>NZ_WJBI01000002.1:0-392331 GCF_020804225.1 Methanosarcina sp. DH2
CATCAAATTCAGTTAGTTCATTTCGCGATAGATGTGAAAACACCTATCACCCAGAATTAACCGAACCGACAAATCCTCGTCAGACAGAAAACAACTTCTGTCTCCATTAAAAGATGAAAGAGATCTTTGAAATTCAACCCACACAATTGCTTTGTGTGAGGGAATCATACAAGGTATTTCTTGTATATAAACCTTTTTATTGTCCTCCCACATAATTGTTCTGTGTGAGGGAATCATACAAGGTATTTCTTGTATATAAGCTTTTTCCCACCTCGCAGTTTTTCAAGGCAGATTTAGCGCAAAACGAAATTTTGCTTAAATCTACAGAGATACTGCAGCTCCAATCATTAAAGATCGGAAGCAGGCGAGCCTCGCACAATTGACGTGTGAGGGATACATACAAGACATGTCTTGTATATAAAGCTTTTGTCTAGCAATTTACCTGCATACTGATTTTATTGCAAAAGTAATTTTGCCATAAATCAACAAGCTTATTGCCACCTGATCTCTCCTGATCAGGGAATCTTCTAAATGCAGTACTGTTATAAATACTTTTTGGCAGCTTTTGTCGTGCGGTCAGTTTAAGATGATTCGGAGTGATCCTGAAGATGAAAAGCGAAAAATGAGTAGCATACAGATAGCATGCAAGAAATGTAGATGCGCAGCATGACTTCTTCCGATATAGTTCGATACGAGTACTACTGTATGCACATCGACGGTATACAAGAAATTAATGTGTTTGGAGAGAAATCCAGCCCCATAAATAGAAAAAAACAGGATACGCAATGGAAGTGAAAGTACTTGTTTTCAGTCTGAGAACCTTAAACTTGCTCAGTGGGTTTTATATATATAGAACACAATTAAATTAAGGGGAGTTAGGAGTCCCTTTAAGAAATTGGGAAGATTCTGGGAATTTATACCTGATTAGATCAAGGTTAGTTGCTTCTATCTAAAAATGGGGAATTAGTGGACATCTAAACCTATTTCAGGTCTTTTTAGGAACTTTTAGTTTTAACCCGGCTTTTGCCCCTGCAAATAAACAGGGATTATTTGCTCCTCAAATGCTAAAATGGAGGTTAGATATTTGATAGACGTAGATCCCAGTGGTATTCTGGTTCGTTACAACGTTAAAATGGAAAAGGAAATGACACCGGAAGATGCTGCAGAAGAGCTTTATCCAAAAGACTCGACAATATACCCGGTTGCAAAAGCCATCTTCGAGGGAGAAGAAGATGACGTTATTGAAGGGCTGAAGAAAGCTATCGAGTCCGGAAAAGACCCTATTTCTCTTATCAATGATTCTTTGATGGTAGGAATGGGTGTTGTTTCCAAGCTTTACGATGACGGAGTTATTTTCCTGCCCAACGTTATGATGTCTGCTGACGCCATGCTGGAAGGTATCGAATTCCTTAAGCAAAAAGCTGGAAAATCGCCTGAAGTCAAAGGAAAAATTGTCTGCCACGTTGCAGAGGGCGATGTCCACGACATTGGCAAGAACATTGTGGTTGCACTGCTAAGAGCAAACGGGTATGATATAATAGATCTTGGAAGAGATGTTCCTGTCGATGAAGTCATAGCTGCCGTCGAAAAGGAGAGCCCCCTGATGCTGACAGGTACAGCTCTCATGACCACGACCATGTATGCCTTTAAGGAGATCAACGACAAGTTAATGGAGAAAGGCTACAGGATTCCCTTTGCATGCGGAGGTGGTGCTGTGAACCAGGACTTCGTGTCGCAGTATGAGCTCGGTGTATATGGTGAAGAAGCGTCTGATGCCCCGAAAATGGCTGACTTCGTTAAGGCAAATGGGGACAATATTGTAAAGCTGAGGGAGAAATTCCATAAACACTGAGGAGGTGGAGTAGATGGCAGTAAACAGATTCACTAAAATGGCTTATTCTACAGCAGATGAGATGGTCTTCGGAAGAGCTGTCAAACCCGTCAAAACAGGACTCGGGCTTGAGATTGGTGCCGGATACACAACTCCTGAAGTGAACTATGCTCCAAGGCCCGAAGCAGGTGCATCCAAGGAGAAGCTGATTAAAGAGTACGAGAGGATCACCACCGATATCATGGCAAGGATGGTCCAGATAGGAGCCCCTTCAGTTGTACTCGAAACTGAACACGTTCAGCAGATGTCCAATAACCCTTCCTGGGGAGCAGAAGTTGCACACGCCCAGAAAGCCATCATGGAAGACTACCATGACGAACACGGCATAAAGTGCGCACTCCGTCACACCATAGGAGATATCCGTGAGAGCAGAGACTACCTCCAGCTCAGAGGAGACAAATACAACACCTTTATAGAAGCATTCGAACAGTGTGCTCAGAACGGTGCTGATATGCTTTCAGTAGAGAGCATGGGCGGTAAGGAGGTCTTTGACTACGCAATTCTCAGGAACGATATGCCCGGTGTACTTTTCGGCATTGGTGTTCTCGGAAGCATGGACATGGAAATGATCTGGTCCGATATTGCAAACATTGCAAAGAAGAATAAGGTAGTTGCAGCCGGTGACACGGACTGTGCCCAGGCAAATACAGCAATGTTCATTGCAGGCGGTCTGCTTGACAAGAACCTTGCCCACACTATTGCAATTATTGCAAGGGCAATCTCTGCAGCAAGAACTCTCGTTGCATATGAAGCAGGTGCAACAGGTCCCGGAAAGGACTGCGGATATGAAAACACAATTGTCAAATCCGTATCAGGTGTTCCGATTGCTCAGGAAGGTAAGACCTCAACCTGTGCTCACTCTGACCTTATGGGCAACCTGACCATGCAGTGCTGTGACCTCTGGTCCAACGAGTCCGTTGAATACCACGGTGAATTCGGTGGTACCACAGTTCAGTGCTGGTCCGAAACCCTTGCATACGACTGTGCTCTGATGAACGTGGCTCTTAATTCGGGTAATGAAAAGATCCTGAGAGATCTGTTCGCAGCTTCTGATATGTACAGAGACGCCCAGGGTTACGTACTCGCATATCAGAATGCTTACAGAGTAGGAGAGGCAATTGCCAGGGACGGAAATGATATTTACCTCCGTGCCAGGAACGCAGCAATAGAGAGCATTAAAATCGTAGAAGAAGGAGCAGGGGGCAAACTCGAACTTTCCAGGTTCGAAACCAAAGCTCTTGCAGATGCAAAGGCTGCTTTTGAAGCCCTCACTGACGACAGTGACAAGTTCATGAGCGACAACCTGGACAAATATAAGAAGGAAGTCAAAGTCTTCCTGCCGGAGAATTACGGCCTCTAACCAAGGTTGTTCTCCTTTTCCTTTTTCTTTGGCATGAAAGTACATGAGGATATCTTCCTCACGTACTCTCTCTGTCTTCTTTTCCCATAATTGCGAATATTCCACTAATTATTTTGATCCGTTCATCAACCGAAAATATTTCAGTTTCAACAATCTTTCTCTTTTGAACTTCTCCCTTTTCATACCCTGTCTCATCTTCATACATCTCATCACTTGTGATAAGATGCCATATTATCGTTGCAATTTTCCTTGCCAGGGCAATAATCGCCTTTGCATATCCAATTGACTTCTTTTTTCTGTTAAAAAACTCTTTTAACCTGCTATTCTTCTTTCTTGATGCTGCTTGAGCAATCTGTGTCAGAATCCACCTTGCTACTTTTGATCCTCTCTTTGTGATTCTTCCATTATGGTATTTATCTGCAGATTGATACACATTTGGAACTATCCCAAGCCATGAAGCAAGTTTATCCCCTGAAGAAAAGTCTTTGAAGTTTCCTATCTCAGCAATTAGAGTTGCCGCACTCAGTTCTCCAATCCCAGGAACTGACATTAAAATTTCCATTTCATGTTTATGATTTCTATAAGCGTAATTGAAAATTTCTCTTTCCAGAATTTCGATTTCTTCATCCAGATGTTTTATAATGTTCAGGCACATCTGAAGCCTTATTGCAGCACTCTGAGATATTTCTCTGTTCAGAATCTCTCTTATCTGACCAGCTTTCTTCCGAACATTTGGAGAAAGTGATTCTATAATCTGATCAATATTTTTTCCTGAAGAAATTCCTGATAGAATTGCTCTTCCATTTTTTCCGAAAATGTCTGTTAGCACATCACCTAGATGTAACATTTCAGAAGAAAGAATAGCATGAGCTTCATTTTTTATATCTGTCCTTTTTCTTACAAGAGTTAACCTGAGCCTGACATACGACCTGAATTCCCTGTGCTTTTTAGGAAAAACTCTTGACGGTTGAATCATTTTATTCAATGCAAGTTGTGCAATGACTTCCGAATCTATCTTATCGGTCTTTTTATGTGTAAATGCTTTCATATCTCGCGCATTTCCAACTATAACAGGCAAATGATCTATCAATGACTCATAAATCGGAACCCAGAAGTCACTTGTTGATTCACAGGCAACAACATCACATTCTTCTGATGTCACCCAATTTTTAAGGTTTAAAATTCCATCATCATCTCTATCAAAACGTTGTAGCTGTTTTTCACCGGATCTGCTGAGAATAGTAACAATGACAAAATGTTTGTGAATGTCTAAACCACAAGCTTTGTTTATTTCTCCTTCCAATTTACATTACTCCATCATTTCAAGGACAGTGGAATTGCCTCAAAGGCAATTTGGCATCCGTGATCAAAGTCACATCTGGGCCTTCGATGGCAATTCGCTGATTAGTTTTTTGACGGTTTCACAGAACCAAAGAAAAGACAACCTTACTGTCCTAAGGTAATGATGGAGTTAATAAACAAAAAAGTTAGGTATAAAAGGACTTTCATCTTTTTGGGCATGTTATTCGAAGAATATCATGTGCGTTTTTTCAGAAAAAGTTTTTAATAAATGTCTCAGGAGAACTTCCGGATATCTCTTTTCGAATATTTTTTTCTTTGGATAATTTTTTCTTTGGATAGTTTTTTCTTTAGATATTTTTTACTTTGGATGTTTTTTTATTTAGATACTCTTCAGGATACTTTTCCTGCATTTTGAACTTTTACTGAAGATTTTAACTGCTAGTTGCTCCCCATTTATTCTGAAAAATTTTTACCTGCACTGCACTGGACTGAAGCCAGCTCACACCAGCTAAGAAAAAAACACAACGGAACCGCACTGCTGTTAAGAAAAACCAGATCCCAGGAAAAAGTACACCATAGAGATTGAAAAATACTTCCCCTTACCCCGGAAAGTGTTTCAGTCTACTGATAATAGGATGTTCACACCGGCTTACATGGCGGCCGATTGAAAAAAAGAAAAAACCACTGAAGACTTGAAGACCCGGTACAATGAATAAGGCTTTACTGGTAGGAGAGATTTGTTATTCGGTCTCTCAAAAATCACCGCTATAACAAATGTTAGTCCTCTTGAGCGAGTGAAATGGACCACGAAATCCCGAGGCACAATTCGGGAAAGTTAAAAAATAAAATTAAAAAAAATAGGGTTTTTATTTCAACTAATCAAGAGTAATATTCGTCTCTTGCTTCTACCATAGCTTTAATATGAGAAACCGGGGTCATTGGTGCAATTCCACAGCCCGGAGCAAGCACGTCAACGCCGTCAGCGATAGCCTGTTTGGCTTCTGATTTTATTTTGTCAACCGGGCCTGGAAGCAGAGTGAAGGGGCTTGAAATATTTCCTACGAGCCTTGCTCTTTCCCCGAGTATTTCTTTGGCCTTCTTTATACTGCCAATCTTTTCTTCAACGCTCAGACCTTCGAAGCCGCAGTCTGCCATATAGTTGAGGATAGGGTTCACATTACCGCAGATGTGCAGGACTGTAACCGAATCCACATTTGAAGAGAAATTCTGCAATCTGGGTTGAAGCACATTTTTGAAAGAGTCCGGGCTCATAAGGTCAGGAGATGCTACTGGGTCTGCAATGGAAATAACATCTGCCCCTGCAAGAACCATGGAATTTGCATACGCTATTGTGGCTTCGGTTGCAAAGTCCAGTACCTGTTCAAAAAGCTCGGGTTTTTTCAGAGACCATTTCATAAAAGACTTGACACTCGAAAGATCCGAGGCAAGGGTGACCGGTCCTTCCATTCCTCCGATAATAGGCACATCCGGTCCCACTCTTTCTCTAATGATTTTAATCGCATCAAGTACAGCCTGGATCCTGCCCATGTCAATCAAGTTTTCGGGCATTTTCATGCCTTCAAGGTCTTTGGGGTACGGATGAGCAGTAACAGAAGGCTGTCTGTTCTTCGTACCCATATTAACTTCGCAGCCCATGGCTTCGGCAAGCACGGTCAGGCAGTAAGGAACCCTTACAGCTTCGAGACCGCTACGTTCATAGTTTGCAATCGCCAGTTTTGCCATCTGTTCAGGGTCAGAGTGAGCTTCCGGCCAGGGAGCTCCCACTTCGTCCATTAACTCCACAATTCCGGTTTGGGTTACGGAACAAACAGGTACTTTGTCAACTTGCTTACCTTCCAATGCGTTTAAAAGTCTTTCCTTAAGTGTTATGTCGCTCATGGTTAGTCTCCCCATTGAAATAATTAAGAGGTTTATTCCTCGCTATATAAGCCATGGTCAAGAAATATGTTTAAGAAATATTTCGGCTCGATTTGTTTTAGCCACTTGTTTATTTTAACTACTACTGGCTTATTTTATGTGCAACTTCTTATTTTATCGATATATACTTTTGACCCTTCAGATTTTTTAATCTTTCAGATCAACTTCTTAACAGGATCGCCTCGGTAACCCCCAGAGGCATATAAGAGTTTTTAGAACTTTTTAAGCGGGCAATTACGCCTGCAGGTCACCGAAATCCCCGCTTTCGGATTGACTAGTATAATCTATGTTTTATGCTATATCATTGTTTGGGCACACACAAATCAAAAAGCTATGACTTTTGAGAAAAAAACTATCTAATGTGTAGATAAAAGAGCCGAGTACAGGAACCGCATACAAAAGTAAAAGTTGAATAAGTCGAGTACAGGAGTCAAGTATGAAAGTAAGTCCGGATAGAATAAAGATATCCGAAGGGGATATCGTAAAAATGAAAGTGGATGCGATTGTCAATGCTGCAAATAATACACTTCTCGGAGGCGGAGGAGTAGATGGAGCCATCCACAGGGTTGCAGGCTCCATGCTGCTGGAAGAGTGTAGAACCCTTAACGGCGGCCTAACAGGAGAAGCAAAAATTACATCAGGATATCTTCTGCCTGCAAAGTATGTTATACATGCAGTCGGCCCTGTATGGCATGGAGGCAGAACAGGAGAGGATGAACTTCTGGCTTCCTGCTACTGGAATAGCCTTGAACTTGCCAGGAGATACAATATAAAAAGAATTGCCTTTCCAGCCATAAGCACAGGAGCATACGGTTTTCCTTCCGAAAGGGCAGCCGGGATTGCAGTTTCTCAGGTAAGAGAATTTCTTCAGAATAATAAGCTACCTGAAACTGTTTTCCTCGTTTGCTATAATAAAGACAGCTGCAAAAGCATTAAAAAAGCCCTTGAGGGAAATCTTTAAAAAATAATTTATCTTTAGAATATCTTTTTATATATTCTTTTATAATGTAAACTCTCTTCAAAGAGATAGCTTAAATACCTGGTAAACAATGCTCAAAGCAATTTGGAAAGTTTTCCCCCACTCACATTTATGGGAGATTCTTTATATAGTATGTTAGAAAAATAGGTTCTAAATAAAAATTATAATGATAACAAACATGATAGCAATTCCAGATATCCAATAATAGCCCGCCCGAAAAACGAAAGCCGGGCTTAAAAAGACAGATAAAAACATAAAAATATATAATGTAATGCAAGTTTATCAGCAAACATTTATCAGTAAATACTTATCGGTAGCACATATAGGTAACACTTATCACAGGTTTATCAATGTATATTCACTGGCGCAGTTTATTGATATACATTCTCTTGAAAAAAGATACGCACTAAAAGGAAAGTAGTAATATAATACTCAGATGAGCTGCAGGATCTATTGCAAAAAAGGGAATCGGAGGAATTATTATCGTTCACGATGAAGCCTTTCACAGAGGCCTTGACCTGGTTAAACGCAAAAGGTACGAAAAAGCCATTAACACATTCAATAAAATTCTGGATAAAGACCCAACTCATAAGGGAGCCCTTTTCAACAGGGGACTTGCTCTCCTTGAAACTGAAAACCCCCGGGAAGCCCTCAACTCATTTAATGAAGTCCTGCAGCTTGAACCTGGGAACTCCGATGCCCTCTATAGAAAAGGAACCTGTTTTGCAATTCTGGGTGAATTTGAAGAAGCCCTTGAAGCCTACGAAAGTGCACTTGAAATTTCTCCTGATATCTCTGAAACCTGGTATATGAGAGGCCTTGCTTTTGCCGAAGTAGAAAGAACTGAAGCTTCAATCCTTTGCTTTGAGAAAGCTATTGAACTTAAGCCAGATTATGTAGCCGCCTGGTGTGCAATGGGGACAGTAGCCGGAAAGGTGAACAGATATGAAGAAGCACTGGAGAATTTCGGACGTGCACTTGAAATTAGCCCTAAAGATTCGGAAGCCTGCTACGCAAAAGGCCTGATCCTTGCAAAGCTTGAGAAATATGAGAAAGCCCTCGAATGCTTTGATCACCTTATCCGGGAGAACCCAAAAAATACCAGTGCCCTTGAGCAGAAATGTCTTGCCCTTGCAAAGCTAGGGAAAAAAGAAGAAGCTCTGGAATCTCTTGATGATTTTTTAAAGAAGTTTCCTGCAAATGAAGCTTCACTCTATCATAAAAGTATTCTTTTAAGCGAACTTTCAAGATATGAGGACGCAGAAAAAACCCTTTCAAAAGTATTGAAGCTTAACCCCGGGCACAGGGAAGCCTGGTTCAGGAAAGGTTTTGCTCTCATACAGCTGCTCAGGCTTAACGAAGCCATTGAGGCTTTTGAAGAAGCTATCCGGCTCGACCCTGCTTATTTTGAAGCCTGGAATTATAAGTGCTTTGCACTTATGAAACTTGAGGTATACGAAGAAGCCCTAGAAGCCTTTGATACCGTACTTAAAGCCTATCCTGATATGAAGGAAATCTGGTATAACAGGGCACTTGCTCTTTTGAAACTGCAGAATTTTACGGAAGCTATCCGGTCCTTTACCCGTGTTACGGAGCTTGACCCGACAAATACGGATGCATGGTTTCAACAGGGACGCCTGCTTGCCAGAACAGGTAAGTATGAAAAAGCCCTCGAAGCCCTTGAAAAGCTACTTGAATATGATCCTGATTTTACCGAAGCTCAGAAATTCAGGGGCACTGTGCTTGCAGGGCTCGGACGTTTTGAAGAAGCCCTTGAACCCCTTACGAAAAGCCTGGAGAAGGAACCTGAAAACCATAACATGTGGCTTCAAAAAGGGCTCATTCTCCTGGATATCGGAAAATTCGAGCCTGCCCTTAAAGCTTTTGAAAATGCAGCATGCCTGAAGCCTGAAGATGAAATCTGCTGGATGAACAAGGGTTTTGCCCTCTATTCTCTGGAGCGTTATGAAGAAGCCCTTGAAGCTTTTAAAGAAGGCTTGCAGCTGAATCCTTATCTTGAGAAGGGCTGGAACAAGAAAGGGATAGTGCTCGGAAAGCTTGGAAAAACCGAAGAAGCGCTTGAGGCTTTCGAAGAAGCAATAAAACTCAGACCTGACTTTGAGGACGCCTGGAAAAATAAGGGACTTTTGCTTTTTGCCTCGGAAGAGTATGAGAAAGCCGAGAAAGCTTTTGCCGAAGTCCTTAAAACAAACCCTGAAGATATCGATTCTATTTATAACAAAGGCATATCCCTTCTCAGACTGGGAAGAAAAGAAGTTGCCCTGGAATACCTTGAAAAAGTCGTTTCCCTCAGTCCCGATTATCCAGATCTTGCATACAGCCTTGGAGTTGCACTGACGGAACTTGGTAAACAGGAAAAAGCCCTGGAAACCTTTGAAAAACTTGCTGCAAAAAACCCGGACGATGTAGAAATCCAGTGCAGAAAAGGAAAGCTTGCAATGGAGCTCGAGAAACATGAAACTGCCCTGCAGGCGTTCGAAAAGGTATTGCTTGAAAAACCCGAATCAAAAAAAGCCTGGTATAATAAAGGGCTTGTCCTCCTGAAGCTGGAACGCTTTGAGGAAGCTGTAAAAGCCTTTGAAGAAGTAACTATAAGGAACGCTACAAAGGACTCAGGTTATGAGGACGCCGGAACTCTCAAGGGTTTTTCTCAAATGAAGCTCGGAAAATGTATCCCTGCCCTGGAAACCTTTGAAAGTGTACTTGAAAAAAGACCTGACTCCGGCATGACCTGGTACTACAGCGGCCTAACTCTGTATAGACTACACAGGCATGAAGAGGCAGCCCGGGCTTTTGAATCGGCTATCCGCCTTAATCCGGCGGAGCTGTATGATGCCATTGAATACAGGGCAATCTGTCTCTTTGAAACCAGGCAGTACGAAGCAGCTCTTAAGGCCTTTGAGACTGTGCTGGAAAGAGACCCGGAAAACCTTTCAGCCCTGCACAAAAGAGCAATTTGTTTCCTTGAACTCAAGAAGCATAAGGAAGCAGTTGAAGCTCTCTCAAACCTGCTTGAACTTGACCCGGCCAGGGAAGAGACCATGTTTAAGCTCGAAGAGGCGAAGTTCAAGCTCGGGATTGAGCATTTCGAGCTCGGCCAGTATAATGAGGCTCTTGCCCTTTTTGAAGAAATAAATGAGAAAGAAAAGAATGAGAATGAAAATAAAGAAAGAAATGAGAGCGAAGAATTAAGCGAAAACGAAGAAGATAATGAAGGAACAGTAGGGAACCTTCAGAAGACCTATTCTCAGAAAGGCTATTCTCAGAAAGATTATTCTCAGAAAGATTATTCTCAGAAAGATTATCCTGTGCGTTACTGGAAAGGGCTTGTGTTTATCAGGCAGGAAGCTTACGAAAAGGCACTTGAAGTCTTTTCAAGGTTAATTGAGCAGGATCCGAAGTTTGCGGAAGGTTGGTACTTCGTCGGGCTGTCCTGTTCAAAACTCGGGAGACAGGAAGAAGCTTACACGGCTCTCAAAAAAGTTCTTGAAATCGACCCTGCATTCCAGAACGCACAAGACGCATATTATCGGCTGGGTATTTCCTGCTCTGAACTCGAGAAGTATGAAGATGCCCTGAAAGCTTTTGAGGCAGCCCTTAAGACAGCTCCCGGCCCGGAAAAAATCCGGGATATTGCCGGCACGGATGTTATTTACACGGATGTTATCTACACAGATGTTATCTACACGGATATTATCTATAGAAAGAGCCTTGCTCTGCTCAGGCTTGGAAGATACGAAGAAGCCACACCCGGCTTTAAGGAAGTTCTTGCCAGAGACCCGGCAAATGATGAAGCCCTTGCACACATGAGCACTGCCTGTTTTAAGCAGGGATATTATAAAGAGGCTCTTGAGATTTTTGAGAAGGTGCTCAGTCAGACTCCGGGAAGAAAGACCATTCTTTTCAGAAAAGGGCTTGCTTTAAAAGCCCTTGGAAAAATCCAGGACGCACTGGCTGCCTTTGACCTTATCCTAAAACTGAAACCTGACTGCACATACGCCCTCGACCAGAAAGGATATACCCTTTTCGAACTCGGAAAATATGAAGAAGCTGCTGAAGCCTTTAAAGCAGCGCTGGAATACTCTCCGGAAAAAGCAGGTATGCAATATCTAAGAGCTCTTTCCCTTTTCAGGTCTGGTAATTTCAAAGAAGCCGTGCAGGGATTTGAAGAAGCCCTTGCCCTCGGGTGCCAGAAGCCTGACATCCCCTGTTATACAGGGTTTTCCTGCTTTGAAATAGGAGATTATGAAAGGGCTGTAGAAGCCTTTGACATTGTCCTCAGAGTAGGAGTGCAGGACCCCGAAATCCTGCAAAAAAGAGCTCTTTCCCTTTTCGAACTTGGGAGGTTAGAAGAAGCTGTATCTGCGGTAAATTCCCTTCTTGCCCTTCCTGAACTCTCCGTAGAAAATGTAATCGAAGGAGATACAGGAGAGAAAATCGAAAAAAGCACGGGAGAAACTCCTCAGGTATGTCAGGAGCTCCTTGAGAAGTTTGCGTCCGCCCTGATAGAACTTGGAAAGTCTGAAGAAGCCCTGCTGCCGCTTGAGAAACTTGCAGGAGACGGATCGGCTTCAGAAGAGGTTCTTTACAACAGAGGGACGGTACTTCTGGAACTTGGAAAGCAGGAGGAAGCCTGCGATGTTTTTTCAGAGCTACTTAAGGTTTATCCGAACTGCAGGAAAGCATGGTATGGGAAAGGGCTTGTGCTATTCTCACAGGAGAATTACGAAGAAGCCCTTGAAGCCTTCGAATATGCCGTACTGGAAAGCCAGGAAGAAGGGCCGAAAATAAATGATCTGGAATCGGAAGACGCCTGGACTAAAATAGGGCTTTCCCAGCTCAAAACCGAAAGGTATGAAGATGCCTTTGAGACCTTTGAAAAAGTCCTTGAGAAAAAGCCGATGGCTGCTGACGTGTGGTACTTAAGCGGGCTTGTCATGAGAGGGCTTGACCAGAACGAGGATGCAGTGGAGGCTTTTGAGAAGGCCCTGGAACTCAACCCTTCCCTTACAGCTGCCCAGGAGCAGAAAGGGCTTTCCCTCCTTGCACTTTGCAGGTGCGAAGAAGCCCGAAACGCCTTCAGTTCAGCTCTTATCCAGAACCCTGAAAATGCAGATATCCTTTACAGCCGTGCAATAGCCAGTTTCAAGCTCCTTAACTTCGAAGAAGCTGCAAAGGACCTGGAAAAAGTGATCCTCTTTACCCCTGATTTTCCGAACTACACCGAAGCTTGCTACAGGCTCGGTATTGCTAGCATAGAACTTCAGGACTATGAAAGAGCTCTTCAGGCCCTCGACCTGGTCCTTGAACATGAGCCTACGCACAGGGAAGCACTCTACAATATGGCTCTTGTGCTCTTCAACATGGAAGAGTACGAAGAAGCTGCAGGGACCTTTGAGCTGCTTCTCGAAGCATCCCCGGAAGACCCTGAAAGCCTTAACTACCTCGGCCTCTGTCACCTGGAACTTGACAACCCGAAAGAAGCCCTTCAGGCCTTCGAAAAAGCTTCCCTTTTCAACCCGAAAAACGAAGAAGCCCTTTACAATGCAGCCACGACCCTCATCAAGTTAAATAGGGCTCAGGAGTCCCTCGGTTACTTTGATCGCATCCTTGAACTCTCCCCTGAGAACTTCGATGCCATGAACTATAAAGGAATTGCCTTCTGCATGCTTGAGCAGTTCAGGGAAGCTCTCAGGTCTTTTGACGGCGTGCTTGAAAAGGATCCCGATAACATCAAGGCAGTCTATAACGTGGGTGTGGTCTGCTTCAAACAGAAACTTTACGAGACCGCAGCCAGGGCTTTTAAAGAAGCCCTTGCTATTAACCCCTGGCACGAGCAGTCCCTCAGATACCTGGGCATCTCTCTTGCAAAAATCGGAGAATATGAAGAAGCCCTGAAAGCCTTCGAAAAACTGTTAAGGATAGACCCTCAGGACGTCCAGTCCATGAACTACAGGGGAGTTATCCTCGGAAAGATGGAAAGGTACAGTGAAGCAATAAGGGCTTTTGATGAAATTCTGCGCGTTTACCCGGATATGGCGGATGCGAGGAAAAAACTTGAGGTATTAAAGTCCCTTGAGAACGAGGAAAGATCCTATTAAATCTCAAGAACGAAGAAAGATTTTATTAAGCCTCACTAAGAGAGGATTCCTTCTGAGAAGGGATCTTTTCCAATCTTTTATGAATACTTTTTCCTAAGTGTAGACACTTATTGAGAGACTATATTATTGAGAGACTACATTTATTGAGAGACAGAAGGAATCTTCAATGAAATGAGAAATACCGAATATGACGGATATTCGCTGGAATATATTGAGTGCGGTCTATTCAGGAAAAGACAGGAAGGGGAAAATCACTCCCACAACCTGGAAAAATTAACCCTTGTTGACATTTATTTGCTCTCTTTGTCAATCATTATCTTTAATAAAGCAGCAGCTACGTCTAAAGAAGTATATTCCTCTTGAATAAGCTTTTCAACTAAATTATTATACTCCCCGAGATGTCCTGCATCAACAACATCTTTAACATTTTCTAAAATTGTGTTTGTTCTCATCTCTTCAACATCACTGACAGAAGGAATTCTTCTAGCTATAATTTTAGTCTTTGTGAACTGCTGGATCTGCCTTATTCGATATACTTCTTTACCTACCACAAAAGTAAATGCAAGTCCTGATTTTCCTGCTCTGGCTGTTCTTCCGATTCTATGCACGTAATACTCATCATCCGTAGGTATGTCGTAATTAAAGACAGCATCCAGATCTCCTACATCGATCCCCCTGGCTGCCACGTCAGTTGCTACCAGTATCTCAATCTCTCTTTTCCGGAATCTGGACATGACAATGTCTCTTTGCTTCTGCTGCATATCCCCGTGCAGGCCATCAACCAGGTATCCTCTTATCTTGAGATTCTCAACCAGTTCATCCACACGTTTTTTCGTATTGCAAAACACCAGCGATAATTGCAAGTTATAATAGTCAATTAAACGAGCCAGAGCTTCAAATTTTGTCTGTTGCTTGACCTCAAAATAAAATTGCTCGATATTAGGAACAGTCATTTCTTTGTGTACAAGCTTTACAAAATGAGGGTTGTTTTGATATTTTTTAGTCAAGTCCAGGATTGTTTTAGGCATTGTTGCAGAGAAGAAAATAGTCTGTCTTTGCTCCGGGATCTTCTTCATAATAGTCTCGATATCTTCTCTAAACCCCATATCCAGCATTTCATCCGCTTCATCCAGTATGATTATTTTCACGCCTTCCGTTTTCAGAGTGCGGCGGTTCAGGTGATCCATAACACGCCCAGGAGTGCCGGTAATAATCTGTACGCCTCTTTTTAATGCCTTAATCTGGCGGTCTATAGGCTGCCCACCGTAAATAGGTAATATCTCGATGTCCGGTTTATATTTTGAGATCTTTTTGAGCTCTCCTGCTACCTGAATCGCCAGCTCTCTTGTAGGACATAAAATCACAGCCTGTAGCCCCTTTATTTTCGGATCTATCCTCTCTAAAACAGTAATTCCGAAAGCTGCAGTCTTCCCCGTCCCCGTAGGAGCCTGTCCGATAACATCTCTGCCTTCCAGCATATAGGGAATGGACTGAGCCTGAATTGTGGTAGTCTCTTCAAATCCCATATCCTCTACTGCCATCAGTATCTCTTTTGATAGATTTAAATCTTTAAACCCTGAACCTTCCGTATTTAACCCTCCTCTCTCAGTTTCAACCTGTTACCTTTTACCAACCCGGTTTTATTTTCATGGTAGAAATACGTTAATGAACGGACTCCCTCACTATAATCCGGTCCCCTTCCGCGCTGTGCAACAAAACTGCGGTATCATAATGAATAAGGAAAAAGAAAGTGAAAAAACAAAATTTGCAACCACCGAATACAGCCTGTCTTTGATTCTCATTCGCCTACCCTCAAAAAGATCTTAACTATTTAAATATCGGATTTTAATATAAATTCCTAATACTGACTATATGAATATGATCCAGCCAGTAGTGTAATGAAAAATATAATTATAATAAATAATATAACAATTTATAAGGTATATAATTCCTGAATTTAGATCCTTTCAGAACCTTTCTGAGTATTGTTTTCCATTTTTGAGACGAAAAAATCAGAATTCTAAAGCCGAAGAAACCATAATTCACTTTATCAGGTCGCTTTTTTCCAGGCATAAGCCTGTCCATTACCAAGAGCAAAAACCTAAAAAATAAAAAAGATATTTGAAAATGAGTTTATTTAGATAGAATTTGACTTTATTTTCTTTGCACTATTAAAGGTTTTTTGGTCACAATTAATTTTTGCCTTTTCTCTCCTTTTTTAGCGGGAAAGGCTGCCCCTCTTCGTTGAGCGTGACAAAAACGGCTGATACAGCGAATAAGGCTATACTGGTCAGAGATATTATAAGTTAGTCCTCTTGAGCGAAAAGGACATCGTGCTGTTGCACTTGCAGTGCAACTCCCAGAAAATCTTCGATTTCCTGTGATCCCGAAGCGAAACTATGGAAGCGAAACTTGAGAAATAGAGGTGGGAGGGGAAAGGGGCAAAGTTAGAAAACCCCTTTCGATAGAAAGTAATACATTGTAAAAAACGAATCCAGTTTTGTTTTTTTAACCCGCAAAAAACATTTTTTTGCGGGTCTAGCAGGTCTATTCGCATTTAGGGTATGATTATGTCCTTTCTTAACGGTGTAAAATAAGCTGAAAAACTATTTAAGGATTGCTACATGATGGCGTGGCACATACTGGCAGAGCAATACAAAATAGACTGCAGATTTTCACGCTGTAGGAGAATTCCTGAGACCTTCTAATGATTAAGAGCAAAAGGGTTTCGGAATAGGTTAACAAAACGGGTTTTGGAATAAGTTGTATTTCAGATCTTTTTTCCGTATCTTTTTTTCTAAACATTTCTTCCTGAAAGTATATGCCAGTTTGAAGAGAAACAACATTAACTTTGCTAAATATACGTTGAATCCGATTCGGATTCGATTGAACATAATATTGAACATAATTTAGACCTATTTTTAATACAGGGGGTATCAGGCAAATGCTATTGATGGATATAATAACCTGGGAGCCGAAAGACTCAGCAAAGGTTCAGAACCTTTATAAGAACTACGAATACCCGGAGGGAATAAAGATAACCGACGAGTGGATTGACCTTACGGGTTATCGCATGTTTGTAATTTACGAAACTGAAGACGAAAAAACGTATACACCTTCAATCACTCCCTTTATTGGGATCTGCAGGTTCGAAACAATCCTGATTATGAGAGCAGACAAATATATGCAGAGGGCTCAGGAACGTGCCGAGAAAACCGGGGAAAAAGGGGCAGGGGCTGCTCAGGGTAAAGAAGCATCTGAAGGAATCCTTGAGCAGATAGAAGGGCTTGAAAAAAGAGTCGAACGCCTTGAGCACCATTCTTTCATTCAGCAGGAAGATACGACCTGAAACCTTTAAAAAGAAGAATTTCAGGTAAACCTACCTGGTTTACTTTTCAAGCGCACTTTTGAATTTATCCGCACCCATACGATAGATATGCCAGCCATCAACAGGCCCGGCCCCGAAGTATTCGTAAAACTCCCTTGCAGGGTTCCAGTCAAGCACTGCCCACTCCATCCTCCCACAATTCCTTTCTTTTGCAAGCTTAACGCAGTGCATAAACATTGCCTTTCCGATTCCTTTTCCCCGAAACCCAGGTTTCACAAATATATCTTCGATATAAAGCCCCTGTTTTCCAACAAAAGTGGAGAAGTTGTGGAAAAAGACCGTAAAACCTGCAGGCACCCCATCAAGTTCGGCAAAGAAAACTTCAGCATAACGCTTTTCCCCGAACATGGACTCCTCCAGGGTTTCTTCTGTGGCTGTGACCAGGTGAGAGAGGTTTTCAAACTCAGCAATCCCTTTGACAAATTCAAAAATAAGGGGAATATCTTCTTTTTCTGCACTACGGATGTTCAAACCAGATTTTGTCTCAGTTTCAGCCATTTTTATTCCTTTTTTGTTGGTCGGTTAATAGAATTCTAAAAAGCTTGACAGGGTTATGAAAGGTTGCATATAATTGATTCCAATAGTCAAATGCGTAAGCCCTATTAAATTGAAGATAGTATTTTAATGTAATTTCCAGAAGTTAGCTACATTCACGCAGGACCTGATGATAATTATCTGGCACAATTGCTGATCAAAGACCTATCGAAGGAATCAATCAAGAAAATGGTGGGTAGATGAAAACCGATAAATCCGTATGCTTTACTTTCAGAATATTATATTTGCGAACCTCAGGAGATTCCTGATGCTTTGTCAGGAAGACTTCAAACCTGTCACTCTTGCTGACAGGGAATTTTTCGAACGACATTACGCGCTTTACCCGCAAGCCCACAGCATCAACACATTTACAAACATGGTCTGCTGGAACCATTTTACACCATACCGGTACGCATACGTTAACGGGAACATTATTATTTCGTGCACCACTGAAGGGGTTACCAGGTTCCACCCACCAATAGGTCCCCGCGACCCGGTGATTATGCGTGAGCTCATACGGCTGGCACTGGACATGAGCGACGATACGCCCCTTGTGTTCATTGACCCGGAGACTGCACGTTGGATGCAGGAGCTTGAGCCCGGCCTCGTGCTAGTGCCGGACAGGAACAACTTTGAGTATGTGTACAGGGCTTCCGAACTTGCGGAACTCCCGGGAAAGAAGTACCAGAAAATCCGGAGCCACCTCAACAGGTTCCGAAAGAACTGCCTGAACATAACTGAGCCGATTACATCCGAAAACCTGGAAGAGGTAAGGGAACTCCTGAGAAAATGGCACGATTGGAAAGGGTGTGAGAAAAATTTAGTCCTTACCCATGAGATCGAAGCAGCTCTTTACGCGGTCGAGCACTTCACCGAACTTCTCCTGAGGGGCCTTCTAATCAGGGTTGATTCGGAGGTGAGCGCAATCTCCCTTTTTGAGCGCCTCAATGCAGATACAGCGCTCATCCACTTCGAAAAAGGGCTGCCGGACTGTGAAGGTATCTATAAGGCGATTAACGCGGATACGGCAGCAGTTCTTGCCAGCGAAGTGGAGTACATCAACCGGGAGAGCGACCTCGGCGTCGGCGGCCTCAGAGAAGCAAAAATACGGTATCACCCGCATCACCTGGTTGAAGTATATTCTCTCAAACGGTAAACTGTTTTTAGTAAAACGGCTGAAGTCTGAAAAGGAGAATAGTAATTTAAAGGAAAAAGGATTGAAAGAAAAAAGAGATGAAAAAATTAGTTTTTCCGTTTTCACTCTTCTTTCTTCTTTTCCCCGAAGGCTTCCTTTACGATTTTAACTGCACAGAGTTCTCCGCACATGGAACATGCGTCGCTTTCCGTCTTTCTGGCGTCACGGATTTTGCGGGCGCGGTCGCCGTCGATTGCAAGTTCGAACTGTTTCTCCCAGTCAAGGTCCCTGCGGGCATAAGCCATAGTTGTATCCTGTTTCCAGGCGCGTTCTCTCGGGCCTTCTTTTATGAGATCGATAGTGTGGGCTGCAAGCTTTGTTACGAGCAGTCCCTCTTTAATATCTTCGAGAGCCGGGAGGGCAAGGTGTTCCGAGGGGGTTACCATACAGAGGAAGTCGGTGCCGTACATTCCCGCAACTGCTCCTCCGATTGCACCGGTGATATGGTCAAAACCGGGGGCAATATCGGTAACAAGGGGCCCCAGAAGGTAGAGAGGAGCTCCGTCGCAGAGTTCTTTCATGCCCCGGACACTGAGTTCGATTTCGTTTAAGGGGACATGCCCCGGCCCTTCAACGAAAGTCTGGACATCGACAGCCCTTGCACGTTTTACAAGCTCCCCGAGGGTGATAAACTCCATGAACTTGGGGCGGTCGGAAGCATCGGCAATACAGCCGGGGCGCATGCCGTCCCCAAGGCTGAGGGTCATATCGTATTCTTTTGCGATTTCAAGGAGATAATCAAATTCGACATAGAAGGGATTGTCTTCCCCGTTGTGCAGCATCCAGGCAATGGTAAAAGAGCCACCCCGGCTGACCACATTCATAATCCGGTCACTCTGGCGCAGGCGCTCGAGGGAATTCAAGTTTACTCCGGCATGTACGGTTACAAAATCCACGCCCTGTTCGGCATGCTTCCTTACGGCGTTGAACATGTCGTCAGAGGTCATTTCCACGACAACTTTCTGCGAAGCTGCTGCCTGGTAGATCGGGACAGTCCCTACCGGTATATTTACGGCTTTAAGGATACGGGTGCGGATCTCATCCAGGTTTCCGCCTGTTGAGAGGTCCATTACTGCATGAGCCCCGAATAATTCTGCAGTTTTCGCTTTCTCGACTTCGGCATCGATATCGATACAGTCCCTTGATGTGCCTATATTGGCGTTTATCTTTGTGCTCATGTATTTGCCAATACCGACAGGCAGGGTTTCTCGCCTGATATTCCTTGGAATGGCTATGAGCCCTTTTGCCACGCAGGAGCGGACAGTTTCTGCATCTATTCCTTCAGCTTTTGCCACGGCTTCCATTACAGGGGTAATGGTTCCCCGTTTTGCATCTTCCATCAGCGTCATTTTTACTCCGTATGTTGAGGTGGATGAGATAGTATTCCAGTCCAAACTATTCTGGTCTTACAGTGTTTTAGTCCTGAAACATTCCAATCCTGAAATATTCCAGTCCTTAAATATTTCAATTTTAACTAAGGGCTTACAGATAAGGACATACCAGTAAAGAAGATAAGGACTACCGGCAAATGTGTCAGTAACAGTGATAGTGAAACAATATAATTGAGTAATCTTCCTAACTGAGCAATCTTTCTATTAAACAAACTTTCCGTTAGAATGAATGTGACAATTAATCCGGGAATTTCAGTTTGTAGATTAGAACAGAGAGTGAACTGATATATAGCTTTTTACATCCGGAAAAGTCATCCAATAATGTATAAACAGACAAATATATAAATAATGTAAGCATACTAATCAGGGTATGTATATGTATGAGATCTATGTTGATTATTTATAAAGCGAAGGGTTTTTACAGAAGACAGGGACTTTACAGACAGCAAGAATAAATAATTAAAGTCTGCCAGTTAAGCTAAAAAAATCAAACCTGGAAACGTTTCAATGTACTTCCTAATTATGCTTCCTTGACGTTTTCGGCAATATTTCCATGCCATCGTTCAAATGATATTTTCTTACAAATGATATTTCCTTACAAATGATATTTCCTTACAATATTCTATATCTCAATAACAGAGGTTAAGGTATTTTATATGACAGTTGTCGCATTTGCAGAAAAAAATAAAGCAGCAGCCCAGATTGCCAGTATCCTGGGCGATGGGGAAGTGGATAAATTTTCAGTAGAAGGGCTGCCTGCTTATGAGTTTAAGTGGAAAGGGGAAGAATGGCTCGTGATGGGGCTTTCCGGGCACATCATGAACTATGATTTTCCTGAAAAGTACAATAAATGGAGTGAGGTTGACCCTGGTACGTTGCTTGGAGTTGACCCTGAAAAATTCGTCACCAGGAAAGAGTATGCAGCTGCAATAAAAAACCTGGCAAAAAGGGCAGACAGGATTATCCTTGCATGCGACTATGACAGGGAAGGAGAAAATATAGGGTTTGAAGCAAAGACACTTGCCGAAGAGGTTACAAACGTGCCTATTGCAAGGGCTCGCTTCTCAGCACTTTCCCCAAAAGAGGTCAGGAGAGCTTTTGAAAGTACTGTAGATCCTGACCATAACCTCGCTATGGCTGCGGAGGCCAGGCAGATCCTGGACCTGAAAATGGGAGCAGCTTTTACGCGTTTTGTCACGCTCTCGGTCAGGGAAAAGGCAAGAACAAAAGACGTCCTTTCAATCGGGCCCTGCCAGACACCTACCTGCGGGTTTGTGTACGAAAGGGAAAAGGCTATCCGGGCTTTTGAGGCAAAGGACTTCTGGAAGATTACTGGAATCTTTGCTACAAAAGAAGGGGAATTCGAAGGCACTCACAGAGCAGGAAATATCCACGACAAAGAGAAAGCGGTTGAAATCTTCAAGAGGCTAAAAGGGGCAAAAGAAGGACTTGTTGTAAAGAAAACGGTAAAAGAAGCAAAGACCAGCCCTCCAAACCCGCTTAACACGACAGAGTTTCTGAAGCGGGCTTCAAAATTCCTGGGGATCAGCCCGGAAGTAGCCCTTGAGGTTGCAGAACAGCTCTACCTTGCAGGGTTTACAAGCTACCCGAGGACAGAGACCAACAAATATGCAGATGACTTCGACTTCAAGTCGCTACTCTTCGATTTTGCGAGGCAGAAGGAATATAAGCCTTTTGCCGAATCAATCCTCGCTGTCCCCATAGTGCCGAAAAACGGGGAAAAAGACGCACACGACCATCCGCCTATCCACCCTATCCGGGCGGCTGCCAGGGGAGAAATAAGTGCTACAGTAAACATCCCGCAGGCAGCAGAAGTCTATGACCTTATTGCAAGGCACTTCCTGGCAAACCTGATGCCTGCAGCAGTTTTCGAAAAAACTCACCTCCACCTGCAGGTCCAGGAAGAACCTTTCGACTCTTCAGGGACAGTGCTTAAAGATGCAGGCTGGCTCGAAATCTATCCCTTTGAAAATAAAAAAGATAAGCTCCTCCCGTTTGTAGAGGAAAAAGAGAGGGTAGACGTAAAAAAGCTAAGCAATACAAAGTCCAAAACCAGCCCTCCGAAAAAATTGACCGAAGCCGAGCTCCTGACCCTTATGGACAAGCACGGAATAGGGACAAAGGCAACAGCTCCGACCCATATCGAAACAAACAAAAAGCGAGGCTATTTCGAAACCAAAGGAAAGACAGTTTCGATACTTGATACAGGTTTTACCCTGATGGAAGGGCTTTCCCTAACCGTCCCGATCCTTGTGAGGCCGGACATCCGCTCAAAAATAGAAGCCCTTATCCAGGAAGTCGAAGACGGGAAAAAAGAGTTTGAAACCGCTCTCGACGAAGGCACAACCCTGATCAAAGAGATGTATGCCCAGCTTGAAGCAAACAAAATAGAGCTGACTTCAAGCATTGCAGGCACAATCAAGGACGAAGCTGCCCTTGAAGACAAGAAAAACTACGTCGGCAACTGTAAGGCTTGCGGACATATTCTCAAAATCGTGCAGACGGATTCCGGGCGCTTTGTGGGCTGCACAGGCTACCCTGACTGCAGGAACTCATTCCCCCTGCCAAAAACCGGAGCTCTGACCATACTCAGGAGCAAGGAATGCAAAAAAGAAGGCGCAGCCGTCCTGAAGGTAGGAAACAAATACAACTGGGCTGTCGGTATAGGGCCCTGCTTTAAATGCGACCTTGAAAAGGAATGCTATCCACCTGAAACCGTAGGTCCCTGTCCTGAATGTGACGGGAGCATGTTCCTGATCGCGTTCAAAGACAGCCGCTTCCTGGGCTGTACAAAGCGCTGTGGGTACACTCATTCGGTCCCTAAGACCGGAAAACTGACCCTGCTCGATAAGACCTGTGAGACCTGCGGCTGGAAGCTATTCAGGCTAAAAGCAGATGGAGAAGGAGAAAATCCGGAAGAAGATATCTGCGTAAACCGGCGCTGCACGGAAGGCATACAGTACTGGAAAAAAGCAGGTCCCAGAAATGAAGCAAGGTTACGGGCGAAGAGTCCTGCGGGTTCTGCTGCAACAGGGCCTGAAACAGGAAGTGCAGCAAGGAAAGCAGAAAACCCGGCAGCAAGGAAAGTGGAAAGACTCGCACCAGCCAGAGTTTCAAAAGCACCATCGGTTTCAGGTAGCAGGAAAGAGAGTAAGTGAAGACCCGGTAAAAATCCCGGTATGGATCCGTTAAAGAGTCAGTAAAAGAAAATAAGTAAAGGTCCAGAAAAGAGAGTGTAAACAAGCAAGTTAGCAGGGATTATTAAGAAAAGCTTAAGAAAAGCCTAAGAAAAGCCACGAATAAAGTTGTGAATTAAGTTGTAAGTAATTAAACAATTAAAAGAGAGATAAGAAAATCCTTTCGGATTTTCTCCTGCTTCTAATTTTTGAACCGAAAAGAAATTATGCTGCGGCTGATGCAGGTGCAGGTGCAGCTGCGGGCATTTTTTCGACTTCGGTCTTCCTGATCTCGACTCTGCGGAGCGGGTAAATGAACTTGGCCTGCCTGTAAATGGCTGCTGAGAGCCTGCCAAGGATTGCTTCCTGCATGAATGTCTCGAAATCGGATTCTGCTGCGCGCCTTTTGACGATCTCAACCATCAATTCCCTGATGGCTTTCATCTGGCTTGAGCGTGCCCTTTTGATGGTGAAGCAGGTCGGCTTTACACGGATAATGTAGCCGTCTTTGGTTTTAACCTCGACATTGGCGTCGATCCTGGAAGTCTGCCTCTTAACGATTGAGCGGATATAGTCGGTTGTAAGTTCGTGGCCCATGAGGTCGGTAGTTGCTGTGTCTCCGACAACGTTGCTGATCCTGAGGACAACCTTTGTGTTGTTCTTGGTCATGTCGTTGGTGAGTTCTCCAACTGTAGTCTCAACATTGCGGCCTAAGAGCAGAGCAGGGTCTCCTGCCATTGTGTTTCCGACAACAGCCCTGTTTAGGTAAACCGGGGCTTCAATATTGTACCATTCCTTGGATTTCCATCCGTCAAGCTTTCTCTGTACTTTCTTTCTTGCCAAGTAATTCCTCCGAAGTATATTCGTTCTGTGTAGTTTTATTTTGCTTTGCCCTGATGCCCTCAGGCAGTCTCAGGTCTTTGTCTTCCGGATGCTCAGGTGAGCCTTTCCATGATCAATGAGTGTGAAAGGTTTTTCAGGCGTTTCTGCACAGTTTTACACTGCCGCAGGTTTGCTCTTTTATTACCTTCTCTTTGCAATATCAAAAATCTCTGAGCCTCTTAGCATTTCCGGACTGGGGCCCCATCCCATCTGCCGATAGCCACAGGCTCCTGATAGTCAAAAATGCGACCGGAAATCGGCCAGATATTCTCAGAAATTAACGGATACTAACTAGTTAATGGCTCACTATACACATCATTTCCGTATATAAAGAAATCGGTCAGAAACGCTTTCTGCTCTATTGTTCACATCCCAGGAGTAGAAAAAAGAGTGAAAAAACTTGGAAATAGTTAGAGAAGGGTTGAAAAAGAGTGGAAACAGAACTAAAAAAGAGCAAAAAATAGTTAGAAAAGAGTTAGATAAGCTAAAAATTAAAAATGAGTTAAAAAGAAAACAAAGAAAAAAATGAGTTAAAAAAAATTAAAAAGAAAATAAAAAGAAAATAAAAAGAAAAATGAAGGAAATTCAGAGGAAGCGAATTCCTGCTGGCATTTCGCCCACTCTCTTCCTGAACTCTTCAGGCCAGTTTTCCGGATCAAGCCCTTTCTGCGCAAGGAAGACCGCAGCCCACCTTTCAAGCCCGACCCCCGAGCACCCGGACCAGAGTTCTTCTCCGGACTGCAGCTTTACATTGAAGCCTTTCGGATACTTGTCCCCGTTGATGCTAACGTTCTGGAACTCGAGCCATTCGGCGTTTTCCCCGCGATAAGGCAGGCAGGCTTCATAGTCAGTTGTCCCTACAGCATTTCCTTCGGCAAGCCCGAGCAGCCCTTCCTGTGCCATGAACCAGGGAGTAACCCTTGCTTTTCTCCATTCAATGTCCAGGATGCCATTGAAGATATGCATGTAGCGCTCATGAAGCTCTTCCGCACACCTTATTACCTCTTCCTTTGTCCCTATCCAGACGATTTCTATCCTGTGGAACTCATCTACCCTTTCAATTCCGTGGATCCCACCGCTTTCGTACCTGTGCGAGGTCCCGGACCTGTCAAAGACCTTTACAGGAATCCCGTCATTCGGAAGAGTTTCACCTGCAACATACATCCAGAAAGGCGGGCACTGGGCGTAACACATACCGCCTATGGGTTCCCCGATTTTTTCTTTAATGAGCTTTGTCGGAACCTCGTGGGTTACCTTGTAATAGTCTGCAACCTCTTCCCAGTAATCAGGATCCCTTGTCTGCGGAGGGCAGACGTAGTAAATCTCAGGGTATACTCCTTTGGCATGCCCGGACTTCATCCAGACCTCCCAGGTGACCAGCTTCGGGAAGATCATCTCCCTGTACCCGAGGGGCTCAAGTAGTTCGTCAAAAACGATCTTTTCGAAAGTCCGGAAGACCTTTGTGGATTGAGGCCCGTGGATCCACTGACCGCGGCTTGCTCCCCTTTTGAGCCAGCCTTCTTTCATCATCGCCTGGGTAGGGTCTTCTTTGAAGGGGTGCTCCATAGGCTCTCTCTGCCAGATCAGGTTCCAGTGCTCAGCCTTTGCCCCGTACTGGGCAGCCTCGATTTTTTCTTCAAGCAGAGTAAGGATGCGGTCC
Organism: Methanosarcina sp. DH2; assembly: GCF_020804225.1. Taxonomy (GTDB): domain Archaea; phylum Halobacteriota; class Methanosarcinia; order Methanosarcinales; family Methanosarcinaceae; genus Methanosarcina. The sequence continues at coordinate 25,840 of NZ_WJBI01000002.1, forward strand.
GGCACCCGGTTCTTCATCTCAGCCTCCCCTACTTCAAGCTCGAGCATGATCCCGCCTTCGATATTTTCCATTCCCTTTATGTAAGGAACCTTCAGCATCCTGAGTTCGTGATCGGTCGGCACCTGAATGGTAAAAGATTCGACCTCAATTCCCCTGATCCCTATCCTGTACTTCTTCCCGAGTTCCTCGGAAAGCACTTTCTTCAGCCGCAGGACGGCATCATGAACCCTGACATACCTTCCGGACTCCAGGGTAAACTCGATCCTGTCTTCCCCGAGCTTCCATTCCGTAATTCTTGCTCCCTGCCCTTCAGGGGCGCCTCTGGTAAGAAGAGTATTGTTTGCCTCTTCAAAAAGCGCAGCCACAGCTTCCTCTGCAGGAGTGGGGTCTGCACCTGTTTTAAAGTAAGCTTTGAGTTTGAACTGTAATTCCAAGGTTTGAGCCTCTTTTAGTTGTATTGAATAGTGTGGTTGTGAGTCTGGAAAGGATGTCAGCAGAATTTAAACGCCTATTCTGGAGATAAATGCTTATTCTATAATAGCAGGTGCCTATAGTTCGGATGTAAAATTAGATATAGATACCTGTACTGGTTGTAGTTTTTTAGTTAAAAGAGAAATTAGCAACTATATAAATATTTAGATTCTGCTATTGACTGGTAACCATGCGGACATTTATAATGTCTATTTAACATGCAATACATTATACAACTGGATAAGATTGCAAATCAGAGTTTCAAATAAGAAGTGAGAAATTAAAGATACAGGATAAGGATATTATGAAAACCAAAGAAACACATATCGACGTTAACCACATCCGGCTTCTTATCCTGGAAAGAAAGGACGAAATTAAAGAAAAATTCAAAGCTGAGGTCGTTGAAACTTTTGGCTCATAAGCCCGAGGCGAGGAAAAGGAAGGAAGCGATATTGATGTCCTAGTGAGGTTTGAAGAAGGAGCAAGCCTTTTTGACTTTACAGCACTTGAGTTTTATCTTGAAGACCTGTTTGGAGTCTCTGTAGATGTTGTTTCGGAAAGAGGTATTAACCCAATAATTAAAGATGATATATTAAAGGGAACTCCCGGGGTATGAAATCCCCTCTGCTTTACCTTTCTGAAATGCTCGGCGCTGCCAGAACTATAAAGGATTTCATACAAAGTATGGAAAAGAGACTTTTTGAAGGATAAAAAAACCAGGAGCGCAGTTGCCCATCAATTACTGGTGCTGGGAGAGGCATCAGAAGCCATTCCCCCCAGATATAAAGTTACGAGCTCCAAACCTGGACTGAAGAGTTATGGCAGGTATGAGAGACCGCCTGACACATGCCTATTTTAATGTGGATTACGACCTTGTCCGGGATACTGCTAAAGAGCTCATCCCAAAACTCACTTTATTCTCACTCATTGAACGTTTTTAGAATTATTTTCACGGTCAGGAACTAGATTGATCATTCGAAATTCAAATATAAGAAGATTTTAAGGAATAAGGCCTTTTTCGCGTAATACTCCCTGCTCATCACTCGTAATATAAGCAAAAATTTTCGGCTTTTCACCTATTATTTGAACAAAATAGATTACATCAAACTCAATCAGTTCTTCTCTTCCGTCTTTTCTGTTATAAAATGAATGCCAGTGTACTTTTGCCATTGAATGGTATTCGTCTAAAGAAGATACCTCAACTGAATCAATGCTCATGGACTTTGTCCCGATACTCCTGTAAAATTCATACCCTTGAGTAATCACAGTACGAAATTGCTCATCATTCTTACCGCATAGAACCCCGAAGGGATTAGCCTCAATAAAACAGTCTGTAAATGAATTTGCAGTCTCTTCAACATCAATTTTCCCGACCAGTGACTTATTAAATCGGGTCTCATGTTCTCTAAAAAAATCTTCCAGTTTCTTATCGATATTATCCATAATCCAGCTTCCTCTGAGATGCTTCTGACCTTCCGCATATGTCTGACAAATTTTTCCTTTTTTATTAACGAGCCTATCCCAAAAACAATTTTTATTCCTTTATTTAGAAAAGTTTCAGAAATACTTTCCTGATCAGAAACTCAATTGAATATTTCAAAATAGAGAATTAGAAAAGTAGATTTGAGTTTTAGGGTCAGCTCATGAATAAAGTCTGGATTGATCTTCAGTTACTCAAGCAACAGACATTGATAGATGTACCTGATAGTAATCCTCCCCCACTTTAATTACATTCGACTCTTTTAAATGAAGAAACTCTTCTACCTGCTTCCATTCAGTGGAATCAATTCTAAAATCCTGTCCTGCAGTCTTGAGTGCTCTCTTCAAAGCCGGATACTCTACTATTTCACTTTCAGTGACAACAGCATATTTTTCGGGTACTGTTCCCAGTTTTTCGGCTCCGATCCAGTATTCGGCTGAGTTCATATGGTTATAAGCCCCAAGAACAAAAAAGCCTGCAGATATCAGAAAGAGGGCTCCAAAAGAGATAGCAAATCCCTTAAGGATAAAACTGGGCGAGAAATCCCTTATAACCAGCACTCCAGTCGCAAAAAGAGTCCAATAAATCAGAAGCATCAGATGAATCGATCTCGGAGCATGTATTCCTCTGAGTATATAACCACTCAGGTAAAATGTGGAAATCCCAATAAAAAAGAACATCGCGTATTTTTTAACTCTTTTATTCAGATTCTTCATAAAATTCCCAATAAGTAATAAATATGACAGTATTTGTTTCTTTCGAGAATACAAAGCCGAAATTTTTATAGAGAATGAACAGGGTTAGGAGGCCAATATCAGGGTTAGGAGGCAAACATCAGGGTTAGGAGGCCAATATTATAGAGCCCAACCCAAAACTCAAAGTTGCTTCTCTAAATTAAATAACTAATCAAGTTTCTAATTATGAAAAATAGCTCTGAGATTCGTATTGATTTTAGAATAAACCCAGTTTTGGGATGAGCTCGCTAAAAATAATGACTATAAATTTTACAGAAATTCCATTATACTGCAGTTCTAATCTGAAATTAACAAATTTAATATACTCCTTTGAATTTAATATACTGTATTCCTTCGTTTTTTTGGACAAAAATTAAGAGGCAGTTTTCAAATCCATATTTTATAAAATTTTTGATAAAAAATGTAGTTTAGAGGGTATAGAGAGCCAATCTTTTGGCTCTGTAGCTAAAACAATAATTAAAGGAGGATTAAAATGAAAAATCTATTTGATTTAACGGGTAAAGTTGCTATTGTAACAGGTGCTTCCTCAGGTCTTGGAGTAGATTTTGCCAGAGCTCTGGCAAATCAAGGTGCAAATATTGCTATAGTTGCACGTCGTGAGGAAAAATTAAAGGAAGTACAGAAGGAAATCGAAGAAATTGGCGTGACCTGCCGCTATTACGTATGTGACGTAATGAAAACAGAACAGATTAAGAGTGCTGTGGAGCAGGTAGAAAAAGACTTCGGCAGAATTGATATCCTTGTAAACAATGCCGGTCTTGGGCTTGTTGACAAGGCAGAACAAACAACTGATGAAATGTGGCGCAATATGATAGATACCAACCTGAATGGTGTTTATTTCTTTGCCCGCGAAGTCGGGAAAGTAATGTTAAAGCAAAAATACGGAAGAATCATTAACATTGGGTCAATTCACTCAACAGTATCAATGAAAGGAATGCCGGTTACAGCTTATTGCTCAACAAAGGGCGGAGTTTTAATGCTCACGAAGTCTCTGGCAACCGAATGGGCAAAAGAAGGCATTACTGTTAATGCAATCGGACCCGGTTATTTTGCTCTCGGAATGGCAGAAGGAGTTGTTGCTGATCCGGAATTTGTAAAAATTATCGAGTTTATGTGTCCTATGGGACGTGCAGGAAAGTCCGGAGATCTGGATACAACAGTTGTTTACCTTGCATCCGAGGCATCAAGGTATATTACAGGCCAGATAATTACAGTTGACGGCGGCTGGACAGCACTTTAACCAGTCCTTCAACTCATCCGCACGGAATAAAAGTTTAATTGATGAATGGTCGGGTTGGAAGAGTTAAGGAAATTTATTCAGAAACTGAAAAGTGAGCCTTTTTAAGCTCTTTTTCAAAGGAGCTGCGTTTCTTTTTTCAGGCTGCCTGAAGGCAGTTTATTCTTTTTGATTTTGATATAACACTCTGCCTAACCAGTTTTTTGTACATGTCCCTTTTACAACTCACCTTCTTGCCCTGTAATCTGGAATCTCTTTTTTCCCTATATTTTCTACTTTACGGACAGGCTCTAAGTCGGGACCAAGTTAGAACCAGAAAAGCAGAAAAAGCATATACACATGAAACATGATATCAGTATAGAGAAAAGTAGCCATTATAATTTCAGCAGTGAAAGAAATACAGGAGGCGGATACTATGGAAAATAAAGAAACACATATCGACGTTAACCAGATCCGGCTTCTTATCCTTGAAAGGAAGGATGAAATTAAAGAAAAATTCAAAGCTGAAGTCGTTGAAATTTTTGGCTCATACGTCCGAGGCGAGGAAAAGGAAGGAAGCGATATTGATGTCCTGGTGAGGTTTGAAGAAGGAGCAAGCCTTTTTGACTTTACAGCGCTTGAGTTTTATCTTGAAGACCTGTTTGGAGTTCCGGTAGATGTTGTTTCGGAAAGAGGTCTTAACCCGATAATTAAAGATGATATATTAAAAGGAACTGCCGGGGGTATAAAATCTCCTCTGCTTTACCTGTGCGAGATGCTCAAAGCTGCCAGAAATATAAAAAAATTCACAGAAGGGATGGACAAAGACACTTTTCTGGACAATAATAAAACAAAGGATGCAGTCGTACTCCAGTTTGAGATCATAGGTGAAGCCGCAAAATCCGTTTCTGATGACATAAAGTCTCTGTCTCCTGAAATTGATTGGGAAGATATAATAGACATACGAGACCACCTGATATGTACTTATTTTGATATAGATTATGACCGCGTTTGGAATACCGCAATAAAAGACATCCCCGTGCTTGAGCAAACAATTGAGAAATTGCTTGATGAGCTGAATTCCAGCAACCAGGGATTATAACGCAAAGAATAGAAATCAGAGGGGAGTGAAATGAAGCCTGACAGGTGTACATTCTGCAGGGGAAAAATCTCAGAAGGCGAGACCGAGCTCGTTGTAAAAATCGGAGAGCAGATTATCGCTATTAAAGATGTTTCCGCCTATGTCTGTGAAAACTGCGGGGAAGCATATTATACTCCAGAGGTTTCAAGAAAAATCGATATAGTCATGAAAAAGTTTCATGAGTCAAAACTGCTTCTTCATCCCGTGGCTGCCGGAGAATTGAGTTTTGACGAGATTGTTGCTTGATATCATATTACTTTTTTATTCTTGACACTATCCAAACAATTGATCGAAAGCAAAGTAAAAAAGAAAAAGCGATTTTTTCTTAATCATTTGCCCGGTGGTTTGTATTCCAGCTTCGATGCTTTCTTCATGGCCTCGATGCCTTCATCGACCGACAGCAACGGTGTAGTCTTAAACACCCTTATAGCACCTCCAGCTGAGACAGCCATTGATAGGGCTACTGCGCTCTCATCATCAGGTAATGTTGCGATTTCCACCACATCATAATCGCCAAGTGCGAACCAATAACCTTTAAGTTTTCCCCCAACGTTTTCAATTAAAGAACGGGCTACTTCTTCACGGTTTTGAGGATTTGCTACTAATGTAGCTACTGCTTCAGGCGCAAATGATATTTGAATCAGGTAATCTTGCATTAATTCCCCTCCCAATTACTTAGGTTAATATTTCAAGTGATAAAATATATACATATCTATTAAAGGTTTTAAATAAATTTGAGATTAAGTTTGGAACAAATGCCCTGCTAAAGAAGGAAATATCTGGATTTTTATAAATAAGACTGTATGTTCTGATGCAGTAGAATTCCTGTTAGATTTGATAAGGACACAAAAAAAATCAGTTCTGGAATCAGTTCACTTAATAATATGTTCTTGACCATCAATTGTTATTTTCCATCCGGGGTCTAAAAATTCAGATTTCACATCAGCATAGTGTAACTTCCTGTGACACAAGGGACAAACAACTAATAAATTCCAGCTTTGAAGGGTTTCCGGTGCCTTTTGATTTAATTCTATCATATGGTGAACTTCTGCATATTTCTCACCGTTCTTTTTCAAAAATCCTGGATATCCACATATCATACATTTGTAGCCGTATTTTTCTTTAATTGCATTAGATAATAAGGAAGGTCTTTGTATCAATTCAATGATAGTTTCTTTAAACTCTGGAGTATTTCTGTATTTAAGGTCTAATTTTTTTATCAATTCATCATAATCGAGGGTTTTTCCTTCTCTAAACTCTTCTGATATAGCAGTTTTGCCAGATACATAAGTATTTACAGCCTCAGATATCCAATTCAATACTCTATCCTCATCTTCAGGTTCTATTACAGCAAAAGTTTGAACTGCATCATAGTTTTTGGAAGTAATTTTTACTTCATTTATATCAAAAGGCTCTACAGGCCTTACATTTTCTCCACTAATTATATATCGCCAGTGCTTTCCCCAGATTTTATCGCTTAAATTATCTACGTCTTCCTCGCAGGATACAAAATTCATTATCCAACGGATTGATTTCTGCCCAGGTGGAAGTGTACTTTTAGTTTGAGCTATCAAGATTATATCGCCCGGCTTGACATTATGGGGTTTTCCATCTGTAGCATGTTTCGCGTTATTAAGAACACCTTCCATAGTTTTAGCTGAGTTTTTAAAAAGTAGCATGTAATACAGGAAAACTTATTAAAGTAATAAATTTTTTGGTTTTGTAAAAGAGTTCCTAAAAAACAAAATCTTGGACATATTCTAAAAGAGTAAGTAAAAAAGATGAGTTGTATGGTAAAAGCCATAATACTTTACACAATCTCACAAACTGATGTGATAGAAAGTTTTGGAATGAGAAAGACCTTAACCGTTTTAGTAAAAACATTTCCGGCAGCTAGGTCTAAAAACCTTCGCTTCTGAAATAGAGTTCAATTACTTCTTTCAACAAAAAAGTGTTCAATCAAAAACCTCCCCACAAACTTCACTCCTCCCCTTTATCAAAAACCCCAATAAGTAAAATCCTACTAGCAAATCCTCCTCTCTCTTCCCTCTTCCTCTCCTGTACATTCACAACATCCTCAAACCCCCTAATCCCGGAAAGTGTATCAATGACCTCCTTTACATCAGCCAGTTCCTCAACGCAAGGGTTCTCAGTAAATTCCAGGACTTCCTCCTGAAGCTTTTTAATGAGGTATCTCAGGTATTCCCCATCGTCATCGAGGATTTTGTATTCAGGAATCCGGGTTGAGGATTTTATGATTTCGGGGATTTTGTCTCGAACCAGTTTGTCGTAGGATGTGAGGTTGGTTTTTTCGGGCATTCTGAAACCTTCGATTTGTAGTTTTTAATTTGCTTAGCTATCAACTATTTGATGTAGTTCTTATGTTGTTATATTTGTTTTACGTTTGTTATCAGCGGTTTTTAAAGGAATTTTGCTTTTACTTCTTCCAGGTTGGGGACTCCATCGAGGTTTTCATAATAGTTTTCAAGGTCTTCTATCATTTTATTCCGGATCTGCTGGAGGTCGGAGTCGTTATTTATTTTTTGCCACAGGTAGAAAGAAAAAGCTATATGGTTCAGGTCTTTGCAATGGTACATGAAACGTTTTCTCTCGAACTTTTCAAAGGGATTTGAGAGTATGCTGGCTTTGATTGTGTTTTCATCCCTGATCACATCGGGACTGTTGAGAGGGCAGTTCGGCCGGTCAACGAGGAGGCCTTTTTCGTGCCTTTCCAGGTAAAAACTTGAGTAGAGGCTGACAAGGTTCTCAAGGCTGCATTCTCCGGTGTGGTCCGTGCATTTAAGGAAAGAGAGCATGAAAATAATTTTGTATGAAAAGGAGTAGTCCCCATTTTCCAGGAACTCGAAGAAGTCCTCATACAGGGTTGTTTCATCGTGTTTCTTGAGCCCCTTTTTCTCCCTGAGCTCCCCGGTTTTTTCCGGCTTGAAATACAGGAGAGATTTCCGGCCAAAGGGAATTTCTACATCGGGGTTTACGTCCCCTTTTCTTATCCAGTCCTTCAGGGTGCCGGTTGAAATGAAAAGTTCTCTTGCGAGCTGTTCCATATTTATATAATCGGGGTATTCTCGCTCAAAGGTGAAGATGTTGATTTTTTCTATCGACCTTTCTTCCTCGTAAAGCCCTGCAAGGACCAGTTCTTCAGGGTCAAGCTCGTATCTTGCTTTCGGGTCCTTCAGGACATTTGCCCAGGGGACGTACCTGTCGATCCCGAAAATGCCGTGGCAGCTCCAGGGCATGTTGAACGGGCCATAGTTGTCAACAACATCGATTACGTAAAGGGCTTCTTTTCCAGGAAATCTCCTTGTCCCCCTGCCTAGCTGCTGGAGGTAGAGGGCTTTTGACATCGTGGGCCTTGCCATTACAATAATCGAAGTCTTCGGGGAGTCCCAGCCTTCCGTAATCAGAGAACAGGTGCAGAGGAACTGGATTTTTTCGTCTTCGTATTCCCGGATATAGTCCATTGACCTTCTGTCTTTTCCGCTTACTGCCTTTGCACTGATCCCCTGTTCCCTCATCCTCCTGGCAAGCGATTCGGCATGTGCAACCGAGACACAGAAAATCAGTCCTGATTTGAAGGGGAGTTTCTCCTGGCTCTCAAAACCAACCCCATTTTCAGCTCTTTCCCGGGCTGCGAAATATTTTTTGAGCACATCAACGATCAGCTGGTCCCTTGAGGGTACGATAAGGTTCTTCTGGAGGTCAGAGGCGACGTAGTCTTTCCCGTTATACCTGATCTCGCTGAGATCAAGGTTACTTTTTACCCGAAAAGCCTTTATGGGAGCCAATATTCCTTTTTCAATAGCCTCTTTTAGGGTAAGGTTGGTTTCATATTCCCCAAAGATTTCTTCAAGCTTTTTCTTATCAAGCCTGTCGGGAGTTGCGGTCAGGCCGAGAAGAGTGTCGGGGTTAAAATACTGAATTACTTTTTTAATTCCGGGGGCAACGGAATGATGGGCTTCGTCAACTGCAATATACTGGAAGTGGCCCTGCCTGAGATTCTGATACCTCCTTGACATTCCGGCATATGTCTGGACCATTATTTTACAGTCTTCGGAGTCCCCTATGCTAATCGAGTAGGTCTCTTTTTCCTCGGTTACTAAAACCTGCTCAGCTGTATTCGCAGTCAAAAAAGGAGATGGAATAGCCCGATTCTGTTTATTCCATACTCTGTACCCCTCAAAAAAATTATCCATCGTTTGCTCCTTCAATTTCCTTGAAGGAACAAGCACAAGTGCCCTTATGGACACATCCTTCTCGTATTCCCTAAAAAAATCCGATATAAGTATATGCGTTTTCCCGGTCCCGGTCGGGAGGTGCACAAGAAACGCCTTTTTCCCGTCCTTCCTTTCCCTTTCGATTGCTTCAAGCACATCTTCCTGGTGATCAAAAAGCTCAAACCCTCTTTTTGCAAGGACATGGTGGCAGTCGATTATCTTTTCAGGCTCAGGGAAATACCTTTTGATCTCCTCGCAAAAAACATCCCGAAACTGCATGGACCCAAGGGACCACCTGTAAACCCTTCCGCCCTGCGAGACTATGGAGTTCTGCTTCAAAAGCTGGTCCTTATATCTCTCTTTTCCGATGATTAGCGGGTGGTGGAACCTTTCCCCGTTCTTCTCGATCCCGATAAATCCGCCTTCGGTATGGACAACATAATCGATCCACCTTGTCCTCCCGTTTACGTCGAAAATGGGGTATTCCCTGCTTATCCGGGAGAGGATATCCCGCCCAAAAACCTCACAAAAGGCGTCCTCAAAATAAGATTCAGGAACAGTAGGGTCCATGCACTGGTGCTCACGATCCATTCCTTTTAAAACAGGAGCCGCATCATCACAGAACTCACCAGAGACCAGAAGGGGGAGCATTTCTTTCATTTCAAGAAAATCAAGCTCGTTGTCAACAACAAATCTGAAAACCCTGCCGCAGGAAAAAACGATCTCATTTTGCTCCTTTGTGTATTCGCTGTAGCTGAAGGGGTGCTCCCGGTTGCAGATGCTGCGATCCACTATCACGGCGATTTCCATTTCAGGAGTTGAGTAAAGAAATCCTCTGAGAAGGGACTTTGTTCTGGTGAGGGAGAAGGTTGAAAGGAAACTATCTATCCGACTGGTCAGACTGTTGTTTTTGCAGGGTAATTCGGGCATGCTCTTTCTTGTAATGGTATTGTAGTTTAAAAACTTTTATAAGTAAACTTGAAGCATTACAATATTTCATTCCGTGATCCCGGAAAGCGCATCAATAACCTCCTTTACATCAGCCAGTTCCTCAACAGAGATTTTCAGTAAATTCAAGAACCTCCCCCTGAAACTTTTCAATAAGGTATCTCAAGCATTCCCGGCCATCATCAAAAATTTTGCATTCAGGGGTCCGGTTTGAGAATTTCAAGATCTAGAGATTTTGTTGCGGACGGTTTGGTGCGGGATCAAAAACTAATAAACGGTTGATGAGGAGAGGGGAGCAGTATGCGCGGGAAATATATTTTTACAGAAAACAATATGTTGTCTCTTTTGACAAAAAAAGGGCTCTGTAGAATCCTGTCTAAACTTGTTTCCACTAGATTCATTTAACCTAGAAACTTGACGCTAAGCCCATTTCAAAATATTTGGCATATCATAAATGGAGGATTTCTACATAGCCTATTTTATTAACTTTTTTTAATAACTTGTTTGCAATTCTCTTCATGAGTTTAAAATCCAAAGATTGTAATTAAGCAGCATTGCGAAACTTACCCACAAGATATAAGGAAGTAATAGGTAAGAAGCTGTTTTTGAGATCTTTCTAAACTGAATTATTGTTAGTAAGATAGCAAACCAGAGCAGAATTATCTCAATAAAAGCATAGTATGGAGACCTTAGACCAAAGAACAGATAGGACCAGATGATGTTAAGACCTAATTGTATACCAAAAATGAGTAATCCAATTTTCACTTCTCTTTGCTGTACTCCTTTCTCCCAGACAATATAAAGAGAAATTCCCATAAGCGTATAGAGCAGAATCCAGACAGGAGAAAAGACCCATGGTGGAGGGCTGAAAAACGGCTTCTCAAGTAAAGGAAACCAGTTTTCAACTGAGGAGGCTGTAAATACCGCGCCAATTGCTCCTGCAAGCTGGCAAAGCAATATCGAGGCCACAAGTTTAAAGAAGTTTATCTTCTGAGACATGTAAGACACAGGAATATTTAGTACTTCACTATATTAACTTTGAGGTCAAAAAGAAGCTTAATTTTTCGGTTTCGAGAATTTATAGCTATTATGTAAATTTCAGGTAAAAGGAATAAAATTCGGCTTTGTAAAAATATTCATGAAGGACCGGATAATGGAGTTTATGTCCGGCTCGGTTCCAGCAACCGAAAAGCCGATAGCGATCTTATCCAGGAGCTTCGCCGAAGTGCGATGGGTCTTGCGTTCGATGAACAAGCACTCCCGGACAGAACAGTGGAAGACCTCGATTTTGAAGCCGCAGTAACCTGTTTTGAACGTCACCGGAAACTTTTAGAAAAAGACCTCGAATCCCTGCGTCTTGTTACCAGACATCAGGGGCACCTGGTTCCTACAGTGGGCGGCATGTTGCTGTTCGGCAGAAATCGGGAGATGATCTTTCCCGATGCATGGATCCAATGCGGGAGGTTCATCGGGACCAATAAGGTCGATATTTTTGATCATATCGAGATCCACGAACACCTGCCGGTAGCAGTTGAAAGAGCAATGGAGTTCCTCAAAAAGCACGCCATGCGCGGAGCGGATTTTTCAGAACTTAGACGTAAAGATGTCTGGAGCATCCCTCTAACGATACTCCGCGAGGCGGTAATCAATGCTGTTGTCCATGCTGACTACTCTCAGAAAGGTGCTCCCATTAGGATCGCTTTTTTTGACGACCGAATCGAAATAGAGAATCCTGGGATCCTGCTTCCGGGGCTAACTGTAGAAGACATGCTCCAGGGTGTATCCAAATTAAGGAACCGAGTTATAGCTCGCGTTTTTTGGGAACTTGATCTCATTGAGCAATGGGGCAGCGGAGTTCCTCGTATGTTTAAAGAAGCTGAAACCCTGAATATACCTGAACCGGAGGTTATCGAGATAGGGATGCGGGTAAGATTAATTATCCACCTTACCGAAAAAATTAAGACTAAAGTCCCAAAAACAGCTATCGAACAAGTAACCGAACAAGTAGCCGACAAGTGCACAGATTGATCTTCTGCCTTCGACAGGGATCTTTGGGGGGTCGTGAAGCTATGCAATGCCTGGGTTTGAATCATCGCCCCACATTTGTTTATGATTATCTACAACCAGCCATCCAGGCAGGTTTTGTTGAGATGACACAACCCGATTCGCCTAGAAGTCCTACTCAAAAATACCGCCTGACGGCTAAAGGGAAGGAATTTCTGGACAAAGAAGTCAGCGGAGACACAAAGTAAAATAGTGTTTCTTTTATTTTTTCAGTCGGATAAAATAATATATAATGTAATAGAGCAAAGAGGAGGCCGGATGAGGCAAGAATCTCTGGTAACTAAGTACGATTACGATTTCGAAAATGACAGCATTTTCTTTTACGGAAGCAACAAGAAGTACAGGTCTTCAATAGATCTGGATGGAATAATCCTTGATATTAGTGAAGATAACCAGATAATGGCTATTGAGATCCTTGATGCTTCAAATAGGTTTAACCTTGCAAAAGAAGATCTACGCAATATCAAATACTTTGAAGCTCGCATCGAAGTTAGCGAAGAAAATATCAGGCTGACAATGAAAATGAGTGTAAATAAGAGAAATAAACTGGTTGACAAAGGTCTTGATGCTCTCGGGCTGAACAGCATGAACCTCCCAATAAGCACGCAAGGGATAGCGCTTAACTGCTAATTTATTTTTCAGGAATCTGAAGGCAATTTAGCTAACTGAAACCTCCAATGTAGTGATTTCTCCCAGCACACAAGCCTGTTCTCCTGTTACTTCAAGGACAAACTGGATAGCTTCCTTAATGTTTTCAAGTGCCTCGAAATTGAGGAACAAAGGGATAGCAGAAGTCTTCTTTGATACCAAAATAATTGAGCAGTGGGGAAGTGGTATCGAAAAGATGCGGATTTACTGCAAAAAAGCAAATGTTCCCGAGCCTGTTTTTGAAGAGTACCAGGGTTTCCGCATAATATTCAGGAAAGGGATTTTTAACGAAGAATATCTTCTGGGGACTCGGGTTGAACGACAGGCAGATCAAAGCTGCGTTTTATGTAAAGGAGAAGGGAAGGATTACAAATAAAGATTATCAGCAAATAAATGAAGTGAAAGAACGGCTTGCAACAATGGAGCTCAAAGAACCTGTAGAGAAAGGAATCTTTGAGAAGGTAGGAAGCAGAGGAAGGGGAACTCACTACATTATAAATCCTGCGTTCATGCTGAAATAATTCCGCATTAATACCGCATTCACGGCATCAGATTTGAAAAAGTAAATTGAGCAATGTTTTTTATATAACGAACTGATAGTAATCAATTAAGATAGCTACTTATATTCTACAACTCTATTTTGTAAATACGGAGGAAACAATTGTGGCAAAGCCAATTGAACTGGGTCTTGTCTTAGAAGGTGAGGACGCCAGGGAATTCTGGGAAAACGAGAAGAAGCCTGCAACCAAACAACAAGTAGAAATGTTTAGGCGGGCAAGGAAACTTGCAAGTACAGTCAGGTTGTAAGCTTGCCGCATAAAATACCGGATCTGGAACTTGTTACTTATTCGCTTTCCAAGAGAAGCGATGTTTCATCTTTTTGCTGTGAAAACACCGATCTTAACGATTTTTTAAAAAACGATGCCCTGATAAACCAAGAACAGCTGATCAACAAGACCTATGTCTGTTACTATCAGGAACAATTGGTAGGGTATTTCACTTTAACTACTGATACCATTCAGGTTAAATCAATCGATAACTCAGATTGTGTAGACGGGTTCCCATATTCAAAATACCCAGCCCTGAAACTTGCAAGATTAGCCACACACGAAAGTTTTGCAGGCCGGGGAGTGGGGTCATAAATGCTGCACATTGCAATATATTTGACTCAAAAAGTATCGAATATCGCCGGATGCAGATACGTCACAGTCGACTCAAAACCAGAATCGGTGGGTTTTTACATAAAGCATGGTTTCAAACTTGTTAGAGGGTCAAGCAAGAAGGAGTACCCTGTGCTCTATTTGAACATGCAGCCAATTGCAGAAGAGCTTGAGCCAATCGAATCTCTGGATCCATTTGTGTAACTGCTTTTCTATTACAGTTCAACTTTCCTTTATAAGTAGTTGTTCGGACACTCTTTTTTGCTATCTCAATATTATTAGCCATTATTGGACTACCTTTTTGGTAATTCAATAAAATTCGCAAGTATACCAAATGGTAAAGTTCTACAATTTTGGAACAATCAAATTTAAGAGCTGATCCCAAAACTCAGAATTAAGTCCCTAAATCTCGAATTTGGAATAATCAATCGATCTTCTGATTAGGAAAATGATCCTGAAATTCTTGTTTATATGAAAATAAAATCGATTTTGGGATGAGCTCATTTACTATTTGTGAACCATTTTCGAGGATTTTTCTAAAATCAATGCAGTTACGAAAAGTCAGTGTTAATCCAGGAAATAAACTTGTCGTTATCATTGAAATAAAATTTAACTAGTTTAGAGTTAATTCAACAAAGTATACCCATAGCATGAGTCACAATTGTATCTGAGGCAGAAATCCTTTCAACCTGTCCTCTCAAGCCTGGGCGGGATAATTGTCTTACTCCGCCTTTAATCTCTTTCGTTCTAAAACTGCTTCATCTATTGAAATCCGAGAATTGAAATGTATCGAGTTCTTAACAACTCTTTACTCCTGCCCGAAGCTCAAAAAGCTTTTAATATCGGTGAGAATATCGAGATGATAATATGATAATGGAGAAAACAGCAAGAGAAATGTACGCGAAGAACCGCGAAAAAATCATGCAAAAAGCAAGGGGTTCCAATAGCGGATTTTTTGGAGTGGGATTCTATAATAATTTCAGCGTTTTACTTTCGGCAAAGAGTACCAATCCTGGAGTTCAATGGGATAATAATCCTGAGTTTCACTTCCAGGTACCCTGTAAGAGGTTGCTAAATTATCGTTATCTTGATGAGCTATTTACCGAATCATTGGATAACTATCTTCTTACCGGTAAAAAATTTTTCGTGAAAGATAAGTGACAAACTAAATTGTCATTTCAAAGGTTAATTTCTACTTTGCCTTTTTCCTTTTCCGTCGCATGATGGAGCGAATCAATACGTGAGGATTAATGTCATAAGATTCATCCCAAAACCAGTTCTATTCTCAAATCATTAAATCTTTAGAATTGTTCTGGGATATAAAACTCGATTGATTATTCGGAATACTGGATTCAGATAAGCAACTTTGAGTTTTGGGATGGGCTCTAAAAATATTATTGTTCAATGAACGTCTACAAAAAATATAATTTTACAGTAATTTTTGATATTTAATATACTTTGCCTCTGATGATTTTAGCATTGTAAACAAACGGCAGGTGGGAGAGAGGGGAGCAGTAAGCGCCGAAAATAGATAAAAACAGATCTGGGAAAACCCATTATCAGCTATCTTAACTTCCAGCCTTTGCCCTGAAAAATCAACCAATAACATCTTTATATCTTTTCTTTTTCCTTATTCAGCGCATCAATTTTTGCCTGTATCTCATCCTTCTGCTGTTTGTACCTTATTTTGATTTCTTTAACCTCTTTGTAAATAAGCATGCTTTCGTCACAGATTCCTGTCATCGCCTCTATATGTATTATGAGTTCATCTACCCCTTCGTCCAGTCGCGGTTCTACTTTCCGCCATTCTGCACACTTAATATCCAGTTCTTCTTTGCTTTTGTCCTCAAGGTCAAAGATCTCATCCCAGAGGTCCATAATCTCGCTGTCTATCTCTTCTTTTGTAGGCATTATTTTTCTCCCCAATTCGTTAAATCTTTGTATAAGGGCACCCCTATTAATCCCTTTCAGTAGCTTTTTTCTATAAGCCATCAGGCCGGCCTTTTCAAACACTTTTACGGAATCAATAGTACTTTTTTGCTTAAAAGATAAATTTGTCGTGGGAAGAATCTCAGAGGCTGTCTTAAAATTACAGTTTTCGAATATTAGCTACATTGTCAGTTCAGAATTTCTGTTCCGAGCTTAATTGCGTGCCTGTATGCTACTATCCGGATCTGGTTAATAAGATTCAAGCTATCTGTTTGGACTTCCATGCATACCAGACAATCAATGCCGAAGCCACGACTGCTGAAAGCGTCATTAGTGCCCCTCCCCAGTATGCAGACTGTGCCGCATCAACTACGCTAACTAACCAGAGGACAGCAAAGATTGCACCCACAATGATGTTTACCCAGCGGTCCATCGAATCTTTCAAGGTCAGGGATAGGAAAGCCATCAACATTGGAACCAGCATTAAGATTGCAAAGAACAGTATCAGTTCAGGCCCTATTTTCTGACCTTCTGCTTCTCCCGCCATTAGATCTGCTATTATACCTGGCTCCATAAGCACCAGTATCTGATGAGCCAAAAAGGCAATTGATGCAAAGAGCCAGAGCACTGAAATCTTTATCTTCCAATCTTCCAAAATCTTCTGCCTCCTTGAGGTTTCTTAAATTCAAACCATCTACAATTGGATAATGAGGAATGTTAACTCTAATGGTTAAGTTACTATCCTGATTATGTGACCAGATTTATTTTAAGACAGGCTCTCAGGTATTCCCGGTTATATCAAAAATTATCTATTCCGGGGTCCGGTTTGAGGAGTTTATTGTTTCGAGGGTTTTGTCACGGGGAAAATAGTAAAGAAATAAGTAAACAGTAGATGGGTAGAGAGTTGAGCAGTCCCCGGTGAAATATAATAAAAAAGTAATATCTCTGGCGGAATCGCTGTCAACCATTGAGAACCTGGCAGGGAAAATATAATAATAAATAATACAGTATGTCTGAAGTCACTATTTCAGGATCTGATATTTTGGGTGAGAAAACAAATCTGCCTTGTTTAGAAAACGTTCTTAGTCAGGCAGTCAAGTACCTCTACAGATATGAAAAATGTACATATTCGGACCTTGAAAAGAGACTGGCTGATGATTTCAAGATAGGAGATGGTTTTCAACAAGAGGATTTAAAGGGAAAAATCCTTGAATTTAAAAATGAAATCTACTGGGTTTGTAAGTACCTTAAACTGATTCAGTTCACTCAATTCGATCCTGAAGGGTTTGTTTCCATTAGCTCAAACGGAAGAGACTTTTTAAGTAAATGTCAACCTGAAAAGAGCCAGCTGGAAAATATTGATCACCTTGTGAGGATAAAGGATTATTTTGTCTCTTTTGACTTTGAACTCGACCCTATTGTTGTTCCTTATAATAAGTTCACACAATTTAGTAACGAAAAAAAAGCAAAAAAGACACTAACAGGCTTCTTTTGTTCAAATGATTCCGATATACAGGACTTTATCCGGAATAAAATGGAAAGGTTTGAAGACAGGTCAATTTGCAGGTCTTATCTCATACTTGACAGAAAGAATAGCGATGATGAAAACTTCTATATCCTTGGATATTTTGCGCTGGCTTTGAAAATATTGACTGTAGATCAGGACAAATTAACTCGAAAGCAAAAAAATGACATGAATCTGTTGAGGGACCAGGATGGCATCCCCTCCTATTTTATTGCCCAATTAGGCAAAAATGATATGTTTAAACATAATTTTAAGGGAAAGTACCTGCTCGATGAAGCTGTCAATATTGTTTATGAATGCATGGAAATGTTGGGATGTAACATAGTCTGGCTCGAAGCAAATAAAGAAGCCGATTACATTATAAATTTTTATAAAAATAGTGGATTCATAGAATTGCAGTCCGAAATTCAAGAGGATAAAGTAGAAAGGACTCAGTTAGTTAAATATTTAAATACTGAGTAATTGGATAAGATAAATTAATAAGGATATAACTATACTATAGTATAGCGGTAAGGAAATAGACCGGATGGTATTACTAAATAATGCTGTCTTTAGCGAATATAATTAATAAAATATCAAATAAAATACAAAACTAAATGGATTGGTTAATACGGCTTCAAGATATCTGGAACAGAACTCTTTACATATATCAGACCCTGTTGCCATTAATAAGTTACATTCCTTATTTGAAAAGAATGAAAAATCCAAACCTCCTGTATCGAGATACAGAAAATCCGAGAAGGAAGTAATGGACTTCTTAAAACGCTAATCTTATCTAGATCATTCTCTCTTTTTTCAATCGTTCTACATGAAAACATTCTCTTTCATATTCTACACCATAGGTCTATGTCGACTCAGGTGCAGATGAAGAAGAACCACGGCTAGAGTCACGGCTTGCGGCTAAAGTGCTCGTTCTTCTGATGAAAAATGATGCCGGAAAAGCCGAACTTGCATCTGGATTGAGCCACAAAACAGTATCATGAGAGCTTAATAAACAGATTAAAAGGCTTCTTGAACTTGGTTATATTGAAATGACAGTTCTTGAAAAACCCCAAAGCAGCAAGCAGAAGTACCGCCTGACGACTAAAGGGAAGGCGTTTTTGGACAAAGAAGCCAGAAGAGATAGAGGGTAAAATAGTGTTTCTTTTGTTCTTTTAACAGGTAGAATAAGCTTTCAATGACGTAGAAAAAGGAGGCCGGATGAGGCAAGAATCTCTGGTAACTAAGAGCCTATCCGAAAAGTGGTTACGTGCTGTAACTTTTACATTAGGTAATATGCAAAACCGCAACTGGTACTCTGATATCATAGACCTATTATGGCTTTCCAGCATGCATTACTGACTTTTCGGATAGGCACTAAGTACGATTTCGAAAATGACAGCGTTTTCTTTTACGGGAGCAACAAAAAGTACAGGTCTTCCATAGATCTGGACGGAATAATTCTTGATATTAGCGAAGACAATGAGATTATGACCATCGAGATCCTTGATGCTTCAAACAGGTTTAGTCTTGCAAAAGAAGACTTGCGCAATATCAAATACTTTGAAGCTCTCATCGAGGTCAGCGAAGAAACCATTTAGGTCTTGATCTGTTCGATGGTAAGCCCACCGTAAAGGAGATCTTTACTTCTGATTTCCACACGGTTTTTGAATACTGCTACATTTACAGAATCATATTCGTAGTAATCCCTGTAACAAAAGGCGTTTATAACTGCTTCTTTTATCTCCTCTTTTGCAATTTCCGGGACGTCGATTCTCTTCAGACCTTCTAGCCGCATTCCAATATAGATGTTTTTAAGGATATATTTTTCAGCCTCTCTGATAAGATAGAAGAGATCACCTGTATAGTCCTACATGTCAACGATATACGAAGTATCATTTGTAGCAAAGACTGCACACCTGAGTTTTGCATTAGGGAAAAAGCCCTCGGGTTTTTTTCCGAAAAGAATTACTGCGGCATTTGTTAATTTTCCATCTTCTGCAAGCTTCAATTTTTTCAGAGAATTTTCAAGCCCTTTGTACTCTTTGCCAGCTTCTTTTACAAAGAACCTGACCTTTTCTTCACTGATATCTTCTAAACTTTCTTCCTTGCAAATAGAACGGTCCCACTTCAACTGTTCTTTATTTTCCTAAGTATCAGGTTCTAAAGTTCTTTTACACTCAGGGGCTTATCCTCGTCAAAAGTGCGAATATAACCTCTATCTTATGCAAAAGAAGGTACCTCATTTCCCTGGAATTTAACTTCAATGCAAGGCTTTCCCTCGAAAATTACCTGCCGGATAACGGGATAGATTTTTGGTTCTATGTACGCTGAAATAGGCTGAGAAATGGTTCTCAAAGTGTCATTCCCAATTTCCTGCCCCACAACTGTCCCATCATCCTTAACTCCAAAGTATAATTTGCCTTCCTGATGCTTATTGAGCATGGCAACTATGGAGATTACTGCAGGTTTCAATTGCGCAGTGGACTTTTTCAGTTCAAGGGTTTCGGACTCTTTTAGCTTAGAAAAAGGGTTCATAACCAAGCCTTAAAAATTACTCTTATACCTTCAAGATAATATCCAAATGTCATAAAAGATATGATTTGGAAATTTCTGAAATTGAGGGTTTTAGGTCTCGCTTACCGACAATCAAAAACTCTCACTATGGTGCGAAAAACTGGCTAAATCCTCAACGCAGTAACTATGGAAAACTTAATTTCTGATTTATATCGAAATTTCCTTCTCATCTCCGCAGCAATTTCTCATTTGCTGTCAGGATCTCAACTCCCATCTCGCTGAAGTCCTTGTCGTGGGTTACGAAGACCAGGCCTTTTGCGCGGCAGATTTCCGCAAAGACAAGATCATTGAAGTCATATTTTCCCTGCTCGAAGAAACGCATGATCTCAGGCAGGTCTATTACTTTTAAGTCAGGGTCGCAGGCAAGGGTATTTCGGAGGATTTTTTTTACATTTGAGGAAATGTCTTCGGCAACCGGGCGGAAACCAAGAGAGTTCCTGAACTCCTTGAACCTGGAATGATCGGTCTGCTGTTTGAACTCTATTCTTGAGAAGGCGTTTATGAATTCCGAGATTACCATGCAGTTTATATAGATCGTGCCGTTTGAGTTCCGAATTTCCCTTAAAGCTCTGGAATAGACCGCTGACTTCTGATCAGGCCAGCCTATAGGGCCGTAGATATAGAGCCAGATATTGGTGTCAAAAAAATAACTCTTCTCTTCGGGGAAATCATAAGTCGCTGTGGAATGGATAGGAGCCGGGCTTGGCTTTATAGGCAGAGCTTTCCCAGGGCGAAGCCTCACACTGCGCCTTACCGGATAAACCACTGCGCGGTGGGTACTTTTAGGCATCTTCGCCTCCGATCACATCCCTGAGAGCCTTTCTGCATGAATATGCATGTTCAAAGTAGCCTTTTGCCCGCTCCATCACCCTCTTAATAATAACCTCGTCCTCAGGGTCAAGGTCCGTAAAAGAGAGGCTTTTTTCAATCAGCCCAGCCGGGAAAGTCCCGTAAAGCTGCCCCACAGCCACGTTCAGAAAGGCAGGCGTAAGTTCATTCATCTCTGCAAAAGAGAGCTCAACCTTCCTGTTTTTACGGAAAGCGTCTGCAATCCTGTCATGAACTTTCTCCCCATCGCAGGCTGCAACGCAGAAATTGTTTTCCGCAGTCTCAATAATTCTTATCTTCACCCTCTCTTCCGTAACCTTCCCCATTTGATCACTCCCCCCATGTCTATCAGAAGCACACTTTTAGCCGGGCACCTGGTACAAAGCCCTGCACCCTTTTTACCAATTTCACTTCAATATTTTTTCTAATTATTTTTCAATACTTTTTACGAGTTATTTCTTAACACCTTTTCCCGTTACCTTCAATAACTTTGTCGGTTTACCTTTTAATCAACTAAAATAACCTATGATACCAATGGCTTCTTAGTCAGCTTTTTTCTTGAAAAAAAGCCATCCTTTATCCTCTTTCCCATACTTTGTCCTTATCAGTACATAATCCCCTTTCAGCTCTTCCCCTTCAAGTGTGACAGTGATCTCTTTCTCATTACGTTTCAGAAGCTTGAAAGTCCCTTTATCCCAGATCTCAACCCTGCCGGCTCCGTACTCTCCTTCAGGAATTTCCCCCTCAAAATCGGCGTATCCGAGAGGATGATCTTCAGTCTCGATAGCAAGCCTTTTGGTACCGGCCTTTTTCGGCGGTTCCTTGGGGACTGCCCAGCTTTTCAGAACCCCATCCATCTCCAGACGAAAATCATAATGAAGATTGGTTGCATCATGGCGCTGGACCACAAAGATAGGTTTACCGGAACTTTTTTCGAACCCTTTAGCAGGAGGTTCGGAGGTCTTATCAAAATCTCTTTTCTTCGCATATTTCTCAAGCATGGAAGATCAATAGAAAATATGGCGGCGCTGGATATAAATGATTATGCAGTAAAGCTTGAAAAAGAGGCTATGAGAAGAGAATTGAAAATCTATAAAAAAGACTCATAAGAGGAATTAATAAAGAAGTGAAAAAAGGAATCTTTAACTCCCTTTTTTCATTTTCTGGCAAGTGCATAATCTGCATAAATCTTTAAAAACTCCTTGTCAGCCTGCAGTAGCACGGTCTCAAACATAGCTACATGGATCTTTTCTTGCCTGGCTATGTCAAGGAGAATTTTACGGATCTCTTCGTTTTTTGTCAGGTTTGCCATCTGTTCATAGAGATTGACAGCATCCAGTTCTGCAATCATTGCGGCTCTCAGAATTTCCTTATCAAGGTCTTTCTGGCTGGTATTCTCAAGGTCTGCAAGTGTTTCCGAAAGCAGGCTTTTACCCCCTAAGTGTCCCTGTAAGGATATGGAAAGGCAAACTTAATGTCTCTTTCTATTGGGAATACTCATGAAAATACTCACGGTAACATTCATTATGAGCACAACTCTATGAGTTTTAAGGTAAATAGAAGACACATAAAGTTATAAATAAATTTACTTAGATGTTCCAAATAAACAGAGATAAATAAATAATAAGGAATAAAATTTTTAGCAACAAGACATTTTACATTTATTTTCTATGTACCTTTATCTGTCTGCCATTTTATTTTACATTTATTTTCTATGTACCTTTATCTGTCTGCCATTTATCTTTTTCTTAATAAAGGAAGTATCAGGCTCATTAGAGTTAATCTTCAAAGATATAATCCCAAAAGGAGATTTTTAGGTAAGCAAATATCTAATTATTTTAGTAAAGAGGTTCATTTTTTTAGAAAAGAACTTATAGATAAATTTAATAAACTAATCATATGAATTAATACTCAGGAAGAATCTACAGAGCAACATTAATTAGGCTGATAATTATTGAATATCTGCTCAGACCGAATCACAGCCTAAAAATAGTTATTCAGAAAAATACTCTCCTGCAAGTTATTCCGTACTATCTTTCAGCTAACCAGAAATTGATCCACCCGAGGCCGAGAATTCTTGAAGAAAATAAACTCCCTTCTGTTCGCACTTATTATTTTATTTTCGTGCTTCTCCGGCAGCCTTGACCTTACCGCCGGAAGTCCCGAAAACTTTGAGCTACCACTGAACGATACATCCATTTCAGAACCTGCAATTGAAACGGCTCCCCTGAACCCAAACTTTCTGGAGCCCACACAACCAGATTCTTTTGAACCTATCTCGCCTCCTGACGGCGGGGAAGTTTCAGGCACTGGATATACACCCTCTCCTGTAAACCTATCAGGGCTTTCAAGGCCTGCGGAAAGGCTTTTGCTTAGAACATCAGGCTCGGAACTCCCTGCAACCTATGACCTGCGCACGGAAGGACAGGTCACCTCTGTGAAGAACCAGGGGCAGACAGGAAGTTGCTGGGCTTTTTCGAGCCTTGCATCCATGGAATCTTACATCCTGGGAGTAGAAGGAGAAGATCGGGATTTTTCCGAAAATAACATGAAAAACCTCGTTACAAAATTCTATTCCGACGGTTTTGATCTTACAGCCGACAACGGCGGAAATGCTTTCATAGCTATGGCATATCTTACCCGCTGGTCAGGGCCTGTAAACGAGTCAGAAGATCCTTTTAGTGAAACTTCAACCTCCTCTCCTACGGGACTTACCATACAAAAAGATGTCCAGGAAGTTCTTATACTGCCTGACAGAACGGGGCCCCTGGACAATGAAATGATTAAACAGGCACTTATGGATTACGGAGCCGTGTACTCCACAATGTGCTGGAGCCTGCTAAATTACCAAGCAAATAACAATGCCTATCTATATACAGGTTCGAGTAATGCCAATCACGCAATAACCATCGTAGGCTGGAACGATTCTTTCGATAGGAACCTGTTCAAACAGGTACCCTCGGGAGACGGGGCTTTTATTGTAAAGAATAGCTGGGGGGAGTCCTGGGGAGAAGAAGGATACTTCTATATTTCCTATTATGACACCAGGCTCGGGTACAACGAAAGTGCAGTGTTTATAACTGCAGGGCAGGGCAACTTTGATTACAATTACCAGTATGACCCGCTAGGATGGACAGGAACAATCGGGTACTCTGGACTAACTGCCTGGGGTGGAAATATATTTTCTTCGAAAGGGAACGAAACACTGAAAGCTATAGGATTCTATACTACGGATCTTGATACTGCTTATGAAATATACGTTTATAAAAACCCGACTAATGGCCCCATTAATCAGGAAAGGAATTTTGTTGTGAAAGAAACCGGCACGTGCTCACTTCCTGGCTACCATACCCACCTGCTGAATTTGCCAGTAGACCTGAGTGCCGGGGAGGAATTTTCGGTGGTTATAAAGTTTAGCAATCCCTCCGACCCGTACACTCTTGCAATTGAGCAGCCGCTTTCCGGTTATAGCAGCAAGGCACAGGCTAATTCCAGAGAAAGCTACATAAGTTCGGATGGAGCCAGCTGGCAAGACCTGACATCAGAAGCCGGATATTCAGAAGTAAACCTGTGCATAAAAGCTTTAACTATTGTTAATAGTCTCCCTGAAGCTGATTTCACTTCAAATATCACCAGCTGGGTTGCCCCTCTCACAGTCCAGTTTACTGACCTTTCACAGGGTGCCTTTTCCTGGGAATGGGACCTTAACGGCGACGGAATTGTAGACTCAACCACCCGGAATCCGGTCTACACCTACACATCATACGGAAGTTATGCTGTCTCACTGAATGTCAGCAACAGGAACGGGCTTGACTCTGAGGCAAAGAGCAATTACATAATATTAACTCAGCTCTTAATTCTCTCTGCAAGTCCCGGAGAAAATATCATAACCTATGAAGGAGACGGGCAGAAATTCAATATCACCACAAACCATAACAGTACTGTAAGCTGGTACCTTAACGGAACGAAAAAGCTTACCGAATCCGGTGTAAAAAACAGTTCATATTCAAACAGTGTACTATCTCCCGGAATATATAATGTTACCGTACTCGCCACAGCAGGAAACGAAGAGGTTATGCGTACCTGGAACTGGACAATCCGCGACTGGAACCCCTGGGATGATTTGACCTCTCAGGAAGGAAAGCATATAAGCACAGAAGAGCTCCAGGAAGCGATTCATGTCTATAAAAATAGTCTTCCGATTCCGAATACAGGAGTAGAACTAACGAGTTCCAGGCTCGGGGAACTTATAAGGCTCTGGCGAGAAAGCCCTGCAGATTAAAAAAGATATTTGGTTTAATAAAGATCGGGAAACTGGGTACAGGTTTCCCTTTTCATTTCTAATTTCTTTTCCAACTTTCTTTTTCTAACTTTCTTTTTCTAATTTTCTTTTTCTAATTTTCTTTTTCTAATTTTCTTTTTCTAATTTTCTTTTTCTAATTTTCATTCTTATTTTTCTTTCTTATTTTTTACTTTCCCTTCTAACTTTTATATTTTCAGAGTCTGTTCGACTCCTTCCCCTATCTTAACGTTCATAAGAAAATCATCAACGGTTGCGAGAAGAGAACCAATTTTCTCGGAATGAAACCGCACAGCAACCCTCTCATCACTGATTTCGCTTTCCATACTCCTCAGGTTGTCCGGGGCAAGGGCTGTCAGGATTCTGGCTGCTGACTCTCTTGACTTCGGGTCAGGAAACTCAATTGTACCTGTAATTTTCATAATATGCCTCATGCGTTTTATATATTAATTCCGAGCTCTTCTTTTTTATTTTATTTTATTTTATTTTATTTTATTTTATTTTATTTTGTTTTATTTTGTTTAATTTATTTTATTTTATTTTTTACCTGGCTTTCCCACTGGAATTTTTCCTGAGCTGGTCCCCTATTATCCGATCTGCAATGCTCAAGAACTCTTCCGTACTCCCCAGAGGGATTGAAGCTCCGGATGCGACACTGTGCCCGCCTCCGCTTCCACCGACTGCGCCTGCAGCTTCCCGAAGGGCAAAGGCAAGGTCAAGGCCTTTTGAAACCAGTTCGCGGGTACCCCTGGCAGAAACCTTCAGGATTCCCTCAGACTCGTTTACACAGATGAAAGGAAGTTCGGGATGGAGATATCTGACTACGGTTGTGGCAAGGCTTCCTGTAGAAAGGGCATCAACCGTGCTAATATACCAGATGTTCTCACCTTTACGGATTTTTTCCACGCTGTCCCGGACATCCACGGCAAGATTCTTTTCATGCTCTTTTGTAAGGGAAAGAGCCTCATCGACAATACTTGAGTCCTTTAGGCAGAGAGCCAGGGCGAGTCCGTAAACTTTCTGCTTCCCGCAGGTATTGAGAATGGAGATGAAATCATAGACGTTGTGCACCAGCTCCCGGTTCAGCAGGAAGACCTCTCCTATAACGGCTTCAATTGCTTCAGGGCTTGCCTGTCTGACAAGTTTCAGGGCAATGGCACTGGCAAGTTTTGAGAGCTCTTCCTCGGACAGGTTTTCAATATTTCCGGAGAGCCCAAGCTGATTTAGGAACTCCGATGCCTTTTCAGGGTAGCCGGTTACATCCAGGAAGGGCTCTGTGCTGTATGCGAGCACATCCGCAAGACCTCCATCCCCTACCTTCAGCCCTTTTCTGACGGACACTACCCCTGCTTTCAGGGCTTCTTCCAGAATAAAAGCATTGGCAGTCTGGAAAAGCTGCCTGTCCCCAACTGCACCTGCAATTGCCAGCCCTGCAAGGTCAATGTTTCCAGTCCCGAGTTCCCTGGCTACAAGATAGCAGGTGCCGGAAGCCGAGATATCCGTTGCTCCATCGATTCCTACCATATGGGCATTTACCACGGCTTTTGCAGGGGACTGCCCTACTGGCTGGTGGTGGTCAAGCACCACGACATCAGCCGCCACCTTCCCGATAAGTTCCGGCTGCCCGCTGCCCATATCACAGAAAATGACAAGCTCTCCCTGAGAGATTCCACTGTTCACTTCTTCGACCACAGACTCGTCCAATTTTCCTGCTATTGAGAGCTGGAAACAAATGCCTGCTCTCAGCAGGGCCTGAGCCATTATCCCGGCTGAAGTCAGACCGTCAGCGTCATTATGACAGACTACACGCACAAAGTTATGCTTCCTGATTTTATTGGCTGCGTTTTTTGCAAGGTTTATCAGTTTTTCAAGTTCGTTCAAAACCCATCACTCATAAAATTCAATAATAAAATCAAAAGGGTCGATTTAATACATAAATGCAGGGTAAATAAAGAATGGCAGTCTATACTGCTTGATAATATAAAACACAATGCTCCAAAAACAGTATACAGAACAGATAGATAATGAGCCCATCTCAAAACCATTTTCATTCCTATATCTAGAACTATTTTGATGATCCGAACCTCGACTGACTATTCCAAATTTAAAGTTCGTAAGAGTAATTTTGAGTTTTGGGATCAGCTCGATAGAAAAGCGAGTAAGAAAAAACAGATAGAAGACAGGAAAGAAAAAAAGGAAGGAAAAGAAAAAGAGAAAGAGAAAGAGAAAGAAAAAGAGAAAGAAAAAGAGAAAGCGGTAAAGGCGAAAAAGGGCCCTGCAAGCAGGTAAAGAAACCGACACACCAGAGACTAAAGCAGATTTTTCTGCTGACCAAATATATAAAACCTTTCCAGGGGTCAACTTAATTAATAAGAAAATATATAGTTAGAAACGCGGCAGGGCGCCCTGCCAGCTTCGTACATCAGTAGTGTAGCGGTCATCACCGGGCGTTGCCAACGCTCGAACCCGGGTTCGAATCCCGGCTGATGTATATATTTATAAATAAGTATATATTCATTCATAAATTATGTCTCTTTTTCTTCTTTTACTATTTTTGCGACCCCGACAATTATTTACTAATATATCCAAATTCGAATATCGCAAGGAGAAACTGAACGTTATGTATGATACTCTTTCCGGGCTCAAAAACACTTTCCTATCCCAGATTGCTTTTTAGTTTACATTATATAACTATCTCCGCCAGACATGCTGGCGATCTGTCAAAAGAGATGAAAAATATAAAATTTGTGTGTTACTTTTACTTTCCAGCTTTTTCTCCTTGTTTTCAGTTTTCGGGGAAAGATTGCTCTCCTTCATCGAGCATGACAAAAATAACCCACCCGATATAACGAAAAAGGTTATACCGGTTATGGATATTTTTAATTCAGCCCTCTTAAATGAAGCTCACTATTATAGCCCATAAATTAGTCCTCTTGAGCGAAACGAAGTGGAGCGAAAAGGACCGCGTACTCCCGAGGCGCAATTCGGGCGAGGCGCAATTCGGGCATCACAAAAAAGAGAAAAGTAAGCAGCTCTGAATGCTGCTTCAAAATGGAAATTTATGGTGTTTAGAACTTCTTTCTCAGTATGCAATATGCGGCTCCAATTGTTCCCAGAAAAGCTGCAGATTCAAAGCCAGGCGTAGAACGCCAGCCTCCACTTGAAGGTTTTTCGGGCTCTGATGACACATTATCCCCCGGATTGTCGGTAGAAACGGGATCGATATTTATCGAACCAGAACCGTCTTTACCGGCTGCAACAATTGCAAAGGATCCGAAACCTGGGGTCTTGGCTTCGTAGTAGACATAAGTGTTGTTGCTCTCATCTATTTTTTTAGTCTCGAGTTTTTTCCACGCCTTGTCATAGTACCAGAGGTTCAACGAATCTTTTTCATCTGTATCAACGTTTTTCTCGACCCAGGCTTTTTCGACTCTAAAGCCAACAACTGCATTCTCGATGTTATCGGAGTTTGCGACTCCGCCTGAACCTACCCAGATATTTACATTCTTATAAACAATGCCTTCAGGCAGGTTCGGAACCAGCTTTGATTGGCCCTTGAGCATTTCGACAAGAGTAGTGATTTTTCCGAGAGTCTTTTTGGCGTCAAATTCAACATACCTTATGCAGGTCACACCATTTGGAAAACTGAACTTGACATGTGTTCCAGCAATGACGGATGTCTGGGACAGCTCTTTAGCTTCGACATTGCTCTGGGGTTCGGGGGAACCTCCAGCTCCGCCACCTGAACTGCCGCCTGAGCTTTTTGAGCCGCTGCCTGAGCCGCCACCTGAACCTCCGTTGTAGGCTGACCCAACACTAATGGAAGAACTTGAAGGGAGGATAGGGAACTCATTTTTGTTGATATCCCTTAAAAGACCCGCGAACTGATATGTCCCGGCTGATGCAGGGGATTTAAGGGTGTAGCTGAAGCTCTTTTCATTCATTAGCAGGAAAGAGACTTTGCTGCCGTTTACGGTTACAGCTCTTTCCGGAAGGGTTGAGTTAATGTACGTGAAACCTGCAGGAAGCTTTTCAAGAACCTGGCCGGCCGCACCATAGTCATCTACATTGACCGTTACCTGAAACACCTGATTGGTATCAACCGAAGAGGGAAGAACCCTTCCTGCACTACCCGCAGAAGCAGGAACCGCACATAAAACCAGGGTCATGAGCAGCACAAAAGCAATTTTAAACTCAGGCTGTTTCATATTTTATCCCACCCGTCAGCAAAGTAGATAGCCAGAACTGCGTATTTGATCCCGCTGGATATCTTACTGTCATTTACAATATTTTTAATTTCTTCGGCAGAGAAGGTCCTGTCAGCCCCTGCGTACCTTGTTGTGAGTTCATCTTCTTTCACTACAGTGATCGAGACGCTGTCTTTATCTGTAACTTGGTTTCCAAAAGAATTTGTAGCTGTAAGGGTGAGCGTAAACTCTCCTGCCAGAGTACTGCCTACATTGCAGGTATAAATGCCTCCGCTTTCAGGCGTCAATGAAACCACTCCTCCGCCTAGGGGGGTGAGGTCGAGAGTCACTGACGCAACTTCGGACAATCCACCCGAGACTTTTGCCCTTATAACCGAATAATCTTTCCCGTCGTTCAGGATGTACACCGGGGATGCAGAGCAGCTTTCTATAACCGGAAGC
Source organism: Methanosarcina sp. DH2 (assembly GCF_020804225.1). Taxonomy (GTDB): domain Archaea; phylum Halobacteriota; class Methanosarcinia; order Methanosarcinales; family Methanosarcinaceae; genus Methanosarcina. The sequence goes on from NZ_WJBI01000002.1 coordinate 55,745, forward strand.
TCAAAGTCTCCCTCGAAAGAAAGATCAAGTTTCACCGGCGCAGCACCATGCTGGTAAGTCGCGGAAACAGGCTCGGACTCTATGAGACCCAGCTTGAAGGTTATTTTTTTTCCGTTATCTTCCTCGGTACCCGAGACATCCAGCATGTACTTTCCTGCCTCCTCGATAGTTTTAGAGCCGGCAAGCTCGGAACCTATATAAGCCGAAATTATAGTCCCTGCGGGTACATCTGCACCGTTTATAATCAGCTTTCCTTCAAACACGTTGGGAATCGAAGGAATAGTGCTGGCAGATGCAACCGGAACAAGGGATAAGCCCAGTACCAGAATAACCAGGCACGATAAAATTCTTAAGTATTTGTCCTTGATGGTCACCATATCACCTTGAGATTTTCACGTTAACCGTACAGATCCCTTTAGAGAAATCCGTCAGGGCTTCCTTCTCGATTCCCTCCCGAGCTTTGGTCCGAAAGTAAGCAGAACTATGCCTGCAACCGCATAAATAATCTGGAAACCTGGAGCACTGCTTGTTTCAGAGGGTTCTTTGGAAGATTCCGGATTCTGTTCGACCCCGGTATCGACACCTGAATCGGCATCTGTGTTTTCCGAAATCGTTTTTTCCGGAACCGTTACAGTTACATTCGGTAAGGGGACTGAACTTTCAATGACCTTAGCTCCAGAGCCCTCTCCAGAAGTAGAGCCTTTATTAGAACTCCCTGAATTGGCTGTCACACCTGTCGAAAGTTCGACAGATAAGACCTGATTTCCGGATTCCCATTCAAAACTTTGTCCCGAATCCTTTCCATCAACTGTAAAAGTAATGGGTTTTCCTTCATCCTCGGCAGTTCCGGAAATATAAAAAATGAAATCTCCTGCGGGGGTATTTACGAGAAACTGTTCTACCTGCTCCCCGTCAAGGTAAGCTGCAATAACAGTGTCTTTGGGAGCCGGAGACCCATCGATCAGGGCAACTCCTCCCACTGTCATCGGGAGCAGGGGAACTCCATCCTCAGCCATACCTGGATGGGCAGCTGTTACGAAAAATAACATAAGTATAGCTGTTCCTATGATACTATTTTTTAATATTTTGTTCATGATTTACCTCCAATTGCTACACAAAGCAAAAAAAGAAAAAGAACCTTTCAGCCTGAACTGGCTGAAAAGTTACTTGCTTTAGAGTTTATTTTTTCTCTTTTCCGGGTTTGCCTTCACCGGGTTCAGAATCGTCTTCACCGGGTTCGGAATCGTTTTCATCCGGATTTACTATTTCATCTGGATTTACTATTTCATCCGGATTTACTATTTCATCCGGATTTACTATTTCTTCACCGGATGCAGAATCGTCTTCATCCGGGTCTACTAGTTCATCCGGGTCTACTAGTTCATCCGGGTCTACGATTTCATCTGGATTTACTATTTCATCCGGGTCTACGATTTCATCCGGGTTCAATGGATCTACCGGGTTGTCTGAGTTGTTATCTGGGTTTACTATTCCTTCAGGGTAGAAATCTACACTCTCAACGGAAGCGTAGGTACCACATTCCTTCATGAAGATCCAGTATCCCTGTCCTGGGACCATAAGACCCTCTGACTTAAGCACGCCAACTGGGCATGGAGTGTCTTCTTCTGCACCGACCAGGTCTAAGACTCCAAGAGAGATTGTGCCGCCCCAACCTTCATTCTGAGAATACGTGATGAGGTTAGAGAACTTATACTCTAAACCAAGAACACCCTGCAATGAACCCAGAGACGCGGACCACTGTACAGGCAGGTTAGAGGTGTGCCCTATCATCTGCCAGCCGGGAGCAAGATCAAGACAGGCAGGTACATCAGGACTTGTGCTGTCAAGTAACATTGGTTTGAACTTTACATTGCTCACGCAAGCTTCGGGAGTGTAAACCCAGTAACCCTTGCAGGGTTCGATAGTCTCTGGGAATTCCCAGCAGCTGCCGTCCCAGTAAATTACTGTGCTGCATTCTCCAAAGACCGAGCATGTGTCAGCATTGAATTTAGCAGGAGTCTTAGGCACGGACTTCAGGTTCCAGCCTGCATCAAGAGTGATGGTCATGTCTTCATATGTCTTGACAGGCCCGCATACGGCAAAGCAATCGTCGTAGTTGCCAGCCCTGTCCAGGGCAATAACAGCCACCCAGTACTCCTTACCGTAGACAAGAGGCTTTCCGTCGTACTCTCCAATGTACATAAACATTTTTCCGGGCTCTATTACTTCATCACAGCAAACGAACTCTCCGCCATACCCTCCAGTGTACATAGGTATGTACGTGTCACTGTCATAGATTTCACCTACAGGCTCATAGATTTCACTTACAGGCACTGCCAGTTCCATATCCTCAATGCATGAAGGCTTGCAATCGCTGATGAAAACTGCATATGGTGTTCCATAGTAACTGTCTTCTCCATCGTAAAGGTCTTCTTCGGTATTTTTATCCCAGCAAACGTACAGCCCGGGCTCGTCGTATATGTAATACCAGTTAGTGTTGCTCAGCGCATCAGTAACGATCAGGTTTTTCACAGGGGCCGGAGCAGTGCAATCAACGGAGAAATAACATGGGTCAGGTTGATACTCTCTGTCTGCACAGTCGGTGATACGCACGGTCCAGTTTTTATTGAATCCTTCATCTACCGTTGCAGTCACAGAGTACTCGTTAATCCCTTCTTGACCAATAATGAAAGTGCCTTTACAAGGCAAAACCTTCTTGCCGTCAACAAGCAGTTCGTAATCGAAAGGCAGTCCTGCTCCTCCTGAAACACTGAAGTTAAACTGCGGGTTTGCAGGAACGAACCCACCGTTCGGGGAAATGAGCTGGACATCAAGCCCATTACAGTTTACATAGAGATCCCGGACTTGACTTGTACAGCTGTTTCCGGCTTTATCCTCGACTAAAACGGACCAGTTGTGGGCTCCTTCCTCGAGGCCAACTACTGGAATTTCCTCATAATCTCCTGAGATCATGTACCCAGAACAGCCTTCAACAGGTTCTCCATCAATGCACAGCTCATAATACAGTTCCAGGTCATAGTCTGCGCATAGAGTATCCTGAGCGGTGAAATTGAATTCAAGGAAGCCCGTTGTGTCAACGAAGCAGTCCACCGGGGAAACAAGGGTTACACTCGGGGCCTTAGTGTCAACATACAGGTCAATGGGTTCACTGGTACACATATTCCCTGCATCATCCATGAGTCTAACTTCCCAATAGTAATAGCCGTCAGCCATCTCAGGCTCAAACTTTACATATCCGTTAGAACTTACAATCCCTGTTTTCTTCTCGGTATTGTTGATATAGATGGCGTAGGCGATTGTATTGTCCAGTTTATCGAAAGCACTGAACTCGAAAGTCACACACTTTGTATTGACATATTCGGAGCTCGGTTGAATTCTCTTGAATTTCGGAGCTTCGTTGTCAATTACAAAGGCATGAGCATCAGTTTTATAAAAAAATGGTTCTTCACTTTCGATAGCGTCAAATGCAAATACTGTCACGTCTACTGCATCATTTACTCCGCCTTCAACGGTATAATTACAGCACCAGACAGTGTCACTTACCTTATTTGTTTCATCGAATGATAGAAGGACTCCCCCAGCCTCACCCGTTAACTCCGCAAACGGGACGGGTTTATTGAAGGTTGCAGTGATCTTTACAATATCTCCCTCTTTGAAATAGCCGGCTCCGCTGTAGCTGAAACTAATGCTCAGCCCAGTATCTGCTGATACAAGATCCTCATTATCTGTATCTTCAATTGCACCTGCTGTCCCTGCTAAAAGGGATATGATTAGCAGCGTACTGAATAGTATTAATTTTTGTTTCATATTCTGCACCTAGATTCCGCATATGTTCAATTTTAGTTCTATTTGACATTAAATATTATTTTTTACTAAATAATATTTTAAAGTTAGCGAGTTGTAGCAGATTCCAGTTAGTTAGAACACAATTCCATAAACAGTCTAGAAATGTTGAAATTACCTGGTATTTAAAAATCAAATAAAGTAAGACTGTAGGAAATTTACAGTTTATATATTACAAAACTGCTTTTCACCTCCCTCCAAAACTTAATTGACCTTATTAATATAATTTTTAGTTAGTAGATAAGAGAGCCATCGCTTCTCCAAAACCCTTGTCGGGGAGGAGTACGGCAGCCTCTTCCTCTGGCACGGAAAGCATTGACCCCATAAATTATTCCGCAACAGGGGAATTATGAATCAACCCCGTTTTTATACCAGTACTGACCAGTCAGCCCGGCACATCAGACATGTACTTATTAATTGTAAACAGTAAATCGCTAACAAGCAAATTACTATGAATAATAAATATTCAACATATAATATAGTACACGTCTTTATATATTATCTTGTGACGATAATATGAATTAACTTACGCAAATATTTGATATAAATCTTTCTAAAAAAAGTTAGGGATTGGATATAGACATGAATAAAAATTTATATTTAATAATAATGATTTTTTGAAAATAGAATATTTAAGAAGTAGAGTATTTTTATAAAAAACTATAAAAAAATAGCGTAAAAAGAAAATTACTGGTGAGCTCATCCAAAAATTAATCTTATTAACAATAAGCGAACTTCCGGAATTTTCTCCCTAATCTGAAACTGAGTGGTCACTTAAAATCAATGATTACTTAAAAGTAGAAAATTCTGAAAACAGTTTGAGTTGAGATAAACTCTGTATTTAATGGAGTCTTCATAAGCAGCTAAAAATACTGGCTTGAAAGAGTTATATTATTGAATTGAAAGAGTTATATTGTCCAGTATAACAAGTATATACTCACAGATTTAAATGTGGAAAACCTAATTAACAAAAGGTATTTTTTGCAACAGGGGAGGAATTTAAAATGAAATATACCTTTCAGGACTCTACAGAACTGCCTGTCCAGAGAGATTTTATCCAGGACATTCAGGACTTCATTAAGGTTTCAAAAGAAGTGATACCTCTCGAAAAATCGATAATAAGGATAAAACAGGGAAACATACAAGAGACATCGATCTCTCAGAGAAGGCTCGAGGAGATAGACAGGTTCCAGAAGGATGTTACTGACTGTATAGAGGAACATGCGCAGGGAGTCGAATCAGAAGAGATTCTTGAAATCAAGTCCAGGACAATTGAGACCTGTGCAACCATAGCTCTGTTAAAGAAGAATGAAAGACTCGATGATATTGATAGGCAAAACAGGCTGGCAATTATAGAAGTACGGCAGCTTGAAGAAAGAATAATCTCAATCCTCAGCCCCTTTTTTGAGACCAGCATTTATGGCGCCGACAACACCTATTACGCTTCAACCGAAGACAAAAGACTCAAAGGTTGGCAGGTAAGTTCGGTTAACGGCATGAGATCTGAGTTTGAACTGAGTTTTACACAGGACACACTAAAAGTCGAGGACCTTCAAAAACTTACCCTGCCTGTTAGGGCAAAAAGTGGAATTCTGTCAAGAGAAGAAAAGGTAAAAAAGCTGGATGTATCAGATTTCTATATTACAAATATCGAGTACACAAAAAACAATACAAGGACAGTTCTTGAGGATAAGGATGCAGAGAATAGATTCATAATTTCTGCAGATGACAGGACTTTTTTGGTCATGTACGGAGACCATGAAATAACAGGCGATGAAAAACTGGCTCCTGCTATAGACAGAGACGCTCTCTATATGTTCATGGTAAGGATTAAAGAATTCTTCACAAGGTCCGTAGTATCCACACGGCTCAGACTGATCCTGATGGACGGCAAGAACGCTGTTGAAGAAAACATAGTGTTTGACTGCCTGAAGCTCATAGCCGGAATATATGGGACTCTTGCGAGGGAATGCATTGAAAGGGGATACACCAAAGGGGAAGTTACCATTAAGATAGAGGAGCCTGGAAGCGTCCGGACCGAAAAATATATTTCGAAATCTGAAGCTTTGAGCGAACTCTCATCCATTGGGCCCGAAGGTGGGGAACTTGCCAGTATCCTGGGATTTACTGAAGCCTGAGGATTCAACAGGCTATAAGCAACCCAACAGTTAGCACACAGTGAACAAGCTTGCTTTCTGGAGTGCTTCTGTATCTGAGATGTTACAGGAACTCCAGACAAGAACCAAAAGTCTGAAAGGTTCTGAAGATAGTAAATGCCTTAAAACTTATGGGGACAGTATTCTAAAATCAAAAATACATGCTGGCAGCTGCCCTGTTTATTGAGATCTTTACTCCTGGGTACCCGCTGCCCCTTTTGCGGCCTTTCTGAATTCAAACCTCTCCCTGTTCCAGTCATTTTAATTCCTGAACTCATTGCGGGACTGATTCTTAGAGCTGGGATAAAGAGGATCTTTTAGATAAAAAGGAAGCTTCGGAATATTTTGAAATGACGCTCTGCTGACCTGCATGAAATTTCATGTTCCTTTCATGTTCTCTAAAGCTCATCTTCCTTATAATCGTCCAGATTCTCAATTTCTTTATAGCTTGTTCCGTCAGGTAGAAAAGGCGCGAAAAGAATAACTGAAAAAAGGAGCAAAAACGTCCCAAGCATTCTGGGCTGCTCTTCAAAGGTAGCATAAAACATAAAAATCCCAAGCATGACCCATATAATAAAGCTCAACTGAAGAGCAATCTTCACTCTATATAAATTTTCCGTGCTCTCGCTCAAGCAAATCCCCCACGAATATCCCATTTAGAATGATTCGGGATTGAATAAATAACTGCTTATTTGAAAGATTCTGACATTTAAGATTCAGAAATTGGAGATGTTGTCAGGCTAAAAAGAGAGTTTTCCCGAAAAAATCCGATTTTAAGATGAGATGTGCAAATTGCAGATATGTAAAAATCTCAGAAATAGTAGGGTTCCGGAAAATTCCGAAAAAAGAAAGGGAGAAGGAATAAATCAGGTTTAGATACCAGATTTAGAGTATCAGGTTTAGACACTAGGTTTAAAATACCATATTTAAAGTACCATATTTAAAGTACCAGATTTAGAGTGCCAGATTCAGGGTATCAGGTTAGAGTGTCAGTAAGGTATTAGATTTGGACTATCACGTTTCTGTGGAGCATTAAATATCGATAAAACTGATAATCTTTTCTCCCTCGCTTACCCTTCTGAGAAAGTCTTCTCTGTCAGCATAGGGGATGCCTGCAGCTATAAGATCAGCTGTTTTTCTGCCGATTCGCGGGAGTTCACGGATAAGAGCTGGGGAAGCTGCGTTGATAGGCAGAGGATAGGGAATTCCGGTAATTGAACGCATGCCGTGCGCTGTGACAGTAACGTCAGTGAATTTTCTTAAAGGAAGAGAAGCCGGAATACCTACAAGCAGAGGGTAAGAGCCAAGCTGCCTTCCGAAAGTGACCCCTTTGTCATGCACCTCGCACATGACGTCTCTCAGTACTGTCCCTTCCGGCACAACCCTCCGGAGCATTGGGAGGTCAATATTCTTCCGGACCTGTTCCTTATAGTCCAGAAAAAGTCTCTTGTGCTTCTTTGCAGCTTCGTCCCTTCCGTAGATTGGAGTTCCGGGAAATGCCATAACCTGGCGGATATTAATTCTGCGGAGAAGCAGCCCTGAATCAAGCACTTTCTGCAGAAAATCGTAGTTCATCTGGAAAGTCTTTTTTGTCTCACCCATCAGCCCATGTACAAAATTGATGCCAGGGAGAATTTCCGGAAGCCCGTTTGCCCCGCGAATGGCTCCCAGACTGTTTACCAGTTTGACCGCTTCAAAAACTTCTTCGGCAGTTGCCTTGAGGGAGTTTGCTGCAATTACCGCAGGGTCAGCTGTCTCCATGCCAAAGGCTGCTACATCTCCGGAGGTGTGATATTTAATAATCGTCTTCAGTATTTGCTCTGACTCTTCGGGGTATGCGGCAAGGGTTATAGGGTTTGCGTTGTCCATATGGAGTACGGAAAGCTCAGGTGCAGAATTCCGGATTCCTTTATAGAGCTTTTCAAGGACCTCAGGTACAGGTTTCGGGACAGGTCCTCCTGCGTCGATCCCATGATAGGAGAAAAGGTCTGGCTGTCTTCCGACTCTGAAATAACGGGCTCCATAGAAATAAAGTGTAGAGACTTCGGAGACAACATCCTCTACAGGTCTGTAGTCCGAAGCCCCGTAAAAGGGTTCTGTGCAGAAAGAGCAGTGAACCTGCCTGCCACAGCCCCTGTAAGTCTCAAGTTCGCACATGCAATAAGGGTAATCAGGATGCTGCCGAATCAAAAAAGCCCCTTTAAGTCCCCAGCGCCCGACCTCGGCTGTCGTCCTGAAACGGTGGTCAATGGAATCCGGGGCCTTTAGCCTGGCGGGAAAATATTCACCGCTTCCTATCCCACCTGTTCCTTCCTTCTCAAAGAGATCGTAAACAAAAGCCTCAATATCCATTTTTGCAAGTATGGCTTCTTCCAGACCGATACCGCTTTCCATACCCTTTGCAGCCCTTCCGCCCTCGCTGCTAAACCCGAGCCTTATCGGGCCGCCTATAACTTTTACCCCATATGCAGCCCGAAAAATAGTTTCGATCTCTCCAGGTGTGATAGGGGATGCCCGAAGATATTTTCCAGGCACGGTCATACCTGCAATAATGACCAGAAGATCTGCCTTCCCTATAAGTTCGCCAGCTCCGGGTGGATTTTCCCTCAGGGTATCGATGGTCAGGTAGTAGATCTCGTTTTCGGAAAGCCCGCGCTCTCTCAAGGCTCCTGCTACGTACCGTGGATAAGGGGAAAAGTATGGAGGAACTCCAAGGCAGGCGGGTTCGTCTACATAACCGTCTATGATGAGTGCTTTCATATCAGTTCTCGTTTCCTTTGTTTGATAATTGAAATTGGAAGCAATACAATGTGGTTGAATATAATCAGATATAGTCGGAAGTAGTCGGAAATAGTCGGAGATAATCGAGATGATAGGATATAATCGGATATTAGATACAGGGTGATTGATAGATGCAGCAGGGTTCTAGAAACACAGTATAAGGCAACTGTAATAGAGCAGAGGAATAGGTTACAAAATAGGCGTCAGGAACAATATAAAGACGATCCCGCAAAAAACACAGTAAACATAGAATAGAAGAAAATACATTAAAAATAATTATAGGGCCGGGACCGAGAATCGAACTCGGATCGTAGCCTCCACAGGGCCACAGGATAACCGCTACCCTACCCCGGCCACGGGGTCTGATACTTCAGGTTTGAAGCAACCTATAGAAGGAGTTTTTTTATATAAAGTTTTTGCCGGAAAAGCAGGAGACCCTTCTTCGAGAAGGGAGTGGTTCTGCTACCCGGCATCCAGAGCCGGTAAAAACCTGATTTTGAGAGGTTTCACGGTGGCTTCAGGCAAATATCAAATCTATCTAGATCTTTTTAAGCCTGTCAAGGGCAAGTTTTGCAGCCTTTTCTCCGGAAAGGAGCATCCCTCCAAAGACAGGTCCCATTCTCGGGGCACGGGTTGCGGCATTTGCAGCCATGCCTGCAACAATCAGCCCTGGATAAATTTCCTGCGTTGCGTCCACAGCCAGTCGCTCGCCGACCTCAGACCACATTGGCTTTTCCCCTAGCATGCCGAGTTCCCCTATCTTTGCATCAGGGATCTTCCTGAGAATTGTGTTGCAAACAACTGCATCATGTCCTGTCCCATCAATTACGAGTTTTGTGCGGATCATAAGAGGGTCCACATGCAGGCGCTGTGTTGTAACAGGCCCCCAGTTGATAACTATGCCAGTAACCCTGTCATTCTCCCTGATCATGACGTCCTCAAAGCTCACAAGGTTGAAGACCTCAGCCCCTGCCGAAGTTGCCCCTGCAATCAGCTTTCCGACGGATTCCACGGAGTTTGCCACGTAATACCCTGGCTGGTACTCTTTATACCTGATCCCGAAGTCGTCCAGGACGTGGCAGGCCTCTTCCTGCACAACTATGCGAGGGAACATCATGCCGCCAGCCCACATGCCGCCCCCGAGTGACAGCTTCTGCTCATAAATGGCAACCTTTGCCCCGGCTTCTGCTAAATATTTTGCAGCCACAAGGTTTGCAGGTCCTCCTCCTACAAGTGCCACATCAATGTCCGTGTAGTCAAGGAAGGTTTTAGAATACTCTTCAAAAATTGCCCGTGTGATTATGACTTCGTCGAGTTCCATTTTAATCTCTCATAAAGCTTATACGGTTGAAAGTCCGGGAAAAACAACCCGACTTTTTAATAAGTAGATCAGGAATTGTTAACCCTGACTGTAAGCATTGAAATTCATGTTTTGATACAGGGCATTACTTTTAAAGTTGTTGGAATTGGTGGGGAAGGAGAGAAAGGATTTGAGAAGAAAGAACTTGATATATTTTGCTGATGGTACAACAGAATATACAAAAACATCTTGTGAATTATTTCATTCATACATCTGCAGATTCTTGAAGACTTAAGTTTACACAACTAAGAATTAGAAAATTAGAATAGAACTTGGGTTTTTGGTACACTGAAATTAATAAGCTGATGGTTAGAAATATTTGCAATTAATAACATCAATAAGCTTCTTGGTTCTTTCTTTTAGGAAACATGATTTTTATACTATTTTCTTTGAACTTTTGTAATATTTTATTTGGAAGTGGATTTTTTGCAAATGGATTTATCCATAAGGTAGTTATGTCATTTGGACTACTCAATAAAAGTGCAGAAACATTTGAGTAGTCAATACTTTCTTCAATATTGATATAAACAGGGTCACCTTCTGACGTTAAGTCAAAGCCAAATGCTTTCATTATACTTCTTCTTTCGGGAGTATATAAAGTAAGGAAATATAAAGCCACGATCTCAGGATGATCTTTTGATAACTATATGCTTTCTCCTTCAATTTTATCTGAAAATTTACATGGCTCTCGGGTATTAAACTCTATTATCTTCACTCCATTCTCTTTTTCTATTAGTGTCTCTTCTTCAGGGCCTATTCGAGTTGATACTTCTATAAAAATGTCAATACCTTCTAAGTTAATTTTTATATCGCTTACCTTTCCATTTTGAACTAATGGTTCAAACTCTATATTGAATCCCATTTTTTTGAACATATATCCTATTTTTAATTCAATCAGTGTCTTTTCAAATTGGTCTTTAACTCTTAATGTTTTGAAATGTTTCATATGTTTCTTGATTTCATCTTTTAGCAATTCTAAGCAATCTTCAAACTCCTTAAGATACTCAATAGAGAAGTCGTCGTCTAAAATTAACTCTTTTATGAGTAAGTGATTATTTTCTTTTTTAATCTCAGCCTCAAACCACTCAGCAGGAAACACACTTGCAATATTAGGGTAATTGTCAATAACTTCAGAGATATTTATCACGACCATATAGAAGATATAAAGCTATTTAAACATCAGACAATTAATTTATAAAATCGACCGAAAGCAAAGACAAAGATAATTTTTTACATAGAGTAAAGTGGATCAAATTCTATTTTTACCTTAGAGCCTATCCGAAAAGTCCCGCTGCTCTAAATGTCATCCATGCACATGCTAAATGAAGCATAGCAAGGTAATTCTCAACTTTCTTTTCCCATCTTATAAGCAGCCTTCTGAATCTGTTTATCCAGGAATGTGTCCTTTCTACAACCCATCTTCTTGCCCTAAAACCTGGTATCTCTATTCTTATGTTTTCCTCTCCGCGGCTTTTTATATGGGCGGTGTAATCATATTCTTTAACCAGTTCTCTGATATCAGGAAAATCATATCCTTTATCCATACACATATTCTGAATAACATCATCTGGAGAAGTTCTTTCAAAAATAATGGCATCTAAAGTCTCTTTTACAAGCTTTTTATCGTGACGATTTGCTCCATCAACAGTAACCGATGATGGTATACCTTTCCCGTCTGTTAAAATACTCCTTTTTGTACCTTTTTTGCCACGATCAGTTGGATTCGCTCCAGTGCCAGGTCCACCTAATGGTGCTTTTGTCATAGCACCGTCAATTGCTTGCCATTCCCACTCTAATCCTTTGTTATTATCATACTCCAGTAGACCAGCTTTCCACATATTCTCAAATAAGCCTGATCTTCTCCATTCCTGAAATCGATCATGGACAGTGCTTGGAGCTCCATAAAATCGTGGCAGAGATTTCCATTGGCAACCAGTACGAAGAAGATAAAAAATACCACTCAGTATTTTTCTATCATCTTTTCGAGGTCTTTCAGCCTTCTTTTTTGGTTTAGGGAGAGGTAATAATGGTTTGATTTTATTCCAGAATTCATCAGAAATCTCGTAGTCGTGTACGTTTTTTCGTCTTACCACTAATCGACATTACCCTAAAATGTAGTTATTCTACTTTTCGGATAGGCTCTTAATCGAAGGCTGCATTGGTTGAGTTTGGAAGTGACACAAAACTGGTAAAAATCAAAGTTGCGCTGGCGCACCTCGCTGCAAGCAACGGGGTATGTTAGCTCCACCGCTCCAAGTTCCGTTAAAGTAGACGATAACCCTAATAAGATTTAGTTGAGCAGAAGTTAACAACCAAAAATGGAATTGATAAATCATATTATCATTAACGGTTACCTGGGAAGTTTTCCATTCCCGCAACAAGCTAGCGGGGTATTCGATTGAAATAAACATGCCGTCAGAATTTGTTTATGCAAATACTTTCCGGATACTTGCAACTTTAGGTTTGCGTGGTGAGAGATTATGGGAAATTGAAACGATGTACCCCAGATTTATGAGAAGCTTGAGCAGTCATAAAGTAATTAAAGGTTGTTCCGACTAAGAGTCTATCCGAAAAGTCAATAATGACATCTTGTAGAAATTACACTAGGTCATAATATCGAGTATCTGCTCCAGTCGTATATATTGCCAACTGTAAAAATTACAGTAGGTCGGAACACTTTTCGGATAGGCTCTAAGTTAAGCAAGTAACCCGATACTGAAAAAATAAAAAAAGAGATATCATAACTCGCTCGCGATTTCAAGAAAAGCGGGCCGTTTCTTAAATTCGGATTTTAGGTCTGAAAAACGTTTTGCCCACCCGTCTTCGTTCCTCAAGACATAGATATAGATATTTTTGGCCTTTTCAAGATCTTTGACTGCAGAATGATATGTTTTTCTGTTTCCGCCCGGTATGTTTCGATAGGCTTTTTGCCAGTAATATTCAATGATTTTTTCCGGAAAATCATTTGTCAGTTTATCTGCAAACTCATCAAAGCCATTTTCATATGATGAACTAAATCTACTGTAGGGGGGCTTTAAGCTTAGAATTGATTCAAGAACTGTTTCTTTCATACCCTTGTAAAGGCAAATTCTGAGATAATCATAAAAGTCTTTTTCTTTGATTTTATCGAAGATTTCAGGCTCAATGGATTTCCAATCACATGCTTTCAGAAATTTTTTCATCCTTTTGTACTCTGCATAATATTGCTGTCTGGCAAACTTAAATGACCTTAACAGGGCATCTTTTGCGTGCTCATAGTCTCCTTTTAACCTGTAATATTCAAATGACCTGTCCAGCATGTTTTTTTCTTCAGTATTGCGAGATAATGCCGTCTGCACAAGCCGTTCCAGGTTGGCTGTGTCTCCCTTTTTGGAGAAGTATTCCCATAAGAATTCAAACAACTCAGTAAGCCTGCCTTCCCCCTTTAAGATACCTTCTTCTGCCGTTTCCAGGGCTTTATCCGGATCTCCCTTTTCAACATAAAATTTAACCAGGTCCCAATAATTCATCCCATAAATGAGAATTTGCATGCGCTCTTGCAGATAAGCTTCGTCATTGTGAAGGTATTCTCTCTGGATATTCATTATCCGTTCTTTTCTCCAATTAGAAGGATGCTCGTCAAGTTTTTTCACCAGATACTCCCATTCTTCTTTTGTCTGGCAGATCTCAAAAAAAATTTCCATCAGGCCATCTTCAAAACCTGAATTGTGGATGTTGTATTCCTCAAAGGCTTCATCTAAAAATTCAAGTTTTGCAGCAGTTGACAGGCTACCTTCTTCAATCAGGCCTGAAATCTTTTCAAGATAACCAAATGCTTCCTCTTCCTCTTCTTCTGGGCCACCTCCTAGCTCGTTAAACTCTGAAATAATGCTTCTGGCATCTTCCCAGTACTCAAACAACAGGTTATCATTTAGGGAAACGGTATCATTATCTGTCATAGTTTCAGGCATAGATTCCTGTTTTTCTTTGAACCATTCCATAACCAGCTGATATAATTCGGGTTTTTTAATCAGCAGGGTACTTACCAGGTCGTAAAATTCTGAGGTATTCAGGAACCGCAAGCGTTCATGTAATGAGAATCTTTCAGATTGCATGCTATTTTCTGTCACTATTAGTTTCCCACCTTTCTCGTAAGAATACATTAATCATTACATTTAAGCTTGAAATGATTATCTCTGATAATTGAGGCTGCTATAAATACCATATTGGAAATCAAGATAAGCCCACACAACCTTCAAAACTGCTAAAAACAAAAAAGGAGATTTAAATCTGCCAGTCATTCGTCAAAGACGCCTTTATATTATGGAAATGGAATGTAAGAAGACTTTTTTGCAGTTCACCGACCCGGAATTTTGATGAAAACGTTGCATTAATAAATTTGTTAGTGCCATTTCTTTATTTGCCCTGAACATTTCAGAAGGAAAAGAACTTATAATCAAAAAACAAGCAGTTAAATAAACAGATTCAAAGTAAAACGATAAGTATAGAAAAAATCTGCAGAACCCAAAAAGTAAAAACGAGGCTCTATAAAAATTCGAGCCTCTATTCACCTAACTCAATTAAAAATCAACCTTTACTGTTCAGCCTCTCCTCCATTTGTAAAGAACATCTTGTCACCTTCGTTTCCTGGGTAAAGGACAAGTTGTCCATCCTCAAGAGCCACTGCTTCTACAGTGGGTAAAAGTGACAGGTATTCGCCATCCATAGATTCAGGCCCGCATGCCATAAGAGTAATGGTAACAGGACCAAGGGTTAAGTTGTTTCCTTCAAGGACATAAGTCCCGCTACCGCTGTTGCAGTCGGCTTTGATATAATATGTGCCGTCATCGAAAAAGGCAAGCGTATAGTTCTCAGGGTCAGGCACCGTTATCTGGGTTTCAGGGCTGTCAGAGTCCTGGAAGCTGGCCCACTGCCATTCGATACTGGTGATATTGTCAGCAGAAACCGGTTCAAGTTCCTCGGTAGTGCTTCCTGCGCTTCCTGCAGACTCAACAGGCGTGCTTTCTGCAGATTCAGCAGGAGTATTCTCTATGGGTTCTGCAGAGATATTCTCAGCGGGCTCTACAGAAGTGTTTTCTGCAGGCTCAGCAGGAGTGTTTTCTACAGGTTCGGCAGAAGTGTTATCTGAAGGCTCAACAGGAGTTTCTTCCTGCTCAGTACATCCAAGCGAGAAGGAGACCGCGGTTATAACTCCTATAGTAAGGAGTAAAACCATGCCTATAGACGTAGTTTTCATTTTCATAATATGCCTCGTAATACGATTAGATGGAGAGTGATTAGATGGAGAGATGCGCCACTTCAATATATCTTTTGTTTAAGCTTCAGTTTGATTCGCAGTCACCGAATATTTATTCCAATTATTTTACGTAAATTCTGAACAAATCTCATCCACAAATGACAGTTATCAAGCAGCAACCATGTTCACAAAACAGAAACTATAATCTGACGATTATTTATATTCCATAAAGAAAAAACTATAAAGAGTAACTTTATAGAGAGTATAGAGAAGTTTTAGAAACACAAGCAAATCCAAGGCTGTCGGTATCAGCTAAGAGGTTACATCATAAAAAGAGATTATATTTTGTAAAACTCTGCTTCACATGATCATGATTATTTTATGTAGCTAAGGAAGGACTCCAGTTTATTGTTCTTTTTCAGTATTTGAATATAATGAGCGACTAAATATATGTTTTTAAGTTCCTTTGCGTTTAAACCCTGAAGCAGTATTATTTCATCCGCAAGTGACGGGCTGCCTTCAACAAAGACATATCCACTGTGTTTTTCGATGCCGATAACAATAGGACATTTCTCAAAAGGCAATTCTTCAATATTCTTTATTAAATTTTTTTGTTCTTTAAGCAGGTCATGATAATCCTGCTCCTGTTTATCGTAAAGGATTTTTCCGGCTCCCTTGTTTTTTACGATTAGGGCTGTTGTATCCAGAGCAGTATCTTCCTGAAATATATCATCTGGCAAATATTCCCGATACCCCAGTGCATTCAGCTCCACAACCTTTTTTGCCCTGGCAGAAGCATCCTCCTCGGTTGGGTATTTGCTTTTGATATGATTAATTATTTCCTCAGCATCTTCTATATTAGGCTTTAAATATGGGATATATTCATCATAAATAGCTTTCAATTCTTCCATTGCCGTTTCATCCGCACTCGCCTGAACGCAAACGGAATAAATGGTGTTATCCTCCATGTGAACCTCTCATTCTGAAAATAATGAAAATTCTCTGTTTAAGAAATTTTCTGTTTAAGAAATTCTCTGTTTAATAATTACTTATTTCGTACTGAAAAATGTTCATAATCCTGGGTATTATCTTCCCGAAAAACTAACCTTCAGCCCACCCTTTCAACTTATTTGCAACACGTTGTGTTTCATTTAAGCTGGATACATTTTCCCGGGGGTCCGAGTACTTCGAATGGGTGAAGAGATCCAATATGTAAATCTCTAGAATGAAGTTTTAAAGTTCAGTAACCAAGTTCAGAAAGCCAGATTCCTATGTTTCTATAATTCACAAGACTAACCTTATTGATTAACAAATAAAAATCAACAAATAAAAACCTGAATCTGGAGATAAGGATGAAAATAAGCGCACGCAATGTCCTTAAGGAAAAAGTCAAGAGCATAACACATGGATCAGTTAACTCGGAAATCATAGTCGAGCTTCCGGGTGGCACCGAAATCACTTCCATTATCACAAAAAACTCAGCCGAAAAACTGGGTTTGAAAGAAGGGCATGAAGTCTATGCAGTAATTAAAGCCACAAGTGTCATGTTAGCCGCTGACTGACCGACATGACTCTGGGGCTGCATTTTATATTTCATTTTACATTTAATAGAAAGCACTTCGTAAAACCGCCAGAAAATAATTTGTTCTGAAAGTACTATTATTGATAAAGGGGGAGTTGTTTTGGATAAAGAAGACAGAAAACCATCTTTCCAGCCTGAGCCGATACCTGATCCGGAGCCGCAGCCGGTTCCTTCACCCGAACCGATACCTGAACCAGAACCGGATCCTGAGCCTGAACATAAGTCACGAAAAAAAAGATAAGGCAGGTCAAGTACAGCAGGCATGATCACAAAGATTTACATATCTCATTGCGAACAGGACGAGTTGCTTGCCCAGGAACTGGCAAGGGCTCTGTGGGCAGTGGAGCTGGAGAGCTTTTCGGCCCTGTATAGAAAAGCTCGAATCCTTTCTCTGGCCGAAAGAATACGTTTTGGAATCCGCCAGTCAGATTGCGTTATCCCGATTATCACCCAGGAAGGAGTGATATCCCCGGAAGTGAATCAGGAGATAGGACTCGCTGCAGGAATAGATCAGTTAATAATTCCGCTGGTAGAGTCAGGAGTTGAACTACCCCTCCTTATACGTCATCTCCAGCCGATTAATTTTTACCCTGAAGCCTATGAGGATGCTCTGGGAAAACTTATACAGAACATAAGGCAGCTTACGAAACTGGATTGGCTGAAAATAAAGTGCCCTTATTGTGGTGAGGAGATGACACAATACATCTCACCTGAGGAAGATGTGGAGAGGGCTCTTCTTGCAGGGAAACACCTTGAAACAATGTGCAGTTACTGCCAGAGAAACATTTACCTTGACCCGAGAACCTTCAGGCCCACACCCTGAGTATTTCTAATACAGGAAGGGAGGCGGATTAATGGAGAAAAGAATCAAAGATAAACCCGGAGAACCGATGGTTGCTCAGTCCAAATTGGGGGAGGCTACCGTAAGCGAGACTGAAGTCAGGGGTATAGAAGACCTTACTCCAGTAGAGAAGAAACATCTCCTGTTACAGCTTTCCAGGGACAGAGTAAAAGACAGTTCTGCTGGCCCCTGGGAAATTGTTGATATCCGCAGGGAAGAATGGAGAGCAGTTAGAGATACACTGGTCGAACCCATTGAAATTGATATTAGAGATACAGTAACAGACGAACTGTTCAGAGTATGGTTCGATATTACAAAGTTAGAAAGAGAACTGGAGCTGGAATCGAGGGAGCAAGCAGACATCAAGTCAGAGAAAGGTAGGTAACAGGACTGAAGAAAAAAACAGGTAGGAGGAAATAGTAAAATTACGGTATGATAATTGGGAAACAATAAAATTACAGATAAGACTTCAGAAACAGGTTAGAAGTCGTCTGTAAGAAGTATATCTGTTAAAATTAAGCTATCAGATAACCCATCCGGTTTAAAATTTTCTACTTTTCTGTTTTGCGTAGCACTCCCTGCAATAGACCGGCCTATCAGGGTCCGGTTTAAAGGGCACCTCTGTTTCCATATCACAATTCGAACACTTTGCTTTGTACATCTGGTGTGGCTCTCTGCTGAAGCCACCTTCTCTACTCTGGTCCATGTCTTTACTCTGGAAACCTCGTTCCATATGTTTTCCCCTTTGGTTAACCCCTGGTTTTATATCAAGTAATTCAAAAGAGCCGCACTTGAATGGGTTATTCTTTGGTGTGTCTCGATGAACTAATTGAATGATTAATATCTAGCATGGTGATATTTATTATTGTTGCATCGGATTTGAAGTGTATTAAGTCTCTGTATTAAGTCTCTAGCAGTTTATTTTAAGCTCTTAAGCCAGATGTTGTTACAATATTCTCTGTCGATTAATGCAGCTATTTTGACATAATCTAACTTTCCGGAATAGTAGTTTCTACTGTTTTTCAGACCCGTTAGATTTCACATGGTAATCGCCGGCATAAATGTAATCGTTTTATTCCTGCTAAACAGTTTTATTCCTGCTAGACAGTTTTATTCCTGCTAAACAGGTTTATTCCTGCTTCAGCCTGAGCCCAGGCTTTCATCAGTTAAAAATAATAGAGTGGGACCTGTAAATATGACATCTTGTTAATGAAACATCACACCAGGAGTACAATGACATCATAATCCAAATAATAATAATAAATTTGAAATAATAAGGCTAATAGGGCTAAAAAAACTACTAACACTAAGAAACAAATTAAGAAACGATTTGAAAAAAGGGGAGGCTAAAAGCCTCCTGATTCTTTTCTTGCCTCAAATGGGAAGCTACAGGCTTTTTCCAGGAAGCCTTTTAACGCTATAGATTTCTTGAATCTGAACCTTTTTTCATTCGGCGTACCTATCAGATTATCTTTTTTGTAATAACCGAATAGTTTAAGCTCCCTGAGTCTCAACCGGATTTACTTTTGATTTATTTATAAGTAGTCTCCCATTTGAGAGCGGATTTACGCTGATTAGAGTTACTTGCCTGAGAATTCCTTGCTGACGTCAGCAGCGTTGGAGTATTCATGGTCAGGAAGGTCCTGAAGAACTTCCATTACTTCATTGCTGGCTTTATGCTTTTTAGCATGTTCAATGAGTTTTTGTTTCTGTGCAGGATAATCCATACCCTTTAGAGCCTTCTGAACTTCAATAGGACTTGTTTGCATAAGTTTCCCCCCGGTTTTATTTACTTACCTGAGAACTCTCTGCTAACATCCGCAGCGTTGGAGTACTCCTGGTCAGGAAGGTCCTGAAGAACTTCCATTACTTCATTACTGGCTTTGTGCTTTTTAGCATGCTCAATAAGTTCCTTCTTTTTTGCAGGATAATCCATACCCTTTAGAGCTTTCTGAACTTCAATAGGACTTGTTTGCATGATTTTCCCCCATATAATTTTATTTCCCTCTCGAACACCTTATTGACATGAGCAGTCGATAAGCTTTTGTCAGGAAGGTCTTTTAGAACATATACAACTTCACTACTGACGTCGTACGTGGCACATTAACTGGAAATCCTGTTACAGGAAAATTAATACATTCGAACGCCTTCTGGACCTTACTGGATTTGCTGTCGCAAATTCCTTATAAATTCAGTGCTTTGTTAGGTTGTATTCGTTCTAAACGTTCGAGTTTTTGGCAATCAGCAAAGGCATCTTTATTCCTTAAAGGCAGACCTCTCAAAAGATCTGATGCCTGGTTGCTTTTTCCCTCGGTATATTTACAGGAATCTCTTTTAGCCGGATAACCTGTGCCTATCGGATAAACTGTGCCTTATGACTCCCCAACCTGGACTGGATTCCTTTTAATAAGTTCACCTTGCAGGATTCGGATAGCCATTACTTTTTCCCTTAGTTGCCCACCCTCCATTCAGTATTTATGCAATATATAATATAAAAAAGAATTCAACTAAAACGTTTGTTAGAAGATGATTATTTTTGTCTAGAAACACTTTATTTTTTATTAGTATGGTGGGCTGGTTGCACTGAAAACTCGAAAGAGTAGGGAATAGCTTCAATTTGAGTTTAAGTTCAGGATAAAACCCGGATTGAAATCGGAGTAATAAAAGAAAAGTCTCTTCAAAATGGCTATCGAATCGGAAAAGATACTCCATCAGAAAATAAAGCTACTACATATAAAAGAAAGCTTCCTTGAACGTACCTGAGTCTCAGAGGTTACAATCGAAAAAAAGCCTTATGTAATCGAATTTTAGTTATGAGATATATACCTAACGTTTGACTTGTCTGAAGCTTTATTCATTGCCTCAGCTGCCCGAAATGAAAGATTATTATTATTCCATCTCCACGTGGTCATCAGTAGGAAGCTTACGCCTGTAACTGAAAAAGCTTCAGCTTCCAGTGTAAGCAAAAATTTTAATTTTTTCTTTTAACTGAAAACCTTTAATAAGAGTTCTTCAGATTAAAGTCCAAGTCAATAATGAATAAACAGAAGAAAAACAAACCAGATGTTATTATATGGTCACAACAAATTTTCTCATTCTTTTACTTGGCCTTGTCTTTCTTGTCAAGGGTTCAGACTACTTTGTAAAGTCAGCTTCTACAATTGCAAAAAAGCTTGGCGTTTCGGAGTTTGTTATAGGACTGACTCTTGTGGCAGTGGGGACATCAATCCCGGAACTTGCTTCTTCTATAGTCGCTTCTATTCAGCACGCAAGCGGGATAGTAGTAGGGAACGTCGTAGGCTCAAACATTGTTAACATAGGTCTAATTGTCGGGCTTGCTGCAATTCTTTCTCCGATGAAAACCGAAGTTGAAATGCTTAAAAGAGACGGCTACATCATGCTCTTTTCAGCTGTACTATTTTTTGTTTTTGCACTCAACGGAGAACTATCAATAATCGAATCAGGTCTTTTTGTACTGCTATATATCGCTTATGTATTTTTCCTGTTTGAGGAAGCAGAAAAATATGAGGGAAAACTCCACTTCAAAGAGTTTATAATATATTTCTTCAAATTCAAATATATAAACAGTGCAAAGCAAAAGATCAACGGTTCAAACCGTAACGGAAACTCGGATTCAGAAGAGGGAAATGGCCGGCCAGAAGGAGGATTTGCAAAAGATATCTTAACTCTTGTGTTAAGCTGTGCAGCAATTGTAATAGGGGCAAGATATTTTGTTAATGAGTCAATTTTCTTTGCAGAACTTCTGGGGATTCCAGATACCCTCATAGGTACCACTCTGGTCGCAGTCGGAACTTCCCTTCCGGAACTTGTGGTAACGGTATCCGCAGCGAGGCAGGGTTACGGAAGTATAGCCCTTGGCAATATAATAGGTTCGAATATCACAAACATATTTTTAATTCTCGGACTTTCCGGGCTTCTCTACCCCATAAGCGTTGCAGAAATAAGCCTCTTCTTTACAACTCCTGTAATGATAGTAATAAGTTTAATCCTTCTTATCTTTATCAGCACAGGCTGGGAGATAAAAAGGTGGGAAGGAGTAGCGCTGATGGTTTTCTATGCAGCTTTTCTTCCAGTACTTTTCAGTATGAGCTGAAAAATATTCGGATAAGAGTATTATGATAAGATATTCGGTAAGATATTCGGTAAGATATTCGGATAGGAATAACAGGATAGGAATATTCGAATAAAAAAGTAGAATCACAGACAGATATAAAGAATTAAGGAATAAAGGCATAAAGGCATATCCTGACAAAGGTAATGCCTTTATTCTGATGATTGCTATTTTGGTTTAGCCCTTATATCCTGATTTATGTATTCTATTCTGGTTGGCCTGCTTTTTGATTTATATGTTTTATCCGGAAGTCTCAACGCTATTAATACGGTTTCAAAGACTTATTGGTTATTTCCCAGCAGCCCATTTTCCAGATACTGAATTACTCCTTAGCTGTTTCTTTTTTCATTAAATCAAATTCATGTTCAGAAGCACTCGCAGCAGAAAAATCAAATTATCAGTGCAGCGAGACCGCTACTATTCTAACAATCCGGCACGCTACCGTTTATCAACCCCCTATAGTATAAAATGATAATAACTAACGATAATAACTGGACGCTATTCTTTTTCCTGCCGATTAAAGCAAACTCAGCAGTAGCTGGATTAGAATTATCAGAATTATCAGCCCAATAATCAATCTTATAATCCCTGTCATTTGTTTACCCCCATTTACAGATAATTTACAGATATATGATTTATTTATCTATAAATTATAGATATAGTAAATATAAATCTCATCGAATTTAAATCTTCAGCATAATAGAGGTAATGGCTTCAGACATTACAGAAGTTCGAGAGTAAACATGAGTAAACCTGAAAATATGGGAATTAAAAAATTGTCATTGAGGAAGAACCTGAATGCTGCTTGAGAATTAAGTTCTCTTATCGTCTGTAAATCCACAACACTTTCCAGTAACATCCCGCCTGCTGACCCGACAAATGCCTGAGCAGGAGTTACAAAAATCAACGAGGCAAGAAAAGCTGCTATAATGCCGGCAAGCGTTCCTTCCACGCTCTTTTGTTCCGAATAAGGCAATTTATGCCTGCCCATGGTAACGCCTATAATGGTTGCTACCGAGTCTCCAAACTCGACCACTGCAATCGAAGCATATACGATTTCTTTGGGGAACAACACTAGAGAGACAACTATCCCGCAAACAAGCAGAATGGTCCCTTTAAGAGGGATGTTCTGCTTCCCGGGCCGTCCCCACCTGCAAAGGAAAGTGGAAAGTGAAGAAGGAAGCATATCCTTTAAAATCACAAAAGATATTGCCAGATAGAAAGCAAGCAGAAACAGCAGGAACCATAATGCCTGGTCTCCGGTTGCATAAATGAAAAGGATAAAAAAAATTCCTGTAGAAAGATGTATTAGCTGGCGTTCAATCTCACCTTTAAGAGAAGACTTTTTGTCGCGATAGTCGCATCTGGCTCCTTCCTGGTTCAGGTTTGCCATAGAATCACTTCATGAGTTATACCTTATGAGTTACACCTGCTTAAGTCCGACTAATATCTGGGTTGAAGTTCGTGGAATAAAGTGAAAAAGCCACTAGTACGATCCGGTACTGCCGTAAATCCTGCTTATTAAGACGATTATTAAGACGATTATTAAGACGATTATTTTATTGAAGAGAATTATTTCGTTGAATATAATAAATGTATTCAGAATAAATTTGCAGATCAGGCTATATTCGCTATAAAACTGGTATTTCCTTAAATGCCCTCTTATCAGATACCCATTTATAATAACCCTCTGAGAATTTCTACAATCTTCAGAACTAAATCATTTAAAATAGAGTACTCTGAGGGATAAATGCCAGCAAGAGTTTACTTTGATATTCCGGTAGACAACTCTGAGAGGGCAAAGAAGTTTTTACGCAAGATTATTTGTATTTGGCTGGAAGTTTGAGCCTCTGGAAATAGTGTTACTACATGATTGAAACTAAGGGGCTTGAATGGGAACCCGGACCCGAAGGAGGACTCGGGAAAAGGGAAGCGATAGACCAGAGAATAATGAGCTATATTGGAATTTCTTAGGTAGATGAATGCCTCGAAAAGGTAAAAGAACTCGGAAGCAAAATATTGATGCCAAAAACTGTCATCCCCGGCTGGAGATACCTTGCAATCCGTATGGACACCGAAGATAATGCTTTTGGGCTCTGGCAAGAGAAGAAGAAGGTAACCCGGAATTGCCCGTTAAAAGAGAAGACTGGTCGCCCATTCAAAAGAATAATCTGATTGTTTAAAAAATAAAGTAGAATTTTCTGAAGGGACATGACTCTTGGCTGTTACGTTAACCTTTTTCTTCCCAGGAAGTAGTAAAGAACTACCCCAAAAATCGACAGCAACACGATAAGGAGTATCCAGAAAACCATTATTACAGGAGTAAGTTTCCTGTTCCGGGTAAATACATCAAAAAGGACCACGGCAAGCGAAACAATTACCGAGATAACCCATATCGTGATCAGAGTATCAGATACCAGCTTATTCCCCCTATAAAAGAAATTTCTGAAGGAATACTGTTAGGTATAACCTTATACTTTGATTTAAGCAATATTCCTCCTTATTGTTTTTATCTATAATAAGAGAATTATATACTATAATAGATAATGGTATTCATACTTAAAAATCATCGTATACTTCAAAACAGGAGAAAAATTGGAGATCAAATCCTGACTGAAAAATATAAAGCTGAAAAACTGGCTGAAAAGAAGGAGAATATAAAAATAAACTGAAAAAGCAAAAATGAAAAAATTTAAAAGAGTGTGTTATAAACAAATAAAACGAAAGCTGACTTAAATTATACCAGTAAGTATTCCTTCTTTGAAGTAAATTATTATATCGCGGAAAAGACCCCTATTTACCGGTAGCTTTTTCAGTCCAGAAGCGAGAAATACATTCTTCGGTTGCTCTTTCCCTTGTTCTGGAGTTTCTCAATTTTTATTCCTTTTATCTCTCCTGTGTTTTTCAGGTGTGTACCCCCGCAGGCTTCAATTGTGATGCCTTCTATTTCTACAAGGCGGACTTCATTAATTTCTTCAGAGAAACCTTTGGCAAGTGTAGTAAGCCTTGAGAGTTTTTCTTCAGCTTCCCTGCGGCTGACCAGGTGGAGATTTACAGGGTGGTTACCGGCTATTATTTCGTTTGCAATTTTCTCGTATTCTGCGAATTTGTCCCTGTCAAAAGCTTCAAGGCTAAAATCAACCCGACTCTGATCATGCCCAAGCTGGTTTCCAGTAATCTGGGCTCCGGCTTCTTTTTCGATCACATTTGCAATTACATGGGTTGCAGTATGCATGCGCATATGCCTGTAACGGCGTTCCCAGTCAATGACCCCTTTTACCCTATCTCCAGCTTTCAGGACTGCAGATTCAGTTTCACCTGCAAGAGCGATTTCATGGCTGAGGTCTCCATTGAACTTGCCGACATAAATAATCTCAAACTCAGCCCCATCTTCCTCTCTTATCAGCTTTCCGGCATCACTGGGCTGTCCTCCGCTCTCGGGATAGAAAGCTGTGTGGTCAAGGACGACATATTTATCATCAGTCACTTTTTCAACGGTTGCTTCGAATTCTTTCAGGTAACAGTCAAGGAAATAAAGCACTTCTGTCATTGGCAGACCTCTTTACTTAAGAAACTCTTTACAAATTCAATTTTAAGGAAGACATTCAAAAATGTTGATAGCTCTTAAAGCGTACTATAAAGTGAAAAAATAAAGTACACTGTACCCTGATTCTCAAATATATTATCAGGTAAATGGATATTCCTTTAAAAGAGTTTCTAAATAACATGTTAAAAGGATCATTTATTAGCGGTTGATCTATTCCGGAATACGAAGAAGGAATCTTTGGTTTTTCTCATCTGCACCGTCCGGGCCATGGGCCAGCCCGTCAGTATGAAAAAAGAAAAATATACTAATCGGCGCTGCTTTTGAAAAATTACAGGTTCTCTAAAGATATTCCCCATGACTTGAGAAATAATTCTTTTAATCCCGAAAACCGATTTTAATCCGCAGGTAAATATAAACGCCTCCGCCAGCCTGTCTGACAGCCCTTCCCAAAAAAAAGAAGCAGAAAGAAAGAGGAGGGAAAGGAATAAAGAAGAAAGAAGAAACTAAAAAACAGCAAAACAAAAAAGCAGATTCGGGAAAGAGTATTTTTTAGGTTTAGTTTAATCCTGTTTCGCTCGAGTCTTTTCATGTTTTTCGTTAATCTTTTACTGCTAGTTTCTTGAAAGATGGAGTATAGTGAATAGTGTTGTATGGATTAGAAATCGGTTAGAAATATTGTAATTTAGTCCTCTTGAGCGAAGTGAAGCGTAGTGAAAAGAACCTCGTGCTGTTACACTTGCAGTGCAACTCCCAGAAAATCTTCGATTTCTTATGATCCCGAAGCGAAACTAGGAAAGCGAAACTCGGGTAATGCAGGATTTCAAACCAGCCCTTATTTACTTTGTACTCAAAACATCTACATAATAAAACGCCAACATATAAGACTGGACGAACCTATTCTATCTACCGTTCTTCCGATATGTACTTCACTTCTTTTTAACCCACAGTGCGCCTGCAATCAAGAGGAAAATGCATGTCCCAAAGCTGAGGGATGGAATGTTCCTCTTATTTTCGTTGACCTTTTCTGTGAAGTTATCCGCACTCTCGCGTGCAATCCAAATTTCAGGAGCCCCGTCAGGACCTGTTTCAGATGAGTTGTTCTGCAAACCTGTAGGAGAAGAGAACTGTGGAGACTCGCTCTGCTTCTTGCCAGTAACTGCAAAAGATGCAAAACCTGAAGTTTTCGATTCAAAATAGAAAAATGACTCATCTTCTCCGGTAATTCTGGAAGAAAGCTCTGTCCAGTTTGAGTCAGAATACCTGTAGAGAGAAACTGAGGTAGGGTCAATTCCATTTTCGGAAAGCCAGTTTTTTTCTACCCTGAAATCGACTGCTGGGTCCTGTATATTTTCCTGGAATGCAAACCCACTGCTGCCAGCCCAGATATTAAAGTGTCTGTAAACCTCGCCTTCCGGCAAGCCTGAAACCAGAACTGACCGGTTTTTTAGCATTTCTACGATAACTGTAACTTTTCCGGCGTTTTTCCTCGCATCAAATTCTACAGCCGTTACAGGTGTTGCATTCCTGGCAAAATCAAACAGGATATGGTTTCCACTGGTAATGAAACTCTGTGTCAGTTCCTTACTTTCGATATTGCTTGAGGGCTCAGGAGAGCTGGCAATCGAACCACTTCCTTCGCTTCCTCCACTTCCTCCACTTCCTCCACTTCTCCCGGCTCCTGAATTCTTTTCGTTTTCCCCTCCTGAAGTGTTGCTCCTGATTATATTATCTTCATTTATGTCCTCAGGCGCGTCTATCTTTTCTTCTGCAGGATAGATAGTCCAGTTCCAGCTGTGTTGCAGGGTTGAAGAGCTGTTTATCATACCGTTTACCGCAATAACCGTCAGATTGTATTCGGTTCTAAGAGGGGCGACAGTGCTGATTTCTGTGATGCTACCTATCATTTCTCCGGCATTAATGGAAAGAACCGCAGAAGAAGCAGATTCGTTTATCTGTAGAAAAGCTCCGTTTAGTAACCAGCTGAAGGTGCAGTTTCTTGTAGAACGAATCCCGAATTCCAGAGTATCCCCTTCAAAGGAGGCGGGATCCTGAGCAGGAATTGCACTTCCTAATTCAAAACCCGTGGAGTACGATGCCAATCTGGTAATAAGCGGGAAAGAATCACTGCCGTAAGGAGTGTCTCCTATTCCACTGCCATCTGTATCCGGTCCGTTATAGTCCGAGTAAAAATTTCCAAATCGACTTTCATAGATTCCGTCATTATAAAGATAAAATACCTTTGAAGCCGTATTCCAGGTGTTCGAAAGTCCTGTATCTCCTGAGGGACTTTGATTGAAACTTTCATTGATATTGACATTGTTGTCATCAAATTCGTTCTCAAGGATTGTGTTCAGGAAAGAATCTGTTAGCCTGAGCCCTTCAGCATTATTTGAAATGTTATTTTCTGTAAGAGTGTTATTAAATGACTCTTCAAGCAAGACTCCCTGACTACAGCCTGACACCTTATTATTCGTAAGCATACAGGCACCTGCACTTTCGAGATATATGCCAGCACGGGTAGAACCGTTTATACCAAACCCATTGATATTCGCAGAATTTGCAGTCACATGAATAACAGGCTCTCCGGGATATTCAGCTTCGAGAATGGTGTCCTCAGGCTTTCCGGAAACGGAACTTATGTTAAGAGCCCAGGGTACATACACGTTTTCCCTGTATGTTCCGGGGTATACAAGAATAGAATCTCCGGGCCTGCTGCTATTTATTGCTTCCGAGATTGAGACAAAATCCCCGCTCCCGTCTGTTCTTACAATAAAAACAGAAGGGTCTCCTGATGCCTGTTCATGCATCCTGAGGGCATTTACAAGCCCGTGTCCGAAAACAGTATCATATCCGGGCTCACCCAGATCTGTTGATGAAGTATAAAGCAGCCTTCTTATATCCATAGCCGATTTTTCCGGAAAAGCGCTCCAGACAAGCCCTGCAACAGCTGCAACATGTGGGGAAGATGCGCTTGTGCCGTAGAATTTCTCTGAAATTCCACCCGTACCAGTGACACTTACACCATCAAGCCCTGAAAGATCAGCTTTCGGACGAACTTCCTGAGAAGGATAGGAGATCGTAGCCGGACCAATGGAAGAGAAATACTCGATCTCGTAACCTCCGGATTCTCCTGTCCCGACTGCTCCCACAGTTATTACTTCAGGCAGGGCAGGGTGCCCGAAAATCGAGTCTTCGGCAACGATATTTTCAGGATTAATTGTTACTCCCGGCCAGTAATAGATATAGAGCTCGAGTTCTTTTGCTTCCCCGGAAGTCTTTTTGATCTCAATAGAAGCGTTAATGGCGCTTTTTCCATTATTGGTATACATAATATATTCAAGGGGCAGGTTGTCTCCGTCCTGGTAGACCGCACTGGACGCAATGACCTCTGAAGTTTTCCTGTCTTTAAGGTAAAGGTCATAATTATTTCCCGAATGTTCCCATCTATCGTCCCATTGGAGAAAAACCCATGCCTCTCCCGAGGGCTGGACCTCGAGTTCTAGATTCTCTACCTCTCCCTGCCCGCTGCTGAAATCATGCCAGCCACTCCCGTTGTCATGGAAAAACCCCTGGTAATGGCTGTCTCCGGAATTTCCCGCAGAACTTATGTAAAGGAGATCATGCTTTTTTACAAGCTCTTTTACATGGTCTGCTACTATCCCGTCTTCAAAAAAAGGCTCGGAAAGCCAGCCGATATCATCACAGATAACAGTGCACCCTTCATTAACAATAGCATCGACCGCCCTGTTGAATTCGAGCCTGCTGCCTCCGCAGTCGTGAAAATACAGTTCTGCCCCTGGAGCGATATCATGGGCGATTTCAAGCATAGCCGTACCTTCGTTTCCCCCTACCTTATTGCTCAAGATATGCACATTGGAAGGAATATCACCCATGGCCTGTACGTCCTCAAGGTTGTCTACTCCGTCAGATATAATTCCGATTTTGATCCCTGTCCCGTTTACTCCGTAAAGTTCCCTGAGGCTGGAAGAGTTAAGAATGGAGTCACCTTCCGAAACCGTACTTCCCTGCCTGACAAAGGGAGGAAGGACAGTTTGAATACTTCTTACCTCAGGAAGAGAAGCAAGCGTCTCGAGGGATTCGAGCGGAACCCACGCCACTGCGATATGATTTTCTTCATCTCTCTCCGCAACCTCGCAGTACCCGTCAAGTATATTGCTGCGTGCTAAAGGCTCCAGATAAATGTACACATAAACTTTTTCAGCCAAATCGAAAGAAGATTCACTGGCATTTTTCCCTGAACCTGGATAATTCCCCGGGTTTTCGCCTGAAAGAACCGCCCTTCTCGAAGCAGGATCTGCCTGACTTAACTGCCCCAGCTTTGCCATACGGGCTCGCAGAGTTTCAGAGGACTCTTTTCCGGAAAGATAGCGCTCGTCACTCAACTGCAGCAGATCACCTGAGAGCTTCTGCTGTGCAGGGCTTAAAGGCTCTCCGGAAGAAACAGCCCCCCACCCTGTATCTTCCCTGGAAATACTGCTATTTCCACTATCGTGTTCAGCCAGAATGAATTCAACTGCAGAAGCCCTGTGGATGCCCGAAACGCAGAAACTCAGGGCTCCTGATAGAAAAACAGAGATCAGAAAGACACTGACAGATAAACGCAATAATACTCTACTCATAACGACCGCACATTAATTTGTTAAAAATTATCCGGAAAGCACTCAATAGCCACATGAAAAACACAGGTAACACAGTAATACAGGTAACTATCCGAAAAAGCTCTCATCCCCCACGAAATTGAGTTCTCAGAGTAAAATTAACGAGCTGATAATTTATATATTCATAAGATAAACTGATAAGATAAAATGTTAAGGTAGACTGTTAGGTTGTCAACCCCGAATTGCATTGCCCGATTTGTGACTCGGGAGTACGCGGTCCTTTTCGCTCCACTCCGTTTCGCTCAAGAGGACTACTTTATGGGCTATAATAGTGAGCTTCATTTAAGAAGGCTGAACTAAAAACATCCATAACCGGTACAACCTTTTTCTTTATACTGGCCCGTTTTTATCACGCCGTCAGGAGACCGTTTTTCTTACAAAAAAAGGAAGAGAAGAGGGAAGTCAGGAAGAAACGCGATAGGAAAAAAGCAGAAATAAGAAGAGACAGAAAACTTAGATTGAAAAATAATTTGTGGTTAAGAGGAGGATTTATCAGGGAAACTATTTCTCAGGGAAGAGGGATTTCTCTAAATTACCCCTGTTTCAGGCCCTTCAGGTAATATTATAACGCTGGAATGTCAGGGAAGGAATTGAATTCTTACAGTGCTGTCAATTATAGCCACACTGGCCTGAAGCTCTTTTTCTCTAGTTTTGAGATCTTCTTTTAAGGCAGCCAGTTTCTTTTCGGAACTTTCGATCTCTTCTTCAAGCAGACGGGCTCTTGCCAGCAGTTCTGTCTCTTTATGTTCAAGTCCGGCAAGTTTTCCGGTATCTGAGCCTGCCAGTTCGGCTTTTTTTGCTTCAAAAACCTTCCGGGCCTCAATATACTCTTTTTTCTTCTCTTCAAAGGCCGAAGATGCGGACTTGACCTGTGAAAGGGCTTTTTCTTTTTTCTGAGTTTGTATATCAAGAGCAGGGTCCTCAAAAATTTTCTGGAGCTCAGGGAA
Source organism: Methanosarcina sp. DH2 (assembly GCF_020804225.1). Classification (GTDB taxonomy): domain Archaea; phylum Halobacteriota; class Methanosarcinia; order Methanosarcinales; family Methanosarcinaceae; genus Methanosarcina. The sequence continues at coordinate 86,870 of NZ_WJBI01000002.1, forward strand.
AAAAGAAGGATCAAGGTTTACAGGGGATTCAAGGCAGATGTCAAGCTGCTGCTTTACCTCTGGTTTCAAGGTATACCTGCCGCTTTCATGAAGTTTTTTTATCTTCGAGAGGTTGCCTGAAAAAGGAACGAAAAGGGAGTTCAGGCCTGTTTCGGCTTTTTTGAGCCTGTCTCTGGCTGTATCTAATTCATCCTGGAGGCTCTGCATACTTTGCCAGGCTTCTCCCCGTTTGAACTCTTCGAGAGCCTGACCGGTTCTGGCAGCTTCGTCTCTTAAAGCCAGAATTTTCCTGTTTTTAGATTCGAGTTCCAGTTTTTCGGCCTCTATTGAAGCAGTTAGTTCTCTCGCTTCCTTTATGCCTATAGAAGCTGCTTCGATAGCGTCCATTTCTTGTTTATGTTCCCTGATTGTTTCCCTGAGACTATTAAGGACCTGACCCAGCCTGCCAAGGCTTTCAGTAACATCTTTTGATTCCAGAGGAAAGACAACCCTGGTGTATCGGAAACTCTGGTTCATATGTTCAAGGCAGGTGTCCAGGTTCTGCACAGCTGCTTCATGAAACCCTTTAAGAGCCCTGAAATCGGTATTCTCCAGAACTCCGAGTTTATCTATGAATACTCCTACTTGCTTTGTTACATTTTCCCGGTTGCTCTTCGCTCGTTTTACAGCCCTTATGTCAAAATCTCCTTCAACTTTTGCTTCCAGAAGCCGGGCATTGCTTTCTTTAAGCTCAGAAATTGCAACCTCAAGCTCTCTGAAAAGGCCTGAAACATTCTTTTCTATTTCAGAAGATACTTTTTGAGAATTCTCCTCCAGCCAAACGGGCAGTTCATCAAAACTGACTTCGCTGGAAACAGCTTTTTCATGTGATCTTTCTTGTTTTCCGAAGAGCTTTTTAATCCACTTCAATATGGGCCTTCCTTGAATTTGATTAGGTTAATAAACATATAAAGTCAATAAATACTTGAGCTAATAATTTTTATAAGGTTTATAACTTGGTAAGGTTTAAGACTTAAGATTTAAGATTTAGATTTAGAACTTAAAACAATTAATAATCCAATAAGCTAAATAATTTGATAAAGTCAACTATTTGATGCGATTATTAGAGGTATAATTCTTTAGTCCCTGTATATGTTAAAGTTTGCTCTATGTAATCCTATTCTTGAGTAAAAGAGGGATAAAAGAAAAGCTATCCTCGAGAAGACACATACAAATCGATTAAAATATTTTATGCTGAAGGCAAATCCAACCAATATAATCCAACCGATGTATCCGGGACTAACGTTATAAAAATACCAGTCAGAGGTATAAAAAGCCTTTTGAGCTTTTCGGCATTCAGGGATAAAAAATCTAGGAGATAAAACAGGAGATTTAAAATGAATGATGGAATAAGCAACGGAATAATAGAGAAGGTGATTCCGTATACTGATATAACGGTATCGAGGCTGATTTTCGCAATAATAGTGCTGATTGCAGGATTTATTTCAGTAAAGTTTCTTGTGTATATACTCAGGAAAGGAATACAGAAAACAAAACTACCCGGCCTTACCACACAGTTTCTGGCACATTTCCTGAGCATTCTCCTGTATGTGATAGTTATTCTGGTCTTTTTGAAGAGCCTGAATTTTGATGTGGATAGTTTTGTAATAGGAATTTCTGCGGTAATAGGCCTGGTCCTGGGTCTGGGGATGCAGGATACCCTTACGAACATAACAGCCGGGGTATGGGTTGCGGCAATTAGACCTATTGATACGGGAGAGATGGTGGTCGTAAACGGGCAGACCGGAAAAGTAAGAGCAGTAGGGATTATGTCAACAGAACTCCTGACCCCTGACAACCAGCTTATAACAATCCCGAATAAGCTTGTATGGGGGAGTTCCATTGTCAATATGACACGCATGCCTACAAGACGGGCTTCCGTGGATGTAGGCATAAGCTATTCTTCAGACATTGAAAAAGCTATCGTGACAGCTCTCGATATTATGAAAGGTCACCCTCTTATACTTAAGGAACCCGAACCTGCAGTGGTCACTACCGAACTTGCCAATTCTTCCGTAAATCTGCAGCTCAGAGCCTGGACGAAAACCGGGGATTTTGCAGCCGTAAAGAATACTCTGACTGCCGGAATCTTTGAGGCTTACAGGAGAGAAGGAATTGAAATCCCCTTCCCTCAGATGGAAATACATGTAAAGGAAGTAAAAAGGGAGATAAAAGAAACTCAAGTAAAAGGCATTGGAATAATAACTTTGGACTAATAGTATTGGATAAATTAGTATTGGACAAATAAGTATTGGATAAATAAGTATTGGATAAATTAGTATTGGATTAATAGTATTGGAACAAATATAACCGGACAAAAGCAGAAAAAGTATAGTTACATGAGCTAAATACAGGGCAGGGCTGCTTCAGAAGAAATCCAGACAGCTCTGCCCGGTTTATAAAATTGCCTGTCAATTCTTGTCAATTATCTGTTTTATTTCCAGCCGGTCTGTTTTGTTTCTTAGCAGGTTATATGAAATAGTGCCGAAACTCTGCCTTCGATTTCATTCCAGCGCTCAATTGCCCAGGGAGTCGGGAATAACTCTACCCCGCATTTCTTTCCCGTGAAAAAGTCTTCAGCTTCCTCCGAAAGTTTCACAAAACCTGTCTGTCCGGTCCCGATGATTATTTTTTCTGTCCCCTCCTCATAGATATTTTCTGCTTCTTCAAGAGAGATTTTATGAGAAGTCCCATACTTTTCTTTTGAGAGCATTTTTTCCCGCATTTCAACCCTGCCGTCGAGGCGGATGAGAATATCGTAATCAAAAGTCTCTCCTTCTACAGTAATTGAACCAAAACTTGTGGAATCAATCTTTGGTTTCATGGTTTACCTCTTAAATTAAAGACTGAAAACGAGATTTCATATTACAATTGTTTTGCATGCTTCATATATATAACAGGAAGTTTGCTCCGGAACCTGAACTCATGTCAGTACGGTTTTCCTTGCTTTCTGAAAGGGACATAGGAAATTTATTTATATTTATTAAAGACTATTGAACATTTAAATAATATTAAAGAAATGAATTAGAGGTGAATAATAATGGGACGCTATTCATTAGAAGATTTTATTCAAAGCACAGGAGAAAGAGACCTCGGACAGGGAATTTTTGAGCTGGAACGAGAACGCCTGCTTGAAGTTAATCTCAATAGTATGGTATGGACCAAAATGAGCTCCATGGTCGCATACACAGGGAATATAAAGTTTACTCGGGAAGGAGTCCTCGAACACGGACTTGGGAAGCTCGTGAAAGTATCCCTGACAGGAGAAGGGGTCAGTCTCACAAAAGCCGAAGGAAGAGGGAAGCTCTATCTTGCGGACAAGGGGAAGAAAATATCAGTTCTGAAACTTGAAAATGATTCTATATTCGTAAATGGTAACGACATCCTGGCCTTTGAAAATACTATCAACTGGGACATCAAGCTGATGAAAAAGCCTGCAGGAGTGATGGCAGGTGGGCTTTTCAACGTAAAACTGGAAGGAAACGGTATGGTTGCCATCACCACTCACCACGATCCTGTAACTTTCAGGGTAACTAAAGAACATCCGGTCTTCACTGACCCTAACGCCACAGTTGCCTGGTCAGGAAATCTGGAACCTGAGATAAAAACTGATATCTCCTTGAAAAGTTTCGTTGGAAGAGGCAGCGGAGAATCTATCCAGATGGTTTTCAGAGGAGAAGGGTTTGTAGTAGTCCAGCCTTATGAAGAGATTTATTTCCAGGCTCAGACCTGAAAAAAATAGTTTACAGCGTAAAAATGGCTTACAGTGTAAAAGCAGTTTACAATATAAAAACAATTTACAATATAAAAACAGTTTACAATATAAATAACAAACTTAATCAAGTCAGGGTTTTTACTAAAGGAAAAGGAGGGAAAGGCACAGGAAAATTGCGCATTTCCTCTTTCCCACTTTAATTTTCAGAAGCCATGGCTTCAACTTCATCGCCGCAGGTTGCCGAAAACCTGGTTTTTTCCTTCTTTGCACACTCCATTCCGTCTTCTACAGCTTCCCTGATGATGTATCCAGCTTTGTGCAGGATAGTATCCCCTATCTGAGGGTCTTTGTCCATACTCCCGGTACAGGGATAGGAATGGTGAGCTCCTGAGATGGTTTCTTTATATCCCGGAAGGTCGGTCCAACCGAGTTTTTTTGCGACAAACCAGGTCGAGCCACATGGAGCGTCCCGGATTACACCTGCTCCTACGAACATTTTCCCGTCAGGGCTCATCTCGACCCTGAGCACCGGTCTTCCGAAGCCAAGGTCAACGAAAGAATCTATCACTGGCTTTCCGGTTTTTTCGAGGGCGCAGAAGGGTTTCGGCGCCTCAAATTCAACACCTGTAGCTTCGAGTTCTTTCCTGAGCTGCTCAAGGACACCGGCAGGAGTTTTCTTCGAATCTTCAGCAGGCGCAATTACGGCTTTTGCCCCGGTTTTCTGCACGACTTCGGGAAGAGCCGCAAGGAGGTCAGGGTGGATCCCTATAGCAAGGATCAAATCACATTCCGGAAGTGATGGAGGCAGAAACTGGGCAGGCTCTTCGATAAACGGAGGCAGGTCTTCCGGAAACTCATGGATTCCCACAATCAGGTTTGCATAAGATTTCCTTGCCTGCCGGCAGTGGTTGCAGAGCTCACCGCACGAAACGCAGAAATTTGACGAATTTACCAAATTCTGGATAACTTTTTTTCCGAGTTCGCCTGTATAGAGTACGAGGATTCTCATATTTTTGCTCTCCTTTTTCAAGGATTCCAATGTCACTATGCAAATTCGCTTTTGTTGTAACGATCCCCGCCTGTTTTGTATCTCATAATGAAAAATACAGAGAAAAAAATCTTTTTTTGCGGGGTTGCTGATATGCTTTTAAAAGGTAGTTCTGACAGAAGGTGCTTCAGACAGCACACACTTCTCACAGCAGACAACTTTCACCTGTTATCATCTTACTATACATTATAATTATTTGTTTCAATCTATAAATAATGGGAGTTTCAAGATAGAAATCAGTATCCACAACTAAATCTGTGTATGAGCGCTCGAAGAGGAATAAAAAGCTGAAAACCGGGAAGAGGGAGGAAAAGGTAAAAAGATCGGGAAAGTGTGAAGAAAAAAAGGAAAAGATGGAAAAAAGAAGAAAATCCGCGGATCAGTTCTCTTTCATTCTCCCAGTTTTAAAGCCCCATGAGGGCACATCTTTATGCACATACCACACTGGATACACTTCTTTTCATCCACGCAAAGGCTCCAGGTTTCATCAAAAGCGTAAACATTCATCGGGCAGACTGAGATGCAGGCTCCGCATTCAACACATTCTTCTTCATCCCTGTGAATGGGGCGATCCAGAATTGCAACTATTGCCCCTCTTGACTCGAGAGCATTTTTAATTTTGTCGAACCTGGAATCTTTAACGTCTGCAATCAGTTCTCCGTAAGTCGAGTCAATATTTGCGACCATAATATTAAGCAGAATTCCGGTTTCGATAATAGACTCGGAGATAATGGGGTTATGTATCCTTTCCGTAGGGATGCTGATCTTTATTTTCATGCTCAGTACCTCCTTGCAAGGAGCTTGCTTATATTATCGCTTGTGATAATTCCAAGTACCCGCTTCTGAGCATCGATCACAGGCATTGCCGAAACTCCATAGCGGTCCAGCCTGCGGGCTGCAAGGTCCACAGGTTCGTTCGGAGCGCAGGTCAGGACCTTTTTCGTCATGACGCTTTCTACGGAATCAAAAATATTTTCGGCAACAGCTTTTGAGATATCCCAGGCAGTAAGTATTCCTACCAGTTCACCTGTATCCGAAATCACTGCAAGGTGGTTGAACGAATTCTCCCAGATTTTCTTTGCAGCGTCCTGAACAGTCTGGTTCTTTTTGATAGTAACAATAAAATCGGACATGACATCTTTTACAAGAGGCACTGCCTGTGTCTGTTTCATGGATTTTGCCGAGCCTTCACAGCAAAGCCTTTCCACAGGCGCGCTGATAAAGAATTTGCCGTGCTTTACCCATTCCTTAAGTTCATTTGCAATCTTTCTTGCGTTCTTGAAGCTTGAAAGGGAAGAGGTTAGAACGTCTTTTCCTTCAATCTGCACAGAGCCTGACCTGAGTTCGGCATAATTTACCTGCCTGACCACAGGCTTATCCTTGCTGCCCACGGCATAATCAAGAACACTGGTAGTAATATCCTCATCACGCACTGCAGTTGAGGCTGCGATCTTTTCATTAAGAATGGGTATTGGGATTCCGATTCCCATATAAAGGGTTGTCCCGTAGCCTGTAAAAGAAGCGGCCCTTAAATAATCAGGGTTCATTTCCTTAAGGTTTCCTTTAAGCATGAGGGTACCAAAACCGCTGGAGGGAGAGTGTTGGGTCCCGTTCCCGATAACATAACCCTGGGCCCCGCCGATAAAAATCCTTGTGCCTGTTCCTATAGTTTCGTAGGTCGGGTCGTTTGACAGGGGAGAAAGGACTCCTGCTCCGGAATAGGTTACGTTACCAAAGTTGGGCAGAAGCTCTCCCATATAAGTATTCAGTATCCGTTTGGAACTATTTGTTGCAGCAGCATATTTCTGGTAGGCATTTCTGGGATTGAGGAGAGCTGCTTCGTTTAAGTCATCAAGGGTGATTGTCGTATCAAGCACTTTCCTGGGATAGCAGTCCGTCCCGTAGGAGGTTGCGTGTACATTGATCTCTTTTCCTCTCAGCAGGTCTTCAATGACATGCGCTCCACCATACTGTATCCCGCGTGTGTCCGAGATCTGGGCAGCTCCAAGGTAAGCGTCAACAGCAGCAAGCCCGCTGTATGCCTCTACATTGTTGAACCATACTTTCTGGATCTTGATTGGGGGTTCCGAATGACCCAGGTTAAGCATCAAACCTGAAGAGCACATGGCTCCAAACGTGCCTGTAGTGACTACATCAACTTCTCTCGCGGCACCTTCCACGCCAAGACTTTCAACAATTCCGACCATTTCCTCGGCTGTGACTACACTGACGCTCCCATCCTCAATTTTTTTATTGATCTCATGAACCGATTTTTTAACCATGGGGGTTTCCTCTTTTTATAAACTTATCTAGATGGTAATTTTTGCCAGAATTATATATTACTTGTTATAACCCCTGGGGTAACAGCTACTTCCGTGAGAGGTAAAAAGTTCTGGCATTGCATTATTTATCTTCAGACTACTGCTGTCAGGTCTTCATTCTAATAATTAATAATCATATTTATGAGCCATATATATTACTTACGATAATCGAAGCCCATTATCATGGAGGCTAGTTATAGAATAATCAACACGCGTTCACACTATATACAGGTTGCATAACATGGAACTCTTATGGTCAGGGAACAGGGCTATTTTCAGTAAGTTTCTTATGCTTACAGGATATTACCCGAGACCAGGTGATTTATTGACGCGTGTACTTGCTACCGGAACTTTTGACATTCTCCATCCGGGACATGTTTATTTCCTGACCCAGGCACGAGCTCTTGGAGATGAACTCTTCGTCATTGTTGCCAGGGATTCCAACGTGACCCATAAGCCAAAACCAATAGTTCCTGAGAAGCAGCGGCTTGAGATGGTGAATGCACTTGGAACGGTAGACAAAGCCACTCTTGGCAGTGAAAAGGATATGTTCGAACCCCTTAAGGAAATAAGACCGGATATCATTGCTCTGGGTTATGACCAGCATTTTGACATTGAGCTTCTGGAGATAGAACTTACTAAAAGAGGGCTTCCTGCAAAAGTGGTCAGGATTCCACTTTCAAAAAGATGCCCTCTTTGCAGTACCGGCGCAATTATAAAAGAAGTCCTGAAACGGTATGGGTAAACTTACCCCTACCGTTCTCTATACTTAAAAAAATACTTTCCGGACCTCTATTAAAAAGGTCGCTTCGGAATCGTGTTTTATGCAAATACTTTTTCAAGCCTTTCAAGCGCTTCGCGGATTCTATCAATGGATGTTGCGTAGGAAATCCGGATAAAGTCCTCGCCGGAAGACCCGAAAGCAACTCCAGGGGTTACTGCAACATGAGCTTCCCTCAGTAGCTTTTCAGCAACCTCGGTCCCGTTTCCGTACTCACTCACATTGGCAAAGGCATAGAAAGCTCCATCCGGTTTCTTGCATTCAAGCCCTATTTTATTCAGCCCATCAATGAGAATGTCCCTGCGCATTTTAAAGCGGTCCACCATTGCCTTCACTCCGTCCTGAGGGCCCTGAAGGGCTTCAAGCCCGCCATACTGGACAAAAGTAGTGGCGCTGCTTACAGAGTGGGACTGGATCTTCTGTAGAAGCTTGAAGATCTCAGGAGGAGCGGTAAGGTATCCAAGTCTCCAGCCAGTCATTGCATACGCTTTGGAAAAGCCGTTTACAGTAATGGTCCTCTCCTGCATCCCGTCAAAACTGCCAATACTGATATGTTCCCTGTCATAGATGATTTTCTCATAGATCTCATCTGAGACTACCAGAAGGTCATGGTCAATTGCAAGATCTGCAATGCACTGCAGGGTTTTTTTCCCGAATACGCCGCCTGTCGGGTTGCCCGGGCTGTTTACAACAATGAGCTTTGTCTTATCGTTTATGTAATCGGCGAAATTGTCAGGCAGGAACCCTTTTTCAGGGACTGTAGGAACCCAGACAGTATCTGCTCCTGCAAAACGAATGCAGGCGTCATAGGTTACCCAGGCAGGATCAAAGAGGAGTGCCTGATCCCCGTCGTCGAGGGCACCCATCATTATTTCGAAAATCCCCTGCTTTGCACCCGGGGTGACCAGCACATCTTTTTCGGTCACATCCAGGCGATTTTCCGTTCTCAGCTTTTCGGCAATCGCTGCCCTTAATTCCGGAATACCGCCAGAAGGAGCGTAGTGGGTCTTTCCCTCATACATAGCCTTTGCTGCAGCATCACAGATGTTTTTAGGGGTGTCGAAATCAGGTTCGCCAAGGCTAAAATTGATAACGTCTGTACCCTCTTTAATCATTCTGGTCGCGATGTTGGAGATCCTGATCGTTGCAGATTCTTCTACACGCTTGAGCCTTGCGGATGTCATAGAGATGGTCCTGGTTTGTTACACTCTTGCTAGCTTATTGAAGCATCAAGGAACTTCACAGCCGCCGCACCAACTTGACTGCAGCTTCTACTGCCCTTTTAGCATAGTCGACACGTTCATGAGCAGCCATCCTGGTCATACCCGGACCCGGAATTCCGAGAGTTACTGGCTTGTTGAACTCAAGGGAAAGATCCATGATCTTCCTTGCGGCATGCTGCATAACCACCTGGTCATGGTCGGTCTCACCTTCGATTACCGACCCTATGGTAACCACTGCATCAATGTCCTCCCTCTGACAGAGCTTCTTGATTGCAAGAGGCATGTCAAAGACTCCGGGCACGAGAATGGTCTCTTTAACTGTTGCCCCCAGGAATTCCGCATGCTCTCTTCCAAGCAGTTCCATCTGGTAGGTCAGATCCCTGTTAAATTCAGCTACAACAAATCCTAGGCTGATAGTCATCTAGTAAGGTCTCCAGTCTTGTTTTTAACTTAAAGTCGCTTCACATTCTCAAAGGACCTGCGTCCTCAAAACCCTGCCTCTGACCGGTACCGGCTTCCCTTACCAGTTTTTCCGGCTTGAAGAGCAGTTTTATCACGTTTAAGGCATGTTCCCGGGTCCTTTGATCCATGAGAAAAGCAAGTTCTTTTTCGTCTTTTCCTTCATCTTCATGGACAAAGACCTCGATAATATGGGTATTTGTCATAAGCTGAGCCATAATAAGGCCCTGAGAAGCTTCATGAGCGCACATTTTGTCTTTTTGCTTCCCGCCAGGCATTCCAAGGGCCATTACGATATCGCAGCCTTCTTCTTCGATAAGCTTTTTGGCTGCTACCGGAAGGTCCTTTATCCCGGGTACGGTTACCCTTTTAATCTTTACGGATACGTTTTTCTGTATCTCGTCGATTGCTGCACGCCCCATATTATAGCGCGCAAACGTGGTATCTGCAATTCCTATTGTGGGCATGTGAATCCGATCGAATTTAAAGCTTAATATTCTTCTGGTTTTCCTGAAACGTTTATAAACCTTGGTTATGAAGGATTTTTGGAATTCTCATAACCTGTCAATGACACGTGATGCAGCTTCAGTGCCTGCTCCCACGCTGCCAATATAACCCCGCTTACTCAGCACGATTTCGAGCTGCTGGACAGTGGAGAGGACATCCCTTGCAGTCACATTTCCCATGCTTCCAATCCTGAAAATCTTGCTCTTCAGGCGTTCCTGCCCGCCAGCTATAATTACTCCACGTTTTTTCATGTCGTTTTTAATGTCTTCACCATCAACTCCTGCAGGAGATTTCATTGCAGTGATAGTGTTGGAGTACTGGCTGTACTCATTAAGCTGTGGGAACATTTCTATGTTCATTGCGCCAGCTGCTGCTCTTACTGCTTCGGAGAGGGTTCTGTGCCTTTTGATCCTTGCTTCCATGCCCTCTTCCTTAACGATATGAAGGGCTTCCTGAAGTGCATAAAAGAGAGGAATTGCAGGAGTGTAAGGCGTTTCAGGCCTGGGTTTATCCCCGCTTTTTTTATATGCCTTAAGGTCATTATAGTATGGCCTCTTCTTTATTCCGTTCATAGCCTCAAAGGCTTTTTCGCTTACGGAAACAGCTGCCATTCCCGGTGGAGCTGCAAGGCATTTCTGGGAACCAACAATTGCAATATCGACATTCCATTCATCGACTTTGACTTCATCTCCCCCGAGGGAGGTAACACCGTCCATAATAAAAAGAGCGTCGTGCTTTTTTGCAAGCTTGCCGATTTCTACAGCAGGATTCATGATACCTGCAGAGGTCTCGTTGTGGACAAGGGTGATAGCTTTTGCCCCTTCCTCGAGCTTTTCCTTAACCTGTTCAAGGTCAACAGGAAGACCCCATTCGAACTCCAGGGGCACCACTTCAGCATAAAGAGCTGCAAGGTCTTTGAAACGCTCTCCGAACTTTCCGTTCTCTATAGCGATAACTTTATCCCCGCTTCCGGCCACGGACCCGACTGCGGCTTCCATTCCCGCAGTCCCGGAACCACTGAGCAAAAAGATGTCATTTTTTGTCTGAAAAACATCTGCAAGAATTGCCCTGCAATCGGTATAAATTCCGGCAAATTCAGCACTCCGGTGGTTGATCATCGGTTTTGACATTGCTCTAAGGACTCTGGGTGCGACAGGTACGGGACCAGGCATCATGAGAAGGGTATCTTCCAGATCCATATTTATTATACTCCACACTTTTTTCAAAGATTAAATTGGTTTTTGTTTTTATTAATTGAGGGGGATTTATGTAAACTCTATGATATTGAAATTATTTCAGTAATGTAGTCCTGAAATAGTTCAGGGTAATATACTTATAGATACGGCATGCCGGAGGGATCCGTAGTACCTTAAGCCCTGATACCTTTTCGACTGCATTTACCATGTTCTCCGGACAGTTCAGACAGGTTAAGTACCGAATTAAATTAAGGATTCAGGTTTAATTGAATCCTAGTATATAATTCATGTGCTTTCCATGTTCAATCTGAGATTCTGGCTTTAAGGAAAAAGGATTCCGGTTATTGGCCCTGAAGAAGTTTCATTACGTCGTGTTTTGTTACAACTCCCACGACTGTTCCTTTTTCTACTACAAGTACGGCAGGATTTCCTTCAAGTATATGTGAAACTACTGAGATCGAGATTCCGGGAGATACTGTAGGGAACGACTCCCCCATTATCCCTGAAACTTTCAACTGAGATATGGATTTTTTCTTGCTCTCACCCATCAGTTTTACGATCATATCTTCCGAAACACTTCCAACCGGAATTCCTCTATCAAGCACGGGGATCTGTGAAATACCATGAACATGCATAAGGTTTACCACCTCTTCTACCGAGTCTTCAGGAGAAACATGAAGGACAGGGGAATGCATCAGGTCCCTTATAATGATCTGCTGCTCCTTTTCAGCTTCCTCAAAAGCATCAAGGATTTTCCTGACCGTTGAGAGCCTGGGGTCTACATCTCCAGATTCGATACGTGCTATAAGAGGCTGGCTTACACCTGCCCTTTTAGCCAGGTCGCTCTGGGTAAGCCCGAGTTCATTTCTTCTTTTTTTAAGATCTTCGGGTGTTGGAAGCTGCATATATATTACCGATAGTAATTATGGTATTTAATGTCATTGGTTAACATAATTTAAAGAGTTTATATATAAATCACTTTCGGAGCCACTTAACCATTTCCAGAAACGTCCAGTGAAACAGGTTGTCAATAAATAATTAAATTAAAAAATAACCGATTTAAGAAAAAAATGGTACAATTACAGTAATAAAAAATTAAGTACTAATTAATAAAAAAGAATGCCACGTCTAAAAAAATTAAACAAATAATAAAAATAGAAAAGAAGGCTGAAAAGAGAATCCTCAAAGGGACAAAAATAAAAATTAGAAAACAGAATTCCTTCTCATACTCAGATATAATAGGAACTTTCTATTTCCTTGGATTTCCTTTTTCTCAGTTCGCCTTTTATTGCCTGGTAGTACTTCATGGTATCCGGAGTAACTGAAGGCCCGGTCTCTTCAATTGCCTGAAGGAAATGTTTTTGCTTAACATTTTTTGCATGGAGGTCTTCACGTAGTGCATGCCGTCCTGCTTTTTTACATACGGCTGCAATGTCCGCACCTGTATACTGGTCTGTAAGGGAAACGAGTTTTTCAATATCGACATCTTCCGCAAGAGCCATATTCTCGATATGGACCCTGAAAATTTCCCTGCGAGCCCCTTCGTCCGGGACAGGCACAAGAATAAGCTCATCAAAACGCCCGGGTCTCAAAAGAGCAGGGTCTATCATGTCAGGACGGTTGGTTGCACCGATTACCACAACAGCCCTGAGTTCTTCAAGACCGTCCATTTCAGAAAGGAGCTGGTTAAGGATTCTTGCTGTAACCTGAGGCTCACCTGTAGAAGCCCCGCGGATAGGTGCAAGGGAATCAAGTTCATCAAGGAAAATGATGGAAGGAGCAACCTGCCGTGCACGCGTAAAGACCTCGGCAATTCTCTTTTCGGATTCCCCGTACCATTTGGAGAGCAGGTCGCTCCCTTTAGCGGTGATAAAGTTGGCATCGGACTCGTGGGCAATGGCTTTTGCGAGGAGGGTCTTTCCAGTACCCGGAGGCCCGTATAAAAGCACACCCTTGGGGGCTTCAACCCCTATATCCCTGTAAGATTCAGGGCTCTTGAGCGGCCATTCAACAGCCTCTTTCAGAAGTTCTTTTACCCCCTCAAGACCGCCAACGTCGTCCCAGCCGATGTTGGGGACTTCTATCAGGATTTCCCTTATAGCAGACGGCTGGACATCTTTCAGGGCGTTTTCAAAGTCCTCCCTTGTGACCTGAAGGGAATCAAGGATTTCTCTCGGGATTTCGGGTTCATTAAGGTTGATTCTCGGTAAAACCCGCCTCAGTGAACTCATGGCTGCTTCCCTGCAGAGCGCAGCAATGTCAGCTCCCACAAACCCGTAAGTTATCTGGGCAAAATCCATCAGGTTTACGTTTTCTGCAAGAGGCATGCCCCTTGTATGGATCTGGAAAATCTCAAGCCTTCCTTCCGTGTCCGGAACTCTAAGTTCAATCTCCCGGTCAAACCTGCCCGGGCGGCGGAGGGCAATATCGATGGCTTCAACACGGTTGGTCGACCCTATAACAATCACGTTTTTGCGGGCTTTAAGCCCATCCATCAGGGAAAGAAGTTGAGCGACCACTCTTCTTTCGACTTCTCCGGTCACTTCAGCCCTTTTAGGAGCAATAGAATCAATCTCGTCCAGGAAAATAATTGCCGGAGCATTCTTTTCTGCGTCTTCAAAGATTTCCCTTATTGCCCTCTCGGATTCTCCGTAGTACTTTGACATAATTTCCGGGCCGTTAATGGAAATGAAATAAGCATCTGATTCGTTGGCAACTGCTTTTGCAAGCATTGTCTTGCCCGTCCCGGGAGGCCCGTGCAGCAGTACCCCTTTCGGAGCATCGATTCCAAGCCTGTCAAAGAGCTCAGGATGCTTCAGAGGCAGTTCTATCATTTCCCTTACCTTGCTAATAGCATCTTTAAGCCCTCCCAGGTCCTCATACATTACAGTAGGGATATTCTGTTCAGGGGTTACCTCCGTAGCCTCAGGCAAAAGCTCTACCTGTGTCATATCAGTAATCTTCACTATTCCCGACGGGGCAGTAGATACCACCTGCAGTTTTATCTCGCCAAGCCCGAAAGATTGGCCAAAACCCTGCCCGAAAAAGTCCTGGAAGAAATCCTCGAACATAACCCCTTTACCGAAAGTCTCCCTCTCCCTGGACCGTCTGAGGCTTGTAGTGGAAATGAAATCCCCTTTTGAAACCGTACGGTTCATGAATACGGCTTTAAGAGTCTCACTTGGGGCATATATCTGCATGCCTTTGGCTACAGGTGCAAGGGTTACACTTTTTGCTTCTTTCCAGTCTGCTTTGCGGATATCTACGTATTCCCCTATACTCGTCTTTGCATTCATACGGATAAGCCCGTCCATGCGGACAATATCAAGGCCCGCATCACTGGGATAAGGACGGCCTATAAGGGCAGAAGTCGATTTTCCACCTCTGATCTCCACAACGTCAAAGGGTTTCAGGCCCATCCTTTCTCTGAACCTTTCATCAATTCGGACAATTCCTTTTCCGACATCCCGTTGATCTGCTTCTGCAACCTTAAGTTTTATAATCGATTTATCCCCATCAGTCAAATAAAATCCTCCATCTCTATCAGTAAAATGTTCCCCTCAGCAAAAGTATGCAGCTATTTGAAAATAAAAGCAACGAAAACAAGTAAAAAGTAACACAAGGCTTTTTAAAGCTGATTTAGACCGAGTCGCTTACCCTTTTTGCCTCCTCATCAAGCATTTTCAAGTTGGTAGGAATAGGATTTTCTTTGAGAAGCTTTGCGAAATACGCAAGATTATGTGCCATGTATCTTACCGTCCGATTCGTGTAAAGGTGCCTTTCCCCTCCTGCTTCGATATAGCTGGGCCCCGGGCCTGCATCCCCGACCCAGTAACAGTCCGCATTGGGAGGCACGGCACATCCCAGGTGTGTGAGGTTGAAGAGTATGGTAGAACATACGTCATGCGCCCCATCTTCATTCCCCGTAACGATAACTCCCGCGACTTTTCCGTAAAGAGGGTACTGCCCGGTTTCGGGATCCCCTTCCATATAGGTCCCGTCCAGCCTCTCAATTACCATCTTGGCTACGGAAGAAAGCACTCCAAACCAGATAGGAGTTGCTATAACCAGGATATTGCAGGCTTTTATTCTCTCAAGTAAAAGGGGCCATTCATCTCCGTTTCCTTCGTCTGAGGAAATCCCGAAAGCTATATTGTGGTCAACAA
Source organism: Methanosarcina sp. DH2 (assembly GCF_020804225.1). Taxonomy (GTDB): domain Archaea; phylum Halobacteriota; class Methanosarcinia; order Methanosarcinales; family Methanosarcinaceae; genus Methanosarcina. The sequence goes on from NZ_WJBI01000002.1 coordinate 102,325, forward strand.
CCCTTATGACCTCGCTCTCAATATCAAGTTCTTTAAGAATATTCACAGCTTTGTCAACAAGAGCATGGGTGTTCGATACCTGAGGTGATTTTTTCAGTGTGCAGTTCAAAAAAAGCGCCCTCATCGCCATAGTATATATGTTTCCAAATGCCTTTATAAATACGGAAGCGCATAAATGTTCAGAAGGATTATTACTTAACTGAGCTGTATTATGGATTTACTGCCGCGATGCCGGTTTCCTTATGAAATCAGGCTTCATCTTTTATTCCCCGGATGAGTTCGCTACTCAATCTTTGATAAAAAATAGAGAGGGGTCCTGGATTCATAGATCAGGGAAGATGAAAACCGGGAAGACAGAAAAAATAAAAAATAAAAAGAAAGCAGATGAAAACAAAATAAAAACATCTAAAGAGAAATAGAAAAATTCTTAAAGTTTAAGTTCTTTAGCCATTTCCTGGAAGACTTTTCCTTTGTCAGTTGTGATGAAAACGCCATTCTCGTGCCTGATAAGCTCTTTTTCTTTTAACATTTCCAGATATTTCTGAGCAATATTAAAGTTAAGGTTTACCTCATAAACGATATGCGTTTTCTTTGCCCCGTTCATCGCCACTCTGAGAATATCTACTGCGATATCTGTCCTGCTTCTTCTCTTCAATACTTACTCCTCCCCCACTGTTAATAGAAATAATCTTTGTAAGAATCAACGCTTTCAAAATATATTAAAGCGTATCTTTTTGTAGGTAACAAAGATTCTAAGTCTTTATCGTTTCCCTTTCTATATAACGATATCAGTATTATATAAAGTATTAAGTTTTAAAAGGAAAATTTAACCTGCAGCTAATACATAAATATACAAATACAATCTGTTACTATATAAAAAAAACTGTTTAGTTTCAGATATAATTAAGCTCAAAAAACTCAGTGGACTCTCTAAGATTCAAATTCATTATTCCGGCCACTTAAAGGTCATTAGTTAATTACTAGCCGATTTTTTGATCTAAAGATATTCAAGCCCTTATGACCCTTTAAATTTTAATTTCCCCAGGAAACAGGTTGTGAAAGACTTTAATTTTAATAATATATGGCTCGAATATAAATCTCTTTTCAGCAGTTATTGACCATAAAAATCTATTGGAAATGACTAAGAAAAGTAATTTTAACGCCTTGTTGAGATTTTTTGAAAACCGGGCTGCTTACAGCCCGGTAGAATTCAGGAACATTCCGCTCAGGATAAAGAGGAGCGCCAACTACGCGGATTACACGGATCATTAATTGTTTTGATTATGAAGAAATAAAGGAGATTTTGGTTACGATCTCAAAAAATAGGGACGCATTTTAAAGATTAAAGGTAAGATATTATTTAGATTCAACATTTTTAGAGTCTCTTCTTTACTTTTTGTGCCGTCACAGTGATTCTACGAAGGTTAGCTTTGATCCAACCTTTATCCCCCGGTAATTCTCTAAATTAAAGGATTTCTATAGAGTTTGCATTCAAAAGAAAAGGGATAAACATAATTAAAAAGTGGTAACTGTTTAATTGTTTTGAATGATTGGTGGAAAAGGGAACATAAATGGACAAAAAAGAAAAGCTTTTTTTGATAACTTTAACTTCAATATCTCTGATTTTACTTCTTTTTACTTCCGTTTCATCTGCCGCATTGGCGTCTACTGTACAAAATACCCAACTCACTATAAATGAAATTCAGATAACTACCAATGGATCTTCTCAAAATATTCCTGATATCTATGAGGACAGAATAGTGTGGGCAGATTATCGCAATGGAAACCTGGATATCTACATGTATGATCTCTCTAACTTCACTGAAGCACAGATTACCACTGATGAATCAAATCAGTACTATCCTGAGATTTACGGCGAGAATATATACTTTCCTATTTTAGCCATTGTAGCTGTAAACAAACGTTATGATATCCCTGATTTCCTACTGATTTTGGCAAATACTAAAGGATGAGATTGATGTCAACGACCTGCTGAAAGCCTTGTAAGCTACAAGCTTCTGGATAATTTAGCTTATAGATAATTTAGCTTAGATAATTTCATCATAAGTAAAGCTCATGAATGGACCAGTTGTGGCAGAGTGCTTGACATCTTCGGTCTCTAAGGACTCAGTAAGAGGACTGTACAGGGTTCCTGAAACCCGGGAAATGATCGTGAAACTATTATTTCAACACCTGGGATAGATTGTTTGCCAGATCGACTTTGAATATACGAATAATAATAATAATAATAATAATAATAATAATAATAATAATAATAATAATAAGGACACTATTGATCCTGAACCTTTCAGGAAGCTTCCTGTTCCTGCCAACTGTTCCTGTATACCTTTACTTGCTGCATTTGTCTCATGACTTCTCTCGCTTTAGAGTCAAGCTGCTCCGTTTGGAGCTTTTTAGAAAAATCGAATAGTTGGCACTACCTTGTTTAACCTGTGTTTATAGTTGCTCACGATGAAGACTTGACGGTGAAATACAGGTTAGACAAAGGTTATACAACCGTTGTATAAATCTGAGTTAGAAACTCGTCTTAACGTAACAGAGGAGAAGTTAAAAATGATATCGAAAGAACATAGGAGAAATTAAAAATGACATCAAAAGGAACGGAAGAGAATTTAAAATGATATCAAAAGGAACAGAAGAGAATTTAAAATGAATCAAAAAGGTTAGAAAATCAAGATGGGCCCGCTGAGATTCGAACTCAGGATCCCCGCCGTGTAAAGGCTGTATTTGACAAATTCAACCTTATTAAACCTCTAATTGGAAATCAAATAAACCAATTAAATTGCGACCTAATAAGTACTCATTCCTTGATAACATACCCTCTACAAGAAAGCAAATGTAAAAGCTCTATACTCAATGATATCTGGTTCAAGCATAAAAATTCTTTTGAAGATTGGTTACACTATAAAAATATATCGCAAACTACTAAAAGAGACTATTTTAATGCCTTAATAAGATTCTTTGAAAATCAAATTATAAGCAAACCAATACAATTTAGAGATATTCTACTAAAAGACAAAGAAGAAAGAGGGTTACGCAATTTATTCAATTACTTTGAAGACAAAGAGATTGATGAAATATGCGGCTATAGCCTTGAGAAATGGAGACGCTTTGTAAAGATCAAAAAATCAGGTGTTGTTGAGGTCTACGTAAATGAGGATGAAATCAAGAAAGGGTATGAAGAATGTCCCGAAGAAATGAAACCTGTATATAGTCTATTGGTTTATTCGGGAAACCGCTTAACTCATATCCATCGAATGCTTGAAAACTTCGACGAACGCAATATAGTTATTGAAGGTGAAGTTGCCCACTATCCAACTTCTTATTTATCAAGCGGTACAAAGAAGACATTTCACCTATTTTTCCCTGCTTCATATATTCCTGAATTAAGGAAACTATGCAGGCTCAAGTCATATTGTAGCGTCATGAAAGAAATCAGAAGCGGACGTGTAACTGCAAAAACCATTCGAAAATGGCATTTAAACCTCATGATTAAGGAAGGGATTACAGAAAGCGTAGCTGATTTCATTCAAGGTAGGGCATCTGCAACCGTTGGAAGTGCACATTACCTCAATAAAGTGCAACAGGCGACAAATCAGTACCGTAGGCTTATCGGGAAACTCCCTATATAATTTCAGTAAACAGAGCCTGTATACCGTGATTCCAAAACCATTTCAGGTTATAGCTGATCGTGAAAAAAATCACCACTAAAAAAATAACCTGAATTACCTGAATTACCTGAAGCTGTTAGCGTTTCTTAACCTGAAATAACCTGAAATAACCTGATTATCAAAAACTTTAGAAGGTAAACTTAAGGATAAGTAAATCAAATCTGGGACATGAGACAATTAACGCACCGCCTACAGCAACAAAGAAACAAGCAAGCAAGCCGGGAATCTCTTTTAAGGAGTTTGCAAAGGGGAATGATATTCGGACGCGGCAAGGCGTAAGGAGCGAAGCGGGCGTTTATTTTATAGATTTGATTAATTATAGCCGATACAGCCTTAATTATTTTCTCCCGTTTTTACCCTCAGTACCAGCTCTGCTAGGACACTTTTTAACTTCCTGAAATCGTTAGCAGAGAGCCACTTAATTAATTAATTTCGATTTTATTCTAATGCCCTTGGGATGCTTCACTTCCCAAATTTTCCGCTTGAGTACCTTATGTGCAACTGTGTAAACTCAAAATTTCACTATAAATCGAGCGTGCAAGGCCACCCTTTTTCCCTCCTCAGAGCCTTGATTTAATCTGTACCTTTACGAACAGTATTTTAAAAAAGGATACAGCATCAATAAAACCTTAGATTATATTCTTATACTCAGAACTTATACAATTTATTTAATTATGACTAAAAAAACGAAATGCACCCCTGAATTAATTGAACGAATGAAAGAAAATGTTAAGTTAGGTTTCACCTACTCAGCTCTGGCTTTATCTCTTGGAATATCAGAAGATACCCTGTACTCATGGATAAGGAAAGGCAGGGATGAACAGCAACAGCCTTATGTAAGCTTTTACGCGGCACTCAAGGAAGCTGAAGCCGACCTTCTTGCAGAGTGCTTGCAACAGCTCAAACTCTCTATGAAAATGGGTAATGTAGAGTCAGCTAAATTCATGCTTGAGAGACGCTTTAATAATATGGGATATGGGAAGCAGTCACAGGTAGATGTAAAGTCCCAAAACCTGAATATGAACTCTACAGTACCCATGACACACGAACAAACAGAGGCAATGCGAGCCGACATATTAAGCAAGCTCACCCCGACGGATAGGATATTCTAAATCTTATCCACCAGCATAATAAAATCTCTTCATTCCCTCCCTTTTCTCCGGGCTGGAAATCCACCAGCTCAACTTTTATAGATTATTAGTGTACATGTGAGTACATAAAAACGCCACCGTTTGACCTTTTACTCTCAAGACCTAACTATCCGGAAAGGCTCAATGTTACACAACGGCAGGAAAGATTAAAAAAAAGTACATGCAACAGGCACGACAGCCACAAACATTATTTCTCTGTGGTAATAACAGTTTGAGAAAGAGAGGAAAGCCGGAACAAAAAACGGAAGGTTTAAAGAGCTTGTTCCCCTCCTCCATTTCATTAAAGGAGTAGGAAAAATGAATAAAGTTCAGAAAGCCATCTCAATTTTTCTTGTTGTTTTTACTGTAGTCTTTGTTGCTGGATGTTCTGGTCAATCATCCCCCCAAGAAAAGACGGCAGACAGCGCAGAGAACACAGGAGAACAAGCAGGGGAACAGCCTGACCAGTCTAAGGAGTGGATGGAGACCACAAGCGCAGACGCTTTAAATGTATCAACCTCAGCAAATGAGCTTGCATCCGTTCTGAGCAATTCCGGAGATCCAACCCAAATCAAAGCTCTGACGCAGTACATTGAGACGGAAGCGGACACTTCCAGCTACGACAGCGCGCAATATTATTATGATGATGATCTTGAGCCAGCCGTACAGAAATACGCGGATATGATGGGCTCTTATGGAGCTTTTGCAAAGCGGGTAGACATGTCTCTTGATCATATTAACGCCGGGGACACAGCATCAGCAGAAGTCACAATAGAAGACGCGGCAGAGTCTCTAACGAGAGGAAACACGTATTACGAAGAATACAAAACGATGACAGAAGACTTTAAGAAAAGCCACCCTGAGACAGCCTAACAACTGTCTAAACTTTCCTATTTTTTGTTTGTAAATTTTGGTGGGAACTCACGCACTAAATATTTTCAGTTAGACCGGATTGGGTTTTCGTTATTAAACATAATAAAAGTATACACGATGTCCGGTATATAATATATAAAGCTTTGCCCCCATCCCAAAGTATATATACATTGAATTACATATATATAATAAAATAGGTATCGTAGTTTTTTCGAAAATTGCGGCATCTATGTATCAAGAAGAATGTCTCATTTTATACACGGATACTTTTTTAGACTTATTAAAAATTGACTTATATTTTTGTTTGAATTGTAATAGTATCAGTAGTCAATACTATGAGCATATATCAGTATTGTTGAACGGAGGAACGTTAAGAAAGATAAAGCTTAAACGAACGGTATACGTCAAAACATAAGTAACTTGGAAGTTATGTTTTCGAAGTTACTTAATGTCTTGTAGAATGAAAAAGGTATGTTTGTCGTTAATTCCAATTTGATTATATGAAATTATGTTAAACAATTATAGCTAACTATAACACTTATATTATTAATATTTAATTATAATTTAAATATATTGCGGAATAAACGTCAGATGCTCCTTTGTGATTGAATGAATAGATAACTATGATCCGCAGTGATCAAAGGAGACAAATAGATGAAATCATTGACAAAAAATAATGTTGTGGTATTTCTTATGATATTCCTCATTGATATAATTATTAATTTGAATCAATGTTTTATTTTTTATATAAATAGTATTACAATAAATATGTAAGTTACCTAATTGTTATAGCTCATTCAAGAATTACATTGAATATTAATTTTCTTGAATGATTCTATTTTTTCGAGTAATTTTTATAATTCATTCATTTTCAACGATTTTTAACATTTGTATTAAATAAATCCCGGATATATCCCATCATATCCCGGAACTCAGAGCAACTATTGAAGGACTGCAATTACTTCTCTCTGAAAAAGATCAGCGTATAGAAGACCTGAGAAGGGACAAAGAAACCCTTTCTATTTTTGCTCATTACTTCAAGAGCCTTGAATACAGGCGATTAGAGGAGAGTTCTGAAGCTGTTGTGCCGGATGTCAAGGAGCCTGTTAAGAGTTCAGCTAGGACAGCCAGGACAGCCAGGACAGCTCCAGCAGGAACGGAGATAATTAAGAAGATCTGCAAGAATTGCGGAGAAGAATTTGATACCCATAACCTCAAAAAAGAAACACGCCCCGATAAGTGCAGATCTGATTATTCACGAAAAAGAACAATAAATTAGAATTAATTTATTTTATGTTTAGTCAATATTCCCATAATAAAATCAAGTGCTTCATTTAAACTGAACATATCATTATCTGATATAAGTGATTCAGGAATCATAGCGCACTCGTCTTTATCAACATAGTCCGTTTTATTCAAATACCCCTCAGAATTACACACCGTCCAATTATTAACTCCGTGTGAATTATATTTTACGACACTGAGTAATCCTTGGTCAGTTTCAAAATCCATTCGCACTACATTATTCAAAAGTTCTTTTAAAATTTCTGTTTCATTTTGCATATACTTGTCTCCTTACTGTCGCCTGAGACTCCCGATATTTAAAAACCATCGTGGAAGTTTTGGTAAATAACAAACAAAGGTGAAAACCATGGTTCCAATACCAAAAAATCGACTCAAGCTCATATTTATATTAGGAACAATACTTTTAATATTTGTTATAATTATTAGAGTCCCAATAACACTTTTGACTTTAAATAATGGGAACTCAACCGAAGTAGCCGTGAATATTGCTGACACTGTTTCTCTTATAATAGCAATGGCGTCTTTCACCGTCTCTCTTATTGCAATGGTGCTGACATATAATTCCCTAGAAATTACACAAAATACACTAGAACGAACTGAAAAAGAACAACAAATAAGAGACATAGAACAGCGTCTCGAACTTTTCTATAACCCAATGTCCTCCTACTTTAAAATTTCAGTCGGTCGCGAAACGAAAAGAGGTATGAATGAAGACGACAGGCGAGAGCGTGTCCGAGCCTATCAACACAGATTCAAAGCAAATGACGAAACAAGAAAGCAATTTGAAGAATGGTATAGGCATATAACTGGAAGAGCAACGACTGGGAAAGCAGGCGTTCAACAGAAGCTAATTGAATACATAGAGGAAGATATCAAAAAGCATAACAACCGAATTCAAGACCTTAATAAACAAATTCAAGAACTCTCATGAATGACAACATAACTGAAATGCCAGTAGCAAAAGCCCAGGTAGAAGTTATGGTAATTTAGGGAAATATGAGGCTTTATAAAAAAAAGATTGAATTTATATACTCCCGTTGCTTTTTCTAAACTGTTGTTATAGAGAGTCCTGAATGTCTCATTGTATAGGATGTCGAATAAACACGAACGATATCAAAAGACATCAAAAAAGAGACCGAAAGAAGCACATGGAGACGTTATAAGCAGAAAGCTAGAGACGCATGTAAGCTTCGAAGTAAAAAAAGCCTTAAAACTTCGGAGTGTGAAATTACGAAAGTAGAATTTGAACCGAAAGAGCTGATAGAGTTCTTGAAGGAGCTAGTAGAACTCTTTACGGTTATAATCATTCTCGTAAGAATGATAATGTGATTACAAAAAGGGCTCTCCTGACAACACATTTTATAACCGTCTCAGATACAAAAAAAGCTTAAATTTTCGCATCGAAAAGCAATAGGAAGCGTTAAAGTGTCATGTTTTTGTTACAAAAAACCAACCCATCCAGTTGGGAAAATGGTAGATGGTAAGCTGGTAATAACACAACCAGAAGAACTCGAATACCGTTGTACAGCTTTTAACTTAGAATACTATCCAGAAGAACAAGAGAAAATAGAACTATGTAAGAGCAACGATTTCGAAAAATGCAAACGCTATATAAAACGACAATCGGGGAAAGCTATAAAAGAAAAATGACAACATTATTATATTAAAAATAATAAACTTTCTTCGTTCAAAATCCAAAAGTAAAAGATATACATAAAAATTTTGTTTAAATTTTTTCTAATATCCAAACTCCTTTTTGAGTAAGCATTATTTCTTTTTCACCCCAATGCGATATTTCACACTTCACTAGCCCCTTCTTGCTTAAACTCGATATTACACCTGATATTTGATTTTTTTTGGTCATTTTGCAGTTCTTAGTAACATTGGACATCATTACTCTTTGATCGTAGAATAAAGGCTCAAGTTCTCTGAAAACACGTAATATATCAATTCTTTTATAATATTTGCCAAAAATTGAAACCATTGGTTTGCATATTCCATAAATTAAAACGTCCTCTTCTAAGTCCGTAATTCCGTCTAAGGTTGTCATACTCCACCAGCAACACTAACTGTACAACTTTAAAGTTGTAAATCAATATATATACTCATCTATTTCGTGAGGTAACTAATAACATATATTTATCGCTTGCCAGCTATCTTTATTCACATCATATTATATTTAGTAATATAAGCAATTTTGAAAATAATACCAAGTAAATCTTATTTCACAGAAGTTTCCTTACCCTGCCTCAACAGATGTTTTATTAGCCAGTTTCCTATGTACACACTATATGATTTTTATAGAGATGTCCACGTTATGCTTTTGTGAGCTCAATTATTCCATAGTATACAGGAATGTATAATATCCCTTCGATTTGGCCAAACGGTAGAGCAAAATCACTCAAAAAATACACATAGGACGAATAGAAAACAGATAGCTGGAGACACGATTTAACCGTATTTGTTTTCGTTCTGACTTACTAAAAAGCTTACAAGAAGTGAGCTAAAAATCAGCCTTTTATTCAGGACAGACTGAAGAACGAAATGACAGACAATTAATATTAATGTCCTGTCTAAAAATCGAATCCTTCCTTATCCGGTTAAGTCAATTATCCAAAAGTACAAGATTTCTGTCCTATTCGGGAAAATCACAATCGGGAATTATCCAAAATCAAATTACTTTGTAACTTTGGAACTTTCAAAAGAGTTGATCATGCAGAGAGGACGGGGGAAATCTCCAATCAAAACAGTACACAGTTTTTAAGACAGTTCACTCTATTTTCTGAAGCTATAGATAGATAGATAGATAGATAGATTTTGATAGATATGTCATATATACATATGGTATATTTGCAATTATATACCGTCTTTAGACCTTTTTTGGAAGGAAATATACTTGTCATTTTTAAGGCGATTAGAGGCTCATGTCCTAGAGCCTGAGTAATTAGTCCTGTCCTCAAGATATTCAATCAAATCTGATGGGTTTGCAACGCCCTGCGGGCTATAACGCACAGCCTGTAGGGAGGGGAAGTTCTTACAGGCCTTCATGCAGGAAGCAACTGCGTACCAGGACGACAATAAAGACAAAAAACAGCAGTACCGATAAGAGAAAAGCAGAGCGGGAACAGCTTTTTTTGCTTTTTTGGACTCTTTAAGCTTAGATAGCAATGGGGAAATCTTAAAAACGCTATCAGGCAATTTTTAGAAAGGTTAGAAAATAAAAGCTCAAAAGATATGTATCAGGTTAAATGAAACGCTTTTTAGGTTCTGTTAAGGAAAAGAAGAATTCTAAACCCTGCGATTAAATAGAATACATTGTGTATGACGAAAGGGAGAATAATAAGGAGACTGTTAACTGTTTTTACTCCTGCCAAGCTAAAAAGCACAGCAGGAGCAGTTTTTTAACGCTGGTTGCTTTTTTATTCTGTTATCAAAACAGAAGTGCAATGATAAGTAAATAGTTTACTAAGTAATTCAACTTCCATCTATTTAAATTGAATTATTCATAAGGTCACGGCATGTATATTATGAGAATTCTATTTTTTAATGTCCAACTGTCTAAAAGGATGTAAAACAAAATTTACATTTTGTTAGAAATACATAACATTGCTATACACGCGCAGAGTATTAAATTCTTCCAAAAGAGCGTATACTTTTTATGCCCTGAACATTTAATTAGTTTGATGACTGAAGACAGAACTCCAGTAATGAAAAAATGTTTACACTGTGGTTACTCTTGGCCGCAGAGGTTCGCAAACAGAACGCCGAAGACTTGCCCGAACTGCCATAATTACAACTATGACCAGCCCCGGAAGAAAGCACCACATATAAGACCAAACAGAAGAATTAAAAGAAGTCAAGAAGTAACGATTATTACTAAAAGTAATATTTTATAACGAAGACATAACTGAGAGTAACAAAAGAAAAAGAAAAGAAAACAAAGGCAGAAGACAGTTTTATAGTTTGGCGACCCTAAAACTGCTTCCTGCTGACTGACTCAATAGTAAGAGTAAGTTAAAAACCATCTCACAATGAAATATTTATTACTCTATTCTATATAGTCTTTTCGCTGTTGGTGGAGAGCCTTCTGTCTTTGTTTTCGGGAAAAAAAGATAAGAATGAAGAGATTAAGTGAAAGAAAACCAACACAGAAACCTATAGAAGGCTGTCCCCGGAAGAGTCAGGACAGGAGAACGGTTTCAGCTTGGGAAATATACGAGATGTTCCAACAGGGACACATAGAGGTATATAAAACTACAAGGGCAGGCGCGACCACTTCCTTAAATGCAGAGTCAGGAAACAGGAAAGAACGGTTTACTTGTATAGTACCTACTAACAAAATTGCAGATGAGACGATTGTAAGGGACTCTATAAACTTCTGTGAGAAGCCGGGACTCGATGTTATACACGTAAAATCTAACATGAACTGTATTAAGAATCAGGAACTATGCGAGGAATACCCCGACCTTAAGGAACTTCAATACCTGCCACTTGCTGACAAGTGCGAGGACTGCGAACATTACGACACCTGCCCGATTACAGCCCCACTAAGAAGACCTAACGCGGACGGTTTTGTATTGACTTATGCGAAGGTCGCCGCCTTACAGCTTGCAGTTATGTTCAGGGAAGGGACAACGGCAGAGAAGATATTAAACAGTATCGCGGGAAGCCGGAATATTATTCTCGATGAAGTCCACGAACTCCAATACGGAAGACAACAGGAATACATAGTCTATGATAGTAAAAACGGATACAGGACAGACTTTAATAAATATAGCTCTGCCTGTCAGGACTTCGAATATATCAAGAACGTTATAGAGCAAATGAAAGCAATAGCAGAGGACGACACTTTTAAGATAAAAGTTCATGAAGTCCTCGGAGGCGCGGAGAGTCCGAAATACTGGAATCACCGCCTTAGCCTTGATTATCAGAATCCAGCTTTCACAGGACAGGAGAGAGACGCAAGAGGAAAGGAAACAGCAGGCTTTATTAAAGAACTGATCGAGCTTACGAAGCACAGAGAGGACTATAATCTAAGTATGGAGGAAGTTAAAGCCCTTCTCCAATTTAACGCAATCGGGAAAAGCTTTAAGCTGTCTATCAATGCTATCAAAGATAGAGGGATTATTCAGATAAAAGTATCCGCTCTCGATTTCTTGTATGCGGACACTATAAGAAAATTTACTATGAGCATGCAGGGAGAAGGCAGGCGAATAATATTAACTACTGCCACTTTTTGCAGTAAGGACTATTCAGACTTTTTTAGGGGGAAGGTTTCACCCCTTAAAACAACATTCGGGCAACATGGCGACCCCACAAACAACAACGAGAAAATGTTAATTCTTGCAGATAACAAGAAATACAACGCCATAGGCGACAGGTCACGCTATAAGATGCGCCCGGAGATTATCAGCCGATGTATTGATATTCTGGAATCCTACGAGGAAGAGGAAGTACTTATAATTGCACTTAGCAAGGAGGAAGCCCGGAGTATAGAGAGGGGACTTAAGCAGGCAGGAAGACCCCACCCTGTAATTTATTATAAAGGCTCGGAAACTATCGGCGTTACCTCGGAAGCCCGAATAATGATTGCTATAGGAATAGCAAACAAACCCTTAAACGCCTTCGACTCAATCACCGAAACAGTAGAAGAGTCTAAAAAACTTTTATACGAGTCGGTACACTGCGACACATGGCAGGCTTGGAGCAGAGTGAAAGACCCAAACGGAAAGAACCCCTCTGTAGTATTCGCCCTTGGATGCTGTATAGACGATGTAAGAGCCTGTGTTAAGTGGGGATTTAACAGGCAGATAACCGGGATAGAGGAACACCGGAACGGATGCAGGAACAAATTAACCATAGAATATGAAGGTTCAGGAATTACTCAACCAAAAATAATTCACTGCAAAAACTTTGAAGAGATGCTTACACATGCTGGAAATCATAGACAACTGTCTAAAAAAGTCTTTCTAAATTCAAAGAACCGTCTATGTAATATTATAGACGGTTTTTCCGATTTTGAGAGCAAAGTTTACACAGTTAACGAGGAATTCCTTAAATTAATCATTAACAGGGAAGATCTTTATAAACTTTATAACCCTGTAACAACTCGATATTTTGATGTAAAAAAGAGCATTTCCAGCAAAGACATTAAAGACCACCTTTCCGGGAAAATGACTATAGGAGGCTACCAGATCGACAACAAGACCAATCTTGTAAAATGGTTATGTTTCGATGTGGATGCACACCCTAAGCCGGAAGCAACAAAGGAAGAGATAAAAGCCTGTATAGAGGAAGCAGAGAAGCAGAAAGGACAGCTTGAGGAATTCCTGAATAAGTTGAACATTCCTTTTGTTCTGGAACTTTCAGGAAGGGAACACTCTTACCACTTCTGGATATTCCTTAAGCCGGTTGATGCGTCTGCCGCTTATGCTTTTGGCAGGGACATTATAAGGGAATTGGGATATAAACCGAACACAGATATAGAGGTATTCCCGAAGCAGGAGCACATAAACCCGGACGAGTTCGGGAACTTTGTTAAGCTTCCCCTCGGAATCAAAAGCGGGCAGAAATCAAAGATAATGCAGGAAGGAAAGTTTCTTCGGAAGATTTCAAACCTTGAGATAAAATTCATTGATATTTCAGGTTACAAGGCTTATGTAGACGAAGCAAAGAAAGCCCGGAAGAAAGCCGCCAGAACCACAGAGAATCCCTCAGTAAGCACCGTAAGCATAGGAGAGTACAAGGTTAAGCCCTGCGTTTTAACAGCTTCTAAGATGCTGTTACACGGTAAGGGAGATGCAGGAAACTTCACCCGCTTATTCATAGCAAGGGAGCTAATAAGCGCAGGGATGCAACCCGGAGATATCTGCAAGTTCTTTGAAACTCAGCCGGACTATAACAAAGAAAAAACCCTGTACCACATCGGGCAGATAATGAAAAAGGATTATCCCCCTATACCCTGCCACACTGTTTATGAGAAGGTTAACAACTTTATAGGCTGTGAGGACTGCCCGAACTTCTGGAAGTGTGGAGTTTATTGACTCCCTCTTCCCGGCACTTATCCGACACTTTCCAGTCCTTACCCTGTAGGTTGTGCGTTGGAGTGACCGCAGGGAACGGGTGTCTGACCATACAGATTGATACTTAACTATCAATAGTCTCGGTTGTTAAAAATTAGTTTTTCACCTCCAAATTCTAATCATATATCAAAAAATGCAAAGTTACATAAATATTTAGTAACCTTTTGTTTGATATTATAGAGGTGGAAGAATGAAGCTTTTAGGTAAGTCCAAAGTTATGAAACATAGGGTTAAACCAGAGATTACATATCCTTTAGTAAGGCTCCCACAATCTGAAATAAACCTTGCCGGAGAAACAGCTTATGTTTTCAAAACGGAATTAAACGGTAAGTCTGTTTATGTGATTTCTTTGGATGAAGAGCTGAACTGTGAACTTAAAGTTACACAATCAGAAGTGAAATCTGACCTTGAAGCAAGAATAGAAGCTTTAGAAAAGGAGGTCTATAAAACCTCTAAATCAGAAAACAAGGAAGAAACAGAAAGTGGGCCCGCTGAGATTCGAACTCAGGATCCCCGCCGTGTAAAGGCGATGTCATGACCGACTAGACCACGAGCCCAGTTTGCTGTTAACTACATTTTTAAGATAATTACTTACAAGCAGTTGCTTGAAATGCAAATCCAACATGTCACTAGTTATATATATGTCTTTTGTTCGGAGAAGACTTTAAAATATTATGAACAATGAGAAAATCCACATATACCCTGATTTTCACTATTAATTGAATAAAAGGCTGGGGAAAGCTGAGACAGAGATATGCATTTAAGCGGGTTTTTTGAGAATGTGGAAAGTCCTGCGTTTGTAGAAGTGAGGATGAAACCTGAATATTTTTTGAGCACTTTAGCGACAGAATTCGTATAAGCAAAATATATTATACAAGATTAGCACGTTTTGTTATGTGGTGAGCCTCTCTTTTGTACATACCCATTATAGAAGGTCTATTTATAAGGTTTAATTAGTTTAATATTTAAACTACTTTTCGTGGGTTCAGACGAGAAGATTGAGAACTTCGTTTGCGGTTTTCTACGATTCAGGGTGCAGAACGGGTGAATTCAGAGCGTGTAAGGTCAAGCATGTCAAGTGCCGTGTTTCGACATATAACATGAAACCAGTATACTGGACAAATGGTTATACAAGCTACAGTTTAGAAATGAAACAAACTGTATACTGAGCAAAAAAGTTACTAGACCACGCAATAGAATTCTCAGATAATAAATTTGAGAAGGATTACATGACCTGACAAGGGAGGGATATTGCGACTGGTGTGATACAGCCCGAACAGCCTCTGCTTTCTCAGCAGAAAGTTGTTACATCATCGGTTTGAAAACCGAATTTTTGTCGTTTAAAACCAATGGATATATAAAGGATTAAACTCGTTTTCGGCACACGGTAAGCATTATATATAAGGAAAATTATTTACCTTTTGCAGCCGCCTGAAGATAATCCCAACCCCCAACACCCCAATTCATACTTCCCCAATTAAGAACAAGCTTTTTTTATAGGCGGCTGTTCCTCAACTTCATCACTTGACGTTTTCTCTTATATCGAGTTCAGGGACAAAATCAACTGGTGTTCTGATTGAATAATAAATATCTCTCCTCCAGAGCTGGTTTTCCTTACTTCGTTGTTGATTTTCATCGAAAAAAGAAAGAGATAAAGCATGGATAGTATTTTCGAACCGAAAATCATTTCCAAGAAATCTTGTTGAGATGTGGGACAAAGAAGTCCTTGATGCTCTCAAGAAATCTGGAGATTAAGTCCCGGAAGGATTCACCTTTTTTGCGCCAGCCCTTTTTGTTTTCATCCCTGAGAAGGCGTAGTAAAAATATATAAAAGTAGAGAAAAATGATCATTTGTTGGAGTTTCCTGCCCAAGTTACAAACCTCAGGCGGAGAGGTCTGTCCACACAATTAAGTGAGCAGAAAAACATAACAGTTATTACTTAAATTTTTGTACGCCGTTTAAATGTTAGAGAAATGGGCAGTTCAAAATAGAATCAATTATTAAGGCGATTTAAGCCCCTCTTCTATCCTGTCTCACCCCACACTTTCCACATTGAAGAATTCCGTTATTACTTCTTATGGATACCCGGCTCAGAAGAATACTGATATTTTCAAACTTGATTTAGGAGTAGTAAAGTGCAAGGATAAAAAATCAAAGTTGCAGAGGCGTTTCCTGCTGCAAGCAACCAGGTATTCGCGCCAGCATTGAGAGACAGAGATGTTTGAAACCGGAATTAGGTTATCGATGTGCACATGCCATTTGAGCGCGTTGGTAAAGCGGGCCTTTTTTGGAAAGGCAGGTATGGGCAAGACTGTGTTACTGACCGAAATAATTCATAACATGGTCAAGCAGCATCACGAAGTATCACGGAGTATCACAGAGTATCACAGAGTATCACAGAGTATCACAGAGTAAGTATTTTACGCTTCAATGGAGTTTAGGTTCTACAATGCGCTGCCTTTCATTTACAGCTAATTAGCTTCCCTGTTGAAGATTCAGGGATAAGTTTGCATATTATATCATATAGTCCAATAAGGTCACCTGAATGGAGATACAATTCTTCGTCGTTTACCAGGGTCAGGCGAAGTTCATCCCGTTCTTCGTCCTGGTAGATTCCTTTGCCGATATCAAGCATCCGAATTGCGGTAAGTGGAATTTCAAATAAAATTATATTAAAAGCTTTATTCCATCCGAAGATTCTGCGGTTGGTTACATAAGTAAAACAGTATTTCCAGATAGGATGAGATTGCTGGAAGTAAGAGCCATAGAATTGGAACTCGATATCTTCATTTTCCTGGAGGAGAGGCCCGGTTTTCCGGTGTTCGAGCTGCCAGGCTCTGGTATTTTTGTCAAGTTCTTCAAAAAGCCCGTATTCAAGCATGGTCTCAATGGATGCAATCGCAGCTCCAAGTTTTACTCCAATGAGAGGAATTCCTGCAACTGAAATTATAACATCTGCATTAATAAGCACTCCCTTTGTAACCAATCGGTTGAGCAGTTCTCCAAGACTATCTTTTTCGCGTTCAGGTTTCATCCTCAATATTCCCCTTGAGATCAACAAAACTGAAAGGTGCCCATGGCCCTGTAAATCTTACTGCAAATCCTTCTCTTCTGTTTATTTTCTCAAGGCTTTGCCCAAGTCTTTCGATGTTGTCGTGGATAACAAGGCAGGAAAATGCAACCATAAGTTTTTTGCCCGTGTATTTCTCAGGTATATAGGGAATTTTCTCCTCAATTTTCAATTGTGTTACATTTTCTCTTATTAATTTCCCAAATTCTTCTCCCAGACTTACCAGATGATCATTTACTGCCTGTTTCAAGCTGAGCTCGAATTTTTTTTTGAAAATGTAAGCTTTTCCCTTTGACATGCCTTCTATTTTATTGTTTATCTCTTCAAGTTCGGGAATTGCCTCTATTACCTGTTTTTCCAGAATTTTCGAATCGTAAAAAATCTGTACAGAATATTCTGCAGAGTTTTTTAACCTGTCAAGTTCTCTTTTATAGGAGCCATAATCCTTTTGAAGCCAGTTTCTTATGGCTTCGTCATCCCCTCTGGCGAGGCATCCGAAAGAAAACGGCAATACGGTGTTAAAGTACTCAGTTGCTTTATCAATTACGTAGTTATGGTTCAGAATCCACTGATGAGCCTGTTCTTCATTCTGTGCAGGCTCGGGTTCAGGTTTAGAAGCATGTACGACAGCTGCAATATCCTGGAAAACAATAGTGTATACAGGCCTATCGCCAATGCCAATGTCTCCCAGGTTTATTTCTTCTTCAGTGTTAGCTATCAAGTAAAGATATCTCCCCTGGTCGGTTTCGGTCATGCTCCTCTACCTCTTTAGCCCATCTTACAGGATTTATTAATTTATCTACTACATCATCTACGACCTCATCCAGTCCACACCGTACGGATTCAACGGTATCTTCGAGATTATTGTCAGCCTTTATGATTTCAAGTGCTTCGTTCAAATCTGCAAGTGCTTCTCCAAGTCTCTCGATCTCTTCATCACTGAGACTATCTTTTTCGATCCTCAGGAGAGCCTGCTTTTCAAGTAACTCGGTTATTATTTCAACAAGAGCTACAACAAGACCCAGTACGCCTTTTTTCAGATTTTTTTCATCAATCTTAAGCGGCATGGAATTTCCTCTCCTTTCATCGATCTTAATCGATTTTTTCTCTTCGTTTTATTTTCAGCTGCAGTACACCGTTGCTAAAACTTTTCTCTTTAATCGCTTCTGCTTCCGAAGGTAAAGTTATGATTTTCCTGTACATCCCTGCAGAAATATTCAGTTTGCTGCCTTCAAGTTCTATCTGGATATCTTCCTCATTGGCGTCCGGAATCTCAGCAATTACAAAAATATGGTCCTCTTCTCCGAAAACATCAAAAACAGGTTCAATTCTGGTAGATTCGATTTTTACTTCTTCGATTCTCTTTTTATGGACCATCCCTGTCGAAGTTTTCGCAGGCTTTGTGTTAAGTGGCCTTATAGAGAATCCATAGTTTACAACAGGCTTTTTATCGCTCCAGCCGGTCTCAAGCCTGTGTTTTATTTCCGAATCAGTTTCGGCAATTCTTTGTCTAAACTCAGGAGAAGTTTTTTCAAGAGTTTTTACTATTTTTCCGAAGCCTGGAATAAGGGAACCTACAAGATCTCCCACAAAACTTTCTTCACGATATTCGGATTCCCTTTTTTCTCCAAGACCTTTCTCAAGTTCCTTTATTCTTTTTTCCATGGCTTTCATTTTGGATTCTAATTCTTCTCTGGACTCTAACTTCTCTTTTTCTTCTTGAGATTCACCTTCATATTTTCTTTCTGCCGTATCCTTTTCCATTTTAGCCCCTTTAATCCAATTTTGCATTTTAAACCCGATAATGTAAACCTTTAAACCTTATATGCAGGTTCAATGCTCTAAATCAGGCACTATCGCCTTGATATCGAGCCATGATAAGTAAATGCAATGCACTGATAACTTAATCCGATGACATTCATCTGGGAGGTTTTATTTCGACTTCAGAGAGTCTTTTATTCTTAAACGGGCTTTCCCATCCGCATATCGGGCATCCCTCTTCTATCAAAAGCTTTTCTTCTCGTCGGTTTCCGCATTCAGGGCAGTTTGCATACGTTTCAAAACTTTTCTCCCAGACCGGAGCATTGAGATTGGTTCCTGAAGGGAATTCAAGCCCGTACTTTGCCGCAGTTTCAAAGGATGCAATAGTAGCTGTGATTTTAACTCCAAGGAGCTCCGTACCTCCGACAGATACAGAGATATCGGCATTAAGTACAAGCCCTTTATCGAGAATTCTATCTATTACGTCAACAAGTCCCCCCGACTCCTTGACAACCGAACCACTCATTATTTCACCTTTTTATCAGTTCCAATCCGAATTTTTAGAGGTTCTTTTTAAGCGGACTTTCCCATCCGCAGATTGGGCATCCCTGTGCCAGCAGTATTTTTTCTTCTCGTCGATTTCCGCATTCCGGGCAGTTTATATGTGTTTCAAAACTTTTCTCCCAGGCCGGAGCATTGAGATTGGTTCCTGAAGGGAATTCAAGCCCGTACTTTGCCGCAGTTTCAAAGGATGCAATAGTAGCTGTGATTTTAACTCCAAGGAGCTCCGTACCTCCGACAGATACAGAGATATCGGCATTAAGTACAAGCCCTTTATCGAGAATTCTATCTATTACGTCAACAAGCCCCCCCGACTCCTTGACAACCGAACCATTCATTATTTCACCGTTTATTCACCTGTTTATTTATCTGTTTATTTATCTGTTTATTAATTCATTTTTAGCTCCTGTAGAACTTCCAGATCCAGATATATGAAACCGGAATTAATGATGTACCGGCATTATTCTCAGTTATTTTTAGAATATATTTACTGTGGGCTGCAAGTGGTTCCCTGGGGATCCTTGAAGGATGTAATAGATTTTTATGTATTTAGCCCTCCTCAGCCTCTGACTTCCTGGATACACGTTTTCCGGGCTTTTCTGCTTTTCTTTCAGAATCATTAACCCTGACATTGTAAGAATATTCGATTTTAGAGCCAACCGGTCCCTTGCAGATATTTCTTCCTGATTTCTCGGATATTTTTTTTGTTTCCATCTCTTCAAGCAATCTGAAGAAGTCCATCATCTTCCAGCAGGATTCTCTGGATTCCGAGTTCCGATCTTTTGTATGTCTTTTCTTCTCAGGCAAGGATGTCGCTTCTGACACTGAGGTTCATCTCCTCAAAACGCTCTGCAAATTTCAGTTGCTCCATGAGCCTGGACTTTGTTTCTTCAAATTCTTCCCTGGGAACCTCACCAAACTCATATAACATTTGATTTTCCTTTATCTCGTTTTTGACTTTTTCAGGGTTGTACAGTTCTTTATACGCAAGGTTTTTTATGATTTCTAGCGTGTAAATTAAATCAAGTCCGGGAATTGAGATTCCCAGCGCCCGGAGAATAAGATCGTCAAGGAGGAACATTACCTGAAGCCTCCCCTCTGTTTGGATAATATATGTATATCTACGAAATTGTAAGGTGACCAGGGTCCACTATACTGGATCTTAAATGAATCATACTTGGTTTCTAGCCTTTCAATTTCATCTGAAAAAGCCTCTATCTTATCTTTTTCCACAAGAAATGAAGTGTTCATTATAAGGCGCTTGCTGAAAAGGCTCATGTCTTTGGAATCAAAAGCTATCTGCTTAAGATCTGTTAAAAACTCGGATTTGCACTGTTCTGCTTTTTGCAAGTCCCCATCAAAATCTTGTGGCAAAATCACCTTTACTCCGAGTTCGACCCTGTTATCCACGATTTTTATGGATTTTCTCATAGCCTTGTAACCGGACCTCATAGAGATGTCTACCAGTTTTTTGTTTTTGAAGATCATGCCATATGCCACAGGGATGACACTGTGCCTTTTCATTACCTCATTAACCACGTAAGTATGAGTCTTTACTTCCTCCTCATTTTCAAGCTCGTACTTTTTAAAAGGCACATCACTTACAACAGGAGAGAATTCCTTATATTTGATAGTGTATACCTCTTTTCCCTGAAAGCCTATGTTTCCGAAACTATCCTGTTCCTCCTGGGCCTTAATTATGCAGTAGACATATTTCCCGTTTCCATTGTCTTTGTTCACCCTGTATCCCCCTAGAGGTGGTCAGAAACTCATTTAAAGTCACTAAAAGTCACTAAAAGTCATTAAAAGTCATTAAAATTAATCTGCTATCAGGTGTTCCTCAAGGATGTTACGGACACTTTTCCATTTTCTGCAGTTTTGACGTTTTTTCTTATCTTAATTAACTTATTAGCTTGAATTAATTAGCTTGAAATTAATTAGCTTGAAATTAATCAGCTTGAAATTAATCAGCTTGAAATTAATCAGCTTGAAATTAATCAGCTTGATAATTTAATGACGTTTCAGCACGCTTCGGTTTGTTTCATCTTTCAGTTTGTTAAGAGAAGTGATGCCATAGGCTCCGGGATTTAGCAGGACAGTGAACTCTCTATGGACAATGTAAAATATTTCTATCCCGCACACAGGTTTACATGCGATAAAGGCAAGCACAAAGATGCCAGCATATTCTTTAATAAGCCGTTATATCATGGAATAGTTCATATTGAAGCCTTAAAAGCTGCTTGCAGGTGGAATTGTCATTTTTTGAATTTAAGAAGCCAGTCTTTACCGATACATCCCTGGCTTCCGCATACTTAATTGATATAACAATCATCCAGTATGACCATGTCTCCTCTATGCCGCAGTCCCACCCTTCTGTACTCCAAAATATTCAGATTTGTATCGAGTTTCATTTCGTAGAGTCCCAGTATGTCCTGTGTATCAGGGACTGCCCTCCTCTCCAGAACTTCTAACTGGACAGTCCAGTTTTCCCCCTCCCTGGATATACCCACTACTCCCTGCCCTTTCTTTTTAAGAAGATACTCTATCTGACGAAGTGCTTTGTCCCCTACTTCTTTTACTGTATTCTTTTCTTCCTCCATATTACCCCTTCCAAGTAAGCACAAATTCTTAGCTAGTAATCCCCAAAAATATATCAAATTCTAATTAATTAGAATTTGATTTTTATGTTAGCTCTGAAATTACATCCTTAACAGATTTCTCTTTTTAGACAATTCTCTTTGGAACTTGTATTTACCTCAATCATATCGAGGACGAAAAAATAGTCAGATTTGCTTCTTATGTATTAACCTGTGGTGGCTCTGCTTCCAACGCAGCTACGGCTCTTTCAATCCTTGTGATCTCTTCAGCATAGTGCAGGAATGTATCCACAGATGCTATAACGATCCTGGCTTCTATTGTTAAGATTTCGATTCCGACAAGTGAAACCCTGGCCCATAAATCTATAACTACGCCTTTGTCAAGTATTCGGTCCAGCACATCTGCCAGACTGGAACCATCAGGACTTTTATTTACCATACTTTATCCCCCGAATATTATAATTTATTTTTAATTTTTAATTTAAGTTATACACATAGCGCTTTAAAATTTGGAACTTTTTGCTCTGAAAATGAATTCAGTACCAAAAGATAGTCCCAAAAACGAACTCCCATTTTCATTATCTTTTAGGGGCGCAGAAGTTGAAGTAGATTAGGATATTCATCTTTTTGTTAGAAAATATGTTTTAAAATACGATACTCTAATTATATTATATAATAAAATAAATTGGAATTATTCAGCTTACCCAAAATCGGCCGATTGATTTAATGTAGTGAACTACTCCTCCCTTTCGCTTACGCTCCGAGGAAGGAGTTCTCTCGCCTTATCGAGATAGAACCAAAATAATATAAAATCGGTTTCAAAAACATAAATTTTTTATCAGTTTTTCTGGATTCTTTCCGGTAAGTATTCTGCATATTCGAAATCCATTTATTGGTATCGATTTTAAGTTTTCATCTATTTAAGATATTGATTTATGCAAAAATGGAAATATAGTTAATTTGCATATTAGTTTTGGATAAATATATAAATTCGTTAATTATATTTCTCTCAAAAAAACTAATATGGGGTATAGTATGGAGTATAATATGGGTATAATATGGGGTATTATATGGGTATAACAAAAAATATCAGTATTGGCTACTTCGAGCTGTAAGCAGAATATAACGCGGAATAATAGAGTCCATTTTTTTATGAACTTAAGAAATATACCTGTTTTTTCAAACTCGATCAATTGACATTCTCAAATGTCTCGAAATAGTTGAATATCAGTATAAAGTCGTTAAGGCAACGATTTAGCCAGATTATGAGGGGGAATATATTAGTTGCATTCAAGACAGGAGCCACTTGCTGGATACTCAAATTCCGAAATCCAAAAAGAATCAGACATCGAAAATATGGTCAAAAAACACCTCGACATGATAGTACTTTCTATTATCAGAACGCAGCCGATGTGCGGTCAGGACATTGTAAAAGAGGTCTTCAGGCAATATCAGGTATTTATTAACCAGAGTTCCGTGTATAAAGTTCTGTATTCTCTTAAAGAAAGAAATATCCTGGAAGCAAGCACTATCAAAGGTGACATGAGATCAAAGGTGTATATTCCAACAGAGCAGGGAAGCGAGATGATTAACTCAATGCTGGATGAGTTTGTTTCCTCAATAGAACACCTGCTTATGGGCCTGAAAGAAGAAACAAGTAATGAGAGAAAGCAATAATGCAGATACTTTGTAAATTAAGTTATAATTTGTTTTTATGATGTGAGACCATGCGAAAACTTGTATACATCAGGATTGTCCATACAGCTGCAGATATGGGTTCTTTGAGCGAAAGTCTCCAGGAAGAAATAATATCCAGGATCGGAATAGATAAGTGGAAAGAGACTCAGAGCATGATCCGGGAGTTCTGGGATAAGCTTGAAAAGGAGCTCCTGGAGCTTAAACTTGACCTTGAACATACGAAAATCTATCAGGATGGGCTTCCGTGCGGGGGAGAAATGGGGATGAAAATCGTGCATACAACCGCAGAACTCGGAAGCCAGAACTACAGGCTTATAGAAAAACTTGTGGAAAATAAAGCAGAGATCGTCGCTACTGAAAAGCCGGAACTCTTAATTGAGGAGCGAAATCTGCTGATGAATGTCTATAATAGTCCGACTCTGGAAGAAAAGGTAAAGGCAAAACAAAGGTATGAAGTAAGAGCTAAAACCCTGTTGCAGGAAAGAGACGAATACGTAGCTTCCAGGATCAACAACACCTTAAAGGATGGAGAAAACGGAGTCCTGTTTATAGGGGCCGAACATAATGTAATTCCCGGTTTGGCAAAGGATATAGAAGTTATTGATCTGGTAAAAAAGAATGAATCCAGACCATATGCATGATCGATAGGCATTCCAGTTTCATATATTTACTATTTGTGCTCTTTTGAAGCGTTTAGGGTAAATTACTACCCATTTTTCGTATCAGGAACTAAAAAGCCAGTTGAATTTATATATTTAAGCTTGTTCCTGCTTCTGAAGGCAATCTTAACAATTCTCCTATTTTGTTTTGATTGCTTAACTCTTCGATTGCGATTTAGTGCCTATCCGAAAAGTCAGTAATGCATGCTGGAAAGCCATAATAGGTCTATGATATCAGAGTACCAGTTGCGGTTTTGCATATTACCTAATGTAAAAGTTACAGCAGGTAACCACTTTTCGGATAGGCTCTTAATAGCCTCTACTTCTTTAAGCAGGAGTTCTTAAAAAGAGCTGGGCGCACAAGTAGATCAAAGCTTCTTATCCTTACAATTCAGCAATGTATTCCTCCATTACTCGCCTGCTATACTCAAGCTTATTCTATTATGGTCTTACATCAATAAGTTCGGCAGTGTGCCAATTTTTCTGTAAAATTATAAATTTTAAAAAGTTACCGAATCGAAAATTCGATATTATTAGACCAATTCCATATACTAGGTACAAAAACTTGACTCAGAATTTACAGCAAATTCGAGACACTGCCATAAGTTCTCAGCGATAGAGTTATGGTCCTTATAGTCCTCGCTTATTTGACCGATAGCTCATAGTTCATCCTGTCTTTCTCACATAGTTCATCCGTCTTTCTTCTGGGTATTTGTGGTTTCAACCATATTTCCCACTATAGCAGCTATAATGATATCTATATTTCAAATATATTCACGGACAAGTTCCATTTCTTAAAAACCTTATTCGAAGAAGGTTTTAAGAAAAAGTAATTCATTATTATAATAGTTATTATAAGTATTATCAGGTGGGGTATCATGGCTACTAATGCCAATAATTTTCTGAGTTTTCGATATATATTTGTTGAAGAGTGCATAGCTGTGATCGTTCTTTAGGGTTAGAAAGACGTTTTTAGAAAAGGGGGAGTAGGATGAATGCTCAGAGCCAGGTGGAAAATAAGCCTCGCAGAAAGAAAGGTAAAACCAGGAAAACTGCAGGACAGACCAGGGATACCATAATATTTAACGAGAAGAGTTTGGAGGCGGTACTATGAGAGGCATTGCGAAACTTCCAGAAGGTCGTGTAAGGGGTATCTCACAGAGTCCAGGAGGTCGCTCAAAGGGTCTCGAAGATATTGGAGAAGCTATCGAGAAGGCTATAGAAAGCCTTGAAAACAATCTACAGGGAGCCGCAGGTAATCTCTCAGGGGCGGCTAATAACATTGTAGGTAGTCTCGCAGGAGGGAGCATCGTCAAGGTACTTACAGATCAGCTCACCAAAACTGCAGGAAACCTTACAGATCAGCTCACCAAAACCCTTATAGAGCAGCTCACAAAAAATGTAAAAGGCCTGACAGATCAGCTCACCAAACCCATTATAGATAAGCTTACCAATACTGTAAGAGGCCTTATAGATCAGCTCACTAAGACCCTTACAGATCAACTCACCAGTGCTGCAGGAGGCCTGACAGATCAGCTCACCAATACTGCAAGAGACCTGACAGATCAGCTCACCAGGACCCTGACAGATCAGCTCACTAACACTGCAAGAGACCTTATAGGTCAACTCACCAAGGCCCTTATAGATCAGCTCACCAAAACTGTAAGTCACCAGGACTCTTCTGTAAGTCACCAAGATCTAATATCATGAGCTCACCAAAACTTTAAGAGGCCTTATAGATTTGGCTAACCAAGCTGCAAGAGACCTTATAGATGATCTCATCGATATACTCCATAAGGTCACCAAGGGGTCTAGAAACATTGAAAAAGTTGTTGAGAAGATTGTACGCGGTCTCGTAAGCAACCTGGAGGAAACTGTAGATGTCTCACTTGAGGGGCTGCTGGAGCCTGCACAGGGACTGGTTTCCAATAAGGGAGCTGAGGCTGAAACTTAAGGAAGAAGGCGAGGTGTAGGAACAGCCCAAGCAGTGAAATTG
Organism: Methanosarcina sp. DH2; assembly: GCF_020804225.1. Taxonomy (GTDB): domain Archaea; phylum Halobacteriota; class Methanosarcinia; order Methanosarcinales; family Methanosarcinaceae; genus Methanosarcina. Next base: position 128,750 of record NZ_WJBI01000002.1, read on the forward strand.
AGAAGGATCAGTAATAAGAGTAGTAATAAGAGTAGTAATAAGACTCGCGTTAATTTGCCTGTAAGGGTCTAACACTTGGGAGAGATCAGAACCGAACTTTAATTTGGGTCTCTTTTGGGGAGACTTAATTTTTTATCATATCAGTAGCGTTGACACTGCAAACTGATTTTTGGGAATAAGGCTGCCTATCCTCAACTTGCAGCTGATAAAGCCGAGTATCTGGAAAATCAAAAAGATTTGAAAAAATATCAGATCTATGAATAATAATTTGCTTCCATACAGTCTCGCCTCTTTGCATGAGCAGGTTTTCTTATCAAAAACTTCATTATGGAAAGGTTTTAAGAAGAATTAATATATTATTATAATATTGCGATTATTAAGTAATATAAATGGGGTATCACGGCTAACAATGCCGATAGTTCGAGATTTTTCATCGGGTCATGTTTATTGAAAGAGTGATGTTTATTGAAAGAGTGTATAGTTTTGATTATTCTTCAGGATTAAACAGAATCTTTAGAAGGGGGATACCACAAGAACTGAAAGCCAAGGGGAAAGTGGGCTTCGCAGAGTGAAAGGTAAGACCAGAAATACTGCACATAAACTCAAGATACTGTAAAGGCAAAAAAAAGCGAAGCTAAAGGTAATACAAAGATACTACAACAAAGGCTAGGGAGAAATTGTGATTATCTCCAAGATCAATAAGAATCGTTTGAAGAGGAGGAGTAAAATGAGCGCTCAGAAACAAGCGGAAGGTGAGACCAAAAAAACTGAAGAAAATCCCATCGAGGGTCTCGGGCAGGCTTTAGAAGGTTTAGGAAACACTGTAGGTGGTCTTACAAAGGGCCTTGGCAACACTTTAGGAGGCCTTACAGAGGGTGTAGGGAAAACGGCAGGAGGTCTCACAGAGGGACTTGGAGAAACTGCAGGACAGATCATGGAGCCTGCAGGGCAGGCTGGACAACAAGTAACGCAACAGGGAGGACAGCAGCCTCAGCAGTTACAGCAGACTGAAGGGCAGCCCAAAGAGACTGCAGGTCAGACTGTACAACAGGCACAGGACGCTGCGGGAAAGGCCGGAGAGCAGAGCCAACTGCCGGCAGGTAAGACTGGAGGTATAGGAGAACTCATAAAGAGTATCAGAGAGAGCACAGATAGACTCGCAGAGAATATCAGAGAGAGCGCAAAGAGTGAGACTGCTATAGCCGGTCTTGTAAAGGGCATCCATGAGAATACAAATAAACTCGCAGGAGAAGTCAGAGAGGCTGCAAAGAGAGAGGTGACTATAGCTGGTCATGTAAGGGATATTAGAGAGAATACAGAAAGACTAGCAGAGGAAATCAGAGAAAGTGCAGGCGAGACTGAAAGGCAGGGAGGACAGCAGTCTCAACAACCACAACAGTCTCAACAACCACAACAATCACAACAGTCACAACAGTCACAACAGTCACAACAGCCAGAACAGGGAGGGCCTGGAAGTATAAGAAAGACTGTAAGTGGTCTTACAGAAGGTCTCGGACAGGCTGCAGGAGGTATCATGGGAGGTCTCGGAAATATTGCAGGACAATCTGGACAACAAATAGCACAACAGGGAGGACAGCAACCGCAGCAACTACAGCAGACTGGAGAGCAGCCCAAAGAGACTGCAGGTCAGACTGCACAACAGGTACAGGGCACTGCGGGCAGACCTACAGGTGAAGCAAGAGTTCCTGCAGAAGTCACCGGTCAGACCACGGAGACAAAGACCAGAGGGAGCCTCGAAGATTATTTCAGGGAGAGTACAGAAAAATTCAGAGAAGAAGTCAGAGAGACTGCAAAGAGGATGCAAAGTGGAGTCCGAAAATAAAAGTGAAAAGGAAAAGTAGAAGGGATAGAGCAGAAAAAGAAGAAGTAGAATCCAAGGATCCGGGAAGTAAAAAAGCCATGTATCGTATGTCTGTATCCAGCCGTATAACACCGGAGAGATCTCAAACCGAGATATCTCAAGCTCTGTTGTCAACCTGGTAGATCTTCATTCCTTGTTTGTTTTTTTAATCTGGATAGCTATGTTTTAGCCATATTCTCTACTGAGAAGTATAGTACTAAGTATATCTAAAATTTGCATTAACAGTCCCCTGTCTCAAAAACCTTATTAGAGGAAGGTTTTAAGAGGAATTAATTCATTATTATAATAGTACTTTATTAATAGTACTATAAGTGGGGATATCACGGCTATTAATGCCGATAATTTTCAGAACTTTTCGGTTTATATTCGTTAAAAGAGTGCAATAGCTGTGATCATCTCAAAATTTAAAAAGAAACTTTAGAAAAGGGGGAGTATCATGAGCGCTGAGGGTCAAGTGGAAGGTGAAGCTCGCAAAGCTGAAGGTCAGGCCAAGGAAACTGCAGGGCAGGCTGGAGAGCAAGCACAGCAGGCTGGACAACAGGTACAGGAAACTGCAGGGCAGGCTGGACAACAGGCACAGGAAACCGCAGGACAGGCTGGACAACAGGCACAGGAAACTGCGGGACAGGCTTTAGGTCAGGCACAGGAGACTGCTGGAGGTCTTGGACAGGCTGTAGGAGGTCTCGCAGGGGATGTCACAAAGACTGCAGAAGGTCTCACAGGAGAGGTTACGAAAACTGCAGGGCAGGCTGGAGGGCAACCACAGCAGGAGGGACAGCAGGGGCAGCAGCAGGCAGCAGGTAAGGCCGGAGAGAGAGGTATAGGAGAGCTCATAAAGAGTATCAGGGATAGTACAGATAGACTCGCAGAAAACGTAAGAGAGAGTGCAAAGAGTGAGACAACTATAGCTAGTCTCTTACAGGAAATCAATGACAATACAAATAAACTCGCAGATCAGGTGCGAGAGAATGCAAAAAGGGAGGCTACTATGGCTGGTCTCATAAAGGATATCAGGGAAAGTACGGATACTCTCACAGAGGAGATCAGACAGACTGCCAAAAGGATGAGCTTCGACATGGGAACCGAAAGCTAAAGGTGAAAAGAAAAGAGGCGAGGTCTAAGAACAGAAAGAATAGGAGTGAATTAAGAAGGGCCTGGGGAATTAAAAGAGCCGCGTATTATACGCCTGTACCCAGCCATCTAATACCCGAGATATCTCAACCTGAGATATCTCAAGCTCGGGTTGTCAATTTGGTAGATCCCCATCCCTGGCTTGTTTTTTTAATCTGGATGGTTGTAGTTTAGCTATATCTCTTCTACTCTATATCTGTATTCTACTATAATGACTATAATATCAATAGTTGTATCTCAAATATTTACATTGACAAGTCCCCGTTCTCAAAAACCTTCTTAAAGGAAGGTTTTAAGAGGAATTAATTCATTATTATAATAGAATCATTATAAAGTACTATGAGCGGGGGTATCACGGCTAGTAATGCCGATAATTTAAGGAGTTTTTCGGATTACACTCATTGAGAAGAAGCAATAGCTGTGATCATCTCAAAATTTAAAAAAAACTTTAGAAAAGGGGGAGTATCATGAGCGCTCAGGATCAAGTAGAAGAAGAAGCTCGTAAAGCTGAAGGTCAAGCCGAGGAAACTGCAGAACAAGCTGAACAGCAGGCACAACAGGCTGGACAGCAGGCTGGAGAGCAGGCACAACAGGCTAAACAGCAGGCTGGAGAGCAAGCCAAGGAAACAGCGGGACAGGCTGGACAACAGGCACAGGAAACAGCAGGGAAGGCTGGACAGCAGGCACAGGAGACAGCAGGACAAGCTGGACAGCAAGCCAAGAAAACAGCGGGACAGGCTGGACAACAGGTACAAGAGACAGCAGGACAGGTTACAGATACTGCAGGTCAGATTGTAGGTAAGGTCACGGATACTGTGGGACAAGCTGGCCAACAGGGACAACAGCCACAGGGACAGCAGCCACAACAGGGACAACAGCCACAGCAGGGACAACAGCCACAGCAGGGACAACAGCCACAGCAGGGAGGAGGGCCTTTAGGAGGCCTGGGAGAGACTGTAGGTGGTCTTACAGGAGGCCTCGGACAGGCTGTGGGTGGTCTCACAGGAGGTCTCGGACAGGCTGGAGAGCAGCCAAAGGAGGAGAAACCAAAGGAGGAGAAACCAAAGGAGAAGAAGCCAAAAGAGGAGAAGCCAAAGGAGACTGAAGAACAGCCACAGCCGCAACCGCAGCAGGCACAGCAGCCGCAGGAGACCGGCGGAGGTGGAGGGCCTTTAGGAGGTATAGGAGGTCTCACTGATACTGTAAGCGACACTCTCAAGTCGGTCACGGACACCACAAAGGGTATCGGGCTTCCTGAAATATCTGTGCTTTCACCCTCAGCTGAAGCTGGTGCTGAAGCTAAATCTGATGAGGAAGGTGAAAAGAAAAAAGACACTGGACGAGGGAAGAAAAAGCAGCAGTGAACTCGATAAGGATCTTAAAAAGTAAAAGAACTTTGTATTATGCGCCTGTAATCAGTCGTCTAATACCCGAGATATCTCGAGCCCGAATTGTCAACTTGAGAGATCCTTGAGGAAGCTTAATGACTGATTAATTAGCCACGTTGACCTTGAATAACTGATATTTTGGTAACGTGGCTATTTACTTCAATCTTGAGTTGTATTTTTTACTGTACCTTAATGGGGCTTAGTAGAAATCCTCTAAGTTGGATGTATTTACTCTTTTACAAAAATATCAGTAACTGGTGGGGTAATATGCAGCTATAAAATGTCAGTTTGTTGACTTGTGGATTTTAGTTATCCCATAACAGAACCGTCAGACTCATACTACTTATCAGGAAAGCTTTACAGATCTTGAATTATCTCTTTAGTAGCATTTTGTTTTTTAGTCTGCTCTGTGATTTGCTCCTTTCTCTCTGCTGGATACTGCATGTCTCTCAATATATCTTCTATGTTGCTTGCACTGCCCTCATACCTTTTACCTGATATTATTATCCATGCTGTCATAAGGATACTATCATTAAGATACTGTTGTCAGGAGATACTACTCAGGATGGAGCCATAAAAGTTAACATATAAGTCAAGCCAGTTTTGACAGGAGATACATTGTGCTCCCGAAGTGAAACTCGGGGAGTAAAACGAGTGAAACAGATATCGTACTGTTACATTTGCAGTGCAAATCTCAGAAAATTTTCGATTCCCTTTGATCCCGAAGCGAAACTGGGGAAGTAAACTCCGGTCGGCACAACAGTGGCATGATTTGAACCCAATATGCATCCATGCCAGGATTTAGTAAACTCACAATCAGTGCTATTCTTTCTTATCTGTGCTTTTTCCAGTGTTATTCTAAGAGCCCGATTAAGAGTCCTGGTCTTTTTGCCGGTTGTACGGATTCCAGAAAAACATTGTCATGGTAGACAGTTTGAGAAAAAATAGACTATAAGACGGTAATTATAAATTATGAGGTATATAAGAGAAAGCTATTTATACTATGTATGATTACTCATGCTAAGTGAGCGGGCCTCTTTTCCATAGTATAACCCCAAACCCATATCCCCCAACTATTCCCCCAAACTATTCCCCCAAACTCCCCAAGCCCGCTCACAAACTTTTCTCATAGTTTTTTCTCAACCTTGTTTAACAACATCGATTCTATCTCAACAAATCCTAACATTTTTCAGAATTTTCTCAACTTTACCTTAGTTATCTTACTAATATTCATATTGTCCCAACTTTTTTAGTTATTAAACATGAGGCAACGTAGGTTATGCAGAACCGTCGCCATGACGATATAGTTATCCGGATAACTTTTAGCAATAAAGCTGGTTTTAAAATCCCGACTATTTATGTTTTTGACCAAAATAATGTTCCATTCAGTTTCATTGTTCTTAGTTTCCTTATTCACAAATATTATTTTGGAGTGATTAGGGGTAGTTTTGAAACAAGCACAGATATAAATTAGAAGAAAAAACGAGAGAATTGTATGCAAGAGAGCATTAAATAGGACATGCGGCAACATGTAATAAATATATTAACAAAGTGTTTATAACTGAAGTTATACAGAGTATTTGTCAACTATCTCAACGCTAAAGCTGTGGGGCTTGCGCTTCTACGTCTTAGTTTCCTAAGCAGAGCACCATAGGCAGATTGACGACTGCCCTAGAAGCTATATTTTTAGCCGCATTATAATCAGCATTTTCCGTATTCCCACATTCAAGGCAGACGAAAGATGCCTGATTCTTTCTGTTCTTTTTGTTGATATATCCACAAGTAGAACATTCTCTTGAAGTGTTTCGAGGATCAACTGGAACTACCGAAACTCCTAACAGTTTTGCTTTATACTCRATGAAGTTCCTTAATTCAAGAAAAGMCCRTTTTCCAATTGATTCACGAACAGCCTTTGAAACCGTTACTCTCTCCCTAATGCCTGAAAGGTCTTMAAGTGCAATAGCTCGATTTGTGTCTTTGGCTGTGTTTACAATTTCCTTTGAAATACAATGATTGGTATCTTTTTTGAATCTTCTTTCTCTTCCGYTAATCTTTTYCAGATGCTTCTTTGCAGAATGTGTACCTAYTGATTGCAGGACAGCTTTAACTTTTGCGTATTTTTGCCTGATTTTGGTACACTTATCACCTGAATACGATTTTCCGTTTGATGTAGTAGCCAGATTGACGATGCCTAAGTCTACACCTAAGTCTACACCTAATACATCATCTGGAAGGATTGRTTCTGCATCTGGAAGGTCTACTACTATCATCAGATARAAAATTCCATTTTTRTAGATAAGATCAGCCTGTCCTTTTACCCTGTTAGCTTCCAGCTTTCTATACTCACCATACTGAATTTTTACTTCAATTCTTCCTTCCAGAGTTAAGATAGAAATTTCATCTGCTGATTTATAGGACAGTATTCTTTGATCATATACAATCGCACCATGCGGATCAAAAACATGAACYGAATCTTTRTTTACCTTATAACTTTCTGCGACTTTACCGATGGCTCTAACAGCCATTTGTGCAAACAGTCCAAACTTTTCTCTTATTTCATAGTAGATTTGCTTTTGCAGAGCTATTTTTCCAAAAATCCAATTTTTGTATGCAAATTCAGAGATGAAATCACATGCTTCATTGAATTTCTCCATAGTCTTTAAGAGTTTGTCATGTTGCTCTTGATTAGTTATAAGTTTTGATTTGACAGTTAGTAGCATAGATTTCACCTCTTTTATATTGAGTATATGACTCAATAGCATATAGGACTACTCTGCCTTGTGTTAAGTTGACGGAATTCCTCCCTGCACTAAAGCAACAGGGCTTCCTTCCTTATGATCCGTGAAAATACAGCCATTCCTGCGTTAGAGACTTAGAGCCTATCCGAAAAGTGTTGCAATCTGCTGTAACTTTTACAATAGGTAAGATTTGCAACCGGAATGTACACTTGATATTACGGATTATAAATCTCGTAATTTTTACAACATGCCATTATTGGCTTTCACCGATCTTTTAAAATTGATTTTTTTCTTTTTGAGGATGTTTTTGAAATAAATTGAAAACCTTTAAACGCATCCTCTTTTTATTTGATCTATCCGAAACTGGACTGCTGAATAAGAAACGAAAAATCTTCCCCAACCACCAAATCAATTGAAATATATTTTTCCTGCCGGCGGTCTGCTTAAATGTTCCCAGAATACGTTTGTTAAGAAAAAATTGGGAAAAGAGAACAAAAGACCCGTGATTTTTACAGCTTTAGAAGGGGCACTTTACAGGGCTTCTTTAGATTAAGCGATTTCTCTCCCTCTGGGGAGAGATTTTTGATTCTCTGGGGAGAGATTTTGTTCAAGCGACGTTTTTTAAGAGAATCATGGATTAATAATAGCTATTAGAAACTGGTACTACCAAATACGAAATAGAAATATTCCTTCAAAACCAATCCAGATTTAGTAAATTTTTCAGTGGGTGGACGCTTCAATCTAACCGCCGGAAACATTTTTTCCGATTTTTAGAGGTCGAAAATCCAACTGTACATTTGAGCATTAGAAGTTCCCACCCACTCAGTTTCGCCTTTCTCGATTATAACGGAAAACCGCAGGCATTTCCTGTTGAAGTCTGACTGTTCTCATAAAATCTTTAACGATGGTCTCCCCACCATCAAAGCCCATTTTCTTGATTTCATGAAAGTATCCTATCTGATCAATCATTTATCCCATAAGATGAGAATACCCCTTCCTCAAAACCCTGAACTTTGCGGAGAGTTTAGGGAGGGGTAGTTGACTCGCTTATTCATCCAGAAGAACAACAGGTTTGATCAGATCTCTTGGTTTTTCTTTCATGAGCATGAGAGCCTCTTCCATTTTGTCGAATCCTTCGAATACATGGGTGACCATTTTTTCTGGTTTTATTCTTCCGTAGGTACACAGGTCTGCCATTCTTTCCATTCTCAGACGACCTCCGGTTGTCAGGCCGCCACGTATGTCTTTGTGAGCCATACCCGACCCCCATTCAATACGTGGAATAGGAAGCGTGTCTCCGGTTCCGTAGTAGTTGACGTTTGATACCGTTCCTCCAGGTTTTACAATTTTGACTGCGTCTGAAATTGTGTTTTCATTTCCTCCTGCTATGATTACAGAGTCCACACCTTTTCCATTCGTCTTTTCAAGGATCTGTTCAACAAGTCCACCGCCTCTGTAATCAATAATATCAGATGCTCCGTATTCCAGAGCAAGATCAACACTGACTTTCCGACTTCCTACTGCAATGAGCCTACCCGCACCAAGAATAGATGCACCTGCCACTGCCATCAGACCAACAGGACCAATTCCTATGACTGCAACTGTAGAGCCCGTTTTAATATTTGCCATTTCTGCACCCTGTATTCCAGTAGTTGCCATATCTGATAGCATGACAGCCTGTTCGAGGGGCATTCCTTTTGGAAGTAGAGCTAAATTCATGTCTGCATCATTTACATGGAAATATTCGGCAAAGACTCCACTTTTGAAGTTTGAAAACTTCCATCCGGAAAGCATTCCATTTGAGTGCATAGGCATTCCATCCTGCACCTCTATGGATCGCCAGTCGGGTGTAATTGCAGGAACAATTACTTTATCGCCTGGTTTGAAGTCTTTGACCTCTGATCCTATTTCTTCTATAACGCCTACAGCTTCGTGTCCTAGAATCAAGTTTTTGCGGTCTCCAAGCGCACCTTCCCAGACAGTATGAATATCTGATGTACACGGCGCGACAGCAATAGGCCTCACGATTGCATCATATGGTCCTGCTGAAGGTCTTTCAGTATCAATCCAGCCTACTTTTCCAATTTCAAGCATTGCAAATCCTTTCATATTATCACACCAACCTTTTCAAAATAATTATTTTCCAATGTTTTTTATAGTAACCCACATTCTGCAGCAACTACATTTTAACATATAGAAATTTTGGATTATTAGAGGCTTTCTATTTACCTCTGATTTTTTCTAAAAATTTCTTTCATCCTCAATGTTCTCAGGTGATGCAAAATATAACAAAAGCCGTAATTTTTAATTGCCTTCAACAATTTGCAGTATGCGTTTTATATCCGGTTTTGCTTCGGGAATGCCCTCTTTAACAGATAACCAGACTACTTTCATGTTCACTCCGAAGTAAGCGCGGATCAACTTGTCCGGTTTGTAGTATTTATAATTACTAAAGAAGGAAATTTGATATGATTGAGAAAAAAAAGATCAAACACTCTTTTTGCCATGCTCGGATAGATACTGTTCAACCGTACGTCTTGAACTGTGCCACGTTTTTCCTATTTTTACTGCATCCAGAAGCCCCTGTCTTGCTCGTAGACTGAGATATTCCTGAGAATAAGGCGTTTTCGAGGAAAGTTCTTTAAGGGGTAGCAGTTCATCGGCTCCGCCTGAGATGGAGAGATAGAGGGTCAGGTTTTCATCTACGGCTTTTGCAATGAAATTGGCAAATGGTCTAAGGTTTCCAGCATCTGCAGCTCTAAGGGATTTGTAGTATTTTCCTCTGTCCTCTTTTTTGAGCACGACAGGAGGATAATCCCTTGAGATCAAATACAGGTTTATGAGGAGCCGGGCTACCCGTCCGTTTCCATCGCTGAACGGATGAATTTCTACGAATCTGTGATGCAGGAAGGAAGCTGTTTCAATAGGATGCTCATTGCTTTCAGCTATTTTTTCGATAAGTTCATCCGTCAGTTTTACTATCTTCGACCAATCGGGCGGAGATTTTACTGCACCTGTTATCCTCACATTTCTGGTGCGGTATCTTCCGGCGTCCTCAAATATACCTTTGGTTACAGTTTCGTGGATTTCCTGAATTATAATATGGTCTATTGCACATTTTTTCTTTGCCAGTTCCACCATCCGGTCAAAAGCTTTTGCGTTGTTGCTCGCCTCAAGATGTTCTCTGAGCGATTTTCCGCCAATAGTCAGCCCTTCTTCCAGAACAAGTTTTGTCTCCTGGAGTGTTAGCCTATTCCCTTCTATCGCATTCGAGTGGTAGGTATGCACTAACCTCATCTCTTCATGCAATCTGCCTAAAACATCTGCAGGGATGGGCCGCAGGGAGTTTAGCTGCATCATTTTTTCATTTATTCGTGCAAGAAGTTTTTCTTCAATCAAGTGAGTATCGGTATTGGCTATAATTTTACATATCCGATATGTGCCCCTTGGCATATATCGGTCTCGGGAAATTTTTGAGTTATCCGATATAAAGAGTTATCTTTCATATATTCAGTTCAGTTATAGTATATTTTTCCTGCCCACGGTTTGCTTAACTTTCCCCTGAATACGTTTGTGAAAAAAGTAAAAATCCAATATCAAATCCTTTCACCCATAAAAATTTATTTTATTTGCAGACGGGAATAAGGAAGATGAGATCAATTTTCTATTAAAAAACAAATCAAAACCGTGTACACATCTTGAAGACCCTGAGCTATTTACTAACCAATCAGGAGATAAATCAAGTGCATGTATGCAGCATGAAAGTATTGAATCTTTTTTTGAGATTTGTAAGGAAGGTATCTTTTCATTTGGACGATTATTTTAGAAGCGAAAACCTGTTAACCGAATTCTGTTTTCAGGAGCTATCAGAAAAAATAGTTATTATCTCCTTTACAAACCATATCTGGAAATTGTTATCATTTGAGAGTTTGCTTCTATTTTTATAGATAGATTTATATATTTTAAGTGCCATGTATGTGTGTTGATAAATAAAGATACGTATAATGATCTGTTATTAAAAACCAATTTTTGTTTTTGATCAAAGAGTTCTATACAATCTTATTTTAAACAATTAACTAAAAACTAAAACAAGGTGAAACAAAAATGGCTTTTAATGATAGAAACTTTAGAGGAAATTCTAATTCTAATTTCGGCGCTCCCAGAGAAATGCACAAGACAACCTGTTCAGACTGTAAAGTTGAGACAGAAGTGCCTTTCAAACCTGATCCTGAAAGGCCAGTCTACTGCAGGGACTGTCTTCCTAACCACAGGACACCCAGAGAAAACCGCAGATATTAAGTGTTATTTGTGTAACTGAGTTATATCAACACTTATTTCTTTTCCACTTTTTTAACTACACTATCGCAGAAACATACTTTTTTTCTTAACTTGTGATCTTTTGCAGTTTGTGAAAGAGATCTTTCCAGGATTGATTAATTTTGTTATTTATCGGTAAGTCTTCATTGAAGGAATATTTTCAAATAACGTGAAAATCTGTTAATTGAATTCGATTTTTTTTGGAACTATCTGAAACTGGACCGCTGAATAAGAACAGAAAGTTTTTTTCGGCCCCTTTAAATTCAATTAAAATATATTTTTTCCTGCCGTCAGTCTGCTTAAATCTTCCCTGAATTCGTTTGTTAAGAAAAGAGAAATTGAAAATTCGTGATTTTCGTATCTTTTGAAAAAATGCTTTGCAAAACCAATCAGTTTTACTTTTCATTAATATGTTTTCTTCAAGATTATCTTTGTATAAATTCAGAGGAAATATTAATCACACTTTTCATGGTATTTGGTTTTATTTCATCGCAAAGCTCTTTGAGTTTCAGAAAGGCGGCTTTAAATTCTGGTCGTTGACGCCATGCTTGTAAACTTTCCAAATTCTTCCATGGACCAAAAGAAATGAACCGATTCTTTTGCTCCGAATCCTGTAACATTACAACACTAAGACTGCCCTTTTGATAATTCAGAGTCCAATTAGCAAAATCCGTCCAGGTTTTTAGAAAAGCTTCCTCTTTACCTGTTTTGACAGTCCACAATCCAACTGAGTAAACTATTCCTTCATCCATTATAATTTCTCCCCCTCTCAAGTTATTTTTATTCATTTTATTTAATGTTTTGTCTTTTATAGAAAAATTCCTCTAAATCATAATCAAGAGGCTGAAAACAAATAAGTAAAATAATTATCAGTCATTCAGTTCAAATTAATGGGGATCTTTTATCTTAGAGGATTTTTGCAAAGCTTAAAAATTGACACTATACTCATCTTTTTCAGTTCATTTGAAATATATTTTTTCTGCCGGCGGTTTGCTTAAACCTCTCCCAAACACACCTGGATGATTAAGAAATCGAAAACACGGCAACGTACAGTTGAAGAAGTAGCAGTTTCCAACCGCTCATTTTCCTTTATCTGTTTAGAATGAAAGTAATGTGACTTGAAAAGTACTTTCGTTTCTTTTCGCCTGTAATTTGAATAATTTCATGTTTGTGTTTTAAAATATCACTATATTCTTATATTTTACTTGAAATTTTAGTATAGTGAATCTATCCCGAAACTAATATTGTGTTGAAATTATAGTATAGACTTATGTCATTCCATGAAATCGATGATGTTCTATGGGAATCCATAGAACCTTGTTTTCCCCAAAAACCACATACCTGAAGACCTCATGCCGATCTAAGGAAGTTAATGAACAGAATTTTGTAGGCCAGGTCGAGAGCTCCTCAAAAGATTTTGAATTATAACTTTGTAGCTATGATTGAAACCAGATTAAAGTAATTTCCACCTTCAGCTTCCATCATTCCTATATCTCTACGAGCAAAGTCGTTGTCACACATAAGCCAGTCTTTCCATGTTTCTTCAAAGCAATTTAACTCTTTACACTCCTGAATAGTTACCAGATCGGAAGTTTTCCATAAATTATACCACCAGTCGCAGGAGTAAAGATTTATATCATCGACCCAGTACGGCTGTAATTCTGCCGGAACTCCATTCGTAAAATCCTCTTTCAATCCGGGAACTGCAACTGCAATTTGTCCTCCTTTTTTTACAAGCGGAGCAAAATGATTTGTCAGATAATCTTTTTCAGCCCCGAAAAAGTTATAGGCGTCTATACAGATAGCAGCATCAAAAAATTCATTTGCAAACGGCAAATCGTGGGCTTCTGCGTGTATTGGTATTATTTTATCTTCCAGTCCCATTGACTTAATTCTCTCATAGTTATCTGTTGCACTTATCCAGAGATCAGTTGCAAAAACTGTAACATCATATTCTTTTGCCAGGAATATTGAGGTCAGCCCTTTTCCACAGCCAAGATCAAGTATTCTCATGCCTTTCTCAAGCTTTAAAGATTCGGATACTTCCTCAAGAATCTTCATTGAGTTGGGTCCCATCATGTTTTCTTTAACAAAATCAAAATCATACTTATTACTTTTTGTAAACACCATCTTGACCACTTTTCGTTAATCCATTCCATATTTAGTCAATTTATCTCATATTATTCCATGGAGTTTGTTACTTATCATTCTTCTATAGATTTAGAGGCAACTTTGTCACATATCGTCCTTTTGTTTGAACTAATGTATTCAGTCAGTATAGCCTTTAACTTAACAACTTCATTTTCATATGCTTGAACAGTAGTCTTAATATCGTTCAGAAAGATAACCGTTTTACTCTACAATAAACTGAAAAGTAGTGAAAAGGTCAACTACCCCTTCCTGCCCGCTTATGCGGTCAAGGAAGGGGCTTGAAAAAGAGCCCTTGTTGACCAGATCGCTGATTGGAGATTAAGAAAATCGGTAACCGATGTGGAAAAATATATAGTTACCTTCAAATGTCGCCTCAGTTTGAAGCTCTAAGGATGCCGGCTAAAAGTCCTAAAGGGTTATGGACGGTGCTTGCATTTCAAAACTTTCCAACATCAGATCGAGAGGAAGTTGGATTCTGGTTTTGACTCCACAAAATCAGACACACATAACTCTTCGGAGGAAAACTATATGTTAGTTTTCGTAATCAATAAAGAAAATCGACCACTAATGCCTTGTAAACCTTCAAAAGCAAGAAAATTGTTGAAAGAAGGGAAAGCAAAGGTAATTAGAACAATACCATTCACGATTAAGCTACTTTTTGGTAGCAGTGGCTACACTCAACCTATAATTGCAGGAATGGATACAGGTTCTAAAGTAGTAGGTTGCTCTGCCATAGCTAATGGAAAAGTGTTGTATCAATCTGAAGTTTATCTTAGAGAAGATATATCAAAAAAGATGCAACAAAGAGCAATGTATAGGAGAACAAGAAGGAGTAGAAAGACAAGATACCGACCTGCAAGATTTGATAACAGAAGCAATTCTAGAAAAGAAGGAAGATTAGCTCCATCCTTACGGAGTAAGTTAGAATCACATTTCAGAGAGAAAAGGTTTGTAGAATCTATTCTTCCTATTTCTGAATGGAAAGTAGAACTTGCTTCTTTTGATATTCATAAAATAACTGATCCATGTGTTTTTGGTACTGGTTATCAAAATGGAAATCAAAAAGGGTTCTACAATGTTAAAGCATATGTATTATTCAGAGATGGATATACTTGCCAGCATTGTAAGGGTAAGTCAAAAGACCCTAAATTGCACTGTCACCATATTGTATTCCGATCAGAAAAAGGTACAGATTCTCCTGATAATCTTATTTGTCTCTGCAATACCTGTCACGATGCTTTGCATCGAGGAAAATTTAAACTTTCTAACCGAAGATCAAAAACAAAACATCCTAATGAAGTTGGAATTATCAAATCTCAAATTAAGAAATCAGATTGGAATTTCATAGAAACTTTTGGATACGAAACGAAATTCAAAAGAGAACAAATCTTAGAGCTTCCAAAAACACATTATTTTGATGCTGTTTCAATATGCTGTAACGATCAAAAAGTGAAACTTGAAGATATTCTCTATCTTAAAAAACATGTTAGTAAAGGAGATTATCAGCAGAGAACAGGGAAAAGATCAGAAAAAATAATTCCTACTGGTAAATTGTTTGGGTTGAGAAAACTCGATCTTATTAAAACTGAACACGGAGCTGGTATTGTAAAGGGTAAAAGATCTACTGGTTATTTTGCTATAACTGATGTTATGGGAAACAAAATACATGATAGTGTTAATGTAAAACGAAATTGTGAACGATTGAGGGCTAGGACAACTACTCTAATTGAACAGAAAGTAGTTCCAGTAGAGTTGACGCATTCCTCTCCCACCTGTCGGGCTTCGCCCTCCTAGGAAGGGATCTCCTGCTTATGAAGATGAATGAAAAATTACTTGCAAAAATTGGATTGAACAGGTATGAGAGTTCAGTTTACCTGACACTTCTAAAACAGGATTCTATGGAAGCAAGCAAATTATCACATGCATCGAAAGTCCCTATAGGAAAGATCTACGAGATTCTCAAAGCCCTCAAAAACTATGAGCTTGTCGAAATCCAGCCGTCACGCCCACAGAGATACCGGGCGGTTGATCCTAAAAGCGCATTTAAACTCATGTACAAAAGAAAAGAGGAAGAAACACTCAATGAGCTCAAAATCCTCAAAGAAACATTTGATGAAATAGAAAGGGAACTTTGCAACGACAATTTACCACAAAATGTTGAAACTGTCTTCTGGCCTGACAGATTTCGTAATAATGAACTAAATGAAATGGTGGATTCATTTTTTGAGAAAATCGAGCATGAAATATGTGTTGTAATTCATATTAAGTACAAGCCTGGAGGATCGAAGCTATATGATGCCTCGGTATCCACCTTTAGCAAAGCTTATTTGAGTTTAGTACAGCGTGGCGTAAAAGTTAAAATTTTAGATCCGGGATCACAATTACTGCCATCATTAAAAGAGCTTATTGATTCAATAGAAGATCTGTCATTTAAACGCTATTTTAAGGATCTGATGGAAGTAAGAATTTTAGAAACCGAATACAATTTTACAATCATTGATTCTAAGATAACCCTGATCGATATTGAAGACCAGTTCAATATGAGTAGAAATCTCGGTATGACAAGAATATATGATGAATCATATGCAAAGCAATTCAAGACAAAATTTGATGAACTTTGGACAAAGGGTGAATTGTTTCTCTAACTTGACTTGCAAAGATATCCGTAAATTTCAATTTTTCTATTAGTTTTTGCCTCTTTTTCCTAAAGATGAAAGTAAATTACTTAAAATTGAATGAAAGTTCGTCTTCTATATTCAATTCAGTTAAAATATATTTTTCCTGCCAGCGGCTGCTTAAACCTTCCCCGAATACGTTTGTTAAGGAAAAGGATTAAGAAAAGCGAAATTGAAAAACCCTTGATTTTTGTATCTTTATAAAGGGCATTTTGTAGGACCTTTTTTCGATTATCTGATTTTATTTTGCTCTCCTTGCTAAAAAGGTAGAACTGTCTCCGCGATGAAATCTAAACTCGCCTTCCATTACGTCCTTCTCTTTTATCCTGATCCAACCACTACCAAAGACATGGTCGCACTCCTCATTTCCTTCAAAGGTGAATTCAAATCTTTTGCCATCAGCATATTCAACGATCCTTCCGTCGATATCACCATAAACTAAGCCAAACTGAAAATACCCCATGTTGTCTGGCTCTATCATAATATAAGCCTGAACGTCCATATTGAAATAGTCCTCATCCCATAGTTCCATCTCATAAATGTGCCACGTCCCTGTGAAATCCATAATTTTGACTGTCCTTTCTTGCATAAAAATATTGCTACACAATGTCATGAACTTGAATCTTTATAAGGGGCACTCTGCAGGGCTTCTTTAGATTAATCGATTCTTTCCTCTGGAAGGGATTTTTCTGATTCAAGCGATATTTTTTCAAATGTTATATTTTCATGAAATATATCCGAATATCAGATCCTTTCACCCATACAAATATTAAGCAAAAAGCCTTATAATCGGTCTATGCGGTTCAAAATTATCCTTGAGGAAGACGAAGAAGTTGGGGGATTTATTGCCAGCTGCCCCGGTTTGCCAGGCTGTTTTTCGCAAGGAGATACTGTAGAAGAAGTTATTGAAAATATTAAAGAAGCTATTCAGGCCTGCCTGGAATCCTTCGAAGGAGATGAACTGCATAATTCCTTTGAAGCAAATTTCCTGTAAATTTAGCTTTGCGGAATCAAATCAATCTTTTCTGACGGCAGTGTGCCGATTTTTCTGTAAAATCACAAATTTTAATAAGTTTTTGAGTCAAAAATTCCATATCAAAAGATCCATTTTCCCCACAGTACACAATAACTTTACTTTGAATTTACAGCAAATTCGTGACACTGCCTTTCTGACATTAGTAAAGCAACCCTGAAGACTGTTTTCGTTAATTTCTCCGTAATCTCTTTCCTGTTTTGAGAGGAAAATAGAGAAAAGAGGGAAATAAAGAAGTATCGAATTAACAGATATATTTAAGATAGGACAAACAAAATGATAACCAGGTGGTACTCTTGGGAGATGCTATTGAGTATGTAAAAGTCCCCAGAAAAGTCTTTGAGCCTATCAGTGACATGGTAAAAGCAGGCCTGTATAAAGACGAACAGGAGGCCTTGAAGAGGCTTGTTCACGACCAGGCTGAACAAAAAATAGATTACTACGGCAAAAAAATAGCTGAAATGGAACAGAAGTATGGAATGGACTTTTCTGCTTTTGAAAAAAGAATTCATTCGAGAGAAGGGGAAGAAGATTTTGAGGAATGGGATGATTTCATTCTCTGGGAAAGCTATGTCACAGCATCAAGGTACTGGGAACAGTTTTTATGACAATAAGCAAAACTGTTTCTGCTCTTTCTTCCAGCGAGATTGTTCTGGAATTAAAAGTTATCAAAGCAATCTTTGAACCGCCTGTCCAGGCCCTGAAAGCTACAGTGACTCTCAAAGGTGGTTATACATTGCAGATTAATGAAAGCTCGGGACCAGACTTTAGACGATACTCCTACCACCTTCAAAAAGGGGATGAAATGGTAAAACGCTGGGATAATTCTCCTCACTGGAAAGATCTTAAAACGTTTCCTTACCATGTCCATCAGGGAAATGATATGGAGCCAAAAGAGTCTTCCGAAATCTTTATAGAAGACATCCTTCGTGAAGTGGAAAAACTGCTGAGTTCAGGCATGTGAAGCAACTGATTTTCATCTTTCCAAGTAAACCAAAATTAAAAATTGAGGGCTAATCATGCACCGTTTCCTCGTTGTAATCGAAAAAGCAAACAACAACTATTCAGCATATTCCCCTGACCTTCCGGGCTGTGTAGCTACCGGTTCCACCCGAGAGGAAACAGAGAAAAATATCTACGAAGCTATTGAAATGCACGTACAGAGACTGCTTGAGGACAATTTACCTATTCCAGAATCAGAATCCTTTGCCGAGTATGTGGCTCTTGCTGAAAAACCCTCTACCGGTTCTGAAATTGTGTAAATTGTACAAAATTCGGTACTAATCACTTTTTAATTCATTCGAAATATATTTTTCCTACCGGCAGTCTGCCTAAATGTTCTCCGAATATGTTTGTTAAGAAAAAATTGGGAAAAGAGAACAAAAACCCCGTGATTTTTTCAGCTTTAGAAGGGGCACTTTACAGGGCTTCTTTAGATTAAGCGATGCTTTCCTCTGGGAGGGATTTTTCTGATTCACATTTCATCCAGTATTCGTTTGATGTCCGGTTTTGCTTCGGAAATACCCTCTTTAACAGATAACCAAACTACTTTCAGATTAACTCCAAAGTAAGCGTGGATTAATTTGTCCCGTATCCCTGCAAGATCTTTCCATGGAACAAAGGGATACTTTTCTCGTACTTCATATGGGATATTCTTTGTTGCTTCGCCAATGATTTCCAGAGCCCTGATTACTGCAAACTGGGTTTTACGGTCGGCAGCAAAATCTTCGAATGTCCAGCCGCTAACAAATTCTTCTGCTGCTTCCATTGCATTATAGATGTCCTGAATATAGTCTTTTGCTTCGCGAATCTCAATCCCTCTTCAGACGGCTTCAACTTCATTCAGGATATGTTTGCCTATATTCGGCTTCAACGCATCTTTCATAACCAGGTCCACCTTAACGCCCAGAGCGTCCGAAAGGTAGTTTTCAAGGTTGACAAATTTAAAAATAGTAGGAGTTTTGCTGAACTCAACAAGTATATCCAGATCGCTTCCCGGTTTCTGTTCTCCTCGAACGTAAGAACCAAAAATCCCCAGATAACTGACATGATACTTTTCTTTAAGCTCGGGAAGCATTTCGTGAAGTTTCTGAATGTAGCTGTCAGTTTCTTTTCGGTTTTCTGACATTTTTTCAGGCTCTGTCATTCTCTTTGATATGTTATAGTATTCTGCGGTTGTAGTATTTATAATTACTAAAGAAGGAGAGTGAAATCTCCTGTTTAATCTTTCAATTCAATTGAAATATATTTTTCCTGCCGGCGGTCAGCTTAAATCTACCCAGAATACGTTTGTTAAGATAAAGTTAAAAAAAGTGAAATTAAAAAAGCCGTGATTTCTGCTGCTTTAGAAGGGGCACTTTGCAGGGCTTCTTCAGATTAAGTGATTATTTTCCTTTGAGGGAGGTTTTCCTCGAACCAAGTGACATTTTTTAGGTGAGTTATGGATAAGAAAAAAATCGTCATGATTTAGAAAGAGGCATTTTCTTCATCGGTCAACAACAGTAAACCAAAACTTAATCATCCGATCCACAGAATATATATAAGATTTAAACAGCATAAAACTAGATATACCACATTCGGAAAGGTGTAATCATGCTTATCCAGTACATCCACGCAGCTCTTGAAAGGGCAAAATATGAAATCATCGATGACGAAGAACCTTATTATGGAGAAGTTCCAGAACTTGAGGGTGTGTGGGCTACAGGCAAGACCCTTGAAGAATGCCGCAGAAATCTGGAAGAAGTTATTGATGAATGGATCGTTATCAGATTAAGAAATAGACTTCATCTGCCTGGATTCCGCAAGTTTTCGAATTACATTTAAATATCCATGAAGACAGATTGAAATGAAAGTACGTGAGGTCATAAAGCTTCTTGAAGCCGATGGTTGGTATCTGGTTGCAACAAAAGGTAGCCACCGGCAATATAAGCATTCTGCTAAACCAGGCAGGGTAACGATTGCGGGCCATGGTGGAGATGATCTTGCTTCAGGGACATTGAACAGTATATTAAAACAAGCGCAGTTAAAAATGGAGGACTAAATCATGCACCGTTTCCTCGTTGTAATCGAAAAAGCAAATAATAACTATTCAGCATATTCACCTGACCTCCCAGGCTGTGTAGCTACCGGCTCCACGCGAGAGGAGGCAGAGAAAAATATATATGAAGCCATTGAAATGCACGTGCAAGGACTGCTTGAGGATAATTTACCCATACCGGAATCAGAATCCTTTGCCGAGTATGTGACTATTACTGAAAAGCCCTTTACGGGTTCTGAAGTTGTATAAGTTGGCTTTCTAATTTTTAATCTCTTTTTAAGTAAATTGAAATATATTTTTCCTGTCGGCGGTCTGCTTAAATGTTCCCCGAATACGTTTGTTAAGAAAAAATAGGGAAAAGAGAACCAAAAACCCGTGATTTTTACAGCTTTAGAAGGGGCACTTTGCAGGGCTTCTTTAGATTAATCGATTCTTTACCTCTCGGGAAGATTTTTTGATTTAAGGGACTTTTTCAAGTTAATTATAAACTAAAGAAAGTAGCCAGAAAATGGATCGCTTAATAAGAGGTGAAAATTTCTCCTTACCCTTTCCAGGTAACTCAAAATTGATTCGAAAAAGGTAAGTTGGAGTCATCCATCTTCATCCATCTATACGTCTTTTTATATGATTCTGAAATATCTATTATTATGGTTGACACACCCGAAAATTTGCCTGGTTGGGTAATTTGGCTTATTATTATATTTGCTATTCTCACAATTTTGGTAAAATGGGTATTACCTGTTATAAACTCCTAATTCAGAGACAGATACATGGCAATTTTAAAATTCAGATAAATAAGCATGAACTCATTAGAAACTAAAATTTAGTGTCTTCCTTCTAATGTTTTTTAAACATTTCCCCAGCTTTAAGTATTCAAAAGTATCCGAAACTGGACCGCTGAATATGGAATGAAAACTCTTCTTATAATTCCAATTCTTGGGAAATATATTTTTTCTGCCGGCGGTCTGCTTAAATCTTCCCCGAATATGTTTGTTAGGTAATGTCAAGAAAAGTGAAATTGAAAAACCCGTGATTTTTGCAGCTTTCGAAGGGGCACTTTGCAGGGCCGATTATTTGGTGATTTAACAATATATTTATAAGGATCGTTTTAAAAAGTAATCTGTAACAAGCATACGACAAATGTTGTCATTAGTAATTTTTTTGTGTCCTGATCCTATTGCCTACTACAAAACTTTTACACATTTGAAGATAGTCTCATTTTTATGTGATTTCTCTTTCTAAATAACTCCAAATACACGAGCAACACTTGCATATTCTTCTGCCACAAACTTTGGATATTTTGTATAAAGTTCTTTCATTTCCTTCAGGCAATCGTTTAAATCGTAAAATCGCCCAATACTGTTATAATAATTAATTGCACTAATCAATCCTTTTGCAAGTGGTTTTGCCACATTCTCCGGATATTTTGTATAAATTTCTTTCATTTCCTCCAGGCAATTATTTACATCGTCAAATCGTCCGGAAATATCATAACGATAAATTGCATTGTACAATCCTTTTGCAAATAGTTCTGCTATACTCTCTGGAGATTTTATATAAAGTCCTTTCATCTCCTTTAGGCAATATTTCATCTCTTCAAATCGTCCCGCACTGCCATAATGACTTATCGCATTGTACAATCCTTGTGGATATTCTTCTGTTGCATTCCCCGGATCTTTTGTATAAAGTTCTTCCATTTCCTTTAGGCAATATCTCATATCTTCAAATAACCCGGAACTGCCATAAAAACCAATTGCATTAATCAAGCCGCATGCGAGTTTTTTTCCCACATTCGGGGGATGTTTTGTATAAAGTTCTCTCATTCTCTTTAGGCAATCGCTTAAATCGTCAGATCGGTTTGCACTGCTATAGTACTTAATTGCATTAATCAAGCCACTTGCCAGTTTTTCTGCTATATTGTCTGGATATTTTACATAAAGTTCTTCCATTTCATTCAGACAATCGTTTACATCGTCAAATCGTCCAGCACTGCCATAACGACTAATTGCATTTGTTAAACCGTTTGCCAGTTTTTCTGCCACATCCTTTGGATATTTTGTATAAACTTCTCTAATCTCCTTCAGGCAATTGTTTACATCTTCAAATTGTCCAGCACTTCCATAAACAAGAATTGCATTAGTCAATCCATTTGCAAGTTCTTCTGCTACATCCTTTTGATGTTTTAGATAAAGTTTTCTCATTTCCTTTATGCAATCACTTACATCTTTAAATCTGCCAGCATTGCCATAACCAAGGATTGCATTAGTCAATCCTCCTGCAAACTCCTTTGCCACATCATTTGGATGTTTAGAATAAAGCTCTCTCACTTGCTTCAGGCAGTTACTTAAATCTTCAAATTGTCCAGCACTGCCGTAATAACAAACTGCATTTTTCAAGCCGCATGTAAATTCTTTTGCTACATTCTGTGGATGGTTTTTATAAAGTTCCTTCATTTTCTTTATGCAATCGCTTACGTCTTCAAATTGCCCAGCACTGCCATAATAATAAATTGCATTAGTTAATCCTTTTCCAAATATCTCTGTTACATCATTTGGATGTTTAGCATAAAGCTCTCCCGTTTCTTTCAAGCAATCACTTACGTCTTCAAATCGTCCAGCACCGCCATAACCAAGAATTGCATTAATCAAGCCGCTTGCTAGGTTTTCTGCCACATTTTCGGGACATTTTATATACAGTTCTCTCATTTCCTTCAAGCAATTGCTTATGTCTTCAAATCGCTCAGCTCGTCCACATAAAGCTACCAAATTTGCAAGAGTCATTGTAAAATAAGAGCTAACTTCATGCTCACACTTTGATGAAGATACAAAGTTATATGAATCAATGAAATGTTTAAGGTTGAGTTCCTCAAGTGATTGCGAATTGGACTGTAAGAATTTACTTGTGAAAAATAGAAAAGCTTTAAAGTACTCAAGGTTATTTCCTTTTGAACTGTTAATACTTACCCATATATCAGATATATTTTGAGATACCTTTTGGAAATAACTGGGATAATATCTTTGGATCAAAAAAAGATTATATGCCATTCTATAAGGGAAATGGGAGATGTGTCTTTGAATCCAATCTGTTGATTCGTCTTTCTCAATATACTCTGCCCTTAGAAAATTTGCCATAGGGTCATATCTGAAATCATACTCAATATTAGAATTTTTATTAGTAGGATTCTGCCTGTAAAAGAAAATGTCTAAATTTTTGCTATCGGAGAGCCGAATTATTTCTTCTACAACATCGAGATCTTTTTTGTACATTTTCAAAAATTCTTTGTCTTCTGACCATCGGATAGGTGTTATTAAAGAGATTCTTGAAAGAGCTAGTTTTACTTCCTCTATTCTGTATGAAGACCTCTTGCAAATATCATTGGCATACTTTTCGACTCTATGAGCCAAAATATTTTTTGATTCGTTAATTTTACCTTTCTCTTTGAAATACTCAGTGTAAATTATAGCATTCACATCTAAATTTTGTTGTAGAAATTCGGCAATTTCCCCTTTTTCTAGATGGAGATTAGTGAAACTTGCATACCATTCGGCAATTTCCCCTTTTTCTAGATGGAGATTGGTGAAACTTGCATACCTTTCCCTTAACTCACTTTCAATTGAATCTTTGAAAATCGGTCTTTCAATAAGTATGAGTTTCATATCACTGGATTCTTTGGGAGGATGCAAGACAAAATCAATAAGTTTGCTTTTTTCAATTTCTGGATACCTTGATGTTTCATCCAAAATTAGTAATGTATATTTTCTTGCATGAAATCTATTAAAATTGTTCTCACGATGAATAAAATAAACATCCCAATCCTCCATTTCGCGTTTCACAAGTCGAGCAAACTCTATACTCAATCTCGTTTTTCCTACTGCCCCAAGTCCAGTAAGTACCAATATTTTATTAGAAGAAATTGTAAGAAAATCCTTCAGTACATTTAAATCATCTTGCCTACCTACAAAGCATGAATATCTCTGACCACAAATGTCTCTGTTTTCTGTTCTTGACTCAAATTCTTCCAGCGTAAGTAAAGGATTTTCTTTAATGCTTTTTTCAACACCTTCTAATATAGATTCAATCAGATCGATTTTAGTCGTCTTTAATTCTTTTTTCAGTTGTGAACTGTATTCTTCCAACGATATATCTAATATTTTTTCTAGGTAGTCACTGATCTTGCTTTTAATTTCCGGGCTCCAGTTATCAGGATCTGCCACTTCTAACTCAACAGCATCTTTTGGCTCGATTTCTAACAGTTCAAACGAAAGTATTCCAAAAAGAGTTATAGAAGGTTTGATGGAGACCTTAGGTTCTAGACTCACTTTATAATTTTGACAAAAATTTCTTATTTTATCTAATACCATAGGTTTTCCTCATAAACAGAAATTTTTTGGTTAAGACCCCATTTTTCAGGCTGGAGGTTTTAGAATTATTTTTAATGGGATTATATTGTTTTGATCAAATTTCTAAGCAACAACTTTCTTTCATATGGAAAAATAAAACACTTTCTATTTTGTTTAAGAAAAGCCGGTCTCCTCCGTCGACCGGTGAGTGCCCCGGTTACTAGAATAACGTATTAACTAACAGCTTCAGAATTTATCTAAAAAATCAAAAAATAGATCAAAAAACGGAAATAGAGAATAGGACTGGGCATTACTAACGATAGAATTATTATCACAAAAAATCAGCTGCAATAAATTCTGATGTGAGCTGTACATTCATTTATGTTTTTATTAAATTTATCAGTTGGTTGTAAAGAAATAGTTGGTTGTAAAGAAATTTCTTTGTAGTTACAATATTTGGTACTTTTATCTCCTCCGTTCCACATTACGCCAGAGGGCCATTTTTCGGGGACTTTACGGCCAAAGAAAACAGCCGCACCAAATACAGGACAAGCCCATTTTTTTGATGCACCTCCAAAACCATGTCTGGCATAATAACTATCTCCTGAAGAAACTCCGCTTTTTTCTTCACACTCCATATCTTTTCTGCCTTTTGGACAAAAACAGTGCACAAGGTTTAAAATAACATCTGTGTTTTTGTTTTCGATTCCACCTTCTTTTAACCCAAAAATGTCATAACAAACACTTAAATAATATCTTACGCCATTTAGGGCAAAAGTACGTGAAAAACCATCTTCCCCAACTAAATAATTATCTGCTGGAGTTACATACCCTTTTTCTTTTTTTGTTAGACAAAATTTTTTACCTGCGGCTTGAATACCATTTTTATCTATTGCCAGAGCAATCTGATCTCCATATAATCCATCCTTCTGGTCTCCAACTATACCAATACAGACAAAAACATTTCTTTTTTCCATTTTAAGTAGAGGAGTTATGTGTCTCACAATTTCCTTGTATACTTTTGCTCTATCCTTACCTGCATTTATCAAACCCGCTGGAAACAGTATTATTCCATCGCCTTCAACTTCATTTAGAATATCGGATATAACATTAGATAATATTTGAAAATTAATCTCTTTTGAAATCTCTTCTGAATAACAATGTCCTCTTTCTAGCCTTAAAATAACCGTTGAAATCCAATTTGAATTGTTAGTTCTTGGAGAAACTGTCTCTTTAGTAGTTTCGTTCAAAATATTGACCTTCAGCTTTCTCTTTGAGTAGTGTTTCTAATTTCCAACAATTGTTTGTTATTAATAGATATTCATTTTATTTTTTCAGTAGCCTCAATAATAGCCACAACTGGGAAAAAATTAAGACCAATATTTCAATAGCTCCGGTAAATATCAGCACCAATTAGTTAGGAACCTTGAAACAAAACAATCAAAAAACAAAAATGCAGTGAAAAATATTCACTAAATGAAAAAAGTCATCCTGCCCTCCATTAAACCAAAAGGGCAGGCAAAAAACTCACAAACTTTATTTCTTATCCATTACTTTCCTGTACATCCTCGCCTGGAACCCGTGATACTTCGCAAACCCTTCTGCATCCTTCTGGTCAATGGTCTGGCTGTCAAACGAAACCAGGTCTTCAGAATACAGGGCATTTGGCGAGCTGCGGGCAAGGATAGTAAGTGCGCCTTTGTAGAGCTTCACTTTCACTGTACCTGTGACCCTTTCCTGGGACTTGTCGATAAAGGCGTTGAGGTCGGCAAAGAGGGGATCGTCTACAAGGCCACCGTATGCCATTTCGGACCACTGCTCTTCAACAATCTTCTTGAACTTCAGTTCCCCGCGGGTCAGGACGAGTTTTTCGAGGTCGGCATGGGCTGCGAGGAGGACGGTTGCAGCCGGGTGCTCATAGTTCTCGCGGGCTTTTAAGCCAAGGACGCGGTCTTCGATCATGTCTGTCCTGCCGACGCCGTTCTCGCCTGCAATTCCGTTCAACTTCTTGATAAGGGCGTAGCCGCCGAGCTTTTCGCCGTCAAGGGAAACCGGGACTCCTGCTTCAAAGACAATATCAAGGATCGTGGGCTGGTCAGGGGCATTTTCCGGGGATTTTGTCCACTCGTAAATCTCTTCCGGCGGGACAAAAGAGGGGTCTTCAAGCCTGCCGCCTTCGATGCTGCGGCTCCAGATGTTTTCGTCAACGCTCCAGGGCTTTGATTTTGTGGCTTCGACAGGGATGCCGTGTTCTTTTGCGTAATTGATTTCCCATTCGCGGGTCAGGTTCATCTCACGCATAGGGGCAATAACGTCCATGTCGGTCTGGCGGAAAACGGCTTCAAAACGGAGCTGGTCATTGCCTTTCCCGGTACAGCCGTGGGCAAGGGCAACTGCGCCTTCTTTTATGGCTGCTTCGACCACTTTTTTGGCGATCAGCGGGCGGGCTACCGATGTGCCCATAACGTAGCCTTCGTAGTTTCCGTTGGCTTTGATCAGGGG
Source organism: Methanosarcina sp. DH2 (assembly GCF_020804225.1). GTDB lineage: Archaea > Halobacteriota > Methanosarcinia > Methanosarcinales > Methanosarcinaceae > Methanosarcina. The sequence continues at coordinate 155,944 of NZ_WJBI01000002.1, forward strand.
GAAGATGTAGTCTTTTACGAACTCTTCCTTTGCATCGATCGTATAGTGCTTGTTGCTGATCTTATGGGCTTTTACATCAGCTTTCCTGATCTCTTCTTCGGGCTGGCCGACGTCTACCGAGATCGTAATTACTTCATCGTACCCGTACTTTTCCTTGAGGATGGGGATACACACAGAGGTGTCAAGCCCACCGGAATATGCAAGTGCAACTTTCTTTACCATGCTTTTACTACCCCTTATTTAGCGGATTGTGATAAGAACTATAATGATTGGCGTGTTAATGGGTTTAACAGTCAATATAAATGTGTTAATGGATTAGCCTGTTAAATGTTAATTCGTTAGCAGACTACGTGTAAACAATTAACATGCTGCTGAATAATAAGTTTAATAAATCTAATAAGTTTAATAATTTTGGTAGCAATATGCTGAATCCTGATAAGTTTGACAGCTAACGGGCTGGCAAATTTAAAAACTGATTATCTTTTGCCGGAGGATGGAAAACCACCCTACCGGCAATGATTTATACTTAAATTTTCCGCTGGCACAACGGTTTATTTAAGCAGTACTTTTAGCAATTGCTTTGCTGACAGGCTTTTTCTCTACTTTACCTTACTGCTCCATCTCTTTATGATACTCATTGATGGATTTAATCGTAAGGTCCTGCCCTTTCTTCATGGTCTCGATGGCATCAGCCGCTGCAACTGCTGCCTGGATTGTTGTGATGTACGGGACTTTGAAGTCAACGGCTGCACGCCTGATCCTGTAGCCGTCCTTGCGGGACTGCTTGCTTGTGGGAGTGTTAATAATCAGGTCGACTTCGTCTCTGCGCATCATATCGATAACGTTCGGGCTTCCGTCGTGCACTTTCTTTACGGTATCCATGAAGATTCCGTGCTGTGCAAGGTAGTTCACAGTACCGCGTGTGCCCATGAGTTCAAGGCCTGCTGCCTGCAGTTTTCGGGCGGCTTCCACAAGTTCGGGTTTGTCTGCTTCCCTGATAGAGAGGAAGACCTTTCCTGTAAGGGGCAGGAGGTTGTCAGCCGCAAGTTCTGCCTTATAGTATGCCCTTCCGAAGTCGTAGTCAATACCCATGACTTCTCCCGTGCTCTTCATTTCGGGTCCGAGGACAGGGTCTGCTCCTGGCAGTTTGTCAAAGGGCAGGAGGACTTCTTTAATGGAGACATGTTTCGGCTTTGGCTCGTCAGTGTAACCCAGGTCCTTCAGGCTGTGTCCTGCAATTACCTTGGCTGCAATCTTTGCAAGCGGGAGGCCGACAGCTTTTGAGACGAAAGGAATTGTCCTGCTTGAACGCGGGTTTGCTTCGAGCACAAAGACCTTTCCGCCTTTTTCTGCCATCTGAATATTTATCAACCCTTTGACCCTCAGGCCGAGAGCAATCTTGCGGGTGTAATCCCTTACCTGGTCGAGAACTTCCGGAGAGAGAGACTGGGGAGGGATTACACAGGCTGAATCTCCTGAGTGGACACCTGCTTCTTCAATGTGCTCCATAATTGCGCCGATGAGTACATCTTTCCGGTCGCAGACGGCATCCACATCGATTTCGCAGGCTGCTTCCAGGAAGTCATCTATAAGGATGGGGTGTTCCGGAGAGACCCTGACTGCTTCTTTCATGTAGCGTTCAAGGTCGATTTCGTCATAGACAATTTCCATTGCCCTGCCACCTAGAACGTAGGAGGGGCGCACAAGTACCGGGAAACCTATCCTCTGTGCAACCTCGATTGCTTCCTGCTGCGAAGTTGCATATCCTCCTTCAGGCTGCGGGATGCCGAGCTTCTGCATAAGGAGGTAGAACTTCTCCCTGTCTTCGGCAAGGTCCATGTCTTCAGGGTCCGTGCCCATGATCACGGTATCAAGGTCTGTCCTGCGCTTTAACTCCTTTTTCAGGGGAAGTGCAAGGTTAACCGAGGTCTGTCCCCCGAACTGCACAAGAACACCATAGGGCCTCTCACATTCGATTACGTTCATTACGTATTCCATTGTGAGGGGTTCAAAAAAGAGCTTGTCTGAGGTGTCAAAGTCGGTTGACACGGTTTCAGGGTTATTGTTAATGATGTGGGTCTCTATACCCTCTTCCCTGAGAGCGGTTACTGCATGGACGGTACAGTAGTCGAACTCTATTCCCTGCCCTATCCTGATAGGGCCTGCGCCCAGGATAAGGATCTTCTTCCTGTCTGTGGGATTTGTCTCACAGGTATCTTCGTAAGTGGAATAGTAATAGGGAGTTGCTGCCTGGAACTCGGCTGCACAGGTATCCACCATCTTGAAGGTAGCAAGAATTCCTGCTGCGTGCCTGAGGTCGCTTATTTCCTCCCTTTTCTTGCCAGTCAACTCGGCAAGGCGGCTGTCAGGGAAGCCCATCTTCTTTACTTCGCGCAGGAAATCAGGAGTCAGTTCTTCTGTCCTGATGCGCTTTTCCATGTCAACTATCCTTTTGATCTTTGTGATGAAGAAGGGGTTGATGTTTGAAAGTTCGGCAATTTCCTTTACCGACATTCCCCTCTCAAGGGCATGGAAGATAACAAAAAGGCGTTCACTTGTAGGGGTCTTGAGAAGAGTTTTGATTTCGGGTTCTTCCCAGCGTTTTATCCCGAGCTGGGAGTCGATATCAAGAGATTTGAAAGCTTTCAGGAGGGACTCTTCAATTGTCCTGCCTATTGCCATTATTTCTCCCGTACTCTTCATGGCTGTAGTCAGTGTCTTGTCTGCGGTGGTAAACTTGTCAAAAGGCCACCTCGGGATCTTTGTAATCACATAGTCCAGAGCAGGTTCAAAAGAGGCGGGAGTGCTCATGGTAACGTTATTTATTATCTCGTCGAGCGTCATGCCGATTGCAATCTTTGCGGTTACACGTGCAATCGGGTAGCCGGTTGCTTTGGACGCAAGGGCTGATGACCTGGATACCCTCGGGTTTACCTCGACAATGCGGTAGTCGCCTTCCTTTAAGGCGTACTGGATATTGCACCCTCCTTCGATCTTGAGGGCACGAATGATCTTAATAGAGGCACTCCTGAGCATCTGGTGCTCTTCGTCGGTCAGGGTCTGGGACGGGGCAACGACTGCAGATTCTCCGGTATGAACACCCATGGGGTCGATGTTTTCCATGTTACAGATAACGATACAGGTATCGTTTGCGTCCCTCATGACCTCATACTCGACTTCAGCCCACCCGAGCACGCTTTCTTCGATTAGCACCTGGTTGATGCGGCTGCGTCTGAGCCCGCGTTCCGTAATCTCAAGGAGCTCTTCTTTTGTGCGGGCAATTCCGCCGCCAGCGCCGCCAAGGGTATAAGCCGGACGGATAATAAGGGGCAGGCCAAGTTCCTCAACAACCTCTTCGGCTTCCTTTAAGGAATGGACTGCCTTACTCAAGGGGACCTTTTCCCCTATCCTGAGCATGGTCTCTTTGAAAAGTTCCCTGTCTTCCGTGTTTTTAATAGCTTCAACAGGGGTTCCCAGTATCTGAACGCCGTATTTTTCAAAAACGCCCATTTCTGCAAGTTCACTGGTAATATTAAGGCCGGTCTGCCCTCCAATGCCTGCAATTATTCCATCAGGGCGTTCTTTTTCAATGATTTTTTCTATAATTCTGGCGTCAAGGGGCTCGATATAGACCGAATCAGCCATTTCGGGATCGGTCATAATGGTTGCAGGGTTTGAATTTACAAGCACAACCTGCACGCCTTCTTCTTTTAAAGACCTGCAGGCCTGGCTTCCTGAGAAGTCAAACTCTGCAGCCTGTCCGATTGTGATTGGCCCTGAACCTATAAGCAAAACTTTCTTTATGTCTTCGCGTTTTGGCATCAGAGATCCCCTCCGAGGACCTTTACTACCTTGCCGAAGAATGTCTCCTCGGTATCCATGGGCCCTGCCTGTGCTTCAGGATGGAACTGCACACTGAAGATATCCAGGTCTTTATGGGAGACTCCTTCAACGGTTTTGTCGTTTGCGTTCAGGTACTTCACATAGAGCCCTGTCCCTTCAAGGGAATCCGCATCCACGGCGTACCCGTGGTTCTGGGAACTTATGAAAATCCTGTTTTCAACAAGGTCCTTTACCGGCTGGTTTCCTCCCCTGTGCCCGAACTTAAGCTTGTAAGTTCTGGCTCCCATTGCAAGGGAGATAATCTGGTGCCCGAAACAGATCCCTGCGACCGGAATCGTACCTGCAAAAGCCTTTACGGCATTAATTGCATCCGTTGCTTTTTCAGGATCTCCTGGCCCGTTTGAAACAAAAAGGAGGTCAGGCTCGTAGCCTGCAATTTCCTTTGGTTTTGTGGTTGCAGGGACCAGTGTAAGGTCAATTCCCCTTTTATGCAGGTTGTTTATGATATTGCGTTTTATGCCAAGGTCAACTACAACCGCATGTTTGGGTTTACCGCTGCCCTTCCAGGCGCCTTCTGCTCCCGGAATGAAGCGGGGTTCTTTACATGTAACAAGTGCGATAAGCTCTTCATCCGTTATCTGTGGAAAATTCCTTGCCACATCTACGGCCTCTTCCCCATCGTCACTGCCAGTGATCAGGGCTGCACGCATGGTCCCGTGCTCTCTTGCCCCTATGGTGAGCATACGGGTGTCCACACCTTCGATTCCTGGTTTTCCTTCATCCTCTAAAAATTTGTGGATAGAACGGGCGGATTTGTAGTGATAGGGTTTTTTGCAGGCTTCCCTGACAACAAGCCCTTCAGCATGGATATTGTCAGACTGAAACCGCTCTCCGCTGACACCGTAATTCCCTATCAAAGGGTAAGTGAACATTAAAATCTGGCCCTTATAGGAAGGGTCAGTCAGAGCCTCCTCATATCCCGTGAATTGAGTAGTAAAAACGAGTTCGCCGCAAGCTGTGCCTTCGGCACCAAAACCGGTGCCCTTAATAACTGTTCCGTCTTCTAATCCTAGTACTGCTTTCATCATCTGAACCTGCGAGTAAATGTCATAAGACATGTATAAGTGTTGCGATGACTTTTCCGATTCCCTGATTTTTAGTCATTTTATCAGTAGTTTAATATATAAATCTTTCAATTAAATCGTTTATTTTGAGCATCTGTCCTTCAAACTACAAAAAAACTTTCCTCCCGGAAAACTCGGTATTCAGTAATAAAATAATCTCAATACAATCTCAATACAATCTCAATATTATCTCAATACAATCTCAACATAATCTCAACATAATCTCAACATAATCTCAACATAATCTCAACATAATCTCAACATAATCTCAATACAATCTCAAGGCATTAACGAAATGCCAAATAGTATCCGAGAATTTATATTGTTTTATCATAGAAAAAAATACTTTTTTATAAAACAAAGTTACAATCTGAAAACCCGATATGTTAAAGTAAAAGCAAATTTCATACTTTTAGATCCTGAATTCATATCTGATTTATGCCAGTTTTATTCTCCTAAATATTTGTAGTATATAAGTATTCCGCAAAAATAGTATATATGATTGGGTTACAAGTAACAATCAGGAAAATAAGCTGTTAAAGCTGTAAAAATAGAAAGTTTTCTTAAATCTATATTTTCAGTGATCTGAAGTTAATAGTACAGAGAACAAATTCATTCTAATAAAATTTAGTTTTTTATTGACTGAGTTTTTGTGGAAATTTTCCACCTTTTGTGATGATTGCTGATAATTTTTAAAAGTAACTTCGGGCGAACCGGGGTATTTATATGGAAAAGAATGTAAAACTTGAAGTACGGAACATTATCAAAATTTTTGGAAAAAACCCCCGGAAAGTAATTTCCCTTCTAAATGAAGGTTTATCCAAAAGTGATATTTTTGAAAAGACAAAACAGACCGTGGGGCTTAACAACGTCAACTTTGAAGTCTTCGATGGAGAGATTTTCGTAATAATGGGGCTTTCTGGTTCCGGAAAATCTACCCTGCTGCGCTGCTTGAACCGCCTTATCGAACCAACGGAAGGAGAAATCCTGATAGACGGGCAGAATATTACTGACATGAGCCCTGAGGAACTGAGAAGTACCCGCAGGAGCAAGCTTGGAATGGTTTTTCAGAATTTTGCCCTGCTGCCTCACAGGTCTGTCCTGGATAACGTGGCTTACGGGCTTGAAATCCAGGGGATTCCTAGAGAAGAACGCAATTCAAAGGCTCTTGAAGCCATAGAAACCGTAGGGCTCAAAGGTTATGAACACAGCCGGACTACAGAGCTCAGCGGAGGCATGAAGCAAAGGGTAGGGCTTGCAAGGGCGCTTGCAAATGACCCTGATATCCTGCTGATGGACGAGGCTTTCAGTGCCCTTGATCCCCTTATCAGGAGCGATATGCAGGACGAGCTGCTTGCCCTGGAGGACAGGATGCAAAAAACAATTATCTTTGTCTCCCACGACCTGGACGAAGCCCTGAAAATCGGGGACCGCATCGCGCTCATGAAAGACGGAGAAGTTGTCCAGATAGGGACCCCTGAAGAGATCCTTACCGAACCTGCAGATTCCTATGTTTCGAAGTTCGTTGCAGGAGTCGACAGGTCCAAAATCCTTACTGCTGAATCGGTTATGAAGCGGCCTGAACCGCTCGTATCCATCAATTCCGGTCCCAGGGTTGCCATCCAGTTGATGAAAGACCATGGGATTTCCTCGATTTATGTGGTTGAGGGAAAGAACAGGCGCCTTAAAGGCATACTTATGATAAGGGATGCCCTTTCGGCCCTTAAAGCAGGAAAGAGCCTTGAAGCAGTGATGATTCCTGAGATTCCTCGAGTGGCTCTGGATATGCCTCTTAACGAAGTAATCCCCCTGATTGCGGAAAGCCAGTACCCTCTTGCAGTGGTCAATGATTCAGGAAAGCTGCTCGGGATTATAGTCCGGGGCAGTGTTCTTGGAGCACTTGCGATTTCCGGGGAAAACGGGCAAGAAGAAACTTCAGAAGAAAGAGATTCAGAAGGGAGAGAGCCAGAAGGGAGAGAGCCAGAAGGGAGAGAGCCAGAAGGGAGAGAGCCAGGAGAAAAGATCCCTGAAGAGAAGATTCCTGAAAAAACGATATTCAGCGGCAAAAACGAAGGGGAAGCTGGACCTCCCCCCGAAAGCTCAGGCGGCTCTAGCGGTATAATCAACAAAGGAATTGACAACGGACCTGCGCCTATCGAAGCAGAAGCAAAGAAGGGGGTGCCGGCCGAAGCGCCTGCCAAAGCGCCTGTCAGATCTGATACCAGGTCGGGCCTGGAGATGAAAACATGCTGATTCCCAGACTCCCAATCGGGGACACGGTTGAATTTGCTGTGGACTGGGTTGAAGGCAATTTCGGCCAGCTCCTTGACCTCGCAAGCGAGCAACTTGATTTCCTGATATCAGGTTTAAAAGATGCACTTCTTTTCCTGCCTCCGGAACTTTTTGTCCTGGTAATTTCCCTGCTTGCTTATTTTGCAGGGAGGCAAAATATCAAGCTTGCAGCCGGAACTGCATTCGGTTTTTTCCTGATCGAAAACATGGGGCTCTGGGAGCTCTCGATAGAAACACTTGCTCTTGTGCTTTCATCTACTCTGCTAGCGCTCATTATAGGGATTCCCCTGGGGATCCTTTCTGCAAAAAATACGACGCTTCTCCATATTGTAAAGCCTGCACTTGATTTAATGCAGACTATGCCGTCTTTTGTATACCTGATCCCTGCTCTTATCTTCTTCGGGCTTGGAAACGTGCCCGGTATGATCGCAACTGTCGTTTTTGCAATGCCGCCTGCAATAAGGCTCACAAACCTGGGGATCAGGCAGGTCCCGAAAGAGCTTACCGAGGTCGCTGACGCCTTCGGGTCTACGGGCTGGCAGAAACTTGCAAAGGTGGAACTGCCTGTGGCTCTCCCTACTATAATGGCCGGAATTAACCAGTGCATAATGCTCTCCCTCTCCATGGTCGTCATTGCAGCCATGATTGGAGCCCGGGGGCTCGGATATCAGGTGCTTTTCGGGATCCAGAGAGTGGACATCGGCATGGGCTTCGAAGCAGGGCTAGCTATTGTCATAATCGCGGTCGTTCTTGACCGGATCACTCAGCATCTGAGCCCCAGGTAAAAATACTTCATTCCTGACAAAACACTCCATTCCTAACGCTCCATTCCTAACGCTCCATTCCTAACGCTCCATTCCTGTTTCGTCCTTAAAAGGGCGCTCAGGATAAGGCTCTTCACTTTAACAGGGGCACCTTCAACACCCCAGAAAGAAGGGGCATCACTCATTTAAACCCCTGAATTACTCAAAAACCAAAAAGAAACTCAAAAAAAGGTTGTAGATATTTTGACCAATGCAAAATTTAATGTTAACGTAAAAAAGCTCGGATCGATTATGGTAATCGTTCTGGCGATAGGGCTTACCCTCTTTGTGGCAGGCTGTGCAGAACAGGGAGATGAAACTGTAGAAGGAGAAGAGACCACTCCCCCCGGAACAGAGGCAGCTGAGTTTAGCGAACCTGTGAAAATAGGATATGTCTTATGGGACGGTGAAATTGCAAGCACTAATGTGATGCAGCAGGTGCTCGAACAGGCAGGGTATGAAGATGTGGAAATCATTGCAGTTGATGCAGGCCCGCTTTACCAGGGACTCGCTGACGGACAGTTTGATTTCACAACATCTGCCTGGCTCCCTTATACCCACCAGAATTATTGGGAAACTTATGGAGACCGCATGGACTCGGTCCAGACAAACCTTGAAGACTGCAAGATAGGGCTTGTTGTGCCTTCGTATGTAACTATAGACTCCATTGAAGAGCTCAACTCCGAAAAAGAGAAATTTGACGGCAGGATAATCGGCATTGACCCCGGAGCAGGCATCATGCAGGCTTCAGAAACTGCAATTGACGAGTATGATCTGGACATGGAGCTTGTTTCAGGCAGCAGCGCTGCAATGACCACTTCCCTGAAAAAAGCCACCGACTCCGAAGAGTGGGTAGCTGTGACCCTCTGGTCTCCACACTGGGCTTTTGACCGCTGGGACCTCAAGTATCTGGATGACCCGAAAGGCGCTTACGGGTCTGCCGACCACGTTGAAACCCTTGCAAGGCTTGGGCTCGAAGAAGAAAAGCCAGATCTCTACGGCATCCTTACCCGCTTCCAGTGGACCCATGATGATATCCAGGCTATCATGATGGAAATTGAAAACGGAATGACCCCTGAAGAAGCTGCAGCTAAGTGGATTGAAAACAACCCGGAAAAAGTTAACGAATGGATAGGAGGAGAGTCAGAAGAGTAAAAAAGTAAATTTCTCTTCCTTCCATTTCTTTTTTACCTGATTTTTTATTTCGCCGTCCTTTTACAATGCCGGTTAGCGTCGTCGATATCCACCTCAACCACCGCTACCGTGGCTGCTTCCTCCACTGGAATCGTTATCAACGCCGGAACTACTTTCCAGCACAGTTATTGTAGTAAACCTTGAATCTGTACCATCTGGGTTGTTTACTATCAGACAGGCTGTATAGTTTCCTGGTGATAAATAAGTGTGAGCTGGATTATGTTCGTTTGAAGCAGCTCCATCTCCAAAGTCCCAGTTCCATTCGGTTGCGTTTTCTGAACTGTCGGTAAACTGAACTGAAAGAGGTGTAAAACCTCCACTGACATTGCCGCTGAAACTAGCTACTGGAAGTACTGATTCTGGATCTGGGATGATTGCAAGTCCCCCAGGAGAAATCTCGATATTCACTGTTGCTGAAATGGTGTCGCTTGAAGTATCAATTATAGAGATATTGTTGCTATAATTGTTTCCATAATCGCCTTTGGTTACCACATATACCTTCTTCCCATTAGGTGTGATTGCAATCTCTTCAGGACTGCCTTCTACATTCATTGTAGTTACAACTTTTCTTGTAGACGTATCAATTACAGAGACAAAGCCATTTCCACCAGCCACATATACCTTTGTTCCAGTTGGATTGACTACAACTTCATGAGGAGAATTATCTACATCCACTGTAGCTATAACGGCATTTGTAGCTGTATCAATTACAGAGACAGTGTTATCGTATATTTTTGCCACGTATGCCGTTTTTCCATCCGGTGCGACTGCAACTCCACAAGACCAGATTCCTACAGGCACAGTGGCTGTAACGGCATTTGTAGCTGTATCAATTACAGAGACAGTAGTATTGCTAGGGCTAAAAAAACTGCCATAGTTCGTCACATATACTTTTTTTCCATCAGGTGTGAATGCAACTCCTTTAGGCCCACTTCCTACAGGCACTGTGGCTGTAACAGTATTTGTTGCGGTGTCAATTACAGAGGTAGTGTTGCTGTTTTCGTTCACCACATATACCTTTTTTCCATCAGGACTGACTGCAACTTCAGAAGGATTATCTCCTACTTTCACAGTGTCTGTAACGGTATTTGTTGAAGTATCAATTACAGAGACATTACCATCTTGATAGTTTGTCACATATGCCGTTTTTCCATTAGGTACGACTGCAACTCCTTTAGACCCACTTCCTACTTTCACAGATGTTATAACTATTCCTGTGGCTGTGTCAATTACAGAGAATGCACCGTTATTCGTAATGTATACAAATGGCCACGTGGATGAAACCCTTTTTCCAACAGTTATGTTAACAAGTTTGGAGCTAGTATTGATTCCATTGCTAGCTGTCAAATTAACTGTATAGTTTCCTGAAGTCTTGTACGCATATACAGGATTTTGTTTTTTGGAATCTGAGATCCCATCCCCATCAAAGTCCCAGTTCCACACAACTGCGTTTTTCGAGAGGTCTGTAAACTTGACAACAAGGGGTGCAGGCCCATTAGTGACACTGGCTGTAAAGTTAGCAGTTGGGGTAACTGAATTTTGCAGACTGGACATAGATACAAGAGGTAAATAGTCAAATTCGTCTTCATAGACGTTATAAGGATCCTCATAGATTTTATAAGGCAGGTCTCCGATCCCATTCCTATCCAGATCCACGCAGATCTGGGAAAATCCGGTCCCATCTGGCTTTGCCCAGAAGTTGCCTCCAATGTAAGGGCTACCGGCAATATTAGTACCTCGAGTAAGTGAATTGTTCCAGGTATTCTCTCTGCCAGCTCCAAACCTTACGTTTACAGTATTATTAAAATAATTATTGTAGATCCGTTTACCGCCTTCGTTGTACTGATCAACAATCCCGCATTCTGCACTGGACATTATCGTGTTGTTAATTATTTCAGCGCCAAGACAGCCATCACCTAAATGAATCCCTACATCACAGTTTAATATTGTATTATTGTCAATTCCTGAACTTACAAACGAAAGCCTAATCCCATAATTGCAGTTAGCAATCCTGTTATTACGAATCTCTACTGCTTGATCATATGCATAGATGCCAGTGGAACAATTTGAGATCGTATTACCTAATACTGTATTATTTCTTCCACAGCAGGAAATATGTATACCTTCGCCGTTAGAAATTTTATTTTCGGCTATTAAATTGCCTGATATCTCGGATCCCAGAATAATAGAACCGTTTTCAATGTTATTACCTGTCACATTATTCATATCGCCATGAAAGATGATTTTTAAATTGTCTGGCATGTAGGATCCCAGAAAAATGGAACCGTTTTCAATGTTATTACCTGTTACATTATTCATCTTGCCATAAGCAAAGATTGCATTTTTATGATGCATCTTACCGGCTCCTGTTATATTTAAACCACTGATCGTTGTACTATTAGCTGTTATCAGAAAGGTACTTTTACTTTCGTTCAGCGGTTTTACCTGCGCATCACCATTGTTTGATTCTGACCTGATAGTTAGACCTTTTACGTCAACACGAACGTTTTCAGTATAAATTCCGGGCATCACGACTATTATGTCCCCTGTTACAGAATTATTCACAGCTTCCTGAATTGATCTGAAATCAGCTCCAGAACCATCATCTACTGTAATTTCCCTTGCTGATGAGGTAGCTGAAACAGATATTATAAAAATAAAAACTAAAATTATTGAAAAAATTGTTCTATTTCTCATTTCTTTCCCCCCTTTAATTATAATATAATCCCTTATGAATATTAATATAAACCTCATTAACGACATTTAACATATTTTACTTTCCATAGTTATTTTTGATTAATTATTTTCGGAAATAAAGGTTGAATTGAAGCGAGCCACGTAGAAATATGAAGGCTTTTCAAAGGAAAGCATAACAGTGGGGTTATGATGATTCTAGCTATAATGAGAAGCGTTGGAATCGAAGCAATAGAAAAGAAGAATGCCGCAGCATAATACGTACCAGGTTAGTTGACTTCTAAGAATGTCAAAGATATCTTCCTAGAACCACAGTACCTTTCTAAAACAGTTCCAGAAGAGACGCCAAACCAGACTATACAGGCAGATCATTGTAAAAAATATATTTCAAATCTGGCAAACGGGAACGTTCATCGTGTTTAGCCAGACTTGATTAATGATTTCATAGGTTAACCTTTATTTATCTTCTATTATACCAAAATATGCCAAGCAGCCCTAAGACCCCGTAAACAATTTCAAAGTCAGGCATGCTTGTGTTCCTTTCTTTCTCTGGGTCCTGTTCAACATCTATCGTTGAACTTCCATTGTTCTTAACATCTTTAGTATCAGATTCAGGTTGTATTTCAGTGCCAGCTTCTTCTACTATTGTCTTACCCGTTATTGCAAACGGAGAGAATCCAGGTGTTTGTGCCGTGAAATACAGATATTTGTCATCTTCCCTGAGTAGAGTGGTTGGAAGTTCATTCCATTTTTTGTCACTATACCTGTTCAGGGTTATTGAAGGCTTGTCAATACCTTTGTCCTGCATCCAGGATTTTTCAACCATGAAACAGACAACTGAGTTTTCGATGTTCTTTTCAGTTGCATATCCGCTGTTGCCAACCCAGATATTGAGATAATTGTAGACTTCACCTTCGGGTGAATCTGGGGTAAGCGTGGATTTGGTTTTTAGCATCTCAACAATGGTTGTTGTTTTGCCAACGGTCTTCTTTGAATCAAAACTTAAATAAACAATAGCAGTGGCATTCTTTGGGAAATTAAACTTTACAGGGTTTCCGTTTGTAATGAAGACCTGAGAAAGTTCCTTGACCTCAACGTTTCTTGCAGGTTCAGGGGAACCACCTGCATTTCCACCACTACTGTGACTACTTCCTCCACTACTTCCTCCACTACTGCCACCACTTGAACGGCTTGGTGTAAGTACATTTATTGCAGTAGTTTTTGAATTAGTTCCATTTTCGTTGCTTACAGTCAGGTTGACAGTATAGGTTCTAGGATTTGCGTATACATAAACTGGGTTTATATCCCCTGAGTCTGCCTTTCCATCGTTATTGAAATCCCATATTCTTGACGCTACTTTCTGGGAGAAGTCATTAAACTGTACTGTCAGGGGAGCATAACCCTCGGTAACGTTACTATTGAAGTTTGCAACCGGAGCGTTTGGATCGATAACAACTATGTAACCCGGCTTTGTCACTGTACTATTTCCTGCAGCGTTTTCAACAGTCAGACCGATTGTATAATTTCCTGGATTTGTAAATGTATGGGTTGCATTCATAGCTTTTTTTGAATTGATACCGTCGCCGAAATGCCAATACCAAGACGTAGGTGCTTCACCAGTGCTGGTATCAGTGAATAACACCACTAGAGGTGCTGTGCCAGAGGTTACATTAGCAGTGAATGCAGCTATAGGTGCGTTTGCTGCTGGAGAGAGATCACACATATAGATCCCTTCATCCTCCCACACTATCCTGTCTCCATAGATAGCAGGATTACCTTGAGCTGATCTGCTTGAAGTCATCCGGGTATCTGAGGAAGTGGAGATATTATACAGATATAAATAACCCCCGTTCCCGATATCATTTATCCTTACGATCCTATCACCGTAGATTTCATAATACCTTCCAAAATTAAAGCCTTCTGTGATATGGGTTTTTTCATTAGTGACGAGATCGTACATCCAGAGATCATCATTCCCAAAATAATCATCTGTCCATATTATTTTGTCACCATAGATTTTAGGACTGTCGCCATAGATCTTAGCATTATGATTACCGCTATTAGTAATCATTGTCTCTGTGTGAGTGGAAATATTATACATATAGATATAAAGATCATTAACACGGTAATCTTTATACACTATCCTATCACCGTATATGTCAGGGTAGGAGAAGTAGTTCGATCCATTGGTGATTTGAGTTTGGATGGATGTAGATATATCACTCATGTAGAAATTGCCATTTGATCTCCATACAATTCTACTACCATAAATAGAGGGAATACTTTCTCTAGTCACATTTTTTGTAATATGAGAACTAGTAGAGGTATGCACATCATATACATTAAGGTTGAGATTTCCACTACTGTTGTCTAACCACACGATTTTGTTATCATATATAGCAGGATGGGATGCAGAAGAAAAACCTATCTTAATATCTTTTCCAGTAGTCAAGTTATACAGGTGAATTATGCCTAACCCTTCAGTATTATCTGACCATACAACTTTATCATCATAGATAGCAGGCTCGTTAGCCTTTATACCATTTTGCGTAAGCCGAATTTCACTGGACTCGAAAATAAGACTTCCTAGGTTAGATGCATCTAATCCATTAATAATATTTATAAGTTTGAACCCTTCGAATTTGTCACCGTTTTGGAAGACCTTGACATTTGCGTAGTCAATGAGCCACACACCTTGGATGTAAATAATGCTTCCGACTGCACCTCCGAAGACCTGTTTGACTTGGACTTTCAGGACAACGACATCGTCTTCACCCTGAATGTCATCAAGCTTAACTTCCCAAGTTCTTTGGCCATCTATTTCTGGGTAGTAATTTCTAGGAGCAACAATTTCGAAAAGTTCGTCATCTATCAATACTCCGTCCTTAGTAAACTCGAGCAAAACCATATTCTTACTATCAACATTTACTTCTCTGGCTTCAATAGCATAGCCCTGACCGAGATCGAGGCTGTCGCCGGTTCTGAAAGTGTACATATCACGACTGTCAAGAACGAGCTTAGCTAGCTTGTTAACATGGGATTTCCAAATTGGATCGTTATCAACGAGTAAAGGAACGTACTTCTGTCCAAGTAAATTGATTAGTAGATACTGTTCATTAGGCCAACCTTCATATTCGTAATTAGTACTGACAACGTTACAGGTTACAGGAAATGCCGATGCCACAGACGAAATGAGAGTTAAAAATAAAATCAGAGCAGTTGAGACTAAAAGTATTGAATGCAATTTTTTCTTAATTGTCATTTATTTTCCTTCGCCACCCAACATTTAAAAAATGTTATTAACTATTACATTCCAATATTCTTTAAGTATTTCCTTTGAATCTTAACCTGTAACCGATTGGATACTCAAAATATGACTATAACGTTGGTTTGGAATTCTCAAAAAACACAACTGCTAATTCACATAAAAATGAAAACATAATCATAGATAACAGTTTAAAATAAATAGTTACAACTTCTGTATTCCATACATTATATTTAGGAATGATTAATAAATAACTTCAAGCTTTTACTTCTGGAATTGCTCTATAATTCCATTTCCCCAAATAATCATCAAAGACAATTTTCATTTTTTCCTTGAAGTTTTCACTTACTTTTCTTGCCTTAGCATAAACTTTAGTTGTTACATTCTCTGTTGTATTGTAGGAGATCCAGTGGAGGGTACTGTGAGTTCAGCAGGCGTCTCTACAGGTTGCTCGGGTGTTGTATTGTTTACAGGAGTTTCCACAGGTTGTTCTGGTTCAGTAGCAGGTACAGGAGTTGTAGCCTGATTACCGGATGCATCTGTAAATAGGTATAACCACTTAATATGATACAGTAGTACAGTAATAGTAGTACAGCTAATCGCTTCAGCAAAGCAAAAGAAAATAATCCGGGGTCACTTTTATGGAAAAACCGAACTTCAGGACAGAAATCCTCAGAACCCTCGAAGGAAAAACTCCCACTCAGATACCGGTCGGTACCTTCACAACCGCGCCGGTACTCGAACTTATGGACCTGTGCGGAGCAGCCAGACCCGAAGCTGACAGCCAGCCCGAAAAGATGGCAATGCTTGCTTTTTCGCAGTACGTGAATGCCTCTTTTGAAACCCTCAGGTATCCCTTCGATATGGTGGTGCTCGCAGAAGCCATGGGCTGCACAATTAACTCTGGCACGAAAGCCAGGCCCCCGGCTGTGCTTAAGGGTCCTATGGAAATCTCTCCTGCAGTTCCGGAACTACCTGAAGATCTACTGGAAAGGGGCAGGATCCCTGCTGTCCTGAAAGCTACTGAAATTCTCAGGGAGAAAGCCGGCTCGAAACTCCCACTTATTGTGGGCATAGAAGGCCCTGCAGACCTTGCAGCCTGCCTTTGTGGAACCACCCGTTTTCTGAAATGGACAATCAAAAGGCCCCATATAGTAACCAGGCTTATCGACCTCTGCACCGACGCCTGCATAGTGTATGCCCGGGAGTGCCTGAAAAGGGGAGCCGATGTGGTGGTTATAGCAGATGCTATCTCCTCCCCTGACATGATTTCCCCGGACGCCTTCAGGACTCTTATAAAGCCTCGGATGGGAAGAATCCCGAAAGCCCTCGGAAGCGGAAAAACTGTGCTCCACATCTGCGGGGCTGCAGACAGTATTATACCTGAAATGATAGAGTGTGGGTTTGACGGGCTCAGCCTGGAAGAAGGCATAAAAGACCTTAAAACCGCCGCCGAGACTGCTCACGAATCAGGCGTTGCGGTAATTGGCAGCGTTTCAACCTCCAGGACCCTTTTAAGGGGCAGCCCTGAAGACGTTAAAAAGGAAGCTTTCAGGTGCCTCCGGAACGGAGTGGATATCCTTGCTCCGGGATGCGGGCTTGCACCTGAAACCCCTCTTCGAAATCTGAAAGCCCTGGTCGAAGCAAGAAACGAGTTTTGCGGGATAAAACGATGAGTTCAGCCCCTTCAACGCCCTTTTAAGTCATTAAAAACTCGAGTTAATATAGTGAATCTTATTACTATTACTAATATTTTTGTTACTATAGAGGAAGTGTCCCCGGGCAAATTTAAAACATTATATATCACAAAATACCAGTTATTTATTAGAATAATTTTTCAGATTTAAATTTGATTTAAACTAAACCGCTTCAGAATGCGAATTATGGCAGTTCTAATTCTGAGAACGCGAATTTTGATCTTTCTTACAGCTGTAGATATGAGGCAATAAAAATGGCAAAAATGACAAACGCACTCAGAGACCTCGATAGACTGGCCGAGGAAAGCCACAAAAAAGCCAGGATTTTCTTCCAGATGGGCAGATATGAAGAAGCTCTTGCTGCATATGGAGAAGCGGATGGAGCCTGGAAAAAAATCGCAGAAATGCTTTTTGAAAAAGGAAAGGAGGACAGCGGACAGGAATTCCTTGAAAAGGCTCAGGAAGCCCGATCTTGCGCCGGGATGTCTCTTTTCAAGCTCGGAAAATATAAAGAAGCCCTCGAGATTGTTGATGCTTCTCTGGAAGCTAAGCCTGACAGCCCGATTGAATGGTCCAACAGAGGTTTTGTGCTCTCTGCCCTCGACAGGAATAAAGAAGCTCTTGAAGCCTTTGAAAAAGCACTCTCTCTTGACCCCGAATCCCCCAAAATCCTGACCAGCAATGGAATTGTTTACTTCAGGATGGGGCTTCCGGAAAAAGCCCTGGAGGTCTTCGACAGAGCCCTGGCAGCCGAACCTAAACAGGCTTCTGACTGGGCATGCAAACTTCCCAGGTTTAGCTTCTTTTCCCGAAACAAAGCCCCCACAATGAGGCCTGACAACGCTGAAACCTGGCACTGGAAAGGCAATGTCTTCCTGGAGCTGGGAGAAAAAGAAAAAGCCCTTGAAGCCTACAAAAACGCTCTTGAAAGCGACCCTGACCACCTGAACTCTCTCCTTTGCGGGGGCGACCTGCTCTGTGAATTTTCAGAACATAGAGAGGCTTTCAAGTGCTACGTAAGAGCCCTTAAACTCAGCCCCGGAAACGAAGTTGCAAAACAGGGAAAAGAGCTCTGCGAGGCAAAGATTAACGAGTGAAATATACGGACGCAAAAAGGCATAGTAAAAAATATGTTAAAAATATAGTAAAAAGTATGAGAAGGTGCAAAAAAGGAGTTGTACGTGATTACCAGGTTGATATATTCCTGGGCATCCGAAATGAAATTTTCCAGTCTTTTATCCCTGCGTCGCACAGGCTATAATTGGCCTCAAGTAACAAAACAAAGCAACGCATGAACCGTTACTCTCATCAGGTGAGACCAAATACTATCAAAATATATCCAGACTAAGAAATATTTCCTTTGACCCCCGAAGCTCTTCAATCCAAAAGTAATAAAACGCCTCCGTCAGCCTGCCTGGTAGCCCTTCCCAAAAAATTGAGAAGAGCACAAAACAGTATCACTGAAAGGAATCGAAAAAAAGTTGAAAATGAGTATTCTGAGGTAGCTTTAATTCTGTTTATTTCATTCGTACAGGCCTTTTGCTGATTTCATTTTTGGCTTTTTAGGTAGCTTCTTTTTTTGCCTGTTATCTTCTATTCTGTAGCTGTTCTGTTCCCTCTTTTCTGGGAAAGGCAGCTCTCCTTCGTCGAAAGTGACAGGAACGGTTAGGTAAGGCTAATACGGTTGCAAGGTAAGAGATATTTTCATGCTTCATCGGTTAAGCTTTAAATAACTACTCTTGTACATGTGTTTATATTAATACCCTAAATGTTAGTGCATCTATGCCTCCTCGTCCTCCACCTACTCCTGAAGACTCTTTGGGAAATGTTTGCCGAAGAGTGGTTAAGGCAAACTGCCAAAGAAACTGGTCTCATAATACGTGAACATAAAATTGGCCCTGTCGTCATCTTTTGGGTTTTAACTCTCAGTTTTGGTGTACGCTTGCAGCGTACACTTGCCAGTTTGAAAAGAGAATATGAAACCGAATCCAGTAAAATCATAAGTGACAGCAGCTGGTACTATCGATTCACTCCAGAACTTGTTGAGTTTCTTCATCAATGCGTAATTCACGGCATGGAGGAACTTGCAAAAGAACCTGGTAGAAAACTTAGCAAGAAACTCGAAAACTTCCAGGATGTTCTCATTCAGGACAGCACAATTGTTCGTCTTCACTCTTCCTTAGCCGATAAGTTTCCGGCAGCAAGAGCAAGAACAGTAGCTTCTGGGGTAAAAGTGAGAGTTATGGTAAGTGCAGTTGCTAACGGACCCAAAACCGTTGCTTTTATACTCTGAGAAAACAGCTGAGATCAAAACATTGAAAATCGGTCCCTGGATCAAAGACCGTATTCTTCTTGTTGATCTTGGTTTTTATAAAACTCGAATGTTTGCAAGAGTTGAGGAAAACGGAGGATATTTTGTCTCGAGAATTAAGAAGAATGTGGATCCTATTCTTGTTTCTGTTGAAGAGGGACTTTCTAAGGCAAAAAGCAAAGAATTTGCGGGAAAACCTGTTAGTGAATGTATTAAACAACTTTCTGGGAAAAAATATTTATACAGTTTTAAAAATAGAATTCAAAAGAAGAGCATATAACGGCAAACAAAAGCAAGATGAGATGCTTGTACGTCTTGTTGCAGTATATAATGATGAGGATAGAAACATCACATATATAGTACAAATTTTCAGAAAGATGTTTTGAATGCAAAAGATATTGCGAAATTATATGGAGCAAGATGGGACATAGAACTGCTGTTTAAGGAGTTAAAAAGCAAATACGCTCTTGACGTTCTTGAAACAAAGAATGTACAGGTAATTGAGACTCTAATCTGGACAGTAATGTTGACACTAATCGTTAGCAGAAGAATTTATTCTCTTGTAAGAAACTCAACAGCTCATCCTGAAAAAATGGCTCAATATACGCAGTTACGTTGGAGCACAATATTTGCAGAGAATGCATCAGATTTATTGAAAGTAATTCTGAATAGATGTGGAATTCAAAGAACTTTTGAAACGATAATGAATGTATATGAAAGTCAAGCATTGGATCCGCATGTAAACAGAGAAAGGTTCAGAGAAGAATTGTTTTAATGAAAAGGCTCCAGGGTTTGAATTAATATTTGGACTCGTTTCTTTATTGTGTATATTCCTGAAATCTCGGGGAAGGTGATTTTTTCACTAACCTTTTTTGAGAATATATGGCGATATCTAGAGAAACTTAGATAAATTTAAATAATAATATAAAGTTTTGAATATGAAGGCTGTATGATTTTCAAAAACTCAAAGTATTTTTGACATTCAATAAACATAGGTTGTCCTCTATTGTCTGGTTAATATTATTCCCAAGCCTATCCCAAAACCCATTTTATTCACATATGCATAAGAGCTTCACAGCCTTTTTTGGTTAGTAGCTCAATTGATTGCTTCAAAAATCAAGATTCAAAGAAGTAGTTTTTGAGTTTTGGGATCAGTTCCCCAAATGTTCATAAAGTAGTTTAGGTCCTTTTCGTTCCGAACCTCAGTGTAATTGGAGCTGACTTGCGTTCTTTGTACAAAAACGCAAACACTTGCAATACTGGATGTCAAATCGGGGTAATATCAACCATGTAACAATGGACGACCCAACATTACAACCTGCTTAATAAATAAGTTTAGGGGTTTATTCCAGTGTGGAAAATGAAAAAAAGTATGATGATTTTGCTTGCAGTTTTTATATTGACTGCAAGTTGTGGAATAGGTTCTGCATATACAGAAACCAGGATAACTACTAATACAGCTGAACAAACAAACCCTTCAATTTGGAGTAATTATATCGTATGGCAGGATACTCGCAATGGTGGGTCCGATATTTACCTGCAGGACCTTTCAACGAAAGTGCAAACAAGGGTTACTTCAAATGTCGATGCAGAATATCCTTGCGTATCTGGAGATAAGATCGTATGGCAGGATAAGAGGAATGGAAATTGGGATATCTACATGTATGAGATTTCCAGCAAGAAGACTACCAGAATAACTACGAACACGTCAGATCAAACAGTACCAGGAGTGTATGGCAATTACATTGTTTGGGGCGATAATCGTAATGGCGGATATGATATTTACCTAGAAAATCTGTCTACTAAAGAGCAAACTAGGATTACATCAGGTATTCTTGCAGGTAATCCTACTATCTATGGTAACAAGATAGCCTGGCAGACTTTTGAGGATCAATCCTTAGATAAAATTATGTTATATGATATTTCCACGAAACAGACAACTGAAATTACCTATGGTATGATACTTGACTTTTCAATGTATGGGAATCAGATAATTTTCAATGATATGTATACAGGATTAGTTACTACCCTGTATGATTTTTCTGCTAAAAAGTCGATTGAACTACCATTTATGTTCGTTAGAGACCCTGCGATCTACAGCAACAAAATAGTATTTATTGATAATCCTGACGGTAATTCTGATATTTACATGATTACCCTTGATTCAGAAGTTCCAAATGCTGATTTTTCAGCCTCCACGACTTCAGGAAATGCACCGCTAACAGTGACATTTACCGATAAAAGTACAGAATCACCAAATTCATGGAACTGGAATTTTGGGGACGAGACATCTTCCGCAGAAAAGAATCCTGTGCACACATACGACAAAGCCGGGAATTATACCGTCAATTTAACAGTAAGCAATGCACTCGGAAGCACCTCAAAGACATTAGAAATAATCGTGGAGGAAGTTAAAGTTATTCCCACAGCAAACTTCAAAACTAATGTCACGAGCGGCTATGCTCCTCTTACTGTACAGTTTACAGACTTATCTGAGAATTCAACCGGAAGATCCTGGGACTTCAACAATGACTGGAAGGGTGACAGCAGTGAAGCAAATCCAGTTTATACATTTACAAGTCCAGGGACGTACAACGTTAACCTGACTGCAATCAATGAAAACGGAACTTCTACAAAAACAGTTACAATAACCGCAGAAACGAAAACTATCAGTGATGAAAGTAATGGTGACACCAACTCCAGCGATCCTTCTGGCAGTTCACCCGGTTCTTCGGACTCTGACAATTCATCTGATTCCGGCAGTTCCAACAACTCTTCCGATTCTTCGGACTCTTCCGACTCCAGTAGTTCCAGTGATTCTTCCGGTTCATCCGGTGAGTCTCACAGTTCAGGTGGCAGCCATCATAGTTCCGGTAGCTCCGGTGGTGGAACTGGTGGATCCCCTGAACCTCAAAAGAACGTCGAAATTAAAGATACAACAAAAGTTTTCATTCCTGGTGATAAACCTGTTTATTTCAACTTTACAAATGATGTAACTGTTGTTGAGTCTATCAGCTTTACTTCTGAGAAGACTGTAGGTAAAACTACAGCTATTGTCGAAAATCTCAAGGACAAATCTGCTCTGGTTTCAAGCCTGCCTGAAGGTGAAGTTTATAAATCCTTTAATGTGTGGGTAGGAAACGGCGGTTATGGAGACTCCAATAATATTCAGAATGCAGTTATAAACTTCAAGGTTGAAAAGCCATGGATTAAGGAAAATGACATAAATCAATCTTCTATTGTGCTGTACAAATATGATGACAAGAAGAAAGAATGGGAGAAGACAACAGTAACTTTATCAAGTGAAGACGATCAATTCCTTTATTTCACGGCAAATGTACCTGGCTATTCTTCTTTCGTTATTACAGGGGACGAAGGAGAGAAAGAAGAACAAAGTACAGTAGCATCGGAACCTGCTGTAAGATCTACAGGTAGTGACGTAGAAGACAATGCAAGTACTATTGCAGCTAAAGCTACTGAAGAAAAGGAAAAATCACCTGGATTTAGTGTGGTCAGCGGAGTTGTCTGTCTATTTTGCATGTTCTTGTACAGAGTTAAGAGAAGATAAATTAGAGAGAACATAATCATACAGTTAGGACTTTTTTCAAATCTGATAAAACCGAATATATCCTTATCGGATTTGAAAATATTTTTTGCTCATGCATTATAAACAAACTTCATTAGTTATTGATTAAGTGTTAAATTCTACCAATTACACATTTTTTATGAGAATTCCTAAATCTCTCTGTATCTGTTTCTCCTCGTTCCCTGTCTACTCTTGAAGATTCTCTTTTGAAAAGTTTCCCTAAGAGTAGTTGAGACAAACTGCTAAAGAAACTGGTCTTATAGTACGTAAACGTAAAATTGATGACCCTGCAATCATGTTTTAGGTTTTAACTCTCAGAGGTGTCTGCTTGCAGCTTATACGTATCAGTTTGAAACGAGAATACGAAGCCAAGCACGTAAGATTCGAGGAGATAGCAGCTGGCACTATCTTTTCACTCCAGAAAGGTTCAGAAACGAATAGTTTCGGTAAACAATGAAGGAACTTAATACAAAAAACTAACATGAAACTCTTTGCACAACAGGTACGGAAAATGGAAGTACTTTCAAGCACTTTCATGCCAAAGAGGAAGAGGAGAAGAAAATGAATCCTTAACCGAAGACTAATGGAGATATTTTAATTTAGTCCTCTTGAGCTCAGTTCACTGCTATAATCTCCTAAATTAGTCCTCTTGAGCGAAGAGAAAAAGTGACATTGTCCATAAGTTAGTCCTCTTGAGCGGAGCGTAGCGAAAAGGACCTCGTGCTCCCGACGCGAAACTCGGGAAGCGAAACTCGGGGCGAATGAGGTTGTACGGGTTAACTTTTTTACTCAAACCTCAACCACACAAAGCGGATAACCAGAAGAGAACTGAAAAGTATAGCTGAGCAGCCTAAGAAGTATCCCTCGTATAATTGATATACCATCGTGACAATCTTTGAAGCTATGAATAGCAGCAAATCCGAAGATTCCGTTTTACCTTCGCACCTTTCTGACCGTGCAGTCCGTGAAAACCGTGAAATGTCACCTGCCGGGCAGCTCACTCCTGTTTACGAATCAGCTACTTTTTCAATCCCTGCCCTTGACCAGTTCAGGGGACTTTTACCTGACTTCAATAACAGGCTCTCTCCTGTGCGAGATCTCAGGCTTTCTCCTCTAGGGCATTCCCGTCTTAGTTCCGAGCCCCACCCAAGGCTGGTTTCCGACTCTGCCCTTGGACTTGTATCCGGCGCTCTTTCCAGCCCTCTTTCTAGCCCTCTTTCCGGGCTAAAAACCGAGAACCCCGAAATGCCTGTTGGAAAAGGGCTTGAGGTTATACCTAACCTGCCAGGAAGGACCCTTTCAGGAGATCAGATTGGCTCATTCATGCCTGGTGCAGACCTTCCGCTGGGAGCAGTCAGGAGCAGATTTATCGCTCTCAACAGCACCGAAGAGAAGCTAAAGAATGCTGAAAAGGAAAGGAAGTAAAAAATAGTTTGTAATTTTCAAATAGCTTATAATTTTTACAGGAGCAGTGAAACTGCTCTTTTTTTCTTCTGTTGAGACTTACCAGGGAATTCTATTGCTCAACCCTGAGTTACTGCCTGAATAAAAAATAGTTATTTTTAATAAAAGTAGGCGTTTTTTATTGATTTGCGGAAATGAGTTACTTCATACACACCATTATCCCTAAAAGGCTTACTGCAATCGCAATAATATTTATAAAAACAATCAAAGCAGAACCATCGTTCTTAAACTTATCATTGTTCTTATAATCCATAATATTAAATATGCAGATGTTACTTAAAAACCTTTGCAAGTTTTATACAACTGATAATTTAAAAATATCTTTCATAAGCCCTTGTTGCATCCGTACATACCGTAAAATTTATTTATTTACTTATTATATTTTTCAAGTACATACCTTCCTTTTAACTTAATTTTTTTAAGAGGACCCTGTGATATGCATCATGATAGAAAAATAAAAAAGGATGGATTAAAAGGAAACCTGAAACTTAAAACCGGATGTGATGTTTCAAGGGCTACTATGACAAATGGGTACAGGCGTGTTTCCTGCTTAAAACTCTAACCTTTTATCTTCTTCTATTTATCTACTTCATTTTGGAAAAGCCCGTGTCACGTACGGTGAAAAAAACGGTTTAAGGTGATTATTCCGGGTTCACGGGCTTTTTCCTCTAATGGACTTTTCTCAGGAACTTATCTCAAGTTGCGGGAATTTTTTGGAAAATATCAAAAGCCTTTACCTCGCTGCTCTTCTCAGAGATTTTTCGAATTTATCGAGCCCGAGGTCGGCTTCTTCATCAGTCATTACCAGGGGAGGGGAAAAGCGGATTACAGAGTCTCCGCAGGGGAGGAGCAGGACTCCATCTTTAAAAGCCTCCCTGATGATCCTGTCCCTTCGAACGGGGTCTATGGATTTATCGGATTTTACGATTTCCGCACCTATCATAAGGCCGAGCCCGCGGACATCTCCTATGCAGGGGAAATTTTCCTGAAGCTCCCTGAGGCGCTGCCGGACGTGAGACCCCATTTCCCGGACGTGGTTTTCTGTGTTTTCCTTTTCCAGAAATTCGAGGGAAGCAAGGGCTGAAGCTGAGGAAAGGAGGTTTCCGCCAAAGGTATTTGAGTGGACGCCAGGAGGCCAGTCCATAAGGTCACTGTCTGCAAGCATTGCACCTATAGGGAGACCTGCACCAAGGGCTTTTGCAAGACAGGTAATGTCAGCCCTTACCTCAAAATTTTCCATGGCAAGGAAGGGACCTGTCCGGAAACAGCCTGTCTGGACTTCATCGGCTGCAAGGAGGACATCATTATCCGTGCAGATTTTCCTTACTTCTTTATGGAACTCCGGAGGCGGGACTATATACCCTCCTTCTCCCTGGATCGGTTCAATAAAGACTGCAGCAGTGTCTTCTGGACTTAATTCTCTTCTAAAAATGAGGTTTTCGATCTGCTTTGCACATTCGATCCCGCAGGAAGGATATTCGAGTTTCATGGGACAGCGGTAGCAGTAGGCATATTCAGTGTGCACTGTACGGATGGTAGGGAAATGCTCTTTTTGCCGGACTTTAGAACAGGTCAGGGAGAGAGCACCTAAAGTTCGGCCGTGAAAAGCGTTATAAAAAGCGATAAAGTTCTGGCGCTTTGTTTTCCATAGAGCAAGTTTCATTGCAGCTTCCACAGATTCGGCTCCGCTGTTACAGTAAAAAACTTTTGAGTAACTTGAAAGCTCTCTGAGCTTTTTTGCAAGTTTCAGGGGGGGTTCGGCAAAAAAGTCCCCGTATCCACAGTGGACCATTTTTTCCAGCTGGGCAGAGATAGCGGCTTTAACCTCAGGGTTTGAATAGCCTGCGTTCATAACAGCAATTCCTGCAACGAAATCAATGTACTCTTTTCCGTCTATGTCTTTAATTATGGAGCCTTTTGCCCTGTCAACAACCAGCGGATAAGGACGGGATACACATGCGGATACCATATTGCAGTCCTGCCCTATTATCTCTCTGGCTTTTGGGCCAACCGTATCGAGCAGCCCTACTTCCTGTTCGAAAAAGTCAAATTCTCTTTCCAGTTCTCTCATTGCATCCTCTTGTCTTCCCGTTTTGTCAAAGTTCTTCCATTTTTCAAGCTTTTCCGGTGTTTCGTGATCCAGAATGCTTCCCCCTCTTCCCACGTTTCATACAGTATCTATCTGGGCTTTTTGCAGCCTGCCGCTGTAGTCTATGTACACGGCTTTTACCTCAGTGAATTCTTTGATTGCCTCTGTTCCGGCTTCCCTGAACCCGTTTCCGGTCCCTTTTACGCCCCCGAAAGGAAGATGGACTTCAGCACCTATTGTAGGGGCATTGACGTATGTGATTCCTGCTTCTATTTTTTCAATTGCCCTGAAAGCGTTTCCAATATTTTCAGTGTAAATTGACGATGAAAGTCCGTACTTTGTATTATTGACAATCTCTATTGCTTCATCAAGACTCGAAACCATAATGATGCTGAGCACGGGCCCGAAGATCTCTTCCTGAGCAATTCGCATATCCGGCCTGACATCCGTAAAGACAGTCGGTTCAAAGAAATAACCAGGCAGACCGGGGTCCATTCTGTTTCCTCCGAACAGGAGAGTTGCACCTTCTTCTTTTCCTATCCTGACGTACTTTTCTATTTTCTCAAGTTGAGCTTTATTGATTACAGGCCCTACATCGGTTTCAGGCAGAAGCCCGTTTCCTACCCTGAGAGATTTTGTTTTTGTAAGCAGCCTTGCTATGAATTCATCCTTTATTTTTTCATGAAGAATCAGCCTGCTCGTAGCTGTGCAGCGCTGGCCTGTTGTCCCGAAAGCTCCCCAGAGCACGCCTTCAAGGGCAAGTTCAAGGTCGGCATCAGGCATGACAATTACAGGATTTTTGCCGCCCAGTTCCAGAGAGACCCTTTTCATAGTCTTTGCACATTCTTCCATGATCCATTTCCCGGTATCAAGGCTTCCTGTAAAGGAGATTGCTTTTATCCGGGGGTGCTGAACTATGGCTTTTCCAACGCTTCCTCCGGGCCCGGGCACAATGTTTACAACTCCCGGAGGCAGGCCTGCTTCCATCAGGATTTCTACGAGCTTTATTGCAAGCAGGGGCGTATCACTTGAAGGCTTGAACACGACTGCATTCCCTGCAATAAGGGCTGGCATGATCTTCCAGCTGGGAATCGCAATAGGAAAGTTCCAGGGCGTTATCATGCCCACAACTCCTATCGGCCTGAGCACGGTCATGCAGAACTTTTCCTTGAGTTCGGAAGTTGTAGTCTCTCCAAACATCCTCCTGCCCTCCCCTGCTGCATAAACGGTAATGTCTATTGCTTCCTGCACATCTCCTCTTGTTTCGGGCAGCACTTTCCCCATTTCTTCTGTCATGAGTACGGCAAGGTCTTCCTTTCTTTCCTGAAGGATGCGAGCTGCCCTGAAGAGCACCTCAGCTCTTCTCGGAGCCGGAATTTCACTCCATACTCTGAACCCCTTCTCTGCAGCCTCAACTGCTCTGTCCACATCCTCGCTTCCGGCTACCTGTATCGTAGCAAGGTTTTCGAGAGTAGCCGGATTGATATCATCAAAAGTTTCCCCGGTTGATGAGTCTCTCGACTCCCCATCTATCAGTAATTTATACTCCTGAACCACAAGACCCCTCTAAGAATAATGAGTACAATACCACATAAATATATCCAGAAAACAGTTTCGGCTGAACCAAAATATTTTCAGAGTCTTCTACTGTTATTTCTTAAAATTTTCATTCAGTAATGGAGGAGATGAATAAAAAGGGAGTAAAGAGGGAGTAAAAAGGGAGTAAAAAGGAAAAACTGACAGTCCACCTTTACAGGTTTGATCTTTTTAAACAAAAACAATAAAAAATAGCTGGCTCGCCCGAGTTTCGCTGCCCGAGTTTCGCTTCGGGAGCACGAGATCCTTTTCGCTACGCTTCGCTTCGCTCAAGAGGACTAATTTACAGATGCTGATATTGAACTTCGCTCAGGAGGAATAATTTAAAAGTATTGGGAAAAGCTGCTCTCCTTCATCGAGCAGTTTTTCCCAGGAAAGAGAAAAAAGAAAAGATTCTATCAAAACATAAGCTGCTGCATTGCAGGCTTATATTCACCCCTTGCCCCCTGAATGTTCCTGCTCTTCTGATTCTTATCGATCCTCCACTTTCATATAATCCTACAATTTTTTGTTCAGCATAATGACTAAATATTCACGAACTATTATACTATCAGATTGCCATGGATAGATCACACTTTCGCATGCGGTATGAAAACATTGCCGGATCACTTCTATTTACTGCTGGCGTGCTGGCGTTTATGGGAATAATAACAGCTGAAGCTCTTTATCCCGGGTACAGTACGGCACGGAACGCGATAAGTGACCTTGGCGCAACTCTGCCTCCGGACAGCATTATTGTTGAACCTTCTGCGACTATCTTCAATACCACAATGGTTGTGTCAGGACTTTTAATTATTGCCGCTGCTTATTGTATTCATAGCGCGTTCAGGAGGCGGGGGCTTACTGTGTTTCTCAGCCTCTTTGGAACCGGCGTTCTTGGTGTGGGAATCTTTGATGGAACTTATGGGGACATTCACGCCATTTTTGCACTGCTTGCTTTTCTTGCAGGTGGGCTGTCTGCAGTTGCAAGCTCCGGGATACAGAGGGCACCGCTAAGCTATTTTTCAGTTGCACTCGGTGGAATCTCGCTTTTGGACCTCGTTCTTTATTACATAATGCTGGATGCAAGCCCTTTCGCAGTCCTCGGTATGGGGGGGCTTGAGAGATGGATTGCATATCCGATCCTGCTCTGGGTTACAGGCTTTGGAGGGTATATGATGGGACATTCGCAGTCATAAGCCAGTCATAAGCCGTCATAAGCCAGTCACAAGTATAAGTTAAAGCTAACCTGACCTGTAATATATTATTTGAAACCACCCTGTACCGGACTATTTCCAAACCTTATTCCCTACCCACTTGAAAAAGTAAAGCTCCTGCAACGCCAGTTAGCAGATCTTAGAAAAGTAGTAAGATTGTAGTAAGATTGTGTAAGACTGTAGTAAGATTGTAGTAAGATTGTAACTGAGTATTCCTGTTTTCTAAAGTTCTATAAAAATAAAGTTTTACTTGAAAATTCAAACTTCGGGCTACTGCCTGTTTTATTTCATTCAGGTTAATAATAATAAATATCCGAGAAACGTATTTTTATTATGCGTCTGGTTCAGGTACTCATACCCAATGGAAAAAGAGACTCAGTGCTGAAAACTCTCGATGCCGAAGAGATTGATTATGCAGTTTGGAACGAGACCGGAAGAGGAGACTTTGAAGCTCTTGTTGAGTTCCCAATCCCTCCGGTTGGAGTCGAACCTGTGCTTGAGAAACTGCGCAAAGCAGGAGTCAGCGAGGATACTTACACAATTGTCCTGTCACCGGAGATAGTAATTTCAAAGCGGATCGATGCCCTTAAAAAGCGCTACCCTGACCAGCGCATTTCCAGAGAAGAGCTTATCACACGTGCACAGGACCTGGCACCTCCTGCCTCTACGTATATTGCTTTTTTAGTGTTGAGTACGGCTATTGCGACTGCCGGGCTTTTGCTTGATTCGGCTGCTACAATAATAGGGGCTATGGTCATAGCTCCCTTAATGGGACCTGCGATCTCCGCAAGCGTAGGGACAGTTGTTTACGACCGGAAACTTGCTGCCCGCGGATTAATGCTGCAGGTGACAGGCCTTTTGCTGGCAATAGGAGTAGCTGCCCTGATAGGCCTTATGGTCAGGGAATTGAACCTGATGCCACCAGGATTTGATATCCGTGGGATCTCACAGGTATCCGAACGCACAAATCCGAACTTCCTGTCTCTATTTCTTGCTCTAGGGTCAGGTATTGCAGGAGCCATCAGTATAATAAGAAATGCAGGATCTGCCCTCGTAGGAGTTGCCATTGCAGCTGCCCTTGTCCCTCCTGCAGCGACTTCGGGGCTGGGATTTGCGTTTGGGCTCCCGGCAGTGGCAATCATTTCAGCTGTCCTGATGCTGGTGAACGTGCTTGCGATCAATATTTCTGCGCTTGTCCTGTTCTGGCTTGCAGGCTTCAGGCCCTCAAGGTCTTCGGCTGTAGACCATGCCCGAAAGGCTGTGATATCGCACACAATGGTTCTATTAATTGCAATCGCTATACTTTCAAGCGTCCTCGGACTTGTGACCTATGTTTCCTCACAAACTGCGCTTATGGAACAGCAGGCAAAAGCAGAAGTATCGGTGATGCTTAACGAATCCGAGTATTCGGAAATGAGACTGGTCACTGAAAGCGTAGATGTCGAGTACAGACCTGCAGACCTGATCCTGAATGAGCCTGCAAGAGTAACTGTTATCCTATACCGCAGTGCGGAGCAGGAACTTCCCCAGGGCATAGCCCAGAGGATCGACGACCACCTGACAGAATTCACAGGCAGAGAAGTTCGGGTCAGGGTTGGGTTCATAGAAGCGCAGCAGACCACTTAAATTCTCCCGGAACCGCAGATGGAAACGCAGATAGAACCGCAAATAGCTCTTACCAGGTCCAGAGTAAGTCTCACAACCTCTTCAATTTTGTCTACGGAAATGAAGTCAACCCTGTCATCTGCCGTATGAAATAGTTCATAAGTGCCTGTAGAACTTATTGCCATACTCGGGACCCCTTTCATCCAGAAAAAAGTATGGTCGCCTGCAGGCCAGGGTTCTACCCGAATAACCCCGGGATATTTATTTTTTAAATCCAGTGCAGCATTAACAAATTCTTCCGGGCACCCAAAAAACGCAATATTATTAGTCGAGGAATAATGTCCGATCCCATCGATATTTATTGCAGTGGCTATGTCTTCGAAGTTCTGCAGGTTTTTTTCCAGATACAGCATTTCTCCCAGAGCATAATATTCTTCCCCGTTAAAAGCCACAAATTCAATATCGAAAGGAAGGTTTTCATCCTTCAATAACTCATTCTTCAATAACTCATCTTTCAATATTTCTTTTTTCAATATTTCGTCTTCCAATAACCCGTCTTTCAATATTTCATCCTTAAAAATCTCTTCACCGGCTAATTCTGTAATAATCAATTCTGCAACTGTCAGGAGCGCTGCAACCTCGGCCCCGTTATCAGCAGCACCATCGGTCCCATATTTGGTGTCAAGGTGTGCGCAGAGGACAAGCTTTCCTTTTCCGTTTTTACCGTATTTTCCCACAACGTTTGCAGCACTGCCGGCTTCAAATTCGCTTTTTACGGTTAATTTGAGCTTTTCCCCTGAATTTTTCAATAACCTCATGCCGTCAAGGCTTGAAACCGTAATCGAAGGTATTTCGAAGTCCCAGTCCTCTATAATCGGGACAGGATTTATTGCCCTATGGCTTACAGCAACGATAGCAAGTGGCTCTTTTGCTTCCAGAAGCCCTATTATTCTCTTATGCTCATCAGGGTTGTACACGTTATTGTTTTTGGCAGCTAAAGGCGCCTGTGTAAGTTCTCCATAAATTACTGCAATCCTGTCCCTGAAATCCCCGTTTTCCAGTTCGAAAACATTGCCTGCTGCCGTAAACTTTGCTTCAACCCCGCAGGAAGTTGAGTATGTATTGACAACAGCTGGAACCTTTTCTTCCCCGCAGAATAGTTCGACTTTTTCACACTTCCAGCTTTTACAGGCATATTCCTGCTTCTCTACCTGAAGCCCGAGTTCTTCAAATACGCCTGATATATATGATTCAGCCCTGTGGTTGTTTAAAGTTCCAATAGGTCTGCTCCCGATTTCGCGGCATAATTCGTGTAAGTGCCTGGTTATGATTGGCTTGTAGTTTTGCATGTTTTGTCCTCTTTTCCATTTTGGCTTTCAGGACTGAGGAGGAAGGGACTTTTAAAATAAATAACTTTTTAATTGGATCGTTAGTCTGTTTGAGTTTGAATCCCCAGAAAAAACAGCTCTTAAAAACAAGGATTTAATAGAGAGAAGATAATATACCAAACAATTTAAAACCGTCAAAAACCCTGATTTTCTTGTATTTATAAAGGGTTTGATAATTTTCCAGCAAGAATTTTAGCCCTGAAAAAGGGCTCGTTTAAGGCATTTTCTAGCCAAATAACGGAAATCTTTGCCCTATTCGAGAGCAAGATCCACTAAAACAAGGATTGAAACTCTGGCTACTGCTGTTTATTTTCTTCTTCTACAGAATTCGAGAGCAAGATCCACTAAAACAAGGATTGAAACCCGAATATATGAAACGGAGTATGAACCAGTCCGAAGCATTCGAGAGCAAGATCCACTAAAACAAGGATTGAAACAACAGTTGTATATCTCACAGCTCTGGGTCAGATTGAAATTCGAGAGCAAGATCCACTAAAACAAGGATTGAAACCCGTGTGCTGTCCAACGAGAGAAAACCCGTCATAGATTCGAGAGCAAGATCCACTAAAACAAGGATTGAAACCAAAGTCTGTTTTCCGGAAAGTCGCAGTGAACCGAATTCGAGAGCAAGATCCACTAAAACAAGGATTGAAACAACTTACCCGACGTCGAATTACCGATAGATCCATACATTCGAGAGCAAGATCCACTAAAACAAGGATTGAAACTTCAGTCAATCTCACCGTGTCAAGTGACAACGGTATTCGAGAGCAAGATCCACTAAAACAAGGATTGAAACTAGTCCAGTGAATATCTGTAGTTCCTGTTTTTGATTATTCGAGAGCAAGATCCACTAAAACAAGGATTGAAACTTTCTTTCGAAGGGGATTAATTGCCCGGAGAATTCCAATTCGAGAGCAAGATCCACTAAAACAAGGATTGAAACTTTTTGGCCTGGGAGGGCTGGCTATAGGGTCTTATATATTCGAGAGCAAGATCCACTAAAACAAGGATTGAAACTCCTCTACCTCCAGCGATACCGCGAAAACCTTAAGCGATTCGAGAGCAAGATCCACTAAAACAAGGATTGAAACCTTACACGTAAGCTATTTATACTCTTATGCATATTCATTCGAGAGCAAGATCCACTAAAACAAGGATTGAAACCCTGCCGGAATTGTCCTGATGTCGGAGTATAAGGAGTAATTCGAGAGCAAGATCCACTAAAACAAGGATTGAAACTTATTGCTGCCCCTGCATTCCAGAAATTCGAGCCATTCGAGAGCAAGATCCACTAAAACAAGGATTGAAACAAATTATAAATCTCTATGTTCGAACCGCCTGATTTTATTCGAGAGCAAGATCCACTAAAACAAGGATTGAAACACGTTGATCCTCTCTGGTACAATCCTGCACTTGATGATTCGAGAGCAAGATCCACTAAAACAAGGATTGAAACTTTTCTATCAGGGTGTTGTGCCAGCCCTGGACCGTGATTCGAGAGCAAGATCCACTAAAACAAGGATTGAAACGTCTTCCGGTGTTTGGCAAATCAGGGTATGCAACTGATTCGAGAGCAAGATCCACTAAAACAAGGATTGAAACTTTTCATGGTTGATTGAGACCAGCCCACTCTCCCACATTCGAGAGCAAGATCCACTAAAACAAGGATTGAAACCAGGTCATGAGAATATTCATAGCCTGCCATGTCTATTCGAGAGCAAGATCCACTAAAACAAGGATTGAAACTTTACAGCATCGTACCTTTCCGGACCACATTTACCGAATTCGAGAGCAAGATCCACTAAAACAAGGATTGAAACTTTTCCAAAAGTTGACCTGCTGAAATTGCATCTGATTCGAGAGCAAGATCCACTAAAACAAGGATTGAAACATAATCATAATCGGGGGGCTTTAAAGATGTGCGAAAAATTCGCGAGCAAGATCCACTAAAACAAGGATTGAAACTCACATCTGATATCGGCAAGGGTACAATAGAAATAGGCGCACACGACTCATTCGAGAGCAAGATCCACTAAAACAAGGATTGAAACTGTGGAAACATGTGTCCTAACACCAGCAAATAGAATTCGAGAGCAAGATCCACTAAAACAAGGATTGAAACTGATTATGTAGGAAATGACGTTCTTGAAGTATTCGGATCCGCGAGCAAGATCCACTAAAACAAGGATTGAAACAGAGAATAATTGTCGAGAACGGAGAGTAAAAACAATATCCGCGAGCAAGATCCACTAAAACAAGGATTGAAACCAATTCACTCGGCGATGGCATACGAGCGGAAGGAACGATCCGCGAGCAAGATCCACTAAAACAAGGATTGAAACTCAAAATCTGCCC
Organism: Methanosarcina sp. DH2; assembly: GCF_020804225.1. Classification (GTDB taxonomy): domain Archaea; phylum Halobacteriota; class Methanosarcinia; order Methanosarcinales; family Methanosarcinaceae; genus Methanosarcina. The sequence goes on from NZ_WJBI01000002.1 coordinate 190,449, forward strand.
GATCTGCAGGAAGAAAACATCCGCGAGCAAGATCCACTAAAACAAGGATTGAAACTATTTTTTCAATATTGCCTCTGATGCTCTCTTTTCTTATCCGCGAGCAAGATCCACTAAAACAAGGATTGAAACGGCACCACAACTGCCCATAGCGGGGAATTGCAAGAATCCGCGAGCAAGATCCACTAAAACAAGGATTGAAACCCTATGATATGTCAGGGATTGAAGTATATAACAACATCCGCGAGCAAGATCCACTAAAACAAGGATTGAAACTCGCTAGGCTTACTAGATCAGACATGCTGCTGAACTATCCGCGAGCAAGATCCACTAAAACAAGGATTGAAACATTTCAAGAGGAAGATTCGGTATATCGAAACTAGTCAAGATCCGCGAGCAAGATCCACTAAAACAAGGATTGAAACCCGATGTCGATTCGTGGTACTTCGCCTGTTGCAACAATCCGCGAGCAAGATCCACTAAAACAAGGATTGAAACTTTTGATCAGGGAAGGGACCTTCAGGTCAAGAAGATCCGCGAGCAAGATCCACTAAAACAAGGATTGAAACAAAAGTATGCAGCAAACGTTCTCTGAAACAAGAGGTTATCCGCGAGCAAGATCCACTAAAACAAGGATTGAAACTTCCTCTATTTTGTGAGCAACTTCTACAATACGTGATCCGCGAGCAAGATCCACTAAAACAAGGATTGAAACTGCTTGTTACCTCTCCGGCTCTGTTTGCTGTGATAATATCCGCGAGCAAGATCCACTAAAACAAGGATTGAAACTATAGAGAAGATGTTCAGGGAATCCAGAAGCGCATAATCCGCGAGCAAGATCCACTAAAACAAGGATTGAAACTGAAAGTGTTCAATCTCAGAGAGGAACACAGAGGCAGATCCGCGAGCAAGATCCACTAAAACAAGGATTGAAACATATCCGTTGAATCCCAAGCCTGGCAGAGTGTCCATATCCGCGAGCAAGATCCACTAAAACAAGGATTGAAACTTATATTAATGGATTTTCGTCTTATGTGAATGGATATATCCGCGAGCAAGATCCACTAAAACAAGGATTGAAACATAGCGTCTACCATGCGCCAAAGGTGCAAATTGTACATCCGCGAGCAAGATCCACTAAAACAAGGATTGAAACTTGTCCCGGTTGGAAAATGGAAATTAGAGGGAGATATCCGCGAGCAAGATCCACTAAAACAAGGATTGAAACATAAGACCAATGATGTTAGGACGGAAAGAAATATCCGCGAGCAAGATCCACTAAAACAAGGATTGAAACTTGATCTTTTTGAAGGGTTGAAATCATTACGTTTAATCCGCGAGCAAGATCCACTAAAACAAGGATTGAAACAAGCATTATGCACAATATATTCGGAAATTATACCCAAATCCGCGAGCAAGATCCACTAAAACAAGGATTGAAACGATGTCTTTGCACTTTGTCCCGGGTGCAATATTTTCATCCGCGAGCAAGATCCACTAAAACAAGGATTGAAACTTTAAAAATATACCAGTTGATTCTGTGGAATAATACATCCGCGAGCAAGATCCACTAAAACAAGGATTGAAACTTCTTTTTTTTGTTGCACGAGAAAAGACGGAGGAAATCCGCGAGCAAGATCCACTAAAACAAGGATTGAAACTACTTTGCTCGCAAAAGTGACAACTTCCGGGCAGATCCGCGAGCAAGATCCACTAAAACAAGGATTGAAACCTTCTTGTGAAATCGGACTACATAGAACTTCAGTGCATCCGCGAGCAAGATCCACTAAAACAAGGATTGAAACTTTAATCCCACGACTATAAAATAATCAGGAGTAGTCGTATCCGCGAGCAAGATCCACTAAAACAAGGATTGAAACGAAAATTTTTTCCAGCCTTACGTGCGCGCGTTACAGAGATCCGCGAGCAAGATCCACTAAAACAAGGACTGAAACTTGCAGTTAACGAGCTAAACAATGGTGATATTCACGAATTATAGTAAAATGACAGCTGACGATTTTGACAGAATTCTTCACACACTTCTTAAAGAAGAAACTCTTCAATCAATAATTAATATTCCAGACGTTCATGAGACAGTATCCAAACATTTCAATAATAATATACTTCTTAACGAGGAAAATCTTCAATCAGTAATTAATATTCCAGATGTTTATGAAATAGTATCCAGACATTTCAATAATGATATACTTGAAGTATGGGAGTATGAGCAGTATATAAAGGTTAAAGAGATTGTAGAAAAAATTGATTTGTGGAATCCTGAAATGCAACGGACCATAGTGCTATTAAAATTACTAAACGAATTAACCGAAGTTCTTTACGGTATTCTGGATATAAAACTGGACAAATATGTTAACCTTAGAGCACTTCCAGTTAGAGAGTTTTATAAAGATGTTGTGGATAAATATTCAGCGTACCCTATCTGGACATGTGATTTTGAAGGATCCTGTCTTGTTGGCACGGAGAAGTTTGAAATCGAACGTATTGATGCAATTATTTACCGCCTTGAGGGTGAGTAAGTGGCACAAGATAAAGAAATTTTAGGGATTCGCGAGCAAGATCCACTAAAAAAGGGATTGAAAAGCTCTTTTTGATACTTTTACACTATACAGTGAAGCTATTCACAGGTAAAAATCAAAATGTTAAAAATATGAAGCTCTTACATCTTTTATCACAAGCGGAATTCCTATAGGATGGCTCATACAGTATAGGAGCAAGCATTTTAATAGAACAGATGGTGGTAAAATTAAAGAGCAGAATAAATTAACTAATCCCGTTTTTAAAATTATCTGGATGATTTCTGTTTTGCAGAAGAAGTTTCCATGGATCTTTAAATATATTTAAAAGCCGTCACTTCATTTTTCCTGAAGTCGATAAGATTTTGAGCTTATTAAAAACGTAATTTAATGCTAACAGTTCATGACTGCTTTTTTCCCCTCTTTTTCTAATTTCCCTTTCTTTTTCTAATTTTCCTCTCCTTTTCTAATTTTCCCCTTTTTTTTCTAAGCCTCTACCAATTTCAGCCTTTTTATTCATTTTTTGCAAAATTCATCGATAATGACCCAAATAAAATATTAACCATTACCGCCTAAATAATACAAAATATATAAGATGTTTTATAAAACTTGAGGAAGTTGTGAATCGGTTGGAAGAGGTTTGATGAGTGTAGTATATACTCTCCAGTTAAAAAACGGTGTTTAGAATGCCCAGTGGAAAAGCTCATACAAAAATAAATATTGCGTTGCTCTTTGGTATATTGCTGAGTTTACATACAAATTATGTACAATCACGTATTCCCCCGGAATATCTTGAATTTGATACTACGGCAATATTTTCATTTGCACTTATATTTGGGACATACTATCTAAGTCCTGACCTGGATATTCAAAGTGAGCCCTTCAACAGATGGGGAATTCTTAAGTATATCTGGTGGCCCTATCAAAAAATTTTTAAGCACCGTGGAAAACTGCATCATCCATTATCAGGCCCCATTATAATTATTTCAACTGTTGGTTTATTCATCATAGCACCAGTTGTTACCCTGTTTAACTTAGACGTAACTAGTATTCCGACAAGATACATTATTTCATTACTGGCTGGAATGGTTATTTCTATTGAAGCACACATAATTTCAGATATGATATACACTAAAGCAAAAAGAAAATCCACAAAAATAAAAAAGAAGCTGAAAAATATTCACAACGCCAAATCATAAACTTCTACTTTTCATATTCCTTTTAACTCCTACGCTTCTTTTTTAAAGAGCGTAATTGGACAGAGATCAAAACTCATGAGAAAACTCCTGAGGACAGATAAATTTATTTTCTAAACTGGAAATTAGATGAAATTTACATGACGAGTTTACATAGTACTTCGTGCCAGGCGGTTTTTAAGGAATAAATGTTTAGAATCATGAAGAAATAAAAAAGAAGATTAATATTATCTCACAAAGGAGAAATACGCTGTAGAATGACAGCCAATCAGTTAACACTATTTATAGCATCTAAATAAACGACATTATCGCATAACTTATTAATTAAGTTTTTTTCGTGGCTTACAACCAGTACTCCAATATTCAGTTCTTTGACTATATCCAGGACTATATTCCAGATCTGAGCCTGAGTAATAGCATCTACCATTGTTGTTATTTCGTCAGCTATCAAAAATTTAGTTTCAGGGCTTAAAGATCTTGCAAGGGCAAACCTTTGAAGCTCACCTCCGGAAAGTTCATTGGGCCACCTGTTAAGCCAGCTCTTTTTTATTCCAAACGAATCTAGAATGTCCTGTGGAACAATATGTCCTTCATTTAAAATATCTTTCATTTTCCATTTAGGGTTTACAGCTTTTTCCGGGTGTTGGAAGACAAGCTGGACCGGGTTATATCCCTTCGAAGGAACTTTTTTTCCGTCAATAATTACATTTCCTTTATGGTTATTTTCGTAACCAGCTAGTATTTTACATAAGGTTGATTTGCCACTTCCGCTATCCCCAATCAGTCCCAATACCTCTCCGCGGTCTACGGATATATTCACATTATTTAAAATCAAATTGTTTCTTTTATATCCGAAACTGATATTCTCGCCTTTAAGACACATTATTGCACCTCACCACTCCTCCGTTGACATCTTTAAATTGAGGAATACCTTTAGAGCAAAGGACATTCTTTTTAGAGCACCTTTCGTAAAAGATACATCCGTCAGTAACTTCGTCCTGCATTGGTTGATGGCCTTTGATTGCCTGGAATTTGTTCTGGGGGAGTGCGTTCCAGAGTGCCCGGGTGTATGGGTGCCTTAAATTTTCACCGTTATTTTTAAAATCTTCAACGTTAGCTACTTCTAAAACCGTGCCTGCATAGAAGACTGCGATTTTATCGGATATTTTTAATGCAGCTTCTATATCATGAGTTATAATTATCACTGCACAGCCTTTATTTGCCATATCTTTGAAGTAGTTCAGGGTTTCATTCAAAGTTTTTTCGTCCAATCCCGGAGTCGGTTCATCTGCAATTACGAGCTTTGCAGAACTAATTACGGCAGTAGAAACCAGGACTCTTCTGGTCATCCCTCCTGAGAGCTCATGAGGAAACATCCTTTCAACATTCGGTTTTAAATCGTATTTCTGGAAAATTTCCCTCTGGACCTTCTTCATTAAGCCCTCATTTTCTTTTTCAACACATCCTATTACCTGATTAGAGACCCTCATTAAAGGGTCAAGATAGGTTGTGGATTGAGGAACCAGGGCTATTTCTTTACCTCTTATCTCTTCTTTTTTTTCCTGAGTAAGTTCCTTACCGTCATATTCAATCCTACCATTAAGTATTGCATTGGAAGGTAAAATTCCTAATATTGCATGTGCAAGAAGACTTTTTCCAGACCCGCTCGATCCAACGACAGCCAGAATCTTTCCACTATAGGCTTCTATGCTCAGATCGGAGATCACTTTTAACTCGGTTTGCCTGAGCCCTGAAGCATATTGAATGAACGATAATGAGAGGTCTTTTACTTTTAACAGGGCTTCAGTTTTCTTATTTTCTTCAGTGCAGATTTTAGCTTTACTTCTCATATTCCCACCTTTATTTTTTCAGCTCTATTTTCATACTCCCATTTTTTAAATCAGAATTCTAAAACGAAATTCTACTTATGGAATCGAAACATTACATATCCCTGAGCCAATTTCTACTGCAGCATCATGGTTGTCAAGCAAGAATTTTCTTCAACGAACCCATCATAGAATGAGTGAAGTTGAGTATAACTCACTCATGAGCTTTTTTTGGATCTATCAATTTTCCCAGGTTATCTCCTATCATGTCAAACGCCAGGACTACAATTAACAGCGATAGTCCAGGGAAAAACGCAAGCCACCAGTATCCGGCTGAGAGGTACTTCATGGACTCAGATAGGATTATACCGATTGCCGGCTCGTGAGGGGAAAGCCCGAAACCAAGGAATGTTACCGAAGCTTCATGCAGGATAGCGTGCGGGAACATTAGAATCGTGCCAAGCAGTATCTGGGGGATAAGGTGAGGAAAGATGTGTTTTGTGGCTATCCACCATCTGGACTTACCAAGGTTTCTGGAGATATGAATATATTCCTGAGTTTTTATCTGTTTAATCTCCACTCTTACGACTCTAGTCAGGCCTGTCCAGTGCGAGAATGCAACTCCAATAATGACCCCTGTTGCTCCTCCTCCCATTCCTATGGAAATAAGGATGATTAAAAGGAGGTGAGGGATTGAAAGAAACAGGTCTACTATCCAGGAGACAAAAGAGTCTGCAGTCTTTCCAGCACTTGAGAGCAGGCCCAAAATTACGGCAAGTATAGTGCTAATTGTAGAAGCAAAAGCTCCTATCATTATGCTTAAACCGAGCCCCTTCACGGTTCTTATAAACATATCCCTTCCCATCCAGTCAGTCCCGAAAGGGTGTTCCGTTGAAGGGCTGAGATTTTTCGAGCTGAAATCGGTCTGTAAGGATTCTTCTCCCAGAGATACGCTGGAAACAACTATTGTAAGCAATAGAAGTGATGTGAGGCCTATCATCAGAAGCGTCTTCTGTCTCAGGTTCAGCCCTCTGAAAACTCCTCTGTTAACCGTTACAACAGCAGTACTCATAATGTTGCCTCCTGCTGCTTTATTCTGGGATCGACAAATTCATAGATAATATCAGCAATCAGGTTTCCGAAAAAGACAAACAGGGCACTGATAATAACTATCCCTAAAAGCAGAGGCACATCAGACCTTAGCCCTGCTGCCACTGCAGCCTGTCCTATTCCGGGGTAGGAAAATACCTGTTCGACCAGGACTGCACCTCCAAACAGTTCGCTGAATCCTAAAAATTGCAGGGTGATGGCAGGAAGTGCGACATTTCTTATTCCGTGCCTTAAGACCAGGTCCAGCTCTTTTTCACCCCTTGCCTTTGCAAATAATACATAATCGCTTGACATGACTTCTATTAATTTTTCCCGGGTAAACATTGCAATCTGTGCTACTCCGAGCAAACTCAGGGTAACTGCAGGGAGAATTAAATGCTGTACCTTATCAAATAAAGTCACATTCCCAGCCGTAACCCCTATGGGAACACCCAGACCTATAGGGAACCACCCAAGGTACACTGAAAATACCATTAGCAGGACTAACGCCAGCCAGAATGTCGGAGTAGCGGCCAGAGTATAACAGTAAGTCTTTATTGCCCTATCAATCCATGTTCCTTTCTTTATTCCGGCTATTATCCCCAGAGTGAAACCCAGAATTCCTGAAATCAGCCATGAAACTGCCATAAGGGTAAAAGAAGCTGCAGACCTTTCTTTAATCACGTCAATAACAGGAATCCTGTAAATTAGAGAAACTCCAAAGTCTCCTTTGAGAATATTTCCTGCCCAGTTCAGGAATTTTTCCTGCGGCGGCGTATTAACTCCCCAGTATTCTTCGAGCATAACTTTGTGCTCTGCGCTCACTGTCATTTCTCCGATATAAGCTCTAACAGGGTCTATAGGCGAGTATTGAATGAGCATGAAACTTACAAAACAGACCACGACCAGAAGACTCATCAACCTGAGTAGTTTTTTCCCTGCAAAGCTCACTATTTTTTCATTATCCAGCACGTTATTCCCTCCTATATGTCTATTATATAACAACCCTATTTTATCCTGAATATAAATATTATGAATAATATCGAAAATTTTCATACTCCAGGATCGAAATAGACTCCTGCAGAATCTTCTTCAATTATCTTCCACTAAATCCTGATCTCAGATAAAAAACAAAATAAGTGATATTTCTAATATCATTTTATTATGATAGAAGTATCACTCATTTTAAGATCTAACCATTTATTTTAAGCCAGTCACTAATTGGAATCGGGTCATTCATTTTTGAGTCGGGACACTTATTTTAGATACGAGTTATTCATTATAGAGCCGGATCACTTACCCGAAGCCGAGCTAGGTGCATCTCTCCTTGTCCATTCGTAGATATTTCCTAAAATATCAGATCCGGAATTCTTTTGTGGAGTTCCCAGATCCAGGGTTTCATCTACCGCGTAAAGGTAATCCATTGTCACCAGCCACAACCATGCTGCATCCCCTGCAGGCCCATACCCGATATTTCCATCATATGCTGCCAGTTGCCAGTATTCTGTAGCCTTATCCTGATCTGCAGCCTTTAAAGCTGATTCCAAATACCCGTCTACAACAGAATTGTTATAAAGGCCTGGATTTCTGTATGTATCATCTGCTTCTTTGCTATGATATTGCAGATATAAATTGAAGGTGTCTACGCTGCTGTAAGCGTATAAAACAGCTGAACTGTACTGATTTGCGTATATTTCATCCCAGTTTGTACCGACAAGATTTATTTTTATACCTAATTCTCTGGCCTGTTCGCTTACAGACACTGAAAGAGCCTGTCTTGTCTGGTCTGCTGAAGAATAGTACAGGTCAAATTCTGCTTCAGTCCCGTTCTTTTCCCTGATTCCGTTCCCGTCATTGTCTTTCCATCCTGCATCATCAAGGATTTTTCTGGCTTCTTCGAGATTTGAACCATTGATTTTAGCGTCAGGGTTCCCAGATTCCCGCTGGTCCACTCCGGTATATTCTATATCTCCTTTTCCGTATAATACTCCTTCAAGTATGGCTTTTCTGTCGATACCCGTGTTTAAGGCTTTTCGAATAGCAATATCTGCTGTTACATTATTGCCTACCGGATCTCCATCAAGGCTTTTTTTACCGGTATCATTCTGCATGGGGAAAGAAACTCCGAATGCCCTTGCCGAGGGAAGCGAGATCAAACCATATCCATCTATAGTTTGGTTTGCATTATTGATTTCGATTTCAGCTATGTCTACTCTTCCAGACTTTGCAGCTGCAAATGCAGTATCTTTATCCAGGAATAACATGGTTATTTTTTTGAAGTACGGCTTCTGTCCGTAGTAATCTTCGTTGAATTCAAAGATCGCCTGCTGCCCTTTGTCCCATTGTACCAGTTTATATGGGCCTGATCCGACAGGTTGGGACCCGTATGTCTCTTTTTTATAGGCATGTTCAGGCACAATTCCAACATATCTGAGCCTCCATATGAAGCTTGACTGGGGCTCTTTCAATTTGAATTCAACTGTAGTATCGTTTATTGCCCTAGCATTTTCAAGGTTACTCATATCCAGCTCAGAATTACTTCCGACTGCCGTATTAAATGTAAACGCTACGTCTTTTGCGGTTAATTTCTCACCATCTGTGAATTTAACATCATCTCTCACATTTACAGTCCAGGTCCTCCCATCAGGACTGACAGAGTAATCAGTAGCAAGGTCACTTATTATACTTCCATCATCAGCGGATTTAAAAAGAGTGCTCTGTATAAGCGGCTCAAAATTCACATGACCTGATCCCCAGCCCAGAAGCGGATCAAATCCTGCTTCTGGCTCTCCTGTATGTGAATATACGTTCACTACCAGTTCATCAGAAGCCTGGGGAGTCGAGTTAACTGGCTTACTGGCTGACATAAAAATAAAAATAACAGCTATAATTACAACTACTCCACCTATCAGGAGATAGGGCTGGGTTTTCTTAATTTAAACTCCTCCTTTTTATTTGATTAAGTTATTAGAGCAGGAACATAGAAGATGATATTTTAAAGACATGAGATAATATTTTTAAAGACATTTATCCTCGATAAATAATATCTTTCTGGATGAAAATACTATTATGTTGTTACGTTTTACTCTAGAATTATGATATTGAATTAAAACAATTTTACTATAAATACTTTCCTAAAAATACGTATTATTAAATATTTTCTCTAATGAATTTGGTAATACTAAATATGCCTTTTTGTAATATTTCCGATTCTAGTTAGTTAAAACTAGTAGACGCTGAAAACGAGTCTACATTTTGATGATTCCGGAAAAATGTGAAAAAAATAGTTGAAAAGAACGGATGAAAAGAACAAATGAAGGAAAAAATGAAAGAATAGATGAAAAGAAAAAAGATGGGAGTTAAAGTAGAAAGTCAGCTCCCTGTTGAGTTTCCTGTGCGTTTCCATTCCAGAATGCTACCAAAGATATCTGCTCCATGGGGCTGTATTTTTGGAGTTCCGATATCCAGGTCTTCATCCATTATATAGACATAATTAATGGTTGCCATCCACATCCAGGAAGCATCCCCTTTTGCGGAGAATCCTGTTGTCCCGTCCCATGCAGCCAGCTGCCAGTTTTTGTTAGCTGTTTCCTGGTCAGGACTGGTTATGGCTGTTCTCAGGCAATTGTCCACAGCAGAATTATTGTACATTATTACGTTATTATGGGTTGAAGGATCGTAGCTCTTACTGTAGTATCTTAAGTATATGTCAGTCGGATCCAGTGATCCATAACCCCAGACATTTGGAGTCGAATAGCAAAGGGAGTAAATCTCATCCCAGCTCTTACCCTCGACTTTAATATTTATACCTAATTTTTTAGCTTCTTCACCTACTGAAACCGCTAATGCCTGCCTTTCCTGTGCATTTGCAGGATATAAGAGGGTAAATTCGGCTTTCAGGCTATTTTTCTCAACAATGCCGTCTTCGTCTGTATCAGTCCAGCCGCCTTCGTTTAAGATTTTCTTTGCTTCCTCTATATCTCCGTCTTCGAAAATAGCTTCCTTATTACCCCAGGGCAGTTTGTCCACGCCTGTGAATTCTTCTTTTCCCTGCCCGTTTAAGGCCCCTTCAATCAGTGCCTGCCTGTCTATCCCGATGTTCAGAGCTTTTCTTATTGCAGGATCAGAAGTCACATCGTTTCCAATTGCGTAGCCGTTTTCGGTTTTTTCTCCAGTATTCGGATTCATGGGGAAGCTTATTCCACGGGCATCTATGGAGTCAAGGGACATTATTTTCATCCCATCTACTTCCTGATTGGCGTAAGAAGCCGGAATTTCAGCCAGGTCGACCTGTCCTGCCTTTGCTGCTGCAAAAGCAGAGTCTGATCCCATAAATAGCATTGTTAACTTTTTAAAGTACGGCTTCTGTCCGTAATAATCCGGATTTGCTTCAAAGATTACCTGCTGCCCTTTATCCCACTGCACAAACTTATATGGGCCCGAACCTATCGGATTGAACCCGTAAGTTTCAGCGTTGTAAGCATGTTCAGGGACAATGCCAAGAGCTACCAGTTTATTGATGAAGGTAGACTGAGGGTCGTTCAACTCAAATTCAACGGTATAATCATCGACTGTTCCGGCCTTTTCCAGCATAGATAAATCCACACTGCTCCCGGCATCTGCTGCCGTGTTAAATGTGAATGCTACATCCTCAGCCGTTAAAGGCACACCGTCGTGGAATTTAACGTCATTTCTTATTTTTACGGTCCACTTTAATCCATCACTGCTAATCGTATAATTTGTAGCTAAATCGTTGATCAGATTTGCCTGGCTGTCCTTTTTGAAAAGAGTACTCTGAACAAGGGGTTCACGACTGTAACCCCACCCGGTAATAGGGTTAAAACCCGTTTCCGGCTCCCCGCCGTGGGTCCCTATAGCTGCTATCAGTTCATCAGACCCCTGAGAACTTACCAGTTCTTCAGACCCCCTGAATACTATTTCCCCGGAAGCCGGGTCAGATGATGAAGAATCTGAAGCAGGTCTGGACATCGAACTGACAACAACAACAGCCGCCATAATTATGATTATTGAGCCTATGAGCAAATATTGCTGGTTTTTCCTAATCTTAACTCCTCCTCGATGTTTATTAGAATTCTGAATTGTTTTGAAAGTGATTCCTGGACCAGTATTGGCTGGAAAGACCGTGTTTGAATAATACATTTATGATTGGAAATGCTGCCAAAGTGTTACTTTTTAATGTAGAATTATGATTAGTTGAATAAAACCATTTTGCTATATATACGTTTCTAAAAAAATGTGTTACTAAGATAATTGCTTTAGATAATTTAGTATTACCAGATCAGAGAATTTATTTTTTATACAGGTTTTTAATTAGCTGCAGCCATCAGACGCTGAAGATAAGTAGAAATTTTGACGATCAAAACAAGGACTGAAACTATATGTTGTTAAAACAAGTCACGTGCACACCAATCTTGACAACGAAAGCGCCTGAATTAGAAATCTACTTTAACAGTTTTAAAAACAAAAGTTTAATAGAAAGAAAAGCATATGTCCAGATGTTTCTAAACCGCCAAAAACTCTGGTTTTCTTGTATTTATAAAGGGTTTGATAATTTTCCAGCAAGAATTTTAGCCTTGAAAAAGGGCACACTTCAAGCCTTTTCTGGCCAAATAACAGAAATTTTTGCCCTATTCGCGAGCAAGATCCACTAAAACAAGGATTGAAACATCTTTCTCTTCACCTGCATGTCCACCTCACCGCTGAATTCGCGAGCAAGATCCACTAAAACAAGGATTGAAACTCAAAGACATTCTCCTCGATCAGGACATTAGTGAAATTCGCGAGCAAGATCCACTAAAACAAGGATTGAAACTGAGCATACCCACTCTCATAAATAGTATTGTTGAGATTCGCGAGCAAGATCCACTAAAACAAGGATTGAAACGTTATAATTGCCATAGATGACTTCTATGAATTTCTATTCGCGAGCAAGATCCACTAAAACAAGGATTGAAACTATAGGATAAAATACTTCTTATGTTTGTAAGTTCATGATTCGCGAGCAAGATCCACTAAAACAAGGATTGAAACTCAGTATCGGCTTCTGTGCCTGAATATGAATGAGATTCGCGAGCAAGATCCACTAAAACAAGGATTGAAACCCTTGACCCAGAGCCAGAGCCTGAACCAGAAGAGCCATTCGCGAGCAAGATCCACTAAAACAAGGATTGAAACCAAATGGGGCAATGGAGTCACAATCGAGTACAACAATTCGCGAGCAAGATCCACTAAAACAAGGATTGAAACATCAAAAAATGGGGGGAAATTATGCAACTGGATATATTCGCGAGCAAGATCCACTAAAACAAGGATTGAAACATTTCCTGTGACATCTCGAAATCAACTAATGATGATTCGCGAGCAAGATCCACTAAAACAAGGATTGAAACAGACATCCATCCCGTCAATCGGCTCATCAAGCGAGCATTCGCGAGCAAGATCCACTAAAACAAGGATTGAAACACATAAAATCTTACAATGTTGATGTTAGCCGATCCATTCGCGAGCAAGATCCACTAAAACAAGGATTGAAACTGATCCCAACAGCATACCCGCGGCAGGCATCGAACATTCGCGAGCAAGATCCACTAAAACAAGGATTGAAACAAGTTTACAGTCGGTCCTTTGGGAGAGAGTTTTCCATTCGCGAGCAAGATCCACTAAAACAAGGATTGAAACGGATTTAATAGGGTTCTGTGTTTCTTCGTTTTTAACGATTCGCGAGCAAGATCCACTAAAACAAGGATTGAAACAGCCCATATCCTCCACCGATCTTAATAGCAGGAGCATTCGCGAGCAAGATCCACTAAAACAAGGATTGAAACCAGTGCAGGCTATGCAGACGAGTATAACGTCACCGTATTCGCGAGCAAGATCCACTAAAACAAGGATTGAAACTTCTCTCGTTGATGTGCCGGTCATTGTGCCTGAAGATTCGCGAGCAAGATCCACTAAAACAAGGATTGAAACTGCGTTGTTCACTGAGGAACAAGTACTTGCAAACAAATTCGCGAGCAAGATCCACTAAAACAAGGATTGAAACAGGGCTCCTGCTCTTTTGTCCTGGTCCTTGTGGTTTATTCGCGAGCAAGATCCACTAAAACAAGGATTGAAACCAAAATGAACAAATTCTCTGTATTCTGTCATTGCGTATTCGCGAGCAAGATCCACTAAAACAGGGATTGAAACCTTCTCCTTCTCCCTTTTACGGCAGATGCCGGAACAGATTCGCGAGCAAGATCCACTAAAACAAGGATTGAAACCTAAATTTCTACAAGCTTACGGGATGGTGATTTAATAATTCGCGAGCAAGATCCACTAAAACAAGGATTGAAACTCTGGTCGCCTTCCTGGATCACAGCTTCAGCAGGAATTCGCGAGCAAGATCCACTAAAACAAGGATTGAAACTTATTTGAGTATGTTTGACCGAGTACAAAATACACATTCGCGAGCAAGATCCACTAAAACAAGGATTGAAACTTGTATCAATAGTGAGAAATTAACGGAAAATATATAATTCGCGAGCAAGATCCACTAAAACAAGGATTGAAACTTCAATGCTATGAATCCGGACGTGCCTGGAAATTGCGTATTCGCGAGCAAGATCCACTAAAACAAGGATTGAAACTGCCTTGCTTCCCACAGGTTAGGAGGGAATGAAACATTCGCGAGCAAGATCCACTAAAACAAGGATTGAAACTGCAGTTATACCGCTTGACCCCGACGATATCAAGATTCGCGAGCAAGATCCACTAAAACAAGGATTGAAACATATACCGGTATGTAACGGTATGTAATGGTAAAAACGGATTCGCGAGCAAGATCCACTAAAACAAGGATTGAAACCCTATTGGTTACCTATTGGTTACCTTCAAGTTCTTTATTCGCGAGCAAGATCCACTAAAACAAGGATTGAAACTCTCACTGCATCCAAAAATTGCTGTAATTGAAACTGATTCGCGAGCAAGATCCACTAAAACAAGGATTGAAACTGTTTGACCTGTGCCCTTATCACCTTAAATGCAACATTCGCGAGCAAGATCCACTAAAAAAAGGATTGAAACATCGACATTGCCCTGCCTCCTCTCCATCTTCTCGGTATTCGCGAGCAAGATCCACTAAAACAAGGATTGAAACATTTTAACAAAATTGTATTCTGCTTCGTCCATTGTTATTCGCGAGCAAGATCCACTAAAACAAGGATTGAACTTAAAGTTCGTCTTCCCCATCACTCGGAGGCAAAATTCGAAAGCAAGATCCCCGGCGATAATTCTCAGTAATTTCAAATGGCGATGAGGTCTATTTTATACTTATCTCAAGACCTTTTATGTTCACAATTCTGTCTATTTCAGACTTGTCTTCACTAAGAATATGGCTTATTTTTTCATGGGCTATATTTACCAGCCAGGGTTTACCATTTTTATAAAAGCTTAAATCCTCGGGAAAATCATGCTGTACCCATCCATATAATGAATTTAAAACCTCTTTTATTATTTCCCTGGCTTCCGGGTTAGTATGGTAATGATAAACATATGCAGTACTTCCGCACTCCAGTTCTGTACCTGCCCATTTCGATTGCTCTTTCATTTCTTCTAAATGTGGTTTTAGCTTTTCCAATACGGATTTAACGTTACCGTTTAGTTTAATTTCTTTGCGTACAACGAGAATAAATTCGTCACATAAATCAAAAGCAAGGTCTACCAAACTCCTGTAAACATCATTTTTGGGCTCGGAATCAATAATAATCATTAAGTTTCCCCTTCGTATAAATTCATTTATAACATCATACTATGCAAATATGACTAAATCATTAATTATTCAAAAAAGTTTTTTAAATATACAGGGATATTCTGGCAAAAGGCAACATCTCTATATAAAATTATTTGGTTATTAAGTACTTAGAGCCTATCCGAAAAGTGGTTACCTGCTGTAACTTTTACATTAGGTAATATGCAAAACCGCAACTGGTACTCTGATATCATAGACCTATTATGGCTTTCCAGCATGCATTACTGACTTTTCGGATAGGCACTTAATTATTAAGTACTTAACTCTTTATCTTTTATATTTATTTTTGCTTGTTCTTATATTGTGTCAAGAAGAAATTCCTCGCTAAAAATCAAAACCAAAATCCTAAAATAACCCCCAAAGTAATTATTTAACAGGGTGGAAAATTATGACCAGCGAAATAGAAACTCCGGAATGTTGTCCCAGATTTGATCCCACGCCCTGGGATGGAAAAATCTTTGAATGGAGCAATAAAAGGTTCATCAAGGATGCGGTTACTACACAATTTTACATGCCTCTAAACTTTGGAGAGGTAATAATGAGGATGAACGAGAAAGTTGCCCGGGCTGGTGCGGAAATGCCTGACTGGCTCTGCCTGTCAGACCATACCTCAGAAAGCAATATGGACCTTTATGTGGCTGTTGATAGAGAAGTGGATGGGGCTGAGAACGTAACATTTAATGGTAAGTTCCTGACCAGAGCCTACGAGGGAAATTTCGAAAACACAGGAGAATGGTGCAGGGACTTCGAAGAGTATGCAAAAGACAAAGGACTTGAGGTTAAAAAATGGTATATGTGGTACACTACATGTCCAGCATGTGCTGAAAAATATGGGAAAAATTACGTTGTTATCGTTGCCGAAGTTTAAAAAAATAGAATGATGATACCGATATTGAGAGTAATTGTAAGAAATAAGTCGCGGAAAACTTCTGTTTCTGGCAGGTGAGAAACTGCCTTATTGAAAGGGTCCAAAAGACAGAGAATCCTTTCAACTCTCTATAAAAATAGAGCCGATTTCCTCCTTAGTATACTTCCTCTACCAGTCAAACTTGACAGGCTCTTTGACCAGCATCAAAACTGCCAGTCAAAAAAGAAAAAAATCTACTTCCGGGACCCCCTTCATTTTTCACACCCTGTAGCCCCGGGCTTCAAGCTAGACTGAATACTCTGAACCTGCAAAGGGCTATCTCAACACCCCCTGAACCGGAAACAAAACGGTAAAATTCTTTTTCACTCCCATCTGGTACATTTTGGATACGAAAATCCGGATTTGCAAGCTTTCAGGAGTTATTCGATTTATACCGGATCAAACCAGCTATCGAATGTAGCAGAACTCCGGTAAAAGCCATAAAAATCCCTATGAAAATCAGCAGCAACATCAAAATAGCAGACTGAAGATTAAAGTTTCCATCAGGATAAGAAGTTTGTACATGATTAAAGTGTACGTACAACCCACCTGCCACAAGAATAAAACCTGGCAGAGTAAAATAATACAGAGGACTATTGAATTCCATATCGTTAAAAATATTTAACAAAACATTCGGACTATGCCTTAGAGGAATTTCCGCCGAGCGGTTCACTTCATACACTTGAGTAACGTTTTGAAGCGTAAGATCACCTTCCAGTCATTAAATAAATTATTTTAAACACATAATATAGACTAATTTTCTGGAACGAACATACTTCAAAATATAAAAATCCATCCAATGAAAATATATATGGATAAAAATTTAATGTGTGAGTAAAGACTTAATGTGCGAGTAAAGATTTAAGATGTAAATAGAAATGTGTAATTCGGGGAAGTGTAATTTGGGGAAGTGTAATTTGGGGGAGATAGAGGGAGATAGAGAACCTTTGTGAACTATCCCACCTTTTCCCTTCAGAGGCTAGAAAGAGTATTCTCGCTTTATGAGACAAATATGGGAAAATTTTCCTCTGAAGAAGAGAGATTGTTTTTTAGTTTTGGAAAATAGGGTCGCCACAATAGAAACACGTGATTAAGCATTGACCAGTTAGTCATAAACTAGTAGTTAAGCGTCTAACAGTGGTTTATATATACATGGTTAAGAATCTAACCAGTCACTCAAAAACAGATTATAGAAATGGTTAAGAATCCAACCAGTGATTTATATACACATAGTCAGGCATTTAACCAGCTATACAAAATGTGAAAATCACTTCTGCTTTTCTCGTCCTTTCCCAACTTTTTTATCATTCCCCTCTCTTTGGGGTTCTTTCCTTGTCCATTCGTTCTTTTTAGGCTCTTCCTCTCTTTGCTGTCCTTCCTGACCCCACTTTTTCTCAGCCCTTTCTCCTTCTGGCTCTTTCCTTGTCCATTCATTCCTCCTGGCTCCCTCTCCTCTATGTTCTCTCCCCTGCCCCTGGTTTTTCTTCATTATCTCGCTTGTTGGCTCTCTCCTTGTCCATACGCTTCTCCTTACCTCCGGTTTTTCTGCTTTCATTTCTTTGTCTTCTTCATCTTCATAAAGGTCGATTCCGAGTTTGGAGCTTACGGCGTTTCTGGCTTTTCTGGCTTCGACATATTCCGGATTGATCCTTAGGGCTCTTTCAAGAACTTCGAGGGATTCTTCATCCTTACCTAACCCCGAGAGAGCCAGACCTTTGCAGTACCAGGCGTCGGCAGAATCGGGCTTTATTGAGATAGCTTTATTGCAGGGCTCGAGCGCTTTTTTATATTTGCCAAGTTTAACGTGGACCATTGCTTTTCCGATCCAGGTCTTTGCGTTGTCAGGGTTTATTTTAAGGGCGGCATCATAGGCTATCATGGCTTCCACAGATCTGTCCAGGCTATAGAGAGCAAAAGCTTTGCCTTCCCAGGCACGGGCGAGGTTGGGGTTTATTTTGAGGGCGGCTTCGTAGGCCTGTATGGCTTCTTCGTATCTGCCAAGGTCAGCAAGGACAGAGCCTTTTGCATGCCAGGCGCCTGCAAGCTTCGGATTGGCTGCAAGGGATTTCTCAGAGGCTGTAAGGGCTTTTTCGTGCTGCCCGAGCCTGCAAAGGACTGAGGTTTTAAGGTTCCATGCCTTGTCGCTTTTCGGTTTTATTTCAAGCAGCCTGTCAAAAGCCTGCAGTGCGTCTTCATCCCGGTCTAGCTGAAGGAGTACAAAGCCTCTTTCGTAAAGGTAACCGGGATTTTCAGGCTCGATTTCAAGGGCTTTTTCAATAGCTTTAAGGGAGTCCTTATACATCCTGTGCCTTAGATAGACTGCGGCTTTTCCTGCCCAGGCGGCTGAGTCGTCAAGGTTCTTATTAAGGGTTTTCTCATAGGGCGCAAGTGCTTTATTCAGACGGTCATAGGCTGTGTCACCGGCATTATCAATCCTGCCCGCTCCTGTTCTACCTGTCTTGCCAGTCTTACCCGTTTTATCTGCTCTCTCGGGCCTGCCTGTCTTTCCTGTCCTGCCTGTATTTTTTTTAAAATTATTTGCCATAGTATCAATCTCGTGTAATTAGGTTTAGAGTGATCTTTTGTAGAGTAATCTTTTGTAGTGATTTTTTGTAGTGATTTTTTGCAATGAGAATTCGTTACACACCCAACCTCCCCTGGTGGGCGGCAAATTCTCCGAGAAATCTTGTTTCAAACTCCGTTCTCTTATTTCAAACTGATCCTGTTAATCTATTTTAAGTAGTAGGGCACAAAAGTGTTCACCGAAGGGAACAATTCGCCTTCAATGTATAGATTTGACTTTCTCATATCTGCTTTTGTTTAGTTTAAATAGTGTTCATTATAATGATAATATTTGTTGATGAGATGATCATTAGAAGGTTAATCGCAGGAATAAATTGAATCCATACCTCAAGGAAAAGCTGAATCGGAGCCCTGCCAGGATATAAAACAGGTAAATTGCTTTTAATGATATCTTACATAAAATGCTGTTTTGTCTGTTAGTTTTGTTTCACCCTATTAGTTTTATATGTCAGGACTTCAATTAATGTTCTTAAAATGCTCCGCGACCTTTTTCCCTCTATCTATTCCCATGCCTCAAAACCTCCTCTTTTCGAACCAGGCGAGCCCAGTTTTTGGGACGATTCATACATCTCAAAGAGCATGCTCGAAGCTCACCTTGACCAGACACATGACGGAGCAAGCCGGAGAACTGCCGAAATTGAAAAGATGGTTAGCCACCTGACCATTTCAGGCTTCCTGAAAGCAGGAGACCGGGTGCTCGATCTTGGCTGCGGGCCAGGCCTGTACAGCAGCAAACTATGCCTGGAAGGTATGAAGGTAACCGGCATTGATCTGTCCCGAAAATCTGTAGATTACGCCCGCACTCAGGCTGAAAAAGAGCAGCTGGATGTTGATTATATCTGCACCGATTTTTTCGATATCAAGTATGAGGGGTCCTTTGATGCTGTGCTTCAGGTCTATGGGGAAATCTGCACGTTTTCTGATGAAAAAAGGGACTTGCTCTTTAATCTTGTCCATAGGGCACTTAAAGACAATGGGATTTTTATCTTTGATGTGTCCACAAGAGCGCTACGCATGCGGGAAGGGCTCAAAAACAGGTGGTACGTTTCCGAAGGTGGGTTCTGGAGACCGGGAAGGCACCTTGTACTGGAAGAAGGATTCGATTACCAGGAAAATGATACCTGGCTGAACCAGTATATCGTTGTAGAGGAAAATGGGATGGTAAAGGTTTACAGGCTCTGGCTACACGATTATTCTCTCGATACAATAAGCCGGGCGCTTGAGCAGAGCGGGTTTAAAGTTGAGCAGGCATGGAACAGCCTTTCTGGAGAGCCTTACACGGAAGACGGAGACTGGATAGCTGTGGCAGCGAGGAAAGTATAGACGAATTATAAGAAAGGTAAATTAAGAAATATCGGGTTGCTTGAAATAATACAGATATCGGTATAGTACAAACATAGATACAAACAGCACTGATACAAATAATCTCCAGATAATTTTGAAAAACTTATAAAGATTCCCACCCTACAGTCCTGTACAAACCTGTATATAAATAACTAAAAACGGCCAGAAAGACAGAATTGCTGGGTGTATATATGAATGAACTGAATATTCGGGAAGCCGACCGGCTGGAAATAACGGTCCTTATGGATAACTACACGGACATATTTCTAATAGAAAGCACTGATGTATGCAGACGACCTCAGATACCTTTTTTCCCGCAGATGCTTTTTGCCGAACACGGATTTTCGTGCCTGATCAAAGTCTGGGCCGGGAATGAGGAGCACACTGTGTTGATGGATGCAGCAGTTACTCCAGCTTGCCTTTTTAACAACGCAGAGCTTTTGAAGGCTGACCTTGGCAAAATAGAAGCTGTTGCGCTTAGCCATGGGCATCCTGACCACTTTCTCGGGCTTGCAGAGCTTTTGAAATTCGTAAGTAAAGAGCAGAATAAAGAAGTCCCACTTATTCTTCATCCCGATGCCTTTCTTGAACGCCGTTTTAACATTCCTGTAATCGGGCACCCTGTCTTATTACCTACACTCGATGAAAGTGCTCTGAAAGAAGCAAGAGCTGATTTAGTAAATTCTGAAAAAGCTTTTCCGACCGCTAACGGCTTTATCCACACAACCGGAGAGATTGAGCGCAAAATCCCATTCGAAAAAGGATTTCCCTGGGCTGAATCAAAGGTTGACGGAAACTGGATAACTGACCCCTTCAGGGACGACCAGGGGCTTGTAATAAAAGTGAAAGGCAAAGGGCTTGTCGTTATCAGCGGCTGCGCCCATGCAGGAATTATAAATACAGTAGAACATGCAAAGAAAATCACAGGCACAGATAAGGTCCATGCAGTCCTGGGAGGCTTCCACCTGACCGGGCGACTCTTTGACCCTATTATCCAGCCCACAATTGATGAAATGAAAAGGATAGATCCCGATTACATCGTGCCCATGCACTGCACTGGCTGGAAAGCAATAAACCGGTTTGCCGAAGAGATGCCTGCACAATTCATGCTCAATACAGTCGGCACAACTTATGTGTTTGGCGGGAACCTTTAACGCCCGAGTTTCGCTTCGGGAGCACGAGGTCTGTTTCACTCGCTCCGCTCGTTCAAGCAGACTAATTTATAAAAATAACAGCTTTTACTTCCCGAGTTTTGGCTCGCCCGAACTGCGCCTCGGGAATACTCGGTCCTTTTCGTTCCACGGCGCTCCGCTCAAGAGGACTAACTTATTGTTTATAGCAGTTAGTTTCGTTTAAGAGGGTTAAATTAAAAGTATATCTGACCTTTATAACTGTATTCGCTATCTCGTGTCGCTTTTTTCACGCTCTACGCAGGAGAGCGGTCTTTCCCAGAAAAGCGATGAAATCAATAGAAAAGGCAAATAATAAAAGCTACCGAAAGTCGAAAAAAATTAAAATTGATAGAAAAAATTGGCAAATGGATTAAAAAAACAATTAACACACATAGAAGCTATTTTTTCAGTCTTTTTTATCTCTTTTATCTCTTTTTCTTCCTTCTTTCTACTTCTTTCTTTTTCGTTTTTCTTTTTGGGAAAGACCCTTAGAAAGATTGGGGACATTTATTACTATAGATTAAAAAATGGATTCCGGGTTCAAGGGGAGTGTTTCTCAAGCCATGAAGGGAATTTTTCTATAATACCGGTCTTTTCAAAAACATTCCCGGTTAGTAATTATCTATTTATGTTATTGGCAGCCAGCTGTAGACCAGAGCGGCGCAGGGAGAAATAACTGAAAGATTTCCTTTCTGGACTCCGAATATTATCAAACGATTATTGAGAACCATTAATGACTTTCAATGTCCCAATAAGATGGATGCAAAGAATGCCATTATCAGACATACAAAAGTAAAGACGAGAGCAAGGATTGACTTTATCTCTTCTTCATTTTGCATTCTGTAAGGCTTTCCATTCACATATAGTAAATAAAGCACGGCTGTTAAGACAGGCACCATCCAGAAGAAGTACTTGATATTATCGTAGGATGCGACTCCGGTTGCAGTCATCATGATTAATGCAATCATCAACCAGCCTATGACGAGATAAACTCTGATTACCGTCTTCTTTTTTACGGAAAGGAATTTAGAGCAACCGGTGCGGCATTGATCCCGCTTTTTTGGATATGTCAACTGTGTAACACCATAATTTATTATAAGGACTAGGGTTTAAATCTGTTTCTTTCCAGGCTTCAGTCGATCAGGAGGATGGACATTGGCTCAGGCTGCCCTTTGATAGGAAATGTTAGTGGCATTTCTGCTTCTGCTGCCGTCTTTTTCATATTGATTCCAACAGCGTGTTCCGGGATCCTTGCCATATTTGAATGGATGCAGATTCCCTTTTCCACATTACACTTCTCACAGAGCCTGCACGAACCGTTAACAAATGCAACTGCAAAAGTGAAACCTTCGTTAAAGGCTGTTTTTTCAAGCTCGAGCATCGAGAGCAGCATTTTTTTGCTATAGTCAAAATAGTCGGACCAGAATTTTCCTGCTTTTTCTCGTGTTTCTTCAGGTTCGGCAGGGTCAAGCCAGGTCTTATAAGGGGCTTTTGCTATTTCTTCATCCGCAACTGCAGGAGACCGGAACTTGACAAGCAGGGCATACCTGTACTCTTTAAGTATCTCCCGGAACTCGTCAACAGCAGGGACATGTGGTGGACAGGTCAGTTTTTTCCCGTATCCTATACACCCTCTGCATTTTAAGACTACTCTTTTCTCTACAAAGACCTGATAGGTGGGAATTATCTTTGCGTCAATAGCCTCCAGCTCAAAGGCTTTTTTCACAAGGAACTCAAGTTCTTCGGGGGTTATATCTCGAAATGGCATCATCTTCCCTTCTCAAAACCTATTTCACTCAAAGACGGCATAAAAGTCATTTCATTCTTTCGCCATTTTATCCGAAGGCTGTATACTACTTAGCTTTTTTCAAATATTTTTTGTTTCACCGAATGCCGGTTCTATTTTGTTCATGTCCTCTTCTGTTCCTGTTCTATTCTGTTCATGTTCTCTTCTGTTCATGTCCTCTTCTGTTCCTGTTCTATTTTGTTCCTGTCCTATTTTGTTCTGCCAGCCTCTATATGGTTTTGGTTTTTGTTGACTTACTTCTAACACTATTTCTAACACTTACTTCCGATATTCCAACAACTTTTAACAGCAGCAACTTATAACGCCAAACACCCTTGATTTCCGAAAATTCATGTTTTCGAAAACGTAAGATTATAATAATCTTAATTAATATCAAATAGCAAAAAAGTTAACAAAAGTATTAAATATTAGTTAGTAGTATAGATAAATGTCTCTACCCGACAGACACAAGTTTTAAATCGCCTCCTAAATTGTCGAAAGCACCTAAAACTCCTTTTTTCCCCTGCCTGAAAAAAACGGGCAGGGGTAAATGGTGCAAAACTCAGGAGAAATAAATAGGAAAGCACGTCAGTTACAGAGCTTTTTGTTTTTATTTTATTTTATTTTTCCATTTTGAATTTTTTCGGGATAAAACGCAGTCTCATTTTAACGATGGCTCTCTCATTTCTTTTAGATACATTTCGGAAAACGCCGGTCATTTGAAACCAGTGCGATCGCGAGACTAAAAAAGATAATTCAAAAAAGGAATCTTGATGACATATTAAGGACTTATCCTAAAATTATAGCTCCCTAACAACTCTAAACCCTAGGCTGTTAAGCCTCCTATTCTGAGCTGCAAAGAGCCTTTCAGCCGACCGACAGCACCCCGCGTTCCCGTTCCAGCCCCCGCCCCTCCTTATCCTTACAGGCACAGATACACTTGAAAAGGGGCTTTCCCATGCCCTTTCGTCTGAGGGAGCTCCTTTGTAGCTGATATGGTACTCGTCCTGTACCCACTCCCCCACATTTCCGTATATATCATAAAGCCCCCATGGATTGGGCTTTTTCAAACCTACAGGGTGAGTCTCAAGCCCGGAGTTCTTGAGAAACCAGGCGTATTCTGTGAGTTTCGATTCTGTGTCGCCGAAGAAATAGCTGCTTATTGTGCCTGCCCTGGCTGAGTATTCCCATTCGGCTTCTGTGGGGAAGCGGTAAACCGGGCTTTTTTCGCAAGTATTTTCAACTGCATTGAGTTTTCGGATAAAAGCCTGTGCTTCTTCCCAGGAAACATTTTCAACCGGGTACTTTTCACCCCTGAAATAGGAAGGGTTATTCCCCATAACTTTACCCCATTGTTCCTGGGTAACCGGATACCTGCCAAGGTAAAATGGCTGTTTTATGGTTACCCCGTGCACCGGGCTTTCCCAGAGCTTTCTGCGCTTCTCACGCGACGGAGAACCCATATCAAATTCCCCTGAGGGTATCAGGACAAACTCCATTCCGATTGAATTTCTAATCTGGTCATTTACACTGATTGGACTGTTAATAGAGCCTGCAGCCGAAACTTTAACTGAATTATTATTTAGAATGCTGGCTGAGTTCTCAATAAAATCTTCAGCTAAACCTTCAATTGAGTCTCCATGTAAATCTTCGGTTGAACCTTCAGTTAGATGTCCATTTAGATTCTCAGTTGGATTTCCAGTTAGATTATCAATTGGATTTCCAGTTAGATTATCAGTTGGATTTTCAGTTAGATCCTCAGTTAAATTCTCAGACATGGACGCAGATTCTTTTGAGCAGGCACATTTTCTACGAAAGTATACGTTTAGATCCAGCAGTCTCACATCTCCGGAAAGAATAAATATCCTTCAGATTGTTATTTTCTTTTATATTTTTATTCCTTCCTGTTTGATTTTTTTATTTGTTTTATTTTCTGTTTTCGATTCTCCTATTTCTGGATGGGCTTTTAATTCCACCCTCCGGTTTCAATCGTTATATGGAAATTATTCAATCTACTCAATCATCCCAATTAGTAGATATTTTGGACTATAATTAATCAGAGTATATTAAATTTGAAGGAAAATATAAAATATAGGAAGGGCGATTACGTTCAAAAATGAAAAAGTTTTTAGGGCATCATACAGAAGTAACAGAGTAAACTGCAGGTGAGCAGATGAAACAATCACTCATAAATCTCATCCTCTTTTCTGACAGAAGAAAAGATCTTTTACTTCTCCTGAGAGAGGAGCCGAAAGATGTCGACACAATCAAAGAATTGCTCAATGTAGATGCCGGTTCGATCCAGCCCCATATTAAGAAAATGGTAGACGCTAACCTGATCATCGAGGAAAAAAAAGTCTACAGGTTGTCCGAAATAGGAAAAATAATTGTTGAAAATTTAGAGCCTCTCCTGAATGTGATTGAAGTTTTTGAAGCCGACGATGACTACTGGAAGACGCGTGATTTATCTCCGATTCCCGATTTCCTTCTTGAGAGAATCGATGAACTTAGGCACTGTAAACTGCTTGAGCCTGATGTGGAACATCTGCTTGAGACTCCCAAAGTTTTCCTTGAAAACTTCCTGAGTTCAAAAGAGGTCCTTACTTTTGTATCCTATTTCCATCCGGAAGCGCCTTCTCTTTATGCAGGCATTGTGGAAAATGATACAAAGCATGTTCTCTGCATGACAGAAAACGTTGTAGACCGTCTATTTTCCAGTTTTCCGGAAGAAGCTGACAGGCTGTCCAAAAGTAAGAATTCAAAAATGTTTGTCTGTCGAAAACCCGCACCTATTCCCTCAATTGTTGTAACTGACAGGTTCCTTGCACTTAAACTTTTTGAAAATGACGGAAAACTGAGAGACCAGATACTGATATCTACTGAAGAAAAAGCCTTAGGCTGGGGAAAAGAGCTTTTCTGGCACTGCATGCAGATGGCTGAACCGCTGGGAGAAAGGTCAGGTTTTTGAACAGTTCCAAAATTTTAGTTAAACCAGCTTTTTTACTCTACTTGTTTTAACGCTTCTTTTTACTCTTATTCGTTTTAACATTTGATTTTGTACTTACACGGCTTCTAATTTCCGTGCACTCGCAGTAGACCATCTGGATTTTCAGTCCCTTGATGTCAGTTTCAGGCTTATAGGGCACACACGTAAACCCATAAATGCTTCCCATTTTTGCAGTGAGTGCAGCTGCAAAGGCGTCCAGGATATCGTCTTTTGCAAGATCTTTTCTTCTGTATTTTAAAAGGGCATATCTGAGGACTTCATCTGAAAAAGCACAGAAGTTAGCCAGGACTTCCTTTCTTTCAAGAAAACCCTCAACTTTCTTTTTAGGGTATTTCATAGGAAAGCCTGCAAAAGACTGGAAACAGATTTCCGGCCCGACTTCCCTGACCTTTTCCCTGAAGTTTTCGTTTTTAATCAGAAAACTGTCCACATCCCGGATTTTAGGGACTATGTTCCAGGCCTGCTTTGAGATGCGCTTTCCTGTGAGCCTTTCATTGACCTCGGAGGCTTTTTCATAGGTCTCCTCATAAATCGCTTCCCTGCACGGCACAGGAAAGATACTCGATTTTCGCGCTTTCAGGACACTACGAGCACCTGTATCCGAAAGCCTCTCTCCGTCACCTCCGGTTTTCAAGCCTATTGGAATGTCGATAAGGACAAGGGGATCTGCCTGTCCATAATCATTTTTGAGAAAATCAACAAGGCATGAGAACTCCGGGAAAAGTTCAATTTTCCATCTGCAACCATTCTCATTCTCTTCTTCAAGAAACACTGCAAACCAGCCAGCTTTGCAGCCGTCAACTCCCACAAAGACCTTTTTGCCCATACCTGTACCTGAGGGTATAAGCTTAAAAGAGTTTTTCTTGCGGAGGCCCGGAGTTACGGGAAACAGTTAATTAGCAAAGAAGATGTACGAATCCTTAGAAGATCAAAGGTCGGAAAAATCACCAGGTCATGTAAAATTGAAAACTGCAGACAATAAGTAAAAATTGCCATAATAATAGGAGTTAGAGATATCTTATGAAACTCTGGTTGATCAAAGCCGCAGGCACTTTAGAAGACGAAGAGATAATTATGGAAGATGGCGTGATTACCATCGGGGGAGCCGAGTTCCCGGATTTATCCAGTATTAAAAATGAAGAACAGGTAAAGAAACTCATACTCGAGAAATATCCCGGAATGCGGGGAGAGCGTTCCGGAACCTGGGCAGGAGATATCTGCTCTTTCGTTACTAAAATAAAAAAAGGAGATCTTGTAGCGGTTCCTCTCA
Organism: Methanosarcina sp. DH2; assembly: GCF_020804225.1. Taxonomy (GTDB): domain Archaea; phylum Halobacteriota; class Methanosarcinia; order Methanosarcinales; family Methanosarcinaceae; genus Methanosarcina. The sequence continues at coordinate 217,969 of NZ_WJBI01000002.1, forward strand.
AAACCAGAAACGAGGTGCTGATCGGAAAGGTTACCGGAAACTACGAATACAGGCATCTCAGCGACTTTATCAACCATATTCGGAGGGCTAGGTGGCTCAAAACCTTTCCAAAAGGTGCATTTGAAGAAGAATACGATGTTGACCTCAACTCTCCTGAATCCCTCTTCCTGATAAAAGCAGACCCTGAAAAGCTGTCAGGTTTCACCGAAACAAAAAGCCTGGGAGCTCTTGTTGAAGAACTTTCTTTTGCTCTTGAAGATATGGACTTAATGAGAGGAAGGATGCTTGAACTTGTGTACAGGCTGGCTGAAACCGAAGAAATACCTGAAGTCCGGAAAATCGCAGCTGAAATGGAAAAGATGCTGAGAGAAAAATAATTAGATGAGAGAATGGGTAAAATGGCTAGGTAATAGAGAATAAAAAGATAAGAAGGGAAAGAACCGGTTAGATAAGAAATTAGCCAGTAAACCCTCAATTATCTGAAGGGACCCTGGAGGGAAAAAGGATCAAGAAGAAAAGACAATATAATTGCAGTATAAATAACATTGTCTTTTCTTATCATCGCCGGGTGGTATTAATTTAATTTCTCACCTTTGCTGAGTCTGTATCTGGTCAATAATCCTCTTTGCTTCCTTAACCATGTAATCCGCTTCTCCAGCAGAAATCTGCTTGCATACCTTCATTTTTTCAGCGAGATGAATGAAGGATTTAAGCATGGAAACAGCTTTTGCGTCTTCACCTTTTTCATAGAAACATTTCGACCTATCAAGGAGAGTAGCCAGGCCTGTTTTTGTCTTCACATGGCACTTATAGGTATTTTCCACATACTCTGTGAGGTCTTTCATTTCCTCCAGAGGCGTTAACTCAGCAGAATCAAGGGTAAACATGTAGATATCCGAGTTTTCATTGCGCCAGTCCTCCCACACTATCCTATCTCCGTAGATAGCAGGAGCGCTTTGATGAACTGATTCATCGCTGGTTATTTGGATTTCCCTGGAAGTAGAGAGGTCATACATGTAGATGTCTGAGGATCCCATTCCATACATCCACACTATCCTTTCTCCATAGATAACCGGGTTCCACGCATCGTAGGCGATGAAAGTTAGTTCTGAAGTAGAGAGGTCATACATCCAGACTAAATCACCTGCTCCTTCACTCATATACACTATCCTATCCCCGTAGATAGCAGGACCGTATTCAAAAAATCCCTCACTGCTTGCGATCTGAGTTTCCGTGAAAGTAGAAAGGTTGTACATGTAGACGTCGGGTGTGTAGATATCCGCAATTCCATTCCTATCATCCGTCCAGATTATCCTGTCCCCGTAGATCGCAGGATCGCTTTGATTCGATTCGTTGGTGGTGATCTGAGTTTCGGTGGAACTGGAGAGGTCGTACATGTAGATATCCGTATTTCCATTCCTATCATCTGCCCAGACTATCCTGTCCTCATAGATCGCAGGATCGCTCTGGTTAGATTCGCTGATGGTGATCTGAGTTTCGGTGGAACTGGAGAGGTCGTACATGTAGACATCGTAGTTACCATTCCTATCATCTGTCCAGACTATCCTGTCCCCGTAAATAACAGGACCGCTCTGGTTTGATTCATTGGTGGTAATCTGAGTTTCGATGGAACTGGAAAGATCGTATATATAGATATCCCAGTTTGGGTCGTATATGTAGGCATCATAACTTCCATTGCGGTCATCCTGCCACACAATCCGTTCACCATAGATATCGGGATTCAACTGGTTCGAGGTATTGGTAGTAATCTGAGTTTCCGTACCCTGTGCCGTATCCGCGGATGCAGTCGCACAGATGAAAGGCAAAAAGAATAAAGCTACAACTATTGAACACAGCCTGTTTCTGGTTTTCATTTTATTTTCCCCTTTTTCCAGATGGATTTTCTTTAATTGTTGGCTATTATTTGTGTTTCTCTTTCTTTATCCAGTATTTAGCAATTACAATTGTCCGTTGCATCAAAATCAAAAGCAATAGACCTACTTTCAAAAAGCTAAACCTTTACTATAAATGCAGTAATATAGCTGGCAAGGCCATATTAATAAGTGTATAATGATAATGACATATAATAACCTCTGGTAATAAAAATCGGCAGCTCCTGCTCAATTTGTTGATATTATTCAAAAAATCCAAAAATTGAATTTTTTGTTTTTCTCCTCTGACTTTTCAGGAATGAAGGCATCTCGTGTGTCATGTAAAAAATGAAGAAAAAAGGAAAAAATAGAGAGAAAGAAGAAAAAATAGGGAGAAAGAAGAAAAAAATAGGGAGAAAGAAGAAAAAAATAGGGAGAAAGAAGAAGAAAGCAGTAAAAGGCAATAAAAACAACTTTGGCCGATATTTACTTTTTATTTCTTTTTCTTCTTTTTCTGGTAATACCCGCTTCCCTTCGTCGAGTGGGGCAAGAATGGTCTTTGTATAGTGAATGATATTGCATGGATAAGAACATTAATCAATTCTCTTGAACTCAGCTCACTCTATAACCCATAAAGTAGTCCTCTTGAGCGAAACGAAGTGAAGCGAAAAGGACCGCGTACTCCCGAGGCGCAATTCGGGCGAGGCGCAATTCGGAAATTGAAGCAGTCCATTTAAAAAAGTAATTTTGAAAGGTTAATTGAAAAAACAGGAAAAATCAACCTTCTAAATTACTTTTTAACCTATAAGGTCGTTCAAATCAAGCTCAAACCCCACAACGGCATATCCGAGAGCGAAGTTGTTTATTACTTCGGGATGGAGTTCTCCAAAGACTCCAAGCTTCTTGCCATTAACATATATGTCCGCCCGCCTGCCTTCGAGAAAAGCCGGGTCTTCGGACTCTTTTACCTCATAAGGGAGCATCATCTCTCTCATAAAAGCATCCACAACCTCGTATACTTCAGTGAAGTTTGCCTGCGGGTGAACCGAGACTGCAGCTATGTGCTGACCGGTTGTTTCGTTGCTTACGACCTCTCCGAACTCGAAGATCTTCTGCGGGAGTTCCCTGTGCTGGTTTAAGGCAAGGATTTCGAGGAGGTTAGGGAGAACGGTTGTCCTGAGCATTGTCTGGTCTTCGCTGATCGGGTGAAGCACGTAGGTAACGTCATCAGTCTTTTGCCTGCGCATATTCTCAAAGTTGACCTTCTCGCTGGTAAGCGTAAAAGGCATAACCTCATAGTAGCCAAGCCCGACCATTATTTCGTTTACCGAAGCCCGCATCAGGGAAATCGGGTGGGACTTGCCTGCGGTATAAGTCTCAGGAACCCTTACTTTAATATTCTCATAGCCGTAACCTTTGGCAATGTCCTCTACAAGGTCAGAATTGTGCAGGATATCTGCCCTGTAGGTCGGCACTTTTACTTCAACGGTTTCCTTATCAAGGGCACATGCCCCAAAGCGCATCCTTTCAAGCTGTTTTACGATCTCTTCAACTGAGAATTCCATGCCTATCAGGGACTTTACCTCGCCTGTAGTAAGCAGCCTTTCTTTTGGCTCAAGGTCAGGCAGGACAAGTTCTTCTCCCCCCGGGCGGATTACCCTCACAAATTCAATCTGTCCTCCCCTTTCTGCAAGCGCTGTAACAACGATATTCAAAGCAGTGTACACAGCCTCCCCAAGCCCTGTGACATCAATGAAAAGGTCGGTTGTGCTTTCGGTTACGGACGTAAGTGTGCCGTTTATGATGGGCGGGAAGGACAGCACATTGTTATTTGCATCCAGGATGATCGGGTATTTGTCAAAACCCCTGACCAGGTGGGCAAACTTTGTACCTTTCGGGTGCTTTTCCAGAATTTCCGTCATGCTCATCTTTTCAGTATAATCGAGAGGCACGAACTCGAATCCGGGGTCCACTGCCATATAGCGGAAAGGAGGTCTAACGTTTGACAGGTCATGTACACCTATCGAGACCTTTTTCCTGTTTCTCCCGAGACCCCAGTGCAGGTCTTCCTGAAGGTCCATAAGGGATTTGATGGAAGAGGATGTGAACTTTACTCCCCTTACAACCGCACACCCTAGGAAGGGCCTGATCTTCAGGATATCCTCACTGACAGATATGGATACCTCGTAGGGCTTTATCTCATACTCAGGAAGCCCGGTCTCAAGGCCCAGAAAACCCCGCATTGCCCTGGCTGCCCCTTCCACACTGTAAAGGTCAGGCCTATCAGGGAAGAACTCGATATCAACATACTCGTCTTCAACCCTTTCGATATCGGCCCCTATCATAGGCACCCGTTTTATGATGGTTTCCTTATCTGTTCCTGTGAGTTTCTCGAGGTCTTCATAATGCAAGGTGATTACTGGCATGGGGATTTCATCTCATCTGTTGCTAGCTAACTTAACCCAAAAATAATCAACTTTAGATTTAATGCTTTTGTTTAGGAGAGTGTTTGAATCAGAATAAATTTAGATTTAAAAAATTTTTAACAACCATTAATTAAAGTGTCTAAAACCATTAATTAAAGTGTCTAAAACCATTTATTAAAGTGTCTAAAACCATTTATTAAAGTGTCTAAAACTATTTATTAAAGTGTCTATTTAATAAAAAATATTGAAAAACATTATTTATATTTTAAAAATTTTATATTACTCCTCGTATTGTTTGAACTTTCGAGCACTCTTTTTTACCATTTCGGGCTGCTTCCAGAACTCAATATGTGTATCGCAATTTTCCATTGGTCATCTTCTTTCTTCCATAGGATAAAGTATGCTCCTTCCTCAAGGTCTTCCCCTACTCCGGTATCTGCTGCAAGATGATAAGTTCCGATTTCGTATGCTACATCACCAAGCACTTCTATATTATTGATTCTCTGTATATACTTGCAACAACCCATTGTAGGAACCCGGAAAACCCTCTCCCAGTATGTGCATATATATTCCTTTGACCACCGGTTTTCCGGAAGAGGATCAAATTGTGGAATATCTCCACCACGTGGCAAGAATTTCGGCTCATCTGCATATAATTTTATAATTTCATTCGTGTTTTGCGAACCTATTGCGGACTGAAGTTGTCTGCTCAGGTTTTCGATTATATTATGCACTTCTTCTGTTGTTGTCATAACTTGTTCCTCCTATTGTATTTTGTGAAAATCTTTCGTATTATCCAGTACCTGTTATTTATCGTGGTAGGAAAGCTTTCGACCGGGAACCACTCATTCTTCGTCCTCAGGTAGGTCGATGGGGGATCGGATCCTGATACATTCGAGAAACTGTGTACCCATCGGACCGGACTCGATATCGACCCAGATCTGAAGATCTGTCAGCTCCTGGAGCTCACTATCGATGATGTCCACGGAGCACTTTGCTTCCACCAGTTGTTTGCGCATGGTTTCGATGTCATCTACCGCAGTATCTACTCGTGTCTTCATGGCCCGCAGTGACTGGATATATTCGTCGTATCGCTGGCAGTAATCATCAGTGGTCTTGTTCATCTTTTCCAACCGGCCTTTCTCACCTTCCAGGTCCGTTTTCGCGGCATTTTCGGTGGAGATCGTATCACGCAAAATTGCCAATGTCATTTCCTTTAGCTCTGTGCAATCATCAATGGGCGGCATATCCTCCTTCTTTTCAGTGGGCGGCAGTTTGTCAGGTATCTCTTCTCCTTTTTCCGGCTGGCCGGGCCGATAAGTGGAAACGTCCCGGCGAATAGTTTTCCCTGATGGATTCACCCAGACCTCTACATCGAAGGCGGCATTCCCGGTGAATTCCATTCCCAGGAAGCCCCATCCTCCAGCCCTGAGTTGTTCTGGGGTTGGCCCTCTGCGAGGCTGCCAGTAGGTTACACTAAAATCCGGTTTCCCGCGTTGTGCAACCTCTCGGAACTGATCCGCAAAAGCAGCGCCATAACGTCGTGCCATACTGTCTAGAATAATGAACCTATCCTGTATGTTTAGCCTCTTCCATGCGAGATGCGCCTCGCGGGGATCCCTCGCCAACCTGTCAAGCCTTGCCTTGTTCTCACGTACTGGCTTTGCATCCGGAGCTGGCTTTCGCTGAATCACGCCACTCGGCATCAATGGATTTGCCAGTGTCTTGACCATTGCTGGTTGCACCCCGGTTTGAGAAAGTCGCAGATTCATTATTGCCGTCGATACATTGTCGGCTTGGCGCTCAAAGTGATCCGATGACCTGTCTATGAACACTGGTTTGACCTGTCCAGAAGAGCTTTGTTGCACAACATGCATCAGTTCATGAGCAATCAACCGCTGTCCTTCGTATGTGCTCGGTGCAAGTCTACCTGCATCAAACACAATGTTATGTCCAACCGTATAGGCATGAGCATTCAAGTCCTGTGCCGATCGCTCAGCAGCTCCGCCAGAATGCACACGCACTCGCGAAAAGTCATAGCCAAAGCGCGGTTCCATAAAGGCACGGGTAGCCGGGTCCAAAGGCCGACCGGAAGATTGCAGTACCTCATGGACAATAGGCTGCACATCATGGCTCCGGGTTATCGTTACCTGTTCTGGCGACTCTTTTACCTCCTTAGCCTTTCTTTTATATTCATTACATGTAGGGCACTTGAGCTGAAGAACAGAGTTCGGCATCCTCATTACCTGCTCTGTTACCTTTTCAGCTTCATGGTCATAAACACCATCAGGCTGACCTGGTCTAAGTTTAGCCTGTAAATCTCCTGATCTGATCAACCTCTGAACTGTCTGATTACCCGCAGTCCTTTGAAGCTGCAGGATTCTGTCAGCAGGAGATCCTGAAGAATTATTATTGAGCTTCTGTTTACAGGAACTCGAGCATTTCTGCTTTGATTCTGTTGTTCTGGTACTTGCAACAATTCTTTCAGCCATTTAATCATCCCCCATACATGACAGATTTTCCGAATTGTGCAGGAGTGGGCTTGACAAGTCTCTCCTCCATATCTTGCCAATTTCGGAAAAACCGATTCGACTTTTCAGGACCTCCTTACCAAATCACTGGGAGCCCTGGATGCTTCCATGTGCCGAATTAGCAAAGGATATCTATCCTGAGCGGGCTGAATGAACTAAACGGCAAAGCAGGCGGAATCCTGGAAATAGCAGGTCCGGCACGCCGGCGTTTACAGGTCTGGGCGCTCTACCGTAATTACAGCATAGTTACCAGTCCGGGCGACATTGCCTACCACATGGAATCTTCTCCAATTTGTGTTCAATTTATCAGCGACTTTGTCAATGACCTTATCACTAACCATTCGAGCCCATTCCTCTGCGAGTTTAATATTTTCTGCATACGTACTGCCGGCAGAGGCGAAACCCTCAACCAGCGCCGAGGCGGTAGGATTCTTCTTTAGATCGGCAGCCAGTGATGTGATAATAGCATCACCTCCCTTGGGTAGATTATTAGAACCAAGAGTGAAGCCATTGATTTTATAATTCGAGACCTTCACACGCGGCACCCTACGGGCATTAGACCAGGTATTCTTGCTGTCGAAACTCTCGTCCCATACAAGGAAATACTTCTCCCGGTCTTCGATTCCCCTGGAGAAACGGGGTTTGCCCTTGCCGGGATCGATGAGTACCGAAAAAGTATTGCGACGCGAACCCGGATGTCCCAATTCACTTTCAATCAAGTTCTCCACCTCTAAAGCCATTTTATGCGACTCGCTGAAAGCAACGCTCCAGTTAAAGTCTTTTAGAGCGTGAGCCTCGTAGTTCTCAACAATCTCGTGGGCAAGTTTTGCTACGCCGCTCCCAGGCGCACCTTTTTCGAGTGCCAGGACATGGTCGATGCGAATTTCCTGCACTGCCCTATCAGGGTCGCTTGGGAATGCGCCTACAGACACTCCCTTTTGTTTGCGCCCCAGGTGGATCTCAGCATCCTGCTTCTGATCGCTTATAATAGTCGCAAGTTGACTGGCCAGCACGAACGAAGGAGGCTTTAGCACGGAGGCGGTCACTGAAACCTCTTTAGTTTTCGGGTCATGCTTGAGACTGAAACCGCTGGCTGGCTCAAGAAGCTTAAGCATGGTTTTAATGTCTGCCTTACTGTCACTTGAAACGAGTAGGCGGCGCTGAACCATTGGATCGACGCCCCCTTTACTTTGCTGCACGACATGAGTTAACTCATGCGCAATTAAGCGCCGTCCCTCATGCGTGCCCGGCGCAAACCTACCCGCATCAAACACCATATTGTGTCCCACTGTGTAAGCATGGGCGTTCATCTCCCGCGCCGATTGCTCAGCAGCCGCACCTAAATGCACCTTTACTCGAGAAAAATCATGGTCGAAGCGCGGCTCCATAAACGCGCGAGTACCCGGATCGAGAGGTTGACCGGGTGAGCTCAATACTTGGTGGACAAGGGGTGGCATACTTTGACCTTGAGTTGCCAGCAATTGCCCTTGCGACTCTTTGGCCTGCAAAACCTTTTTTTCATTCTCATCACACATAGTGCACTTGCGCTGTAGGACAGGATCCGGCATTCTCATGACCTGCTCGGCCACCCTGTCAGCTTCCCGTTCGTAGATATCATTAGGCTGACCTACCCTGATTTTAGCCTGCAAAGCTCTTGATTTGATCAGTCTCTGAACTGCCTGATTGCCTGCAGTTCTTTGAAGTTGCAGTATTCTGTCAGCAGGAGATCCTGAAGAATTATAGTTGAGCTTTTTGCTGCAGAAATTCGAGCATTTCTGCTTTGTTTCTTGTGTTCTTGCCTGAACTCCAGTTTTCTCAACCATATACCCATCCCAATTTATATCTGGTAATTTATATGTTAAATACACCAGCCAAAGATTGAAAACTGTGCCAAAAATTCAAAATCGCACATAGAGGGTAAACGGATTGAGGCGCGATTGTCTTTTTGAGCCTTAGAAGCAGGGTTTACTTTGCTTAGTCCAGGAATCCTTGCTTTTATATCAGCCTTCTTCAGCATTGATTTTCTCCTTTACCATAAGCGTATCCTCTTCAGAACAAAATTTACAATATTGGGACATAGGCCGTTCGGATACCTGAAATCACCTAGCCAGTTCTACAAGCGTCTGCTCCCCCTTGATCGCCCCAAGCGCTACCTTTTGTTTGAAGGCTACGCCGTGGTTCCTTCTCGGTCTTTGCGATTTCCGCGCTCCTCTTCATTTCTTAACGGGGCCAAACAACAAAACAGACTTGCCCATTTGCCAACCAGGTTTCCTATTTTAGAGCAGCTATATTACTTGTGTTCCTGTCCTGTTCTTTTCGGCCAACTCTCCAATAATCTGACGATAAACATGAATTCTTTTTGCATCGATGTATTTCGCAAAATGTCTCTTGCCACCATCAATGCCGTTTCACCGGGCTTAGATTCAACATCAATTCGTGCCCCATAATAGATCAGCGTCTTTACCGTTTCAACATCTCCAATCTCAATTGCTCTCATCAGGGCCGTTTTGTTTTCATTATCCTGCAAATCAAGATTGGCATTTCTAGCGCGTACCAAGGCGCTGAGAACTGCCTGCTTTACGTATGTATCTTTTTGTGGTGATGCTGCAACATTGATAATGGCGCTTCTTTTGTCATTATCCTGGATGTTCACATCGGCCCCTAACCGGAGAAGCAGCTCTACTTCACGTTTGTCGCTTTTTTCGGCCGCATATATCAAGGCAGTTTTCCCCTTAGTGTCTCGTGCGTTGATATATTCAGTTCTTCCCTTCTTGCGCTGTCTTGACATGCCCCCAAGGAGAGAACTCGCTATCCCTGCCCTGGCTGCCATCATTAGTGGTGTCTGGCCGGCAAGATCGGTTCTCGTTATATCGGCCCCACGAGAAACGAGAACTGATACTACATCGGCATGTCCATTTGAGGCAGCCAGCATGAGGGCAGTCAAACCGTTGATTGGGTCTGCATCGTCTATATTTGCGTATTCTTCAAGGAGAATTTCTGCAGCAATTGAATGTCCTTTTTCTGCCGCCGCCATCAGTGGGGTTATGCCAAAATCGGCACGTATGTTTGGATCAGCGCCTTCTAGGAGAAGTCTTGAAAGCACATCGGTTTGATTATTCTCTGCCGCATGAAACAGGGCGGTTTTCTTATCGCGATCTACAATGGCCAGGTCTACATGACGCTTAATTAAGAACTCTACGGACCTCATTGTCCCCGCATCTGCTGCACGCATCAGAGCCGTTAATCCGCTACTGTCTTTTTGATTGATGTCCAACCCCCCGGAAATGAGTAAATCCATCGTGACTACATCCCCTATTGCAGCAGCTTCGGTGAACTGGTCGATAGGGGCAGTTGCTGCCGATGCAGCTGGTGCACCACCTGTACCAGCAGGTTGCATATGCAGAACTGGGCCTGTAATGGAGGGATGGAGCGGTATTGCCGTCTCACGATCTGTCACCCTGTCTGCTTCCTGTTCATATATATCATTAGGCTGGCCGATTTTAAGTTTAGCCTGCAAAGCTCTTGATTTAATCAATCGCTTGACTGCCTGATTGCCTGCAGTTCTTTGAAGATGCAGTATTCTATCAGCAGAAGATCCTGAAGAACTGTAGCTAATATTTTGTTTGCAAGAATTCGAGCATTTCTGCTTTGATTCTTGTGTTCTGGCACGCAATCCAGCTTTCTCAGCCATATACCCTCCTCCAATTTATATTTAGTAATTTATATCCTAAATATGCCAGCTAGAGGTTGAAAGTTTTAAAGAACCAAAATCGAATTAAAGGACAGAGAATCTAGCTCGATAATTATATTTAAAAGGTTTCAAACGATTGAAATAATCAGAAATATATTGAAAATGGACAGACTGAAAATGAGACAAAGAGGTACAAGTAAAGATTTCACACCCATGACATTATTTTTGTTTTCTTCTAGAACTTATCCTTTGTCATCAAATTAGCTCATATGCATCTTATCATGTGCTTAAGTAGAAAATCTCATGTACCAAAGCTCGCTACTTCTTGCAACGCTTGCCATATTTGATATACAGGACACCAATGGTTATTAACGTCGAACTTTGAGCTTGCTTTCTAGCTTAAATGAATGCCTGTTGACTCATCTCTCAACTTCCATCCTGCCTGGGATTATTATTAGTGGTTTACCCGCATGACGGGCTATAACACCTGTAATTCGTCATGCTTAGCAGTCAATAGATCGATCATTTTATCGATCTCTTTTTCACCAACGCCGTTATACCTGTCCTAGCCGTAGGATGGATAGAAGGATAGCCGAAACCTATCAGCTCCATCCGCCATCCTGCAAATGTTTGGATTCATACCTCTCCCCATCATACGCGGGCTAGTTGGGATTCTTATCCTAAGTTTAGGTAGCAGTCTTTCTTGTCGCTAGGTTTGGAATAAGTGTACTTTCTCACCTTGTCGCAGATAACCTCTGTTACCTTGTCCGATTCCTTTTGATTGTGTTTACCTGCGGTGACCTCCATGACAGTACCTGTCAGGCTATGGGCCCACTCACCTAATAAGCCCATGGCGTGCCCCAGCTCATGGGCAACAATAGAGGGATCTAGGCCCTCGACTGCGAAGATTGAATCTCCACCAGGGGTGCCGTAGGTTGCTGCTCCGCCTGCTATATCCTTACTTTTCAAGTTACCTTGTTGAAAATACTCCACCACGAATAGCGAGATGCAGCCGCCAGCTTCACCAGCAGCAAAAAACAAATCTTTCAGCTCTTGTGTCGTGTTTGAGCCGCCATAATCCAACGTCTTAAAGGCCGTCTTTGACACGGTCTTAGACTGTTTGACTGACAGATCGATGCAGCACTTCCCCCATATTGTCTTTGCCGCATCGAAAGACGGAAGGACCGTGGGCTTCTTGCCATTGTCGTCAGCGATCTGCACTGGACGAATGCATACACTTAGTTTCTCTCTCGGGATGGTGGTAATTAGTTGTGCTTTCGTCTCCTCACGGGCCGTGTCAGTGCCGGCGAACTCACGCGAGTGCATTACACGGGTTATTGCCACCTTTTCAGTGATCCCCTCGCGGATCCACCATGCGACGAGCTCTTTTCGCGTCGCCACGACGCCGGTGTTCGTGAAGCGCAATGGATCTTCATCGTCCTCTTGGATGAGGCCCAAGTGCAGGCATCTGACCCACTCGCGAGGTGACAAGTCTTTGGAGGGCACGAGGGTGCAGATAGCGGAGTCTGACCGCTGCCGCCGGAGCTTTAGACGGGTGGAAATTGAGGTGGGAATTGGGGTTAGACCCCGTTCATCACTGCTTTGATCAAGATGAATCCCATCTAACCTTGACTGCTGCACCACATGCGTCAACTCATGAGCAATCAACCGCCGTCCTCCCTGCGTCCCTGGTGCGAACTGACCTGCACCGAAAACAATGTCACGTCCCACTGTGTAGGCATGTGCGTTCACCTCTTGCGCAGATTGTTCAGCAGCTGGGCCGGAATGTATCCGTACCCCTCCAAAGTCGTGCCCAAATATCGGTTCCATATGAGCGCGTGTAGCTGGGTCAAGCGGGAACCCGGGCGAGGACAGGACTTCATGCACAGTTGGTGGTACACCTTGCTGACTGCCAGCAGCGTATGATGGTGAACCCTGCTTCATCTGGAAGATTCCTTCTTCGTCATCATCCTCTTTTTGTTGAATATCTTTCTCAGGATAACGGGTTGCACTTTGAATCGACAGTCCCTCTGGCCGTGAATTGACCGGAGACTGCGAGACAGATGCCGGGTCAGGCATCCGCATAACCTGCTCAGCAATCCGATCAGCCTCCTGTTCGTAGATGTCGTTAGGCTGACCTACTCTAAGCTTAGCCTGCAAAGCTCTTGATTTGATTAGTCTCTGGACTGCCTGATTACCCGCAGTTCTTTGAAGCTGCAGTATTCTGTCAGCAGGAGATCCTGAAGAATTATAGTTGAGCTTTTTGCTGCAGAAATTCGAGCATTTCTGCTTTGGCTCCTGTGCTTTGGTATGAATTCCAACTTTCTCAGCCATATGCCCTTCCCGATTAATATTTAGTATTATTACACTTTAAATGTGTCAGTTAAGGTTTAGAGAAGTAAAAAATCAAAAATTATCCAGATCATATCAGTGAGCGATGGATTAAATCTAAAAAACCTATATCCTCTTTATTTTGGAAAATATGGAGATTCTTACCCTGTGATTTCCAGTAACTCACCCTATAAACATTCTGTAAAAATTAATTACAGTGCATTTTTCGGATCAGATCCTGTCTTTTGTCAGTTACTGCTTTTTCACGACGCGGCTGACGCGGGAGGAAGTAGCAACGAGTGGGTGAACACTTAGGCAGCTTGTAATGTACGTGCTCCGTCAGCTATTTTTTCCTTACCCCTTAACATTTTTGATAATAAACCAGCGCCCATTAAGTCTTGTGTCTCCCAGAACTGCCTGTATCGGTTTGGAACCTTCCGATATTCTGAACCAGACCCACTGGTCCCGGTGAGCATTATTTGCAATCTGATTTACTCTTGCATCTAGAGGCCAGAGATTTTCAAATGCATCATCTCCACCCAACTGAAGATCCAGCACATGATCAACCTGATACAGTCTTTCGTCATAATCAACGCTGTACTCTTTGAGTATCTTTAGCAGCTGATTTTGCTCTTTCCTGCTGTCAGTTTTCCTCTCTTTCTTGAATTTGCTCTTTTCTTTATACCATTTCATGACACCGAGCGAACGACCGTCCGGATCAATATTTTTAGGAAGTTTTTTGGATGTAGTGCGATAATAACGTTCATCGTGCTCGAATTTTATGATTGGCTTATATTCGTTGAATGGCTTATACCAGGTCATCCCTATCGGATGTGATTCGTCCAAACCTGTATTGACCACACCTCGTGCCTCTTCCTTTTTTCCACAAACTTCGGCAGCTGCATTTGAAAGTGCTTTCAAAACTTTATCCTGACCCGCACTGAAAACCTGACCCTGACCTATGTTACTCTGTGCAACAACTAATTGAGAAGGACCACCAATGCCTTCAATTAAATCGCAGAACTTCGTACATTTTCCCTGCAGACCTGGCAGATTTCGTGATAAATTCCCTTCAATGTCCTCACCGGAAATAACCTGTTTCGTTATGGGTCCAACCGTAACAGGTTTATCACCTTTACTTGGGTTTATTGAGACGGGAATAGACAGCTCTTCAGCCTTGATCCACTTTTCCCAGGTCCATAATGGTGCAGTAAACTCACATAAACGTTTCTCTCTGTCAGCTATCTTATACTGGACGTTTAAGAAAGGCGTAACATTGAATTGTACCTTAAAACCAGCTTTAATTTTACTTTCAAGGTCGAATATAAATTTGTTCTGGATATATGATAAGCGCACCATCTCCTGAAAATTAAAGATAGTAGAGCCTATACCGTCACCCCGAAATCCCCCTTCAGCAAAACCTTTAATAGGAATGCTAAAACCTTCAACCGGAATTGAAAGCGTGGCACCAGCACTTATCTTGCCAGCAACTTCAACAACAATATGGCTGCCTATCGGAACATTAACCTGCCCCTGTCCTATGTAAGTATCATGCAGGGGATCAATCCTAATTAAAACATCATTCAGGGTAATCGAGCCAACACTCAGCCACAGGCTGGGACCTATATCAAGTCCAAGTTCAGGCTTGTCGATCCTTACTCCTGCAATTATATAGTCTTTTAAATTCTTAATTTTCGACAATTTAGGAAATTCCAGAACCTTTTCTTCCTGGGGATCTGTTAACTTAATGCGCCCACAGCCAAGAGTAATTCCATCCTGGCCAATTGAGAATTTGCATTTTAATTTGCCCGCCAGTTGTTTTGCCGCTGCCAGTGCAGCCGGGCTGAAGCTTGTCCCGGATATATTATTATCAGCGCCTTTCTGTCCAGCTCCATCTCCAGATTGAATAACTGCACCTGCCTGTTGCTTGGCCCAATCAACCGCTTCGCCTCCAGCCTCAGTAATAGAGTTTACCACTTCGCTGGCTTTCTCTTCAACCCAGCTTAAGATGCTTCCACCCGAACTATCAGATTCTTTCTTATCTTCGTTATCGCCAAAGAGTGACCACCTCTGTATTCCGGGCGTGGAGGTTGATATCTCAGGTGACCGTTGTATTTCCGCTTTCTTTTTTTCACAAGCTAAACACTTTAACTGGACAGACGGCTGCTCGGGAACTTTTTTGGTTTGAACCCCACCGGTTTGCTGCACCACATGAGTCAATTCGTGTGCAGTCAACTCATTCTTATCAGGAGATTTTCCGTCTCCATAATAGATGTCCTGATTATATGCGAATGCCTGTGCCTGCAGGTCGCGGTTCATCTGCACTGCCTTTGAATCCGTGTGAATGCGTACCTGGCTAAAATCTTGACCAAAGAGCGGCTCGTAAAAAGCTCGTACAGATTCGGGCAAAGGATGGCCGCCTTCGCGCATATTGCTGATGCGGGACTCCAGCTCTGGGATTATCTTAGGAATTGGGCCAGAAACCTCCTTTTTCCGGAGAGTTCCTTCCTCTTCTTCCTTTTCTGGATTATTCTTAGTACACTCTGGACACCTGCGCTGTACAGACTTGTTCCGGATGTGGCTTGAAATTCTTATCCCTTTTGAAACCTGCAGCTCAGGCATTCTCATGACTTGTTTGGCAACCCTATCAGCCTCACGTTCATAAATATCATCAGGCTGACCTATCCTGATTTTAGCCTGCAAAGCTCTTGATTTGATCAACCTCTGGACAGCCTGATTACCCGCTGTTCTTTGAAGCTGTAACATTCTGTCAGCAGGAGATTCTGAAGAACTGTGGCTGGGTTTCTGGTTGCAGAAATATGAGCATTTGTGCTTTGGTTCCTGTGTTTTGGTATGAACTCCAGCTTTTTCAGACATGTATCTGTCCCTGATTTCTTTGACGATTTATACCTTAAGTATACCAGTTAATGATTGAAAACTATGGACAAATCAAAACTCTGTACCAGTCAGTATTCAGTAGACTAAATTCCTGCCTTAAAATTACAGTTAGAAGTTAAAAATTAAAATTGAGATAAAAATTAGAGATAAAAATTAGAGATGAAAATTAGAGATGAAAATTAGAAATTAAAAAGTTTTAAACCACCAAAAAATTAAAACGAATTTTAAATTTGGTGGGAGGTTAAATCAGAAATTTCGGATCTATAGACGTGATTTCTGATATTTTCTTAATTTTCGTTTATCCCAGCAATTATCCTCGCATTTCCAGTTCTGTAGCATAGAAGCAGACCTCATCCTGCTGGACAGCTACCTGAATTGCATCGCCTGAGTCAATAGCTACTTTGAGTTCTTCCAGTGATTTCATAAATCTTTCGAAACTTATATCTGTAACTCTTCCTTGAATTTCGTCTGCAAATTCTCTCATAAACTCCAGCAAGTCTTTCATAGAAGAAATGAAGTCCTCCTCTTTTTCATAAATTCTATTATCTACTGCCTTTTTGGCCTCCTGGGAAATTTTAAGGGCTATACTGCTGTCCAGCTGCCTCATAATTGCCTTAAAATTACTTACAGTGCATTTCAGAGCCCTTTCTCTAAGGTACATAAAAAGCAGGTTAAGCTGCTTTTGAAGTGTTCCGGAAAGGTTTCCAAAGTCGACAATTTCTTTTCCCAGGTTATGTACGTGATCTTCGCGGGAATATTTATCCGAAGTACCGACAATGAGGCTGGTACCTACGCTTTCCACTGTAGTTGCCGGGGCTGCCCCTCCTCCAGTAGAAGTAAGTTCTATAGTATGGGCCGCAGGGTTGGAGGTTATCGAAATATTTGCACCTGCAATGAGACCTACGTCTCCTCCGGGGTTACTGACTCCACCTATGCTAACGAGTGCGCCGGTCTGTAGAGCGGTAACCATATGTGGATTGTCCTTTTTTGCAGAATGGGTCTCTCCTATGGTAATAAGGTTGTTCGTATCATCAGGAGTAATAACAATTGAGCCATCCTCAACAAGATCCACGTTTCCGCCAGGGTTGCTTACTCCTTCCAGACTCACAAGTGCTCCTGTCTGTACTGCGGTGACCTTATGAGGGTTTTCAGAGTCCAGAATATGGCACTTTAAAAGCTGGTAAAGTTCCTTTTTAGTGAAAAAAATCCTGTATTTCTCGGTATTCTCTGGTTTAATTATTAGGTCGCTGTCCACAGACGCAAGGAAAACTTTACCTCTCTGGTTTTCCCCACATAGAGAGCATGGTTTGTGTTCTTCTTCAAGATTTTTGAGCCACTCACTTGCATCAGGAAGCACACTCGGATCCTCTGGGGATTCGGCCCGGCAGCGTATGCCCATTGATTCAGGAGCTTCATTTGAGACAACTACTTCAAAACCCTCAACAACCCTTCCGGGACAGCATCTCTCTTCGCAACTTGAAGGATTTGAAGCCGCAGCTACATAACCTTCGTAACAGGGTTTATATTTCAGATAAAGAAATGAACCATCTGGTAAAGCGGAAACAGTTGATCCGCTGCTGCTGATTATGTCTTTCCCCAATGTATTTGTCGGCACTACAATCTCGCGTCCGCAGCAGTCAAGTGCTACCCCTCCGTCTATAAAATCGATCGTTATTTTGTTGCCTTTAAGCTCCATCTTAAGGTCTTCAAAGCCGCAGACAAGCCCTGAGCCGTGGAGAAGTCTGTTGACCAGGCGGAGTTTTTCATCGAAATAACTCTGTTCTGTTTCGAAGTCCCGGACTGTCATTAACTTGCCGTAAAAATAGTTGTTTTTCTCAAATCTGTGCAATTTACATTTATCAGTTCCATCTATGTGATTGGACATGCCATTAACCCCTTTTATTTTAGAATTATACATATTAAGACTATACGCAGCTGCCTGCGATTGATCATTAATTGAAGAATAGTAGCTCAGAGATGTATTATTGAATCTTAAGACGTCGAATCTCAGGGTATCTAATCTTAAGATAGCAAATTTTAAGAAAGTACGGTATCGATTCCTGCTCTTGAATGCCTTTGAACCTGCCCGGCTTTCTCCTCGTCGCTCAGGATGGTATCTCTGCCAATTACAGTTTCTTTACCGAGGATAAACTCAGGCTCCGTAAGTGCGGTGTTGATTCCAAGATATGTATGCATATCCAGGTAGAACCAGGGTTCGAGCATCTTCAGGTTATAACATGTGTGTGCAGGTTTTTGCTCGTCAATAATCCTTCTAATACGCTTTAGAGTACCTGTGTCAATTCCCGGACTTTTCAGGAAGACAGTGAAAACAAATTTTTCTGTCCCGAAAAGGACATTAACAAGGTTTTCTTCCCTATCGCCTATTTTTACTCTGGCTTCATTCGACGGGAAAAAGATCATATCTTCACCCGTGCAGGGGAGAGACTTTTTTCCTTCAAGTGGTAAATTGATGCGGAAGTTTTCCACAATCAGGGGCTTTATCCCCGTAAAAAGTTCGATACTTTCGGAAAGCCCTTCTCTTGTCCCTCTCTTTTTATATAGTGAGGCTGCGTGCCTGATAAAAAGTCTTTTTTTCTCTTCAGTCCAGTCCTCATCTACAGGGACCGCAAGCCAGGAAGCAAGCCAGGAAAGGAACTCAGGCGGAGCATTGCAGGTGTCAAAAAAACGGTCTATATTTTCAATCGTATAATCTATTTCAAAGATTATGCTTTCAAATATGGAAAGGAAGCGTTCGAGGAGGTCTTTGCTATACGGTTCCTCCCTGTAGATAGCAGGCAGATAATCGATATAAGAAGCCCTCGGGAAAAATATTCCGATAGATGTGACAAGCGGAGATGTCTCTTCTGTCCCTGAGAGGATGATTTTAAACCAGAGGTACCTGCCCTCTGCCCTATCAAGGAAAAGTGAATCCCTCTTCTCATAGCCCTGAACTGCCGAAGTTTCGGAAATGCATATTTTCCACCTTTTCGGGTCAAGAGCTTTAATCTCAGCCCCTGAAAGCTTTTCATCCGATGCATGATAAAAGAATTCTATTTGAGTGCCTTTTACAAAATTCCCATTTATTATCAGCCTGTGCCACACAGTATCGCTTTCCTGGCTGTCCACAGGTCTTGAAATATAGGTTCCCCGAAAAGAACCGTCAGGAGCTCTCAAATTTACTTTTTTACGTACAAGCCTGGTGAGCTTTTTTCCCTTCCCGTCAAGCACATAAAGTCTGCCTTCAGGACCGTAAACCAGCTTTTTACAGGTGCCCCTGTAGGACCATAAAGGATGAGAAAGAAAATGATTATTAAACTCCAGCCTATGAATGGTTTTCTCGTTCTGGTTTTCATCTCCTGTTTCATCCGCTTCCCCTACAAAAACCTCCTTCCAGGCATCAACTGCGATCCCTGAAGGAGAAAAGTTCTCTATATCTACCTTCCTTTCAGCCTCTGTTTCCCCGGCTCTGAAGACATGAATCCTGTTTCCTTCAAGGACGTAACGCTTCCCTTCTTTATCTACTTCCAGAAACTCTGGCTCTCCAGATCCATTAATTTCGCAGGAAATTTCGGGTTTCGGACGGAAAGGGCTGTGCTTGTTGATAGAAAGCACCCTGCTCCCTTCAAGAATGTAGATATTCCCTTTTTCATCGCATTTTATATTGGTAATTTTTTTCAGATTCTTTCCAGTTTCCTCTCCAGCCTCTTCTCCGGTCGGGCCTTTTAAAAGGGTCCAGCGCAAATAATAGTCGCTTTTTGTAAAAGCACTGAGACGGAAATTATTTCCATCAGCGCTATCTGCAATGTACAGGGTATCTTCGTCTACTCCGATTGCAGAAATCTTTCCCAGTTTTAACGGAAAAACTCCGGGACAGTTCCCTATTGGATTTGGAGCAGATGCGTTTCCTGCATACCTGAATATCAGGCTTTTCTCCGCACCCGGAGGACTCTCTGTACCTGCAGGATTCTCCTCTGTACCCAGAAGGTAAATGAAACCACATTCATCGACTGCGATATCCTCAATAATAAACCCTGGATTTTCGAATAACACCTCCTCAAATAAATATGAATAAACGCTGGAAAGCCTCAGGTCCCCCTGTCCGAGGTCGAGATTTTCGCTATATTCCATAAACTCTTCCAAAAATATCTTTGAATCTATCCATTTATGTTTAATTTCCTGAATGCAAACCACCTCTTTTCAGGCAGCTTTCAGCCTCCCTTAAAATCTCCACATTGTGTTGCCCGGAATAAACACTCGAAAATTTTGAGCCCAGTAAGAGGTTGCCCTGTGAATCTCGTGCCGCTCCGTTTTCTCCGTAGACTGAAAGCCTGATTATGCATTTTACCCCTGAAATCTTTTCCATGAGTTCATAAAGCTCCGAAAGGTAGACATCCCTGCCAATGGGCCAGCCCTGACCATCAGGCCCTCCTTTTACGGGATGGAGGTACCTGTTAAGCACAGATAATACATCCTTCCGAACCAGGCTGTCGTCAAGATAACCCTCCTGCGGGACAACTGTAATATTCACCGTCACTTTTACGTAATCTGGAGAAATTACATGGATTTCAGTCCCCAACAGGCGGTGCCTGTCAAGGTGCCTGCATACTGCCTGTATAAAGCCTGCAGAAGGAGTGGGAGGAGACCTGAGAATTTCAAGAGGAGTGTAAGGGATTACTACAACCGTCACAGAACCTTTGCTGTACCCTGATTTTGTGGGTTCCTTACCTCCGGATTTTGCCTGCTGAGAAAGGAGAGGGCGGTAATTAGGCACTGCTTTTGCTTTTGCCACTCTAAGGCCCGGAGTATTCAGGGCTATGTATTCGTAATCAGAGGTTATTACTGCAATATAGGGAACCTTAAAATCTCTGAGAAAAACTTCTACTGCCTCCTCAATTGTCTGGGCTTTTTTCCCTCCGGTTGCAGGCGTGTAATTTATAATTTCCAGATGTTCTGACCCTTCAACTTTCCAGGCACAGCCAGCTTTAAGGTTTCCTTCTTCTCCGTCCTCTTTTCCATTTGCTATATCCTCTCTTCCTTCTCCTCCTTTCCCTTTCTCACTTCCTTTTCCTGCAGTTAGATCCTGGGTTGCAGGGACCGTATTCAGCCTTATTTTTTCAATTCTTGGAGGGTACTCATAACCTGACCCTTTTACCGTACAGCGGAGCCAGAAATAAGAATTTTCAAAGTTCATTAGAGGAATAGACTGAGTTGCCTTCCAGCCTTCAAGCTCCCTAAAGGTTATTCTTCCACTCTTTTTGAACCCTGCAGTATTATCTACAGGTTTTACCTCTCTCCATGGGTATCCACTAGCCGGGTCCGAAATTTCCCACCTCAATTTCGCATTTTCAAACCCGTATTCCTGCTCGTCTCCATGGCTCCCAGGAACTTTCAGATCTTTCTCGTAAAGGTAACACATGAAATTAAGGGTCTGAGGCGGAATGGCACTGTTTTTTCCAAAACCCATA
The DNA here is from genome assembly GCF_020804225.1 of Methanosarcina sp. DH2. Lineage (GTDB taxonomy): Archaea > Halobacteriota > Methanosarcinia > Methanosarcinales > Methanosarcinaceae > Methanosarcina. Next base: position 239,182 of record NZ_WJBI01000002.1, read on the forward strand.
TAAAATGCACATCCAGCCCGAACCTGCTCGCCAAAAGGAGCAAAGAAAAGGTCTCCTGCTTCATTTGCGCTGGTACGGTCAAATACTCCTTCTGTAAGCCCGTCAACTATCAGTTTCTCCAGTCCAAAGGCAGCGGGAACTATATCCAGGTCCTCATCCAGAGAGAAATAGATTTTCTTGCCTGCAGCTTCAGTTGACACCTGAGTTCCCTTTATCAGCTCCGTTTTTTGGGTCGAACTGAAACTGAGATTTACGCGTGCAGGTTTTGCTTTTTCCGGCACTACCCCCAGCAATTCAAGGTATTTGAGGCGGTGTCTGTCAGTAACAAGGTTTGTACGGTACAGTTCAATTTCGGTAAGCCAGGCAAAAAGCTCAATAAGCGTGATCCCGGGATCGCTATGGTTGTGATCGGTCCATTCCGGGGCATATACGGGAATGAGTTTTTTTGCTTTCTCTACAAGCTGATCAAATGACTTATCGTCAAGATTGGGTATGGGAAGAGACAGGCTTCACCCCTCCTTATTATCATTCGTCCATTTTACTGTAATCGAATGCTCCCCGCTGTAAGGGAGTGCATATTCAGGCAGTTTTATAACAGAAGTATCAGTCAGTGTTACGACCTTCGACCCTTCAAAGTACCTTATTTCTACATCCGCCACATAATCCACAGCTTCAATGCCTTCGAGTATCGAATATATGTCAGAAATACAGGGCGTATCCCCAAAATTCCAGCCTTTTCCGTCTTCAAAGCCTGTCAGGGGATGCAAAAAGTCCGTAATTTTTTCCAAGGCTTCGTTTTCAATTACAGGAATTGCGTCAATGTGACGTGTCTGGATTTGTGCAATTACATCCACCCGAACATAAAAAGGAGATATTACTTTCAGAGACAGGACAGGAGGGCACCTTGCCTCGAGATACTGCTTTACATTTCTCTTTAATTCGCCTGACGGCAGAGGCTTTTTCCCGGTTCCTTCCGGAACTATGACAACCGTAACCCATCCGGTACTGAACTTGCCTTCGGAACTAAAATTAGGAAGAACCTTTACCCTTGCAACCTTGCTGGAAGCTTCCCTTACGAGCCACTCGTAATCGTTTACTGCCATTGCACGGTTTCGGTGTTTAAGAGCAGCAGGGGACCTTTTTATAAGCGCATCTGTCTGCTCTGGATCAGCCCCGCCTTCTGAGGATACGGGGTTGTAAACCCTGTCCACAAAGGCCATCGATCTCATTAGTTTTGAGATCTTCATAGCTTCGATGTTTCCTGCTTTTCCTCCTCCGCTCCTGTAAGTGGCTTTGATGTTCTCAAAGCCTGCAGGTGGAACTTTTCCTTCTATCCTGTTCCCAAAACGGATTTTTCCTCCTATCCGGTCGAGTGTGTAGTGCCTGTCGGCCTCTTTTGATTCAAGGAAATCATTTACCCTTTGCCACCGCACCCAGAACTTTTTAAGATTTCCTTCACTATCTTTTTCTATCTCCTGAATATCTTTTCCAAGATTTTTCCTCTCTTTTTCTGAAATGCTACCGTATTCATTGACCCATATTTCTTCGTCGAGTACAGGCCTGTGAATAAGAGAAAATTCCTGGCCCGGCTCCCCGCTGCTCGAACCGATTACTTCGTTATAGGTTGTGTTCGCCTGGACAGCCCAAACCGAATTAAGATAAAACCCCAGAACCTTTGGGGGAAGCATGCGGGCTGCTTCAGGCTGGAAATCAATATTGAAGACCTCAAAAGCTTTTTTGCACTCGCCTGTTCCTGGAACCTTTCTTTGAGCAATTGCCTCCTTGCCACCTGTCTCTGAGAGGAGTGAATTCCTGAAATCCAGGAGCCTGTATATATTCGGCCTCTCCTTCTTTAGAAATCCGGCATATGCAGGGGATATAGAGCCTGATTTTACCTCTTTCATAAAGAAATTCCCGGTTACAAGTGCCCTTATCCAGTATTTCTCTCCGGAACCAAAGGAGCTGGAAGCCTGCATCTTATCAGGGACAACAAATTGAAGCATTCCTTTTTTTGTGAACCCGGCGGTTCCATCCAGGGCTTCAAGCCTTTTCCACTCTCCGCCACTTTCATCTCTACTTATCTCTCCTCCTTCTGCAAGGTATTGCCATTTCACGTCCGGCAGGAAAGATTCCGGGTATTCGAAGCTCTCCTCAATATCTACGAAAAGGCTCATAGGCCCTTCTTTGAGGGCTCCGTCAAACCCGAAATAGACTGAAGGGAATTTATCCGGCAGGGCTTCGAAAGGTCTGAAACCTTTACGGCCTTCCAGATCCTTCAGGCAGTCCCTGAATTCAAGGTTATTTTTAGCAAGAACGATGGCTGGCTGTTTATTTTCAGAACTAACATAATTAATTCTTAAATCTGTTATTACAGGAGGACAAAAACTTCCATTGCTAATATTACCATTACTATTAATCTTAAAGTCCTCCCCGTAATTTCCTCCAACCAGTCTGACCCGGATCCAGCAACTCTCCTTGCCGTTAACCCGGGAAGACTTTACGAGGGGCATCTCAGGAATTTTGATGCCAGGTGATACGCTCTCTTCAGTATCCCTTCCCCCGCATTCACTATTTTTACTTAAGTTATTACCGTCCTCAGCGATCTTAAGAACAGTCCAGCTTTCTCCATCCCAGTACTCCCAGGAAAGTTGAGGAAGATCGGTTTTATTGGTAGAACTTGGCTTTCCAGCCTTCAGATCAAATTCCAGGCATACTCTATAACCCGTTTTTGAAAAAGCCTCTGCACTCCCTATGTAAAAAGTGTCATTGAGCCGGGGTTTTTTCCCAAAAGGGTATATCTCTTTTTTGGAAATGTTAAGTGATACATCATTGTAAGACAGGAAATCCGGATCAATTCCCTGACCCTTTATTATGGAGTCTTCTTCTACTGAAATTTCGGAAGGAAAAATTGAAATTTTAATATTTTTTGCTATTAAATCCGTAAATTCGTTAATTCTGGATTTCTGTATTCTGCATCTTATCCATCTGGTCTCAAGCCCATTCACCTTAAGTATAGTAATAGGCAGTAAAGCTTTTTTATCTCCTGCTCCTTCAATCGAGTCAATTTTTAGCTTTATTTTAAAGATTTCTTCATCGTCTGTTGCTTCGCTCCTGAAAGGAATCCATTTTATATTTTTCTCTTTCTCATCCTTATTTTCCGTAATCTCAACTGCGTATTCCCATGAGGCATTCTTCTCATCCCCAAGCTTTTTAATAAAGCTGCTCTTAGTTCCTTCAAAAAAGATATCTATGCAGCCCTGCTTCAGGTTGAAAAGCTCTTCATCACCAATGTAAAGAATATGCTCCTGTAAAGACTCTTGCCCCGCAAAAAGCTCTGTTTGGGTCATTCCATTTATTGCAGGCGTGTGGCCAAAAACTTCATCCTGTTCTGTTATTACGCTATATACGGACACAATTTTTGATGGAGTTGCAAGCATATTTTTCTCAGTCTCAAAAATAACTGTTTCTCCGTCAGAGCCTTTAGCCGATACCCGGGTAGAAGCTTCGACCATGACATTTCCGGGAGCTCCTTCGCTCAGCACAAAGCTGAGAGGAACGCGTGCAGGCCTTGCCGGGATCAGGGAAAAATTGAGCATTTCGAGAAAAGACAGAAAATGCTTATCTGGGGCTTCATTAAGCCTGGAAGAAATATTTCCTGCCATGCTGGAAAAAATCATTGAAAGGGCGAATCCAACATCCTCCGAGACTTCCGCTTTCCACTCAGGGAGATAAAAGGGAACTTTTTTTCTGATTTCCTGACGAATAGCATCCGCATCTAACCGGCTGATTTCAGGAGCTTTCATAGTCACACCCCTTCTTTTACATAAAACGGATACACCAGGTTAAAACTGGTATTTGTAGTCCGGACACTGTAATCAATATTTATCAAAAGTCTTCCATCGTTTACAGGGTCAGGCAGAGCCTTAACCTCAATCAGTTCAATACGAGGTTCCCATCTGGTAAGAGCTTCAATTACGGCATTTTCTATGAGGCGAAGGCTGAGCGTATCCATTGTAGAAAAAAGATATTCATGAACCCTGCACCCAAACCCGGGCCTCATCAGGCGTTCACCTTCCGCTGTCCCCAGGATTATGAAAATAGCCTCTTTAATATCAGCTTCATAGCTGGAAATATCTACCTTTCCCCTGTGGTCTATATTAAAAGGAAATCTCCATCCTTTACCGAGAAAATCCATACTAATCTTCAGTCCCCCAGTAAATATGTACAAAAATCCGGATACCGAAAAAATTCGTTGTAATAATTCAGTGCAATAATAATTCAACTTAATAACTCGGTGTAATAAGTGTGAAATGAGTTTTACCCTATAAGCACTGTAGGACACCCGACTATAATCATATTCGGAGGTCCCGCTTCAATAACCATATCTCCTTGACGGGCAGCCGGCAGGTTATTGATTAGGACAGTGGCGCTACCCTGCACAACCACCCCTCCGGCATGAGGTGCAGGGCCTGAAGAGAGCGGGCATGCATGGAAATCAGCTGCCCCCCTCCAGGCAGGCATCCCTCCTATCAAAACATTCGGACTTCCTGGACCGGGCCCTAGAGGAGTCCCGTGGGATGTGGCATCTCCAACTCTTGCAGCAGGTGGCATTGTTTTCTCCAATTTTTTACTTTTAACTATCAATTTTTTATCCTTAATTTATTTTCACAGGCATGCCCTGGATTGTAAGAATTGCATTGGACTTCAGGCTAAGGGAACTGGTTCCTTCGATTTCAAGCATGCCGGCTTTGATAGTAAGCTGCATGGCACATTCCATTGTAATGGAATTTTTTACCGAATCGATCACAATCCTGTTACTTCCGGTTTTATCAGTGATCTCTATTTTTTCCTGACCCGAAGTATCGTCAAGGACGAGCGTATGCCCTCCCTGTGTCTTGATTTCAATCTTTTCCTGCTGGGGAGTATCGTCAAATGTAAGTTCATGTCCACTTCTTGATTTTATCTTGCGGATGTTATTTTCTCCGTTGCTGTTAGTTTCTGGAGGGAGGTCCTGAGAATTCCATAAGCCTCCGATTATATAGGGATGGTTTATATCTCCCTGTTCGAATGCTACAAGGACTTCGTCGTTAACTTCCGGATAAAAAACCATACCTCTTCCACTTCCAGCCATTGGGCTTACAACCCTTGCCCAGTGGCTTTCATCATTTTCTCCTCTCCAGGGTAGGTTTACTTTTACCCTTCCGCGTTTCTCAGGGTCCTGGTTGTTGGTTACGATTCCGACTGCAACACCATATATATTTTTAGCCTGACCTTCTTCAGCCTCTCCTAAAAGTTCACTCAGGTCCATTAGAGACACCTCCGGACTTCAAGGGAAGTTTTGTAACCGGAATCTCCAAGTACATGCTTTGATTTCATAACATAATACACTCCACTGAAGCGTTCCCCTACTTTTGTGATATTGATAAGAACGCCGGGTCTCAGTTCCGGATTTCCAGCACATTCAAGAGTTCCGGTAATAAACCCCTCATTTCTCTTTTTTAATTCCGAGAGGGCAATTGATTTCGCCTCCTCCCTCGACCTGACAACTCGCCCTTCAACTTTCACACTTACTTTGGTTCCCTGAGACTCTTTCACCATATCGACAAGCTTTTGAATTTTGGTGCCGTATATTTCATCAAGTCCAGCAGTTTCTGAAATAGTTTCCTTGTTTTTTTCGTTCCAGGCTGTTACTCGTACCTCACTTACCACATTTGCAGTGCTCATGCGTGGGCTGAAACTTATAATATTTTTATAATACTCAAAATCCATGATGCCTGTTCTTTTATCTGCCTCCTTTTGAAAATAGAGAATCCGGTTTCTGACAAAAAATTTGAAATTAATATCTTTTGCCAATCTACTCAGGAAAGCATAATCCTGTTCGTTTACTTTTCTCTCGATCTTACTGAAAGGCCCCATTTCCGCATCTTCCACTCCTGAAGGGTCAAGCTTATTTTTTTCGGCAATCTCCCTGGCTATGTCGGAATAAGTTACTTCTTTAAGATTTACTTTGGAGTTTGTCTTTTTAAGATCATAAGAAAGGTCGTACCCTTCAACGGTAAGCGTTGAAGGACCTCCTGTGAAAAAATTAGGAGATAATGCCCTGATTATTCCGGTTATCCGACTTTCTTTTCGAGGAGAGGCATATCCAAAAGAGATTATAAGCCTGGTTCCCGGAGAAATGCTTTCTGCATCCAGCCATTTGAATTTCTGCGTCTTCATGTCAAGTGCATCATTAAAATAAATGCGAAACATTGCCGGGTTTTCCAGGTCTTCATCGATTTCAATTCCGATGATCTCGTTTTTTGGGACAGCATCATCGCCGTCTGCCCAGTAAACGGTAAAAAAAGGAGCATAAATCTCAGCAGAAGAAATCAGCTGTGCCATATTTTATTCCACCGGAGGTATGATCAATTCCGTGCCCGGCTTGAGCAGTTCGGGGTGCTCGATTTTATTTGCCAGCGCAATAGGTCTCCAGAGCCCGGGATCTCCGTATTCTCTGTAGGCTATCAGCCACAGGCTGTCCCCCTGTTTTGCAGTATAAACATGGGTCTTATCAGGAGACTGAAGGCTTTTTTCACGGTTGTTGAGTTCGACTTTGAACTCTTTGAGAGTAATGTTAAGTTTTGCCCGGACAGGAATACCGTCCGAGTTAAACATAGTGAACCTTCTGGTCACCTTTTCAAGCACGCAGTAAAAAGGCTCTTTTGAGACCAGACCCCATATGAAGCGAAGCACGGGAGGGGCATGCAGTTCGGGATCGATATTCATAAGCCCTGTCAGCTGATCCGTATATTTTCTGACATCAACCCCGCCTTCCTCATAAGTATCATAAAACACTTCAAGGCTAATACTTCCGGAATTTCCTTTTATATATTGAAGGTAAGGGGACTCAAGCCCTGGAACTGAAATTTCAGAAAAACTGTTACTTTTATCGATCGAATATTCTGGAGGAAAATAAAGGATTTCTATTTGTTCCGGCTGTCCTTTCCCCCCTCTGAAAATTTCAATAAAACCTTTCTTTGGTTTTTGCTTCATTTTATCCCCCAGTTATAGCAATTCTTCTAATATCTTTTTTTCAATTAAAGAAGCCCTCTTCTTTCTTTTTCTATTTTCAATCTCATCGTGATCTGCTGCATAACCTGTTCGGAGATTCTATTTATCTCGAGATTCCGTTTTAATTCCTCTTCCATCCTGGAATAAATGGAAGAATAATTTTCCTCAGCTGCCTTTTCTGCCTGAGCCAGTTCTTCTTTAATCGACTCCATTTCTCTTTCTAACTCCTGGCTGAGATTGACCGATGAATTAAAAACCAGCCCGGGAGCCTGGCGATAAGTTTCTTTTTCGTAGGAACTGTCCAGAACAAGCCCTCCATCGAAAGCAGAAACTGAATTTCTGTCAGGTAAAGTTATTCCAGAATTTACATTTTTCAGATGAGTCCTGCTTAAGTTTGACATTACTTTACTTGTAGAGGAAGAAATTCCAATCGAGTTCCCGAAAGATTCATCCCCGGAATAAGTCTGATATATAGGTTTCAGACTTCTTTTAGCCTGATAGAACGCATAAGGACGGAATATAGAATTTTCTACCATTCTGGCAACGATAGGATTTCTCAGAAGATCTTCAGTGGCTTTTTTGCGCACAATATTTATGAGATTCGCATCCGTTAATAAGCCTGAGACCGGATAAAAATTCTCATTTCGTGATAAAGTCCTGATCTCTTTTTGAATATTATATACTGTTTTTTGAATGACGGATTCTCTTCTTTGAACTATATCCCGGGTATTTTGTCTGATTATATCCCTGGCACTTGATATGTTTCCATGTGTCCTGAATATCTCTTTTTCCTTTAAGAGAGCAGGCTTCAAAGGCTGATTACTGGTTGGCTGATTACTGGATGTTATTCTTCCTTTGGTAAGTTCTCGGGAAACCGTTCCCCGAGAAACAGGGTATTTGAGAACCTGGATATGAATTGGAAAAGAAAACCTATTTCCCTGGATAGCTCTCTCTTTGGAATTTTCTCCGAAAAGAAGAAAGGGAAAGCTGGAAAGTTTCTTTTTCCGAGAATATTTTTCTATAATGTTTGAATGGAAGCTGGGGTTTGAAACAGCGGTATGCGACCCCTTTGCACGCAGCTTTTTTGCTCCCGAGAATTTCCGTGTAATCAACCTTTCCCCTTCCATATACCCTGATGGGCAAGTTCAATAGTCTCAAAAGCTATGGTGCTGCTGTCTGCCTTCAAGTCGGGCCCTGTCCAGCGAACAGGATAAGCCCCTGAAAATTCCCAGCGCCACCTGTCATTTCCTTCAGAATCCATCAGGATTATGGATCCGTCTCTCCTTTCAAACCTCCCGTTAACAACGTCCTGATGCCACTGCCACAGCTGATCGAGATCGGTTATGCCTCTTTTGAGGACAAGGTTACTGAATTTGGTCCTTTTCGGAAGAATATGCACGAAATTGTTTACCCCACCCTCTTCGTAAGTCTCCGTATCAGTCTGTGCCTGAATCCCGGTTACTTCAGACATCTGGGCGACAATGATCCCTCCGATTTCCACCCGGAAGCGGTAAGACATAAAGGGATCCGATTTCCCTGCCGTACCTGCCATTATTCTATCTTCCCTCCATAAACCCGGCATCTGACCCGTTATTATTGGACTTCGAGGATACTTCTCTCACGATCCTTACTCAGGTGCTGGTTAATCTTTGAGATTTCTTCACACCAGCGCTGGCGGTCCCTGTGTTCAAGATTCATAATCTCTTCATGGGACCAGTGAAAATGGTAGGCAATAAAGGCTACCTCCTCATACAATCTGTTGAGGGGGTAGCCGGTTATTCCCCCTGTTCAGTCTCCTCCAGATCGAACTTATGTCCGCATTTCGGACAGACTGCCTGGATTTCACTTGTATCGTTCTCGTTGATCCTTGCATACAAATCCTGCAGGTATGCCAGATCGGAGGCAAAAAGGTTCTCTATTACAGCCGGATTGATGCTTTCAAGGGATCCAAGTTTGGTAATAACCCTTGAAAGCAGGATTATAGTCAGATATGCGGGGTTGGATTTGACCCTCGGATCCTTCAGGGGAAGGATCTCATCCGCTGCTGTTGCCAACCTCATGATACCTTTGTTATGAAGGTTCCCATCACTGTCCACATAACCTTTAGGCAGGGTAAAATCAAACTCTGTTTGAAATCCCAGAAAAATTCCCCCTTAAATTATTTTCTATCCAAAATTCTTTTCTAAAATCTGAATATATTTTTAGAACTAAAGCCTGAATCTGCTTTAAAAACTAAATATAAAAATACTTTAAAATCTTAAAAGTATTTTATATAGTATTCGGACTCAGGAAGCCCGCTTGAAACCTTCATGGACAATCTCAAGAGTCTCTATAGCCACTTCATTTCCCTTCGCATTGAAGTCGGCAGGGTCATACTTGCTTGGCCAGGCTCTCTCAATATTCCAGCGGGCTTTATCCGCACCTGCTTCATCGATCAGGATAATTGACATATTTCTCCGTGCCCCTTCTGCACCTGTGTCTATTACCTGCTGCCTCCAGCTGTAAAGGTCCAGTGAATCCGTGATCCCCCACTTCAAAGTAATATTTCCGTATTTTGTTAGCCCGGAAAGCTTTCTAAACCTTGGAGGCTCATCTCCTTCCCTGTATTCAGCCACGTCTGTTGTGGTGTCCCCAAAGGTACATTCACTGAAACCTGCCTGGGTGATCCCGTCAATTTCAACCCTGAACCTGAACTGTCTGTAAGGATCCGCTCTTACCATACATTATCCCCTTTTCCTATAATAATTTTTAATCTGTTGCCTGTTTCATTCTGCCAGTAATTATTTGGTCGTTGCTATTCGGTTATTGTTATTCAGTCGCTGCAGATCCTCCTGCCCACTGTGCTATCCTGAATATAACGAATTCTGCAGGTTTTACTGGAGCAATCCCTATGACGCATATCAGTCTCCCATTATCGATATCATCCTGCGTCATGGTAGTCCGGTCGCATTTGACAAAAAAGGCTTCTTCAGGCTTTGTCCCCATAAGAGCCCCGTCCCGCCAGACTCCGGTAAGGAACTGAGTTATAGTTGCATTAACCCGTGCCCAGAGTTTTTCATTATTTGGTTCAAAAACAATCCATTGTGTCCCGTTTTCAATAGATTTTTCAATGTAGATAAACAGGCGCCGGACATTTATATACTTCCAGAGAGAATCGCTGGATATCGTTCGAGCTCCCCAGACCCTGATCCCTCTGCCCGGGAAAGGAATAATACAATTGATCCCTTTCGGGTTCAGGACTTCCTGCTGTCCTTTTGTGATAACCCTTGCAGCACTGCCTGTTCTCTCCAAGTCCAGAGCTCCGTTGATTTTTTCATTTGCAGGTGCCTTATGGACTCCTCTTTCGGTATCGCTGCGGGCATAAATACCGCAGACATGCCCGCTTGGGGGGATATTGATCTGTTTCTTTGATACGGGATCATATGCCTGGACCCAGGGGTAATAAAGGGCAGCATATTTGGAGTCGTATAAATTGCGCTGTCCCTGGATCTCATCAAGGTCAGAACCTGTTTCCGGGTCCAGAACCGCAAACCGGTCTTTCATCTCTTCGCATTGAGCTATGATCTTGTCCTGTATCGCCTGTGTGGCAATGCCCGGAACCGCAACTATGCTTATATCCTCTTTATTTTTCAAAGTATGAAGCCCTGTCCTTTTTTCAGGAATGAGATCGTCCTTGCCTGCATAGGTTTCGTTAATTTTTCCTTCGTCTTCCGGGATTCCGTCAGTTCCCCCAGCAAGAAGCCAGCCGGGCTCTGCGCCCTGTGTGGGCATGGGGATCTTTTCAGCCGGGTCCTGTGTGCTGCTGACATCTTCTATCCGAATCAGGCGGGAACTTTCTTCCGAAATTACTCTGGTAATGTATCGGCTGTGGTTACTGTTCATGGAAAGGTTTTTAAAAATCTCTTCTGAACCGTCGAACCTGATTTTAAGGTCAAACTCAACTGTAGAGACCCTGGTGCCAGTATCGAGATTTTCATTGACCACATTTCCAAGGACTACTTTTTTGCTGCTGCCTGCTTTAATTACTTCTTTTACGGTTTCGTATATCGGAGCCTTATCTTTTGGCTCTATTTTTAGCAGGGTGCCTTTTTCCATACCGTTTATCGTACTCAATGTGAGGGTATTTTTATTTGAGGCAGGTTCTGTCAGGCTGGCTTCGGATAGGGAACTCAGGTTTGACATAACTTTGATCCGGTTTCCCCATTTTCCTTCGCTTGAAGCACTAACATTGATAGCTTTTACCAGCTGCTTTATCTCCGCATTCATTTTGTGCTGGTATTTCATCTTTTCTTCTGAAAGGAGAAGGTTACCGGTCTCGACTGCTCTTATAAGGAAATACTCATCCCCTATCTTGAGGGCACTGTTTACATCAAATTCAGCAGCTTCCTGAGCAACCGGGATAATCAAGTCTCCAGCCTTCAGTTCCATAAGTACGGCTGCAGTTTCCGGGTCAGTCTCGGGAATTGATAATTTCTGTATTTCTGCGCCCTGGTCATGTTTTAATTTTAACGCTGGTGCTACTGTAATTGACTTTTGTGTATCATTGACCGCGCTGAGGATGCAGATCTCCGCATTTTCATTCTTATCGAGCAGGACTGCATCACCTGCAGTAAGTCCGGAAACGTCATCAAGCATAATTTCCGTATCTCCGGATTCGAGTTTTTCCTGTACCTCGTAAGCATCGGGGTCAGCGGGATCAGTGGGACCTGGTATAAGTTTCGTGATTTTAGTTCCTTCCGCATATATGCTGCCTATCAGTGGAGCATTCAGGGTAAGAGTTTTTGCTGTATTTGCAAATCTGAGCTGGAAATACTCCGAGAAAGCCCCGTCTCTAAGGAATAGAATATCCTGTGGCTCCAGACCTGCTATATTGTCTACCTTCAGGACAAAAGACCCTGCTTTTGTTTCTGCGGTAAGGTGGGTGGTGATTCCCGAGATATCAGGTATAAAACCGGAGGCAGCTTTTGCATTTGAGTCTTCGTTCTCACTGTCTTCGACAGCCACCCTTACTATATAAGCCCGTTTGCCTCCGTTACTGAAAAACCCTTCTACTGCATACGGTAGCCAGCGAACACTGTCATATTCCTTATCTTCAGGCAAATATCCTCCGAAGATACTCTGGTACTCTGCAAAACTTGTTACCAGAATAGGCCTGTTAAGAGGACCCATTTCCGCAAATCCTACAAAACCGGCAGTACTCGTACTGACACCTTCGATAGGCTTTGCCCCGATTTCGAATTCTTCTATATATACCCCTGGTGCTAAATATTCCGGTATATTTATTCCCCCTATTTTGATCATCAATTATATTTTTATCCGGGCAGCCTCAGTATCTTAGTTTTGGAAGCTTTCCCGGTTCATGTGCTCCTAAATTGAAGCATGAATTATCGAATTATTTGCTAAGTTATTTGTTGAAAAATTTACTAAGTTTTTATTGAAGAGTTATTTATTGAAGAATTATTTATTGAAGAGTTATTTATCGGATCATTTACTGGATTAAAATCTTTTTTGAAGAAACCGTTTTTCCTTCCTGTACTGTGAATGAGCTCTCAACAGCTTCTCCGTTTATTGTCAGGGTTACTTCCTCTGTTTTTGCAATGTTTTTAAAATAAAGCACGAATTCTCCTCTACTGTCTGCAAGGTTTTCTATATCTCTGCCATCCACTCCAACTCTCAAGCCGGTTACGGTTTTTCCTGAGCTTGATTCTATTTGCCCTCTAAGAAGGGTTGCATTGGCAGGAAACGGATATTTGGGGTTGGGCTTAAGAGCAATTTCAGGTTTGCCGTTAATTTCAACTACCGGTTTCTTGGGATCAGAAAAAGCTGACATATCTACTGTTATTTCTTCCGGGAAATACAGTTCCGGTTTAATAGTTAATTTATAATTCCCGGCATCGAGGTCAGTAAAAAAATAATACCCGCTGAGGTTTTGGGATGCTTTTTTGCCTGTTTCCTTTGTCTCCACCTGAATTTTGCCTAATGGCTTTTGCTTTGTATAGTCATCAATTACCCATACTGCAAAGGAGAGTTTGAGAGATCGAACATCACCGGCATATGCGGTGCAGGCATCGGTCTCGTATAGTCTGGCAAAAACCATTCATTTACCTCCTTTTCTGGCATAATAGGCATAGTTTATTTCTCTGGATACTACTCTTTGAACACCAACCTCCCTGCCCGAATCTATCTGTACGGGAGTAACCACATAGCAAACTGAAGGTCTGAAAGATTTACTCGGAAATGTGCTCCAGATTTTGGTCAGGTCTTCCATATTCAGGGAACTCATCATTATGTGCAATTCCTCGTTTTTATTCAGATTCCCCTTCAAAAGCGATCCTTTCAAAATAGAGTGGTCATACAGGACTCTAATAGCCCTTCCCAGTACAGTATGTTCCTCCAGTGACCTGGCAGTTTTATCCTGCACTCCTGAAGATGTATGAGGTGTTAACATATAGTATAGTTCAAGGGTCAATGGCGGAAATGTAAGCGTATCTGGATCCTTAACCTGCATTTCCTGATTTCTCAGATGAGTGTTTTCAAAAACCTGATACAGAAAAAGGGATAGCCGCACATTGTCACTGGAATCTATTTCTCCGGGAGAAAATAACACTATTGACTCCCTGTCAACCAGTTCCTCCATATTGTCCCTTAAGAGCTCTATCAAAGTCTCTCCAACATCAGCTATTGATCTGTAATCAGACAATGAGCTTATCCTCCCACTGTTTAATTCTAAAGGACAGGATGTCCATGAAAAAATTTATTATTTAAATCTGCAATGTAAACGTTTTAGTATTCAGTAGATATGCTTCATGCTCATGATTATTTCAAATGCCTGGAATACTCTCCAAAATCAGTTTCTGTAAAGAGTTTTCCAATTTTCTGATATTCCCTTTTTGTAGCTCTGATAATGTGTTCCATTCCGACCTTACCAGACCCTCCTGCAGCCAGAAAAGAGGCTGAAAGAGCTATGTTTTTGATATTTCCTCCTGTGAGTTTGAATTTTGACAGGAAAGCAAAATCTACTTCAGCCTCAAGAGGAGTTTCAGCAGGGAATGTATGTTTCCAGATAAGTTCCCTGGATTTTTCATCGGGAACCTGGAATTCAACTGTAAAATGTAACCTGCGAAGAAATGCATCATCCATATTTTTCCGGAAATTACTCGCAAGTATCACGGTTCCTTCGTGTTCTTCCATTTTCTGGAGCAAATAAGCGGTCTCAATATTTGCATAACGGTCGTGGGCATCTTTTACCTCTGACCTTTTGCCAAAAAGAGCATCAGCTTCGTCAAAGAAGAGGATCGCATTACTCATTTCAGCTTCCTTAAATATTTTATTTAAATTCTTCTCGGTTTCCCCGATGTACTTACTGACAATACTTGAGAGGTCTATTTTATAAAGATCCAGCCGGACTTCCCATGCAAGAACTTCAGCTGCCATGGTTTTCCCTGTCCCGGAAGGACCGGAAAAAAGCACGTTTAAGCCTTTTCCAAGGGATAGTTTTTTTTCAAAACCCCAATCAGAGTATACCGTCCCCCTGTACTTGACAAAGTCACAGATTTCTTTTAACTGCTCAAGCGTATCTTTTGGAAGGACAATATCATCCCAGTTATAGTGAGGGTTAATCTTCATAGCGAGGCCACTTAGCCTCTGGTTTGACCGGGCTTTGCAGCTTTCGTAGAGAATTTCAGCCGAGAGTGTCGGAACATCTGGATTTTTTGCTCTCGCGATCTCACGTGCTGTAGTGATTGCTTTTTCAATCTGACCGCCTGTGAACCTGAACTTGCTTGCAACTTCTTTTAAGTCTGTATCCTTTTCCAGGGTACGGTCCCCCTCCAGGCAGGTCTCCCATAGTTTTTTTCTGAGAAGATAAGAAGGACGGGGAAAAGAAAAAGAAAGAAAACCGCTGTTTATCAAATCCTCTTTTTGTTCAAAAAACCCGTTTCCAGCCAGAAAAACACCCTTTGGAAAATTTCTCAGGTTATGAAGTAAATTCTTCAGAGGGATTTTAGTCTCTTTAATTTCAGTCCCTGTATTTGCAAGCAGAGAATTAAAGTTTTCAAGGTAAAGCGCCGAATCCTGCAGGAGCGATTCCCTGAGCACAAGAGTCACGATTTCTGGAAAACGGCTTTCAAGAAGGGCTTTTGAATCCACGATAAGTAAATCAGTGCCCACTTCTCTGCAGGCAGATTCTGCAGTAATCTTTTTCCCGCTGCCATCCGGCCCCTCGAAAAAGAATTTCAAAGGGACTTTATTCCTGATATGCCAGCTTATAGAGTCCTTCAACCTGCTTTTAAGGTCTTCAGGCAGGACCAGAGCTTCAAAAGACCTTTTTGTTTCTATTATGTATGAAAAATCCCGAATCCTTTCGTCAGGCTCGTCGAACTCAAGTAAAAAGTTGACTATTCTCTCATCGACTTTTAAAGCTGTAGATAGGAGGGATTGCTGCCCTTCTGAATTCTCGCCTGTCTCTTTTCCTTCAAGATAGACCAGGTGGTTTTTGACCAGGGGCGACTCTCGCGAGAAATAAGCTCTTGCCTTAATTTTCGCTTCGGTTGTCGGGCAGAGAAGGTTCAGAGCCAGATCAACTCCAGGCCGTTTTCTGGTCACGTCATTTTGAAGGTAAGAATAGATCTTTTCATATTTCAGATCCAGTTCCGGGGCAAGTCCGATTAAAAGGATATCAATCTCAAACGGATCCAGGCTGAAAAGCTCAGATAGTGTATGAAGCCTCAGTTCTTTGCCGTGTCTCAGGCTTTCAATTTTTCTACTATATATATCTCTGCGTACCTCTCCAATTTCTTTAATCTCCGAGTCAGGCAGTATTTTTGGATCTGTCCCGAAACCGGGAGATTTTAGAAGCGTCTGTATTTCGGCTTCCGAAATATATAGACCTCTGAATTCATCTATCGGCTCAGAGAGCTCTGCCCGGAAGACTTCAAAATAACTGCGAATCAGTCGATCGATTCTGGAGAACTCGTCAAGAAGATGTTCTAGACTATCAGCATATGGCATCATATAAATTCAGCATAAAAAGGAGTTAGCATCGCCAGACCGGACACTTTGGTTATCCGGGTCATGTTTTCGTTTCCGTCGCACAAACCTTAAGTGCATTTTTCGACTCCAGAATCTTCGTATATGCACCAATCAATATTTCGGCATCTGAGAATTGGCCATGGGACTTGAGTCTGTCCACCTCAAGCAGGAATTTTCCAGTATTTTCTACAAGCAGTTCATGTTTGCCTGCAAATTTCGCAGCCAGTATTTTCAATTCTTTTCGAGAAGAGTATTTCTTTGGACTTTTACCGTCAATAAAATTGAAAATAATTCCGCATGTCCGATGACCTATGGTTCTGGTTGAAGGATTAGCAGATGTTTTTGTATAAGCTCTAAAAGTATTTTCTTCTACCAGCTCTCCACATTCACATAAAAATATATTATAACCCCCTTTTATATTACCCTTTAAGCCAAAAATAAATCCCCTATTGGCTCAAAAATAAACAAACTACAGATTAAATCAAAATTCAAGCAGGAAAAATTAAACATTTAGCGTTTAATAAAATCCAGCATCTCTACTAGCCAGGGAAGTTATCATCGCCCAATCGCTCACTCCCCAAAATCGAGGATTTCCATACCCAAAGAAATTTCGACTAGATATTAAATATACTTCATCAAGTATATATGGTTTAAGATGAACAATAGTTTCAACTTAAAGTATTTTAAATTAGTTCTGAAAATTCATTATTCTAATTTGAGAGTTATTCCTAATTTGAGAGTTATTTTCTCAGATAAAATTAACCCATATGTAAAGTTGCCGCGTATAACATATGGAAAGACAGAAAAGGCTCCTTAAGAAAAGGCTCCTTAAGAAAAGGCTCCTTAAGAGCAGATATTCTCGTTTGATTTATTCTCCAAAATCACGAAGGAGACCGGCTCGAGAAGGAGCAAACTTTAATACATTGAAAATCTCTTCCCCCAAATCAGGAGATATCCAGAAAATGATGATCGCAGGAATTGACGAAGCCGGAAAAGGTCCGGTAATCGGGCCCATGTGCATAGGGGGCGTAAAAATCGAGGACTCAAAAGCCCATATCCTTAAGGTGCTGGGAGTTGCGGATTCCAAGAAGCTGACGCCGAAAAAAAGGGAGCAGCTTGCAGCCCAGATCAAAAAACATGCCGACGGCTTTTTCGTCCTTGAGGTCAGCCCCTCTCAGATCGACGAACTCAGGAAGATAATGAGTATGAACGAGATCATGGTTGTCTGCTTTGCAAAAGTGCTTGAACAGCTGAAACCGGATACCGTGTATGTCGATGCTGCTGATGTAAAAGCCGAACGTTTTGCCGAAAATGTTTGCAGGCAGTACTCAAAAACCTGTCCTGACCATGCAAAGGAAATAAAGATAATTTCCATGCACCAGGCAGATGCTATCTATCCTGTAGTCTCGGCAGCTTCTATTATTGCAAAGGTACGCAGGGACGAGCTTATAGAGGAGCTCAAGAAAGAATGGTGCACAGACTTCGGCAGTGGCTATCCTTCGGACCCGAAAACAAAAGGATTCCTGTTAAAATGGGGAAAAGAACACTGCGGAGAATTCCCCAGTATCGTCAGACAGTCCTGGCAGACAGTAGAAAATATAAGGGAAGAACTGAAAAAAGTTGAATGAAAGCCTTCAATTGAATCAAAGCTTTCCGAAAGATTTCCTGAACTACCGATATATCCTTATAAATCGAACCCTGCGTACTTACCGGTTGCGTATGCTGTCGGCTTTTTCCTGGAGAAAATGAAAGAAAGAGAAAAGGAAGAGAAAAGGAAAAAGAAAAGAAAAGAAAGGATCGTTAAAAATATTCAATCTGCAGTCCAATTCCCACTTCCTTAAGCCTGCAAACCTTTGAAAGCTCGATTTTTGAATTTAAGTCCGTACAGTGGCAGGCGTGGACGCAGGTCGGGTTAAGTATTTTGAGGTATTCGAGGGTCCCGTTCATCTTTTCTTCTGAGGGTTCCAGGAGATGGAAACCACCTATTATATCAAGGACCCTGCTGTCTCCGCAGATTTCTTTTGCATATTCGGTGATGTTGCAGATCCCGGAATGGGAGCAGCCCGTGATGATTACGAGCCCTGCCTCTGCCCTGTACACCAGGGCTGTGTCGTCCGGAAGGAGGTCGGGAATTTTATTTCCCTCGCCGTCCTGCATATATCCGACAGCTGCCCCTGCCTCAAAAGCGAAGTTCCTGGGGATTTCCCCAAGAAAAACGAGCCTCTCGCTCAGCCAGAGGGGAATGCTTGAGAGCTGCAGCCGGAAGTGTTCGGAAAGCTTTTTGGGAGTGAGCAGGCTTCCGATTTCCCCTATCCCTTCACATTTTTTACTTTCGAAGGCGAGGGGATGGGCAACGAGAATTGGAGATCTGCAGGGCAGTCTTTCTATCCCTGCTTCCATGAAAAAGCGGATAAGGGGTTCAAGCCCCCAGCTGTGGTCCAGGTGTCCGTGGGAGATGACCAGGTAATCAAGGTCCGAAAGTGAAAGTCCCATTTTCCGGGCGTTTTTGAGGAAAATATCCGAATACCCGGTATCAAAAAGGACTCTGATGCCCGAATCCTCTAACAGGAAGGACAAACCAGGCTCGGCGAGGAAATACCTGTCAATAAAGGTGTTGTTGTCAACAAGGACCGTGAGTTTCATGAAGAGTTTAATTTGCCTGCAGCCTATAATAATATTATCAAATACTCATAAAACCAGTTAGGGTTGCGTGTTTCACTGCGAATACCCGGTACCCTTTATAAAATTATATCTCAAACACATCGGCCCCCGATGTATTTTCCTGAGATCACCCCGATTTTCCCATCCGGATCAGCTTTTTATTTCAGGCTTGTTTCAAATACCTGCCGTGAACCTGAACTCTTACCCTGTACAGACTCAAAATAATAAAATCTGAAAATATAATTTCATTGTAATACTCGTGAAGAATGAAAGAAATACCTTTAGAAGTACTGATTCTGAGAAAAGATCTAGATCCTTATAAGGGAATTATAAGGGAATTATAAGGGAATTATAAAGGAATTATAAGGGAAAAATCAAAACCAAGTGAAGGAATCTACCGGAGCTTAAAATTAAAAAGCTGGAACTTGAAATGAAAAGGAAACAGACTGAAAATGAATGGATATCATAAAAAAGAGAAGGGCTTGAAAATCTAAAAGCCTTACAAGAGGTTTTAACAGAGCCCTTCCATGAATGACGGTTTGAATTCTCGTCTTTATTTTACAAGTTTCTCACAACTCTTCATTACCTTTTATATAAGCTCCTGATAATTTTTCTGAACCATCTCAGGAGTCAGAGGTACTCAAGGGTACTTATATGTATATTCCCAGCTGTGCCTTGTAGTATCCCTATATATTTCATATTGAGGCTTTATATTATCTGAGGCTTTTTATTCGCCATAAATGTCTCATCACCGTTGTTATCACTCGCGTTTCCTGAATTGTTATCCGAAGAGGTTTCATTTACCAGAGGCATGTAATCTATACTTCCGGTAGTCTCATTGATAACATATGGAGTGTCGCCTATACCGTTTCCGTCAGCATCTTGCCCTGTGTAGTTACTCCAGAAATTACCTGCCGAACTGCTATTCCATATATTAGTCCCTTCATCTATCACATTAAGGAAATTCGAAAAATCGTTCTGATAGATAGTGTTGTTAGAAGATTCATTAAGATATACTCCAAACTCATTCAGGTACACGGAGTTATTAACTATAGTATTGTATTCTGCCATCTCTCCAATGATTCCATAGTCGTTTTTTGAAATAAGATTATAGGCAAGTATATTCCTTTCAGATGTTCCAAGAAGAATCCCTATTCCATTAGCACTTGCCGTGTTATTTATAATAGTGTTATTGACAGAATTATTCAGCAAGATACCCTCGCCGTTTGACGTTAACCAGTTATCTGACAGCTCATTTTCTTCGGAATCGACGAGAACAATCCCACTATATCCGATGCCCACGAGGTTATTATAAATATAGTTACGCTGAGAACCATTGAGAGCAATGCCCACGTCATTCATTACCAGCGCATTGTTGCTTACTGAGCAGTTTTCCGCTCCTTCAAGATAAATCCCTACTTCATACCAGTCCTCGGCGGAAGGGCCTCCTGCGATATAAAATCCGGATATTGTCACATTACTTGCGTTAACGTAAAAAACATCATCTTCCGGAACTGCACCCAGTACGTATATGCGGTTAACTTGGTCTTCTGACGTGGAATTTGAGATAATTGAAACCTCTTTATTCACCTCTATATTTTCCTGGTACACTCCAGGGTTTACAAGAATCGTATCCCCATTCTGTGAATTATTAACAGCTTCCTGGATCGAACTGTAGTTTTCTCCTCCATTGGAATCTACGGTAATAACCGCAGCGCCTGCCGGGATTATGACCATCCCGAGCATAAGAAGGAAAATTGTAAAAGCATTTAGAATTAATTTTCCATTCATAAACCAATACTCCCCTTAATTGATTGAACTATCCATACAGAAAAATAAATACTGTTTTTATAATAACTCGTAAGAATATAATCTGAGGTAATAAAAAGATTTTGAAATATATATTCTGAAAAATAAACCTGAACTATCATATATTCGCCTATTCAAATAGATCCTTCTGAGCCTGAAAAATCGGTTTAATAAAAAACTCATGGATCTTAAGAGCAGGTAAAATCCCTATCCTGAAAGCCTGAATGATAATGTTTAAGGAAAATTGAAGGTTAAAGAAAATAACGAAGGTAACGAAAATAAACTAATATAAAAATAAAAAGAATAAATTGAAAAAAAATAAAAGAAATGTTTTATTAAAAATGAAAAGAACTTGAAAAGAAGAGAATCAATAACAGTAATAAAAGTAATAAAAGTAATAAAAGCAGTAAAAGCAGTAAAATTAATAAAGTTAACAAAGCTAATAAAGTTAATAAAAAAAATAGAAAATTGGCTCTGTTGATATTAATCAATCCACTTAAAACCGATCTGGTCTGTTAAAACCGATCCGGTAAGCAGAACGCTGGAATTTATTTAAAAAATAAAAAGCGGATTAGAAGTTCTCGGTAATATAATCCGCCATAGACTCGAAAACCCGCCTGCCGTCATCAGAACCAAGGATTGATTCCGAAGCCCTTTCCGGGTGAGGCATGAGTCCGAAAACGTTCTTTGAAGCGTTTACTATTCCTGCGATGTTTTCAAGAGAGCCGTTAGGGTTGGCTTTATCCGTTGCTCTTCCTTTTTCATCTACATAACGGAAAACAACCTGTTCGTTCTCATCAAGCTCTGCCAGGTTCGGTTCTTCAGCGTAGAACTTGCCTTCCATATGGGCGATGGGCATCCTGATAACCTCTCCTTTCCTGAATTTTGAGGTAAAGGGGGTATTAGCTGTCTCAACCCTGAGATTAGTCCAGTGACACCTGAATTTGGGGTACTCGTTTGTTGTAAGAGCCCCTTCAAGAAGCCGGGCTTCGGTCAGGATTTGGAAACCATTGCAGATCCCGAGGACAGGTTTTCCTTCGGCTGCTATTTTTTTTACGGAATCCATAATAGGGGTTCGGGCTGCAATAGCT
The DNA here is from genome assembly GCF_020804225.1 of Methanosarcina sp. DH2. Lineage (GTDB taxonomy): Archaea > Halobacteriota > Methanosarcinia > Methanosarcinales > Methanosarcinaceae > Methanosarcina. Next base: position 260,826 of record NZ_WJBI01000002.1, read on the forward strand.
CCTGCCCTCAGGTAGTCTCCATAAGAAAAGCCGCCTGGAACAACAACCCCGTCAAAGCCTGTCAGGCTCTCTTCTTTGTACCAGACAGTTTCGGCATCCACACCAACCACGTCTTTAAGGACATGAAGGACATCCATGTCGCAGTTTGTGCCTCCGAACTGAATAATGGCAATCTTCATCTTTTTCCCTCAATCTTCCTTTTGTATTTTCAAAACGTTTAGCCTTCCGGGTTTTATTCTTAAATCCCTTAATTCTGCAGGGAGCCCCTCAGCTAAGTTCCTTGAGCTTTATAGTGTAGTTGTGGACGATTGGGTTTGCAATAAGCTTCTGGCACATCTCATCAACTTTCTGCTCCGCAACTTCGGCAGACTCTGCTTCGAGCACGATTTCATACAGTTTTGCAGTCTTTACGCTTTCGACTGCATATCCAAGGTGTCCGAGAGCCCTTTTAGCTGTAGTGCCTTCAGGGTCAAGCATGCCTGCTTTCTGTTCAATAGTTACTGTTGCCTGGTACTGCATCTTTGTAAGCCTCAATTTTGAATCTTTAAATTAATCAGGCTTTCACCTGTTTTTCAGCATCCCGAATATGGTATCAGGTGAAAGATAAAATGGACTTAAAGGTGAACAAAGTGAACTTAAAGGTAAACAATTTCCGGTCTGCACCATAATAATTACAAGATGCTTAAAAACGTTGCGTATATTACGGGATATAGATAAAAAACTTCCTTTATTGCAGGCAAAGAACTCATGAGAAGTTCTTTAAAGCCAGAGAATCCTTCTTTGCCTGAAGCCTCATCTATATTTATAAAATTACTTATTATAAAAATGTTGAACAGAATAGTAAAGTTTTAAATGTATATAAAACGTAATTATAAATTGGGTGAAATGCTGAACTTCAATGAACCGGATAGCTGGGAATGTAAACAGAATAGTCTGGAATAGGACCTGCACCTGACCAGGCAGCTTGTCCTCTGCAAATATGGAGTCCTGAGGGGCAGTAATTGCTGCAGAGCTTACGTACCAAGAAATAACCTGTACGCCACACGCTGCTGCTGTCTCTACTGTGCACACTCCATCTGGATAGGGAATGAAAAAAGCGCAAGGAATCCCTTCGCTGCACTGCAGGGAGACCCTGTGTTCGCTATAGAAGTGCTCCGGGAAGAATCGCCCGGATAAAAAGAGCAGACAACGAAAATAGAGAAAGAGAAGGAGGGAAAAAAGAAAGAAAAAGAGGGAAAAAAGAAAGAGAGAAACATATCTGATTCAGCGTCAAAGTAAGAAGGCAAAAACGTACTTTCTTTTTTAATTCCAGACCTTAAATCTGTATATTATATTTGTTTATTATACCTGTTTTACCTGATAAATTCCTCAAGGTTATAATTGAAAAGCGGGTTCTGTTGTCAAGGTAAGTATTTTCAGGTAACAGAGCACCTCTTCGGTATAGGCATAATTGTCTCTAGGCATAATTGTTTCTAGGCATAATTGTTTCTCTTAACTGCGGTGCTGGTTTACCGGTTGTTTTTCTTACCTGACTGGCCGGCATAGCCATGCGGTGCAGGGAGAGAAAAAAGGGAGATTCCCTCTCTGGATTCCGAAATAGATCAACCAATTCTACAGGAGTGACCACATTTTTTAATCAGCGTTTTTTAATCTGCATTGTCAGCATCTTTTTCCAAATCCGTTTGCTTTCCAGAGAGTCCTTTTTTCAGAGTTTTATAGATGCACTGCCGGAAGAGGGCAAAATAATAAATACAGGGTGTAGCTCGTGTATACCGGACAGAAAGGACAGAAAAAAAGGTGTAACCATGTGCGGAATAGCGGGAGTGTTCGGAAACCCTGAAAGTGATTTAGAAGTAAAGAAAATGCTTGCAGCTCTGGGGCATAGGGGACCTGATGCCTGTGGGATCTATACTGCAGGAGACCTGAGCATAGGAAATACCCTGCTTAAAATAACGGGAGATATGCCCCAGCCGCTTACAGGAATAGGAGCCCTCGTACTCAATGGAGAGATATACAATTTTCGCGAGCTTAAAGCTGAGATAGGGATAAAAACCGATTCCGATACCGAACTGCTTTTTTCACTTATAGAAACAGGAGTCAGGAAGGGGAACACCCCGATAAACGCTGTATTCTCCGCACTTTCGAAAGTAAACGGCGACTATGCCCTTGCATATGTTTGCGGAAGGGAACTTGTACTTGCGAGGGACCCATCAGGAGTAAAGCCTCTTTTTTACTGCTCTGGAGAAAGGATGGAAAAGCCAGAGATAGCCTTTGCCTCCGAAAAAAAAGCCCTTGCCTGTACTGGCAGAAAAGCAAAACCCTTTCCTCAGGGAGGGATTCTGAGTTTCAATATAGAAAACAGGAAAATCGCAGAAAAAGTCGTGGTGAGGTCTATTAAAACAAAACCCCCTGAAGAGAGGATTTCCGTAGAAAAAGAGGCTTTATTTCACCTGAAAGCAGCTCTTGAAAGAGCTGTGGAACTCAGGCTTACCTCGACCGCAGGAATCGCGTTTTCAGGAGGGATTGACAGCACCTTTCTAGCAGCCATTGCAAAGCGCATTGATCCTGATATTTCCCTTTATGCGGTTGGGCTTCCGGATTCTCACGATATTGCCCAGGCAGATTATGCAGCCCAGGCCATTGGCATGAAGAAAAACCTGAAAGTACATTTCCTTTCACCCAAAGAAATAGAAGCTGCAGTCCCTCAGGTAATTTATGCAACCGAATCCACCGACCCGATGAAGGTTACAATAGGGCTTCCTCTTTACATAGTTGCAAAAACTGCAGGAGAAGATGGAAAGCGGGTCCTTCTAACCGGACAGGGCGCAGACGAACTCTTTGGAGGGTACAGCAGGCATGAAGGTTTTTTTGATCAGGGTCCTGATGTACTTGACAGGGAAATTTACTCTGACCTTGAGAACATCTCAACAATTAACCTCGAAAGAGATGACATGGTTACAATGGCCAATTCCGTGGAACTCAGGGTACCCTTCCTGGATAAAGATGTTATAAAAACCGGGCTTGCAGTAAGTCCGGAGCTCAAAATAGTGAAAAAAGACGGTTTATATACGCGAAAATATATCCTCAGGAAAGCGGCAGAAGGTCTGCTCCCTCCGGAAATTCTCTGGAAAGAGAAAAAAGCAATGCAGTATGGGACAGGAGTACAGAAGGTGCTCGACTGGCTTGCCAGGGATTCGGGTTTTTCCAAAAAGCAGGGGAAACATATAGAAAAGTACCTCATGCAAGTTGCTTCGGAAAAAAGATTTGGATTCGTAAATGAAAGGTAAAGCTAGACATAAATCAATAAGTATAAACAGTTTGATGCTTATATTCGAGTAAAAAATTATTATGTTTGATTTATAACTAGAATTTCAGGGGGAATTCGAATAAAAATAGCAATTACCGGAAAAGGCGGCGTTGGAAAAACTACGCTTTCAGGCACTCTGGCAAGACTGCTTGCAAGAGACGGATACGAGGTCCTGGCAATAGATGCAGACCCGGATATGAACCTGGCATCTTCCCTGGGGATAGAAAACCCCCCAAAACCCCTCGCCGATTTCAAAGACCTTATTCAGGAAAGGGCAGGTACCGAAGGCGGGGCTTTTATCTATAACCCGAAAGTGGACGACATTGCAGGCAAATACGGAGTAATAGGGCCTGATGGCGTAAGGATGCTTGTCATGGGCACTGTGGATAAAGGAGGTAGCGGGTGCATGTGTCCGGCATCAGCTTTCCTCAGGGCTCTTCTCAGGCACCTCATGCTTAAGGAAAAGAGCGCAGTTATCCTGGACATGGAAGCCGGAATAGAGCATCTGGGAAGAGGCACCACGCGCGGAATGGATCTTATGATTGTAGTAGTGGAGCCGGGAGCCAGGTCCCTTGAAACAGCCGAAAGAATCAAAAAGCTTTCTTCCGAAATAGGGATAAAACACATCGCCGCCGTAATTAACAAAGGAGGCGCCGGAAAAGTCAATGACAGGCTTGAGGAGCTTGGCATCCCTGTACTTGGAGAAATTCCTTTTGACCAGCAGTTAATGCAGGCTGATCTGGAAAAAAGAGCTCCTATCGATACAGGCGGCGAAGCTGTTAATGCGATAATTAAAATCAAAGAAAAACTCATGGAAACTGTTGAGGAAATCAGGAAAGAAGAAGAGGAGAGTAAAAAATAAGAGAGTGAAAAGTAAAGGCCAAAAAATAGCCCCTACACTCTTTTATCTTTAATTTTTACCTTTAATTTTTTACCTTTAATTTTTTACCTTTAGTTTTTTATCTTTAGTTTTTTATCTTTAGTTTTTTCTTTTTAGTTTTTTATCTTTAGTTTTTTGTACCCTGTAATTCTTTTATATTCTTCATACTTAGTTAAAGTCACTGTCCGGGGAATCCGTTAGAGTTCCCTTCTTATAAATAAGCCCCAGAAGCCTCAGCTTTTTCTCCCTGATAAGAACATCAGTAGGGTCTATCTCCAGAGCTCTGTCGTAAGATTCCATAGCCTCCCCGTATCTTCCCAGATTTTCCAGAACAGACCCTTTCTGGTACCAGGAGAAGACATCATCGGAATTGACCTTAAGGACTTCATCATAACACTCTATAGCTTTTTCAAAATCCTTCAGGTTATTGTAGGCAAAACCCTTAAGGCACCTTATTCCCAGATGATCGGGATCGATTTCAAGAGCTCTGTTGTAACAGGCAAGAGCTTCTTCAGACTTCCCGAGCCTGTCCAGGACAAAACCCTTCTGGAGCCAGGCATCAAAGTACATAGGGTCCAGATTTAAGGCTTTATCATAGAGACTGAGTTTGTCTTCATAATTATCGTTCTCGCCTGCCATTATAAGGAACTGCCTGGGGTCCTCGGTTTCTTCGGTTTTTCCTGCCGCTTCCATCCCCTGTTGTTTTACCGTAGTGCTTTCTGTGGTATTGTTTTCCTCTGCCATTTCGGAACCCTCGGTTTCCAGATAATGATTTATTCGGACCCCTTTAGGGGCCATCTCTCGTGCCTGATTCCCCCGTTATGTGTGAAATCAGGGTTGAAACTGATATTGAGCATTTTCGTTTTCAATGAGATATACTTTTTCTGATTCGAATTTTACTGAATACAAATCATGATACCGGCTTATGCAGAAAAAAGGTTACCGAAAAGAGCTTATCGAGAATCTCTGGCTTTTTGCCGGCTGATTCTCGAAAGGATTTCAACCTTAATTTCAATAGCAGGAACAAAGCCCGGTTTCAGTTCGAGAGCTCTGTTGCAGCTTTGCAGGGCTTCTTCCTGTTTGTCCAGTTCTGAAAGGAAAAGTCCCCTGCCTGCCCAGAGACCGGGATCTTCAGGTGCAAACTGAATAGCCGTATCGTATGCTGCCAGAGCCCTCTCAAACCTGCCCGTCCTGGAAAACAGGCTGCCGATACATTTCAGGGCTTCCAGGTAATCAGGCCTGATTTTGAGGGCTGAGCTGTATGCTTCAAGGGCTTCTTCTTTCCGATCAAGTGCAGAAAGGACTGAGCCCTTTCCTGCCCAGGCTTCGGCATATTCAGGGTTTCTCCTGAGCACTTTTTCGTAGGTTTCAAGCGCTTCTTCAAGCCTGCCAAGCCTGGAAAGAACAACTCCTTTATTGTCCCATGCAATTTCAAAAGCAGGTTCAAGCTCAATTACTCTGTCATAAGCGTCTATTGCTTCTTCAAGCCGGCCCATTTCAGAGAGGATCACACCTCTATTGTACCAGACCCTGAAGTCATCAGGAACTATTTCAAGCACCCGGTTAATAAGCTGCAGGGCAGTTTCAAACCTTGTTGCCTTATAAAGAAGTATGGCTTTCTGAAAGAGCGCTGTGGCGTTCCGAGGATCCTTTTCAAGCATCTCAGTACATGCCTGAAGTTCATTGAAGAAAGGGAAGGAAGCATAAAGATCCCTGACAGCCCGGAAAAGGGGCAGGATTTCATATTTTTTTCCATCAACCGTCAAGGTTTTTGTTTCCGGATCGTATGAAAGAGCTACTGGCTCCTTCTGGCTGATGTTTTCTTTCAACGAATTTTCTTCTACTCTTTTACTTTCTAATATATTTTCTTTTCCTTCATTCTGCAGGGCATTTTTCATTCCTTTATCAAAGGTTTTTTCCATTCTTCTAAGCGCTGTCTCAAGTTCGGATAAACATCCGGGAGAAAAAGGGGAGTTATCGGCTATGGAAAAGATAGATCTGAGATGCTTTCGGCTTTTTTTGTTATTCTTACTCCAGAGAATAGTTGAAATCCGGCTGCATTCAGTAAAAAACTCTTTAAGAGAAACATACAGATTCCTATCCTCGGAACTATTTAAGTTTCCGAAACTCCTGAGTGCAGCATTACAATGCTCCCGGAGTTCCGGAAGAAGTATATCATATTCAGAATTAAGTCCATTCATTACTACCAAGTCCTTTCATCAGCACCAGATCCTTTCATCAGCACCAGATCCTTTCATCAGCACCAGATCCTTTCATCAGCACCAGATCCTTTCATCAACACCAGATCCTTTCATTAACACCAGGTATTTTCATTAGTACCCTTTCCTTCGTTCATAAAGTTCTCTATAGACCTTACTCAGGGTCATTGGACTTTACTAAGGTCCCTTCCAGCTTCAGGAAAGATACTTGTTCTCAGTGCTTTGAATATGGACATAGAAGTGAGTTCTGGCTCAAATCAGGCTTAAAATTCCCTTTTTTTGCCACTACCAGATCTACGGTTGACCCTCTCTCCACGCACGTTCCACCCTTTGGTTCCTGCTGGATAACATCTCCGAAACGGACACCTCCTACAAAAACACTCTTCTCTCCAATATTACCGACAAGAAGTCCTGCTTCTTCCAGCTTTTTAACAGCCTGCTCCACAGGTAATCTTATAACAAAAGGAACTTCAACATCCTCTTTCTCAAACCCAGCATCCTGCACTTGTTTATCGAGTACTTCCTGTTTATCGAGTACTTCCGGTGTGCTGCTTTTACTCTCTTCTCCCAGGACCTCTTCCAGAAGCTCTATTGCTCCGCTGATCCTGAGAAGCGTTTCAGTCAGATTTTTCTTTCTGTTTTCAAGTTCTGCAAGCTTTATCTCGATATCTCTGAGAAACTTCTGGCCTGACTCGTATTCATCCCTGAGTTCTATCAAACGCTGTTCAAGTTGTGCTTTCATAGTCCTGTAAACCCCTCTTCATGATTCATTGCTTCCAGTGAAACCGAAATCAGGTTTTGGCCTTCACTCCAGTCTCCTTTTGCTCTAGCTTCTTTTAAATTAAGCAGTTTTAGTTTTTATTCAACCTTTTTATTTTTTATTCGATCATTTTATTTTATTCCATCTACAATTTCAATCCAATACATTTTAAGTTTTATATTTTTGCTTATCAGTAAGGATCTCACGAGAGTAACGTAGTTTAACATAGTCATTTACATAGTCGTTTAAAACATTCCCGGAAAAAGTTACAGAAAAAGGAGGCTGAAAAGGATTATTGCTTCTGATTTCTATTTAAGCCTTAAGCCTTACACTATTCCTGAAATACGGATATCAGGACCTCCAAGGCAGGACTAACATGGAGTCATTTCTATGAAGGAGTGATTTGTATGGAAACAGCAAGTATCGAGCAGATTAAGGAAATAAATGAGTACGGTAAGGAAATAATTGAATTGCTTAAACTGGAAACTTCACCAGTAGCAGTAGCCCTTATTCAAAAAGGAGCTGAAATTCCTGAAGGGGTCCAGCGGATCAAAGATGGAATGAAGCACTGCCAGATGATGGACCGTGTGCGCAAAACAAAAGAGGAGTTTTATGCCGTTCTTGAAGACCAGACCTGCAAAGGAGGAGCTGCAGCAATGGGGCTCGGGCACATGCCTCCTAAACTGGCAAGCGGGGAGTTCTATTATGACAAACTGAAGCATTTTAAGACCCTCGAAGCTTCGAAAAAGACTCTTGAAAGAGTCCCCATGCTTGAAGCAGAATCTACACTTGCAACTCTTTATGCACCTCTTGAAAGTGCAAGCTTCGTGCCCGACGTTGTTGTGATAATCTGTTCCCCTAAACAGATGATGCTCCTGACCCAGGCAGCCCTTTATAATGAAGGGGGTAGAATTGAAGCCGAATTTGCAGGCAAGCAGAGCCTCTGTTCCGATGCCGTTGCCGAACCCTACCTGACAGGTAAAATGGGAATAACAGTCGGCTGTACGGGCAGCAGGACATATACTGGTATTCAGGAATCAGAACTGACGGTTGGCATTCCTGCAAAATTACTGAAGGACCTGGTAGAAGGGCTCAGAGCGATTGTCGGAAAAGCTCCTGCGCATTAATTAGAAGGGAAAAAGAGCATACTTAAACAGGTCAGCTTTAAGAAAAGCAGTCTTCAGAGATGTATTTCAGAAAGGTATTTTTCAAGAATCGAACTTAGAAGAAAACGATCTTAAAATCTCTGCAAATATCTTTAAAAAGATGTTTTTCTAAAGAAACAAATAATTACAGGAAATAAAGGATTACAGAAAACAAATAACTACAGGAAATAAAGGATTACAGGCAGTAAAATAACTCCCATCGCATGGGATTTCCTGACTTTCATAAAAGACGGGAGCATGCCTATGGGAGTAGAAATTATAAAGAGGAATAGCCCGAAAAGCCCTGTAAAAAGAAATACTGTTATTGCAAGCCCTGCAAGGACGCAGGTACAGAGTTTTGCGTAGTCAAGTTTCCGGAGCATATGGTGGGCGTTATTCCCTATCCAGACTGTGGAAAAGTACGAAAACATAGCAGTCAGCAGGATAGCGGCAAAAAAGAGCAGTATTACCTGAAAACCAAGTGACCCGATTCCCAGGATTTCATTCACGGCAGCCATTGCCCCGCTGCGGGTCTTTCCTATAACCAGAAGAGCTACCAGCCCGAAAATAGCATTTGAAGTATTTACTCCGGAAACTGAGACAATGAACTCCTTTGAACTTTCCAGAGTCTGGCGGTCCGCATAAGGGTCAGAAAAAAGAGAGGATTTTTGTCCTCCGGGCACAGGTTCAGAAGTTTCTTTTTGTATGGACCGCCTGTCGAAGTCCGACTTTACAAAGAGCCCTGCCAGAAGGGCAGCAATAGCAGAAGAAACCCCTGGCAGCCAGGCTACAAGAGAACCTGCGGTGCTGCCCGTAAATACTCCCCTCAGGATCCTTTTCCGGGAAAGTTCAAATCTTGAAACGGATTCGGCCGGGATCTCGGAGCTTGTGAGGAGGCTTATGATGAGCTGGGAAGCCCCGAAAAGTCCGCTGAGGAGAGGAAGGAGCGCGGAGGCCTGCCCGAAGCTTATGACAGGGATCAGAAGGCTTTCTCTGGAGAAAGCAAAGAGCCCCAGAGCTCCTGTGATTAGAAACAGGAAAAGAGCAAGGAGCTTATATCTGTATTTTGCAAGTGAACCCTGCCCCTTTACTTCATCACCTTTCTCGCTCGCAAGCATGATAAATACGATCGTGAGCAGAACCCATGCCATATAGTCCTGAAGGTAAGGATAAATAGCTCCGAAGAAAAGAGAAAAAGGCAGCACAAATAGCATGGATGCAACAACCGAGCCTGCACTTCCGAGGGCAGAGAGGCGTACGGCTTCCGCACCTGCGCCTTCCAGCAAAAGCCTGTGCCCTGGAAGGACTGCAAGTGCCGTATCTCCGTCAGGAGCCCCCAAAAACACAGAGGGAATGATATCGTGAAACGTATGCGAGATGGCATTTGAAAGGATTATAAGGGCAATGTAAAAAGGGGCAATTCCCCTATCAGCCAGAAAGGGTGCAAGAGCCACAAGCGCAAGTGCAAAATTGTTTGTATGTATGCCAGGTAAAAGCCCTGAAAATATTCCTAGAAGGTAACCTGCAAGAACAGAAAAAAGAAGCAAGAATAAAGAAACTTCTTCCACTCAGCCAAAACCCCTTAAAATAATATATTCAAACATTGACAAACTTTATAGAGTATTTTTTACATTTACTATTAATACTTAATCTCTTTACGGTATACAGTTCATTTTTCAGACAGAAGATTTCAAGTCTTAAACCGGTTATATGAAACTGAAAATAATAATTAAAGCAGAGTGGAAGTGAGTCAGGAAAAAAATCAAAAAAAGAGAAAAAAAGAAAAAGAAAGAATATTATGAATAAATAAATTTTAAGAGAGCAGAAAGAATAAATAGAAAGAGATAAAACATAGAATAAGAAAAAAGAACATAGCAGAAAAGAGAAGAAAAGACAAATCGAAGGATAAAACGAAAGACAAATCGAAGGATAAAACGAAAGACAAATCGAAAAATTAACTTGAGAAATCCGATCGAGATCTCAATTTAAGAGTATAAATTTTAAACATGATATTATAAATAAATTTCCTTTGAAATAATGTCCTTATAATGGATAGATAACTTTCCGGCAGAAAGGTATAAATAGCCGGATTTGCCAGCACAAACAATTTTAGTTTACCGATTCGATAAGCCGCTTGAAAATTTTGAAGGCGCTTTATTACATCAAAGAAAAAGAAAAATCATTTCCACTTATGTTTTATATCTAACAGTTATACTATAACATGTAGAGTCCTAAATGCTAATATTGAATGGGGTTCATGAGAGCATTTAGCAAAAAACAGCAGATCAGGACAAATGAGGTTCGCCATTCCTCAACCCTGCTCTGAACAAATGGAACCCCGCCCGGATTAGGTGACTATTGAGGTTTTTTGCCATTCCTCGGTCTCCGTTTTCGGGAGAGGTTTCGCAGACGGAAACCGGAAACGAGGTTCGCCATTCCTCACCCGGCGACCGCAGATATCAGAACCAACAGAGAAGTGAGAGGCAAATCCCTCTCTAAAACTATTTTTACCTCTCACTTCAATTCTGTTCTCTAAATTATCTCACGCCGCTCCCTAAAAGATCTCATTTTGTTCTCTAAATTTATTCTCTAAATTTATTCTCTAAATTATTTAACTTCCGTTCCAAATCTAAATTATACAACTCTGTCATACTGATTATGAGCTTCTGTCATATTGATTATGAGCTTCTGTCATACTGATTGTGAGCTTAATCCTGATTGTAAGCTTAATCATCTTTCTATTTCCAGATTTACGGCCTACTCCGTAACCATGTCCTATGATTTTTTCTTCAGACCTTTCTTTATTTTCAGCTTTCGCCTTTCAATCTTATGCCCTTTCTGTCAACCTTCTTTTTGCTTATTTTTATCTCCCTTTCCGATTACTTTTGCCTCTCCGTCTCTCCCCTGCCTGACTGTTCCTCTTTTTTATCGCTTCCTCTTCCAGGCTGCTCTTTCTTCCTGTCACTTCCTCTTTCGGGTTGTTTCTCTTCTAACCTGTCTTCGTTTTCAGTTATTTCTGCCTCTCCAGCCATCTCATCGCCCGAATGTTCATGTTCCTTCAAACTTCTCTCTCTGATCACCTCTGCCTCTTCGGATTCACCTCTACCTGGCTGATCCTCTATCATATCGCTCCCTCTTCCAGGCTGTTTCTCTTTCTTATCGCTTCCTCTACCAAGTTGATTATGCCTCTTCTCATCCCCTCTTTTCGATCTTTTTGTTTTTTCCAATGATTTTTCCGGTCTTTTTGTTCTGATATCTTTTTATTATCGATCTCTTTTTATTACGACCTCTTTTGATTGTCTAACCTCTTTCTGTTTATCTGTATCTTCCTCAAACTAATTCATCCGGGCTCGATTCTTGCCGCTATTCAGAGAGTACTCTTATTTGCCTGAAAGAGCTTTTGCCAGCTGCGTTCACCGTTTTGCCTGTATTTCTGCTCCCTGCTGGGGAACATCGATAAGGATAAAATCTGCAGGCATGCCGGAAGAAACAGCCTCCATATGGATTGCCTTTTCAAGGTCGATGCGAGCCTGGTCTCCCCGTTCTATCCTCTGGCCATTAACAGAAAGCTCACCGGCAGAAATGTAGATAAAGGTCCGGCGATTCTCCTGTGAATTAAAATGGATAACGTGGCCTTTCTCAAGGCTGGCACGGTAAATTGTTGCATCAGCGTTTATCTTCAGGACGTTTTCAAGACCCTGACCTGAAGCAAGGGGAAGTAACCTATTCCTCCACCCCGATGCCTCGAATTTTTTCTGCGAGTAGGCAGGCTCAAGGCGGCTTCTCGAGGGCAAAATCCATATCTGGTAAAAGTGCAAAGGTTCTTTTCCCGTGTTCAACTCAGAATGATGTACTCCTGTACCTGCGGTAACACACTGCACCTCTCCTTTTCCAAGGACTCCTCTGTTTCCCATATCATCTTCATGCGTTATCTCCCCTTCAAGCACAACCGATATAATTTCCATCTCGGAGTGCGGGTGAGTTGAAAAACCTCTGCCCGGCTGGACAGTATCATCGTTAAAAACGCGCAGGTTTCCGAACTGGACATTATCCGGATCATAATAATTTGAAAAAGAAAAAAGCATGTAACTCTTCAGCCATCCGGAATCCTCAAGATGCCTGGCTTCTGCCGGAATGATTCTTATCATAAAGAGGCCCCTTTTATATTTCCCCTGTAATTATTTGAATACTTGAATAATAAGTAGGGTTTGACTGCTGAGAAGGATATACCTTTGGAAACATAGTTCAGGAATAAAGTTAAGAAAGCCTTCAGACGAGGGTAAAAAAAGTATTCAGGTTTCTTTGAAAAGCGCGTAAAAAACCATATATATGAGGGCTCCCTTTCCTAAAGCAGCCTTCTACAATTAAATTATAGTTAAGTTATAGTTAAATTATATGTCAGTTAAATTATAATTAAGCGATAGTTAAATTCTAGTAAAATTCTTCATTAAAAGAAAACTTATTTAAAACGCGTATAAATGTTAGTAAATGTCCATAAATGATGCACATAAATGGGCTCCGCAGGTACGCATTTTCCGTTTTTTCCAGATTATTTATCCAGAGTAGAAAAAAGGATTTCAAAAGGATTTCAAATGACAATTAAATGTAAAAAATGCAACCATGAAGCTATCATTTTTCAAAAATACTCAGGTATGCATCTCTGCAAAAGACACTTTATAGAGGATGTAGAAAGGAAAATCAAGCTGACTATACGGAAAGATTACAGCATCAGGAAAAATGATGTAATAGCTGTTGCTCTGAGCGGGGGAAAGGACAGCTCAGTTGCTCTCTATATAATGCATAAAATCCTGGGAGATAGACCTGATATTCAGATAGTGGCAGTTTCAGTTGACGAAGGAATACACGGATACCGCCCTCACTCTCTTGAGCTTGCAAAAAAACTTACCGAAACTCTGGGAGTTCGTCATATCATAAGGTCTTTTAGAGATGACCATGGCGTTACAATGGATGAACTGGCTGCAATGGACCGGGAAAAAGGTACATGCAGTTACTGCGGGGTTCTAAGGAAAAGCATCCTTAACAGGGTAGCGCTTGAAATAGGGGCAACGAAATTGGTAACAGGGCACAACCTGGATGATGAAGCCCAGACCATTCTCCTCAACCATTTCAGGGGAGATATGGAGCGCATGGTAAGGCTTGCACCTCCTGTAGCAATTGAAGGGCTCGTAATGCGGGCAAAGCCCCTGCGAAATATTCCTGAAAAGGAAGTAGCACTCTATGCCCTGATAAACTCCCTGCCTGTTGACTTCAGCGAGTGCCCGTATGCAGGGGAAGCTCTTCGAGGAGAAATAAGGGAACTATTAAACGGCTTTGAGACAAACCACCCCGGCACCAAATATTCCCTTCTCCGGGGTTTTGACAAACTCGTAGGAGCCCTTGCAAAGGAACTTCCTCCTGCAAAAATAGAAAAATGCAGAATCTGCGGGGATACCTGTACTGAAGATATCTGCCAGGCATGTAAACTGCTTGGAAGGACTTGAAAGCAGAGAGGAAAAGGGAAGCAGAAAGGAAAAGGGAAAGAAAAATAAAGTCAAAAAAAGTGTAAAAATAAGGAAAAGTGCAGGTTTCAGAAGTCTTCCAGTTTCAGGAATCTTTCAAAATCCTGCCGGGTCGGAAAGCAGGTCAGAAGGGTTATAGAGTTCCTTTTCCTCCCCTGTAAGGTAGAGGCGCGTCCACAGGACCGCAGTAAGCGGCTGCAGTATGAGAACCGGGACAATGTATGTAATGCCTGAAAGCAGGATGCTCTCAGAGCCCAGAAACTCACCGATAAAACTATTGATGAAAGCAAGCCCGATAGAAATAATCCAGATAAAGAAAACATCCAGCTTATTCTTCAGGAAAAACCTGTAACCTGTTTTCAGAGCTTCAAGAGGCTCAAGTTCATCGATTACAAGGGCATAAGGGGCAAGGGAAAGTACGATATTTATGGCAAGGATATAGATACCCCATATAAGGATCCCTATAGCGAGCGTGCCCATACCTTCCACAGTTGCCTGCGGATTCTCTATCAGACCGCTCATATCCCCGATTGTAAGGGCTGCAGGCACTATGAATACAATGCCCACAAGAAGCATCACGGCTACCAGCACGCTTGTGAGAAAAAGCCTGAAAGCGTTTTTAGAACCGGACCTGATCATATCCGATAATACGGTATCCCCGGTCTCAGAAGCTTTTTTTGCCATCCCGATTGCCCCTGCTGTGAAAAACGCCTGTAAGAACGTGCCAAGCAGGAAAAAAACAATAGTTACAGCCAGCATGGTTGGAATATTATTCGTGAATCCTTCCCAGATTATGGAGTAAAGCTCCTCAGTAGAAAGAGCTTGAGGGTCAATTACACTCCCCGAACCTGAGGCAAAGAGTAATACGCCCATTATACCGAAGAAAAAAATATAGAGAATCAAATTAACAAAAAAATTCAGGACATATGGAATACAAATATTTAGATTTCTAACCCAGGTCTTGAACCCTCTGTTCACTATTGTTCCAAAATCTTCATGCATGTGACACGACCTTCCAATTCTAAAGGCAGCGGCTCTGCATTCCCTCAACAGTCACGTCCTGACTGACTGCAAAAATGGGGTTCGTCTGCAGGCTCACATATACCATTTTCGCATACATATGCAGAAGATAAATATATAATCTCTTATTTCGGTACAGATAAAAATAGTGACAATCAATAATGAAAGCAACAGGCGATCCACATGAAAAAGCTGGAAAACTACAACCCCCATGCAGCCCGGGATAACTCTGCCGCCCCCGAAAATTCCACCAATTCCAGAAAGTTTACAATCCCGGATAAACCTGAAACCGATAACATCCGGCAAGAAGTACTTGTCCTGGGACATTGCCTGCTCAACCCTCTTGCAAGGGTAAAAGGAGCAAAGCCAACCACCCCTGTTGACCCTAAAGGTGCAAACGTTATTCAGCTCCCTTGCCCCGAGTCGATGTACCTGGGAATGAGACGCAGGGAAGTTACCAAAGACCAGCTCGACCACCCAGCCTACAGGCTTTTCTGCAGGAAAATCTTCACCCCCTTTGCAGATATGCTCGAAGACCTTGCAGCAAACTGCGTAAGCATCAGAATAGTCGGCGTTCCGAAAAGTCCTTCCTGCGGCGTAAAAATAACCAGTGTCGGCGGAGAGCCCGGAAAAGTTAAGGAATTTCACCACAGTCATGCTCCGGGACCGGGGGTGTTTATGGAAGAGATTATAAAAGAGCTTAAAAGGCGCGGGGTTAAGTTTGAGATAGAGGACGCGGGAAAGTGAAAAGAAGAAAGCTATACTTATACAAGCATATTTTCTAGTGAAAAATTATATCTTAAAATCAAATCATTTCTTTAGTATCATTTTGATCAATTTTAATAAATCACTAGGGTTTACTCCTATAGGACCCGCGTTAATCGAAACTGCATTCAGAAAACTGCTTTTTAATCCCTCTTCTGTATCAGCTTTGTCTTTCAACTTACAGAGAATCTCTAATATTTCTTCATTGGTCATTTCCTTAACGTCTGTCTTATTAACAGTTCCTAATAACTCTCTAACGTCATAATCGTGATCAGTTCCCTCAGGCATATATTTCCTCTTTCCGTTATTTTCTAGCCTGACCAGATGCTCGTAGCTAATACTCACTTCAGGCTTATCTGGCAGAGGAACTTTTTCGATGGGGTTTAAATCTTCAAAACTCTGATTTATTTCTCGAAGTGGACAAAGAATAGCTGCGAGGTAATCTCTTTTTTGTTTACCGTCCACATATATGTATATTTTTTTGGCCTCATTATCGGCTTTTATTACAGCAGACGATCTAAATTGTCTGTTTTTAAGTACTACTCCTGTTTTCCACCGAAGATTATCCATTATATCCTTGTGCACTTTGACGATAAAGCGAGGCATTACCGATCTTGGCAAATAATCATATTCAATGAAGAATTTTAAGGCATCAACATAATTAAAATCAAATTCAGGTTCCTGAATATCAAGAAGATCAGGTAAAAGGATAGTTTGTTCATCAATCTCATAGCATAATTCAAATTTTCTCATTAAACTTATTATGAAATTATATTGAGCTGGAGAGTAATAATAATCGGTTTCTTTTTCTTTCTTTAAAAACTCTCCTAAGAACTTAAACTTCAAAACACCCCCAGATCCAAGTAATTTTTCTGAGTTAATTATCCTATAAACAGCTTCTGTTATCCATCTAGGCTCCAGCACATGTATATCTAGAAGTGGAATTTCTTTAAAGTGTATTACTACCCCAAGATCGTTTAGATAATCAATAAGCATGTTCTGGCTATGATCTTCTGTTATGCATTCGTTATGACAAACTTCTTTATATTCTTCATATGATAAAAACTTGCTATTCGCATTTTCTAATTTTGTTTTCACAGTAAGCCAACTTTTTTCCCGCTTTATCTGTATATGATCAATCTTTGTTAATTCTATTGAAAGGTTATCTTTAAAATCCTTTATTCCCACATTATTCTTACAGGAAATACGATAGAAATCCTTTATGTAAGGATACTTTTCTTTCAGAGATTTCCTCTCTACATCAAAAGAGGGATTTTCATCTACCTTATTTATAACAACAAAAACAGGTGAGTCCCCCCCAAAACTCCGGATATGCTTGAGCCAGTAATCTGCTTTTTCTTCTTTTCTGGAATCTAGAACTAGAATATAAAGGCTCCGTCTGGTTAAGAAAAATTGGTGAGTGGCATGCATAATTTCTTGCCCACCAAAATCCCAGAAGTTGACTTTTACTTCTTTTCCATCCTCACCAAAAATCCATTTTTTAATATTTATACCACATGTTTCTGGTTCTTTTTCATTGAATTTCTCGCCAACTAATACATTAACTAGAGAAGTTTTACCCGATCCCCCCTCTCCCACCAACAAAACTTTCACTTCTCGAATTTCCTTTTTATTTTCGTCTAGTAATCCAAAAAAGTCAATTACTGTATCTCGGCCTTCTTTTACAACTTCTACAGGAGGTATCTTAAGAGGATTATCTTTCATATAAATTATATTGTTTTTCTGACGATCTTCCCATTCAATTTCCAAACCTAGGTCAGTAATTTCAGAGGGCAAGGTGGCTAGCTTATTTTCAGAGATATCAAGGCTAGTAAGATTTTTCATCAGCGAGATTTCAGGAGGCAATGAGACTAAGTTATTTCTATATAAATAAAGCTTTTTTAGGTTCTTCATTTCTGAAATTTCATGTGGCAGTAGAGTCAGTTGGTTCCTAGATAGATCAAGTTCTCTAAGATCTTTTAATTTAATAATCTCTAGAGGAAATGTAGTAAGTTGAGTTTCAGATAAGTCTAGAGAAGGTTCTCTACTTCTCCTAGCTTGTTCAATAAGCTGTTTAACTCTCTCTGTTTTCACTATAATTCCTCTTAATGTAATTTATTAGAATTAGGATTTTCGTCCTTTCAATTCGCGATCAAACTTAATCATTTCAACATTATTTAGCCTTAAATCAAAAGATTTGATGGCCAAAATAATCTTACTAATTGCTTCTAAATCATTTTTATTAGTAACTCCTAGATTACGTTCTTTTATCTCTTGAAGAGCCTTCAAAATTTCTTTATCACTCATCCCTAATTTTTTTAGCGATTCCTTTACAAGTGTCTCCATCTCAATCTCCACCAAATCATTTTTGTTGATGACCATCTCAAGCAATTGATTTACATAATATTCACGATCAGATCCATCAGGCATGTAGAATTCAATTCCCCTTGATTTCAGTTTAATTAAATGGTCATAACTAACAGCCACTTCAGGCTCGTCAGGCAGCGGAATTTTTTCTGTTGCTTTTAACTTTTCAAAGCTATTGTTTATTTCCCGGAAATTTTGAAGAATGACAGAGAAATAGTCCTTTCTTTGCTCTCCATAAACGTAAACGTTTATTCTTTTTGCTTCATTGTCAGCCCTAACCACAGCAGAAGAGTTAAAGTTTGCATCTTCCAGAACTACTCCTGTACGCCAGCGCAGGTCATCTTTTATGTCTTTGTTCATCTTCACGATAAAACGAGGCATCACAGAAGGTGGAAGGAAATCATAATCTATAATAAATCTCAAAGTCTCTTCATAATCAAACTCGAAATCTGGTTCTTGAATTTCCAGTAACCCAGGGAGAAGAACTGTGCTGTCGTCAAGGTCATAAGAGAGTTCGAATTTCTTCATCAAACTGATAAAAAAGTTATACTGATTGGGAGGATAATAAAAATCTTTTTCAGTTCTTTGTTTTAAAATTTCAGCAAACATATTTAGTTTTAGAACTCCTCTGGACTCGGCAATTTCCTTTGAGTTAACCAGCTTATAAACTGCATTAGTCACCCATTCGGGCTCAAGGACATGCATGTTTAGGAGAGGTATATCTCTAAAATGTAGTATTACTCCCAGATCATGAAGAAAATCAACGAGAGTACTTTGTTCTGATTCGCTGTTTATTCCTTCTTCATCACATATTAGTTTATATTCATCATATTGAATAAAACTACAGTGCTCACACTTGTCCTTATCTGAAAAATGAGAAATGCAGTTAGGACACATTTTTTCAAGTTTACTTTTTATATTGAACCAACTTTTCGGCCATTTGATTTCAAGATGCTTAACTCTTTTCAATTCATCTTCAAGAGTTCTCGAAAACTCCTTTATTCCATCTCCAGATGTGCAGGAAAGCCTGTAAAAACCTCTGATTGAAGTATATTTCTCTCGCAGGAACTTCCTGTTAAGTTCAAAAGCAGGGTTTTCATCTATCTTATTAATTACAACTAAAACAGGAGAATCTCCACCGAAATTCTCAATTAGTTTAAGCCAGTACTCAGGCTTTTCATCCTTTCTTCCATCCAGTACTAAGATATAAAGACTCCTTTTTGACAAAAAGAACTGGTGGGTGGCATGCATGATTTCCTGTCCACCAAAATCCCAAAAATTAGCCTTGATTTCTCTC
Organism: Methanosarcina sp. DH2; assembly: GCF_020804225.1. Taxonomy (GTDB): domain Archaea; phylum Halobacteriota; class Methanosarcinia; order Methanosarcinales; family Methanosarcinaceae; genus Methanosarcina. The sequence continues at coordinate 280,105 of NZ_WJBI01000002.1, forward strand.
TCTTCATTTTTCACTACAAATTTCCTGATGTTGATTCCCTGTGTCTGCGGCTCATTCCCATCAACTTCTTCTCCAAAAATCCGCTTAACCAGTGAAGTTTTACCTGCACCTCCTTCTCCTACCAGTAAAACTTTTACTTCATTTAATGGTTCTTTTTCATTCTCTGACTTAAAATAGTTGAAAACTGCTTCGCGGCCCTGTTTCACAATCTCTATTGGAGGATTTTCAAAGGGATTCTCCTTTACAAAAATTTTATTATAGTGGTCCCGTCTATTTTCCCATTCAATTTCCAGTTCCAGTTGCAAAATTTCCTGTGGTAGTGAATTCAGTTGATTTCCGGATATATTGAATTGAGTAAGATTTTTCAACTCTTTTATTTCAAGCGGAAGCGAAGTCAGTTGATTTCCGGATATATTGAATTGAGTAAGATTTTTCAACTCTTTTACTTCAGGCGGAAGTGAAGTCAGTTCATTTCTGGATATATCGAGATAAAACAAATTTTTCAACTTGGTAATTTCAGGTGAAAACAAAGTGAATTCATTTATGGATATATCGAGATAAAACAAATTTTTCAACTTGGTAATTTCAGGTGGAAACGAAGTGAGTTTATTTCTGGATATATAAAGTTGAGTAAGATTTTTCAGCTCTTTTATTTCAGGCGGAAGTGAAGTCAGCTCATTTCCAGATATATCGAGTTGAGTAAGATTTTTCAGCTCTTTTATTTCAGGTGGAAGTGAAGTCAGTTGATTTCYGGATATATTGAATTGAGTAAGATTTTTCARCTCTTTTATTTCAGGCGGAAGCGAAGTCAGTTGATTTCCGGATATATTGAATTGAGTAAGATTTTTCARCTCTTTTATTTCAGGCRGAAGCGAAGTCAGTTGATTTCCGGATATATTAAATTGAGCAAGATTTTTCAACTTGGTGATTTCAGGCGGAAGTRAAGTTAGTTGAGTTCCAGATATGTCGAGATGAATTAGATTCTTCAACTCAATGACCTCAAACGGAAGCGAAGTCAGCTCATTTTCAGATATGTCAAGTTCAGTAAGATTTTTCAGCTCTTTTATTTCAGGCGGAAGTGAAGTCAGTTGATTTCCGGATATATCGAGTTGAGTAAGATTTTTCAGCTCTTTTATTTCAGGCGGAAGTGAAGTCAGTTGATTTCCAGATATATCGAGTTGAGTAAGATTTTTCAGCTCTTTTATTTCAGGCGGAAGTGAAGTCAGTTGATTTCCGGATATGTCAAGTTCAGTAAGATTTTTCAACTCTTTTATTTCAGGCGGAAACGAAGTCAGCTCATTTCCAGATATATCGAGTTGAGTAAGATTTTTCAGCTCTTTTATTTCAGGCGGAAGCGAAGTCAGTTGATTTCCGGATATATTGAATTGAGTAAGATTTTTCAGCTCTTTTATTTCAGGCAGAAGCGAAGTCAGTTGATTTCCGGATATATTAAATTGAGCAAGATTTTTCAACTTGGTGATTTCAGGCGGAAGTAAAGTTAGTTGAGTTCCAGATATGTCGAGATGAATTAGATTCTTCAACTCAATGACCTCAAACGGAAGCGAAGTCAGCTCATTTCCAGATATATCGAGTTGAGTAAGATTTTTCAGTTCTTTTATTTCAGGTGGAAGCGAAGTCAGTTGATTTCCAGATATATCGAGTTGAGTAAGATTTTTCAGCTCTTTTATTTCAGGCGGAAGTGAAGTCAGCTCATTTCCAGATATATAAAGTTGAGTAAGATTTTTCAGTTCTTTTATTTCAGGTGGAAGTGAAGTCAGTTGATTTCCGGATATATCGAGTTGAGTAAGATTTTTCAGCTCTTTTATTTCAGGCGGAAGTGAAGTCAGTTGATTTCCAGATATATCGAGTTGAGTAAGATTTTTCAGCTCTTTTATTTCAGGTGGAAGCGAAGTCAGTTCATTAAAAGATATGTCAAGTTCAGTAAGATTTTTCAATTTGGTGATTTCAGGTGGAAGCGAAGTCAGTTCATTAAAATATATATCGAGTTGAGTGAGATTTTTCAACTCGATGATTCCAGGCGGAAGTGAAACAAGATTTCTATTTGATAGATCTAATGAAGTTACATCACTTTTTTGAGCCTCTCTAATCAGATCCTTTATTTCTTTTTGTGTCATGTATAATCCCTGCTTCACTGTCTCACGCGTTTGTTATTATAACTACTGAAAATTCAATATATAACATTACAGTTGTTAACCCTAGATAGTTCATATATAAAAAATAAAGCTAAAAAGTAGAGACAGTCGTTAGCTAAATATTTTTCGATATTATAACAAAAATAATTGAAGTCTTGAAGAATTTATGATATGAATAGTATAAAGACGCTATCCCAGCTACTTCTGCAAGTAATAAATAGATCAATAGGATAATTGCAATTAATTTACAATTTAACTTTTTCCACCTCAGACCCGATCATACTCTCAAGATCTTCAACAGTATTGATATTCGCAAAAGTCTTCAAATCAGGATCAAAATCCAGAATTTCCGAAATCTCAACAAAAATAACATCCTGCATCTGAAAAACCGGCGCAAGCACTGAATGTTTCCCCTTCTCGAAGGCTTTCTCGATTTCAGGAATTAGTTTTCTGGAATAAACTGCGTGCAGAGGCTCAAACATTCTCTCGTCCCACCTCGGGAGAGCAGCATCGTGCCCTTCTGCTTTTTCAAACAGCAGGTCTACAACTCTGAAATTTACAAAGGGCATATCTCCGGCGCAAATAAAAGAGTATTCTGACCTGGATTCAAGCAGCCCCGCCCGGATGCCTTCAAGGGGACCGGCATCATCCAGAGTGTCAAAACAGAAACGGATTTCACAGGCAGAGAATTTTTCGAGCACAGGCATAAGTTTTTCTTTCTGGGACATATCCCGGACCGAAAGGATGACCTCGTCCACAACCCGGAACAGGTTTTCAAGCAGGCGCTCAAGGATAGTTTTTCCTTCGAATTCGAGGAGGGCTTTTTCGACCAAACCCATCCTGCGGCCCCTCCCACCTGCGAGGACGATTGCGCTTCTGGTTTTTGTTCTGCCCGGTTTAAATTCTGTTTTTCTGCTCATTCTATTTCCGTTCCGGTTTTTGCTACTTTTAGTAAGAGGTTTTCGTTTTTAATGTCGCAGTTCTCGTTTTTAATACCGTTCTTCTTCTCTTCTTATTACATTTTTGCATTCAGGCGTGTTCCCGATCGTGTACCCAGAACTCTTCTTTTTCTGTGAACTCCTTTTTCCAGATCGGGGCTTCAGCCTTTACCTTTTCTATGGCTTCGCTGAGGGCGGGAAAGAGTTCGGTCCTGTGGGCGGATGCGATCACTATGTAAACGATGTCCTCTCCGGCTTTGATAACGCCTGTTTTATGGTGGATAAGGACTTCGAGAATGCCTTCTTTTTGCTTGATTTCTTCGCGGATTTTGTCCAGGGCCTTTGAGGCTTCAGGTTCGTATTTCTCAAATTCGAGCCTGGCTGTCTTTTCCTCTCCTGCAAGCTCGCGGACGATGCCAGAAAAGGTGCCGATTGCTCCTGCTTTCCTGATATCCGGGTTCCTCCGGGCTTTCTTTATAAGTGCTTCCAGGGTATAGCGGTCCGGCTGGGCAAGGGCGATTCCTACCAGGGAAGCTGTAAGTTCCTCGTGAGGGTCGATATTTTCAGGCATCCTGAAAACGACATTCGATACTCCTTCAACGTTTCCGAGCGCAATTTTTGGAAGGTTACTCCCCTTAAAACCTTCTACGACAGCAAAATCAAGCCCCTGGTCGCAGAGCATATCAAGGGCATCTTCAAGGTCGGAATCCCTTGAAAAGCTGACCAGTTCGGTGCCTGTTATCCCTATGACTGTTTCTGCTCCTGCATCAAAATGCCTTCCAGTATCCGTTTCCCCGGGATTAAGGCGCTGTTCTCCCATGTGTTTTACAGTACCCACTGTCCCGAATCCGGAAAGCTGCCGGACAAGGGATGAAACAAGGGCTGTTTTGCCCGATTTTTTATACCCAACAACGGAAATGACTTTCATCAAAGAGCCTTATGGATTTCCCGGTATAAGTAAGGGTCGGCAGCTTTTAACCGTCCAGATTTTAAAATATAACCGTTTACATTTAGAGAGGTTATCCGCGAGATTCCTCAATATAGCAACCTTTTACATTTTTTGGGCTAAATTAAAGATATTTAGGAAGGTTCAAATATTAAAACTCTTAATAGTATTACATACTGTCAGTCACATACTGTCAGCCCGAAAACGTACTACCAATAAGAGCACATAAGAGCACAGATGAGTGCCGTATACAGCAGGCCTGCTGGTCGTGAGTACTTTTTCGGTTCAGGAGATGGGGGATAAAATGTGGAAGTAACCAAAATAAGGATTCAGGACCTTCCTGAGGAAGAGCGTCCCAGGGAACGTTTAATTAAGAACGGACCGGAATCCCTTTCAAACGCCGAACTGCTTGGGATAGTCCTGAGGACAGGCTCAAGGGAAGAGAATGTTGTCAGCCTGTGTAGCCGGATATTCTCGGAATATAGCATAAAACAGCTCAGCCTTGCAAATGTTTCAAGGCTTACGCAGGTCCATGGGGTAGGAAAGGCAAAAGCTGCCCAGATAGCTGCGGTCTTTGAGCTCGCAAGGCGGCTTGAGACTTTTGTGGAAGAGCCGAAAAGAAAAATCTGCTCCCCAAAAGATGTCTATGCCCTGATGTATCCTAAAATGCGCGAACAAAAAAAAGAAAAATTTATAACACTGTATCTTGATACAAAAAACCAGATCCTTAAAGAAGAGGTAGTATCCATAGGCAGCCTGAACGCCAGCATCGTTCACCCGCGTGAAGTTTTTAAATCTGCACTTATGGAATCATCGGCATCCGTGATTATGGTTCACAACCACCCCTCAGGAGACCCGAGCCCGAGCAGGGAGGACATAATGGTTACCGAAAAGCTGGTTGAGGGAGGAAAGCTCCTTGGCATCGACATCCTTGATCACATAATAATAGGAGACGGCAGATACGTGAGCCTTAAAGATGAAGGGTTTGTAAGATAGAGACAATTAAAGCTCCCGCCAAAACTTTCAAAGTGCCGAAAGTTTCAAAACCGAAGTTCTCAAAACCGAAGTTCTCAAAACCGAAGTTCTCAAAACCGAAATCTTCAAAGTACCGAAGACCTCAAAGTACCGAAAATCTTCATATAACTCATTTTATGATAGCGTTTAAAATTTCATTTAACTTTAAGGCTCCCTTTAATGAATGCTTACCTTTAATGAACAGAATTGGGCAAGTTGGCGAATAAATTCTATCTACTTGTTTGCAGGATATGCATTATACGATGAATTTAAGATATAGTTTAAGATATTGAAAAGGTAGGAAAAGTAAAAAATAAAAACGAGTTGAAACTTATGAAAGTTATAGGTATTAACGGAAGTCCACGGAAAAACGGTAATACCGCAATCCTGATTCAAACCGTATTTAACGAGCTCATAAAAGAGGGAATTGAAACAGAACTTATTCAGCTTTCGGAAAATAAAGTGGAAGGTTGTAAAGCCTGTCGGGCTTGCCATAAAAACAGGAATAAACAATGCATTATTACAGATGATTTTTTCAATGAGTGCCTTGCAAAAATGATAGCCTCAGATGGAATTATTCTTGGTTCTCCTGTGTATTCTGCTGGTGTGACTTCGCAGATGAAAGCCTTGATTGACAGGGCAAGTATGGTACTGGCAGGAAATAAAGGATTACTTAAACATAAAGTGGGAGCATCCGTTATAGCCGCTCGCCGTGGTGGGCTATCAGTGCTTTTGATACCCTTAACAACTTTTTGTACAGTAAAGAAATGTTCCTTGTAGGTTCAAGTTACTGGAACATGGTTTACGGAAATGCCATAGGAGAGGTTGAACAGGATCAGGAAGGCATTGAAAACATGAAAAACCTCGGACAAAATATGGCATGGATATTGAAAAAAATCCATAATAGTTGAGATAATACGGTTAGATACTTATTGTTAGATGCTTACGCTCGATTCCAATTTACCCGGCAAACCACTACTTTATTCAACTTGCTAAACCTATGATGCTTTGAAAAATTTAGAAAATTGAAAGGAAATCTGCGGGAAGTGGATTCTATGCGTTTTCGGCACAAGCCGCACACTCTATTTTTCGGACTGTCCTATTTCCCGGAGAAAAGGATAGCAATGTTTTAGGGCAAAAGCGTTGCTGTTTTGGTTAAACTCTTCATATTTTGATGAAGGAAGTCTTTCATTAACTTTGCCTATGACAATAGTATCGGAGCAGTTACTTAATCTCTCATGGTTGAACGCTATGAGTAATGAACTGACTTCACAGTACAAAGGCTGGTCATTAGTTACAAGTTTGGCACTATTTTGTGAGGGATTATTTGTGAGTTTGATACTATCTTATGATCCTAATAACTCTAAACCACCAACCACTACTAAATGACCCCCAAAACATCGTCTAGGATTCCGAACTTTGGGAATTCGAACGAAAATCCCTGAACTGACCGTTTCTCTCGATTTCAACCCCGAAAAATGGCTACTTCCTCAAAATCGGACATAATACAGGGTTGAAATTCATCCAGTCTTATTCTGAATAGGGTTGAGTGATTTTCCATCTTAGTAAAAAACTCGCAGTTTCTTTTTATTTTCATTGAGAGAATTGGCGCGAAAACCGGAAAATCAACGCATATTTATACGATTGAAGATAGGCTCTATTCTACGCTGTAACTTCTGCCCTTGTGGGTGTATTGCTGCATCGACATAAGATAGCTGCGCTTTGTATTTTGCGAAGCATTTATATTTAGCAGCCATTCTATTATCGTATCACTCGATTCAAACTCTTTAACTTCTAAAAAATATCACACTATACAAATCAGGTAAAGTAACCTGATTTTTCAATAATGCATTAATAGAGCATATCTACAGGAAATGGGCTTTCGACAAACAATTATCCTCCCACTTTCTATCCCCCGTAAAAAGGAGGTCTTCGGCATTACAAAACATATAAACGCCTGTGCACTGGACAACAGACAGACAGAGGAAGTAAATCTTGATGATCCTTACACTGTGCCTTACAGGGGCATTTATGCGGTCTGTGACGCGAAAAACGAATACGCGGAGATTATCGAACACTCCAACTGCTACAGCGGGGCAGCCTGGTCCCTTTACCATTATGCAAAGGCTCCTCTTATCCTGAAAGCCCGTTCAACGGGAAACATGATCCGTTATTTCATGAAAACAGGAACCTCAAAGCTCGAACTCAAACCCTCGGTTGCAGCCGCAGGCATAGAATCCGTGATCGTGCAGGGAGACGAAGTGGAGATTACCTATGCAGGGCTGGGGGGTGGAGGCGTTGGTGCAACCCGCTGCAGAGCATTTGCTGATGGAGTTCTGCGTTACAGGATTTCCGAGTCCGGAGGAGAGCGCTGTGCAAAAGGCACAATTGTGGTTCCCCGGAGAGACCGTGTTCTTATAGGCATAGATGATACAGATTCAAAGGAAATCGGAGCTACCTGGACCCTGACCCATAACATCGCAAAGGAACTGGACTGCCAGGAAGCCGTGTACCTTTCCCATGCCCTTGTCCAGCTCTTCCCTGTCCCTGAAAAAACCCAGAACTGCATGTCAACTGTCCTGGAATTCGGTTGTGTGGACAAAAAAGCAAAGTCAAGGCTTATAGATTCTTTTAAAAAAACCCTCGAAAAATACAGCGCATCCAAAGAAACAGGACTTGTAGTACTATCTGATTTTTATGCAAAAGGGCTTTACTCGTACAGCAACCGCTGCCGGACAGAAAGAGTCTTGAAAGCGGATACCCTACGCTGCGCCGAAGAAAACAATGTAGAAGTCCTGCTTAACGGCAATGGGGTAATAGGTGCTCTTGCTTCCCTTCCCTGGTTCGGGAGACCCGAAGAATCCATTATTCCTGGAACAGAGATAAAGCCGATGAGCATGGAAAAGATTAACTAAACATACCTGATAAACAACCTGATTAAACATACTTAATTAACATATCTAATATAAACACACCTAATTAAACGGTACCGGAATATACTCGAAACTCCTATAATTCCCGGGTGGGGAGTCAACTTGAAAGAAGAAGCCGTATGTGAAATAGCATGTAACGGGTTTGAAGCCCTTCATCTTGCAGTCATCGACAGCGATGTCGCACTTATAATAGGAGTTCCCGGGTACCCTGTTACTTCCCTGATGGAACTTTTTTTGAAAACAGACATGCCATTAACTAATACACACAATACACACAAATCAACTTACAGGGCTAACTGGCTTACAAACGAGAAAGTTGCCCTGGAAATAGCTCTCGGAGCCTCTGTTTCGGGCAGAAGGGCCCTTGTGCTTGTAAAACACGTTGGTATGAATCTGCTTTCCGACCCCCTTATAACTTCGGTTACGCACACTATAGGTGCGGGTCTGGTAATCATTGCAGGAGACGATCCGGGTGTAAAAGGCTCTCAGAACGAGCAGGACTCCCGCTGGTATGGCAGGATCGCTGAAGTTGCAGTATTTGACCCGGTTAATCCCGATACTGCGTACAGAACTCTCAGACGGGCTTATGAGCTTTCGGAAGAAATCCGGGCTCCAGTAATTCTAAGAGTAACCGCAGGTCTGGAGAAAACTGAAGGGAAAGTCAGGCGCCTTCCCGCTTCTTCAGCTGTCCACCCCCTGTTTGACCGTTCGATCTGGGGACTCCGGATGATGGAAAAGCACCAGCACTTTCATTCTAAAGTTTACCCGATACTTGAAGCAGAAGCCGAAAATACTGACCTGAACAAAGTAACAGAAGAAATAGAAGAAGAAATAGAAGAAGAAATAGAAGAAGAAATCGAAGCAGACACACAGACTTCTGAACAGAAAGAAGTCGAAAGGATTAAAGGCGTTAAACAGATCGGAATCATCTCTTCAGGTTTTGCATCTTCAGTTGTCGAAACCATATTGAAAAAACCAGGCTATTCTTACGGATTTTCTCATCTGATTCTCAACCTTGTAAATCCACTTCCCCTTCAGAAAATAGGAGATTTCCTTAAGAATAACCGGAGGGTACTGGTAGCTGAAGAGTCAGAACCCTTCATAGAAGAGCATATCCGGATTTCAGGCAATGTCTGCGGCAAAAAAACGGGACACCTCCCATACGGGCAAATAATGCCTGAAGATATCGAGTTTGCCCTTGAGCATATCGAGGAAGAAACAGTTTCAAGTCCCGTAGATTCTATACGTACCGAATTCAGGAAAAAAGACAGAGCTGCCATCTGTGAAGACTGCCCCTATCTCCCACTTTACCATTTTCTCCGTATATCTGACATTCAGGTCGCCGGAGATATGGGATGTTCTGTCCGGAGCGCCCCCGAACCCCTTGCTGCAGTTGATGTCAGCTTTGCCCTGGGCTCGGCAATCTCGGTTGCCTGCGGCTTTGAGAAGAAAGGTATAGCCGTAATCGGAGACTTTGCCCTTGCACATTCCGGCATCCTCGGTCTCTTAAATGCTGCAAGCGAAGGTTATGAAGTGCTTGTACTTGTACTTCAGAATGAAGTCGCAGCCATGACAGGAGGGCAGAAAGTCCCTGAACTGAAGAAAGTGGTAGAGGCCATAGTGCCTGATGTGTCGGTTTTTAATTTAGATGGGGAAGAAGGAAAAGAAGTTCAAGATTGGGAAAAAAAGAGAGAGGGTAATACCGGAAAGGAAATTGAAAAGGAAATGGGAAAAGAAGTGAAAAAGTCAACCCCATACTCGGAACTTTCAGACCTTATCAGGGAAAAACTCGCCCTTCCGGGAACTTCGGTGATTTTTATAAAAGGCAAATGCAGAAAATATTGAAGCATTAAGTTCTTTTATTTGATTTTATTTCATGTTATTTTATTTATTTATTTATTTAGTTAGTTAGTTAGTTAGTTAGTTAGTTAGTTAGTTAGTTAGTTAGTTAGTTAGTTAGTTAGTTAGTTAGTTAGTTAGTTATTTTAACTTTTGATGCATTTGAATCGGGTAATTATTCAAATCAAGTAATATATTCATCTATAAGTTTTTCTTTCGATTTTTCTTTTTTCTGATTTTTCTCATTTTCGTTATTCTTTCTTTGAGAGAACGCTCTCCTGCGTCGAGTGTAACAGGACGACCCAGTATGGTGAATAAGGTTGTACTGGTCATGAATATTTGAATAAATCATCCGAGCAAAGCTCACTACTAAAACTCATAACTTAGTCCTCTTGAGCGAAGCGCAGCGGAGCGAAAAGGACCGCGTACTCCCGAGGCGCAATTCGGGCGAGGCACAATTCGGGCGAGGCGCAATTTGGAAGGGAAAAGCTATAGTTTTATAATTTAGTCTGCTTGAGCGAGCGAAGCGAGTGAAACAGACCTCGTGCTCCCGAAGCGGAACTCGGGAAGCGAAACTCGGGAAGCGAAACTCGGGAAGCGAAACTCGGGAAGTGAAACTCGGGTGACTCAACCAAGCATTCAGATTTTTGAGCCGTCTACTGTCATTTATTAGTGAAGAATATCAACATTACAAAAGTAGGCAACCAAACTTTTAACAGGACTTAAACTGTACTATTTTAACCTGAATTTATGCTGTTAACCCCCGCGAACTTAAAAAAATTATATTCACTCTCAGTCAGTTATATTTCTGCTTCCGGCAGGAAACAGTCAGCTTAATTCCCTGAGAATAATTAGCTTATTTTTCCTGATGAATCCAAAAAATATTTATCTCTATTTTTTGAGACTGGTTTTTTATCGAGTTTTCAATAAATCGGGTTTCTATTTGTTTTCAGAATCGAAAGCCTGTTCATTTTGAAACATAACTTCAAAACGGGTTGAAGTTTAACAAAAAATTAAATGCTTTGTGGAAAAATAAATAACCAAAGAGAAACAATTGATGTTAGGGAATTAGGGTACATATTATGCCTTAAACGAATAATTTTGAACGAATAATTTTGAAAACACCAGGAATAAAAAAATGGGAAGTAAAGGGGTGAATAAATTTGAACAGAACATTCCAGATTTTATTGATAGTAGGGGCTTTATTGCTTATCACTGGCACACTTCTTAATATCACCAGAGATCCGCTTCTCTTGAGTTCAGGAGCTGTGACTGCATTATTTATGATTTTGCTTTTCAGAATAGATCCTCTGAGCCCTCACGAATAATAGACTCTCTGAGCCCTTATAATAAGAGGGAAAAAGAGGGTTTTTCTTTTTTAGGTGTAAAAACTTAATTATTTTACGTCTGACTTATTTTTTATCAGTTTTGCCTGAGGTATAAATCATGGAATACAGAATCAAATTAGTATCAGTCTACCTGATGCTATTGCTTTTTGTCTTTTTTGCTGGCTGCTCCGGTCAGAGGACAGAACAGGACGCGCCCGGCTACGCCGCAGATGTACTTAAAACAGAAGCCGTAACTTATTCAGGAGTTCTGGGCAAGGGTGCCTCCCTGCCGATAAATTATAATCTGGAAGCTCTTGATGTCGAGTTAAAAGCGCCTTCTTACGAGTTGCCCCTGCAAAGGGACAAAATCTCCAATTATGGAACCTTTTCTACCAGAATCCCTCTGGACGCATCAGCTCTTGAGATTCTGGAAAAGAATGGTTTTGTGGTAATAGAAAACCCTTACAACCCCGCAGAAGAGGACATAACTTCAATGTACGTGACTCTCAAAGAAGAGGAGGTTCCTATTTTTATTACCACGGATTCCCTTCTGCACCTCTATCATATCCAGTTTGATGAGACCCTGCGCCAGATAGAGGAAAAGGAGTTTTATGATGCTATCTGGAAGACCGATCTTGCCCTGCTGGATGCCTCGGTCGAGAAATACAACAGCGCTTCAGGGGAAGAAAAAGAAGCCGTAAGAAGAAATACAGCTTACTTTGCGGTTGCTTTGAGCCTGCTCCAGCCGAAGCCCGAACAGGTACAGGCAGCAGAAGATCCTTATGGCTTTACTGATGAGGCTCTTTTCCCTGCAGGTTCGGCAGACCAGTACCAGTTTGAGATCCCTTCATTTGTAAAAGAAGAGGTTGAAACCGAACTGGCTCTTATCGAAAAGCACGAAGGCTTTAGTGTTTCTCCGATTTTCCTTTATAAAGAAGATTATTCTCAGTATGTGCCAAGGGGACACTACACTCACTCGGAGCTCCTGAAGAATTACTTCAAAGCTTTTATGTGGCACGGCAGGATGAGCATGCTTCTGAAGGGCGAACTGATCAAATCCGAAGACCCTGCAAAAGATGCCCGCATCCAGACTATCCAGGCAAGCCTGATCGCTTCAGAGCTCGAAAACTCGCCTGAACTTCTTGAAAACTGGGACCGAATCTACGGGGTTACGGCTTTTTACGTGGGTTTTTCCGATGACCTGGGACCTTATGAATACATGGAAGCCATGGACTCGGTCTTTGGAAATGGAGGAAGGGAGTTTAACGAAACAGTTGTAGAGGAACTGAAAACCGCACTTGCTGAATACCAGGGCCCAGAAATCTACGGCGGCACCGGAAACTGTTTGCTGGAACCGCCCTTCACGCCTGAGCAGGCTGACGAATGCCTTGAAAATACCACAGGTTTCCGCTTCATGGGACAGCGTTTCATCCCGGACTCTTACGTTTTCTCAAACCTTGTCGGAGCCTATACAGGTGAATATCAGGGAGAAAAGGAAGAGCCTTTCACTTTAGTAATTTCAGGGGCGGGAAGGCCTATTCGCGGTTTCCCTCGCGGGCTCGATGCAATGGCTTTTCTGGGTTCTGAAAGAGCTGTCTACTGGCTTAACGAATTAAACGATTCCAGTTACGAAAATTATAGTCTCCGGTACGGGGAACTGGACTCGGAGTTTTCGAATATCAGCGCAGCCGAGTGGAACAGGAACCTCTACTGGTCATGGCTTTATTCCCTCCAGCCTCTCCTGAATGATTATGGTGAAGGCTATCCCACCTTTATGCAAACCGATGCTTGGCAGGATAAAGAACTGAGCACTTCGCTTGCTTCCTGGACCGAACTCAGGCACGACACTATCCTCTATGCTAAGCAAAGCTATACTATAACTGAAACAGGCATGCCCATGCCTCCCGAAGAAAAACCGGTTGTAGGATACGTAGAGCCAGTCCCCGAATTTTACGCCAGGCTGCTTGCCCTAACGAAGATGGCAAACCAGGGGCTTGACGAAATGGGCGTGCTTGACCCCGCTTCAAAATCAAGGCTCGCGGACCTTGAAAGCATTCTTTCGAGTGTTCAGGCAATTTCGGAAAAAGAACTTGGAAATGAAGAGTTGACAGAAGAAGATTACGAATTCATCAAGAATTTCGGGGACCAGCTTGAAGGCGTCATAGACGATGTCGATGAGAAAGCAAGAAAAACTACGGTTGTGGCTGATGTCCATACCGATGGCAACACAAAAACCGTACTAGAAGAAGGAGTCGGATATGTGGACATGCTCGTAGTTGCGTATAAGCTTCCGGATGGCAGGATCCTCATAGGAGCCGGGCCCGTGATGAGTTATTACGAGTTCAAGCAGCCCATGTCCGACCGCCTGACCGACGAAAAATGGAGAGAAATACTGGAAACGCATCCACCGGAAAAGCCGGAGTGGACTTCCACCTACATTTCTTAATTTTTACTTTTTTGAATCAAAGAGATCGGTATAAGCTGAAAATTTCTGGAGAGCATAAGCAAGGAAAGGCTTTCCTGGATTCTTTTCGTTCAAAAGCCCTCATAGGAATCAAGTTTATTATCGATATTTTATTTTTTGAACTCCGGTATTTCATTTTTTGAATTCGGGATTCTTCTGGTGCTCTATTAATGAAGAAAGTATCCATCATCACAATGCTTTCGTGGAAAGGGTTGCCCTGATAGGAGAACTGCGATCAGAAATTACCCGGGAACAGATATGGAAAGGTATTAATTAGATAAGTATGAGTAATAATATGTGGATTAAATGATTATAGTAAGCCCTTGATAAACCATGAGGTGATAATTATGTGTAGCGTTGGAGACTCGTTTGATATTGATATGGAAGGAAAGTTGCCGTTTAAACAGTACGAATGCAAAGACTGTGGAAACAAATTCAAAGGCATTGGCAAGAATGTAAAATGCCCTTCCTGCCAGTCTGCAAATGTAACAGAATCTAAATAAACATGATTTTTAGATACTATTTTTAAGATGAAAATACAAGCTTCTTCTAAAGACATTTCACTGAAAGAAAGTGAAATGCTTCTCCTGCGCGGCACGGCAGGAACAGTAGCTATTGTAAAAGCAGGTCCGGACGGGCAGTTTTTTCTGGAAACCGAAAATGAAGAAATCGTACTCGGACTGGAGCCTCATGACCTGATTGTCGCTTCTTCGCTTTCAGTGGATGAGAAAACTGAGAAAGGGCTTAAATGCGTTCTCTTCATGATTCGGGAAATCAGGTCACCGTTAATAGTTCTTCCAAAGAACCATCCTGCATCACCAAGGCTCCCAATCGTAGTATCGGCTGGAAAAAAGACTGTTCTAAGCTGCAGTATCACACCTGGCACACACCCGAATCAAGACGTACTATGCGGTTCAAATGAATTTGATAGTCTGGAGATAACAGGAACACTGGAGGGCGTACAAATTAAAAATATGCCACAGTGTGAGGTATTAAAGGTTAATTTTGATATCTAATCAGCACACCTCTTTAATTCTATTACGCCGTTTTCTGCTTCCGTTAAGGGTGAACCGCCCCTCCTTACTCTACCTGAGCTCTTCGCCTCACGGCAGGTTTTTGAGAAAATTGCTTCCTTTGAGTTTTTACCTCATTTGAGTTTTCGGTTCTAAGAACCCGATACCTATCGGTAAACCTGTTTTTCGAAGATTATCAACAAATTATTGATAGCTTCATATGTATGTAGAATACTTAGAAAGAAAGTTAGATTCGGAAAAAAAGTTAGATTCGGAAAAAAAGTTAGATTTAGAAAAGAATTAGAATGAATCGTTAGAAACATTCTCATTTCTTATACACTTTAGATAGAAACCTTCTCTCTTCCACTGTCTAGGGTTTTCTGTTCCTGCCTGACCTGGGTAATTAGCTTTTCGAGCTGCTCCCGGGAAATGCTTTTGCGCTTTTCTTCGGTGCAGACCTTGACTTTTTCAATCAGAGCACAGAGTTCTTCCCTTTCAAGGCAGAAGCCGATACTGTTGATTATTCCTTTCAGGGCTTTTGTGCCTGTGTGCTTTCCGACGACAAGGTTGCGCTTTCCGCCAACCATCTCAGGGAGGAAGAGTTCGTAGGTCCGTGGTTCTTCAAGGATTGCAGCGACGTGGATTCCTGACTCATGAGTGAAGGCGTTCTGTCCGACAACAGCTTTGTTCACCGAGGGTGTAATGCCCGAGTATTCCGAGACCATTCTGGAAAGTGCAGTCAGCTTTGTTGTATCATAACGGTCTATCCCGTACTGCACCCTCAAAGCAACCATAACTTCTTCAAGGGAGGCATTTCCTGCCCTTTCTCCTATTGCATTGACTGTCGTATGAAGCTGCTTTGCCCCGGCTTCGGCGGCTGCAAGGGTGTTAGCTGTAGCCATGCCAAGGTCATCGTGACAGTGAATGCAGATTGAAGTATTTACGGACTTAAAGATCTCACTCACAAGATAGTGGGTTGTAGTAGGGTTCAGGATGCCCACTGTATCTGCAACGCTTACGTACTGCACTTTGTATTCACTTTCAACTTCCTTGAAAGCCTTCTTGAGGCGGTCAATAGGAGTGCGACTTGCATCTTCGGCTGCAAAACGTACTTTTAAACCGTGATCAGTTGCATATTCTATGGCTTCCTTAGCACAGCCGAGCATATCCTCGAGACTTCGGTGGTACTTGTATTTGAGGTGCATGTCGGACATTGCAATGAAAATGCTGACAATATCAACATCACATTCAAGGGCAGCGTCGACATCCCCTTTTACTGCTCTTGAGAGACAGCAGATCCTTGAATTAAAGCCCTGCCTTGCAATTTCCTTTACGGTTTCCTTTTCGTATGCGGAAACTACTGGAAATCCGGCTTCTATAACCTCGATACCCATGGAATCAAGTTTACTGGCTACTGCCAGCTTCTGTTCTTTCGTGAACACAACGCCAGGGGTCTGTTCCCCATCGCGCAGGGTCACGTCACAGATTTCGATATCAAGGGGGCGATATTCGATGAAGTCCATAAGTGTGTTTCTGGAGTACTGCTCGCTCTCTGACATGGTTGCTGTTTCCCGTGATTTTTCTCAATTTGAGGAATTTTTGATTATTTTTAATGATATTTGTATCAACTGCCCTGAAAAAAAATTCAAAGGCCTGGATAAGAAAGTACGTGGCGAAAACACCATTAAAAGTCAAAAAATCTTATATTTAGCAGAATTAAGCATTAGCTTTACCTACACATGTATAAATGTTTTCCTTGGAGGAAAAGAGTTTCCGGGAACAATATTCCTACTTTTGGGCTACTATTTTCGGAGAAAAAATTAGCTTTCAGTTTTTTAACGTGAGAGATAAAAGTATCAGGGAAATAACTTCAGAAGATAAATCTCAGGGGATACATTTGAGCGAATTATTTAAGGAGTAAAACGGACCTCAGGAAAAAGGTTCTGAAAACCTACGTTCATAAAGAAATTAAAATTAAAGAAGAATCAAACCTGAAAGAAGGCTTTTCTTCAGGAAAGTTTCCGCTGAACTCTCTCATAAAAGCATGTATCTGAAATCCTCACGAAACGTGCAGGATATTTTGATTTCCTCAATTTGACAATATCATCAGGCTTGATCCTGTAAGACTTCTGACCGTCAATGGCAATTACAGCCTCTTTTTTATGGTCTGACAATTTTACTGTAATCTCACTGTCCGAAGGGATGACCCAGGGCCTTGAAGAGAGTTTGAAAGGGGCAACAGGAACCACCACAATTGCATTTACCCTCGGATTTATGATAGGACCCCCTGCACTCATTGCATAGGCAGTCGAGCCTGTGGGAGTTGCAAAAACCACACCATCCGCACGCATTTCATCAAGAAGGCAGTCACTGACATATACTTCAAACTGAATAATCTTTGCGGGTTTTGCAGACATTACTGCGATCTCGTTGGTAGCGGTTTCAAGCATTTCCCCATTAAGGAAGACATCCACGCGCATCCTTTCGAGATACGAAAAACCGTAGAGGACCTCTTCTATGGTCTCAATCGCATCTTCAGGCTCCACATCTACGAGAAAACCGAGGGTTCCCATATTAATTCCCAGTACAGGGAGAGGATCTTTCATTTTGGCAATGTTCCGCAGGACTGTCCCGTCACCTCCCACACTTATGATAAGCTCGACTCCCTCATCCCTCATCTTTTCTATCGGAGTCCCTTCGATGTCAAGGACGTCAGCTGTGGCAGTTGAGACATATATCTGCACCTTCGACTGGAAGTTAGCTATAATGCTCCTTACCATATCAAGTACGTCAGGTCTATCACAGCGTGATGCGAGACCTATTTTTTTAATTGCCAAATTATCCACCTGAGAGCAAGCTTAAAAGTTTATTATGTACGTGTCCGTTGGACGCTACCATCTCCACCCTCGCGGTAACGTTATCAGGAAGCCTTAAAGTTTTTCCGTATCCGTCCGTAACAAGCCCACCGGCTTCTTCAAGGATAAGCTGCCCTGCCGCCACATCAGTTACACGCAGAGCTTTTCGGACATCCACAAAAGCATCAAGCCTGCCGGAAGCTACATAACATAGTTCAAGAGCCACACTCCCGAACAGCCTCACACGCCGGACATTGCTATATATCTTTCTGGTCCTTTCCACGTTCTGCCTGTAGCCGTATACACTGACACATAGGTTCTTCAGGTCCGAATTCATGGAGGTTTTAATTTTATTCCCATTAAGATATGCTCCCTTTCCAGCTTCTGCATAATACTCTTCTTTGAGTGCAAGGTTACTCACATACCCGAACTTGAGGTCTGCAAGGTCGTGAGAGGCAAAAGCTATTGAAACGCTGTAGAAAGGAATTCCTGCAGAGGCATTATATGTCCCGTCGAGGGGGTCAAGCACAACAGAGAACTCAGGGGAACTACCGATAATGAGTTCGCCTAGCTCCTCACTGATTACCCTCATGGGCCTGCCGTCGGCTTTAAACACCTCGACTATAGCGTCCTCTGCAACCTGGTCTATACTCGTAGTCGGTGTCCCGTCAGCTCCCATGCATACGAAGCTGCTTGCCGAATCAGTGCCCACAAGCTCAGAAGTTGCATCGTATGCAGCCTTAAAAGCCTCCCGGCACAGCTTTAAAAAATTTGAATCTGAAATCATATAAAGGTCGGATCCTTCTTATCTCGGGATTCCTGCTCCCATAACCCGTTTTTTCGGGTTAGGGAAACAGAGGTATCAAAAATCAGGACTCAGGCAGCTCGTCAGAAAGTTCATCAGAGAACCCGGAAACCTGGAAATAGAGCTCTGGAAGAGACTTAGAACCCAAGGGCTTTGTTTGTTTTCTGGATTGATTTTGCACCGTCGCTTTCAAGCTCCATCATTGCGCGGATAGCATCCACATTTTCCGGAACAACGATTGATTCCTGGTGGATTGCCTGGAAGAAGTAGAACTCCTTTTCATGCACTGTAATGGACTCAGGCCAGATGCAGTTCTCCCACATATCATTTCTTGGGCGTCCCATATCCCTGGCAAATTCAATGATCTCGGCTGTTGAACCGATACCCTGCCCCACGAAACGGATTCTTGACTGAGAACCGAAGATCTTTTTGATGTCCTCGGCAGTGCAGTCAGTATTGACTTCCATATTTACGGTATGCAGGTGCATGAGAGTTGTCGGAATTTTCATGGCTGCGGTTGTGATGTTGATGTGGGGCAGCACGCTCTTAATGTCAGGCCCGTGGTGGGACGGGAGCTTTATCGGGTCAGGAACGATTGCATTAATAGGCCCCTTCTTAACATCATTGGGGTCTACAGCTCTCCTTGCAAGGGTTACTCTCACCTTTTTTACCCCTAACTCCCTGTCTATCGGGAAGATAACCCTGCAGAGCCCTGTTGTATTGCAGGAGACAACTCTTACCAGGTCACGGCCAAGAGCCCCTTCATAATTGCTGGCTGCATTAAAGGAGAAACCTGCAAGCGGGTGACTCTCTCCTCCCTGCCAGATTGCTTTTACCCCGGCTTTTTCATACATTGGCTTGTTTGCTTCCCCAACCCCTCCAGGTGTGCAGTCAACTACCAGTTCAGCTTTCTCTACCATTTCTTCAATGGTTCCGGCTATCGGCATGCCTGCCTTCTCAAAGGCTCCGGCATTCTCAGCAGGGGCATATATGTCATACCCTTTCTGGTGAGCTACTGCAGCTTCATAGTTAGGCTTCGTTTTGGAAACCCCTATGACTTCCATATCGTCCTGAGCCTGTACGGCGTCTGCAACTCTTTTCCCTATAGTTCCGTAACCGTTTACTGCAATCTTTGCTTTAACCATTTGTGATCCTGTCCTGTTTAATTCTCTTTTACCCAATCAGGATTTAGTTTAAATTCAGTTTAAATTATAGTTAAACAATAGCCTGAGCAGCTGAAAATTTGGTTTTTCCTGACTTGCGATTTCCGGGCAGTGAATACGCAAACTCAAAGTTTAGGTATAAATTTAAAGTGTTTCATGAATTTATAATGTACGTATGATTTAAAAGACACTGCAAACTGCCCGATTTTCGACCTAAGATATTATTTAATGATAGGAATTTTTGGATGTTTTATTTTACACCTGAGTGTGATATCTTAGATCACATTGAGGTTATAGACTAGGAACAGATAAATGCTTTTCCCGGGGAGCTATTATTGATCAAAGAAAGTAGAAGAGAGATTCGGGTTTTCGGAGCTTCCAGACTGTTTTCCTGAGGTCAGGACTCCAAATCTGCGTATCATCACTCGGTGTAACTGAAACTCTTGAAAGAAAAAACTGCCTTCAGGAGAAAAACTGAAAGGGTAAAGAGGAAAATACTTCTATTACCTGAATCGACTGGCACATAAGGCAGGGTTACAAAGAATCAGAGTAAAAAGGACCGGAAAAAAGGAAAAAACTCGGAACCAGGAAAAGATCAGGAAAAGATCAGAAAAAATAGGAAAAGGTTCAATCTGCAAGAATAAGGGCTTCTCCACGTGAAAAATTAACCTCTTTTAGTGAGCCTCCAACTGTCATTTTGTCTCCGAGAATTCCTGTAAGCTGGATTGAGTTGCCTTCAACCAGGATCTTTGCTACGGAATCCATAACTCTCTCACGCGTATCTCCACGAAGCAGAATAACGTTGATTTCGCACATTTTGTGTTCTCCCTTAAATCTGATTTAATTCATTTATTAAAAAAATTATTTACCTTTAAAAATTATTTACCTTTATTAGTTTATTCACTACGTGATATATCGGTTTTTATTACCCTTATGCAATATTCAGATATATCTAATTTAACTTATCTAATTTGATTTTTTTCATTGTCTACAGGTTATTATTTGTTGCCCCGATCAATAAATAGATGCCGAAAAAATCCGGCAGGCACTAACTTCAGGGGAAGTTCATCAGTCTTGCAACCGACAGGCCCTGTTCAAGCCCTAGGTCTTCAGCCACACACTCGCACTTTGTAAGAAGCATATAAGCAATCGGCCCGAAGTTATGTTCTGAGAGAGTCTCGTAATTTGCCATGCCCTTGCTGATTATTAAAGTAGCGTCTTTCATGGCTTTGAGTAATTCGGGAGGAGCTTCCTCTACAAGGATGCCCACTGCATTTGAGCCTGTAGTCATTACCTTATCAACCTTTTTGTCGATTTGAAACTCTGCTACTTCTTCCAGAGTTACGTCTGTAAGGATGGGACCTCCACGCACAACCAGGGTAATTTTTCCACCGAGCTTTTTAATCACGTCAAAAACGATCATATCAAAAAGAATTTCTCCACAATTGTCAGCAATATAGACAACGTCCTGAAGAAGTTCCATCATTTTCAGGGTGTCATCAACGTCAAGCCCGTGCTCGAAAAATTTCAGAAAAGCAGCTTCAAATTTATCCTCGCTTGCATCAAAACCCATAATCCCGAAATCAAAATAATTGGCAATAACCGATGCCAGCACTGCCCGCCTGAAGAGTTCCCCGTCATCAGGAGAATTTTCGTAAATTTTTTCTTTTGCTGCGGGCAGGACTTTTAATGCAGCCTGGTTGATTAACTTTTTTGTAACCTTATACGGATCATTGTCTTCCAGGACTTCATAGCACTTCCTGTGAATTTTAGTGGCTACAGATGCTGACACTGCCTCCGGGCTATAATGTTTGTTCATGACTCCAAGGCACTCATGGAGAGTCTTGCTTATCAGATCTTCATCGTCAGTAGAAAGCTTTGACTGAAAATGTACTCGGGAAAGCAGGCAGTAGGTACATCGTGGGCTCATCTTCATAGGAATTCTTCCTGTTTTTAGGATTATGGATAGGGTTTTTCAGAATATTTTTCAGAATATTACTGATATGTGCGGCAAATGTTATACATTTACTCTTTCTGGAATAGTGAACCTTTAAAAATAAACCTTTAAAAAGGTAACCTGAAATCCGGATACGAGAAAAATATATATTAAAATATTCTACTACAGTCCCATATTTATGCATCCTCAGTTTCGCAAAATTGATCAGCAGCGAACATGGATCAAGAAGCGAACTTTAAGAGCAAACCTTTTTGAGAAGATAAATTCTTTATAGAGGAGGTGTGTAAAATAATTTACAATGATATCCGGAACACGAAATTTCAATCCCTTTTCAATTATGGTTTTACTTACAGCAGCACTGCTGATCTTTTCTGCAGCCTTTCCAGCTCCTGCCTCTGCACTTACCGAAGTCGAGGTAAACCCTGTCGATACGCCGGCAGGGGTAGTCGTGTTGATCGTTGATGGCTTAAGCGCACCTTTTATCTATCCCGAGCTTACGCCGCATGCACTTGACGGTGCACCCCTTGAAAAAGCCAGGCTTGAGAATATTCCGGAAATTGGAAAAAACAGCGCACGGATTATCGAGTTTCGTGTTCCTCAGACATTTACCGAAGGAGGGCATTCAGTCCTTGTTACCGGGAACCCGGGCGCAGACAGTGAGTTTGTCAGTTTTAAAGACGCAAGTATTTTTGATGTTTTACATCAAGCGGACTACCTCTGCATTGCGGTAATGGAAAAAGGAGATTCCTGGTCAATCTGCGCTGAACAGGATGCTGTCCTAAGAGATAAAAACAACTCTATAAAGAATATGGAGATAATGCTTGAGCAATATGATCATTCCCTGGATTCTCAAGTGCCTTCCGGGCTTTTGCAGCTGATGGAAAAGGAGGCTGACAGGGCTCCGGGATATGTTACCTCTAAAGAGACAAGGGAGAGGTATAACGGGTATAACAGGTGGGGAATTGAGGCCGCCTGTGCTGTCGTGAACTATATGGCAAAAAACATGCCAGGACAAAAATACCTCTTAACTGTCAACGTAGGGGCGATTGATATGAGCGGGCACTACAGGGACAACTACGGGTATATAGACTGCATCGAAAGCCTCGATTCCGAACTTTTGCCCCTTTATAAATTATGTGAAAAAAATGACCTTGCTTTTGTCCTGACCGCAGACCATGGGATGGCTTTTTCGGCAGATGGTTCTAAAGGAGGTCATCAGTCCGAAAAATACTCGGTTTCGGATGAAGCGCAGCTGGTTCCCCTTATTGTATATGCTCAGGACGTTGAGAGCGGGGTTGTCAGAGGAGATTTCGGGCAGGAGGATTTTGCTCCAACCCTTCTTGGAATCCTTAATATCCCGGACAGGCCCAGGTTTGCACAGGGAGAGCAGATCCTGCTTACAGGTCACGTAAACCTGAAAGTCAAGCTTCCGGAAAAAGGGTCCGTAGAACTTAGGAAGGACGGAAAGGTGATCTCATCCCCAGAAAACGACGACCAGTTCCTTTTCCTCGGACTTGAGTCGCAGAATTCCTATACTGTCAGGGCTGTTCTTGATTCCGGAAATAGCCTTGAAGAAAAGGAAAAAGAGATTTTTCTAAAAACCGACTCGGTGATCGATTTCGGGAATAAAGAAACCGAAATAAAGAAAAGCGAATCCTCCCTGGCGGGAGCAAAAGAAGAAACCAGTTCTGCAGGTATTTTCGGAGAAGGAAACTCAGTTTTTGGCAGTAACTCAAAGCACCTGATAGGATATTTCCTGATAGGGGCAATAAACCTTGCAGGATTTTTTATCATTATGAGGGTCCTGAAAAAAGAATGAAGAAACACTCAGGGCTCTTAAAAAGCTGTAGAGCAAGGAAAAAGCTGCAGAAATTTTAAAAATCTGTTCTGAAAAATGGGGCACATCCGGCTACCTGATTGATATTATGGGAAGAAAGCCCTGCGTAGTTAATGTTTTTGTTTTTACCTATTACCTGTTTTTACCTATCATTTGTTTATACTTCACATAAGCAGGCGGGCGTGAGCGGCTCATGAGTTGCTGTAATGAATCAAGTTGCAGTGACACACCCCGAGCAAGCTGGCGGGGTATTCGACTGAAAATAAAAGGATGATCTCATAAAGAGTAATGCCATTCATATTTACCCCGAATAGCATCAACAGATTTCTCAAACAGATTTTTCATAGACTGCCAGAAAAGAGAAAAAGTTGATGAAGTAATAAAAATAATCAAAATAACTGAAGATTAACATAAATGAATTCGATAGCTTTACTATATAAAGAAATATTTAATATAGATTATAGAGATATATTTATTATATATCCATTAAGCTCATCTTATTGATCCCATTGAGTTCATTTTATTGATCCCATCCCATTGAGTTCATTTTATTGATCCCATCCCATTGAGCTCATTTCATTGATCCCATTGAGCCCATCTTAAACTGTTTAACCTGAAACTGCTTGATCTGTACTTTAAATGGATTTAATGTATCTGAGTTTCTAGCGTATCCACTGCCACAGAGCAGGAAGAAGATCCGAGAATTTGATTCTCTTTAACGGAAGTGACCAAAAAATGGAATATGAAGAAAGGTTTGAGCAGGCTGTCCGGGTTACAGGCGTCGGGCTCTTCGTGAACCTCGGGCTGACTATTTTTAAATTATTTGCAGGCATTCTGGGCAATAGTGCGGCAATGGTCGCAGATGCTGTCCACTCTCTTTCGGATTTTCTGACTGATATTGTGGTGATCTTTGGCTTTAAAATCGCAAGAAAGCCTGTGGATGAAAGCCACAACTACGGGCACGGAAAAATTGAGACCCTCTCTGCAAGCCTTGTAGGACTCATACTTTTGGTGGTAGCAGGACAGATTTTGCTTTACGGGCTCAGGAAAACCCTGCTGTTCGTGGAAGGTGGAACCCTTGAGCAGCCTGCCCTTATTGCTCTTTATGCAGCCCTGCTTTCAGTAATCTCAAAAGAATTCATGTATCACTATACAATCCTGCAGGCCCGGAAAATCAACAGTATGGCTCTAACTGCGAATGCCTGGCACCACCGCTCTGATGCTTTTTCCTCACTATGCACCCTGGCCGGAATAGGAGCTGCAATCTTCCTGGGGGGAAAATGGGTTGTGCTCGACCCCCTTATGGCGATCTTCCTGAGTTTTATCATTCTTAAAGTTGCCCTGAAAATTTTCCGCAACAGCCTGAACGAACTCATAGAAGCCTCCCTTGATGAAAAGACCGAAGGCGAGATCAGGCAGATTATCCGAAAAACCGAAGGAGTAAAAGCCCTCTCAAATCTCAAAACCCGGAGAATAGGAAATAATATTGCCGTGGATATCCGCATTAAAGTTGACAATGCTCTCGATATAGGGGAAGCAAACCGAATTTCAATTCACGTGGAACATAACCTGAAAAAAGCCTTCGGACAATATACCTATGTCCTTGTGAAAGCCGAGCCCTATGAACGCGAACCCGCGGGAAATCCCGAGGAAGATCAAATTCCTGAACACACGGTAAATTCCAAAAAACATGAGATATGCCTTAGAAAGCAACCCGATTAAACAGGGCAAAAATAGTAGGGCAAAAAATACCTGATTAAACAGGGTAAAAAATATCTTATTAAATAAGGTAAAAATAAAAGGTTACGAAACTTATCTCAAGGGAAATAAAAGGTTACGAAACTTATCTCAAGGGAAATAAAAGGTTACGAAGCCTATTCAAGAAAGCTCGTACACGTTTCCCAGGGCCTCTTCAAAAGTTACATCAACGTGTTCCACGTGCGCAAAAGTCGGCCCTTTCCGAAGCTCTTTTATCAGGAGTTCTAGGGCTTCCCGCCTGCCTTCAGCTAGAACAAAAACCCTTCCGTCCCTGAGGTTTATGGGATTGCAGTCCACTCCAAAGCGATCGGCAGCATTTCTTGCAAACCTTCGAAAACCCACGCCCTGTACCCTTCCTGACACAAATATTTCCGCCCGCAAAGTTTCTCCAGAGGTCACAATTGGCTATTTTGAATAAGAACGATATATATCTATGGTTACTTCGGGAAGTAAGAGTAGACGGAAACTGGTTTTCAGGATAAATGAAAGAGATCTCTATAAGCAAAATAGAGAAATTTATTCATAACATTATTTTAATTAACATTATTTTAACTTGACATTATTTTAATTATTTAGTTGTAATTGTCTGGATTTGGTCTAGTTTTTTAAATTGAATAAATAATTATGCAGATAAAAAAATCGCCTGACTTTTCTAGCTAAGGCAATCTTGCCTCTGACTGTAGTGTGTATCGATACTCTTTACTTTATCCTGAAGCTCATCTGCATTGTAAAATTTACTTTTGATGCCCAGATATTCTTAGTGTGGAATCTCCCGCATTCCCCTTTCAAATTTATTTGGCCTTGGTTTCTGGTGGCAAAACAGCTTGTGACCTGACCGCTTCTCGCCAGCGCATCCAGAGTACATACAGTCCAATAAAACCAACTACACTCCAGGAGGTGATCACACTTAATCCCAAACCAATCACGGGAGTGAGAACCGGGGACAACCCGTTCCACATTGCGTGCAGAATGGAAACAAGCAGGTATGCGCCAATCACTCGCAGGTTGATTCGGAAGCAGCATTTCTCGCTTTCACGGAACAGTACACTGGCTAAAATCGCTGTCCAGGTCCCGTGTCCCAATGGGGAAAGCAGACCGCGAAGCAAGGTCACTTCCACTGCTACCGAAATGCTCCCCGAACTTATCAGGAAGGCAGTAAAAGCATAACCGGTGCTTTCCAGGGCCGCAAACCCCATCCCCACTGCCGCGCCCAGGATCAGCCCATCCATTTCCGAGATATACTGTCTGCGGCGTGCGATCACCAGTACACCCAGGATTTTAGCAAATTCTTCAATGAGCCCTACTGCTAGAGCCTCACCAAGATCAAACCGAATGTTAAATAATGGTCCCAGAAAAGAAGTGGCGATAATACTTACTAGCCCACCGTACAGGAAAGCCAGGGAAACAGTCGGCATTTTCAGGCGACTAAAATACCTGCGCTCGTATAAGAATGCTACGTAGGCAACAGGGACCGTAAAGTTGCCAACCATCACCAGGCTGGGAAACAGGTTGGGATTGCCCGTCAGCATCAACGCCACCAGTAAGAGAATATAGAAAACTGTTGCGGATATTAAAACTTTTAGCCAGGTATTCCGCCGGGTAGCCGGTTTAGACGATTGACCTTTCACCGGGCTATCTATAATCTCCTCTCGATCCAATATCCCTGAATTATCTTCCAAAATGCGCCTCCTGGTGTAAACAATTTACATCGAGCTCAGCATCAACTCAGGACGGTATAGATAAGTGTAATATAAAGCTGAAGACGGATAAACCAGAGTTCCCTGCCTACCTCAATATTGTCTCAATTGCCCCACGCAAAGACTCCCTAGCCCATCAGAGCTTTGAACTGGATGTTTTCAAGCGATTGCCACAGCTTATTTTGACTACTGACTCAAAGACTCCAGACTCAAAGACTCCAGACTCAAAGACTCCAGACTTAAAGACTCCTGACACAAAATATCATCGACTTGCTCGGCCCGAGATGGTTGAATTGCTCGCACCCAAAAAGTGGATCGATAATTGCCTGCACGTCCCCAATATATCCTTAAATTAAGCTTAAGCCCTATGCAGACAAGGGTCTTGACTCATACCAATTAAGGGAGCCTCAAAACGTCATCCCCAGGTTACAGGTAATATTATGGTTGGGGCTTTAAATACTATACTTCTGATGGTATTCCACTAATTCCGCATCCAACAAGTCTTAAAAAGTTTGCATACGCACTATTCTAACGGTCTTCCTATTCAGCGATTCATTCAAAGTTTCATATTCAAACCCCAGGGTGCCTAAATCTGTGACAAACCACTTTGGAGTATGACTGCAAATAACATCCAGCCTGTTGAATTCTCCGTTTTTCAGATAGGGGATCATAATTTTCTTTGAAGTCAACTCCGGATTCTTTGAAAGGATTTTCTCCATATTAAGAGAAAAATCACCTTTATTCACACCGGGTTCCAGAAATTGCATGATATCGAATTTGGCGGGTTCTTTCTGCCGTTCCTCAATTGCCTCAAGCATTTCTTTTTTGACCGAATCAAGAACATCTAGCACGCTATTTTCCACAATGAATATATCAAAGCCTGCTGCTTGAAAAATGCCGGAAGCTATCCCGGGGATTTCACTTGCAACAATTACTTTTACATCATCAAGCTGTTTTATGGTATCCGCTACAGCTATGCGTACCGCAGCCATGCCCTTTGCATTGCAAACTTTATTTTCAAAACGGTTCAGGACTTTCCATTCCTTGCCGTCTTCATATGTTGTAATGAACCCTGGTTCGAATATTGAACTAGTTTGCCATTTATCGTTTTCTACAACTGCAATTTTCAAGGTGCGTCCTCCTTTAGTGTTGAAATTTATAATAATCTCAGGTGTGATTAAAGCAACTTTTCGCCATAGGAACTATCTGCTCGATTTGCATAAACTCGGTGAGATTCATTCTACAACCACAGAGGAATATATCTTTCGCCGGATTGGTGATACCAGGAAGCCGCTAAAGAGGTTAGTGGCTGGAAAAATGAGAGAATTTCTAAGATAACGCTAGAAAAAAAGGTTCATGGGCATTATCTCAATATTTAGAATATTTCAATATTTAGAATATTTCAATATTTAGAATATTTCAATATTTAGAATATTTCAATATTTAGAATATTTCAATATTCAGAATTGATGTAATAAAGTAATTATTTTCCTGAAATATACCATCTCAACTTCCTTACAATTTCTGTTCCACGTGTACGTAATTCTTTGATATTTTCCTGGTATACAAAAGCTGCCGGCACTAACAGTAATGGGACAGTTGCTGCAGCTTTAGCGCCTTCTGAAACAGGCAAAGCAGCTAAAAAGCTCGCTCCGGTAACACCATAAATAGGAACTATAGGAAACAGCATAGCTAAACCAAATGCTCTCCTGAAATGAATACCTAATTTTAAAGCCAGAAAACCATTGGACCCTATTACCAGACCAATGCCGATACTGGGCCCTATAGTCCGAAACGGATTATATGATGGTCCAATATAAAGTCCAAAATCGATGCCAAAAAAGGAAAAGAGCCCGTTGAATTGATTCCTTTCTTGATTGGAGTTCCCTCCAAGGCCTGATAGAACTACACCTATATCCAGTTGTAGAGGCCCTCTCCCTGTTTCCCTTCCACCCAATATGTTAACCATTATGTTATTACTTTCTCTGCTCAATAATATAATTTACCTATCTTCCGATCAGAAAAAGCTGTATCCAAGCATTACAAGCTCCAGGAAAACGAATATCAGTATAAATTTACCAAGAACTAATGGGAGGACCATTTTTCGAATCGGGAAAGATGTTACTCCAAGAAAAATTGAAATTGCATCGCTTGGGAGTGGCGTGAGAGAATAGAAGAAAATTAGCAAAATAATTTTGTTATCACTGTACTTTTTAGTCCATTTTATCAAGCGAACAATAATGCCTTCATATTTTTCCGGAACGCACTGGCTACCTGTTTTAGAGAAATAATAAACTACCAGATCCCCGGAAAGAAGACCAACGCTTGCAAGCAAAGAAACCCAGACCAGGTTAACTCCGCCAAAGGATATTGCAACCAGGGATGTATAGAACAAAGTGGTAGTAAATACGGATACACCAACGATAATTGCAAGTAAAAAGACAAAAATGTAAACGTTATGTATGCCCAGCATTGCGACTATCTGTTCAGGAGTATAGAAATTAAGAAGAATTGACCATAATACTATGAAAAGGGCAATCAAAACAAAAATTAGCCTGCTTTTTTTTCGGTCAAAATTGCAATATCCGGATATTGCATCTTGCTTCGACAAATCGGGTTCCCTAACTACCATCTCCCCTTGAGGTAATGGTAAGAAGGTTGTATTATTATATTTTAATTTCCGGAAATCGAAATTAGAATAAAAACTTATCTTAAGGATATGTTTATTCGAATCTACTTTGAAAATGATTGAGACTTTTAGAGAGGCCGCTTTTAATAGGACTTACACACTTGAGGTATAAATTCAAGTACAGTAAACATCGTGGATTAAATTTACGTTTTAAATGTTTGTCGGTTTGGTGTTTCGATTATGAAAACCCTGGAGTTTATGGGGCTGCAGTCAACTCCAAAGCGATCGGCAGCATTTCTTGCAAACCTTCGAAAACTCACCCCCTGTACCCTTCCTGATACAAGTACTCCCGCCCTTACAATTTCTCCAGAAATCACAATTACCTATTTTGATCTATGGTTATTTCTGCTGACAAAATTAGACGGAAACTGATTTTCGGGATAAAAGAAAAAGATGTCATATATAAGGAAAATTGAGTAATTTTTTCTTAACATTATATTTATTAATTAGCTGTAAATTTAAACATTGCCTGACTTTTTGATATGTCAAATACGATCTCGCTTAAAACTTATCTGTCGACTCAGGATAAAGAAGGTAAGGAAACTATTTTTAACCCGATATAGAGGCTCTCTGGAAATTATAAGAAGCCTTTTAGGTTTCTTTCCTTGGTGAACTTCCTGTAAAATGCCTGCAAATATCTGGGAAATATGAATGAAGAGGAAGAATCTCCGTTTTCTAGAATAAATTGAAAACAATTGTTTAGTTAAGTTCTTTTAAGGGCTCTTTGACTGCCCAGATTGATAATTATGCAAAGATTTTTATTAATAGAAACAAATTATAAAAAGAGATTGTTAATTGGAGTATCAATTTTGGGGATTACAATATGGGAAGAGGTACATCAACCGAAGAAAAGGGCTCTATAACACCTGGAGACAGAAACAGAACTTCTGAAAAATGTACAGATTTTATAGTTCCTTACCTGGGGGAAAACATTAGTAGATGTAAATGCCCGCAGTGTCCGGTCCAGGCTGACAGTCCGTGCGCACAGGATAAAATTAAAAGTTCAAGAGAAGCAATGGAATATATGCCCGCAGGAGACGTCCCGAATCCAGAGTATATCCCGGGGGTATATTGCTCAGAAGATAGGTTCCGATGTAAAGACCTTAACTTTGACAGACAATGCATTTGTGACTCATGTGATGTCTGGAAAGAGTATGACCTCAAAAATGCAGATCCGAATAATCACTTCTGCCAGCACGGCAGAGCAACTTAATTTATTGAGGATAATAGCCGTCTATTTTTTACCATAAACCCAAGTGAAAATATAACCTGCCATCTGATCAGTCCATTAGGTGCTTTCTTCATGAGTCGCCTGAAGTAAGGGATACCGACCTTCTTATAGTGCCAAAGGGCATTACCGACTTTTTTGCGATGAATTCCAGTTATCTTTTCAACATCTAAACTTGTGAATATTTGATTTGGCATGGAAAGGCCGACATCGGCAATTATGAATTTTAAAAAATTCTGTTTGCAATAATATCCAGACTGATATTCCTTTACATCCATGTATTAAATGCTCCAAAAAACCTCATCAATTTTTCGCTTGCGGTTTTCATACATGGGGATATCAAGAGCCAGGAATATGTAAGTTATTACCGTGTTATGATATTAAGATGAATATTCATCTTACGTTTGCTATCAGTATTTTATATATATAGGACTTACGCATTTGCCTGCTTTGCAGGCAACTTTTTCATTTTCTCAATTTTTAAACTAAAGTATAGATTGGCTTTCTTATAAATTGATTAACAGCGTTTCTAGTAATGTTCCATTTCGTTTCAAACCATGTAATGCCTGTTGTTATTCTTTGAATTTCAAATCTTAGAAATGCTCTTATTGCCATCATAATATGTGCTCTCTGCACACTATTTTTTCTTGCTTGACAGCGTTCTACTCCACAAAACTGTTTTATTCCTCTATGGTATTCTTCAATCTTCCAAGCTTTCTTTGCTAGCTCTTTCCTTTTTTCTTTCTGCATATCCAGTAAGAACCTATCCGAAAAGTAAAATAATCGCAATACAAGCTAATGTGCTGTAAAAACAAAACGAAAAACTGGACACAACTACGAGAATATGATAAGAAAAAATAGGATTATGCTTCTGTGTTCATTTCCACATAACAATGTTCAGAGTAGTAGGACTTTTCGGATAAGCTCTAAATCTGTAGCCCAGTATTGCGTGTCTCCGTCCTCGGAAACTATCCGAAATACCTTAATAAAGCCGTACTCTTTCAGATGGACCGTCATACCTTGTGGTGGAATAGTTAACAATTCAATTGCTTTATTACCTGTATTATCTGGGTTAACTAACCGGTTTTTCTTCAACCTTGTTAACCAATGCCATCCTTTTTTCCTGATTGCTTTGAGATTCTTTATGCTGGAATACCAGGTATCAAACAGAACAAATTCGGGTTTAAAACCACGTTCTTCCGCCCTGTTTAACATGTCAAGGAAGTGATCATTTTTTGTTTTTCCGTCAGTATCTATATCGTAAATTCTAAARTCAACAGGGATTATAGCATCATTATAGGTCCAGACAACGGTTTCAAGATTGATGCCATTTACAATCTGATGATGTTTACCACTCCATTGCCTGTGAACAAGATCTATACGTTTGGAATAAGGTTTATCGAGAACAGTATCATCGATAATAAGAAATCCAGTGTCAGGAGTGACAAGATCCTTAACTTCTTCCCATAAAGCCTCCGTATCCGGAGGCTGCCTTAAAAGAAGGAGAGTAAAAGAGTCATGAGATGGACTATTCGAGTCTATAAAACTACACTTAGAAGCTTCAGTACAGCTAAATACGCGCGAAGAARCAATGAGAAAGTTGATGTAATCAAGTTCAGTACATTTAGGCGGATTTATTGCATTCAACTCAAAGATTTTTTTTTTGAATATATTTCTACTATTATATTGAAAACAATATTATTTTAATGTAATCTACAGAAAACAATTCAACTGCGTAAGTCCTATAATGTTAATTTCTCTGACTATTCCCATCAGGTATTCGCATAATCCGTACGCTCATTCCCTATATTTGTGGTCATCATTGAGGTACAACGGCAATAGCGTCCATTTCTACCAGGAAATCCGGGTTTGCCAATCCCGATACAAAGACCATGGTAATGGCTGGTGGATCAGATCTTTGACCCCATAATTGCTGGAATGCTTCAAATGCCGGCTGAAGAGGTTGTCCCTGGACTACATACACATTCCATTTGACGATATGCTCCAGTTCAGCACCGCCAGCTTGCAGTGCCGTTTGCAGATTGGCTAAAACCTGTTCCGTCTGCTTTTTGATGTCGCCTTTTCCGACGATTGCGCCGGAAGCGTCTACTGCGTCCTGTCCCCCGATGTAAATTGTCTTCATCTGACCGGTTACGACAATTACGTTGGTAAACGCCGGATTCCTGGGTAACCCATCGGGATTTATATACAAAACCTGTCCTTCCTGCATGTGTTCCTTCACCGTCCTTCATATGCCCGCTTCAGAGCTTCGATGTCGTATTTTTTCATTCCATAAATTGCAATAATAACCCTATTTGATTTTTCAGGGTCAGGATCATTAAGCATTTCGTCTGCAATAGCAGGTGCAATCTGCCACGAAACGCCATATTTGTCTTTAAGCCAGCCGCATTGGCTTTTCTCCCCGCCTTCAGACAGCTTTTCCCAGAGCCAGTCTATTTCCTCCTGGCTCTCGCATCTAACGTACAGCGACATACCCTCACAGAAATTGAAAAAGTCCCCCCCATTAACCGCTTCAATTTCATGTCCATTGAGCAGGAATCTAACGGTTCTTACGCCGCCTGTAGGTCCGGGTCGAATGTCCTCGGGTAAGTATGAAAGAGCCGCAAGTTCTTCTTTGCTATAGCGAGTAATACTCAGAATTTTTGAATTTTCAAATATAGCAGAGAAAATCGAAACGTAGAAATTCACCGCCTCTTCGGCCTGGCGGTTGAAGGTCAAACACGGTGTTATTTTCTGAGTACTTGCTTTCATAGGGTCTTCTCCCCATCAGACTGCTTCTTGAAATTTTGCATATTTTAACTACCCCTAAAATTACACAACTTTGTTCTATAATCATTCGCTTCTCTGATCTGTAGAATAAGGTACCCCTTTTTAAGTTTCATAGTGAAGCAAAACGTTTCCGGATTTGAACTTTTTTGTTTCTAAAAGCTTAAGATTTAATTTTTTGACATCCTTAAACAGCGGTTTTCCTGTTCCCAAAACAACCGGAGTTACCGCCAACAAATATTCATCAATTAATCCTTCATCTGCAAGCTGCTGTACAATTGTGCCACTGCCAAATAACAGGATATCAGAACCTTTTTCTCGTTTTAACCTGCTTACCTCTCCTATGACATTACCTTTAACCAGTCTGGTATTCTGCCAGGAAACTTCTTTTAAGGTCTTTGAAAAAACCACTTTGGTCATTTGATTTAATTCGTTGGCAATAACCCGTGCTTCTTCGGGAGATTCTGGATCAGCAGCTACCTTTGGCCAAAAACTTTCAAACAGCTGATATGTCACTCTGCCAAGCAAAACCGTGTCGGGTGAATCCATGCCGGGTTCCCCCATTTCATGTAACGCTTTGTCAAGTTCATGGTCTGCTATGAACCAATCGATTTCTCCGTTAGGACCAGCAAAAAAGCCGTCAACAGAAATTCGATTAAACATAATAATTTTTCTCATAATTCCTGTCCCCATTCTCCCAGAACTGTTCTCATCCGGGTTTCAATCAACGAGCGATTTATTTTATCCGGGTTCCGACAAAATCGTAAGCTACGTTTCCGGGATTTTCTTTGCCCGGGTTCGGTCTCCAGCCGCCAGAGAAGGTATTGCAGTCTTCGCTTATTTTTCCCGTCATTTTTGCCCCTCCTGCAAGATCCGTTGTAATCGTGACGTTCTTGCCCCGGACATCATATTTGTATGGGATGGGAATCCCTGCCAGATTGGAATAGACAAGTGAGGGGAAGGCATCGCTCTCCGGATCGTAGTAAATGAGTTCCAGGCTCTGGATTTTCATGTCCATGAAGTCAGCCTCGAAGTTCTGTTTTAGAAAGAACCCTCCAGGTAGCCACTCAAAAGTAGTCAGTGCAGATACGTTGTCGACTTTAGAGTCAAGCGTGTGACCTTTTATACTCCACGTACCGACCAATTCATCCAGGCGCTTGAGTGCGGAATCAGGTTCAGGTTGCTGTTCTAACTGCGTGTTGTTGTTTGAAATGATAATTTCTCCTTCTTTTTTATTTACTACTATACTTCGAAAATTATGAATTCTTGATCTGCAGACTCGTTAATAAATTTAGTAATTATGCAGCCGATAAGTTGTATTCTTGATCTGCAGACTCGTTAATAAATTTAGTAATTATGCAGCCGATAAGTTGTATTCACTCAACCTCAGGCATGCGTGAGTCAAGGAACGCCGTAACAAAGGCAGCCAGCGAGGGAAAGGAGAGAATATTGTAATGCGTTACGCCCGGCAGAATAGCGAGCTGCGCTGTTGGCCGTTTGGAACCATCGAGGCCGGCATCCCTTTGACCACCGCCAAATAATGCGAAGAACTCAGTTATATGATCAATACGGACGGCGTCCGCATCCCCAAAAACGATCATCATAGGCGACCGAATCGAAGCCACGTCCTTCGACCAGTCATAGTCCTGCCTGATCAGGTCACCTAGTTTAGTAAAGAGCACTTCCCAGTCGGTGTCGGGATAGAACTGGTAGAGCAGGGTCTGATTCATTGCTTTTGCAGTCTCGGGACCCATCTGCGCCATAAGCTCCTGAACCTCGGGGTACCATCCATTCTGCTTAACAGGAGCTGAGATAATCACAAGTTTGCGAACTAGGTCAGGGTGGCGGATGGCTGTCTGCAGAGCTACGCCTGCGCCAAGAGAGTAGCCCATGATATCGGCTCTTTCGATGTCGAGGTGCTTCGTCAACGCCGCGATATCGTCAGCCATCGACTCGAAGCTGAGCGGCCGGTCGATGTCAGCCGTCCTCCCGTGAGCCTGCAAATGGACTGCAACGACCTGCCTGTTTTCTGCGAGTATTGGCAGGATCGGACCAAACATTTCGCTCGCACCAACACCGCCATGAAGCAGGATCAGTGGTTTGCCAGTTCCATGTATCTCATAATAAATGTTGAGACCGTTAACGAAAGCATAGTTGCCTGTGGCTTCTCTATCCGGGTGTTCAGGCTTTTTTTCCCTGTTTTTTGAGGTGGAACCGGTATCAAACGGGTGTGCCATGAGATCTTTCACTCTGGTTAACTTCACCTCCATCCAGGGTGACCAGTTCGAGCCATCACTTAACCGCTCCCAGCTGGCCGTTATAATATTATTGTTGTCGCTGAACGTAACCGTGGAGCGCTCCGATTCTCCAATGAATATCCAGTCACCGTTACGTACAATCGCCTGAGATGTACCGGAATTGCCCTTGTTGTCAAAATAGCGCATTGGATAGATATTGCTCGAAGCATCATAGCCGATGATTTCAACGGACTTGACCTCCTCGTCTCCCATACGCACATCCACGCGGTGAATAAGGAAAAACCCGCCGGGCAGCCACTCATAGATATCCGTTCCAATTATCTTAACGGCAGGGTTAGACGGTGTTGCTCTAAGCTGGCCTTCCGTGTTCCACTTGCCGACAAAGACATTCAAGCACTTGAGTGCTAGATCTGGCTCGGGTGGCTTCTGTGTATTGTTCTTATTCATATTCTATTATCCTTTCAGATTATTGTCCCTCATATGCCTGCTTTAATTTTTTTATATCAATTTTATCCATCTGAAGCATAACTTTCATAACTCTTTGTGATTTTTTAGAGTCAGGATCATTTAACAGCTCGCCCAAAAAGGTTGGTACAATTTGCCATGACATGCCGTATTTATCTTTAAGCCAGCCGATTCTTTGTTTTTCTCCGCCCTCGGAGAGCTTCTCCCATAGATCATCTACTTCCTCTTGGGCCTCGCAGCTCACAAACAAAGATATGGCTTCAGCGAAGGTGAACTGTGGACCGCCGTTTAACGCAATGAATTCCTGTCCGTCGAGCTGGAATGTCACGAACATTGCCGTTCCTTTCTGTCCGGGCCCTGCTTCTCCATAGTGCGTAATGCTAACAGCCTTTGAATTTTCAAAAACTGATGTATAAAAATTCATTGCCTCCTCAGCTTTACCATCGAACAACAAGCATGAGGTGATTTTTTGCATATGTGTCTCCCGGTTGCCTTTAGTTACGCGAGTCGTAGTATACTCGTAGCCACCCGTTTTACCATCGCCTTCCAGCCATTGCCAGCGGCCTTTAATGGTATTTCCATCCTTGCTGAACGTCCCCCGGCTAAAATTGTCCGAACCTTTGTCTCCGAACCAGTAATACAGGGTATCGCCTTCGAGGTCGTAGGTATATGTAAAATTACCACCGTTAATTTCCATTAAATGCGAACGCAGTGTCCGGGTATCTTCGTCAAAGCCGGTATATTCGATGCCCTTATGCCTTTTGCCATCATAAATCAAATCTTAACTTTTATTTTTTCATCTTTTCCAATAGCTCATCGAGACGGTCATACGAATCATTAACCCCTTCTTCCATGCCTGACTGGAGCATCCCGTCACGATCCTCAACCGTCTGGAAGACAGATTGAGATGTTAATTTTGTCCTGTCACCCGGCAATGCTTCAAATCTCGCTGTTTCGAGGATGACATGCCCTTTTTCCGGAAGCCCTTCAAATTCAAATGTGCCAATAATTCGTTCAGGTGCTAAGACTTCATGATTCACACCATGAAATGCATACTCATTGCCATCCGGGTCTTTTTGGATGTAGCGCCATGAACCTCCGTTTCTTGGCTCAAATGTCTCAAGCGTCATTACAAGTTCACGAGGCCCAAGCCATTGTGCATAAAGCTTCGGGTCGGTAAATGCTTTAAACACAATCTCACGCGGTGAATCAAATTCCCTTTCAATGATAATCTCCTGTTTCCCAGGTTCAGCTGTAATCTTAGTAAGCTTATTTGTCATGCTTTAATCGCCTCCTTTGAGTCAGACTGATAGTGAAGCAGAAAGACGCCGTTGCTGAACGCCTTTGTTCTTATAAGCTTCATCTTATGCCTGTCATTCAGGTCTTTGAACAGGGACTTTCCTCTGCCCAAGACGACAGGATTAACAAAAAGGTAATATTCGTCAATTAAACCAAGATTCATGAAAGCTGACACAATGCTACCACTACCGTATATCACCATGTTTTTTCCGGGCTGCTTTTTCATTTTAAGAATTTCTTCCGGTGTAATTTCTTTAACTAGCCTCACATTGTTCCATTTTCCCCACTCAACTTTCTTAAGCGCCCTTGAAAAAACAATTTTGGGTAAATTATTCATCTTGTCAATGATTATTGGGTCTTCCGTAGGCGGAGAAGCGGATGGCCAGTAACTTGCCATTAGTTCATAGGTTACCCGTCCGAATAGAAGCGTGTCCGCGGTACTTATCAGATCGATGGCAGATTGCGCCATTTCTTCATTCCAGAAAAACCAGTCTATCTCCCCATCCTGTCCCGCAAAGTAGCCATCGAGC
This sequence comes from Methanosarcina sp. DH2, assembly GCF_020804225.1. Classification (GTDB taxonomy): domain Archaea; phylum Halobacteriota; class Methanosarcinia; order Methanosarcinales; family Methanosarcinaceae; genus Methanosarcina. The sequence continues at coordinate 318,061 of NZ_WJBI01000002.1, forward strand.
GTTATCATTTCCGAGGCAATTATTCTTTTCACTTTTCTCCCCTCAAAAACTTTGACTTTTGACAATCGTATTAGAATTTGTGACTGCGCATTAACAGTTATGCAAGTAATTCTGGCTCAAGAAGTAACCCGGTTCCGTCTGATTCTCTGAGCGAGACAACTGTTAACCGTTTGAATCCCCTCTGTCATGCCCCTTTTTTAACGAAATCTGAATTGTCCGTACAAACGTGAAGAACTTTCTCCGGTAGCCTACAAATATGTTATTCAGTTATGTTATTCAATTATGTTATTCAATTATGTTATTCAATTATGTTATTCAGTTATGTTATTCAGTTATGTTATTCAGTTATGTTATTCAGTTATGTTATTCAGTTATGTTATTCAGTTTTTCCGCCATTATCCCCAAAATAATTCCCTTATCAAGATATATAGTTCTCAAATTTATATGTAATTTTGAAATTTAATTAAAATGATGTTTACAGTTAAGAGAATGTTTACTTTACATCCCGACTGAAAAAAACAAGTTTAAGTTGATCTAACACCATACAGATAAAGAAAAATAACAAAAAAGGGTTTTAATGTGAATTCAGATGATAAACCTTCAGGGAACAAACGGTCCGATGCAGATCCAGGTGGCAAAATTTCAGGGGAGGAGAAGTCCAGAGAAACTTTCGTTCCCGATCCTTTGCCCCTCGAAGCCCTTTACCACAGGTATGGGATTGAACGAAGCCACGCCGACAATGTGGCACGAAATGTGCTCGAGCTTTTTGATATCCTTGCTCCTGTCCACCGTCTTGGCCTTGAATTCCGGAAGCTCTTGGAAATAGCAGCTCTTGTTCATGATGTAGGGGTCGCTACGGACCTTAAAAACCACCATCGGGCAGGAAGAGATATCCTGCTCCTGCACCCGCCTTCGGAGCTGCCTGAACGGCTCTGGCCTGTTGTTGCCTGGACGGCTTTCCTGCACAAAAAGAATATCGGAGAAAAAAAGCTCAGTAGACTTAATGAGAAAAGCTTCGGAAACATGCCTGAAGACCTGCAGGAACTTACCCTGAAAGTTGCTGCCCTTGTCAGGCTTGCCGATGCCCTGGACTACAGCAGGATGGAGAGCAGGCTCGGAAAAGTCACATCCGGGAAAAAAAGTTTCAGGTTTGAAATAGAAGGTGAGGGAGCTGCAATTGATGCGGAAAGAATGGACAAGAAAGGGGATCTCTGGCATCTGCTCTACGATACGGAACTTGAGTTCAGGCCCCAATCGCATAAATCATGAGTATTTAAATCAAAGAGTCACGCCTTAAAGTCATACTTTAAAACCATAACTTAAAGCCACTTTTTAAAAAATAAGCATTAATTCCTGGGATTGGAAGATCTGGATGAGTTACCTGATACTTGTACGACATGGGGAATCCGGCTGGAACGTTGACGGCAGATTTGGAGGCTGGGTTGACGTCCCACTAACAGGGAAAGGGATAGAAGAATCCCTGCTCTGTGCTGCCGAAATTGAAAAGATCGGGCTGGACCTTGCTTTTACTTCAAAGCTGGTCCGGGCGCAGGAAACCCTCTTTCTTATCCTCTCTAAGCAGAAGAAGATCGGAGTCTTTGTCCATGAAGCAGCCGGCTCAGAGGAGGACAGGGCAGAAAGCGGAGCCGAAGCCGGGATGGACAAAAAAGAAAACCAGTATTCATATCCCCCGAAAACCGAAAAAAACCTGATCCCGATCTATTCCAGTGAAGCCTTAAATGAGCGTTATTACGGGATATTGCAGGGAAGGAAAAAGGACAAAATGAAAGAGAAATACGGGGAAGAACAGATCCTTCACTGGTGCCGGAGTTACGACGAAGGGCCTCCTGAAGGAGAGAGCCTCAAAGACATCTATAGACGTGCAGTCCCGTATTTCGAAAGGGAGATATCCCCTCCCCTTCGGGAAGGAAAAAATGTAATAGTCTGTGCCCATCAGAACAGCTTGAGAGCGCTGATTAAGCATATCGAAGGAATTTCCAATGAAGACATCCGCAAAGTAAGACTGGCAAATGCAAGGCCCGTAATCTACACACTTTTCGGAGGCGGGCTGGTCAGGGAAAATGCTGAAATGGATCCGTCGGTGAAAAGGGACTTCTGAACTCTCTTTGAGCTCTTGCTGAGTTCTTTTTTTAGAGCCCCCCTGATTCTTGCCGGAAAAGCATTTACAGGCATCTATTTTCAGGCATTTATATGTAGCCAAGCGGCAGAATATAAAGAGGCTCTTCATTTGCAGGTAGTTTAAGGACTTTTTTTACCTCTTCATCGTCAAAAGCCCCTACGGCACAGGTGCCTATCCCGAGTTCCACGCCCAGCAGGTAAACGTTCTGGGCTGCGTGTCCGGCTTCCATATCTGCGTAACGGATGCCTCTTTTTCCGTATTTGCTCGTTATACGCGGGTAGACTGCGGAGATTATAAGTGAGACGGGAGCCTGTCTGACCATAGGCTGGGAAAGGGCTGCTCTTGAGAGCCTTTCTCTCATATCGCCAGGGATTTCCTGCGTAAGGGTATGTTCTTCTGCAATGTACCTGTAAATTCCGGGCTCAAACCCATTTCCCTCTCCGATAACAGCGTGGATCTCAAGGGGATAAAGCGCACCTGCAGAAGGAGATGTCCTTAACCCTTCCTTTGAACTTATCCCCTGGGCTGCCCAGAGAAAACGGGAAATTACCGTTTCGGACAGGTCTCTTTCAGCATATCTACGTACTGATCTTCGCTTTGCAAGCAGTTCTTCGATCCGATTGCCTGAAATTCCCGGTTCAGGCAGCTTAACCCTCATAGGCAGGTCTGCAGGATTCCTGTTTACCATGATTATTCCCCCACAACAATTCTTTTTCAGATGTGATGTACTTTGTTTTAAGCTAATTCGGTACTTTAAGCTAAACTCAATACTTAGATAGTATCAGATGGCGGGTTATCAGACAAGTCGTTTTATGCTTCCTATTTAATAAAAAACCGCCTGCAATTAAATATGTTTTCCGGAAGGCGTTATAAGCCATCTTGAAGTCTATTTTCAGGCTGGAAAGTGAACTATTTTTAGGCTGGAAAGTGAACTATTTTTAGGCTGGAAAGTGAACTATTTTTAGGCTGGAAAATGAACTCAAAAATACAGCTCCAGTGCCGGTAAAGGCGAAAATTGCTGAAAAACATGCTGCTCAAAGGAGCGTTTATTAAAAAGAGAATTCAAAGCTTTTCGGCTGCACACCAGGGCCGGGTTTGTGGTGTGGTAGATATGTTAGATGTGGTAGATATTTTGATGTGGTAGATGCGGTGGTAGATAAATGGTTCTTTTGGGCATTTACGCGCCCGGCCCTGTGGAATGCAGTTTATGGTTCCAGACATGTTGGTGCGTTTTAGTCTGTTTGAATCTATTCGCGTAAGTACAATATGTGTTCCCTATCAGGGTTCACACAATTAGGAACCAACGTACTGGTGTAAGCTGTTCTGGATTTACAACTCACCAGCTTATAATATATTTCTCGTGGTTTTAACTCTCTCCAAACAGGAGAATTTCGGAAGACATATATAGGTGAAAAAAACGAAAGTTTCAAATCCGTTCATATGAAATAACTTTTAATTTAAACCTTTTTTTGAATTTATCTTAAATATCTTTATCAATCGACGTTATACCCTGAGATACTGTTAGATCGTTGCATGAGATAACTTTATATACATGTTTTTTGAAAATGAAACTTATCGTATATGTCGTTTCTCTGCTTGAAAAAGGAATAGGCTATTTTTAGATCTATCATCCACTTAGCGAGAGAAAAAAATAAAAAAAATTGATATATAATTTTATTGGTTAAAACCTGAAGAAATCCATCAGATTAGATTTATTTTGTTCTGTTCCTTTTTCTGTTCCTTTTGTCCCTTATTCTGTAAGCCTGGGGCGTGCGAGAGCGATAAGGACTTCCTGTCCCTTCCATGAACCTCTACTGAATCTGGTCTCGGCAAAAATCTCAGCCCCTTCCCTGCTAACAAAGGGCACGCTGTACAGGGAAGTTTTTCCTTCGAGGATTTCAGAAAAATTTTTTGCGGCTTCGAGTACCCGGTTCTGAGGGTGGAAAGAAAGTATATTCTTTCCAAGGAGTTCTTTCTCAGTATAAGCAAGGTGCTTGCGGAAAGCAGGATTGGAATGGAGAATGCAGCCTTCGTAATTCACAATAAAAAGAAAATCCTTTATGCTCTTAAAAAGCCCCTGAAAATCGCTGCTGGTTTGATGGAGCTCTGCTTTTTCCCTTATTCTGCCGATTTCGTTTCCGAGTTCAAGGGCAATGGTTTCAAGCTGTTTTCTGGAAGTTTCGGAGATTTCATCTGCTTTATGGGAACTGAGCTGAATGACTGCAGCAAAGCGACCACCTGAGAATACAGGGATAAAAGCAGCTGCTCGAAGCTTTTCTTCAGGTGGAGTCTCAAGAGAAGCCATATTTTTAATCTCAAAATAATGTCTGTAAACAGGTTTCCCTATCCTGAGCAGGTTTGCCAGCCCCTGAGCTTTCCCAAAACCGGACGCCGCTTTCACAAAAGCAGGAGATAACCCCTTGCAGGTTTTTAACCTCAGTTCGTTACTGCCTTCATCCATAAGATAGATGCATCCAGAATCCAGAGGCTCGACCTCAAGAGCGAGATCAAGGAGCTGCCTTAAAATTTCCTGAATTTCATCTGTAGAAGCAAGGGCATTTCCGGCATCGCGGCGGAGACGCAGGAAGTCAGAGCTTTGCCTCTTTTCAGTAACATCAATAACTGTTCCGTACAGGTAATCAATATCTCCTTTTTCATCGGAATGGATAAAAGTCTGCTCATTCACCCAGCGGACCTCTCCCGAAGCCGTGAGGATCCTGTATTCCTGGAAAAAGTCGTTTCTACCTTCATTATAATTCCTGAACAGGTTATCCCTTACCTTTTCAATATCAAGGGGATGGATAATGTTTTCATATGTGAGTTCTCCTGAGGTAAAGGCTCCTGCAGGATATCCGAAAATGATTACGTTTTCAGTTATAAATTCCACAGGTCGCTTTTCCCTGGGGCTGCTCAAAAAAACGACTAAAGGGCTGCTGCTTATAATTAATTCCAGGACTTTGTTCACTTTTAGTAAATGCGAGATATCTCTTTTTATTTTCTTTTCCGCGCTGATATCTCTTGCAACTATAAGAACAGTATTTTTGCCCTCGTAATCCATTACATGGGCTTCCACTTCTACCGGGATAGAGATGCCGTCTTTTTTCAGATAGGTAGTCTCAAAAGTAATTTTCCCTTCCTGGTATATTTTCTTAACCTGCCTGGAAAACTGGTTCCCATACCTGGTGTCGATGTTTGCCGGAGCAAGCTTAAGGAGTTCTTCTCTGCTGTATCCCAGACCCGTGCACGCTCCTTCATTTACTTCCAGGAATTTTCCATTTCTATCCAGGATAATTATGATACTGTTGTTTGAGTTGAGCAGAGAGTTGAACTTCTGCTCCTCCTGCTCCAGTTTTTCTGCAAGCTCTCTACGAGTGGTAATGTCCGAAACAATCCCGAAGTAGCGGCTTATCCTGCCGTTTTTTCCATACTGGATGAGAGTCCTATCCTCAACACGGCGAACGTTTCCGTTCTTTGTGAGGACCCTATATTCCAGAGTGTAATCCTTAATTCCCCTTTCAGAATTGCTTATGACCCCGAAATTAAAAGCTTCAAGGTCTTCAGGGTGGACTATGTCAACATATAGAATTTTTCCAGTCTTAAACTCAGCAGGCTCATACCCAAGAAATGAAACGTTTGCAGAAGCAAACTCTACCGGAAAGCCGGCTTCGGCTTTTCTTATGAAGATGACCTGTGGAATACTTTCGAGGAAGATTTTCAATTCTTCTTTAGATTCAAAAAAGTCGGGCAGCTCCTTTTCAGGATGCCCTTTTCCCGTGAACTTGCTCTGAAGGCTCTTTTCCGTAATACTGATCCCCTGTTAAAATTAATATAGGCTGATATTTATATCTTTGGTTTATTTATAAAACTGTTTATTATAATAAATGTGTCTATTAATAAAACTTTCTTTTCATTACAGGAAAAAGATATCCGAAGACGGTGTCATTTAAAGGCAATTTAGTTGAATATAAGGAATATGATTGAACCTTAAGGCTTGAAAGAGTATTTTGAATGTTAAGTTATATATAAAAATCCCCTAATTACTCTTATTGTGGGATAAACACAATAGGGAGAGTGAAATATGGCTGATAAGACAGATAAAGTTGCTGAAAATGTTCCCGGACCTTATTATTGTGACTACGAATGTATCGCATGCCACCTATGTGTGGATACGTCACCAGAGAACTTTAAAATGACTGATGATGATTCCAATGCTTATGTATATAAGCAGCCGGAAAATGATGAGGAAAAGCAAGCCTGTGAGGAGGCACTGGAAGCCTGTCCGGTTGATGCAATTGGCAACGATGGCTAAACTGGCCTGTTCCATTTAAGCTTATTTCTTTAACTTTTTCCTATTCGCCTTTCCTGAATGGAGAAAGTTAACTTATCTATTATCTATCTACAGGTTTTTTACGTTTTTAATTTTCTATGTTTTTAATTTTCTACGTTTTGGTTTTATACAGATTTTATACCGCGATTTTTATACTACAGTTTTTATGCATAGGTTTGTATGCGCTGCATTATATCCTTTATTTCATATCCTCATAATCCTTTATTCTATCAGCCCGATTTCTGAATAGATCCTGGAGAGTCCCTGAAGGGTTGAGTATCCTTTTCTTGTGATGATATAGTCTCCCCTCTCACTACGCTGTAAAACCATGCCCGTATCAAGCAGTTTCTGCAGGTGGAATAAAAGGTTTCCGCCGCGAAGCCCGGTGAGTTTGGAAAGCTCAGAGAAGGTCTTGTTTTCTCCCGAAAGGGCTTTTAGCATAACGAGGCGCTGTTTGTTTGCAATAGGTTCGCAGACCTCAGAAACTATCCTGTCAGGCTCGATTGCACTTATGTCGCCTTTTTCGTCCTTTTCTTCCCTGTCTTCATAGATCTGGAGGGAGCGCATGAGTTTTACCTGTTTTTCAAAAAGATTGCTGGCTTCTGAAAAGCACCTGCTGCACTGAGGTTTTTTTGCTTCCTTCTTTAATTCCTCAAGCCTGTCCCTGTGCAATCTGACAGTCCCGGCATCAACCTTCGCTCTGCCAACAAGCCCTGCTGTTTCCTGTAAAATCTCTTTGAATGCAACTTCACAGAACTCCCTCATCCCGCAGTCCCTGGTCATCTGGCTGTGCATCCTTTCGTTTGCGTCCTCGCAAAGATAGTCCACCATGGGTTTCATGAAGTTTTTCCTCATTTCTACCAGCATCCCTTCAATATGCTGCTGGTTTGACCTCTGCAAAAACCTCGAGAACTCATTCCTCAGGGACGTTACCTCTTCCTTAATGGAATGCAATTCTTCCCTGTAGTAAATGTCAGTATCTGCCTGTGTCGTCTCCATTCCTATCAATCTCTGAACCTGTAAAAAACCTGCTTTTGTTTAATTTGAGATATTTTAGTTAAAGGTTACTCTGGTTTGCTATCATTTTTGTATTAAGGGTCATTTTTCTGTACTATCAGAAAGTTGTGCATAATTCTGACGCTCAAGTATATAAATATATACAGCTTTTAAGAGTCCGGTGATAATGAATGGAATTACAGGACATAAACAACTTCGTACAGACCGCAAATGAAGAACAGCTCAAAGCCTTCGGATTCCTTGGACAGTGGATGATGGAAAACGTCCCTAAATACTGCACCTGTGCCTCAAAGTGCAACCAGAACTGTGAGCTTGCAAAGGCACTGGGCGGAGCACTCCAGACTGCCGGGCAAAGACTTCAGGGACAGTAAGCGGGTTCTGTCAGAATCCTGCTGCCCCTTCATTTTTTATTTTTCGGTTTTGAGGCATTTATAATTTCACTGGTGCATTTAGAGCCTATCCGAAAAGTGGTTACATGCTATAACTTTTACAATATGCAATATGCAAAACCGGAACGGATACTCTGACATTATAGACCTATTGTGACTTTTCAACATGCATTACTGACTTTTCGGATAGGCTCTTACTCCGTTTTGTATCATTTTACGCTATCTTCCACCATTTTACACTATTTTCAAATCAAATCTGTCACACAGGCCGGGCATACAGACCCGGGAATACAACATATTAATAACTTGTAAGATATATTTTAATATACGAATATAATTATTAAATAAAGGGGAATTTAAAATGGAACCAACAGCTTCAGATTGGGAGAACTTCTGGAACGCAAACACTTTTGCAGTAATTACTGACAATACAAAGCCAGCCATGAAATGGGCTGCTTCAGAACTCAAAAAGAGGGGCAGGAAAGTATACGTTGTTGACTTATCCGATAAACCTGAGCCCGGCTCCCTGAAAAATGTCTCCGAACTTCCGGGCGGCCTTGACCGCGCCATCGTCGGGATAACGAAATCCGAGCCTGGCGACCTGATCCCTGCCCTGAAAGAAAAAGGCGCAAAAAAAGTCTGGATCCACTGGAAAACAGAAACCGAAAAAGCTCTCAGTGCCTGCGAAGAAGAGAATCTTGAATACCTGGCAGGGCGCTGCCCTATGATATATCTGGGAAGCGGGTTAAGTATACATGGAATGCACAGGACGATTGCGAAGATGACGGGGAATTATTGAAAAAAGGTGGGAAAAAACAGGAAAATACTCTACCCTAAGAATCTTAATGCAAATTCTACTAGCAGAAGGTAATATTTATTTTTATCCCATTTTAGCCCGTTTATTTTCTATTTTACTCACTTATTTTCTATTCTACTCACCTATTTTCTATTTTACTTACTTATTTTCTATTTTACTCACTTATTTTCCATTTAGACTTTAAGTTCCTGAATAATTTGTTCTATTTTCTTAAAATGTGATTGAGCGGGACTGGATTTCCTGTTAGGTTCCGGTTTTCGTCAGGTAGTTATTCGCTTATAAAGTAAAGGAAGCCTCTCCGGGAGTATCTGTGCATCATCAATTATCGTGTACCCGGTATCAGAGAATATGTTATCAAGATAGTCTCCGGGATTGTTATCAACAGTAATGCAAAAAAAATGAATTCCGCGGGCATTTCCTTCCCGGATGGCAGTCTTTGTATCTTCTTCAGCAAGTTTTCCCTGATATGCTCCCTCTCCATAGCAGGTATCATAAGGTTCACCGTCTGATAGCAAAATAAGAATCTTTGTTCTAGCATCGACCTGTTCCAGTTTTTCGATGGAATGGCGGATTGCAGGCCCAAGTCTTGTGTTAGCTACCGGTTCTAGCAGGCTTATCCTTTGCTCCACACTCGCTGACAGCTCTTCACCGAACTCTTTTATGATGTAATATTCCACATCTTCTTTTGTATGGCCGGAAAATGCATAAATTGCGTATTTGTCTCCTATGTTTTCAAGGGCCTGGACCATTATTACCAGCGCATCCTTTTCAATGTTTATTATACTCCTTTCCCCAATACTCCTTCTTTCCCCAATACTCCTTCTTTCCTCAACACTCCTTCTTTCCTCAACACTTCTTCCTTCTCCACAAAGCCTTTTTCGGGTCGAGGCGCTCACATCTACGAGGAAAAGGGTAGCAACATCCCTTTTGCGTTTATCCCATCTCACATAAAGTTTCTCATCAGGGTTAATTCCACACCTTCTTTCTATCAAAGCATCTGAAAAAGCATCGATATCGATCTCCGTACCGTCTGTCTGCCCTTTCAATTTTTGAAACGACTCCGGTTTCATTCTGCTGAAAACACTTTTTATGAGATCAATCTCGTTGCGATAACGCTCGGAAGCATCCCTGTAATATTCACCTGACCCTCCGGCAGGTTCTATTTCGTGTACAGCGCACCAGTCTGACTTATAATCGTTCATAGCATAATCCCATTCGTCATACCTGTAACTGCCAAGGACCTTCCAGTTTTTATCCGTCGCATACGCAGGCTTCGGTTTTGCTTTTTCCCCATGTGTTTTCTCGTTTACGGGCCGTTCTTCTTCAGCTGCAGGTTTGTCCTCACTTTCAGGGATAAATTTCTTAATTATATTTTCATGAGATTTTGTGCTCAGAGTATCCTTTACACCGAAAGAACCAAAACCCACACCCCGGTATTCGATATTTTGTATTGTCTCGTATTTCCGGTGCCCCAGTGAGCCCAGAAAGTCTTCAAGCATAATGTATATGTCAAAAGTAGCTTCCAGAGAGGTCAAAGTTGACGAATCAGGCTGTAAAACCTGGTTCCGCAAAATATCATGAATTTTATCGAGAAGGAACCCGGTCTCTTCCGTAAGCTTAAAAAGCGGTTTGTGAAGGGATGAAAGCCACAGTAGGGCTTCCATAAGCTTTTCAAGGTCCCCTTCCGGGACAGGTCTTGTCAGGAGCATCCGGGACCTTACAGATTCAAGGTCCGAACGCAAGCCCCTATAAAGGTCCATTATCAGGTACTCAACCCTTGCGTCTTCCAGAATGCCAAGTATGCTTGCTGCCAGGACCCTGTTTGGGAACATCGCTATTATGGTTGAGATATCCATTATGTCCTTCGACAGCCGAATATTGTCTGAAAGCAGAATATCTTCTGAGAGCAGGTCGCTTCTTTCAGCTCCGTATTTTTCATTTATTGCTGTTAGCAATTCGCACACGGCTTTCGAAGAAATCTTTGAAGAACTGAACAGAGCATGGCCTACCTCATGCATGACACTTAACTTGTATATCTTGAAATTATTCTCAAAATTGCCATACCTGTTGATTCTCGGTTCAAGATAGATTGTCCTGCCTGATATAACAGGGTTTAAAGAACCGGTTTTATTGGTCTCATTATAACCCGGAAGCTCTTTTTTTGACCGTATCTTAAAACCGGTACCTGAAAGCCCCATTGCATAATACCTGAGGATATTTGCAACTTTCTTAAGGGCAACACTTCCTGTAAGTTCATCAATGAAATCTTTTGAACTTCTGGACTTTAAGGAGAAGTAGGGCCTGCCAGGAAAAATGTTACCTTCAGAAATCTCAAGCCCTTTCAGTGCCCACTCTTCCAGTTCGAGAACATCAAGGTCAGTCAGGAGCGCAGGGGAGTAAGTAAAGTAATCCACAGCGAGATTTCTATCCGAATCATAAACTTTTATCCCGGTATCTACCCATTTCCTGATGTCTCTGTGTCCTATTTTTTCAACAACTTCCGGGAGGCTCTCGAAAAATTTTCCTGCAAGAAGCCAGTCTTTTTCGAGCAGTGACTGCGCTATTTCGAATATTTCTCCATGATATGAAGGGGGTATTTTCCTGAAGGAAACAACCGAGTTTTTGAAATATCCCGAACCAAGGCTGGAACTCTCTTTTGATATTCTGGATCCTGTGTCCACCCAATCTTTAAATTTGCTGCCTGAAAATAACCTGAGAGCAGCAGGAGAGTATTCAAAGTAACTGCCAGTGCAGTCTGGATTTATAAGCGCAAGTTCGACTCCAACATCAAGTAAATATTCCCTTTCCTCACTATTAATAGTTTTAAGACGTTTTTCCAGGTCCCCAAAACTGCTCTCATAAAACCTCTCAAAAGCCTGTTTTTCGGATGAGAGGGAAAGTATCCCCTTTTCAGCCCATTGTTGAAGCTCACTGATATTAAGGTATAAAAGGACACCCGGACTCCTGTCCAGGAAGCTAACAGCTGCATCAACATTTATTTTTGCTATTTCTTTAGCTGTTGATACCCAGGTTCCAAAACCCATATCATCCAGTTTTGCCATTGCTGCAGGCGTATGCTTGAATAGCGCCAGTGCAACGGCAGTTTCGTCCGCATGATCTACACAGCCTGCGCAGCCTGCAAATTCATTTAATGCTGTTAGAAGCTCTTTTCGTCTTCGAGGCGGAATAGCTGAAAATACATCTTTTGATGCAGCCAGGATATCGATAGCTACTATCCACTGCACATTGAGCAGGCAGTCAATTATGCTGTAAAATATCCTGAAATCCTCAGGGGAAAAGAGAGCCAGCATATCCGGAAGGCGTTCAAAATATGCCTCTGCAACCTTTGCATTTGAGCCGGCAAATTTCTCTCCGAGCCTTATAAATTCTTTAAAGTTTTCCAGGTCCCTGGTGTCAATGGAAGTATTAGTTGAAGTATCAGCAGAAACGTCGGTGGAAGTACCGGTGGAAATATTAGCGAGGATATCCGTGGAAGTGGGAATATTAGTGGGAATATTAGTGGGAATATTAGTGGGAATATTAGTGGAAATAGGAATATCTGTGGAAGTGGAGATATCAGTGTTAAGGGAAGTGGAGGTCACTATACTGGCAGTGTGACTAAAGTAAGCTATTGCAAGCCGGTTGTTTTTTTCAGCGAGCGATGCCCCGATTTCCGTCCATTTTTCTAAAAGAGGAAGCCCTTTTTGACCTTTTTTCTTTAGGATCACAACCGAGGAGTCAAAGAACCCTTCAAAGCAGGAAAAGCTTAATTCTGAGGCTTTGCTGGCAATTGAAAGCCATTTACGGAAGTCGTGGTTTTCACGGTTTGTCCGGTCTTTTTGAGCTGTCCGGTCTTTTTGAGCTGTCCGGTCTTTTTGAGCTGTCTGATCGATCTGATCTGCCAGTTCTGTCTGTTCCGTTGTTAGTTTTGTGAGTTTATAGACCACGGGTGCCGTTCTGATGTAAGCTGCCTGAACCCTTTTTCCTTTTTTTGTGATGAATTTTCCGGGATGAAGTACTGTTTCCAGTTCAGCCCTGTCAAATTCTACTAATTGTTCCGCAGCCACAGAAATATCTTTCACATCAAGTTTCGGAAAATTTGACTTTATCAGTGCAGAGAGTTCTTTGTGGGACAATTCGTCCTGAAGGTGTTCTTGAAAGCCTTTTTGAAAGTCTTCATGAAATCCTTCATGAAATCCTTCATGAAATCCTTCCTGCGATAGTTTATCGTGTTTTTTGATATCCAGGGGCAGTGGTTATCACTCCATAATTGCAGAGATTATCTCATCAAGGCTGACCTGCAGGTCCGGATTGTCCGTAATCGGCCTGACCATTGCTATCTGGCATGCTTTTTTAGGTTCTATACCTTCCCGGATTAATTTTCCGGCATAGATCAACAGCCGTGTGCTAACCCCTTCTTCAAGCCCATGATGCTTAAAATTCCTTATACGCGAGCCGATTTCTACAAGATACTTCGCCATTTCCTGTCCGACCCCGCTTTCATGTGCAACTATCTGCATCTCAAGCTCTGCAGGCGGGTAATCGAAATCAATGGAAATAAACCTCTGGCGCGTACTCTGTTTCATATCTTTTACAACACTCTGATAGCCCGGGTTATAAGAAACTACAAGCATAAACTCGGCAGGCGCCTTCATTACCACACCCAGCTTATCAACCGGGATTATGCGCCTGTCATCGGTAAGCGGATGAATAACCACAATTGTGTCTTTTCGGGCTTCAACAACCTCATCAAGATAACATATCGCACCACTCTTAACTGCTTTTGTAAGAGGTCCATCACTCCATTCAATGGATTCTCCCTTTATCAAAAACCTCCCCACGAGGTCGGTGGCAGTAAGGTCCTCATGGCATGCAACAGTTATCAGAGGCCGCTTCAGCCTGTAAGCCATATATTCCATGAAACGTGTCTTACCACACCCTGTAGGCCCTTTCAGGTTGACTGGCAGCAAATTCTTATAGGCTGCTATAAAAATCTCCACTTCGTTTCCAACCGGAATGTAATATGGCTCTTTTTCAACAAAATATTCTTCCAGAGGTATCTCTTTGAACAACTGGCATTTATTGTCCATATTTTTCTCCCATCTGATGCAGGTCTTTTATATATTTCATTGGATATATTTTCTTTGATGGGTTTTCTTTTATGGGTTGCTTTGACAGATTTCAATAGCCATGGCAAAAATATCCATTTATTGACCTTTCTGACTAACCGATACCTGACTTGTTAAGAAATATTTTTTAACTTCACGCTAGCCCCGACCACACTGTCCTCGCCGTTACAAAAACCGAATTTTGGGACCTGATCCCCGTTCTGAAAGAAAAATGCATAAACAAAATCTGGCTGCACTTGAATGAATAAATCGAAAAAACCCCTGGTGTCTGCAGGGAAGGAGGTATCAGAAATATGATCGGGTAATGCCCTAGGACATACCTCGGAAATGAGCTAAGTATAAGGGATGTACAGGACGATTGCAAAGATGACCGGGAAGTATTGAAAAAAAGTATGAGTTTTATTCGCTATTCAGAACCTCTCTGTGTTCACTATTTCAAACCCGTTCCCTATCCCCGTTCGCACAGTGAACGGCTTTCTCTTAAATCAAATTAAATAAGTAATATATACACGGGTTATGTGAACGTCAGCGATTTAATACTTAAAACAAATTTCACTTTTCTTTCATTTTAGCTTTAGAGCCTGAATATTTTGTTCAACTATCTTAAAGTATGAATGAGTAGTACCAAGTTTACTTTTAAATGTTCTGAGGGAGCCAGAGAGTTCTTTTAGGATTAAGAAAAGACATTCGGGGAATTTGTTTACTCTCAGAAAGAAAAACACTCTCTAAAACTCAACCAAAATATTTTTAACCTTTCCCGGTTGCATAGTTACTACGCATTAAAAAAATTATAGAAACGGGGGAATGGTTTAATACGAAAACGGTTAGTGTTACCGGTGAGAGCGGTAAGTATTTTGAATGTGTGAATGAAGAAAAAATGATTGAAGAAGCTCGTCTGGGAGACATCTGGAAAAGATGTGCAGCTTATATTTTTGATATCCTCTTAGTAAATTTGTTTGTATTTATTATCCTGATTGCATTTACGGTAACTAACAGTCCTCTGGCTAAGATATACGGTATTGCCTTTGCAAACCTTGCGATCTTTGCTTATTTTGTTTACTTTGAAAGTTCTCAGGCACAGGCAACACCCGGAAAAAAGTGGATGAACCTGAAAGTGGTCGACTTTGAGGAGAAGAGGATCTCTTTCCTGAGGGCATTTTTCAGATATTTTGCAAGAGGGATGTCGGGTCTTGTTCTGGTAGTCGTGGATATAGCTGCTAACGGAACGGGCATAATTAATCAACACCTGGGATGGTATTTCCTCATACCAGTCGTAACATACGCTCCTGTTCTCTTTATGGATATGAGGCAGGGAGTTCACGATGTAATGGCAGGAACTGTTGTCGTTAAAGGTTCTACGGAGGATAAGGAGTGATTTATTGCCTGTGATCCCTTATCGCCTGGTTTTCGGCAAACTGCATGTTTTTCAATAAATCTGTATCTTTGACAGGTTTCTTTTTCTTTTTTTATTCTTTTTTAAAAGGCCACCAGACAAGCTGGCGGAGGCGTTTGTATTTATCTGCGGATTTAAAATCGGTCTTAGGTTAAGGAAATAATTACCTCAGACCAGAAGATGTTTTTTTTCAATATCTAAAGGTTACACTTATTGTATCTTTGTATCTTAATTGCGGTTTAATTGAGGTATCGGTTTGCTGATTGTTTTTTTTCTTACCTGGCAGGTCGGTCTCAACCTCGTGCAGTAATCAGGGATCATCAAAAATTCAGTCCTGCGGACGTCGGGGGAAGTTCTTTCTGCCGTATGCTCTGCTGTACGGAAAACTTTTTCACAGGATTCTACTGGCTGTTTCGTTGCGGTCTGGTAAATTGTTACCATTAAACATTTACCATAAACCTTTAACCCATGCAAACAGATATTCTAATATGGCAGCCCCGAAGTACCTGAAACGCTATCTTAAGGTTCAGGGTGATGAAATGCCTGCTCTCTCCAGGATAACAGAGAGAATTTCAGTCGAATTTGACCCGGAAATGGAACTTGAAGAGCTCCGGAATGCCCATAAAGCAAGCATCAAAGAATACCGAAATTTGCTGGAAAGCCTTGAAATCGAAGCCGCGGAAGCCCTAGCTTATTCAGATAGTTCGGACATGCTGAGGCTGTACACTAAAAGCTTTCTTGAGCTCCCTAAAGCCAGCCCTTCTCTCCTTGACCTCAAGATTGCAATCGTGGAGAGGATGATCGAGAATTGCGCCTGCTGCGGGTGGAACTGCGGAGTCAACAGGAAGGCAGGCGAAAAAGGCTTCTGCAAGCTGACCGATGTTTCTTATTATGCTTCCGAGTTCCTGCATATGGGAGAAGAGCCTGAACTTGTGCCTTCACACACGATTTTTTTTGCAGGCTGCGTCTTTGCCTGCGTCTACTGCCAGAACTGGGACATCTCTACCTGCCCGGATTGCGGGACCCGAATTGAGCCACGAAAGCTTGCAAAACTGATTGACCTCAGGAGGATGCACGGGGCAAAAAACGTAAACTTCGTAACTCCAACTCCTCACACATATACCATTCTCAAAATCATCAGGGAAACTTCGCAGAACAACCCGGTTATCTGGAATTCAAACATGTTTCACTCCCCTGAAATTGCAGAAATTCTGGAGGGAGTAGTGGACGTCTACCTCGGCGACTTCAAATACGGAAACAACGAATGCGCCCGGAGATACTCAAAAATAAATAGCTACCTGGAGATCGTGCAGCCGAACTTCAAATTTGCCTACGAAACAGCCGAAGTCCTCCTGCGCCACCTCGTCCTTCCAGGCCACCTCGAGTGCTGCACAAAGCCGATTGCCGAATGGGTGGCAAAAAACATCCCGCAAATCAGGTTCAACCTCATGTTCCAGTACATGCCCTGCTACCGGGCGCTGGAATACCAGGAAATCGGACGCCAGCTTACCCCCGAAGAAGAGGAAAAAGCGATTAAAATTGTGAGAGAAGCTGGGGTTGAGGATCTGCTGGTTTGAATGGGAAGGAAAACGGAAAACTTAATTTTGAGCACAAACCCAAATCTCTTTTTTGATATTTTTCTAATATTTTGGCATCACTTTATCCTACTGTATTTTCAATTTACAGGATCCGAGCTCTCAATGGGAGCGGAGCAGCCAGCACTTCACAATATTGGTTTTAAGAAACTGTTAATTTAAAGGGATCTGTTATAATTATTTATTACTGGACCACTGTTGCTTTTATAGATATTCAAAATATGAAACCGGAAAATAGTGTAAAATTTGAAAAATTATAAAAAAGAGCAAGAGTTAAAAGGATTAGCAAATATACTTAAACGGAAAATCATAAGTGAATAAAAATCGAAACTAATCAAAAGGCAGAGTTTGAGAGTAGAACTCTAACACGTTCATAAAACGTCATAATATGAATGCCAGTAAACCGGAATTAAAAACCGGAGTTATTATACTATGAGTGAAAGAGAACGAAAGACGCCGGCGCGCATCGAGTATCTGAGGGTGGAGAACTATCGGGCACTACGGCAGGTGGAGTTCAAGAATCTTACACCTATGACAGTACTATTAGGTCCTAACGGCAGTGGCAAGTCTACAGTATTCGATGTTTTCGCTTTCCTGTCTGAATGTTTTGAATCAGGACTGCGCCGGGCCTGGGACCGACGGGGCAGGGCGAAAGAACTCAAGACACGTGGCTGTGAAGGACCTGTGGTCATCGAGATAAAATACAAGGAACCTGGCTTCCCGAAAATAACCTAT
Organism: Methanosarcina sp. DH2; assembly: GCF_020804225.1. Taxonomy (GTDB): domain Archaea; phylum Halobacteriota; class Methanosarcinia; order Methanosarcinales; family Methanosarcinaceae; genus Methanosarcina. The sequence goes on from NZ_WJBI01000002.1 coordinate 335,603, forward strand.
CACTTAGCTGTGGACGAACGTAAGGGTTCGCCTGTAGTAGTGGAAGAATGGCTGCAGTGGAGGCGGGGTACACAGGGTAAACCCTTCCGATTTATGGAGTACCGTGAAGGCAAGGGCCGTGCCATTAGCGGTGAAAAACCAGATGAACAGGACAAGCGAGTTGAAATTCCACTCAAATCTCCAGATCTCATAGCTGTAAATGCTCTGGGCCAATTTGCCGACCACCCGCGTGTGGCTTCGTTACGCGATTTTATCACAGGCTGGCACGTCTCTTACCTGTCTGTGGATGATACACGTGGGCAGCCGGAGGCAGGCCCGCAGGAAAGACTTTCACGCACAGGCGATAATCTGGCCAATGTCATACAGTACCTGGCCGAGCAACACCCATCACGGCTGGAGCATATCTTCGAGGTATTGAGAAACCGCGTCCCTCATGTGGAAAAAGTGCTGGCTGAGGCTATGCCGGACGGCCGCCTCCTGCTCCAGATCAAGGATGCTCCTTTTGACCACCCGGTGCTTGCCCGCTTCGCATCTGACGGCACACTTAAGATGCTGGCTTATCTGGTGTTGCTTAACGACCCCGAGCCACCTTCATTCATTGGTATTGAAGAGCCTGAAAATTTTCTTCACCCTCGCCTGCTGCCGGAACTGGCCGAAGAATGCCGTGCAGCAAGTGCCCGTGGACAGTTCCTTGTCACCACCCATTCACCCTTTTTCGTCAACGCTCTGAGACCTGAAGAGGTCCGCATACTTTACCGCGATGAACGCGGATACACCCAGACAGTCCGGGCGGCAGATATCCGGGGCATCCCGGAATTTGTAGAGGCTGGCGCTTCGCTGGGATACCTGTGGCTGGAAGGGCGTTTTGGCATGGGGGATCCGCTTGTTAACCAGGGAGCCCCATCGCGTAAAGGAGGAAAGCCATGAATGCAGGACATCTGGAAATCCTGGTTGAAGAACCCTCCATGGAGGCATTTCTCCGGGAATTACTCCCCCGGATGCTTGGAGATAAAGTGAGCTTTGAGATTTACCCTTTCCAGTGCAAGGATGACCTGCTTTCCAAACTCTCCTCCCGACTGAGGGGCTACTCTGCATGGCTTCCGGCAGACTGGCGTATAGTCGTGGTTGTGGACAGGGACAATGAGGACTGCTACAAACTTAAACAAAGACTGGACGATATCGTCCTCCGGGAAGGTCTTCGCACCCGCTCAAGCGGCTCTGCCCGCTGGCAGGTGGTGAACCGGATCGCCATCGAAGAACTCGAAGCCTGGTATTTCGGGGACTGGGATGCTGTCAAACATATCTATCCCAGAGTGAGCGCAAATGTCCCGCAAAAAGAAGCTTTCCGTGATCCGGATGCCATTTCCGGCGGCACCTGGGAAGCCTTCGAGCGGCTGATGAAGAAGGCCGGCTATTTCGAAGGAGGCCTGCGCAAAATAGAAGCCGCACGCCAGCTAGGCCGCCAAATCGATTGGCAGCGCAACAGCTCCCTCAGCTTTCAGTACTTCAGGGATGCAGTTCTGGAAGTCATGTGATACGGATCAGGTGCAACCGGCAGCAATTATATTTTTTAGCTTATGATTCTGCGAAGTGTGTAATCTATCACTTTTCTATCATCAAAACGCTCTAATCTATCACCTCAGTCCCCACATCCAAAAGTTCGATTCCTGAAATCATCCGATAATCATCCGATTTCCCGCCAGAATCATTCGATAAAAGTTTTCCTATAATCTTCCGATAATTTTCCAATTTTCCGCTGTAATCTTCCGATGGCATAGCGAATCGTTAAGAAATCGTAAACCAGAATCCATTAATCGTAAAGTCAAAGCCAGATTGTGAAAAAACAGTGGCATCCTGTATTGGTCACTCTACGCCTTCAATATCTAATTATGACATGCTAAACCACCTGGGAACGAATTTAAACTTTTTACAAGTATTTACCCTTAAAATCTTTAAATTATTCCGAGGCTCTTTCCGACATCCCTTTTATTTTTTACTTCATAGAACCCCAAGCTCTCACCGGGTGCGAAGCAGCCGGCTTTTACATCAAAATGCATGAGCATAAGCATAAAGACCGATCCGTTAAGTTTTAAGTCCCAGAATATAATCGACTGGATGAACCTTCAATTTTAAAGAGCTGTTATTACCATTTTCGATATTTTACATCAGAAAGGAAACTGGAGAGAAAAGGAATAATTTAAGATAGAAGAGTCTATCCTTAAATTTGAAAAGATTGTGAAAAAGAGCAAGAGTTAAAAAGATTAGCGGATATACCTGAATAGAAAATATTCAATGAATAAAATTAGAAGGTAATCGAAACCCTCATTAAGATACTAATTGAGAACAGGTGTCAGGCTGAAAAATGAATGAAAACAACGTTAATCGAACCACAATTGATGAGCAGTGTATGAGACTGCAAGCCGGGATTATAGAGGAATAAAAATGATCAAGGGTGAACTGAAAAACAAAATCGATGGCATCTGGAACGTTTTCTGGTCCGGAGGAATCAGACCCAAAATTTATAGAGTTGTTCTCAGGAACAAGCAGACACCGTCTGCCAAATTGATAGAAAAGTGCATGAGATCCTTCAATGCGGTCTGGAAAGAAAGAATAACAAGGATAATTGTGCAAGAGCCCCTTTCACAATTCCTTGGGAACACAATCTGTTCACCATTAAGGGACTGAGAGAAAAAGAAATTTTGATAAGGTTTTAGATTTCTTTTAAGGAAGAGAGATCAGAACAAATCATTCAATGAGAATTTGCTCTCAGCAACCTGTATAATAATCCTTTTTTTCACTACACCAGGCTTTCAAGCAGCTCCTGATATTCTTTCCAGGGAAGAACAAAGTCACTGTTGTTTTCTTTTTTATCGAGATATTCAAGAAGGGTTCTGACATGGGCTTCAATATTGTAATAACCGGCATACTTCAAGAATTTTTTTGACCTCAATCGGGGTGCAAGAGCAAGAGCATATGAATTGAAAATCGGGCTGTAGAGGTCAATCAAAATTGTATGGATAAAGAACTCTTCTTCACTCGGCGTTTTTTTGCTAAAGAAGTATTAGTTCATATCGGTTACCACATCCAGGTCGTATTTTGAAAAAATGCTGATAGCCGTCGGGTGGACTTTATTTTCCAGATCCAATTAGAGACCAGGGTTCAGTTTTTCCGCCTTGAACAGAAATTCCAGGCATCTTTGCCAGATCAATACTCCGTTTTGGGAAACAACCTTCAGGTTCATGTTTGCCCTATACTTAAAATAATTGTCAACGAAGTCTTCAAAAAACATATGGCGACTGTTCAGAAGAAACCTGCCGTTTTCTTTGATCACAATCCCATACCTTGCCAGCCTTGATATTGCCGCAGAAACTGTATACCTGTCGAGACCTGTTATTTCAGAGGCTTCAGTGATACTGCGCGGCGATTTCAATACGGAAAAAACATACAGAGATGAAGGAGTGAAAAGTTTACTCAACGGGAGTCTAGGAAATTCTCTCAAAATAGCTACACGAGATTGTGCATGTAGCGAATCCGAGCTCGGATGTATACCTGGTTTCCATTTTGTTCTTTAAGCACGAAACCTTCGCTTTCTAGCGAACTTACAGCTTTCGATACTGTAGAGTGGTGCAGGTTTAAAAGCTCTGCAAGGTCCGATATATTCTTGGGCTCTTTAAGATATTTAAATATGGAAATTCCTGTAGAACTCAGCATTATGTGGAAAAATGTTCACATACTGTATAAATAATATGGCAAAAATTCCACATCAAATAATTACGCAGATGGACAAAAATTGATAATTTCTAGTAAAACTCGATTATACATTACTCTCCCCAATCTATTTTCGACTTACAAACTTTCGTGGTTTAAACATAAGTGTTTACGTTCGAAACAATAGTTAGTTTTTAGAAGTACGATTAATTAGTTTGTTTACTATAAATAAGGGATTTTAAGAGCTAATTTGAGACCCTTTAATATATCATAGTTTTATAATAGCGTTTTTATATTATCTGGGCGTTTATTCGTCCAGGCGTATATTTACGCGAAATTCATAAAACGGCTAACCACTGGCATATCAACGGCATATTGTCAAGGCTGCAAGTGTTATGCCGGTGTCTGGAACTGGAAGAGGAGCGTTTAGGAAAGAAGCATTTTAGGAGAGGGGCATTTTAGGAGAGGAGCATTCTACATGACCTGTTACAGGATTGGGGACCAGTATCCTTCTCATCCATTGTTTAACAGGTAGATTTCTTTTACATCAACACTATCGTTTTTAAGGGGGAATAAGCTGATGAAAACTGGACTTGTATTACTGACAATCATCTCGGCAGTACTGATGTTTGCAACTGCGGGATCTGCTGCCCAGGAAAACGCAACAGACAATGCCACAGACAGTGCGATAGCTGTCTTAAAGGACGCACAAAACAATACTGTAGGGTTTGCTACCTTTAACGAGGACGACTTTGGTCTGGTCCGCGTACAGGTTCTCGCTACCAACCTGACACCGGGACTGCATGGTATCCATATCCACGAGAACGCAAACTGCACAGGACCGTCGTTCACTTCTGCCGGCGGGCATTACAACCCTCTGGGTAAAGAACATGGTCTCGCAAATCCCAATGGCCCGCATGCCGGCGACCTTCCCAACCTTGTAGTGGGCTATGACGGCACGGGACAAATTGACGTCGTCACCAACCTTGTGACACTGTCAGCCGGACCGACTACGCTGTTCACGGACAACGGCACTGCACTTGTAATCCATGCTGGTCCTGATGACCAGATAACAGACCCTGCCGGAACAAGCGGAGACAGGGTTGCCTGTGGGGTTATCGAGAAAAGATAAGTTTTTCCTTAATCCTTCTATTTTTTTAATCTTCATGTTTTATCCCGAAAAAATTTCGTTTCTTAAATTTTTTTGCTATCGTTGAATATCGGGCAGAGTAGCTGTTATCATCTCGCAATTTCAAATTTGTTCCATTGTTTCCACTTACTTCCTTGAAACCTGCTGGAAATACAATTTCCATAGCAATCAACCATTTGTGTTATATGCTGAGCTCATCCCAAAACCAATTTTATTCTTAAATCAGTAATATTCAGAACAATTTTTCATGATCAGAAACTCGATCTATTATTCGAGACACGGAATTCTGAGAATCAATTTATAGTTTCGGGATAGGCTCGCTATTAAATAATTATATGAACTGGCCAAAGATTTTGGATCTGCTACATAATTTTGGGATACAATAGGATTCGCATTTTACTGGAAAATATAAGTTTCAGCGGATTGGATTACTTTTTTGTTATGAAAATGAAGCAGTCTCTTTCAATGAGCCCGCCAAACTTGTAAACTTAATAAAGAATCCGACCTGGATCTTGACTGCAAAATGCTTGAAATGGATCGGTACTCTTGAAGCTTGACAGTGTTATTACCATGTGCCTGAATCAAAAATATTGATCCCGTTAAGTGCCCACGAAAAGCTGTCAGCTTCATAGAAGATTGCGTCGGTAATAACTCTACTACCTGAGGACAAATATGTTATTAAAAAAACATATTTTATCATTAATTTTGTAAGATAAGCCACCGCAAAATAGACAACTTTTTATACAAACTTATCTTTCAACCATTTTAATAACCCTGGAGGTTTATGTATGAGGTTTAGCTTAAAATTATGTATTATAGTTATTTTAATAATTCTTTTACCAATAAATGTTCAGGCTGAAACAAGTAAGTACCAGGCAGGAAAGCTCGTTGACGAATATATATTAGAAAACGAAATGTCTACCCCTTACGGACCATATGAGTATAAAGGGAATGAATATTTTGTAGTTAAATTAATACCTCAAAATCAAGTAGATTTAATCAAAACCCAATTCGTGGTAGATAAAACGAAAGGAGAAATCGTTCTAGATCAGGATGTCTATTACGGCGTATCAAAAATTGACCTTTATTTAAACGATATTGCTGCAAACGACTACTTAACAATGTATAATGATAATACAATAGCGATACGCGAAGACATTAGTTACTGGGGCGATTCTCAAAAATTCTGGAGTGAAACTGCAGATATTGCCACAACAACTGATGAAAAAAACGCAGCAGAAGAGGCAGCATCTATTTGTGGGGAACTAGTAGTTAAATTTGAAGGTGAATTAGAAGTTTCCCAAAATCTGATTGATGCTATTAATGATATTCTTGAAGACACCCCAAGCGATGTGGAAGTAGATAACTATATAGATTTAAAAACTCAGTTAAACAGTAATTATAAAGATAGTCAAAAAGCTGTAGTTGAAGCCAGTGACAGTTTTCCTCCAATTTATGATAAATTCACAGACAGCAATTATGCATATGGTTTACCAAAATCAGATTGGGAGAGTTATAAAAACACTGATTTGAGTGAACTGGGGAACTTAGACGATAACTACAAGGTATTAATTACCTCAGGTCAGATAGATCCATGGGTACAAGACAATATAGATTGGTCATGGGAATCAATGAATGACAGAGTAGCCTCTGGGAGTAACATTTTAGCGTCTTTGCCCGGATTCGGAGTTTCAGGATCTATTGTAGCTCTTTTACTTTTAATACTTCTATTCAAAAAGAAGTGAGATGTTTTTGTAAGTGTCCAGGGTATAATTGACGGCGTTCCATTGAGCGCCGCGATAATGCCCATTATAACAGGCAAACCGTTCGTTCTGATAGTAGACATACCTTCTAATGATTTTCGAACATCGGCTGGATGTGAACAATAATATTTATAATCTCACTAAGTGTATCCACCAAATTGATGGTAGACAACCTGGTTGCAAATGAAAACAATGTGCCTGTTGAGCGTATTCACCAGGTCCACGAATCTCCCTGCAGGGCAGTTCTGGCAATAACCGGTGGCGGGGCAGAAATTATTGGGGAACTTCTCCGCCACGGCAGCGGCTCTGCAACTGTGCTTGATGCGGTTGTTCCGTACAGTACAGATGCAATGGACCGGTTTCTCGGAAGAAAACCAGAGAAGTACTGCTCGGAAAAAACTGCGAGATCGATGGCTATGGTCGCTTACCAGCGAGCCCTGGACCTATCAAAAGGCGACGGGTTTGCAGACCAGGAAGTAATCGGAATTGGAGCGACCTGCAAGCTTAAAGCAGCAAACGAGCGGGAAGGCAGGAAACATGAGATCCATGTTGCTATCCAGGCAGTATGTGAAACCAGAGTGAGTTCACTTGAACTGATAGTAGACAGGACAAGGGAAGAGGAAGAAAAGATTGCTGCACTCCTGATTTTCAATGTACTCGCCCGCCACTGTGGCGTTCCCGAAATTAGTTTACCGGATGGGATCGGGGCGCGGAATGGAATCGAGAACTGCACCGGAACTGATCAAAGAGAAGAAACTAATCGAAGGGAAGAGATTATTGAAAAATTTGCTTCGGTGTCCGGGGAGGTAGGAGGTCTCCTGAAACAGCAGAATTGCAGTGCTGATTTTTCCTGCAAGACAACTGGAATTGCAAGAATTAATCTTGATGAAACAAAAGCTCTCGAAGAGGTAAAGCCTGAGGAAATAAAGCTCGTATTCTCCGGCTCTTTTGATCCCTGCCATAGTAACCACGTTTTTATGGCAAAAACGGCATCAGAGAAACTTAACACACCTGTTTATTTTGAAATTTCTTTGACTAATGTCGACAAGCCGCCCATAGATTTTATTTCGTTGAACCAGAGGCTAAATTCTTTAAGAGAATACAAAGACAAAAGCTTCATTGGCGGCATTTGTCTGACCAATGCACCTCTTTTCCTTCAGAAAGCTGTCATTTTCCCGAACAGTACTTTTATTGTTGGTGCCGATACCATCAACAGGATTTTTGATGCAAAATATTATAGTGGTATAGAGGACACATCCACAGTTTTAAAGCACTTTAAAGAAAAGAATATACGCTTCATGGTATTTCACAGAAAATCCATTAAAATTTACATCAACCCTGATGCCCTTGAGTTCTGCGAAATTATCCCTGTAGATGAATATGAAGATGATGGGATATCTTCTACAGAAATCAGAAGAAAAAGTGAAAATTATAAAGAGAATCTGGATAACAAATGAAATTCAAGCTTTTAAATAAATAACAGGCTTCAATAAATAATCTAGTTAAAATACTTATAACCATTTTTTTGTTTTAATTTATTCTCCTCTTTTTGGAGAGAGCCGCTCTCCTTAGCAGATCTTACAAAATGAGACCTACAGCCGATAAAGTTGTATAGACGGGCTTGTTTCAAAACTACCTCCAATAACTCTGAACCAATATTTTGGAGTAGAGAACCAAAATCAAGAGGAATAAATAGAACACTTGTTTTGGGTCAAAAGCATGAATAGTCGGGATTTTGAAACCAGCTCATTATTATAAACAGGCATTTTTCATTCATCTTTGATTTCATCCCACATTAAACCACGTTCTCCACATCTGGGAGCACGTAAACTATTTTCAGTTATCATCCATTTTATGTGACTAACCAAGTGTTTGTAAGAAAAATTATGGAGCTTCTTATAATGAATCTCATCTATTACAGCTTTCAATAAACTGATAGTAAACCGTGTCTGTTCTTTCCTTATACTGTCGCTCAGGAAGCTAGGGGTGTCTTTTTCATAGTGCCATAGTATCCACTCATCGGTCACAGGATACCGTTTAGTAGACAGCACCTTCATCTCAAGTACTAAATCTAAACTCGGTTTTTTTTCAAATTCTTCAATTACAGCCTTTAACCTGTTCAGGTTAGCTAGTTTAGTTTCTTCACTTACTGCCATTTTTATTCTCCAGCTTCCTAACAAATACTCTTAATTCATAGCCCCTATTTAATTGAATGGTGCTATATATTTAAAACTAGATTTATATGGTGGCCACCATCGAGAGTCATAAGGTAAATTTTAGTCTCAAATTGAGATTCTAAGGTTTCGAGCTGCTTTTCTAGTTCTTTTAAGAACCTCATTATATGCCACCAGGATCATAATTTAGGTATAGGATGTTAAGCCAGCATTTATTTTTCTTTTTACTCAAACAATAACTGTAGAAAATTATAGAATTACGAATAAAATCTACTTAATTCTCTTTTTGCTTACATATTTATATTTTTAAAATCTTATTATATACTTTTAGAAAATTATAAATATTATTATTCGGAAACAACTTACCGTATTCCTATAAAATAAAGATTCCAGGTTATATTGAGATAAAAAGGACAGAAAAAAATGGCAGATATCGAAGGATTGCTCCACGAGGTTGCCGATGCGGTAATCTCATGTAAAAAAGAAAAAGTGCTCGAAGCGGTTGAAAAAGCAAAGGCTGAGATCCCGCCGGAAGAAATTATTGAAAAAGGGCTTTCTGCTGGCATGAACCAGGTAGGAGTTTTATTTGAAAGGGGAAAACTCTTCCTGCCTCATGTGATGATTGCAGCCGATGCGATGACTGCGGGCGTGAAATTGCTTGAAGAGGGCATGCCGGCAGGCACCCAGGAAAAGAAGCTCGGAGTAATTGTAAACGGAACCGTTGAAGGAGATGTGCACGACATAGGCAAGTCAATCGTCTCAACCATGCTGCAGCCTGCCGGTTTTGAAGTCCACGACATAGGCAGGGATGTCCCTATCCGAAGTTTTGTAGAGAAAGCAAAGGAAACTGATGCTGATATGATAGGGACCTCTGCCCTGATGACCACAACCCTGCAGGGGCAGAGGGAAGTTATCGAGCTCCTGAAAGAGGAAGGGCTGCGCAGCCGAATCAAAGTAATGGTAGGCGGTGCTCCTGCAACTCAGGCCTGGGCTGACAAAATAGGCGCGGACTGTTATGCAGAAAATGCAAGCGAAGCCGTTGCAAAAGCAAAGGAACTGCTGCTCTGAACCCCAGATTCAGTCCAAATTATTCCAGTCTAAATTATTTCATTCATTTAAAGCTCAGTCTTCTAAGTTCAATCATCTGAATTTAGTCATCTGAATTTAGTCATCTGAATTTAGTCATCTGAATTAGTCATTTGAATTTGGTCATCTGAGTTTAGTCATCTAAGTTTAATCAGTCTAATTTGAGCAATGGAGGATTAAAAAATGGCTGCTGAATACGCTTTGAGGATGGGAGACGGCAAAAGAATCTACCTGACAGAAGAAAAAATCCTCAGTGAAATAGAAGCCGGTTCTGGAAACGCTGCAGACCTTGGAGAAATCCCTGATCTCAGCGTTGATGAAATCGACAAGCTTGCACAAATCCTTATGATGCCCGGAAAAGCCGTAAGCGTCGAACACGGCATGGAAGTTCCAGTCACTCACGATATAGGCACAATTCGGCTTGACGGTGACCAGGGGAACAGCGGAGTTGGAATTCCTTCAAGCAGGCTTGTCGGCTGTATGATGCACGAGAGGGCTTTCGGCGCCGATACAATGGAACTTGGACACATCGACTACAGTTTCAAACCGGTAAAACCCGTTGTTGCAAACGAGTGCCAGGCAATGGAGGTCTGCCAGCAGAATATGATCATCCCGCTCTTCTACGGTGCAATGCCTAACATGGGGCTTTACTATACCCCGGATGGGCCTTTCGAAAACCCGGGCGACCTCATGAAGATGTTCAAAATCGACAAGGCGAGAGAGTCTATGGAACATGCAGCCGAACATCTTACAAGGGACACGGTCTGGGTCATGCAGAAGCTCTTTGCCTCGGGAGCTGACGGGGTTAATTTTGACACAACTGCTGCAGCAGGAGATGCTGATATGTATGGCACTCTCTGCGCGGTCGAGATCCTCAGGACTCAGTTTCCGGACATGTACATTGAAATGGGAATGGCAGGCGAGATGGTGCTCGGGATGCACGGGGAACTGGAGTACGACGGAGTGCGCCTTGCAGGACTCTGGCCGCATGAACAGGCACCTCTTGCAGCACAGGCAGGGGCAAACGTTTTCGGGCCAGTTGTCAACACAAACACCAGCAAGACTTCTCCATGGAACCTGGCACGTGCTGTCACATTCATAAAAGCGGCAGTTGAAGCGTCCTCAATTCCCTGCCACGTGAATATGGGTATGGGTGTGGGCGGAATTCCAATGCTTGAGACTCCACCTGTGGATGCGGTTACAAGGGCAAGCAAGGCGATGGTCGAGATTGCAGGCGTAGACGGCATATAGATAGGGGTCGGCGACCCGCTGGGTATGCCGATTTCCCACATAATGGCTTCCGGCATGACCGGGATAAGGGCTGCAGGCGACCTCGTCGCAAGGATGGAATTCTCAAAGAACATGCGCATCGGCGAGGCAAAAGAGTACGTGGCAAAGAAGCTCAATGTCGATGCCATGGACCTCTCAGACGAACATGTCATGAGAGAACTGCGTGAAGAGCTCGATATTGGTATCATCACCTCCGTGCCCGGAGCTGCAAAGAGTATTGCCGCAAAGATGAATATCGAGAAGCTGCTCGGTATCAAAATCAACTCCTGCGAAGCCTTCAGGAAGCAGATTGCCTGACACTGGTGCTTAAAGAGATTTTTGAAAAAAGGTGATTCTTATGGACAACAATACCCATCCTTCTCATACCCAAATCGACTGGCAGCATTCAGAAGAGTGCAGCAGGGCGAGCTGCGACCTGAGCGGACTTGAAAGGTCAATTGACTGGAAACAGGGGCTTGCAATTGCCCTTGGCGTCCCTTTACTGATCCTGCCTTCCATAGGCTATTTTACAGGTTACGTCTGGGCTTTTTCAATAGCTGTATGGGGCCTGACCATTTTCCTGGGCTTTTTTCAGAACCTGGCTTTCGGAGAGCTTGCAACTGTCTTTCCGAAGGCATCGGGCCTTCCAGGCTATACACAGACCGTTTTTGGCTCAGATTCAGACAAAATCAATAAAGGGAAATTTAAATTTGGAAAATTCATTGGTGGCTTCAGTGCCTGGAGTTACTGGTTCGGCTGGAGCCCTGTGCTTGCAATCTATGCAATCCTTATCGGAAGTTACCTTAAAGGCCTTGTCCCTGCTTTTTCCGACCTTCCGGATACCCTGCTCTCCTTACTGGTTGGAGCTGTGGTCTTCGGGTCTCTTGCTATTATAAACTCAAAAGGGCTCAAAAACGGAGCAAGGGCTGGATACATTCTTGCTGTTGTTTCCCTGATACCTCTCATCGTTATTACCATCGCCCCGTTTATTACAGGAGACTTCCACTTTAGTAACATCACAGGCTCCTGGTTCCCGACGGACTGGACCTGGGACCTGAAACACATCCTGATTCTCTTCGGGATTTTCGCAATGGCTGAATGGAGTGCATGCGCCTGGGAAACCGCAGCTATCTACGGGCCCGAGTATAAGAACCCGAATACCGATACTCCAAAAGCCCTGCTGGTCTGCGGAGGGATCTGCCTTGTGCTTTATGTGCTTGTCCAGACTTCGGTTATCGGTACCCTCGGAGTCGAAGGTGTGCTTTCCGAACCCATATCTCCGATGCTTCCCATTGCCAACCTTACGCTGGGTACACTTGGGGCTTCGATTGCAATTATCATGCTTGTAGGGGCAATGCTCCTTATTATCCAGACCGCCTTTCTCTCCTCGGCACGGTCAATATACTCTATGTCAGTTGAAGGCAACCTGCCTGCATTCCTGAGCAAATTGAATTCTCACGGGCACCCTATGAACGCAATGATTGCAGATGCCCTCTTTAATATGGGCCTTATCCTGCTCGGGACTCCGACCGCAATCCTGGCAGCCTCTGCAATAGGATATATCTGTGCAAACGGGATAAGCCTCTATACCTACGTAAAGGTTAGAAATGACCCGGAACTCTCAAAACTTGACAGACCCTTTAAAGCCCCAAACGGCTGGAAAAACATAGCAATGGCAACTGCGGTTTTGAATATCCCCTTCTTCCTTGTGGGTATCATATACCTCAACAGCCTCGAACTCGGCTGGGCTACTACAGGAGTCGGCTTTTTCGTGCTCTGTCTTTTTGTCCCACTCTGGTTCTATTCCCAGAGAGAAACAAAGAAAGCAACCGAATCAAAAGAAAAAAGAGCTGCAGAAAGGGAAACGATTTTAGCCGAAATTTCTGCATGAACAACTGAATTCTGCAATAAAAAACTGAGTTTGCATAAAAACTGAAGCTTCAGAATGAGAAATATGAGACTGCTTCCTCGAGGTTCACGACCCTGGGAACAGTTTCGGACTAAAAACTCAACCGGAACAGGAATATCACGGCTTCTCTTTATCCTGTTCCGGATTTTCTCATTGGTTCTCTTATTTTTAGATCCTGCTTTATTTTTACCAGATTAGAATAATTATTCCAGCATCCATTTCCATACCGAGTTAATGATTATTTTTTTCTTTTCCCCATCCCTGCCTTCTATCTCCGTGACTCCTTCATCATCCAGAGTAAGGATAAGCCCCTCATTAAGCCCATATTCTTCCATTGCCTCCATAAGCCCGAGAACCTCCCGTTCCCTTACTGCCGGGCTTCCGAAGTAGACAGAGACCTGAACCGCAGCTGTAACAGCCTGGCTGTCTTTTTCGGTAATAAGAAAATCACATTCTCTTCTGCCGCGGAAATAGGAGACCTGCTTGCCCTGCCTGAGCAGTTCAAGAAATACAAGGTTTTCAAATCTTAACCCCAGGCTGTCGGGATAATTGGGATATACTGTCTTGAAGAAACCCGTGTCTCCGGCGTATACTTTACACGGGACTTCTTTTCCTTCTCCGTCTTCCGATATTTCAGATACATGGTTAAACATGGGGACGCGGTATAGCAAAAAAACCTCTTCCAGATAGTCGAGATAGCTGCGGATAGTATTCTTACCATCGATCCCACTCGCTTTTTTCAGGGTATCGAGTGAGTACTCTGATGCCATATTCGAGATAAGAAAAACTGCAAGTCTTTTTAGCTCTTCAGGGTCCTGAATATTATGCCTGTCAATAATCCCCTTTTGCAAAGTTTCCTCAAAATACTGCCTGGAAAGATTGGAATCTCCATTTTTGATTACATCTGGAAAACCGCCGTTTTCAAAATAGTGCAGGAACAGGCATAACATTTCATCGCATCTGGAAGATGTAAGCCGGTCAGGCTTTGGGACCCTGAGCCCTCTTAAAATAAGGTATTCTTTAAAGGAAAAGGGCAAAAGCTTGAGAACTTTTATCCTGTCTGCAAAGCTTGAAGAGACCTCCTGACTCATGGGATTTGCGGAAGAAGAGGTTATAAAAACTCGTGCCCCATCTCTCTGAAGCCTGTCAACCCAGCCCTCCCAGCCAGGGACATTATAGATCTCATCCAGGAAATAATAAACTTGTTCTTCTTTATCAGATTTTTCTTCAGGTTTTCCTTCAGGTTTTCCTTCAGATTTATCTTCAGGTTTTCCTTCAGATTTATCTTCAGGTTTTCCTTCAGATTTATCTTCAGGTTTTCCTTCAGATTTATCTTCAGATTTATCTTCAGATTTATCTTCGGGTTCTTCTTCAGGTTCCTCTTTATTTTCAGATCCTTTTCTGCAAACTTCAACTGCAATTTCCTCAATTTCCTGAAAACCTCCAGGTTTCAGCTCTTTAAATCTGCTGTCTTCAAAATTAATATAAATCTTTACACCCTGAAAAAGGCCTGCGATCTGCTTCAGGAAAGATGTCTTGCCTGCATGGAGCGGACCATAGATTAAACTGATCTCACCCCCATCCAGAAAAGCGGAAGCTGGAATGTTGCGCGGGATTATATCAGAGGGGCTCTGAAAAAAGGCCTGGTGGTCAAGAACGAGGGGAAGAGTTTCAAGTCTTTGCATATAATCACAATAATTTGTGAGGTAAGACTATATAGTTATTCTGGCGTTAATAAATACTTTTAAAATAAATTTATACATCTGGAAGAGGATGGAAGACTCTTTTATAAGTTCTCGCCAAAAGCAGGCGTAAACAGGCTACGGATAAGAGAGAAACATAGAAGTATAAACGAAAATATATAGCCTGCAATCTTTTATATGTAAAAAAAAGTAAATTCATATTGGGTTTTGTGGGAAATTTTTTTTATCCGGCAAAGAAGGGACTATTGAATTCAGGAAACTGAGAAGCCTGCAGAAGGACATCAGATTCTTTGGAAAGTAACCGGAAAGGGAATTAAAATGCTTCAGAGTAAGTTGACTGGAAGTACAATAACTGGCAGAGAATGGGTCAGATTATGAAATATTAAACTTATTTTTAAAGTTATATCGTGGAGTATTCATATGAATAAGCAAAGACTTAACTTTATAAATGAAGCTTTAATGTTTCTGGTATTAATGGGATTAGTCGGGATAGGGATATCTCTCAGGCTCCAAATGCATCTTTATGGAGGTGTTCATTATTATCTGGGGTTAACTCTTGTCGTTCTGATTTTAATCCACATATATCTTCACTGGATTTCGATTGTGAAAATGTACCAGAAGTTAATACCTGATCCGGGGAAGAGAAAAATAATTTCCATTATATATGTATCAATAAGCATCCTTCTTTTAGTTGGGTTTATAACTTCAATTTTTATTCTCGAAACATAAATTTTGGAACGTGAGGGCGATGAAAACAGGGGTCAACAAAAAAGCGCTGGGAGCAATTATAATTACATTATTCTTTTTATCCCTTCCTGCAGTTGCAGAAACTTATGTAATGGGAGAACAAAGAACACCGGTAACGATGCCGGCTGAGGGAGCCAGCTATGTGGGAGCTGGGGAGTGCAGAGTTTGTCACGTGGAGATACATAACAATTGGACAATTTCAGGACACAAGTATATGCTCATGACTCCGGATGAAGCTCTGGAAATAAGGCCTGACCTTCCTATGCCGGAAGGATATACCGAAGAAGACATACTCTATGTTATTGGCGGATGGGGCTGGAAAACCCGGTATATGAATGAACAGGGGTATATCATAACCGAAACCGGAGAAAATCTCAGTGTCAACGGATCAAACCAGTATAATATTGAAACTGGAGAGTGGGTCGACTATCACCCCGGAGAAATAGTGGAATATGACTGCCAGAGATGCCATACTACAGGCGCATCTTATGACTCTGTAACTGAAGGCAAACCGGGAATAAATGGCTCATGGGAATTTCCGGGAATACAATGTGAAGCGTGCCATGGGGCAGGTAGTGTGCATGTAGCAGAAAAAGGAGTCGGGGGTGAGGCTATTACCGTTGACAGGGATGCTTCATTATGCGGTCAGTGCCATCAGCGTGGAGATAGAGAAGACCAGATCCCTGCAAGTGGAGGATTTATCAGGCATCAGGAACAGTACCAGGAATTTCTAGCGTCCGGGAAAATGAGCAAGCTGGACTGCGTGGTCTGCCATGATCCACATAGTCCGGTCCATGCCGGTGCAACCAATCCCATAGAAGGAGAGGGCATAAAAAGAGATTGTTCCGACTGCCATGTCGAGGCTGCAGAAATATATAACCAATCTTCAATGGGTACAGCTGGAGTGGAATGCGTTGACTGCCATATGCCAAAAGTTGTTAAAACAGCTGTCAATACGTCTCAGTATGAAGCAGATTTGAGAACGCATCTATTCAGAATCAATACCAGTGCAGATGCTGAGTTTACTTACATAGATCCTGAGGACGGAAACGAATATGCAAATCCTCACATCACTCTGGAATACGCGTGTCTGCAGTGCCACGAAAGCAGGGATAAAGACTGGGCTGCTGAGGTGACCCCTCTTGTTATAAACCACAGTGTAGAAGAAGAAATTGAAATTCCCGGGACCCCTGATGCGGAAGGAATACCTGGTCCCGGGATTTTAGTTCCCCTTGAGGTGTTGATAATTGCATATCTACTCAGGAGAAAATGAATGAGGCCGCAGAATTAGAAATCTCAGGAACTAGAAACTTCAGGAACTAGAAACTTCAGGAATTAAAAACTCAAGAAATTGAAAATTCCAGAAATTAAAAACTCCAGAAATAAAAACCCTGAGAATAAAAGGAGCCTTATGGAATAAATATGATGGCTAGAAATTATACACATGCACTTGAGTTTCATGAATGCACTATAAAAGTTTTAAGGTTCTCATGAACTGGAAAGGTTTTGAATTAACATAGAGCAAGTTAATCTCTGAAAACCTATCCGGAAGTTTCAATCTTTTTTAGGTTCATATACTGTTTTATTTTTCCCGCATCTTGTGCATACAAAATATTTTTCCCTTACATTTGAAGCATAGACATTCAAACCCCCACTTCTCTTCCATTTGTGAAGGCCTATGAAGCACAAAATGCTTTTCCGCGGAGTTTTTCCCGAAATTCTGGATGGAGCCCTGTAAGCCAAGTAATCACACCTGCTTTATCAATGAATCTCTACAACTTGAAAGTTCAAGTAAGTTCCCCACTCAATCTGCAGGTCACGTTTTACCCTACAGGAAGATATTAACAGGTATTTGATAGCTGGCTGTACATTAATTGCTGCAATCAAAGCTGAGGAGAAGGCTGAGGAAAAAGGTTGCGTCACACGGATTGGCTGCAGTCAATTACTTGTTCCATCCGTCACCTGACTGTTTGCAGAAGCGTTGAAGCAGGGAACTCCCTGAAATGGGTTTAAGCTCTCTTTAACCTGTTTTTATTAGTTGATACATTTTTCCGGACTTCAACATATTCCTCTCCTGTTTTCGTACCCTGATTCGACTTTAAAACCTGATCACCACGGGAATAAATATTTTACTTTTTTTAACCTCACAAACTTATATATACTAGAAATAGGAATGATACTGTAGTACCCCCATACATAAAGGGATATGATTAAACGCTCTTCACCTCAGTATTGCAATCCATATCCACCCCTGGGTATTGGTCAGTCGTTCTGGTGATGGGCAAAGGAAAGAGCAGAAAGGCCGGATATCAGGCATAATAAATGTGCTAGAAATAAAGTGGTAAATAAAATGGTAGAATCAGTGGGCGGCAGATAATCGGATATGCCTCAAAGGTTCTGCATGCCTGCTAATTTCGGCGGAAAGGCAAAAACAAAAAGGATGAAGCAAACAGGAATGTTTTTACATACCTCAAGCTGTATATGTCATTTAAACGCCTCAACTATATACAGCAGTTTGAAAAAACGCTGTTTGCCTCTCTCTTAGATTTATACTTCAGCCTTAGAATTGTATTTCAGCCTTTGCTCTTTCCTTTCCATTTTTCAAGCTAATAAGAATTATGGGACATATAGAAACTGTTTGATTTGAAAATTGTAAAGCATCCTGGTTTCGTTTATAAGGACGATCCAGAGGACTAGTGAACTACTCCTCCCTGTCCAATCCGGCAAACCGGATCGTCTGAGGGAGGGGCTCCCTTGAGACTACTCAGCCTAAAAACAATATCTGAGCGATCCTCTTCCTTCATCCCCCTCTCTAATGAGAGCGAGTCCAGAGGCTCTACCCTGCGTTCCGCAGGTGAAGAAAAATCAAAGTGGAAGATATGAGTGTGATGATGCTTGAGATGCACAACGGCTTGCGGCTTTCCCCGCCTTGTTCCCGATCCCTTCGGGAGTTGTCACATCCTGTTTGCCCACTTCCTAGCTTGGTTCTCGCTTCAGATTGGGGTGACAATGCAACAAGAACTATATGGTTTCAAGGAAGAAATTTGTCAGATTCAATAAAAACAGAAGGTGTGGAAGTTGACGGCTTTCATCCCCCACCTGCCACTTCCGGTAAACCGGAATTGTCGAGGAAGGGGACTTCCCGCCTTATAGTTAAAACAAGAAAAATTTACATAATAACCCTTCGTTTTTGCTTTACTCGTTTCTCCAGATTAAAAATGGTTGAGTTTCTATAGCAGTTATCCGGAAAATTATTTATAATAATAAAAACCAATCATTATTCGTATTTCTGTGGTGCAGAAATACATGAATAAGTTCTTCGCTACCATTACGATCATCACTCCACCCTGGCGGCAAATGAGTGAGTCGTTTCATAGATGGGCGAAGGACTGCAAGAAAATTGGGCAATAGATGATTAGAAAGTGGTAGAGTAAGGCTAAAAGCCTTGTATTAGATGCGGTGGAAAGGCAAGACAGGTTTGGTAAAGTCATACTTCCGGACTGATGTTTCATCAAGTATCGCGTGACACGCCTCAACCTTATGCGATACCCGGATACATATATCTTCCTGACAGCTATTTTTAGCCTTTCCACCATTTCTGCTGAATCCTGCACTGTTATTATCCCTCATAAACATCCTTTTTTCAATAGTTATCTATCAGGAACGCATTTTCTCTCGATCTTTGAACTACCTTTTTTCTTATAACCGAATCCCAGCATGCTACTGGCCAGGATGCTGAGAAGTTCCATGCGTATATCAATGATCTCTTCAGGCTCATTTCTCTATATTTATTCGTTTTGCTTTTTTAAAAATAATTAAAAGCCCCACTATATGTGCAAATTTATCCGCAGTTAAAACAACCCATAAATAAGATCAAAAACAGAAAAACAAGGTAGTAAAACGAGAATTAGATAATCCTGAACAGGGGGATAAGAATTCAATGAAACAAATATATTTCCCTTCTATACTATTTACACTGATCTTCTTTCTGATTTGTGTCCCCGGCCCTGCAGCAGCCTTTCTAATACCGGAAGCTGCCGAAATACCTTACCAGATTAACACCTCAGATAGAATAATAATAGGAACAGTAAGCGGGATTAATATACACTACGACCATACAATCTTCACAATTAAGGTTGAGGAATGGCTCTATAACCCACTACCTGCTGAAAAGATAAAGGTGAGAACCGAAACCGGCAAGTATGTCTGGACCGAAGACCAGGCAGAGTTCACACTGAACGAATCCGTGGTCCTTATGCTGAGAGATAAAGACCTGGATAAACAGCTTTTCAGCGTGTCTGTAGGATTTCCCGGGAAACACCCTGTATCAGACAGGGATGAGGTAGTTGAAGAGCTGAAAACTCAGGGAAAATGGAGGGAAGAGAATCAGACCGAAAACGAGACGAATAATGTCGGAACAGCAAATGAACAGCCCCCAGATTCAAATTCGTCCTCAAATGCTGAAAGCATCCCTCTCACAGGCATTTTATGGTCAATTGTGGCAGTTCTCGGAGCAGTTGTATGTGCAGGGAAGACGAAGTAAATATTATCCACGTTCGTTCAGATTATCCATATTTTATTGAACCAGCAAACCTTTTTTCAATTCACAGGTTACACTAAGGCAACCAGGCCATTTTGTCTGTCTGCCCGTCGAAAAAAACAAAAAAGAGAAGCAAAAAAGAGATTAAAGATACCTGAGATGTCTGCTGGGTGAGGAGAAGAGCCTGGAGACCTGTTCTCAAAAGAGAAAGGGATGATACAGGAAGTGCATCCTTCAAAAACCCGAGCCGTAAAGCAAAGGGTTAGGGAAGAGTAGTTCATTATCAACTTCTCAATCCGAGTTATTCCGTAAGAATTTCGTAATAATTTCCTTAATCCATAATAAATTATTTAATAAGTACTGTGAGTAAGTACATTGGATAGAACAATAGACTGACTTGTCTGCTGTTACAATAAAGCTTAAATTAAGTACAGTAATACTGAATAAACTGATTGGCGTGCAGCAGGTCCTTTTATCCGCCTGAAAAGCGCAGATTTGCTTTCCCGGATAAGGATATTTTGTACGTCAGATATTTGTCTGAAGTGCCAGTATATAAGCGCTTGGTAAAGGACATTAAATATACTTTACTGTAGATTCGGTACCTTACCGGTCAGAGGTTTGTGTCAGAGGTTTGTGTCAGAGGTTTGTTATAGTATGGTGACCAGTAATTTACCCTGAAACCAGCGCTTACCTGTCATCAGTGCCAGCCGTAGTTTATCAGCATTAAAATTATCAGTATTGGTATACTATCAATATTAGTATTATCAGTATTGGTATTGTAACTGCTTACCGGTTAATAGTTTACTTACTGGTTAGCAGTATCAATAGTCGTCTGTCAACCGCAGGAAAGGGTTTTTATCGACGACATTTACCTCAGTCTATTTACTTTAGTTTATCTTTCATCAGGGAGACCCCCATATGATAAAGGAAATCACTGCCAAATACAATGCAGAACAAATAGAAAAAAAAGTAACGCAGTTCTGGGAAGACAGCGACGCTTATCGGAAAACCCGGGAGCACCGCAAGACTGGAAAAAGGCTTTTTTTCGTTGACGGCCCACCGTACACTACAGGACACATCCACCTGGGGACTGCCTGGAATAAGATTATTAAAGATTCCATTCTCCGCTATTACTCCATGAATAACCGCAATATCCTTGAGCGCCCGGGCTGGGATATGCACGGCCTGCCCATTGAGGTCAGAGTCGAAGGTTTGCTCGGCTTCAAGTCCAAGAAGGATATCGAGAGCTTCGGAGTAGAGAACTTTATTGAGAAATGCAAAGAATTTGCCCTCACGCAGAAACAGGCAATGACCGAGCAGTTCCAGAGGCTTGGGGTCTGGATGCAGTGGGAAGAACCCTACATGACCTTAAAAGACGACTACATCGAGGCTGCCTGGTGGACCCTCAAACAGGCCCATGAAAAGGACCTCCTTGATATGGGCAAGCGTTCGGTAAACTGGTGCCCGCGCTGTGAGACTGCAATTGCAGACTCCGAAGTCGAATATTCCGAGCGGACTGATCCTTCTATCTATGTGAAATTCAAGGTTAAAGGCGAGGAAAACACTTTCATTGTTATCTGGACAACAACCCCATGGACAATTCCAGCCAACGTGGCTGTGGCTGTTCACCCGGCTTACGAATACTCGAAATTCAAAGCGGTCAGACAGGACGGCTCGGAAGAAGTCCTTATCGCAGCCACAGACCTGATCAGAAATGTCCTCAAGCAGGGCAGGTATGCAGACTTTGAAATCCTTGAGACAATGCTCGGGGAAGAGCTCACAAAGCTTGAGTACGAAAGCCCTGTTGGGGATCTCGTGCCTGTGCAGAATAAGATAAAGCACGGCGTTTACCTTGCAGATTTCGTAACCGTAGAAAATACAGGCTGTGTGCATATAGCACCAGGGCACGGTATGGACGACTTTAACGTTGGTGTGAAGCACAAACTCCCTATCCTCTGTCCTGTAGGCCCGAACGGCTCTTATACCGAAGAAGCCGGGGAATACGAAGGCAAGAACGTAAGAGAAGCAAACCCAATTGTCATCGAAGACCTCAAAGCCCGCAACAGGCTCCTTGCCGAAGGGACAGTCACGCACAGATACGGGCACTGCTGGCGCTGCAAGACTCCTATCATCTACCTTGCAACCGAACAATGGTTCCTCAAGGTTACCGAGATCAAGGATAAAATGCTCGAAGAGATCGATGCCGTTGACTGGTACCCTGACTGGGCAGGTTCAGCCCGTTTCAGGACCTGGGTCGAAGGCGCAAGGGACTGGTGCATCTCCAGGCAGCGCTACTGGGGAGTTCCTATCCCTGTCTGGAAGTGCAGGAAATGCGGAAAGCTTGAGGTAATAGGGACAAAAGCCGAACTGCTTGAAAAAGCAGGATTAAGCGGCACTGATATCGAATTGCACCGCCCCTATGTGGACAAAGTCACTGTACCCTGTGAGTGCGGAGGGGAGAAAAAGCGTGTTGAGGACGTCTTTGACGTCTGGTTTGACTCGGCTGTCGCCTCATGGGCTACCCTGAAGTTCCCGCAGACGCACGAGCAGTTTGATGAATGGTGGCCTGCAGACTTCATTACCGAAGGACACGACCAGACACGCGGCTGGTTCTATTCCCAGCTCGGAGCAAGCATGGTTGGCTTTGGGCGGGCTCCTTATAAGAGTGTGCTCATGCACGGCTTTACTCTTGATGCAGGCGGAAAAAAGATGTCCAAAAGCCTTGGAAACGTAATCTCCCCGCTGGACATCATCGACAGGTTCGGGGCAGATACCCTGCGTGCCTATGTGCTTTCTTCAAGCGCTCCCTGGGACGACCTGAAGTTCAACCTGGAAGAAGTAGAGACCATCCACCGTTCGATTAACATCCTCTGGAACGTCTTCAGGTTCCCGCTGCCGTATATGGCTCTTGACAACTTTGATCCCATGAAGGTCAGCCTTGATTCCGTAAAAGATGCCCTGCGTGAGGAAGACAGGTGGATTCTCTCAAGAGCCCAGTCCGTTGTAAAAGCCGTAGATGAAGCCATGAGCGGGTACCTGCTGCATAAAGCAGTCCGTGAGATCCTGGAGTTTGCTCTCGAAGACCTTTCACGCTGGTATATCCAGCTTATCCGCCCGAGGACCTGGACAGAAGCTGACGACCCGGACAAGCTTGCAGCTTACTGTGTGCTTTACGAGGTATACGTAACCATCACAAAACTGATCTCGCCTTTCATGCCCTACCTGGCTGAGGAGATGTACCAGAACCTGATCAGGAATGTGGACCCGAACGCTTCCGAGTCGGTCCATATGTGCGATTGGCCGAAAGTTAACGAAACCTATCTCGACCCTGAGCTTGAAGCAGCTATGAGCACTGCCCGTTCTATTGTGGAAGCTGCCTCAAACGCCCGCCAGAAAGCAGGAAGAAAACTCAGATGGCCCATATCCAGAATTGTTGTGTCCCCTGAGAATGAAGATACAGCAAAAGCTGTCGAAAGGCTGCGCTCAGTCCTTATGGACCAGACCAATTCCAAGGCGATCGTTCTAACAGGCATGGGCGAAAGCTGGGACGAACTCGGGCTTGAGGTCATCCCTGACCCGGGCAAGATCGGGCCTGTCTTCAAGAAAGATGCCGGAAAAGTTATCCCTGCCCTGCAAAAAGTCGATGGTTTTGCTTTAAGGAAAGCCTTTGCCGAAACAGGGGAATTCGAACTCTCCCTGACTGATGGGACCACTGTCACAGTCACCCCGGGCATGGCAAACTTTAAAGAAACCCTGCCTGAAGGTACAGCCAGTGCCGAATCCGATGCAGGTCTTGTTTATGTGGACGCAAACCTCACCTCTGAACTCGAAGCTGAAGGATATGCTAGGGAAGTTATCCGCAGGCTCCAGGACATGCGTAAGGAACTCGATCTTATTGTGGACGAAAACATCCGCGCCTCTGTACGGATCGAAGACGAAAGGGTCTTCAAACTCGTTGAAACCCTTAAAAAAATGATTGCAGAAGAGGTTAGAGCCGATGTCTTTGACCTCGGCAGCGGGATCGAAGTTTCCGGAGCCCTTGTAAAGGAATGGGACGTCGAAGGCATTGCCATGAAGATGGGAATTGCAAAGAAATAATCCAGAAGAATAAACTCTGAAATTAAGTTTAGAAAAGCAACTCAGTAAGAAAATCTAAGTTCAGAAACGAAAAACAGGAAAGGAGTTATTAATATGGATTTTGCTGCCTGGGAGCCAATTTACGAAAGAATCCTTGAAGACTTCGGGTTCGACCGCTCAGGTGATGAAGAGGCAGCCCGATTCCTTTCCTTCCTACTGACCAGGGAAAATACTGCGAGCCTTTCCGAACTCAAAGACACAATTTCAGGAAAGCCTGTTCTGGCCTGCGGAAACGCCCCCGGACTCAGAAACGAGCTTTCGAAAATCAATTTATCTGCTTTTGTAATAATTGCAGCCGACGGAGCTGCTGCTGTTCTTATGGATATGGGTCGCGTACCTGAAGTCATCTGTACCGACCTTGACGGCAATTCCGAAGCTGATATAGAAAAAGAGATCCTTGCCTGTGCCAGGGGCTCCATTGTTCTCATCCATGCCCACGGGGACAACATGGACAAGCTGGAGAGATATGTGCCCCGGTTCAGGCGCTTTATTGCAACCACCCAGGCAAGGCCTTTCGATAAAGTATATAACTTTGGCGGATTCAGTGACGGAGACCGCTGTGTTTTTGTAGCCAGAGATTTCGGGGCTAAAAGTGTTATGCTGGCTGGATTTGATTTTGAAGATCCAGATGTAAATCCGATTAAGAAAAAGAAATTGAAGTGGGCAAAGGAATTAATCGCAAGACTGAATGTCTAAAGGCGAAAGATTGGCGGAAGGCTAAGTAGGTAATTAAAGTTTAATAAATGGACAGAAAAGAATTATTTCGTGTGAGTATTGACCAATAGTCTATCTTTTTGGGAAAAATATACCTCTAAATAAAAAAAAGGGAACTTGCATACTCCATGAATAGAAGAGATACTCATTTTTTTCAGTTAAATTCTTAAGCCCTAAGGCTTTAGATCAGACCTAATTGCTTTCCTGTATTTTTAATTCACTTAAACTACCTTATTTTTCCCTTATTTGCAGAAAAGAGAGCTAAAAGCTTTTTTCTATGGATAGACTGGCAAATTAATAGGATATAAATTAAATTTATAAGCTGATCATTTTGTTCCCGCGAGGTTTTTTACGATATAAACTGTTTTTTACGATATAAACTGTTTTTTACGATATAAACGAAGATAATCGTGCGCTTTTACATAGTTGATATTTTGAATATAAACAAAAAAATGATTCCTACTCCAATTCAGAATTCGGGTCCGTAATTAGGAAGGCAGCCAGACAATCTGGCGCAGGCATCCTGTACCATATGAATCGAAAAGCAATTTTTCGAGTTCATGGGACTATTTCTCAGACCTGGAGGTATTTTTCTATATTATTTGATTTTTTCCAGGCCTTTCAGTAAAGCACATAATTTAAAGGATTCATTGACAGAGTCCGCTACGTTTTTGTAGCCTGGAACTTTGGGGCTGATTGCATAAGGCTGGATTTGATTTTAGGGTCTCTATAAACCCGATTAAAGAAGTTAAAATAGACGAAAGAATTAATCGGGATGTATTATTGGGATGTTATGAATTAGAGGGCTAATTGCTATTTTTGATGATGGTGGCGAAATGAACTAACAAACTCAAAATTCTTTACCTGCTGATTGACTAATAATTTACGTTTTAGAGAAAAATACACTTTCCAAGAAAAAAACTGAATTTGAGTTGTTTATAAATATAGAGGGTTATCCATTTTTTGAGCCAAATTAGGGATATTTAAGGATTTAGATTACATTAAGCTGCTTTAATATACCACCGAAATTTAATAGATCCTTTATTTTTCCTTTATTTCCAGAAAAAAAAGCTAAAAACTCCATTCTATGGATAAACTGGCAAATATATAAACTATAAATTAAATTTGTAAGTATATCACTTTTTCCCCACTGGATTTATCCGAATTTTCAAGAACTATTTAATGGTAAGTAGAGTTTATTCTGTTGAATTTATATAATTTACGGTTATATATTTATTTATACTTACTGGCAATTAAAATTAATTCTGTGCGTCTCCAAACAAAATTAATAACCAGACTATCTTCTGGAAATAATTGCTGTGAGTATAATCTTGATGTTGGGGGTTGATAGAGGGTTTGATTACAGGAGTAGCTACATTATAAGAAGACTAATTTAAACTTAAAAACTCCATTCTTTCCAAATAACGTATAGAAATATATAAGGCAAGTACATACAAAACTCCATTCTTTCCAAATATTGTACAGAATATACAAGGCAAGTACATACAAGACAGGTATGAGAAAATATACCAAAATCTGGAGGAAAATATAATGGCATTTTTAAACATTTACTACAGCAACGTAAAGTTCTATTATGAGTCCACCAAGCTTTACATTAAAGCCTGGTGGTAAATAACACGTGATGCAGAAGAATGTTAACTGCTTAAACTGAAAAGAAATGGTTTCCTTAACCATCTTTTCTAAACGATGTACAGGAATATGCAAGACAGGTAAGAATAGGATACGCTAAAATCTGGAGGAAAATATAATGGCATTTTTTACCGTTTACTACAGCAACGTAAAGTTCTATTATGAGTCCACCAAGCTTTACATTAAAGCCTGGTGGTAAATAACACTTGATGCAGAAGAATGTTAACTGCTTAAACTGAAAAGAAATGGTTTCCTTAGCCACCATTTCGAAATATAATGGATAAGTTCCCGGGACATTTTATTTTGATTTGATGGCTATTAATTCTTATTTTTCATGAATCTGCAGCTATAAGTTCCTTTTTTCAGGGATCCTGGTATGATTATCAGGGTAGCTACTGCTTTTATAACCCTTATTTTCCGTTTTTCCTTTTTTCCGTTTTTCCGTTTTTCCGTTTTTTTCCATGCTTCTTCTCTTAGCTTGAGATTGATAAAAAAATTATGGTTTTAATTATAGTGATTCTTGTTTCTTCGACTTACTGGATTTGATTTTGAAGGCTCGGACATAAATTTAATCAGGAATAAAAAATCGAAGCTGGAATGAAACTATCCAGGACTTCAGATCTTTAAAAGCAAAGTTCTGCTTTTTATATAGGCTTTGCGCAGTCAATTGGCAAATCCTCAAGTTTTTATTCATAGGATTAATTGAAACAGGCCAATTGAATACTTCTCTGCTTGAAGAATTTCTTGTTTCTAAATTAAATGACTGAAGTTGTATAGTCCATAATTAAAAAGTGTTATTCATTTTTTTCAAAAAAATTAACCTATTTTGAGATTTTTTAATTCGATTTAATTGGAAAATGGGACTTACTTATGCTTAAAAACCCTTATTTCTATCTAAATGACGAATTGAAGACTAAATGTCTTGATATTACTGAGATTTTTTAAGAATTGTAACTTCTAAATAAAAAAATATAGTAAATCTGTAATTTCAGCCGAGTGTTTATCTGGATTTTCCAAGTCTATTAGTAGTAAGGAGATTTTATTCTGGTATTTTTATATAATTTACTATTACTATTTTAGTTGTACTCTATGGCAATTGAAACTAAATCTGCTCCTCTCCGAACGGAATGGTATCATAATTCCAAAAATTGCCATGAGTATAATACTTATCTGGGGGTTGATAGGGTTTAACTTGAAAGGTACACACCATATAAGAGTATATACCAATCTTAAAAATCATCCTTTCCAGTATGTAAACGAGTATTGAAAGAATATAGTAGAATCAACGATAAGATAGTAAAACCACGGAGGTAAATATAATGTGCGGAGGATATGGTTTCGATAGATGTAAATTTGATAGTTTCAAGAGCTTTGGATGTGGCTATGGTGGCTATGGCGGCGGCTATGGATGCGGCGGCTACGGTGGATTCTTCAATCGCTTCAAGCACTACGGCCGTCGCTTCGGCCGGTGCTGATGAAAAGAATATAAAGAATACATAATTAAGCTAAATAAAATATGGTAAAACCACGGAGGTAAATATAATGTACGGAGGATATGGTTTCGATAGATGTAAATTTGATAGTTTCAAGAGCTTTGGATGTGGCTATGGTGGCTATGGCGGCGGCTATGGATGCGGCGGCTTTGATCCCTGGCGTAAATTCGGCGGTCGCTTCAAACACTTTAGCCGTTGCCGTTCTTGGTGCTGAGACGACTAATTATTAACTACTGAACCTGAAAGGATTACTGGATGCGAAAGAAACAGAATCCATAGTCATCTCTTCAAGATATGAAGGACAATTTTTCAAGGTATGAAGGATAATTTTTGAGAATTTGTCTTTTCTTGAATTGATGACTATGCATATTTATTCTTCTATGAGTTTTCACTTTGAAAGTGCGCCATAATAAACTTAAACATAGTTTCTACGGGGATTTTTATTGATATGGGATGTATAATTTCAACTGCATGTAATTGACGCATAACAGAAAGATAAACAAAGAAAGACTAAAAGACGGAAGGAATTATAATGTTTCCTTTCTTCTCATTTAAGTTCTTCTCCTTTAAATTCTTCCCGTTTAGATTCAGGCATGGATTCCGCAGGTTCGGGTGCTGCTAAATTCTGGGTCTACTACTTACTCGGATAAAGTATATCTCTTTCGAAGGTGTCCTTAATGATTAATGGCCATTATGAAGATCTTTTTAAATAGTCATAAAGGCTACATTTTAAGTGATCATTGTAAAGATTATTTCTACTCAACCGGAACAGAAACTACTAATTATTTTTCTAAAAGAACTCTTTTTCTAAAGAAAAAGGCTGAAGTTTTGATGTTTAGTATTATAAAATGTTAGTCTTTTTTTCAACAAAAATAACCATTACTAAGGGTTTTAAATGGATTTAATTGTAAAATAGAGCTTATTTATCATGTAAAATTTTCTTTCTTACCAGAATAATAAATTAAAGACTAAGTATCCTGACATTATTGAGAGTTTTTGAGAATTATAACTTCTAAATTAAGAAAAAGAGTAAAACTACAATTTCAGCCGGATATTTACCCGAATTTTCTAAGTCTATTAATGGTAAGGAGACTTCATTCTAGTAATTTTATATAATTTGTTATTATTATTTATTTTTATACTCTCTGGCAATTAAAATTAAATCTGCTCCTCCAATGAAACTCAGTCTCAAGAATAATTTCAAAAATAATTGCCGTGAGTATATACTTATGTGGGGGTTGATAAAAGGTTTAACCCGGGTACACACCAAGAAGAATATTTCAGCTTAAACATGGTCTCTGTGGAGTTTTTTCCTAATATGGAGTGTATAATTTCGGCTGCAGAAGACTGAAGCATAACGGAAAGACGAACAAGGACAGACTAAAAGACGGAGGGAATTGTAATGTTTTTCTTCCCATTTAAGTTCTTCTCGTTTAAATTCTTCCCGTTTAGATTCAGGCATGGATTCCGCGGGTTCGGGTGCTGCTAAATTCTGGGTCTACTACTGACTCAGATAGAGTATATCTCTTTGGAGCTATAATCAACCCTTATGGCCATTATGATTATGCGAAATGGTCATAATGGCTACTTTTTAAACGGTCATTGTAGAGAGCTATCTCCACTCAGCCGGAATAGAACTTCAATTGTCTTTTTTGCGATATAACGACAGGCAGTTGTGCAATTTTACATGGTTGATATTTTTGGGTCGTCTACGGTCAAGCAGTTGATATTTTGATACTATATTTTATCCGGTGCAGTTGAAGATTGATCCTTAATTTGATCGAAGCCGATAAGCCATGCCGCGCATGACGTCTATAAAGAAAGGTTAAAAAATGCCATTAAGGCTGCCCTGTAGTAATATCAACCGACTAGCTGTAGGCTGCCCTGTAGTAATATCAACCGACTAGCTGTGGATCACCTATTTTTGAGTGAAAAGAAAAATAATGTCTGGCTCCCCCGAGTTTCGCTTCCCGAGTTTCGCTTCCCGAGTTTCGCGTCGGGAGCACGAGGTCTGTTTCACTCGCTTCGCTCGTTCAAGCAGACTAATTTATAAAAATAACAGATTCTACTTCCATAATTTCGCTTCCCGAGTTTCGCGTCGGGAGCACGAGGTCTGTTTCACTCGCTTCGCTCGTTCAAGCAGACTAATTTATAAAAATAACAGATTCTACTTCCATAATTTCGCTTAGGATCACAGGAAATATTTGATTTCCTGGGAGTTGCATTGCAAGTGCAACAGCACGATATAGAATAATAGCAGTAAGCTTCGCTCAGGAGAACTAATTAAACTCAGGTGAAATGTAGAAATAGAACTTAGCAGTAGAGCAACTGAAAAGACTTCAGCCATCTCCACTGCTGGGTTAAATTCGTATATAAGGGAAAAATTTTGGAGTATATTATTTTTTCAGGGTTCTCCACATTACAGCAATTCTCTCTATATCAATATGGGTGTAGCCCTCTTCTTTTATAGTCCATTTAAGGCTCAGGACTCCGTCATTGCATTCTGCAGCTATTCCCCTGTATGTTGTATTTCCCCCAATATCAATTTCTACTTCTTTGCCCAGATAATACTTTTCAATGAACTCCTGTTTCACAATTATCAACTCCTAGATTTTATCCTTCCGGATACAGATAGACCCGTGTGGTGTTTACCAAGATATAGTTAATATCAGGAAGGTATATTATAACTTGAAAAACAGGGATTCTGAACATAGATCAGGGTAACAGGGTAAAAAAGATAGCTGCCGGGGTTTACTTAGCGCTTCTCATTAAAGTAACCGGGAGCATTAAGAAAAAATTAAATCTTCAATAAGGCTCCCTAAAATTAGAAGTCCTACTCAAGCAGTCGGTTCTGATCCGCCTGATCCAGATCCATCTGATTCGGATGCACCCTGTTCAGGTGCGTATTCTTTCGACCCACTTAATCCTGTCTCGAATCCTGTTTCCGGCTGTATGGGAAGCTTGTCAAAAAACGGGATGTCTGCCCCGACAAACCAGGTTTCAAGGAAGCTCAAGAGGTGGTACTTCAGGAAAACTGCGATTGGTACGCTCAGAAACATTAAAATCCCGAAGGTCAGAAGCATTTCTATAACGACAAAGGGAATCAGGAGTATCCAGTTAAAGGGCTCTGATATAAAGGTCGAGAAGAGGAAATAAAGGACCCCGTCAACAATAAGGAAAATAATAATTAACGCTATTATTAACAGCCCGAACAGGATTATTGCAAGGACGGTTACCCCAATTCCCAGAAGGAACCTGATAAACCAGTAAACCAGCACTTCCTGCCAGCTTTTTCTGAAATTTTTATAGATCATCCGGAAAGCCGAAAGAATTCCGGTTTCTTTGTAAATGGAAAGGGGAATTGCAAGGTTTAAGAAGGAGTTTATTACTGCGCCGATCAGGGCAAGCAAAATAATTGCGCCAAAAAACCAGAACACTCCACCTACAATAGCAGGCAGGGCAAAATCAGGGGACTCATCAAGAAGTACGGGGATAAAAGGCAGCAGAGCCAACATAAAGAGCACAAGAAAAACAAATGTAAGGGCTAAACGTATTAACAGCAGGTTGAACCCTTTTCCCATGAATTTTTTTGAATATGCCCAGAAGCGCACCTCATTCTTAACCAGGGCTTCTACAAAAACAAACTCCATGACACTGGAAATATAAGAAAAAATCAAAACTAACAGAAGAATGAAAAATATTACTGCAGCTATAATTGCCAGGGACGATACAGATTGAATGTAATTAAGACCAGGCCCTGATATTTCGGAAGGGAGGCCAGGTATCTCACCAGGTTCGATATTAGGAAAATCGTTTCCGTAATTATCGAAACCCGTTTGGTAGTTGGTGCCCGAGCCTCCATAATTGGACCCAATGCCACCAAGCAAAAAAATAATTATTGCAAGTTTTGCCCATTTCCAGAAGTCAAAAGGTTCGAAAAGGGCTATTCTTGTTCTTGAAATAGCCTTATCTACCGCATTTATTCCGCACCAGCTCATGACATATAATTTTATTCAGTAGATAAGTAATTATCTGTATAATAAAAATATAATAGAACATATTCTCGATAGGTTTGCAGGCAATCCAACTAATGAACCAGAACTGATTAACCTGATCTAACTGACCTGGTTAACCAGAATTATAGTTTATTCAGTATGGATGCGTGTTTGATACTCCCTCGAGAAAGGGATCTCCATAAGCAACAAAGCCAGATTTCCTGTAAAAGCCTGTTGTATGTGTCTGCATGTGCGCATGAACTTCTTCTGCTCCCAGTTCGGCAGCTCTTTCCAGAAGTTTCTTCACAACGAGTTTGTCGACCTGTTTTCTCCGGCATTCTTTCAGGATGGCAATCCTTCCGATAAACCACAGGTTTTTCCATCGTTAAAAAGCCTGCACGTGGTTACTGGCATGGTGCTTGCATACACAATAACATGATAGGGCCTTAAGTCTGCCCTGTCAAATTCCTCTTCTTCCGGCACATTTTGTTCTTTTATGAAGACTTTCTGTTCTTTTATAAAGATTTTCTGTTCTTTTATGAAGACCGTCCTGCGGACATGGAAGGCTTCCTCCAGTTCTTCAGGACTTTCTACATCAATCCATTTTATCCTCTTTAACTGTTCATGCTTATTTTTCTATCCAGAAGCCTCTTTTTTTCAGTTCCTGAAGTCTCTTTTTCTACAAAAATCCGGAGAATAAAATACTTTTTTCACACAATGATAGGATAACCTCAAAATATATGATAAAATTTCCAAAAATGATGAAATGATAATATTTTCAAAATCAAGTTTCAGATGAAGAAAACCTGTATCGAAGAAATTTACGCTGAAATTGGGTGAACAGATCAAAAATAAATTACAGATCAAAATAGATTAACGGGCCCGCCGCGATTCGAACACGAGTCAATGGGTATCTTCGTAATAATTTTACTTCGAAGCCCATTAGGATATCCTGGCTACCCTACGAGCCCATGGTGCAGAAGTAGTGATAGTAACTATCTATATTAAAGGTTTCTCTCAGAATTAAGAAAGGGGGACAGAAAAAAAGAATAAGTTCAAAAGCTTCCCTGTAATGAAAATATTTATCAAGTCATACAGACTAAATAAATGACCGCAGATTACGTAAAAAAAGAGGAAATTTATGGTTCAAAGCCAGGTCAAAATTAGTAGAAGTATTAATGAAAAAAAGAAATACACCACAAACATAACTTTTATATTACAAAAGTTCTTTTAATATATAGAAATGATTTCCGATATCATATCATTATACATTATTGGAATGCAGAAGTCAGAACGGTCTTTATCTTAATTAATAAAATTAAGTAGAATGTTATTTGTTTCAAGCTGTGAACTAATATTGAATATGTGTATTAAGTTAGAAAACTCTTTAGAAGATCTGAAGATTATTTGAATATTTTCTATAACTTACAATCTATTGTATAACAAATTAAATTCCGTCTGATGTCGCGGGTAGAAATGGGGCAAAGTACGCAGAAGAATGAGGGTTTACAAAAATGGAGAGGGTTTCAACAGGTATAGAGGAGCTGGACAGGAAATTGAGTGGAGGCTATCCTGTGAATAAAGCAACCCTAATAACAGGTGTGGCAGGGAGCGGAAAGACTATTTTCGGAATCCATTTCATTCACAGGAGCTGTGTTGAAGGCAGAAAATGCCTGATAATCGCAACAGAAGAAACTCCTGAAGACATTCTCTACCAGGCAGAAATGCTGGGGCATGACATTAAACCTTACTACGAGAGCGGGCAGCTTAGTATAGAAAATATATTTGAGAGCCGTTCCGAAAGTATAGGGCAGACAAGATATGGTTTTAAGCCTGAAAGCCTTGATATTGAACTTCCTAACCTTATAGAATTCATACATGAAGGAACAGAATGCCTGGTCATAGATAACCTGGGAACTTTTGCCCTGAGAGTTTCCAAAAAAAGGCTAAGAGACCAGTTTGACGGACTGAACTACCTTGTGAGAAAAAAAGGCTGCACTACTCTTCTAATCATGGACGAGTCAGCACACAATCTGACTCACCAGCTTGCTGAGTACTCAGTCTATGGTTCTATTCGTCTCCTGGTAAAAGAAAATGCTTATCTCGGAAAAATGGAACGATATCTGTGCATACCCAAGATGCGCAGCACTCCTATTTCTCCCGATATGTCTGTCTTTGAAATAACATCTGAAGGGATCAATATTCATGAACCCGAGGGAGGAAGCCTTGTTGAATAAGAAAAACAAACCAAAAGTCCTGATCGTAGATGACATGAAGGAAAATGTAGAACTTATGGAAGCCTACCTTGCAGTTGAACCTTATGAAGTAATCTCTGCCTACGGTGGAAAAGAAGCACTCCAGAAGGTTCTGGAAGAAAAACCGGACATTGTCCTTCTGGATGTTATGATGCCAGAGCTCAATGGCTACGAAGTCTGCAAAATTCTCAAGGAAAATCCGGAAACTCAGTTCATTCCCGTCCTGATGCTTACAGCCCTCTCGGAACTTGAAGACCGGATAAGGGGAATTGAAGTTGGAGCTGATGATTTCCTCACAAAACCCATAAACAGGCTTGAACTCAAGACAAGGGTAAAATCTCTGCTCAGAGTCAAGTGCCTTCACGACAGGCTCGTTGCTGACCGTGACAGTCTAGAAGTAAAAAACAGAGTACAGAGCATCCTTACAGCCGTAATTCCGACCCTTCTCCAGTCTGTCTCCAATGAAGAAAAGAAGGTTATAATAAATCAGATGACAGGAATGGTTGAGAAAACTCTTCTTGATATGTACCACTTTGAGGACAGGGAAATGGACCTTGCCTACGCAGGAAATGTCTGCGCCGATATCATGAACCAGCTGGGCGGAAACTTTTCCTCAACTATGGGTGAAAGTGGAAAGCTCTGGATAGTCAAAGGAACAAAATGCCCCTGGAAAGGAGAAGAAGCCCGCAAAAACCCTATCCTTTGCACACTAACCAGGAAGATTTTTTCAAACATAACATTGAAAGTAGACTCAGGTTGCAGCCTTGAAGCCCTAAAAACCATAGGAAACAGGAATGACTGCTGTGAATTTATCATAAAAGCATAATATATTTCAGTCATCTTCACCTGATGCCTTAATAGGTCATATACGAATTTCCTTTTCATATGAACTCTTTTTCGTATGAACTCTTTTTTTTTGGATGAACCCTTTTTCTTCTCAAATCCTTTTATTGGCTAAAAACAACAGTTTTCACGGATATATAATAGGACATCCAGCTCAATTAACTTATTAATTAATGTTAGAGTCAAATTTCCATAAAATTTCAACCCAATTTAATCAGTCCTCCTGAGCAAGGATAACTGCTATAACCAATAAATTAGTCCTCCTGAGCGCAGCGAAGCGTAGCGAAAAGGACGCGTACTCCCGAGGCGCAATTCGGGATGGCAAGCTATGCAGATGTAACTGTCTATCCGTTATCCTGTGTACCCTCAGTTACTATCTCCTTTTTACTCTGTTTTCCTTAATCTCAGAGGTTAGTTTTTCTGTTTGAAGGGACATTCAGGAAATTAAATCGGGTCATTTTACAGTTGATTTCATCCTACAGTTGATTTCATCCCTGCGATAACTCTGATCCCCTGCGGGGTTATATCAAACAGAGAATACTTGACCGGAACTGGAGTATTTCTCATTTTCTCAATGTAGAGATATTGCTTCGTTTTTCCCGAACTGTAATTTTCCTGTGTTGTGAGCCTCATCAGCCCGAAAACCATGTAACCTGTAAGCTTGTGAGTCAGCTCGTAAGAGTCCTCGTCCATTATAAAGAGGCTTGTGCATCCGTTTTTCAGGAGGATGATGCTTATCGAGCTGAACTCATCTGCAAACTCCCTGATGTCATGGTGTATGGCCATTACTCCGATATTGTCAATGACCACAACATCAACCTCCGAAGACATGGAGCTCAGATATTCAATTATATCCGTGTCAACGGCGCATAGGCCTTTTCCGAATTTAGAGGTGCTTTTGATCTTGTTCATTTTGTCTTCGAATACATTCCTTATACTGAGCTGCTTGTTCTCAAGGAAAGGCTCCAGGTCAAGCTTGAGGCTCCGCGCCTGAGTGAGTACGTCTTCAGTGAGTTCTCTGGTAAGAACAAGTATGCATTTTCGGCCTTCCTGACAGCTCCTGTGAAGGAAATGAAGCCCAAGGATGGTTTTTCCTGAGCCAGGAGGGCCGGTAATCAGAATACTCTTTCCCTTAGGATACCCTCCCTCTATCAACAAATCCAACCCTTCTACTCCGGTAGACAAACTCTCCATACTATCACATCTTTAAACGCGATAAGTTTTTTAAACGCGATAAGCTTCTCATCAAGATAAGTTAATCTCTTACTTACTATAAAAAGTAAGTTTCTTTTTATTATGTTATGTTTCAACCAATATATTATTTCCTGAAAAACTAAAATAAGTTGACAGAAAGTAAAATACCTTTAAAAATTACAGAAACTGAAGTAAAGGGGGCTGGTGGGATAGGAACTGACAGAAATTGATAGTACAGGACGTGGAAATTGATAATACAGGATATGGAAATCGATAGTAGAGGAAAATATTAAAAACAGAACTTTTTAAAACCGGACTCTAATTGAGTGCATGCAGGTGCATTAATCTAGATATTTCTCTTTAAACTCCGAAATCTGCTTGCTGCTTCCTGCAACTGCAATTATGTCCCCTGCATGGAGTACAATCTCTTTGCTAATAGTAGTAGAGACTAGACCTCCACGCTCAATACCTATTACCGTGCATCCGATTTTATTTTCGAGGTCCAGGTCTTCTATTGATCTTCTGTCAAAGAAAGATCCCTTCTCAATATGGTGCTTTTCAATTTCTATGCCCTCGTAAAGCATTATATCTTCATCAATCCTGCAGATTTTCCCGATGCAATTTGCACTCATTTTAGCAAGCATCTGTCCTGCAACTATGGAAAGAGACCCGACATAGTCAGCTCCTGCTTTATATATCTTATCTATGGATTTTACAGAGTTTGCCCTTGCCACAATGGTAGTTTCAGGATTCAGTCCTCTGGAAATAAGGGTTGCGAAAATAACATTGGTATCATCATTAAGGGCTACAAACACAAAGGATGCGGTCTTTACTCCTGCTGCGATCTGAACCTCCTCATCTGCTCCGTTGCCCACAAGATGTTCAAACTCTATATTCTCAAAAACTTTTTCATTAGAGTCAACAACTACAAAACGGAACAGTCCTCCAGAGAGTTCACTCACAATGCTCTTTCCAACGTCTCCATATCCAAGTACGACAAGATGCCCTTTTGACTCCATCTTGAATCTCCCCGTCTTTAAACAAATTTTGAATAATTATTTATATAATATCACTTACAGTAAATGTTAAATCATTCACAGTAAACGTTATCCTGCGATTAACTTGCTAGGTGTTTAGCGTTATCCGACTATTTATCCGATAGTTAGTTTTATTTGGAATTTATGATTTTAAACTGATGAAATTGATTATATTATGCTGGATACATGTATTATGCTGGATACATGTATTGTGCTGGATACATATATTGTGCTGGATACAGATATTGCGCTGGATATATATTATGCTGGACATATATTATGCTGTAGCACAATCCATAGTTTCAGGCTGAGGATCAATGTGTGAGCTTTTTTAGCTTCGAAAGCTCCTCAGGAGTCCCTACAGCCAGCAGGACAGAGTTTCCCCGAATGACATCATGTTCTTCAGGATTAAAAGAGAGGTTTCCACTTTTCCAGATTCCCACTATCCTTGCGTCTGTCAGCTTCTGGCTGGAAACTTCCTTAAGGGTTTTGCCTATAAGAGGGCTCTTGAGATAGACAGGAAATTCAGTAACATGCACTCCTTTAAAGATTTCAGTTGCCCCTGTTACCCTGCTTACAAGCCTATCCATAGCCTTTCTCCCGATAAACTGCCCGAACATTGATTTAGGAGAAACGACCATGTCTGCACCAGCATATTTAAGGTATTTAGAGTTAGACAGGTCTTCAACGATGGCAATAATATTGAGGTGCTCAAACTCTCTTGCAGTCAGTACGATGTTTGCGTTTCTCTCGTCGGACTTATTGGCAATAAGGACCCGGGCTTTTTCAATACCTGCATTAATAAGGGTCTGTTTGTCACTTGGAGTCCCGAAAATGCAGGGGATGTCTCTGTAAACAAGTTCTTTGATCAGGTCTTCTTCGTCTTCGATTATTATGAACGTTATCTCCTGCTCTGCCAGTTCATCAATCAGGGTTTCTACCAGCTGGTTGTATCCACAGATAATAATGTGGTCTTTCGTGCCAGAAGGAACTTTCCTGGGCATCCTGAACTTGATCACCTTGTCCATCCAGGGAGTGATAACATAAGTTGCAAGAAAGCCTGAGATAAGAATAATTCCCATGACCTGTACCACTATGGAAAAAACCCTTCCCGGAAGCGAAGTGAAGACCACATCGCCGTATCCTACCGTCGCAACGGTAGTTGTAGCCCAATAGATAGCTGTGATAGCGTTTGCATTTTCTAATTGGTTCTCAAGAACCATAATATATTTGAAAAGCAGGACATAGATAGTAAGCAAGAGAAGAGCTGTAATTTTATATGCCAGATTGAGCCTTTTGCGCATTATTTTCCTAAACATTGATTTGCGCTTCGTCTTTTTTCTTTCTGAAGAAAACATTTTCAGTGCCCTGCCTTATTTTTGCTGCTGAACTACGTGAAAATACCTTATAATCTTTATTAATATCTCTATGTGTTCATAGAATTTAGCTTGAAGGTTACTTGAAAATTTCTTCTCACAGCCCGGAATATTACTACAAAGGAACAGGAAATCTCGAAGAGAGATAGGAAAAGTAAACAGGAGCAATAGAAAAAAGGAGTCCTGAATCAAAAAAATCAGTAAAGCCGGAAAAAGAAGTCTTAATTCCAGCTTTCCGGCAGATTTCCGACTTAATTAAGTTAATGACGTTGTTCTCATTCCGATCTATTCTCAATTTGATCTATTCTCAATTTGATCTATTCTCAATTCGACCTGTTCAGATCCACTGTCCTATGAAAGGCCCGAATATCATGAAGAGGAATGAGAACAGGATCAGCATGGAGAAACTTGCTGTGATAGAGTTCGAGATCCTTTCCGAAACTCCTTCATTCCGCGTAAACCTGTATATGAAGGAATAGGTATAGTCCCTGAACACATGCCCACCATCAAGAGGCACCGCAGGCAGGCAGTTAAACAGGCCTACATAAAAGTTCAGCCAGCCAATCCAGAGCAGAGAGTTTGCAATCCAGAAAATTCCGACTCCGAGAGGTTCTGCCCAGCCAACCGGCTGGTAGAACTGAGCTATTGTGCCTGAAAAGCCGCGGAACCCCTCACCTGCAAATCCGTATATCGGAAGCCCGAAAAGAATGATCCATCCTACTGGCTCGGAAAGCAGGGAAGGGATCTGTTTGAGCGCTTCAAGATAGAATTTTGCCTGGGGCATCCAGATGGAAACTCCGAGCATCGGACACTCCAGAATTCCGTCATTCCCGTACATAACTCCAAGGAAGCCACTTTCACCTCCCGAGGGATGAGGAGCCAGCTGGACGTTAAAGACAGCAGTGCCGTTTTCGGTAAGGTCACCTGTATAATTTGCAGAAGGCAGCACCTCTACCTCTATGGTCTGGTTTGCCTCGGTCCCCTCCATAAAGTCAACGAAAGTCGCAATGCTTCTCATCCTTGTATCGTTAATCCGGAGCATTGTCATTCCTGTCTCTATTCCTGCTGCTTCTGCAGGACTCCCTTCCACAATTCCTCCTACAGGCACTCCATTGAAACATTCCTCCGGAGAAGAAGGAACTGTTAAATCATAGACTGAAACGACACTATCTTTTGAGGCATGGATGCGTACAGAGTCTCCGGGTTCGACTGTCTCTAGATAGTTAAGGAGATCCATTCCTGTAGTGATGCTTGTACCGTCAACCTGCGTAATTACCATGTCTTCCTGAAGCCCTGCAAGCTGAGCTGGAGAACTTTCATTTATGCCCACTATCATCGCATCACTGAGAGGAGCAATTGCCCCGAGCACAGGTCCGAAAAAGAGCAAAAGAGCGATAAATGCAACACAGAAGTTAGCCATAACCCCTGCAGCAAGGATACGGGCTCTCTGGGTCCTTGTGGCGATTACTTCCGGTGCAGCTTTCTTTTCTTCAGGTGCAAGGATGGCTGCTTCCCCGTTCTGTATCTCTCTTAGCTTTTTTTCTTTTCTTTCCCTTTGCTCCCATTCTTCGATTTCATCAATCGACGCAGTTAACGGCAGCTCCTTTTTTACTTCCTCTTTTTTGCCGAATAACTGTTCGTCATCAGGTTCCGCAAAACCCCCTATAGGGACAAGGGCAAACAGGATTCCCATGGATTTGACCCTGATGCCTTCAACTCTGCACAGGATTGCATGGGAAAACTCATGCACTACAAGAGTAACTACGAGGGCGATCACTCCCCAGGTAAAGGGAATAAACTCGTTTACACCCGGGATCAGCAGGATATTCCTGGCAGAATTATATTTCCCAGGCTCTGGCACATTGTTATTCAGGAAAGAGGTATAAAGCGCAAGGTCCGAAATAGCAATAACCAGGAACATGGCAATCATGCCCGCAAACATCATAAGGATCCCAATGTTTGCAAAAACCTTCCAGTAACGTTTCGGGCGGGCAAGAATGTCCAGTAGTTTAAGACCCTTTGTTGTCCTGATCATGAGGATAGGAAGAGGCCCGAAAGTGCTTATGTTATACTTCTCCAGAATACCCTTTCTATCAAGAAAGGAGATGAGGAACCAGTACATTAAAAAAATACCAAGTGCAATGCTTGTACCACTCAAGGAAATTCTCCGAAATAATTAAGCTGAACCAATTATAGGCTTTGGATTGTGAATATTAACTGCTTGTGAATGTTAATCGCTTAAATATTGATGATAATTGTATATTGGCGATTCATGTCTGTCAGCAATTAACTGTCTATTGACGATTAAACGTTGATAGATTAAATGTTGATAGATTAAACGTCGATCGACTAAACATTAATCGATAACAACTGTATATAGAACATACCTTCAATAAAGAAGTTAGCGCCAGTAACCTTTGAACTCGGCTTGCAGATCTCAAGCTGTTATTTCGAGTAGAGTCATTGGGAGCAGGCATATATTCAATTAATTAATGCTGTTAATCCGGTAGTCTATCTTAATATAAATACATTTTAGTTGATCATTATTACATAGCGTGAGGAGATCTGGCTTCTTAATAATACATCATAATTATATAAAAATGTACATGGAAGTTACAGCTTCCGGTTCGCCGGAAAGATAATTTCACAGGTCATTTTAAAGATTACTTTAAAGGTCATTTTACAGGTCAATTATAAAGGTCAATTTTTATGCCTAAAGGCATAGATAATAATTACACGAATAATAATATTCAGTAAATACCCAGTACATTTGTGGTTATAATAACTTTCTACGAGGTGCCTGCTTCATGATAGGGATCGTATACATTACAGCCGGAAGTATGCAAAATGCATCGGAAATTGCAAGAGAGCTGGTTTCAAGAAGGCTCGCAGCCTGCGTAAACATGTTTCCCATATTTTCAGTATACAGGTGGAACGAACAGATAGAAGAGCAAAACGAAATAGCCCTGCTTGTTAAAACTGACTCTTCCCGCCTTGACGAAATTATCGAAACCGTAAGATTCCTTCACACCTACGAGCTGCCTGCCATTGAATTCTGGGAAGTTAAAGGGGAACAGGAGTACCTCGACTGGGTCCATGTAAACAGTTCGTGAGGGAAGCCTGAAGGATTCTAAACCTGACTAAATTTGAAGCCTGGAGAACCGGAAAGTTTGAAGCCGAAAAACGAGAGAAAATCATCTGGAACCATCCCCTGACTCAAAAATTAGCAGG
This sequence comes from Methanosarcina sp. DH2, assembly GCF_020804225.1. GTDB lineage: Archaea > Halobacteriota > Methanosarcinia > Methanosarcinales > Methanosarcinaceae > Methanosarcina. The sequence continues at coordinate 377,577 of NZ_WJBI01000002.1, forward strand.
ATAAGCTTATTCACAGGATTAGCTTTATATGCTAGTTATAACTTTACCTAATTGGATCAAAAAGCGCGGGAGTAACCAAGCGGTCAACGGTGGCAGACTCAAGATCTGTTCGTGCAGACGTTCAGGGGTTCGAATCCCTTCTCCCGCACTAAAATTATTAGGATTTTCTTGTTTTTTTTAGGTTCTTATTTTCGTTCAATTTCTCTAATTCTATTACATTATTTTTGAGTTGCGGCAAGAAATCAGGTCAAAGGTGACTTTTACTAATATCTTTATCGATTTTTCTGATAGGTCTTTAGTTTTCAAATTTTTCTTTAAAGTCCATCTGGAAACTTCCCTCCACGCCCGCATGCTCACGAAGTGAGTAGGTGTAGGGCTGTCACTGGCAAAAAGGAAAAGTCAATCAAAAACTTACAAGGTATTTATGATGTCAAACGAGATAATTGTAAAAGGTAATCCTAACATCTCTAATATTGCTTTGACCTTTGATAATGGTCCCGGTAGAGCAACCCCATACATTATTGATATGCTTAGAAAGTATGGAGCTAAAGCTACATTTTTTGCCTTGGCTGCTGTATTAAGAAAAACATTGCTATTCAAGATTATACAGGCAAATACCTAACGGGCAGCGAAATTGTCAAACGTGCAAATGACGAAAGCCATCTCATAGCCATTCATTCTTATGATTATCTAGCTCTTCCTGGATTTACTGATGAAGAAATTCTTAACAATGAATTGTCCAGAACCAAAAATATAATCACTAATTTGATCGGAAAAAAAATCCTGTGTATTTGTATAATTTGAGCTCATCCCAAAACTAATTTTGTCCTCACATCAACAAGGATATTAATACAATTTTCAGGATCAATAGCTTTGTTGATTCTATATTATTTAGACTCAGAGAGATAAATTTTGAGTTTTAGGATGAGCTCTTTATATAAATTCATTAACTAATAAACTTACGAACTAAACTACACTCCTGTGCTATATCTAAGAATTGCAGCAATTCCGCCAAAAGCTATCATAAGTTGAGAACCTTCGTCGAAATCTGTTGATATAAAAGCAATCCTTGCATTTCCTTTATCAGCGAGTTCTGAGAATTCACCAACAATATCAATAACATCTGTGACTTCAAGTGCAGAACCACATTCAGGACAATTTCCAGCCACAGGAACAGCTTCATTGTTTTTCCATTTTCTTGTCCATTTATTCTCATATCCACAAACACTGCATTTGATAGTTACTCTTTCAGATCGCAGGTCTTCAGAAAGTAAAAGCACATCAACTGCCTTTATTTCAAGATTCGCCCGTACATTGTCTTCTCCATAGGATACTTTACCAGACTCAGTAGCGATTTCTTTAAAAAATATTTCCATATCTTTCTTTTGCTTAATTAAGTCAATACCCTGGAGCGTATCTTCTGCTGCATTTATTAACTCAGAAAAACCCGATTCATCCGTATACCCTGTATCGAACAATCCAAGAACCTTTTTCTGAAGCTCATAATGTAGAAATTCGCCTTCATTAAACTCTTCTTTAGTTGGAGAATGCCCTCCTATAAGAATGCCTTTAAGTTCAGCTGGCTCTACTTCAAGAAATGCCTCACTTGCGGCATACCCTATTCTTTTGTAGAAGTCATGAATAGCAATGCGTCTGAGTTGTTCAAAACGATGTGCACTCTGCCCCCCTTTTCTTTGTTTACCAGGGACAGTAGAATGGAGATGTTTAGTAACTTCAATTTGCCTACCTACAAGCATTCCGATAGTAGCTTCTCTTAAATCAAGAAGTATAAGCCCATAAGTACTGCACTCCCTTAGCATTTCCTCAAGAGGCTCAAGATAAAAAACGGAATCACAGTGATATATGTAATCTATAACATGTTCCGTAGGAATAAGGACTTCGTTTACCATGCTTGTCCTGTTAGCTCCGGTATCGACAACTCCTGTAAAATAAACTAGCCCATTTTCCGGTATTTTTTTAAGATATCTTAACTTTGCCAGCAAAGAATCAAGTGCTCCCTGTATGTTATTGCTGGTTAGTTTAGACTCAATGTTCGAAGCCCGCTCATGTTCTTCTCTCAAATGATTTATAACATCTGAAATCTGTTTATCATAAGGAATATAAAGGGAAATTAGTTCTGTGCTCCTTCCAATTTTACTTTTTAAAGTTTCAAGCTTCTTTTTAAACACATATTTTTCATATGTACAGTACTCAGCCACTCCACTTCCTCCTTTTCTCATAAAAAATAGTTGAGGACCCAAAAAATGACATGAAATTACAATGTTCTTTATGCTTTATTTTTTTAAAACATTTTTTGAATGGAAATTCAAAAAACACATTAAAAATCAGACTTGTGATAGCCCAATGGATGAGTTACAGAAATGGAATCAGAACTTGAGGATGAGCCCCTATCCCATCCCTGTGTTCGGTGTAGATAACGCGAATAATCTCGATGATGAAAAAAAGAAGAGTTTTAGGCGCAGGGATCTCGCAGCGCCTTATCGACGCCGAAGGTCTTGCGCTCCTTGATAGTCTTCCGGTACACGAAAATGCAATTATGCTTAATACTGGAAACCAACAATGAAAACATCAACCACGCACTGATGGAGTTTCATTTTTGATTTTTATTTTAACGTCACCTTTTTTTGCATCACTTGAAAACCCGCTGTTTTCTTCAAACCATCTGTAATATTCCTCAGGGCATTGAGTTTCTGGGCATTCATGCATATACGCCAAGACATCGCTCATTTTTGCAGTAGCTAATGACACAGAAGTATCCGCGCTTCCGTAATAAATACGGATTTCATCATCCACCAGGACCCATCCACAGGGGAAAACAACGTCATTAACATCACCGCTGCGTTCATACATTTCGCGAGGCCCAAAAACCCATCCTTCTGACCTGTAGAGTACTTTCCTTGGATCTTCAAGGTCAAGAAGCGCCAGCCCAAGCTTATAACTTGTTTTTGACGATGTCTGGCGTACCCCATGGTACATAATCAGCCAGCCATCAGGTGTATGCAGTGGCTGCGGGGATAACCCGATTTTTCGGGCGTCCCACCATCCGCCTTCCCGGGCATATAGAAGGACTTGGTGATCTCCCCAATATTTCATATCTGGGGAAAAAGATATCCAGATATTTGCCTTCCCACCTCCCATACCAGATACGGGCCTGTGTATCATTGCCCACATGCCGTTAAATCTTACAGGAAAGACAGCAGCATCTTTGTTTTCAGGCGGCAGGGCAGGCCCTACTCTCTCAAAATTACGGAAATCCTCAGTGAAAGCAAGAGCTGGTAAGGGGCCCGAGTCTGAAAAAGCCGTATATGTCACAGCCCATTTTCCCAGCTCGTCTATATAAGTTATACGCGGATCTTCAATGCCGTATATTTCTTCAGGGTAATTTAGAGGGTCCGGAGTGAAGGTAGGTTCAGTGTCAATTTCCCATCCGTCAATTCCGTTCTTACTTCTCGCTACTGTAAGGTGAGAAAAACCCCTGTGGTCTTCGACACGCACCAGCAGGAGTGTTTGGCCGTCAACTATAGCTGCGGCAGGGTTGAATACCGAATTGGCTTGATATGGCCAATCATCAACGGTAAGTATAGGGTTTTTCTTACTTCTCTGGAACAACTCTCCATGGTCTTTCCATATCATATTACATACCTCATTCTGCCTGATTTAATGATAGCAGGCTCTTTTTCTTTTGCAGAACCCTGTCACTTACTTTGGGCTGGATGCTGTACTGAAGGACTTATTCGGGCTCTGTAGAAATCTTCATAATAAAGAAGTTCCAATATTTGAAATGAGTAACATTATATATTTATTTCTATATTTTTCAGCCTATTGAATTTAATTAAAAACCTACCGAAAAATTGTGACCTCCTTATCTAATAATAGGCAATATACTCAAATGGACGACACACAATTGGAGTAAACACTTGATGTTAATACAGTATTTTACCAATATCGTTATCTATCTGATAGTCTCTTAATTTTCAAATTTCTTTTTAATCAAATCATCTAAAAACTTCCCTACACGCCCGCACGCTCACGAAGGGAGCAGATATCGGGCGGCTACTGGCAAAAAAGAAGAAAAAGAAGAAGAGTATGAAGCTGCAATAAAAAGAGTATTATAGATGGCACAATTTCGGGACTGAAGACCTTCCGCAATAAGTTTCCAAACCTTATTTGACCCCCATGGAAGTCTCCAATATCTAAATTGACTTTTCAGAATGCAATTTGGTGGTTTAAATACCCGACAATTCATCAGGCAAGCTACTACTATTTAAATAAAGATTCCATAATAATTATCATATAAGTTTTTACCCGGAGCTCGTATTTAGCGATTCAAGGTTATATTGTAAGCGTCGCACAATGGGGATGGTGCGAAGCGCTGAGATAATAACCAGTTCAGTAACCGGTTTAATGATTGCGGGGGCATTGAAGAGGTAAATAACATTCTAAGAATCAGCTAAAAACGTAGCTACTGATTTTGCAGGCTTACGCGGATAGCAAAGATAATTCTCAGGATAGTGGGACTATATGGAAAAAACTTCGATTACGCCAATGACGATAGAAAGGATGACTCTTTGAATCTGTGACCAGTCTGACCATGTAGTTTTTGTAAGAAGCGACCTGACGGCAGAGCATGTCCTGAAGGCTGCATTTACTATCTAATAATTAGTATTAGGTTGTGAGGAGTTTGCATGCCAGAGCCTTCTGAACGAGAGGGAATCCGCGAAGCGTGGGACATATACAAGAAGCATACCCTGTCTAACAGCATTATCAACGAGATGGTCATACGGGACAATGGGCTGACGTTCGTAACGCAAGAGAATGGCGAGATACCCATTACAGAAAATTATGGGTATGGTCTCTATTACCACGATTGCAGATACCTGAGCGGTTTTCTCATACGACTCATGGACACGCCTCCAACGCAGGTTTTATCCAGCGACGAGAGGGGGTTCAGATCGACTCTTATGGTTACCAACCCGGAACTGAAGGATTGCATGGGTGCCACTATCGCCAAAGAAACGCTTCTTGGCACTCTGGCCACGGTCATACCGGGCTGCATTCGGCAAAGCCATACCATCCGGAACTTCAACACTTTCCCTGTGACCTTGAACCTGACTTTTGAGTTCGATGCAGATTTCGCAGATATGTTCACCATCAGAGGCATTGCCCCACCGACTCCTGCAAAAGTGCTACCAGCCAGGTACGATGGTAAAAACCTTTACTTATCCTATGAGGGGGATGATAAGCTTCGTCGCAACACGATTATCGCATTTGAACCATCGCCCACGAGGGTAGAAGGGAAAGTATGCACCTTCGAGCTGAAGATAGCCCCTCACGGGTTACAGACAGTTAATGTGGAAATCTCCATAGAGGAGATCAAGCCCGGCCAGGAACCGGAAAGGCCAGTGGAAAATCCCGATCAACGACTGAACCAGATCATGAGATCCTATGTCGCGGCCCTTGAATGCTGCGACTACATACCAACCAGCAACAACATTTTCAACAGCATTATGGTTCGCTCGCTTGCCGACCTGAACATGATGCGCATGACCCTTAAAGGAGACATGTTCCATTCGGCGGGGATACCCTGGTACGACACGCTATTCGGGCGAGACAGCATCATCTCGGCACTCCAGCTATTGCCTTTCGAGGCGGGGCTGGCAAAAAGCACGCTGCTGGTGAACGCAAAATTCCAGAGCAACAGATCAGATGACTGGAGAGACCAGGAACCCGGTAAAATTCTTCACGAACTGAGATTGGGCGAGCTGGCTAACCTGAACCTGATCCCACAGACACCGTACTACGGTACTGTCGATGCTACGCCCCTGTTCCTAATCCTCCTGACAGAATATGTGAACTGGACTGGAGATATTGAATTGGTCAAGCAGCTGGAAGGCAATGTTGACCAGGCCCTGAAATGGATCGATGTCCACGCCAACATGGAAGGAAATGGCTTTGCCTATTATGCGGTGAAATCCCCATTGGGCATTTATAACCATGGCTGGAAGGACTCTCCCGACTCGATTAGCCGCTCAGATGGCACGCTGGCGAAACAACCGATCGCCGTTGCCGAAGTACAGGGATACGTATACATGGCGAAAAGGCAACTTGCGCCGCTGCTCAGGCAGCTGGGCCGGGAAAGTGACGCAGCCAGGCTGGAAAAAGAAGCAGGAGAACTGAAAGAGAGATTCAACCGGCAGTTCTGGATGAAAGACAGGCAATTTTTCGCCCAGGCACTGGATGTGGAAGGCATATGTGACGTGATATCATCTAACCCGGCGCAGTGCCTGTGGACAGGAATCATTGATCAAAAATACGTAAAATACCTTGTCGACAGGATCTTCAGAGACGACATGTTTACCGAATGGGGCATTCGCACACTGTCCTCGAAAGAGCAGCGGTACAATCCGCTAGGGTATCACAACGGCACGGTCTGGCCGCATGACAACGCGATCATTACCATGGGCTTGAGAAAGTACGGGTTCATCAATGAGATGTCCTTATTGTTCACGGGCATGTACGAGGCGGCCAGAGCGTTCGATGAATACCGTCTGCCGGAGTGCTTCTCTGGGCTGGCACGCTCTGAGTACGGTATCCCAGTGAAATATCCTGTAGCCTGTAGCCCTCAGGCCTGGGCATCTGGGACCATGCCATTTATGCTCACAGCCTGCCTGGGCATAGCTCCCGATGCCCTGAATAATCGGCTGACCATCAGCAAGCCCTATCTGCCTTCGTGGCTGGACAACGTGCAGTTAAATAATGTGAAGGTCGGAAACACGCTGACTGATCTGAATTTCAGGCGGATCGAAGGAGAGACACTGGTCAATGTTTCCAAGAAGAGCGGGGATATCAATGTGGTCATCGAGTATTAGATGCCGGGAAATAATGAAAAAAACTGAAGGAAGCAGGATTAACAATAGAATTAGGAATTAGGAGAGCGTATGGCAAAAATATCGATTTACACCATAAGCACCTGCCCGGTGTGCAGGAAAACAAAGGAATATTTCCGGTCCAGGAGCATACCATTCGATTTCATAGATTTCGATCTCGCCAGTGAGAGTGAGCAAAATAAGATAGCGTCCGAGATGATGAAGGGCACCGGCGATATAGGCTTCCCGTTTGTCAGGATAGGCGATGTTGTGGTCATCGGGTTCAATCCGGAGAGGTTTGAGCAGCTTTTGAAATCGGAGAATCTCGAACCAGCAACCAGCCAGGCTTAATGGAGACGGTCATCATGGCAGGAAACCAGGACCTTTTTTCACAATATCGGATGGGCGATCTCACGCTGCCAAACCGCATAGTTATGGCGCCGCTGACCCGCAACCGCGCAGGGGATGCCGACGTCCCGGCCTCACTGACGGTCACTTATTATGTGCAGCGAGCTTCGGCAGGCATGATTATCTCCGAAGGCTCGCAGGTTAGCCCGCAGGGGGTAGGCTACATACATACACCGGGCATATACTCTGCGGCACAGGTCGCTGGCTGGAAAAAGGTAACAGACGCCGTCCACAGGGCTGGTGGCAGGATTTTCATCCAGCTGTGGCACGTAGGGAGGATCTCTCACCCCGACTTGCTGGGTGGCGATCTGCCGGTCGCACCATCCGCACTACCAGTCGAAGGCTTTGTCCACACACCAGGTGGAAAAAAGCCAATTCCGGTACCCAGGGCTCTCGAGACTGACGAGGTGCCGGACATCGTCAGGCAGTTCCGGCAGGCGGCTGAGAACGCCAGAACCGCTGGCTTCGATGGGGTAGAAATCCATGGCGCTAACACCTACCTGCTGGACCAATTCCTGCGAAGCGGGTCCAACAAGCGAACCGATAAGTACGGCGGCAGCCTTGAGAACCGGGTACGTCTGCCGCTTGAGGTCACGAAAGCCGTCATCGATGTATGGGGCGGCGACCGTGTCGGCTACCGCATCTCTCCGCACAATACCGCTCATTCTATGTCGGACTCCAATCCCAGGGAGACCTTTTCCTATTTCACCAGAGAGCTGGACAAAACGGGCCTGGGCTACCTTCATTTAATCGAGTCCATCGGAGGCCGGACGGAGTTCGTGCCACCCGAGGCACGGCTTGGGCCTGCCCTGCGCAGAATTTTCGAAAGGACATTCATACTGAACGGCGGCTATGACCTCCAGAGCGGGAACAAAGCCATTGCCAGCGGCGAGGCCGACCTGATAGCCTTCGGAGTGCCGTTCCTGGCCAATCCCGACCTGCCAGAACGCTTCAGGCAGAATGCGCCGCTTAACGAACCGGACGCGGCCACTTTCTACAGGGGCGGCGCAAAAGGCTACACGGACTATCCGGCCCTGGTCGATAGATGACGAGGCTCAAAAGACGGTACTGTAAAGTCCTCGGGGGATTTGTATATTTATAGGTTCTATACTAGCTTGAAAAAAATTCTCGTCCCCTGAAGAATTTACAGAACTGGGACTGACCTTCGAATTGAATTCAGAGCTTTCTGAAAATCTATCCCAGCCCCTGTGGACTATACAGAACCCTAAAACTTCCCTCCACGCCCGAATGCTCACGAAGTGAGTATATATCGGGCTGTTACTGGAAAAAAAAGAAAGAAGAGTAGGCAGAACAGATACTTATAAATTGACAGAGTAACTTTAAAAGGTCACAAAAGTAATATTTTACCCTTTTTTCTTGCGCAGACTTATCATAAGGCTCTGTACTTTTGGTTATGTTTAATCTTCAGGCGCTTACATCCAGACTGACTTCAGGCTTAACCATAATTATCTAACCTCGCGGACTATAAGAGCCGTTATAATGACTGGCTTTAGGGCTTACCGAAGATTTATCCCAGTCCCCTTTATACTATTATAATACTTTACCTGGATAAGTATGGAAGGAATATACCCAACGAGTCTGACCACCTTCGCAAAGCACTCTTCAAGAGGCAATCTGGAGAGTTTGGCCTGATCAGGGACCTCTAGAACCTGTACTGGTGTCCAGCGAAATGCAGGTAGCATTGTATATTATTATGAAGCCTAATGCCGAGATGTTACGGGATAAGCAACTCATGGACACATGCGAGCAGATCCATGAGTATAATAAATGAGTATAATAAAACAGATAAAAAAACAAATAGGCTGGATGAGGACACAACTATATCTTAAGTCACCTCATGGTCTGGTAGTCTCGACATAACACAGCTTTCTAATGGAATACACGGAATAGAGGCGTTTCAACACATGAATCCGACCAGCGACCGATATGAGGCTAAAAGCGCTCCCCGCAGGAAAGAAGCACAGCGAGCTCTCAATATCGTGTTGAGGTCAGTGTTAGGTTGCTTGCTTACGCTTTTAGCTGGAGGGCTAGGCTATATTACCGGAAACCTGTGGCTCTTCCCAAGCCTGGGCCCATCCATTTTCTTGCAGGTTGCATCTCCCCGGTTGAAGTCATCGAGCTTATACAATATGACTGTAGGCCACCTGGTCGGCATCATTAGTGGCTACACCCTTGTTATCATAACCGGCGCTGCTTACGTTCCAGCTGTGTTTGTGGCCGGCCATCTACAACTCCCGCATATTGTGGCATCATGCATTGCCATAGCACTTGTAATACTAATTCAAATACCTCTTAAAGCGTTACACCCGCCGGCTGTTGCCACTACCTTTCTGATCACCCTTGGCAATTTTAAGGCGACGTGGCACGATCTGTCTGCGATCCTTATAGGCATAGCGATAATAGCCATCGCCGGTGAAATTGTGAGGCACACGATACTTTCCATGGAGAATCGTGGTCTTGTTGAAGCAATAGAGAAATGAGCAGGGATAATATCATGGATTCTGTAGAATCTTCGGTTGATGCCTAACTCATGGAATTAAGACAACGAGGTCATCTCACGCAATCTTAGAAGAGATAAGGTCTATAAAAGATCCCAATGGTCCCAAATAGTGATAATTAGAGTTTTTTACTACTATTGTTATCGATTTTCCAATAGACTCTTTTCCAATAGATTCTTAGTTTCGAATTTCTCTTTAAAATTTATCTGAAAACTTCCCTCCACGCCCGCATGCTCGCGAAGTGAGCAAATATCGGGCGGTTACTGGCAAAAAAGAAGAAAAAGCAGAATAAAATAAATAAGTAAAATCTTTTGCAGGTAGACACATATCAGTAGCAATAAAGCAATCAATATCCGCGAGGTTTTCGCTCGCATCCATGAACGACGAAGAGAACGTTGCGCTCATCGCTGGCGGCATGCGCGTGCTGAACACCAACTTCGAACAGACCCAGCACGGCGCTTTTACTCAGAGGCCGGAAGCGCTAACCAACGACTTCTTCGTGAACCTGCTCGATATGGGCACGGAGTGGAGGACGGTATCGGGCGCCAGGGACATATTTGAAGGGCGTGATCGCAAGAATGGCGAAGTCAAGTGTACCGGCACGCTTGTCGATCTCATCTTCGGTTCAAACTTCCAGCTCCGCGCTCTGACCGAGGTCTACGGAAGCGCGGATGCGCAGAAGAAGTTTTTCCAGGACTTCGTGGCGGCCTGGACCAAGTGATGAAACTTGATCGCTTCGACCTCGCCTGATAGTATCATAAACGTCTTCAAGGGCTTGAAGATCTTCAAAACAAACGACTTTGCTCAGGCTGGAGAAAGGTATCGGTCGCTTGATAAGACAGGCAGGAATATATGATTGGCAATCTTGTGGCCGACGTGAGCCATGTCACCATTCCAGCTATTCAGAGACGTGCAATCGAAAACTTGCTGCAGGCTGATGAGACTTTGGCAGCATCTGTGGAGCCAAAAGGAGTTCGAGGATATATTGAAATAAAGAAGGCTACACCCTCGAATTCTCTATTTTTTATCGCGGAATCGCCCATTGATTGCTTTCATTTTGGCTTTTGGATTGCCTGATTGTTATGCGAGACTACTATTTCCGCAAGTTAACAACCTCTATGAATCAACGAACTCACTTATTCCAGGCCCCACTTCTTCCTGAACTCGAGCTTCTGCTGGCTGTTCATCCAGTGGCTGCCGTCACAGTAGGGCTTGTTCTCTGACTTCCCGCAGCGGCAGAGGGTTACTCTGTTCCGGAATTCGTACGTGCTGCCATCTGCAGATTCAATGGGGATACCGCCTCGAACCCAAAGGGGGCCTTCACAACCTTTTTGTTTGTCGTGGACCAGTACAATAGATGGTTCAAATTCTTTTTCAAAGGGTTTGCCTGTCTTCTTGTCCCACAGGACCAGCCGTCCCGACGGGCAGATCATGGCTTCTTCTATGGCGGTTTGTCGGGCTTCCGGGTCATCTGATTTTTGTATGAGATCCCTTATTCCTCCAGACCGCTGACAGAAACGGGAATGATCGCAGAGTTCGTAGACATCAGTGAGTTTCAAATCAGGACCTTCAAACGTTTCCGCTTTTTCCAGGTAAGGCTTTCTGCTGGCTGTTTCGCTACCGTCAAAACCGATCTTAAGGTGGGCTCCATCACAGAAGGGCTTGTTTTCGGATGAGCCACAGCGGCATAAAATATAGGCTTCCCGCCGAGGGTATTCCTTTATATCAATTAATTCTTTGGTGTGGCCGGTGTCATCGGTGACAATTACTTGTTCGAAAAGCGGCACTCCACCTGTAACCCGATACGGTCCATCTTTGATTATCTTAATCCTTATTTCTTTCTCATTGACTGCCATAATCATAATCCCCCCATTAACTATTATAATGCAGTACTGGATGTTTAGTCTGACTATTCACCTCTTTGATAATTTCTATAGTTTTCCGATTCATACTATCTCCAATAAGAGAGCATGTAATAGGATTGATCAAATCCTCAACCAGGCAATAAGATGGTTACCGCTGCGGACATATCCGATAGCTATCAGCTCAACTGAGGGTTTCAAGACTAAGGGAGGGGGATCAGAGACAGACGATGATTACGGATTTCTAAGTCTCACTTCTCCACTGGAGATAAAATAAGGTTTATCAAGTCCAAGGTTGCTGGGTGAAACAAAAAATCTTTTAACTTTTCAAAACATATAAGGAAGCGTGAACAATGAAAGCGCACTCATTGGTTCTGGCACAGGAGAAATAGAAGTTTCGAGTCATGCTGTAACAACGAGTCATACTGTAACATTATATGGGATACCGGTTGTTTACATTGTTATTGTAGCATTATTTGTATTATTTATTTTATATTTATACTGTAGGGTGACAAGAAAAGAAAGACACTGTATGAGTAAATCGAGTTACTTAAAATTGTTTTTTGCTTTATTTATCCCGCTATTTTTTTATAATCTGTATAATATGTATAACAGTTCATGGTTTTACAATGTCTATGCCAAATCGTGGTGTAATACTTTCTGGTTTACCCATACTATTTTTATTATTATGAATGCAAGTACTGTATCTATATTGGAATCTATCTTTCCGTATTTATTCATAACTCTTAGTATATTAATAATAAACTGTTATCGTAAACCAGTTTAGAGAGGGTCTTGAAATTAAACTTTTATTGCAAAAACATTTGTTTAGTCTGTTATACACGGATATATGAAAGCTCTCCCTAAAGCTGTAAAATAAAAGTTCGTTATGATGATTTTTTCCACATATACACGCTCAAAGACTATCCCGGTCTGGACTTCGGATATCTTCGTAATTAAGAGGACAGCCATGCAGCTACTTGCTGAGTTTATCGGAAGTCAAAAAATAAGGCTTGTGGGTGTAGGGGTTTCAAGACTGAGGGAAAGGGATCAGAGGCAGACGCTGATTACGGATTTCAGTAGCTGTAATGATAAACGCGGTACAGACTGGCATATATCAGCAGCACCCAGAAGCTCGATAAGAATTCAGTATTAATCTATTGGTCATGATTACAGCCCGAATTTGACAGAAGCATACATTTTGTAATGTATAAATGGGCTTCATGCTTCTTTTTTCTTCCTAAATCTCAAATTTATATCGTGTGTTTATTGATTTTTGACATGTTCCATTTTACCAAAACGTAATATGTCGATACAACACGTTTTTTGTAAGAAAATACTGTATTAATTAGCAGAATCTGTCAAATTAGGGTTACAGAGGAATCGTTATCAATTCCGTCGAGGATGAGAATTTTAAAGTTTATTTGTTAACTTAATGCAATACATTACCCAAAAGCCTTAAATACCGCCCGATATCTGCTCACAAATAAGCATGCGGATGTGAAGGGAAGTTTTAAGATGATTTTAAAAAGAAATTTGACAACACCTTCAGCGTTAATAAGGCGCTGCGGATCCCTACGCCTAAAAAGCATATTTTTTTGGAAATCGAAAGTTATTCGCGTTATTACACGAATATGGGGGTGAGGTAGAGACTCATCCCCAAGATGATTCAACTGAAAACGTACCGAAATTTCTGTAAAATTCTAATTAGCCTGTATTACAGCAAATTCTCATCTGCCCATATGTCAAACACCTGCAGTTGCTCTTCCGTATGGAAGTAATGCTCGCCGTGCTCGAGAACTTTAACTTTTGCTTGATATCTTGTTGCAAATGCTGAAATCTCATTCCCTTCAGATAGATTATCGTCCGAACCGTACAAAATGGCAGTGGGCGCGTTCCATTTAAAGCAAATAGGGTTTTCTTTCACATAGCAATAATAGTTCCATTCCAATATCTGTCCAACCGGCAACCGGATTTCAAGCTCAGCTTTTAGTCTTTCTTCACTCACCTGAAAGCCTTCCATCATATTGCATATGATACGTTCCATATTGACAACGGGCGAGAGAAATAAAGTTTGCTTTATGTCAAAGCCATGATAAGCAAGCAAACTGAAATAGGCACCCATGCTACACGCAAACAAATGAATGTCAGGAGCAAGAGACTTTGCAAATTCATAAACAGTGGCCAAATCACTTACGCAATTTTCGGGAATACACGCATATTCTTCATCTAAACGTTCACCATGCATAGGCAGGTCAAAGCTTAACACCTGGTAACCTTTTTTAACGGCTTTTTGTGCCATCATGGAAATTACGGTATCCTCTTTATTAGATAGGTTACCGTGAACTTCAATTAACAGCTTTTCACTCTGCTTTCCCCAAAGGATGGCAGGAATACGAATTTCATTATTTAAGATATAAGGTCGTGTCCCCAAATCATTGACTTAATTTTATATAATTTTGAATCTATTATTATTTGGGGGTATTGAAATCACTTCTGAAATCGATTTTTCACAATTTTTTTGCTGGAACAAAGATTGCCCTGATTATGGGATTAAAAATCAGGGGAATATAGCCTTTAAAGAGAGATACGGTAAAAATAATCGTGTTCTTCTTAAATGTAAAACCTGTAATCGTTGCTTTAGTGAAACAAAAGGTACAATATTTTTTGGACTTGATACTCCTGAGGAAGAAGTTCTTAGGACATTAGGTATGCTTCCTGAAAAAGGAGGTATTCGTGGAGTTGCAAGAGCTACTGGGCATGATAAAGATACAATTTGTAGATGGCTCAAGATTGCAGGAACTCATTCAGAAGAAGTTACAACTTATTTCCTCAGAAATCTTAATCTTAAGAGAGTAGAAGTTGATGAGATCTGGTCATATATAAAAAAAAGCAAAAAAATGTGACCGAAGAGGATTCTGAAGAGTATGGTGACGTATACTCACTTACAGCAATCAAAAGTAACTCAAGATTGCTCCTTTTCCATCATGAAGGAAAACGTAGTACAGAGGATGCTATAGAGTTATTTAACGGAGTTGAGAAGATGCGTTCCGCATCTTCTCCTATTCCTGTATTTACC
>NZ_WJBI01000002.1:392341-677788 GCF_020804225.1 Methanosarcina sp. DH2
AAGATTTATAAGAAAAGGGATGAATTTCAGTAAAACAATGAAGATGCATCAGAAAGCTTTTGATTTATTCCAGGCATGGTATAACTTTATAAAACCTCATAAGTCCCTAAGATTAGAAATAAACTCTGGAAATAGAAAATGGTTCCAAAGAACCCCAGCAATGGTAGAAGGAATAACCGATCACATATGGACTTTAAAGGAATTACTAACGTTTAGAGTTCCAGTTCAATAACTTGGGGACACGACCAAATTTTGACTCCATATTATTTCTCTCTAGCGAAAACCTTTTTTAATCTCATCTCCTTTGTAATACTAAAAAATATCAAGAAGATTCTTTTATATCTAAGTAAATATTATATTTTATATTTACTATATCTCTACAGTTTAATTTTATATGTACATTTTACAACTGCAATAGAAAAATTAATATCTCTTAGAAACGTTATAAAAATTTTGGGGGTGCGCCAATGGCAAATATCAGAGGAAAAGTACTGGGCATCGACCTGGGAACCACCAATTCTTGTATGGCGATAATTGAGCTTGGTGAACCCAAGGTTATCACCAATTCGGAAGGAAAAAGGCTTACGCCTTCAGTTGTAGGTTTTTCAAAGAAGAATGAGTTACTTGTAGGCGATCTTGCCAAAAGGCAGATGGTTTCCAACCCTGAAAATACTGTCCAATCCATAAAGAGGCATATGGGAAAACCCGATTACAGAGTATCACTGAATAATGAGAAATATACTCCTCATGGAATTTCAGCAAAAATCCTTCAAAAACTAAAACGTGATGCTGAGAAATATTTAGGTGATGCCATTGAAAAAGCGGTAATTACTGTTCCTGCTTATTTTAATGATTCTCAACGTTTTGCAACAAAAAAGGCAGGCGAACTTGCAGGCCTGGAAGTACTTAGAGTCATAAACGAACCTACAGCGGCTGCGCTCGCTTATGGCTTGAAAGATGGAATTGATAACCGGAAAATTCTGGTTTACGACCTTGGAGGCGGTACTTTTGATGTTTCAATTCTTAAGATTAAAAACGGAATTTTCGAAGTACTGGCTACCAGCGGAGATACCGAACTAGGCGGCGATGATTTCGACAGGAGGATCGTTGAACACTTACTTGCCAAGTTCCAGGAAACTGAAGGTAAAGACCTCTCAGATATGCCTCAGGCGATGCAGCGCATTAGGGAGGCTGCAGAACGCTGCAAGATTGACCTGTCCACTCTCACAACTACAAATGTTAATCTGCCCTATATTTTTGAAAATAAAACCCTGGATATAGATGTAACAAGAGATCAGTTCGACGGGATGACAGAGGACCTCATTAAGAAAACTTTATCAATTATGGAAAAAATCCTGCAGGATGGAAAGCTTTCTCCTGCCGAGGTCGATGAAGTTATTTTTGTAGGGGGCTCTACCAGAATACCTGCTGTAGTGAAAGCTGTAGAACAGTTCATGGGAAAAAAAGCCCTTCAGAACATTAATCCTGATGAAGTAGTAGCAATGGGGGCTGCTGTTCAGGCAGGAATCCTTGGAAATGAATATCTTAAATCTCCCAGGGAGGAGGTTGACACGGGCAACCTTGTGCTTCTTGACGTGACCTCTCTTACCCTAGGGTTTGAAACCGTCGGAGATTTGATGGCGCCAATAATTCCAAGGAATACAACAATTCCTACAAGAAATAGTAAAACCTTCACCACACATTACGACAACCAGAGGGTTGTAAGAGGTAAAATCCTCCAGGGGGAAGAACGAGTTGCATCAAAAAATGTTACCCTGGGAATGATTATTCTCGATAATATCCCCTCTGCTCCAAAAGGTATCCCGCGTATAGAGGTTACTTTTGATATTGACGCTAACGGAATAATAAATGCTACAGCTAAAGACCTTGGGACCGGGATCATGAGAAGCGTGACTATAGAAAGGCCAGAGGGTCTTAAAGATTAATTGCTTAATCAATTAACGTCTCAATAACAGATATACAGTTCAGATACCTGTCAGATGTACAGTTTAGGTACAGTTTAGGTACAGTTTAGATATACAGTTCAGAGATGCAGGTTCAGAGGGTGAAATGCAGTGGATTATTATCAGCTTTTCGACATTCCCAGAGGTGCAAGCCCTGAGGAAATCGAAGACAGATATCATTATTTTGCAAAAAAATACCATCCGGACAGAGCTAGGTCCCCGGATGCACATGAAAAGTTCATACAGATCAAAGAGGCTTACGAAACTCTTAAAGACTCTCAAAAAAGAAAGACATACGATAGGTCTTTGCCCCCAGAAGAAAAGGCAACGGAACTTTATGCAACTTCTCAGAATTCAAACCAGGAAGTTATCCAGGAATCACCGGTCCCAGAAGTTCCCGATATGCCGTCAGGCTCTAAATCCCCTTTCAGAACGACTACTATATCATATGTTTCATTCAAATCTGCCAGTGATCCCCTGAGCCCCGTTCAGTCCACTTCCTCTCCCGAAGCCGAGGCTGTTGACTGGTCCAAATATGTTTATTCCGGAAAACATCAGGGTTCTGAAGACGAAGACCCATCAGGAAAATCAAAAGGGGATAGTGCCGACTGGTCAAGTGTAAAAGTCAAGTATCAGGGGCTGGTAGAAGAAGTTGACGATAGCAAACAAAAAAAGCGTTTTTCAGCTGGCTCTTTTTTACTGAAGACTTTTGTCTTTGCTCTCGTTATTATCTTTCTCCTGGCAACAGTTGCAGTTGTTTCACCAGGTCAGTTAAAAGCTATAGGGCTCGAAAGTGTAGTGGACTTCTTCGCTAAAGTAATATGAAAAAAGTTAACAGATGACTGAAGGTTATAGGCGACTAAAACTGGTAGATGACTAAAACTGGTAGACGACTAAAGCTTATATATAACTAAAGCTTATAGACAACTTAAGCTTATAGACAACTAAAGCTTATAGACGACTAAAATTGATAGACGATCAAAGCTGAAAGGCACCTGTTATTACTTCGTTTTATTTCTTCATTTTTTATCCAGCGTCTTTTACTGCGTTGTTTCGGGAAGCTTCAAAAGTCCTTCTTCAATTTCCTCAACTTTCTTGAAAGCAATACCCAGAGGAACTTCGAAGTCTTCATAGCCGCTATGTTTTCTTGACCCTTTACACCCGAAAGATAAGCCTATGCCTTTTTCAAGAGCCAGTACCGTGCAGTCTCCACAGATTGAAGCCGCTCCCATTGTATCCATTACTGTTCTATTTCCTTCGGAATAGGCATTTGCCTGGACAACGCGCATAGCTTTCTCGGGTTTAAGGAAAAAAATTAACACATCAAAGTTACCCCTGTTAAGGGACAGAGGTTCGATCACTATGGAGCAAAATTTTTTCTTTAATCTTGGAAGGGATAGGGCTGCTTTTTCTGCAGCCTGTATAGTCCTGTACCTTCCGGATTTGAGATAATATTCAGCAGGACTCTCTTCAGAGAATCCCAGAACATAGTCTCCGGGAGAGCAGCCCTGTCCGGAGATCCGAAACTTCTCTCCCATACGGGCTTTCTGCACAAGTTCGCAAAAAAGGAAGCCGGATTTCTCGGGAAGCTCTTCACTTGCTCTTCCGGTTACTTTTTCTTTGGGCATTACTTCGTGACATGGTACTGTTTCCTGGACTGGTACCGCTCCACTGGCTGGTACTGCTCCCCAGAATTCTTTTTTTGTGTCCTGTTCTTCTGTTTCGAAGGTCACACACACCGGCTCTCCAGTTTCCATCAACCGTCTGAGCTCGGAGTATCCTGAAAACGGTACTCCTTCTTTTTGCATATAGCCCATTCCTCTTTTTGCTGCTCGTCCCTGTTTTTACTTTTATTTCACTTGAAATCCGCTTTTACAGAGGTGAAGATCGGGCCCCTGATATCGATCTTTTTATTTTTACCAGTGATATACCGCTGGGCAGTAGAACCTATCTTCAGGTTAACTTCAGAGGGAACCTTGACAATCCGTACTCTTACAATGTGCTCATCTGCTCCGGACATTGCAGCCTCTTCAATTTCCCGTGCAGCCTGGGCAGCAAAAGACTCTATAAATCGTATGCCTGCCCTTGCAGAGTGGTTTTCAAAGGCTTTCTGCCATTTCTTGTTATTCGGAATTCCCAGAATATCTCCTTGATAGGCAACGACCTCATTAAAGGCTGCAGGACCGCAAAGCTTTGTATTCTCTTCAGGCTCGATTACGGAAACCTTAACCTTTCTTCCGCAAATCTCCCCTTCCCAGGCAGGGAACTCACAGGGACTTGGCTGTTCTCCGTGCAGTTCGCACTGGGAAACTATGGCATCTGCAATTGCCTGACCCTCCGGAGTCTCAGGTGTTTTATCTACAAAGACCTGCTTTGCAAGTTCGCTGTCAGGCAACTCCCATTCGCTGTACTGCGGGATCTGCGGGTAGGTCAGGGAGCGGACATCAGGGGCATCATGCAGGATCATGGCAAGCCTTTCGACCCCGAGCCCTAGGTTCATCACAGGGTATGGAATATCATACTCTGCAAGGGCTGTCGGAGAGTATATGCCGAAAGTTGCAACCTCAATCCAGCCGTCCGAATACTTGGAGTTCGAGCCCACGAGTTTTGGGTGGAAAGCAAAGACCTCTATCTGGGTGTCAGGCACATAATACTTGCTGCGCTTTTCATCGGGTCTGAAGAGGAATTTTTCAAAGCCGAACTGAGAAAGGAGTCCCTGGGCAACAGCTTTTCCGTGGTCTACGGTCACGTCCTCGTCCATAATAACACAGGAAGCTGAGTAGTAGGTCATGAGCCTTGAGGCATCTTCCTGCTGCTCTCTCCTGAAACAGCGGTCAATCGAGAAGAAGTTGAAAGGAGGCTCTTCCCGTTCAAGGAGGGAGCTGAGGGAAATGAACCAGCCGCTTGTCATGTGGCTGCGCAGTGTTTTTGTGCTTGCCTGAGGTACAAGCTCTTTGAATTCAGGAAAAACCCTGTCAATCATATCGGCTACAAGGGCATCCGAAACCCCAAGGGCTGCTGAGATTTCGGGAACCAGGTCATCTCCTTCAACCTTCCCTTTTTTGTAACCGTGAAGGACCTTCCTGATTTTGTCTATGCCTTCGTCCCCGATGTCACCCAGGATTTCTATTACCTGTGCAATGCGCTCGTCAGAAATTCCTACATTGGGGCGGGGCAGGCCTGCAAGATAGAAGCAACGGTCAAGGACTGCGAGGGCTTCGCTTCCGAACTGTTTGTGAACCTCTTTTTCATCAACTATAAGTGGGTTCATCATCTCTTCAAAACCCATACGCAGATAGGCTTCTCTCAGTCTCTGGATCGTATCATAAACAGGATGAGCCTTCCCGTATCTCAGAGTGGTTCTCGGGTAGCGCTCGTTAAGTGTAGGTGTTTTGACCATTTTTTTGCCCTCGTTCCAGGCAAGGTCAAAATTCTCCTTTGCATCCTTTTTTATTTTTTCTGGATCAAATCTCATGGATATCCTCTTGTAACTGATACCGAAATTCCGGATCTATCAGACCCTTACGGTTTTATCGTTTATATGCATATGTTGAACTGTCTGGCAGCCCGGTGAAGTACACAGGATAACGGGCTTCAGGTAAATGAGTGCTAAATTGTAATGTAACTGCACTAAATAGTAAATGATTTTAGTGGTTATTGTGAAATTATTTATCTCTCTTTCTCAGTCTGTATCTCTACCAGGCCGCTGAAGGAGAGACTGCCTTAAAGTCCAATTGTCTTACGCCTGTATTCCTCTTAAAGTCCGGATTCCTCTTGAAGTCTGGATTTCAGGCTCTGCATTGCAAGCTCAAGTTTTTTCTGCTGAATTGAGTTTACAACGTCGCCGCGTGTTTTTTCTATTAAGGAGCGGGATACATCTGTCTTTCGTCTGAGCCCTCTGGTTATTGCATCAGGGTAGTCAAAGTCCATAAGGACTGCATGGATATTTTCCATAATTCCCAAAAAAACTTCGGCTTTTTCAAAAGACTCTTCCCTTATAAGGTCAAGAACATGCCTCCTGAGCTCTCCTACTACATCTCCAAGCCCGTTAAGGTATGCAGCATACTCAACCCCAAGCTCATCCGGAGACGGAATATTTTGCGGATCTCCTTCGTCTTTAAGCAGGCTGTAGACAATTGCAACTTCCGAATATTCCTGCTGGGAATGTTCTACAAATCCGGCGTGATAAATGTCAGAATGTCCTTCGAATCTGGTTTCAAGTTTTTTTAAAGCTCTTCCAGCTGCCTCTATGCTGTTACCCGCCTTTTCAAAGTCCTTCCCATGCAGGGCAAAACTTGCTGTCCTGCATTCCCTGACAATTTCCCTTGAGATTTTCAGTCCTTCTTCCCTTATCTTATCTTTGACTTCGAAATTCTCCCTTATCCGGATAGAAATTTCTTCCAGCATTATTTTTCCCCCCAATAAGCTTTCTAAGCTGTTTATATTTCTGTGATACCGGTTTTCTACCTGCATTATGTTATTCGCTATTTATTACGTATTTTTACGTATTTTTATGTGTTTTCTGTTTTTATGCTTTTTCAAACTTCTATGCCTCTATCTCATAATTCCTTTGTAATTGTATTATGTCTATAGCTCCGATTCATCTCCCCAATTTATTGTCTTAATTTATTGTCTTAATTTATTGACTTAATTTATTTACTTAATTTGTTGACCTAATTTGTTGACTTAATTTTTTTATCCTGTATAAAATGACTCTGAGGTCCTTTATATTTTTATCTCTCTTTTCATCCTTTTTTTATACATATACTTTCTAATATTTATTGCCTTTATAGAAAGTAAAATCTGATATAATTTAAAATTCGGTCCGGAAAAATAAGGTAAAAAAAGATAGAAAGGATAGAGAAAGGATAGAGAAAGGATAGAGAAAAGAAGGAAAAAGATAAAAAAGGTTTTTTACCTTAAGATATTACGTTGTCGTTATCCCTTACCTTTCGCTTAATTATAAAATCAGGCGGAGGAGACTACAAAATTATCAGGTCGCTTCCTTTCCGACTTTTTCTAGAATAAGGTAAAGTTCGGGATTTTTTAACAGAATCGTCTCAAGAAACGCGTCTGAGCTTTTTTCTTTCCGGGAGCCGAATAATTTTTCAGGCGCTCTCGGAAAAAATCCTTTTTACGGGATTAGAAAAATCTTTTACTTTTTCTGGTTTTACTCGTCTACTGGAATGGTTTCGAGCTGGCTTGAAAGATTCCAGATTAGAGTCCTTGTGTGTAGAGGAAGGTTTGGATCATTGCTTATATCTTCAAGAATGGAAATGCTTGATGCTGCTCTAAGGAAGAGAGGTTCGGAGTCGTTGTTCAGGATATCTATGATTTCATTCACAGAACGCCTGATATTTCTTGGAACTGAAGAGTCACTTGTTATGCTGTCTAAGACCTGAAGGCATTGTCTGATAACTTCTGCTGAATCATTTGATGACATCTGAATCACCTGCGCAGTCAATTATGATAAAAATTAGAGCTAATAAATTAGTGTAAGACAGGCTTGTTATATAAAATATTATCGGTAATTCTTGAACCCGATTGCTTCAGTGCCTTCTCTTTCCGATTTTGCGTGCGGCTCTTTTTCCGCTTTGTGAATTATAAGGTAGTTTCATATAGAGGGAGCTACAGGAAAAATCTTATAAAATAAGTAAAAAGCTATGCAAAAAGGAAGGTTAGGCGTATGGATTCTGAGAAAGACCGAAAAGTAAAGCGAATAGCCCGTTTCCTGGAACTTGGGGGCACAATGCTTGCCGAACACTGCAAAGTATGCGGAGCCCCAAAATTTCGTTACCAGGGCACGGTAATCTGCCCTATCTGTGATGTCCGGGAAGAAGATGAAGAAACTCCGGCTTTAGAACCTGCGGCAGAAGTCCAGGCTCCGGAAGCCAGATCTTCTATTGAGAGAGACAGGCCCTCTTTTGATACTAGAAAGAAAGTACAGGCACGCAGACAGAAACCTGGGTTCGGGCAAAGGACTCCGGAAGCTGAAGAGGATGATATCCTTGATTTTGTGGAAGAAGAGATTCCAGAGACACCTTATGAGGTCGAAGAAGCAGGAAGGAAAGCTTCTAAAGTTCAGACTGCTCCTGCAGTCCGGGCAGGGAAAAAGACGGAATTATCCACAGTTTCTACAGCGCATGAAGACTCCAGGGTGCTGGAAAATCTTCTCTTCAAAAAGATGGTCAGTATTGCGTCTTCTCTTCAGGATGAAAAGAATCTGCGCAGTATTGCTGAGCAGTTTGAGCTGATCGAAAAAGGTATCAGTCTGATAGAGCGGTTGAGGCAGGTCTAAAACCTCAATTGCAGGGAAAGCTGAAACAGCCCGGTCAGGGATGGGCGAGCCAGAAATAAATTCAAATTAATAACAGATATAAAATAGTACTAACAGATAAAAATAGTACTAGCAGATATAAAATAGTACTAACAGATATAAAATAGTACCAAGAATGTACAGGATTAACTATGTCTTGAAAAAGGTTCCTGAGAAGAGGAAATCCGGAAGAAAATATTGCAATAAGATAGATTTTGTAGGGAAATAAACTTTTAAAGAGGGTTAAAAGCAAAAGAAATGTTTTTCCGGGCAAAATACAAAAAAAGCAGTTCTTCTGAAAACCTGCCTGAAAAATCTAAGTTTCTCTGTTCCTTTTTCACCTTTAAGAAGTTTAGTATGCCCTGACTGCGGGAATTTCCCCGAGAAACTAGGAGTTTCTTTCAGAATACTTTGGTCTTAATGTGTAATATTTCTCCCCCACGCCTGCGGCAAACTTCGCATGATGCCGATTTTGCTCTGTAAGGCATCTTTTAAGGCATTTCCCTCTTTTTTATATGGCTACTTTTATTATAACCATGATATATATTTATTATATATTTAATGAATTTTATTTTTCTCATACTTCCTGATCTTTCATTACAGTTTTTACACTTTTTGATTACAGGAATCCTCTTTCCTGTTTTCAATTTCACTGAACATGTATTTTGCCGTAGTAAATATCTTCGCCGCGTGATTTCGTTTTTCTCTTTAACTTTGTTAACTTTCGTAAGGCAATTTTAGATGAGAGTTTTTCTATAACTATTTATCATGATGGATTCTGCCCTTTCTTTGAACATTGGCACTTTGAAGCTGTATGGATCTATCACGATTTATCATAAATTTCTTTTAGGTGTGTTTATATTTTATGACCTGATAAATGTATATTGAGAGGTGATGAAAGCATGCGAGAGATATACAGAAACCTGCTTTCATGTCTGATTACCTTTTTGAGGTTGCTTGGAGCGATGATCCTTCTTTTTCCGTTTGGATGGATTTTCATTCTCCTCGGTGTGCTGCCTGAGCCAAAGTGCACGGTTCACAGGCGGCATCTCGAAAAAATATTCTGCAGCGTCAAAAGGCACTGATAGGACAGGTTTTTCTCGCGGGGATTCCCTTGGGAATTCCTCTTTAAAAAACGGTTTTTTCCCGGAACCTACAGGTTGAGCACTATTATTTCAGGCTTATAGTATGCGGTTTTCCTCGAATACTGTTATCAGCTATCCTCCTATGATCATAAAAGGTCTTTTTCAGCTTGACTCTCGGGAAAATTTATTTTTTATTTTTAGTTGTCCCGTGTCCTATAGCTGAGATATGAAATCGGAGTACCCAGTCAGGTGTGATTTCGTTTTTTCTCAATTGTATGCAGGCTGGCTCAAGCCGCGCACGGAGCATGGAAAAAGAGAAGTTGAGATATTATTTACAGACATTTTGGAATAAATGCTAATCAATCAAAAAAGTAGCATCTATTTTTTAATATATCTTCATTTGTCTTTTTATTTATCTTTTTATTAGTTTTTTATTTATCTTTTTATTAGTTTTTTATTTATCTTTTCACTTGTTTTTCATCAGTTTTGACTGTAATTTATGAGGTATCGAACTTTAGCTTTATTTCTATTAATTTCCTTTTTATGACTCATCCTTTATACGGGCTTTCAAGGACTTCTCTTATTCTGGCTGCTGTTTTAGGTCCTATTAGCTTTACGCCTTTCAATTCTTCGGTATCAGCTCGCATAATAGCTTCTACCGAGCCGAAGTGCAAAAGGAGATTTCTTGCAGCTTTTGGCCCTATATTCGAAATAGAAGAAATAAGGTATTCCTGCTGCTCTGCAAGAGTGCTGGCAGATTTCTTCCCGTGAGGATTGATTTCACGTTTGTTCTCTGTCTGCTCACGCTTTGCAAGCACCTTTAAAATAGAAGCTGTTTCTTCCTCATCCCGGGAATATAGAATGGATACTCCAAAATCAATTGCAATGGAAACCAGAGAGCCGTAAATAGCGTTTGGGTTGATCTGCCTGGAAGTGAAGAGATCTTCCCCTTCAATTATCAGGACTGGTTTTTCGTATACTCTTGCAAGATCTGACAGCTGGGCAAAAAGGTTGCGTTTTCCGTCGATCAGAGAACTTGCAAAGTCATCCGTACGCTTTCTTTCCACTGCAAGGCGATCACTTACAACGTAGTCCCCTACTTCGAGAGCCACAAAGCTGAGTTCCATACCGAGCCTGTCCAGGGTTTTTGCAACTCCACATTTTGTCTCCCTGTGGTCGATTACTATTCTGAGTGACTTTTTTATGCTTTCTCCTGATGCGGCTCCGAAATCTACAAGGGTTTTTTGCCTTTCTTTTACGTTTCCATCTGTTTCTTCGTTTCCATCTTTCTTTCCATTCTCATCTGAGCTTCTTTCCAGGTTTATGTTTTTATCTTCTTCCCTTTCATCTCCATTTTTCCTGGAATCTGCAAGACTGTTGTTGTCGCCATCCTCATTTTCGTCTCTATTTTCGCTTCCTATTTCCTTCAGTCCTATTTCTTGTACTTCTAACTTCAGTTCTGAAATACAGGATAAGCCTTCGAAATCCGAAAGTTCTGAACTTTTCTTTGGAGCCTTTGGGGTAAGGATAGCCTCAAGCCCGTGCATACTGTTCAGCATCCTTTTTTCCTTACTTTTGCTGCTCCAGTAATAAGCTTCGTCCCGCGTGCCTTTTGTCACAAGCACAATTACTCTGCCTTTTTGCTGCCTGCCTGTCCTGCCCTTACGCTGGATGCTGCGAATTTCCGAGGGGATAGGTTCGTAAAATAGCACCATGTCCGTAGAAGGAATATCAAGCCCTTCTTCAGCAACTGAAGTGGCTACGAGGACATTATATTCTCCTGCCCTGAATTTGTCAAGGATTTCTGCCTGCTGCTTCTGCGTAAGTCCTTTGTCTTTATGACGCGAACCCTGCCCCACAAAACGAGTAGGAACAATTCCCGGAGCGTCAGAAAGGGCGTTTGCCACTATCTCTGCAGTATCCCTGTAGTTAGTAAACACAATTACCCGGGAATCAGGGTTTTCTTCTAACTGTTCGGATACTATTTTCCTTGCAAGTTCGAGTTTAGGGTGCTCGATATCACATTCTTTTACCCTGTACAGGGCTTTTCTCATGTAAAGGTCATCCATGAGCCTTTTTGCAGCCTTACTTGCGCTGTTTGAAGAAGCCTCTGCATCCAGTTTTTCCAGGTACTTTCTTAAAGTCTCAAGCCCCTGCGTCTCCACCATTTCCACAGCATGGTTCACCTTCATCATCTCAGCAACCACAGACATGGCAGAAAAAATTGCAGGGTCTCCACCCATACGAATTTCACCCTGGAGTTGTTTCTGGAGAAGCAGGAGGTCTTTTTTGGAGATGTATTTTCCACTGCCTGCAGAAAAGCCCAGTTTTCTTATGGTTCCTAGCCGATCATTGAAGATCTTTTCCAGATAGCTACGAATTTCAGCCATTTCGGCAGGAAGCAGGACCTGAAGCCATTCTATTTCTTTTTCCTGCACATAAGGGCGAACATCCCTGTCTTTCTCTGTTTTTACAGCTACGTTTTCAACATGTAAAGCCTGACATACCTCAGAGATTTTCTCGTCTGAGCTGCCCGGACTTGCAGTAATTCCCAGTACGTGAGGATTTTTGGCACTCTCAAAATACTTTTCCGCAATAAAGGTATAAGCATAATTTCCAACTGCCCGGTGGGCTTCATCAAAGGTTATGTGGCTTACATCCTCAAGGCTGATCCGTTTCGTAAGAAGGTCGTTTTCGATAACCTGGGGTGTGGATACTATCAATTTTCCCTGTGCCCAGAGCTTTTCCCGCTCAGCAGGGGCAATGCTGCCTGTAAAAGCCAGAATTTCTTCTTCGGGGAGGGTCATTACCTTTTTAAAAAAAGCTGCATGCTGGTCTACAAGAGGTTTTGTAGGAGAAAGTATCAGAGCTTTTCCTCCGAAACGCTGGAGTCGGGATGCAATCACAAAAAGAGCTATAATGGTTTTTCCAAGCCCCGTGGGAAGCACAACCAGGCTTGACCCTTCAAGGGCTTTTCCTGCAAGGTTGAGCTGGTAAAGCCTCTGCTCAACTGTATCGGGCTTTATCAGTGGATGCTTCATGCATGCCTGTTTCTCAGGAAAAAGACTTTTGTTCATTTTGATTCAAGGTTTTTTCAAGATTATCTTTTAAGTTATTTCGTTTCAACGTTGTTTTATTTCATATTGTTTTATTTCAATATTGTTTTATTTTAGTGCTGTTTTATTTTAATGCTGTTTTGTTTCAATGCCGTTTTGTTTCAGGACTTTAATTCAATTATAAAAAAGCAATAGAAAATTAATAAAACTAAAAATTTTGCTGCAGGCACTTTAGCCCACAGCTTAGAAATTTAGCAGTATCCTTAACCCCTTAATTTAAAAGTTAAAGGACTTGCCTGCGGATTCGAAATTTCTGCCCCTGTAGATCAGCTCATAGAGCATGTTTTCGATTCCATTGATAGGAGCCCTTATCTGGCGCATTGAGTCTCTGTCCCTGATTGTAACAGTCCCATCTTCAAGGGTGTTATAGTCCACAGTAACCGAATAAGGGGTCCCGATTTCGTCATTTCTTCTGTAGCGGCGCCCGATAGTCCCGGAGTCGTCATAATTGACGAGCAGGCTCTTTTCCCTGAGTCTTGAAACAATCTCCTTTGCCGGATCTGCAAGCTCTTTCCTGGTAAGGAGCGGAAGGACTGCTACCTGCACAGGGGCGACTGCACTTGTGAAATGCATAACAAGGCGGGCTTCTTCTTCGCTTTCTCCTTCACTTTCACCCTTTACGGCTTCGAGTTCTTTTTTTGTTTCTTCTGCCTTTTCTACCTCTTCTGCACCTTTAAGTCCGGATTCGACTGCCTTTTGAGCAACGTTTTCTTCATCAAAGGCATGCTCCATTACGCCGTAAAAGATCCTGTCAATCCCGTAGGAAGGCTCAATCACGTGGGGAATAACGTTTTCACCGCTGACTTTTACGGTTTCCTCTGCAAAGTCCACCACGTCTGAACTGACTGTCAATTCTTCCCCATCCACAGTCACTTTGATTTGATCTTTTGAGAGTGAAAGCTCTTCCTCTGAAAGCTGTTTTAAGGCATCTGCAACAGCTTTTGCTTTGCCCTTGAAGAGGGGGCCGAGTTTGCCCATGTTTGGCTTTACAACAAAGCGGGTAACCATCTTTGGTTCGTCATATTCCACATAAACGTAAAGATCGGTCTTGCTGACTCTTGCATGGGCTTTGAGGTCGTAGTCCGTCCTGTCGGCAATTCCTACTATTTCAACCCAGCCAAAGCGCTCGGTCTCGATCTCAGCGTCCCAGCAATCAATTGCATAGTGCGCCATCTCGTCCTTCAGGTGCTGCCTGAACCTGAGCTTTGCGGGATTCATCCCTACCTTTGTCAGGAACTCGTTGGTAAGCGCAATATTGTAACCCAGAACCTCATGGGCAATAACTCCGGTCTCTACAGCTTCCCTCACGGTCATCCTGATAGTCTCTCCCTGCTGCTGCCCCTTCTGCGAATAAAGCGCAAGTTCTCTATCTGCGAAACGCTCAAAATTCGGGTGTTTCTTGTTCCTGGGATCAACGAAAATCTCACACTCAGCCTGCGTGAACTCCCTGAGCCTTATTACGCCCTGCCTTGGCGCAATCTCATTCCTGTAAGACTTGCCGATCTGCACTGCCCCAAAAGGCAGCTTATCCCTGTAGAAGCGGGACAGCCTCTGGAAGTCCACGAACATCCCCTGCGCCGTTTCCGGCCTGAGGTACCCCTGCCTTCCGGTCCCGGGTCCGATTGTAGTCTTGAACATCAGGTTAAATTCATAGGCTTCCCCGAATTCTCCACCGCACTCGGGACATTTAACTCCTTTTTCCCTTATGACCTTCGTAAGGTCTTCTGCACTGAGAGTTCCTGCCGCATCCGTTACGTTTTCCACAAGATGGTCAGCCCTGAAAGCCTCTTTACAGTTCATGCACTCACACAGAGGATCGGAAAAGCCTCCAACGTGCCCGGATGCGATAAATACTTCCTCGATTCCTATGGTCGGGCACTCGATTTCCATATGCCCTTCCTGGATAACGTAAAACTCTCTCCAGGTCTGCTCAATCCGCCTTTTCAGCGTGCTCCCGAGCGGCCCGTAATCATAAAACCCACGGCTTCCGCCATACAGCTCAAAAGAGTTCCACAAAAAGCCGCGGCGCTTTGCCAGCTCGAATACTTTTTCGTATTTATCCATTTTATAAGTCCTCGTGAAATTGATCGGGGATATTGGGTAATTGTGAATTTATGATTTGTTTGAAATATTAGATGGATAAAGGGAATCATTATATTAAATTTGCACTGCTCTGCATCAATTGGAAAATACAAAAGTGACGGTGAATGAGCAAACAGAGTTATTTCAAGGTCTATATGAATATATGAATTTAAAAATCATTTTAAGTTATCAATAGTTTTTGTATCATTCAGTTACTGTATTAAATAACTAGATATTCTAAAAATTAAAACCAAAGTTAAAAAATATAAAATTGCTTCGTCTCTAGCATATATTCATGAGCTCATCCCAAAACCAATTTTATTCCCACATCACTAAATTTTTGAAATATCTTACGTAATCAGAAACTTTGGTGATTATTTCAAATTAGAGGTTTAGAGAACTAACTCTGAGTTTTTGGATGAACTCCGTAATTGATTTTGCGCCTCAAGTGCGTAAGTCCTAAAAATTAAAGATAGACAAAGCTAATTCCTTTTATGATATCGAAAAAATGAAGGAACCTTGAATTCCAAGGTATATAAGGAAAATTATATTTTACTCGATTGTTTCTATTTTCTCTTTCTTGACAAAGGGTTTGCTGATTTTATCTGGCATCCATTCAGGCTTGTTTTTCGGGGCTTTGACAAGTTGCTTCCATGCCTTGAAAACATGGACCTTCTTTGTCCCGCGTTCCCTGAGTCGGATAATATCCGGTTTTGATTTAGTTCCTGTGCCACGGTTAGCAGCTTTCAAGGCAGCCTGACGAGGCTGTTTCCCAGTGAAAACTCCATGTTCATTACCTTCTGCATCTCGTAAAACAAAATTTCGTGTATCAGTCATAAGGGTCATCTCTCAAAGTATATTATTAGAGAATGATTAATTTTTAAAGTATATATAATTTTCTTATAATGTTGCCTGTAGTTATTGCTTTCTTTTAATTGAGTAACCTGTAGTTTGCTGCGATAAAAACCACTCAAAAACATAGAAAATTACATTCTATGAGAGATCTGGCGTGAACATATATTCTTGAATCGGAACGCACTAGATTCGGCTGTTTGCTTTTGATTCTTAAATAGAGAGTGAATTCTCTTTTCTTTTGTCTTCAGCCGTATTTGCGCTTAAGTATCTTTTTGTATAATATATTCTTGTCAGGAATAAATACCCGGCAATACCTTCTTTTTTCGATCTCGAGTTTATAAGCTCTATTTTGTTTTCGTAGCCTTTCCTCTTTTGCTATCAATATTCAGCTTCTTTCTCTTTTTTTTCGACAAAAAAGTTGATAGAAGAGCCTGTTAATTATTAAAGCCTTCATATAAAATTCTCTTATACAAGCTCAACAACCTTTAATATGACAAGCTTCTAAAGCTAGAGTCGGTGGGGTAAAATATGGCATTTCAATACGGGGATGCCTCTTTAAGACTACGTCGGATAGTGTATACTATACAGGATGTCTTCAAACAGAAGGCTCCTTTTGAGACTATGTTGGATAAAAAATATCTCGCACAGGGCATTTTCAAACAGAGAATGCTTTGAGTTAACGTCTGATAGAATACATTATCAGTGGGGTTACGATAAAATGTTAGCAAAAGGTTTACACGAAATCATAAAAACTGTACTAGAAAAGAAAAGTTTACAACCGGAAACGATTGTGGAGATAGGGGAATGGCTTCACAGTCTGGAGTTTCTAACAATGAAGGTGATAATGTTTTCTTTAAGTGTTTATCACCTGTATGAATATACAATTAAAAATGTATTTTAAAATGTCTTTAAAACTGCAGTTAATATGGTACTGCAGGTTTGCCTCCTTCGAGGTTAAATTGAAAAATCTGCTTTCTACTGAGAAAGAATATCTCCGGGCTAAATATAAGGGTAACCCGGTGAGACATCAATTGTCAGTTAAAGCAGACAGACGGCTGCCTTTTTGGTGTGGCAGGACTTATGCAGTTCAACTATAAACATATGAAACGAGAAATGAGAATCGGAATAAAATGAGAACAGTAAATCCGAGGCCCCAAATGTTAAAGCGAATTGCTTTTCCAAAACTCAGGTCTGTCGCGTTTCGCTTCATTTTCGTTTCGTTACTGTGTAAGTCGTATCCGAAGAAAAGGAGGCTTTGCTTCAAGTCTGGCTTCAAAACGCCTGGGGTTGAAATAATCCGTACTGGGTGGATCAAGCATCCTTCTCTAATACCCCGCCTGTTTCGAAATCCTCAGGTTAAAAAAGCGGACTGGAATAAAAATAACCAGTTAAGCCATAAAAGGAAGCATTACAAGATCCAAAAGGAGAATTCTCAGATTAAAAAGAACCAGGGCTCAGCAAATACTAAACAAACAGCCCTGCGTTTTATCTCTTGCTTCGGCATTTCTGCCGTTGTATTTTTTTCAAATTTAATCTTATGTTCCTGTGTTCTTTATCTAAATTTCTAGATTTTTCAATTATTGCTTTTATTTCTTAGTTTTCTTTTTTTTCGCTTTTTTTATAGTTTAGATCGGAACAACTTTCCTGCCATATGCGTCATTAAGCACTTCCCCGAGGGCAGTGTACAGGGCTCCAAGCCCCATAATGAGTCCCACATAACCGGCTATGACGAGAAGGCCTGTATTCCCTGTGGCGTTTACAATAGCCAGTAGTATAAACAGCAAGAAAAGGGTCACGAATACGAACATTATCGCTTTGCTGCCCAGCTTTAGGGTTGCCAGAAGCATGACGAAGGTATAGACTCCCCAGAGAAAGAGATAGGCTGCAAGTGCCAGAGGCTCCGGACCTTCAATCCAACCAATTGCTGGCATAAGTATCAGTCCTGCAAGAGAGAACCAGAAAAGCCCGAACGCACAAAACGCCGTGCCTCCAAATACGCTCCCTTTCTTCCATGCCATAATTCCTGCAAAGACCTGGGCAAAGCCCCCCAGGAATATTGCCATGGACACGATCATTGAATCCACAGGGTAAAGTCCTATATAACTAAGGCTTAGGAGAACTGCTGAAAGGCCAAGACCCGTAAATCCCAGAGGTGAAGGGTTTGCGGTTCTATCCCTTACATGTACATCTGTTACTATTTCCTGTGTTTCTACCATCAATACCACTCCCCGGATTCCTCCGGATTTTAACTGTTTAACTGAAATATTTCACTCTGCTTATTTTGCCTTTTTGACAGAATCTGGCTGGCTTTTATAGCTGTCTGACTTTTATAAGTGCAATTCAGAATAGTGTCGCTGGTTTTAATCGTGATTGGTTTATTTTTGGGTTATAATAATTATCACCAATGTCAATAATACTCAATCGCCAGTAACACTGGAAGTCAAGCAAAAAAATCTTTTAACCCTGAATATAAAAAAACAAAAATAATTCGGGCTAGCTCCCCTTTTACTTTTTATATCGGGACTTCCGTGCTCATTTTCACCCCCGCTAAACGCTTTATAATTAATATATGTCCTCTAATATATTATTTTTGTTTCTATAAAAATATCTAAATGAAAATCGGGCCTGAAAACAATTTATCTCCAAATAGGGTTAATTCGGCGCAGCGTTTCCATAAATTTTAAATTATCCGGAAACTTATGGGAAAGCTGATGGTCCCAAAAATTCTTGTTACAAATGATGACGGTGTTTATTCGACAGGCCTGAAAGCTGCCTTTGACAGTGTTTCGGATCTCGGGGAGGTTACAATCTCAGCTCCTGCTGTCCAGCAGAGTGGGGTAGGACGTTCGATTTCTATTTTTGAGCCTATCAGGATAACGAAAACAGATGTAGGAGGCATACCTGCGTATGCTGTGGGCGGGACTCCTACGGATTCTGTAATTCTGGGCATTTTTACCATTCTCAAGCAGATGCCAGACCTGGTGCTTTCGGGATTTAACATTGGAGAGAATATCAGCACGGATACGATCACTACCTCAGGGACTATCGGAGGAGCCCTTGAAGCTGCAAGCTATGGCGTTCCGGCAATTGCCGCTTCCATGCAGGTGCTTGATGAAGGACAGAAATTCGACGATCCAAGAGATTACCACAGAGAGCGCTTCGAAACAGGGATAAAAGTCGTTAATAGAATAGCCAGAAACGTGCTCAAGCACGGTATGCCGGATAATGTGGATCTCCTGAACATTAACATTCCCTACCATGCCGAAGAAGATACTCCGGTGGAGATAACGCGCCTTGCGCGAAAGGTCTTTAAAACCGACGTTGAAGAACGCCGTGACCCCAGGGGCAGGTCTTATTACTGGATTGCAGGAGATCTTATCCGCGAAGAAGAAGAGGGGACCGATGTGCACGCCATCATGCAGAAAGGGCACGTCTCAATAACTCCGATCTCGCTGGACTCAACCGCAAGAATAGAATTTTCAGAGATCGAAAAATACCTTTGAACACAATAACGCTGTTCTATGTATCTTGTCTAAAAAAAGAATAGAATTCTGCGCCGGATAAATACCGACTTTTTTATTCCGAAAACACGTTTTCTGTTTTTTATTTGCCTTTTTTAATTTACTTCGTCCTGTTTTATACGTATAGAAATTTCCTTCCAGTCGCTATCGATTGTGTGAAGAGTCTCGACCATTGCTTTGGTAACATTTCCTACTATTGTCTGGACAAACTCATTCATTGGGATTTTCCTGCCGTCTACCATAAGTTCGATTTTCATTTTTTTCCTCCTTATTGTAAGCTTTTTTCTTATTCTTTTATTTTCTCTAATTTTTCGATCCCTATAACCGGAGTACAATAGGGTCTCCTCCGGCTTACTGCGAGCCTGAGCAGTTTTTCTATCTCTTCGGGACCTTTTGCTTCCCTGATGTCAACCAGGTTATTATGCACAAGCAGACAGGGCTTGAGCTTTCCATCGGCTGTGACCCTGAGCCTGCTACAGTGAGCGCAGAACTCCGAGTTGTCCATCGGCCGCACAAACTCCACTTCCACCCCGTCAATAATGTACTTTTTCCGGTGGTGCAGGTGTCGGACTCTTACCTCGCTTGCCCGTTCTTCAAGGCTTTTTTCAAGGGTTTTTGAGTCAATAGTATACTTTGAAAGCCCTGGGTCAATATTCATGAGCTCTATTAGCTGAAGGATAACTTTTCCTTCATAAGGGCGGATAAAATCCATCATGGCATCAATTTCATTCTCGTTTATGCCTTTCAGAAGCACCATATTCAGCTTTACAGGGGTCAGCCCGGCTTCAACTGCGCTATCAATGCCTTTGATAACCCTCTCAAGAGTGCCTGGCGAAGCCCCGGTAATCGCCTCATACTTTTCGGGGTCAAGGGAGTCCAGGCTTACATTTACCCTATCGAGTCCGGAAGCTTTGAGGTCCTTTGCACGTTTTTCAAGCAAGATGCCATTTGTAGTTGCCGAGACCTCTTTCAAAGGAGGGAGGCATGCGAGGATTTCTTCAAAGTCTTTTCTGAAAAGCGGTTCTCCTCCAGAGAACTTTACTTTACGAACTCCGAATTTCGCTGCTTCCCGGATAATACCGCAGATAAGTTCCGGGCTCATCTCGTGTCCTAAAGGACCGCAGGCGCAGCAGTCTGCCCCTTCATTATGGCAGTACATACAGGAAAGGTTACACCTGTCAGTGATGGATATTCGAAGCCCGGTTACTTTGCGCCCGTAAGGGTCAACCAGAATTTTTTCTTCTTCTTTTTCTTCTTTTCCATTGGGAAGCAGAGAATTTTTCCCTGAATTATTTTCCTTCATATTTCCCCAGCGTATTTATATAATCTAGGTAATAATATTTCTTGGCAGAATCCTAACCTGGTTATCTGGAATGATCCAAAGTGTCATAACTAAAAAGATATCTGCTAGCGATATGTTTCATCTACTATAATACCTAATTGCAGCTAATATAAATTGGTAGCGCGTATTATTTCGGAAATTCCGGGAAGAAAAATATCATAGTTTGATTCTTTAATCCGGTTTTCTCCAGATCTGTTTCTTCAAGCTCTATTTTTAAAGTTGCACGCTATAATGTACACGAACATGCTGGTTTTCCGGTAAACGGTTGCTGTTCTCCTTACCAGCCGAATTAATATATATTAATCTGTACAATAGTTACCAAATGACAAAAGGAATACTTATCGCAGGAACCCACAGCGGAGTTGGAAAAACCACAGTCTCCATGGGTATTATGGCTGCACTCAAGCACAGGCAGCTAAAAGTCCAGCCTTATAAGGTAGGGCCGGATTACATTGACCCTTCCCACCACACAGCCATCTGCGGGCGCTCTTCCAGGAACCTGGACACCTACATGATGGGCACGGAAGGGGTAAGGCAGACAGTTGCCCGCACATCTGCAGACGCTGACATTGCTGTCGTTGAAGGTGTAATGGGTCTCTTTGACGGAATTGATTCTACGGAAATTGCAAGCTCGGCGCATGTTGCAAAGACTCTTGATATTCCGGTGATTCTGGTAATCAATGTCCACGGCATGTCAAGAAGTGCCGCAGCTCTCCTGAAGGGCTATTCCGAGTTCGATACGGAAGTCAGGGTTGCAGGTGTTATCCTGAACCAGGTCGGAAGCCCCCGCCATGCAGAACTTGTGAAAAATGCGCTCCCGGGCAATATTCCTGTTATAGGCACAATTCCCCGAAGAAAAGATATTGAGGTCCCTTCAAGGCACCTTGGACTTTACATGGCACATGAAAAGGACTATAACACCGCGGAAATGGCAGCCTTTATTGAAGAAAATGTCGACCTTGATGCGGTGCTTGAACTTGCTGAGCCCTGTTCGGTTCCGGAAGCTGAGGTAATTCAGAGACCTGGAACAGATATCAGGATCGGAGTTGCCTGGGACCCTGCTTTCTGTTTCTATTATCGGGATATGTTTGACGCATTCAAAGATAACGGAGCAGAAGTTGTATTTTTCAGCCCTATGGCAGGTGATGTTCCGGATGTAGAAGGAATTTACCTTGGAGGCGGCTACCCCGAGCTCTACGCAGAAACCCTTGAAAACTCAGAGACCACCCGGAAACTGAAAGGTCTTGCAGCCGACGGCCTGCCCATCTATGCTGAATGCGGCGGCCTGCTCTATCTCTGCGGAACTTACGAGGTTGACGATAGGACTTATAAACTGGCTGATGTCGTGCCTGCAAATACTCGCATGACAAACCGTCTGAAGGCTCTGGGATATACCGAAGCCCGCCCCCTTGACAAAAACTTCTCTTCCCACAATATCAAAGGCCATGAATTCCATTACTCTCTTACGGAATGCGACAGAGATGCCAGGTTTGCATATGAAATGATCCGCGGAAAAGGTATACAGGACGGTTTTGACGGGCTTGTGGAACACAATACCCTTGCAGGATACATGCATTCTCATCCTGCTAGCTTCCCGGTAGAAAAATTCGTGCAAAAATGCAGGGAATACAAAAGACGGTAAATGTTCAGGACTTAGGCAAGGTTCAGGACTCAGGTAAAAGTTTAAGAGCTTACGCAATTGCCTGTTTTACAGGCAATTTTTACTTTTCATCATTTCATCATTCTTGTATTGAAACATGCCTCTTCTGAACGTTATTTTTTGAAACAGGAGAGCAGTTGAAGCAGTTATGAGAGATAAGAATTCCTTTTTTAAATCTTCTTTACTGGCAGCATCATCCTGACCTTTTAATTGTTGAAATATTCGAAACACTACTCTTTAAAAACAATAACTGTTTACGGTGAACTACCCCGCCCTGCCTGATGGCGAGGACGGAGCTTCCTTCGAGTAATTACGTCACTTGGATATTTGCAGTAATGCAATTATCCATCTGTAATCCTGTTTGTCGAAGATTATCAGAAAACTTCTGATAGCTTGTCCACAAAGCATTTTGTGATAAGAACCGTTTCATGATGTTGATAGCACTATTTCTATCCCTATCAATTACGTTTCCACAATCACATTTCATAGTTCTTTCCCAAAGAGGCATTGCATGTCTTTTTCTACCTGCTCCACAGCACTCTTAATCTGTTCTGTTTTCATTACATCACATACGTAATGGCGGCAGGTTACGCCAATTTCTTCGATTTCCTTTTGTACTTCCTTTAATTTTTCCTCACGACGTGCAACTATAGCGATATTTGCACCTTGGTTTGCCAGAGCTTTAGCAAAGTCTACCCCAAGACCTGAGGAAGCACCTGTTACAATAGCAACTTTACCCGTTAAATCAAATAGATTTTTCATTTTTCAATCCTCCGATTTTTTTTTCGTTAGATTTTATAGTAGAGCCGATCCCAAAACTCAGAACTACTTCTCTAAATTGCGAATCTAGAGTAATCAATCGAGTTTTTGATCGCGAAAAACAGTTCTGAGATTCTTATTGATTTAGAGTAAACCTGGTTTTGGGATGAGCTCGTAATTTGATTGTTTTAAACGTTCGTATGTTGCACTGTTAGGTTCCTCCTCGAAATTTCTTTCACTAACCACTCAGCAGAAAACTGGATTTTTTAGCTGCTTTTTCCGTTTAATGATTTTTTGTGATATTTTTATCCGAAACTCCATGAAAAAAACACTTTCAGCTTTCTAGGCTGAGATTAATAAATACCAAAGTAATTTTTAGGAACAGAGGTAATATACTGGAACGGATACTCAGAGTATTTATTGAACGGGTTTTTACCATTATATGAACAATAATTTGGAACAGTGAATCATATCCAGTATCATGCTCACTACAAAAGGAGGGAATAGAATGAAATTTATATGCCCGCTTATTGTTGTCAACAATATGGAACTTTCCAGGAACTTTTACGAAAAAGTTCTCGATCAAAAAGTACAGTACAATTTTGGCGAGAATGTGTCTTTTGAGGGCGGCTTTGCGATACATTTAAAATCACATTTTTCAGATTTAATAAATATAAACAAAAACGACATAGTTCAAAAATCAAACAATTGTGAATTATATTTTGAAGAAAACGATTTGGATAGTTTCCTTCAAAAGCTGAAAGATATGGATTCCGTTAAGTACGTACACGAATTAAAAGAACAGCCCTGGGGACAGCGGGTTATCAGATTTT
Organism: Methanosarcina sp. DH2; assembly: GCF_020804225.1. Taxonomy (GTDB): domain Archaea; phylum Halobacteriota; class Methanosarcinia; order Methanosarcinales; family Methanosarcinaceae; genus Methanosarcina. Next base: position 415,875 of record NZ_WJBI01000002.1, read on the forward strand.
ACGATCCTGATATGCATATTGTTGAAGTTGGCGAACCCATGGAAAGCGTAGTAAAAAGGCTCTTGAGTGAAGGATCATCGGTCGAAGAAACCTCAAAACGCACTTTAATGCCAGAGGAATTTGTCAGGCAGTTTTTGTGAATAGTCGAGGGCTGGCAGCCTGTATGCCTCTTTTTAAATTCCTTTATTTGGGGTCTTTTTCAGGTGGCATTTTACCTGGTTTTTCACTTTCATTCCCCTTTTTGTTCTCATTTCTTTTTTCTTCTCCTTCTCTCTCTCCCTGTTCTTTATTCCTTATGAATACTTTTTTCTCGTAGTACCCAAGAGGATGGCTGATTTTTTCGCAGAGCCTGTCTTTTCCCACGCAGTTGCCGTAAGTCCTCATAGTGTCGCAAGCAGGGGGTTTGTACGTATTGCCTGTGGCGCCCGCAATGTGTTCTATCTGGTAGAGGGTTTTTTCCGCATCAAAATCAGGAGAGATATTGAAAAGGTTCAGGATCTCATCCACTGACATACCTACACTGAGTAAGAAAGAAGTCATTGCAAAACGCATCGAATGAGCGAGATTCACCCCACCCTGTGCGTTTGCAAGCGCATGAGCGATACAGGGAGGAAAGAGCTCTGGCTCAACAGCCCCGAAGTCCGTAGCTCCGAATTTCTTTTTCTGGACTTCAAACTGTTCCTTTATCTCGGCAACATAGGGAGCACAGAAACTGGAAACTTCTGGGGGAATTTCCGGGATAGGAAAGGACTGTTCAATCCTTTCCCTGACTGCTTCCTCAAGAAGCCTTGCAAACTCTTCCCGCGTTATTTTTATCTTACCTGCCCTGAGCTGGCGGTTTGTCAGTTTCCAGGAAGGGTCTTTGAGGGAATTTGAAAATCGGATATAATCCGTAAAATGCATGTTAAAATAGGAGTCCTGAAAATCTGCCTGGATTCCAAAATCTTCCCCGAATTCAAGCAGAAAGTCCGGGTTTTCGTTTCTCATAAAAGTATAGGCAGCCTTGGCTTCTGCCAGAGCATAGCGCCGGGTAAAGAGCTGGTCATCCACGCAGGCAACCAGCATCCTGGCAAAGGGATAGGAAAGGAGTTCTGAAAGCACCTGGGCTTCCCCTGACATAGGGGGTTTTTTAATTTCTCCTTCAAGAGCCTCTTTTACTCTATCTATTCCACGGGCTCTTGCAGCCCTGTAAGCCCTTGAATTAAGCAGGCTTTCCAGGGAAATTCCCAGGTTTCCAACATGGGCAGATGCTTCTGAAGTAAACGGGTAATATGCAAGTTTTTCGGCCTGCATGCCACCCTTAGTCCGATTCTATTCTCGGAGCCAGGAGATAGGATATTCTTCCTGCCCCGTTTGCAATTTCAAAGTCAATCAGGATAGGAAAGTCTCTTCCAAGGGAGAGAGTAACCTCATTTACCTTGTTTGTGGGTTTGACTATATCTGACAGATAGTCCAGGGAAAAGAGCGAACAGGCTTCACCTGCTTTAAGATCAATTAACTGGTCTCTACCCATTTCCAGGCGGACCTGATCGGTATCGCCCTTTGCTTCCATATAGAAAGTATCGCCGGAAACTCCCATAAGCATATGGTCGCTTATTTTTTCTGCGGCTTTCACGGCACGCCTGAGGTCTGCACCGTTCAGAACAACTTTGGCAGGCAGCTCGAGCTGGGGAACTCTGGGTTCTGCACGGATTGTTGAAGGGTCCAGAAGAGAAAGAGTATAAGACAGTCCTCCTACATCAATCAAGAGTTTATTGCTTCCTTCTTCAAGCTGCATTCGGACTGTATCGCTCCTATCAGCGATTCCCAGAAGGTCCATAATTTTATTCAGGTCAAGTCCGATCTCACTCTCATCAGCGCTGTATTCGTCAAAAGCCGAAGATCCAAGCTCAAAAATCCCCATTGCAACGTTGGCAGGATCTACTGCTTTTACAGAAATACCTTCGGGTTTAATCTTGAATCTAACCTCATCTACAATTACGGCCAGTGCGGCAATCGCGTCTTTCAGAAGCTCTGCATTAATCGCTGCCTTGAACATGATTCTTCTCCATTAAATAAATTTAAGCCTTAAACTCCTTATCTATCCTTCGTTATATAAATTTCTTTACAATTTGGGACTTTCCATCCTTTTGAGGAAAAACTTTCCGAATCAGGATAAATAGCCATATGGAATTGGGCTAAACTATTAGATTCAAAGCCCCGGCAACTATATAAATCTTGGTCAGAAAATCAGGAAGCTTCAGGCTCTGCCTGAAACATAAAAGAAATCCTGAGCTGAAAATTCGTTTTCCAGAAATAAGTTTTTCAGAAACACATTTTTCAGAGGCACGTTTTTAAGAAGGGCCCGGAAAGAAGCTGTGAAATTTAGTCGTATTCTCTCCATGTATACCCGCACTTCGTGCATTTGAGGAAACGGGTTTCGGATTCGTCTGCAGACCTGAGCTGTCTGAGCCACCAGGCTGCAGTATTGTTCCCGCATTCCGGGCACTTTACACTCGTTGTTGGCAGGCCTGAAGTCTGTTCACCCTCGAGTACCACTACTTCATGATCGTCAATCTTGGCTTTGGAGACGAAATTCTTTGCGTTATTTTCAATCGGTATTATGTTTCCACACTTTCTGCACTGGTAATTACCATCTTTAGGAAACATCATACTTTTGCATTTGGTACAGAACTGCATTAATATCACTTTTTGCATCATCTATCATTTTGTTATGGTCGAAAGCCAGCTCAGGAATCGAGTTAAGTTCAAAAAGTTCAACGGCATCAGCATCAGAGCCTGGTTTTAAATCTCCGCATCCTTTCGCAAGGTAACACACTGAGACTGTGTGCCTCCTGGGGTCGCGTTCAGGATCGGAATAGACACCGATAAGCTTGAGAATCTCTACAGAAAGGCCCGTTTCTTCAAAAGCTTCCCTGGAAGCTGCTTTTTCTGTACTTTCCCCGATTTCGACGAAGCCTCCAGGAAGGGCAAATTTTCCCTCATATGGAGGGTTTTTTCTCTTCACCAGAACAAGCTTGTTTTTAAAGAGAATTACAGTGTCAACGGTTAGGCTGGGGGTATTATATTTCATAAAACGCCTTCGCAACTCACTTTCCGGGAGACTTTTCCCTTTACTAATCTCTTTCCTGATTAGCTTTTTCTGGCGTTTTGCCAGGTAAAATAATATATTAGTATTGTGCGTATTCTAGAAACTCGTCATCATATTTTAATTATTCTTCTCAATTTTTTTATTCTTATTAATTCTTTTTGAGTTATTCTCCAGTTCGCTGTTATATGAGTCGAGCCTCCGTCAAGCAAAAAAGTCACTTATGCAGTAGTCTTTATTAAAGGTTTCTCTTTTATGGATAACCAAAAAGCTCTTTATCTATTTTTTTCCAAAAGCTTTCATCTGGATTATTTTTCTTATAAATAGGGGTGCTTTACAATCCGTTATTTTTCTATAATAGGAATTTATTATCTATCTACATAACTCTTAAAATATCAGTACCTGACTGCATAAATCCGGACAGGTATTTATACGTCTTGAGTCAGGTCAGATATGTAATCCGTAACGCTCATAGATATCTGGCATGAGGCCTTCTATATCATAGTACCTGGACTTGCCTTACCATGCCGAATCACTTTCATGTAGGTATTTGCCAGTGCCCTATCATGACTCTTCAGGGGGTAATAATTCGCAAGATTTTTAATCGCATATTAAAGTAAAATCCATAACCTTTGAATCCCTTAATACTTATGGTTATGAAAACTTTAAATCCTTTGTAGAAGCTCTATGGAAATCTATTAATTATTTTAGGGAATTTCATGTTTTACTTTCCGGAAATTTCAGAACTTGCTCGGAATTTTCCAACATCACAGAATAAATATAGAATCTGGAGTGTCTTAATCCCGGGCAAAAAGGTGCGTGAAAAATGATAGAAAGTGTACTCTGGCTCGCAGTCGGGTTAATGATTGCGTCATCCGTCATCCCCAGAACCTTAAGAATTCGTAAACTGGTAGGGGGAGTAGGGTGGGGTGTGTTTTCCATCCATTGGGGTTACCAGCCTCTCCACTACATAGAGACCCTGGACTATGCCAATGCAGTCCTTACATTTGCATTTGCCCTGTTTTGCTTGCTTGTGGCATATATAATGTTTCGTGAGTACAGGGAAGGTCCTATTGTCCTAAAAAAGAATAGAGAAATGATGCACTCGGAAGTTTCAGCTCAGATTGAGGGAGATTCTCTTGACATAACTTCAATGCTTACAAGTGCAAGTGCTCTTGGAGCTCTTGTTTATTTCCCGTTTGCAAACTTCTCTTCCCTGAATACATGGATCATTGGAAACGTTACCTCACAGGTCATCTGGGTCCTCCAGTACTTTGAGATTCCGGCATACATGAAAGACTGGAATATGATAACCCTTAACGGGTATACGGTTGAGATCATCCTGGCCTGTACTGCAATTGAAAGCATTGCTCTTTTCATGGGGTTAATAGGTGCGGTCAAAGCCCCTCTTAATCGTCTGGTTACGGCTTTCATCGTGTCCGTACCCGTGATCTATGTGCTCAATCTTATCAGGGATATCTTTGTGGTTGTGGCTTACGGAGAACAGTGGTTTGGTACTGACAGTTTCATAATTGCACATAACTATATCGCAAAGGCGGGATCAGGAATCGCTCTCTTTGCTATTTCTTATATAGTACTCAAGGTTCTTCCTGAGTTGCTGGCAATGATCGACGGCCTCTGGGTCATACTTTCCGAAGAATTGAAATATCTTCTACATAGATTTGCTAGGGACTGAGATCAATGATTGCAAAAGGATCTGAACCCTGGCTTTTCACAGCTGCGTCTGTAACTGCTCTATTTGCAATTCTCTCTATGGCAACGGATAGTTTACCCTACCTTAATCATGCAGCTCATATGGGAATGGCATTAACTTTCTTTATGGTCGTCTTTTTCAGGGACCCCGAAAGAAAGGTAGAAATCTCTGATACTTATATGATCTCCCCTGCCGACGGTACGATTATCGACATCAGGGATAGGAAGATCTGCATTTTTATGTTTCTTCAGAACGTACATGTTAACAGAGCTCCGATTTCCGGAAGAATCAGGGCAATCACCTACAAGAAAGGTGGTTATCTCCCGGCTTTTTGTAAGGACTCGGAAAGGAATGAAAGAAACGAGTTTATTATCCACAGCAAGTACGGGGATGTGCGGGTCACACAAATTGCAGGCACCATTGCCCGCAGGATTGTCTCATATTCCGGTGTGAATGACATTGTAGAACAGGGACAGCGTATCGGAATGATCCGTTTTGGGTCAAGAGTTGACGTAACAATTCCTCATGATTTTGATATTACAGTTCAAAAAGGGGAGCGGGTACTTGCAGGCAAGACCGTTATAGCAACAATAAAAAATGACAGGGACTTTTGAATATGAATGTTTTTCAAATGTTAAGACTCCCGGACCTGGTCTCTCTTTTGAACCTGATCTGCGGGATTGGCTCCATTGCAATAGCTGCCCAGAGCGACTCTTTTGGTTTTGCTTTGATCTTACTCCTGATTGCGGCAGTTGCAGATGGGGCGGACGGATACATTGCCCGCAGATTTAAAGGGGGAGAACTAGGGGAGCAACTTGACTCCCTGGCAGATGCAGTCTCTTTTGGGGTCGCTCCTGCCCTTCTTATATTCCTGGAGTTCGGAGAAAAAGACCCTCTTGTCGCGATGTTTGCAGCTTTTTATGCTATCTGCGGTGTGCTCAGGCTCGCCCGTTTCAATTCTACTGTATCCACCCCGAAGGCAGGATTTGAAGGGCTTCCTATAACCGCAGGTTGCATAATGCTTGTTACATACCTTTTGCTTGGCAAAAGTATAGTAGGGATAGACGTCTTGCTGGCTCTCACTCTTGCCCTCTCTATCCTTATGGTGAGTACTGTAAATTATCCGAAAATAAGGAATATCAAGATCCTGGCTTTTGTAGCTTCTGTTTTCGGGATAACTGTGTTCCTCTACTTTATTGATGTGCAGTATATGAGGCTCTTTTCTTTCCTGCCGTTTATCCTGATGCTTACTTACCTGTTTTCTCCTTTTTTGAAAATTCCTCTGATCAGTGTTGTTAGCAATAAAGAATACGGGAATAAGAAGGGGATTAAAGCTGGAGGACGGAAAGAAAAGCAGTAAAGCTATTTCGAAGATTACCTGATTTCGGCGCACTAATGAAATAAGCAAGGAGAAGATTATTTGACAGAAAAAGAAATAACAGATAGGGATAATGCACTCTTCGAAGCAGGAATAAAACTGGGAGCCCTCTATCACCAGTTTACGGGTTCCCCTGTAAACCTGAAAACAGCTTCAAGCCTTGAGCACGCTATTCAGGAAAGCATTTCAGTCCAGCCGTTTGTAGAAAACATTTCTGTGAAAATAGACCGTGAGCTCTTAAAAAGTAAGTTAAATAGCGAATTTGGATACACCGAACTTCAGGGCCCCATGCTTGAAGTTAAAATCACTGTAAAATACGGTTCTTCACGGGTGAAAGTCGCGATGGAATATAACTCTGAACTGAGTTACCCATTGATGAAAATTGAAAACATACAGTAATTTAGTGATTTGAGTCTTCAAAAATTAGATTAAAGTAAAGGAGCAGGGTTTTAAGCCTCAATTTTTGAAATTTCAAAAGCCCTGACAACCTTTTCATTCTGCTCAGGCGTGCCGACTGTTACCCTGATAAGGGAATCTCCAGCTTCCCTGAAAGAATCACATGAACGCACGATTATCCCTTTCTTTAAAAGGCTCTCCGTGATCTTTTTTGCTTTTAAAGGAGCAACATCTACAAGCACGAAGTTTGCCTGTGAAAGGTAAACCGTAAATGGGATATTTTTTTTCAGGTATTTCCTCCCTTCCCTTGCAAGATTTATGCTTTTACTCAGGTGTTCTGCATCCGAAAGTGCGGCTATTCCTGCCTTTAAAGCCGGAAGACTTACTGAAAACGGAGTGGCTGCCCTTGAATACTCTGTCACAAGCCATTCAGGCATTATCCCATAGCCCAGGCGCAGCCCTGCAAGCCCGAATACCTTGGAGAAGGTTCTCCCAATCACAAGGTTGTCATATTCCTTTACAAGCCCTGCAAGGTTCCTGTCCGCAAATTCGACATACGCTTCATCTATAAACACAAGGGAGCGCGTATTTTCAACAATTTTCCTCAGGTCAGCTTCGGGAAGAAGGTTGCCTGAGGGGTTATTGGGGGAACACAGGAAGATTATCTTTGTCCTGGAAGATAAGGCTTCAAGGATCTTTTTCGGGTCAATGGAAAAATCGAGGTTCCGCCTGACAAATACCGGTTTTCCACCGCAGGCTCTGGCAGGCAGTTCATAATAGGCAAAGGTCGGGGTAGGGACAATAACCTCGTCTCCCTTCTCAATGATTATCCTGCAAAGTCCATCAAGAAGTCCGTCCATTCCAGGTCCCGAAGCGACAATGTTCGGTACCGGAAACCCTGTATATTTTGAGAGGGCTTCTCTCAGTTCCCGTGCATCTGCCGAGGGGTAAATATTTGCTCCGGGAGCTGCCTCTACGAGAGCCCGGACAGCTTTTGGTGAGGGCCCGAGAGGGTTTTCGTTTGAGCCCAGTTTAATAATTGAAGCCGGATCAATCCTGTAGGCTGAAGCTATTTCTTCTATGGACTTTCCAGGAACGTACTCTGCAATATCAAAAATTTCCTTTTTTATCAGTTCACGCCTGCTCAAGGACATCAACTACCGTATCTATCTGCTCTTTTGTAATCACCAGCGGAGGGACAAGACGGAGTACCGAGTCTGAGGTGCAGTTTACAAGCACGCCGTGTTCCCTTGCAAAGTCAACAAATTTGCCGCAGGGATATTTGATCTCAATCCCTATCATAAGCCCTTTCCCGCGGACTTCCACAACGTCGTCCCTTGTCATACCCATGAGCTTTTCCATGAAATAAGCTCCCATTTCCTTTGAGCGCTCCAGAAGCTTTTCTTCCTTTATTGCCTTAATTGAAGCAAGAGCGGCTGCACATGCAAGAGGCCCGCCTCCGAAGGTAGAAGCATGCTGCCCGCGCCCAAAGCTGAGCCCGCTGCGAGCCGCAATGGCACCCATGGGGAAACCTCCTCCTATGGCTTTTGCCATGCTCATAATATCAGGCTCTATCCCAAACTGCTCTTTGCAGAACCAGGTGCCTGTCCTTCCAAAACCTGTCTGCACTTCATCAAAGATAAGGAGGGCGCCGGTTTCATCACAGATTTCCCTTACTTCTTTTAAGTATCCGGGGTCTGGTATGTTTACTCCGCCCTCCCCCTGAATGGGCTCAAGGATTACTGCTGCGGTATTTCCGGAAATTGCTTGCCTGATAGCATCGGCATCGGAGTATGGGACAAAGGTAGTTTTCGAACTGACTGGCGGCATGAAAGGATCCCTGTACATGCTTTTGTGGGTCACGCTTAGGGCTCCTATAGTCCTGCCGTGGAAGGAGTGTTCGGCTGCTACAAAAGCGCTTTTTCCGGTAGTCACACGAGCCAGCTTCATTGCAGCTTCTACAGATTCAGCTCCCGAGTTGCAGAAAAAGACGCGCTCCATACCCGTAACCGAGACGAGGGTTTCCGCAAGTTCTGCCTGGATTTCAGTATAATAGATATTGGATACGTGGATCAATTTCTCAACCTGCGCCTGAATGGCTTTAACAACTGTCGGGTGGCAGTGCCCTACATTGTTTACCGCAATGCCTGCTACGCAGTCGATATACTCTTTACCGTAAATATCCTGGACAACCGCTCCTTTACCTTTTGAAAGCACAAGGGGCTGGTGCCCATAGGTCTGCATTACATACTTTGAGTCTTTTTCTATAACGGAATTGTACCTTGCCTGCAGGTCTCCAGATTCAATAATATCTTCTGTCAAGTGAATTCCTTTCCTTAAAACTGTGATAATAAGTTTGTCTTAGAGTTTAATAGTGAAAGATTATCTAAAGTTTAACGTTGAAACTTCAAAATTGAAAGTTTATTGAAACTTATATCGAAAGCAGGGTATTCTTCATGAGTTTACATGAGTTTATAGTCAATTACTGATATTTCATCTGTTTCCTGCCTTAATGGACCGCTGGTTTCTACAGAATGTATCCTGAATTTTATGATTTCCTGATTAACTAATCTCTTAGTTTAAATTTTTCCCCCTCTTCAATATAAACCGGATAATTCCCTGATTCTCTGAGGGTTCCTCAATGGTTTCCTAAGAATACTACCGATTATCTGCTGCTTTCCGGAAAAAGAAAGTGCTCTGCACTATTTTTTCCGTATCCTGTGACGTTTCTCTGCCATAAGAAGAAATCAAGACTCACAGAAAATCAGGATCCACAGAAAATCAGGATCCACAGAAAATCAGGACCTACAGAAAATCAGGACCTACAGAAAAACTTAATATTCCGGGAGCAGCCTGTCTGAAATATTACGGATAGAATGCCACTTCCGGGAGTCCTGGCTTATCAGGGTCTAATTAGCTCTGGTGTTCTCCAGTCTCCTGTCTTTTTTTAAGTGATCTGGATCCCGCAAGACGTCGGGTTCTTGCGAGAGCCCTGGTCCTTGCAGACTTTCTTTCCATGCCAGGCACAAAACCATTTTTGGCTTTTGGATTTACTTTGATGAGAGAATCGATTTCGACCAGATCCACAGCCTTCATGAGTCCTTCTTCAGGCACATTTACTAACTGTTTCTCTGCCTCAACTATGATTACTTTCCCTAAAGCGTTAACCTCTGCAAGAACTGGCTTTTCTCCTGCTTCCCGCAAGAAAGAAACTCCGGAAGGCGCTTTTATCGTACCGTCAACTCTTGCATTTTCATGAAGGATCACGGAATCAGCCTTTATTCCTCCGAAGACTCTACTGTTCCTGCCAATGTGTATCTGCCCTTTTGAAACAAGGTTTCCATAGACAGTACTGCTTTCTCCTATGGTTACATTTCCTTCCGAAAAAACGCTCCCTTTGAGGGTCAGGCCTTTTCCGGTTTCGACAGACTGTACCCTGAGGGTTCCTATCAGATAGCAGTTGTTCCCTATAACTGCTTCTCCACCAGCTTCAATGGCTTCAGGAGACATTTTTGCGTCTTCGGGTATGATAAGTACTTTTTCACCCGGTTCTTTTCCATCAGGTTCCTTATTTTCCTCAGAGTCATCAAAAAGTTCTTCAATTGCTTTTTCTACTTCCTCTCCTCTGCCGAGGCGCATCATTTCCCTTATATAAAGAAGCAAAAACATTATTACAGGAACAGGGTTCCTGACAACAATCCAGCCTTTGGCTTCAAACCCGCCCTTGATTTTAACTTCCTTTCCTACGTCCAGGTCCCCTTCTACGGTCAGTTTTCCATCAATGGTAACAAATTCTCCCAGATAGGCGTTTCTACCGACCTCTACCCTGCTCCCCATTTTAGACCACATGTCAATCCTGGCGTCAGAGCAAGCTACAATGTCTCCGGAAACGTCCACTCCTTCTCCTATGATGACCGTGTCTCCAGATATACCGTACTGGATACTGGAGTGGTTGCCGACAATAACGTCTCCCTCTACTATAATCCTGTTTGTCTCTATTCTGGTATTATCGGGAACCAGAAAGTACTTCAGGATCTGCTCTGGCTCTGAGATATTTTTCACTCTCCGGGGAAACTGTTTCCTGCTATCTGGCGTAAAGGCTTCAGGTTCAGCTTTCAGGTTCAGCTTTCAGGTTCAGCTTTAAATTTTTAGGATGAAGTTTTTAAACTGCGATACTGAAATACAATTATTTATTTTATGAGTGGTATTCATTCAAAAATAACTATCTATGATATATTCTTATCCATTTTTTCCGCTCATTTTTCTTTTTTGAGCAGTAGGGGATAACATCTTATATATTATATCTAGCTATATGAGAATTTGTATAAAACGTAAAAATACCTTTTGCCCTTCTGTATAAAGTTTAAAATTTATTTTTCTTTACTTCTTTCTTTATCTTAATTTCTGATCTATTGTCCTTTTTAATTCGATATTTATGATTTATCGACTAAAAGAGCGATGACTGACAGATAATTTACTGGCTTTCCTAAACTGGAATATTTATTCTTCTTTTTTCGAAGTAATTCCTACCCGTACATCTACAGCTGCTCCGCTGTCAAGAGAAAGGATCTCTGCAGGGGATAAGAGCAACTGCCCTGTTGCAAGCAGCCTGTCTGTATTATCTGTGACGAGCACTTCTTCTCCAGCTCTGAGTTCCGGATCAATCTCAACTATATGTTTTGCAAAAGCTGTTTTGCCTGCCTCCACAAAGGGAGCAGCATCTTCTGAAACAACTACCCTTAGCTTTTCTCCTGGAAGAAGTCTGTGGACTATAGAAGCTCCTTCAATACTGAGCGTGAAAAAACCATCCTTTGCTCTCGCCGTTGCAATTCTTTTACCTGAGTAAAAGACCTGGCGTACTCTTTTTGTCCTGGATAACTGGAATGTTGATCCTTCAGGGAAAAGCTCTTTTCCTATTCCTTTCCCGAACTGGTAATCCGCAATCATACGGACCCTCGAAAGTCTCTCTACGTTGTAGTTCATGAGGCTAGATAATATATGCAGACCTTAAAGCCGTTCCGGTCATGCATACTTTCGTAAATAAACCACCACGAAATACATAAATTTATATTTTCAAGACGAAATAATAAATTATTTATATTTTGTATCTTTTAACCAGTAATTGTCTGGAAGTGCTAATTTCGTAATAATGTAAATAAAAAACTGGTTACTACCTGATTTGAAAGAGATATGTAGATCTAACTCTCAGGAACCTCACGAACCTTCAGATAATTAATCCTGCAGATGGAAATTTCTTCGGATCCGGCCACAACTTTAAAAAAATAGATGGAGGATTTTGTTGATTCGCAAAAACGTTTCTTTAGATGAAGCTCACCTCCAGAAACTCCAGCCTCTGCTGGAAAAAAACGGGGGAAATTTAAGTGCAGCAATACGGGAAGCCATTGACCTGGTTAGCCCTGACCCTGAAATCCATGGTACTTCAGATGAGACCTCTGAAAATATAAGGAAAAAAGAAAGTTTCCCAGAAACAAGGGAACGACTTCTCGTGAGCGGAGAATGTGTCATGATAAGCCAGCAAATGATGAAATGGCTTGTAAAAAGCAGTGCTGGCAAGCTTATTGATGAAGATCTTGTCCATGAGATTATAAATCCGTACCTGATTACCACAGTTTCTGAGCTGGAAGAGTACTTTAACTACATCAGTAAACAGATGGGGTGGAAAATTAATGTCTCGTGTTCCTGTAAAGAAAGCCTTCAAAAAGAGTATGCAACTATGGATTTCACTGGCGGGGACAGAGACCTTCGTGAGTTTCTTGTAGAAGCCGTCTGCATTTTCCTCTCGCGCTGGATGGATATGGATGCAGAGGCGCTTCATCGAAAATCCAATTCAATTACCGTATACCTGAAAAGTTTTGTTCGGCATGAACTGCAGAAAACAGCTCCTGGGGTGAGGAAACATTTCGGTTCCAGAGACATCCTGTACAGGGAAATTGAGAGAAAATCCGCTTTCTGGATAACGCTTGCGGAACTCTATCTAAAGTTCAATTACCAGAGGGTAAATCTGGACAAGAGTCTTTTTGAAGCTCTGTTAGCAGGAAAGCTTCCTGATATAACAAAATATTTTGAGATTAAAGCTGACCGCTCACTCCGTGAGATCCCTCTTTCGGAACTGCTTCCCCTTTTTAAATACCTTGTAGTTGCCTCACAGCTTGTGAGTGATGTGGAAATATATCCCGAGAAAGGAAAAGAGTACATCAAAATCAGGCACGACTATTCTGATGAGAGTGTGGTTTTAAAACTGATCCAGCTGTTTTCCAATTTATTTGAGGCTGGCCTGCACAGGTTCACTGTAAATTCTGTCTCCGAGCTCATAATATTTGATTTTTCTCTTCCTAACACTTCAATACGAGGCGCTGTAAAAGTCTCCCCGCGTCTGGATTTTTAATAAAAATAACAACTTTTATATATCTGCGCTGATCCTGTAATCTTGTTTATGGTCTTCAAGTTTATACTGTGCCTGCACTGCCAGGCTGTTTGCTGAATAACAATTTGTATAAAACAGGGGATAACCTTTGATTCGCAAAAACGTTTCTATGGAAGATGAATATCTTCAGAAACTGCAGCCCTTCCTGGATAAAAATAACGGGAATCTGAGTGCTGCAATAAGGGATGCAATAGAACTCGCAGATGCTGCCCTTCAGGGTCACGAGTCCGTAGAAGGTGCCCTGGAACATTTTACGCAGAGTTCAACAAAGTACCCTGAAATCCGAAACAGTTTGATAGAAAGCGGAGAATGCATATTGATTAGCCAGCTTTCATTCAGGTGGCTTATTGAAAATACCGATGGGATACTCGTAGACGATGAACTGGTAAGTGAACTTTTTAACCCATATAAGATAAAGAACGTTTCAGACCTTCTCGAGTATATAAATGCACGCAGTCGGAATATGGGATGGGGAATTGAAGTTTCCGTCAGTAGCTAGGAGGATAAGACCGAGGTAATAGTGCTTGAAAACGGGGACCCAAATTTAAGAGCTTATCTTGCTGAGGCAGTCTCTATCTTTCTCGGTCACTACCTTAACCTTGATATTCCCTTTGTCCATCGGAAATCTAATTCAATCCGCATCTTCCTTATGAAACACAGATTCGACATGGACGTTCCTCCAGGGATCAGGAAGAACTTTGGAACTCTTGACTATACTTTTAAAGAAATTAAAAGCAAATCTGAATTCTGGATCTCTCTGGTGGAAAGATACAGGCTGCACAGGTATCAACGGATAAATCTAAACAGGGATGTCTTTGAAACATTTCTTTCCGGAAAGATCCCTGATGTGACAAGCTTTTTTGAAGTGTCTGCAGGCAAGCCTATTAAGGAAATTCCACTTTGCGAAATGTTTGCTATTTGCAAAAAATTAATTTTTGTCACCCAGCTTGCAAATGATATTGAAAGGACAGTTGAGAAGGGAAAAATAAATATAAAAATTCGACATCAATTCTCCGAAGAAATTGCTATTGAGAAACTTGTAGAGCTTATCTCAAAGCTATTCCAAGCTGCAGGTTATGTATTTGAGGTCAGGACCGTATCAAATCTTATTATTATCGAGTTTGCAGACATATGTTAAAGTCTATCTTTCCCGTAGCCGCTAATATTGATACGTTAAATGCTAATTCCTTAGCTTCTTCACTACTGATTCTTTATTTTTTTCCTGTTCTCTCAACACAACAACTACTCAAATGAATTATAGGTGTAAATGAACTTTTCACCTTTTATTTTTCAATTATTTTTGTTTTGCTTGTCTCTGTTTTTTATTTTCTTCCCTTTATGCCTTAAATTCTTGAATATAAATCTTCGGTTCTACTCTCTAGCAAAAAAATTAATAAGTATGAACTACAATTTAATACTTGTTTATAAGTATGAAAAAGTCTGGAGGCTAGGAAAACTCAACCCTCCTGTACTTTCAAAAAGGGAGAAGAGGATGTCCGCTTGATAGTCCGAAAAAACATCTCGATTGATCAATGCTACATAGATAAATTAAAGCCCTTTCTGGATAAAAACAATGGAAATTTAAGTGCCGCGATAAGGGACTCTATCGAAACTGCCTCTCAGGCTATTAATGGAGAAAAGAGTGAAAAAGAAGGACAAAACTCAAGCCAAGCTTTTAAAAACGCAGAATCACGTAACAAAATGGTTGAAGACGAAGAATTTCTACTTATCCATCATACTATGCTTGAGTGGTTTATCAGAAAAACCTCAGGTTTGCTTATTGAAGAATCGACCGTATACGAGTTAATAAATCCCTATTCTATTAAAAAAATTCCTGATTTTGTTAGTTACGTAAATGCACTCAATGAGAGGATTGGCTGGAAAATTAAAGTTGGCGCAGAGTGCATAGGAAGCCCGGAACCGGAATCTGTAATTCTTACTCTTTCAAATGGCAACCCTTGCTTTAGAGGAATAATTGCTCACAGCCTTGCCCTCTACCTGGCAAAACAGATGAAACTGGATGTACAGGGGCTATTCAGCAGGTCAAATGTGACTAAAGTCTATCTTAAAAGGTTTGAGTTTCTTAATTACGAAAAGGTTCCTAAGGGACTTGAAGAACACTTCGGTCAGATGGATGGAACTTTTAAAGAGATCCAGAGGAAACCGGAATTCTGGAAAAACCTTGTCAAGATCTACAAACAGCAGAACTATCAGCGGCTCAGCATGAACAAAAAAGTTTTCGAAGCTTTTGTTTCCGGAAATCTACCTTCAGTTGACGATATGACAAGAGAATTCGAATTATTTGCAGGCAAACCTTCTGAAGCCTTCACCCTTGCAGAGCACATAATGGTTTTCAAAGAGCTTTACCTTATTGACAGTATAGGAACAGAAATTGAAGTCTGTACCGATAAAGGCAATGAATACGTGAGATTAATTCACGATTATTCCGATAGGAGGGTATGTGAACGCGTTACATCTTATTATTCAAGTATTTTCAAATGTATTGGTCATCCATTTACAGTCACTTCCAGTCCCCATATGATTGTTTTCGAATTCGGAAAGAACATGGAGATCAGCTGCATTTCCGAATCAGGATTGGCAGGCACGGAATCTGAGCCCTCCTTTACTCCATGAGTTTTTAGTCCGAAGGATACATTCATATGCTGGAATTTCCTATCCTTTTTCATGAGTGACGTAATTCTGCTGTGGGACTCTCCTCTTCTTTTTGAAAAACTGTTTGTAGAATACGGGCTTGAGTGCACCCGTGCGCTCTCAACATCTCTTGGTACTCCTTATTTGCCTGCCTGTAAAATTCTTGTCCTGCCTACCGGTTTTGCAAATAAACTGTATACAAAAACAGGAGTCGGACTTGAGCGCAGCAAACGTTCCCTTGAAAGATTTGTGGAAAAAGGCGGGACTCTTCTCGTTTTCAGTCCTCTTGTACCAGAATATGAGTACGAGTGGCTGCCTTTCTCTCTGAAATACGTAATGGAAGAAAACCCCTGCACACCTAATCCTGTAGACGAACATGAGGCTCAAAAGCTTATCGAAAACATTATTCCTCCTGCAGGATGCGACGGCTATTTTTCAGAAACCGATGCTCAGGTTGTCCTCGAAGACGACAGAGGCAGGCCCATCATGGTCGTAAAAGAAATCGGGGAAGGAATGATTGTCGCAACCACAGTGCATGAGCTGCCTGCAGCCGGGTTCTTTGAATGCAGGGCTGAATGTACGAAAAAGGTTAAAGCCTGAAAGTGAAAGCCTTAGATCAAAGTTTCGCTTTGTAAAAACTTCTCTCTGTATAATGTAACCATGTAATCTGAAAATAAAGAGATGCGGGAAAAATCAACTTAAAAAGAACTTGATACTAAATATAAAGAGAGTTTTAAAGGAAAATAAACAGCTACAGACGATAGCTATTTTGTCAGCCTTTATTTTATCTTTTTTACATCTTTATCTTTTTTGTACTTCTCTCTAAGTTTCTTGATCTCCTCTGATTCATTTTTCATCCTGATTACAAAGAGGCCGAAGCAGGGCTTTATGAATTGGAATAGAATGGCATCTCCTGAAAAACCAACAGGGATAGCTGTGCCCAGAAGGAAAATGCCTTTTACGTTGTACCCTCCGGGTACCAGGTACACCTCTTCCGAATGTTCCTTAATAAGGTTTTCACACTCTTTGAGGGTTGCGTTTTTCAGGAGGATCTCATAGTCAAACTCGCTTAAGCATACCATTTTTGTACCTTCTATGTTTTTTTCTTAAATCAAGCCAGAGAAGTTCCGATATTTTTACTGCCTCAAGTGACCGCTAACCACCAATTAAATTTATAAATTAAAATTAGCAGGGGATGATATATAGAGATAACATTTTGAAAAGAGAACCAGGGGATTCTATAGAAACTTCGAATTACTCCAGGTACTCGTATAAAACCAGAGCAAAAAATGATGCCTGCATAATTACATAAGTAAATATATCTGGTAAATTTCTGAAACACTTTTGCGAATAAAAAGTTATCAGGGGAGATCGAACAGTTTTATGATTGATTCGAGACTGACTCGACAATTTATATATTAAATTAATGATAACATTAGGATGGTTAAAATTAGACCCTTAAAGGGATTGAACGTGGACCTATTGGTTACATGGTTGATTAAAACGTTGTCTCGTTTTCAAGGATTTCCGCCGAATCTCAATTGCAAAGATTGAAATTCAGGATTAGTCATATCCCATTCTTACAGATAAA
Source organism: Methanosarcina sp. DH2 (assembly GCF_020804225.1). GTDB lineage: Archaea > Halobacteriota > Methanosarcinia > Methanosarcinales > Methanosarcinaceae > Methanosarcina. The sequence goes on from NZ_WJBI01000002.1 coordinate 433,139, forward strand.
ATACATGAGGTAAGACACCTCATATAAAATGCCAACTAATATGCATCAGATAAAGCGCATCAAATAAAGTGCAACAGTAAAATACGTGAGAGATGAAATGTTATGACCGGCGCAAAAGTACTTCTCATGATGGGATGTCCGGAGGTCCCAATTCAAACCAGCATTGCTCTGTATCTTTCCCATAAGCTGACTAAATTGGGATTCGATGTAACCGTTGCCGGGACAGGTGCAGCAACCCAGCTTTTGAAGGTATCTGATTCCGACGGCTATTATGCAAAAAAGCTGGTTAATCTCGACAATACTCTGGAGGACATTATTGAGAAAAGAGCGGATTTCGACATCTGTTTCGCCTTTATGCATAACGATGCCGGAATGACCTATGCTGCGACTATGAGCGCTATTTCTCAGTCCAGGCTGTACTCCATAGTCTTCGGCAGGAACGCTGAGGCTCTGGCCGAAACCATCGAGTTCGATGGCGAAAAGATCATCTCAACTGACGTTCACAACCCTGTTCGTCTCAAGAACAAGCTGGACAAAGTGGTGGAGGAGATAGTCAAATGAGCTGCATTGAACAGATGAAGTACGAGATCCTCCTGGATAAGACGACCTACAAGGCTGCCAGAGAGTATATTGAGAAAAACTCGGATGAGGTTTACTATGTATCCCCCGGCTACAAGATCTTCAAGGACTACCACATAATAGGAGTGCCTCCCATTGCTCTAGGGGCTAAAGGCAACGCTTTGATCTTCACCTACACAAAGCCTTGCTATGGAACTTTTGTCCTGACCATAGACAACGAGGACAGCACAAAGGAGATAGATCGGGTCCGGGAGATGGAGAATGAAAAAGTAATTGCCTCATTGAAGAAGGGCAAGACTCCTGAAAGCTCAAAGGCATCATCGACCAGCTATCAGGATATGTGGAAAAAATGAGTTATAAAAAATTTATGAAAAAGCGAACTATAAGAGAAAGGCTGCCTTGATCAAGACCACAAAAAAGGGTTTTAACGGGCACTTCAACGGAGTATCCAATGGGGTATTTCAACGGAGTATCCAATGGGGTATTTCAACGGAGTATCCGATAGGGTATTTCAACATAAGGGGAATAGAGCTTTACCTCATTTCCCTCTAAGTTGACACCAAAACCTGGTCTTATACCAAAACCGGGCTTGCACTTTTTCACTCTATTATCAGGTCTTTAACCCTGATTCCTTTTTCCACGATTTTTCCTACGATTTTTCCGCCTGTTATTTCTGCAGCTTTTGCGGCATCTTTTTCCGGCAGGATGATCAAAAAGCCCATTCCCATATTGAAGGTCCTGTACATTTCAAGATCCTCAACTCCGCCCTCTTTCTGCAGGAACTTGAAAATCTCCTGGGGTTCCAGAGGGTCACAAAAATCAAAACCGAGCTTTGTTACCCTTCTCAGTTTTAAAAGTCCGCTGCCTGTTATATGGGCAAGCCCGTGGACTTCGCACGTTTTAAGGACATCAAGGACTTCAATATAAATCCTGGTGGGTTCGAGGAGGTCGTCTCCTATGGTCTTTGAACTGTCATAGGGGCATGGGTCATGGTAAGAGTATCCGGATTCCTCTATAATCTTTCTTACCAGAGTGTAACCGTTACTGTGGACGCCTGTACTCGGAATGCCAACAATAGCGTCTCCTACCTGGACCTTTCCTCCTTCAATAACATCTTCTTTTTTGACAAACCCCAGACATGTGCCTGCAAGGTCAAAACCTTTGATGATATCAGGGAGGGTTGCGGTTTCCCCGCCCACAATAGACATCCTGGATATTTCGGCTCCTTTAAGCAGCCCTTCTCCTATCTGTGCGGCAAAACCTTCTTCATGCTTTTCCAGGGCAAGGTAGTCCACAAAAGCTACAGGTTCAGCCCCTATAGCCAGCAGGTCGTTAACATTCATTGCGATACAGTCTATTCCTACAGTGTTCCAGCGCTGCATCTCGTTTGCAATAAGAACTTTTGAGCCAACCCCATCCGTTGTCATGGCAAGGGCATATTCTCCGAAGTCCAGGAGCCCTGCATAGTGACCTATATCTGTAAGAGGGGCTCCAATCCCTTTTCGAACATAACTCAGTTTTTCGATAAGGGTTTTGACTGTTTTTTCTTCTTCTGTGATATTTACGCCCGAGTCCGCGTATGTTAGGTGCTTTTCGCTCACTCTCTGACCCATCCTGCCTGCTTCATAGCTGTTTTTCAATTCCATTTCCATTGTAGAGTTCGAATTCGTCATGCAGGGTTTTGACTGCAGCAAATGCGTCATCTTCCCTTACCACGAAAGAGATATTGTACTGGGAAGACCCCTGGCTGATCATAATAATATTAATCATTGAATTTCCAAGTGCTCCGAATACCCTTTTTGCCACTCCGGGGGTCCCTGCCATACCTGCACCCACAACCGCGACCACACAGACATTTCTATCCGAAGTGATTTCCTTTACGATTTCACGGTTGAACTCGGCATGGAGGGAATTTAATGCATTCTCAACATGTGACTCACTGACCACAAAAGAGAGATTCGACTCTGAAGACCCCTGGCTGATCATAACGATGTTTACTCCTGCCCTTGCAAGTGCGGTAAATAGCCTCGCCACTGTTCCTACTGTCCCTGCCATCTCAGCGCCTGCGATGTTGATGAGGGCTACATTTTTGATCAGGCTTACTGCTTTTACTACGTGCTTGCATTGAAACTTCTCTGCCACCACGAGTGTACCCGGTAACTCCGGGTCAAATGTGTTCTTGACGCGTACAGGAATATGTTCGCGCATTGCAGGTTCAATGGTGCGCGGGTGCAGCACATTTGCTCCAAAATAAGAGAGCTCCATGGCTTCTGCATAGGAGATCTGCGGGATGGTCTTTGCTTCGGGCACGATTCTCGGGTCCGTTGTCATGATCCCGTTAACTTCTTTCCAGAGCCATATCTCGTCGGCTTTCAGGGCCGCACCAAGGATGGAAGCCGAGAAATCAGACCCGCTTCTGCCAAGGGTGGTGATTATCCCGTCTTCATTTTCCCCTATAAAGCCTGTAACCACAAGTACATTGGATTCAATCCTGCATCCAAGCCTCTTTGATACAAGCTCGTATGTCTTTTCAAGAGGGCGGGCATTCCCGTAATCCGATGTAGTTACAATCCCTGCCTCTCCTCCTGTGTATTCTATCGATGGGATTCCAAGGGAACGCACAGCACCTGAAACTATCGGAGCCGCCAGCCGTTCTCCATAGGAGGAGATATAGTCGATTGACCTGTAGGTAAGTTCGCCCAGATAGCAGATCCCGATCAGGGCTTTTTCGAGCTCCTCAATCCGGAGGTCAAGGATCTGGAGGACTTCTTTTGCAACATTGGGATCATCAATGGCATCCCTCACAGCTTCATGGTGTTTGTTTGTAAGCTCTGTTTTAAACTCTTTTACAAGAGAAACTTTGCCTTTTGTTGAGGCAAAGCGAGCATTTTCCAGAAGCTTATCGGTTACTCCACCGAGTGCCGAGGTTACCACCACGATCTGGTCGCCCTCCTCATAATACCTTTTAAGGAGATGGGCAACGTGACGGATTTTTTTTCCGTCTCCAACGGAAGTTCCTCCAAATTTCATTACAATTTTCATGATCGGATCACGTTTTGGCATTAAGTAGGATATTCTGACACCTTTCTTTTTTGTAATATGTATCTCTTAGTATTTTGATATTAATTAACTTTGACCATTATGGTCAGTACTCAGTCTAATCTGCCATTATCATCAATTATAGTGCGAAATAAATTCTGTTACGCTTACAGGTCGCTTCTTTATATATATTCCTGCCCGTAAAGAACAGTATGCTCCGGCTCTCCTGCTGCTTAATATAATTTACGCTGATAACCTGTCGTGTATAGGATATGGATACTATATTATAATGTTTGTGTAAAATGGGTATAAGGATTGAGACGTTAGCATCGGCATAAAAAGCCTGCTGAAAATGCCAGAAAAACGCCATAGAAGGCATCTGGTAGAAAGTAATATATTTTATCTGCAAGATGAATGGGGTAAAGCAGTTGGAAAAAGGTGAAGCAATGAAATATGCCGTACTTATAGGAGACGGAATGGCGGATTACCCTATAGAGAAACTGGGTGGCAGGACTATTCTACAGGCAGCTCGAACGCCTGCGATGGATTCCATTGCAGCGCGCGGAAAAACCGGGCTTGCAAAGACCGTACCTGATGGTTTTCCTCCCGGAAGCGACGTTGCGAATATGTCAATTCTCGGGTATGATCCGGCAGCCTATTACTCAGGAAGGGCTCCTCTGGAAGCTGCGAGCATGGGAGTTGCTCTTGAAGCTGATGATGTGGCTTTCAGGTGCAATCTTATTACAATAGAAAACGGGACGATAAAAGACTACAGTGCAGGGCATATTAGCAGTGATGAAGCAGAAATTCTTATAGAAACACTTGATTCCGAACTCAGGACCGAGAAAGTCAGATTCTATCCGGGCATAAGTTACAGGCACCTTATTGTTGCCGGAAATAATCTTGGAGCAGAAACGGAGTGTACGCCTCCGCATGATATTACAGGAGAAAGAAAAGACAGCTATCTTCCAAGAGGAAAAGATGGAGAATTTTTTTCAGGGTTAATTGAAGCATCTATGGTTGTTCTGGAACTACATCCTGTTAACCTGAAAAGAGTACAGGAAGGAAAAAACCCGGCAAATTCGATCTGGGTCTGGGGACAGGGTTATGCCCCGAAGTTCACGTCTTTTCAGGAACTTTACAGGAAAAAAGGAGCTATCATTTCGGCAGTGGATCTACTCAAGGGTATTGGAATTTATGCAGGGCTGGATGTAATTGAGGTCCCCGGGGCAACCGGTTACCTGGATACCAATTATGAAGGAAAAGCCAGTGCAGCTATTGAAGCCCTGAAGACGAGAGATCTTGTCTTTGTGCATGTCGAAGCCCCCGATGAGGCAGGGCATGAAGGTAGTACTGATAAAAAACTGAAAGCAGTTGAGGATTTTGACAGCCGGATAGTTGCTCCTATCCTCAAACATGCCGAGATCTCGGATGAGCCGTTTACGATTCTTGTACTACCTGACCATCCGACTCCGGTCTCGATAAAAACCCATACAAAGGATCCCATTCCGTTTGCAGTTTATAGAACTGATAAACCTGATCCGGATAGTGTGAAAACCTTTGATGAGGAATCGGTTAAAAATGGTTCCATGGGGCTCGTAAAAGCCTCGGATCTGATAGGATTGCTTGTAAAGGGTTAAAACTGCATTCAAAATCCGTATTCAAAATCCATATTTAAAATCCATATTAAAATCCGTATTCAGGCTCTTTATGAAATTTATTACTGATTTCAATGCCCGAAGGCTTTTAATTTCCTTCGGAAATCCTTTTAAACGGGGTTTTCGGAGGTTTTTCTCTGATTTTCCTCTTAATATTTCTTTATTTTTTTTCTATTCGTTCTTTATTCTTCTTTTATGTTTTTTAATTTTATTTTTCAGAATCTATTTTTTCCATACACTTTAGTAAAATTATCTAAGAAAACGTATATATCCTTCCTCAATATATTCAAAATAGCACATATGATTCTGCATTATTTTTTTACTTAAGGGGGAATATTAAGATGAAATGGCCTGCTAAAAGATCATTTTCAGGACCCGCAAGATGGGACCCGTTTGAAGAGATCAGAAGGACACAGGAGCGTCTAAACCAGCTGTTTGAAGACTTTATGCCAATGGAAGAATGGGGAGGCGGAAAAGTGTATACTCCTGCCATTGACATCAAAGAGGAAGAGGACAAACTTCTGGTCACCACAGACCTTCCAGGGATTAATAAAGAAGATGTAGAAATTAATCTCAAAGAAGATATGCTTGAGATCAGCGCAAAGTCCGGCAAGGAAAAAGAATCAGAAGAAGAAGGATACCTGCGCAAGGAAAGAGCATATACACAATTTTACCGTGCAATCCGTCTGCCTGCAAGTGTCAGGGAGGAGGGGTCTACTGCAAAAATGGAAAATGGTGTCCTGACAATATCGCTACCAAAAGCGAGAATTGAAGAACCAACGAAGAAAATAGAAATTGAGTGATCATTCCTGAAGAGGAAAGTAAACTCTACTATAGATATAGACGGATAGTAGGCATAGATGAATTAAGAGAGACTGCGAAAAAACTCGCAGCCTTTAACCTTTATTTTTTTCGTTGCTTGTTTTATTTTTAGTCAGTTTATTTCCAGCTAGTTTATTTCCAATCAGTTTATTTTCAATCAGTTTATTTCAGTCGAATACCCCGCTTGCTGCGGGGTGTGCCAGTGCAACTTTGATTTATAACTTATTTGTGGTTTTTCCGCTGGTTTCTTCTAATTCATTTTTTCTCTTTTTACCTTTTTTTAGGAGAGGTTTTGATTAAGACTCAGGTATAGTGCGGGAAAATATACTTAGTTTCGATTGGTTTTTCCATTTCTTCACCTTCTTCATCGCGAAACTCTTTACTTTTCCGGGCTTCAGATCTTGCAAGTTCCGGATGTTGCTTCAGAAATTCGATGGAATAATCCATGGTTTCCCTGGATGATGCTTTGAAAGTTTCGTCGATCTCTTCCCTGCTGAACTGCCCGTGGTAAAGGAGAAGCTGAGTTATCTTTTCCCGGGTTGCCTGGGGCTCCTGTTCATAGTTCAGGGAGTAGTACAGCTTGCTTACAATAACTCTTAAGGCTCGAGCTTTACCCCGGTGTTCTTCTTTGAAATCAAATGGACTTTTTTCTTTTATTTTCTGTATAATTTCATTCAGGTCATACTGGCTCATACTTAACACCCCTTAAGAAATTGGTTTGCATACTAGATAAAAATTCTTAAATCTGGCTCTGAAAATAAGTGAATATTGGTGACTGACCTAACTTGGATAATAAGGTAACCTAACTTGAATGGGAAAGCAAAATAAATTGAATAGTAAGATAATTTGAAAATAGAGCAATAGAATGAATGAATGAATGAATGAATGAATGATTGAATGAATGAAAAACCAGAAAAAGATATTTTGAAACAAAACAAAGTAAAGAACAAAGTGAAAAGTGCGGCATCAGGAAATTGTTCTCATCATCTTTTGCTCAGCTGGGGTAACTTTCATCATCGCCGCAAAATCCAGTATATCGGTGGTCTTATTTATGGTTACTGCCTTTACTGCTGTAAATTATTCATTTATAGGATTATTTCTATGACTCAACGAAGTCAACTGTGGTCAAAATCAATCTCAAATCAATCTCAAATCAATCTCAAATCAATCTCATTATTCTAACCGAACCCCGGAAAAGAGGGATTATTACAAATTTTTATTATCCTGTATCTTATAAACTTTAAAATTTTTGAGGAAGCCTCTTGAAATTTGAAGCAATTGCCGTAGAAAAGATCCCCATGATACAGAAAGGGGACAACCTTTCCTCCATTATCTGTGAGAGGATTGAACTTCAGGACAGAGACATTGTTATTATTGCCTCAACTATTGTTGCAAAAGCTGAAGGTGAAATCTTCAGGCTAGAAGATATCATCCCGGGAGAACAGGCTCTTGAGATCGCAGCCCGAACAGGGAAAGATGCACGTTTTACTCAGGCTGTCCTTGCCAGGAGCAGGGAGGTTTTTGTTGAAACCCCTTTCATGCTTGTGACCACAATTTCAGGGCATACATGTGTAAACGCAGGCGTTGACGAGTCTAATATTGAACACGGGTTTTTGCTTTACTCTCCTGAAGAACCGGATGCCAGTGCCTCACAACTCGGAGAAGAACTTGAAAGGCTCAGCGGGAAACAGTTAAGCGTCATTATTACGGACACAAACGGAAGAGCCTTCAAGATCGGGCAGACTGGAGTTGCTATAGGGATCTACAAAATAAAACCAATAAAACGCTGGATAGGGGAAAAAGACCTTTTCGGCAAAATCCTGGAGATTACAGAGGAAGCAGTTGCTGATGAGCTTGCAGGCGCTGCCAACCTTTTGATGGGAGAAGGGGCAGGCGGGATCCCTGTTGTAGTAATTCGCGGGCTTGATTATTACTTCGAAGGGGATGCGTCTGTAAAAGATACATATCGCCCTGAAAATTTGGATGTTATCAAAAAAGGGCTTCGATGCCTGCGGAAAAAAAATTGAATTAAAAAATACGAACTCCAGAGCTCAGCTACTTGTTTAAAAACAGAAGCCTGAGGTTATCTGAAACATCTATTTAAAAGATCTTGCAAATATGGGGATAGCTTAGCTCCTTCCTAAAAAATAACTTCCCCAAACTTAAAGTGAGACAAACTTAAATTGAGAACTAATTTAGAAATGACAGTATTAAGAGCGGATCATAGTTAGAATCATTTTGAACCTTTCTATGGCATGGAGCGCATGGGATTCATTGGCAGGCATTATAATCATGTCTCCTTTCTCCAGAATATGTTTATTCCCGGAAATAGTGATTTCCGCCTTCCCGTCTATTACCTGTACCATGGCATCGAAGGGGGCTGTATGCTCGCTCAGTCCTTCTCCCTTGTCGAAGGCAAATATAGTAACTGTTCCGGTACCTTTACGGATAATTTCTCTGCTTACAACAGCTCCTTCCTGGTATTCAATCAAATCTTCCACTTTTAGTGTCCTGGCTTTTAATTCTTCAGACATTATTCCACCTATTGTCCCTGTCCTTATTCCTGTTCGATAAATTAATATGGCTTCTCCAGGTATTCAATATTTCAGCTCAAAAGGCACATATTCTACTTCCACACCTGCGCTTCTGAAGAAATCCAGGGAATCCGTGTCAGGATAAGGTGTTGAGTATACTACTCTTCTGATGTTTGAGTTTATGATCATCTTTGCACACAGGATGCATGGCTGGTGCGTACAGTAAATGGTTGCTCCGGAGATGCTAACCCCATGGATTGCGGCCTGGATAATGGCATTCTGCTCCGCATGTACTGCCCGGCACTTCTCCTGCCGTGTGCCTGAAGGAATCTTTTCAAGGTCCCGGATACATCCTGTCTCAAGGCAGTGCTCCATGCCACTTGGAGCTCCGTTGTATCCGGTTGAAAGAATTCGTTTATCCCGGACAATTACTGCCCCTACATTGTTCCGGAGGCAGGTTGCCCGTTTGCATACCACGAAGGCAATTTCAAGGAAATATTCGTCAAGGGAAGGTCTTTCGGTCATTATTTTTAATGAACAGTAACTGGTATATATAGTTATAACGTTAGAACTTGTATCACTTCTAACAATAAATTTTAAATGAAATGAATTAACGCTATATAGAGAAAGAATTGTTTTTCGAGGAATAATTAATATAATCTATAGAATATAGAACTGAGATTGATTAACTTATTTACACCATAAGGAATGTGAAAAATTTCCCCCGGAACCAGAGTTCAACAAGGACTTATATCTCAGGTTACCAGGCATGTTCCGGACTATAAAGTCTGGATGGTTCTGGCTGTAAATATGGACACTTCCGTGTTGTGAAGCTGAATGTTTCTGGATTGTAAATCCGGACAAAAATAAGCTCGGATAAGTTCAAAAAAATAGATGCATTCATCCGGAGTATTTAATTATGGCAACAGGTTTGACCGAATTTTTAGATAATTTCGTGAAAAATCACGATAATCGCCAGTTGCTGGCAATCCCTCTTGCAGTACTTGCACTTTCTTTAGCTGTACTGCTGGTTTCCTTTGCAAGCAGTGGGTCGCCGGTAACCCTGGGAATGGAGTTCCAGGGTGGTACCCAGATTTCAGTAGAGACAACTAACTCTCCAGCTACACTTGAAGAAATGTACTCTTCTTACCCTATCTCTGATGCTCGGCAGACCGGAAGCAGGGTCATCATGCAGTTCGGGATTATGGATAATGAAGAACAGCGCCAGCTTGAAGAAGATGTAATGAGCCGCTATTCTAGCGTAGAAATCAAACAAATAGGGCCCGTTTACGGCCGGGAACTGCAGGTTCAGGCTCTCCAAGCTCTTTTTATATCCTTTATAGGAATGTCAATTGTGGTTTTCCTGATCTTCCGGAGCGTTGTGCCCTCTTTTGCAGTGGTGTTCTCCGCCCTTTCGGACATCATAATTGCCTCTGCTTTTATGCGGGTTGCAGGGATCGAACTTTCTCTTGGAACGATTGCAGCCCTGCTTATGCTCATCGGTTATTCCGTAGACAGTGACATTTTGCTAACAAACAGGGTACTCAAGCGCAGGGGTACGTTGGAAGAAAAGGTTTCAAGGGCGATGCAGACCGGGATTACCATGACCACAACAACCCTTGCAGCCCTTGTGGTTATGTACCTGGTTTCGACTTTCCCTTACCTGATAATTCCATCATTTACAGGGATTGCCCTGCTTTCGCAGATTTCAAGCGTGTTGATCGTGGGACTTCTTGCAGATATTATGAACACATGGCTTCTCAACACCGGGATCCTGCGGTGGCATGTGATGAAACCCGAATTCAGAGGGAGGTATAACAGATGAGCGATAAAAAAAGCCTCTTTAAAAATGTAAGAGTTATCATCTTCATACTTGCTCTGCTCGCCTCGATCGTGCTTATCCAGCCGGGTTATACTTCAGGAGAAGGGGCCACCACTAACCTGAATTACGGGCTTGACCTTGAAGGTGGCTCCTGGCTTCAGATCAAACTACAGGGAGCTCTCGTCCAGGTAGATGCAGACCCTGGAATGATAGTAAGTCAAATGGTAGAACCTGTCATCGGCGCTCCTATCCAGATCACAAGTAACAACCTGGAAGCCAGTGGAGTGAGTTCATCCGAAAAATCCATCACGTTCACAACGTCTGTTCCGGTTAGCGCAACCCAACTTGAGCTTATGGAGCTTGGCACTGTAAGCGTTGATAGGCTGAACCAGAACACGACCCAGGTAACTCTAACTACCAGTAAAGAATCCCTTATCCAGGCTTACCTCTCACAGGCCTTTGATGCAGAAGTGCTTCCTATCAGTACTGAAGATGGTATTGTCTATGAAATAAGGACTGAAGCCTCAGAAGAAGAGCTTGAAGCCCTTATGGAAAAGGTCGGAGGTACAATCCTCAGAAATGAAGACGGGACATCGACTTATCAAGAAGGAGTCAGCACCGACACAAGGGACCTGACCAGAGACATTCTGAATGACAAACTTAACTCACTTGGCTTGAAAGATATCCCCGTCAGGACTGTCGGAGAAGATTATATTCTCATTGATTTTGCAGGAATCGACCTTGCAACGGCAAAGGATATTGCTGAAAAGCCCGGGAAATTTGAGATCCGCATACAGACTACAGGAAATGAGACCCAGCATGTCCTTTACGGAGAATCCATTGTAAGTGTGGGGATCCCTACTTACCACGATAACCAGTGGCACACTCCTTTTACCCTGAATGAAGAAGGAGCACGGACTCTCCAGAAAGTTGCAATCGAGACTGGGGCTACAGACAATCCAGACGCTCACTACCTGAATATGTATCTGGATGAAAACAAGATCTATGGAGCTCCCCTCAGTTACTCTGCAGCTTCCAGACTAAAAGAAACTCCCATCTATTCATGGGAGGCTTCCACGGGCTCCGACGAGGCAGCCAAGATCGAAGCCGAAACACTCCAGATTCATCTCAGGGCAGGGGCTCTACCTGTAAATGTGGTGCTTGTAGGTTCAGGGCATGTTGATGCAACCCTTGGAGAACAGTTCAAAACCGAAGCTGTGGTTGCAGGTTTTATCTCCCTATTAGCGGTTGCTGCAGTTGTGTTCTACAGGTACAGGAGACCCGAAATTCTGGTTCCAATGGTCGGGACTTCCATCAGTGAAGTTATTATGATCCTTGGAGTTGCAGCAGCTATCGGCTGGCAGCTTGACCTTGCAGCAATTGCAGGTATAATTGCCGCAATAGGGACAGGCATTGACCACCTTGTAATCATCACGGATGAGGTGCTTTACGAAGGAAAGCTTCCGCCAACAAAGGTCTTCCTTTCCAGGATAGGGAAAGCCTTCGCAATCATCTTCGGGGCAGCTGCCACAACGATTATTGCCATGTCTCCACTGGTGGTCATGGGTTTCGGAACCCTGAAAGGATTTGCCATCACCACCATCATTGGTGTTTTTATTGGTGTGGTCCTTGCAAGACCTGTTTACGGCGTGGTTATCAAGGAACTGCTTGAGAAAGATGGAAACGGTACCTCTGAAAGCGAAGGTCTGACTGAGTAAGTGCCGGAAAAAGATAAAAATCCTGAAAACAACTGAGTATCAAAAACTAAAAAACAAGGTGGAATTAATGCAGGATCTCTGGACTCTAAAATACAGGGCAGATACTCTTAAAGGGATGCTTGGAAACGAACATGCCGTGAACACGCTTTCCGAACTGGTTCAGTCCAGGACCCTGCCCCATCTAATTTTTTACGGCCCTGAAAATTCAGGAAAAACAACGGCTTCTCTTGCCCTTGCCAGGCAGCTCTACGGAGAGACCTGGAAAAACAACTTTGCATACTTTAATGCCTCTGACTTTTTCGACCAGGGAAAACGCTATCTTGTACGGGACAAACGTTTTGTCCGCATTCTGGGCACTGATGATCCTAAAAAAATCTACAAAAGCGTGATCGACATTTTCAAGGAAATTATTAACGAATACGCCGGAATGGCTCCCCTTGATGCCGATTACAAGGTCATCTATATCGATAACGCAGAGTCCCTGAGCTCAGATGCGCAGCATGCGCTCAGGCGGATCATGGAAAAGTACAGTGCAACCTGCAGATTTATTCTTTCCACTACAAGACCTTCAAAACTCATTTCTCCCCTTCGATCAAGGGGCCTTCAGGTATTTTTTACCTATGTCCCGGATTCTCTCCTGAAAATTCACCTTGAGAGAATCGCCCTTTCTGAAAAGCTGAAACTTTCCGGCGGCGCACTTGATGCAATTCTTTATCTTGCTAAGGGAAACGTTGCAAGAGCTGTCCAGACTCTCCAGCTTGCGGCCCTGAGGGCAGAGGGTGCTGAAATAACGGAAGAAATTGTATATGAAGCTACCATGAAGGGCAGGGACGAAACTGTGGATCTACTGCTTGAGGCCGCTCTTGCAGGAGATTTCTCCAGAGGGCGGCAGCTTATAGATGAAATGATTATTGAGAAAGGACTTTCTGGAACTGATATTCTTGAAGGGCTTACAGAAGCTCTTATAGATTCAGGAGAAACCGACGCTGATATTGCACGCCTTATTGTTAAAATCTCAGAAACCGATTCAAGGCTTACAGACGCTGCCAGTGAGAGAATTCAGCTCGAAAAACTAATTTCTACTTTTTCCTGATCTATTTTTTAGTCAAAATCTCTGATTTTTTGGATGGGAACTTACTTCTCATCCTCCCAATTTATTTTTATACGTGAGTATTCTCCTTTTATATGTTTCGGTTTACTACACTTCCTAATATACCTATTATATAAATAGTTCTATTAGATTCTTTCATTAAATACCAAATTATATATACTATATCTCTTTACTTGAAATTGGAGCAGCAAATTATATATACAATTAGTTTTTATCTTTTATTGTAAGTAGACCAGAAGCTCATGCTTCTCAGGAGTTAAGGGGCTTAATTATACTTTCTAAGCAAGGTACAGACCTGAGATTTCAGGATACATCCCTGGTGGTGTGCCTGTACCCTCTATAGAGAGTTCGGAGCCTGTACTCCCTCGAGCAGAAGTCGGATTCGGGTCTTCTGAACAAATCCACAAAAAAATCCCTCCATTGCTCCCTGAATAATCCCTCTTTTCAGGGAGACCATGCTCATGCGGTAGAATTGATCTACAACTTCATTTCAAAAACGAAAAATATTCTACTGTGCTCTAAGAACTTTAAAAAATATGGTCTGCCTGACTTCCTCCTCAGGCAGACATCCGGTTAAACTTTTTTTGTAGTTTTTTTCAATATTTTCGTTTTTTTCAGTTTCTTTCAGCCTCTCAGTACTTGTAGTGCTTTACCGAGTGATACAGGATCACTACAAAGAAAGCAATTATGACAAGCAAGAAACTGAAGAAACCTACAGGGTCCCAGACAAAGCCTATTCCTGCCCCTCCTTCTCCCCAGGAAACGAGCACAGCTCCCTGGAGCACTGTGGGAATAACCACACAGGCGAAGGCAAGGATGAAAATAAATACAATATCAAAGACTTCTATCAAGATGTTCTTCTCTGCCACGTCTTCTGCCTCCTCAATCGTAGTATTTGAACTCGAACATGTGGTTTTTGATGGAGTCTCTTACCCTCAGGCATCCTATAGTCTCGATTAAAAAGATCAGTCCGAGAAAGATTACGTAAAGGTAGAAGAAATCGGAAGCAATTTCCCATGTTTCGGAGAGGATCCTGTATATTATGAATCCTTCCACACCTACAAGCAAAGCAAGCATGCCTACAACGAGAAGCGTATCTCCGTTAAGTTTGCTATGATATTTGCTTTCCAGTGCCTGGTTATTCGTCTCCAATGCTCATCGCCTCCTTTCCGATTCTTTGATTTTCCGAGCCTTCGGGTAAGGGCCAGCCCATTTCAGCCCAGTTGTTTTCGATGTTTGAACTCTTGTGCCTGTGGCTGAAATAGAAGTACGCAATGCCATAGAACACAAAGGCGAAGATCAGGTTATACTTGTAGCCCCAGAACAGCGTTGAAAGAATCGTAATTGCGATTGCAATTGCAAAGTAAGCAATATACGGCTGAAGAGGGCCCACAAAAGGCCTGACCCGACTTGTGGACTGCGGAAAGAGGTTCCTGAAACGAATCAAGGAGAAAGGAATCAGCACGTAACAGAGCAGCCCCGAAATAATTGAGAAGGTAATCACCTGGTCAAGGAAACCGCTGAATGCAAAACCAATTGCAACAGGCATTGTGAAAATCACTGCCCGGTATGGGGTATTGTACCTTGGGTGCACTGCTGAGAACCAGGAAGACACGTAATTGTCTCTGGAGAGGGCAAACCAGGAACGTGAGGAGTCACAGACGCAACCGTTTGCACTGGCAACACAGGTCAGAAAGGTCCCAAGCCCTAGCAGAGCAATAAAGATAAATATGCCACTGTTCTGTGCAGCCTCAAAAAGCGGATACACGGAAACTCCGAGCAGGTCCGTCGGGATCAGCACTGCACATAGGTAGAGGGTCATTGCCGCTCCTATGAGCAGGGTGATCATCCCGGCCTGCTGCCCAAGAGGCACTGCCCTTGACGGATGTTTGCACTCTTCGGCGCACATTGCCGCCCCTTCAATCCCTAAATAGAACCATGGTCCGAATTGCAGGGCTGCAAAGAGGCCTATCATGCCGTTTGGCAGGGCTCCCTGGAAAAGGTATTCAGGGTGAATATCCACGCCGCCAAAAGCAGTTGTGAAGAAGAAGGCCACTATTGCAATGAAAGCGATCATGGTCAGGACAAAGTTCAGGGTTAGAGCCGCAACAACGCCACGGTAATTTATGAAGGTCAGAAGTGCAATAACAAGCAAAGTCACAGGAAAAACTTGCAGCTCCGGGAAGATGCTTTGTGCGATGAATGCGACTACAATGGCATCCGCCGCCTCAAGGGCGATGTATTCCATATAGACCGCAAGTCCGACACTGGCAGCCGCTCCGGGCCCGACAAATAACCTTGCCCAGTCATAGGGTCCTCCTGCAAGTTTGGTTGCTGACCCGAGTTCACTGGCACAGAGGGAGATTATAACATACATTGTCCCTGCAACCAGCATGGCAAGCAGAGAACCCAGTACCCCTCCTTTTGCGACAGTGAAGTTCCAGCCCATGTACTCTCCGACCAGCACAATTCCTACGCCGAGAGCCCATACATGGAAGGGCCGCAGAGTTTTTACCAGGCTGGCAGCTTCATTGTGTTCAGACATGCCATATCAGCCCCTTTTTTTTGAAACTCTGCTGGCGTCAAGTAAAACCCAAGCCATCAGCCCGAAAGCCAGAAGATATATCAGTCCGTTTATAACAGTCCAGATATCCATTTTTTTATCCCCTTCTTTTTTATATAACGAATTTTTGTATCCGTTCACCTATTCATGAAGAATTTTTCCGCATAACTCGTAATTTATATTTATAATTGTTTCGCCTGAAATTTTTCAAAAAAAAATTAGCCAGCAAGAGCTCGCTGGCTTTAGTTCGTTCAGTATAATTTCAGGCCTGGTGCTTTCGGCTTAGAATACAAGTCCCAGGTCTTCGAGCTTCTTTCTTGCTCCGTCATAKACCTGCATGTATTCGTCAGTTGGGGTTATTGTCTTTACATCGTAGCATTCCTGGAAAGTCTTTCCAGCTGGTGCGCTTGCATAGTTCTTCTCATAAAGTGGCACAAGAGCACTGAGTATCCTGTTGACCTCTGAGATTTCCATACCTGCGGTTGCCCTTGCTACTTCTCCCATCATTCTGGCTTCCATACCTGTGGTCTTGTCTGTTACTACACCCTTTGCTGCTGCAACACCTGAGAGAATTTCTCTTCCTGATGCGGTGTCAGTAATGGACTGGGCTGAAGCCTCGAGGAGACACATCTCAGTACATGGTCCTGCACATGGGTAGTACTGGTTTCCTGAGAGCATGTCTGTAAACTCGGAAATGGTTGCACATGCCCAGCCTGCAATTGTAAGGGTTTCCCTTGTGTTGGTGGACCCCCAGCGGATATGGACCGGCCCGTCCAGGTGCCAGCTTGCGCTGCTCATGATAAAAGCGTTGATGTGGGTTGCAATGTCAACAATTGTGGTTTCCTCAATGCCGCCTGCGTATCCTCCGAAGATRGGCATCTGCTCATCCATGATGATATTGCTGTTCCCTTTGTAGTGKGCAATTACTGCAATTGCATCSAGGTCGATCTTGAGCTCRTTGAGCTGAGAGACTTCGTGGCTGTCCGAGCTTATCTGGCCGCCAACGCAGTCAGAWGCTATATTTCCCTGAGCGGACAGGGAAGTCTCCGGGCCCTATATGCCCATTCCAGGGCGACCTGCCATTGCGCATGCCTGCTTTATAAGACGGGTTTCTGTCTTTGCTGCAAGGACTTCGTAAGGGCTTTTTGGAATTGGTGGTTTCCCGCGGACTGAAGTCATYACACCGTCTACTATTGTGTCTACTTCCTTTTCAAGGGCATAGCTCATGTGGACAGGCATGAAGACGTYTTCTGAAATAGGAGAACCTGTAGGGCCGCCCTGGACAATGGGTTTTTTCTTGTCGCCGACACTTCTCTTCTTTACATTTACTGCGTCCCTGCCGGTACCGAGGGTAAACTCTTTCTGGACATTGTTAATTGCGTCCCAGATTTCGTCTTCGGTGTACTTTACGATCCTGTGAGTGTCAGTACAGTAGATACCGGMTCTCAAGCAGCATCTCAAATCCTGCCTGGAAGAGCTTTTCCATCATGTCCTTGTCTGTAGGGACAAACTCTCCTTTGAAGTCAAGCCCGTACTTCTGCTTGAGCTCCATTGCCTTCATTGGGATCCTCATAAGGTCCCAGTCGTCCTGGGTGCACTTTTCTCCTACTTTTGCCCTGTCGTAGAAGTCATAGCAGTCAAATGATTTTCTAAACGTCATATACTTTTGCCTCCCAGGRTTATTTCATTACATCAAGTGCAACTTTTGCGGCTTCTGCAGCGTTTTCTGCGGTTGCATCCGCACCGATCTCATCGATCCACTTCTTGGATACCGGGGCTCCTCCGAACATGCAYTTTACGCTGTCCCTGAGGTTTTCTTCCCTGAGCCTGTCCATRAGGTCTTTCTGGCCRAGCATGGAGGTTGTCATAAGGGCTGAGCCAACAAGGATGATCTTTTGCCCTTTGCGTTTTGCAGCTTCATCTACAACGGTCTCGTTGAGGACGTCAGTTCCGAGATCAAGGATCTCAAATCCGTTTGCTCCGAGCATGGTTGAGACAAGACGGTGTCCGATGTCATGGATATCTCCTTCTGCAACAAAGGTGATTGCAAGCCCGGTTCCTTCGTCTCCTGCCACTTTGGTTCTCTCAAGTTCGGGAGTAAGGACCTTCATTGCAGCTTCCATGGTTTTTGCAGACATCATGATCTGAGGCAGAAAAACCTCGGCAGCTTCGAACTTGTCACCGATAATCTTCATCCCGGGGGAAAGTCCCTTTGTGATGATGTCAATAGGGGGAATTCCTGCATCCAGGGCTTCCTGGGCTAACTGTGCGCAACCTGCGACGTTTTGAGTCACGATCGCGTTTGTTAACTTTTCAAAAATCTCTTGGTTTGCCATTTTTTTTAAACCTCCATTTCCGTTGAAACTGGCTGTTCTGCCAGTATTAGTTGGGCAGTACAATGCTTACGGAGTTCCGATAGACAATGGATTTTGCAAAGGGTTATTGCTCAAGTATGCCCAAGCTCCGCTAGGTAAAAAAAGCGTTTGCATGGGGTTCTCACTATATTACAAGCCCTGCGCCTTATATTCAGCCATTAGGCGTAGGGAATGCCTTCGCAGTATTATCCTGATTGCCTATTACGGAAATTATTCACTATCATTTGCCATTTCTTACCCGATTTTTCAGGTTCTTTGTGAATAATTTCTTTTCTCCTGATTGCTACCTGGGAAGTTTGCTGGAGACTGCAAATTTGTTTATTTCCCAGTCGAATTAGCACTCATATCCCAAATTTCCCAACAGTATGCCTGCTGGAACTGCCTGGAATTGTCCTGAACATTCAGATACGAATTCCTAAAATAAAGATGGAAATTCTAGTATATAAACGAACACTATATTTCTTTATTATATATTATAATAGAAAATTTTAAGTGAGATTTTTTTCAGGCTATGCCTTTTGAAATTCAGGTTATTTCTCACTTTTTTTCTCCTGATTGTCTCAGCTCAAGGCAGTTGAACAAAAAGTATAAATATAATCTATCGGAAGTTTTTTGACTTGAGCTTAATATATGGAATCTCCGGCTTCGAAATGTGTTTACTAAATTTTCTCTTCTAATAGAAATCTTTAAATATTAGATATGCTGCTGCTCCTGCAGAACAAACCGGTTCTTCTGAAAAACCAGAGGCTAGCAGAATCGATATAATCAGAAGCCCTCTCTCAAGCTGGGCTGCGGTGAGATGTAAAGAAAACGATAAAAAAGAAACCGGCTTGGGTGCCGGCATTTTAATTTCTTATTATTATTCTGTTATTTTTTAGTCCGGTAATTTCGTCCGTACCTTGTTTAATATTTATAGTTTTTAGCACAGTCAACCATTTTCTGGAGATTGGCACTAGGTGTCATGCTCACAATTCCGCATCCGGGTGAAAGCAGTCCTACACCAGCGTCAAGTACTTTCTTTGAGGCTTCTGCAACATCCTCGGGGGTCCCATTCCAGAGTACAGCTACCGGATCAACATTTCCGATAATGATTGCGTTTTCCACATTACCTGTTGCGGTCTTGATATCCACTCTCTGGTCTACACTGATGCCGTTTACGCCGGTCTTGTCCATAATTGCAAGACCGTTGGTTGTGTTTCCACAGATGTGGAGGATCGTGCCGACATCGAGTTCCTTCATAGCATCAATGATCTTTTTCTGGTAGGGTAGAGCATACTTCTCGTAGAATTCTCCACCAATTAGCTCGTAGCTTGCTGTCGGGTCAATAATGGCTATCGTATCTGCCCCGTTTTCAACCATTGCTTTTGCATATGCTACGTTGAAATCCGAGCAGAAATCCAGAAGTGCAGGGACAATTTCCTCACCTGTGAAAAGGTTTCCAAACCAGGCATCTCCGTTGATATGCTGGGCAAGAGAGAAGGGACCGATCATAGACCCTATAACAGGGAGTTCTTTTCCATATTTGTCGGAAAGGATCTTGATAGCTTCAAGGATTAAGCCCACTCTGCCTTCATTCAAGCTGTATTCCTTAATCTTGTCCAGGTCTTCCAGGTTCTTTACGCTGTGTTTTATCACAGAAGGCTGCTGCTTCAGGTCGCCAGCCTTTATTCCGCAGCCAAAAAGTTCTGCTTCGGCTGTGATGTCGAAGGGAACTCTAACTGCTTCAAAGCCAATTACTGTGTGTCCTGCTTCTGCAAGTGTTGCCATTTTTTCTGCGTCTGCATGGGCGTCAGGCCAGTAGGCTCCGGAGGCTTCCATCTGTTCAATAGTTGCGGTCTGTGTGAAACATACAGCAGGCATTCTGTCTACTGGCTGTTTTCTCAGTGCACGGTATAATCGTTCTTTTGGTGTATATTCTGTCATCTATAATCCCTCTCTAAGTTCTATAGACAGCCCTAATTTCAAAAATCCATACTATAAATAAATATGTATTATTATTTCTTAATTAAAGATTTTATTATAAAAAACTATCAATTAATCTGGTGGAAACGGCTGAATCTCCTCTCAAAACAAGTAAATTTGTTTTATTCCTCATGCCCTGGGGAAACTTTAATGTATATAGAGGCTCGGGGATTTAATTAAGGTTAACTTCTCTAGAGTATAGTCCGGTTCAAAATTTCTTCCCCAATCTCAGACCGAGAGATGAACCACAGAAAACCTGAAAAATAAGGAAAAGCTACAATATCTTTTTAGTTAGTCTTCCTGAGCGCAGCGAAAAGGACAGCGTACTCCCGAGACGCAATCGGACGAGGCGCAATTTGGAAAGTAAAAGCTTTAATTTTATAAGTTAGTCTGCTTGAGCGAGCGAAGCGAGTGAAACGGACCTCGTGCTCCCGATGCGAAACTCGGGCAGCGAAACTCGGGCAGCGAAACTTGGAATGAGCAACTCGGGAGGAATAGTCTATATATTGTATAAGTTATAAATTATTATTCTCTTCCCTGCATCGAATTAGAAGAATCTACTCTTCATATCCCATTCTTTTCCGGGGCAGTCCATGGTGCCGGGACGCCTCGACAATGATACTCCCGGAGGATCTAAAAAATGTACGGAATAGCACTTGATCTGGGTACCAGCGGTTTTAGAGCCCAGCTTATTGACCTTGAAACAAACGAGACCTTGAAGACAGTTATAACCATGGGTCACCCCCTTCCAGGAGGGAACGTCATGGACCACCTGGATTTCGCAATCACTACAGGTGAGGACGTGGCTCACGGAGTAATTATCGAAACTATCAGGAGGATGTTCCTGAAATTCGATGCGGATCTTTCGAAAGTAGAAAGACTTGCTGTCTGCGGAAATCCTATCCAGCTTTCTCTTTTCCAGAATATCGAGATAAGAGACCTGGCATATGCCGGAGAAAACAAGCAGAAAATGCTCGGAGTCCAGAACGTAAAAAGAGATGCCCGTGTATTCCCAGCTTCAGAACTTTTCGGGGATAAAGATCTTCCGAACTGTGAAGTAATCGTGCCTCCCGCAATCAAACACGAGATAGGGGCTGACGCCCTTGCAATGATGCTCGAGACTGATTTTCTTATTCAGACAGAACCTGCACTCGTGACCGATTACGGGACAAATGCAGAAATGGCTCTCAAAGTAGGAGATAGGATTATAACGGCAAGCGCTGCCGCAGGTCCTGCAATTGAAGGGCAGGGCATAAGTTCAGGGATGCTTGCAAGCCCGGGGGCAATCTGTGATGTAAAACCTGAAGGCGAATACTGGAAAATTATAGTGCTCGATAAGGAAATGGAAAAACAGGATGCCTATCTCATCAACCCTGTAACAGGCGAAATGAAAGAATCCTATGGGTACGAAGCTGCAGGTATCACAGGGACAGGAGTTATCTCGGTTTTTGCACTTGCTCTGAAAAGCGGGCTCATTGAAAAGCCTCCAAAACTCCCCAATGGAAAACTGATTCTGGGCACTGGAATTGAAATTAATGAAAAAGATGTCGAAGAAGCCGGAAAAGCCATCGGAGCGATTCGGGCTGCTCACATGACCCTTATAGTAGAATCCGGGATTAAATACGAAGACCTTGAGTATGCCTATATGTCAGGAGCTTCCGGAGCCTATGTAGACGCTGAAGCTGCCCGCAGGCTCGGAGCCGCTCCTGGTTATGCAAAAAAAATAGTCCAGTTTGGAAACACTTCTCTTGCCCTTGCACGGGAACTTGTGCTGAACAGGTCGAGGCTGGATGATGTTATCGAGGTTGCAAAAAGAATTACCGCCGACCACCTCATGATGGCAACAAGCGATACTTTCAATAATTTCTACTTATGTGAACTCTCCTACTGGACCATGGGCATGCCCCTCGAAATGTATGACCAGATGCTTGAACTCTACGGTCTACCAAAACTCCCCAAAATACTTGAACATGTCGACATAGAAAAACGGGTCAGTAAGGATATCGAACAGGTAGGAGTCGGCGGGCTTGCCATCCTCAAAGAAATAGGTATAATCCTCGAAGTTCCTGTAGAGAAGTGTGTATACTGCCAGACCTGCGTAAATGAATGCCCTGAAGACGCCCTTGAAATCGTCGAAACCGACGGCATAAGGATCGCAAAATACGACAGCCAGAAATGCCTTGGCACGAGCTGCCGGCGCTGTGTCAGTGTTTGCCCCGAAAATGCCATCGACATTACAAAACTCAAAATAAAGGAAAAATAAGGCTCGTGGGATTTATTCTCCCACTATTTTTTTACTTGCTCTTCACTCAGCCCACCAGATCAATGCGCAATTCTGCGCTATAATTTAGAGCCTATCCGAAAAGTCAGTAATGCATGTTGAAAAGTCACAATAGGTCTATAATGTCAGAGTATCCGTTCCGGTTTTGCATATTGCATATTGTAAAAGTTATAGCAGGTAACCACTTTTCGGATAGGCTCTTAGTCCTCTTGAGCGTAGCGAAAAGGACGCGTACTCCCGAGGCGCAATTCGGGCGAGACGCAATTCAGGCAATACGTAATTCGGGAACTCAAATCAAAGCAGAATAAGATTCGTGAGGAAAGGTCTCCTCACTTTTTCTTTACTTTTTTACAGGACAGAATACAGCATGGATGCAGTCCCTATCCCGAGAGGTTCCATTACAAGTTCAACTCCATACTTCTTTTGAAGCTCCCTGGAAATTGCGCAGGGAATCCCAGGGGTAGAGATCACACAGTTTTCGGAAAGTACCGCTTCGGGAATTGTGTCCTCACAGGGTGTCGCCTCGAAAATAATGGAGAATTTTTTGGGATTGTCGGGGTCGAAAGGAATAATTCCAAGGCTGGAAACGCTTTTTTCGAGAAGATCTCTGTCTGCATCGTATCCGTAAACCCTGAAACCCTTGTGTACAAAATGTGCCGCTCCCGGGAATCCTACTTTTCCCAGTCCCACGGCAAGCACGTCCTTTGAATCGGCTTTCAGGTGCCTGGAGGCTATTTCAGCATATATTATACCTGTACAGGGCTGATTGTTGGCTATTTTTCCGTTTTTGAGGTTGTGTGCAAGGAAGGTATTGTCATCTGCCATAAGGATAATTTGCGCTCCATTCCTTACTGCTTCGTAATAACCACTTACGTCAGGCATATCCGTAACGAAGCTATCAAACCCGAAATACTCGGTAATTGCGTGCAAAGAAGCCGAAAAGTTCCCTATGATCCCGTTTCCCGAGGTCACAGGTACGATGCCTATCTTTTCACAGCATGGGGTTGTGCCGTAGAAGTCTTTACAGACTCCTTTTATATCAAGGCCTGTAACTCTCCGCACAGCAGAATCGGCTTCCTGAAGCTGTCTGTTAATATTTTCAAGGTCTTCTGGGGTTAAAAGTGCCATTTTTATCTTCCTTTTCTGTTTTTGAACACATTTTTATTCTAAAAAATTCTTACTGCTTTACAAAGTAGCTCCGAAACGTTCTTTCAGGATTGAAAGCCCTTTACTCTTTTTAGACTCGGCTTCTTCCCTATCCTTGCCCCAGAAAACCAGAGTAAATACAGGGTCCTCTCCTTTACACAGGAAAATCTCAATGCCGAGCTCCTCATAATACTTACCGTAATCACTCCCCATGGAAAGCACCTGTTCTCCCACAGGGATAAGAGCTCCGTTTTCCGCAAGCATGAGGTGTTCATAAATGCAGCATCTGTCTTCAGGAAGGGTTTTGATCTCTTCAATACCCTCTCCGAAGGCACAGAACAAAAGCTCTATGAGGTTAACCCCTGAAGAATGATAGACTACAGTTGGGGTCTGGCTCGGGAAACGGGCATCGATTTCTATTACTTTCAACCCCATGGGACCGGAGATTGCTTCCACATCCATAATTCCTTTTAAGGAAAGGTTTGCTGCAAGGGAATAGGATATCTCCCTGAAGGAGAAGTCGAGAGGGAGAGGGGTTACCATATGGCAGTCATAGGTTTCGTCAATGTGTACAAGAGTTTCCTTTACCACAGCAAAATGGCTTCCGTCTCCTATCACTTCAAGGGAAACCACTTCCCCTTCCACATATTCTTCGATAAGCATGCCAGGCTCAAGACCCCCAAGTTCCTTTTCGTCATAAATTATCCTGGTTCCCACACTGCTGCTTTCACAGGAGGGTTTTACAAAATAAGGTGGCTCAGATGGTTTATCCTGCGGGGTGGGGATTCTTATGGTCGCAAAGTATTCTTTTGATTTCTTCTTATCTCTGCTGATCCAATAAGCTTCAAAATCGAAGAGCACGGGGCAGGAAAATTTTTCCTTTATGGCACTCAGAAATTCAATGCACTCAAGATTTTCATTTACCGGGAGTACGGCATCAACCTTTTTTGAGATCTCCAGAAGTTTTTCCGGCTCTTTTATTACATCAAAACAGTGGAACTCGTCAACATAGTTTCTGATAAGTGCCTGTGGATTTTTGTCTATCGCAACTACTTTCATTCCGGCTTTCTTAGAGAGATACGCAGCTTCGAAGCCCTGGAGTTTCCCGCCTATAAGGCATATTGTTTTCAGGCTAGCACCCCAGGATTTTCTCAAACTCAGCCTGTGGTGCGGGTTCCATTCCCATGACCTTCAGCTTTTTGATAACGCTTGCAATATCTCTGTCCCGCTCTTCCATGCCGCGGTCGTAATTGGCAACTCCCTCTAATCGGGAATCGGGGGGCAGGATAGAGGTAACAATGTTTGCTCCGGCATTTAAGCGGTATACCATGCCATCGATACCTTCCAGGTCAAGGGAAGCCGGGATCAGGCATTTCGGGAACATAAGCCTGAGAATTGAAATAATCTTCAGTTCCGAAAGTTTTGAATTTTCCCTGAAACCCTCAAGTGGGGTCCCTTCTTGAGGCAGGAAGGTCATAACCCTGACCATATCAGGGTTATTTGATTTCATTCCCCTGATAGAAATAACAGTCGATTCTATATCGTTCCCGACGCCGGTAAGAATTCCGTCTTCTACACAGTATCCATGTTCCTTTGCAAAGAGGCGAGCATTAAACCGTTCTTCGAAGGACTGTCCGACTCTGAGATTTTTGTAAAGCTCAGGATCATAGGTTTCCTGGTAGAGGGCGAAAAAGTTTGCCCCTTTCTTCTTTGCTTTGAGAAGAGTGCTGTTGTCCATCACTCCCGGAGAAATCATAATTGGAAGCCCGAGTTCTTCCTTTACTGTACGGACAAGATCAACAAAGCGGTCCGGCTCTTCATAATAATACGGGTCTTCTCCCATTGTCAGGTCAATCATGTGAAAGCCTGCTCCTTTTAAGGCTTTACACATCTCTTTGATCTCTTCCCCGGTCAGGCGGTAGCGGTTGATTTCATTTTTACAGTTATAGTAACAAAAAGCACACTGGTTTTTACAGTAAGTGGAGAAATAGATAAAGCAGTTAAGAAACACCCTGTTGCCGAAATAATGGTCTCTGACCTTTCGAGCTAGATGGTATAGCTTTTCGAGCTCTTCTTCGGATTCAAGGGAAAGAAGAGCCCTCAGGTCATCATCAGACAATTCAAGGCCTTCAATGATTTTCTCTCCGAACCTGTCAAGTTCTTCGGTTGCCATTTTTTGGATCAAAATTTCACCCTCTCATGCTTGCAGCTTTTTCCTTTCTAACTTTTTACAGCTTTTTTACAGCTTTTCTCTCATATTTTTTCCATATTTTTCCAGTCCAGACCCTTCAGGACCAGTTTGCCATTTTCAAGCCCTGCTTTGCCATTTCAAGTCGTGTTGCCGGTCTTCTGCCATTTTAAGTTTTTATTGCTGTCTGTTGCCGTTTATTGATATTCTTCCATTATTGTCATCTGATATCTCTGCCCGGTACACTCCAGGCAGTTCACTGTATATCTTAAGGGAATTCCCGATTCAGAGATTAGTGGAAATCCCGTTGTAGTATGATTCGGATCTTGAAGCACGCTTAATGTTCTTGAAATCGTGCATAACCTTCAGCAGGCGTTCTAGCCCGAAACCTGCGCCTATCCAGGGCTTATTAATTCCCCAGTCCCGGTCCATGGGTACGGGCCCAACAACTGCTGAGGAAAGTTCCAGGTCACTGTGCATGACATCAAGAGTATCCCCGTAGACCATGCAGGAGTCCCCTACAATCTCGAAGTCGATCCCAAGGTAGTCCAGAAAATCTTTAATAATGGCTTCAAGGTTTTCCCGCGTGCAGCCTGATCCCATCTGGCAGAAGTTCAGCATGGTAAACTCTTCCAGGTGCTCTTTGCCATCAGATTCTTTCCGGTAACAGGGCCCAATCTCGAAGATTTTTATCGGGTCAGGTAGGGATCTATCAAGCTTTCGCAGGTAATTGTAAAGATTTGGGGCAAGCATGGGCCTTAAGCAGAAGTTTTTATCAACCCTGAAGATCTGCTTTGAAAGTTCCTTATCGTTGTCAATGCCCATCTTTTCGATATATTCAAGAGGAATTAGAATCGGGGACTTGATTTCCAGAAAACCCCTTTCCACAAAGAACTTTGTAATCTTGCGTTCAAGTTTCCCCAGGTAATTTTCCCTTTCTTCGGCATATATCTGCCGCAGGTCTTTTCTTCTCCGGGAGAGCAATTCGGACTCAAGTTCCCTGAAAGGTGTTCCGGAGTCCAGGGTAATCTCATCCGTCGGGCTTAACAGGCCTTCAAGTCTGTCGATCTGGCTCTTTGTAAGCGCAGGGATACTCACAGGAATACTCGCAGGAACGGGAGCAGTTGAAGATACAGTTGAGTCTGTCATTCCCTTTGCTGATGCGGAGGTTGCCGGAGCAGAGCCTGTTGTTGATGCGAAAGCCTGCGCTGACTCGGAAACATTTGATGATTCAGAAACCTGTGCTGATGTAGATACAGATCTGTCTATTGCTGCAGGTGCAGGTTGAGGTTCCGAAGGCAGAGCCTGTGCCGTTGCCATGTTTTCAAGCGATTTTGGGGCTCTTGCAACGGATTTTGGCATGGCCTTCCTGACTCTAGGAGCAGAAACTACCTTGACTTTCACGCTGGTCTGATCTTCGCTTGTCTTTGTGAGGAAGTTATTAATTTCATCATCCGAAACCCTGCAGTGCTTACAAGTCTTCCTGTATTTGTGGTGCCTGAGCGCCCTTGCGGTCCTGCTGCTCCTGGAATTATTTACAACAAGCCTGTCTCCGCATGCCATTTCGATATATATCTTCCTTCTTGAGACTTCATGGTGCTTGATTTTGTGAATTATTCCGGTCCTGGACATCCAGAGTCCGGTTGCAGATATCAGAGTGTCTAGTGGTTTTTTATCCATAGTGTTACCCCTCGGTGAACTAAAACCCGGATAATTTCCAAGAACAGTATTCAGAACCCCGGCTTACAGAACATAAGCGTGGAGCCAGCAATTGCTGACAGCTACCCGGAAAAGAGATTGAGATGATCCCAGGCAATAGAATAGTTTATAGACTCTGGAAAGTGTTTCCTGATTCTATAAAAAATCTCAGTGGAATGTTATGCAAGTGCCATTCCGGGATTCAGAAACGTGGCGGAAACCCCGGGAATCTAACCCGGCTGAACGGATTTAGAGTCCATTCGATCTACATGATCAGGTTTCCTCCTCGACAAAATAGAATAAAAATTTGATTTGTTGTTTTTTTCTCTATAGCAATCTTAATTGATAAGATAAAATAATATTCTTTAATATATATGTTTATTGGTGAAAAACTGCCTAAATCTGGGTTTTAATTTATATTTTTTGGGAAACAGCTTTCTGTAAGTAGATCCTGATAAAAGACTGAAAAGAGAAAAAGCCAATATAAAAACCGGATGAAAGAGAAGGATAAAAGTCTCAGGATAAAAAGAAAAATGGATAAAGAAATAAATCAAGTTTGCCTGTTCAGGACCGTTCATACATCCCGAGTGTGCTCAGAGACAGGGAAGTTGCGTTTATGTCTTCTTCTTTGTTTCCCCAGGCTCCACTTTTCCGGGCTTTTCCAAGGAGCCAATCGATTGAGTTCCCAATTTCCTTTTTGAAACCTGCAAGGAGAAGAGCCTGAATTGCCAGATTGCTTGTGGAAATATATTCCCAGCTTCCGTCCTGTCCTTTTTTTGAAAGAATCCATTCAGCCCTTTCCCGGATAAAAACCTCAAAATTCCTGCTTTCTGTCAGATTTTCCTGTTTTTTGAGGGCCGAGATAATGAGGGAAGTAGTACCAACCTGCTGCCAGGCAGGACCGTAGTTTTCGTATAGCCAGTTACATCCCTCTATATCGGCAACCTCCATATCAGCGAGAGCCGCAAGACTATAGGCAGTATCATAGACATCTTCGTTCCATGAGCCTTCTTTTTTCATGGAAAGCAGCCACTTTTCCGGTGCCCTGAATATAATTCCTTCAGCCGAAAGGGCTGAACAGGCTCTTGCCGTGTCTCTTACTGAGGAGTTCCAGCAGTCACCTTCTTTTTTACGGATTAGGCGGGTAATATAGGGGTTCGGGAGTCCCCATAAAGCATGAGCCGATACTGTACTTGCAAGTTCCTTTACGGACTGAATTTGCTGGGCAGAGAGCCATTCGAAGCCTTTTTTCACGATATCCAATTCCAAGATGCTTAACATTTAACGGTGCTTTTCAGGCTTCATGTATTAATACCTGACCTCACGAGTTTTTTATCCTGTCCCTGATCTACCTGTTCGGGAGAGATGGCCATAGTTACTTATATGTATACGTTTTTGCATAATGATGCATAATGGTGCGCCCAAGGAAAAGAAAAATGGTGAATTTTGAACATCATTTAAGGCATTTCAAGCCTGAAAATTTCGAAGAGGGTTCATTTGAGGAAATAGTCCTTACAGTTGACGAACTTGAAGCCATGAGGCTCAGTTTTCTGGAAAATTTATCCCAGATTGAGGCTGCAGTCTGTATGGATGTTCACCAATCTACTTTTCAGAGGACGCTTAAACGGGCACTTGAAAAAGTAACCGAAGCCTTTGTGTATGGAAAATCAGTGAAAATTGAAGGAGGAGATTACAGGATGCCAGGAGGAGATGGAAGTGGCCCGGGTGTGGGCAAAAGCCGGAAAGGAAGAGGGCAGTGCAGGAGCAGGGGAGGAACTGGCGGTCCGGAAGGGACATGCATATGCCCTGAATGCGGATACGAGGTGCCTCATAAGTCGGGAGTACCCTGCATTGAGGTGAAATGTGAAAAGTGCGGGGCTTCAATGGTCAGGAAGTGACCGCCAACACGGATAATTTCCAATAATAGTGTTCATACCCCCGGCTTACAGAACATAAGTGTAGGGCCAGCAATTTTTGACAGCTACCCGAAAAAGAGCTGGATAATCCCGAGCAATATAGGGTTCGGAAGCCCCCAGAAAGCGTGAGCCTATACTGTACTTGCAAGTTCCTTTACCGACTCAATTTTCTGGGCAGAGAGCCATTCGAAGCCATTTTTCACGATATCGAGTTCCGGCTTGTTTGACATTTCGCTGTGCTTTTCCGACCCCATCTCTTAAAACTTGACTGACACGTCTCCTTTCTTTCCCTATAAAGGCTACTTTAGGGCCAGAGCCTGCATTAGTGCGAAACTATATATATTTTGCATTATTATGCATAATTATGCGCCCTAGAAAAAGAAGGATGGTGAATTTCGAACATTCGGCAAGGCAGTTCAGGCCTTTCAGTCCTGAAGATGAAATTCCCGAAGAGGTCCTGCTGACAATTGATGAACTCGAGGCCATGAGGCTCAGCTTTCTGGAAAACCTTTCCCAGGGCGAGGCTGCAGTCCGTATGGAGGTCCACCAGTCCACCTTTCAGAGGGCTCTGAAAAAAGCACTTGAAAAATTAACCGAAGCGCTTGTCTATGGAAAAGCAATAAGGATTGAAGGAGGGGATTACAGGATGCCAAGAGGAGACGGAAAAGGTCCTGCAGGCCAGGATCCGGTTGGCGGCGGAAGAAGCCGCGGACAGGGCAGAGGCCGGGGCGGACGGTCCGGCGGACCTGAAGGAAACTGCGTATGTCCTGCCTGCGGGCATGAAACTCCTCATACTCCGGGAGTCACCTGCAGCCAGGTAAAGTGCGAGAAATGTGGAATCCTTATGGTCAGGAAATGAGTTAAAGAGTGGCTCGAAAAGAGAGTGGGAGGAAGGCATAACCAGTGCTCCTTTGATACTCCATTTCAATTTGTCTTATCAGGGTTGTTTAAAGATTTTTACCTGATCATTACGACTTAACAAAAAAATTCATGGTAAATTAAAAGATACAATGAAAGGAGTTGGAAACAATTTCACATGGAGACAGAACAGGCCCGATGGGCCAGGGACCAAAGACAGAACGGACTATGGGTTACTGCTCGGGCAGTTACAGCCCGGGTCATATGACCGGAGTTACTGCATGTGCAGGTCGGGGCGCTGGCCTTGGAGCCGGGCGCGGTATGGGCCGGGGTGCAGGCCGCGGAGCAGGTGTGGGTTTCCGGCGCAGGAGAACCCCCGGTTTCGGAAGAGGTGGAGGGTTTGCTACCCAGGGTGAGTACTCCGGATACTACTATCCCGCACCTGCTCAGACCAGGGCGAAATCGAATCTCGATTCTTTTGAGAACCGGATAAGGTCCCTGAAACAGGAACTTGAAACCCTTATGGAGAGCTTGAAGAGATATCGGCTCCAGGCAAGAGATGAAAAGGAATAAATTAATAAATAAATTCAAAAATGAGTTCATTAAAGAGATGATTCATTGCTAGGTTCCGAATTCATTCATAAACGAACATGAAATCTTCGAATAACAGGCACAAAATATGAAAATGCATGAAAGCATTTTCATGCGAAATTAGTTTTAATAAAATGAATTTCGGGCTGGAAAATGGAGGGATTTCCTGCTGGATTTCCCGCTAGATTTCCCGCTAGATTCCCGCTAAATTCTTACTAGATTTCCTAGTTTTTCGGGTCCTGATTTTTTTGTGAAAGGAAGAGTTAAAAAATGAAGTCAAGAATCGTATACGGGCCTATTCTTTCCAGAAGGCTCGGAAGGTCTCTCGGAGTCGATGTGATTAAAAACACCTGCTCGAAAAAGAACTGTAACTATGACTGTATCTACTGCCAGCTCGGGCATGTTGAGCTAAAACTCAGAAGTCCTGAAGATGTGAAAGAATTAGTTACCTCTAATGAAGTTTTAGAGAGTTTCCAGAAGTTCTATAAAGATATCGAGGGCCTGGACTATGTCACCTTTTCCGGAACGTGTGAACCTTCTCTGAACCTTTCTCTGGGGAAGATGATTCGGGGTGTCAGGAAAATAAGCGGGATTCCTATCTGTGTAATAACGAATTCTTCTCTTGTGGGAAGAGAGGATGTCCGGAAGAACCTGGCCCAGGCTGATCTGGTTGTTGCAACTCTGGTCTCAGGAAACGAAAATACCTGGAGAAGGATACACAGGCCTGCCCCCGGCGTAGACCTGCAGGAAATAATCGAGGGTTTGCGGGAACTTGCAAAAGCCGATTCCGGAAGAAGGCTTGCACTTGAGGTCATGTTTCTTGAGAGTGAAACCGGCGAGCCTCTGAACAGCACTGATGAAGAGGTCGAAAGCCTGATAAAAACAATCAGGTACATATGCCCTGACGAGATCGAAGTTCTGACAATCAGCCGCCCTCCTGCAGAAAAATGGGTGAAGCCGATCTCTGAGGAGAGGTTGAGAGAAATTGCGAAACGTTTCGTTTCGGAGTTCGGAGATGAAAAAGTAAGGCTTGTTTTAAAGGGAAAAAAGAAGAAGGTAATGGTTTTACACCGGGATCTGGATGAAGAGGTTTATGCACTTCTCCTTAGAAGGCCCTGTACCTTCGAACAGACCTGGCAGGGTCTGAGCATGAACCCTGAAAGCCTTCGTCCTGTCCTTGAAAAATTGCTCGGTGAAGGCAAAATAGATAAAATAGGATCCGAAACAGAGGAATATTACAGGGCAAATTAAGTTAAAGATTAAAATAAATAAGGGAGATAGCTTTCCCTAATGGAAAAACAGTTCTATGCAGTTGCAGAGGTAGTTGCGGCCGTTTTTCCCGTAGTCTTCGAAACAGGAATAATTTTCAAATTTCTCTAAACCAGGAATGTCTCATACTGCCGTTTTTCCGAAATAGACTCACAGAAGAAATCTGAAAAAAAGACTTGAAGAGCTAAAACTTGAAAAAACAGATTTGAAGAGCCGAAAAAGTTGATTGAGGAGGCTTTAAGCATCAGGCTTCTCCAACCAGCTTTTTTACGGTTTCAAGTACAAGCACTGCATCCTGCCTTTTTACGTCAATTTCGCTGTTAATGCAAAAATCAAAAAGTTTCTTTCTTTTTTCTTCCGGCATCAGACCTTTTTTTGCCCCTTCCTTTGTAAGCCCGAGATAGCTCCTGTCAGGGTAGTAAGTATTGA
Source organism: Methanosarcina sp. DH2 (assembly GCF_020804225.1). Classification (GTDB taxonomy): domain Archaea; phylum Halobacteriota; class Methanosarcinia; order Methanosarcinales; family Methanosarcinaceae; genus Methanosarcina. Next base: position 465,698 of record NZ_WJBI01000002.1, read on the forward strand.
TTGCAAGTTCCAGAAGGTCATCGTGTTCTTTTTCACTTACAAGTCCGGCAGCATTAGCGGCTTTAAGGGTTTCCCGCATATTTACCAGGGGCACGGAGATGGGCTCAAACGTATCAGGATTGGTGCTTACGGCTACCTCATCATCGGACTCGATAATGCCATCCCTGTACCATTCATAGACTTTCCCGACGCCTATCATGCCATGTGTGTCCAGTTCCGAAGCCCGAAGGGCTCCCATGCTGGCACCACCCACAACTTTCACTCCTGCACTAAGGGCAGACATTATCTCCCTGTGTCCTACTGCAGCCCGGTCAAAGAAAATCCCATCTATGATCCCCATGACCGTATACCCCTGCTGGATGAATTTTTCAAGCTGGAACCTGCGTACGGGAGGCTGGTAGTTTGCCATGAGGATTTTTTTTGCATCCTCATGGCTGATGCTATTTCCTGTGAATATGACTGCTCTTGCTTTCATCTTCTTTTCCACGGCTTATCGTTTATGTCCCTGGAAAACTCTCTCTTCTTCCCTGCGTTAATTCTCTTTCCTTTGCGGTCACGGTCGATCGTGAAAAGTTCAAAGCCCGGTATGATTACCCTGACTACAGGCACTGCGATTTCTTCTCTTGAGAGGTCCACGACAAGCACCCTTTCAGCAAGGTTCTTTAGATTTTCAAGTATCATGTCTATATTTTCTGCAGGGCTCTTTCTGGAGAGGTCCTGCACTTCGGAAAGGGAAATCTTTTCTCCTTCTTGGAACCAGAACCAGTTCAGACGCTTCATTCGGTCGTACCCTACGCTTCTGATAAAGCCTTCCCTATCCGTGTCTTCCCTTGCGCCCTGAATCTGGACAACCCTCGACTGCGCAGCTTCAGTTATTGCCCTTGCAACTGCGATCTCAGGTTTAGGGTGGGAACCTGCCCCCATAACCAGAAGAGCCGGATCTTTCAATTTTGCGTCATCAGTCGCCGCAATAACTGTGGGGACTCCGGTATCCGTGGGGACAAGCCAGACTTTCAGGTTTATTCCGGCATCTTTGAACTTCCGGGCAAGATCGTACAGGTATCCGTCTTCTTCGGTCAGCACGATCTCTTTTCCAAGGTCTCGGGTAAACTGGGCTATGCTGATTGCATCCCTTTCTATAACCTCAAGAAGCCCGTGCAGGATAGCTTCCTCAAGCACATTTCCTGAAGCCAACCCGTTGGTATTGCTCAGGAAAAACTTCTGACACTGCCCAGGGGCGTCATAGGGGTGGTAGACAGCATTTGCGCTCACGAATACTTCTTCTCCGCTCAGCAAATCGTGCGCTCCTACCCACTCAAGCAGAGAGCTTGGGTTGAAGGGCTGGGCCAGGAGCAGGGAACCGGGGTCAAGCACGCTGCAGTTTTCCCTGGCGTTTAAATATGACTCTACAAGGGCCGGAGCAGAAATGTCTCCCGCAATGTTTGCGTTCAGGCCGGGTCTTTCTGCCAGACAGCGCTCAAAACTTTCCATTATTGCCGAAATCCTGGCTCTCTGCTCGGTTGAACCTTTACCTGAGTAGATGCTGATCGCTCCAGGAGCGGCACTGGGGCGGATTGCCGAGAAGATCGGAATCCCGAGCCTGTCCAGGTTTGTGATATCTGCAATTCGGGTAACACCTATCTTTTTTATCTGATCTTTTGTATTTTCAAGGGTCGTGGCTTCATCATACACGCGCTGGGTGCCTTCGATGTATGAAAGAGACCTGTCAATTTTTATTTCGGGCATAGCTAGAAACCTTCTCATCTCTTGTTATATATTTTGTGATTTTTCGGGAATATACGGACCTTTTCTACAGGGGGTTCTCATAATTTCCCTGTTCAGGACTTTTTTGACAAGCGAAATATAAATAGAATACAAACAGAATAACGCTATATATTGAAGGGATCTATAGTATGTAAGAGGGTTTATAAGGGGTTTTTGTCCGATGAATATCAAACGATTATTTCTGGAACAAAACGTAGGAGGCTTTGACCTCGTTATCCGAACCATACTTGGAGTGGTTGCAACTCTTGCTCTTGCAATGAATCTTGTAAAGAGTTCTCCTTTAAAGTGGATCGTCGCGCTTATAGCTTTTACCGGACTCTATAGCTCGATCCTTAGACACTGCACTCCCTATACTATGCTTGGGATCAACACTGCAAAGAAAAAATGAAAATATGTATAGAAGACTATCCTGATTAACTATGTTTGAAGAAGTATCTGTTTTTCAGTTTCTTTTTTCAGACTCTTCTCCTAAAAACTAAGCCGTTAATTTCTAGTTTTTTTCTCTGGGTTCTACTTGATTTCTTCCTTTTTTAACAGTTGGACGATATTCTGTAACAGCCATTTATTTTGTAAATGCACGAAAAATATATTGGGAGAACCTGTCCTTTTAGTGCCACAAAATGACTAATTTTTGCCACTCTACTTTATATATAAGTTCTATATTTCTTTATACAATCTGAAATTAAATGTAAAGATGATGGGAAAATGAGCGAGATAAAAATCTGTGAAGTTAGGTGTCCAAACTGTAAAAAATGGTTCAGCTCAAAAATTGCTCAATTTGAAGATGCAGAAACATTTAAGCACGCTATAACGTACAAAAACGCAGAACCATGCCCGTATTGTAAGACAATGATTTCCCATGACAAAGAAATCATGAGATTCTTAGAAAAAGATAACACTGGTAAAGTTATCAAAGAAACCAGGTGCATATATAATTTCTAAGCTCTGCAAAAATCTCCTGAAATAACAAACCCCATAATAACGAATTACCATTAACTAGACCGAATGAACTGGTAAATCTTTACTTGTTTATTTTCGGCTTCTTACAGCTGATTTAATTGGTTTAATAGAAACCATCTTTCAGCAAATATTTTATCTTTTTTGATTCTACTGCAGTATCTGTACTAGACAAGTCCAGAAACGGCTTCGTATAAGAGGATATAAGTAAAAAAGGAATCTTGTGTAATAATTGCCGCATGCCTCTTACTCTGTCTGTGTTTACTTTGGTGCGACCATCTTTCCAGTGCCATACGCTGTCACAGTATCGAGCAGGTGACCCCAGATAGGCAGATGCTCTCGAATACCATTATATACGACCATCCTTTTACTTCATCTATGCGCCAATCTGCCTAAAGTTCTGCACCAACCGACCACCAGTTGCGCACCTTCACACCCGCCTGGGCAAGAGTATCTATGGTAGCTTCACGTTCAAAAATGCTTACAGGCCCACTCGCATCGATGACTGCGTGGAAATCAACCCCCTCAAGAACTGCATCTGATAATGGAAATTGCAAGCACGTTGAATCGCTGATTCCTGCAATTATGAGCTTTTTTCTTCCGTATTATTTACAGCCTCTCTAAATTCCGGCCAGCGCCATGCGTTAATAACACCGGGACGGCGGATTACCTTAACATCGGGGAATAGTGTACTCAATTCAGGATGAATAGTGCCGTTCGGTCCCCAGTCCACGCTCGTGGTGAGGATCACGGGAAGATCAAAGATCTTTGCTGTCTTGGCCAGATCTATGACATTATTCTTAAACTCTTCCGGAGTCATTCTCGTACAAGTTGCATGGGACCTACCTGGTGATCGATAAGCAGTAGCGCCGAATTTTCTGGAGTAAGAGCATCATGAGGCCCCCCATGCTCTTGATACTTGCTCATTTTATTTACCTCTCCTTTCTATGTTGCTTTATAAAAGTCCTGTTGTTCAGTTCATCAAAAGCGATACGCAACTCCTCTTGAGTGTTCATTACAATAGGACCATACCAGGCGACCGGTTCACCAATAGGCTTTCCAGATATTAGCAAGAACCTGACATGATCTCCTTCGGTTGAAACCATAACCTGATCACCATCATTGAAGAGAACAACGTCTCCGTTTTCCAGAAAAGGGTCTCGCTTCATATCAAAATAGTTGATACCTTGTATCTCGTAGGAAAACGGATCCTTTTCCTTGCAGAAGTATCCCTTTCCCTCAATGACGTAAGCCAGCACTGTGTGTCCACGTCTTGTAGGATGAGAGAATTCCGATCCAGCTGGAACAGTTACATCAAGATATTCTGGATCAGTGACTATATCTCTAACTGGTCCCTGTTCACTTCCGACGGTTCCGCAAATGACCCTTATCTTTGTGCCATTCTCCAGCGATACCATCGGGATCTGGTCATTTTTCACGTCCCTATATCGCGGGTCCATCATTTTGTGAGATTTAGGTAGGTTAGCCCATAGCTGAAATCCATACATCAAACCTTCCTGGTCTCCTTTGGGCATTTCCTGATGAATAATTCCATTTCCGGCGGTCATCCATTGCACATCACCTGATGAAATAATTCCTCTGTTTCCCATGCTGTCCCCATGTTCGACATCACCACGAAGAACATATGTGATTGTCTCTATGCCACGGTGAGGATGCCAGGGAAAACCTTTGATGTAGTGTTCCGGATTATCGGACCTAAAATCATCAAGGAGCAAAAAGGGGTCGAAAATAGGAACCTGGCTGAACCCAAATGCTCTTTTGAGGTGGACCCCTGCTCCTTCAATTGTGGGCTTGCTCTTCAGGACCTTTGCTATCTTTCTAGTTTCAATCATGATATTCTCCGTTGCTATGAAATTGTTATTTGATACTCTATTCTTCTTGGAAAATTATTGAAACCCGATCATTGCACCATATTTTGAATAAACCTCTTTTATCAGCTCGCCTGCCTTTGGATTATTCCAATCATGCATCCATTCCGAGACCAGCGATTCGGTCGTAATTGGGATGACTCCTGCCTGTAGCATTCTCTTGACTCCGTATTTATGCGCATATGGAGTCGAGTCCCCGGCAGCATCGATCAATCCGTAAACTTCATACCCTTCCTTTAAGGCGTGTAGAGCAGTATATGTAAAGCACATACTGATCCATAGTCCTGAAATGACCATTTTATTTCTACCCAGCTTCTTAACGGCATTCCGGGTTTTTTCATCTTCAAAAGCGTCAAAACTCGGAACTCCCCGTGCAAACACTTCCTGATTCGGGAACATTCCGCTAACTTCCTGAATAAACTCACCCATTGCTTTAGGGTTAATAGAAGACAAAACAACAGGGACGTCCAGGATATTCGCAGCTTTCGCCGCTCCTACAACTGCATTCATGATCAGGCTCTTATCCCCTGAACCGATGCTTTTAAACATTGAAGGCTGGTAGTCTACCAGAACCAGAAGACTACTTTTATTAACATACAGAGTCATGTAGAGAAATTCCAGTATCTGTAAGACGGTACATTCCATTTTCTAATTTCAAGAATTTATCGTTTAACAGAAGATCCATATGAAACTTAAAGAAGAAATCGTTTAATCCTGACTCTTCTTTTAACTGTTCTTCAGTCTTCCCAAAGACTCCAACTAGCCTGAGAAGTTTTCTTCTTGTAGGATTTATAGAAGCCTTTTCCATTGCCCAATGTCCCTGTTTGACATTTTCAGCTTCAGTCGGTTCCCCTTTTTTGTTAAAATAGGCATCAATTTCATCGATGTTTTCCTTCATATCAAAAATCCATCCTTTTGAGGGTTTAAACCGGATTTTTTTAAAGTTCTGAAATCTATGTATAGTTATATTGTTACTTCTATATTTTAATTATATGTTTTAATTCTTTTTTATGTTCTGGGCAAATTTCATTCGTTAACACTGATCTTTTAATTTCTATATTGATTAAAATCTCTTATGGTCTTTAAGCATAGAACAAGAATTCGCAGAGAAGAGGGTATGTACGAGACTGCGGGCGGGTTTATAGTGCACTTTTCAGTAGAGAATAGGTTAAACACCTGGCGAAAGGACATGAAAATTCCGAAGTCGAAGAATTTGAAGAAGGAGAGCTTCCGAAGAGGTTGTATATAGTAACTATACAAAATAAAGGTAGAGAGATTGTGGTTTTGGTTTAAACTGAGGAGTTTTACAAAGTCAAAAAAGCATGAGTAAAGATAAATCTGTGACTTTTAACCCTCACTATAACAACCTTAGTTATCTTCTTTTGTACAATTAGTTTCTGACTCCTTTATTCATTATTCTTTTAAGCTTTAAAATGATAACAAAATAATGTCAAAAAATTGGTCTCATAGTGATTTGTCTTCACCATAGCTTTAATTCTTGTCATGTTTTTCGGGAGCAGCGTAATATTTAATTTGGGTATAGTCGGTCAAATATCTCTAATTTATAACTTATATCGAATAATTAAGTTAAAAAAGCATATGTCGAAGGAAAATAAGAAATATAAGAATTGAAGGAAAAGTTGATTTTTATCCTTTGTAAGGCTTTGCAACTTTGATACTTTTGTTTTCTTTTTTCATCCATTCGGAAAATGTAAGATGGTATAAAACGGAAATCATGAAAACAGGAATGGCGACACAGATTACAAACGGTACAAAATGGCCACAAAAGAAAATAAGAGAGAGCAAAACCAGCAAAAATGAATTTACATAATAGTTTTCTTGTTGTCGGACTACTACATGCAATTTTCTATTGTGTATTTTAAGTTCGTCTTCCTCTCTAAACTGAATAGAACTTCCTATTTGTTTTAACTTGTATTCCTTTGGCACTATCAGCTGTGAAAATGGAACAATAAAGGCTATGCTAATGAAAAGTAAACATGCAAGAAGAGAATATATCGAAATAATTTGTACGTTGTTAAGTGCATGTATGTTGAGTTTGCCGTATACGTTAGATAATGTTAAAGTATATAGCCCAAATATTACAAATACAAATTTTATTAGTGAAAAAAATCGATCCAGATTCTTATTATATATTTCAAATAGTTCGCACTCAATTTCTTTTTGTTGACCCAACATTTTGCTGCCTCCTTAAAAATAAACGACAGTAACATATTTAAGTATTTTGAATAGACCTGTTATAACTTCAATTTGTGTTATCTCACCAGAACTTCTCCCATAGTTTTTGTTTGCGAATTCTTCGGAAGCAGCTTAATGTTTAACCTGCTTTTTTCCTGTATCAGGATCTGGATATGAACTGTTTGCTGATGATACTCTCATCTAGTTTTTCGATCTGCTCCTTCCTCGTACGCAAATGTTCCTAAAGTGGCTGTACCTGAGTTTTTAGATGTCGAACTTCATCCCTTCTCATTCCATTCTCTATAAATTCCATTCTCTACAATCTACACTATAGGCTACCTATTCATCTTTATGTGTTTTATTAAGTTGTGGTCCATTTCAATGAGTTTATCTGAGTGTGCTTAAAAGTCATACCTTTTTCCCGACTCAGGACATTTGATTCCCTTATTTTAAAATAATATTAAGGAACTATAATATCTTAAATAAAATTAAAATCAGGGGTATGAGGGATTATGCAGGCTGAGGATAAAGGGGCAAATACTGATAGCTCTAAAGTTCAGGTAAATGAGCCCTCTCTTCACGATAAAAAAGACAACTCTGGCAGGGAAATGTCCGGAAATTCCCATGAATCTCACAAAGAAGGTGGGAATGAGCCTGCAGAAAACGTGTTGCATGAAGGTCATCCGGAAGACCAGACGATGCTTACTGAAGAGAAAGCGACGGATCACGGGCAGCATGGAGAGATGAAACATAAGGGTTATGAACAGTATGAGGGAGTGAAAGATCAAGGCCATGAGCAACATGAAGGAATGGAGCATGAGGGCCATGGACCTTCCGGCGGGAAAGACCGCGGAAATCATCATACCCATATGCTTGAAGATTTCAAAAGAAGATTTATCGTTTCTCTCGTGTTAACTTTCCCAGTTTTGCTGCTCTCTCCTATGATCCAGGGTTTTTTTGGCTTTGAGTTTCTTGTCCCTGGTGCGGATTTCATCATCTTTTTGCTTTCCTCGGTCGTCTACTTCTACGGCGGCTATCCGTTTCTCAAAGGGATAAAACAGGAGCTTGCTGAAAAATCGCCTGGAATGATGACCCTTATAGCTATCGCTATAAGTGTAGCTTATTTTTACAGTTCTGCTGTGGTCTTCGGGCTCATGGGAGAAGTGTTTTTCTGGGAACTGGTAACCCTTATCGATATCATGCTGCTCGGGCACTGGCTTGAGATGCGCTCTGTAATGGGGGCTTCAAGGGCGCTTGAAGAGCTGGTTAAAATCATGCCTTCGGTTGCTCATCTGAGAAAAAACGGCGAAACTGTTGACGTGCCTGTTGACCAGTTGAAAATCGGGGACAGGGTTCTGGTCAAGCCTGGGGAAAAAGTACCTGTTGACGGGACTGTAATAGAGGGAACAAGCAACGTAAATGAATCGATGCTTACAGGGGAGTCAAAGCCTGTCACGAAAAATCCGGGAAATGAGGTTATAGGAGGCTCTATCAATGGAGAGGCGGCTTTTGTCGTGGAGGTCAAAAAAACAGGGAAGGACACCTACCTCAACCAGGTCGTCGAACTCGTCAGGACAGCGCAGGAAAGCAAATCAAAAACTCAGGACCTGGCAAATAGGGCTGCACTGTACCTCACGATCATAGCCCTGACTGTCGGGACCCTCACTTTTGTCTTCTGGACCCTTTTCGGGCAGGCACTTGTCTTTGCCCTTGAAAGAGCGGTTACCGTAATGGTCATCACCTGCCCGCATGCCCTTGGGCTTGCAATCCCTCTAGTGGTTGCGGTTTCAACTTCGATGGCAGCAAAGTCCGGACTCCTTATCAGGGACAGGCAGGCGTTTGAAAAAGCTCGCAGCCTGGAGGCTGTAATCTTTGATAAAACAGGTACTCTCACTGAAGGTCGGTTTGGGGTAACGGATGTGGTTTCTCTCGGAGGTGAAGGTGGAGAAACAAACGACAAAATAAATGACAAAAGGATTCTCAGTCTTGCAGTTTCCCTTGAAGCCAGTTCAGAACACCCGATTGCAAGAGGGATTCTTGACAGTGCAAGGGAAAAAGGGATAAATTCTGTAACGGTCGAAAAGTTCAGTTCCATTCCGGGGAAAGGAATCGAGGGCATAATTGAAGGAAAGAAATACTTCGTAGTAAGCCCCGGCTACCTTGAGGAAGCCGGAATCAGCCTGAAAGATGAGAAAATTGACGAAATTAAGGAGCAGGGAAAAACAGTTGTATTTCTGCTTGAAGGGGATAGGGTACTTGGAGCCCTTGCCCTTGCCGATATTGTCAGGAAGGAGTCAAGGGAAGCGATTTCAAAACTCAAAGGAATGGGCATAAAATGCCTGATGCTTACAGGGGACAACCGGTATGTTGCTGCCTGGGTATCCAGGGAGCTGGATCTTGACGACTACTTTGCAGAGGTCCTTCCCCACGAAAAGGCAGCAAAGGTCATAGAAGTCCAGAAGCAATATGTTACCGGCATGGTCGGGGACGGTGTCAATGATGCTCCTGCGCTTGCTCAGGCTGATGTGGGAATAGCTATCGGGGCAGGTACGGATGTTGCAATCGAAACCGCTGATATTGTGCTGGTCAAAAATGACCCGAGGGACGTGCTGTACATTATTGAGCTTTCCAGAAGGACATATTCCAAGATGTATCAGAACCTGCTCTGGGCAACCGGGTACAACGTTTTTGCAATTCCGCTTGCAGCAGGGGTGCTTTATGGATATGGCATTTTACTGAGTCCTGCCATAGGTGCAGTTCTCATGAGCCTGAGTACCGTAATCGTAGCGATAAATGCAAGAGCTTTAAAGATGGGGTGATTTAATGTTCGGAATATTTCGCAGCTTGAAAAAGATACTGGCTCTGGTAGCCTTAGTTTCTGCAGCAACCAGATTCATTTCAAAGCGCACAAGGGGAAAAAGAAGATAAAATCGATGTAGAAAGCCTGGCTTCTTGAATGATGAATCAGGTATGTTAACTTTATTGACTAATAGGATCAACAGGTCTGCTAATCGAATCAGATCTGATTTGAAGGGGGTTGAATTATCGCAGATGGGGAAAGCAAAAGAAGTCCATTTCTGAATATCCTGCTGGTTTTATTAATTGCAGGGATAGCTATCCTTATTTTTATGTTCGGGACAATGTGGGATTTTTCTCGTTCCGGAGACGGCTTCGGCCGGTCTGATACTTATCCGGAAAACAGGACTTCATATCCTGGTAGAGGTATGTATCCTGGAAGTGGAATGTACCCAGGTAGTGGAATGTATCCAGGCAGGATTTCTCCTTCCTATAACATAACTGATTTTGAGTCAAACGGGGAGTTAATCTATTATACAGGATTTAACGAAAGCGGTGAGATTATCGAGATCGAGTACGGCCCTCGCTGGCTGTACGTTCATGGAGGGAGCTGCGTTGACTGCCACCGGACTGACGGTAGAGGAGGCTATCCGATAATGATGGGTTATGAAACCCCTTCGGATATCAGGTATGAAAACCTTGTTTCTGAAGACCATGAAGAAGAGGAAGAACACCCTCCATACACGGAAGAGACCATCAAAAGGGCAATCCTGGTAGGCATTGATCCCGCAGGGGAGCCTCTTGACCTGACGATGCCCAGGTGGAAAATGACCGATGAAGATGTAGATGATGTTGTTGAATACCTTAAAACGTTATGAGAGGGAAATCCTCTCTCTTTCCTTTATATATTTGAATTCTCTATTCTTCAAATACGATCCTTCTATATTCCCTGAAAATTTCCAGATCTTTCTTGAGTCTTTTCAGGAATTCTCTTAGCCTTTTCAGGAGCTATCAGGGCTCTTTCCAGGTTACCGCCCGAGTTCTTTGACTCTTTTAGGCTGCCTGATAAGGTAATAAAGAAAAGCTCCTAAAATATATGTAAAAACAATAACTATGACCCAGATAAGGCGTGTATTCCCTTCGTCCGTCTCCTTTCGAAGGCAGTCAACAAGGGTCCAGGCCCAGAGAATAAAAGAAAGAAGAAAAATAAATCCGAATATAATGAGAATAAGGGAGTTACCGAACATTTTACTGTTTCCTTTTTTGGCTTTTTATTATCTGTGCTTTTTAGCCCTGCTTTTCTTTACCTTGATAATTTTCTTCCTTGATAACTTTCTTTACCTTGATAGTTTTCTTTACTTGACAACCTTCTTTACCTTGATAGTTTTCTTTACTTGATGCTTCTTTTTACTTGATGCTTCTTTTTACTTGATGTTTTTTCATTTTGAAGATGCATTCTGGAATTCTCTATTTTAACTGATGGTATTTTCAATATATAGCCCTAGTTACTTAAACAGTTTGGTTTTTCCGCCTGCCTTTCATTTCGTATTCTCTGAGCTGGAGTGAACTTCCATCCCACTTCTATGCAGTACGTCTCCGGTTTTATCTTGTATTGTTATATCAAGTTTGTATACGGATTCTTTTTTTCTCGGAAACTCAAGCAAAATCGGATCTTTAATTGATACATTTTCATATAACTTTCTGTCAAGATTTTCCAGCGTGTTTCCATTTTCCTGAAGGTGATAGCTCACGTAACAGTCGATTATAGCACCTGGATTTGCCGGACTGTAAATTAACTCAAAACTGTCTTCATAGCTGTGTAATTCGCTCACGAATGTATCCTGCGAACTTTCTTCCCAGACAACTGTCTGTTCCACTTCGCTACTTCTTTCCACGGGAAGGAAATAAGCGAGCCCCCCCACTATCACTACAACCCCTAATAATAGAATGATCGCTAAAATAGATATTAAAACTTTGAATACGTTATTCATGCTAATTCCTCCGGATATTAAACCTTACCTTTTCCTGATTGTTAAATAAGTGCCTGAATGTTTATTTCTTATAAACAGTTGAGCCAGAAGATTAAGATGCCGGACTCAGTATTTTAGCTCTTTCTCAAATTTCCTGAGCCTGAAATTGAGCAAAAATACGATATAAATTACCATACCTGCAAGCAAAAAGGCTCTTCCTGCAAACAGTTCATATAAAAGCCCGCCCAGGATCAGCCCGGTTATACTTGCAAGCCCTCCGAAGCTGCTAGCAAACCCCTGTACGGTTCCCTGGTAGTTCTTCCCTGCAATTTTTGATAACAGGGAGAGAAATGAAGGCCACATAAGCCCGTCACCCAGTGCGAAAAACCCTGTTGCAAGATAGGTCAGAAAGAGGTCTCCCGGGATAAGCAGCAGAAAATTTGTGCCGAGCATCAGGCTTCCGAATATTATAAGTGAGGCATCCGAATATCTTTTTGAAAGCCCCGGGAGTATAGAGCCCTGTACAATTATCAGAAGTGCGCTCAGGACAGTAAAGTAGACACCCATTTCCATGATGTCCCAGTCAAGAGCTGCAATCGCATGCAGTGGAAAGGCGGTGTAGAAAATATTGAAGCCGAGAAAGATGAGGAAGTAAAGGCCGAGCATATAAGGGACATCAGGAAGCTTTAAAATCTCCCTGAAGGAAGGCTTCCCTGTTTCCTGCGCAGCCCTGCATTCCTTTATCTCGTAACCAAATACTTTTCTCACATCTTCAATATTGGCAGGTCCCTCAAGAGAACACTCTTTCTTTTCGGGGATATAATACACAATAAGTGCTGTCCCTATAAGTGAAATCACTACTGCCCCAAGGACAGGAGCCGCTTCTCCATATTCTGTTACGCTCAAAAGCCCGGCAAGGGCAGGGCCAACTATGAACCCGAGGTTTGAGGAAATCGACATTTTCCCAAAATTTCGGTTTCTGTCTTTTTCTTCAGTAATGTCTGCCAGGTAAGCATTGGCTACGGACACGTTCCCTCCGGTCAGCCCGTCAAGAGCCCGGGCAAAGAAGAGCACTGCAAGGGGCAGGGTAAAGGCAAAAGCTCCCAGGACTTCGGAATCGACCTCAAAGAGAGTAGAGACCGGAAGAAAGAGGGCTGCAAAAAAGATGATCCATGAGAGCAGGGTCCCTAGCTGGCTTAAGAGCAGGATCTTTTTACGCCCGTAAATGTCAGACCACCTGCCGAGAATAGGGGCGCCTATGAGCTGGAAAGCAGGGTACATAGAACTTGCAAGCCCGTAAATGAAAGCATTTCCTCCAAGCCTGTTCACGAGAAATACAAGGAAGGGGAGAACTATGCTGAACCCGAGCGTACCTATGAAATTGACAGTAAGGAGAGGGAGAAGGGAGATTCTCTCCCCTGTCGGAGGGTCGGGACTATTTTTCTGCATCATATTCTCCTGACCTGCTCCAGTATTTTCCGGTTTATCTCCTGAAGCTTTTTTCGTCGACTCTTCAGAAATCTTTCCACCTCTCTTTTTCAAGTAAGATTTCAGGTTCATCAAATAAAGGCCGCGTTTCAGACAACAATTTCCAGATAACAATTCTCAGGTAACGTTTATTCCTGAGACAATTTATCTTTTAATCTTGAGAATTTTAGCCCAGCCCCGTTTTCCGCATTTGGGGCACTTCAGGTACTTTTTATTTAGGCAATTGGGGCCAAGGAAGTTCTCTAGAGTTGAAACCTCAAAGAACTCTCCGCATGCCGGGCAACGGTAAGCGAAATTTTTAGCGTGCCAGATAACAAGCAGCAGAATTCCTATGATTATTACCAGTAGCCAGAGATAACAGTAGTCAGGAAGCAGAAATACAGAGGAAAGAGCCGTTATTGCAATAAATAGGAGAAGTATGAGAGATGTCCTGTACCAGTCCCTTTTAGTAGTTTCTCCATATTTTTTGCGTTCATGATTGGTCTTCTCTTTTGTGTTCGTTCTTTTCGGTTTTAAATTTTCGTGTGAGAAATAAGGTTCTGGAGCTGCTTAACATTTGTTTCTCGGTGAAGTTTCCAGGGGCAGCCTTGAAGGCGCTTTTCAGTCCTATTTTTTTCCCCAAACTTGTGCGCAGCATGGCCTATCGGCTTCGGGGAAATTAGCGAGTAATCTTCAACCTCACTGGTAAAATCGAGTGTCAAAAATCGAGTATCAAAATACCAACCTCTTATCGTGAAAGAAAAATATGAAAAAAGAAATTGCCTGTGGGCTGGAGCAGGCAGTTTTTACAGCCCATGAGTCACTTAAGTTTTTAGATGCTGCATACTTCGCATTAAGTTTTCAGATCTTGCAAACCTCGCTCCTCCTGAGCCAGTCAATATCAGACTGATAGAGGAGTCTCAGGTCTTTAAGTCCGAGTTTCAGCATGGCAAGCCGGCTTACCCCGAGCCCCCAGGCAAGGACGGGTTCTTTGATCCCGAAAGGTTCTGTGACTTCTTTTCTGAAGACACCTGCACCTCCGAGTTCAACCCAACCGAGGCCGTCCACATAAACCTCAGGTTCCACGCTAGGTTCTGTATAGGGGAAATATCCGGGGCGAAAGCGGACTTCTTCGAATCCCATCCTGTAGTAGAACTCTGCAAGCAGCCCGAGGAGGTCTGCAAAAGACATATCTTTACCCATGACCACGCCTTCAAGCTGTTCGAACTCGGGGGTATGGGTCGGGTCAATTGTTTCCCTGCGGTAAGCCCTGTCAATACAGAAGGCTTTTGCAGGAGGTTCGGGATGGTCTGCGAGATACTTTATGGTTACTGAAGTGGTATGGGTCCTGAGCACATTACGCCCGGCAAGTTCTCTGTTCCATATCCCTCCCCAGCCGCAGGAGTCAATGTCCCCTCCACTCTCGTGCATCGCTGCTACCTTATCTGAATATTCAGCTGGGATCTGGCAGGTGCTGCCGAGGTGGAATGTATCCTGCATATCTCTTGCAGGGTGGTCCTGGGGCTGGAAGAGGGCGTCAAAGTTCCAGAAAGAGCTCTGGATTATGCCGCCTTTGATCTCTGTAAAGCCCATCTCCAGGAAGATCTGGCGCATCTGTTCGATCAGGCGCCTGTAAGGGTGAATTTTGGTCCCGTAAAGAGGTTTCGGAGTGATGTCGAGTCGGTAGGGCCTGAATTTTTTTCCTTTCCATGCACCGCTCTTCAGCAAGTCGGATGTGATCTGAGCAATTTCTTCTTCAAGGACAATACCCTGTGCTGCAAGAGCACTTCCTGCACCTGTTATTGAAACCGTCCTGAACTTCTCTTCGTGTTTTACAACAAGTTTGCGCTTTAGCAGGTCCTTTACAGTTCTTTCGTCAGCTGCAAGCTCTTCGAGAGTCTTTGCCTTGCCTGCAAAAGATGCGAGGGCTTCTTCATCTTTGCCAGCAGGGGGTTCTCCCGAAGGCACCATCAATCCGTTTTCAACCTTTGCCCATCCTTTTTTTACTAGCCAGCCGGTTGCAATTCCCACGGTTTGAGGAGAAAAACGACTCCTCAGTTCTTCAAGGGAGGTCGGGTCTTTCAGGGCATCAATTATCTGGCGCTCCGGAAGCCCGGTTTTCGTATATTCTTCTCCTTCCTTCGTAAGTGAGTAGCGTTCGAGCACTTTTTCGGAAACGGAAGCAAGCTCTTTTTCCTGGAGCATGAAGGCTGCCTGCATTGCCGCATCCACCTGCAGTCCTGATTCCTCTTCCAGTTTATTGGGGGCTGCCGACCCGAATTCCTCAAGGGCGAGCAAGACCTTTTTCTCGTTAATTGTAAGGTTTTCCTGAGCACTCATACTGTGACCACGTCCTGATCTTCCTGAAATGATTAAGAAATTGATTCTTTATAAGAATTTGATAAGTTTATGGCTAATTTAGTTTGAATAATTTAATTTGAACAGCTTAATTTGAACAATTCAGTTTTTGTAGATAATTCTGTACTCATCAAGCTGTTCCCGCGCAAGTTCCCGCTTTTCCTGATGATCTTTAAGGAATTCATGCATTTTTTCGGCTGCAAGCTGTTTGCATGAGCCGCACATCCTTGTGCCTGAGACACATTCTTGCCTTATCTCCAGCAATTCTCTATCATCATCAAGCAGGTGGAAAAGCATCAGCTCGAAGACAGAACACTCTTCAGGCTTTCCGCCAAGCTTCTTCTGCTCTTCGAGGGTTACACAGCCTCCGGTCTTTGCCCTTTTTACCTTCTTTGCCCCTTCTTTCGGGTCGTCCGTAAGGGCAATCTGACTCTCAGGGATGCTGCTGGACATTTTCCCGCCCTGCAGCCCGCTCATGAAACGGTGGTATGTGGATGCAGGAGGAATGAAAGCGTAGCCTCCTAACTCGACTGCAACCTCCCTGACAATCTTTTCAAGCCCTGCAAGATCGGGATATTCGAGCACGTCAATATGTTCTTCGTAGAGTTTTACTTTTCCGGGAATTCGTTTCTTGAGCTCCTGCAAAGCTTCTTTTTGGGCGGTTTTTCCCCGGACACTCAGGTATTTCCTTCCTGTCTTTACATCTTCTCGCTCTTCTACCTTGAACATGTTCATTTTGCCTGCAAGCCCCCTTGTAAGGCGGAGGTGAGGGTCTTGGTCCGGACCTACGGGAACCACAACAGGCTTCGGTCCACTGAATTCTTCGAGCTGGGGCTGGAGGATATCTGCAGCCTGGGTTGCCACGCTGAGCATATGGGAGAGGCTTGTTTCTCCTGAAAAGCCGTAAATGGCGCTCAGTTCTGAGAAATTGACTTTAGCGCCGAGTTCAAATGCAAGGTCTTTAACGCTCCCGCAACCTGACTGGAAGTAAATGAGGCCTTCGGGTTTGAAACCAAGGGCAATCAGGCTTAATATGTATTCTTCTACCCCGATTTCCCTGCACTTCTGCCAGGAAAAACCGCGCACCGAAAAAGCTTCCCTGTCCGCGATCCCTACAAAGGCTGAAGCTCCCATTTCCTGGTGCCAGACTATCTGGTCCATGACCATCTTATGCCCGAGGTGGACCCTCCCGGAAGGCATAAAACCGTCCATAACTGAAAAAGGGGCACCTGTCCGCATAGCCTCTGCAATCTGTTCGTAGTCGCGGTGCCCGAAGATGACTTTTCTCCGCATGTACTTATGCGGGGAAGGGATTTCCGGAAGTACATTTTCAAAAGGAGAAATCCCGAATTCTTCGAATAACTTGGAATAGTCAGTGATATCGCTTGAACTCCACGGGTCAAGTTTAGTATTCATAAAGTCCCTCATGGGCTGCCTTTTCCCGAAAGCGCTGAAGGCAGCTTTTTTTTGCTACATAAATAAGGGTAAAGTAATTAAGAGTGTAAACTCCGTTCCGGCTAAATTGCTCTTTAAAAATACCTGCTCATATGTAAATGTTTATCTTCTGGCAGCCCCGGATACTGTCATCCACCTATTATCCACCTATTATCCACCTATTATCCCTTATTAACTGCCTGTTTTCGTCCCTTTACTATCCTCATCCGGCTACCAGTGGATTTAGAGTAATTCTGTAATAAGATCCGGTTATTTCTCGCAAATCTCTTCAAACGGATAGGGTAGTTTTGCCTCTTCAGGGATTTTATCGACTAATTCCATAAACTCGGGATCATGCATGGGGCTCAAACTCTTCTGCCGCTGGAAATACGGATAGCTCCTGATCCTATGCCAGATTTCTTTTAAGGGTATTTCTTTTACATTCCCGAACCTGAAAGGAGGATAAGGGCTTGGTTTTACATCTCCATCTGCAGTTACATGCATCCAGCGCCTGCCTGCCATTGCACCCAGCATCTGTCCTTCGAAATAGGTGTTTGAAAACATTCGGGGACCTTCCGGGTCCGAGTTTATCCTGTGATACATTTCAAGAATTGTCCTCCGGTCCCTGTCAGTAATTACAGGTTCGCCTCTTTTTTTTGGCATTGATTCCCATACCGAAAATTCATGTACTCCAAGTTCCGATGCAAGCGCGTAGAGGGCAGGAAGTTCCTTCATGTTTGAGAAAGAGGCATGCGTTGTCATTACAACCAGGAGTCCGGCTTCAAGAGCCATTTTTATGGTTGAGATTGCTCGCTCGTAAGCTCCTTCGGATTTTCGGATAGCGTCATGTTTTTTGGGATCAGTTGAATAAACGCCGACCATGAGGGAGTGAAGTCCGGCTTCTTTCAGGCGGAGAGCAGTTTCTTTTGAGAAGTCCGTGCCCCAGGTGGAACAATTAACTATAGCGCGTTTTTTGTCCACATACTCAACAAGCTCAAAAATTTCTTCGCGCAGGAGAGGGTCATTCTCAGTAAAACTAATTATTAATGTGCCAAGTTCCAGGGCTTCATCTATTATTCTTTTAATTGTATACGTATCCAGTTCGTCAGCATCTGTTCCCGGCGGGTACCTTGAACTGTTCTGGCGTGTAAGCTCAATGGAAACGGTTTCAGGAACATATTTTCCCAGAGCTATCTGGACTTCTGCAAAAATGAGGCGCTTGAAAACAGGACTCGGGATGGGAGGCAGCCAGGCTGAAGGAATAACCCTGTCCTCCTGTGCAAGAGCCGGTTTTTCCTCCTGCAGGCGTGAGTTAATCTTTTTCAGGATAGGGCTGCAGACTGCTTTAAGTGTTCCACTTGCCGTAAGTTTCAAGGTTTCTTCTTTATGTCGCTGAAGGTTCACAGACAGCCCTGGAATAGAGAGA
Organism: Methanosarcina sp. DH2; assembly: GCF_020804225.1. Classification (GTDB taxonomy): domain Archaea; phylum Halobacteriota; class Methanosarcinia; order Methanosarcinales; family Methanosarcinaceae; genus Methanosarcina. The sequence continues at coordinate 483,976 of NZ_WJBI01000002.1, forward strand.
AGTTCTATATCTATGTCTCTCGCAGAAAAGTCCGGCACATTCTTTTTTTCGGGAGTCATTTTTTCTCACAGGTAATTTTCTTACGGGTTCTTGATTTGACTGGTAAATATTTAAAACCGTCTCTGGTTTAAACAACTCGTTTAAACAAGCTCGCTAAAGCGCTCCTTTTCTTTCCAGAAGCTAAGTAGAAGTATTTTTATTCGAGAAATTCACTCTAAACCAGCCTCAACAAGCCGTAAACTCTTTAAAAAATAGACAATATCCGAATATAAAATAAATAATATCCGAATATAATGCTGAACATGAATACTCTGTTTAATCTGAGATATCAGTTTGAGAATGTCAGTCTTGAAAATGGGGCTTAAGTTGTCCGGGCACGAGAACTGATATTAGTAGTCGGCCTGGACTGCCTCTTGAAATATTAAAAAAGCTTAAACCGCCCTTTCTGAGAAGGCAAGGTTTCCGCTGATTTTCTTTATCTTTACTTTGACCACATCGCCTTTTGAGGCTCCGGGCACGAAGACAGTATACTTATCTATTTTTGCTATCCCGTCACCTTTGGACCCAACGGCATCTATCCGGAGTTCGTAGGTTCCGCCTTCTTCAATGGCATCCCTGACAACCACATTGCTTACTTTTCTCTTTTTGACAGGTCTGTGAGCCCCGCAAGCAGAACATTTCAGGACAAGGACCCTATCCGTCCTTACAAGCTGGGTGTCCGGGCGTTCGCATTCCGAACACATAACGTATTCGTCCACATAGGCCTGAATGTTGTCAGCGATCTGAGCTCTCGTAAACCTTCCCTGGAAGACTGCACGTGTGCCTTCTATCTTCCCTGCAGTTCCCAGTTCCCTGGTGAGATATTTCATCAGGTGGTCAGGATCCCGGTTAAGGATATCTGCAATATTTCCGAAGTTATCCAGAATTGTGGTTTTGCCTTCGGAAAATATTCTCGGCTCAGGGATTACGAATCGAGCGTCCGTAGTCTCGGTGTCAGGCATCTTTGCCATTGCACGGTTCAAAAGCTCTTCGTAATCGTACATTATTATACTCCCTTTGATTTTAACAGTTTAACTGGTTACTGTACCAGTTCTGCCCCTTGATCAACAACGATCCTGCAAGGGGTAGGCAGCTTCTGTCCTGCATGCCAGAGAGCTTTCTTTGCAGCCTGGAAGTTCTGCTTTTCAACAGCTACTGTAAAGATCTTCTGCATTGCTTCTACTCTTGCTGCAGTACCTACGTTCTTCCCAAAAGCCCTGCGCATCCCACTGGATACACGGTCAGCACCAGCGCCTGTTGCCTGTTTGTTTTCCCTGAGTACTTCGTGTGGGTAGACACGGAGCTTCATGTAAAAGCCCATCTTTCCGGCATCTGTACTCAGGTGCCTGTTTGCTGTAATACGGGCTGCTTCAAGAGCAACATGTCTTATCTGACATTTTTCTTCAACAATCAGGGAAACTTTAATCGGGAAAGTGGTATTTGCTTTGTCTCCCATGTCATAATGAATAACCTGACTTCCGGGAACACCGCCCATGTATTTCTTTCTGGTAAATGAGCGCTGCCTCACGTTTCTGTACATACTTCCTGGCTTTCGTACCATTAGTTTGATTCTCCTGAAAGATAATGATTTTAATAGAAATTTGTTGTAACGGATTTGTTTCCGCATATAAATGTTTGCATCACGTTCGCAAAATATCGTTTAGCAAACCGTTGGATATGGAGATATGTGCATATAGAGATACCTGCCTGTATTTACATTTATCTGTAAACCGGCCCTTGCGGGTTCTGGCAGAGAATATCTGCATCCCCGGGTTCTCCGATAGGGAATCTCATATCTGAAGTTTTACAGTCCCTAATATTTTATATATCCCGGGCTTAGGAGCTTCTAAGGCTAATCCCCATCATTTTAATGGCGGGATACAGCCGTCACCTCTCCTATAATTTGATTACAGATAACGTTTTTCTACTTACAAATCTATACTTTATTGTTAAGTTTTGTTCTGGGAGCTGTAAACGCTACAGAAGCCGCTTAACTTTGCTCTGAAACTCCAAGTATAGGGTTCTTTGAAGTAGTTTCAAAGGTAAAACTTGAAACGATGGAAGCGAGACACGAATAAATAGTTGCTCTAGGGCAGTATAGCGTTGGTTGAAATACCATAGATGCCTACGAATTTATTCGTGGGAGCTGTCACGTGACTTACTCCCTACTACTTAGTTATTTATAAGTTTTATTGATGGCTCCGGGTATTTTTCAAAGAATCCTGCAAGAAGCCCGAAGCAACCTGAAAGCATCATACTTCCGAAGGGTGCGGCAAAATGCATCTTTTTTGAAATTTCCTGCCTGAGCTCTGAACCTGAAAGCTTTTCAAGCATCTCCCTTTTCGGGCCTGTAACCATTATAGATCTAACTTGCTCAAAGCCCGGAGCTTCCTTTATATATGCGCCATGCCCTCCGTCTGTAAAAACTTCATCGAAGCCAAGTGTCCCCTCTGCAAGCCTGATAATATAGTCCTGAAGTTTTTCCGGGTTCATGCTGGAGCTGTGGTGCTCAAAAATAGCTGTGATCCTGTTTTCGTTTACAAGCGCCCCAAGAGTATGCCCATTTCCTATATTGATCACGATGGCAGGCTGGACGGCTGCAGAATCGGTAAGGGCTCCGAATATGGCTGCAGGTCCCGTATCCATGAGTACTGCTCTCGTCTTAAGTACTGTCGTTGATTTAAGAAGTGAATCTGCCTGGGCTTTCATGCGGGTAAACGCCTGCGGGACTTCTTCTGGTCGGAAAACAAAATTTTCGAGCTTTCCCCCTTTCTCGATAAGTTCCTTTAGAAGTTCAAACCTGTATACCCGGTTGCTCTTATCCGGAGCGTTTCCATGGTCCTGGACTGCCACTGCATAATTTTCCGGCATCCTTACTTCAAAATTTGAAAGTGCGCATGAAACGGCGCAGGGGTCAAAGTCCTTCATAACAACTTCCAGTGCTTCCCCAGAACCTGCAAGTTTCTTTGCCTCCTTATTTGAGACAATTCGGACCCCGAAAGCCTTCACTTTCTCAAGGTTGTCATGAATGGTCAGAGCAGCTTCTTCAGTAGCATATGCAGGGAACCCTGCTTTCAGGTGAGTGCGGACAGCCCATGCAGAAGGACCCCCTCCCATTATGGTCCCGGTAAGCACAAGTGCCTTTCCTGCCTTTGTCACTCTCCGCACTCTTTCCGCAGTAACTTGTGTTGGAGCAGGCATGACCATTATCAGGCTGTTTTCAACCTCTTTTTCAGAATCAAAGAGCAGGATGTCCTGCGTACCTGTCCCTATATCCGCTGCAAGTATGTGCATACCCGAGCATTGGGCTGATAAGTTATTAAAATATGGGCAGGCAAGTAACATTACAGGATACAGGGTGACAGGTAGAATAGTCATAATGTGAAAACCGTAATGTGAAAACCGTAATGTGAAAATCATAATGTGAATATCATAATATGAAAACTGTAATGTGAAAATCACAATGTAGCAACTGAACAGGATACCCAGAACAGGAGAATAATTTGAATATATTGGAGAGTGCTGTTTTCATGAAAGAATCCATACCAGAAATTCACAAAAAAGACGCCAGAAAATCTTATTCTTTTGCCATAATTACGATTTCAACCTCAAGGTACGAAAAGTACGGAAATCCGTTTTTTCCTGAAGAAGCGGAAGACCTTTCAGGAAAAGCCATAAAAGACCTTCTTGAGATTGCAGGCAATAGCGTTTCTTTTTACAGGCTTGTGTCTGATGAAAAATATTCAATTCTTGATTCCCTTTTTGCCGCTCTTGGCAGCTCTGCGGATATTGTCGTAACAAGCGGAGGCACAGGGCTTGCTCCAAAAGACCTTACTATCGAGTCCGTAGCCCCTCTTTTTGAGAAAGAAATCCCTGGTTTCGGGGAACTTTTCAGGTACAAAAGCCTTGAAGAAATAGGAACATCGGTAATCCTTACCCGAGCATCAGCAGGTGTAATAAAAGGAAAGGCAGTGTTCTGTCTCCCGGGGTCGCCAAATGCCGTAAAACTGGCCCTTTCAAAAATTATCATTCCCGAAGCCGGGCACATTGTCAGGCATGTGAGGGAATAAACCTGATAAGTTTTGGTAGATGGGCTTCTTAATGAGATAAGTAAGCTTGAAGAAGAGCACAGAATTGCGACTTTGAACTTCTCCCTGAAGAGTCCAGAGAAACCTTTCACAGGGAAAGCGGATTAAGAGCCTATCCGAAAAGTCAGTAATGCATGTTGAAAAGTCACAATAGGTCTATAATGTCAGAGTATCCGTTCCGGTTTTGCATATTGCATATTGTAAAAGTTATAGCAGGTAACCACTTTTCGGATAGGCTCTAAGTATACTTGGAGTGCACGGAGCAATATTGTGGAACTTTAAAAATCGTTTCTCTTCTTTTTCTTCACTTATCTCTGAAGGGACCTATTATAATTATTTTATTGCCATTTAGTGGGATATTTTTGTCCCAACGTCTTTTTCCACATCTTATTTTTTCGGTATTGTGCACGTTTTGGTTTCTTGTATGCAGGCAAGCTTAAAAATCTAAGTTCTAAGTCAATATTTCCGATCTCAATTGTAGAATCGACGGAGTTTTGAAACGGCTTGCCCCAAATCATTTTTTAATATATCTTCTCTCTTTATACAAATATATGATAATCCTGCATGCAGGAAGAGTCGGAAAACAGTTCTTCTTATGGGGTGAAAGCCCGGCCGAAAGTGAAACTCCGGTTGTTCGGCGTGGGAGAAAACCTAAAACCCCGATTGTAAAACCTTATCCTTATGATTCGGGATTTGGAAACCTGTCTTCTGCCCTTGAGGTACTGCTGGGAAGTACTGGCTGGAAAGAGACGGAGAAAATTAACGTCTGGATTCCTACAACAGGTGGGGATCCGGTCCCTTCCAGCTCTCTTGTTGCTGAAATTCCGGATTCGAAAGCAGAACCTGCACTGGCTCCCTGGACTGTTCACGCATATCCCCTGGAAGCTGAAGAAGCTATTGTTCTCCTCTGTGCCTGTATGGGAAAAAGGGTTCTGGCTCCCGGCATAATCCCGGGGAACGACCTTATCTGGTGGGCAGAAGCCCTGAAATTTGCAGGCTCGCTGGTAGCAGGACAAAAATACCTGCCTGGCATCCGGGGGGAGGAAGGAGAATACAGGGCTTTCTGGGAACCCGTATTTTCCGGAGAAGATGCAGGAGAGCTGGCAAAGCTGGTAAATCAAATGCCCCCTGCTGCAAGGGCTCTTACTCCTGAAGCTTCTTCCATGCTGCCGGAAATGCCTGCGGCTCTGGTGGCAAGGCAGTTTATCGAAGATTCTCTTGACTGGATAGTCCGGTCCGAGATCGGAGAAAAAAAGCTTGCAAAAGAGATCCGCAAAAGAAAATCCTTTGATAGCGTCCACGATGCCTGGGTTTCTGCTCTGAAAAGCCCTGACGGGCTGATCTATGGAGACGAAAAAGAGCTTCTGCAGCTTGCGGCCCGAACCCGTGAATGGCAGCGCCCCCTAACTATCCTTACTACTTCCCCTTTCAGGTTCTGTTTCCGTCTGGAAGAACCGGCTGCGGAAGAAGAAACCGAAGAAAATGAAGATGGGAGAGGAGATACTAAAAAAGGCAGGGAAGGGATAGCTGATATCGAAGTTCCCGAAGGACACTGGTATGTCCGCTACCTGCTTCAGTCCTACGAAGACCCGAGCCTTCTGATCCCTGTAAAAGAAGCCTGGAAGCCAAAGAAGGGCAGCCCGTTGAAAAGATATGATGTGAAAAACATTCGCCAATTTCTGTTATCTTCCCTTGGGCAGGCTTCCAGTATCAGTTCAGGAATTGCTTCCAGTCTTGAATCTCCCGACCCATCCGGATATTCCCTTGATACGAAAGAGGCTTACCGCTTCCTTACTGAAAGTGCAGTGAATCTAAGCCAGGCCGGTTTCGGGTTGCTTCTCCCTGGCTGGTGGACCCGTAAAGGTACAAAAACCCACTTAAAAGCCCAGGCAAAAGTTAAGGGCAAGAAGTTACAGGCCGGAAGCGGGCTTACCCTCGAAAAGGTTGTCAGCTTTGACTGGGAAATCGCCCTGGGGGACAGGGTACTAACAATCAAAGAACTGCAGGCTCTTGCAAAGCTCAAGGCCCCGCTTGTGAAAGTCCGCGGGCAGTGGGTCGAGGTAAACGGTTCGGAAATCCGGGCTGCTCTTGAGTTCTGGCAGAAGAACCCTCACGGGGAAGCAAGTCTGCGCGAAATTATAAAGCTAGCTGTGGGCGCTTCCGAAAAAGCCGATGGTGTGGACGTTGAAGGGCTCAATGCGATCGGCTGGATTGGAGAATTAATCAGCCGCTTAAAGGACAAAGCCGGATTTGAAGAGCTTCCGGCTCCCGAGGGTTTTTCAGGAACCCTTCGGCCCTACCAGTTCCGAGGTTACTCCTGGCTGGCTTTCTTGAGGCAGTGGGGCATAGGAGCCTGCCTTGCAGATGACATGGGGCTTGGTAAAACCGTCCAGACTCTTGCTCTTATCCAGCATGACCTGGAACAGGTTGAAGAACAGGTTGAAGAACAGGTTGATAGACATAAAGCCCCAAAACCGGTTCTTCTTGTCTGCCCGACCTCTGTTATCAACAACTGGAAAAAAGAGGCTGCTCGCTTTACCCCGGAACTTTCGGTAATGGTCCACCACGGGACCAGCCGGAAAAAGGAAGAGGAATTTAGAATGGAAGCCATGAACCATGCTATTGTTATCTCAAGCTATGGGCTTCTGCAGCGGGACGTTAAGTTTTTAAAAGGGGTTCCCTGGGCCGGAGCAGTACTTGATGAAGCCCAGAACATCAAAAACCCGGAAACGAAACAGGCAAAGGCGGCCAGGGCTCTGGAAGCCGATTATCGCATAGCTCTAACAGGGACTCCGGTTGAAAACAATGTGGGCGACCTCTGGTCCATTATGGAGTTTTTAAACCCCGGTTTCCTTGGCAGCCAGGCTGGTTTCAAGCGGAATTTCTTTATTCCCATTCAGGCCGAAAGGGATCCGGAAGCTGCAAGGAGGCTGAAAGAAATTACGGGTCCTTTCATCCTGCGCCGCCTGAAGACCGATACTTCAATTATCTCCGACCTTCCGGAAAAAATGGAGATGAAGACCTATTGTACTCTGACAAAAGAACAGGCTTCTCTCTATGCTGCAGTCCTCGAAGATATCGAAGGGGCGATGGAAGACTCTGAAGAAGGCATCCAGAGAAAAGGTATAATCCTATCTGCCCTTTCCAGGCTCAAGCAGGTCTGCAATCACCCGGCACAGTTTTTGAAGGACAACTCCGGCATTCCTGGAAGATCAGGAAAACTCGCAAGGCTTACCGAAATGCTGGATGTGATTCTGGAAAACAAAGAAAAAGTTCTTGTTTTCACCCAGTTTGCGGAGATGGGCAAAATGTTAAAAGAGCACCTGCAGGCAAGCTTTGGCTGTGAAGTCCTTTTCCTTCACGGTGGGGTTCCCAGAAAGCAGCGGGACAGAATGCTTGAACGTTTCCAGGAGGGAAAAGAGTACCTCCCTATCTTTGTCCTTTCCCTCAAAGCCGGAGGAACGGGGCTTAATCTTACGGGGGCAAACCATGTTTTCCACTTTGACCGCTGGTGGAACCCGGCTGTAGAAAACCAGGCAACCGACAGGGCATTCCGTATAGGCCAGACAAGAAATGTTGAGGTGCATAAGTTCATCTGTGCAGGCACGCTTGAAGAAAAAATAGATGAGATTATCGAACGCAAAGTGCAGGTTGCAGAGAATGTTGTCGGAACAGGTGAAGATTGGCTGACAGAACTTTCCGATGAGGAATTGAAGGACATTCTCGCCCTTCGAGAAGAAGCGGTAGGTGAATAAAATGGCAGCTTACTGGGACGGCTATGGTAATTATGAGCCCACAAAGCCAATTGAGGTCAAAGGGGGCATCAAGGCAAAATCCAAACGTGGAAGCTTTGCTCAGAGCTGGTGGGCAAAACGCTGGATCAAAACTCTTGAAAGCTTTAATATGGGGGCCAGGTTGAGCCGCGGAAAAAGCTATGCCCGTAAAGGCCAGGTAACCTCCATTAAAATAGAGGCCGGGCTCGTGAGGTCCAAAGTCCAGGGTTCAAACCCCACACCTTACTCGGTAACGATCAAAGTCCGGACCCTAACAGGTTCCGAATGGGAACTCCTTGCAGAAATAATTGCCCTGAAACCTATCTTTGCGGCAAAGCTTCTCGCAGGCGAGATGCCGGAAGATATTGACTCTGCATTCAGGGAAATAGGACTCTCCCTCTTTCCTGAAACACTCGATGACCTTGAAACCGACTGCTCCTGCCCTGACTGGTCAAACCCATGTAAGCACATTGCAGCTGTTTACTACCTGCTCGGGGAAGAATTTGACAGGGACCCCTTCCTTATCTTTAAGCTAAGAGGTGTGGACATGGACGATTTTATGTCCATTCTTGGAAAGGGCTTTGTTCCGGAAACTGTGGGTCAGGTAGCGGAAGCCGGGGTCCTTACAGGGCCTGATGATAAAACCGGAACTGCACTCGAGGCTGAAATCTCTCCTGTTTCTCCTGAGCCTCTGCCCATTGGCCCGGAAGTTTTCTGGGGCAGGCTCCCTGAAAGCCCTGGAGAAGAAAAAAGCCCTTCCCTTGAGGCTCACATTCCTCAGGCTCCAGCTGCCCTTCCAAAAAGGCTTGGAAAATTCCCCTTCTGGTGCGGCGAAGAAGATTTGCTTGAAGTGCTGGAGGAAATCTACAAAAAAGCTTCACCTGCAGGGATGATGATTTTCCTTGGAGAACGTAAATAAATGCTTTTGCATATTTTTCTTCAAAGTAAGCAAAATTTTACGCTCTCAAGCAAAATTAACGTTCTATATACAATTATGGTCCATCTACAATCAGGTACGGAATCTGTTAATATTAAATGACTACTGAAATCATACATCCTGCGCTCTACAACGACCCTCTTACCGGGCTTCTTCTTGCATGGAAGTGTCAGGCAGGCTACTCTTCTGTGCCGTATTTTTTGTCTTTTATTTGGCGGCAAATCAGTAGCTAACATAGATATGGTTTGCAACTTCCCTGTCCACGGCATACCGGGTCTGGTCTACCTCAAAGAGATAGGAGGGGGAGCGCCTGAGCAGTGTGACAGGCATACCGGGCAGGATACCCATTGCTATCAGTTTCTGTAAAATCCCTGCATTTTTTGTTTCCAGACTGGAGATTTTTCCGGTTTTTCGGGGTTCCATTGACGAAAGTGTGGTAGTTTTCAAGGTGGTATTCAGAGAGATATGTGAATTTTCTGCTATCATTTAAAGAGGCTCCTTATTAGCTGTATTATCTTTGCTTCTTTTACAAGTTCGTACCCGCAGGAAGGGCAGCACTGTTTGCTGCAGTTGTGCAGTTTTCCGCAGCCGGTACATTTCGATTCATTTGCTTTTTCAAATTCGCTTCCGCAGAGAGGGCAGTTCACAGGCTCACCCCCAGCGCTGTCAGGAGGGTGTTTACGATAAAACCTACGAGGAAGGCAGAGGGGAAGATGAATCCTGAGATCGCAAGGGCCATTTTAAATCCTCTCTCTTTTATGGTCATCATGAACTGGGCAATACAGGGCATAAAGAGGGTCAGAGTGACTGCCGCAACTACAAGCTGCACGCCTGTAAGCAACCCGGCATCATGCATTCCGTAAAGCCCTGCTGCCCCGAAATCTCTCCTGAAAAAGCCGAAGAGAAAAATATCGGCAGCATCAGAAGGAAGCCCGATCCAGACGGTCGGGTATTCCATTGTTTTCAGGGCAATGGCAAAAAGCCCTGTCAGCCTGCCTATCCAGATCAGTACGCTTGCCAGCACAAAGAGAGGCAGGACTTCCAGGAAGTACCAGTGCATTCTTGAGTAGGTCTTCACGGCTATGTTTGAAAGCCGCGGAATTCTAAGAGGAGGCATCTCGAGAATGAATGTCGGGGCCTCTCCTGGCAGGATTTTCGCAGCCAGGTATCCTATGAAGACAAACTCAAGCACTATCACACCTGCCCAGATAAGCAGTCCATTCGGGTTTCCAGATAGGATGGAAAGAATAATGCCAAGTTGTGCCGAGCAGGGGATGGCAAGAGCCAGCAGGATGGTTGAAATAAGCCTTTCCCTTCTTGTTTCAAGGGTCCGCGTGACCATGGTAGCCATTGTGGAACAGCCAAAGCCGAGTACCATTGGAATTACCGCCCTTCCGCTGAGCCCTATTTTTTTGAACATACTGTCCAGGAGCAGGCCCAGCCTGGGGAGATATCCTGTATCCTCGATAATTGAGAACACAAGGAAGAAAGCTCCCACTATCGGCAAAATAAGAGCAATCGCATAGGTTACTGCCTGCGTAAATATTCCGTACTCCCCTACAAAAAGGTCCTGCAGGGCAGGGTAGGGCACAAGGGATGTGAACCATGCGGTCACCAGGGGGTTTATGTGCTCTCCGAATACCGTATTCTCCAGGAAGTCAACAAGAATGCCTGCTGCAAAAACGCCTACGAAGCGGTAAAGTCCTAAATAGAGTACAAGAAGCAGCACCGGGATACCAAACAAAGGATGAGTCAGCACGCTGTCGATGTTTTCTGCGAGCAGGACCTTTTTCCGGGCCTTTTCCCTCTTTTCGGTTTTTTCTTTTTGCCCGGTCTCTCTTTCCTTAGTTTCTTTATCCGTATCCTGTACTTCCATTACCTGTTCCACTATTCTGTTTACAATTTCCTGCCTCTTGAGGGTGAACAGGTAGGAAAGAGGGATTCCAGCCTTTTCCGAAGCCGTTTCTGCAAGTCTCTGAAACTCCTCAAAGCTGTTTCTTCTGCTTTCATTTTTCTCATTTTTGTCCCTGTATTCCTCTTCAGGACTGCATACAACATCAAGAGCTGTCCTATCTCCCTGAAGAAGCAGGAGGGAAAGGGATCTTTTTGATATTCCGGTTTCCTCTGCAGTTTTCAGCAGGCCTTCTGCTTCCGAGATGTATGGCTCTATTTCCTGCCCGTAATCAGTTTCCTGCGAAATTCTCTCGTATTTCTTATGAGTGAATTCCATAATTGAAGTTTTGAGTTCTTCAATTCCTTTTCCTTCACTTGAAACCGTGCCTACTACCGGGATTCCGAGGGCTTTGCTGAGCCCCTGTATATCAATTTCTATTCCTCTTTCCTCAGCTTCGTCCATCATATTCAGGACAAGGATAAGGGGAGTCCCGGCTTCAAGGAGCTGGAGTGTGAAAGAGAGCATGCGCCTGAGATTTCTTGCATCCACTACATGCAGGCAGACAAAGGCTTTCTCTTCAAAAAGCAGACGCTGCGAGACTCTTTCTTCTTCGCTTACAGGGAGAAGGGAATACATTCCGGGTGTATCAATAAATTCATATTCCCTCTCTCCTATCCTGCCTTTTCCCCGGCTGATCTCAACTGAGGTTCCTGGATAATTGGAAACTATAGTATAACTTCCGGAAAGGGCATTAAAAAGGCTGCTTTTTCCCACATTAGGGCTTCCTACAAGTACTATTTTAGGCAGCCCTTTACCTGGCATGCACTCCTTTTTTCCACGGCAACACTCCTTTTCAGGACAGATAAGTGGCAGTTTCATCTTTAACTCTCATTTTTAGGCAGACCTAAATTTCTATTTTAGCCATATTTAGGTACACCTAATATTTAAAGTTAATGAAGATCCTCTTTACTTTTTATATAATCGCCTTGATTAAAAACAGAGTCGTTAAAAATGCTTCATTTAAGAATATCTTCTTTAAAAAGTCCTTATTTAAAAAGGCTAAAAACCAGGATTATCTAAAAAAGGATTTCTAAAAAAGGAGTAGCTAAAAATAGCTTTTAGCCTGAGATTATGTTTTCACAGTTATTTCTCAAACTCCTATTTTTCTTTAATTTTTATTTCTCTGCTCATGTCTCTGAAGTATTCGAACAGGTCTTTTCCCCATCCGATTGCCCCGGGTTCGAAGCTAATTATATACTGGCGGTCAAACCTTCCACTTTCATTAAACAACCCCAGAAGCATTATTTTATCAGAAGACACAACGACTGCAGGGATATCCGCTTCTTTTTTGTCCAGAATAAAGAGACTCGCGTTCTTCATTCTGAGAAATTCTTTCCCTTCTTTTTTGAAATCCTCTGCAAGCCGTAAGTATACGGATTCGCTCAGGACAAGGGAGATCTCAATATCTCTTCTGGCAAGCTCCAGGAAAAAGGCAGGGAATTGCGGGTGAAAATAAGAGAAAAACATGAGGATATGGTTCGAGTTAGAAGTATGCTTCACGAATTCCGGGTTAAGATCAAAAGTATGGCTCAGGTCCGGTTCTATCAGGCGATAATTTCCAAGCTCGCTGATCCGTTTCATAAGATGAAGGGGAATAGGTGTGAGCCTTCTGTCTGCCCAGAATTCCTCATTTTTCTCAAAAACCTCCAGGGTCTCAAGAAGAGGCTGCATTTTTTCTATTACAATTTCTCCTATCAGGCTGAGGCGATACACGCCGTCTTCGTGGATTACAAGGTTCTGTTCCTTCAGCTTCTTTATCTGGGGAAGGAGAGCGGTTCTTGGAACTTGAAGCCTGTCAAGAATCTCCTGGGTATTCTTTGGTCCTTCCTTCAATAGCAGGAGAAAAGCTTTTCTCTTTTCTGAAAACAGGATCAAATCAAGCAAGTTTGGGTTCATTTACTCTCGCCGCCCGGAAGTGAAAGAAGGGTTTATTTTCCGGTTTTGGTTCTCTATAGAGTTAATGAATATCAAGCCGATAATAAAGATGTCGAAATTATTTGAATCCCTGCTCAGGTCCTTTCCATCAGCACGAAAAGCCTGTAGTACGGTGAATATGAAGTAACTGATAAAGAAACCGGGAACTGGATGTAACCTTAAATTGGGCTCACCGGGAAACTTTGATATAGATGCTGGTGAGAATGGGTGAAATCATACTCAAGGGTAAACTAGCTTCAAGGTAGAAGGAATTATTTCATCGATGTTGTGCATTTCTAATCACATTGATGATGTGAGCTTTTTATAATTAGCAGGCGAGTTTTATCATTAACAATGTGAGGAAGGGTAATGGAGAAAGAAAAACTATACCAGCTGAAATCCGATGCAAACAAGATAAGTCCTATTCTTAATATTGGAAAGAATGGGGTCACTGAAACTCTGATCGAAGAACTGAATAAAAAATTGAAAGCTAACAGGCTTGTAAAGGTCAGGGTACTTAAGAGCGCAGAAGAAGGAAAAGATCTGAAAACTATTGCAGATGAGATTGCCGATGCTACAAGATCCACACTGATTGACGTACGTGGCAGGACAGTTGTGCTGTATAGATAATAATTTCAGGGAGAAGCGGCTAATTAGCAGTACTCGATTAAAGGTACTCAATTAAAGGTACTCGATTAAAGGTACTCGATTAAAGGTACTCRATTAAAGGTACTCRATTAAAGGTACTCGATTAAAGGTACTCGATTAAAGGTACTCGATTAAAGGTACTTGATTAGCGCTGTTCAAGTTGGAACCTTAATAGTATTGTAGTAAGTATTATAATGTAAGTATCATAATTGAAAATGTCTGAGTAATCGAAATACTCCACATTTAACCTTCTCCCTGAAGTATCGTTTTTTCGAGTTATTTTACAGGCGAGAAGTTTATCTTCATAGGTAAAAAACACATTCTTATCTTTTATAATGAAGAACAAAGTTTTTCTGTAGAAGTGCCTCTAATAGTTAAGGTTCGTAAGTGTGGGCCCATTTAAATATAAATTATTATATAACATTATTATATATTTCCCCAGTATTATGTAAGTTACTTATATGTTACTTATGTTGAAAAAATTAGCTGTAAAAGTTTAAAAGTTTATTCGTACACAAGCCCACAGGATCTCACTATTTGAGATTGATCCCATACCGCTGTACATAAAAATTAACGGATAAACGATTTAGATCGTCATAAGCACTAAAGTGCCTGAAACCCCCCTGAGACGGTTGAGCTGGGTTACTTCTGCTTTCCTTTTATTTTGAGATGCAGCGGGGCAGACCGCACCCACCATCCGGAGAGATTATTATGCTTGAAGATGAGTATCAACTTGACTTTTTCAAAAACAACGGTTTCGTCCGGAAACAGTGCCACAAATGCGGCAAATTCTTCTGGACGCGTGACCCTGAAAGAAATACATGCGGAGATGCGCCCTGTGATCCTTATTCCTTCATAGGAAGCCCTGTCTTTTCCAGGGAATTTGATATCTCAGAGATGCGCGAATATTACCTTTCCTTCTTTGAAGCAAGAGGACACACAAGGATTGCTCGCTATCCTGTGGTCGCCCGCTGGAGGGATGATATTTACCTCACCATAGCTTCAATTGCAGACTTCCAGCCTTTCGTAACTTCAGGACAGGTACCTCCTCCCGCAAATCCCCTGACAATTTCGCAGCCCTGCATCAGGTTAAATGACCTTGACTCCGTGGGCAGGAGCGGGCGCCACCTGACAAACTTTGAGATGATGGCGCATCATGCTTTCAACAAAAGGGACAATGAAATTTACTGGAAAGAACATACCCTTGAACTCTGCGACGAGCTCCTGACATCTCTCAAGGTCGACCCCTTTGCCGTGACCTACAAAGAAGAGCCCTGGGCAGGCGGAGGCAACGCCGGGCCCTGTGTGGAGGTTATCGTTCATGGGCTCGAACTTGCTACCCTTGTTTTCATGGACCTGAAGACCGACAAAAAAGGAGATATCCTGATTAAAGGAGAGACCTACTCGAAGATGGACAATTACATCGTGGACACCGGGTATGGTCTCGAGCGTTTTGTCTGGGCTTCCAAAGGTTCTCCCACCATCTATGATGCGCTTTTCCCCGGCATAGTAAACGAGCTCATGGGGGTTGCAGGGCTTGAACATGAACTGAATAACTCCGAGTATGCAAACATTCTGGCGCAGAATGCCCGTCTTGCAGGGTTTATGGATGTCAGTGAAAAAGCAAACCTTATGGAACTCAGGAAAAAGGTTGCCTCAAGCATCGGAATGACAGTAGACAAACTCTCGGCTATTATGGAACCCGTAGAGAAGGTCTATGCAATCACCGACCACACCCGATGCCTGACCTTCATGCTCGGAGACGGAATTATCCCTTCCAATGTTAAAGCAGGATACCTGGCACGCCTTGTACTGAGAAGGACGCTGCGCATGATGAAAGACCTTGATATCAGGATCCCGCTCTCCGAAATCGTGGATATGCACATAAAGAATATGCCAGAGTATCCTGAGTTTAAGAATAACCTCCCTGTCATTCAGGAAATTCTGGAATCCGAGGAGGAAAAGTTCAACGCTACCATGGAGAGGGGGCGCAGGATCATCCAGAAATCGGCATCCCATTTCAAGAAGACCGGAGAAAAAGTTCCTCTGTCCCAGTTAACCGAACTCTACGACTCACACGGCATACCGCCAGAGATGGCAAAAGAAGTTGCAGCCGAGATTGGGGTAGAAGTAGAGTTCCCTGACAATTTCTATTCCATCATTGGTGAACTGCACAACAAGGCTGAAGAAAAGGAAGAACAGGTAATTCCTTTTGCAGAAAGGCTCAAACACCTTCCTAAGACCAAACGCCGCTTCTATGACGAGCCCACCCGTCTGGAATTCGAGGCGGTTGTCCTTGATGTGTTTGATAATCATGTAGTAATGGATAACACGTTCTTCTATGCGGAAGGCGGAGGGCAGCCTGCAGATATCGGAACCATCACTGCCGGAGATGCCGTGTACAGAGTTGTGGATGTTCAGGTATATGAGGGTGTAATCGTACATACAGTTGATATTCCAGGCAGGGAACTTGAGATCACCAAAGGCGATATTATCACCGGTAAGGTCGATGAAAAGCGCAGGATGGCTCTTGCAAGGCACCACACAGCAACTCATATTGTTAATGATGCCGCCCGAAAGGTTCTAGGCAAACATATCTGGCAGGCCGGTGCCCAGAAGTTTGAGGACCACTCCAGGCTTGACCTTTCTCATTATAGACACATCTCTCCTCAGGAAATCAGGCAAATCGAGCTTCTTGCCAATCGCATGGTTATGGAAAACAAACGTGTGGTTACGGAATGGATGCCGAGGACTGAAGCTGAGCAGGTATATGGTTTCGGGCTCTATCAGGGTGGAGTGCCTCCTGGAGAAAAGATCAGGATTGTAAAGGTCGGAGATGATGTAGAAGCTTGCGGTGGGACCCACTGCCTGAGTACTGGTATCATCGGTCCTATCAAAATCCTGAAGGCAGAAAGGATTCAGGACGGTGTGGAGAGGATCGAGTTTGCAGCCGGAGCTGCAGCAGTGCGTGCCATGCAAAAAATGGAATCGCTTCTTGTTGATTCAGCAAAGACCCTGAGTGTACCTCCGGAACACCTCCCGGTAAGTGTAGAACGTTTCTTCGGGGAATGGAAAGACCTCAAGAAAGAAAACGAAAGGCTTAAAGAAGAACTTGCCCGGTCCAGGGTTTACAGAATGCTCGGGGATGCTTCTGAGGTTGCAGGTCTCAGGGTTGTTGCCGAACCTGTTCCCGGAGCAGACTCTCTTGAGCTTCAGAAGATGGCTACGGAACTCCTGAAACACGAAAATGTAATCGCTCTTCTTGCAAGCGATGTTGAAGGTGTCAAGCTTGTAGCTTCTGCCGGAGAAAAAGCCCTGAAATGTGGAATTAATGCCGGTAACCTTGTCCGCGAGATGTCAAAGATTGTCGGCGGAGGCGGAGGCGGGAAGCCTGCTCTTGCAATGGGCGGCGGAACTGACCCCACAAGGATTCAGGATGCTCTTGCCAGAGGGCTTGAGCTTGTGAAAGATACCTGCAAAGAAGCTTAAAAAATCAAACAGATCAATCAGATCAATCAGGTTGAGCGGCTCAATAAAATTAGCAAATCAATCCAGCCGAATGGTCCGATTAAAACAGATAGTCAAAGTAGATTGAGCCAATCAAAATATATTGAGCCAATCAAAATGGATTGAGCCCAAAACCAAAAACTGTCACCGGGTTTTAAAGCCCGGTTCTTTTATCTTTTTTTACCTTCATTTGCCTTCATTTGTCTTCTTTATCATTCTTTATCTTTTTCAGACCTTAAAAAGCACTTCACAGAGAATCGCAACGTCATCTTTCACAAAAAGGTGTACGGTTTTTTTCCCTTCAAGACCTTTTTCTACTTCATTTCGAACTTCCCAATAGTCCTCAGGCTTTACGCCTGCCCGAAGTACGACACTTCCTACATTCCTGTCCTTCAGGAACTTATTGATCTCTCGGGGCTCAAAGGGGCTGACCTTCAGGACCAGGTAATGGTGTTTGATCATTGATTGCTTGATCAGGGCATCGGATGTCAGTAAAAGCCTCTTTTTATCAACCCTGAAAAGTTCAAAAGCCCCCATAATAGGTCCTGCCATCTGCATCATAGATTCAATAAGCTCAGGCAACAGCCCTGCTGCAACTACCGATGGTTCGGGTTCATAGGCGCAGAGTTTCATCCTTTCCGTTTCCCTTATCTGCGGGAGCGGCATATTTTTTGAGACCAGTCCTTCGCCTGCAGGAAGAGCCACAGCGAGCCGGTCATATTGTTTTAACCCGCCGAAGTAAAGAGTCAGGCGGTTGAGCTGCCCCTCCAGGGAAATATACTCTTTTTCGCAATCAAAAGGAATCCTTTCCGGAGGCATCTGGGGAGGAGCTTCGAAGGCAAAATTTTTTGTCTTTTCCCCATAAGCCGAAAGCACATTCGGAATTCCCGGCTCAAGGCTTGAAACATGTCTCTCATCCTCTTCGGCAGGGCGGAAAGGGTCTGAAAAAACCACATCTGCTGCCGGGATCTGCTCGATAACTTTCGGGTCAAGGGCGTCTCCGCAGATGAATTTTACATTGTCAAGCCCGTACATTGCGCAGTTCTGTTTTGCATACTCGATTTTTTTAGGATCGATTTCCACTGCATACACGAACTCGCACTGCTGTGCAAAAAAAACGGTTTGTCCTCCTATCCCGCAGCTAATATCAGCAAGAATCCTGCATCTCAGGCGCTGCGCTCTGTAGCGGGCAATAGGTTCAGGCGTTGCAAAGCGCACGCTTTCCTTATCCCCGTGCAGGGGCTTTTCAAATTGTTTTCTCCGTGCCACGTCGATCAGAGGAGTAGTAGGAATTTTATGGGATTTAAAGGCAACTGAAAAGCGAGAGGTGTATTCCTTCCCAAATCGCATACAATATTTTAGTGGAGATTACTTGTAAATCCAACATGTCTGTTTTCACATATGTTTTCAATTGATCATGGGTGTATAAATAAATAAATAAATAAATAAATAGATAACTAATAATAATACTAATACTAATAATACTAATAATAATACTAATAATACTAATAATAATAATAATAATAATAATAATAATAATACTAATAATACTAATAATAATAATAGTAATAATAATAATAATAATAATAATAATAATAAAAATTAAAAAAGTGAAAATAGCTCAGAATTAGCAAATACTGGATTCCGTTTTCCATTTCTCCATCTGTTCTTCACGCCATTTTTCGATCGCTCTCCAGATAGGCAGAGGATCAATACCGTGGGTTTTGATGTATTCATCCCGCATGTACTCATTCATATTTCCATCTACAAAGCGTAATGTAGCCTGATCCGCCATAAGCCTCGCTCCTGTTGGTATCGCCGCAGGATTTACGCAGACATCCGCACAGTAGCGCCATTCTTCTCCGCCGCCTTCTGACTCTATCCTGAAAGGTTTTCCACAGTTCGGACAGACCCCAATCATTCTCTGATCCTCTTTATTGTCCATGTTTTCCCCCGTATGGCTGGAAAAAATTCCAGCCCTTCTAAATATTCGTATAATATTATATATTCTGTTGCATATATCTCTTTTGTCTACAGTTCCTGTTCCTATTCCGAATTATTTCGCTCGCGAATAACGTATCCATGGAATCGATACTCTGAACCTCCAGGACAGCCTCTCTCATAACTGGAGCAGGGAATTAAATGGATAAAAGGAATTATCCTTCAGGGAATCATATCTCTGATATCTACATAGAATGGGCTGAAAGTTGGCGACTTCCTTAGAAAGATTTAGCAAATACATTCCATGTTTCGATTTGTGGTTTCACGGTCAGGCCTATCCAGCCAGCGATTTTTCCATCCTCTTCTGCCACAAGCACATCCCAGTTATCGTACATTTCATAACGGGGAATAATATTCGTTTTATCCACGCCTATTGCACATTTTTCATCACCTTGCGGACAGAGCCTTTCTATTTCAGCATGCTTTGATTATCGATATCATTAAAAGGTCTGATTGAAATCATAATGTTCACACTTCCCCTGAATATTCGTCCTGCCCCATCCCACTAATTACCTTTTTATAATTATTAATTGTGATGTTCACCTACTTTTGTTTTCAACTTTTGC
Organism: Methanosarcina sp. DH2; assembly: GCF_020804225.1. GTDB lineage: Archaea > Halobacteriota > Methanosarcinia > Methanosarcinales > Methanosarcinaceae > Methanosarcina. The sequence continues at coordinate 503,403 of NZ_WJBI01000002.1, forward strand.
CGCTCAGCTACCCATGAATTTCTACACTGTTTCAACCCTCTTTTTAGTGGGTCTTGCTTGCGAATAAAATGAATTAGAAAAATTGAGGGTATCCAGCAGAGTTTCAATTCTTGTTCTATTGGAAGTTACTCCTTGACTGAACCGTGATGGAAAAAAGAGGGAATAATTGTGTTTCAATCTTTTCGGCCTTAAAATCTGCATTCTCAGTTCAAAGAATCTCCACTGCCTGCATAGTCATAAGCTCTTTTCCTACAATTTCTCGCAGTTTCGGAACAAGAGCCCGGACTTTTTCTTCATCGTCAACTGCCTCCACAACCACTGGAAGTTCATTGCTCCACTCCAGGATTTTTAAGGTGTGAATCCTTCCATCCGTTCCGTAACCTTCAATTCCTCTGAGCAGAGTTGCGCCGCTAATGCCGGAATCGCGCAAAAGTTCGAGGACTGCTTCGTGGACAGATTTGCCGTGGTAGGTTGAGTTTTGTTTCAGGTATATGCGGAGAAGTGCGGAAGACATGTTTAAACCTTAATTTTTAATCGTGCTTTAAACTTGAAGGTGAGTGTGAGTCTTTTGAAAAAACTAATTTTATTTTTTATTTTCCGATACAGGATATAAATTTGATCAAAAATGATTCTGAATCTCAAAAATAGTTCTGAATTCTCAAAAAAGAGCCGGAAAATTCCGGCAATTCTACGTTAATTCGAAAAGAAAATGTAATGGGGGAGATTTGAATTATTCTCCCTTTATTATCCTTGCAATATCATTCCCTACATCGGAAGTGCTGCTTCTGCCGCCCATGTCATAGGTTTTGACTTTACTGTCCAGGATATTTCTCTGGATTGCATTGACTATGTTGTCTGCAGCTTCCTTTTCTCCGAGCTGTTCTATGAGCATTGAGCCTGCCCAGATTGTGGCAATCGGGTTGACTTTGTTGAGTCCCTTGTATTTCGGGGCTGAACCGTGGATTGGCTCAAACATGCTTGTGCCGTTCGGATTGATGTTTCCGCCCGGGGCAAGGCCGAGGCCGCCCTGGATCATGGCGCCGAGGTCGGTGATAATGTCTCCGAACATGTTCGGGGTTACGACCACATCGAACCATTCAGGGTTTTTCACAAACCACATTGTAATGGCGTCAACGAAGTTGAAGTCCGTGGTAACGCCAGGGTGCTTTTCAGCAACCGCGCTGAACTCTTCTCTCCATAAGCCGTAGATATCCGAAAGAACGTTTGCCTTATCAACAGATGAGACATGTTTTTTCTGGTTTTCGGCAAGGTCAAAGGCGTACTCGATAACCCTCTTTGTACCTTCTTTGGAGATGAGGCCGATCTGGTACCCTATTTCTTCGCTGTCGGTCTCGATGTCAAGGCCGAATTTTGCAGAGTAGAGTGTCCTTTTGACTTCAAGGAGGTCTTTACTCTCTCCTTTTTTTGCCCTGCCGCCGATTCCTACGTAAAAGTCCTCGGTGTTTTCCCTGACAACGACAAAGTCGATGTCTTTTGAGGTCTTATCCTTGATTGGGGTCCAGACTCCTTCCAGGAGTTTTATCGGGCGCAGGTTGACGTACTGGTCAAAATAAAAGCGCGCAGTTAATAAGATTCCCTTTTCAAGAATCCCGGGGGCAATCCTCGGGTCTCCGATGGAGCCAAGGTAAATGGCAGGGTAGCCGGATAATTCCTTTAAGGTCTCTTCCGAAATCAGTTCTCCCGTTTCCAGGTAATGGTCTGCTCCATGCGGATATTCAATCCATTCTACATCAAAACCGAATCTCTCGCCCGCGGCATCTATTACTTTTTTACCTTCGGCGATGATTTCTGGGCCTATCCCATCTCCGGGGAGGACCGGAATCTTATACTGCGTCATGTTTGTACTCCTTTCAAATTTACAGGCAAAACTGCCTTTTTACTGCGAGATGTCAAACGTGGATCAGGTCTGTCTCTGGACAGATTTCCTGTTTCTCAGCGCTCAGAGACCATTTTCCGGGCATACTCTATAAGCCCTCCCTTATCCACTATCTCGCGGACAAAATCCGGAAGGGGGGTTGCCTGATAGGTCTCTCCTTTTGTTTTGTTTTGAATGACCCCTGTTGAAAGGTCTACTTCAAGTTCGTCTCCGTCATCGATCCTGTCCGTATCAGGGCATTCAAGGACCGGGACTCCGATGTTGATTGCATTCCTGAAAAAGATCCTTGCAAAAGATTTTGCGATCACACAGGATACCTTTGACCCTTTAAGGGCAAGGGGTGCATGTTCGCGCGAGGATCCGCACCCGAAATTGCTTCCTGCGACCACGATATCATTTTCATGAACATTTTTTGCAAAATCAGGGCGTACACCTTCAAATGTATACTTAGCAAGCTCTTCCGGGGTATTGAAAATCAGGTACCTTCCGGAAATTACTGCATCCGTATCCACGTCATCTCCGAATTTCCAGGCTCTTCCTTTCATAAAATCACCAGTAATTTGCTGTAATTAGTGCTGTTGATATAAATGCTGTTGATAAAATGCTCACAGCCTGTAACTCAGCTAAACTTACAGGGTTGAAGTATCACAGGTAATATTTAAAATTATTTTCTGACAGGTTATAGAACAGGTTAACAATTTCTGCATTTTTGTGAATTCTTTTACCCGAAAAACTTTGGTAAACAAATGCTCTGCCTTAAGTTAATTGATCCGGGTTTTGAGCTGCTGTCTCTTCTTTTTCCTCTCTGCACGGCTCAAGGGCACTTGGCTCTCCTCCTCCGTGCCAGCTTCTCCTTGGGCGGATACGTACCATATGGACAGACTCTGAATGGTCATCTACTATCAATGCAGCTCCCCTTTCACTCCCCATTTTCTTCAGGTATGCCCTGAGGCTCTCCTGCATGTAAAGGGGTCTGGAGGTTTCAAGGGCAAGGATATCATCACTTGAAGTGAGGCGGTGGCAGATAAGAAGGTCGCTCTGCGAGACAACATCAGGGTGAAGGCTTGCTGGTCTCTGGGTTGCCAGTACAAGAGAGAGTCCGGGCTGTCTGCCCTGCCTGAGGCAGCGATTAATAAGCACTTCCGAAGCAAGGCTTTCTCTCCCCGCGGGAACGAAGATATGGGCTTCATCTATGAAAAGCCAGACCATCGGAAACTCTTCTCCCTCTGTCTTTTCTCCCATCTGCTTTTTTTCATAAGCTCTTCTTGCTTCAAGCCTCTCTGCATAAAGCCTGCCCGAAAGAATTGATACTGCCGCAGCGCAGACGTTTTCATTTTCAAGGGAGCTTACATCAAGGACTGTTGTCCTGCCCCCTGATATTAGTTCTGACAGAAGGGTCCCTTCCTTTGAAAACAGGCCCCATGACTTCACAGCTCTGAAATAGTTTTCAGCAGCCCCTTTTGATGCTGAATCCGAACGCGTATCCAGGAATATCTCACTGATAATATCCTCAAAAGAATAAGTTTCGCCTTTCTCCCGGAGGGATTCAACAGTCCTTACAAGCAGAATCCCGAGAGGAGAAACTTCTTCAATCTTGAGGGTCCTGCACCACTGGCTTCCGGAGAGCTCCCGAATTGAAATTGAAAAAGGCTTTACCTCTATGTTTCGCTTTTTATAAGCCTCAACCTTTCCTGATGGCACGAAGATCTCAGTTTCGAGCCCAGTGGGCACAATACTCCAGCTTTTCAGTCTCCCCGTTTCGGAAGTATTTGGATAAATCATTGTCCAGAATATTCCCATAGTATCGATGATAAGGGATGCAAGTTTTCCCCTGATCGCAGGAGGGAGAAGGGCTAGTTCTTCCAGCATGCACCCCATGGTATAGGATTTCCCGTATCCTCTTTTCCCACAGATCAAAACAGCATGAGGTTTAAGCGCATCCAGATAAACGGCAGCTCCCCTCGAATGGTCAAGCGCCATATAATTTCCAAGAAACAGGAGCCCTTCTCCATCATTTTCTTCATTACCAAGCACGCGCAATGACCCGCCGAATTTTCCCTCAAAAGCGGGCCTGAACTCTTTATTTTCACCTTTAGGCATCTTTAATAGTATCGGACTGGCAACTACTTAAAATAATTTGTTTAGAGTAGGTGAAATAAAAATCTTGATTTTTAAGTTTTCAGACTTGATTTTAGTTCTTAGTATTTTTTAATCTCGTTTTAAATGCTGCTTTGAGTTTCCGCCTCATTATATTTTTGACTATGGTTTTACTATTTATTTGATTGCCGGTCTTCTTTTTGATGCTCCTCTTTTTTCTAAAATACTCAGATCGAAACGAAAAATCCGATGTATGTTTTTTCTGAATAGAAATATTTATTTATTCGCGGGATAAAAGTAAGTTCCGCAGAATGTACGCTTGATTCTGCGCAATTATTAATTTGCTGGCAATTTGTGCCAAAATTTCTATGTCGGCTTCAAGAAAACACGGGAGCAATCTTGCAGCCTGACAGATATTACTTAAGGGGAGTTATAGTTCATAACAGAGATAGGCATCCGGTTTTGGGCAAAAGGCTGAGACAGGGTTTTGCTGCCCCGGCAGGAATCAGTCTAATGTCTGTGTATAGTCATGTCTGTGTAACAGCCGTGTATTTACTATAGTCTGGTGGTGGTAGATGTGGATTCTCTTCAGAAATCTACGCTGATAGATCTGCTTTTGAGGTCGGATAAAAGAAGAAAAATTCTGCTTTTTCTCAAGGACGGATCAAAAAATATTGAGGAAATTACGGAGCTTCTGGGCTCTTCCTGTACCGCAGTCCTTCCTCAAATAAAAAAATTAACGGAAAAGGGGCTGATCGAGCAGGAAAATAAAAATTACAAACTTTCTACGATTGGATTGATTATCACTGAAAAAATGGCTCCCCTGATAGGGGCTTTCGAGGTTTTTGAAGATAATCTTGATTACTGGGCACAGAAAGATCTTACAGGAATCCCTTCTTTTTTACGTTTGAAACTTGGGAAGTTGTCTCAATATAAGGTGATTGAACCCCAGCTTAACAGGATGTTTGAACCGCCTGAAGAATTCGTAAATAATCTCAAACAATCAACAGAAATTATGTATTTTTCTTCGTTTTTCCAGCCTTCTTGTTCAGGGTTTGATCAGAATTTTTTGAAGAAAAAAACGGATTCTACCTTTATTTTTACAAAAAATCTTTTTGAAAGGGTTTTCAGTCCTCATCTTGAGGAAACCGAAGATTTACTGCTGCCGAAAAACTCGACCCTCTATATATATGACGATACTTCGTCCGTAGTTTCACTTACTGTGACTGAGAGGTTTATGGCATTATTGCTCCTCAATAAAAAAGGAAAACTTGACCGAAATCTTCTAATAAGTTCCGAAAGTGAGGCGATAGAGTGGGGTAAAGAACTTTTTATGTACTACAGGGGACTTTCCAGAAAGGTCTCAAGAGAGAAAAACAATTGCCCGATCTCTGGAAATAACTCTGATATGGAAAACACTCTGATATGGAAAACACTCTGATATGGAAAACACTCTGATATGGAAAACACTCTGATCTGTGAAAAATCTCCTGTTTGAGAAATCAGGGAGATTCAGGATTAAAAAAGCATTTCAATCAGGATTAAAAAAGCATTTCAATCCTGAAAACCTAATGAAAAATATAATTATTTGGAAGCTTTTGAAGATTCCGGCAATTTCAGAGTACTTCAGCAGCTTCAGAGTATTTCAGCAACTTTGGAATATTTCAGCAATTTCGAAATATTTCAGCAACTTCAGGATATTATTTTATCCAGCTGGTTTGTCCGGGCTGCCTTTTTTATTTCCTGAGCTATTCTTCTTCCGGTAGAGAGATCTTCCTGAATCAAGTCCGCATAAGGGGAACCTGAAATGTAAAGGTTTGTCCCTGCAACGATTCTGGCTGAAATCTCAAACACCTTGATCTCAAGCTCATCCGTGAAGACGGTTTCAAGGCAGAAAGCCCCTATCATCCCGCCGAAAAGGCCAAGGGATTCTTCAACCACTCTTTCTCCAAGGGAGAAGATCAGAGGCAGGAGGGACTCCCTTGCAACGAGAGGCACGTTTCCTGTAACCACGTATGTCGGACGGATACCTGCTTCTACAAGTTCTTTAGGAGAGCCAAGCCTGAAGATTTCATCGGCATTGGATTCTACCCTGCGGTCCATGCTGAGAAGCTCAAGGCTGCCTTCGCTTAAAGTATAGCCTTCATTCCGGATCGGGGAGTAAAAGTAGTGCAGGTAGTAACGGGTCCCGGTAATGAATTCCTGGATCGTGTACTTCTGGGTGCGGTCTACGAGCTCGTCGAATTCTTCATAGGTCTTTGCAACGAAGAAACCTTTGCCTCCTTTTGCACCGTTGTACTTGACCATTACAGGCCCGTTGATATTGTGAGGGTCATCTATTTTTCCGGGCATGTGGATGCCTGCTCCAAGCAGCCATTCCCGTTCTTTATCCCGGTCCGACTCCCATTCCAGTACAGCCCGGTTCCCGAAGGTAGGCACAGCTATCTTTGCAAAATTCTCCGTACCCAGGTAAGCAACAAACGAACCATGTGCGATAATGATTACATTTTTCTTTCTGAGTTCCTCAGCCTTATTCATTATGTCCGCATAGCTTTCAACAATAAGGTACTCGTCAGGTTTTGCTTTGGGAAATGCTTCGTAGAACTTGGGTGGTTTGCCAACGCATATCCCCAGAGTTTTGAAGCCTTCTTTTCGCGCCCCGTCAAAGATTTGAAGGCTTGAGTGAGAACAGACTGTTGCAATAGTAATGTTTTCTAAATCGTAATTTTTCAGAAATTCAAGAACCTGCTGTTTTGTTATCATGATTGCTACCAGCGGAAAATTTAGATTAGAATATACAATGTTGTATTTAAGGTTAAGGGCAGGATTCTATATATAAATATAGTAGTGGATCTATAATAACCCGCAAAAAATAAAACTTTATATTAAGATCGGTCCAAAGTACAGTATAGAGTACAATTAAAAATTACTTATAAGAAGGTTTTTAACTCAGGAAATACGCATGAACGGGCTTGAAGATAGAGACGGTTTATCTGAAACCGGCGAGCCTCCCCAGGGGCCTGTACTCGGGGAGCAGGACAACAGGGTACTTGTTCTCCCTGTGAACGGAGACTCCAGAAAACTCACTCAGATCCTTTCCAATGAAACATCATTGAAGATCCTCGAACTTCTCGGAAAGAAAAGCATGTCTGCAACAAATATTGCAGAGGAGCTGAATCTCCCCCTCACTACGGTCAAATATAACCTTGATTCTCTGGTTGAATCCGACCTGATTAAGGTAAAACAGATAAAGTGGAGCCAGAAAGGACGACAGATCAAGATTTATGAATCAATGGAAAAATTAATTGTGCTTGTCCCTTCCAGGAGCTCAATGGATAAGCTTTCCATTATAAATTTGCTGCAGAAATACATCGGGGTTATAGGAGCAGCCGTCTTTGCAGCTGCAGGCATAGAGTACCTCTCAGCCTATCTGAGGGCAAAAAGTATCATTGATGCTACTGCTCCTTTGCGGATGGGGGTTACGGGGCCGGTAAATGAGACTTATCCCGAAGCAACAATTATGGAGAATGTTAAAGATGAGAGCCTGAGCCCGAAAGCAGGGAGCCCGGATTCTACTTTTGACCAGTCAGTTCCAGAAGAGGAAGGGATGAATATAAGCCCTGATACCTTTGCAGGAGAGCAGGCAATGGATGGCGCAGGCGCAGAAAATCTTTCTTCGGGAATGGAAACTACTCTGGAGGCGGAAAGTGCTGAAGTTTCCATTCCTGAAGAACTGGATTCTGGTCAGGGACTACCCCCAGTCCCTCCCGAAGGGCTTACACATTTCGGAGGGGTACATGGGTTTTATGACTCACTTTCTCTTCACCCAGGTGTCTGGTTCCTTTTCGGGTGTATTTTTGTAATATTTTTAGTGATTGTAAGAGAAGTCTATTATAAGAAAAAGACCAAGTAATCAGGGATTGTATGAGAGTCGCTTTAAAACTTGCATACATAGGCACTGAGTTTCATGGGTCCCAGATTCAGCCGAATGTCGAGACCGTGGAGAAAGAACTCTTCAAAGCTCTTCGGAACGTCAGGCTTATCGAAAGCCCCAAATCTGCTAACTATACATGTGCGGGCAGGACTGATGCAGGGGTTCATGCCCTCGGACAGGTCGTCGCTTTTGATACGGATAAACCCAACCTGGCAATTCCCAGAGTTATCAACTCCGAACTTCCTCCAACCGTGTGGGCATGGGCTCATTCGGAAGTTCCCTTTGATTTCGACGCCAGGAGGAGTGCGGTTTCCAGGCACTACCGTTACGTGATGAGCGGTGAAGGTTACGACATTTCGAAGATCAGGGAAGCTTCAAAATTGCTGCTCGGAACCCATGATTTTGAAAATTTTTCCAGGTCAAACGGAGAAAAAAGTACGGTCCGTACTCTGGAGAGGATCAATGCCCGTGTAGATGGTGAACTTACAAAGATTGACGTCGTCGGCAACAGTTTTCTCTGGAACATGGTACGAAAAATAGTGACCGCTCTTTCAATGATTGGAAAAGGTGTGCGTGATAATGACTGGCTGCTCCAGATGCTGAATCCCGACATTTATGAAGAAGGAATTGAGCCGGCTCCTGCCTATGGGTTAACCCTTATGGGAGTAAACTACGGAGAAAATATAGAATGGATCGAAGACAATTACTCAATCAGGCGGGCAGGTGAGCACAACCATAAACGCATTCTCAGGCACAGGGTCATGGCTGAAGTGCTTGGGGAGTTGATTTCCCGTGAGTGAAAAGTTCCTTTAAAGGTGATTTCTCACCTTTCTATCTTTACTCTCCTTTTTTAATCATTTCTACCTTACTCTATTCTTTTCGCCCTTAGTTTTCATTATTTTCATTTTTTTGCCTTTGCCAGGTTTTTTCCTTTTACCGCTTTTTACTCTTTCATTTCTCCGGAATACAGATCCTTATCTTTCTGGAAAATAGTTATTATTCGTGTAAGGCTCCTGTGCACTCTCTGGACATAGATCTCAAGAACCTTAAGTCCAGCCTTCTCCCCGTACTCGAATGCCGCCTTATCCGAGACAACCACCGCAATACCTCCGGGTTTCAGGACACGCTGGATTTCTATAAGGGCGCCGGAATATAGCTCTTCTAAGGACCCGGCAAGGATTGCTGCCGACCTGCCGTAGGGTGGATCAGTGACAACTGCGTCGATTGTGGAATCTTTTAAAGGAATCCTGCAGGCATCCCCCTCCATCAGTATGTAGTCCAGTTTATAGGCTTCAAGGTTCATGTGAGCCCCGAGGACAAGTTTTTCCTGGGCATCAACCCCTATGACCCTTGCACCCACAAGCCCGGCTTCTACAAGTATTCCTGCAGTACCGCAGAAAGGGTCAAGGAAAAGCTCTCCCGGCTTTATCCCGGATAAATTTGTAAGGGCTCGGGCAACTCTTGGCATAAGTACGCCAGGGTGAAAAAAAGGCTTGTTCTGGGGAGTCCTGGCTTCATATGCGCTCCTGTCAACTGAGGACAGGAGAGTCCCGAGTACGGCTTTTTCACTCACGATAAGCCGGAATTCCACATCAGGGCTCTTCAGGTTTGCCCTGAAGCCTTTCCTGTAAATACACCCTCCAATCTTCTGTTCCAGGTACTCGCACGGAAAGTCAACGTGATGTTTGATCCTCTTTGCCCTAACAACAAAGCTTTCCCTTTCTTTTATATATCTTGCAGGTTCGAAGGTCTCAGCAAGCTCCAGAATGGCATCAGGATTGTTTTCGGCAATCCCGACAACTTTCAGTACATGGTGAGTCATTGCCAGCCTTTCGGTCACAGTGCCTGTCAGGGTTTTTTCAACATCCTCTTCTTTGCCTGCTATGTCCACTATAAGGCACTGGTCAACCCTTATATAGGGCCGGAAATCAAGCCCTTCTATTTTGAGGCAGGCAGTGACTTCGGCAGCTGGCAGTTCTTCGTGTTCTCCAGAGAGTTCAAAAGCGTATAGCATTGATGATCAGAAATAAGTTGGTTTATATCGTTCGAAATAATCTTCAGGCAGTTTGAAATAGCTTGACTCGATTGAAAATGCTTGAAGCGATTCAAAATAATTTCTTGCGGGTTAGGGAATAAAATACAAAATATCATGAATTTAAAGTTGTGTTAAAACTGTGTTTCATTTAGGTCTGTGTTTAATTCGTGTTTAATTTCGTGTTTAATTTCGTGTTTAATTTCGTGTTTAATTTCGTTTTTAATCTCGTGTTTAATTTCGTTTTTAATTCGTGTTTAAACCTGCGGGCTATTTGCGGATTCTGTGAGGAATGTTGAGATCAAAAACAGTATATGTAAGAAAAAGTTGCCTGAACAGGTGGCAGCCTTTGAGATATTAATCGTAATATATCAGGGTATAGGGTCCCATATTCAGGATTCCAATATGTAAAACCTCTATCAGTGAAGCGGGTTATATTCTTCAAAACATTTTTTCCAGGGCTTCCCTGCCAGTCATCCCTATCTCAATTCCAAGCTCTCTGGCAAATTTTGTTACCTCGACAACAGTGGCTTTGAGCATATCTTCGAAACTCTGTACACCTTTCACTTTTGCTGCCACATCTCCGAGTGTTTCTGCAGCACTGACATTCAGGTAGCCGCACATCAGAAAACCCTTTTCTGCCCTTATGGTCATCAGAGGATATTTCTGCATTTCAAATCGGAGGCCAAGTGCGCACCCGTTTTTAAGTGGAATCTGTTCGATGAGCATGTTTTTCTGAATAAGCTTCAAGCAAGATTAACTTTTGGGCTCAGTTCAGGCTGCGTTCAGGCTCCGGTTAATTTCTTTGAAGATATTTTTGAAAAACCCGGAGGAGTAACTGGCTCCAGTCTTTTCTCCAGCAGCCAGAGTTTTGTTTTCTCCGGTTCCGTTCTCGCTTTCCGCACTTTTATTCTCCGCGCTCTGATTCTTATTCATTTCCATATTCAGCAGTTCGGCTTTAAAGCTTTCATTTTCCGAAAGCCATAAAGTAATGTTTTTTTCAGGACCGAAATTTCCTTTCAGTAATGTACGGTTATTTTCAAATCCAAGGCTTTTGTTTTCAAGCCCTTCGGTTAATTCTGCATTAAGGCCTTGCGGGAGAGTAATTGTAACACTTGAGTTCGGAGTGCCCATTAGCCTTATGTCTGTTCCGGGACCTGCTTCTTCTTTGAAACTGTAGCTTACACTGGCAAGGTTTGTAATTGACGGGCTCTTTTCAGTTCTTCCAAGAGCTTCTTTTGAGATCCAGAACTCTACTTCCCTTAATTCAACAGTATCTGAAGTCGCGTTGAGCCTTACATCAGGTTCTTCTTTTATGGCTTTCTCCATTCTGTCCTTTAAAAGAACCTCCATTTTCAGAATTTCCCAGGCATTAACAAAATTGTCGTTATTACCTGTTTCTTTGTCTATTAGATTTCTGAAAAAAATAGCTTCGTTATCTGTAATTTTTTCGTCGTAATTCCATGTAATTTCACTTCTTTCCAGTGTAATGTTATTGTCAGGAATAAAGGCTGCAGAACAGGGTTCTGCCAGGAGGGCAGGAGTAAGGAGAGTTGCCAGTAAAAGACTGGCTAAGGGGAGGTGATACAGTTTCAAAGGTGTCAACTCTTTTTTATTCATCCTTTATCTTATTCGTTTTTCTGTTTTTCTTTTTGAGAACTTATTTTGTTGTGACTTCACATCCGTCCCGGGTTATTATTACTGTATGTTCTGCCTGAGACACAAGCCCTCCGGCACTCTCGATAAGTACGGGGTAAGAATGGAAGATTCCGGCTTTTTCCAGCTGGATTAACGAAAATTCGAGCTTGTCTGAATCGAGCCAGCGCTTTGCAAAGGGGAGTTCTCTGTACTCTTCTGCCTGCTTCAGGACGTTTCTGACTGCTGGCATGCGGACAGGCTTTTTCTTTATAATGCTGAATATCTCTGACCAGCTTCCGTCATGTACAAGCCCTGTCCCGTTAGTTGCAAAGGGTTCTATTGCAAGCACATCTCCTTCTTTCAGAACAACCCCGCCTTCTACCCGTTTATTGGGTACTGAAGGGTCATCGTGAGCTTCGTACTGAGAAAGCCCATGACCTGAGAGATTCATAATAGGGCTTAAACCGTAGCTGCGGATACTCTCTTCTATTGCAGCCCCTACCTCTCCTGTGCTGACCCCGGGCTTCATCAGGTCAATAGCTGCTGCAAGGGCTTCTTCAGAAGCTTTTACGAGATCGGAATTACCTGAAAGGTCCACAGTTACTGCCGAGTCTGCTATGTACCCGTCAACATGGACTCCGATATCCAGCTTCACTATATCCTTTGCAAAGACATCTTTATCCCCTGCTTTCGGAGTTGCATGGGCAGCTTCCTGGTTTCTTGAGATATTACAGGGGAATGCAGGCCTGCCTCCAAGTTCTATAGTTTTCTTTTCAACAAATTCAGCAACTTCAAGCAGGCTGTTCCCGATTCTAACCATATCTGCGGCTTCGGTCCTGACAATCTTCAGTATCCTGCCTGCTTCTCTGTACTTTTCAAGGACATCTTCTCTATTGTATACATTATCTGTCATGTTAACCCCACCTGGATAATCAGTGATAGACGTATCCTGACTATACCTATTTGTAAGCCTTATTATAGCTATATTTTGCCAGCAACCCTAGTTATGAGTTTCTATCCATAAATCCCGGGTATACTATCTTTTCTACCCTTTTATTGCCTATTTTACTGTAGTTTTGGGCATTTAAGGTTGAATGGTGATTATAATCTGTTGCTTAATTTATAAAAAAGGTTTTAATACAAATTTCTTTTCCAATCGTGTAAGGTTCTCGCATCCCTTTTCGGTAACCAGTACCATATCTTCGAGTCGGATTCCTCCGATTCCCGGATAATATAATCCTGGCTCGATAGTTATCACGTTGCCTGCTTCAAGAAGTGCACCGTTTTCTCCTACCCCGGGGAGCTCGTGGATATCAAGCCCTACACCGTGCCCTGTGGAGTGTGTGAACCCGGCTTTTGACCCGCTTCTGTAAGTGTGATAACCCCGTGCTTCAAACAGGTTGCAAACTGCGTTATGTATTTCAGATGCCGGTACACCGGGCTTAACCATGCCGAGCGCCTTTTCCTGGGCTGCAAATACGGTTTCATACATCGCTCTCAGTTTTTCCGAAGCCTCACCCTTTAGCACGGTGCGCGTCATGTCCGCAAAATAGCGCTTCTTTTTGCTCTTCGGGAAGATGTCAAGAATAATCGGGGCGTTTGCCCTAAGAGGGCCGTCAGTAGTCCCATGCGGATTTGCAGTATCCTCTCCGCAGGAAACAATAGTTTCTTCGGCTTCGCACCCGAAATCAAGTAGAGTATGGTCAATGACTGAGTTTACTTTAGCCCCGGTAAGTGCCTGTCCTTCAAAATAGAGAACACCTTCTTTTTCTTCTGCTCCTGCTATCAGGGCAATCGCTGCCTCCATAGCCTTTTCTCCTGCTATCTGGGCATACTTTATGGCTTCAATCTCTTCCTGCCTTTTCAAGCTTCTCATTTTCCTGAAAGGGCTTTTCACAGGCACTACAGTAAAACCTGCTTCTATAAGATAGCTTGAATAAAAGACCGGAAAATCGTAGGGAACTGCAACCTTTTTCACCTTCTCTTCGAGGAGCAGTTCGGATATGCAGGCTGCATAGGCAATAGATGGATCCTTTTTCTCCTTAATTTTCTCACGGTAGCCAAATTCCTGGATTGTCTTTATAGTCAAAACCCTTGACTCAATTTCAGCCCTTCCGCGCTCCATCTCCGAAATAAAAAGGACTTCTTTCCCGGCTCCTGTTTGCAGGTACACAAAATCATCCGATGCCAGGAAGCGGGTTGCATAGTAAATATCGGCATTATGAATATTACCTGTCATCAGGTAAGCATCTGTTCCTGCTTCTTCCAGGGCTTTTTTTATGCTGAAGTCTGACTCTTTCATGCAAGGTAATTCTGGCGCTGGTAGATAAAGTTATTATCGTCAGCTTGCAGGCAGGCCTGTATATGGTTGCTGAATGTGGAACACAGGTCTAAACTGATTTTCTAGTCTAAGTGTCATATCAGTGTCATATCAGTGTCATATAAGCGTCATCTGCTTCGCTTTTTTCCTAATTGGCTTTCTTATTTCTCTTTTATCTTCCCCTCTTCTACCTCATTTTCTATCTCTTTCATCTCATACCCAAGAATAAGAAGTTCCTCAAGCATTGTGAAATAATGATCAAGGGAAACTGTCATCTCGCTCGAAAACCTGAGAATACATATGTATTTTCTTCTTCCCCGCTCTTTTACCCACACTCTACCTTCAGGATTTTCATTTTTCTGGTCAGCGAAAATTTCTGCAGCGCAGCCCAGAATCATTCGAATGCTTGATGTCAGATCCTTCCGGATTTTTTCCTTTTTAAACTCAATGTAGTCACGTGAAACATCTGCATGTAGCAACTCGCTTCTGTGTATCCAGTAATTATCCCGGTTGAGGTGATCTTCGACAATCTCCTGTATGCGGAAGGGTGAGTCCTCAAGGCGCGGCAGTCCACTCAACCTGTCTTTGCCAGTTTCTTCATTTCCAGAGTAACCTTCACTTTTCAGAGGAGGTACGTTTATGTTCATTTCCCTTTGAACCCACTCAAGAGAGAAATTTTTTGCAGCTTCGATAAAAATACGGGTTTCTTTTTCCATTTTTTCTCTGGTACTCTTCATCTTCTGGCAGAGACTGCTGACTCTGCTGGCTCTCTCCTCGGAATAATCCAGAGTATGGGACTCAATCCCCATTTTTGTAGCCTCCTGCTTTAGTTTATTCCTTTATCTTTTTCATTTTACATGCTTTTATGGGTCACATGTTTTTTACGGGAAAGGTTTCCGGGGCTTCGAGATTGTGGTTGTGACGTTGGGAATATGGATGTTAAAAAAGCTCAGAGGAGTAATGAGGGAACTTCAGGAAGGCAGAGCAGAAGGGCAAAGCAGAAGAGCAAAGCAGGGGACTTCGAAAAGTAGAGCAGAAGAATAGAAAATCGGGCTTCAGGAATTTCAGGACTGAGGATTGATTAATCTAAAGATAGTCTAAAAGAAAAAGCATAAATTATAAAAAGCAGGCACGTATGCCAGGTTTAAAACAAAATTTATAAAGTTATCAAATTGAAAAAAAAGAAGCGCCCGGACCGGGATTCGAACCCGAGTCGGAGCCTCGACAGGGCTCCATGATAGGCCTCTACACTATCCGGACACTTCGGTCTTTTTAGTTGCTGTTTTGCCCGCGTTGCGAGCAAACCTTAAATGTCTCTCTGATATATAAATGTTCCCGTTGACTGATTCCGATTCTGGTGAATGTTTCAGGTCCCGCCTCCCAGACTCGAACCGGGGACATCGCGGTGCCTGCGCAGAGATGTACGGGAGGATACCCGCACGAGCCGAACTACAGCCGCGCACTCTACCACTGAGTTAAGGCGGGACAATGATACTGATCCAGTGCTGCACAAGGCTACACTGCTTCAGTGCACCATCTCCATATATGGTGATGGTATTTATCTTTTTCGCTGGGTGGGAAGGATAATAACTGACATTTATAACCTTTTCCATATTTATCAAAAATACTTTTGTATATTACAGAGAACATATAGCATAATTACAGTAAGAAAATAAATGGATCTTGGAATATACAACAAATATCAAAATTCAAAACAACAGATATCACATACAGAAGGGGTAGGGAATATGGTCGCCCAAATTTTTACAAACGCCAATAGTTTCGATACGGTCAGTATTAATCTTGGAGATACCTTTGTGATAAAACTCAGGGATCAACCCGGAGAGCACCTGTACAGTAAAGAAGAATCTGTTGCCGAAACCGTATGGAAGATGGAGGCTGAGGAGGGTCTCAGACTGCTCCGGGAACAGTTTATTCCGGATATCCCGGATACAAAGACAGTTCCGGGAGTTCATGAGTGGGAATACGAGGCTGTAAAACCAGGCACCTGGGAGGTTGAAGGCAGTTATAGTATTATCCGTTTTGGAGGAGAGGAGAAGTTCAAACTAACTGTCAAGGTTATCTAAAAAATCTCCTTGAATTAAACTATTTTTATTACAGCGGGAGTGCGGAAGGTCACGAATACCCTGAATTTAAAGTCGGGGTGAAGTGAACCCTCGCCTCTTTTCGTTTTCGATTTAAACATCTAAATCATAGCTTCTTTGTATAAAGATAGGGATTGGATAGGAAAGCGAAATTGAAGTTTCAATCACTTATGTCAAGGAAATCTTGTTAAAGAATACTTAACTATCTATACCTAAGTAACCGGGCGGGCGGCCAGAATCATACCTCATCCTTTAGAGGCTGTCCGACAATTACTGTCAGTAATAACTGATTTCCTTCTTTTGAGCATTTTAAGGCTTTAGATGCCTCAATTTTACATATTTTTGCCCTGAAATTGATTATCGGACAGCCTGTTTAGGGTGGGGTGGCCGCCCGCAATTTGATTTTTCTGAAGCTTTCAGAGAGAACTAAGCTCCCTGAGATAATGAAAAATCTGCCTCAAATAGCTGAAAATATAACCTTGCCAGCTGAGAATAATTAAAATACCTGAGTTCGGCAAACCTGAATGGTTCAAAAATTCCTTTCTAAACGGCAAATCCCGTTTAAAAACCCCATTTAGATCTTAGGCTTTCAATGACTAACTGTTAAGACAGATACGTAAAAAAGATGTGAAAAGAACCCGAAGGTTCCCCTCGATATTTTCTGGATTCAGATACTTCGGTTTTATCAGAAGGTGTTCAGTTCTCCCCTTATAACCATTTCCGTGATTTTTGTCACATTGGAGAGCCAGTCATCAATTACAACTTCGGTTTCCGATTTGACATTTGCAAAGGAGGTGCCTTCTTTTGGAATGATCTGAGCGCTTGCCACAAGCGGCTGGTCGATGGGCTTTCCTATCTGGGAGAGCAGCCTGATATAGACGTCCTGTACGTCAGGAACCTGCTTTACGATATCCCGGGCCATCTGTGTCGAGAGGAGGTTGTAGATTTTTCCGATATGGTTAATCGGGTTCTTTCCACTGGTTGCCTCCATACTCATGGGCCTGTTAGGTGTGATCAACCCATTGCAGCGATTTCCTCGCCCCACCGAACCGTCATCTCCCATTTCAGCTGAGGTTCCGGTGACTGTAAGGAAGATGCAGCTTGTTTTCAGGTTATCTCCTGTGTTAATCTGGACCTTCACGTCCCGCTCAGTATAGCGAGTTGCAAGCTCTTCTACATAGGTCTTCATTTCTTCGGTCATGCTTATGTAACTGTCCAGGTCGTCAATGTACCTCCCGATCATGCCGCTGCATATAGTGAGGGTGATGTCTTCCCCATCTCTTAGCCCCATAACCTTCATATCTTCTCCTATTGCAGGCATGCGGGACTTCAGGTCAGTAAGGAGTTGCCTCTCTGTATTGTATACGATGTTTTCAAGTTCCGAAAATGGGGCATGTCCAACTCCGAAAGAAGTATCATTTGCAACCGGTACTCTGTCTCTCTTGAAGACGTCTCTGAGATCTGAAGATCCTGTTCCGAGTTTACAGTCCATGATCACGTCTCTTTCGAGGTCCATATTCACCAGAGTATTTCTCAGGTACTTCCGTGCAGCCTGGAGGGCTACGGACTCAGTGGCGAGTTCAGTGCCTTCGAACTCCTTAGTGGCTCTGCCTACCAGGAGCATGTATATGGGCTGCAGTACCTCTCCTCCCCCGAATTTCGGGCTGGATCTTCCGGCTACTATCTGGGTTTCATCAGTGTTGTGGTGGAGTACGGTTCCACATTTGGTTATGTATTCCCTGCATAGCGCTCGGCTTACGGCTTCGGCAAGTCCGTCCGATATGCTGTCAGGGTGCCCTATTCCTTTGCGTTCTACAAGCTCTATCCGCTGCTTTTCAATGGGGGTTTGCAAGAGCTCTTCCACTTTTATATTTCGGGCCATTTGGATCCTCTTTTTTCAAAATTATTGATAATTTTATTGCTAGATCAGAATTATTGGTACTTCACTACGGGATCAGAATTATTGTTACTTTTATTGCTAGATGTTAATATTACCGCTTTATTAATCTTTAGTCTGTTGTCGTAATCAGTTTACTTTCTTATCGCTAATTCCCAAATTAATTACTTACGCTATTACAACATCTATAATATTATTTATATGACTCGATAGTCTGTTTCTATTAAATTACTACGGATATATAATGATTCCCATGTCTTCATTACTGCAGGTAATATTTTTTAATAAGGCTGTCTTTAGGCTTTAGCACCAAAAAACCAGTCCTTTCCTTTTATGTAAAAATTGACCGTAATCTGAACAGAATCAGCCTTAACAACAGGTTTGAGGAAAAAAGGTTCACAAAGAGCCTTACCGTGAAGTCTATATTATACAAGAGTATTCTGGATAAATGTTTTATACGGAATGAGCATACCCGGGGTAAGCTTCCCGGCAGATCACTTAAATCACTTACAAACCACATATTAGAGGTCACTTAAATTACTTATTAGAGATCAGTTAGATCACTTATTAGAGGACAGAGCAGATGATTCGAATTGCAATACCCAATAAAGGGCGCCTTCACGAACCCACAATGTCTATTTTTAAAGATGCAGGGCTTCCCATTAGCGGAGGAGCCGAAAGCCGAATACTCTTTGCAAAAACGACGGACCCTGATATTCATATTCTCTTTGCCAGGGCTGCTGATATTCCTGAGTATGTACAGGACGGAGCTGCAGACGTAGGTATTACGGGAATGGACCTGATCACGGAAAGAGGGGCAGATGTTGAGCCCCTTCTAGACCTTAAATTCGGGAGAGCAAGCCTTGTTCTGGCCGTTCCTGAGGATTCTGTTTTTCAAAAAGCACAGGAGCTTGAAGGCAAAAAAGTGGCAACCGAGTTTCCGGAGATCACGCGCCAGTATTTCAAAAACCTTGGAGTTAAAGTTGAAGTTATAAAGGTCAGCGGAGCCTGCGAAATGACTCCTCATGTGGGAATCGCGGATGCCATTGTGGACATTTCAAGCTCAGGAACAACCCTCCTGATAAACCACCTTAAAGCTATCGAGACAGTCTTTTCTTCCACTGTCCATTTGATCGCTAACAAAAAAAGCCTCAAGGAAAAGGACAAGATTCTGGACATAAAAACTGCACTCGAAAGTGTGCTTAATGCAAAGAATAAGCGCTATTTGATGATGAATGTACCCGAAGCTTCCCTTCAAGCAGTAAAAGAGGTTCTTCCAGGAATGTCCGGTCCGACAGTCATGAAGGTTGAGCCAAGCAAGTTGTCTGAAGAATCATTCGTTGCTGTCCATTCCGTTGTGGACGCTGACCTGATTTTTACCATCGTAAACAAGCTCAGGAAAGTCGGGGCAAGGGATGTACTGGTCGTTCCTATAGAAAGGATCATGCCCTGAGAGGGAAAAGATCTGGGATTCGTATTAGTAAGAAATTAGTAAGAAATTAGTAAAGAAGTATCAAGGAATTAGTAATGAAGTATCAAGGAATTAGTAATGAAGTATCAAGGAATTAGTAATGAAGTATCAAGGAATTAGTAATGAAGTATCAAGGAATTAGTAATGAAGTATCAAGGAATTAGTAATGAAGTAGTAAGGAATTAGTAAAGAAATAGCAAGGAATTAGTAATGAAGTAGTAATGGCGTAAAACATATAGGAAACAGAAGATGTTTTTCTTGCATATATGCCGGAGATGTGGCTTTCTATGGTTTTTGAAGTGATTCCTGCAGTGGATATGAGAGGAGGAAAGTGCGTTCAACTGGTGCAGGGTGTGCCTGGCAGTGAGATCGTATCCCTGGATGATCCTCTTGCAGTTGCCCTTGATTGGGTAGGTAAAGGGGCAAAGGCCCTCCATCTGGTAGACCTTGACGGGGCAATTGATGGGGAACGCAAAAACGCCCCGATTATTGAAAAAATAGTCCGGATCTGCAGGGAGAAAGGTGTAAGTATCCAGGTTGGAGGAGGGATCCGGAGCTTTGAAGATGCAGCCTCCCTTCTTGAGCTTGGGGTCTCAAGGGTAATTCTCGGAACTGCTGCCCTCCAGAACCCCGAACTTGTAAAACAGCTTGCCAATGCCTTTGGAAGCTCATATGTAAACGTTGCACTGGATGCAAAGAACGGGAAAATCTCAATCAAAGGCTGGACTGAGGCATGTTCGCAAACTCCTGTCGAAATGGGCAAGAAGTTTGAAGAGCTTGGAGCAGGGAGCCTTCTTTTTACGAATATCGATTCCGAAGGCCTGATGCAGGGAGTAAACCCCATTCCAACAAGGGAACTTGTGGAATCTGTCAGCATTCCTGTAATCGCATCCGGAGGGGTAAGCTCCCTGGAAGACCTTCAGGTCCTGAAGAAGACCGGAGCTGCGGGCGTTGTGGTAGGCAGTGCTCTTTATACAGGCAGGTTTACCCTTGAAGAGGCGATTGAGGCTGCCCTCGGGGACTGATTAAGGCTTCCTGTTTTTACATCAGGCTGCCTGTTTTTACTCCTGAAGAGGCTTTCTTCTTCAGCCTGTTTCCTTAATTTTTCGGAGCGAACCGAATATAAGGAGCAAGCAGCCAGATACCAGGTATTTAGATACAAAGTATTTAATTATTTTAAAAAAGAATGTGATGCTGTATGAGAACAGGCAAAATCTCCCGTAAGACAAAGGAAACCGATATTCAGCTTGAGCTTTCCCTTGGCGGTAAGGGCGCTGCAGATGTCAGTACAGGGATTGGATTTTTCGATCATATGCTTACTTCTTTTGCAAGGCACGCCGAGTTTGACCTTAAAATACGTGCCGAAGGCGACCTTTATGTGGACGAGCACCACCTGATAGAAGACGTCGGGATAGTCCTTGGAAAAGCTCTTGCCGAAGCCCTCGGGGATATGGCAGGAATCGCCCGTTTTGGGGAAGCCAGAATCCCAATGGACGAAGCTCTTGCTGAAGTTGCCCTTGACGTTGGCGGGCGCAGCTATCTTGTCCTGAAAGCCGATTTTGTTGCCCCACAGGTAGGCCAATTCAGTACCCAGCTGGTGAAGCATTTCTTCGAGACCCTTGCCTCAAACGCAAAAATCACCATACACGCCAGTGCCTACGGAGATAACGACCACCACAAAATCGAGGCTCTCTTCAAGGCTTTTGCTTATGCGATGAAAAGGGCTGTAAAAATTGAAGGCAAAGAAGTAAAAAGCACGAAAGGGACACTGTGAATAATTCCCATTCTAATTTTTTAAACTCTGAAAGTCCCTTTTATTTTCGGAAGTGACGCGCTTAAATCCGCACCCGCCACTCGCCGGCAAAGACAAGCATTGATTCCTGCCTTAGTTGCCCAACAAGGCACATATTTGCTTTCTTTGCAGCTTCAACCCCGGAGTCAAAGGGCATTGCTTTGGTAGCTACAAGGGGGATTCCTGCGCGAGCTGCTTTTGTGATCATGTAGGCGGGTTGTCTGCCTGTGGAGAGCATGTACAGGTGTGAGATGTCAAGCCCCCGGAGAAGGGCAGCTCCTACCACCTTGTCTACGGCATTATGCCTGCCCACATCGACGATCCGGACTGCGAGTTTTCCTTTTCCGTCTATGAGGGCGGCAAGGTGAGTGCCCCTGGTAAGTTTGTATGTCTCGGATTCGAGATGTCCTGTGCCTGCAAAAAGAGCTTCCGGGTCAAAAATAGCATCCGAATCCACAAAGATTTGCGATCTGCTCGCCTCTTTTTCCCCGGATATTTTGTCATCATGAGTTATTTTTTCCTTTCTCGTCAGGACATGAATCTCATTGCCTTCCACTTCAACCCCTGCAATCTCCCTGAAGTTGAGAATTCCTTCGGTTATGAGATGGCCTACTCCAAGCTCTTTCAGTTCAAGCGGGGAAGAAAAAAGAGTTGTAAATGGTTTCCCGTCGAGAAAAAGTTTAACAGGGCATTCTTTTGCGAGCAGCACTTCAGTGTCTTCAGCCCTGCCGTCGGAATGGATTCTTCTGGCAGGGTAGGGAGTTGTGTATTTTTCAGGCATTTCCGTTCTGGTAATCCGATATGCTTTTCAGACTTATTATTTCATTGATAACGGTTTATTGTTTATTGCCTATTCATTTTTGGAATGTCCCTGAAACTTCTTCCTTCTTCTTTTAGCTGTTAACTATTTCATAGTCTGCACTGCAGTCAAAGTACGTATTGCTGGTATTGAATGTAATTGTTAGGAAGTTGTTATTTGTAGTCGACGGTCCTATGTTGTAAAGATTTATTGCGGAGTCATTTACCGGCCACGAGCTAATGAGATTATTCCCGTCAACTAGTAATTGAGTGTCGGATAAATATGACGGAAGCTTGTACGTTAAAGTTGACTCGTAGTCTGAATAATCAGCTACCCATATTCCAGTGACTTTTCCTTTACCTGCAGATTTACCATCAATGTACATTTCGACATTAAAGTTAAAGTTCGAGATTGTATTTGAGTTCATATCTGCCGCTCCGGATGTCTGGTCTCCGTCTATTACAAGCTTTACAATGTCATTATTTTTAAGTTGTGTTGGGGAACCGTCAATTTCGACCCAGTAATTGTTATTTTTGTTGTTTTTAAATTGGATGTAAGTTCCCGAGGAAATAACTCCTCCGATTTCCTGTTTATTTAATATAATCCTGTTTCCATGAATCAGTTCGTTCCCAATTTCTCCATCTTCTCCAACAGCCCCTATCCCTCCGCTGCTTCCGTAATTGGCATAATTGAAACTGCTGCTTGGTCCAAGTTCTGCCCCTATTATTGTTTTGCTGACATAGAGTCTCTCAAGAGCTTTGCTGCCGCTGGACTGGAAAGAAAAGCGTACTGAGCCGGAACTCGGCAGGTATTCAACCGTATAATCTTTTCCGTATTCAAATCCCTGATTCTGTGCGGTTTCATTGAAGTATGAAGCCCAAGCATCCGGATATTTTGTGGCGATTGTCAGGTTGAAACCTGTGATATTTGTGCCAAGATCTTCGTATTCCTGACTGTCATGTACAGGATCTATTCCCCAGCCAGTCAACCTCAAGGGGATGATTGTGTTTGAGGAGATAGAATGAGGCTTCCCTAAAAGCTGAACTGCGCGGAACAGGAAGATATAACTGCCTGTCCGGTTTTCATCCTCTTTAATATAAAGTGCGGGAGGTTGCTTCATCAGAGAGCTTTCGGTATTTGCGAGTATCATTGCTCCGTTTTCATATCTGAAAATCTGGTCAGGGTATTGCCTGTTTTCCGAATAGCAGGTGATCCCTCCGCATTCAAAGGTATAAGGGCTAATTGTCTGGTTTGGGCTGAGCGGGGTTATTGTCATTGCGCACCTTTCAGTATTCACTTCAAGTTTCCCATCCGATTTTGAGGGTTCGAAAACCGGGACCTCTCCCCCTCCTAAATTGAAAGGTACTGTTGCCGATAAACCGTATGCCGAATAATTGCCTGAGTCCATGTACGTGGAGAGTATGTCTACCCTCGTTTTTACTCCCACCATGTCGTCCCATGTATCATACATGTGGTTCTGTTCCGCATTACTTTTCGAGCTCATCCCAAAACCGATCTTATTTTCACATCAACAAGAATTTTAAAACTATTTTCCCAATCAAAAGATCGATTGATTATTCTAGATTCGAGATTTAGGGACTTAATCCTGAGTTTTGGGATCAGCTCTTCCATTCGGGTACATATCCGATCCTGACCACGGAAAGTACTGTAAATATGAGCGCCAAGAGCAGTACTGCTGCAATAGCGGTTACAGCTGCGGATTCGGATTTTGAAAGGCGGGACAAAACTCCTCCTTTCTTTCCTTCGGGTTCTTTTTTCATAAAGGCGGCATTGGGGAGCATTTTCCAAACCCTTCAGTTGTGATTTTTTACTATTTCCTTCTTTTATCCTTGATTTCTCGTCCAGTTTCCTATCCCGTTTACTCAGTTCAGGCCGATTCCAGGCTCAGCACTGACCACGGTTTCGCTTAAATAAAGCCTTTTAAGGCCAATTGTGCTCGCCTCTGAGGGGAAGGTCAAACGCACGCTTCCGCTTTCGCTCTTTTCAATTGTATATTCCCCAGGGTCTATCCCTGCGTCTGAGATTGTTTTTTCAATATATATTTTCCAGGCATCTGGATGCCTTGTATAAACTGTTAATTTGAAGCGGTCAATATTTCCGAAGTTGTCTATGTCGCTGTCATATAGAGGCCTGTAATCGAGGCCTGCAAGGCGCAAAGAACACCCACTGTTTGAAGAAATGACTTCCGGAGGGTAATATTCTTTTTCGAAAATTCTTATAGCATTTATTGTGACATTATATTCATTTGCCGATGTCCTTGAGAAACGGACTGAAGGGTAGAGCATCATAACTGACTGCTCTTTCTGCCCACAGATCAGAGCTCCTCCTTCATAACTGAAAACTTGGTCCACGTAGTACCTGTTCTGAGAATTATATGTAATCGTGCCGCAATCGATAGATTTGAAGTACATATCTGGATCTACGGTTTTTGGATCTAGATCTGAGGGGTTTGCAATTATACTCATGACACATTTGTCTTTATTTACTGCAAGAGTGCCGCTGGACTTTATAGGGCCTATAAGCGGGAGAGCCCCTCCTCCCATATGTAAAGGCGCGCTCATTACTAACTGGGGTGATGAGGAATCTGGGTCCGAAGAATTAAGATATGAAGAATTTGGATTTGAAGCCATTACTATTGACATCATGTCAATTTTTGACTTGATATCTGCCATATCTTCCCAGACATCGTCCATATGAGAGTATTCTGCATCGTTTTTCCACTCAGGGACGTAACCTATCCGTACAACGGAGAATACTGAAAAAACGATTGCTAACAATAGTACTGCCCCGATGACAGTTGATGTTGCGGACTCCGAACCGAAGAAAAAGGTTCTTCCTTGTTCGGATTTATTTCCATTATTTTTTTTCATTTATTTTCGACCCCCAGCTTCATTACCTGCTTCTACAAGTTAATACTCCACATGGACTCCTACAAAATCAACCCATCCGACTTTTTCACTTTGATTGGCTGCATTTCCTGTAGCCTCAAACTTGACCTTGAGGTTTTCAAGCTCTGCCGTGGTAGTTACATTCGAAGTTATGTTGTAGACAGTTAATCCTTCTTTGTCGCAAGCAACTACATTCTTATATTCTTCCATCTCTGAATCTATTAGTTTCCATTCGTTCGGAACGCCGTCATTGATACTGAGAGTCAGGTTATTCAGGCTGTGGTCGTGTGATTGGTAGACTATTTTCAAGAGAACAAGTTTTAATGGATCTGAAATTCCCATTTCATCTGCATCTATGCCAAAAGTAAACTCTTGGTAAATCCATCCATTTTTTGGGACTATGGAATCTGTTAGTAGCCCGTCATTGATTCCATCAAGCATCTCACTGGGTAACCACTCTCCTTTTGGGGGCACTGAGCTGTCATATACGCTCCCGTACGGGTGAGGAGTTATCCAGTAAGGAAGATGTCCATATCCTCTCTGAAGCACTGCTTTCTGGATCACCTGGTGGGATGGCGTGTGCACAAAATACATATCTATGGCGTCTCCGGCTGTCATATCAAGTCCACTTCCTGAGGTATTGATTACTATATAGTCCCCAAGCATCAAGACGCCGTCTGTGGATATATTACCGTCTGGATCCCTTACTTCGAACCCTGGATCTGACTTATTAAACTCAGCTTGCTGCCCGTTAACACTGAATATAACCTTAATTGCTTCAATGTCAATGGCTTCCCCTCCGCTGTGATAAATCTGCACCTTATCCGTACTTGTGTTGATATTTTCATGCAAATCGGTATGAGGTGTATGCGGGGGATTCATTGCTCCCCCATCTGAAAACACTGTAAGAGCGATTGAAGAAAAAGCCAGCACAACTACAGCTACCATGAGCACCTGCCCTATTACCTCTGAAACTGCTTGGTAGTCCTGACCAAGTGCCCTGTATTTTTTACCCTCCACGATAACAGTCACCTTCTATACATTTCTTGCCTAACTTCCTACAATGTTGTTGATTGAATATTAACTTGATTGTATCAAAATACTTATTTTTGGGATGTGGGGCTGGCAGGAAACATTTATAAAAAATAAGAAACATAATTACTTAACAATCTGTAAAAGTGGCAGCAAAAATTTATATACGAATGAAGAATATCTTTGAGTGCAGTTATAAAAAGTAGTAATTGTAAGTATGTGATTAAAGTGTTAAAATTCAGACAGGCTCTCCTGTCTGGAGGTATTTAACTCAGGAGGGAGAATTATATGGATCTCAAAAAAATATTTAATAATAATAAAGCAGTGTCCCCGGTAATCGGTGTTGTGCTGATGGTTGCAATTACTGTCATCCTCGCCGCCGCAATCGGCTCGTCCGTCTTCGGCCAGGGACCTTCCGAATCCGCACCGCAGTCGAACATTGACATAAGTGTTGTTGATAGTGATACAATAAAGTTTGAACACCTAGGTGGAGACACAATTATTTTAGCTAATAACACAACAAAAGTTATGTTAGCAAGCGGTATCAATAGCTACCAGCTTGATATCTCTGCATTTGCTAACTCGACTTTTGATGTAGGGATGACAAAGACTCTCGATCTTAAGAATAGTACTGGAACCGTATCAATGCCTCCAGGTGAATTCGCAACCGTCAAGGTCGTTGATGTTCAAACTAGTCAGCTTATCGCTGACAAGGAACTGAGATTCTAATCATAAATAAAGAGTACCTTAATGGTGCTTTTCTCTTTCTTTTTTAAATTTTTTCTTTACCTTTTGTTTTTTGTGTTTGTTTAACCATTTCTTCTGATCCAGCTTGCATTATAGATACTTACTCTGAGTTATTGAGCATGTTTGTGTTCCCTGATAGTCGGTTGACACTGTTAAGAATATCTAAAGCTGGAACTTTTTATCTTCGGCGCTTTGCCGCGATGAAGCCTTCTCGCAACAGCTCAAGGAGAAAAATAATGATAAACTCATGCTTTGTTCTGAGAAAATGGATCTTATAAAGAAATGCCTAAGCGTCCCGAAAAATACTTCTCTTATCCTAGAAACCGGTTTTAATCCACAGACGAATATGAACGTCTACGCCAGCTTGCCTGGCGGCTGGTTAAAAGAAACAAAAGAATGTAAAAAAGATTGAAACTTCTACCGGTGGGCTTTTTACATGAGCCCCAGTTCTTGTTTACTGGCTTTTCCTCTTTTTTCTCTTTTTTACTTTGAGATACCGCTCTCCTGCGTCGAGCGTGACAAAAAGGGCTCTGTAGAGCTAATAAGGTTGTACTGGCCAGAATTTAGGATTTTAAGCCAGCTGTTATTTTTTACAACAATATTATCTATGCAACCGTGGATGACTTGAATTTGAGACTGGATAGAATCTGAATCAGGGCCACCTTCAGTTACCTATAGTGCTCTACTTAACCATAAAAAATTCCTGAATTGTCTCTTAAAGCCTGTCACCTTTATGCTAAAAACGTTAATTTGAGCCGGCTCATTGTTTGGCGATGTCTTGAGGCTCTATTCTCGTGGCATGGAAACTCCAGATTTATCAAGAATTCGGATGCTTTTGAGAACTCTTTTACAAAAAAATAAATTGAACTTTTATATGGCCAGCGCTCAAAATGAAGATAACACATATATTAAGGTTTGTTGAGGGGCGTTTTTCACTTATATTCTGTGTGTTAAGATCAAAGCTTTTCTTTATCTCCCGTCACTCAATATATTTTAAGAGTATGAATAGTAATTATTTTTATCCAGCTATTAACTATATTCTAAACAATTTTTACAAATAGGTACACAAAAATTCGATCTTCTTTTAAGAATAAAAAGATCAAGATCTTTATTACAGTAAAAAAAAGTTAATTAAAAAAAGTCGCTTTTTTAAGTAAGTAGGGCTTCTTACTGAAGCCCAGTTTCTATTTTTATCACAGCTTCGTCTATATCAATGGATAAATGATCATTCGGAGGGTGAAGTAAAAAAGTAACCGTGTAGGTACTGTTGCTTAAGGTATAGTCTTCATCCTCAAGGTTAATCTCCTCCGCGGAATCTATAAAGAATCCCTCCCAGGCTTCCTTGTTTTCCGTATAGACTGTCAGGTTTATCGAAGTGATACTGTTATTGGCAAGGAGCGGATCATATCTATCTTCGTACATGTGGTCGAACCTGTAGGAAGTAAGCCTGATGTTTTCAATGGTGTTACTGGACAGGACTCCGCGTTCCCCTTTCAGGTTTACCGCCCTTACAGTAACATCCACGAAATCGCTGCTATTCACGCTACTTTTTTCGAACACAATGCCGGGGGCAAGCTTCATCAAGGATCTTCCCTCCTGGGTAATGATCAGGGCTCCGTTTTCGTAGCAGTAAGTCTCGTCCACATAATTGAGGTTCGCGGGGCGGTAGGAAACAGTGCCTGTGTAAAAGAGCCCCGTACCTGTAGTGTATGGTGCGGTTATATTTTTGTTCACGATTACCGTGAGACCGGATATGTCATTATTAATAGCAAGTGAGCCTCCCGTTGTTGTGCTTCTTATGAAAGGGATCTCACTTCCTCCTACCTGGATGGGGCTGTTCATTACTATTTTGACATCGTCGTTAATTGCAAGTCCTGCAGTCAGGATGTCTACGTTTGACTTGAACCTGGACATGTCCTGCCAGACATCGGACATATGGGCATATTCTGCATCTTCCTTCCAGATGGGCATGTAATTAATCTGGACAGTTGTCATAAAGATGACTACGATACCGATAAGCAGGGCTGCAGCAACTGCAGTTGATACCCCTGAGTCGGACCTGCAAAAAGTGTGAATTGCTTTCAAGCCCCTTTTTTTCATCCTTCCATCCTCTTTCATTTTATTATTTTAACTTGCATGTAATGCCATGCAGCTTTCATTCCTTTTATCGGCAATTACTTCTGTATCTCCGGACCCAAATTCTTCGGTTGTCCACGTCAGTATTCTCTGCTGGATATTAACTGGCATTGAGATCCCTATTTTTTCGCTGGGCACCCGGAAGGGCTGCAGGCTTCTGAGATGTGCATTATATTGTAGGATATACTCCAGCAGGAGCCACATTTTCTCCTGAGGAAATTGTCAGGTACTGGATTGTCTGTTTTGAGGGAGTATCGATGAGAAATACTTTGATTTCATCTTCGTCCTTGATATCGACTCCCCAATTGCTACTCGTATTGATTTCAATTCTGTCTCCCAGCTGCCAGTTGCTTCTGTTGAGATCCGAATAAATACTGGCTGGGGGGTAAATGTACTTCGTTCCGTTAATGTTTACTGCAATCTCAAAGGCTTCGGTTTCAAGAAACTCTCCCCCGCTATGTTCAAGGTAAATAATATCTGTCCCTTCATTCATCCATTCCTTCACCTGAGTATGGGGGATATCGGTAGCTCCGTCATAGGTAGAGATGAATATTCCAATAGAGCTCACAAGAAGAACCGCTATGCTCGTCAGAAGCACCTCTCCCATAACCTCCGAAACAGCATCGCTATTTTTTATTAATTTTTTAAGACCAGACAGACCGATCCTCTTCTTCAGCATCTTTCTTCCTCAAAGTCACTTTTTCCGTTCTTTTTGGACTGGACAGGTAAAATTTTCAATCTTCTCTTTTTGTTTTTTCAGGTTCTCATTCGATCCATAAACCCAGATAATCGATGTTTACCTCTTTTCCCGACGCTTCATTAGCATTCGTTACGGCTTCGAGTCTTACCGTGAAATTAGCCAGGTCTTCGGCAGTATTAATATATTCTGTCAGAGATATATATACGGCAGTGAAGGCATTTTTCTCCGGCAGTGTTATTTCTCTGTAAAACCAATTTGAGGGGTTGTCCACATCATAAAATCTCAATTGTATTTTCAGGAGAGAATTGTCGTTTGTTCTGTAGACAATTTTGAGAGTTACGTTTGTTAGGCTGTCTCCCGGTCTGAATCCGTACATACATGGATTGACTCCGTAATCAAATTCCTCATATATGTCCGGGTCTGTTTCGGTCCCGTTTTTCGTAGGGGTCTTATATGTAGTCCATAAGGTGTCGTTTTCTCTCTGCACATCTGCGAGATACGCTGATCCTCCAGGTGAGGTATCATTTGCTCCTCCCGATGGGGTGATCCATCCGACCTTATATGGAGCCTTCCTGAAATCAGTGGTAAGCCTGGATTTCTGGATCAGTTCCTTTGTTGGGGTGTCGACAAGATAGAGGTCTACCTCATGGTAATCCTGAATGTTAAGGCCCCACTCACTGCTTGCATTGATTTCAAGCACCTCTCCAAGTTCCCAGTAACCGTTGTTTCCTGCCCCTGTATAAACTTCAGAAGAGTTGCAGACATACCTCGTGCCGTTGATGCTGGCCACAATCTCCAGCTCTTCGACTTTTATCGGCTCCCCGCTGCAGTGTTTCAGGTAAATCGTATCTTCTGTGGTATCCATCCATTCCTGAAGGCTTGCATGGGGAAGGTCATCTGGACCACCCCTGGCAAATATGAAGGCGCCCTCGAAACTGAGCATTATAACCACTATCCCTAGAAGAAGCGCTACTCCCATAGTTTCGGATACCGCATTTTCCCTTTTTATGAAGTCTTTTTTCCAGGATTTCAAGCCTCCCATGCTTTTCCTCCCCTGCTCTCTTACTTGCTCTCTTATTCCCTTTTTTTATTTCCTGATCTCTTATCTTACTTCCTTAAATCCAAGCTTAAACGAACATTGTAAAGACTGCGTAGGTAATTATCATCATGCTTACGCTGTACTTCAGGCCCATGTATACCGAACCCTGCCCCATCTTTCCGGCAATAAGCCCGGAAGTTATAGCCTGGACAAGAGCCGAGTGGTACATGAGCATCGTGTACTCCTCTACGTTGAAGTAACCGTTTCCTATCCCTCCGGATCCTATTCCCTGGGATGAACTCTTGAATGATGCACTTTCAGGGAAGAATTGCACAGCCAGGATGTAAACGATGAAAAGGAAGACGAAAAAGGCTACGTAGATGGTGACGACGTAGACCACCATTTCCGAAGAACGCTCTTTTTTTAGCCTCTCTTCACCCTTTACCTGTTCTGCGGTAATGGAAAGCACAGTTTTAAGGTCGCTTGTAGATTCGTTTGCTTTTATGAGGGTATGGAGAATCCGGCTTGATGATGCAGTCCGGATGTTGTTTTCCAGTTTCATGAGGGCTCTTGAAGTGGAAGTTCCCCATGAGAGGTCTTCCTTTAGCTTTTTGAGTTCTTTGCTGAGGAGTCCCATCTTGGATTCTGCGATTATTTTTAAGGAATTAGAGAGCAAGATACCCGAATCGTTCATACTGGATAGGTTTCTCAGCAGGTCAGGCATTCTCTCATCAATTTTTCGCATCCTCCATGCCCTGATTTCGTAAAATATGAGGAAAGGAATGAGTGCAATGACGATAAAAATGACCAGGTAGTCATCAATTGTGCTGATAAATTGAATACTGCTGTCGCTGATATGGGTAAAGTTAGGGTTCCAGTGGAAATTAAAATTGATACTGTCCTTAAGAGTTTTCGGAAGATGGGTGAGATAATAAAGCCCAAGAGGAACTCCGAAAAAGAAGGTGTATCTGGGTTCGTCCCGGATAGATTTATACGGATTAAAAACCAGGTCCCTGATATTGTAAAGCTGCCTGTATAGCTTTAACTTTTTGTCCCTCTTTTCTTCCTCTTCTAAATTGAGTTCTGAGCTGAGTTCAGGGATATCGGAAAGGTTTATGGGATAACCAGAAACATTTCCCTTTTCCGGGCTCATGGAGAGTTCTCCTACCGTATCGAGAAGCACTATGAAGAGCAGGGTTGCAAGAGGTATTATAAAATAAATTAACATGTAAAGGATCTGGGCTGAAGCCGGCCTGAAAAACTGCAGCACTACAAGGGTTACCATTATGAATAACGGGCCTGCAACAAGCACGGTCACATAGACTTCTGCAAGGACATCCAGCCTCTTTAACAGGTTACGGTTTGCCAGTTCCGCCATATCCTGGTATTGCTCGGATTTATTTTTTATATAGTCGGTTATGACTCCGCTGCTTGAAACAAGGATCAGGCCGTCAACAAAATCCTTAAAACTTTCCGAAGGGGTGCGTTCCTTGGCTTCTTTAAGGGCACTTATAAAATCCTTTCCCAGGTAATCCATATCGCGCACAATATAGGAAATTTCTTCCGCGCTTGTGCCAAATATATGGGTATACCTACTAAGAGACCTGAAAACATCATAGATTGACATGCCTCCCTTTGTCAGGGCGTACATGTAAGTTACCGCCGGCAGCATTGATTTATCAATGCAGGCTTTCCGGGTATCCGCCTGAAAATAAGGGTAGATGTATGCAATACCAAAGACTGTAAGAAAACTTATAACGAATAATAAAAGGGCAACTAAAATAGCAAGTAAATAAAAGTACTCTTCTACAAATCCTGCCCTGGTGGAATCCACAAAAAGGCTGAGACGAGAAATAGGGTCTCCAAAAGTTTTCAGCCCGAGCCATAGCCCGAAAACTCCTCCAATTATGCCTGCGAAGATCGAGTACATAAAGGCCGATGCCAGGTACTGGTCTACTGACACTGGAATATGGGAGTGGCGTATCTTTACTTTGAGCTCCTGGAAGCTTTTCCTATTTTTGTAGAAAAAGTCCCCAAAAGTTCTGTATGCCAGTTCATCCACAGAAGTGTAAGTCATGCTCCCCCCTCTTAAGCAACCATATCCTGTATCATACTGTGCAGGGTGTCGTTTTCTATGCCTTCCATGACCATTTTCGGATAACTCTGATATGCCTGCACTACAAGAGATACCTGGACATAACTCCTCATATTTTTTTCATACAGGTAGGTAAGGATCTGTCTTCGGCTCTCTATCTCGTTTCTCAACTGGCCCGTATCCCATCCTCTAACGTGCATGATTTCCTGCATGAGATGGGAGTCCCCAACTTTCAGGAAACAGTCTTCAGAAGGTTCCCAGTTGAAAAGCTCGTTTATGCTAAGGTCTCCTGTCTCACTGTCAACGTTAAGGACTTCGACAAGGCTCCTTGTTCTCCTTACTCTTTTATCTTCTATGTACACCTGTTCCTGGATACAGAGCACATCAAGCGACTGCAGCATAATATGAGGCACATTTATGGGTTCGTGGGTAAGCCTGTTTATAACGGTCTGCACATCTCCTGCGTGCATTGTCGAGCTTGTTGCATGCCCCGTTGACATTGCCTGGAACAGAGTAAGGGCTTCACTGCCTCTTACTTCACCCACGATGATGAAGTCCGGACGCTGTCTCAGGGAAGCCCTTAAAAGGTCGTACATGGAAACTTCCCCTGTAGCGTCTGCAGCAAAGCTTTCCCTTGAAATACCCGAGACCCAGTTGTTGTGATAGAGTAAGAGTTCCCTTGTGTCCTCTATAGATACTATCTTGGCTGTAGAAGGCATGAAAAGGGATGTGGCATTAAGCATTGAGGTTTTTCCTGAAGCCGTTCCTCCTGCAAAAAGCATATTGTATCCGTTTTCAATGACCAGCCAGAGGTATACCAGCATTTCCATATCACACGTCTTAAAGCCTAGCAGGTCAATAGGTGTTATCGGATCTTTTCTGAACTTACGGATAGTAAACGAACTGCCGCGGGGAGTGATTTCTCTCCCTAACATTGCCTGAAGCCTTGATCCGTCCTGGATCGTTGCATCCACAATTGGCTGGCTGACGGAAATGTGCTTGTTATTCAGCTGACACATCTTGATTACAAGTGAGTCAAGTTCTTCTTCTTCAAAAGAAATATTACTTTCAATATTGAGATACCTGGTATGATAAATATAGAGCGGAACTC
The DNA here is from genome assembly GCF_020804225.1 of Methanosarcina sp. DH2. GTDB lineage: Archaea > Halobacteriota > Methanosarcinia > Methanosarcinales > Methanosarcinaceae > Methanosarcina. The sequence goes on from NZ_WJBI01000002.1 coordinate 537,154, forward strand.
CGACACCGTCACATGATATGTCTTCTATATAAGGGTCGTAAAGAAGAGAATTAATTTTTTCGTAACCAAGCAGGTTCCTTTTGAGGTAATACATAATCCTGTGAACAGCTGATGACGGAATTTCAGCTTTATAGCGCTCAAGAAGGAAAAGCGTTTTATCTACAAGGAGCGCATCTTTCTCTATTTTAGAAGTTGTAGGGTTCAAAACCAAAATATCCTGAAAATCCTCATAAAGCCTTTCAAGCAGCTCTTTTTCAAACTTTGTGAGGGAAGGTTCAACAAGCCTGTAGTATCTTGTTCTGCGGTCTTCCAGGATCGATACCAGAGCATAAGGTTCTTGAAGCCAGTACCTTTCTATTTCTTTTAAGCCTTCAGGCACTTCAAACTCTACAAGAGGTCCTTCTTTTTCCTGGTCGTACGCAGGCATGCTTCTTAAAGGCTTATCAAAATAACTTTTAGCCCTTTTTAGTACATCTGAGATGGAGTTACTATCGCCTGTTTTCCCGAATAACCCCGAAATAAAACTTTTCTTTTCCGAGATTTCTGTCACTTCATCCATACTCTCGCCTTCAGATTTCTCCTTACGGTATATAGGGAACAACATCTTATAAAATCTTCCTATAATACGCCTGTATCTTACTAAATTTTAAACTTATATATCAGCTAACAGAATGATTATTTCTCCTGTAAAAATCTTTTAATAAGGTCTAAAGGCAATTAATGAAAAAATTTAATTATAAAGTAAATAATAAATTTTTTCATAAGGATATATGGGGCTAAGTTAAGAATAGAGTTAAAGTTAGAAACAGAATTATGGTCAAAAACAGAATTATAGTCAAAAACAGAATTAAAGTTAAAAACAGAATTAAGGTTAAAAACAGAATTAAGGTTAAAAACAGAATCAAAAACATGGTTTAAGTTAAAATGGAAACAATTTGGGAAAAGTTAAAATTCCATACTGATAGCTCTGAAAATAATTCTAATTAAAATAATTCTAAATTAGATCCTTCAGGACTGTAAAATCTGATACAAATTAATCAGTATGCCTGGCTTTTTGTAAAGCTGAAGATTCAGGTGGTCCACGGTTAGTCGGTTGATTATTATAGGGCAGCCTTAATGGCATCTTTCAACCTTTCTTTCAACCTTTCTTTATAAACGTCGCGCGCGTCCTGACCGATTGGCTTCGATCAAATTAAGGATCAATCTTCAACCGCACTAAAAAAATATAGTGTCAAATATCAACTGCTTGACCGTGGACGATCAAGATTCAAGAAAAAGATTTTTAGAGAACAGGTTCTCAGCTCTAAAAATAGTCTTGAAGCTTTACTTCTCTCTCATCCCTGAAGGAGTAAGCTCAAAGAAGAGCTTGTCACCGGATAGGTATGTACCCTTCATTTTTGTAACTGAAAGCATACGCAATAATTTTCCGTTTGCTGTATCTTCTCTCAGTTTCAGTTCTATTTTTCCGAACACAAGATAATCTGCAAAACCCTGATGCTGATTGTGGGCACGGTCGTCCATGAGAAAAAGCGAAGTGCAACCATATCTTGCCAAAATACTGTAAATAGCGTCAAACTTGCTAAGGGCTTCATTGCCCGCACAATTACGTGTTCTGGTAAGAGCTCCAAGGCTGTCCAGAACCACAATATCTATATTTTCAGCCAGGTCCTTGATCATCCCAACCCGATCTTTTTCTGCTGCTTCAAGCTCTTTTCCCAGGCGGGAAGAACAGAGAGTCTCCTGAATTCTGCTCTGAAACACATTTTCTACCACAAGCATCCCGGAATCAATAAAAGGTTCAAGATCCATTCCCAGCGATTTTGACTGGAGTATAACATCTTCCAGAAGTGCTCTTGTAAGGATCAAAAGACCCCTCTTTTCTCCGGAGCAGTTGTTGTACAGGAAATGTATGCCCATTATTGTCTTTCCTGAACCTGTAGATCCCGTGATGAGTATTCCTTTTCCTCTGGGATAGCCCCCTCCAAGAATTAAATCAAGGGATTCTATTCCACTCGTTATTCGTTCCATTTATCTTGCTCCTGAAAAGAATTAGATTAAAGCAACTTACTTAAATCTCCTATTTATGTACTGATATTCTCCAGTACCTGTATTAATATCAATCTCTAAAAAGTAAGAAACATATGCCAGGAAATAACATATCTTCACTTAACTTCTATTTAAGTATCGGATGAAATTTTTCAGGATAAGACTTTCATATGTCTTTTTAGAAGGCGTCTCAAGTACAGGTATTTTTCAGGATACAAGTGCTTTAAGCGCGTTAATTGCATTTACAAGTATATCTACTTCTTCTTCTGTATTGTAGAGCGCAAAGGAAGCCCTCACAGTGCTGTCAACTTCAAGGAAGCGGGTAATCGGAATTGCACAGTGGTGACCACTACGGACGCAAATTTTTCTTGTCTGGTCAAGGATCAAGGCAACATCGTGAGCATGAAGCCCTTTCACATTAAAAGGCACAATTCCTGCCCGATTTTCAGGCCCGTAAACCTCTACGTGCTCGAGTTCTGAGAGCTTCTCTGCAGCTTGCCCGGAAAGTTTCGCTTCATACTTTTCAATCTCAGAAACCCTTATTTTTTCCACATATTCTACTGCTCTGCCAAGCCCGATAACCCCGGGAATATTCGGAGTACCGGCTTCAAAACAGGCCGGTGATGGCTCAAGCGTGTATGCAAGTCCGCTGACGTCCGAAACCGTACCTCCCCCCACTGAGGCACTTTCCAGCACTTCCGGTTCTCTTATATAGAGTACACCAGTTCCCTGCGGGCCAAGCAGACCTTTGTGCCCCGCGGTTGCAAAAAAGTCGCATCGAAGGTCTTTCAGGTCTACTGGTATATGTCCTGCAGACTGGGCGCCGTCAATAAGAGTTTTTACTCCGTTTCTGCGGGCAAGTTTAGTAATCCTGTTAACATCCTGGATAGAGCCGAAAACGTTTGAAACCTGGGTTATGGCGATAATCTTTGTTCTGTCTGTGAGAGCATTTTCTATCACCTGCGGGTCAATTATGCCTTTGCGGTCCGGGCTTACAACTGTTACCTTTACCCCTTTCTTCTGCAGGCGCAGCCAGGGCAGGAGGTCTGAATGGTGCTCGAGCATGGTTGTCACGATGTGGTCCCCTGCCTCCCAGGGATAGCTGTTTGCAACAAGGTTGATCCCTTCGGTTGTATTTTTCGTAAATACGGTATTTGAAGATTCTGCATTCAGGAAACGGGCGACAATTTCCCGCGCATCTTCATAGCGGTTTGTGGTCTCCCTGGCAAGGCGGTGCGCTCCTCTTCCGTGGTTGCCGGCATACCTGTAAAAGTATTCGACCATGGCTTCAACTGCAGGAATTGGTGTCTGAGTAGTGGCTGTGCTGTCAAGGTACACAACTTCTTTTAAAACAGGGAAATCTTCACGGACCGCATATACATCGTACATGCTTCTTTTCTAGGAACGAGAAATAAAAAAAGCTTATGCAGGTTATTTACCCTGCACACCGCCTATCATAAAGCGGTAAAGGTCTAATTCATCTGAGTCGAGGCTGTCTGTACAGCCTTTTACAACGGTATGGTAACCGTTTTTGCGGTGTTTGTATCTATATTCACTTCTTTTTCTGTCTTCGTGATTTAGCTCACTCATAAGTTTTCCTCCTGTCTCTTCAATGTTTGCGCTCTGTCAGGGTTAAAACTTCACTCCTTCCAGACACAGGTCCCTGCGGTCAGGGCATAATTCTTGCCCATTTCGAAAGGGTAAACTGTACTGCAGGTCAGAGCTCAAATCTTTCCGGTGAAATTCCTCGAACTGGAATTCCCGGTCCTTCAGGATGAAATTCTGAAATGAAGGTCAGAATTCTAAGTCCTTCAGGTTGCAAACCCCATAACAGCGCAACAGGCGTTGTTCTTACCCACAACAAATTATTAATTGTAATTCGTAATATATATCTATTCCGGAATATTTTTTGATTTCTTCTAAAATTTTTTGGGTTATATCATATTTTCAAATAAATGCGCTTAAAACAGTTATTTTTCCCTGTTCAGAAATTTAGCTTAAGCTTATTTTTTATATTCCAGATTTTCCATTAGCCCCGAGAGGTGGGCAGGAATAGCTCCTATTGCAGTGCACGTTTCAAGGGAAAGCCCTTTGCGGGTGATATCAAGGTGGTATTTTCCTCTTTCAAAGAGCTCTTTCGGAAGCCCTTTATGCCCGAGACCCACAAGAAATAGAAAGGAACGGTTACGTAACGCTTCTTCAGCGATTTTTACAGGCATTACCTGCCTTTTTGGGTCTGGTTTTGAAGTGGTAATAACTATCTCCCCAAAATGGGATGGAAAGCCTTTTTTTGGGAGATCGGATATTGAAAGATGATTTTTTTCGTAAAGGATCCTTAAATAACTTCCCGATTCCCCTATTGTGGTTTTATCCATAACGAACGCGACAAGCTCTTCTGCAGTCATTTTGAATGGAAAGTCATAAAGGGCAAGATGGAACCCAAAAGCATGACACATTGGCGCAGCTCTGGCAATTGCACGGTAGTGGGCATCGAGGACTTTTATCTTATCATAGGTATTAACGATTCCAAGAGTGAGCATAAACTGCTTCATTATGCTTTTTGTAAAATAATGTTTCGTTAACCCTATCAGCCCAGTTTCTTCAGGAAACTAGAGAAAACTTCATAGCGTGCTGTGTACACTTCTCAAAATGCTCGCACTTTCTGCAGTCTTCCCAGAGAATTAACTTCTCAGCATCCTGCAATCCTATAAATCCAAGTTTTTCAAAAAAGCCAGGAGCAGTTGTCCTCACATATAATTCACAGTCAGGAGCTCCGGGAGTATCGGGGCAACTAATAGTATTTATAAGGTACTCCATAAGCCTGGTTCCGACCCCTTTTCCCCGAAAGTTCGGGTGTACGGCGATGGAATGAAGCTCCAGAAAATTCTTCTTTCCGGCTGTGTCCCTGATAAACGCAGCACATCCGATAACCTTTCCTTCCATCTCAGCCAGCACAAAGTCTCCGGGTTCAAGCTCTTCCATATCCAGAAAATAAGTAGATAGTAGTCTCTGAATTGAAAGGAGATCTTTTTCTTCGGCTTTTCGGATTAGAATTTCTGTCATGTTTTTTCCAGCAGTCAGTCTTTTTATGATCAATAAGACTTATCCTACCAATCTTGTTATTTCGGTATTTTATTCTTCTTCTGTTTCATTTTTCTTCTGTTTCATTCTTCTTCTATTTTATTCTTCTTCTGTTTTATTCTTCTTCTGTTTTATTCTTCTTCTGTTTTTCTCTCTTCCTCAGCCTTCTTCCGCATGAAGGGCTCATCCATACTTCCTGAACGGAACCCCTCAAGATCGAGGGTTACATAGTCAAAGCCAAGAGATTTAAGATGCCTGGATATTTTTTCTTTTTTGCGGAGTGCGTCCTCAAACTCTTCGCCAGCAACCTCTATCCTGGCAAGGTTGGAATGCATTCTGACTCTGAACTGTGTAAAACCCAGATATAAAAGATATTCTTCAGCTTTTTCTATTTTCTCAAGAGCTTCGGTAGTGATAGGCTGTCCATAAGCAATGCGTGTGGCAAGGCAGGCTGCAGATGGTCTGCCGGCTGCGGAAAGGGAGCGGTTTGAGGCAATCTCCCTGATCTCCTCCTTTGTGACGTTAAACTTCACAAATGGAGAAAATATCTTTTCACCTGCTTCCTCGATTGCTCTGTACCCGGGGCGGTTTTCTCCTTTTATCTCTGAAGCGTTTGTCCCTTCAAGCACGACATTATATCCGGCTTTATCTGCGAGCTCTACCAGGGTTTCAAGAAGGGCTTTTTTACAGAAATAGCACCTGTTAATTGTATTTGCGGAAAAATAGGGCACGCTGTTCAGGGAGAACGGGAGTATCTTATGCTGAATACCTATTTCACAGGCTGTCTGGGAAGCTGTTTCGAGCTGCTGCCTGGGAAAAAGCGGAGAATCTATAGTTACGGCAAGGGCTTTTTTCCCAAGCTCTTCAAATGCAAGAGCTGCAAGAGTTGTACTATCCACTCCCCCTGAAAATGCAATAATCGCGCTTTCTCTGGCTCTAATAGCCTCTCTTATCATTTCGACCTTTGCAATGTCCATTAATAACGAGTTTTCAGCTAATAAGATATATGTATTTTCCAACCCTATAGTCAGGTGTCTTGCAGCAGTCATAATAAGGGGATATGGGGATACTTAATGGTGCTTTTTCCTGAGTTATAAAAGCTCTCGAAATGACGCCGTTTCAAAAGTTATTTACTTTACTTCAAAGATGTTTTAATTTCGTATCGAAGCTTTGTTTTCCTATCAGAGCTCTGGTTACAATAATAAATCTAATTAGGACCTAATTTCCTTATACCTGGTTTCCTTATAGTAGTATAATTTTGATGTAAATAATGAGATGGAGATCTTAAATGGAATTATTCGGAACTAATGGTGTGCGTGGCATCGCCAATGAATTTGTAACGCCTGAACTGGCAGTCAATTTAGCTAAAAGCCTTGGCACGTATATGGGCTCAAAAGGTACGGTCGCAATAGGCTGTGATACCCGGATTTCGGGCCAGATGCTGAAATCTGCAGCAATTGCCGGAGCTCTTGCAACAGGTCTGAGTGTGATTGATGTAGGAACTGTCCCTACTCCCTCTATCCAATACTATGTGCGCGACTATGCTGACGCCGGGATCGTTATCACGGCATCTCACAATCCCAGGGAATACAACGGGATCAAGCTAATTGCAGGAGACGGTTCAGAGTTCCCGAGGGAAGGAGAGAGAGAAATTGAAAAAATTTATTTTTCAGGCAAATTCTCAGTGGTCTCATGGGAAAAGACGGGAAGTTTCAGGACTGACCTGTCAGTTAATGATTATTATATAAAAAACGTAATCAGTGCAGTAAATGCTGAGACCATACGCAGCCGGAGGTTTAAAGTAGTGGTGGATACGGGCTGCGGAGCTGGTTCCCTTACCCTTCCTTTCCTGCTCAGGGAACTTGGCTGTGAAGTATTGACACTCGGGGCTCAGCCTGACGGGACCTTTCCATGGAGGAATCCCGAACCCACACCTGAAGCCCTGACAGAGCTTTCGGACCTTGTTAAAAAGACAGGGGCAGCCTTCGGGGCAGCACATGACGGGGATGCGGACAGAATAGTCTTTATGGATGAAAATGGGGAATTTGTAAACGAGGAAATCCTGCTTGCCATGATGACGAAATACATGCTTGAGGGTGAAAAAGGGCCTGTAGTCACTCCTGTCAGTTCTTCCCAGCGCATGGCTGATGTCGCAAAGGAAGAAGGGGTTGAACTTTACTGGACAGCTGTCGGTTCAATCAATGTCGCCAGAAAAATGATGGAAGTAAATGCCGTTTTCGGGGGCGAGGGCAATGGAGGCCTTATTTTCCCCAAGCACCAGTACTGCCGGGACGGAGCCATGGCATGTGCTAAAATCCTTGAGATCCTTGCCGGAGGGAAAAAGTTTTCCGAATTAACTAAAAGTGTGCCTGTATACTTCAATGCAAAGACCAAAACGCCTTCCCGGGATGTCATAGGTACTATGGGGAGAATCAGGTATGAGACCTCAAGCATGGGACTCGTAACAGATACTATTGATGGGGTCAAGATCTGGTACGATGATGGGTGGGTCCTTATCCGTCCTTCAGGTACGGAGCCTATTTTCCGGATCTTTGCCGAGGCAAAAAAACAGGAAAGAGCCGAAGAATTAATGCAGGCAGGTCTGGAAATGGTTTTGAGGGCGGAAATGGTCTGAAAGCAATTTTGCCAGCACCATTTTTTCGGCATGCAGGTTCTCAACAGAGCCCGGAGTAATGTATTAGAGTAGTGATAGTGAATCTACAGGATAGATAAAAATGCAGATGAGGTTCAAGTTAAATTGGGCCTTGATCTGCCTCTCTTAATTTCATATTACTTGACATAGAACTGGAGCCAAAAAAATGACTGGCTATGAGTTTCTAATAAATTTTCTGTCCTTCACCAAAAATCATCTTTTTTTGAACCTATTTTATAAATCACTTTTTTGTGAAATTTCTTTTTATCTATTCTGTTTTTATGGCTTCTACTCACGTAATTAACACTGAGTATGAGTTAATAGAAAATAAGTAACAATAAATTATAAATAGTTTAAAGCATTTCTTACATATGGGAATGAAAACGAGGTGCATTTTTCCCGTAAATAAATGTGCCAGCATGAGAGCCTCCTAATCTGAAAAACATATGCCTCCTAAATAATAAAAGTATCAGAAGGTTCTAAGTCACCTGCTAAGATGAATGAGACCAATACAAGATCAATAAGCATATATCAAAAAGAGGACTGAGTACGAGATCAAAGATATCCTTTAAAGTACACGAACCATTAAAGCTGAGAAATTAGTGAGCATACTTTAAAAACAGGCATAGATCAAACCTGCAAATAAAATAACATCTTTGAAAACGATACAGACCGGAGTTTAATTCCGATTAAAGGATTGACAGAGGAGTGAGTAACAGGATCAAAATAAAGGTCTCCTTGTGCGGTTAGTTCAAAAACAGATTTATTGCAAAACGTAGGATTAAAGTTTAGAAGCCGGTATGGAGTAACATCGTCGGCTTTCTTTAATCCGTTTCTCCTTCCTTTTTTTAGATTTTTATTTTAGGTTTTCCTGTATTTTTCCCAGTAACCTGTTAGTTTTCCCCCAAGGGCAAGTTTTCCAAGCTCCCGCCGTACATGGTCGCTAACTTCCGAGGGGACTGCTGATGCATAAGGAGTTCCAGGAAGCGGAGTCATGTAGTGAGCCCGGACAGTCCCTCCTTTTTTGCAGATCCAGCGCACTAGGTCCAGGCTTTTTTCCTGGTCTTCTTCGGTTTCGGTGGGAAGCCCGAAGATAAAATCAACTGCCGGGACGATCTCATGTTCAAGGCAACACTCAACAGCTGAGATGCTGTCCTCAACCGTATGCCCTCTCCTTATTTCTTTAAGGATGCGGTCACTTCCGGACTGAGCTCCCAGGCTAAGGCTGTCGTTTGCACAGTATTTTCTCACAAGTTCGGCAGATTCCTCGGTCACGAACTCTGGACGGACCTCGGAAGGGAAAGTCCCGAAAAAAATCTTTTTATCAGGTAGTTCATAAAGAGCAGAGAGCAGTTTTTCTACCTTATCGAACCTCGGGTGAATCCCATCGCTTCCGTAAGCGAAAGCATTTGAAGCTATGAAACGGAGGTCATCATAGTGCTGTGCATTCTTCAGGATGGAATCAACGCTTCTGTGCCTGACCTCCCTTCCAAAAAGCCTCGGAGTCTGGCAGTACTTACAGCCCCAGGGGCAGCCGCGGCTGATCTCAACGGGAGCCCGAAGCTTTTTCGGGTCAAAACAGGGATATATATCCAGGTTCACATGCGGCCTTTCAGGAGTTATTGTTATCTTGCCGGTATCCGGGGTTTTATAAGCAATTCCCTTTACCTCTCCCGGGTCTCTTCCCTCCTTCAGGACCTTAACAAGTTCTGGAAGTGTTTCTTCCCCTTCACCAAGCACTACATAATCAAAATACTCAAGCGTCTCTTCCGGAGACCCGGAAGGGTGAGGTCCGCCTGCAACGAAGATTGAGTCGGTTTCTGCATTTTCTACTTCTCTAAATACTTTCTCTGCCTGCTTTGTAGTAAAACTGTAGATCATGATCCCGTCCAGGGGCATGTCCGTAAATCCGGCTTCAGGAAGCAAAGGTGAAAGGACCGCAAAACTGTAAGAGTTCTTTTTGCTATACCGGAAATGCACGTTCATTATTTTTTCTCCTTTTTTCAGTGCTTTTTTCAGGTTTCTATCCTCTTCAGATTTCGATTCTCTTCAGATTTCGATTCTCTTCAGATTTCGATTTTCTTCAGGTTTCGATTCTCTTCAGGTTTTTCAATTCTATTTTCAGGTTATGGGCTTAAAAGGTATCAGAGTGAAGCAAAGCAGGCCAAGTATAAAGGTAATTATCCCTATGAGGATGCGTTTTCTATCCAGCTTCACTTTGTCGTGAAGAGGGGAAGGATGCCCGGCTGCTGCAAAAGCCCAGAGGAAGAGAGCCCAGAATATCCATATAAATCCATCTCCCTCTAACCAGTAAACCACATAAAAACCTATCAAGAAGAGGATACGCGGCATCATCGTAGAAACTCTGTCCGCTTTTTTGCCGAGCATTGCCCTGAGCACGTGCCCTCCGTCAAGTTGCCCTGCAGGCAGGAGATTCAGGAGAGTTACAAACATCCCCACCCAGCCCGCAAAAGCTACGGGGTGCAGGTTGCTCCCAGTAACACCGACAAGCTTCTGGACCATTACAAAAAGAGGTGGGAGACCAAGCTCAAACATCAGGGAATCGGGCAATGGTTTGATCGCAGGCGCATCAAGATTTAACCCTATTATGGTGACCGCAATTGAGACAAAAAGCCCCACCAGAGGACCCGCAATTCCAACATCAAAGAGAACTTTTCGGTTGGGGATAGGTCCTCTGTAACGAATTACCGCTCCCATTGTGCCTATAAAAGTCGGAAACGGGATGAAGTAGGGAAGGGAAGTTTTCATTCCATGGTATCTCGCCATTGCATAGTGAGCCATCTCATGAGAACCGAGCACAGCCAGTATTGCAAAGGTGAAGGGCAAACCCTGGAAAACCTGCAGGGGATCACTCCAGAGGTCAACCCCGAACATCCAGGCTCCGCAGATCATGGTTGTAAATACTGTTGCTATGAAAAGTACGAGATTTACCCAGACTTTTTCCTTTGCCTTCTTTACAGGAGCAACAATAAGAACGTGTTCCCCAAGCTCGTACCTCAGGGTACCTCCAAGCCCTTGCTGTTCGAGAGGAGCCCAGAGTTCTCCCATTACATTTTCGGCATCTGTTTTAGGGGTGCCGAAAAAATAAAGTATCTCTCCGGATTTCTGGATTTCATATACATTAAATACCCTGGTTATGAAAGGGTATATGCGTGAAATCGATTCTTCAACATCTGCCTTCCCATTGCCTTTTCTATGGTCTTCGATTCCCGGTTTCATTTTAGGTTTCACGTCTCTGAAGCTTGAGGTTTCTCTTAGCGTTTACACTTAGCCTTTCTGGTTTTATAATTTGATTTGCATCTTTTTAATCTGCATCTTTTTAATTTGCATCTTTTCAATCTGTGCCTTTGTTTCTTGTCCGCTTTTAGAGCGTTTCCTACAGGTTTTCAGGCTGTATCAATGCTATTTTCATATTTCAATCTTTAAGAGGCACGGTATTCAGGTTTAAAGTTTAATCTGCATCATCCTTCGGTCTTACAGCCTTCCGATTTAAGTAATTCGATATACCCCTCACTACCGTTTACCAGGACAATGTCTCCATCCTTTAAAAACTCGTATGGGCTTTTTTCCAGCATATCAACGAGCGGAATTTCAGATATGATTGCTCCTACTGCTACAATCGGTTCGGTTTCCAGATTAATAATCGCCACTGGAGCAGCCTCATTTTTCTTCAGCTGGTACATCACATAAGAGCCAACAGTAGAGCCTTTTCCGTGGGGAAAAACAAGGACCTTTCCTTTAATTGATTTTCCTGCTAGAGCGTGTTTTTCTTCAACTACAATTCCGGTTTCAGGGTCTACACTGCCAAGGAAGGATATGGGATCTCTGGAAAGAAGAACTTCCCCTTCTGCACATCCCCTGGAAATTGTTCTGCCTTTGAGTTTAATGGGAACCACCTGCTTTTTTTCCTTTCCCTCCGGTTGCTTCTTCGATGCAGACTTCCATATCTCCGTATACACTTTCAGCCCCGCACATCCCGGGCACGTAGGCAAAAGCTTTTCCCGAATTAACCATAACGCAGGAGTAGCTGTTGGTTGCCGGAGAAACCACCATACAGGTATCGCAAACAATCTTAGCCCCACTTTCTTCAATGCTCCGGATATACTCAGGGTAGCGGTTTTTAAGTTCCCTTGAGGTAAAAATCCAGGTTTCCTTTGAAACCGTTTTTCCACCCAGGAGTTCAGCCACCTTTTTAAGTTCAGCCGCAGAACAGTGAGGGCAGCCAATAGTAATCAGATCTGGCTCTTTTCCAGCTCTTTTTCTACTCTCATAAACTTCATCCAGCTGGCTCCTCTCGATAATTATTTTTTCCTCAGGCTCTCTAAAATCCAGCCTGCAGGCTTCAGGCGTCACTCCTTTCACATGATAAAGGGCTACTGAACCGGATGCTGCCATTGCAGCTCCAAGGGCTTTAAGGTCATCCTTTTCCGGAGTATCCTTTATACGAAAAATAGGCACCCGATTTCCAATGATTTTGCCTGCTACATATCCAAGTGCTCCGTAATCCGATTCTCTAAGTGAGCATTCCACACTGATAGAGACTTCAGGCACGCGGTTTTCATCAAGATGGAACCCATAGTTTGCAGTTTTTCCCAGAAGTGCTGCCGAAAGGGCTGATGGTCCTCCCTCCCTGTTTGTCCGGGCTCCTATTACGGAATTTGCATAAGAAATGGCTGACGATTCGCTCCACGCCAGATGGTCGCCGTAGCCCGCTGAAAAGCCTTCGAGAGTATAAGGAGTGCAGGTGCATCCGCAGCGAATTCCGAGTTTTTTATAAGCCTGAACAATTCTTTTCTGCTTTTCTGCAAATTCAGGAGAAATTCTCAGCCTTTCCCAGTCTTCCATATCCATTCCTGCCGGGTTAAGAGTTGCGGGGACCTTAACCTGCCCCTCAAGGTCCGAAATCCATTCAAGTCCGGCATCGCCTATAGTCTTATAAGAGACGCCTGCAATCTGGGCGCTTTTGATGGGGATCAGCCTGTCTGCGCCGTATATGTCCCCGAGAGCCACAAGGATCTCAATTGCCTTCCTGAGAGTCTCTCCGGCTTCTCCGCTCTGGATTTGTTCTTCTTCTTTTGTAAGATACATGAAAATTCACTCTTTAACTGCCATGTAGTAAATGCAGAGTACAAAATATTGAGGCAAGTATAATATGGCACATATAAGGCACATATAAACTATTAAGGCAAATACAGAATATTAAGACGCGTATAAAATGTTAAGGACGGGTTGAAATATTAAGACATGGTGCGGGGCCTTTCATACCCCAGATTTCAGTCCTTTAATTTTCCCTGCTCTTTAAAAGCTCCGTATTTTAAAAACCTGGTATAATCATTCCTCAGGAATTATTGCTCTTTCAAAGTTCTCTTTTTCAATAAGAATCTTTGTAGCATCAACTCCCACTTTCGTAGTTGTCCCGTCAGGGGCGCCTCTGGGATCCAGGGAACTGCCTCGGACGTTAGGAATAATCAGGATATCCATATCCCCTTTTACTCTGGTAGCAATTGCAAACTCGACATCGTTCGGGTCAAAGATATTTATGTCTTCATCCACGACAACGACATGTTTCAGGCTCGTGTGGGCGGCAAAGGCTGCCATAATAGCGTTTTTAGCATCCCCTTCAGTCTGCTTTTCGATCTGCACGACTGCATGAAGATAACAGCATCCTCCCTCTGTTAAGACCACGTTCTTGACAGTTGTAACTTCCCCTACAGCCCTGTATATCCTTGGTTCATAAGGCACTCCCATCATCAAAAGGTGTTCGGGCCCGGCAGGCAATATCCCGTGATAAATAGGGTCTTTTCTGTGGATAATTCTGGTAATGCGGATTACAGGTTCTTTCCTTACCACATCGTATGTTCCCGTAATGTCCACAAAAGGTCCTTCATCAACCTTTTCTATCGGGTCAACGTATCCCTCGAGCACGATCTCGGAATGTGGTACTTTTATCCCGTTTGAGCACTCAAAAAGTTCTATCGGAGCTCCCCGCAGGGCAGCTGCGTATTCAAACTCCTTTCCGACAGGGACCCTCGTAGAGGTTGCGTAAATAATCGTAGGATCGCAGCCAAGGACGATTGCAACTGGCAGGGGCTCACCTTTTTCTGCAGCTTTTTTATGGAGGAGATAGGTATGCCTCGGGGGAACAAGGCGGGCTGCGAGTTTGTCCTTCCCCACGAGCATAAGGCGGTGAATTGAAGCATTCATTACTCCACCGTATTCGGAAACAACAATTCCTGCAGTTATGTAGGGGGCTCCATCTTTTTCAAAATGGGTAAGGATAGGAAGTTTTGTCAGGTCAACTTCATCTTCTATGGTCTCAAGGGTAGGAGACTCTGAAACCAGCCGCACTTCACCCTCCGAGGAAACTTCCGAAAGCTTCTTTATAATCTCCTCTTTAGGGACTCTGAGCATGGAAGCAAGTTCGTCCCTGGACCCAAGAAGGTTCATAATAACCTTTGAGCCTGAAATGTCATGGAAGAGAACCGGAGCTTTTGTTTTTTTTGCAATTCTTGAAGCCTCGAACCTCGGGGAAACGGGCTGCTGAACTTCTACCAGTTTTCCGTTTTCTTTTAACCGGTCTATAAAATCTCTATAACTCATGGGTATCTGGATATCAAAAAGCTGTCAGATGATAAAAAGATTATCTGATTCCAGGGCTAAAAATCTCTATGCCCTGTTAACCAATATAAGTGATATATGATTAAAGTGATAAAAGAGGACCTTTATCCTGAAAACCTTATTTCTATAAACCTTATTTCTATAAACCTTATTTCTATAAACCTTATTTCTATAAACCTTATTTCTATAAACCTTATTTTTATAAACCTTATTTCCTTTTGAATTTACATTCTATTTATGAACCTGTTTTGCCTGAAAATTCAGTTTAATTTCTGGTTTTCAGTCTCGGTTTGTCAGATTTGCTCTGTCAAACCTGGCTTAGCATCTGCCTTTATTCTTCTGCTTTTTCGATTTCGTTTATTTCTGTCGGTTTTCAGGCATAACAAGGTTTTTTCTGAGATTTTAGCATTCATCGAGCATGAAGGCTCTGGGCCTTATGATCTTTTTCTTCTCGTACTGGTCGAAGCAATGGGCTATCCAGCCTGAGATTCTTCCGATTGCAAAAATCGAGGTTGCAAGCTGCGGAGGAATTTCCATATATTTATAGATAACTCCCGAATAAAAGTCCACATTTGGATAAATCGGCTTCTCTCTTTTCTCCACAATCTCGCGGACAACAGTATTTTCAATCGCTTCGGCTGTCGCGTACCAGTGCATATCTCCTTTAGCTTCAGCCAGTTTTCTTGAGAGCTGCTTGAATACTGTGCCTCTCGGGTCATATGTCTTGTACACTCTATGCCCGAAGCCCATTATTTTTTCTCTCTTTTCGATTTTCTCAAGAACAAATTTCTCTGCATTTTCAGGGCTGGCAATTTCTTCAAGCATATTCATAACTTCTGCCCTTGCTCCTCCATGAAGGGGGCCTTTAAGTGTGCAGAGCCCTGAAACAACTGCTGAATAGAGATCGGAGAGGGTTGAAGCTGTAACTCTGGATGAAAAGGTAGACGCATTCAGCTCATGCTCCGCACTGAGAATAAAGTCTTTTTCCATGACTTCGGCTTCCAGTGGGTCTGGCTTGCTTCCTTTTAACATGTACAGGAAATTGGCTCCATGGGAAAGGGAGGGGTCAGGAGGTACGGGTTCCTTTCCGTTTGCCATTCTATAATAAGCAGCAACAATGGTTGGGACTATAGCAATTAACCGTATGGCTTTTCTCATATTCCCTTCTTGAGAGCTGTCGTTCAGGTCCGGATCGAATTGCGATATGAAAGAAACAACTGTACGTAACGCTTCCATAGCATCGATATTGAAATTGCACATGCGGATAACATCCATTACCTCCCTGTTGATTCCGCGTTGCGCATGCAGGCGGGCTGAATACTCGGCAAGTTCCTGTTCTCCAGGGAGCTCTCCCCGGATCAGGAGATAGGAGACCGCATCATAGGGAAGTTCGACGAGTTCGTTGATGTCTACTTCCCTGTATTTCAGAATGCCCTCCAGCCCGTCTATGAAACATATATTTTTACTCATTTTCTACCTCGCAGTTATGCTAGAGGATTTTCAAAAAACTTTGAAATTGGGGAATCCTCTGATTAGACGTGAAAGATTTAACACGAAGGATCTTTTTGGGTCCAAAAATAGGGTGACAATGCAATTGTATTATCATCGAATAAGTATATTAAATTTGTTGAAATTGTAAATTTAAATCATTTTAAATATATTTTTTAAAGTAAAGGGCTATGTATCTTTAACCTTTTAACCTTTTCGAATGTGAAATACAATATTCTCAGAATGAAGATATCCTTAAAATATCTATCCGAACAAGAATTATCCCGTATCCGGTCCGGATAATAAGAGAGGTCCCATAAAAATATGAAGCCTTATTAAGGCATGAAGGACCTCCTTAAAAAACTTTTACGCCATTTCGGTGTAAGTAACCTGTTATTTTTTCTTCACTGAATCACGCAGGAACTTATGTAAAATCCCACCGTTCCTGTAGTACTCTATTTCCACAGCAGAGTCCAGCCTCAATGATACCTTAAACTCTGTTTCTCTCCCGTTATCGTCTTTCGCCTTTACGATAAGATCACCGTGGGGTTTCATTTTCTCAATGCCAAGGATATCGTATTTTTCCTTTCCTGTTAGACCGAGAGTATCTGCGCTTTCTCCTGCTTTAAACTGCAGGGGAAGAACTCCCATGCCAACAAGATTGCTTCTATGGATGCGTTCAAAGGACTCGGCAATAACTGCCTTTACTCCAAGGAGGAATGTTCCTTTTGCTGCCCAGTCGCGGGAACTGCCTGTCCCGTACTCTTTTCCTGCGAGAACAATCAGGGGGACATTGTTATCCGCATAGAGCAGAGATGCATCGTAAATCGGGATTCCTTCACAGGATTCCTGCGGGAAGTCTTCTCCTTTGAGATGGACGGCAGTCCAGCCTCCTTCCCTGGTTACAAGCCTGTTCCTGAGCCGGATGTTTGCAAAGGTCCCGCGCATCATTACCTCATGGTTGCCCCGACGCGAGCCGTAGGAATTAAAATCTTTTTGGTCCACGCCCCAGGATATCAGGTATCTGCCTGCCGGGCTGTCTGCCGGAATGTCTCCTGCAGGAGAGATGTGGTCTGTAGTGATGCTGTCCCCGAAAAGGGCAAGTACCCTGGCATTTTGTATATCTCCGGGCAGAGGCACAGTAAGCGGGAAATCTACAAAATAAGGCGGTTCCTGAATGTAAGTGGAGGTCGGGCTCCAGTCATAAAGAGTGCCTTCGGGAACATCAAGGTCTTTCCAGAGCTTGGCCCCTTCCAGAATACCTGAGTACTCTTTTTTGAACATTGAAGGCTTAACGCTGTTCTTTTCTACTTCCCTTATTTCTTCGTCTCCGGGCCAGATGTCTTTGAGATAAACAGGAAGCCCGTTTGGGTCATAAGCAAGGGGATCAGTCTCAAAGTTAATGTTTACCGTACCCGCAATTGCATATGCAACAACAAGCGGAGGGGAGGCGAGGTAGTTTGCTTTAACAAGCGGGTTAATCCTGCCTTCGAAGTTCCTGTTTCCACTGAGCACGGCTGCAACTGTAAGGTCTTCTTCTTCAATTTCTTTTGCAACATGCTCGGGCAGAGGTCCGCTGTTCCCAATACAGGTCGTACAACCGTATCCAACCTGGTGGAAACCCAGAGCCTCAAGATAGGGCAGAAGGCATGCGGCTCCAAGATACTCAGTAGCCACTCTTGACCCCGGAGACAGGCTTGTTTTCACAAAGGGTTTAACCTTCAGACCCCTTTCAACAGCCTTTTTTGCGAGCAGCCCGGCTCCTATAAGGACTGATGGGTTGGAGGTATTGGTACATGAAGTAATGGATGCTATTACAATGGAACCATGCGTGACCCTGAAGTTTCTCTCAGAGGAATCAACCTTTTCTGCCTCTTCCCTGACCGATACTTCGGACTCTTCTACAGGTGCCCCTCCTTCTTCCAGCCAGCGCAGATAGGCGGGGTCTCTGGCAAGCTCAACGCTCCCTTCCTTTTTTCTTATAAATGTCTGCCTCATTATTCCACAGAAATTCTCTGAAACTTCGTTCAGGAAGAGCTGGTCCTGCGGGCGTTTGGGGCCTGCAAGGCAGGGCTTTACAGTACCCATGTCAAGTTCGAGAGTGCTGCTGAAAACAGGCTCGGGTTTATGGACGGAGTAAAGAAAGCCCTGTGCTTCAAGGTACTTTTTCACAAGGTCGACCTGTTCGTCGCTCCTGCCTGTTCTCTTCAGGTAGTTTAAGGTCTCCATGTCAGGAGGGAAAATCCCGAGAGTTGCCCCATATTCCGGAGCCATGTTTGAAATTGTTGCCCTATCAGGAAGGCTCAGGGAGTTCAGGCCGGGCCCATAGAACTCGACAAACTTGCCGACCACGCCGTGCTTCCTTAACATTTTAGTAATCGTGAGGACAAGGTCTGTGGCAGTAACTCCAGGTTCCGGTTTTCCGTAGAGTTTAAAACCGACAACCTCAGGAACGGGCATATAGTAAGGCTGCCCGAGCATTACAGCTTCGGCTTCAATGCCGCCTACTCCCCAACCAAGTACTCCTATCCCATTGATCATTGTGGTATGGGAGTCAGTCCCTACAAGGGTATCCGGGAACGCAAATAGTTCTCCGTCTTTCTCTTTCAGGTGCACGAGTGGGGTCAGGTATTCAAGGTTCACCTGATGGATAATTCCTCTTCCAGGGGGTACGACCCTGAAATTATCAAAGGCTTTCTGTGCCCAGCGAAGAACCGTATAGCGTTCCCTGTTGCGCTCAAACTCTTTTTTCTCATTCTCCTCAAGGGCATATGCTGTACCGTAGGAGTCAACCTGAACAGAATGATCAATAACCAGATCAGCAGGGATTACCGGGTTAATTTTAGCAGGATCTCCTCCAAGGCGCTCCATTGCCGAGCGAAGGGCAGCCAGGTCAACTACCGCAGGAACACCTGTAAAGTCCTGCATGATTACCCTTGAAGGAATAAATGGAATATCCTTTTCGTTTATATTCCCTGGACTCCAGCGGGCAAGGGCTTCCACATCTTCTGCGGTTATTATCCGCTTTTCAGTATCCGCATGCCGGAGCAGGGATTCCAGCAGGACCTTTATGGAGTAGGGGAGCAGGGAAATCCCTTCAAAGCCCTTTTCTTCAAGTTTACCCAGTCTGTAAATTGTAGCTTTTCCGGCGGTTGTTTCGATGCTGTCTCTTACCCCAAAGGGGTCCGTACCTTCTCTCATTGTACTTTTTACCTCCAGCAAAAGTGTGAAATTAAAATGATGAATTTTTTATAGATTACTTTTATGAGTTAGTGTCTCACTTTTTCTTTATCCTGTGAAAGCCCCATCTTATCCTTAGACTATTTTATTCCTTCGGGCTTTTTATTATCTTCATGTTTTCGGGAAGCAGTTTTGTTCCTGTCCTCTTCTCTATTTTCTAAGATGCATATTCATGAGGATGCTTAAAGTAATTTGCCCAGGCAATAGACCTCTAAATATCTGAACCTTACCAGACCTTCAATTACTTAAGATTACAGTTACAGGCTGTATCTTCATATACTCACATACTTCTTCAGATAAGGCCTGTCCTGTTATAAGTCAGGTTTTCTTTTTATCTATGTCTATCTTGGATGTTCCGATCTTTATTAGTTGCAGCACTGCGCGCCATTTAAGACTCCTGCGCAATAGATAAAACCGAGATATAGCCACATCGGGAGCTATGCTTCCAGAATATCCACCTTTTAGTAGTGGTGACTCTTTTTCCTGGAAAAGGAAGAATAAACGGCAGTTTTATCAAACTCTTCTCAAGGTGGGTTTATTAAAATATTACTCAGATGCCCGAAAGATACTGGTTTCTCAGAAGCTTGATTTTTAAGAAAAATAATAACAGATTCCGGGCCTCCATCATGCCCGGAGTCTCACGAATAAAAGGAAAAAAAGAAAAAGGGTTGTTAAAGCTGAACTGCTGTCAAACCTAAGGCAGTTGTTTATTCTTCGGCAGCTCCGACTGTGATGGAATACTCAAAGTTTTCTGTATTCTTGGGAAGGATTGAAAGTGTCCAATCTCCTGCAGCTCCCGGGACTGTATAGGTCTCTACAAAGGTTGTAATTCCACCCTGGTAGCTTCCCTGGTTATAGGTTTCCATCCCGCCTGCAATTCTTGCGGATACGTATGGAAGATAAGGCTGCGGATATGCATTATTTATTATATTTATCGAGCCGCTTTGCTTTGTACTCATGAGAGCAGGTATTACCTCTTTTCCCGAGGGATCTTTCAGGTTCATCTCAAAAGAAGGAGTGAGGTCCCGATTCTCTCCTGCGGTGTACAGTCCGTATCCATACTGATAGGCGCTAACCTCTATGCTGATAGTACCGTTAGTCCCGGCTTTGAAGGTGGTTTCATAAGGTTCTTCGGGAACCGGAAGGATGCGGAAATTCAGGGAGACTTTACCTTCGTATTCTCTGATTCCAGGGTCATCGATGTTGAGGTCAAGGCTTCCGGTGTAGCTGCCTTTTGAGTCAGCCGGAACTTTCAGTGTCAGCTTTACGATAGCTGTCTGTCCTGCTTTTACTTTTTCCGGAGCTTCGACACTTATTGCGTCATTTCCGAAGGCATATGTTACCCCTCCGTAAGGGGAGATGCTATCGTAATATATGACGTTGCCTCCTTCTGTAAGTTCAGGGGAGATTGCAATATCCTTACTGCCCGTGTTCCTCAGTTTTACCTCATAAGTATAGGTTTCTCCGGCTTCTACAAGGTCGTTGACATAAGGTGTAAGGATCTGGACTGTAGGTGGGACCCATACCTGCAGGTTTAACTGCATTGTGCCCGGGAAATTCGGATAATAGCCTGCTACATCTCCTTCAGGTACGTTTTCTGCAAAGGCTATGAGTACGGCGTAGTTCCCGAGATCAGCATTTTCAGGGATATTTACCTCTACTTCAAACTCCTCTTTTTCTCCTGGCTTCAGGTCCTTTGCAGAAGGGCTTATGCTGATCCAGCTTTCATTTATGAAGTTTTCAGTATAAGGGATAATTAAAAGCCTGGGGTTCAATACAATAGTTTTATTGTCTTTGTTTCCAACAGTAACAGTAAAGTTTTTACTATCTCCGGGCTTCAGTTCAAGGTACTGATAAGCCGGATCTACACTGATTTTTTCAAACTCGGGGTAATAATATCCAGCATCCATTCCAGATGAAGCGATAGAACTGACAACAACGGGATTTCCTAATATTTTCTCTTCTATCGCTCCAACTCCTGCAGGCACAGCCTTACTACCCGCTCCTGCCTCTGCACAGGCAATCGAAAGAACAGATAAGATAAGAAGCCCGCATATGATTAATTTCAATTTTTTAATATCAAGCATACTCATACTTTTCACCTCGCCTAATACTCACTAAGGCATGAGACTTATAAAAGAATTACTTAAACTACGAATCAATCTGCAGTTATTCTTAAAAAATAGAAGTTCTAAGCGTTTTTTCGTATCAGTAGGCTTTTTATATCCTTATTCGAGGGAAATGCAGGTTTCTATACTTTTAGGATTAATTTCTCACTTATTAATTTCTCTCTTATTAATTTCTCTCTTAGTATTGTTTTTCGATACTACAGGGTCTCAATCTCATAACTGGATTCCCTGTGTTCCGGAAAGATAACTTCAGGTTAGCGGAACTTAAACAGAAAAAGATATTAAATCCCAGGATGAAATCTGTTTATGTTATTACGAACCATATATGTAACGAAGATGTAATGTGAAAAAAGTGACTGAAACTATCTCAGGCTATGAATATTTTCAGTAAAAATCGAATAGTTCTCGTTTCTAAACAGTCATGGATGTGATTTTCTTGCTCAAAAACAAACAGGACATTTTCAGGAGATTCTCAAACTCCGGCTGCAGGTTTGGGAGGAGCCCGGGACTTGGGAAGGATTCATTACGTGACTCTCTCATAGGGTCCTGCCCCGTAATTGATGCCGAATTTGTCGAGGTTAGCGAAGACCCTGCTTCTGAAGAAGCTTATTCTGCGGAACTGGACTCCGAACTGCTGAAAAATCTCAGAGAATACCTTAGAACGAGGTCCAATGAGGAAATCACTGAAATTTTTGACGAAATTCGTAAAACCCTTGAAGATAGAACCTCCAAAAGCGGATTTTCGGGAAATCGCTGGGAAGATGCCTCTGCTTACGAAAAGATGCGCATGAAAGATATTTCGGGAAAAGCTTTCAGGACATTTTCCAAAACCGCCTGCTGCGGAAAGGACCAGATTCTTAAAATCTCAAAGACCGTCTCTTCGAAAGCCTCTGCAATAGCTTCCGAAGGCAGAGAGTCAGTAAAAGCCTCTTCCAAAATACTCAATGACAGGTGGAGTAATTTAAGCCCCAGGGACCGCAAGCTGATTTCTGAAACCATAATTACTGTAATAGAGCTTGGTTTGCTCAAGAATTCTACCAGAGGTAAAAAGGCGGCATTTATTGTTCTGTCAAGTATTTACAAACATCAAACGCCAGGTAGAAGAGATATGGAAGAGTTCATAGAAGAGGTGAGCAGGCGCCTTAAGCGCAGGCGTTAATTGTTTGTATCCTGCTCTTTTTTATTTGTCTTGTTTTTATAATAAACCATGAGATTTTGAAAAATCCCTCTCTGTTTGGAAATTGTTCTCTCAATTTACCCAGCCAGTTAATATTCCCGTATCTCCTGATTAGAACATCCGCGCAGGCTTACTAACTGATTTTATAAACCTTGCAGGACTTTCCTCAACCTGCCAGTCTCCGGCATCATGGATAATATAAGTATGGTCTGAGACCTTGTCCAGACCTCCAGCATCATAATTTCCTATTATCAGGGAAAAGATGCGGGCTTTTCTTTCTACTTTTATTTCATTCCATTCACGGATAAGAGGTCTCTCTGACAGTTCTGAACTCCCGTCAGTAAGGAAAAGAAGATCTGCTCCCTGGAAGACTTTTTCCTCTTTTACTGCTTTTAGCCCTGCCCGGAGTGCCGTATTGAAATCTGTACCCCCGCCAAATGTATACTTGAGAAATTCAAGAAACTCCTTTCCCATACGCTTTTTGTCCGTAAGTTCAATCTCAACGGTCTGCCATTTTGATGAAAAAAGAATTACTTTGACATCTCTGCTTTCTCTTAACATCCTCCTTGCAATTGCCAGAACCACGGCTTTTGCAAGAAGCTCAGGGGTTCCCCGCATGGAAGCAGAGGTGTCGACAAGGGCAACAACAGGTCCCTTTCTCTTTTTTCCTGCAAGGTCCGAGTTCCAGTTTTCTCCTCTTAACTGGTATGTGAGGAGTTTTTCTTCAATCATGTCAGCATAGAACTTGCGCTTCAGCACGGGATTTTTAAGTTTTACGGTTTCTATCGGAAGCAGGGTCTGGATATCGCCTGAAAAGGTGATTGTGTGCACTTCGCTTTTGCTGTGGGGCGATAATCGCAGCCTTTTTGAGCCGTACTCAAGTTCAATTCTGCCTACCTGATCAAGAATTTCATGCAGGTCAGAACTTTTCCTGAAAAGGGATGCATACCTGTCAAGATTTTCGAAATATTCTCTGTGTAGGGCCTGTAAGGAATGGTCCCATGCTCTTCCTGGAAAAAGCATGGACAGTATCTCAAGCATCTCAAGGTGATCTTCAAGTAGAGAAATAAGCTCCTCAAGTTTTGTAGCTATCTTCTCCCCTGTGACCAGGTCAACAGCCTCGCCAGCCTTTTCGCTGAACATAAATTCCCTGGTCATTGAGGCAAGTCTTTCCGATGCTTCCAGGTCTTCAGACTCCTGGTCCTGATAATCCTCTGCCCTGTCTTCCAGCCTTTTAAGGAAACTTCCCTGGCTACTCTGGTTGCTCTCTTCCGCTCCTTTTCTTTCCTGGAATTCGTTCGAGTTTCTCTGCCACTCGTAGTTTCTCAGGCTCTCATTCCTTTCCAGTCTATTTTTTTCCCACAAAGCCTGAGTTTCATTGATCAGCTCTTTCAGGGCTTTCAGAGCTTTTTCCAGTCCCTTCTGTGATTTCCTGAAGAGCTCTTTCTCCACTTTTTCATAATCTTCAAGGAGCGTAAAAAGTTCTTCGAGCAGAGTTCTCAGGATAAAAATCCCTGCCATACGGTTTGCTCCGGCGAGGATTTTTATTTCTTCCCAGACCTGCTGATTTCTCATGCTAAGAAATACAGGATAAAAAACTCCAAATTTTCCTATAAAACGCTTTTCATCCTTTATTTCGTAGCTTTTTCCTGAAAGAAGCTCATAAATGAGAACCTCTGCAATCTCTTCTCTGAGCCTGTGAGGTACTTTTCGGGGAGTTGCCAGAAATTCCCGCAGTTCTATATTCAATATAGTAGAAGGATTAAAGTCCCGATCAAAAGATGTCCTATCTAATTCGAATAGATTTTCAAAACCTTTTTTTGAGCTTTTCAGATTCTGCATACTCTTTGTTTCCTTTTTGAGCTTTCAGAAATTTTTCGGCTCAAGCAACTTCTGCTTCTTCGATTTCGACATCGAATATTTTCGGTTTTTCTAGAAGGGCCCGGATTTCATTCAGATGACTTGCTATCTCGTAAATATCCGTATTTTTGGAGTGATATTTCATCAGAATTTCTCTGCTGTCCTGTCCGGAAATCCAGATATTTTCCCTGAGGGTTTCTTCGAGAGCTTTTTCTTCTTCTTGCACCTGCTTTCTGAAGTAGTTCAATTTTTCCTCAAGGTTTTCGTACTCTTTTTCGTAGAGTTTTTTGTCTCCGTAGTCAAGGCTCAGCTTGAACTCAAACCCGTACCTGCGACGGAACTGTTCTGCCACGGCTTCAAAACTCAGTGAACCATTGATATTTCCATAGTCAAGCCCGAGACTATAGGTATGAACAGGAAATTCCGTATGGTGTTTTAACAAATCAAGGGCATTACTGAAAGTGAGACTCTTCGGAGCTTTCACTCCCGTAAACCTGGAGCTTTTTATGCTCCCAGTTGCCTTTTTCTCCTCCTCAAAGCACTTATTGCAGGATACAGTGTCCGGAAGCTCCTGCTGCAGGCAAATATAGACAGAGTTTCTAAGGTCAAGCACATTCTGCTTTAGCTTTCCGGTATCAGTGCCTCCTGAGACAACCCTGTCAAGGATAAGTTTCCTGATAGTTTCTTTCTGTTCCGGTAGATCCCAGAGCATATGCTGCAGCAGAACAATGGTCATCCTGTTTACGCTTGTGTGTCCGTTTACGGCTGAAGCTACTCTGAGGACGTTTATGATCTTCTTCCAGCGCCTGTCTGAAACGAAAATGTTAGAGTTCTTAAGCTCTCTTCTCAGCCCTCGAATAATTGTCCTGACTTCGGGATCTACAGGCATTTCCCTTGCTTTCTTTTGAATTTCTCTTATATTTTCAATCGAGAGCTTTGTTGAAGGCAGGAAATCTTCCGTATTTTCGAAAATGAGAGCTTCTAGATTTTCTTCGTGCTGGATATAGTCCACACTGTACCTGAAGAGGAACCTGTCATAAAGGGCTTCAAGGCTTTCATCTTCTTCAGGTAGTTCATTGGAAGCTCCGAAAACGGAAAAGAGAGGAACATCCATAACTTCCTTGCCGTTATGATACTTTCTCTCGTTCAGGACTGTCAGAAGACTGTTCAATATAGAACTGTTCGCCTTGAAAATCTCGTCAAGAAGGGCGATGTGTGCAGTTGGCAGGTAGCCCTCCACTCTCCGGCTGAATTCATCCCTTTCGAGTGCCTTTAAAGAAAGGGGCCCGAACACTTCTTCCGGAGTGGAAAAACGAGTAAGGAGATAATGAAAAAAGTTTCCTCCCTCGATGGTTTCGCAAATTTTGTTTGCAAGCAGGGTTTTTGCAGTTCCCGGAGGACCCAGTAAAAGTACGTGTTCTCCTGAAAGGAGAGCCAGAAGAGAACCGTTGATCTCAGAATCTCGCTCTTTAAAGTAGCCAGAGAATTCCTGTTTAATATTGAGGATAGTATTTTTTAAATCCAGAACTTTCATAAATTCCAAACCTTTATATATTTATATTTTCCAGTCACTCATCTGTATCCCTTAAAAAGGTCTTTATAATAATGAGCAGTAGTACCCGATTCCAGTAATGTTAAAAATTATGTAACTATTTTTATGGGTCTTGCCTTAATTAATTTTTCCAAAAAAAAATTTTCTGCCTTTCAAGCTTTTAACCGCTTCTTGCCCCGAAAATGCACTTTCTCATAGATATATCTTCTCTTGCCTCTTTTTTTATATCTTTTCATTATCTTTTTTATCCCCGTTTTACACCTTTTTCGTGTCTTCAGGTAAGTTCTTGCCCCCTATTGTTTGATATTTGACTTCTCCGAAGGTTTCCGTTCTATTTCAGCTCTCCGAAGATGTTATGCATAAAGAAGTCAATCTACTGAGAAAAGGGCACGGACTTCTATGAAATAGAGCACTATGGGGCTCTACAGATACTGGTAAATCATAATTTAGCACTCCTGAACGAGTTATCATTCCTGGAAACCAGTATCCTGAACAGTTAACAGGGATCAGAATATTAAAAATCAGTTTAGAAAATAACTTACTTAATTTAAAAATTTCTTACTTTATTTATAAATAACTTACTTAATTTAGAAATAAATCACTCAATTTAAAAATGAGTTACTTAATTTAACAATTTCTTGCTTTATTTATGTATAACTTACTTAACTTAAAAATAAATCACTCAATTTAGAAATGAGTTACTTAATTTATAAATGAGTTCCTTAAGAATCAACTCTTAAAAATCGGTGTTCTTGAACTCAGTATCCTTTAAATCAAATTTACTTAAATTAACATTCTGGAAGGGACCTATATGGATAATCTGGAACGAGAAAAGTATAGTCGGCAGATTCTTCTCTTTGGAGAAGAAGGGCAGGAAAAACTAAAGGCTGCAAAAGTATTTGTTGCCGGTGCCGGAGGGCTCGGGTCCCCGGTATCCACATATCTTGCAATTGCTGGGATAGGAAAAATAATCCTTGCAGATTTTGACTTTGTGGATCCTACCAATCTGAACAGGCAGTTCCTTCACCACGAAAAAGACATTGGGAGGTTAAAGATTGAGTCCGCAAAGGAAAAACTTCTTTCAATGAACCCTTTAATTGAAGTTGAAACAATTGAAGAAATGCTTACCGAATCAAATATTGATTCATTGGTCCCCCAGTGCGATATTATAATTGATGCCCTGGATAACCTGGAAACCAGGCATATTCTTAACAGGCTTTCAATCAAGAGAGGCATTCCTTTAATTCATGGAGCAGTTACGGGTTATGATGGGCAGGTCACAACAATAATTCCCGGAAAAACTCCCTGCTTTTACTGTATTTTCCCACGAATTTCGAGAAAAGAGGTCTTTCCGGTTCTTGGAGCAACTCCGGGAGTTATCGGCTCCATTCAGGTAAGTGAGGCAATTAAGTTTCTGACTGGAAAAGGAAAACTTCTGGAGGGCCGACTTTTATTCTGGAACGGGCTTTCAGGGAGCTTCAGTGAAATTTCACTCGCAAAGCTGAACAACTGCCCTATTTGCGGAAGTGTCAACAAAAAAATTTAACTAAGTTTCTTCCCTCCTTTCAGCAGGATATGCCTTATTTCAGCTTCACTGCATGTTTTTAATTATATTTCCTGTTGATCAATTTTTATATATCCTCAGTGATAATATCCTATAGGGTATGTTGGAGGGAAGATGGCATGAAAAAAAAAACCCGACCAGTTGAACAAAAGGAAAACATCTCACAGGATTACTCAGGTTCCTGGTTTCAGGGCTTTTATGACCTGGACCCGTCTGCACCCTGTTTCTCTTTCACTTCTGTCCCGTGTATTCCTTATCTTGATCTTAGCATTTATCGGGAATCAAGGGTGAAGTCAATTATCAAAGCACACAGCAAGGATATGTACCACCTGCTTGAAAATGTTCATTTTGACGGTAACTATTGCAGGGTAAAGTGCGTACGAAACAGAGAGTGGGAGTGCTGTTGGGATCTGGCAGTCAGGGTTCAGTTTTTTGGAAAAATGCAGGGGGTGGCTCTGTACCCGAAGCGTTCGGTTTCAGAAAAAGAGAAGAGGATCGTTTACAGGTCTTTGATTCTGGTTAATCCGTATCAACTCTGGGATGCGTCCCTTGTAAATAGGTTCTGGAATATTCAGGAGAGAGTCGAGTTCCTTATAGCCAGAATCCTTTTTCATGAGTGCATCCATGTTATGATTTCACTTGGAAAGACACTGCCTTCACCTTCCGGTAGTACGGATATTTTCCTTGAATTCAAGGAAATGCTGGATATTGCAAACTCCAGGAAGCTTGTTACCGAAATGCATGAAGTTCAGTTCCGTCTCTGGAACCTGGTTGTTTTCGGGGCATCGGGTTCTGAAAGTGAGCAAAAATTGCTCGAAAGGGTTCAGGAAATCTATGAATTTCTTATTAATGAAAAGTACAGCAACCAGAAAACAGGACAGGTCTTCCACTCTCCTTTACGCAACTCAAAATTAGCCCGGAAATATGCCTGGGTAGCAGCGGTTAAAGCCGGGGGGAACGGGCAGATCAGTAAAAGGGTATGGCAGGTTGAAGTCCGCAGACTGAGCATAGCATTGAGAGCATTATATGATGGGATTGATGCCCTGTTACGAGAAAAAATCTGAAATCAAGGGTTTCATTCTTCGATTAATGAGAGAATAAAACTATAGTGACCGAACCAGGATTCAGTTGAATCTTGATTAGTTGAATCTGGGTTTAGTTGCGTCTGGGTTTAGTTGCGTCTGGGTTTAGTTGCGTCTGGGTTTAGTTGCGTCTGGGTTTAGTTGAATCTGGGTTAGTTGAATTTGCTATGCTAAACCCGAAATCTACCAAATTCGATCTTTATTGAACCGGAATAATTGGACTGAGGGATTATCTAAAAACGAATATTTACAATGAAAATATGGCAGAAATGCTACAGGATAAGTTGTTGCAGAAAAAGCTTCATTGCTTTTCTGTAACCGCAAATGTTATGCGAAACTCAGTTCCGCGCTCTTTTCTCAGTTCGAGTTTACCATTTAACTGGTCTACAAGTGTGGTTACAAGTTGCAGACCCAGGGTTTCAGGGTTTGCGATGTTAAAGCTCTGAGGAATGCCTGTTCCGTTATCCGTAACTGACAGCATAAATTTTGTGTTTTTATAATTTTCTTTTCGGTTCTCTTCCCTGCAGTTTTTACGTTCCCAGGTTTTTTCTCTATAGAGTTTGATCTTAATTTCTCCTTTCACTCTTCCTGGAAATGCATGTTTAAAGGAATTTGAAACAAGTTCGTTAACAATTATTCCTAAAGGAACAGCGGTATCCATATCAAAGAAAATATTTTCTTCCACATCCATGTTCAGGCTGATATCTGAATTTCCAATCCTGTTTGTCTCGAAAAGATTTTCAGTGAGCTTTTGCAGGTACTTCGAAAAATTTAATGTATCTACCTGCCCGCCCTTGTGCAGTTCCTCATGGATAAGAGCCATGGATATAACCCGATTCTGGCTTTCCAGAAATGCTTCAAGGACTTCCGAGGTTTTAACAGCCCTTCTGTTCCTGAACCTTTCAGCCTGAAGGTCGAGCAGAGAGGAAATTACCTGCAGGTTGTTTTTGATCCTGTGGTGAATTTCTTTTTTGCGGGCAAGCTCAAGCGTTGCCAGCGACTCTTCTGCCTCTTTCCTTTCGGTTATGTCATACATTGTACCCTGGTACATATCAGGCTTCCCGCTATTGCCCGGAATCTTCTGATAAATTTCATGGACCCATTTTATTGTCCCTTTTCTGTGTATTATCCTGAAGTCAATTTCTCCATAGCCTGCACCTGGCGAACTTTGAATCCTTTTCTCTTCCTCATACATACGGGGCAAGTCTTCAGGATGAATTATGTTTTTCCAGGGCTGTTCGGACATGAGTTCTTCTTCACTGTATCCCGTAATCTCTTCGACAGTCCCATGCAGGAACACAGGAACGAAGTTCTCATCTGCCTGAAAAGCAATTCCTTTAAAGTTTTTTATGAATGAACGGTATTTCTCCTCACTTTCCTGAAGTTCTCTCTGAGCCTTATTGCGTTCAGTAACATCGAGAACGGCACCTACAAGTCCGCTTATTTTACCGTCTTCATTAAAGCATGGAGCTTTGATAACGATAAATTCCTTTCCAAGGCAGTTTGGAAGGTATCGGCTTTTTAATTCACAGCAGTGCTCTATTCCGTCCCGGTATACCTGGACATCCGTTTCATCATATTTTTTAATCAAGTCTTCAGGTGCCTGATATGTAAGTTCACCATAGACTCTCCCCGTTATCTCTTCTTCAGGAAGGCCTATAATTTCCTTTGTAAAAAGCTTATTGCACCCTGTGTACCTGCCCTCAGTGTTTTTATAAAAAACAGGAACCGGAATTCCATCGAGCATTCTTTTCTTAAATTCCAGATTCTCTCTCAGATCTTTCTCAGTCTGCCTGATTTCAGTAATATCCTGCATAACTGTAACAAGTCCGAAAATTTCTCCCTTTTCGTCACTGAAGGCTGATTTGTTTACCAGGAAAGACCTTTTTATCCCATCGGCACAGATTCCCTGACATTCGAGGGTAAAGCTTTCTCCGGATTTTAGAAGCTGCCTGTCTGTTTTATCCCATTCTTCAAAACATCTGAGAATACTCTGTTGCTTGTTTTCGAAAAGTTTTCCTGGTAACTTTTCTGAGTTGCTGCATGCAACTTCATTCAGGGTATGCCCGATAATCTTTTCTTCCGGGAGGCCTGCAATTTGCCTGGAAAAAGATTTATTAGCACCAAGAATTACTCCGTTTCTGTTGGTATAGAGAACCGGATTTAGAATACTATTTAGCATGCTTTTTATAATGGAAAACGCGGCTCCAATTGTATGTGTTTCTGCCTGTCCCCCGTTTTCAGATCCCGGAATCTGGAAGCAAAAGTTTTGATCTGTAATATCCGGTTTTTTAACTTCATCATCAGCCAGCGTTTCAGCCCCCAAATCTTTTTTCTCAGTCTGCATTTATTCTTTAAACGCAGGTTCTGAAGTTTTTATATACCGATTTTCAAGAATCAATTAGTTATTATCTGGCTTTGTAACCTATCTTTATTGTTTTATATAACTTATAAAAAGCGATCTTATATTATTTGTGCCCTCTCAAGGAACTGCGTTATATATTTCTATGGTAAGTGAAAATAAGTATTCTGATTATGATGGCGTCTCTTTATCCTGAGAGGCTGTCTTAAACGATATCGAAACTTATTTTGAATTCCGTTCCCTGCTCCCGTTTAAGTTCAATATTTCCATCCAGCTGTTCAACAAGAATGCTTACTAATTGCAGACCGAGGGTTTCAAGACTTTCCATCTCTATGTTTTCAGAAATCCCTTTTCCATTATCCGAAACCGTCATAGTGAAACAGGACCTATCGATCTCATTGTCCTTGTGTTCCCTGCAAAGCTGAATTCGGATTTCCCCCTCATCGTTTTCAGTAAATGCATGTTTTAGGGAATTCGAAACGAGTTCATTAACAATTATTCCTAATGGGACAGCAGTATCCATATTAAAAAATGCGTTTTCTTCCAGGTCCATGCACAGGCAAATATTATCGCTCCCGAGACTATAAGTCTGGAAGAGGTTTTTCACCAGTTTTTGAAGGTATGCTGAAAAGTCCAGTGTGTCAGTTTCTTTACCTTTATAAAGTTCTTCATGAATAAGGGACATTGAGATTACCCGGTTCTGGCTTTCCCTGAAAGCCTCGAGAATCTCCTTAGCCTGGATTGCTTCCTTTTCACTGAACTTTTCAACCTGCAGATCCAGCAGAGAAGAGATTACCTGCAAATTATTCTTAATCCTGTGATGAATTTCTTTTTTTCTGGCATCTTCAGCTTTTGCCAGGGCTTCTTCAGTCTCTTTTCTCTCGGTAATATCATATATTGCGCCCTGATAAATCATGGGCTTTCCATTCTTACCCGGAATCTTCTGATAAATTTCGTGCACCCATTTTATTTCCCCGTCTCTGCACTTTATTCTATAGTCAAGTTGCCCGTCACATGCAGAAGGAGAGCTTTTTGTTTCTCTTTCTTTTTTAAGGAACAAAGGCAGGTCTTCCGGCTCAATAAGTTTTCTCCACAGCTTTTCAGATATAAACTCCTCTTCGCTGTACCCGGTAATCTCTTCTACGTTTCCTTTCATATATTCCAGGTTAAAATCCCTGTCTGCCTGAAAAGCAATCCCTTTAAAATTCTGTATGAAAGAGCGGTACCTTTCTCTGCTTAATTCAAGTGCTTTTTCAGCCTTTTTGCGTTCCGTAATGTCCTGAAGTGTCCCTCTAATACTGATAGGCGTATTTTTCTCCTCAAAAATAACTTCGCCTTGCAAATGAACTACGCGCTCTTCTCCATCAGCCCGGATTATTCTATAATCAATGTCATAGGGCTCTCCGTTTAAAGCTCTTCTAACGGCATTATCTGCATAGTCCCTGTCATCAGGATGTATATAGCTTAAAACTTCATCATAAGGTAAACCGAATTCTTGAAGGTCAAGCCCGAAAATGCGATACATTTCATCAGACCAGTATGGTTTATTGGTTACAATATTCCATTCCCAGTTCCCGATATGAGCCATTTTTTGGGCTTCAGAGAGTCTTCTTTCATTTTCCATTAATGCCTTGTAAGCTTCTTCAAGTTCAGCTGTACGTTCTTTAACTCTTTCTTCTAAATTGTCGTGTGCTTTTTTGAGAGCTTCTTCTGCCTTTTTGCTTTCTGTGATGTCGCGGGCGACATGAACACTCCTGATGACTTTCCCTTCGTTGTCGTATAACGGCGAGACACTTATTAAGAAACTATCACCCAGGAGATTTTCGTGAACCTCTATTGTATGTTCGAGCCCGTCCTCAAGCAACCGTCTCTGCGGGCAAAAAGAAGGGGGTTCTGTAGTTCCGTGCATAGCGGGATAGCAGGTCAACCCCATACACTCTTCTGGTGTCGTTCCCATTTTTGCTGCCATTGCTCTGTTTGCACGGACAATCCTGTATTCATCATCAATTACGGATATCAAGTCGGGAACGGCATCAAAGGTTTGCTCCCAGTCTTTTGCAGCCTGAACAGCTGCTTCTTCTGCTCTCTTCCTTCCAGAATTTTCTATCCGTTCCCATTTTCCTTCCCTTTTGATCAAAGCAAATTGATGGTTGGAAATTACATCAATAATCTCGGCTGTGTTGCATATATCGAGATAATACGGGCACAGAGCTATTACATGGTGCTTGTCGATAATAGCATCCACTTTTTTTTCATAATTAACAAAACCATCCCAGCCTTCTTTTTCCAGCCAGCGGTTGTCCCCTGTAGCCCTCAGTCCATCATAGCCCCTTGTCAGAGCCTGATTAATTTTTTCAATCCAATTATTTACGACTCTCTCCGGATTGAAAACACCCTCCTTTAGATACCCATGAGTATGAGGGATAATTTCCATTTGCCCTTTCTCCAGATAAACATCAATATCAGGAACAGCTATTTTCAGGGTTTCTTTTGCTTCTCCCACTTCTGAGGGTTGTGACGTGATCCACACACAAAGCTCGTTATTTTCCAGCCCTGTTTTGAAGTAAGGGACGAGTATTTCCATCAAATCTTTTTTTGTCTGATAAAACTGGCAGAAGTGCGTTCCCCAGGGCACATCTCCAATAACATCAATCCCGGAATTCCTAACATTTTCTTCCATCTCTTTTTTTCTCCGGCTTTGAGAAGCAAATAATCCATTTCTCAGGTTCATTCACCAGTCTATAAACAGTGTCTGGCACTGTACTGGGAATACTTTTGATAAAGAAAAGCTGATTTTACATGCCAACTTTTCTTTGTATCCAGAAGATTAGCTGGGAAGTGTCAACTTCATGTTCCCCAAATTCTTAATCCTTTTTCCAGCATATTCATTTTTTAGTGAAAGCAGATTCTAGCTGCTTTCTAAAAGGTAAAAGACTTACTTATTGCTTAAAATCTCATGAGCTATTTATATATTTCTTAATTTATCTTAATCATTGTTAATTACCAAATTCCCACCGGTAAATAACAGCTTCGTCAATATCCATTTGCGTATATGATGTATTCAAAAACATGTCTGTTGAAGTCTCAGAGATTGAGCTGTCACCTTTGTCAATCAATTGCTCCGGTCAGTAGCAGTAAGTCTGAAATTGGGACATCGGGCTCATAATGAGAGGTTCTTTACAGGAATAATCGGTAGGGAGAGTTTTCATAACAAGTAGGCGGTCCCTTTTTGAAGAGCGGAATTTTTTCCACAATTAACTTTTGCCTTGCCTTCAGGTCCATGAGTGATTCCGGAGCAAAAATCCTCATCCTCTACAACTCAAAAAAGATTCTAAATTCAGATCAAACAATTCAAAAAACAAACAATTTCAATAAATTTAGAAGCCTCGTGCGTGATTCGAACACGCGACCTAGTGATTACAAGTCACTCGCTCTACCGGGCTGAGCCAACGAGGCGCAATGAAGCTGATTGCAGACTTATCTAATTACAATACTCACAGATAAACTTTATGGCAGAATTCTCACTCTCTTACATTTTGCAAATTATTTTAACTGTGGTCTTCCAATCCGCTTTTGCAGTATTCTTCATTTGGGGCGGTGCATAAGCCTTATGGCATTCTTTCTCTATATCTCGGATAAGATGTGGCAGGAAATGACAAAATATGGGCGCAAGCTGGTGGAACATGGGCTTGTGGAATCAAATTTCGGGAATATCAGCGTCAGGGCCGGGGACAGGATGCTTATTACGCGGAGCGGAACTGCCCTTGACGAGATTACAGGCGATAATGTTGTTGAAGTTGACATTCAGGATACCTCGTCTCTGGATATAATTGCATCTTCCGAGACTGTAGTGCACAGGGAGATTTACAGAAAGACTTCCGCCCTTGCAATAATTCACGCTCACTGTCCCTATGCAGTGGTAGAGTCTCTGCTTGCCGGCCCGGGGAGGGTGATTGTTCCTGTGGATAGTGAAGGTCAGTATTTTCTCGGGAATATCCCGGTAGTAGGCGGCGGGATCGGGAGCCGGGAACTTGCCGGAAACCTTGCAGAGGCGCTTTCGGGACACAGGGGTGCTGTGGTTTTCAGCCATGGGACTTTTGCTATCGGAAGAACCCTTGCAGAGGCGTACATCGCGACCACACAGCTTGAACATTCCTGTAGAGTAAAGTACCTGTACGATCTTGCAGCCGTAAAAAAGTGAAAACAAGAAGTAAAAAGGGAAATAAGTAAGTATTATCTATGGAGTGCGCTGATAATTCAACATACAGCCTTAAGTATAAATATCAAAAGACAGGTAAACAAAGAAATAATATAAATAAGTAGATTCAAATCGGCATAAGAAGCAGGATAACCTGCCACTCTTTCAGGCCTGTCTTCTATAACGGATATACAATTAAAAGGAAGATCCCAAGTACCATGACATTTAATGCCCTGAGACCCGTTGCCTCGAGAGTTATTGACCCGCTGGCAGATTTTTTCATTAAATGTGAGGTCTCGCCTGATACGGTTTCCATAGTTTCCTTGATCTGTGCTTTCTTTGCGGGGCTCAGTTTTTATTATTCTCCCGAATATAAGGAACTCATCCTTCTCGCAGGCATCCTGGTAGTGTTTAACTCTCTTTTTGATGCCCTGGACGGGGTAATTGCACGCAAGTCCAATAGGGCAACCCCGAGGGGCGATTTCCTCGACCACGTGATCGACCGCTATTCTGATGTGTTCATTATCTGCAGCATCTTTTTTGCAGGTTATGTGTCCTGGCAGATAGGGGTTGCGGCAATCGTGGGTGTGCTTCTTACAAGTTATCTCGGGACCCAGGCTCAGGCCCTCAATCTCGGGAGGTATTACGGAGGGATCATGGGCAGGGCTGACCGTCTTGTGGTCATAATCCTTGCCGCTTTTGCCAATTCAGTTTATCCGGCTTCGATTGTAGGTTTTACCATCCTGGGCTGGGCTGTCATCCTGATCGCTGTGACCAGCCATATTACTGCAATCCAGCGGATTGTTTATATCTGGAAAAGGCTGGACTGATATTTTTCAGTACTTTTTTGATTCCAGCTGTTTTCCGAGTTTAGCCGGCTAAGCCTCTTTTAAGTCTTTTTGATGCCTGGAAACAGGCTTCTGACGCGAATAGGTTAATGTAAGACAAAATCCAATACTGCGCTATGCCGTCTCAAGGAAAAAAGTATGAGTATCTGGAACATACTGCAGATATAAAGTTCCTGGCTTATGGTAATACCCTGGAAGAGGTATTTGAAAATGCAGCTCTCGCCATGTTTAATGTTATTATTGATACCGGGAAAGTTTCAGGAGAGACGACAAGAGAAGTTTTCCTCACATCTCCTGATCCGGAGTCCCTGCTTGTAGACTGGCTTTCTGAACTTTTATATCTTTTTGAGGTCGATGAGATCATTTTCTGGAAGTTCCAGGTAGAGGAAGTAAGCGAAGAAGCAGGGGAGTACTCAATAAAAGCCCTGGCATCAGGTGAAAAGTACTATCCTGAAAGCCATCCTTTTGAAACTGAGATTAAGGCTGTCACATATAATCAGCTGGAACTCGAAAAAACTGCCAGCGGCTGGAAAGCTCAGGTTGTTGTCGATATTTAAGGATCATAAGCTTTTGGGGTTTTTGGGAATTCTATACATCGCTTTTATGTATGGCTTTTATGTATGCTGTTATGTATGACTGTAGTGTCTGACCTTTTATGTATGCTGTTATGTATGATTGTAGTGTCTGGCCTTTTATACAGTCTCAAACAGTGTTTTACTATATTTCAGAGTAATTTACGATCATCTAGGAAACATAAGGTACATGAATAATTTCAGAATTATATTGATATAGGGAATAATATTTGAAATCACATTTGCACTATATAAGGAGCAGGGAGGATCAGTTATGGTAGAGAGTGAAGATACCGCTATTGAGGAATTGGGTACGGAAGATGTACAGAGAGATATAAAAAGCATGGTCCGGAAGCTTTCCGATAACGAATGGGATATCCCGCAGGGGCATATCCCCAACATGAGAGTTCCAGGGCGCCTGTTTGTATCTGAAAATTTGCTTGGAGGCATTGAGCCTGGGACTATTGACCAGATTGCAAACGTGGCAACTCTTCCTGGCATTCAGAAATATTCCATGGCAATGCCTGATGCCCACCTTGGCTATGGTTTTGCTATAGGGGGCGTTGCAGCTTTTGATGCAGAGGAGGGAATTATCAGCCCCGGAGGAGTGGGCTTTGATATTAACTGCGGTGTAAGACTCATCCGCACAAACCTTCAAAAAGAAGATGTTGTTCCCCACATAAAGAGGCTTACTGACGAACTGTTTAATAATGTGCCTGCAGGTGTCGGCTCAAAAAGCCGGTTCAAAGCCTCTGATAAAGAACTGGACAGTGCATTCCTTGAGGGCGCGAAATGGGCAGTAGACGCCGGATACGGTGTGGAAGCCGATGTGGTACACTGTGAGGGGAGTGGTTACCTGGAAGGAGCAGACACTTCTCATGTGAGCACAAAAGCAAGGAACCGCGGAAAACCTCAGTTAGGAACTCTCGGGAGCGGCAACCACTTCCTTGAAATCCAGTATGTGGACGAGATTTATGATCAGGAAGCGGCTTCAACATTCGGGCTTGAAAAAGGTCAGGTTACGGTAATGGTCCACTGCGGGTCAAGGGGTGCAGGACATCAGATCTGCACGGACCATCTAAAAGAACTCTCTCAGGCTGTAAAGAAGTACGGAATTGAGATTCCGGACAAGCAGCTTGCCTGTGCCCCGGCTCAGTCAAGGGAAGCTCAGAATTATTTCAAGGCGATGCTCTGTGCTGCAAACTATGCCTGGGCAAACAGGCAGATGATTACTCACTGGACACGTGAGTCTTTCGAAAAGGTATTTGGCAGGGATGCGGATGACATGGGAATGAGCCTCCTGTATGATGTTGCCCACAATGTAGCAAAGCTTGAAGAACATAATATCGACGGCAGGAAAAAAGAGGTTTACGTACACAGAAAAGGGGCAACAAGGGCATTTCCTCCCGGACATCCGGAAGTTCCTTCCGCATATAGAGATGTAGGACAGCCCGTTCTAATTCCTGGAAGTATGGGAACTCCTTCTTTCATACTCTGTGGCGCAGAAGGGGCCATGGATGTTTCTTTCGGCAGCGCCTGTCATGGAGCCGGGAGGATTATGAGCAGGGCGCATGCAAAGAGAGAGTTTCATGGGCAGAGCGTAAAAGAGAACCTCGAAGCCCACGGAATTACTGTAAGGGCAACTCACCCTTCCGTAATTGCTGAAGAAGCTCCTGGTGTGTATAAGTCCAGCAGCGAGGTAGTAAATGTTGTGCACGAGCTTGGTATTGCCCGCAAGGTTGCAAGAGTTATCCCTCTTGGGGTTACAAAAGGTTAAACAGATAGAAATTTAACCTTCTTTTTCTTTATTTCTTAATCCTCTTGAGCAACCAGTCTTTCTGAGGAATTTTATTCTTTAGAATAGAAATCTGATTCAGTGAATTCTTCAGCCCTGTATGAATCTAAGCTATCTGCAGGTTCATGTTCCTTATAGAACCTGAATACAATCATACTCGAATACGAAGAAGTTACAAAAGGCGTGCCATTTTCTCTGAATATATTCGAAAAGTATTCGACAAGGGTATGGATAACTTCCTCATTTTTGAAATCATGAAAGATGGTTACGGATTCTTTTCCCGGTTCAAGACATATATCTATATTCTTTACGAGCTGGGTTGCCATGTACATCTTCCTGAAATACACAAGTAAATCAGGAAGAGTCATTTCGCTTACCGATTGTTTGCACAGGCGTTCCAGTATCTTTGTCGGGTTCGGGATATCTCCGGCTGCAAAAGTTTCGAACTGACTTCTATGCAGAGTTACAAGATTGTACCTTTCAACATTGTATGTATACATTAACTGGGTCCAGAACTCCGTGTTGTCGTCGAGTTCTCTGCATACGATGTCAAGATAGCCAAAATGTTTCCTGATCCCTGGCATGGTCTCATTAAGAGAGACTGACAGGTTCTTTTTGAATGATATCTGGGTCGAATTTGCCCGCCTGAAAATATGTTCGACATCCAGCTGTTTCCATCTTGCCAGAAAATGAGCAATAAGCTGGGCAAAGAATTCTCTACTATTTATGGTGGCATTGGAAAGGAGTATAAGGGCAGACTCAGGGTTGTGTATGTCCTCACACTTGATTGAAGTTCTGATCGTCCACTGATAGTTTCTGGAGACCCGGTTCAGGTAGTCCTCCAGTCCTTTCATATCACTGATCTCAAAAGGATTGATGAGTTCATTAACCAGCTCTTCGTCAGTGAGTCTTCCCTTGGTATACCTGAAAAGCCATTCGAGCATCGTTTTATTTATAATGATATTTTCCCCGTTTTTGATTGTATCGCTCAACTCTTCTTTTGCGGGGGTTTCTTTTAAAAATTTGATTGCTTCATCAATACTTTTATGATATGTAAGTGCTGTATCTGCAACTTCAATTGTGTCCCTGACTGCAGCGCTAAGATTCCCATCATTGGCATCCAGAAGAGGCTGCAATTTTTTAAGGTACTTATCATCAAGGGATATATTTTTTCTGATCAGCATATTTTCACCCAAGGTGATCTGGTTTTCTGGTTTCTTATGCTTCGATCCATAATCTGTACCCCTGATACCAATGGTTTTTATCTCTTCATACTAAAAACTTAAAAAATTTGTTTTATCAAATGTAATATTATTCTGGCATCCAAAAAACTTTATCAGTAGTTTATATGTTGGTAAGTGCTACCGAATATTAAATCTTTCTGTTTAGTGCCATTTTTTGAGAATTTTTGTCAATTTATATTATTCTTCTGCGAGATCAATTAATTTGCAGTTTCATAAATATCTCCTGTTTTTTATTTCTGACAACTTCCTCTAATCCACGGTTTTCTCTTCATATTCTACTGCCTGTCTCAGGTAGAACTTTCCTGCGATGTACTGAAGTGGGGAAGTGACAACGTGTCCAAAACAGGTAATATCGGTTCACAATTCTTTATATATATATGTAAGACAGTGTACGAGATGTAAATCAAATAAATTAGAATGTGAATGGGGCTTGAATAGCCTTGAGAATCAGGTTACTGATTTCCTGTATACTCACAGTTTGTATGTCTTTGTTGTCCTCTCTAGTTTCGGAAGACACGGGTTAAATCTCTGACAAATGGTGAGTCTGGAAATGGATTTGTATAACTCCTGACAGGTGGGGGTCCTGTATAAACACTCAGTCAGGCCTTTACACATCCTTAATCTGATATCTACAGGTATATTTGTTCCCCATTGAAAGCGAGTTGGGAGTGGATTCATCGTACCTGGCGGGCTCTTTATACTTCCTCGTCCGCCAGGTACTTTCCTTCCAAATATTCATAAGAATCAATAAGTTTCTTTAACGTCTTTTCTCTATTGTTTTTCGGTTGCTTTCTCTCTGATACTATTCCTCTGATACTATTCCTCGGTGGTATTCTTCGATGTTATTTTATTCTGCTATTCTTCTGTAGTACAATTATTCAGTTGTTCTTTATTGTTTTTATCTCTATTTTAGTTCCGTTATTTCCCCCTTAATTTTTTAACTATTCAAGGGAAAATAGCTACAAGAGAGAAATGCCCCGGAGGATGTAACTTTACAGTCACCTCTATTAAGGACTCTTAGAGCGTGTCTTAAAATTAAGTTTGATTCTACAATTGGGTCCGGACTTACGCATTTGAACTGAAAAAATGGTAACCTTAAATAGTTAAATACCTAAAATGCAATTTTTTAAAATGATGCCTAATGTATTCTATTTTATACATTGGGCGAGTAAGTCCGATGTAGTAAATTTACGACATGAATTTGAAATTAACGTTGCCTATTGTCCAATTGTAGAAATGGTTTGAATTTTAAGACACGCTCTTAGATATAACGATGAGAAAACTTTGAAATAAGCTACAAAATCGATAGTGAAACAAAAAAAAGAAAAAGCAAAGGGAAAACTCCTCTTTGCTTCTGGGTCTTGCGATCCTTTCAATAATTTTTGAGCTTACGTAAGTTTGCTCACAGGGTGGTTTTCCAGATCTGAGATCTCGACGCCAAGTTCCTTTGCGGTTTCGCCAAGCATGATGTCCACCATGGCCACAGCAGGGAAGATCTGGCTCACGTTTTCGATCGGACCGTAGAGCAGGAAGTCAGAACCTGCAATTTGGGCAACAAGGTTGGTACCTATATCAGCAGGCATATAGATTGCCTTGGGGTCAGGCTGGGTCTTCTTGAACTTGCGGAGCCAGTCCCAGGCAGAGGCCATGTTGTGGTATCCACCGCCTACAGGCAAGCCGAGCTTTCCTTTAATTGTAGGAACTGAGCGGATTGTTGCGCCAGAACCTGCGCCAAGGGGCATTGCAGCGACATCGATAAGGGGAATCTTGATCCCACAGTCCTTGGCGACCTGGAGCATACCCTTTGTCTGCCCGGAGCCACCGACTTCAAGAATGTCCATTTTTCCTTTTACGGTTGGGTCGGTTGCATTGAAAGCCAGAACTATTGCGGCTTCTACATCGCTCTCTGTGAGTATATCGATTTCTGACTGTTCGATACTTGCGTTAATGGAGTTGTGAATTGCCCTTTTTGCAACTCCTATTTCAGTACAGTACTGGGCTGCAGCTGCTCGCACTTCTCCGGCTGAAGAGTCGATCAGGAAAGGAGTCCTGTCGTCGATTTCAATAAACCAGTCGATGTAGCGCCTAATTGCTTCGGGAGTCTCGCCCACGATCTGGTTTACATAGGGGTTCCCGGTGGCATCACTCATTGACACCTGGGTATTCCACAGGGTTTCTGCGGCTGCCCTGTCAAAGAGACCCTTGTCCTCGTCGGTCACGATTTTGTGCCTTGCGTAGAACATGGTACTGACTAACACGGTCGGGTTTTCGCCCGGTTGTCCGCCGAACTTAACTCCACCTATCTCGTAAACTTCCTGTTTCCTGTCAAACTTGAACATTTTGATCCCTCATTATATTGTGAACATTGATGATATCGTGGCATAGATCAGGAAGAGAAGCAGTCCTACCACTGCCCCGTACAGAATTCCGATGTCTCTTCCTACTTTCTTTCCGATTCTCTGTGCAACTTCACTGTTGACGAACTCAACCTTTTCATCGATCTTTTCGAGCCTTTTCATTACTTCGTTAAACTCAGCTGGATCTACAAATGCTGCTGGTGCTTTTCCATCC
This sequence comes from Methanosarcina sp. DH2, assembly GCF_020804225.1. Lineage (GTDB taxonomy): Archaea > Halobacteriota > Methanosarcinia > Methanosarcinales > Methanosarcinaceae > Methanosarcina. Next base: position 579,255 of record NZ_WJBI01000002.1, read on the forward strand.
ATTGTTTCACCTCTCAAGCTTAGAGACCGGCCATTAACGGGAGTATGATTACCATCAGCAGTGAAAAGAGGAAGCCTGCTGCAAAGCCAATCATTCCGGTAGCCATTACCCCGGAATCCAGCTTCTGGTTCCTCGCGATCAGCTGTGCTCTGTACCGAATGCTCTCAACAGTAGCGTCAATTGCGCCCATCTGGGGGTTGAGCACCATTGGGACTCCTTTTCCGTATTCTTCTGCCATTCTCATTACCTCCCGAGCAGTAACAACCCAAGCAGGGATATGGTTACTGTCAACCCGATCATGGCACCTTCAATCTTTCCTGCATGAATCCCTGAGTGGAACTTATTCAAGTTTCCTATATCAAGCATCCGGGCTTCGATGCCTTTCAGTCTGCTGCGAATGACTGCAATCTCACCGGAGACTGGTCTGATGACTCCAGCCTCTTCTTCTTCTTCTCCCTCGTCGCTGATTACTACGACCATTGGTTCTGCATCAAAGGCACCAGGGTCCTTTGCCACGAGTTCCCTTACCTTGGCTGTGATTGCACCCATGTCTTCTGTATCCAGCAGGTTTACGGTCTGGACCTGCTGCTGGAAGCGGGCAATTACCTCATCGTTCAGGTTTTCTACGTACGGAATGGCACCTACTGCACCTACAATTCTGTGATCTTTTACACCATTTTCATGGACCGCGAGCATTGCCTGTCCTGTAACGTGCCCTTTAACTTCAGCTCCTGTTACGATCAGGAATCTGATATTGGGGTTTGCAATTATGTCGGCAACGACCTTTTCTATACCCAGATTTTCGGTTTTACAGGATCCTGTAATTGCTGCTCCTGCATCGAGAATAGGCTTTCCGGGAAGGTGTGATGCGCAGGTAATGACTGCAACACAGCCCTTTACATCGCCTACTTCGTACTCTCCTTTCAGGATGGGCCATCCAGGTGCGGGTTCTCTTTTATTTACCATTTTACATACCTCCCTCGATCAGTCTCTGTATGAATATGATCAGGGCAAGCAGCCCGCTGAAGGCAAGACCTACAACGATTCCGTAGAACGCGTTTCCATAAATTCCTGCCATATAGGAGGTGTTCTCACGGCCAGGCCATGAGTTAAGGAGTGGTTTGCTGGGTGAAAGTGAGTTCAGCAGATCATCTGCAACCCCATCAAGTTTGTCCATTCTTTCAAAGACAGGTTCCATGGAATAAAGAACCGAGTCCGCCCTTTCTTCTGCTACAGTTGCAGTGTCAGGGTCCATGACCAGATGTACTTCGGGAGCTATGCGAATCATGCTCATTGCAATTCCTCCGCACTTGGCAACAGCCCAGTTCCAACAACCGAATGTGCATCTCTCTTGACAAACCCATAGTACTTCATAAAGGCAACAGTCCAGATAACAAGTCCTACAGCGATGTTTAATCCGGCTGCCATCAATCCTTCATGGAGTGAAGACGCAAAACCTGTAATTATCAGTGCAATGGCTGCCTTTTCAACAGCTACAGACAGAGTCCTGTCCTGCTTCTCGTCAGGGCCGAGATTTGCGTTGAAGGGGTGAAGGATTCCCATACCGCCTATGATAAAGATCAGTGCAATGTATCCGTTGGCGACTACGTTCTCAATAACTGCGCCATATGTGAATTCTCCTGCAATGACAACGCTTAATCCTATAATTGCAAGAGTACCTGCACCTGCGATTTCCACCATGGCCTGTTCCATAATAGGAATACCCATCCCGATTACTTTGTTTGCAAGGACACCGATAACAGCGCCTATAATTGCTGCTGCAACGAAGGATACTATGGGTCCGGCAATGCCTCCCACGGAAAGCCCGAACAGGGCAGCGACGATTCCCATACCAAGGGCGATCATACCAATAGATGGGACACCTGTACCAAGTCCGTAGCTTGCAACACGGCGAACCGCATCAGCACCCCAGACAATAGCGCAGATTGCTCCCAGGCCTCCGAAGAATGAAAACATTGGAGGCAAGAAGTGACCCAGGTAAATTCCTGCGAGACCGCCGACTGCACCTATAGCCATTATTGTTTGTGGAGGATACGCGGCATTTGCTCCTCCTCCTGATCCACCTGCAGACATTTTAGATCACTCCAAGCTGTGAAATTGCGATTACTGCCACAACGGCACAGAGTATAGTTGCGACAAAGGAAGATATTACCGCCTTTGGCCACTTCTTCCATTTCGGGTCGTGGAACCCTTCGATTGTACCTCCGATGTTATAGGAGGGGATCACAGCGTTCACGAAGAAGATACCTATTGCGAACATTGCAGCAATTCCTACAAGTTCATGCCCTGTAACAGAAGAGCTTGTGCCTGCGGTGAGGCCTGCCTTAAGTCCAACTTCTATAAGAGCGTAGTATACGAGGGCTCCACCTATTCCACCAAGTAAGCCACCAATAACACCACTGACAAAAGAAACTGTTGGAAGTCCATGCCCCTCAGTACCCTGGGAGACATACAGGTCCTGTCTGTATTTTGTAATCGGGTCGACTTTTACCTTTGCTGAAGAAGGCACACAGCCCACACCATAGACGTAGACCCAGGTTCCGACAATCATGGTCACAGCGATCATGATCATTGCTCCCACTGCGCCCGATGCGAGAATCAGTGGAAGGTTATCTGTTACGTTCATCATGAATCCGGCACTTACAAGCCCTGTCAGGCCTGCTCCGGCTGCCAGCTGCACGGTACCTGTACCGATACCAGTTGCCTGAGCCATAGCTGCAGGTGCGCCACCTACAGGCACGAAGTGTACACTCCAGGAAATCAGGACGCCACCCAATATAATGTATATCATCGACACGATGTTATCCAAGAGAGCGTCGATCATGCTGAGGCCTCCTCGGTCTTGTCTTCTTTGTAAGGTCCGAAAGCATTACGGGCTTTGACTTCAATTTTCCAGTTCCAGATAATTAAGATAAGGACAATGATGACACCTGCGACAACAGAGAACCAGCCTCTGGTAAGGCTTACTGCAGGATCAAAAACAGTTGTTACCCAGCTTCCAAGGAATACAGTCATACCAAAGGCAATACCTGTAACAGGGCCTCCGAATTTGGCACAGAACCAGGAGTTATCATACCCGTTCCTGACACCGGATTCTCCATATCTGACAATGTTTCCCGAGTTTGAAGCGTTGAGCCCGGAACCGAACTCGAACTGCTGGAATTCACGCTCTGCACCGTAGTGGACGTCACCTGTAGATGAACCAATTGCACCTACTGTAATACCCCAGATAAATGCAAGCATGGTTAATGGGAAGGGGTGTCCGAGAACGACGGTCATCAGATAAGACACGATAAGGATACAGAAAGTCGTTATGAAGGCGTATCCCATGATTACCGGGGTGTGACTTCTTATCATATCCAGATAAACTGGTTGTTTGAAACGCCTCTGACTGGCTGCACGCCCCATTGTAGATGTGACGGCAAAAGTGCCGTGAACGCATGCTGCAACAAGAGCACCGATTACCAGTGCAAAGAGCGGAGATAACGTAAATTCACTTATTAATACTGTAGCTACGGCTGCACCGACCGAGCACATCAATGCATTTGAGGGTGGTTCCCCCGATACCGCTTTATTATATATTCTGTGCGGAAACATCATTTGGGGAGCTAACTGGACCTGTGAGTTGGGATTACTCTGGGATCCGACATCGGATTCTAGGTCTTCTGAGGCACCTGCAATGGTTGCAGCTACGCCAATAAGTGCCAGCACTCCCATGCCTATGAGTGGTTCCATTCATTTTCCTCCTTTATGTTATTAACATGTTAATAAGCTGGATTCAAAAACGTTATACATTTTTTTAGAATCGTCTGCCACATCATTGCAAATAAAAATGATGATGACGAGCGTTAAAATTTGGATTAGAGAGGATCATTCATAAACCTTTCGAAATAAGGGCGCTTTTAAAATATTATTATATGATTATATATTATACAATCAATTTTATAAGATGTATTGTACCCGTTAAAATAAGCAAAATCCTAAATATATATAAGAAAATAAATTATACTTCTTTCAGTATCATATAAAGATTCCGATTCTTACTAATGAATTTTTTTATTTATTTTTAAAAATATATTAACTATTTTTATAATAATCAGTTATCCTGATGTGGTTTTTATATTATTAAATTTTATATAATGTATATCTCATCAATTTCCTGCATTTCTTCAGGGACAAAATGGATATTTTTTTCTGGTTCAGAAATTCTAATTATTTTTTACTGCCTCTATTTTCAATGAAAATATATTGCTAGAGATAAATCTATGTTTTTCTTAAGGAACTATTTATTAATTCTTTTAAAATGAAGGTCGGATAACAATTTATTATATATAAATATGTTGGCTATATTTCCATCTTTACAGGAACTTAACGCCTTCTGCCACGGATTAAATGTAAATCTCATTTTTTTTCCCTTTTTCACTCAAGTATTTTAATAAATCTATACAGTTGAATGCGTTTTGATTATTATTGATGCCGCAAAAGGAATTTATATCTGGTCTCCTTGCTTAATGCGTGATTTTCGGAGCATCATCCTTTGCTGGTTCCCTTCAGGAGCTGAAGGAAAATGTAGGGTCTATAGAATTATATGTCCCTAAGCTGGGAATTTACAATGGTTCAGTACTTGAAAAGAAAGAACTTGAACGTATCCTTGATGAAATGTCAACATATTGTTTCACAGGCACTGTTCACGCCCCTTATTCTGCAGCAGACCCAAGGTACCCTGCAGCCCTGCAGGTGGATACTGCAAAAATGGGAGACCGGGAGTTTACTCTCCTTGAAGAGTCCATGGCAATTGCAAACAGGATAGGAGCCAGTGTAGTGGTGTTCCATCCTGGCAGGATTGGACCAGATAGGGAGAAATCCTTTGCTTCTATGATCAATAACCTAGGATCCCTTGCCTCTCTTGCTGAGGACTACGGAGTTATGCTGGGGCTTGAAAATAAAGAAGGAACAGATCTTTCAAATTTTTGCTGTGAAGCAGAAGAACTTTCCCGGACTATCGAAATTGTAGATTCAGAGCATCTTAAGGCTACTTTTGATATCGGGCACGCAAACCTTACCTGCGGGGGGAATTCCGAAAAGCTCAGGGCTTTTATCAGGACTCTGCAGAAACATATTATTCACCTTCATTTGCATGATAACAGTGGACAGTGGACAGAAAAATATGATGGGGACGAACATATGGTACCAGGAAAGGGATGTGTTGACTTCTCGGTTCTTAAACTGCTTTCCGACTACCGGGGTGTCTATAATCTGGAAGTTTTCTCCGTGGAAGATGTTCAGCTTGGAAAGCAAGTCATCGAGAAAGCTCTATATTAAAATTAAACCTTGGAGTTTGAATTTAACTTCAGAACTCGAATTTAATTTCATAACTAAGTCCAGAAAAAGAAATTAATGGCCGGATTCGTTTAGAATCTCAGCCTTTTTCAATACTTCTACCTTCTTAATTATCTTTTTAATAGAAATCCAGTTTAACTCCTTTCTGGCCAAGCACTTTTTTGAGTTCTTCATAAGCAGTAAAAAGCTCTTTCCTCTGCCTTCCCACGGTTTCAAGTTTTGGTTCGGCTTTGAGCCAGATATCCTTCTCTCCGCTTCCTCTTGTAACAGCAACGCATGCAAGCATATCACCATGGGTCAGCCGGTATACTGAATCAAGCCCTGTTGGAGTAACCCATGCCGGAGAACTGGTTTTCAGCCTGTCCACAAGTTCATGCCAGTTGAGAGCCCCCGAAGCCTGGAGGTTAAGCTGAAGGTGGGTGCGCTCCCCTGTGACTTTTTCATCGATATTTTTGAGGAAAGCACTGTATGAGGGATCTGCTTCATTGATCTCACGGGTCTCGTAGCGGGCAAGCTCTTCGGCTTCCTCTTCGAAAAAGGGGGCAAGGTTAACCCTGTTTGAGGGCTTTGTCATAAAGGAGACTCCAAAGAAGGCAATAGCACTCAGACCCATTCCCACGATAACACCGTGACTCATCAGTGCCGGGTGGACTGTTTCAAGGTAGGAAGGCGCCAGAGGTGGAGTCTTTATAAGATCCAGGGCTACAAGGGTTACCTGGACAACAAATCCGATTACCATCCCTGCAAATGCTCCTTCTTTTGTAGCTCTTTTCCAGTAAAGGCCTCCCATGAGGGGGAAGAAGTAGGAAGCGCTTGCAATAAATGTTGCAATGTGGATTGCATCGATAATATTGGGGATAACAAATGAGCCTGCGGTTGCAGCAAGTACAATGATGAGCACGCTTATTCTGTTTACAACCAGCATCTCCTTCATTGTAGCATCAGGTTTTATGTATCTCTGGAAAATGTCCCTTGAGATACAGGAAGCTCCTGAGGTTGCAAATGTGTCCGCACATGACATGGAGGCCGCTGCAAGTCCGATTGCGCTGAGAGCTATTATCAGGGGAGTTGAGGCGAAACGTTCGCTGACAAAGGCAAGGAGCGCAGGTTCTGCCAGAGCCATGCCTGCAGGAAAACCCATTCCTGCGATCTCAGGGTAAATGGTGTTAAGGGCTATTGCAATTACAGCACATGCCGCGAAAACTACGGTTATCATAAGGGACCCTATGATCATCCCAAGCCGGGCTGATTTTGCATCCCTTGCAGCCCATACCTTTTGCCAGGGATCCTGTTCTGTAATCCAGCCCGGAACAATCGCCAGGACAAAGATAAGGACCATAGGAATACCAATTGAGAAGGGATTCCACCATACATCCGGTACGTTTCCGAAAAGCTCTGAGCTGCTTATTGCAGGAGTATCAAGGCCTCCGTCAGCTACTGCACCTACTGCGGCAAAAGCCATTGCTATTGTGAAGATTGCAAGGAAAGCAAACTGAATTACATCTGTCCAGACTACTGCCGAAAGCCCTCCCAGGGTTACGTAAAGGGAGACTGCAATCGCAACAATAGCTGCAGCATAAAGAGGATCGAGTCCGTAAAAGACCTGAAGTACCAGGGAGAGCCCTGTAACATCTGCTACCGCGAAAAGAATCATCACTACAGTAATGATCAGAGCGATCGGCCACCGGACTGCGCTGCCATAGCGCTGTTCCAGAAGTTCGGGTTGTGTGATTGCAGGCAGGTTCTTGATCTTCCCCACAAGCATCGCAATAATAAGGAGAGCGAGGATGTTCGGGGCAACAAAAGCCCATACAGAGCCCATTCCCTGCAGCATGTAATACCCTATAACCGCAAGGATTCCTCCGGCTGTCAGCCAGGAGGCAGCAGCTGAAAACCCAAGAGCTGAAGGTCCTATCCTGCGTCCCGCGAGCCAGAAGTCAGTAACGGATTTCTGTTTTTTATTGAAGTACCAGCCAATAGCCACAAGTACGGCTATGTAGACCGCAAGCAACACCAAGAAAATATTATAACCATCCATAAGGGCACCTTTAAAAGGATCAAATAATTTATATGAGTATTACCATTTTATAGAAATTTTCCTGAAATATTACAATCATTCAGGAATACTTTGCTTTTATATATTCTCATATTATTAAATCTGAATAAGTAAACTTTACTTTTATTCTACTATTTATTTATTCCTCAGATGCTTTACGAACTTCTTTTTACAAATAAATGCAAGTTAACTTGGGTTTATTCATTTTAATTTCCTTATTTTTATTCATGGATTCTTATTTTTATTCATGGATTCTTATTTTTATTCACGGATTCTTATTTTGATCCATGGATTCTTATTTTGATCCATAGATTCTTACTTTGATTCTTGACTCCCAATTTCATTTTTTACATAAACCGATTTTTCCCAGGGAAAACGCTTTTTTAGGCTTCAGTTCCTTCTTTTTTGTTCATCATGATTTACATCACGTGAAAAAGCAGAGGTTTTACTCAAAAGGTTTATATTTGTTATGTTTAAGACCACATAACTATGAAAGGTAAAATCGAAGTTTTCAAGGTAGTCTCTGTTCTCTTAACCCTGATTACTATATTTGCCGGCCTTGGCTGTGTTGACAATCAGGCAGAAGACGAGAATATAGGAGCTATGGAAGACAGCTCTGAAAATATTACCACAAGCGAAGACACTGTCCTTACGGTTTTTCACGCAGGAAGCCTGAGTGTACCCTTTGAAGAGCTTGAAGCTGAGTTCGAAGCTAAACATCCTGGAGTTGATGTTCAGAGAGAAGCTGCGGGGAGTGCACAAAGCGTGAGAAAGATCACAGAGCTTGGAAAACAGGCAGATGTTCTGGCGTCTGCAGATTATGCCCTGATTCCGTCCATGATGATTCCGGAATATGCAGAGTGGTATGCGGCTTTTGCAAGAAACCAGATCGTAATCGCTTACACTAATGAAAGCCTGTACAGTGATGAGATCAATGCAGGTAACTGGTATGAAATCCTCAGGCGCCCGGGGGTAAATTATGGCTTTTCCAACCCTAACGATGACCCATGCGGCTACAGGACCCAGATGGTTACCCAGCTTGCAGAGTTCTATTATAATGACAACCAGATTTACGATGACCTTATTCTGGATAAGACCGGTATGATTGCCACAACAGAGGAAAACGGGACAGTTCTCGTGAGTGTTCCTGAATCTGAAGCCCTTTCCCCTGATACCAGTAAGATTATGCTCAGGAGTATGGAAGTCGAGCTTTCCTCTGCTCTGGAAATGGGGGAAATCGACTACTTTTATATCTACAGGAGTGTAGCTGAGCAGCATGGCTTTAAATATGTAGAGCTCCCGCCTGAAATTGATCTGAGTTCAATCGAATATGCTGACGATTACTCAAAAGTCCAGGTTGAAATGGCAAACGGAGAAGTAGTTACCGGCTCTCCTATTGTATATGGAGTGACAATCCCTAAAAATGCCGAAAATCCGGAACTTGCAGCGGAATTCGTAAAACTGCTCCTTGACGAGTCTGGCCAGCAGATTTTCATAGAGAACGGACAGCCCCCGATCGTTCCTGCCTTCTCTGAAGGAAAAGAATCAATGCCTGAAGAATTACAGGCTTTTGTGGAATAAATTACAGGCTCTTATAGAATAAAGATGAGCTCTTTCCCTGGTCCTAAAACTACTTTAAACACCCTGGTATAACGAATTTCAGAAAGCAGGATTCAGGGAATTACTTAAAAACAAAAACGGCAGTAAAAGGGTATAAGAATGAATGCCACAATCCAAAAAATCCGCAGAATTGAGCCTCTGACTTTCATCTTTTCCCTTATACTGATCATTCTTTTCCTTTTTATTTTCCTGACTCTTTCAAACATGATCTTCGGGCAAATCCTGGAGAATTTTTCGGGCCTGATGAAAGCCGCAGGAAACCGTTCAGTGATGGGCGCTATTTTTCTCTCACTTTATGCGGGTTTTATTGCAACACTGCTTGCCCTTTTCCTCGGAGCTCCGGCGGGTTACATCCTAGCAAGGTTCGATTTTCCCGGTAAGAGGCTGGTTGAGAGCATAATTGATGTGCCTGTAGTGGTCCCGCATACGGTTGCAGGGATTGCCCTTCTTACTGTTTTCGGATCTCGAGGGCTTATTGGGGAACCTCTCGCATCTTATATCCAGTTCCGCGACGCTCTTCCGGGAATTGTAGTCGCAATGCTTTTCGTATCCCTTCCCTATCTGGCAAATTCTGCAAGGGAAGGCTTCAAAAGTGTGGACCCGAGGCTTGAAAATGCAGCCCGTTCTCTGGGAGCTCCTCTCTGGAAAGCATTTTTCTTTGTAACTCTCCCTCTTTCGGCAAGACATCTCTTAATAGGCGCAGTCATGACCTGGGCAAGGGCTATAAGTGAGTTCGGGGCTGTTGTGATTATCGCTTACTACCCCATGATAGGGCCCACACTTATCTATGACCGTTTTATCTCTTACGGGCTTTCGGCATCCAGACCCATAGCCGTACTTCTTATACTGGTCACTCTTTCTATATTCCTTGTAATAAGAATCCTTTCCGCAGGCTGGAGTATATATGATAGAGATTGAATCCCTTTCCCGGAAATGGAAAACTTTTGCCCTGAACGATCTTAGCCTTAAAGTTGAATCCGGCGAATACTTTGTGATCCTTGGACCCACAGGAGCCGGAAAAACCCTGCTTCTTGAACTGATTGCAGGTTTTCATGTCCCCGATTCCGGAAAGGTTATGGTTGACGGAAAAGAAGTAACACACCTGCCTCCGGAAAAACACGACCTTGCTTTTGTCTACCAGAATTATTCTCTTTTTCCTCATATGAACGTGAAAAAGAATATCGAGTTCGGGATGCGGATGAAGAAAATAAAAGATCCAGAAAGGGTTCTGGAAACTGCCAGAGACCTGAAGATCACCCATCTTCTTGATCGCAACCCTCTTACGCTTTCCGGAGGAGAACAGCAAAGGGTCGCCCTTGCAAGAGCACTTGTTACCGACCCTAAAATATTGCTGCTGGATGAGCCTCTGAGCGCGCTTGATCCCCGTACTCAGGAAAGTGCCAGAGAACTGCTTTCAGCTCTCCATAAAAATAAAAAACTGACTGTGCTGCATATCACGCATGACCAGACTGAAGCCCGCATAATGGCTGACAGGATTGCAATCATAATGGACGGAAAGCTTGTGCAGGTCGGGACTCCTGAGGCTATTTTCGAAAAACCTGTTGATAGCCAGGTAGCCAGCTTTGTAGGGTTTGAGAATGTGCTGAAAGGCAGGGTTATCTCTGCTGACCGCGGCCTTCTAAGAATCGAGGCCGGGGGCGCGGTGATCGATGCCTCAGGGGATATGAAAACAGGAGATCAGGTATATGCCTTCCTGAGACCCGAAAACATAGCTTTAAGTAAAACTTCCGCACAATCCAGCATCAGAAACTCTCTGCAGGGCAGGGTTACGGAAGTCTGGATACTTGGAGCTCTTGTGCGGGTGAAAGTTGATTGTGGGATCCCCCTGAATGTCCTCATAACCCGGCAGTCGGCAGAAGAGATGAATATCTCTCCGGGTGTTCCTGTCTATGCCCAATTTAAGGCAAGTTCTGTCCATGTTCTCCGCTAAAAAGGTGAAAGTCTGTGAAAGCGAAAACAAAGCTCTGGTTTACTGAAGATGGAAAGACGGTAATGGGTGCTGGCAGAGCCGAGTTGTTGAAATCAATTGACGAAGAACGCTCCCTTCGAAAAGCCTGCCAGAAACTCGGAATCTCGTATAAGCATGCCTGGATGATGCTTAAAAAAATGAATGAAGCGCTAGGCGAGCCTGCGGTAGTTACCGTGCGCGGGGGAAAAGACCAGGGCACCTTCCTGACCGATCTCGGAAGAAAACTGCTGGTTGAATACGATATGAACAAAAAAATGATTAATGAAGCCGTAGGGGATGAAACCTCCTGGGAAAACGTAAGTTTTAAGCTTTCAGCTCGAAATAAGCTTCCAGGAAGGGTACTTGAAGTCGAAAAAAGCGGGCTTGTTTCCAAGATCACTATTGAACTGGAACCTTCAGTCCTTACCTCTGTAGTTACGGAAGAAGCAGTGGAAAAACTGGATATAAAGCCTGGAGACCGGATTTATGCAGTCATAAAATCCACCGAGGTAATGGTCGCAAAAGCTGTCAGTAAAAAAGAATCTGTAAACCTCGATTTGAAAGAATCTGATATCTCAGACTGAATATTACTTTTTTACGTAAGATATACTTTAAAGATTATCATGTTGAGATCTTCAAATTTAAGATCTTTAAATGTAAAATCTATAAGTGTAAAATCTGTAAGTGTAAAATCCTTTATCAAAAAGGCTGGAATGCCTGTAAAATTTATCGTTCACAGGCATTTTTTTATTTACTTTCGATTATCTAATTTCTCAATTTCTCAATTTCTCAATTTCTCAATTTTTTTAGCTTTTTTTTTCAGTCCTTCTTCTGTTTTTTCCTGAAAAGGACGAAGCAGGCTGCAAGAGCCATGAAAGCAATGCCGGTTCCAAACTGATACCCTGGAAGGCTTTCTTTGGCAGGCAGGATCTCTACATTAACCTTTATGCTGTCCGAGATCTGGTCGTGCCCGTCAGTGTCTTCATAGAGAATCTCGCTGTTAAGGGAATATAGTTTGGGTGTTGCATCCTCGTCTACATCCATATCAAAAATGGCAACAGCGGTTTTTCCCGGGTTTAGAGTTCCGAGGTAAGCCTGGTCATCGGTTGTGCTGAAGGGGTCACCTGCACTAACCCTGACTGTTGCATCCTTTGCAGGTTCTTCTCCTGAGTTCTTGTATGTAACATAAAGCAGTCCGCCTTCGTCGGGGTAAAGGTCGCCTGTTACATTTGTAACTTCAAAGTAGGGTTCTTTTTTGACCTTTACCTCTATGGTCTGGGTCTGTGTCTTGTTTTCGTACCAGATGCCTACTTCTTTGTTTGTTACAAGGCCTATAGCACTGTCAAATTCATCCCCGCCTACCTGCACATTATGCTGGTACATATATGAAAGCTCAAGGGTTAAGGGATAAGTTCCGGCGGGGGTATTCTTGTTAACTTCAATAGTGAATTTTGTTGGGCTTGAACTCTGTTTACCCTGTTTGAGGGTACCTGCTTCCTGAGGCCCGGATTTCACCTTTATATGCGGGTCATCGGATTTGAGGGTTGCAAGGATACCTACTGCTGTTATGGCCTGGGCTTCGTACTGCATTTCAGCCTGCTGGAGCATCTCAGCCACATAGTCCCCCATATCTACCTCATTTTCGGACTTAAATCCGGTGATTGCACCTTTATTCATCATATTTATGTTCAGAGTTACCGTATCTCCCCTTGAATATTCATTGTTTCCAACAAGTGTCGCATTAAGGTCAGGCCCTCCGTATACGGTGTAATAATTCTCACTGATGTCGAAGTTCTTGGGTAAAGCTGCCTGTGCGGGCAGGGCAGCAGAGCAAAGGATCAGAAGGGCTGTAATAGTAGTAAAAAATCCATTTTTATTCATTCTCATCACCTGACGCGTTCTCATCATTCTCATTATTCTTCTTTCTTTTCCGGTGCATATTTACGATCTGGTAAAGGGCGATAAGGATAATCAGTATAATTGCTATGCCGGCTGGGCTGATTTTTTTCTCTGTGGCTTCAAGAGGCACATGTACTTTCAGGTTATCTGAAAAGGAGGTTTCTCCATCCTCATCAACATATTTTATCTCGCTATCGATTCCATAGCTTTTTACAGTAGCATCCTTGCTTGCAGCGATTTCGAATCTGGCTGTCCTGTTCTCTCCAGGCCCTATATCTCCGAGTCTCACTGTGGACTTCTCCGCGCTAAGAGGGCTCATTATGATTATTCGGGCCATAGCATCCTGCGCAATGCTTTCTCTTGTGTTCGTATAGGTGATTTCAATGACTCTATTTTCTCCCTGTTTCAGGTTGCCTGAAATCTCAGTTACCTCTAACTTCGGTTTGCTTTTTATGGAAATCGGTATTCTAAGCGTCTCTTCTTTCGTCTTATATTCTCTGGTATAGTCCGTATCCGTAAGCCCCAGGTTTATTACTTCCCCGGTTGCGGTCCGGACATTAGCCTGGTAGTCATAGCTTACAGGCAGGAAGAGTTCATAATTTCCAGCAGGGGTGTCACTGTCGATCCTTATCGTATATCTTAGGTTTGCGGTATGCCCTGTTTCAAGCTCTTCCACATCCTGGATATTGGTCGAGGATTCGACCTCTATGTACTCTGTTCCAGAAACAAGGAAGGCGTTGATGTTTTTCGCTGTTGTGGACTCTTTTTCTTCTTCCATCTCAGCAACTGCTAGCGTCTCTTCAGCAGAATCGCTTATCCCAGCCTGATTTACGTTCAGTCTCTGAAAACCTTCTATTACTCCTTTATTCACAATTTTTATCTGCAGGTCTGCAGTCTCTCCCCTGCTGAGCTCGGGATTTCCTGTGACTGATGCCTGCATGACCGGTTCACCGTAACTCCTGTAATAGTCTACGGTGTACCCATAGTCTGGAATAATGAAGTTTGTTTCATCATCGTCATCATTTCCGAGGGCTGGAAATGCAGTCATTGATACTATTAACAGGATTAACGCAACTAAAGGAGCTCTTTTCATTATCTTTTGCCTTAATTTTTTTATGGGCACTCGTGTCATATCTCTGCCCCCTGAATTTGTTTTTTTGCCTCTTTTTCTGCCGCCGTGCTCCCTCTTTTCTTCTCTCGCCAGGTATCAAGGATTACTATAAGCGGCGGGAAGACTACAAAGGTTGCCAGGAGAGCTAGCAGGACATCAATAACCGTAACTTTTCCAAAATTGCTAATCATCGGGAATGGGGAAGCGACCAGGGCCAGGAATCCAAACACAGTAGTAGCTCCTGAAGCAATGATTGCAGTTCCTATTTTTGAACTGGTCATATGGATCGCTTCCATAGGAGTTGCGCCAGCCTCTTTTTCTTCAAAGTAGCGTTCCATCATAAGGATCGCATATTCAGAACCTACTCCAAGAATCAGAGCTCCAAGGGTTGCTGTCATGGGGGTGTATTCGATGTTAAGATAATACATGACTCCTCCTGACCAGCCGATTACTATTACCATCGGAATAATCGGGACTATTGCTTTCAGCCAGTCTCTGTAAACAGCAAAAAGCCCCATAAGCACAAGTCCAAGCCCAAGGAAAGTCATAGCTACTCTCCCACTGGTAAGGGCGGTAATAACTTCCGTAAAGACAACATTGTTTCCGGTAATCGTGACTGTTGTGCCCGGGGGAGCTGGCATCCACTGCATGTCCTGCCTGACAATATCCGTTAGTTCCTGGATACCTGTTACTTTGATATCTGCAACCGCATTTCCGATATTGAAGTTCAGGAGAAGCATATTTTTCCCGTACATGTAGCGCTCTTTCTGCCATTCAGGGATCTCAGCATAAATATTTTCTACTTCCTGGCTCGTGTCAGGAATTGTGCCCCCGTTCTTTTCCTTTACCAGGGATACGATGCTTGAAGCGCTGTATATATGCTTTCTTCCTTCTACTTCATGCTCGGAAAACTGATCCATCCATTTCAGGACATCCGGATTAGCTGTGTCTTCAACCTTGATGATAAGATTTAATTCATCAGTTCCCCCCATGATGTCTCCCATATGCTGGAGATCCATAAGGGCAGGCATATCCTGGGGCACGAAAGTTTGCACGTCAGTCTGAATCTCCACGGACTGATCTGCATAAAGGCCACCAAGACAGAGCAGGCTCGCTATTCCCAGGACAATAATATCGTATTTGATCGTTAGATCTGTAGCTTTCTGGAGGAGTTTCTCTGTTTTGTGTCCGCCTCCGCTCCGTTTTTCTGTTTTTTTCTTTTTCTCTAAACCTGCCGGTTTTATCCGATTCGTAAATTTCTTTAAAGGATTTTTATCCGAATAACTATCAAATAGTGAAACTGTTACAATCCCTACAAATATGGACGATAGATAACACATGATAATGCCTATCAGGAGTAGTTTTCCAAAGTCCTGGATCATTGGCACTGAGGATGTAAAGAGAGACACAAAACCAAGAGCTGTCATTCCAAGGGCTATTAAGACCGCAGGACCCGTGTTCTTTACGGTTTCTACAACTGCTCTTCCTTTACTCCCGTTTCTATGCAGTTCTTCTTCAAGCCTGTTATGGAACTGGATAGCATAATCAATCCCTACGCCTATGAGAATCGGGAACGCAGCCATCGAAACCATGGAAAGAGGAATCCCGATATAACCCATGGCTCCGAAGGTGTAAACGATCCCGAGAAGAACTACCGGGAGAGGAAGAAGGCCCCAGCGGACATGCTTGAACACGAAAAACAGTACAATAACCATGAAAATGCCGGAAAGCCCTAGAAGTGTACCCATGCTCGAATTCATTTCGTAGTTCATGGAGACGCTGAAAGCCGGATCACCTGTAACAATGATGCTGTAAGAAGGTGGAAATTCTGCAAATGAGACCGCATCTTCAGTAGCATGAAGGATATCTTCCTGTGCAGTTTCACTGGCTGAGCCGGCCATAACCACCGAAATTAACATGTGGGTATTGTCAGGAACTATCTGGCTAAAAATATCAGGATTTTCATCTATGATGACCCCAATTTCTTCATCGGTTTCGGGAATCGTGTACCTCCCTGTCGTCTGGTAATTAACCGATTTGATCAGGGAAGCAGGGCTTGTGGTTTCTATGACCCCCTCGGTAGCCTGGAGCTGATGTTCGAGCCTGTCTACGGCTTTCATCAGGTCAGCATTTTTCACCTCGTTGCCCTCTACCATCACCACAATTGACTGTGTCTGGAATATTCGTTGAAAAAGGTGGTCATAGTCCTGGTAGAGAGGGGAGTCTTTGCCTACAAAGGTCTCTGTTCCTGAAGCCATTTCTATTTTCTGCGCGCCCTGCATTGATATGACTATGAACAGGAAAGCTATCATGAGTACGGAAAAACGGTTGTTCTGAATAAAAAATCCCAGTTTTTCAAAAATATTTTTAATAGTGGATTCCCCTCATAATTTTAATATGAAGTACAATTTAGGGATTTTGATGCATATCTTCAACCTGCAGGTTTCCCTTTGGGTCGGAGTTTTACCATTCAAGACTTTACTTACTAATATACATTTTTTCCCTTTTCTACTGTATGAATAGTTATTTAATGTTCGACATTTGTTTGGTATTATATGTGGAAAAGATTTAAATTTATTGTTACTTTAGGGGTAACAAATGTTTTCACAACTTAATCCTCAGTTAATTCGTAATCTGGAGAGGCTAGGGCTAACTGAAAACGAGGCTAAAGTATATGTCGGGGTCGTCAGTTTGAGAGAGGCTACAGCCAGGGAAGTCCATGAACTTACGAATGTACCAAGAGCCAAAATATACGAAGTCCTTAAAGTGCTGGCAAAAAAAGGTTATCTGGAAGTCCGCCAGGGCTCTCCTACCTATTTCCGTGCAGTTGATCCCAAGCAGGTAATAGGCAAGATAAAAGACGAATTCATTAACTGCGCAATCGAAGCGCTTGACCAGCTCAATGAATTAAGTTATGAACTTCCAAAAACTTCTCCTGTCTGGTGTATTCAGAGTGAGTGGGGAATAAAAAACAGAATCCGTGAAATTCTCGGTGGGGTAAAGGAAGAATTGATTGTTTTCTCGTCAAGCCCCGAATTCTTGCAGGAGTTTGAGGCAGAACTGAAAAAATTGGAAAAAACCTGCCGCATAACCCTTATTGTGAACGAACTCGAGAGGTTCAAACTGCTGCCTTTTGAGTTTAGAGAGACTACAAAAGAGTTTACGGACTTCATAACTAATATTGTGATTGATGGAATCCGGTATGACGAAGAATTCTTTATAATTGCGGATGGAAAAGAATCAATAGGAGTCCACAGTGCAGGAAACAAAAGGGAAGCAGTCGTAATCAAACTGCCAGTTGTTTGTTACATGCAGAAAATGATTTATGATAGGGTGCTTGAGCCAAGTTTTATTAAAAAAGATCTTAAATCTGTCTAAGGATCTTAACAGGTCTGCTCTAAAGAAGGGCAGTGCTTCAGGATACTATTAATATGATCCAATATGATCTGAAAGTAGAGCTAATGATCTAAAAGTAGAGCTAATGATCTAAAAGTAGAGCTAATGATCTAAAAGTAGAGCTAATGATCTAAAAGTAGAGCTAATGATCTAAAAGTAGAGCTAATGATCTGAAAGTAGAGTTCTCTAACAGGACTCTTTTCGCAGATGCAGGAAACAAAGCTCAGCAGGTGTATAAATGAATGGCGTAAAAATTGAAGGCGTTAGTATTCAATGGTTGGGAAATTCTGGTTTTTTGCTTGAAGGGGATGGCAAAAAAATTTATATCGACCCGTATCAGATCGGTGAAGAACCGGCTTTTGATGACAAGGCAGATATCCTTCTTATTACACACGAGCACTTTGACCATTGCAGTCCTGAGGATATCCGGAAGGTCCGGAGGTCTGATTCTACAACCATTGTCCCTGAGAGCTGTTCCCTTGAATTCAGGGGAGATGCAAGAAGGGTTGCTGAGGGCGATATTCTGGCTGACGGACTTGAAATCAAAGGGGTTCGGATTGAAGTGGTTCCGGCCTATAACCTTGATAAGCCTAATCACCCCAGGGGACTTGGAGTAGGATATATTGTAGAACTTGGGGGATTGAGAATTTATCATGCAGGAGACACCGATTTTATTCCTGAGATGGAAACTATCAGTACCGATGTAGCCCTTCTGCCTGTTGGGGGCACATATACCATGAATGAAGAGGAAGCTGCCAGAGCAGCAGCAGTAATCTCTCCGAATTCTGTCATTCCAATGCATTACGGTTCAGAAGGAATCGAGGGAGATCCCGAAAGGTTTAAAACCCTTGTACACAGCAAGAACCCAGATATTAATGTAATTATTCTTGACTCCTGATTTCATTTTTCGAGAGAAGGGCTAAACAGGACCCCCATACTGAAACAGGATTCCCATACCAGTGAAATATAGTAGAAATACCAGGGATAGGTCTATCAATGCCTAAAGTAGCCAGGAAAAAGCAAAAAAACCTTATTCAGAATGTAGCAGCCCAGCGTATGTGGCGGCTTTTTGAGCTTGCGAAGGCTGAGTTTTCAGAAAATCCTGAGCGCAGCAGGCGTTACGTGCAGCTCATACGAAATATCTCTATGAGGAACAGGATGAGCATTCCAAGGGAAATTAAAGGCAGGATCTGCAAACACTGCTATGCGCTCCTTATGCCTGGACATAATGCCAGGTACAGATTGAAAGGAGGGTTTATTGTTGTATCCTGTGAACACTGCGGAAAAGAAATGAGATATCCTTATAAAAAGTTAAGGTAAAACCTAATGATGTGCTACCTTATACTGGACCGGATCAAATAAGCAGCGACGTTAAAGCTTCTTTTACAACGTAAGTAGTAACGAGGATCACTATCACGACCATCAGGTATACAAAAACGTTTCTGTAAACCAAATCCCTGTCTGATCCTGCCTTCATTCCAAGGGCTCCGGGACAGTTTTCACAGGAAGCTGCTCCACATCCGCAACCGACATTTATTTCTTTGTATGGTTTCTGGATTATTTTTTTGGAACTACCTGATCCGTTATTTATGACAGGTAGCGTTTTTTTGTTATTTTCGGACATATCTGCAGGTTTTGTTTTCAAATGATATAAACGTTCTTTTTAATTCTCAATACAGTTTCATTATCCATGGCCTCTAACCAGAGTTTCAATTGTCATCTCTAACCAGAGTCTCTTGTTTTATTATTATTCAGCTCTAATATATATTAATTATTCTATATATATCATATTCGGTTAGAATATTTTGTCTTTAAGAGTTGTACAGGTTTATTCAAAACAGGTAATGCAAAATAGGGTGCTTTTGACTCTTTTAAAGTCATTAGTGCGGTTTGAAAATAAGTTTGTGAGACTAAAGTCTGTTCAGGCGCTCCTTTCTAAATACCCTTTATAAATACTCTTTCTAAATACTCTTTCTAAATACTCTTTCTAAATACTCTTTCTAAATACCCTTTCTAAATGCCCTTTCTTCTTGACCAGAGATACTCATAATTCGGGTTCGTTATAATTTACATTCAATATAACTTACATTTATTATTAGTTTACATTTATTATTAGTTTACATTTATTATTAGTTTACATTTATTATTAGTTTACATTTATTATAATTCATGTTCGTGCAGGTGCTTCCTGCCCTCTCATTTTTTTTATTGCTAAGGCGATCTGCTTTGCAATAACGGATTTTGGACCCTTATCATCCACGAGCACTCTTCCGCTAACTTCCCACCATGTTTTAGGGTAGGCTTTCTCAGGCTCTACTTCAGGGTTAAGGCCCATCTGCTTTGCAGCTTCTTTGATTTCATTCAGATGCGGCTCTTTAACGGCATTTTTTCGGGAGATGATCCTTCCGCTGCTTCTAGATTTTGTCTGGTCAATATACGCAGGCCAGATTACAAGTTTTCCCTTATCTTTCATCATCATGCTATCTTCGTCCTAAATTGTTTTCATGGAATTTAAAACTGCCCGGCAATTTCCGCAGTTTCGGAGTTTCTTTTTATTAATTTAAAAGTTCAGGTTTTTCTACAATCTCGTAACCTGTAATTATTTATCTTTCCCTGATAATTTCTGCACGGTGCATTATATGATCCCGGTATTTTCAATTGATGAAAAAGTCAGGGCTTACATCAGAAGGAGCGGGCAGGACTTCAGGCTTTCCACTTCTCCGGATGGTCCTATCCTTTTTCCTCTTGAGGAATCCTCTCCCAAGCCCTCTGATATGAAAATTCTTATTGGCAGCAATACTCTTTACGTTTCCAAACTTCAGGCAAAATATATCAAAAAAATTGACTGGCCTATGGTAGAAAGGTATTTGAGCTATTCAGGAGAATCAAAAACCTGAGCTTTCAGCACAGGGGATTGGGGAGGTGCAGTTCGCATTTTTTTCTTGCAGGTTATCCGTTTTGTTTATTAAGAAGAGAGAGCATAGGATAAAGCTGACCTGTTACAGATCCTGCAAGCTTCGCTCAAAATAGTAGGAAATTGCTGCAGCTGAAAAAAGATCTCTTCAAGCCCAAGGGAGAATTCTTCCGTGAAAATGAAAACAAAAAATATATTTATACTCCTTGCCCTGCTGGTGGTCTTCATGTCGGGCTGTATTGATCAAAAAAAGGAGATCGTTCTGGATGAGCCTGGCAATATCTCTAATTATGAATTTGAGGTTTTTCTGGATGAGTGGGATAACGAAATTCCAGCAAATACCACCACATATTATATTCTGGAAGACAAAACAGAGCTGCAGGTCGTCCATATCATTATAAATAGCAGCAAGCTTGAAATCTTCCCTCCCGATTCCCTTGGTGGCAGTTCCAATGAAGACCCTATTAGAAATTTCGTACTTCTGGTAGAGCCTGCAAACGAAACTGTAGCAAGTTCAAGAACTTTTATGAGGCTCTCAAACAGTAGCAACGTTTCGGACATCAATTATACTCTTACGCAGGAAATTACGCGGAACATGAAGTTAATAAACCTTGAATTTGAAGAGCCTGTTACAGGTTTTATCGCATATACTCTTGATATGCCCGGAACTCAGAGTTTTACCTTTATGAAGCCTGACTCAGAATTCATCCGCGTAGTTCTTCCGGAAGGCTATGCTACAGGCAATAGGGTATTCGGGATAGCAAGGCCTGAACCTTATGACATAAATTTCGATGAAAAAGGAAGGCAAACTCTTCTGTGGATTTCTTCTAAGATGGGGGAACGGGAAGAAGCTATTCAGGTTAAATACTATGCTGAATCTGCACCCATGTATTTCTTCGCCGCAATTGTAGCTTTACTTTTCGGGGTCGCTATGGTGCTTTCGCGTTATTCCCGAAGTAAAAAAGAACTGGAAAGCGTTCGGGAAATCTTCGAGCTCGAAAAGGAATATGAGGAGAAAGAACAACGAAAGAAGAAATAACCACGGGTAAAGTTTCCTCCTTGCCATTGCTTCTCTATTTTTTGGACAAACCATCTATTTTTAGTCAAATAGTAATCTATTTATTCAAGCTTCACTTATTATCTTCTTGATGAAGGCGTTGGGAAGTCTCTGGCATAAATACCCTTATTCCTTAAAATCTGCATCTGAGGGTCTCTCTCCTGTTGTTGGCTCCCTTCTCCTTCTGCTAATTACTTTTGCGCTTGTGGGTGCAATCGTTAGCAGTATTAATCTCTCCGGCAGCAGAACTAATTTCCAGCCTCCTGTGGCAAGGATTACTCTTGAATCCTGTGAAGGAGGGCTTTATGGTACAGGCCCGGCAAACAATTGGGCCAGATTTGAGGAAAATCAGATTGTTCTTATGCATGAGGGAGGGGACTCCCTTCCACTAGACTCTATCTCTATACGAATTTCCGGATATGGACGTTCATACAGGCCTGTCTTTGGAGAGGGTTCTCTCACAGGAGATATCTCCATTCTCTACAAAGACCTGAGCTCCAGAGGGAAAAATTCCACGTGCTATGTTGTTCACAACAATGCTACTCTTGAAGACGGCTCCTGGGATGTCGGGGAAAAGCTTGTGCTCTGCGGGCAGGACAGTGCAGTAGGGGCAAGAGAGTCCAGCGTAAAAGTTAGTGTAAATGGGGACGATAAAACTTCTGACAATTACGGTTTTAAAGCAGGCACCGAAATAACTCTAAAAATCATTGACCGTAAAGGTAGAAATGTTATTGCTGAACGAAAGGCTGTTGTAAAGCTCGCTGACTGATTAAACAAAATCTATGCCGGTAATTAAATGATTTAAGTAATAATGATAAAGCCGGCTCCTTTTTCATTCCCTGTTTAATTGTCGGACACCCATTGTGAAGCATTATGCCAGCTTCAGCTTTGTTCTTGTTCACTTTGTATCGGTTCATGTAAGGGTATTGGTCGGAAACTCTGCTTGTTTCTGATAACGATACTGTATCTATATTTGAAAATAAGGTTATTCTTTCTTTTTCAGGTCTGTTTTCGGATCAAATTTAATATTTACTCTTTAAGAAACGCCTTTTCCCTTAATCCAACTATTTAATCCTCTTTAATATAGAGTTTTTAAATAAATTTATCCTAAAAAGCTTCATTGATCTTATTTTGAGTTTTTTTAAATCTGGCTCGTACGACAAGGATGAGAAACCAATAGCACTAATAATCACCTGTTGAATTAAGAGATTTGACCTGCAAAGTTGATTGTACTTGATTTTGTGCCTTAAGTGAGCAATTAATACTGAATTTAAGTTCTTGTCCTGAACTTTAAAATTTACTTTTTTAAATTCTGGCTCATTTTTCCTGTTCAAATACACGGCTCTTAAGGGTTCCGATAAGGGTTAATCATGTTATTTGAAATCATATCCTGGATTAAATGTTATATAAAGCTTCTTTTATAAATTCACCGAATTAAAACCCGGTATTTTTATAAGTATGCTTTTATTTAATCCCGCTAATTTCAGGAATGTCAGTCGGCGGATAGTCGACAGGACAATTAGAGAAGACCATTAGAGCAAAGCAGGACTTATGCTTTTGAGCTAAGAAAACAGTAGCATGAGACTCCAAAAAATCTAAATCATAGTATTTGTGACAGAATTGTCTATGCTATCTTTTTGACCTCATGGTATCTAAGTCCTAAGAGATAAAAATCGCTCTAAATTATATTAAACATAACAAAAATTAGGGGATTAGGACATATGGGTAAACTAATATTTGACAGACTAAAAAAGATCACGTGTATGTTTATACTGATTTTTTTTGTGATGTCATTTACAGCTACGTCAGTAAGCGCAGAGTCAAGTGATCAGAAATTACAGACATTAAACAATGAGAGAACGCAGCTGGATGCACAGAAGACTGATTTAGAAAAAGAAAGACTGAACCTGAATGCAGAGAAGAAGACATTAGAAGAAAAGAAGAAAAAATTGGGCAACAAAAAGAAAAATGACAAAGAATATCAGAACTGGCTCAATAATTATAACAAATGGCTGAGAAAATATCAGAAATGGGAAGCCAAGCACAAGAAATGGTCCACCAGAAATCATGCATGGCAGGTGAACTATAATAACTGTATGAACAGCCGTTAAAAATCAACTGTATAATATTATGCCCGGTGCTATAAAGTAAATGGTTTCTTGATAGGATTTACGCGCCTGAGAAACAAAAATGAAGCACGAAGATATGTCATAAAGTGTAATTTAAACTCATAGTGTAATTTAGACTCTTTGACATTTCATGCTACCTGTCCTCATTTCAGGTGCGTAAGTCCTATTTATATATAAACTCCTCTCCCTTTAACTCCGTTTGTTCAATTTTCACGGAGTTTTCCCTTTAGATTTATTTTTCTCCACAGATCAAATGGTAATTGCAGTCATAGGCCATCCGTTTCCGTAACGGCATCTTCTTTTTCTGAAGTTTTATGATATCTTTCAGGTCTAGTTCTTTAATATTTTTGAATCCTGCTACCATGAAATATTTAAACATCTTTTCAGGCAGGACTTTATGGTGGTTAGGGGGGAAAAATGCCTTCTCTATCGATAATTTTATAAAATACTTGTTTATATATTTTGAGTATAATAATCCTGTCTTCCGTTTTAATAGATATGTTGAGTCTTACATATCCGGAAGTCGCAGTGTTCTGGCTGGTGTTTCTTTCCGGCCTCCTGTCATTTGAGGGGTTTCTATCCCTTAATTGGAATTTCACCCTTTGAATCCCTCTGGAACTCCCTCTGGAACTCCCTCTGGAACTCCCTCTGGAACTCCCTCTGAATCAAACCACAAATCAATAACTTTCTGCTAAAAAGTTACTTATAAATACAGTGTATCCTTCTGCGTTATGTTGAAATTTACATAATGTAATCCTCCCATTATCACTGTTGTCTGACATTTGATCGTGTTTGCAACTGCATTTAATAGCATTATGTTTAATAAAACATAACGATGAAACCCATGGCGGTGAACACATTGCATAAAAATTCTGATCAAGAGAAACACAATCTGGAAACAATTCTGAAACAGGTAAAGGACCTTGAGTTGCTTTCACAGATTGAAAAGGTCGTCCCCTTTCACGGTTTCCTTACCTCAGGGGCATTAATCGGCATCCAGATGCTCAATATTGCAAAAAGAGAGCTCGATGTCCGTGACGGGGAGCGCATATACGTGACCTGCGAAACGAAAAGCTGCATGCCTGACCCCTTCCAGATCCTTGCCGGAGCTACCATAGGAAACAATGGGTTGAAAATCAATAACCTGGGGAAAATGGCGGTCACGGTAAACAAACAGGCGCCTGAAGGAGTGAACGGCATAAAAGGTGTTCGGATCCTCCTCGATTCTGAGAAAACAAAGGACTATCCTAAACTCCACGCCTGGTACTTGAACACTGAAAAGCTTCACCATGAAGAGGTTGTGCCCATCCTTCTGGAAGCCGGGGAAAAGGTGTATTCCTGGAAACCTGTGGACCTGGAAGTTCCGGTCAGGAAGAAAAAGCGGATACAATGCTGCAAAAAGTGCGGCGAAATGTTCATCCAACACGATAATGAGCTGCTGTGCGGCGGATGCACAGAATAACGTTGAGAGGTAAATAAAATGCAAGATGAGATGCGATTGTCAGTCTTTTCAGAGAAGAAAGACCGGCAGCTGGTCTATCGGCCTGCGAAATGCATTGGCTGTGGGACCTGCGTACAGGCATGCCCCAAAGGTACCCTTTCCGTGGGGGCCGTGGGAGCTGTAGCTAGAGGGCTTCTGGATGCTGATTTTCTGGAAATGACAAAGAGTGAAGACTGCCTTGTCTGCGGGATCTGTGCAAAAGTCTGTCCCACAGGCGCTCTTGAATTGATGCAGGAAGGAAAACCCCTCATAGACATGTCCTATATCTCAAAGGCCATGAGACCAACGTCAGTGAACGAAAGCTGCGTCCACTGCGGTCTCTGTGAGGATATCTGCCCTCAGGGTTGTATTGAGGTAACCCGGGAGATTTCTACGGACGGAAAACTGAAGCTTATCGGAAAGACTCATATTGATACCGAATGCTGTGTCCACTGCGGCTGGTGTGCTGCAGTATGCCCTGTAAACGCTATTTCCGTGGAAAAGCCCTTTGAAGGGCGCTGGTCCAGGGATGAGAATGTCTGCCAGACCTGCCACACCTGCATTGATGTCTGTCCTGCGAATGCCATTTTCAATAAAAAGGCAAAATCAGGGGAAAGGGTTGAAAAGATAACCCACCGGCCCGACGCCTGCATTTACTGTGGAGCCTGTGCGGTTGCCTGTCCTGTGGATGCTATTGACGTCAGAAAAACCGCAATTTTACCGGAAGTGGAGAAAAAAGGCTCCCTTGAGAAAAAGCTGCTTGAAGCCCCTGTCCCCGAAGCCCTGCTCCGCACTCGCCTGGAAACGGATGATGCTGCCTGTCTTGGCTGCGGCAACTGTGTAATTGTCTGTCCGGTAAACGCTCTCGATAACCGCGAACTTGCTGCAGGCTACCTGTATGACATGGACGAAAAAGCTATCCTTGGAGTTAAGAACGGGATAATTTCGGTCGTAAATCAGGAACGTTGCGGAGGAGATGGGACCTGTGCCCTTATCTGCCCTGTTAATGCTATTCGGCTTGTGAAAAAAGAGGTGGAATAAAATGGCAGGAACAATTGCAATCAAGAACGGATATGTCTTTGACCCCCTCAATGAAATAAACGGGGAGATTATGGACGTCTTCATTAGGGACGGAAAAATCGTAAAAGAGCTTTCTGCAGCCGAAATAAAAACATCAAAGGTTATTGACGCCTCAGGCATGACTGTTATGCCAGGAGGGGTTGACTCCCATTCCCACGTTGCAGGCGCAAAGGTTAACGCCGGCAGGTCGATGCGTCCCGAAGACCATTATAAAGCAAATCTTAAGAAAACTTCACTCACCCATTCCGGTTCAGGATACACCGTCCCCTCGGTCTACAAACAGGGGTATGATTACGCAGCAATGGGCTATACAACTGTTTTCGAAGCTGCGGTTCCTCCTCTTGAAGCCCGCCACACTCATGAAGAGATGCGTGCAACTCCCCTTCTGGATATGGGCGGGTACCTTGTGCTTGGAAACAACTTCTTTTTGATGCGCTACCTCAGGGACGAGGACATGGAAAAGGCTGCTGCTTATGTCGCCTGGATGATGAAGACCCACAAGACCTACGGGATCAAATGCGTCAATCCTGCTGGGGTCGAAAACTGGGCATGGGGCAAGAACATTAGTTCTCTTGACGAGACCAACATCCATTTCGAGATTACTCCAAGAGAGACTATCAAAGGGCTTACTGAGATCAACGAAACCCTGGGCATGCCAATGCCAGTCCACCTGCACGCAAACAACCTTGGCCACCCTGGCTGCTATACGATTACCAAGGACTCCCTCAAAATCCCTGATGGGGTAAAGACAAAGCAGAACATGAACGTGGAATGGGCAGAAACCAAAATGGACCCTTCAAGGGACCGTTCCGTATACCTTACCCATCTGATGTTCAACAGTTTTGCAGGCACAACCTGGGGGGACTGTGAATCCGGTGTTAAGGACATTGCAGACTACATTAACAACAGGGATCATGTGGTAATCGACAGTGGATGTACTCCCTTCGGAGAAGCAACAGTTATGACCGGAGACGGGCCTGCTATCCACGATCTTTACACTCTTACGGGAAACAAGTGGTCGAACACTGACGTTGAAATGGAATGCGGCTCAGGTGTCATTCCCTTTACCTATCTCAAGTCCAACCCCGTACATAGCCTGCAGTGGGCAATGGGGCTTGAATGTCTCCTGCTCATCAACGACCCCTGGAAAACCATAATGACCACAGATAGCCCCAACGGCGGACCGTTCACAAAATATCCTGAGGTTATGACCTGGCTCATGTCCGAAGCTTTCAGAAAGCAGACCTTCGGTGAGTGCCACAAGTGGGCAAATGACCGGAGCGAACTCGGAGGCGTAAACCGGGAGCTCTCCCTCTATGATCTTGCTGTCCTGACAAGGGCCAACCCTGCAAAGACGATTGGCATGGTCCATAGAAAAGGTTCTCTTGGCGTGGGTGCAGACGGAGATGTTACAGTCTATAACATAAACCCGCAGCAGCTTGACGCAAACAATTACGAAGCTCTCCTCAGGACCTTCAGAAAGGCAGAATACACCGTGAAGGGCGGCGAAATCGTGGCTGTTAAAGGAGAGATTGTTTCCCTGCCCGAGAAACGGACTTACTATTCCGAAGTGCATGTCGAAAACGAGCGGGAAAAAGAGATGCTGGCTGACGTGAAGGAGTGGTTCAGGTACTACACCCTTGGCTTTGCCAACTATCCGACTCCAGAAAAATACCTGGCAAACCCGACTCCCATACAGGTTAACGGTGAGAGGTGAAGTGATGACAGAGGGAGTACTTACTCATAAAATGACAGATGCCGGAAAAAGTGCCGGAGAAATGGAAGAAGTGACGCTAATTCCTAAAAAAACGATTGACATTAAACTGGAATCAGATGTTATAACTCCTGATTCCTTTGCAGGCAAAAGTGCCGAAGAAATAGGAAAGCTATCCGTCTGGCAGGGCCCAAAGACCTATCCTCTTTCCGATTTCTTTGAAGTCGTAGGCAGTGCAGGCAGTTCTGCATCTGAGACCCTGATCCGCATAAAAGGTGATGCAACGAGGGTTAAAAGGATCGGGGAAGGCATGAGTGCAGGAAAAATTGAGATCGAAGGTTCTGCAGGCATGCATGTCGGGACAGGAATGAAAGGAGGCGAGATCGTCGTTTACGGAGATGCCGATTCCTGGGCAGGCATGGAAATGCTGGGCGGGCTTTTGCACATTAAAGGCAATGCCGGAGACCACGTGGGTTGTGCTTACAGAGGAAAGTGGCACGGCATGAAAGGTGGACGTATCGTTATCGAAGGTTCTGCAAGGCACCAGCTCGGAGGCGGCATGGACGGTGGGGAAATTCTTGTGGAAGGCAATGTTGAAGGTTTCTGCGGGATCCGCCAGAACGGCGGGCTCATTGTTGTAAAAGGCAGAGCTCTCCGCGGAGTGGGTACAGAAATGGCAGGCGGAACCATAGTTATCGGGGGCAAAATAGAGCGTTTCTCTCCGGGGTTCGAATTTGTATCTATGGAAAATAGGGTCAGGTCTGGCGATATTGAACTAATTGGCGAATTCAAGAAATTCACAGGGGACTACGCGATTAGCAAGCGGGCAAAAGGAGCTCTCTATGTGGTTGCAGATGTAAACCCGGAGCTCTGAGGTGAAAAGCATGGAAGTAATACTCATTACCGGAAGTACGATCGATGAAGGCAGGCTTGCCAAAGGCGGGGACAAGTTCACTGAAGAATACACTATGGAGTGTGCGTCCTGCTGGATTTCTCCTGCGGATTTCGCGTTACTCCGTTCTCCTGATAAAGTAAAAGTAACAAGCCGGAACGGAAAACATTCAATCATAGTTTATACGAAATGTACGGACTCAGTCCAGCCAGGGCAGGTGTTCATGCCTAGGGCTATCTGGTCGAATGTTATTATCGATCCTGATACCCTTTCTACGGGTTCTCCCCTCTATAAAGGAGCTCCCGTAAACATTGAGCCCTCAGAAGAAGAGATTCTTAGCGCTGAAGATGTAGTGCTGAAAGTTTATGTCGGGGGACAGTGAGTATGATTTACAAAAACATAGTCTGTCCGGTCTGTGGGGCAGCCTGTGATGACATCCAGGTTGAATTCGGGGACGGAAAGATTGAAGCTAAAAATGCATGTAAAATGGGAAACGCCAAGTTCAAGGAGGTTGTAAGTTCCCACAGGCTCAGGCAGCCCCTTATAAAAGTCGAAGGAAAACTGACCCATGCAGCCTGGGACGAAGCTCTTGAAAAAACTGCCGATATCCTTGTTTCGGCAAAACGCCCCCTCCTCTTTATGGGCAGCGAAACCTCCTGTGAAGCGCATGAAGTAGGGCTCAAGATAGGGGAATACCTTGGTGCTATTGTCGACTCCAATGCTACTATCTGCCACGGCCCGACAGCCATGGGAATCCAGGAGTCTGGAAAAGTCGGTGCAACCGAAGGTCAGAAGAAAAACAGAGGTGACCTCATAGTCTACTGGGGGACCAACCCTCTCGAATCCATGCCCAGGCAGATGTCCAGGTACGGAGTTTTCCCGAGGGGCTACTGGACCAAGCGCGGGCGTTTTGACAGGACAGTCATCACTGTAGACCCAAGAAAGACCCCTACCACCGAAGCTTCCGACCTGCACGTGCAGCTCAAGCCCGGCTCGGATTATGAACTGATAAGTGCACTTCTCACCCTTCTCCACGGGAAGACTCCCCACCCGTCGGTGGAAGAAATCACAGGAGTCCCTATCCAGGTCATGGAAGAGATGCTTGACATGATGAAGAACTGCAACTTCGGGGCCATCTCCGTTGGGCTCGGGCTCTCCTCATCCATTGGAAAGCACAGGAACGCTGAAATTGCCATGAACCTTGTGAAGGAGCTGAACAACTATGCCAAGTTCACTCTCGGAGCTCTTCGAGGTCACTGCAATGTAGCAGGCTTTAATCAGGTTGCTTCCTACATGTACGGCTATCCATTCGGGCTTGACTTCACACGCGGACACCCGCGTTATAACCCGGGAGAATATACAACCGTTGATGTGCTGAGAGAGAAAGATGTAGATGCAGCTTTTGTAATGTGTGCTGACCTTGTCTGCCACATCCCTGCGGACTGCGCTTCTTATCTTGCCGAAATTCCCATGGTCTGCCTGGATATTGCTCCCTGCCCGACCACAGCTGCTTCGGATATCGTGCTCCCGGGAGTCATTGACGCCATGGAATGCGACGGAACTTTCTACAGGCTCGACGACGTGGCTGTACACTTCGAACCTTTTACTACTTCACCCTTCGAGTTTACGAAGAGCAACGAAGATACACTGAAGCAGCTCTTTGAAAAGATTAAAGCAAG
Organism: Methanosarcina sp. DH2; assembly: GCF_020804225.1. Lineage (GTDB taxonomy): Archaea > Halobacteriota > Methanosarcinia > Methanosarcinales > Methanosarcinaceae > Methanosarcina. The sequence goes on from NZ_WJBI01000002.1 coordinate 609,612, forward strand.
GAAATAAGCTAAGTCTGTTTCACAGATTCTCAGTTAAAGGATTCTCAGTTAAAGGACAGTACAAAACAAACAGATGACGTGAGAGTGATATAAAGCTCTCACCTTTTTTATCTTTCAATCCTTCCTCTTTTTATCACTTTACGTATATTTTTTCCTTCAATATTATGTGATGATCATAACTGCGACCGTAGTTGAAGTTTAAGCAATTCTTTAATATGTGCATGTACATTTATAACTTGTTAGAATTGACCGAATCACAATTAACAAAGCATTGGAAAGGGAGTAGGTGAAAGTGTCGCAGGAAAATAAAAATGATAAGTCTTATTACAGTATCATTGCGCTATCAATTGTTCTGGTACTGATGTCAGCAACAATATACGCTATTTCACAGAATGGATCCGAAAAGGATACGGAAAGTACTATTTCCATGAGTGGGTATGCTGAACAGAAGGTTGTCCCTGACACAGCAACATTGAGAATAGGTGTTGTAGTCCAGTCTGCAACTGCAAAGGAAGCGTCCGATGAAAATGCAGCCCTTATGAGTGCTGTAATAGCAGAACTCAAAGCAATAGGATTGCAGGACAGGGAAATGCAGACATCCTATGTTTCCGTGTACCCTGTATACAACTATGATAAAGAACAAACAATCACAGGTTACTCTGCATCCAACAGCGTGCAGATCACAACCACGAATCTCGACAAGCTGAGTGAGATCATTGACAGGTCCACAGCCGCCGGAGCTAATGAGATTGGAAGCATTTCCTTCTCAGTGTCCGATGATATGCAAAAGCAGCTTCGTGAAGACCTAATGAATGAAGCGGTCGTTGATGCATCATCAAAAGCCTCTACGCTTGCTAAGAGCCTGGGTGTTGAGATAACTGGCGTGCAAACCTCATCTATAAGTGAGAACAGTGGTCCCAGAGTATACTACGAATATGATATGGCAGTAGCAGAACAGGCTTCTGGAGCAGTTTCCACTCCTATTCAGCCGGGCGAGTCTACCGTCTCAATGTCAGTACAGGTCACGTACTACATTGAATAAGAAATTTGGACTAAGTAGTTTGAATGCTGGAGCATACAAATAATCAGGAGTTGCAGATAACGGGTGTTGTTTGCAACTTCCTATGTCAATTTTTTATAAAGCCGCAGCCAATGTAGACAGAAAAAAGTATTCTTTAAAGATCCTCTTTTTAAGCACGTAACTATAAAAATCTAAAAATTTAAAAAATATTTTCTGCTATGCCAGTATATTATCTAAAAAATTTGTATAGTTGAGTTCTGATGTGTATTTATATTTCACGGCTCTGTAGAAATCCTCTAAATTCTGCTTTTACCCAAAAATTTATAAAAATTAAATTGTAAAATTGCTCCTTATTTTTTGTCCCCACAAAAAACGAAGGAGCAATCCCTATTGTCATCAAATAAGTATATTAAATTTGTTGATCTTAGTCTTGAGACGGTTCAGTCTTCCAGACTGAACCTTTACTCCTGCAAATATTCCAAACACGTTTATACTCAACATCAGCTTCTTGTTCTGGTTTTATTGAAAGAGTATATAAGTACGGACTATCGTGATTTTGTAGAACTTATCGAGCTCATGAACGATATAAAGGAAAAACTTGACCTTGATAAGATTCCTCATTACACTACACTTCAAAAGTTTGTATCCCGAATTCCTTCTTTACTGTTTAATCTCATTTTGTCAAAAGTTCTAAAGCTATTTTACTCACATGGAGAAATTGTTTCTATCACTGCGATTGATGCAACTGGGTTTACGAGTTCTTATGCAAGTTATTATTACTCTCGAAGAACAGGAAAGCTCCGAAGGAGCTTCCTGAAAACTTCAATAGCAGTAGACACAGATAAAAAAGTGATATTGGGATGGAAAATCAGTCAAAAAACAGATCATGACGTCAAACATGCAAATACTCTGATAAGACAATCAAATAGGACAAGAAAATCAGAATGTTATGTGATGGATAAAGGATATGATTCTGAAAAAATTCATGCTCTAGTTAGAGAAAAAATCAAAGCAGACTCAATTATACCTTTAAGAGAAAGAAAAAGGAAGAAAGTAAAGGGAAAATACAGAAAAAAGCTGCATTTAAGCTTTGACAAAATCAAATACAATAGACGGAATATAGTGGAAACAACGTTCTCTGTTGTCAAAAGGAAGTTTGGAGAAGTGCTCAGGGCAAGAAAGTACTTCAACCAAGTAAAAGAAATAAAACTTAAACTGTTAGTCTACAATATAAACAAAAAAGTTGTAGAAATAATTTGCATCAAATTAAGGATTTCTACAGAGCCAAAATAACTAATGTGGTCTGATTTGAATGCTCAAAAGAAGGAATATTGGTAAATGGCTGATGCTTATCATTTCTGTTTCTGTTTTTTTGTGCGTTTCTGCAAGTGCAGATAATAGTAAATTGAATGATTCTGAATCTGATGAAATCTCCGATTCTGTAAAGGAATTTGCAAATGATCCCTTGTTCATAGCATTCAGGGGAAACATACCAGAAACAGTCGACCAAGAGTGGAAAAATTCAATTACAGATTGCTGGCTAAATCTTAACCGAGTTGGGCCATCGTATTCCGAATTTGACAGTTCTATAAAAAGTGTTGCTGCTAGTGATGTAATAATAATCGAACTGGGCTCTGCTTATAAGGGAGAAGTAGATAACTCCAGAATTAACGAGATGTATCAGAAAATTGAGGAGTACTGTGAAAAGCAGGAAGGGATAAGTGAAATTCCTATAGTCTTTGTGTGGGCACAGGATGAGGAGGATCTTCCATTACCTGATTATGGTCCTCAGATTTTTGAGGAAATTAAAAATGAGACTGGGTTCATAGCTACTCGAGGAACAATGCCTGTAATTACAGACGCTTATGAAAAGGTGGAATGGGAAGAGACAGCAGGGGAGTGTATTCATAGTTTCAGAAGTGAACTTCGGCCCTACATGAAATCATCTGGTGGACCATTGACTGGTTATGGCTATATCTATAGGGGATACATATTTGTGGCTTTTGACCCAAAATCTATAGAAAGTGTTAATGATTCTATTATTGATGAAATTTATCTAATAATCGAGGACCACTGTGAACACGAAGGCGTAAGTGAAGCACCAGTAGTTTTTGAGTGGAGAGGAGATGTGATTGAAGAAGAAGGCCTAGCAGAATCTCCTGATGAGGACAAAGAGGTCACAGATAATCTAACATCAACATACCAGACGCCTGGCTTTACTTCAATAATGGTCATTTTAGGGCTTTTATCGGTACTGGTTTTCAAGCGTTCATAACGTTCTTTTTTAAAGCTTTATTTTGCCCGAAACCTCTGAAGATTCTTCAGGCTTTTTCTACCTTTTTTCTTCTCTCAAGCGGATTTATTTTTCTTTTTGTTTGCTTCTTCTGAACGCAACCTTCTCTCCGCAGTACTGGTGCAGCTTTTTTGTTCCTCCAGCCTCGCTGACCACCGTAAGCATTGTAAAGGGATCAATAATTCGGGTTCCCATTATTGCAGTAATTCCTCTTTCGAAAAATGGGGCAGGGTAGAGAGGTGCGCTTGGGCCGAGAAGGACAACTTCCCTTGCTGCTCCCCGGAGGGAAAGGAGTTCGTCGAAGGTCCTGTTGGCGAGAGTACTTGCACTGAGGATGATCACATCCGATACAGGGAGGATTTCTCTTGCTTTTTCCGAGGGCAGGGTCCTGGTTTTAGGAGATTCTATTTCACGTTTTTCAAGGACTGTGAGTTTTTCGGTTATTTTCAGGATTTTCGGGACTAGAGGACCGAAATAGCCTACCATTGCAACCCTATCCCCAGGTATTATAAGGTCCAGAATGTCCGAGTAGGAGCGCTGGAAATGTTCGGGTTCCAGGTCCCGCAGCATGTGGGAAAGCGCATTTAAGGTTGCAATCCCGACTGCTGCTTCAAGGGGATTTTCTGACAGGGCAAGTTCAAGCACTTTATCCGTAGTTTTGCCTTTCAGGGTCTCCGTAAAACCCAGGGCAGGGCAGCAGGAAAACTCGTAAAGTGGGGTGCAGGCGACACCTCCGTAGTTTTCGGAAAGCAGAACCCCGGTATAGGCGAGCCCTATTCTCACGTCTTCTACCTCGATTTCTTCAAGGGCAGGACCCAGGTCCTTTTTGAGCGCAGTTACGAGGGCGGACAGGATTTCGTTTTCTTCTTTTTTCCCAGTTTTCTGTAAGTTTTTGCTTTCTGGCATGAGTCCACCTTTTATTTTACTCACCTACAGCCTTTCTATTTTTGTTGTAAAGTCAAGAGGATTTGCATAGTATGGGGCGCTTATAACGATAATGTCAACAAGAGGGGCGTATTCAGGGATCCTTTTTGCCTCGATTCCTCCCACTGCAAGTTCAAGTTTCGGGTTGAGTTTCTTAAGTTCAGGTCCGAGTCCCTGCATTTCCTCGGGGGAAAGATGGTCAAGGAGCATAATATCCGACATTTCGGCATATTTGAACGCTTCTTCTCTCGACCGGGGCTCGATTTCGATCTTTTTCAGGGCTCTGAGCTTTTTCAGGTCCCCGGCAACTTCCAGGTGATTCTGGCTGAGCTGGATGGAGTCGCTGAGTGAATTTCTGTGGATGTCTCCTCCGCCTGCCCGGACTGCTTTAAGCTCAAACATGCGGGATCCGGGATGAGTCTTTCGGCTTGTTGCAATTATGATGTCCGGGTTTGCCTTTCGGCCCGCACTTACCATAGAGGCTGTTTTTGTGGCAATGGCACACATGAGGGAAAGAAAGGTCTGGGAGACCCTCCAGAGTTTGAACAGGAGTTTGAGGTCTCCTTCGGCTTCGAAAATTGCATCTCCTGGCTCGAAAGTCATGCCGTCTCCGAGGCAATTCAGGTTTTTCAGGCCTTTTCGTTCGTAATATTCCGCCAGCTCCCCGGCGCAGGCACAGGTCCCGTTTTCTCTTGAAATAATTCTCATTTTTCCTCTGCCTTCAAGTTTGAGCAGTTCCGCGCTTTCATCCTGATAGGGGCAATCTTCGTAAAAGTAAAGCTCAAAAAGGTCTATCATGCTTTGCCTCAAAAATTTCCTTTACATATCACTTATTTTATGTTTCTATTTCCTTTGCTGCCGGCTTTTCATATCATTTTTTTTCTCCCGGTCCATCTTCACTTCACTTCTGGTTCTGTTAATCTTATTCCCGATCTGCGTTAACTTTACTTCGGCTTCGAATTTACTTTATAAATTTACCTTATTATCCTGGCATTTGAAGCCTTGAACACGGCATAGATTTCTCTGCCTGGTTCAAGATCAAGCATTTCACATGAAGTAGGTGTGATTATTGCTTTAATTTCTGCACTTCCCATCTTCAGCTCGACCACGAAAAGGTGTTCCTTCTTGAAAACTCCTGAAACCCTTCCCCTCAAAGTATTCCGGGCCGAACTTTCCATAGCCCCTCTGGCAAGGATGACTTCTTCAGGGCGGATGGAGACCGTGACCTCTTCTCCTGGTTCGGCCGGGTCTGCTGAATAGATTTCCAGACCTTCGGCTTCGATCACCGTCAGTTTTCCTTCGAGCGTCTTTACCTTTCCTTTCAGCACATTGGTGCCCAGAAACTCGGCCACGAAATCCGGAGAAGGGCGCCTGAAAACGGATTCCGGATCTCCTGCCTGCATAACTTCCCCTTTTCTTATGACTACAACCCGGTTTGCCAAGGTCCAGAGATCTTCGAAATCGTGGGTCACGTGCAGGACAGTGGTGCTGTAATCCGCAATTGCCTTTTTCAGCATCTTCCTGAGCTTTTCCCTTGTTCTTGCATCAAGGGCGCTGAAGGGCTCGTCCAGAAGGAGCAGCTTTGGTCTGGCAACCAGGCTCCTTGCAAGGGCTGCTCTCTGTTTCTCTCCTCCGCTCAGGGTTTCCGGTTTCCTGTGCAGCAGTTCGTTTATCCCGAGGACTCCGGCAATCTGCTTTACTTCGGTCTCTATCTGCTTTTTATCCCTGATCTTTTTCCGGAGGGCATACGCTATGTTTTCAAACACGTTCATGTGGGGAAAAAGCATGTGGTCCTGGTACACTATGCTGATCTGCCTCATATCGGGAGGAAGGTCGGTGATATCTTTTCCTTCCAGAATAATTCTGCCTTTCTCGGGTCCGTAAAATCCGATTACGGTTTCAAGAAGCAGGGACTTTCCGCTGCCTGAGGGGCCTATCAGCGCCAGGTAATCCCCTTTTTCGGCTTTAAGTCCCATATCGCTGAGCTGGAAATCTCCAGTGTCAAGGCAGAGGCCCCTTACCTCAAGGAAACTCACAGCCTTCCTCCTTCGAACCTTTCGAAGCTGAGGATTGCAAGAAAAGCAATTCCCATGAGTAAAATCCCGCTTGTCACTGCCATTTCCAGGTTTCCGTATGAGATGTTAAGGTAAAGGGTCACGGGCAGAACTTCAGTATTCATGTAAGAGCCTCCTGCAAGCACAAGCACGGCCCCAAAAGCTCCTATGCAGCGGGCAAAGGTAATTACGCTCGAAGCAAAGAGCCCACTTCTTGCCATCGGAAGAGTTACGTGCCTGAAGGTCTCGAACTCTCCATAACCGAAGCTCCTTGAGACCTGTTCGTATCGCGGGTTGATGTCTTCGAAGGTAGAGTAGATGACCCTTACAGCGTAAGGAAAGGCGACAAAAAACTGGGCAACAACTATTCCAAGCTTGCTGAAGGTTACCTTTATTCCTGCCGCCTCAAGGTAAGGCCCAAGAAAACCGTGCCCGAAAAGGAGCAGGAGTGCAAGGCCCATTACCAGTTCAGGGAACGCCATCGGAAGCCCAAGTATTGCCTTTATGAGGCTTTTCCCCTTAAACGAAAAACGCGAAAGTGCATAGGCTGTCGGGATTGAAAAGCACATGACAGAAAGTGTCGAAGCCGAAGAGGTCAGCATGGAAAGCTTCATGGAATAGAACATCTCTTCCGAAAGCAGGGCTGATAAAATTTCCGAGGGTTTAAGGACAAAGAGCAGAGCTCCTACAGCTATGAAGAGCAAAAAAGTGAAGAAGAAGGTAACACCTACAGTTAGGTTTCTGAACCAGGAGTGGTTAATACTGGCGTATTTTAAGGGCTGCATGGCTCAAAGCCCCATTTTTCCCAGATCTCTTCTGTCTCTTCTCCTGCAATGTAAGTGTTAAAAACCTCTGCCAGTTCAGGGTCTTCGGTGTATACGGAAACCGCTGTGGGTATGGTCTTTATTTTATTCTGTTCTTCAGGAATCGGGATAATTTCGAGTTTTCCGCTGGCTTCACCCCAGCTTGCCATGTCTTCCCAGATAATTGTCGCATCTACCTCTTCGGATACAACGTAAATGAGAAGCTGGTTTACGGTCGCAGTCCTGACAATTGTGTTATTCTCGACTTCGGGAAGGATGCCTGCCTGTGTACAGATCGTTTCCGAGACCTGGCCTATTGCAGGCCCGTTAGGGTCTCCGAGAGCCAGTTTTACTCCGGGTTTCGCCAGGTCTTCGAGCTTGCTTATATTTTCGGGATTTCCCGCAGGAACTGCAATTACAGGAACATGCAGGGTCAGGTTTTCCACGCTTTCATTGAAAACATAATTCCTGTCCATAGCCTGTCCGGTGTAGTAGTAATCTCCGGGGATAAAAATGTCACACTCTTTTGAGGTCAGGATTCCGAAGATTTCGGCGCTCCCTCCGTAGCGGACCTCTACGTCTGCTCCGGTTTCGTTTTCAAAGCTCTCAATCAATTCGTTCATGGGTTTTATCAGCCCCGCTCCGGAACAAACCGTGAGATGTCTCCCCTCAAATGCTTTTTCCTGGTTTTTCAAAACAGGTGCAGATGCTCCTTTTTCAGTACACCCTGAACCGGCAAGAGCCACTGCCAGTACCATGATAATTATGAATGTGCAGACTTTTTTCATTCAAAAACCTCTTCAGATGGAAGTTCAATGATATGTCTGAACATACATAACGGTTAATAAAGTTTTTTACAAAAATATTCAGTGCGGATTTTATTTAAAAGTAGAATGAGATTCAGGCTGCTTTCCATTCCTGAAATCTCAAAAAATAAAAACAGGCGTTTTCCTTTTTATTTAAAGTTCAAATATTCTCTTTCTATATTTCTCAAGTTCTTCAGCCCCTTTTTCCTTTGAAAGGCTGCTCACCTCGTAGATAATATGGGACGGCAGAACCTTCATCCCCATATACTCAAAGACGCAGTGAGTAACCGATTCAAGATGCCTGTTAAGGTCCCCATGTGCCCCTCCTTCGGAATACCATTCTTTTGAAGCCCCTGTAGTAGTGGCAAGAATTGCAGATTTTCCTTTCAGGAGCCCGGTTTCGTAGGCGCTGTTTGTGATAGGGTTGAAGCCAAAACCCGGAGCCAGGACCCTGTCTATCCAGCCCTTCATGATTGCAGGCATGGACGTGAAGTAAATAGGGAACTGAAAGACGAGGAGATCTGCCCACTTTACTTTTTCCATCTCCTCTTTAATGTCAGGCGCAAAAGCCCCGGTTTTGGAGGCCTGGATCGCTTCAAAGAAAGGCTTGAAAACATCCGGCTTTTTTCGTTCTGTGAAGTCTTCCGCATTGAGCACGGGATTGAAGTTCATCGCGTAAAGGTCTGACAGTCTTACTTCGTTGCCTTTTTCCTTCAGGGCAGCAAGAGCTGTGTCTTTCAGGGCAGCATTGAAGGATTTGGGCTCAGGGTGTGCATAAACATAAAGAATTTTCATTTTATTCCCCCTAATTCTATCCATGAAATTCGTTTCCCTTAATATATAAGTAAAGCTGCCTCTCTCGTTGAGACAAAAACATACACAAAATTATATTCATGGTTAAAAATTACGCTTCGAGCCAAAAATGCATTCTCCCGTTGATGGTTAATATTATTATATCACGAATTCCAGCCCGGTTGATACTTTCTTTTTTGTCTACTGTATGCAGGCGGGATTGGGCGGCATATGGCGCATTAAAAAGAAAATTTGAAATGAGGTGTACAGTCTTTCGGATAACGTAAACCAGCTTTTCGGAGAACACTATTAATTAAATCTTAAACTAAATTTTATACCTTGAACTAAGAGTTATGAATTGATCTTTTTCAAAAGCCACGCCATGTTCTGGCCCAGGACCTGCATGGTCCGGATACCTTCTTCGTCTTTTTCAACGTCCCCCTCAGCAAGCCCTATTCCTACGTTCCAGTAACTGGACCCGGGAATTATCATCTGGGAAATCGTGAAGAAATGGTTAATGGAATCAAAGACATGGACTGATCCGGCTCTCCTTACTGCAACGACGGCAGCTCCAACTTTGTACCTGAACATTTCACTATTGGCTTTGGCAACAAACCCTGCCCTGTCTATAAGGGCTTTGAGCTCAGGCGTCAGGTCTGCGAAATATGTAGGCGAGGCAAGGATTATGCCGTCGGCTTCAAGCATTTTTTCAATGCATTCGTTGACGATGTCTTTGTCAATTACACACCTGTGGTCTCTGTTTTCAAAACATTTTGAGCAGGCAATACAACCGTGGATACTCTTTCCCCCTATCTGCACGGTCTCGGTTTCGATCCCCTCTTTTTCAAGCTCTGCAAGGGCGTGTTTTATGAGAGAAGCCGTATTGCCTTCCTTCCGCGGGCTTCCGTTAAATGCAACGACTTTCATTGTTATTCTACCCCTATCAATCTTTAATTATTTATTCTCAGTTTATTCCTTCAGTTAATTAATCCTTTTCAGCTGGTTAATCCTTTTCAGCTGGTTAACCCTCTCCAGTTCCTTTTTTGTCAATCAGACTTTTACCTGTTTTCCAGGCTTCTCCCCCGTAATCCCCCACGGTCCAGTAGCTGTTATCCGGCATGGTAAGTAGCAGGGTTCCATCTTTTTGATATCCGGCTTCCCCTGAGTCAGATACTGCTCTTCCGAATAAGCGGCAATAATTTCTCCCACAAAGAAGTAGTTTGTTGGAAACTCCAGGGTTTCGATAAGCCTGCACTCAAGGTTCAGTGTGCAATCTTTGATCATGGGAGCGGTTTCGAGCTCCCCGTAGAATACTTTAAACAGGCCTGACTTGTCAATCTTTTCTCCGGAGACAAGTCCACAGTAGTCGGTTTTTTCCACCATTTCAGAATAAGGGAAATTTATGCTGAAGCTTCTGTTCTCCATGATACCCTGTGGCGTGTAATGGGATTTGTGGACTCCCACTCCAAGCATGGGTGGGTTTGCATTCACACGGCTTACCCAGCCCAAGGCCATGAAATTAGCTTTTCCTTTCACATTTGCCCCGAGGAGGGTAACAGGCATCGGATAGATGAATACGTTGTTATTTATCCTGACTTTCTCTGCCATGGGTACTTTCCCCCAGCCTGCTTACACATTCATGTCTCTATCTGGTTTGATGATATCGAGTTTGATGTGACTCCTCCTAAAAATGAATAGGAGTAGAATTTGAGGAATAGAATAAATCATAACTTTTTTCTGTATACATTGATTTCAGTGTCTTTCTCAAGACATTCTGAAAGCAAAGGAAATATTTCTCTAAAATGACTGGAGTTTAAGTGTTCATCCAGGCTGCTTTCATCTTTCCACTCTTCTAGCATCGTCAGGATTCCTGAATTCTCCAATTCCTGATACACTCCATATTCTATGCAACCCTCTTCTTTTATTGATCCTTCAACAAGTTTTTCACACAAATCCATAAATTCTTGAATTTTTTCAGGTTTGACCTGATTTTTTGCAACAACTCTTATCGTCAATAAAATCACCAGCCTGTACAATGCTTGACTCTGCCAGTATAACAGTATTATTCTTTCTTCTGACCGTACCTGTTGTGATAAACTTTCTCTTTCCTGTACCGGTCCTGAGGTTCGGGTTGCTGGGCAGGGTAGCCAATAGGTACAAGCCCCAGAGGAAATACATGGTCCGGTAGTCCAAAAGTTTTCCGGAAGCCTTTGACCCTATCTGTCATGGGAAAAATCCCTGTCCAGACCGCCCCAAGCCCGAAATCGTGGGCTGCAAGTAGGAGGTTCTGAATGGCTGCCGAGCAGTCCTGAACCCAGTATCCAGGCGCTTTTTCCTGAGTCGTATCCCCGCAGATCAGAATTGCGAGAGGAGCTTCCCTGCACATGCCGGCATAAGGGCTGAATGTGGGAATCTCGTCCAGAATTTTTCTGTCATCGACTACAATGAAGACCCAGGGTTGAGCATTAACTGCAGATGGAGCACTCATTGCAGCCCTGAGCAGTTCGGTAACAAGCTCTCTCGGAACTGGTCTGTCAGTGTATTTTCGAACGCTTCGGCGAGTATGTATCGCTTCAAGAGTTTCCATATTCAGACTCCTCCAATTTATTCCTGAAAAGTCTGGGCGAGAAACCTCCCTCCAGGCTTCTCTCGCCCTATTTTTATTTTCTTTCCCTGTTCTATTCTCTTTTTAGACTTTATTTTCTTTCCTTACCTTATTTTTCTTTAATCTCTCTTCATTTGAAGAGGTTAAAGCCTGTGTTTTTTGCTTTTTCCATAAGCTCGATATCATCCTTAACTTCTCCCGGAGCGTGATATCCAACTCCTACTATCGTATCCTTCACATCCATGCGCATGAAGCTGGAAATTTGCCCTCCGAATTCATCATAGACTCCTTTGAAAGCTGCCGCATCAGGCGCTCCCTGGGTCCCTATAATTACTGCTTTTTTCCCGGCAGGGAGGCGCGGAGAGAAGTCAGCGTTTATAAGGGAATAGCAGCGGTCAAGGAAGAGTCGCATCTGACCTGTAAACTGACCAAAGTAGATAGGAGAACCAAAGACAACACCATCGGCTACTGCAAGCTCATTGAATAATTCCATAAGGTCGTCTTCAAGCTTGCACTGATCATGGCTTTTGCAATAGTTACAGGCCTGGCAGCCTCTGTAATTCATCTCGTTGAGGATGAAGGTCCGGGTTTCGGCACCTTCTGCTGCTGCTCCTTCAAGGACCTGCTGGACAAGGATATTTGTATTTCCATTCTTTCGGGGACTTCCAACAATACCTATGACTTTCATCTTTTACACCTTTTATCTGTTGATTTGAGCCTCTTTTGGCTAAATAGAGTCTCTTCTATCAGTAACGTAAGTTTATTGATATTTAATCTACAGCAACTATACTTATATACCATACATACAATCCGGATACTTAGTAACAAAAAGGATAGAATGGAAGATTATGGCAAGTGAGGCAAAAAACAGTAAACACTATCACTGTCCTGTTGAAACAACTCTGGACGTAATCGGCGGCAAATGGAAACCTCTGATTCTCTGGCAGTTGAGAGCAGAAAAACTGCGTTTTTCAGGGCTACAGCAAAGCATGCAGGGTATTTCTCCTAAAATGCTCACAAAACAGCTCAGGGAGCTTGAAGAAGCTGGGCTCGTCCTCAGAGAGAGTTTTCCTGAAATCCCGCCAAGGGTTGAATATTCTCTGACTGAGTTTGGAAAAACCGTGCTCCCTGTTCTGGATGCGCTCTGTGAATGGGGAAGTAAATATCTTGACCGAGAATGCTCTTTTGGTAGAAATGAGGGCTTTAAAGCCGCCGACGGCCCCACTTTACAGTAACTATTTCTCGTAGCTACTTCTTGTAGTTATTTTGCAGTAACTACTTTTAGCAGCCGTTCAATCCCCGCGAGCAGGTAAATTCCCTGCAGCCGGGTCATTTCGCACGTTTTTTCCTTTTTCAGCAAGCGATCTGAACTCTCGAATAACCATAATTAGAGTTACCGTAAAAGCCAGAGAATCTGCAAGCGGGAAGGCTGCCCAGACACCTGGCAGATCCAGGTATTTTGGGAGAATCAGCACAAGCGGAATCAGGAAAAGCATCTGCCTGCACATGGACAGAAATAGAGAGGGCTTTGCTTTGCCGATAGCCTGGTAAAGAGCTGCTCCTACTACCTGAAAACCCACAAGCGGGGTTGCAAGCACGACTATTCTTACAGCATTCTTTCCTTCAACTATCAGCTGGTGGTCTCCACTGAAAATCCCGAAAAGCTGCTCCGGGAACAGATAAAGTATAAGGAAACCCGCAATGGACATAACTGTGGTAGTAAGAATGGCAAGCTTTACAGTATCCTTGACCCGTTCAAAGTTTTTTGCCCCGTAATTAAAGCCCACTATGGGTTGGAACCCCTGGATAATTCCGAACATGGGCATGAGCGTAAACATCAGGAGTCTGTTAATTATACCGAATACGGCAATGGCTATATCCCCTCCATAGAAAGCGAGCAGGTTATTCAAGATTATAATCATGAGGCTCCCTGAAACGTTTCTGGTAAAAGGAGACACCCCTATAGCAAGGGCTTCTGTTATTATTTTGCTGTCCGGTTTGAGGTCTGAAGGGCGGAACCTGAGTGTACTTTTTCCACTGAGGAAATAACGGATAACATAAAGTACTCCTATTGCCTGTGCCAGCACGGTCGCAATGGCAGCTCCTCTGATCCCCATCCCGAAGCTAAAAATAAAGATCGGATCAAGTATAACATTGAGGCCGCCGGAGATGAGCATGGAGTTCATGGCGACCTTCGCGTTTCCTTCCGAACGGATCACAGCGTTTGTCACCATTGCAAGGGAAAAAAGGACAGTACCGTAAAGAATTACTTCCAGATATTCAAGGGCATAAGGAAGAATAGTATCAGTTGCCCCGAATGTTTTCAGGAGTGGTACGATAAAAATAAGCCCTGCCTCTGTTATCAGTAAGCTCGAAAACAGGGAAAGAAAGATCAGATTTGCGAAAATTTTTTCGGCTTTTTTCTGTTCTCTTTCCCCTAGACGGCGAGATATGATGGACGCGCCTCCGATGCCGATAGCAAGACTTACAGCCATTCCGATCATCTGGATTGGGAATGCGACTGCAATGCCCCCGATTGCCTGAATACTCTCGGCTCCATAGGCCCTGCCTACGAATAACGTGTCCACAAGGTTATAGAAGGCCTGCACCAGCATTCCTATAATTGCGGGTACTGACAGCTTAAAAAGAAGTTTTCCGATATTTTCGTCTGCCAGCATCCGGCTTCTTTCGTCCATCCTTTAATTCCTCTAAATTGTATTGACGTATTCATTTTAGTTGTTTTTATTTAGGGCGAATTAATTCTAATTGCTTTTATAGCAGGGGAATTAATAATTAATTTTATATTAAGATATGAAACTTACAAGAACAGTTAATCGAATATAGTCTTATCGGCTTTATGGTTTATACCGTGAATTCGGAAGATAAAGCCGGAAAACTTTATCTGCTATGTTTCATCTGTGTTTAGTTTGTACTCATCACCTGGAATACAGTAGCATCCCATTCAACAAGTAAAAATAAATCTTCTCCCTCTAAGTTTATATAGTACCAGGAATTCGTTTTTATCTGGCTTATCCGGTGAACAGTACAAATCATTTGATAATTTTCGGAAAATGGTTCTCGGAAAAATGATTCTCGGAAAAATGATCTCAGAGATATGGTTCTCGGAAAAATGATTCTCGGAAATAGTCCTTTGAAATATCCCCGAATGGGTCTCGAAATATTTAATTACTGTTGGTTGGAAGAATTAATTAAGGTCATTAAAGATGGTAATGCCAGTTCTCAGAAAAATATTCAGAGGGACTGTATGTTTACTGGCATAATAAATAAATGAATAGAGTTCTATACACTTTTCAGGGTTCAGGAAACCGGAGAGATATCAGGATTAAGCGTATGATGCAGAACAACGGATACATGCGATATTTTACGAAAAAAAGCTGCTACCCAAATCAGGCAGAAGCTATGGAGAAGATTCACTCTGCCCTCCAGCATGAGAAAATAGTGCTTTTTGAGGGAGCATGTGGGACAGGCAAAACTCTGAGTTCACTTGCTCCTGCCCTTCACGTGGGGAAGAAACTCAACAAGGTCGTAATCATAGTCACGAATGTCCACCAGCAGATGGTCCAGTTCATCCATGAGACCAGGGATATCAACAGGGACAACAGCATAAAAACAATTGTTTTCAAGGGCAAGACCTCCATGTGTCCCGAGAACCTCGACTATGAAGAGTGCAAGCTAAAAGGGGAAAATACCTATGACCTCCTTGAGTTTGAGAGGGAAGTTTCTTCAAAGGAAAAAGAACTCAAAGATGCCTCCGAAAAACACAAAAGGACAAAAGACCCTGCCCTCTACGCCCTCAGGAACGAGCTTGAAAAAGAAATCGAGGAAGCCCGAAAAAAGGCTCAATCCCTGAGAAACCACTCCTGCCCAAAGCTTTATGAGGTCCTCAAGTTTGAAGGAAATGAATTTTCGTCCTGGCTCTTTTCTGATGTTAGAAGTCCGGAAGAAGTTATGGAATATGCTGAAGACCGGAGCATGTGCGGGTATGAGCTGCTTAAAAAGGAACTTAAAAACACGGAGCTCCTTATCTGCAACTTCCATCATGTGCTCAGTGCTGATATCTTCATGACTCTTCTTAAATGGCTTGAGAAAGATCCTGAAGACATAATTCTTATCTTTGACGAAGCTCACAACATTGAGGCTTCAGCCCGTTCCCATTCCTCCATAATGCTCTCAGAGCTGACCATTGAGAAAACCCTTTCCGAGGTGGGGGAGATTCCAGAGCCTGACAACTCTCCTGTATTCGGGGGAGGCTCCGGATCGAGTATCGGAATCCCTCTTGACCAGGACTATGCTTCCCGGCTCTATGCTAAAAGGCTTTTTTCCTGTTTGCTGACCTCTATCAGGGATACTTACGACTCAAAGCTGAAGTTCGGAGAGAGAAATCGGCTTGGAAAACACTGGCAAGACATCCAGATTAGTGACCCTTATGAGCGCCTTGACATCCTGAAAGCTCGCTTTTTGCGGGACGCAAAGAAAGAAGGGTTTGCAGATGAAGAAAATGTGCTGATCCGGTTGCGGGAAATCGGGGAGTTCGGAGGCAGGCTGGAAGAGATTTATGCTGAAAACTACAAGAAAGGGCTTCTTTCCGTTCCCAAGCGTTCCCAGATCCGTTATGTTGCAGATTTCCTTTCTTCCTATCTTGTTCTTTCGGACAGGCAGAACTATTATCCGATCCTGAATATGCGCAGAGACTTTAAAAGCGACAGGGTGGTCGGCAGGCTTGAACTTTTCACCTGTATTCCCAAAAATGTGACCCAGCCTTTGTTTGATTCCGTTTATTCTGCAGTGCTGATGTCGGCTACTCTCCGGCCTTTCGAGATGGTAAAATCCACACTGGGCATTACCCGGGAAGTTGAAGAAATCACCTATGGGACCACTTTCCCACAGGAACGAAGGCTTACTCTTGCGGTTTCAGTCCCTCCCCTCTTTGCAAAAAACAGGGACAGTCCTGAGACCCTGGACAGTTTGAAAGAGGCACTTCTCGCTGCTATTGCTGCATCGCCAGGGAATGTAACCATTTACTTCCAGAGTTATGCAGAAGCCCTTCGCTATACAAAACTCCTTGAGCCTGAGCTTTCGGTTCCGATTCTCCTTGATGAGGTAGGGGTTTCAGCCCATGAGGTCAGGCAGGAATTTTTCAAAATAGGGGAGCAGGGAGGAAAAGCTGTGCTTATAACCTATCTGTGGGGAACATTGAGCGAAGGTGTAGATTTCAGAGATTCCCGGGGCAGGACCGTGATTGTCGTAGGTGTGGGATATCCTGCCCTGAATGACAGGATAAAAGCTGTAGAGTCGGCCTACGATACTGTTTTCAACTGCGGAGATGGCTGGGAGTTTGCAGTTCAGGTGCCGACTATCAGGAAAGTAAGGCAGGCTATGGGAAGGGTTGTTCGTTCTCCGGGAGATTTCGGAGTAAGGATTCTCCTTGATGCCCGCTACCAGGGCTCTCAGATGCGTAAACTTGGCAAATTTTCGGTCTTCGGATACTTCCCACCTGAAGAGAGTAAAGAGTTTCTTGATGTAGCTCCAAAGGATGTGGGAAGCCTGGTAAAAGAGTTTTTTGCAAATATAGTACCTTATACTCCTGAAAAAAATGAAACTGAAATCAAAAAGACTGGAAAAGAGGATCAGGAATCTCCGGTTTCAGGTCGTCTGGAGTTCGGGAGCCTTGCAGAAAAGCTCTGAAAGAAAAGAGCTCCATCACTCCAGCCCAACTCTTGAAATGAATTTTCGTTAAACTCCTGGTCTTATCTTATTTTTTATTTTTCTTACTATCGCTTTTATTGTTCTTTTCTTCATTACTGACTTTCAAGGCGTGCTCAGGCCTTTGACACTACTATATAATTGTACTTTGTTGTCGTAGTGCTGCCTGCTCCATTGGTTACCGTCAGCTTTATCGTGTAACTACCTGCTGCCGAATATGTATGCTTTGGATTCTGGACTGTTGCGTACGTTCCGTCTCCGAAACTCCAGTTCCACGCAGTAGGCGATCCTGTAGAGTTGTCCTTAAAGGTTACAGTCAGGGGCGCAGTTCCTGACCTCGGAGTGCCCCAGCAGTTTATTACTGGTGTTTGTGCAGCTATTCCTGTCACTGTTATATAATTTGATTTTGTTACCGTATTGCTGCCTGCAGCACTGGTTACTGTAAGTGCTACCGTATAATTCCCTGCCGCAGAATAGGTGTGTACAGGACTCTTGGCTGTTGAGGATGTTCCGTCTCCGAAATTCCAGTTCCACACGGTGGGAGTTCCTGTACTTGTATCAGTAAACAGAACATTAAACGGTGCACTTCCTGAGGTTGCATTGCTGCTGAAGCTTGCAACCGGCGTTTGTGCAGCCGTTCCTGTCACTGTTATGTAATTGTATTTTGTTGATGTAGTACTTCCTGCTGCATTGGTTGCTGTAAGGGCTATCGTGTAAGTTCCTGCCGCTGAATAAGTGTGCTTTGGATTCTGGACTGTTGAATATGTTCCGTCTCCGAAACTCCAGTTCCATGCTGTGGGGGAGCCCGAGGAATTATCCTTAAAAGTTACAGTCAGTGGTGCACTTCCCGATCTCGGAGTACCCCAATAGTTCATAACCGGTTTTTGTGCAGTTGTCCCTACACTTATATAACTGGATTTTGTTGCCGTATTGCTGCCTGCAGCATTGGTTACTGTAAGCGTTACGGTGTAGTTTCCTGCTGTTGAATATGTATGCGTTGGGCTCTTCTGAGTTGAACTGGTTCCATCACCAAAATTCCAGCTCCATGTTGTAGGTGAACCTGAGCTGCTGTCAGTGAAGGTCACACTCAGTGGGGCATTTCCTGAGGTTGGAGATGCCGAGAACGCAGCAACTGGCATTTGTGCAGTTGTTCCTGTCACTTTTATGTAGTTTGATTTTGTCACCGTATTGCTGCCTGCAGCATTGGTTACTGTAAGCGTCACTGTATGATTCCCTGCTGTAGAGTATGCATGTACCGGGTTCTG
Source organism: Methanosarcina sp. DH2 (assembly GCF_020804225.1). GTDB lineage: Archaea > Halobacteriota > Methanosarcinia > Methanosarcinales > Methanosarcinaceae > Methanosarcina. The sequence continues at coordinate 627,899 of NZ_WJBI01000002.1, forward strand.
GACTGCTGAATTGTTTCCATCCCCAAAGTCCCATTTCCATGCAGTTGGATTTCCTGTACTGCTGTCAGTAAAGATCACACTCAGTGGGGCATTTCCTGAGGTTGGAGATGCCGAAAATGAGGCAACCGGCATTTGCGCCGCATCCGTTCCTACACTTATATAGTTCGTCTTTGTTACCGTAGTATTACCTGCAACATTACTTGCTGTAAGCATTACTGTGTAATTTCCTGCTGAGGAGTATGTATGTACAGGGTTCTGGACTGTTGAATATGTCCCATCTCCAAAACTCCAGTTCCATGCAGTTGGAGTTCCTGTGCTTGTATCAGTAAACAGGACATTTAGCGGGGCTTTCCCTGACGTGACGTTACTGCTGAAGCTCGCAACCGGCGTTTGTGCAGCCGTTCCTGTTACTGCTATGTAATTGTACTTTGTTAATGTGGTATTGCCTGCAGCATTACTTGTTGTCAGTTTTATCGTGTAAGTCCCTGCCGCCGAATAAGTGTGCTTTGGATTCTGGACTGTTGCGTACGTTCCGTCTCCGAAACTCCAGTTCCATGCTGTGGGGGAGCCCGAGGAATTATCCTTAAAAGTTACAGTTAGTGGTGCATCTCCTGATCTTGGAGTGCCCCAGTAGCTTACAACTGGTTTTTGTGCGGTTGTTACCTTTATATAATTCTCTTTTGTTTTTGTGTCATTACCAGCTGTGTTGCCTGCCGTAAATGATACTGTGTAATTTCCTGCCATTGAATAGGTATGTACCGGATTTTTCTGAGCTGAGTATGTCCCATCTCCAAAACTCCAGTTCCATGCGGTAGCTGTTCCTGTACTTGTGTCGGTAAACAATACAGCCAGAGGTGCGTCTCCTGAGGTGATATTGCTGCTGAAGTCCGCATCAGGGGCTGCCGGGTTGGAAGGGATTACCAGAGGCAGATAATCTGAGTATATGCTGCTTGATATACTGGTGTATGCGGAGTCGGAAATTCCGTCTCCATCCTTATCTACTGCTGTGTCGGAGAAACCTGTTCCATCTGGTTTTCCCCAGTAGTTCCCGCCAATATAGGTTCCACTTATTATGTTTTTGCCTGCAACTTTTGTAGTATTGTAGGCGTTTCCGGTCCCGCTTTTGATAGTCATATTGGTGTTATTGAAATAATTGTTATAAATGAGGTTTCTATCGCTGAGCCCGCAGACGTACATTCCATAAGCACTGTTCGAAGCAACGGTATTACCTGAAACTTTATTGTCGTCAGAGGAGCCCAGATGGATGCCGCGGGCATCACTGGAAGCCGTATTTCCGGAAATAGTATTGGCGCTGGAACTTCCGAGCACAATTCCATAATAACCATTATTCATAATTGTGTTTTTCGAGATAGTGCACCCTTTGGAACTCACGAGATAAATCCCGCGTCCGTTGCTCAAAAGTTTGTTGTTTTCAATTACGCATTTATTGCATCCGGACAGATAAATCCCTGAATAACTGGATCCGCTTGCTCCAACAGCTCTGATCCCGCTAATCTTAACATTATCTGCCTGCACTGAAATTACATTGACTGTTGAGCTTTTAGCTTTTATTATTGTATTATCAGGGTTTCCTGACTCGGACCTGATTGTAAGATTACCTGTAGTTATTTTTACATTTTCGGTGTAAGTCCCGGGCTTTATAGTTATTACATCACCTGAGCTTGAACTGTTTATGGCAGCCTGTATTGAGTTTCCTGGCTGGACAATAATTTCAGCTGCTGCTCCAGTACCCGAAATTAATGCTAAAATGAGAAAGATTCCTAATAAAATGACCAGCTTATTTCTAATTTCAATTCCTCCGTCCATTAAAGAAAGTTAGGGATGAAGTCTGTATCAGGGGTAAAAATTGTGTTATTAGTAATTCATGAAAACATATACTCAATGTCCAATGAATGTACAAATGTAAAGCTCTGAATTTGCGCTGAATTTATCTAAAATCCAGAGTAAGATCCCTGCATGAGCCACTTTAACTAAGCGGGAATGTATATGAAGTAATATAAATATACTGATTTTAAATTAATACTTCTATAATAATAAAAAACAGCTTACAGATCGATAAAGTATAATTTAATTGTAAGGCAATAATTCGTTTTTTTAACTTCCTTAAAAATTACCTTTATCATTTCTATATTCCATTTGATGAGCTGTCAGCCTCTTTCAAAACAAGCAATAATCTTTTCTTACCATTCCTATATCAAATAGATTGAACTATACCAACACCCAAAATTACGTCCTTATATCTCGAATTTGGACTAATTAATCGATCTTCTGATCAGGAAAATATTCCTGAAACTCTTATTGATGTAGAAATAAAATTGTTTTTGGGATGAGCTCATTAAGAAATTACATGGATTATAAAATCAAGAGAAAAAGCTAGAAAACTGAACCTATATATAAATGATACATATAGAAAACAGGATGAAGGGATAAACCCTCATCAGCCTTTTTTTATCTAATTATGTATTTAAACTTGATACCTGCTTTGATTTGATTGTCTTTCTTTTGTATTCTTTTAGCTTTTCTATTTTCTTTTATACAGGAAAATGACGGACAGGCAGACCATCCTGTAGATTAGTTCAAACCCTGGGACCGTCGTGTCTTCTCCCTGCTCAGAGTTTTGTTCGACTTTAGACTTTATATTTTTCGTATCTTCTCTTTCAATAGATCGAATTTCCTGTTCAGGCTCCGAGTCTGTTACGCCTTCTCCCGATATGTTTTTTGCCTTTCCTGTTATTGCAAAGGAAGAGAAGCCCTTGACTTCGGTTTCAAAGTACAGGAATTTATCGTCTTCCCCTGACAGGCTAACTGGTAGTTGTTCCCATGTTTTGTTGCTGTACCTGTTAAGGGTAATGGAAGACTTGTCTATCTTTTGATCCTGTAGCCAGGCCTTTTCAACCTTGAAGCAGATAACAGGGTTTTCTATATTCTTTGAGGTTGCATAGCCGCTGTTTCCGACCCACACGTTAAAGGACTTATAGACTTCCCCGGAAGGCAGTTCGGAAACAAGTGCAGACTTATTCTTTAATTGTTCAACAATGGTTGTGGTCTTGCCTACGTTCTTGATTGCATCAAAACCAATATACACAACACAGGTCGCATTCTTCGTGAAGTCAAACTTTACAGCTTTTCCATTTGTGATGAAGACCTGGGAAAGTTCCTTTGTTTCAACGTTTCTTGCAGGCTCGGGTGAACCTCCACCACCGCCACCGCCACTGCTGCTTCCACCACTGCTCTTGTGGCTGCTTCCTCCAGAACTGCTCTCTTCCAGCACCTTTATTTCGAGAGTTTTTATAGCCGTGCCGTTTGCATTGGTTGCTAACAGATTTACAGTGTAGGTCCCAGGAAATGTATAGACATAAACTACAGTACTGGAGCTCACGTCAGTCACTCTGTCATTGTCAAAATCCCAGCCTATCTCAGTTGCATTTTGCGAATTGTCTGTAAACAGAACAGAGAGGGGAGCATAGCCGCTAGTAACGTTCGCATTGAAGTCTGCAACAGGAAGACCTGTATCCTTTTCTGCCTCCAGCACCTTTATTTCGAGAGTTTTTGAAGCCGTACCGTTTGCATTCCTTGCTGTCATGTTAGCGGTATAAGTCCCTGTAGAAGTATACACATAAACCGGACTCTGGACGGTAGAGTCAGGCTGTCCATTATTGTCAAAGTCCCAGCTCCATGAAACTGCATTTTGTGAAAGATCGGTAAACTGGATCACAAGAGGAGCAGGGCCCTGAGTAGCATTGGTGCCAAAATCTGCAGCAGGAAGTGCCGGATCAGGGTAAGGCTCAGGGTTTTGAAGAACATTTATTGCGCCTGTTTTTGAAGCCGTACCGTTTGCATTGCTCACCGTCAGGTTAACAGTATAATCTCCTGCTGAAGGGTATGTGTGTACGGGGTTCTGGACTTCTGAATTAGTTCCGTCTCCGAAATTCCAGTTCCATGAAGTGGGAGCTCCTGTGCTTTTGTCAGCAAAACTTACATCCAGTGGTGCATTCCCTGAGGTAACATTGCTGCTGAAGTCCGCAACAGGAATTACTGGTTCAATGATAGGTTCAGGTTTTTGAAACACAGTTATCTTACCGTCTTTTGAAGCTGCTCCGTCTGCATTGCTTACTGTAAGCTTTACCGTGTAAGTCCCTGCTGAGGTGTATGTGTGTACAGGGCTCTGTTCTGTTGAAACATTTCCGTCTCCGAAATCCCAGTCCCATTCAGTGGGATCTCCTGTGCTTCTGTCTTTAAAGGTTACAGTCAGCGGTGCATTCCCTGAAGTAACATCGCTGCTGAAGTCCGCAACAGGGAGTACAGGCTCAGGAGAATTGGACGGGTAGACAAGAGGCAGGTAATCTAAGTATGAGCTGCCCGGCAGACTGTATGCGGAGTCGGAAATTCCATCTCCATCCTTATCTACTGCTGTGTCGGAGAAACCTGTTCCATCTGGTTTTCCCCAGTAGTTCCCTCCAATATAAGAGCCGCCAATGATATTTGTGCCTGGGGTTTTTGTAGTATTATAGGAATTTCCTGATCCGCTTTTAACGGATATCTCGGTGTTATTGAAGTAGTTATTATAAATCCGGTTTCGGTCACACAAGCTACAACTATAGTACCCTAAAACACTGTTCAAAGTGACAGTATTGCCTGAAACGGTATTATCGTCAGAGTTGCCTATATAGATGCCACGCGCGGAATTGGTAACTGTATTTCCGGTAATGGTATTGCTTTTGGAACTTCCAAGCACAATTCCAAAATAACCGCAATTTATAACTGTATTACCTGAGACCGTGCACCCTGTAGAACTCACGAGATAAATCCCTTGCCCCTCGCTCGTGAGCTTGTTATTCTCGACTATACAGTTATTGCATCCGGAAAGGCAGATCCCTGAAGCACTGGACCCGGTTGCTGCAGCAGCTTTAACGCCGCTAATTTTGACATTAGCCGCCTTCACTAAAATCGCGTTGTCTGTTGTGTTTTTAGCTTTAATCATTGTATCATCAGGGTTTCCGGACGCCGACCTGATAGCGAGGCTATCTGTATATATTTTGACATTTTCGGTATAAGTTCCGGGCTTTATGATTATTGTATCCCCTGAACTTGCATTATTTACGGCATCCTGTATTGAATTCCCCGGCTCGACAGTAATCTCAGCCGCTGCTCCAATACCTGAAATTAATACTAAAATGAGAAAAATTCCTGGTAAAGTGATGGATTTATTTCTAATTTCCAATTCCTCCGTCTATTCAAGAAAGTAGGGGTAAAATCTGGATCACGGATGAAATTAATTTACCAATAATTAACTTTCATTTTTTTCCATACTCAAAAAAATATACAACTCCAATTATAAATATCTAATAAATGAATTTATTACATCAGGTTTAATTATTTATAAAATTTATTTTAACTAGATTGGAGAAAATGTGAAACAATATAAATATACTGATTTAGATTAATACTTTTAAATAGATATAAAAAAGGACCAACGATTTCAAGTAATATATTCTAATTCATAATGTCGACCTGCCGAAAGATATTACTTCGTCGTTTCACTTCATTTTTTTAGCTGTTTCTTACTGTCTATGTTTAATAATAAAAAGAGCACCATATCTTCGAAAGAAATCCATTAAAAGTGATGTCGGTATTAATTTGAAACCAGGGGAGGAGACAAAGAGACAAATATGGACTCTAAGAGTTTATCCAAAAGAAGAGTATAGCCCTAGTTCAAAGAACCATGTTTTGAATGGTGGGTGTTACGCCTGAAACTGTGAATACAGGATTACTCAAATATAATGAAGCTAATATTTAATAAAACAGGACTGGAAATATAGAAGAAGATAGATAACATTTATTATCCATATAAACAAATGATACCATACACATCGGGGGATAAAAAAGATGGGTGTAGAAGAAACCATTAGACAAATTGCAAGCGAACTTGAAAAAATTGCAACTACAAAAACTGTTGTTGGAGAGCCTATTACAGCTGCCGGAAAAACAATTATTCCCGTTTCCAAACTTACAATGGGCTTTGGAGGCGGAGGCGGAGAAGGCAAAAAGGAACACGAGTCCGGGTATGGTGGAGGTGGAGGTGCAGGTGCGAAGATCGAGCCTGTAGCTTTTATTATGATCTCCGAAGATGAAGCCAGAATCTTCCGGATCTCTGAAAAAGGCGATGTTGGATCAATCTTCAGTTCCATACAGGATGTCATGCCTGATGTTATAGATAAAATCAAAGGCATGAAAGGTAAACATAAAAAAGAAGAAAAACCGGAAGAAAAAGAGAGTAAAGAGCCGGAAGTCCGCGAAACGGAAGTCAAAGAGCACACGGAAACCTACTCTGAGAAAGGGGGCTGTTTCCACTAAATTCCTTCGGGTTAAACCCGTTTAAGGGATTTTCCAGGAAGCGGAAATAAAAGGTCAGGGTCTTCAGGATAGTCAGGACTATCCTTTTTCCCTCAACTTGTTTAGCATGCTTGCCATATATCTAATCATTCTGGTTTTTCTGCTTGTCTTATTCATACTTTTTACAGCTATAGTCCTCACCTTCAAGCTCAAGGTCCTGAGTGTAGAAGAAAAGAAAGAATTGGGGGGCATATTTACTGTAAAATGGCTGTTTTTTTCCCATACTTTTTTAATCGGCGAGCCGAATGAAAAAAAACCTATTCTTGAGGAATCAGCCAGAACAGAAAAGGAAAAAGAAATTATAGTGGAAACAGGAGCTCAACGGGACAGAAAAGGATCTAAGCAAACTGAAAACAGAGAAGTGGACCTTCTAAAAGCAGAATCCGAAGCAGAATCCGAAGCAGAATACAAAGCAGAATACAAAGCAGAATACAAAGCAGAACAAAAAATACAGGTAGAAAAAGGCAGGGGACCCGGAGAACAGAGACCTGAAGAGGAAACAATAATTATTGAGGGTAAAGAGAGAATTGAGGTTAAAGAAAAATCTCAGGGTAAAGAGAAAAGAGGGATATTTGACTGGATAAGAGGGAAAAAAAGAGTTAGTACGGAAGAAAAAGTTAGTACGGAAGGTGAGGTGGAGAGAAAGAAGGGAATGACAACCAGGGAAAAACTTCACTGGGGTCTGGAAGCTTACAAAGCCCTTCGAAAACCTCTATTTCGTCTGTTTTCCGATATGCTTAATGCAATAAAAATCAAAAATCTGAAAGCTGACCTTACCTTCGGGCTTTCCGATCCTGCAGATACAGGGATGCTTTGCGGATTTATACATGCTATTCTGGGGATGGTTTACAGCCGTTGTCGGAGTTGCAGTTTTTCTGTATGTCCTGTGTTTATGGAGTCACTACTGGATTTCCGGGGGGGTGCGGAGATCCGTATAAAAATATATTCGCTGATTTTCCCATTCATTAAATTTATATTTAACGGGAAAACTTTATCTTTTACTTATTCGATTGTTAAGGAAAAACTTCGGGGTAGTTCGAAGGTTAACTCCTAAGCTTTATGAATAAGCAATGAGGATACAAATGAATATGATTAATGTAGTGTCTCCGTCCAGACTGCATCTCACCCTTATTGATCTCAATGCAGAGATCGGCAGGGTCGATGGGGGAGTAGGAATTACTCTCGAGTCACCCAGCCTGGAAATTTCGGCAGCGGAAGCGGATGCTGTCGAAGTGGTGGGGGATTCTCTTCTCGCAGGCAGAATGCGAAAAGCAGCAAAAGCTCTGCTTCCGGCAGGGAAAGGCATCAGGATTCATATTAAAAGAGACCTTCCTGACCATGTAGGGCTTGGCTCCGGAACCCAGGCCGCTCTTTCGGTCGCAGCAGCCGTAAATGAGATTTACGGGCTCGGAAAAAGTGTCCGGGAACTGGCAGTTGCCGTGGGTAGAGGAGGAACTTCCGGAATAGGAGTTGCTGCCTTTGAAAAAGGAGGCTTTATCCTGGATGGAGGGCACAGGTTCAGGGATAAAGGTGCGTTTTCCCCTTCCGCAGCCAGCCATATGCCTCCGGGTCCTGTGCTTTTCAGGAAGGACTTCCCTGACTGGAATATTGTGCTTGCAATTCCCAATACCAAAGGTGTTCATGACGCAGAAGAAGTCGATATTTTCAAAAAAGTCTGTCCCATCCCTCTTAAGGAAGTTCAGGAAATATCTCATGTAATCCTTATGCAGATGCTCCCTGCGCTTATCGAAGAAGATCTGGAAAGTTTCGGCAGGGCAGTCAACCATTTTCAGACTGTGGGCTTTAAAAAGCGGGAAGTTGAACTTCAGCCCCAGGCTGTACTCGATGCCATGAAATATATGCAGGACAACGGGGCAAGTGGTTCAGGAGTCAGTTCTTTCGGGCCTGTTGTTTACGGGATTGTCGGAAGTCCGGAAGAAGGCAAAAAGCTCCAGAAAGAAATCCAGCGTATGCTTAACGAATCCCTTGGCGGAGAAGTACTGCTTACGAAGGCAAAGAATCGGGGCGCGGATATTTTCGGAGGCTCCGCTTGAAAATCAGTACCTGGTTTGGAGTCCTTGAGATGGGCAGTAAAGGAGAAATCCTTGCCTCCGAGCTTTTTCCAAAAGATGTAAGAGAGCTTGCACTCCATTCTCTTTCCCTGAGGGATAGCAGGCAGAATCTCCCTCCCGAAGGTTTTGACCTGAAAGCTGCAGCTGTCGAGTGCAGGTTTGTAGATTCTCTTTCGGAATATTATTCTCTTTTACATGAAGTAACTCTAGATACTGTAAAAATCCAGATTTCGGGGTCTCTTACCCCTGACCAGCGCATCATTCAGGCAGTAGAAGCTCTTGATGACATCAATGAAACCACAAACTCTCTCTCAGAAAGACTTTTTGAGTGGTATGGGGGCTATTTTCCTGAAAGCGGGCTCAATGGTGAAGCTCTTGCACTTTTTATCGTAAAATACGGCTCCCGTGAAAATGTTGCGACTGATGATCCCCTTTGCTTAAAAGCCAGGGATTCCATGGGCGCAAAACTTGAAGCTGCAGATGAAATGCTTCTTAAAGGCTTTGCAGAGAGCGTATGTAGCCTCTATGAACGGAGGAAGCAGATTGAGGCTTACATCGAGAGCAATATGGAAGTCCTTGCTCCCAACCTTACCACGATAGCGGGACCCATGCTGGGGGCAAGGCTCATAAGCATTGCTGGAAGCCTTGAAAAACTCGCTGCTTTTCCTTCAAGTACCATTCAGGTAATTGGGGCAAGTAAAGCCCTCTTCAAACACCTGCGTTCCCGGGCTCCGTCCCCAAAGCATGGTGTAATCTTCAGTCATCCTCTTATCAACACTTCACCCTGGTGGGTTCGGGGAAAAGTCGCAAGAGCCCTTGCAGCAAAACTTTCTCTTGCTGCAAGAATTGACTTTTATTCTGCAAAAAAAGACATCTCCCTTGAAGGTGCACTGGAAGAAAAAATCCGGAAGATCAGGGCTGCAAACCCCAGACCTCCTCAAAAGCGTCAGGAAGGTGGGGCAAAGCCACAAAAGAAAAGGAGGAAGTAAATGGCTGAAATAAGGCTGCTTTCCGAAGGGATTTTCGAGATCACAAAAGATAAAAGGCAGCTTGCTACCCCTAACCTTGATCCCGGAAAGGTGGTTTACGGAGAAAAGCTTGTCTCTGTTGAAGGGACAGAATACCGGACCTGGGACCCTCGCAGAAGCAAGCTTGGAGCCATGGTCCTCAAAAAATTCAATATCCCTTTGAGAAAAGATTCAAAGGTTCTCTATCTGGGCGCTGCTTCAGGTACAACGGTCAGCCACGTCTCTGATATCGTCTTTGAAGGGGCAGTATACTCTGTTGAATTTGCTCCAAGAAGTATGCGCGACTTTGTAGGGCTTGCTTCCAGGCGCAAAAACATTTTCCCTATTCTTGCTGACGCGGGAAAACCGGACAGTTACGCCCATATTGTTGAGCCTGTGGATCTTATTTTTCAGGACGTTGCCCAGCCCAACCAGGCAGAAATCGCTGCAAGAAATGCTATCCGGTTTTTGAAAAGAGATGGTTATCTCCTGCTTTCTATCAAAGCTCGTAGTATTGACACTGCGGCAAGCCCGAAGGAGATCTTCACCGAAGAAGTAAAAAAGCTTGAGAAAGCTTTCGAACCCGGATTCGAAATCTTGACTGCCAGGGACCTTGTGCCTTACCATGAAGACCACCTTGGAGTCCTGGCAAAGTTAAAGGAGTAAATCCTTCTCTTCAGGAAGCTGAATTTTTCGAGAATTCATTTGATCTGGATTCTCTGAATGGTAGTATAAGTTACTTTCACAGAGGTTACTTTCATGAAGATTACTTTAGTAAAAGCTTTTCTGGTAACCTTTAGTAAAAGTTGCTCTGGTAACCTTTAGTTAAAGTTGCTCTGATAAGCTCTAGTAAAAGTTGCTCTGATAAGAATTGCTTTATCTCTTTATATTCACAAACAACCTTTTTTTCGTGATCGGAATTAGCTTCTTCCACTCAACGATGGCATCTTCGTAAAATGTATACTCTTCCACAGTCTTATCCGAGAATTTGCCGTCCACTTCATATACATAAAAGCCCTCTTCTCCATCCGTAGAGACAACTTTTACCCTGTCTCCCATTTTCTTTACCTCGACAGCGGCTACGCTTTTCAGGGCTTCAAGCAGACTAGTACCCTTCTCTACCTCAAGCTTCCTGTTTTCTGCAAAGCGGTCCAGAAAAGAATAGACATTGTTCATTTTTATGCCTATCATATGAGTATTTCCGAACTTTTTCCTCTCTATAAGCTCGGCTTTTTCCAGGACTTTCACATGTTTTGCAGCTACGGGCACGGAGATTCCTATTTCTCTTGCAAGACCGGAGATATGCTTATCTCCTTCAGTCAGGCTTTCGAGAATAGAAAGACGTGTGTCGCTTGAGATCGCTTTGAAGAGGTTTTCTCCGCCGCAATTCATTCCTTAATCCCTCTAATACTTACTACCATGGTGGTTCTCTATTTTACCTCCATTACTTATAATTATTGCCTGATCTAAAACAAGTAACATATATTATCCTGTCTTCTAGTTGCTCTTTTTATTTATTATCCTAACAAATTTACTTTACTTATTATTCCTTACTTCCTTTTTTTAAAAATATTTCTTAGTTAACAGAGTGAATTATTGCATAATTTTTGTTAAATTCTGTTTTTTATTTGTTATTCAACCTGCGCAATCTTATTTTTAATTGGTTCTATATTAACACACTTTCATGACTATTGCTTCACTTCTATAATTACTTTTTCTGCACCCTTGTGACTGAGAGCCGGGAATTTAATCCTTATTCCAAAAAATGCCATCAATAGGCTTGTTATCCTGAAAGATAACGATTATTACCCAAAAACCAGTTTTTATTTAATTTTACTATAGATGCTCAGAAGGTACTATGGACTCTTCGACATTAACTGTTATTGGAATTATGATAGGTATTCTTATCTTCGGGATTAAAACAGGATTAGGTTGTGGATTTTCAAATATTAATAAGCGAGAAATTTTGACAATTGGAGGCAGTTATTTTTTTCTTGCCCTTTTATTCGGAAGCATTGCTGATCATATAAGCCTGGACGCCTTTGAGCGTCTTTCTGCAATGGGTATGGGAGTCCATGTTCTTGTCTCCCTGCTCCTTATAGGAGCCGGGATTTACACCCAGAAAAAGTGGAATGCAGGAAAGGATGTCTCAAGACACACTTTCCTGGCAATATCCTTGCCCTGCCCGGTTTGCCTGGGAGCTCTTGCTGTATCCTGCATGCTGCTTTCGGAAAGTCTCAACTTTTCCGGGATAAAAATAGGGCTTCTTGTAGGAATTGCTTTTTTTACGGCAGTGATAACTTCTTCTTTTCTTTTCAGGTTTGGGAAGACCCGGTTAGGAAAGACCCCCGAAACTATGGGAAGCGCCATGATGCTTCTTGGAATTTATTATCTTTTAGGGGCTTTGCTAATCCCGGCATATATGAAAACAAAACAGATGAACCTTGCTCCAATAGGTGGGGGAGATACAGGAATCGTCCCCCTTATGGGTTTTGGGGTCATTGTCTTTGCAGGTTTTTTCCTGGAACGTATAAGGAGGCAGGACCAATGAGCATGATGAATTTATTATCCGGCATGATGAATGTCTTCTCATCGGCTTTGCTGATCCCTGTAATGCTGCTCCTTACCCTCCTTGTATTTCTGGCCTTGATCCAATTGGGTGAATTCCTTTCCGAATATACCAAAAGGCACAGGGACTGGAATAACCTGGAGAGTAATTGCAAAAAGATTGAGCACGATATCCAGAATTCGGATTTTTCGGAAGCGTCCAGAAACCTTAATAACATAAAGCAAAACTACATGGTCACTTCCTTTGCAAGGGACGCTGCAAAATATCTGGAAGAGCGACATATCCCTGCAATTGAGAGGCTCTCGCAGGAATACGAGATCAAGATGGCAAAGCGGCTTGAGCAGACAAAGATAACCTCAACTGTCGGACCCATGCTCGGGCTTATGGGGACTCTTATTCCATTAGGTCCTGCCCTGATAGGGCTTTCACAGGGAGACCTCGAAACCCTTGCACAGAACCTGATGATTGCTTTTGCAACTACCGTTGTAGGGCTCTTTTCTGCCGGAATAGCCTATGTGCTTACCCAGGTCAGGAGGCGCTGGTACTGGGAGGATATGTCTGACATTGATTACATCCTGGATACCATTGAGGAAAAAAGCTGAGGCTTAGCATCTCTTAGTAAGGAGGAAGAAATCATGCGGAAATCCCGAAGATACAGGCGTACAGGGCTTTTAAGAGACGAGGATGAGCAAAACCCTATGGCCAATGTTGCCAATGTTTTTGATGTTGCAATGGTCTTTTCAGTGGCTTTGCTGGTAGCCCTTGTGATGTCTTACCATCTCCCTGAACTTCTGAGCTCGAATGAGGATTTTACAATTGTAAAAAATCCCGGGGCTGAGGATATGAAGATAATCATCAAGGAAGAAGGGAAACCCATTGAAGTAATGAATATGACCGAAAACATTGGCGGAGGCACAGGGGAAGCGCTGGGGACAGCATATAAGCTGGCTGACGGTAGGGTGATTTACGTCCCTGAAGGTTCTGAGGAAAATGGTAGCACTTCAACAGGTACATCCACTTCAACTGATGCATCTGCTTCAATTGATGCATCCGCTTTAGATTAATTTTTCAAACCTTCTGGACAAATTTTGTTTATCGAGTGATGGAATTTACCGGGATTCAGGAAAAAGAAGTTTTAAATTCCTATTTTAAATCCCTATATGAAATGCGACGTAAAATAATAACACCTTATTTTTTCTTTTTTTGGGCTGTACAGTTTTTTTAGAACAAAGGCTAAATTCTGATTTTCTCAGGATTAAAGTCTATTTTTAGTTCTATTTTTTATAAAAACGCTATCTACGTCTCTTTTTACCTGAATAGCTAATAATTGTGAGCCAAAAACCGCATTTTATGTATCTTATTTCCTAATGCTCCAAATGTTGAACATATCAAACAGAATCGGCTGCTCATTTGTTTGAGGAAGTTCTGGAGTTGAATTAAGAGCTATAATCGAGAGCCTCCAATTTCATTTCCAAAACTCGAAGACTGTTTTAATACAAGTTCCGAAAATTCGTAAACTTTTAAAATAAAATAGTCTGGTGAGCTGGGCATCCTGATTATTTTTCTCCCGGGGTGCCCCGGAGTTCATGATAAATTGTCTGGGGATAAAATGCATACGGCACAAAGCAGGTTGTTGGTTTTATGTGCGGTGGTTCTTCTACTGCTGACACAGAATGTATCGGCTGATGGAAATCAGGTAAACATTACTTTTATCTGTTATGATGGAAGCGCCCTTGCTGTGGCAGAGGAGTCCAATCCATACAATGCAAGTATAAATGTAACATATATTTCGGGGTATGCCAACTTTACTAATGTCACCTTTGAAAACCAGGATGTGATATTTTCCTACATGCTCTGGTCGCAGTTCGAAGATATCGGGGATGACCTTGAAAGTGCTCATGAAAATGGGACTGCACTAATAGACATTACATCAATGATGGATCCGACATATATTAACACTTCAACTTATGATCAGATCTTTGCTGGAACTAGCCCATATAATTCTACTGAAGAGAAATTCTTCTACAATATGGGTTCTAGGGGAGTCCTGAAGAAAAACGCTGAAAACTTCCTTATTTATCTCGCAAAAACTTACGGAGATAAACCTGAGCTTACGGATAGCTGGGTTTATCAGGACCCTGTAGAATTCCCTGAAGCTGCGCTCTATCATCCGGATGCTCGCTCTTCTACAAACGAATCTCAGCCCGACTGGTTTGAAAATACCACCGATTACCTTGAATGGTACTCTAACGCAACTGAGTCACGACATATTTACTACAAGAGTAAGCCCACTATAGGGATCTGGTTCCACGCTTCCGATTATACAGGTGATAACCTTGAAGTCATAGATGCCCTTATTCGTGATCTGGAAGGAAAGGGCTGCAACGTAATTGCAGGCTTTGATACCTTCAATGATATCCACAGGTTTTACTTTGACGAAAATGGAGAACCTCTTATCCAGTGTGTAATTTCTCTTAAGAGCTTCCGTTTGAATTATGAAGATCCTGATAAAGGTGTACAGGAGCTTGAAGACCTTGACGTTCCTGTTCTCACGGGACTGGTCGTTTCAAACCCTGCCGATTCTACAGACGTAGCTGACAGCAACAGGGGTATTCCCGGCAGTGAAGTTGTGTATAAGACCCTGCTTCCGAGTATTGATGGGATTTTTGAATACATTGTAATAGGGTTTGATAATTACGACTCCGAAACCGGAGAAAGCAATTATGAGCCACTGCCTGCACAGGTAGACTGGATGGTCAACAGGTCAATCAACTGGGCAGAACTGAAGCTAAAGGAGAATGAAGACAAGAAAGTAGCTGTCATCTATTACAACTACCCTTCAGGAAAAGACAATATAGTGGCAAATTACCTCAACACCACCCAGAGCATGCTTGATCTTCTCAATTCAATGAATGAAAGCGGGTATGAAGTCTCCGGAATTCCTGATAATAGCAGTGCACTCATGGAAATGCTTCAGGCTCAGGGCATCAATATCGGTTCCTGGGCTCCGGGTGCTTTGAATGAAATGGTAGTAAATAAGACTGAGTGGGGAGTTCGCCTCATACCCATGGAGACTTACAGAGAGTGGTTTGAGTCTGAAATTCCGGAAGACCTGAGAGCCAACGTAACAGCTGAATGGGGAGAACCCTGGTCTGAAGATCTGCCTCAGGATAAGAGCGTTATGGTCTATGAGAATGAAACCGGAAAGTACATTGTAATTCCTGCAGTGCGTTTCGGAGACGTCTGGCTCATGCCTCAGCCTGCCAGGGGAACAGGGCAAAACAATGACACCCTTTACCACAGTAGTGTTGTACCACCCACACACCAGTACATAGCTTTCTACCTCTGGCTGAATCATGACTGGCAGCCTGATGCGCTTATTCATATGGGTACTCACGGTACGCATGAATGGCTTCCGGGTTCTACTTATGGTATGAACAGGACTTCTGACTGGTCTCCTCTGCTTCTTCAGGACCTTCCGAATATCTACCCCTATATAGTTGCCAACGTGGGAGAAGGAATAACTGCGGAGTACAGGGGCAATGCCCTGATCATTGATCACCTGACTCCAACTCTCGAACGCAGCGGGCTTTATGGAGGCTTGCTGAACCTCTCAATTGATGTCCAGCAGTACTACGATCCCAGCATTACTTCCCAGACGAGGGCAGGATACAGGCAGGCAATAATCGATGAGATAACGGCACTTAACCTTGGTGTCGATCTTGGTATGGAGAATGTAACCGCTCTCCAGGATTACAGTGAAGAGGAATTTGAAAATTTCGTCAAAAATGTCCTTCATGAGTATCTGGAAGATGTAGGAAATGAAAATATTCCATACGGGATGCACATTCTCAGCCGTGTTCCCGGAACGAACATGACAGATCCTGATAAAGATGAACTCTCTGCAATGGTAAGGGCTATGCTTGGAGGAAGCTTTGAGGATAATGTTACTGCCTTCTATCCGGAGTCTGTTTATCCTCTCGGAATTCCGTTAAATGATACAAAAGTTACCAGACTTGTCTGGGAGGTCGTAACCAATAATACTGGCGTTTCCGCGGCGCAGCTTGAAGTTTACGGAGAAACAAACAGTTCGGTTACACTTGACCTTGAACTTGGACTGGAATACAGGGACCGGCTTCTTGACTGTGATGTGGAAATTGACAAAATTCTTTCAGCCTTAAACGGAGGCTTCATCTCTCCAGGTTCTGGGCTGGACCCGATAATGAATCCGGATGCTGTGCCTACAGGGCGCAACTATTACAGCATAAATTCGAAGCTCTATCCTTCAAAAGCAACATGGGAGATCGGAAAATCTCTTGCAATCCAGATGCTTGAGGACTACTATAGCGAGCATGGGGAATATCCTGAAAAGGTTTCATTCTCAAGGTTCGGGGTGGAGTTTATTGCAGACCACGGAACTCTGGAAGCAGAAGTGCTTTATATGCTTGGAGTACAGCCTGTCTGGGACGAGTACGGGTATGTTACCGGAGTTGAAGCTATCCCTGAAGAAGAATTGCTGCCAAACTATGATATGTCAAAACCGGGGAGACCGCGTATTGATATTGTCTACACAACCGCAGGAATGAGGGATGCTTTCCCTGATAAGATTAAGATGGTAGATAGCGCTGTAAAACTTGCAAGTTCTCTTCCTGGCGAAAACTACCCCAACTACGTTAATCAGAGTTCCCTTATACTCTACGATACCCTTGTCTCCGCAGGGTATGACAGTGAAACTGCAACAAAACTCTCTACAATGCGCTGCTTTGCGGTAATGGACGGTACTTATGATATAGGAGTCTCAGACGCGGTCAGTGCAAGCGGGACATGGGACGACGAAGAAGCTATCGCAAACGTATACCTGGACAAAATGGGATACGCTTACGGAGAGGATTTCTGGGGCATACAGTCCAGAGAACTCCTTGAAGGCAACCTGAAAAATGTTGAAGCTTCCGTGCATTCATCCTCTTCAAACCTTTACGACTCCCTTGACAACGATGACCTTTTCCAGTATTTCGGCGGCATGAACCTGGCAACAAGGTATATTAGCGGCAACACTCCGGAAATGTATATCTCGGACACAAGTGACCTGGACGGGGCTCAGATGGTGGGAATGCAGGAGTACCTCAGCAAGGACCTGCGGGCCAGATATTTCAATGACAAATGGATCGAGGGGATGCAGAGTTCCGGATATTCAGGCGGCAGCATGATGTCAGAATTTGTGGACAACCTCTTTGGATGGGAAGTCAGTGATCCTGACCTTGTAGACGACACTGTCTGGCAGCAGGTGTACGAAACCTATGCCAGTGATGCTTCTATGAGAGAGTGGTTCAAACAGAATAATCCGGACGCTTACCAATCAATCACTGCCAGGATGCTTGAAGCTGTCAGGCACGATTACTGGACACCTTCGGACGAGGTTATTGAGAGCCTTGCAACAGCATATGAAGAGTCCGTGGCTGAGAATGGGGCTTCATGCTGTCACCATACATGCGGAAATCCCCTGCTTCATGAGTTCGTAAGCGGGATGGTATCTGTTCCGGGTTATTCCGAGCAAATAAAGGCAGCAACTCAGGTCGAAACTCAGGAGATCACAGAAGAGACTCAGAGCAGCAGTAGCAGTAAAGGGCATCAGACGAGTGTTGACGAAAAACTGAACCAGACAGCCAGAGCAAATTCCGAATCCCAGGACAGCAATCAGACTGTTCAGGACTCTAACACGGGATACGGAACAGATTCTCCAGAACCTGCTCCCGAGGTCCGGCAGACTTCTGAACCCGATTATGTGGAGGGCTACGAGATGCAGAAGGAACCAGTCGAAGAAGCAGAAAATGGAGGTATCTCTTTCTCGGGCTCTGATATTGTCGGAATTCTCTTCGTGATAGTGGCAGTTGGAGGTATCTATCTCGGGTTCCGTAAAAAGAAAATGTAAGTAAAAGAAGATTCAAACCTTTCTGGAAGGAGAGCGCTTTTTAATTCTGTGCTCTTTTTCTTTTCCTTTTCCTTTTTAACCCTATTTTTATCTCTCTTTTCTTCTGGAAGACAAGGCTTTTACAATAAAAAACCAATTTTAATGCAGAGGCGAGGAGTTACTTTAATCAAAATAATTCTTCTTTTAATTATTCTGCTCTTTATGCTGTTGCCTGCTGCGTCAGCTGTGGAAATAGGGTTTGGATATGTCCCGGTAATCTGAACTTCGCTCTTTCACCGGGGGACTCGGCCGAAGTTTCCCTGTCCGTACTCAACAAAGGAGCCAGCACAGAAGAATATCTGATTTCTCTGGACAATGAGGTTTATGCCGGCTGGTTTGAAATAACTCCTTCAAACTTTGAACTTCAGCCAGGGCAGGAGAGGCAGGTTACTGTTAAACTTTCCGTTCCTTCTTTGGCGCGGGGGGACGCGGATTGCAAAATTGAACTATTACAAACCTCTGACACAAATGTACTTATGGGGTCAGAGTCCCTGTCCATATCGAAATAGTTTCTCCAAACTAATCTTTTTCTGGAGAGCCTTCAGGTATTTCTTTCCCTGGAACAGGAATTGCAGACAATAGAGATCCGGGGATTGAAAATAAACCGAGTAAAGCCTTTTCTGAACGGGAAAATAAAACGGATCAAACTGCCAAAAAGCACGGATTTCTCTATATTTTCGTCTCCTCCATTCTCGTAGGAGCAGGCCTGGCGTTTCTGGTTGTCCTGCTTAGAAAGCTACTGGACAAATAAGAGCCTTTCTGAATACCTTATTTTTCACTTTTTACCTCTTCCTAATTCCTTTTCACATTTTTGTTATCTTCTTAGCTAATGATTATTATCTAAAATCGCAGGTTTTTATGTAAGTAAGGTAAACTTGAGTTCAAATTGGTCAATATATTTCTGATTTCGAGGAGAACAGTTGATGATTTTTTGAGGCTATTGTTCTTTAAAATACCCTCAAAAATTTCCAATTGAATGATATTTTCCCCTCGTGTTGGGAAGTAAAGTTTACTTTATTTATTTGTGCAAAATGAAATTTTTTCCTATCAAGTCTGACCTTTCAAGTTTGGCGTGGTAAATTTCAAGCTAAAATTTTAAGAGTATCTTTGAAAACAGCATTTAGCTTCAAGATCATATTCTGATATTCTAACGACCTGGAACTTAAATTATTTGGAGAAGAGGTTATGAAAAAAAAGTTGATTAAAGGAACATCTGCTTTGAATAAAAAACTTAAAATTTACGGATTAATTTTTTTGATGCTTTTTGTACTGGTTTCAACTGCTCAGGCATCTGAAAGCGAAGATGCGCAATATGAGCTGGTTGCAAATTTAAACTGTGACGAGAGTGGATATTATGTCTTTAATAACATTCCTGATGGTAACTATACTCTGGTTGCAACTAATTATTCTGATGATAAAAGTAAATGGTACACCGCCTCGCTGAATATTACGGTGAACAGTGCGGATCTGGTTGACCAGAACCTGCTTATAAACGGCAGCAACAATATTGATCCTTACTGGGTTCAGGACTTGCTGAATAACTCTTTTGTTTCTACTTCTTATGCTACAGGGTTTTCGGTTTCTGGAATCTCTTATGTTATGAAACTTGAATATCCGAAAATGAGTACTGTTGTTTTACTTAAGAATAAGTCCGGCTATGGATTTGTAGAACTTCCAGGTCTCTCTGATTCTTCTGATTCTAATTCTTCTGATTCTAATTCTTCTGATTCTAATTCTTCTGATTCTAATTCTTCAGATCCTGATAGTTTCGATCAAAATTATACCGAATCTCAGGACTTAGAAGAAAATCAGAACTCTACATCTGAATATCTTTTCAAGTTTTCCGGCAACACTACAAGCGATGAGAACGGAGAATACCTCTTCTCAGATATCCCTAATGGAGAATACAGGCTCATGGCTGTAGTATACAGCTCTTCTATGGGCGGGATGTGGCTTGCCAATGAAAGCGAATTCAGTGTTGAAGACAGTCAGCCAGTAAATGTCACTTTTACGATGAGAACCGATGAGAATCTCGATTATGAAGAGATCCTTGGCTATCTGAACAAGACCACTATCTCCGGTAAGACAATAAGCAAAACCGGGGAAAACAAGGCTGGAACAGATTTAGTCCTTACAACACAGGCCGGAGAATTCGTTGCTAACACTACAAGTGATGAGAACGGAGATTATATTTTCTCAGATGTTCAAAACGGGGAATACAGCCTTTCTGCTGTCATATATAGTTCTTCTATGGGTGGGATGTGGCTTACCAATGAGAGTGAATTCAGCATTGAAGGTGGTCAGCCTGTAAATGTCACTTTCGCCATGAAAAGCGATGAAAGTATTGATTATGAAGAGATTCTTGGCTATTTAAACAGGACTACTGTTTCCGGTAAGACGATAAGCAAGACCGGAGATAACAAAGCTGGAACCGACCTTGTTCTTCTCACTCAGGAAGAAGAATTTGTTGCCAACACTACCAGTGATGAGAATGGAGAATACCTCTTCTCAGATATTCCGGATGGAAAATACAGGCTTTCTGCTGCAGTATACAGCTCTTCCACGGGTGGGATGTGGCTTACCAATGAGAGTGAAGTAAGTATTGAAGGTGGTCAGCCGGCAAATGTCACTTTAACCATGAGAAGCGATGAGAGTATCGATTACGAAGAAATACTCGGCTATCTGAACAGAACCACTATCTCGGGCAAGACAATAAGCAAAACTGGAGACCTCAAGACTGGAACCGACCTGGTCCTCCTGAAAAAGACGTACGGCTCGTCGACTCAGGATTCGGATTCTTCACATACCGGTGACGCTTCCCATCTCGATATTGCCATAATTACGGGATACTCAAATTATGACTTTAAATTAAATGCTCTGGCAGAGAGGATTAACGGTAACCCTTCCCTTAATATGAGCGTTTCCTATTACCTCCCGGCTACAAGCGGAGAAAACGTTGACCTCAGCGGCATGGATATAATTTATATCAACATGTTTACAGACAGTGCCGGCAAACTTGAAAATACAGTCAACGAAGCGATAGCAAACGGGGCTGTTATTATAGGTTATAACACTTATTTGCCCGACAGCATAGACAACTCTTCCTTTCCTTCGTCATTTACGGATGTAAGCGATTTTAAGGCTTACCTTCAGGAGTACTGGGTGTTTGGGGCTACTAATGACTCAAACTTTGATAATCTGATCTTCTATCTGGCCCAGGTGTTCTATGGTCGTGACGATCTTCAGGTCTCAGCTCCTGAAGGGGCCGCCAGTGCTATTTATCACCCTGGTATGGCCAATGGTTCTTATTTCACATCCAATGCGAGCGAATACTTTGAATGGTACGGCAGCAGGAATGAAGGTGAGCATTCTTTCAATGAGAGCGCTCCCACGGTAGGGATACTGTTCTATCTCTCCTATTATCCCGCGGATATGCAGCCTATCGATGCGCTCATAGAGGAGTTCGAATCCAGAAATGTGAATGTCATTGCATGTTATGGGTCAAGCGAGGAATATGTTGACAAATTCCTCAATTACGACAACTCTACAAAAGTGGACCTGATAGTCTCGACCACCTATCGCAGTCAGTACTTTGATGTTGAAGAACTGGGAGTTCCGGTTATCAACTGCATCCTCAACGGTTACATGAACCTTGCCGAATGGCAGAATGTCAGTGACCCTTTGACAAGTACCTATATGATCAGGCTGTACAGGCCCGAGACCTGGGGCTGGATCGACCCGATAATGATTGCCTCCAACGAGATGGATAATGAAACAAATTCTGAAGTTTATGTCCCTGTTGCAGATCAGGTGGAATGGCTCGTTGACAGGGCAGTTGCTCAGACCGAGCTTTCCGGAAAGAATGAATCCGATAAAAAAGTTGCAGTCCTCTATTACAGCCACGGCTGTGGAAATGACAGCATAGGAGCTTCTTACCTTGAGGTTATCCCGAGTATTAACAACCTCCTTGAGGGAATGGCAGATGCAGGCTATGATGTTGATCAGAACTCCATCCCGAATGAAAGTGAGTTAACGGATCTGATGTTAAAACAGGGTACTAACATAGGGACCTGGGCTCCCGGAGAGCTTGAAAGACTCGTAGAATCAGGTGGAGTCGAGCTGATTCCCGAATCCACATACCTTGAATGGTTTGAGTCCCTTCCCGAAACCTGCACGGAAGAAGTTCTTGACACGTGGGGGCCTGCTCCCGGGGAACTGATGGTCTATGAAGACGATTCCGGGGACAAATTCCTGGTAATTCCGAAAATCGAAGTCAGCGACAATGTAATCCTTGCTCCCCAGCCAACAAGAGGGTGGCTTTCGGCCAATGAAATTCTCTATCATGACGGAGAACTGTCCCCTCACCACCAGTACCTTGCATTCTATCTCTGGCTCCAGAATGAGTACGGGGCAGATGCAATTGTGAATATGGGCCGCCACGGGACTGTGGAATGGCTCCCCGGAAAAGAATTCTGCCTCTTCAGTGATGAATGGCCTGCAATCATTAATGGGGATATCCCGGTTATCTATCCCTATATTATGGACGGGATGGGAGAAGGGATGCAGGCAAAGCGCAGGGGCAATGCAGCGATTATAGATCACCTGATCCCGCCTGTGGTGCTTTCCGAAAGTTATGGGAATTACACTGAGTTGAGCAGCAAGATTTCCCAGTACCAGACTCTTCCCAGCGAATCCGAACTGAAAGAACTTCGCATGCAGGAAATCGTTTCTCTCACCGTGGAACTCAACCTGGATGAGTTTGTAAACGTAAGCCTCTCTGAGAGTGAGGATACGGAAGAAGAGTTCCTTGACGAGCTTGACGATATTCTGGAGGAACTCAGGACCACTTCCATGCCCTATGGGCTTCACACACTCGGGACCTCGCCAGAGGGAGAAAACCTTACACAGATGGTATACTCGATGCTGGGTGACGATTTTACAGGAGAGGTGGCTGCATACAATAGTTCCGGAACCGCTCCTCTTTGCCTTCTGGACCTTGTTCTGCTTCAGAACATGAGTATTGCAGACGCTCAGCAGCAGGTGCTTGGGAACAGTTCCGAAGAAGTGACTGATTATCTGACCACAGCTCAGGAATACGCAGAAAAACTCGGAGAAAGTGAAAATGAAATCCAGCAGATCCTTAAGGCTCTGGACGGTAAATACATCGAGCCGAATCTTGGTGGAGACCCCATACTCCGACCGGATGCACTTCCATCAGGAAGGAACTTCTATGCCTTTGATGAGCAGCTTCTCCCCACAAAGCAGGCATGGGAGCTTGGTAAGGAAATGGCTAACCAGACAATCGAAGCCTATCAGGCCGAGCACGAAGGGCAGTACCCGAAAAAAATCGGTTTAGTCCTCTGGGCCGGCGAATCTACCCGGAACGAGGGTGTAACTGAGGCTGAAATCTTCTACCTGCTGGGAGTCAAACCGGTCTGGGACGACGACGGAGATGAAGTTGTAGATGTTGAACTGATTAATTCTTCGGAACTGGGCAGGCCGCGTATTGACGTGCTTGTACAGATTTCGGGGCTTTACAGGGATACTTTTCCCCATAAGGTAGAGCTGATCGATAAGGCGGTCTATCTCGCTTACAATGATCCTGAAAATCAGTACGGAAAAGATGAGGAAAGGCCTGCTCCTGTGTATATTCCCTATGACCAGGAAGAAAATACGAATTATGTCCGGGAGAATACCAATGACCTTTTCTCTGTCCTTAACGAGTCCTTCCAGAACGAGACAGCTTCAATGACTATAGCCCTTTTGAGAGTCTTCGGGCCTGAGGACGGCACTTACGGGACCGGACTGGCAAATGTTGTTTCTGTGAGCAATTCCAGCACCAGCGAACTTGCTGAACTCTACATAGACAGGATGAGTTATGTTTATGGAGAATATGTATGGGGAGAAAGTATAGCTGAAATTGTCGAGCAGTTCCAGATTGACGGCAGCTCTGTTGATAATACGGAGGTTTTTGAGGCTAACCTTGGAGATGTCGAGGTCACGGTTTTGAGCCGCAGTTCAAGTACCTACGGAGTCCTGGATAATAGCGACGCCTTTGAGTACCTGGGAGGCCTTAACCTTGCAGTTTCCTCTGTTTCAGGACTCTATCCTGATTCGTACATAATGAACCTGCAAAATCCAGGTGACGAAGAGATAGAAACCCTGAGTGAATACCTTACAAGGGAAATTATCACTCGCAGCCTGAATCCTAAATATATTAAGGGAATGCTGGGAAGTGGTTTTGAAGGTGTGAGCCAGTTATCGGATTTTGTTGAAAATCTCTGGGGCTGGGAAGCTACAAACCCTGACCTGATCAGTGACGATATCTGGAACCAGGTATATGAAGCCTATATAGCTGACTCAGAACTCAGTAGTGCACTCAAAGAGGGTAATCCCTATGCATACCAGTCTATGACTGCCAGGATGCTGGAGACTGCCCTTGAAGGTAACTGGGAAGCTTCTGATGAGGTCCTCGAGAGCCTGGCTACGGAATATGCAGAATCCGTTGTTGAAGACGGGGTCGCCTGCTGTCACCATACCTGCGGAAACCCAACCTTAAACAGCTATGTTGCAGGTCTGGTTTCGGTTCCCGGTTTCACCGAGGCAATCGAAAAGGCAACATCAAGTGAATCTTCCCAGAGCGGATCTTCCCAGCAACCAGAGAACAGCAGTATCAGTAGCAGTCATAGTGATCATGATACTGGAAAAGCTACTGTAGTTTCAAAAGACAGTACAGCCACCAACCAGACATCAAGCGGCGGGGAATCAGCCAGTAACCAGACGGTTCAGAATTCCGATGCCGGTTATGGTGTAGATTCTCCAGAAACTGCTCCTGAAATCAGGAATGCTGCAGATTCCAATTATGTGGAAGGCTACGAGATGCAGAAGGAATCCGTCGAAGAAGCAGAAAATGGAGGTTTCTCTTTCTCTGGATCTGATATTGTCGGAATTCTTTTCGTGGTAGCAGCAGTTGGAGGTATCTATCTCGGGTTCCGTAAAAAGAAAATGTGATATCTGTATAGAAGAAAAGAGCTTTCATTTTGTGCTCTTTTCTTTCATTTTCCTCTTTTTGTTCTCTTCCTTTTTCTCTTTTTCAGTCCGTGCTTTCTCCGTCCTTTTCTTCTATATCTTTCATATATGGCTTAATATCCAGCACAGGCGTCCCGTTGATGGCATCCAGGCCTTTTACATGGAGCACGTTGCCCTCTACTTTTAAAAGCTCTACAATGGTGAGTCCTATCCCGTTAGGGCGGTACGGGCTCCTGCTGGCAAAAACTCCTGACATATCCCCGTCATAGCGGCGGCGGTGGATTAGTTTATATCCTTTTGATTTGCTGAAATAAAAGAGGATATACAGTTTTTCAAGCTCTTCTACTCTGTAAAGCCCCTCTTCCAGGTCTTTCTTCAGGACAATTTTTGAAACCTTCTGATAGATCTCTTCGTCATACCCAGGCTCAAGGTAGTCATTCTCAACATAGCCTATAGGAATAAACTCTACTTTTTTGGGAATCTTCTCCGCATTTTCATTCATCTTTTGCCTCAAAACAGGAGATGCAGACAATTTCCCCAGTTTTCACTCTTCCCAGGGGTTCCATAAAGCCTTCTCCGCACTTGCTGCAGATCAGGGTAGGATATATTATGGCTTTTTCCGGAGGCTCGATTTCCACTTCACTGATACTGAATAGTTTCTCTTCTGGCATTTCCAGTACTCTCTGACTTTTTGCTTCATGCGAAGCCCGAAACTCTTTTGCTTCTTCGGGGTTTGCAGTGCCTGCCCTCAGTTTTGCGAAGAGCGCAGTGTGTTTTTCGTCCTGTGGGAGAACGTCAGGTTTCAGGGAAATTCTCAGGGCTTTTTTGTCCCCTCTCTTGAAAAATGTGTATACATGCTTCCCGTGTTCTTTAAATATGAGATTTCCTTTCCCGCAGGTGCAGCCGTTGATTGCCTGAATTGCATCTACTGCACATGATCTGTTTTCCACAACTACAACAAGTTCTTCATCTTCGCTCCGGTCCCTGAAACGCTCGGCAGCCAGCATAGCCACTCTGTACCCTAAAGAAAGGCCGGGGCAGACGTGTCCGTGGAACTTTACAGCGGTATCGAAATTAGCATTATTGAAATCCAGGTTCTCAGCTCCTACTTCCATTACTTTTCTGATATATCAGATTAATTTAATTACTCAGTTTCATATTCTCCGAATACTATTTATAAATTTTGTATTTAATTATTATTACAAAAAAAATCTGAAGTATTAACTATGGATCGGCACCGGTATTGTTTTAAAAAACTGTAAAGTTATGATATTAATTTGTCTCTCTTATTCTTTTACCTCCATGTGCTGCAGATATCAGGTCATCAAACCTTCCCTCAATCTTTTTCTATCTAAATTAATATTTATATTATGATGCTCTGCGGATAATCAGTTTTATCTTCAAAGTAAGTTCAGCCTTCAAAGTACAAACGAAGTGAAAACCAGATAGTAAATGACGTAAATCCTTTTACAGGCAGCTTGCCTGCTGCCTGTAATAATTATTCTCAGAATCTAAACCATCTAAAAACCGTCTAAAAACCATCCAAAAACCAACATACAAAGACTCATTTGAGAATCAGTTGACTATTTAAAACCAGCAGTTAAGAAATATTTTCCTTTTAGAAAAGAAAATTCAGGTTTTAAAAGAATCAGTCTGTGAACTACTCCCACCTCCCACCTAAAATCTTCGCCTTTCGGCTCAGTTTTGAGGAAGGAGCTTCCTTCGGTATTTTTATCATCGGCTCTGGTTCTAAGAACCTCAGTTCCTTAAAAACCTGTATTGTCAAAGATTACCAACAAATTGTTGATAGCCCGTCCACAGGGCATTTTGCAATAGGTTTCACAACCTCCCATTGCATAATATCCTGTCAAGCTCGCTGTTCATCGTTCAAACTTTTACCTATAGAACTTCTCTATAGAACCTTATAGTTTAAGTTCAGAAAGTTGTACCTGACCGCGTGTTATCTGGCTATCCCATCTTTGTTGCCTCTAGGGTGTGGGTGAGCTAGTGAATTACAATATAGAACAGACTTAACAGACTTACAAGTTTAAGAAATTATTCTAAATCACTAACAGGAGAAAGTGTGAAAGTTGACGGCTCTCATCCCCCACCTGTTCAATCCGGTAAACCGGATCTCCTGAGGAAGGAGACTTCCAGCCTTAAAGTTAAAAGAAAACTCAGACTTTAAGAAAATTAGATTTTGAGAGAATCAGACTTTCAGAGAATTCAAGCTTTATGATTATTTTCTATGATAAGGATAATAGGGACCATATTTGTCCAGAGGTCCCTACTGATGATCCAACCCCATTGGACTGAGAGGAAACCCTTTACTCTCAATCTCTATCACTTTTTACGGTTTCTAATTATATAACATAAACGACATGAAATATTGGTTATGATTCAAATTATGGACGCTCTTATTTTTCTTACATGGCTTTGAAAAATTTGTTCACACCATATATTTCATCTACGTTAAAACTTTCAGAGGAGATAAAAAGATGCCTCATTTCTTTATTTCTTTTATCCTCCTGAAAATTTATTTCAGGATCTGAAAATCTACAATCAAGTTTTTTTCAATTAATGAAGTTCAAATCTGGTTTTTGGCTTACAATTTTTTCAATCAGAGCCTTCCCAATTCATAACCTCTCCAATCTGGACATAACTATCTAAAATTATTGGAATCGAACTAAACGATTTTTGAAAAGTTAGATGTCCGAATAATCCAGGATTAAATATTTTTTACGGATGAAAACTCTTCAAAAATACTGGTATTAGAATTGGGAGCCTTTTGCCACCTCTGATTTGGCTCCCAATTGTGTGATTCAACCCCTACGATTAAGAGAAAAACCCCTTAACTCTTAATCGTCAACTTCCTCTTTATGTTATAGAGGTATATAACCTATACGACCTTAAAATTTACTTCCCATTAAATTATTTAGCTGCCTCAAAATCAAGTTACTCTGACTTAAAAGCAATATCTTACATTCTCAATTTCTATGATTTTTTACTCTGCAATATTTATTCAAATTTATACTTTTCCATCGGTGCAATGTGTTAAATTTTTTTCATACAGATTAATGGAAAATGTTAACTAATTGAATACTTTTGGAAAGAAAGGTGCTGAAAAATACGAAAGATACTTATCAAGTGTTTACGTATATCTCAAAAACATGAACAGCCAGCTTCTCGAATTAATTTTCCTCTCTGAGAAAAGAAAAGATCTTCTTTTATTTTTGAAGGACGGGCCAAAAACTATCAATGAAATAAAGATACATTTAAATGCCAGTGCTGTAGCTGTCCTCCCTCAGTTAAAAAAACTAAGGGATGACTCTCTGGTATTCAGGACTGAAGATGTTTACATCCTGTCTCCTCTTGGTATAGCTGTAGCTGGGAGAATGCAGGCAATGGTCAGTTTGTTAAACGTTTTTGGTACCTGCTATAAGTACTGGGCAAACCATTCAATTGAGTGCATACCTACCCTTTTGAGGAGCAGGATTGGAGATCTGAAAAACTGTACATTCTCCGAACCTCCTGACAGGACACGCCTTTTTGAACCTCACAGGGAATTTGTGGAAAACCTTGCGATATCAAGACGAATAAAAGGTACTGCCTCCATTTTCCATCCTCTTTACCCGTCTCTTTTTCTTTCTTTCGCAAAAAAAGGAGCTGACATCTCTCTTCTTGTAACCCGTCCGGTTTATGAGAGGATAAAAGAGGAATATCGAACTGAATTTAGAGAATTTATGAATTTAGAGAATACATGTTTCTATGTATGTGACGAAAAAATAGAATTTTCTCATGTTGTTACTGACAGGTTCCTCTCTCTAAGCCTTCCTTTTTCTGACGGCATTTTTGACCATAAGCAGGACGTCATGTGTTTCGACCCGGGTGCCCTTCGGTGGGGAGAAGACCTTTTTGCTTACTACAGGGACAGATCCGAAGAAATAACTGAAATCTGAATTTAAATAAATTCAGTCTTTATCGCCTGAATTCGGGAACTGCCGGGGGCTGGCTATAAATCGGGGAAAGATAGCTATAAATCGAGCTCTGACTATCCTTTATATTATGGAAAAAGTTAAGGAAACCGCAGAAAAGATTCGGACGATGGAAATCCGGGGCGCAGGCAGGATTGCAAAAGCTGCTGCAGAAGCCATCAGAGATTATGCTGCAGGTCTGGAGGCAGCTTCAATGGAGGAATTTAGTGCCGGTATCCAGGAAGTTTCGAGTTTTCTTATCAGTACCCGCCCTACAGCTGTTTCCCTTCCGAATGCTGTAAAACTTGCTTCGAGGTATTCTTCAGGAAATGTAGAAGAAGCAAGACAGGAAGTTATCGAAAACGCAAATTCCTTTATCGAGAAAGCAGATAAGGCCCTTGGAAGAATAGGAAAAATAGGGTCAAGAAGAGTTCGGGACGGGGACGTAATAATGACTCACTGCAACTCCCACGCTGCTCTTTCCATCATTACAGCAGCTTTTGAAGAAGGAAAGGACATATCGGTTATTGCC
The DNA here is from genome assembly GCF_020804225.1 of Methanosarcina sp. DH2. Lineage (GTDB taxonomy): Archaea > Halobacteriota > Methanosarcinia > Methanosarcinales > Methanosarcinaceae > Methanosarcina. The sequence continues at coordinate 657,464 of NZ_WJBI01000002.1, forward strand.
ACTGAAAGCCGGCCCCGGCGCCAGGGTTTGTTAACTGTCCGGCACCTTAACAGCTTTGGAATCCCTTCAACCCTGATTGTAGACTCTGCTGTACGCTACTACATGAAAGAAGTGGATAAGGTAATAGTCGGAGCTGATGCGATTGCAGCCAACGGAGCTCTTGTAAATAAGATCGGGACGTCTCAGCTTGCCCTTGCTGCCCATGAAGCCAGAAAGAGTTTTATGGTAGCCGCTGAAACCTTCAAGTTCAGCCCGAGCACGATTGTAGGAAACCCCATAGAAATTGAAGAAAGGAATACGGATGAAATAGTCGATCCTGCGATTATTGCAGACCTCTCTCATGTGCAGGTAAAAAATCCGGCTTTTGACTTTACCCCTGCTGAGTACATTGATATGATCGTAACTGATATCGGAATTATTCCGCCTGCAATGGCATATACCGTAATAAAAGAGCACCTTGGATGGGAGTTTGGGGAAATTTAAAGAACATACTTTCTGGTCTCTGTTCCCTGCTTTGTTTTTTTTGGCGGGTTCTGGTAAGCTGGCGCATATCTTATCGAATGTGAACGGGAAACCGGCTTCCTGATCAAGATAAATATTTCTCAGCCTGGATGCATCTGCTTATAATTCCTTCTTTTTAATTTTCCTGGTTGATAGTGTCTTTAATAATCTTTAATAACTCCATCCGTAATCCTGAGCACCCTTGAACACTCTTTTGCAACCTCTGGGTCGTGGGTAACCACAAGAATTGTTTGTCCTTTTTCGCTCAATTCCTTGAATGTACGGACAATAGAGTCCCGGGTTTTACTATCCACCTCGCCTGTTGGCTCATCTGCAAGAATCAGGGCAGGCCTGTTCGCAAGCGCCCTGGCAATAGAGACCCGCTGCTGCTCTCCCCCGGATAACTCCGTAGGTTTATGATTGAGGCGGTCTCCAAGGCCCAGGTCATCAAGCAGGGCTTTTGCTCTTTCTTTTCTCTCTTTTTTTGGCACCCCGGAAAAGCGCATAGCAAGTTCAACGTTCTCAAGGGCTGAAAGTGTAGGTATCAGGTTGTAGTGCTGGAAAATAAAACCTATTTTCTCTCTTCTAACTCCCGGAAGCAGCTTTTCGGGCACTGAGGTAAGGTCTGTCCCGTCGAGGATTATTTTGCCTTCCGTGGCTTTTTCAAGCGTGCCGATCAGGGCAAGCAGGGTTGATTTTCCTGAACCCGAAGGCCCCATTATCGCAAGAAGTTCCCCTTTTCTTACGGTTATGCAGGCGCAGCGAAGGGCATGAACTGGAATTTTACCCTGTGTATAGGTCTTGGAAAGATTTTCAACCTGCATTATGACTTTCTGCCCTTCGTTTCTCAAATTGGGCTTATTTCCTTCTCTTTTATGCTTTTTCGCAGTTTCAAGCCCTTTTTCTCCAATTCCCATTTCATGCATGCTTCAAAGCCTCCATAGGACTCATCTTTGAAGCCCTGTACGCAGGATAAAGCCCGGAAAGAGCGCCAATCAGCAGAGCAAAAACCATGGCAATTATAAGAAGCCTGGGAGTTATCAGGAAAAGGACGATCCTTGTCGTTGCAAGCCAGGCATTCATGATATAGACCGCCCCAACACCAACCAGAATTCCGAGAATTCCACCTAATAAACCCATGAATGAAGCTTCCCCCAGTGTCAGGAGCAGGATATCCCGTGTTTCTGCGCCTATTGCTTTCAAAATCCCAAACTCCCTTGTCCTCTCGGCAACGGACATGAGCATTGTATTCATCACACAAAGCCCGCCTATAATTGCTGCAAGGAGCCCGGAACTGATGGTTATTACACTGAAAATCATAAAGGACTGCCTTGCCTGCACCTCAAGTTCCCCTGGAGAAAGGGTGCTTGTGCCTTTTACGCTTAACTCTATGCGCTTGGATAGCATCTCAGCATCCACCCTCTCGTCAGGCACGGCAAAGATATAGGATACCGAATCCCCCACATTATACAGGTCCTGGGCAGTTTCAAGAGGAATAATTACGGCATTATCAAAGATCGAGCCTGTATACTCAAGGATCCCGACAACGGTAAAATATTTGTCATGGATTTCAAATTTGCTGCCTACCTCAAGTCCATATTCTCTTTTGATATTGTTCCCGACGACAACGCTATAGGAATCTCCAGGATTGAGGAAGCGACCTGCTTTCAGCTCCACAGGGTTAAGGGCAACGCTGGACTTTTCAGGAGGGACACCAAGGATCTGTTTTCCTGTCATGCCCATCTTATCTTCGTCAAAGGTGGTCATTAAAAGCCCGTAAGCATCTTTTACCCCGGCTACTCTCAAGACGTCGCTTACCTTATTGTCTGTGAGCCCTCCTCCAAAGACCCCGCTCTCGGCAAAGACCCGGATCTTATCGCTAGTTACACTCATGGAACGCTCAAAAGTCTGGTGGAAATTCTCAGACATGGCGCCCATAACTATAACTGCAAAAATCCCGAGGGCTATTCCGCAAATTGTCAGTGCGCTCCGGACTTTCCTGTTCGTTATGTTTCGGATGATCAGGTCAAACATAGTGATCCCGCGTGCGAATGCGTCTAATCCCGGCTAACTTTAAATAGCTTTGAGGTTGTTGATTTTGAGGTTATTGTCTTTTAAGCTATCGGCTTAGGCTACTGGCTTGGAATATTGACTTTGAGCTTATTGAGACAATTAGCGCACTTCTTTTTTCCCTCTCTTTTTTCTCCCCCTCAAAACCGCAAAACACAGGAAAATCCCAAGTGCTGCCTGAAAGCTAAAGGCTGGTGATTCCTCAGAGGGATTTATCTCGGCTACGGGCTCAAAAACCCGCAGAACCGTTTCATGGCTGTCAAGGACTTCACCTTCCAGGTTTACTGCATAAACCTTTACATTATAGTCCCCCCTGGGAACCCCCTGCCAGATAATTCCTACAGTGTCTTCCTTCCCTGCGGTCAGGATATCGGCAGTTTCTTCAAAAACCTGTACATCTCCTTCTTCAGGAGTCAGCACAACCCTGATAATTCCGTTGAAAGGCACCTGGGATTTTCCAATGACTGTAACGCTTGCCCCGTATTCATCCACGTCGATGTCCGCATCAAGGATTTCTACTTTTTCTTCCGCCCTGAATTCCGATGTATAAGCTGTAGTAAGAGCAGGGGAATGGGAACGCACTTTCAGGAAAGCCGTATAATTTCTGTCCTTTTCGAGAAGGAAAGGCCAGTACATTGCTTTATAGTAGGCATCCGTTACAGGGACATTTTCCAGGTTTTCGGAGTATATGATATCCGTGCCGGAAAGGAGTTTTAGGTCCAGATCTGCCATGCCTGGCTCAGGTACCTGAACGAATCTGAGATTTGCGGAGCTCGTAAGGGTTATCAGAACGGAAGCTTTTTCGGAGTCTGCAGAGAAATCCACAACTTTAAGGTTTGAGAGATGCGGGTTTCGGTAAGAAAAAGAAAGTTTCCGGGATTCAATAGTCTGGCTGCCGTCCTTTATAAGAAGCTGTGCTGTATAGGAATCCCTATCTTTTCCAAAGTCCTCTTCAAGCCCCCAGAAAAGGACTTCTGTTACTTCCTGCCCTTCATGTACGGATCCCAGATTAAAGGTCTCTGATTTCAGAATTTCTTTTCCCGAGCTCAGGGTAAAAACAAGAGAAATATTTTCAAAGGGCTGTTCAAACCTGACCGTTGCGTCGCTCAGGTCATGGTCTGAGAAAAAGTCAATAATAATTCTATTCTCAGTCTCTTCTCCGGCAATTGTCCCGCTCACTGCCCCTGAAACAGGACTTGCCTGAACACATAAGAAAATCAGGAATAAAATTAAAGAAAATAAACGGAAAGTAAACTCTCTCTGTTTTAAACAGTTCTTTTTTTCTGGCAGGCTCAAGCCCGGTTCCTCCTTATTTCTAAAAACTGCCTGGAACCAGAGTCGGGAAACTATCTGGCTCTCTGCAATATGAATGTATGTAGGAACCTCTATGTTTAAGTTTTTATGTTTTCTCTGTTTTTCAGTTTTAATATGTCGGAGAAGGGCTGTAACCCTGCTTCAGGTTTTTATTTTCTTTTTGTAATCCAGGTTCCGCAGGATACCGGGGATTTCTTGGCTGCCTCTCCGCCCAGAATTTCTCTGAGCAAAGAAGGGTCACGGGCGTCCATAACAAGGGCATCGAGCTTGCAGCGCTCGATGATCTTTGCAGCTACGGGGTCCACCGGAGATTTCGAGCCTGCCTTCATTTCAATTGCCATAACTATGTTTATGAGTTTTTCAGGAGATATTGTATCATATTTGACTGCATTCGGGTCACAGTTCGGGTCTGAAGAATAAACTCCGTCAATTGAGGTTGCAATTGTCAGCAGGTCTGCACGCAGGTACTCGGCAAGGATTGCAGCTACAGCATCAGTTGTCTGGCCTGGTGTAACTCCTCCCATTACCACAACTTTTCCTGAGTTCATAGCCTTTGAGGCTTCAAGATAGTTTGAAGGAACATCGGGATATCCGTCGGATCCGAGAGCCGCAATAAGAAGTCTTGCGTTCAGGCGTGTGATCTCAATGCCTATATAGTCGCAGGTTACTTCGTCTGCCCCCATGGCCCGCGCAGCCTCTATGTAGTTCCGTGCTGCTTCCCCACCACCAGTTACTACAAGCAGTGTATGTTTTTTCGATATGTCCTGCAGGACTTTTGCGTATTTTAAAAAACGAGCCGAATCAAGATTTTTTGCGAGAATTGAACCGCCTAATGAGAGTACTATGAGCATGATGATCTCTACACATTAACAATGCGGATTTTTAAATGTATCGCTGATATTTTTACTCCACAGTTTTTCACATTTCTTCATTCTTCAGGCTGCTACAGGGTTCTTGAAGCCTTTTTGTTCTACACTTCTTTTCTGTTCTCAACGAAGACTAAATTCAACTTTACTTGATTTCTATTTTCCTCTATCTGAATTTTGATTTTTTACAGTTGTCACAGTGTTAATCCATAACTATTTACATAACAAATTTTAAACTATTGAGGGAAAGTAATCCCTATATACTTTTTGGAGGAGGCAATATATTTTGAATAGCGAAGTATATGCTGCAGTAATGGCCTCAGTCTCAGGTATCCAGAATCTTACAAATGATAGGATAGAAGCCCTTACCAAAGGCCATGGAATGACAAATATAGGCGCTATTTGTGCCGCAAACGCTATCGCTACAGAGCTTTTCCGGGGTGCCAACATCAAGCTTACGGATGAAGACAGTGGCAGCCTGGAAATAGATCATGTACTCAAAAAAGGTATTGACGCTGCAGAAGAAGCCGGAGCAAGTCCGGCAAATGCAGCCCTTTTTGCGGCTACAATCTGCTACTTTGCAGGTTCCAATGCCCAGGCCGGAGTTCCTGCAGGAAACAGGAAGTTAGGGGCCCTTGCCCGCATGATCGCAGGAGCGGATAGGACAGGGGTTATAGCTGTTCCCACTCCCAAATCCAACAATAAGGTCTCAGGCTTTGCAGCCGTGCAGGCTATTTACAGTGCCATGGCGGAAGGCAAGCTTACCAGAATTGATGGGCGAAAACTTCCCCTTGGAGTTGCAGGCGGTCCTCTGTACGGACACAACACCCTCGGAGAAGACATAGGCTTTCCGGAAGTAGCCATGAATGGCGCAAGGATAGGGACAGAAGCGATGATGCAGGCCTATTGGGGAGCAGGTGTTTCTGCAAGCCCCATAATTTCGGCAATTCTCGGAGCCGCAGCAGCGCTTGAAATTGTTCACCCTGATGCTTTTGTGGGTGAGGAATACGGTGGTTTCTTCGACGTAAACAGCGCCTATCTTGCAGGCAAAGCCGCGTGCCAGGCTGCAGGCATCCCGGAAAAGCTTCATATGCGCGGCACAGACGAAGAATATGACTCTTTTCGGCTGGTAGGGGACCTTGGGGTCATTATAAAAGACATAGGTGCTCCGACTGTTGTTGGAATGATGTCTTTTGGCGAGATGCTCTGCGCCTTTAAAGAGTCAGTCGAAATCGGGGCTGGTTTTTCCGGCGGGCCTATAATGCCCCCCCTCGGGCATATGACTGCAGATTCCATAATTGCTCTCAGGGCCCTGATCAAGTTTGAAGGCAATATTGAACAGGCTGCGGATATCATTGCAGAGGTAAAAAAGAACGAATGGCTTGACCCGGAAATTGCCTCAGTTGCCCTTAATACAATTGCAAGGAAAACCGAACAGGTCAGAAGAGGTCCTATTACACGTACCATGATCCTGGGGACTGATGGAGTTCGCTCAGCCGCAGTTGTCAGGAGGGCAAAAAAGGCATATGAGGGTATAAAAGCCGGAAAGTCCGTAGAGGATGTTGTTAGGGAACTTGACCTGGAAAGAAAGAAAACTGTTGAGACCAGGGCTGCTGAGATGCTTGGAGCCATGACAGGGCACGACATCAGGATTGACATCAAAAAAATGGTCGGAGGTGCCCGTAGAAGCCATCCATTCACGAATTCGTACTATGGGTTTGATACGGATGCTGATGTTGAACTAACTGTAGACGGCAAGACATTCGAACTTCTGGGGCTTGGACAGAAGGTGATCCCGGACGCTATTTTCAATGACAAAAAGGAGCTTCTGGAAATTATACCCCTCGCAGCCATACCCGTCTGTGAACTTCAGCTTTCGGGGCACTCGATTATTAATATCACAGTACCTGCAGCCGTTGCAGCTGCAATGAACGTTGCCGATCCAAAAGAAGTTGCAAAGCTTGCAGAAAAAGGAGGGAAGTCCTGTTCAGCTGCAATTCCCGGAGCCCGGGAAAAAGCGCTGGACGTTGCAAAGCTAGCAGTCAGGATAATGAGATCCATGGAAGGTATCTGAGTACCATCCACAAGCTAAGAACCAGTCAATCCACAAAAAACGGCACTGAATTCTGGACAGAGGAGAAAGGATTTAAGTTACAGGCTTTAATTCCATTTCCACCTCTGCCTTTTTCTTTTCTGGAAAACGCCAGGAGGCTTCTTTTTGTTGTTGATGACTAATGTTGACAATATTACCTGCGACCAGGTCCCTTACCTGATCGAAGAATTGATGAAACTTGGGGCTAAAAACGTACATGTAGTGCCTGCCCTTACAAAAAAAGGCAGGCCTGAATATATTTTTCTCATTGATAGTGAGAAAGATACTCTTGATTCACTTGCCGAGTTCATGGCACTGGAGACTGGGGCTCTTGGAGTCAGGCTTTTGAAGACCGAGCATTATCCCTTTGACTACGAGCTTAGGAAGCTTTGCCTTTCTTTCAGGGACGAAAATGACCTGCCTCTCTGGGAAGGGGAAATTGATATAAAAATAGTTATAGGAAAAGAGCAAAAGCCCCTTTCTGCCCGGGTGGAGTACGAAGAACTTAAGGAACTGGCAAGCCGGGTAAGGGAAGCGGGCCTGAAGCTTTCCATGTACGAAATTAAAGAATTAATTGAAGAAAGGGCTCTGAAAGGCATAAAGGACTTTACTGTTAATTTCAATGATTGTGGTCCGGGACTGGACATTGAACCTTTGTCCCCGGTTTCAAAAAAACTGTACTGTAAAGATAAGACGAAAACTTGCTTCGGGAATTGAAGCCCGATCTTACCTTTTTTCGGAATAAGGGTCCTTTTCCTAAAAGCTTTCTTATTCTTGAATATTTTTATCGTGAAAGGTATTATTAAGTGCCCGTTATCTCTCATAGTTGCCAAATATCTACTACAATACTTGGCTGAGTGTTTAAAAACCGCCATAAAGTATTTATAATAACATAATAGTACAACATCACTGACTAATCAGTCAATTATCGAGATAATACATGAAAGAACAAATCAAAGACAAAAGAAAAGCCATTCTGGAAGCAGCCTTGAAGCTCTTCACTGAAAGAGGCTTTCATGGTACATCCACTGCTCAGATCTCTAAAGAAGCAAATGTAGCCACAGGCACCCTTTTTAATTACTTTCCCACAAAAGAAGACCTTATAAACAGCCTGTATTTTGAAGTTAAAGGAAACTTAAGCCACGCTATGGGGAAAGATCTCGAAGCTAAGGGTACTTTTCAGGATAAATTAAAAAGAATATGGTCAAATTTAATCAAATGGGGTGTAAGCAATCAGAACGAATTTCTTTTTGTCGGGCAGTTCTGTTCATCCCCTTACATAACAAAATTTACGCGTGAAGAAGTGATGAAAGAGTATGTCTTCCTCCATAATCTTGTGGATGAAGGAATAAAAACGGGAGAGATCAGAGATTTTCCTGCGGATCTGGTCATTGCAATGTTTTATCAGGGTAGCAGGACGATAGTGAACTTCATCCTTGATTCAGATTCGTCACAGGATCAAAATAAGGTTTTAGAGGATGGATTCCAGATTATCTGGAGAGGTCTGGCTAAAGAATAATTTTTTTACTCCACATGTGAGTGACCAGTCAATCAGATACAAAAATTAACGGATTATTTATCATAAAAGTAAGCTGTCAATCAAAAAATCAATCACGAGTAAGTAAAACAATTCAAAAATTCAGGAGAAAGAAAAATGCTGTACAGAAAAATGCCAAAAAATGGAGATGAGCTTTCGATACTTGGATTTGGATGCATGCGCCTTGCCTCTAAAGAAGATGGCAGTATAGATGAAGAAAGAGCCACTAAACAGGTACGCTATGCAATCGACCATGGAGTAAATTATGTTGATACGGCCTGGCCCTATCACATGGGGCATAGCGAGCCTTTCTTAGGTCGTGCTCTTGCTGAGGGATATCGAGAAAAGGTTAAAATCGCCACAAAGCTTCCTTCCTTCCTTATAAAGAGCCGAGAAGATATGGATAAGTTCCTGAATGCTCAGCTGGAGAAACTCAATACAGATCATATTGACTATTACCTTCTTCACTATCTCGTTGGTGACCTATGGGACAATATTGAAAAGCTGGATGTGGGTGATTTCCTTGACAAAGCTAAAGCTGACGGCCGCATAATCAACGCAGGTTTCTCCTTCCACGGTGCAGGAAAGGAATTCAAACGCATAGTGGACGCTTATGACTGGGACTTCTGCCAGATCCAGTACAACTTCCTGGACGAAAAGAACCAGGCAGGCACTGAGGGTCTGGAATATGCAGCTTCAAAAGACCTTGGAGTGATCATTATGGAACCCCTCCGCGGAGGGAACCTGACAAAGACCGTTCCACAAGTTGTGAAAGATATCTGGGACGAAAACCCCATAAAGAGATCCCCTGTTGAATGGGCTCTCCGCTGGGTATGGAATCACCCTGAGGTCACAGTAGTCCTTTCCGGCATGAATGAGGAAACACATATTGAAGAGAATCTTAGAATAGCAGATGAAGCATACCCAAATTCTCTGACTGAAGCTGAACTGCAGCTGGTAAAAAGAGTAACGAGCAAGTACCGTGAACTAATGAAAGTAAGCTGTACAGGCTGCAGATACTGTATGCCCTGTCCAGCAGGAGTGAATATTCCACTCTGTTTCGAGGAGTATAACAACCTGTACCTGGTCGATGATCCCGCTGGTGAACGATTCCTTTATGCTGCAAGGCTTGGTGGTGTAGTCACTGCCGGGGATCCCGAGTTTGCATCCCTGTGTGTCCAGTGCGGAAAGTGCGTTGAGAAATGTCCTCAGCACATTGATATACCTACGGTTCTAGAATCTGTTGTGGAAGAACTGGAAGGATCCGACCTTGAGCAGAGAGTTGCCATGGCAAAGCAGCTGTTCAAGCAGACCTGAAAGTGAGAATTATTTGAAGCGCCAAAAAGATGAGATGGAGATATTGTTTAAACTCCTTTGTTGAAAGATAAATAATATCTCTATTTTCTGCTGCTTATTCTCAAGTTCACTATAAGTTCATTGCAGGTTTATCAATCATTACTTATCGTCCAGATTTGGAATTTTGAATTTTTATTCCAAATTTCAAGGCAATGTCCCATAATTATAAAAATCAAATTTTTATGTGTATAGCACGAAACTCTAAAGAGCCTCCAAACGAATAAATTATTTCCTAGTAACATTGTATTTAAGCTGTTTATTGCCAAAACATTCAATTCTTCTTGGTTAAGGGTGGCGCATGGATCTTACTAATATATTAAAATCTGTCAAAGAAGGAAAAGTCGATCTTGAAACTGCGGAACAGCAGGTTCTTAGTCTTGGTTTTGTTTCCTATTCGAATATCGCTAAAGTGGATACCCATAGGAAAAACAGGACTGGAGTAGTCGAAGCTATTCTTGCTGACTGCAAGGAGCCTGAAGATGTGGTAGAGATTGCCAGGGTTATGGTAGAAAAAAGTAAAAGAGCTCTGATTACTCGAGTCTGTGCCATACATCTGGAAGCCTTAAGGAAGGCTTTTGGTTCTGATAAACTCGAATGGAATTGCCGGGCGCGCACTGTGGTCGTCTACGACGGCACTCCTGCTCCACGCACAGGAGGAGTTGTTGGAGTTATATCCGCAGGCACGGCAGATATCCCTGCTGCAGAAGAAGCCAGGGTTGTTGCTTCCGAAATGGGATGTGAAACCGTTGCCGTGTATGATGTTGGGGTTGCCGGGATACACAGGCTGATCCCTGAGCTTCAGAAGCTCAAACTCCGAAATCCCGGAGCAATCGTTGTTGCAGCCGGAAGGGAGGGAACGCTTCCAACCATAGTCTCAGGGCTTGTCGATGTGCCGGTAATAGGGCTTCCCGTGTCCACAGGTTACGGGGCAGGCGGCGGAGGAAAAGCAGCCCTGCTGTCAATGCTCCAGTCCTGCTCAACACTTGCCGTGGTAAATATTGATGCAGGATTTGTTGCAGGGGCTTATGCAGCCAGGATCGCCAATATGATTGCTACCGCCGAAACTCAAAGAAAAAAAGAAGAGGCGGAATAGGACGAGGAGCAGGACGAAGAGCAGGACGAAGACAAGGGAGAATAATGACTGCGAATAAGTCCAGAGCGAGATTCAGGGAGGAATTCTATGAAAACACTGGTTTTTAATCCATTTTCAGGGGCAGCCGGGGATATGATTCTGGCTTGTGCTCTCGACCTCGGAGCTGACAGGAAAGAGGTAAAGGAATTAATTGAGGCTTCAGCGCCCGTATCCATGGATATAAGGGAAGTGACAAAAAAGGGAATAAGAGCCCTGGATGTTCGCATAAACGTGCCTGAAAAAGAGCATGTCCGAACATACCCTGAAATTGTGGACCTTATAAAGGAGGCAAAACTGCCTCCTAAAGTGGAAGCAAGTGCTCTTGATATATTTTTGAAAATGGCAGAAGCCGAAGCCGCAGTCCATGGGCAGCCTGACCTGAAGAAGCTTCATTTCCACGAAGTTGGGCAGAGCGATGCCCTTGCTGATGTCATAGGCTCTTCTGCAGCCCTCCATTCTCTCAACTGTGACTCGATTTTCTGCACCCCTATCAGCGTGGGCAGCGGCACAATAGAATGTGCTCACGGTACCCTTCCTGTGCCTGCTCCTGCAACCCTTGAGATTCTCAGGAGAGGGAAACTCTATTTCAGGGGAGGAAATGTGAACAAGGAGCTGCTCACCCCTACAGGGGCTGCAATTCTCTCCCATTTCACAAAACCTGTTGAGGCATTTCCTCAGGGCAGGGCAATTGCTGTTGGATACGGGGCAGGGGATGCCGACCTTCCGGGACCGAATGTTCTCCAGGGAGTGCTTCTTGAACCTGACTCACACCTGATTCCGGATATAATTGAGGTTCTTGAGACCAATGCTGACGATGTAAGCGGGGAAGTCCTGGGCAACCTTTTTGAAGAACTGCTCTCGATGGGAGCCAGGGACGTTGCAATCATACCCGCAACCATGAAAAAAGGAAGACCTGCCCATATTATCAAGGTTATTGCAAAGCCTGAAGACAGCGCAAAACTCGCCAGGAAAATCATTATTGAAACAGGGTCCCTTGGAGTCAGAGTTATGCCCGCGCGGCACAGGTTAATGGCTGCCCGAAATATAGAAAGGATAAAAATAGAGCTCGAAGGCCAGGAGTTTGAGACTGCAGTCAAAATCGCCAGGGACTCGGAAGGGATTCTACTCAATATCTCTGCGGAGTTTGAGGACTGCAAAAAAATTGCAAAAGCCAGCGGAGTTCCTGTAAGAGAGGTCATGCGCAGGGCAGAAGAGGTTGCAAGAAAACTGTTCTCCTGATAACTGCTGAAAATGATACTGCCTGAAAATTGCCTGAAAACATATGGCTTGAAAACGGGAGTGCCTGACAAAATAGCTCTCCAGCTCAAACGCAAAACAGCTCAGGAAAAAGAGATTCAAAACTCAAAATAAACTAAACTAAACTAAACTAAACTAAAACAGGGAGTTTTAAAGAAAAGTAAAAGTCCAGGTTTCAGACTTTTTACTTCTCATTCATGTTCTTTACTATTTTTACTGAGCTCCACGCCTCTAATCTTGCTATTTATTTCTTGCTATTTATTATTGCTGAAGCGTTTATCTTAAACTCAGATCTTGCCTATAGAGTGCAGGAGTTCTGCGTTCAGGACACTTGCACCTGCAGCTCCTCGAATTGTATTGTGCCCCATTGCAATGTAACGAATTCCTTCTCTGATTCTACCCACAGAAACACTCATGCCTTTTCCCATATTGCGGTCAAGGCGCGGCTGGGGCCTGTCAACTTCGTCCCGCACTATAAGGGCTTTACCCGGCTCTGATGGGAGTTCTCCAAGCTTAGGATCGAATTTGAGGAAAGCTTCCCTTACCTCTTCAGGCGTGGGTTTATTCCTCATGCCTGCCCAGATAGCTTCCGTGTGCCCATCAATCACAGGCACCCTGTGACAGGAAGCACTGACCTTTATATCCGCAGGCACAATTTCGGAGCCGTTAAATTCCCCGAGGAGTTTTAAGGTTTCAGTCTCCATCTTCTTTTCTTCGCTCCCTATGTAGGGGATTACGTTATCATAAATTGCCATGGCTGAAACTCCGGAAAATCCTGCTCCGGAAATCGCCTGCATTGTAGCTACCTGTATGGTTTCAAGCCCGAACTCCATGAGGGGCTTTAAGGTAATTGTCATGACAATTGTGGAGCAGTTAGGGTTTGTAATAATGTATCCGTCCCAGCCCCTGGTGTCCTGCTGGACCTCGATAAGTCCCAGGTGTTCGGGGTTGACTTCAGGGATTACCAGAGGTATATCCTTTTCCATCCTGTAGGACGATGCATTGCTTGCAACTGCAAACCCGGCTTTTGCAAACTCGGGTTCCACTGTAAGGGCAAGATCTGCAGGAAGAGCCGAAAAGACCACGTCCGCATCAACGGCTTTTGGGTTTACTGGGACAACCTCTATGTTTTCGACACTTTCCGGCATGGCTGTATCCAGCCTCCATCCTGCCGCTTCTCTATACGTTTTGCCAGCGCTTCTTTCTGACGCTGCAAGGGCTGTAATCTCAAACCAGGGATGGTTTGCAAGTGCTTCTACAAATCTCTGCCCTACAGCGCCTGTAGCGCCTAAAATACCCGCTTTAACTGCTGCCATCTAAAAAGCTACCTCCGGAGAGATAAGGAATAATTTTATAAAAGGGAAAAAGAAAAAATGGAATAAAAAATTATTCCATCTTGATCTCTGTTTTTACTCTTGTACTTTGATTGCCTGGTTCGGGCATGCTTCTTCACATGCACCGCACTCTACACATTCGTCCTGGTCGACAACTGCACAGCCCTTTTCTTCATCAAGGGTGATTGCTTCAGAAGGACATTCATCGACACAGCTTCCACATCCGGAACATTCATCTGCGTTAACTAATGCTGGCATATTTTTTCACACTCCTTTTGTTTGCTCGATATGTACCAGGAAATTATATCGGGGCGTTTTGAAACTTCCATAGAATATCGAAAAGTTTGGTCATAACGCCATTACTCAGATAAACATAAAAACTTATCGCTTTTTAGCAAATATCCATTTTATGAATCGGAAGGAGTCAAGGCTCAAATTCCTAAATTAATTTTTTGAATATATTCAAAAAGAAGTAGGAATATGAGAAAATATGATTTTTAACATACGGAATCATGCATTGCAATACCCTGGTCAGTAAGGCGGTACATCCCGTCTTCTAACTTGAGAAACCCTTCTTTGAGCAGGAAATCCATGTGAAACTTAAAGAAGAAATCGTTTAATCCTGACTCTTCCTTTAGCTGTTTTTCAGTTTTCCCGAAGATGCCAACTACTCTGAGAAGTTTCCTTCTCGCAGGGTTTATGGAAACCTTTTCCATCATCATATGTTCCAGCTTGACAGCTTCGCCTTCAGTAGTTTCTCCCTTCAAGGAGAAATAGGCATCAAGTTCGTCAATTTCATCACGCATATTGAAACTCCGCTTCTTTATCCTTTAATATCTCAGTTTTCTAATATTTTGTTTTCTTTACTGACTGAAACCGGATTCTTATTTGTATTCATTTTTTCCACGCTTGTGCCAGTATTTATCTCCACACTTATTTCCTTTTCGTGATCCCGCTTATTTTTGTAAGCGTGTCTTGATGCTGCTGTTCTTTTTTCTCAAAAAAAGTATCTGTTTCCCTCAACTTCTCTTCAAGTGTACTCTCTACTATTTCTATAAGCCTATCTTTAGGGACCTTTGTAATTGCGGAAAGCAGCCTGAGTTCGAGCTTTTCATTTTTGCGGGAAATAAATTCCACCTGCGGAGCTTCTTCTGATGAAGTCACACTGCCCTTGACCATGAAGTCCGGGAGTTTCAGGGATAGTTTAACATGCCCTATAAAATCAGGGTTAATTCCCTTCACCTGGTCCCTTATGGTTTGAAGGCTCTCTTCTACAAGGAGCGCGCCTTTTTCAGGATTAAGGTTGCAGGACGCGAGGGTGTAGAGGACTGAGTGAGCTGAGACTTCAGAGATCTCAATAGAATTTTTCTTTTTCTGAGGAGGCTTCTCAATCCCTGGTACTGCAAGGTGGATGAGGAGGTTTTCGAACTGTTCATCTCCTAGCTTTGCCGAAAACTTCAGGATCCTGGCTTCAGGGTTCAGTTCAGCAAGCATCTGTTCTGTTGCCGTGACTATTCCTGCAGGCGCTACATCCACCTTGTTTATGCCGAGGATTTCAGCTTCCTTCACCTGGGTCTCGATAAACCTTGGAATTTCTTTTGCCTCAGTGCCGAAGCGCCCGGGGTCTACAAGGGTCACAACCGGAGCAAAGGATAGCTCGGAAAGCCCCATCACTTCGATTTCTTCTCTTATCTGCCCGGGAAAAGCAATTCCTGTTGGCTCGATAATTACAATATCGGGCTTGAATTCTTCTTCAAGGGTCTGAAGCGTATACTGCATGCTGATTCTGAGTGTACAGCAGATACAGCCGCTTGTCAATTCTTCAGTTATGATTCCAGGGCTTTTGAGCGTCTCTCCGTCAAGCCCTATTTCCCCAATCTCGTTTACAATAATCGCAGTCCGTTTTCCGGCATCGCTAAGCTGCCTGCTGATCTTTTGAATGGTTGTTGTTTTCCCGCTTCCGAGAAAACCTCCTATGATCATGACTTTCATGTTTTTCCTGTCCTTATTGTCCTGAAAAAAAATTCTATGTCGGGCTGACAAATATAATATATTTACTTGTATATATAAAATTGGCAAAGCCTTCTATCCGAAGCTTATTTTATGAATGCTTCTGCAAAGGGCTTTTCCTCTTCCAGTCATGGGATTTGACAGGTCTGCTAGGGATCTGCATCAGGAGAATATCCCAGTTTTTTAACCCGCAGAATAGAGACTATTTGATAAGATTTCAAAACTGAATTCCTCTGGAAATATGTGAATTTTCAGGAGATATTTTTTAAGGTAGGTTCTTTAGAGTTCCAAAATATAATTGTTTTATGACCTTTATGAAGAGATAAAATAGGTTTAGCCCAAATATTATTGATTGAATATTATTAATTCTAATTGTGCGCCGCAAATAATAGCAGAAATTATAGCAGAAATTATAGCAGAAATTACAGCAGAAATTAACATAATTTCTATTTCGGACTAACCTATTTTTCCATTCCGCACAAAGATCTTTTAAAGCTTCGGAAGCACCTGAAGTCCGAGTTCTGTCAGTCTGTATACGCCTTTTTCGTCCAGGAGAAGAAAATCAGCGCTTATCAGAATTTCGGTATGGAATTTTAAAGCGACTTCATCAAGGCCAGTTTCTTTAAGGAGCTCTTCTTTTCTTTTTCCGAGAAAGCAAACCGCTCGCATTATATCCCTGCGAATCTGGCTGGATGCTACATAGTAAATCCTCTCACATTTTTCCTGCAGCAGCTCTTTTTCGGTTTTTACCTGTGAATCCAGAAAAAGGTCAATTTCATCTTTCTCTTCTATCATTAACAACCTCCTGCGCCGTAAAAACTAATTTTTAAAAATTAGAAGAGTAAATATATAATTATTTTGATTTTGTTTTCCGGGCTCTGGGTTTAAGGATATATCTTTTTTAGGATGTACGTATAATTGGTAATCCAGGCAATATTCTTTTGTCTATAAATTAATTTTTATCCAGAAGCATATATTTCTCTAAGCATGCGGTTGATATGCTGATTCCATAATTCCCGAGGCTAACGCTTTCATTTTTTCTTTCAATATAGCAGGCAGGCTCAAGTGTCATGCGGGGCATGTAAAGAAATCACGAAAACAATATCCAGTAATCCGGGAAAAATACCACTAATTACCAGATACCAGTAAATTACCAGAAAGCACCAAAAATTTCCTTCCCCTGAAAAAATCTTTTGAAAAATAGATTTGCGTTCCCATCCAAAAACCTGGAAGTTCCGAACGGCATTAAGAGATGCTTTTCTTTTTGTCTGGGAAGAGATATTGAGGTACTGGACTCACGGGTTGCGAGTTTTAGCTTAATTTCTCTATTTTCTTCTTTATCCCTTTACTTGTGTGGAGTAGATCTTGTATTTGAGGGGTGTTGAAGGGATGAGAACGCAAATTATACTATGCATTTCATGTATATAACACTTTTGTAAATTTATGTAACACATAATGTTATTTTATTTGTGCATTATTCTAGCATCGTTCTAACTTTAATCCACATAACTAACATAATAGAACCTGTCTAATACCCCTGAAATACCTCCAACAATCAGAACCGTGTTCCCTCTACACAACACTTCTCTTTGAGTTTAGAAGTGGTCAGGTACGTTGGGTATAAAATGGATGGAGCTCTTAAAACAGGTGCCCAGGAACCGGGCAGGTGCAGAATAAATATAGATACAGAATCTCAGGAAAAGAATCTCAGGAAAAGAATTTCAGGAAAAAACAGAAAAATCTCAGGAAAATAACCTCAGGAAAAAACAGAAAAATCTCAGAAAAAAAACGGAGCATGCTGGAAAACCCAGCAGAATTTATGGTCCCTTGCCTTATTTTTGGATCCCTGTCTTTATTTCATTGACCCTGAGAATATTCCATTACATTGCCTTCTTCATCAACGATTTTCATGTTTCCGTCTTTCATACTCATCTTGGAAACGATTTCTCCTGACATGTCATAAGCAGTCCAGAAATAGGTTTCTCCATTTTCGGACCACAAATATTCAATTTTAGAGAATTCTTCATCTTCAAGGTTTGTCTCATAAACAGCTTTGCACATCGGAACTCCATCAACTGTTTCGGTTCCCGTGATCTTCATTATGACCTCTTCGCCTGTCTGGGGGTTTGTTGATTTCCAGGATGAACCTACAGGGCACCACTCACTGGAACTTCCGGTGGATACTATTTCCACTTTAACTTCCTCTTTTCCCGCACCCTCAGCAGAAATCTCTTCTTCATCGACTTCAACTTGTTCTTCAGGGACATTCGTGTCCTCTTCGCTGTTTTCACTGCAACCTGAGGAAGCAGCAGAAATAGCAAATACGAGTATTACAAGTACTGCAAACCATTTATTCAACATAACTCCTATTCCTCCTTGATTAATTTTAAACTTTAAATCGTATTTCTTTTATTTATATGTGCTTATTTTGGCTTTTTCGGGATGAAAAGGCTTTTTTTACGTTTTGAAAAAATAAATTAATGTGTAAAGAAAAAAACTTCCTTATTTCGAAGTCAGATTCGAACTGTTTAAATTATATTTTCAGAAGAATTTATATACTATCTGACGAAGATGAAAAAAGGCCGGAACTACAAGGAAATATTCTCTTTGAGGGACATTTAGATGCAAGACACACCAATCACGCCGGAATTAAAAGCTTTCCTTATCTCAATAGGTTCTGTTTCTGTGGACCCGTCACTTATTCCCAGGGCTAGAGGTTCTACTGCAGGTCCAGGGGCAGGTACCAGCTCCGTTTTTTTCAGGTCAGGAGAGAAGAGGGTCAGGCTCAGTGTAAGTAAGAATTCTCCCCTTTCCATTGAAGCAGCAGAAGAAGACAGGACAGTCACGCTTTTGCACGAAGGAAGGGAACTTGCCAGGGGAAAACTTGAGCCTGCCCCTGCCCACTGTCCTGAGCAAGCTTTTATTACACTCTGCGAGAGGTGCATTTTTGACTGCAAATACTGTCCTGTGCCCAAACTTCAGGGTCATATCAAGAATGAAGAGGAAGTCCTGAACATAGTGGATGATGTCCTGCGAGCAGGAACTCTCAAAGCTATCTCCCTTACCTCAGGCGTCGAAGACTCAATCGAAGGAGAGGTGGAACGCGTGCTCAAACTGCTCCCCATCCTCAAAAAGTATGACGTCCCCATAGGTGTTTCGGTATATCCGACAGAAGGCTGTTCCAGGAAATTCTATGATGCCGGGGTTGTCGAAGTCAAATATAACGTTGAAACCATGGACAGGGAGATTTTTCAGAAGGTCTGTGGGGATCTTTCCCTTGAATATATCCTGGACAGGCTTAAAGAAGCTGTGGAGATTTTTGGAAAAAACAGGGTCTTCAGCAACTTCATAATCGGGCTTGGTGAAAGCGATACTTCTGTCCGGGAAGGAGTTGAAACCCTTGCAAAGATAGGAGTAATTCCCGTCCTGCGCCCGGTAAACCCGCATCCCCTCAGGTCCGGAGACTGTTTTACAGAACGTCCGTCTCCTGAGCGACTTTTAAAACTCGCAAAAATGGAGGCAGAAATCCTCCGGAAGTATGGGCTTGACACTTCGCTTGCAATGACAATGTGCCTCAAATGCACAGGTTGTGACCTTGTGCCATTTGTGGACTTCTGATTAGGGCATGACCTTTCATGTAAAAGTATAATTTTTTATGCCGAATATGTTTCTGGTCAGAGGGCAGTCTTCCTTTAGTTCCAGAATCATGTTATTAATTTTTGCGGTTTTGAAAATTCGTTTGCTTTTATAATTCTAAGAGTCCTTTTTTTGTGTTTTTTCAATTCCTGCTGTTCTCTAAACAGGAACCCCTTCGTTTCCACTGGAAACATTTGTGAAGAAATTTTGTAACTATTCAGAGTATAGTTAACGGCGCTCCCTTGAGCGCCGCTATAATACCCTCCAAAACAGGTAATCCGTTCTTTCTAATTGTAGAGATGTAAGCTCTAATTCTGCAGAAAGCTTCCGCTCCTTGTGTTGTTCTGAAAGTTCCTGATATCTTCTGCTGTAGTTTCATCATCCTGATATCTCTTTCTGCTTGATTATTCTCAAACGGAACTTTCAAGTCTGTCAGGAATCTCAGGATCTTTTCTTTATGTTCTATAAACCTATCCAGCAGATTCCTTGCTTTAGTTTTTGGATTCTTTCCACGTTTTCCTTGCTTTTCAGGATTTAGAGATTGTGGATTTTCTTCAATTCCTTTAATTATGATAGCATCGAACCTTTCTTCCAATGCTTTAATTTGCTCAAAATCCAGTTCTTTGACTTGCTCCTTGCATTCGTCGGTATACTTTTTCATCTCAGTGAGCAGTTCATTCATTTCTTTAGCCCACTGCTGTTTATAGTTCTCTTCAATTCCAGCAAGTTCTCTCTGTAAATGAGCATTACAGAGAGCATGATCACAGTCATAAATGTTGTAAGGTTTCCATCCGTCGTGAACTGCTACTCCCTTAAACTCCAGAAGAATTCCCATAGCATTTATTGCCTCTGCTCCTCTTTTTGAGTGAGGAAAATAACATGTGTATTTATCATTAGAAGCTACATGAAGCCAGTGCCTTTTTCCTTCGATCTTCATACCAGTTTCATCAAAATGGACAACAGGAGAAATCATTAATTTCTCCCGAATAACGCTTTCGAATTCCTCTATATTCTGAAAACATTCTCTTTCTGCTCGAATTATCGTAGCAGGACAGATTTTTATTCCCATAATATCCTCAAAAAATTCAGAAATCCTTTCATAGGGGATAAAATGGTGATTTTTACAGTAAATAGCTGAAGCTAARATATTWGGACCATACTGAACTGGATATTTTACTGATTCAGGAAAAACAGCTTTATTTATTCTTCCACAGTAAGGA
>NZ_WJBI01000003.1:0-21464 GCF_020804225.1 Methanosarcina sp. DH2
CTACCGAAGTGTTTTTCCATAAGGGCTTTTTGTTCCTTATTAGGGTAAATTCTGTATCGGATTCCTCTTTTCATCGGCATTATATACGTTTGGAAACTATATCAATATTAACAGGATAACTATCGGTATGATGTTGGGAAGTCGACGGCTCTCATCCCCTCCCTGTCCCATTCGGGCGAAAGCCCGATGTGCTGAGGAAGGGGGCTTCCCGCCTTATGAGATAAAAGCCACCGGCAAATGGCTTTTTTGTTCTGCCTTAAGAAGGCAGAATATTTTAAAAAAGATCGATTATGAAAGCTCCTGTTTGCCTAAAGATGTTTCAGATTTTTAATCCTCTACAAATGTTGCTTTCCTGATGTTCTGTTTACTTTATAAAATTAAGTATAGCACATGAGGGTAAAGATCCCACAGGCAAAAATTTCTACGGGCAAAGATTCCTAGTTTTTCATTCTTTCACGAGAAAAATAAAGAATGAAGAAAAGAAATCTTCTTCAGATCTTTTTCTTCAGAATAAAGTATTCTACAAGGATCATGAACAGGGGCAGGGAGACAGCAAGAAGTATTTTGGCCACTCCCATAGGCTTCTTTTCCATGCCGCCTTCTTTTTCTGCACTACTGTTAAGGATTGCCTTCCCTGTGCCTTCCCAGCTTCTCAGGGTTTCCTGTATCCCTTCCCCTGCTTCTACAGTTCCTTCTTCTCCCGTATATTCACTTATTGCAAAGCAAGAGTAAGCAGTTGTTTTTGCCCTGAAATAAACGTAATCTTCGTCTTCGTCTATTTTTTCGGTGCTTAGAGGCTTCCATTTGCTGTCGTACCATAGAAGGGTTACATTGGATTCATTAACACTATTATTTCCTATCCATTCCTTCTCGACTTTAAACCCTGTATAGGCATTCTTAAGGGAATCCTCACGTCCTGCTCCTTTATTCCCCAACCAGATATTTAATTGCTTATATACCCTTCCAGGTGGCTGCTTCTGGACAAAAATGGATTTTCCCTTGAGAACCTCTACGGTTGCTGTCGTTTTCTTAAAAGTCTTCACCGGGTCAAATTCGACATATGTGATACATGTGACATTTTTCGCGAAATCATATTTGACATGGTAGCCGCTCATGATGTTCCTTGTATCAAGCTCTTTGACCTCTACATTTTTGGCTGGCTCTTTGGAAACGCCACTCCCCATGCTGCTACTTTTGCTACTGCTGCTACTACCGGGACTGGGGCCGGAGCTCCCTCCTGTAATGGAACTGGCTTGTTTGGAGATACTTACAGTTTCAGTTCGTTCATTGTTTGTCTCCTCTTCTTCACGTATGGTATTTCCGGAATCTGCTATTAGCCTCACATTTAATTTTCCTTCTTCTTCAGGAACCCAGTTAAAAGTACCTTCTGCAGTTCCCCCTGCGGCAATTGCCGGTACCGACACTTTAGCGTTCTGAGTTGTATTGGTCCCGTTGATATAATATTCCAGTTCGCTGTTTGCTGAGTCTCTGAGCCCGCTGTTCTTTATTGATGCTATAAAAGTAATGTTATCCCCGATCTTCGGTGCTTCAGGGTTTAAAGAAAGTGACTCTATTATAAGGTCCGGAAGTATGGTTTTTACGTCTATAATTTTTGTAAATTGATTATTACTTCTATTACTATCAGGAATAACTTTTCCGGAACCAATAGACACTCTTACTTCCATCTGTCCTTCTCTGTCCGGTATTAGAGAGAATATAATATCTGTTCCTTTATTTTCTGAAAGAGCTGGAATCTGAATATCTTCCTGTGAGGGGGCGGTTCCGTTAATATAGTATATTGCCTGAACTGCCTCAGAGGGAGCTGTGCCCTGGTTCTTTACTTTCAAGGTGATGTTCAGGTTTTTTCCTTCTTCAGCCTCAGTCGATTCGGGCACAAGGTCTTCAATTATCAGATCCGGAAGGAATTCTTCCGCGACTGTTACAGTGGCTGTTTTCTCGTTGTTTCCTTCATTGCTCTCAGCCACCAGACCGTCCCCATCAACAACCGCTCTTATCTGTGCAGATCCTTCCGATAATGGAGTCCATGCAGATGAGAAATGGGTGCTTTCTCCCTTCGATAAAGCTGGTACCTGCCAGTCATCATAAGGACTTCCGTTAACATAGAGCACAAGCTTCGTTACTTCTGAGGTTTCTGTTCCCTGGTTCTTCACACTTATGTATATATCCTGAAACTTTCCTGGTCTGGGATTTGCAGTATATTCAAGACTGCTTATTATCAGGTCCGGAAGTTTTGTTTTTTTGAAAGTTATATATCCTGCGGCTATTCCATTGTTATCCTCATTTGTTTCTTCCACTGATTTTTCTTCGTCTACCTTTGCACTTATTTCCACTTGACTCTCAGTTTCCGGTGTCCATGAATATGATATTTTTTCACTGTCTCCGGCTTCTATTTCAGGGACTGAGCTTTCTCCTATATTATCTCCATTGCTATAAAAAGCCAGATTTGTTACTCCGGAAGCTGTATCTCCTTGGTTTCTTACTGTTGCCGTGATAGTTACCTGTTCCCCAGTTTCTGGAGTTACAGGGCTCCACGAAAGATCATCAATTACCAAGTCAGGCAGTAAAAGAGTCGAATTTCCGTCATCTTCGGAAGGGCTGTCCTCATCTGCAGCAACCATAGCAGGCATAATTCCAGGAACTAACAGCGTTATTATCAATACACAAACCAAAGAATGAAAAAAACTTACTTTCATTTTTATTAGCCTCCGCCCCCACATGCCTATGAATAGAAAATATCTGATACATCAATAACTTATTAACAAGTAGCTATATAATTCATCGAAATTAAGCTTCTGATTTTTATCTCGGAATAAATTTTCCTGTAAACTCTCGGTTCAAAACATTTACACACTGCACCAGGAGTACTTTGTACAATACATTACTTCTTCTGCTTCGTATTTAAGGCTCTACACTCTCAATTCTTTTTTCCCTAAAAATTTTTTTAACGGAGGAAAGATTGTTCCAAACGCTTTTTTCTGAAGGTTCGCTTTTCCCATTATCCCTACGATATTAGATTATCTCTATCATATTAAGTGGAAAATACCTCTCATAATGTATGCATGTCAGCCTGCTATTAAAGAAGTTAGAGCATCTACTTTCTCAAGCCTTTATTCTCACATTTCTGCAGGTTCAAACCTTCCATAATATAAATTTATCTATATCTGTTTATTTATTCTCATAAACCTATCCCGGAAGATTTTTTCCTTGAGTTGATCCCAAAACTCATAACTACCTCTCTTAATTGCGAATTTGAATAATCAATAGAGTTTTTGACCACGGAGAACAGTTCTTAGATTCTTATTGATCTTAGAGTGAACCTGGTTTTGGGATGAGTTCCTTGAGTATCTGTTATGGCTGCTCAGATGTCTTGAATTTCCATAGCAGCTACCCTTACGTCTTTCCTCTTCCCAGATATTTCAGCTCATGAGTTGTACTATAAATCTGCGGGGAATAGAGAAATTGGAAAAATGGGAGTTGTTAGTGAGTAAAAGTGAGATGGCTTTTGGAATAAGCTCTATACAAGAGAAATACAGGACGGAAGTATAATAAAAAAACGTGATAAAGAAACGTAGTAAAGAAATATGGGAAAGAGCCCCATAGAAAATGTAAAAAATTAAATAATTGATTTGGTAAGGAAATATTATATAATATAATATAATATAATATAATAAGTAAACTATGAAAAGTAATGTTCTGAAAGGTTTAAAACGAATCAGACAATCAGGTATTTACTGTCCTTAATCTGAGCCCTGCTGTCTACACCAAGGATTTCGGCAATCTCAACCCCTTCACTTCCTACATCGGAAAGACGGGTGTACATTTCAGCCTTTGAGATATATTTCTCGGTTCTGGTTCCGTCTGCCTCTTCCATTTTGATGGTAATCTCTTCTTTATTATGCCCTCTTGCCAGACACTCATGGACGATCACGCCGTACTGCTCGGCAATCACTTTCAGGCAGTCGAAGATCTGGTTTGTAGAGACTGCGTCCTCTTCATCAAGCAGAACTTTTGAAAGGGTATAGGTCCGGATATTTTCCCTGAGGTAATTCTGGATTTTTTCCGGGATTTTGACCAGAGTTGTCATGTCAACAAAAGATCCAAGATCTTTGTCGGCAGTAATTTCTCTTTCATCTTCGTATACGAAGTAATTGGATCCTCCCCCTTCTATCCTGAACTTCCGGTTTGCTTTTTTATTTTCAAGAATAAGCCGGACGTTTTTCTCGCTGTCATATTCAAGGGAACTTACGAGAAACTCGGAAAGATCCTGCATTTTTATTTTCTCTTCTTTCCGCAGGATTCCTGTTCGTGTCCATCCTGGAAGGCTCAGGCTGCCAATAAGCCTCTCCACTGTTAGAGGTTCCTCTGTAAACCAGAGTCTATAATAATACTGCATGCCTGAGACCGAACCTTCCATTACCCCTGATACTCCGTTTATACTGCCGGAAAGCTCAAATCTCTTTTCTGCTCCATATATTCCTGAGATCAAAAACGGAGTAAGAACCTCAAGAACCTTGCTCTCAACTTTTTGATATTCCTGAGCAGCCCCACTCTCAATTTTTCTGGACTCAATTGCGAGAATTTCACGCTTTCGCCCGAGATTTTCACTGCAGGTTATCAGGATTGCGTCAGTACAGGATATTAAATCCTCAGTACCTATATCTTTCAATAATTTATTTACCAGTGAGCTGAGTTTCTCCTCAAAAATATCCATCCCAGTAATCCTGTTATTCAATTCATGGAGCGCTTCTTTATTTTTGCACTTGAGTTCTATTATTGAATTCTCCAGAGGAATTACTCGGGCAGTTATGTCTATGAGTGATTTTAGATCCTCGATGAAATCTCTCTGCACAGGCAGTTCCGTAGAGTCCTGGTAAATATATTTCATAAAAAGCACCCTGGATATCTGAACTAACTCTCCAAATATTCTATGCTTTATAGCTATATAACATTTTATCCAGGATTTTCTAGCACTTTTTATTAATGTCTCCCATCCCCTTCAAGAATGTGCTTTTTCCCGGAATATTCTAAATTTTTTTGGAAGGGTAACACCCTTCCGGGATTCAGAGAAGAACTTTTCGGACAGGGTCCAGAATCTCATTTATATATTTTGCAGCTGCATTTTTAAGATCCATTGGATGGACTTTTTCTTCAATAAAAGCGCTTTCCATCTCAGAATAACTGTGGTATGCTAGGTTTCCACCGAATTTCTCAGGCCTTTCAATAGCAACGGTTTCGTATCTTGGGAAAATATGATAGCGGAAAAGAGCAAGGATCGGGTTTTCTTCTACATCTCCTATCTTGCAGAAAGCTTTCTTAAACTTCCTGTGGATCTCTTCCTCCGTATCATCTACCGAAATAAAATTATCCTTCGAAGAAGCCATCTTGGTTCCGTCAAGCCCAAGGAGAATAGGGGTGTGAATACATACCGGAGTCTCAAATCCAAGGCTCTTTAAGTTTTCGCGGGCAAGCATGTGGATTTTCCTCTGGTCAATTCCTCCTACTGCTACATCTACTTCAAGCATGGCAATGTCAATTGCCTGCATAAGGGGATATACCATCTGGGAAACCGTAGGGTCGTCCATTGCACGCCCTACTTCATCCATACTTCTCTTCGCCCTGTTAAGGGTGACTGTTCTTGAAAGCTTGAGCACGTTTAACATGTACTCGGCTCCCAGCTGGAAGTCTGAACCGTAAACGAAATCAGTCTGTTCTTCGTCAAGCCCGAGAGCAATAAAGCAGCGCCTGTTGTAGTCTGCAATCTTCCTGACCTCTTCCAGAGTGCCTTTCCTGTTCAGATAAGCGTGTACATCTGCAAGCAGGACAGTGATCTTGAACCCTGCTTTTTGCAAATCTATTAATTTATTTACGGTGAGGACATGCCCCATGTGGATTTTTCCGCTCGGCTCGTATCCTACATAAGCACGGGGAGCTTCTTTATTGTTAAGTAGCCCTACCAGTTCTTCTTCGGTTACAATTTCCTGAACATTTCTTCTTATAAGCTCAAGTCTGTCCATTGCATCTACATTCCTTTTCTTTTCTTACTCTGAAAAACTCAATTTCTATTAATAAGTTTCTCTAAAAACGGTATCCCTTCTTCTGATTTGAATTTCGGGATTTCCCAATTCTGAATTACTTTTCTTCTCAGGGACTTTTCCTCTTTGCCGGATACCGGGTTAAAGCCTGAGATTTCACGTACTTCTTTAGAAACGATAATTCCTCTCCTCTGCCAGGCAGGGAGTGCCGCGAGGTTTATTCCTCTTTCAAAAAGCATCTCGTGGATTTCCCATTCCTTTTTTCCTTTCAGACGCTTTGCAGCTTCATCCTTTCCCACACCTTCGTTCCTCAGGGCGTAATACCCCCAGGATGCCACAAAGTTGCGCCAGGCTTCCAGTTGCCTCCAGTGAAAATACTCCGGAATTTCCTCTCTCTGAAGAGCCACCAGTCTGGAATCAAAAGCTATGGGTAACTCAAGACACAGATTTATTGTAAGGGCGCTTCCAAGAAAGCTTGCCACAACAGAATCGATTTTTTCCACCCTGGCGTCAAAAGGAAGGTCTGTGAACAGAAAACTGATTTCATCTGAAAAAGTATAGGCAAAAAAAGGGCTTAAACCGCTTTTTTTAATGAATAGTTCAGCAGTATCCGCCATAGCTCTGGCGAAGGTTTCATCATATGGTTTTTCAAAGCCCAGGCCTGAAAGTGTATCTTTGAAATTCCTGCCGTCAGCGCGCAAGACCACTGGCGGGATACAGCGCATTTCAGCATAGATTTCCCGGTTTTTCATATACCTTTTCGAAAGACCATTCAGTCTTCTTTCCTCTTTTTGTAGCTCTGGATAACGTCTCTGATTATAATAATGTCTGCTGCTGTTATAACCCACCGGTAAGGAATGATGATACCTCTGCTGCTAAGGTCAAAAAGTTCCCTGTTAATGTCAGAAACAGCAAGTCCTGTTACTTTCTGTTCCTCTACATCAATTACAAGGTCCTGCAACTTCCCTACATAAACACCGTTGTTTGTGTATATGTTTAGGCCAAAGAGTGATGTGAGTTCTGCGCGCATTATATCCCTGCTCTATTAATTAATTTAAGTATCTATGCATCCTAAATTTATTTAAATATCTTTCTCTACCTTATATGAAAAACATACTTATATATCTTACAGTTTTACCGAGTTTTTTCTTCTATTAATTATATAGCTTCGGACTTACAGTTTTACTTGATCCGGATATTTACGATTAACGAATCATTTAATATCTTTTCTCAGGGAAAAAATTCTCAGTCCATTTTATACAGCAATGCCGCGTGTTTAGGTTATCCTGAGGTGAAGGCATTTTTCTCTATTAAATTCTTTTCTGAACTATCCCTGGGAGATCAAAACTTTAGAGTTATTAACTGCTTTATACAAATTGACCAAGAAGAAGTAAGACAGTTCTTTACTTTTTATTTTTATCATAGGCAGGTTAAAACTGGACAGAACAGGAAATCAGACAGGTTTCTGATATTTATTACAATCTAACGGAAATACTTCTGGTTTTCCGTCAACAGAAACCTGTTTTATGCTGAGGCCATAAATCTGTCTTCTTACGGTTTATTTTTATATCTTCAGCTGTGAGATTCCCCTTCTTATTGTTTCCGAAGATTTTCTGAGTATCTCACATTGGCTTTCTTCAAGTTTAAGTTCCAGAATTTTTTCTATTCCTTTTGCTCCCAGTTTTACTGGCACTCCGAAATAAATTCCTTCCTGCCCATACTGCCCTTCAAGATATGCAGACGCCGGAAGTATGCGCTTCGAGTCCTTAAGCACGGCTTCTGCCATGCGCACAATAGCTGCGGAAGGGGCATAAAAAGCACTTCCCTGTTTAAGAAGTTCTATTATTTCGGCTCCCCCATTAACTGTTCTTTCTACAAGCCTGACAATTGTCTCATCCGGAATTAATTCAGGAAGCGGAACTCCCGAGACTGTGGTATACTGCGGGAGGGGAACCATAAGGTCTCCGTGACCTCCTATGACCATTGCCTCGACGTCCTTTTTCGAGCAGTTCAGTTCCTCTGCTATAAAGCTTGCAAAACGACCTGCATCAAGGACCCCGCTCATTCCAAATACCTTTTTTGGCTCAAAGCCCGTTGCCTTCATAGCTACATATGTTATAATGTCAAGCGGGTTTGTGACGTTCATAACAATAGAGTCAGGAGCATACTTTGCGATATTACTTGCAACGTCTCCTATTATTTTCGAATTTGTTTTAATGAGGTCTTCCCTACTCATTCCGGGTTTTCTGGCAATGCCTGCTGTAATGATCACAAGGTTAGAGCCTGCAATATCTGCATAATCGTTAGTACCTGTTACCTGAGTATCATAGCCATTAATTGCCCCTGCCTGCATGAGGTCAAGGGCTTTTCCCTGTGGTAGTCCTTCTACAATATCTGTCATGACAATTTCGTCAGGTTCCAGTTCGGCTAGCCGCTGGACTGTGGTCGCACCTACATTTCCTGCACCAATTACGGAAATTTTAGCCATTACTTGCACACCTGTATCAAAGATTTATTTGCAGAAGGCTTCTTAACCCCTGCCTTTAAAAACCGATCATGAATTTCTTATTGTTCTGATGGTAACTATATCTTGGTATTTATTTTTTTGGCTTTCTAGAAGTCCGAAACTCGCTTTTTACCCCAACTTTATTAAGTAGGACTCTATAAACCCTCTTTATATTTCGCCCCCACAAGAAATAAAGAGTACTTCATATTATTACTGAGTAAGTATATTAACTTTGTTGGCGTGAATCTTTGATAGTTATTACGTCAAGGTTGATCATTAAAAACATGTCCTAATTGATTAGCTCGGATAATTAGCTCATACAATTGGTTCCAAAATTAACTCAAAAGATTGGCCTATATAATTAGCTTAGAAACTGCTGTTTAGTGACCAATTTCTCTGTTCTGAGCCCTAATATAGGATTTATAGCTATTAAAATTCTAATTTTGTATTTTGTATCACTTTCAGCCTTCATGCAGTATTTTTATTAAAGATCGCTTCCTATGGTCCAGGGGAACAATGCTGAAGAACACATATATTCATATTCCGGGCGTAGGAAAAGCGCTTGAGCAGAAAATCTGGGCTTCAGGTATACATACCTGGGACGAGTTTCTCGAAATGACAGACAATATCTCAATTCCTTCATCCAGGAAAACCAGAATATGTGACGAAATAAAGTTATCTTCCAGGCATCTGGCTGCAAGAGATTGCTCCTTTTTTTCGCAGCGTCTACCTTCTGCAGAACACTGGAGAGCATATTCTCTGTTTTCTGACTCTGCCGCTTTCTTTGACATCGAAACCACAGGACTTTCCCCCGCCAGGGACAGGATAACTATTGTTGGAATCTACAATGGGAGTGAGTCTAAAACGTATGTAAGGGGAATCAACCTTGATGACATGGTGGAGGAATTTTCAAAATACAGGCTCCTTGTATCCTTTAACGGAGCCCGCTTTGATATCCCTTTCATAAAATCCGAATTTCCCGAAATAGAATTCAAGCAGCTCCATATAGACCTGATGTATCCGCTCAGGCGTATAGGGTACGGAGGAGGCCTCAAAAAAATTGAGAAGCTGCTCGGGATCTGTAGAAGTGAGGAGACCGATGGTATGGATGGATTTGATGCAGTCCGGCTCTGGAGGCAGTATGAGAAGGGCGATAAGGAAGCTCTGAACCTGCTTGTTAAATATAACAGGGAAGATATAGTTAATCTGAAAACTATTATTGAACTTACTTACCCTAAAATGGTTGAAAAGGCTCTAAAAGCATGAAACAATGCAGTTTTCTTATCAGGGCGTCGCCAAAAAGTAGAAATGTCAGAAACAGGTATATATTGTCAGCTAATAACTTATATACTCATATTACTGTTCTGGATTTTGGCCTTACTGATCCACTGCTAGCTTTTACGGCAAAATCTTGTATGTGATTGGACAGGTTCACTGTGGTATTGAACGTTATCTATATGCTCTGAAATAAAGGGGAATTCAATGGCAGTAACACTGAAGTTCGGGGATAAAGTCACTGTGGCGGATGTAAGAAAACTCCATGATATGGAAGATGTGGTGTTTGACAGAGAATGGTTTGAAAGGATAGATGAAAGAAATGCGGATATGTATTATATGTTCAGGGATCTTGCCAAAAGTGACGCTGAACTTGAGACTATTAAATCCCACCACCTCAGGTATGACATTACAAGGATCCCTCCCGGAATGCTTGGGTCGGAATACATTAAAACCGTAGGTCATTACCACCCGCAGGTTCCAGGAACAGATGTATCATATCCTGAAATTTACCAGGTGCTTGAAGGTTCTGCTACCTATCTGCTTCAAAAGGTAGAGCCTGGAGAGGAGGATATCGTTCTGGATGCGGCAGTCATCAAAGCAGAAAAAGGAGATCTGGTGCTTGTCCCTCCCGGGTACGGACATGTAACTATAAATGCCTCGGAAGAGACTCTTGAGATGGCAAACTGGGTTTGTCGGGACTTCTCTTCTGTCTATGAGCCTATAAAAAGGCTTTCTGGAGCTGCCTATTTCCTTCTTAAAGATGGCTTTGCCAAAAACCCCCTTTACAAGGATATCCCGTCAATCCGTTATACTGCACCTCTTAGCTTTGATGAATTCGGGCTTGACTCCGGAGAAAACATGTACGATCTCATATCTAATGCGGGTAGGTTAAGATTCTTAACGGCCCCGCAGGACTTTATGGGCTTCTTGGCGGGAGTGCTCTGAAAAAGCATTCCTATCTTTTATGATCTACAGGATCTCTTACTCTAGTAACTCTCTTCCTGAAGACTCCCCTGAGAAGCCGCATCTTTACCTTTCCTTTTGTAGCCTTTGAAGACAGGGGCTTACAGGCAGAGAATTGATGCTAATCAGGAGGATTTTTTTCTCCATACTGATACACAACTTATAATAGGTATAAATACTTTCAATTACTGGAGGGTTGAAATGCAAAAAAATGGATACCGTATTCAGTTTACATCATCCAGAATTAGAGATTTAATGTACAGGACTACATTTGATCCGAAGAAAATGGATGGAGACGTTATACTTAATCTCTCGCTTATCGATAAAAAAGACCTGGACGATGTGCTCGGGATCTTCAAAATGGTTATCTCAAGCGGGCTTTCCGTAACCCCATATGTAAAAGTTATTTCCGAAGGGGAATCACTGGGAAACCTGACCATTGAAAAAGGAAAGGTAGGAATCGGGACTGTCTGCAGTATAACCATTGATGGTGTACTGTTAAAAGCAGGAATTCCTGTAAACCCGAAGCTTGGAGGCGTTGTCCAGATTCGAAACGGAATTCCTGTACGCTTCACGGATGTGCTTACATATGTAAGCACAACTGTAGATCCCCTGGAAGTCCTGATGTCTCAGGGAATCACTTCCGTATCTGAAATGCTCAGGACAGGTTCAGGCAAGGTTCTCGCAAATCTGAGGGAAGCTCCCATGGTTGCAAGAGATGCGATTGAAAGCAGCCTTTCCGATCTTCTGGATGCAGGCTTCAGTGGAATTCTGGAGGTAGGAGAGCCAAATACAAGAGTTCTGGATGTCCCTATTGAGAGAGACCATCTCGGAATAGTTGTCATTGGGGGAACAAACCCGATGGCTGTTGTGCAGGAGTATGGAATTCCCATAGATACAAGTGCAATGTCAAGGTTAATTTCTTTTAAGGAAATGAGCCGGATTGAGGATCTGGTCTGAAATCGGCTTATAATTCCTTTTTCGGTATAGCCCTGTTCCAGAAACTTTTTTCCTTCATTCACCGAACCTTGAATATGTTTTTTGCGGAACCTGGCTTTCCGGAATAGTTTCCTGAAGGCTCCCCATTACCTTGAATTTGCTTTTCGTCGAAGCTGTTCTCCTATGAAAAGGTCAAGTTTTCGGGCAAACTCTTCTTTTACATTTTCAGGAATAGTTGCCCCTGCAGCAATATCATGCCCACCGCCTGCACCTCCTACTTCTGCCGAAACAGTTGACATTGCTTCAGATAGGTTTACCCCTCTGCGGATCAGGTCCTGTGTCCCTCTTGCTGAAACCTTAATTCCACCCTCTGTTTTTGCAAAGGCAATAATCGGGAGATTCCTGTTTTCAACTATTGTGGAACTCATGCCTGCAATTATTCCTACAATGGTTTCCTTTATTTGTGAACCCGCATCAAAGTACTGGATATTTTCGAGCTGGGTAACCCCATTCTCTTTTACGTATATAAGCCCGTTAACAAGGTTTTGCCTGTGTTCAGCAAGCAATTTTCTGGCGTCTTCGTAGGCGTTTTCCCTGTCTCCCATGCAGACTGCAAGCCCTATATCAGCATGGTCGTACCTGGCAGTAGCATTAAGAAGAGTGGAAAACTCTGAGGCATCTCTCATTTCCGTACCTTCTCTTTCATTCAGGAGGACATACACCTCACCTATCAGGCGCTCGATCCTGTAGGACGGTATCCCTGATTTAAGGCAGTACTGGAACAGCCCTGAGACTATTTTTTGTTTTTCCAAAACCTCAAGGTCTATCCAGCGCCTCCAGCGCTCGTCCTGGCTGTAGCGAATATTCAGAGAGTGAAGAAATTCTATACAGGCTTCTTCATTTCCTGTAAGTCCTGGGAGGTAAGGATCAGAAGAGTATTGCAGAAGTTTGTAAATCGGGCGGGTCTGCTTTCCGAATAGGGTCAGGTCTTTCTTAAACTCTAGATTTCCTCCTTTTACTCCTTCCTCCAGAATTTCCCTGTTAATCCCTACAAGCTGCCCCATTTTCAGATGCTGCATGTCCCCTACGGCCCCCACTATGGCAAGCGAGGAAAGGTCTCTGTTCTTTCCAAGGGCTGAAGCCAGAAGGTAAGTGGTTCCCGAGCCGCTCAGTTCGTAAGAACCGTTTGCCCCAAAAAGATGGGGGTTGAGATGAAGTTCCAGAGTACCCTGAGGCTGGTGGTGGTCTGAGACGACAGCATTGATCCCGCGGGACTTTATATGTTCGCACATCCCGCTTCCGAGATCCGTAAAAATCACAATTTCGTGGTTCTCGTCTGCGATAATGTTAAGGGCTTTTTCATCGAGCTGCTTTACAAAACGCGCAGTATATTCGAAATTTCCCCGTTCAAGAGCTGTGCAGATTATCCCTGCAGAAGTCAATCCGTCTGCATCAATATGAGATACAACGTGTACTGACCTGTGTTTTTTAATTTCTTCGGCACATCTGCCTGCTTCTTTTCTAAATGCTTCCTTAATTTCAGTCATTACTTTCTCCGAGATTCTCTGCTAGCCTCAGTTTAACTGTCTTTTTCCCAGCGATTTTTTCTTACCCATTCTTGAGGGTTTATCGTATAATCTTTTCCATCCCTTCTTATTTCCGGAAAATTTCGGATTTCCTGTACTGTGAGTTTGAGCTTTTCTGTATGATAGCTCTTCTCCAGCTCTCCCCAGGGTACCATATATGCTTCCCTGCCGTGGCCTGTCCCGAGGCGAAGTTCCACTGCAAGGAATCCCCTTCTTCCAGATCTGTTCAGATAGTCTGAAATTCTGTCTATCTGGTGGACACCTCTTTTATCCACAGTAAAATGCTGGGAGAAGTAAAGTGCGCTTGCCCCTTTATCCACGGAGATACTTTTACATTCTATTCCCAGGTACAGATCCGGGTCCAGGGAGTCTACAAGCACGTCAAGGAACTGAGAGGTAAACCTGTGCTGTTTAAGCCGGTAGGAGATGGCTCTTATGCCTTTTTCTTCAATGTATGCGTTAAATGAGTTCACAAGCACATGTTCGAATTCGGTCATAAAATCCGCTCTCCTGCTTTTCTCTATTTTATTCAAGTTTCTTAATTAAAATATAGGGGCCGTAGCCGGGTATTTATGTCATATTTACTTTCAGGTTACAAAGATTTATGTATCAGGTGATAAGAGTGATGCAAGCGTCAGCGCTGGTAAGAGTAAGGTCTGATGGATTATACTACCTGATAAGAGCAAGGTAAGTAAACCCCAGCAATATTTTGATAACATCTAACTGGTGTACAGGTAAATAAGGCTCCTGCAGAAGGTTTGACAAAAGCAACATCTGACTGTTATTTGACAAATACAGCACTTATGTTATTTGACAAAAACAGCACTTATGTTATTTGGCAAACACAATACCTAATTGTTACTTTTAAAAGAAACCTTTATCCAGCAAGTTAGTTTCTTTTTAATCCTGTTGGGAACTGGGACTCTTGAATTCCCCCGTTTCTAGAGATATCTTTCCTAATAAATATTTCTAAATCAAATATAATGCTATGAGGTTTATTTCAGAATGTGTCTCTATAATTTAAAAGAAGTTCAATCAGAATTCTACAGAAAAACAAATGCCGATCAGAATCCTGATCGGCTTATTTAGAACTTCATTCAATTTGATATGATAAAGGTTACAAAGTCCGGACTAAGCCTTGTTTCCCTTACAAGCCTTTCTATAGTATCTTCATCAGAAAGGCCTTCTTCTTTCAGTTCTTTTATACGGTCAAATACATGCTCGGAAACTTCTGAATATTCATTGATATCTTTTCTATGACCCCATACATCGCCCTCAAGCAAAGCAATATTTTGCATAGAAAGATACATTTGTGCCGAACTGGAAATTGTTCTCTTGTACGAGCTCGGGATGTGGATCGCTTTCACCTCTGGACACTTTAGAATAAGCTTGAAAATGTCCTTATTGGATGGTCTGAATGCAAGATGGACAATTTCCTCATTGAGTTTTAAAGTGTCAATTTCTTCTTTTGAGCTTACAACTCTAATTTTCATTTTTATCACCGTTCTTTCCAGGGTTTCTTAGAGTTTATTTTAGGGTTTAATTCAAGGTTTATTTTGGGTTTCTTTGAGTTTATTTTAGGGTATAATTCAAGGTTCATTTTGGGTTTTTTGGAGTTTATCAGGTTAATTCAGGTTTAATTAGGGATTTAATGTTTGCTTAATATTTTTTAATTTACTCAGGTTTAATTTAGAGACTTATTCCGGGTTTAATCAAGAATCTGTTTTTATTTTTGGAATTCAGAGCCTGAATAAGCTTCTCTGATCTGACGTATTATGTTTTTTATTATGTTAAGGTCTCATAATATTTATTTTTTTATGAATGTTTTTTAATTTTTATTTTAAACAAAAATTTGTTGGGAACTAAATTTCTTAATAGCTGTATTTTGTATTTTTTTCCTCTATCAGGTTTCAAAAGTAACATCTTACAGCTTTATCTCTAAGGTCACAAGAGCCTTTTTTTCCGGATCTTAAAGAGTATCTTTTCCTAAACTAAAATTTAGTATTTTTGTCTTTTCATATAGGGTGTAAATGTTTTTTACAATTAGTGAAGGCGGGTATACGATATCATACCATACTATTTAACATTTTTCTGCAAATATCCCTGCTAATATACAAATTTAAATTCGCTTGACAGGGATTTCAGCTAAATAGGTATTTGTTATAGTCTATCTCCCCCCATTTTTAGATCCAATGGACAGACTATCCTTCTTCTCTATTAAATTTTTTATTTGTTATGTGTCCAAAATAATTTTTTCAAATTAATTCCTAAACTGAATTTTTTTCATTAACAGTTCTCACGTCTCTGATATTTTTTACTGGACTAACACAGAAATTTTGACTTACGCTTTAATATTGTTATTCAGTTTACTCACTTTATTTACACAGTACTATTTATATTTTTACATTAATTATATTTGATAGATCTTATACCTTTAAAATATAAGTGATTAGTTAAAGGGAAAGTTATAATAACTAATTTTGAATTTTCTCTTTATTGCCCTACTTTTTGAGGCTTTAGCCATCTTTTCCTCTACATTTTTTAGATCCATATCAAATCCTTTAAACTATTCTGCTAAAATTACTAAGTAATATTTTTATATTAATAAAATTTATTAATCTGTTTTTAACAATTATATTTTATATATTTTTGGGTCATCTTCCTCTGTCCTGGACCCTAAATCTGAAACAAATTGTCAGTAAGTTTTCAGGCAATTATAATTTTTTCAGGAAGCTGGTTTTTAAGATAAGCTAGAACGCAAAGAGAGCTGAAAAATAGTTTGTGAGAAGCAGATTCTTAAATATATGCTGTTGAGGATATTGCAGGTGCTTGAAATTGTGTGTTTCTGGAAGTATAATGATACTGGAAAAGCAAATATAATGCCAGAAAGTACCTCTTAGATGTACTTTACAAAGGATTCAGTTTGCTTTTCCATAGGGGTCATATCAACCCGGGGTGAGTTATATCAATCCGGGGTAGGTTCCGGAGCCCAAAAAGTTGTGTTAAGTCGGCTGAAAAATCAGTTTAAAGTGTCACGTGAAAGAGGGCTATTCTTAGCCCTTCAAAGTTTTTGACATATAAACTCCTTCAAGAGTGTACCCGAGTTTTCGGTAGTATTCCCTGGCACCTATTCCGCTGATTATCGCAAGTTTTTCATAGCCGGATTCAAATGCAGTTTTTTCGGCGTATTCAATAAGTTCTTTTCCATATCCCCGGTGTTGCCATTCCTTTTGTTTTGCCCCCTTTCCTACAGGTACCATGGAACCGTAAACGTGCAGTTCTCTTATAAGGGCAGAGTCCTGCAGTTCCTGGCGGTGAGGAGCAGCCGGGAAGCGTAAACGCGTAAAACCAATAAGGACATCTGCCGAAAGGTCCTCAAAAGCAATGAAATGTTCAGTTCCGTTACAAGCTTCGTAAGTTTCCATAGTAAGCTCGATGTCTTCCTCGTTTATTTTTCTCCCTTTCAGGCTGTTGTGCCCAACTTCCCTGCAGCGTATACAGCGACACTTGCCTCCTTTCTCCCGTAGCTTTTCCTCTGCAAGTTGCCTGAGATTACTCTTTCTGACACCCGCAAAGATCTGGTTTGCGGGGATGTCACGCTGGATGCGCTGGAGCCTTACCCATTTAGGTAGGGCAGCTTTTATGTCTGCAACAAGCTCTGCAGCCTCTTCGTCTGAAAGTGCCTGATATTCTCCAGCTTCCCACATCCTGTGCAGAGCCGTGCCTTCAGTCACGAGGGTTGGATAAATTTTGAGATAATCCGGCATGAAACGCGGATCTTCAAAGAGTTTTTTAAACCCTTTCAGATCTAGCTCTGAATCTGCTCCGGGGAGATGGGGCATCATGTGAAAACCTACCTTAAATGCGCTATCTCTTAATACCCGGTTAGCTCTTACAATCTCTGCAACTCCATGTCCCCTCTGCATTCTGGTCAAGACAAAGTCATAAACACTCTGGACTCCAAGCTCAACCTTTGTCCCTCCAAGCCTGAGGAATTCGTCCACATGTTCTTCTCTTGTCCAGTCAGGACGTGTCTCAAACGTTATTCCCACATTACGGATATCGGCTGTTTCGTTAGCTTTCTGAACTTCTTCAAGCGGGATGTAAGGTGGGTATTTTCCGATCCTCCAGGCATTTTCTCTCCATTCGGTACCTGTAAAATCGTTCATTGCCTCAAGGCAGCGTTTGCTAAACCATTCCTGATAGTCGAGGCTGCGTGCTGAAAATGTACCTCCCATAACTATCAGTTCTACCTTCTCCACATCATGGCCGATCTCCTTTAGTTGAGATAGTCTGGACTGAACCTGTTTGTAAGGATCGAACTCGTGTTGAATGGCTCTCATTGCTGCAGGTTCTCTTCCCATGTAGCTCTGAGGGGACTTAAAAGATGAGTTAGGACCTCCCGGGCAGGGCAGGCAAACTCCATGGGGGCATGGGGCAGGGGAAGTCATCACAGCAATTACTGCAACTCCGGAAATTGTTCTTACGGGTTTTCGCCTGAGGAATTCTTTTATTATTGTTTGTTCTTCAGGCGTACCCTGCATAATAATATCTCCATTCCTGGGCAGGCTGGAAAGATGGTACAGTTTACTTACATCTTTTTTTGCTTTGTTCAGCTGACCTTCATCTTTTATTTCACCGGCAAGTACCCTGTCAAGGATTATCCTGCAGGCTTTTTTATATTCATCTTCTTTCATTTCAAATTCCGTCTTTCCGGGTAATTTATTCCCGGCTATTTTTTTTTCGGTATCAGGTTTAGTTGAAAAGTTGTCTTTGAGACTAATTATTAAGCCACAGAACTTTTAATTCATACACTTTAAGTTCTTTTTTTGATGCCTTCAATAAGCTAGCTTTGTTTCATAAACCTGCTAACTAAAAAAGATAATCCCGGTCTTTTGTATTGAAGACCGTTTGTTTTGTCTGTGTGTTCTATCAGGTTGCTGTATCAAAAGTATAAAAAGTATAGACTAAACTATAGTCAAATTAACCTGTACCGCAAATGCGCTATACGATACAGGTTTTTCCGTTATCCGGTGAGTTTATGTAACTTTCTTTTCCTATTTTGATCAGCAGATGTTGAATCCGACAATAAAAGTTCCTTGGCCTATCGACGGTTTGAGGCCCATTACAGACCTGAGATACTCGTCTGAAGGAGTGGAAGGTGATGCAAGCACGGTATCAGCCACATTACTTGCACATTCGACTTCCTTACAACTCTGGGGAGGGAGAACAACAGTAATCGGCTCTTTTTTTGCATCCTTTGGCTTTGGTACTGAACTTCTGTAAATCACGAAATTTCCCATTACCATCATATCTTTGCACTTTTTACACTCTTCGAGTTTTTCGGGGTCATAAACATCCTCGCCTACTTTTTCCCCAAACTGCATGAGAATTACATTGGGTCCTTCAGGCCAGACGTAGTCCATGTTGGTTGTAAAGGCTATGATTACCTGGCGTTTGAGAACTTCTTTGATTCCCCGGTTATCTCCTACTCCCATGCCCATCAAAACTGCGCCTTCGGCTTTTTTCTCGAGCTCAAATATTTTCTCCTTATCTCCTTCATTCAAAACGTACGTGTCTTCCACGCCTTTGGTGGCTTTTATCCTGCAGATGACGTCCTGGATAATATCTTGACATTCCAAAACTGATACCCCGTGTTGTTTTTAGTTCTATGTTGCATTGTTCAGATATAATATATGATCTTATTCGTTTATCTATATGAATATCAGGCGCCTTATTTTCGGTGCATCCTTTCCTCAGGATACTTTCTACTCTTTTCTCTTATATATTTTTCTTATTTTATATTTCTCTTATTATATCGTCAATTTCTAATATCCTATATAATTATACTGTAATCCTTACGAAATAGACAATCTTAGACTTTCATTATTATAAAATTAATGAAAGTCCGTGCAAAAAATACTTGAATTATTCCAAAAGTTTATCTCTAATTTTACTCACAATTATTATATTTGCCAGCCTTTACTAGACCAACTTCTTAGTTGATACTTTTACTGCGGTCTGGTACTCTCGGTAATAGAATACATGTAAAAGAAAGCCATTATAAAGTATTCAATCACGGTTTCTTTTTTGAATACGCCTGTAAGCGTATGATAAGCCTGTAAGCGTATGATAAGCCTGTAAGCGTATGATAAACCTGTATGCAGGTTGTCAGAATAATCAAACTCTACATGGCTATGAGGTTAAAAAAAGGCTGAAATGTGCAAAGCGCTGAGTATTTTTCTGATTAAATGAAACTTTCGGAAACTGGTAAGTATTGAATAATCGATCTTTTTTACATAATGGCTTTTTAAAATTAGTATTGTTTCAAATTATTTAGCTACATGTCTCTAAACACATTACCTTTTTTCCATAGTGTTTTATAAGTATTTCGACTTTATCTTCTATGTTAACCTCTGACGAATATTCTGCCCTGGTTCTTTCGACATTTACCGTCATTTGTATCGTTGTTTTGCGCTTTTCCTTTCTAATTCTGCTGAAATAGACCACAAAAGATTTAATAATGCAATTATTTTATAGAACACTTGTAATCCAATTTAGAGGGATAAGGAGGGAATGAAATCCTCTTCGGCAATCGACGAAATGGACAAGTCTGATTTGGTGAAGAATGGTGAAACCCTTTAAGTGTTTGATCCCGACACTTCTTCTTACATACGATATATCTTAACAAACATGGAGGAAACAATAAAATGAAGAGATTTGCAGCAGTATCACTGGCTGCTCTCATGCTTCTTACTGTATTTGCATCCGCCGCAAGTGCACAAGATGTAATTGAGATCCGCGGTCCAGTATACAACGGCTCTGACATCGACGACATTATCACAACATATGGCGTCGATGGCACCATTACAATTGATGCTACTAAATTTGCAGCATTCTACTATGACATTGACGATGACGTGACAACCGAAACACTTTCCATTAAAGACGTTCCAGGCACTAGCGGCAACGTCATTGGAGAAAACGGTCTCGTTTATACAACAACTATCCAGCAGGTTGCTTATGAATATGAAAAGCCATCTATCGGCTGGAGCAACTACAGCCTGATCGGTTTCTTCGCAGAGAAGTACATCCCGATCAACCCTGACAAAGCTGACAAGCTTGCAAAGCTCGTCCTTGACAGCGATGACAAGTACACCATCAGAACCGGCGAAATCCTCGACCTTGGCGAAGGTTATGCTATCGAAGCCAAGCAGGTCGATGTTGACGGTGAGAAAGTCTGGCTCGAATTCACCAAGGACGGAGAATTCGTAGACGATGAAATCATCTCAGTCGTTAGCAACTCAAACAACACCTGGGAAGTCGAACTTGATGATGTCCAGGACGAAGACGATGTCGTTGTCCTCAGAGTACACGTCAACCAGGTCTTCCAGGGCGCAGTCGACAGCATTGCCCAGATCGAAGGTCTCTGGCTCATTGACTACGCAAACGCAATGACCATCGAGTCTGACGATGAATTCGGTGAACTCGACAACGTTAGAATACAGGGTGCTACCCTTAACATCACCAACGAAGACACCTTCACTCTGACCAGAGATGACGAAGAAGAAGTCGCTGAGGGCATTTTCTTCAAGACCGCTGATGATACCAGAGCGCTCAGGTTCTACGCAATGAAGCAGATCACAGAGCCCGGCACCTATGAAATCAGAGGTGAAGTTGCAACAGGTAACTTCGAATGGAATGCAACCAACTTCGCAGGCTTCTTCTATGACGTCAACGACGATGTCGCTACAGAAAGCCTGACTGTCTCCAATCTTAACGGAAACGTGATTCCTGAAGGCGGACTTGCTTACGAAACAACCATCGAAATGGTTGATTACGAGTACTCCAGGCCTTCCGTTGGCTGGGACCAGTACGCTGTTATGGGCTTCTTTGCAGAAGAATTCACTCCAATCAACCCTGACAAAGCTGACAAGCTCGCAAAGCTCGTTCTTGACAGCGATGACAAGTACACCATCAGAACCGGCGAACAGCTCGATCTCGGCGAAGGTTATGCTATCGAAGCCAAGCAGGTCGATGTTGACGGTGAGAAAGTCTGGCTCGAATTCACCAAGGACGGAGAATTCGTAGACGATGAAATCATCTCAGTCGTTAGCAACTCAAACAACACCTGGGAAG
>NZ_WJBI01000003.1:21474-44418 GCF_020804225.1 Methanosarcina sp. DH2
AACAACACCTGGGAAGTCGAACTTGATGATGTCCAGGACGAAGACGAT
The DNA here is from genome assembly GCF_020804225.1 of Methanosarcina sp. DH2. Lineage (GTDB taxonomy): Archaea > Halobacteriota > Methanosarcinia > Methanosarcinales > Methanosarcinaceae > Methanosarcina. The sequence goes on from NZ_WJBI01000003.1 coordinate 21,523, forward strand.
GTCGTTGTCCTCAGAGTACACGTCAACCAGGTCTTCCAGGGCGCAGTCGACAGCATTGCCCAGATCGAAGGTCTCTGGCTCATTGACTACGCAAACGCAATGACCATCGAGTCTGACGATGAATTCGGCGATCTCGACAACGTGAGGATCAGCGGTAACACCCTCAGGATTACCAATGAAGACACCTTCACTCTGACCAGGGACTCCGAAGAGGAAATCGGCGAGGGCATGTACTTCAAGATTGCTGACTCCAGCGCTCTCAGGTACTACCCATACGTTGAGAAGACCATCGGAGACGAAGGCGACGTAGATGAAGAAGAAACTGAAACCGAAACGGTTACAGGCAATGAAACCGAAGAAGGAGTAACCCCAACCGAGGAACCAACCGAGGAAGGAGTAACCCCAACCGAGGAAGGCGAAACTGAACCTGAAGAGACCGAGCCTGAAGAAGAACCCGGCGCTCCTGGCTTTGGATTCGTCTTTGGCCTTGTCGGACTTCTTGCAGTTGTCTACCTCGTCAGGAGGAACAACTAAATTTTCTGAGTGAAGGGTTTTCCTTACCCTTCTCTCTTTTAAATTCTTTTTTGGTTTCTTTTTGCAGATAACTTTTTATTTGCAGATTTCTTAGTTCTGACGATTCTTTTAATTCTGAAATCCTGATTCTATAAACCACCTGGTTTTTCAGGGTATTACAGATCAAGGTGAAGTTTTATGAAAAAAAGTATAGCACTAATATCTGTGTTTGCGGTTTTGATGATCGCGTTTTCAGGCTGTGTGGATAACAACCCCCCTGCAGTTAACGGGACAGATTCGGACAATCCGGAACCAAACGCAATTTCTGATGAAGATACGGCTGGAATAAGCACAGTTGAAATCCTTCCTGCAGGCTTTGAATATATTGACACCATTCAGCTCTCCCCAGATGAGGTTAAAAGTACTTACAAAGCTGAAAATGTTTCAGGAGTTCTTAATGTCTCCGAAGGGATCTACAAAGACTCTAACGAAACTAACTACTACATAGACGTGATCGAACTTGAAGACGAGGAAGCTGCGAATAATTTCATCAGTGCATACAAGGCTTCCTTCAAGCCTTTAAGCAGTGGCTCCCGTTTTACCGATGAGTCCTTTAACGGGCACTCCGCTGTGAAAATTCTTAACTACATAACGGTCGGAGGAAAATCTGTTTCCAGATACACCTACATCTGGAACAATGAAAACTATGTGATAGTGGTCTTCGGAAACACTGCTGAAGAAGCTCCCATCAGACAGCTAGCAGAAGCAACAAGATACTGATCTGCTTTCAAAAGCTAACAGTCTTCAACTTTTTTCCTTTCTTTCTTTTTTTATTCCTTTTTCCTTACCCAATCCTGTAATTAGCCCTTCCTGAGCGGAATTGTATCAGAATCTCTGAATTAGTCCTCCTGAACGCAGCTCCCTGCTATATCTATAAATTAGTCCTCATAAGCGAAGTTCACTGCTATATCTATAAATTAGTCCTAATTAGTCCTCTTGAGCGAAGCGGAGCGGAGCGAAAAGGATCTCGTGCTGTTGCACTTGCAGTTCAACTTCCAGGAAATCTCTGATTTCCTGTGATCCCGACGCGAAACTCGGGCGAGGCGCAATTCGGGGAGCAAAAAGGCAGGAATAGAAAATTAAAAATCAAAAATAATCAAAAATAATCAAAAATAATCAAAAATAATCAAAAATAATCAAAAAGAATAGTAAAGCGGGTAAGAAAAAACTCTGTATCTGTTTACTTAGATCTTCTTATCCGCCAGACTTTTGTTTATTTTATCCGGACCTTTCTGAGTGCTATCCGAAAGATCTGTTTACATCAGTTTTCGTTTACTTTAATTTTCGTTTCGTTAATTTTCGTTCACTTTAAGTCGTTTACTTTATCAGCAAAACGCCTTTTCCGCCGACATTAACGTCACCTGTGAACTTGCGGTATGTAACGCCTTCGACTTCTTCTGTCCCTTCTTCTTCTTTGTATGAGGGGAGCAGGTCGAATACCTCACCTTTGATGATGACTGTGCCGTTCTTCATCTCACTTGCAGGCATGGTTGCGCTGCCTTCGATGACTATCTTTCCGCCATTGTTTGAGATCGCAGGAAGGAGCCCTGCATCGCCTTTCACGAGGATCTCCCCTCCGCACATGTGCTCTCCGAGGTAGTCCTTAGTATTGCCGTTGACAGTAATCTTTCCTCCACGCATGCCGCAGGACTCTCCACGGTAACCTGAACCCACGTAATAGGAAGCATTTCCGTTGAGAATAATTTCCCCGCCTGCCATCTCACAGCCGAGCCAGCTGTCAGCATCTCCATTGATTACAACCTTTCCGCCCTTCATACCAAAGCCGCAGTGCATGTCCACGTTGCCGTTGATTTCGATTTCTCCTGCACTCATGTTCTGCCCTATGCGCTTCACTCTGGAGACGTCTCCTTCGAAAACGATTTTTGTGTTTTCTACGGAGCCGCTGCCTTCAACTTCTACATTGAAGAGGTCCCCAAGGGGACACTGCCCGTTTCCGTACCAGACAGGAATCGCCCCTATCTCTTCTGCGGTCTTGCCTGCAAAATTGTCAGGGTTTGCATTATCGGCTTCGATGGGGATTTTATTTGCTTTTTTGAGGGAAAGTTTTACAACCTGCATTTAGAACACCCCTTCAGTACCGATTTCAACAGGCTTCTGGAGGTACATATCCTCAACCATGTAATTGGCTTTGCTCACAGTGTAGTACTTCCTGAATTTGCGGTCTATATCTTTCTGCATCGCAGTATCGATGTTTTCCGGAACTTTCGCGTTTACCCAGTAAGTTTTTCCTTTCGGGGTTTCTTCGATTTCTCCATCCTTTACAACGATTTCTCCGTTCTTGAAAGTATATGCCGCACCTGAGAAAGCTTTCTTGACCTTCGCATACTCTGTCGAGGGGTCAACATGACCCGGGAGAATGTCGTAGATTGCAATGTCAGCATCAGAGCCCACCTTAAGGTTTCCTTTCTCTGGCATGCTGTACATCTTTGACTGGGTGCTCCTTGTCATGACAGCGAGCTCGTAAAAGTCCAGTTCCCTGTCGATTCCAGGCAATACCATCCTGTCAAGAGCCATCTTGGAAAAGCCTGAGATTACCTCTGCTCTCCTTTTTTCACTCATAAGATAGGTAAAGGCTTCAGGATAGTTCACGAAAGAACCGCCATTAGGGCTGTCTGTTGTGAACATGACTTTCCAGGGGTCCTTTACAAGCAGGGCGAGCTCAAGCCCGATTGCCCACTGGACTGCGTTTACGAAACTTTTTGGTGAATAAAACAGGGGCACGACTCCGGAAGCATCTTCCAGTTCGATATCCTGATTGCTCCATTTTTCATGCAGCATTCTTGCGTTTGCGTACTCAACAGGTCCGTCTGCGGTCATGGTCATAGCAGGTCCAAAGATAACCTGACCAAGGTCGAAAGTCATATGGTCCGCACCGTTCACGTAGTCTGCGACCATTGGGGCTCCTGTCTCAAAGTCCCTCCACGAAGTTCCCGCATAGGCATTAAACTGTACGTGAGTGACGTGGAGAGACTGCCTGTCCCGGCTTGGCTTAACCTTCTCAAAGAGCTTCATAGTCTCTATGGTAGTTGCATAGTTCCCTGGCTTTCCGAGGTTATTGCAGTGCACATGCACGGAGTGGGGAAGCTGCAGGCGTTCATTAGCTTCTGCAAGCCCCATCAGAATCTCTGCAGGGGTTACGTCAAAGTTAGGGACAGGGTCGTAGAGTCCGCTTACGTTCTTTCCCCAGCCCCATGCTTCTCCGCCCCCGGGGTTTACAATCTTTACTCCGTAGCCTCTTGAGGCTTTCAGGCCCCAGGCAATATAAGCTGCAAGTTTTTCAGGCTCCTTATCCCGGATATACTCCATAACCTGCCAGTTGCTTCCGAAGAGAGAAAGTCCCATTTTGTCGAGGATAGGGATTTCCTTGAATTCCTCATGGGTGTGCCTTGCAGCAAGAAGGGGGATTGCAGCTTCACAGATAGTTGTATACCCTAGTTTTGCGTATCTGTACCCGATTGCGTAAGTGTTGGGGGTGTTGTATCCTACCTGTGCTCTCGTCTTCTCAGTGCGCGCAACCTGACCTGAAAGCCCGGGTACAAGGTTTTTCTTTGCATCGTTGGGGTTCATGAAGCGGCCCACATTAATTTTGCCTGCACTGTGGGTATGCCCGTCAAACCCCCCTGCCATGGTAAGTTTGCCTTCTGCATCGATAACTTTCGCGTTTTCAGAGACGCTGTCTACTATCTTGCCGTCTCTGATGCAGATGTCCATAGTCTCGCAGTTAATTCCCTGTGCCGGATCACAGACGCTGGCATTTTTAATCAGGATTTCCGACATCTTATGCACCTCTCTTCATTTCCCTGACTTTTTCAGTCAGGTCTTTTACGATTTCTTCGTCGGTCTTGAATTTTGAATCAATCAGTTTCTTCATGCGGAGGGAGATTGCATCCATACGGTAAGCCGTACCCTCTGCTTCTATGCCCACAACAGCCGCAGGGATTACCACATCTGCAATTTCGGTTGTTGGGTTGGCATACGGGTCGATCTGGATTACGGGGATTCTCGCAAGGTGCCTGACAGCTTTCTGCGGGAAGTGTGCCCCTGCATCAGCTGCAGCTATAATCGCAGCATCCGGCTCTTCACGCACAAGCAGGTCGTTTGCTCCGGTTTCTCCCGGGTTGTAATAAGGATATCCTCTTGCAAAGTCGATAGCCATCGGGAATCCGGTCTCCCAGGTTGCTACCTGCCCGAAACCGGTAACATTATAGTGCCCACGCATTCCGATCATTACTGCTTTTGTGTGCTGGTTGAGATCTGAAATGAGAGAAGACATGGCGTCTCCGTTCTTGTACTTTGAACGGGACTGGGTTACTCCCATACCGAAGAAAATGCAGACAAACTTTGCGTTCTTCAGGGTTTCTGCAAGCTCAACAACTTCAGCCTTAGGAACTCCTGCAACTGTTTTTGGAATAACGTCTTCGTGTCCGTTTACAATTGAACGAAGGGCAGTAACGAGGAGCAGATCTGATCCCTGTTCGATTTCTACGTACCTGTCAGCCAATTTTGCAGTGTCGGTTTTTCTGACATCAACAACTATCATTGTTCTGCCTTTCCGTCCCTTCTCTGTAAAGAGGCCTTTTGAAAAGCTAGAGTAGCGGACCATATGCCTGGGATGAGCATGTACAGGATTGCAGCCCCAGAAAATGATAACATCTGCCCTGTTCTTTATCTCTCCAAGAGTGGCTGAAGGAGATCCTTTCTCCTGGGCAGCAAGGGCTGACGGTCCATGGCACACGTTTGCCGTAGAATCTATAATTGAACCTGTTTCTTCGGCAAGCTGAATTGCTCCACTGACTGCTTCACAGGAAGTAGAACACCAGCCGTAGGAAAGCGTCCTCTTAGAATTTACCAGGATTTTTGCGGCAGCTTCGATTGCCTCCTCGTAAGGGACAGGGACAAGTTCCCCATCTTTTCTGATCATAGGGGTTTCTATCCTGTCATGCTCGAACATGCCGACAAACTTGCTGTGCCCGAGAATGCAGGCATTTTCTATTTTTGTAATCTTATTATTTTCAACAGTGACCGTGATATCGTCGCAGAGGGACCCGCATAGGGAACATACTGCGTCTTTAATTACTGGCATATTTTTTCCTCCGAATTTTTTAAGTTTCTCCGGACCTAATGAAAATATGAGTTTTTCGCGTTAGAGGAACCCGGAGTCAGTCTTCCATATACTTCTTCATCAGGGCTTTCATTTCCAGGGGCTTTTCATCCGTGACCTCAATTTCCGCGGGGACGCCTTTGAAGCCCGGCATTCCGCAGCCGTGTGTGTCAGGGCTCAGCACTGCGTTTGCCCAGGGGCCCATAGGGATAAAGGCAAGTCCTTCAGGGTTTCCTTCATTTGCCTTTGCAAATACCACCACTTCCCCAAACTCGGTGGTGACCTTCAGGTTATCTCCCTCGGAGGCGCCCAGCCTCTCAAGGTCTGCGGAGTTCAGTTCGCAGTAAGTACAGGCATCAAAATAACCTTTATGTGTTTTTGCTTCCAGATGTGCGCCCTGGTCGGCGGTCCTTCCGGATATGAGATTTGCTTTTATTTTCATGGAAATTCCTCATCTGGGTTTAATCCAGGTATCTCAATAAGCTGAATAACAAATCAATTTTTTAAGTATCAATCCCAAGTCCTCTGTTTTCAATGGCATTTTTGACCTGATGATTCCAGTGTCTTCTAAGAACTGATGGTTAATCTGAGGCCAGGGCTTTCTCGGGATATTTTAGTCTTTAGATTAATGGGGGAATTGAATACTTCAGCTTGGGAATTAATTGCTCGTGATAACGATTTAGTAAATTGCACTTTTAGAGCTAACCTGTTAAAGTATAATTTATTGAAGGTGTAACCGAAATCAATTCCTATGCTGGCGTTTTAAGTCTTGAAGATATGTGCCGGTATGAAAAATGTAACCTTCCGGACAGTTCCTTTGACTGAGGATCTATTTCGATCATTCATTATAATTATATGGTTTATATATATTTATCCAGATTTACATCTATTGACAGCCTACACATGTGGATATAACCAGTTAAGTCTCTGCCGGACTAACTTTCCTGCTTTCCCTGTTTTTAAAAATCGACCTGAAAGCTTATCTTATATCACTTCTTAATTATATATTTATTTGTTATATAGGCTATATCCCAATAATTTCCTTTTATTATATATTACCCTATTATGTTACCTCTAACATAACGTGTTCACTGATGCTCTTCATGTGTCCTGAAAGTCCAAAGGATTATTTTTCCTATCTTACAGAGTTCTCTTTTCCATTATTGAGGCATATTCCCCGTATCAAACATAACAAAAATGCCCTTTTTACTCTCTTCCGATCGTTACCCTTTAATATATGTTAATACATTTGTGTGTTGCAAGCCCGGATAGCCTAGTCGGTTGGGGCGCCAGACTCATAGGGACCTTATATGAGGCGTCTTTAATCTCCTGAGATATCTGGAGGTCGCGTGTTCGAGTCACGCTCCGGGCACTTAAATCTTTTTTCAAGTACTTTTTACTCTTCTTTTCCTAAATATTTGATAACCAAGTAAAGCTCAAGTATTAGGCTGCAACCTCTTAACCTCAAGTTTTCATTCGCTTTTACAGGTCTTTTTAAAGATTTCTCAAGATTTTTTGCTTTCTGCGTGTATTGATTTCCAAAACTCATAATTACGTTCTCAGTCTTGAATTTTGGATAATAAATCGATATTCTGGTTGGGAATATAGCTCTGAAACTCTTATTGATGTGAAATAAATTGGTTTTAGGGTGAGCTTTGTCAACTCTGTCATATACGAGGGAAGGTTACCTCAATAGGGTCAAACGAGATAGATAAAAGACTCATTCTCTTAGGAGCTCGTGCGCTTGAATGGTCCTTCCCTCTATATTTATATAGTTAGGCAAGTCAAACTTGAAGGCGGCGCCATGATGATGGGGGGCTTATATGCCAATGATTCTGGCTGGTATTCAGGCGGTGCACTTTTTTATAAGCAGATCCGGGGGCCTTCAGGCTATCTGCCAGCTACCATAACTGTAAATGATATGCTGGAGACAAATATTGCAGGAGTTAATCTCAGCATCTTTTCAGCTCCAGGTGAGACCCGTGACGTGCTTGTCATCTGGCTGCCAGAGAAGAAAACCCTGATTCAAATCGCCAACTGTTACGAGTCATTCCCGGCAATTACCACCATGAGAGGGGCGGTCATGAGAAATCCACTGGATTATATCGATAGCATAGACCTTTGTCGCAGCTTCAGTCCTGAATACATGGTTTCACTCCACGGTCCCAATCCCGTTATTGTCGGGGAAGAGAATATCAGTCATACCTTAACCAACTATCGTGACGCCATTCAGTTTGTCCATGACCAGACAGTACAAAATATGAACAAAGGCCTGACACCGGGAGAAATCAAAGAAATAGTTGAGTTACCACCTCATCTAGCCAGTGATCCCTATTTGCAGGGGTATTATGGAAGCGTGGAAAGGGACATATACGAGATTTTCTGGTGGTATAGAGGTTATTATACCGGCAAATCCAGAGACATGTACCCACAGTCTACCACAGAAAAAGCTGAAATGGCGGCTTAGCTGGCAGGCGGAGTTGACGAGCTTACAGATAAAGCTAAAAATGCTCTGGATGAAGGCAATCTAGAGTGGGCCCTGTTACTTGCTGACGATGTTCTCCTGCTCGATCCGGAAAATTCTGAGGCACGCGAGATAAAGAATTCGTCAATGATCGCTCTGGCCGAAAATACTACGAATGCTCAGGAGCGTAACTATCTCTTATCTGAGTATCTCGTGGAGACAGGACAGGCAACAATACCGATAAGTGGGAAACCGAAACTTGCTTTTGCCAGTATGGAGGATAAAGTCGTCACCTATATGCCAATGGATACTCTCTTTAGAATTATGGCTGTCAGTCTCAACGCCTCCAAATCCATGGACGAGGATATGGTTGTTGGAGTTCACCTGACAGATGCAGATAAGAACGACGAATCTTCCGACTATGCTCTGTATGTTCGTAAGGGTATCGTTGAGGTTCAGCCTGAGACCCCAGAGGATGCTGAGTTTACCATTACTACCAGCTTACTGGTCTGGAAGAACCTCGTTCTGGGAAAACTTGATCCCCAGAAAGCTGTTTCAGATGGAAATGTGAAAATAACCGGAGCAGATCCAAAGGAGTTCTACGAATTTCTGGCCCTGTTTTACTGAATAGTGAGGGCGTTCCATTAAACACTCTGCTATTTTTTTCTTTAAGGAGTGCAGGTGCGTCGAACATCAAGTTTGATTCTCGCTTCGGGCACCTAAATTTTATTTATTTTCATTTATTTCTTTTAGAGCTTTGATTTCTTTAAAACTTTGCCTTTTTTCTGTTTATTTCCTGTAAATTCACTTTATTAATGACGTTTTTTTGATTAATACCTGTTAAATTAGGTACTTACTGCAGTTTTCTGGATTAAGGTTATTTTTCTCCATTTTATTCTGTAGTGTTATCTATAAACTGAAAGTATATGGGTTATTTTCCTATTTTTTTGTTTAAGTCGTTACAGTTTCGGTATATGTTTATGTTTTCAGTTGCATATTTCAAAGAAATATAGCTAGTGGAGGAATGATTCCAATGGTATCCAGAATGACATCATCAGAACGTATGGCAGCTGTTATGTCAGGACAAAAACCTGACCGCATACCGGTAATTCCGTTTGTAGAGGGATATGCTGCAAAAATTACAGGCATATCTCTTGGAGATTTTTATGCAGACGGGGACAAATGCTTTGAGGCGCAGTTTGCGTCCATGCGGCTTCATGGTTATGAGCAAACTCCAATGTATGGATATGCATCGTGCGGAGCATGGGAATTTGGAGGGGAGATAGCTTTTCCTTATGGAAAAGGGCAGGGCGCACCCTATATAAAAAGGCACCCTGTGAATTCCATAGAAGATATTGAGAAGCTTGAAGTTCCGGATTTTGACAGGGAATTACCTGGCGGATATAAAATTGCAGATAGAGTTGCAGCCAGATGTTTTGAACTCGGAATGCCGGTTACTGTACAAACAGGCAGTAATTTTACTGCGGCTTCGGTCGTTGCGGATACATCTGAATTTTTGACGTGGCTTATTATGGACCCGAAAGCTGTCCATCTCTTACTTGATAAAGTAAGTGATCTGTTTATTAACGCTTTAGATTATTTTTCAGATAAATACGGCTCAGAAAGCCTGCTTCCATTTGACGGAGGACCATCCGAATCAAATAATATGATTCCTCCGCAAATGTTTGAGGAATTTGCGTATCCATATATGAAAAAGGTTCATTCCCATGTAAAGGAACTGGGCATACACGCCGTGCTTATGCATCCCTGTGCTAACCAGAACCTGAACCTTCCATACTATGCAAAGTTAAGAGAGGAACTGAACTGGTCTGGAAAATATTTCTGGCTCTTCGGGCCTGAGACGCCTATCAGGGATCAGATCAAAATGTTTGGAGACCACGATGTTATCTGTGGTAATATCAATCCTCCGCTTTTCCTGACAAGTTCTTATGAAGAAGTTGTGGAGCTCTGCAGGCAAAATATCGAAGAAGGCATTAATTCTCCTTCTGGATTTGTTCTTTCTCCAGGTTGCGAATTTCCGGTCAATGCAGCGCCTATAAAGGTGATGGCAATGGTAGATGCAGCAGAAAAATACGGTAGATATGAATGAAGCAAAAGAGCAACTTTAAGCTGTTGAAAACCAGCATTTTTTCTTTTTAATACTTATTTTAATTTTTGATTAAGACTTCTGCTCTTTTATAACATGGAGATTTCTATTTTCATTTCTCTGGCTATTAATATTTTTTCTTAATAATGGGTCCTATATCCTTTTTCCTTATTCTTATTACCTCTTTTTAATCGCCACTTTATTATATTTCTAATACTCTTACTTACTATATAATTTGGAAAAATTAAAATTATATTCGTCTCAGATATTTCCGAAGTTTCCATTGAACTCTCTATCGGATATTTAGGCCTCTTTAATGGTAGATAATTAGTCTTGAAAAAGACTTTAGGTGTGAAAAATGAAACCCGAATCCGGAACTCTTTTAAAATCCTTCTTTGTTTTCTTTGCAGTTTTTATTCTACTTTCTGCCTTCCCTTTGCAGGTCTGTGCAGAAAATGAAATGACCCCGGGTATTGCCCTGGGAAATGATCAGATTCTAAACAGTCCTTACACACTAGTTGGAGGGAGCTCTTCAGGCACTTCTTTGCAGCCAATGGTCACGGAGACAGGAAAAATAAGTGTCTCCGTGGACGGGCTTGGGACTTCCGGCAGTGGCACTATCCAGGTGGAAAAACCCACGGGCGCTACTGTAAAAAGTGCTTATCTTATCGCTGCTGGATCGTGGGGTAGTCAGATCCCTGAAGGAAGCGTTCTGATTAATGGGAATACAGTCGTGTGGAATAGTACTGCAACCAGTTCGACCTGCTATAACTATTGGGCAGATGTTACATCGTTTGTTAAACCTGTAGTTGATGTCGCCCCGGCAGGGAGGATTGACTTCACCATTACAGAAACCAGCGCATCTTCTTCTGACGGAGAAGTCTTAGTAGTAATATTTAAGGACCCTAACCAGGTGGAAGATAATACAGTTATACTGCTGTTTGGCTGCCAGGATCCAACAGGGGATACCTTCAGCATCAAGCTTGGGGACCCCATCAATAAAGGTAATGCGAATTTAATAGTTAATATGGGACTTGGCATATCTTTCAGTTACCAGGCTAGCGGGGGTAGCCAGGTCAGTAATGTTGATGTAAATGGGGTAAGGGTTACCAGTTCGGCCGGAGGGGAAGATGATGGGTACAGTGGTAACGGCGCGCTTTTGACTGTAGGAGGACTGGACGACAGCATTGAAAATCCTTCGGACCCATTAGCAGCCCCGATCAATCAACGGACCGATGACGAACTCTACAACCTTCTGCCTTTCGTAAACAACGGGGATACCGAGATCTCGGTCTTTACTCAGAACCCTTCTAATGATGACAACATATTCTTTTCATACTTTTTCCTGAAATCAACTACTGCGATGGTAGGCGAAGGGATTCTCCTGTTCCCTGCTTCCGGAAACGTTTCTGTCGGGTCTCAATATACCCTCGCCTCTGTGGTGCAGGACGATGACGGAAATCCTCTCGAGGGAAAAGAGGTCAATTTCTCAGTTGTTTCAGGCCCGAATGCAGGCCAGAGCGGCTCTGCTACAACGGATGCAGCCGGGCGGGCTAATTTCAGCTATTCCGGGACTTCCACGGGTACTGACCTTATAGAAGCAAGCTTTATGAACACCGCAGGCGAGATCGTCACGTCAAATCAGGCAAGTATCGGATGGACTGCTCCTCTGATCCCTCTTCCTGTGGCAAATTTTGACTCCAACGTGACCCTGGGGATCCAGCCGCTTACTGTGAGTTTCTATGACCTGTCCGAAAATGCAGCATCCTGGCACTGGGACTTCGGAGACGGAAACAGTTCGGAGCTTCAAAACTCCACACACACATATTTTGAGCCCGGATATCATACTGTATCACTAACAGTGAATAATTCGGTAGGTAGCTCCAATACATCTGTCCGGGAAGATTATATATTCGTGCAAGCGTTGCCAATTCCCGATTTCAGTACCGACATCGCTGACGGCACATTCCCGCTGACAGTCCAGTTCACTGATGAATCTCAGTACGCTGAAACCGTAGAATGGAATTTCGGAGATGGAAACAGTTCAACTGACCCGAATCCTGTTCATACCTATTCCGAACCCGGATTATACAGCGTTTCGTTAATTGCAACTGGAAATGGAACATCCGTTACAAAAACCGTTGAAGATTGTACTAATGTAACAATTCCTCCTGTTCCTGACTTCAGTGCCAATGTCACTGACGGCACATTCCCGCTGACAGTCCAGTTCACTGATGAGTCTCAGTATGCTGAATCTGTTGAATGGAACTTCGGAGACGGAAGCAGTTCAACTGGCCTGAATCCCGTTCATACCTATTCCGAAGCTGGTCTGTACAGTGTTTCCCTTACAGCAACCGGAAATGGAACTTCAGTGACTAAAACCATTGACAGTTACATCAATGTGACCATTCCTCCTGTTCCTGACTTCAGTGCCAATGTCACTGACGGCACATTCCCATTGACAATCCAGTTCACTGATGAATCTCAGTACGCTGAAACCTTAGAATGGAGTTTCGGTGATGGAAACAGCTCAAATGAACTCAATCCAATCCATACATACTCTGCTGCTGGTCTGTATTCGGTTTCCCTGACTGCAACCGGCAACGGGACTTCAGTAACAAAGACAGTTGAAAATTACATCAACGTCGTCCTTCTTCCAATCCCTGATTTTGGCGCAAACGTGACCACTGGTCCTTATCCGTTGACTGTGCAGTTTATGGATAATTCAATCTATGCCGAATCAGTTGAATGGGACTTCGGGGACGGGAGCGGCTCAAATGAAAGGAATCCTGTGCACACCTACGAGGAACACGGCCTTTATACCGTCACTCTGGGCGCAAGCGGAAATGAGACAACGGTGAATAAGACCGTTGAAGCCTTCATCAATGTCACAATACAGCCCTTCCCTCCTACAGCAAACTTTTTGGCAAGCCTTATGAAAGGGCCTGCACCTTTGACTGTAAACTTCACCGATACGTCTTATAATGCCGTTTCTTGGGAATGGGACATTGATGGGGACGGGAAAGTCGATTACACTGAGGAAAACCCTGTCCATATCTATGAAACTCCGGGCAGCTATAATGTGAGCTTATACATTTCCAATGCTTATGGAAACGATACAAAAGTTGTGGAGGACTGCATCAACGTCCTGACACATCCGGTTATTTCGGAGAGGACACTGTCAAAGGCCAGCGTTTACCCCTGGGAAGAATTTACTGTAAACCTTTCCGTTGAGAGCGCCTGGGACCTCCGGAACCTTACCGTAGTTGAAGATATCCCTGCGGGCTGGATCCTGATTCCCATAGACAATGCAGGTGCGGAATTCGACTCTTCTTCTAATACATGGGTCTGGGATAATTGTTCGGCGGATGAGTCCAGACAGCTGGTTTACGCTCTGAAAGCTCCTCTTGACTCGGACTTTGGGGTCTTCGGAATCGAAGGAAACGTTGCGGCGGAAGGTGTGACAGCCATACCTGTTGAGGGTGAATCCGAGGTTACAGTCACCCCGATTGCTGGCTATAACCCTAAAGACCTGAAACTGCTGCATGTGGGAGACCCTGACAAGGAGTTTAACATCTCGACTCATATGCTCTGCAACTTCACATGGTATGTGAACGGGAAAGATTCTTCGGAAGGGAATGCGGAAAATAGTGCGTATGCGTCTCTAGCCCTTTCTCCCGAAGTCCTCTGGGAAAATGAAAAGTTCAAGAACAACTACACAAGCGTTGAAAACAGCAGCCTCTTTGCGGGCAAGTATTCCGTAACCAGCAGAGTTTCAAACGGCAGTGCTGCCATAAACCATACCTGGAATTTCCTTATCACCAAATCCACGGAGAGCAAAGCAAACATCAACAACACGGTGGTGCTGCCTGTCAGGAAAGTCGAGAAGAACGAATCGGTAACATTTAATTTCACGGAGGAACCGGACAATACTGACGACAATATCATTCTCGGAATTTCTTTCAACGCTTCTTCATCCGGAAATGTTTCTGTCTTTATTGAAGTCCTTAAAGATAAGGCATCCGAGGTCTCAAAAGACCCTGATGGAGATGTTTACCAGCACATAAATATTCACTTCAGCAACCAGACGGTTATGAATGAGACAGGTTCCGACTCCAAGTTTATTGATTTCAAAGTCAGTAGAGATTGGCTGGAAACAGTTGTTGATGGGACTGTCCGGCTGAACAGGTACCACAATGGGGAATGGAAGTCTCTTAATACCTGGAAAACCGGGTCAGACGCCGAATATTGCTATTTCCGTGCAGAGACCCCAGGCTTTTCCCCGTTCTCCGTAACAGCTGAGAAAATCTCCACTCCATGTGGGGGAGGTCACGGTACCGGTTCGGCTACTATTATCCCTTCCTCTTCAGAAGTTGATGGCGAAAGTACGTCCGGGACCGAAAGCAAAGGTACCAGTTTGACTCTTCCGGAAGGAGAAGAGGATACATTGGGATCTCACGATTCTGATTCCGGGAAACCTGTCTCTGTCGAAGAAGGAACTCATTCTGATGAGCCTGGTTCTGAAGAAAATGACAGATCCGAAAAATCCGGTAGTGCAGGTATAGTGTTTCCAATTCTCCTGGTACTGCTCATCATCGGAGCCTATCTGGTTTATCGGCAGACAAAAGATAAAAAGTAATTAGATTTTTTGCGGGAAGGAATTTCTTCCTTCCTTAATTTTTTTCTATATCTATGCCCTTTTTGTGTTTAATTTCTTTTTTATCCTTTTCAGGAAACCGAACCTGAAAGGTTTTATGCTCTTAGAAAGGGACTGAATAATATGGTAAATGAGCCGATTGAGGTTTTCGAACTAGCAAGGATTCTTATAGCTTCTGTTCCTTGACTTTTTTTAGCTGAAGTGATTCTCAGGTCAGCTTTCATGTTTATTTTTGCACTGGTTATCATGCGCCTTTTAGGCAGGCGAGCAGTTGATCAGCTGACATCTTTTGATCTTTTGATTATTATTGCCCTTGGATCGGCTATGGGAGATTCTATGTTTTATCCGGACGTTGCTCTACTGTGGTCAGGCTTTGCAATTGGGACCATTACGGTATGTTACAGGATACAGACATCGCTTGTGAATAGATTTCCGGTATGAGGATTTGACTGAGGGTATGCCCGTAAAAATTATAAGTAACGGAATTCTGAACTCAAAATCAATAAGAAAGCATACACCTACTCAGGACGAGATTTTCCTTTTATTGAGAAACAAGGGTATCAGAACTCTGTATTGAGAAACAAGGGTATCAAAACTCTGGGGGAAATCGAGACTGCTTATCTTGAAAGAGAAGGTAGTGTGAGTGTTTTTAAATTTCCTGCTGAAAAACAGAAACCTGACTTGCCCACAATCTCTGAAGATATGATTAAGGAATTAAACCCTTACAAAGCAGGTACAAAGGTCGAAAGCTCAGGTTATTACTCTTGCTATAAAACAGGTGATACTGACTGGCTGGAAAAAGGGAGTTCATTTCCGGATTGTGAGGGAGATGTATGGATACATCAGAGCACACGTGAATATTTTTATTCCCATCATTTTCATTTTATTTCATGCTATTTTCGTTTTTATTTTTATACTAATATCTATAAAAAGAAATTAAGTAGATTCCTTTTACCATTACTGTTTTTATTAATTGGGAGTACCGGTTACTTATTTATATGCTTGACCGAATAACCTTTGTTATACCTCAAATCAGAGGGGGGGGAATTATGGAAACAATTTATGACATACTAATAAGAGAACATAAAATGGTAGCTGACCTTTTTCAACAGGCCATGCGTGATAACTCAAGAGAAACTCTGCTTAAAATAAAAGCTGAAACTGATCCTCATATGGCAGGGGAAGAAAAACTCTTCTATCCGGAGCTTGAGAAGAAAGAGGAATTACGTGATCTTGTCAACCATGCTTACGAAGAGCACGATGAAGCAAGATCCCTGATGTCTGAACTCGAAAATATGAAAGAGGGGGACAAAAACTGGGCATCTAAACTCAAAGAGCTGAAAGAAAGCATAGAGCATCACGTGGAAGAAGAAGAAAGCAAAGTATTTGAGGAAGCTCGAAAAGCCATTAGCCAGAAGAAGGCAGGAGAGATTGCTCAGCAGTATCTTGAATTTAAAAAGAGTTTTAAAGAACAGATGCCGGCCAGTATGCTCTAAATATCAGGAAAAGCAAAGGGAAAGTAAGAAATTACCGGATTCTAAAAGCAATTTTTCCCATTTCTTTTTTCCTTTGCTCTTTACAATCAATTTTGTAATTACTGGTAAAACAAGCTTTTTTAGAAAGGGGAATAAAAAGTCAAACTGCTTTTTTAGTTTCAGTTACAAAACTGAGTCAGGTCTAAAATTAAATAAGAAGCGAGGGCTGGCTGTGTAGAAAGGCCCTGCTCAGCAGTTACTCATAATCTGAAGCGGTACACTTACTGACTTCAAGAAAAGGCGTTTTTAAAAGCCTTACTTCTGCCAGCTCTTTTTCTATACTGAAAACATCGAACACCGCAGAAGGAATAAGACAGTGCATGGTACAGTCCAGGGCACATTCTTTAGTGCATTCGAAGGAACAGTTCATTTGCCTTTCCATTTCACTTATGAGATTTTTTTCAATATCGGATAATTCCTGAACCGGGATTTCAAGGCAAGCGAATTCTCTGAACTTTTCACAGGGAGTATCAATCTCTATGATGATTCTGCCTCCTTCAACTCTCCCCTTTATTGTATGGTTTGTACCACAGACGCGAGAAGATATGCTTATTTCTGTCATTTTGAAGCCCTTCCAGTTGTATGTTTTTAAGAATTTTCCGTCAATATACTCCGCCGGTCATACCACTTCTCTGAGGTCCGTTTACACTTAGAGCTGCAATATTTTTGAAGTCTATTGCTTTTATCGGGCATGCCCGTACGCAGCGTCTGCAGCTTGTTCCAAGACAGTCCTGAGTTCTGCAACTTGCAAAGAAACTTCCGTTTTTCTCTATGGTCACAAGGGCGTTTTCCGGGCATTCTTCGTTACAGCGACTGCACTGGAGGCAGCCTTCTACAGGAACCTCTATAGTGATCCCCACATCTTCTACTATCTCTACAGGAACATTTCCTGTTTCTTCTATGTCTCTGGTAACCTTTTTTTCCATCTCTGCATTCTCTGCGGGTTCAGGGAGAGGAGGGTATTTGTACATTTTGAAAAACTTTTTGTATAGCTTCATACTCATGCCTTCGGTCCAGTAAGAAAGTTCGCACGTATAGATATTCTTGAAGGTCTCACTGGTAGCCATCATCAGGTGATCGGCTTTTATCGTCCCTGCAAGGGCAATTACTTCCCCGAGCCTGGATTCGTCGAGGATAATTTCACGTGCAAGGGCTATGGAAGTGTTTCCGAATTGAACAGTCTTTTTTGAGAAATCCGGACAGGAGCCTATTTTTCTGGCTTTCCTGCAGTCCACATATGTCCCTGAGGCTCCTGACATGTAGACGTTTTCTAGTTCCTCAAAAGGTATTCCGGCTTCAAGCAGGAGGGTTAACTGAGCTGCCCTGATTGCTCCGATGGCTTTTCCGGCTTCAGCGATATCTCCGTCTGTAATTTCTATACCGTTTCCAAGGATCAGCCTTCCATTTGGCAGTTTAGGAGGCTGTTCCATAAGCCCTGTTTCCATTGCAAGGGCAATAACTGCAATTACACCTGTTCCGGTAATCCCTATAGCTTCGATTTCTCCTTTCTCCACAGTCTCACCAGTAACAGGGTTTATCAGAGCCCCGGGTCTTCCTTCCATTTTCTCGTTCAGGACTGTAAGCCGCCAGCAGTCCTTTTCGTTACCTTGCTTTTCAATATTTACATCAGAAATCGCACCCGGGCTTGCAATCATTCCGCAACTGATACCCTGCCCTTCGATTGCAGGTCCTGCAGCCGCGCTGCCTGTGATAATCCTGTCTCCTGCTTTTATTGCCATTTCCGCATTCGTCCCGTAATCAGTGACGATGGAGACCTCTTTCCGGTTCAGGAAGTCTGTTTCGATCATCATTGCCAGGGCATCGGCTCCTATCTCGTGAGCAATAGCCGGGGGCACGGTTATTTCGCAATTCGGTAGCTCCAGAGCACCCTTGAAAAGTTCGGATGCCGGAAAGACCCTGGCACTCCGGTCCACATTCTCGACTCCAAGCCTTTTCTGCATATTTTTTCCGGCAAAGGCAAGGTCCCTTATCTCCGAGTTCTGGAAGAGTGAAAGCTGGATTGGATTCCCGCATACTACCAGTTTCTGAATGCAGGCTGGGTCTACCTCAAATGTCTCAATAATCTTACTGACCGCATCCAGTATGATATTGTTTGCAATGTCTTCTCCTACTTCCAGTGCAAAGTCCAGATGGTCAATTACATTGCCCCCGGGCAGGGGGTGCCTCATTGTCATGGCGGTTCTTATGACTTTTTTTGTTTCCAGGTCTATAAGCTGCGCTCTAAAGCCGCTGGTTCCCAGGTCAAGTGCGATCCCGTACATTTTTATACTCCACTTGCAGCAGTCGTTGATATTATGAAAAAAATAACCTTCATATCCTGTCCACATCAGGATAAGTATACCTAATGACGCTGTATACAATCAATTTCAGGCAGTGAAATGAGCTGCGCAGCTTTTCACTATTATTCAGTCCTTTTTTAACTAAATTTTAGGCTTAAATCTATATAACATAATTCGGGGCTTATCGTAAAGGGTCCTGATTTCAGTAAAGGCATTGATTTTTGAGGGGGCATTGATTTTTGAGGGGTATCAATTTACAGAAGCTATGATTTTATTAGGGGAACAAAGCACCGTGAAGAATATCACTTACTTTCCGAAAAGCAGTCTCTTCTCCCCTAAAATCTGTTTTTAATCCAGCAGGTCTAGCATATATTAAGTATAGACTTTTGCCTGAATTCTTCAGGATACTAGTACTGTGATTCCGAAGTATGTTCACAAACCTAGACTTTTGAGTTTGCCTACATATCACGAACCTACTACAAAATAAAGGATTTATTTTGGAATCGATGCACTAGTGTCATGGCAACTTAATTATGGGGCGTTAATATTTAGATTACTCCTTACAAGTAGTCTTTTTCGTAATTATAATGGCTCATAAATAAATTTTCTAGATACTAGTATAGAGATTTTAATTTCTGAAGTTAAAAAGGGTACTTGCAAGTATTGTTAGCTTTACTCCCCAAGGTCCTGTTACTTCTGGCAATACGAATGATTTGAAAACAAAGATAAAATCAGCATCTGTAAAATGCAGGATACAAACTTTAAAAGCAGAAAAATACAACATTTTAGGCCAAAACGTTGTTTTACTTAAAGAGCTAAATCCATAATCTGTTAATGTATGTAAAAACCTAATTTACTTCTTATAGAAGCCTCAAAGCTATAATTTTCCAAGGAATGTAATAGCAGGTCCTCCCCCGGTGTCTGGTTGATATTTTGTATTAGAGCCCTCAGCGTGGCTAATGCTTCCGGTTTTATCTCCTTTACGCAGGCAGGCTAAAGCGGGGCGTAGTACGTGGAAAGAAAGGATGCGAGATACTACTAAAGGCATTTCGGAATAAAACCGGCTAATTAACCAGGGAGCATCTAACAGCAGTAAAACAATTTAAAAAATAGTGTAATTTAAAGTAATCATTCTGTTTTTCTCACATTATCATCTTTTTTAGTAGTCTTACTTTCTGACTTTTATTTTGGCTTATTTTATTTACTCTCTTTTTTCTTCTCTTTTGTCTGCAAGGCCGCTCTCCTTCGTCGAGCGTGACAAGAAAGGTTTTGGTATAGTGAACGAGGTGTACGGGTCAGAGTTAATAGCTTAGGTTTCAAGCCAACTATTTTTTACTTACTATTTTTACTTAATACATCAACCATATATTCTGGATACCCATACTTTTTCAGTTAAATATTAAATATAATATTCATCTCTCGCTTCAACAAGTGCCTTTATGTTTTTTGTTGGAGTTTTTGGGGCAATCCCGCACCCGGGAGCAAGTATATCGATTCCATCTCTAAGGCACTTCTGTGCTTCTTCTTTTATCTCTTCACAGGTCCCGTTGAGCATGATTCCTGAAGAGGAAAGGTTTCCTATCAGGTTTGTTTTGCTTCCTACAAGTTTTTTTGCAGCACGCAGGTCGGTTACTTTTTCTTCAATGCTGATCCCCTGAAAGCCGCATCCTGAAAGAGTTTCAAGGATAGGGGTTGAGTTTCCGCAGACGTGTATGAGCTTCATTCCTTTTCCTGACCTGCAGAACCTTTCATACTTCGGTTTTATGAGGGCATCAAGCTGTTTGGGATCAAGCATATCCGGGCCTGCTATCCCGTCTACTATACAAACCGCATCTGCCCCGGCTTCGGACAGGATTTCTGTGTATTCGGAACAGATCAATCCCGTGACTTTAAGGCATTCTCTTACAGTTTCAGGTCTTCTGATTATCCATGTAAGAAAATTGTAGGTGCCAAGCAGCCTTGAAGCAAGGGATGCCGGGCCTTCCATTCCTGCTATCAGGGGTACTTCTTCACCTGCTTTTTCCCTCAGGATAGAGGTCACATCAACAATGAGAGGAATCCTTCCCTTCTGCGCAAAATCCAGGGGAAGCTCCAGTTTTTCCGGCTCCTTTGCAAAAGGGTTAGAGCCTGGAGACGGCTGAATATCCTATCTGCCCGGGTTAACCCTGCAGCCCAGAGCTTCAGATAGGATAGTTAGACAAAAAGGGTAGCGAACAGCTTCAAGGCCTGCAAAAGTATGGGCTGAAAGGGCAAGGTCTGCCATCTTTTCAGCGTCAAAGTGAGCGTCAGGCCAGGCTGCTCCGCTCTTCTTCATGAGCTCAACGGTTCCTGTCTGAGTTACCGAAAGAACAGGCACTTTATCCACAGTTTTTCCATTCAGTGCGTTCAGGAAACGGTCTCTTAGGTCTGGGTCTGCCATTAAAATCTGCCATTAAAGTTCTTTTTATTACGTTAAGCTTTTGTAGCTTTTTTCTTTTGAGAACTAATACGAGCAGGATTACTTTTATATTTTTCATTTAAAATATCTGCAAATTAGTTATATAAATTAATCCTCATATGCGGTATTTTAAATATATGACTTTTTAACGAATTGTCTGCAGATTTGTTTATTTCGATTTACGGTCTCCCCCTTATCAATTGGTCCATACTATTTCAGAAACCTTAAATGGTATTTCTCTGCTTTTCTCCCCTGCACCTCGCATAATTACAGCTAGCCGCCAGCCTGAAAAATACTCACTTTGCCCAGGAACCCTTAATTCAGATTATAAGTTATCCCCTCCAGCTTGTCGGCGGTCCTTCGTAAAAAGAAAAGAAGCATTATTTTCGAGTTTTCTTTTCTTCTGAGTTCTCTTTCTTCTGAGTTCTCTTTTCTTCTGAGTTCTCTTTTCTTCTGGTTTTTCGTTTTTCTTCTCTCTTCTTCTTTATTCCACAAGACGGACTAACATTCGCGGATAAGAATGATGTCTGCAGATAAATGACATAAAATGCCGTATAATGTTGTAACGGACCAAACTAAGGATTTCAAGCTTTACTTCTTTGGGACAATCTCGTCTATCCTGAGCACATTTCTTGATGTTTCCGTAGCTGCTATAATTGCCAGTTTCTTTACCGTTGCTGAATCGTATACTTTCGGCCCTTTATCAGTTACCCTTCGTGAGAGGTCTATTCTTGCTTCTATTCCTCTTGCATATGAATTCTTCATCTGCGCCATTGCATCAATTGCATTCATTCCCATATTTCTGGCAAGAATAGTCGGGATCTTTTCGAGGGCTTCTGCATACGCCTGAACTGCAAGCTGTCTTTTTCCGGTCTGTGTTGCCGCAAACAGCCTGACCATGTGCGCCAGTTCAAACTCTATTGCTCCCCCTCCATTCACGATTTCTCTGTTTTTTAGAAGGAATGCCGCATTATTCAGGGCATCGTCAACTGCTTCTTCTACCTTATCAAGCCCGTACTTTACAGGTTCCCATATTAAGATAGTGGCTACTGCTTTATCTTTCACGGCGATGAAAACAAAGTTTTCCCCGTTTTTCTTTTCAAGCCTTATGCTGTCTGCTTTTCCGAGGTCGCAGGGGTGAATCTCGTCCTGCTGGCTCATCAGGGTTGTACCTGTTGCTTCCGCAAGCTTTTCAAGATCTTTCATCTTCAGTTTCTTAAACGCCAGTATATTACTATCCCTGAGTAGAGTTTCAATATAGGGGTCAATATCTCCTTCGGAAAAGAGCACGTTTGCACCTGAATCAATAATTTTTCTGGCAATTCCCCCACATATCTGCTTTTTCCTATCTTCAAAAAGGAGCGCAGTCTGCACTGAGTCCATTTTGAGATTATGCTGGGGGTTTAAGTATCCGCTTTTTATTTTAAGGTCATAATTCGTAATCAGGACCGCAGGATTTTCAAACTCATCTGGCATATCCTCTCTTGCCGGATTTTCATCAAGGATCAGGCCTTCAAGAGCAACAATCTCAGGTCCGCCTTTCTTTTTGAGGATTTTGATGTTTCTGTTAAGGTCCAGCCTTCCAGCCTGTTTTTCGTTAAGGTGCTTTATAACCTGAAGGACGATATCCGTAACAGCTTCTGCTTGATGCTTTTCAATTCCTTTTCCTGTTGCCGAGCACATTATAGTTGTGCGTACATC
>NZ_WJBI01000003.1:44428-90040 GCF_020804225.1 Methanosarcina sp. DH2
GTACATCTATTTCTTTTAAGATGACTTTCCCGTCGCTCGTAACGAAAATATCCCCCACGGGGTTTACTATTATCTTGTTCATCCCTTTYGGCCCCAGGGATGAACCAAGCAGCTCGTCAATCTCTATGGCTGCCCTTTCAAGCTGGTCTATGAGCCCTTCTTCTTTTACCGGCTCGTCAATCTGGATCTTATCTCTTATCGTCCGTGCCAGTTTTGCCATCCCGTCCTGGCTCTCCAATCTCGTACTGTTTGGTGTTTTTAGTTCGCTTGCCATGTTTTTCCCCTTTTGCTGCGGTTCCTGCCGTTTAAACCTCTTGCTTTTTAGACATGCTGAACGTTGCCGTTTCTACACGTTATTTATGCCAGTTTTCCGGTTGTTCCTACACCGACTCCGACCAGACGGGTTTCCAGAGGGGCTTTTCCCCTACTTCCCACATCATTTTGTTTGAGGTCGAATTCTACATTTTCCATTTCAAGCCCGTACCCATCCATGTATTCCAGAATCAGTCTGTGGCTGAGCTTAAGCCCGTAGTCCAGGGCTTCTCCATAATCTTCAAAGACCTCTTTTCCAAGCCTGGAGAATACAGAATATTCTGCTTTCCCTGCTGCTGAAGGGCGGATAAGGACCTCTGTCCTGTGGACTACTTTTCCTACAAGGGCGCCCACGGCATTTCCGACTTCATGGAAAGCAGGAATCCTTATGTCTGCATCCACAGTCTCATTCAGTTCTTTCAGATACGCCCTTACAGGTGCGCCTACCAGCACTACAGGGACCTTTATGCGGAATTTCAGGAAATTTTCTTTTACCAGAAGCTTTTCAATATCCTCTTTTTTCAGGTCCTCTGCAAAGAAGGAAATCAGTTCGAGAGTAAGTTTTCTTACGACTTCAGCCTTAACCTGGGCTGAAAAATCCTCTGCCCCTTTTTTGAGGGTCTTTCCAAGAACTTTTGCTCCTATAAAGGAAGCCCTTCCGTCCCATCTTGCGTATTCTCCAAGCACGTGCAGGGCGTCGGTTGGGGTAAACCCTATCTGACTGACGTGCCTTTTTCGGATGAGGCTTTTCAGAGTCCCTGCAAACATAAGCGGGTGTTTGCCTGTCCTCTCAGAGAGCTCCGATATCGAGAGGGGTTCTGTTCCCAGATGTTCGATAATTGCTCTCTCATCTTCTTCGAGATCCCCACTGAGAAGTTCAGGAGAGTTTATCCCGCTCCTTATGAAAAATGAGGTTGGCTGTATGATTTCATCCATTATGCGTTCGTTTGGGGCATCATCTTCCTCCAATTTCTTTAGAAGACCCGGGAACTCTGATGCTGCAAGACAGAGTGGAATAACCCTTGATGGCCCCAGATATGTTTTTCTTCTGATCCAGACCAGGCTATCTCCTCCGAGAGCTGAGGTCTCCATCCTGATCGCTTTTACCATGGTTTTCCAGCCCCCAACTCGTGCTCCCGAATCACTTATATCCGGTATGCCTCCGGAAATCATGGCAATATCAGTACTTGTGCCTCCAACATCCACAGTTGCACAGGTATCCAGGCATGTGAGGTGTGCAGCTCCTACAAGGCTTGCTGCGGGTCCGGAAAAGATTGATTCCACAGGTTTTTGCAGGGCTTCTTCTATGCGGACCAGGGACCCGTCACACTTCATCATCATCAGGGTTGCCTTTATCTCTTTTTCTTCCATTACTGTCTGGACGGATTTAATAAACTGTTTGCTTACAGGAATCAGTTCAGCGTTCAGGAGAGCTGTCACAGCCCTTTCGTAAGCCCCCAGGCTCATGGAAAGCTCGTGCCCGCAGACAACCGGCATGTCCGTTATTTCCTGAATTACTTCCTTTACCTTAAGCTCATGTTCCGGGTTCCTGACTCCGAAATAACCGGAGACTGCAAAAGCAGCCACTTTATTCTTTACCTGCCTGACAAACTCCCTGATTGTTTCCAGGTCTTCAAGGGGGGCAATTTCGTTCCCGTCCGAATCGTGCCCTCCTCCGATTGATATCACATAGCGACTGGCAAGTTTTTTGGGGATTGTATGCCCTATGAGGATTAGCCCTGCAGGATAGCCTTTGCCCTCAAGCGTAGTATTGGTGGCAAGGGTTGTAGAAACAGAAACGAATTTTATCCTTTTCAGATATCCCGGGTCCAGCCCTTCAATGGAATTCTTTATTCCCCTTATTAGGTCAGGATAAGTTGTAAGCGCTTTATTTGACTCAATCACATTTCCATTTGACATATCCATAATAGCGGCATCGGTATATGTCCCTCCAGTATCAATTCCCAGTCCCAGATACATTACATTCCTCCTCTGCAACTTCTATGGCTGATGTTCTCTCACCTGCTTCGGTCTCTGTCTCTAACATTTCTACAGCCTACCTTACTTCTGCCCACTTTACCTCTGCTTTCTCCCAATTCTGAGAGCCCAACATTTTTTCAAAGGCAAAACCCTTTTTAAAAAAAGATCTTATAATTTTTACTTTGCGGCTTTTATAATGGAGAGGGGCGGAGAAGACAAAGTCATATTAAATCCGCCCTTCAGGCTCTCTTTTTTTTGCTGCCTTTATAGTTAGTCCATCTCTTTTTTGTCCCACTTTTCATTTTTAGTCCCATTTTTCATCTTTATGGATTACATGCTGCTTTTAGTTTTTCTAAATGGAGGTTTCCCGCTTGTTCTTTACATAAAATAATGCGGTCTTCTGCTGATGCTCTGGAGCTCAGGAGCTAGATCAACTCCTGTATGGAGGTTAGAAAACGGTGAAAATGGTTTTTACTTTCTGTGGGTGTTTTTCTGTTTTTCCAAACTTTTAAAGGCCTTATGGAGATTTTTTTATTTGAGGCTCTGAACGCTATTGTTAAGTATTTGATCTTGATTTTAAATCGAAATGGGGAGAGGTTATTCACCTCATTAAAGAGAATTTACCCCATTATCTTTTTCTGGAGTTCTGGACCGAACTCTTTTACTGTATTTACCATTGCCTGCACGGTGGTCAGCGGACCTCCGGGTGGGACTTCACAGCCAGTAGACAGGATATACTTGGACTGCAAGCCGTTCTCCTTGAGCACAGGTATCGCGTTTTCCAGCAGGGTTTTTGTGTCATCCCTGACCTTCTGCACACCTGCTGCAGAGCCGTCCATAAATTCAACAGGGTTTACTTCTCCCATCATGCAGCACATATCTCCGTATTTGGGGATGAGGTCTGCATAGTTCTGGGACCCCTTGTCCCTGGACTTCTCATAGTAGGCGTAGCTGTAAAGCGAAGTGCCAAACTTCTTGATCTGGGTCTCAAAGTGCACAGCATCAGCGCAGTTGTGGATGATATACGGCTGATTGTACTGCTTGAATAGCGGGATGTGCTGGTCATAGACAAACTTCCCATCGAATTTCCAGTAGTCCTGCTCGCTCATAATAACGTTGTTTGACCAGAGGTTGTCAATACAGAGAGCATCACAGGCACCTTCGCTGAAAAAGAGTTCGGTGAGCTGGCAAATGTAATCAGTACACTTCTGGACAGCTTCAAGGACAACATCAGGCTGGGTCTTCATGTCCATCAGGATGCGGTCTGCCCCCATCAGCTGGGTAAGGGTGAGCAGGGGACCTTCGTGGAAGCCGATAAAAGGAGTGTTGAGCTCTTTGTTGATTTTTTCCTTTGCCATCTTTGAAGCCATAACCAGTTCATAGCCACGGGTTCCTTTCTTGAGCTCAGGGACTTCAATCTTCTCATAGTCCTTGATGTGCCCTTCGGAGGACGGGGTATCGTCTTCAGGATATTTGATCTTACATCCGAAGTCCGCAGATGTAGCTGAAAGGTCGGCAAGGCCCACAAACATGTCAAGGTCAAGGTACTTGCAACCGAGGAAAGCGCTCTCTGTGAAAGCTTCTGCTTTTGTGGCATAGTCCCTGTAGTTAACCCCTGCAAATTTTCTGAGGACACCGCAGGCAAGAGGATAGACAGGCAGGCGGTCGACCTTCTTGTCGGACATGGCGGATACCGTCCTGTCAATGTGGGTCATTTCCTCCTTGCTCTTCACACCAATGCTCTCGAACTCTTCTTTGATTTTGCTGGCAGTTTCAAGTCCGATATCCACTTTGTCGGAAACTGTCTTCTTTGCAAGGATCTCTCTGTACTTAATCTTCCCGAGGTTAATCTTCTCTTCACTCCACCTTGCAGCTTTGGGGTCGAGCTCCTTTACGGCTTCAGATGCCCAGGCGCTTGCGTGCATTGCATCAGGGTGGGTTGAATCAGCCCCAATTCCGGAGGCATATTCTTCGGAAACAGGAGCTCCACCAATCATGATTTTTATGGAGTCACGTATGCCTTCTTCCTGAAGAATTTCAATGACTTTTTCCATATTGGTCATGGTTGTGGTCATCAGTGCGCTCATGGAAATAAGGTCAGCTTCGTGCTCTTTTGCGGTTTCGACAAACTTTTCTATGGGCACATCTGCACCAAGGTCGATCATCTTAAATCCGCCTGCACTGAGCATGGTCTTTACCAGGTTCTTGCCTATGTCGTGTACATCTCCTTCAATGGTCCCTATGACTCCGACAGCCTGCAGGGCTCCCTCTTCCTTTGTCATTTCAGGGGAGAGGATATCCATGCCCGCGTACATTGCACCTGAAGCCAGGAGCAGGTGAGGTACAAAGGCTTCGCCTTTCTCATACTGGTCACTGACAATTGCCATCCCTCTTGCCAGCCCATTGACGATTGCGTCGTAGGGGTCAACGCCCTCGTTAAGTGCCTTCTGTGCCAGTTCTTCTGCAAGATCGTCGTCTCCGTCGACGACAGCTTCCGCTAATTGGTTTAAAATATCTGCTGCCATAAAAAACGCTTCCTCCATTTTTACAGGTATTTCCTGGTTAACAGTTAGTAGCTCAATTTAGCTCAATTAAGGCTCATTGCTCAGTAAGCCTCTGTATGACTGTTAACTTCCGATCATACATTAAT
Organism: Methanosarcina sp. DH2; assembly: GCF_020804225.1. Classification (GTDB taxonomy): domain Archaea; phylum Halobacteriota; class Methanosarcinia; order Methanosarcinales; family Methanosarcinaceae; genus Methanosarcina. The sequence continues at coordinate 49,371 of NZ_WJBI01000003.1, forward strand.
TGCAAAACATATAACATAAACGCAGAGATTTGATTAACGCAGTTAACATCTCTTCTGATGCTTAATTCTGCTTATTCTACTGATTTTATAAATTCCCCTGATCCAGTAATATTTACTGATATTGTTAACCCTCATGATCTCGTTGTTTAGCCCAATCTTACGAATCGGCCTGATTTTACAGGATACTTCTATTCTATAAGAGGGTTTAATCTGATCAAAGCCTTTGATCACACAGGGGACTGATCAGCCGGGATATATGGGAAAGCAGTGAACTTTCTCAAGATGTGAGCTGCCGAAATTATCCAAAATCATGGCAAATTAAAAAAGTAAAAACAGAGAAACTTCTTTTTCATGTACTGGTATTTAAGTAGAAATTGCAGATGGTAAAGTGGATTGAAAAGGGGAGGCTGGAGATAATCGGTTTCGATCCACTCGCATTATATTCTGGAATGTTGTATTTCCTCATGGAATATTTTATCTCTTCATGTCCTTTACAGTTTAATTTCCTGATGAAGCTTTCAACTCTTCCTCATTCGATTTCCTTTATTTCCTTTGAGTTTTTCATGTAATGCAAAAAGAGGTCTTCTCCCCATTTCAGGGCTGTTTTTTCCATGCTCAGCATTGCATGATTGTGGTATATCCCGTTTCTATAAAAGAGGGAGAGAGCTAGAAAATGGTCCGTTACTACACTTGATGCCACCTTTACAGGGCAGTCACAGACAAAGATTTTCGCATTATCTCTGTCCAGATATTCCCTGAGGGATACGCTATATTCTTTTTTCAGTCTTTCAAATACTGGCTTTGTGATTATCAGAGATACGTCAGTTCCTTTTTTCACGAGCTCAACATAGGTTGACGGGTAGGCAGGGTTAAAATAAGAGGAAACTTCCATAACATGGGTTGACCTGCTCAGTTTTTCTTCTATTTTCTGGGGGATTTCATACATCCGATCAAGGTCGGGCTCAATGAATTCACAGTGCCCGAGGTCATCTATTCGGTCCAGAAGGTTGACAGGGATTGCACTAATATTATGGTTCTCCCAGTAGTCCATATTCTCTGAAAACACTCCAAGGGTGTTAAGAAGAGGCCTCATTTTCTTGACTACTACCTTCCCGATATCCGAGAGTTTGTAAAGGTCATCCTCATGAGTAATAAGCCCCTGGCTGATGAGGATTTTGATCTGGGTCATGATCGCACTTGAAGTCACATTCAGTATGTTTTTTATCTCGTCAATGTTTCGGGGCTCTTCCATCAGCAGTAAAAGAAGGTCTTTCCTTTTGTCCGAGAGAAAAAGAGTGCCCAGTAGTTCCAGTTTCATCGTAAATCTCCAGCCACTTCACTTAAACATTTTTCAATTTTAGTTCTTAGCTCTTTTAATCCACATTTCCGATTCAATAATTCTTTTTTGGAAGCCTTACATGCATCGTGGTTCCCGAACCTTCCTCGCTTTCTACCCAGATTTCCCCTTCATGAGCGTTGACAATGTTTTTACAGATATAGAACCCTGATTCAAGTCCCTGGTACCTGCGGGTCATGGAATCGTCAACCTGGTAGATCCTGTGGAAAAGGTGAGGGATCAGCCTTTTATGGATACCTGTCCCGCTGTCTTTTACGGTTATGTGGATATTGCCTTCTTCCTCTGCAGCTTTTACTTCCAGTGTCCCGCCGTGAGGCGTAAACTTGATTGCATTGCCCATGAGAGTAGTGAACAGATCTGTCAGTTTCTGTTTATCACCCCGGATTGGTTGCAGGTTTGCAGGCAGTTCCTTCTCGACTTTCAGTTCTTTTTCATCTATCAGGAGTATCAGGTTAAGGTACACATCCGAAAGTATCTTTTTTATCTCGACTTCGGCAAAAGAGTATTCGATCTTTCCTGCCTGTTCAAGACTCAGGTAGAGCAGGGAATCTACCATTTGTTTCAGCCTCTCCGAACTGTTAATTACTGCATCTATAGCTTTCTGCTGCTGGTCTTCGATGGTTTCCAGGGTCTCGAAATCCATAAGGTCACTGTAATTTACTTTTATCTGAGGCAGGCTTTCAGCCATAAATTCCGCTTTTATCCGGTTAAGGGACCTGAGTTCATCATTAGTTTTAGAGACGTCTTCAGAGTGAGCTTTAAGAGCATCTTCAAGCTGCTTTCTCTGGATGAGCTGCCACATACCCTGCATGAGAAGGGTCAGCTGGCGTAAGTCCGATTCGTCATAAGGCTCGTCCTTATTTCCCACACCTGCAACTGCAACTATCCTATCCCCGTCAAATACAGGCACGTTTACATGGCGGGTAAGGTGAACATGGTCTTTTGGATACCCTTTTTTCAGGGAACTGGGAGCCGTATAATCGTTCGTGATAATGGGTTTACGCTGCCGGATTGCCTCTCCCCAGAGCCCTGTTGTTTTCACGGGATAAATAAAGCGCTTGTCTTCGATTGCACATTCTTCCATTGCGCTCTTTGACCAGGAATGCATGATCAGGGAGGTCTCATAGGCGTCCATAAACGCAAGGTACCCGAGTTTGCTGCCTGTAAGTCTGACCGCTTCTTCCCGGGCAAAGTCTGTTATTTCTTTTAAAGAGGCTCCTGTCATCCGGTTTAGCTTTACAAGGGCTTCGAGCCGGGCTTCATTAAGTTTCTGTGCTGCTTCGGCTTTCTTGCGTTCAGTAATGTCTCTGGCAACCGAAAGGATCGTTTTCTTCCCTTCGTAATTAATGATCCTGGCACTGACTTCAAGGGGGACAACTGTGCCGTCCTTGCAGATTGCTCCTGCTGCGTAAACCCTTGATCCCTCACTCTGAATCTTTTTAAGGTTCTCGCGGACAGAGTCCCAGTATTCAGCAGGGATAATCTCTTCGGCTTCCATTTTCAGGATCTCTTCTTTATCATATCCCAGCCGGTTTTCAACTGCCTGGTTTACATCCATGTAGCTTTTTCCTTCAGGTTCGCGGATATATAGCTGGTCATTGATATTATTGAAAATTGTCCTGAACTTATGCTCGGACTCCCGCAGGGTCTCTTCTGCCAGTTTATGTTCTACCGCTATCGCTGCCAGCTGGGCATTTGTTCTCATAAAATCCAGATCCTCTTTCTCTGGCCTGTGCGCCTCGCCGTAGTACATGGAAATAACCCCAAGGACTTCTCCAAAGGATGAAATTATGGGTTCTGACCAGCAGGCTTTCAGCCCTGCCTCAGCTGCAAGTTCCCTGTATTCTGTCCAGTAAGGGTGTTCCATTACATTATCCACGGTCACCCTTTTTTTCAAGAAGGCTGCGGTTCCGAACGAAGTCGCTCCAAAGCCTACCTCAATCCCGTCAGTCTTCTGCCTGTAAAACTCCGGAAACCCTGGAGCAACGCAGTAAAAGAGATGTTTTTTCTCCCGGTCAAGCAGCATTACCGAGCATATGGAACCTGGTCTGATCTTTTCCATATTCCGAATAAGAAGGAGAAACACTTCTTCTAATGGAGCTCCGGAAGCTAGTTGACCGAGTACCATATTCTGTCCTTTAACCATTTCTTCAGCCAGTTTGCGCTCGGTTATATCCACGATTATGCCCTGGTAGTAAGTGATTTCTCCTTCTTTGTTTCTTCTGATAAGGGTCCTGTCATCGATATATCTTATCTTCCCTGACTTCGTAAGGACCCGATATTCCTAGGTACATTCAGTATATCCGTTTCTGGAAAACTTTTCAACTTCAGTGCGAATTCTTTCCCTGTCCCCGGGATGGATAAGATCTGTGTACAGCATTCTCCTTGAGGTGAAATCTTCCGGGGTATAGCCAAGCTTTGTAATGTTTTCAGAAACGAATTCAACAGGCCAGCCCTCTTCAGGCCTGCATAAAAATACGAACACAGGGCTGCTGTTTATAACATTTTTCAATTCATTCTTCTTTTTCAGAGCTTTTTGCATCGATTCCTCAGCTTTTTTACGCTGCGTAGCGTCGCAGAGAGTGCCCTGATAATGGCTAACTTTTCCATCCTCATCTCTTCTGACAAGAACTTTCACTTCACTCCACCGTGTTTCTCCTGAAGCTGTCAGTATTCTGTACTCCTGTGTCAGCTCAGTGCACCCCTTCTCCGAGAATTCGGCAACCTCCGATTTTACTCTTTCAACATCCTCAGGATGGACAATATCGAGATACCGGATATTTCCTGAGATGAAGTCTTCAACTGCATATCCGAACTGCCAGATATTTTCCGTGATAAGTTCCACAGGCCAGCTCTCAGTTGATTTGCACAAAAAAATGACTATAGGGCTGCTGTTTATAAGCGATTCCAGATTTATATCGAATTGTTTCATCGTCCAATACCTTTGTTTTAATTATATGGGTTGCCCATTTCCATGAACAATATGCTTGAACTGCTTATTATGTTCAGGGCGCAGGGAACAAATTTCTATATAATCAACTGGTTTTGAGCTACTGTAACGTTGAGAAACGGGCTATACGCAAAAATGCTTTAAGGCGATTTTTTACTTCCATATCTAGTGCCATGAGGATTTTCGGTTTAAGGACTTAGAAGCTAACTATATGTAAAAAGCTGAATTCTTTTCAAATAAAATAGAATTACTGGCTTATTTATTTTTTTATTTTTTTATTTTTTATTTATCTTTTTATCAATTTATATTGCAAAAGTGTAAAGATGGACAACCTGGTTTTCTTTCCAGAAGTTTTACTTCGTGTGAGGATATCTTAACAGCCTCTACTTTTCGAGATAAGGCTTTTTCAGTCATCAGTAAAGAAAGTTTATAAAAAGAGGTATTTCTTTATAAACTTCGTTTTATATACAATTTGTATATAATATCTTAAGTAATTCTATGTTTTTCTATGATTCATCCTCGCCCCTATATACTATACTTAGACGACAAAATCATGGATTATTTTTTATTTTGGTCTTCAACTTTCAGGATACCTTTATATATTAATATCGTCTATATAGATCTTTTAATATTCATTAGTATCTCCTCAGGGGGCTTATTTATTACCAAGGATAAAAGAAAAGTCCAGTTTACCGGAAATTCTACCTATATTGTGTCTCTTCCCATAAAATGGGTCAGGGATATAGGGCTTGAGGCCGGGGACACACTTACTCTTACTCCCATGCCTAACAAAACGCTGCTTGTCTCCTCCAGTGCGGTTTCGAAAGATCATTCTGCCCTTAAAGCAACTATAGATTATCTTCACTCCGACAGTGCGGAAAACAACTTAAGGATCCTTATTTCTCATTATCTTGTAGGTTATGATGTAATCAGGCTGACTACCAAAAAAGGTTTCAGTGCCTATGACCGCAAGTTTATAAAAGATTCTGTGCGCCAGAAACTTATAGGTCTGGAACTTGTGGAAGAATCGCGTAATGAACTTGTTTTCCAGTGCCTCCTGAACTATAACGACTTGCCTCTCGGCCGTGTAATCAAAAACATGTATGGGCTCGTCCTCTCAATGCTTGAAGATTCCATGACTGCCCTTAGGGACCATAATGTGGAAATCGCCGAGGATGTCATCCAGAGGGATGATGACGTGGACCGTTTTTACCTTCTTGCAGTCCGTCAGCTCAAGGCCTCAATTGAGGATATCGAACTCTCAGAAAAGATCGGAATCAGGCATCCACGGGAATGTCTCGGGTACAGGCTTATTACCAAGAGCATCGAGCGCGTAGGAGACCATGCAGTAAGGATCGCCAGGAACGTCCTTAAAATGGACTCCGGAATCAGTACTGATGACCCGATTTTCAAGATGGCTGAACTCTCTCAGAAAGTTTTCGAGAGTTCAATATATTCAATGCAGGAAGAGGACCTGCAGGCTATAAACAAAATTGTTGTCGAAGCCAAAAAGGTTTCCCAGTTCGGAGTTTCTCTCGAAACAAAGGGTGGAGACGACTCTGGCAACATCGAGCTTAGCATGATCCTTGAGAGCCTGCGAAGGGTTTCGGAATACAGCGCCGATATCGCAGAAGTTGCCCTCAACATGAACATAAAGCAGGTCTGAACCGAAAGGTTCCTATCCTGTTCCCTTTCATTTTTTATACTCTATATTTGCCTGATTTTTCCCGATTTTTTAATTTTTGTGCTTCCACAATATCCGGTTGGTATTATTGGACTTACGCATTAAACTAAAAAATCAACAGTATTAACCCTTCTAAACAGTATTAACCCTTCTATTATCTAAAAAAGGGATTTAGTCCCTCTAAAAGGCTATGGTTAACGTTTATTTGGAAAAAGGAACTTGACCATACAAATCCCTATAATCAGGACTAGCAAACTAAAGAGAGCCTGCATAAGTGCCTGGTACTTTGGATGGAAAAGGGCAATTATCGCCTCCTGCATATTGAAAAAAAAAGAAAACAATGCGATGAAAATAAGAGCCAAAAGAACAATCAGCACAGCTGCATTTACAAGTTTTTTAAATGATATATCATTATTTTCCAGTGTATGACCTGTCCCGGGCATTCGGACCTCCACAGAATGATGATCCGTATTTTTTTCCTCGATGTAGGGACTATCTTCTTTTCCGACCATTTAATCCCTCTTTTCCATTCTTTTTACTCTCAAGGTCCCCTTTTTTCATTATAATAACTGCAGCCAGCAAGAGAACCACACACATGACCAAACCCTCAAAACCGGGAGTCGGATCCTCGGAACTGGAAGTTCCTTCTTCGATCGGGGATTCAACAGGAGTGCCTTCTTCCACAAGTGGGTAATTTTTGGTAACACTCCGCTCTATCTTATCCATTTTTACTGTCTCAGTGACTTCGGAAGTGATAATTTCCCTACCATTTTCTTCCACAGTAACCGAAAATGTATATTCCGCTCTTCTTGGGAGTACAAAGCGCACATGCCCTCTAAGCTGGCTTGAACCTTTGACAATCCCGAGTTCGTCACTTTCAGTATATGCGGTGTACGCATCTGTTTTTGCAGTGACTACCATGGTCAGAGCTTTGGAATCTCCTCCCTGGTTATAAACCCCGGGAGATATATCCACCACAACCTTTGTGTCCCTATCAGTGAACTGGGTAATTACAAGGTTCATATTGGTGAGCAGGATATCAGCCGGCTGGTCAGCGGAGGAGTTCGCTTTTATGGTGACAGACCTGCTCCAGGAATCAAGGAGCTGACCCTCCTCGAAAAGCTGGGTCTCCACTTCATAATTCCCTGGGTTTATAACCCCCAGCGACAAACTATTGTAAGCAAGAGATTGGGCTTTGACGTAACCCATATCCATATCTCTTTCTGCAACAATCAGCTGGGTCTCCTGATCAATGATCTTTACTTTAATAGAAAGCATAGAACTGTCAGTGTTCTGGTCATTGCGGATATAAGGAGTGGCTGTCAGAAGGGTGCCCTGGCCCTGGGGAGCGGACATTACATCCACATTCTGGATGAAAACTTCATCATATTCCCTGAAAACGTCTCCTGACCTCTCAGAGCATCCAGTAGAGAGGATCAAAACCAGTGAAATGCTGATTAGAAATCCACTGAAAAATAAAAGAGGAGATTTGTTAGGTTTTATATGAAACCCGAATCTCATGAAAACCAGATCCTGATTATAGTTTTACTTTAAGTACAAGGGTCTGGGAATCAAGAAGATAATCCCCTTTCATCAGATTTACATACACATCAGTTTCCCCATTGGGAGCATCTTTTAGAATAGGAAGCGTCACACCCCGTGTATAGGAAGTTCCTCCCTTTGCCATAGCCTCGGTAATATTAACGCTCGCATTGTTCCCAATTAGCTTGTTTTCGATGTCTACCAGCACGTACATTGATCCGTTGGATATGGTCGTCTGTCCGCTGTTTTTTACAGAAAATTTCACTGTGACATTTCCGCCCTTCTCAGTTTCCCATGCAGAAACAGGGGGAGATGCACGCAGCTTGTCCATGCTTTCGGCAAAGCCGACGAACTGAAGTTTCGCATCAGGCAATACAATGGTCTGTACAGGCATAACCTTCGTCTTGATTATGGTTTTTTCCTCTTTATCGATACCCGAAGCATATGATAAGGTCAACATCGAGGTATCTTCAACCCCATCAAACGAAGGAGCCATAACCCTGAAACTTACAGTGGCCTTGTTGCCAGGAGGAATATTCACCTGTGAACTTGGCTCTACAATTGTAAATAGATCAAATGAACTTACAGACACCGAGTCAATTGCCTGGGTGCTGTTATTATTCAATACATTCACGGAAATATCCTGCTCAGTAAACTCCTTGATTACCAGGGGTTCTATGCTCACAGCTAGCTCTTCCGGACTGACTGGTGAGCTTGTCTTTATCGTCGATGCACAGCCAGATATAAAGATCACTGAAATAAGTAGCATCAAAGCCAGTAACTTCTTCATATTAGTACCCTCCCCGAATTTCAAATCTGAGTATTGTCCTGTAACCACTGGGCAAAAGTGTAGAGAGTTTAATAATCTATCACCCAAAAATAAAATTACCTGAACATACACAGTAAATCGAAGATTCGGTTCGCAATCTTTCTATCTATAAAATCCACGTATGTGAATATAATCTTTACTATCTGTAGTCGGCAATGAATTCATTTGCATATATGCGCATAAAAACTTTCATTATTCTATTTATATCCTAAAATACTTCTATGGATATATAAAAATTATATTATTTTTTCGCATGACTCTTTGTTTTGAGGATGTATTCTCCACATTTATTCCTCTTGACTAATAACTTTCATGGTTATAAAATGAAAATCTAAGGGATATAGTTCTGAAAGTAAGATCTTCTAAAAACGTTGACTATAATTTCTAAGAAAAAGAGTAAGTGTTGCACGAGCTATTGGGCATGGTAAAGACACAATTTTCAGATGTGTTGGAGGTTAATAATGGTGTAATAAAACCATTAAAGTAGTTACAATGTATTTCCTCGGAGATATTTATCTTATAAAATACAGGTTGATTAGATCTGGTCATATCTAAAAATCACAATCTGGCTAAACACATTCTTGATGCTGCCTGGAGTAAACTTGTAACTTATACTTCCTACAAAGCTGAAAACGCTGGTAGAAAACTAGTTCTTGTAAATCCTAAGAATACCTCTAAGATGTGTTCAAGTTGTGGTATGCTGGTAGAAAAAGACCTGTCAGAAAGAACTCATAATTGTCCTTTCTGCGGTCTATCTATCAACCGTGATCTTAATGCTTCTATTAACATTCTCAGACTGGGATTGCAGTCTGTTCGTAAAAACCGATAGATGCCCCTCATTTTAATGAAAGGAGCAGTCACTATGACTTAATGTCCTTCTATGCTTCAATAAGTTATCTTATATAGCGTACTTAGACAAAGTTGTCAGCGTTTATTTCTAACTTTAGCGTCCTACTTTCTAGTTACCCTGGCATCTCTTTTGTCTATATAGATTTTATTAGATTTATTAGCATCTCCTCAGGGATTTATTTCTTATCAGGGATAAAAGAAAAGTCCAGTTTACCGGAAATTCTACCTCTATCTTGTTCCTTCCCATGAAATTTGTTCCTTCCCATGAAATTTGTTCCTTCCCATGAAATTTGTTCCTTCCCATGAAATGAGTTAGGGATAAGGGCTTGAGAATCCCATAACTGCTTTTCGGGATCACTCCTTTTTGTTTCGCACGGGAGGACCATCTTTTGTGCAAAAATAACTTTTATCCTTTTTTATTCTATTCAAGAGCTTACTATGACATTTGTTCTCTTTCAAGGTTATGTTATAGTGTGTATTTCTCGCTTCGCTCAATAAGACTATTTAAATAAAGGGCTTCCAGACAGGCTGGCTGGGGCACTTAGTGACAGTGAACTAGAACCTTTGTTGAATTAAATAACTCATTTCTCGGATCAGGTGGAGTATTTTTTTCCTATATTCGGTTTCTTTCACACAACCGCTTTCCGGAATTGATATGTCCCGAGGATGACCATGATTCCGGCTCCGGCTGCAAGTCCAAGGATTCCATATACAGGGACTGTCCCTTCAAATAGCAGTCTTGTACTGTCTATCGCATAGCTGACCGGGTTAAGCCTTGCGAGCGTCCTCAACCAGACGGGCATGACATCATAAGGCATAAGAGCACTGCTTGTGAAAAACAGAGGCATACTGATCATACTGTTTACAGCTGAATAGCTGTCATGGTCGCTTAAGTACAGCCCTATCATGGTTGAGAGGGCAGAGAAAAATACCGAAAATAGGAACAGGGTCAGATATATCAGAACTATATTTATCGGGTTCAATAACCTTACTCCAAGAAGGGTAGCCATCAGGAGGATCACGGTTGCCTGCAGCAGGCCCCTTACGCTGATAAACAGGATTTTTCCGTACAGCATACTTTCTCGCGGGGAAGGCATGGCGAGAAACTTATTTAAAAAACCCAGTATTTTATCAAAAATCATAAGAGACCCGCCCTGCAGGGAGGAAAAGAGAGTTGTCATGACAAGGATGCCAGGGGTGATAAACTCAAGATAATTATCAGTAAACTTTGTGGGCAGGGCAAGCCCGACAAATATCAGCCAGGCTGCAGGCATGACGAGTGAGGAAATGACGGTTACTTTTCCTCTCAGCCATTTTACAAGGTCCCTTTCAAAATAGTAGAATACGGCTTTCATTATCTCCGCCTCAAAAGGTTTCTAAACTGGGTTGAATTAAACCCTGCCTGCTCTTCAGGGGTTTTGACTTTTTCAAGGAAAACATCATTAAGAGAAGCATTTTTTCCTGTGGAACTTATCAGGTTTTCAGGAGAGCCAACAGCTGCGATTCTTCCTTTATCAATAATGGCAACCCTGTTGCAGTACTTTTCTGCCTCCTCAAGGTAATGGGTTGTCATGAATATGGTCATTCCGTCGGCTTTCAACATCCTGATATGCTCCCATATCTTCCTTCTGCCGCTGATGTCAAGGCCGAGAGTAGGTTCGTCCAGGAAAAGGACTTCAGGCTCGTGCACAAGCGCCTGAGCAAGTTCAAGGCGCCTTCTCATTCCTCCCGAGTATGTTTTGACAAGGTCACCTGCACGGTCAGAGAGCCCCATCATTTCAAGTACTTCCTCAACTTTTGAGCTCCTGTTCGGAACCCCATAGAGCTTTGCAAAAAGCAACACGTTTTCTCTGCCTGTGAGTTTTCGGTCCACTGCCATGTCCTGTGGGACATAGCTTATCTTTGACCTTACTTTTTTTGAGTCCCTTACAACATCATATCCGCAGACCTTTGCAGTGCCACTGCTTGGTCTTAGAAGGGTTGTAAGCATCATGACTGTCGTACTTTTGCCTGCTCCATTGGGGCCCAGGAGGCCAAAAATCTCGTTTCCGACATCAAGGTCGAGATTATCAACAGCAAGCAGGTTTCCGAAGGATCGGGATAATTTTTTTATTTCTATCACAGGTATCCCCTTGCAATGGCATAAACAGGCCTTAAACCTGAAGTATAGTAAATTCCACTTGTGTACATATTGTAAAGAAGCTTTATGATCACAATACTTATGGCAGCAAAAATACAGGCAGTGACCATTACTTTATCAAGTTCCGAAAACTTCAGTTTTTTGAGGTATGTCCTGCTCGGATTTGCCCTAAAAGCCCGGCTCTGGATAGAAACTGCAAGAGTGCCGGTCCTCCTTACGCAATTTGATAGAGTCGGGGTCAGGATATTAAGGGATGTTTTAATGATCCCTGACCCGAACCTTTTCGGATTAAAACCCCTGAGTCTCTGGACTGTTATCACGGTAGCTACTTCAGTGATTATTATTGGCAGAAACCGGACTGCTGTAACTAACATAAAAGCCACGCTGTAAGGGACCCTGAGCCCCACCAGGCCGTTTAGCATATCTCTCGAATCCGTGGTCCAGCATATCAGCAGGCCAAGGGACAGGATTGAAGCTGACCTTAAGCCCTGAATTGCACCGTGATGGAGCCCTTCCTCATATACGAACAGCCCTCCGTTTGTCAGCCAGCCCAGAACCGGAAAATCAGGCTGGATTATAGTAAAAATCACAGTCCTTGGGAGCTGGGAATAAAAAAGAGCCTGAGAATAAATAGTCCCCCAGATCAAAAGTATGAGCAGGAAAGCAAGGGTTTTGAGTTTTATTGCCGGCATCCTTGCAAGCGCAAATCCGGAAAGTATGGTCAGAAACAGCAGAAGCATGGTTTCGGGATTGTCCAGAGTTACTGCTACAAAAGCAGTGGAAATAAGGATAAGGATTTTTGCCCGCGGGTCTGTCCTGTGAACAATTGTGTCTTTAATCGTCGGTTCTGCAATTGATCTGGCACCTATCATATTATCACTTCAGGGTTCCTACAGGTCAGCATCTTATCACTTCACATTTTATCCCTTCAGAATTTATTACTTCAGAATTTATCACGTCAGAATTTATCACTTCAGAACCTCTACAGGCCAGCATTTCCACAAGTTCTGTGACTGAAAAAGCGTCCACTCCCAGATAGTTTGCGATCTCGACGACCGGGGGTTGGGTAAGGGAGGCTTTCCTGAGGATCTCAATGTTCTTTATTACCTCTCTGCCCTTTCCATCTGCTATAATCCGACCCTCGTTCATCACAAGAATTCTTGTAGCATAGAGCATTGCAATCTCAATATCATGGGTACAGAAAACAAGTGTGGAACGGTTATTTTTGAAATAATCCATCATCTGTTCTATATTCACTCTATCCTGCCCTGTTGTAGGTTCGTCAAGGAGAATGATTTCAGGATCTATTGAAAGTACCGAGGCAACGGCTGTCCTGAGCCTCTGCCCCCGGCTCAGAGATTGTGGAAGGTCCTGCTTGAGGTTTAAAATTGACATGGCTTCAAGAGAGGTCCTTGCCCTTTCCTCTATATTCTCAAACTTTAACTGAACAGGCCCAAATCTCGCCTCTTCTTCAGCTGAATCACAGAAGAGCATAAGGTCAGGGTTCTGGAATACGAACCCGACTCTGCCTGCAAAGGAATATGGGTTTTTTGACCTGGTGTCCTCCCCTAAGACCTTTACACTTCCTTTATATGGTTTAAGCATGGCTGCAAGGTTCAAAAGCAGGGTTGATTTGCCCGAGCCGTTTGTACCCATGACCGCAATCCTTTCTTCTTTATGAATTTCCAGATTTATGCATTTAAGCACCATCAGGTTTTTGTCATATCCAGACCACAGATCCCGGATAGAAATAATAGAATCATTATTTACAGAATCATTATTTACAGAATCATTATTTCCGGCAGGGCCAGCTAGTGCACTAGTATCTGCACCAATATTTTCTTCCGGGTTCGGAAGGATCCGGGGAGTTATCATATTTTCTTTAGAGTTTTTCCTGTTCAGCACTAAGAGAGCTTCCCTGGCACTGAGGGGACTTGCTCTTATTCCCAGAGCGTGACAGAGCTCAACGGGTTCAGGAACCCGAAGCCCTAGCCTGTGAAATACCTCTAGATAATCAAAAGCTTTTGAAGCAGGCTGGTCAAAGATTATTTTTCCGCCATCCATTATGACAATCCTGTCTGCAAAAGGCGCAAGCTCGTGCAGTCTGTGCTCTACCAACAGAACGGTTATCTTCAGTTTCCTGTTAAGTTCCCTCACGGTATTCAGGACTTCCTGGGTGCCCCCTGGGTCCATCTGGCTTACAGGTTCGTCCATGGCCAGGATTTCAGGCATCATCGCAAGCATGTTTGCAATGCAGATCCTCTGTTTTTGCCCTCCTGAAAGCGAATTCGTGGAGCTCAGCCTGTGTCCGGACATCCCGACCATCTGAAGGGCTTCCTCTACCTTTTTATCAATCTCTTCCCTCTCAAAGCAAAGGTTTTCAGGCCCAAAGGCTACTTCGTCCTCAACGGTTGTGGAAAAGATCTGGTCATCGGGGTTCTGGAAAACCAGGCCGACACCTCTTGAAAGCTCCATATGGTTTGAGTCTATGGTCTCAGTCCCGTTGATCCTTATGCTGCCTGAAAATATCCCTCCTGATTCATGGGGAATTATGCCGTTAAGTGTTTTCAGTAAAGTGCTCTTTCCGCAGCCTGTAGGGCCCGTCAGGAGGACGAATTCCCCTTTTTTTACTTTCAGATTAATCCCTTTTAAAGTCGGTTCCGTTCTTCCGGGATACGTGTACCACAGGTCTTTGATCTCTATCATTGTACCACCTTTATTCTGCTACTGTACCACCTTATTCTGCTGCTATCTTTATTCTGCAACTTTTTTCAGCCTGTTTCCCAGGCTTATTCCAAACCAGGCTCCTATGAAAGTGTAGAGGAAGCCATCGATCAGGATATTTGCCATAATATACCAGTCGCTGTAAAACAGCCTGTAGAGCACCATCCAGACGCTGAAAGACGCATACCCGCTGGTCATGTCGGCAATTCCGCAGACAACCCCCATCATGAACCTGTTTTCCGGGTCCGGATTTTTGCCGGTTATGCCTGCAGCATACATCATAACCTCCAGCAGTACCGCGCTCAGGGACAATGTTATGAAAGTGATCGGGGTGAAACTCCCGGTTATAAAGCCTCCAAGCAGGAACCTGACCATCATAAAAAGGCTTACAACTCCGGGTTTTGGAATAAGGACAACAAGGGAGGCAATGAGCATATAGAGAAGAATCTCATAGAAAAGCCCTGTAAACAGGAAACTGAAAGGCCCGAATAAGGCATGGGACAGCTCCCACAGGATGGTCATGGGCAGGTTTATGGCTGCAAAAGAAACGGTTCCGAAAAGGGCAATCAGCACAAGGTTGCGAGTCTTAAACTTGTCCATTATCTCCTTTGACCTTGAAAAGAAGAAGCTGACGGCGGTCAGTCCAAGTAAAGAGGAGACAAGAGTAATTATTATGGGTCCCCATTTCCTCGAGATTGCAGTTATTTTCTGGTCTTTTGTTACTGCAGCCCAGTCGCTGCCAGTGAGCTTTACCTTAACCCTCAGCAGGTACTCTCCTCTCATCGCACCCTCCGATATATAGAGAGGAATGCTTACCAGCGAACTTGAACCCGGGGTAAGGGTTAAAGTGGCATAGCACAGGGTATCTGCGTTCATTCCCATAATGGCAGGCTTAAAGGCTTTTACAGGTTCTCTGGTCTTAATGTCAAGGATCTCATAGGTGATTATAACAGGGACCGTACTGTCTCCTTTATTGGTAAGCTCCACTCCTATGAAGGTTGAAGTAAGTTCCTCCCTATCGATCCGGAGGTCTGTAACCTTCAGCAGCTTTTTGAGAGCAGGAGATGTTTCCCGGATGACCAGGCTGTTGGAAGGGTGGCTCGGGTCTCCGTATCCGTCTTCATCCGATGGTATTATGAGCCCGGATACTTCGATCTCATCTGCGATTTCCTCTTTCGAAGCGACTTTGAGCCGGGTTCTGCGCACAATGGTATGCTCGTTTCCTTCAACCTCAACAACTGCAGTTGCAGTTATGTTATATATGCCAGGGGGGAGATCAACAGGCACATAAAAATCAACGAACCTGTACCAGTCCTCATACTCGGTCTGAAGCGAAAAAGAATGGACAGGGGTATCCTGAAGTATAAAACTCTCGGGTAAATCAAGTTCCATTGTCACATTCATGTTTCCGTAATAATAACTCTCAAAAAAAACATACGCCGAGAGGTTGCTGCCTCCGACTGCAAGGCCGCTTCCCTCTACTCCATGCGGGACCTGAATCATGAATGTGGTCATATCTTCAGGTTCAAATTCCTCCTTCACCTGTGCTGCTGCAGGTTGGATTGCCAGCACCAGTACAAGGAAGAAAAAAACGATGTTTTTCATTCCGCTACCTTTTTTCTTATTTGAGGATTTTTCGGATTTCCTGCATTTTCCGATCCCAGTCAGGGACATCTTCAAAGCTTATGATGTCCACAGCTCCTCCCTGGAACTCCCCTTCTCCTGCCAGCTCTTCCATCCAGCTCTCAATTTCAAGGTAAGAGTTTTTCAGGTCTTCAAGCACCTGCGGGTCCGGGTTCCAGAGCCCTCTTGACTGCGCTTCAAGGAGCCTGCGGGACATTTCCTCAAGCGCGTAGGGATTGTTCTCTTCAAAGAACCTGCGCATTTCTTCATCGAGCACGAACGCCTTTGTGATATCGTCAAAGATCCAGTCGTCCACTACCTGGGTAGAAGCTTCCCAACCGTAGACCCTTCCGACCCTCTTAGAAATATCCTGTGCACCCTTGTATCCGTGCTGTTTCATGCCTTCGATCCATTTGGGGTTTAAAAGTCTGGTTCTTACGACCCTCCGCAGTTCATCAGCCATATCCCGGACCTCGACATGCTGCGGTTCTCTTGTATCCCCAAAATAGACCTTCACGTCCCTGCCTGAAGCCTGCTTTGTGGCAGCTGTGAGCCCTCCGTGGACTCCAAAGTAACAGCAGCATCCCAGGAGGTCGTATTCGTCACTGACTACTTTGTTAAAGGTAGCATCAACCGTCTTGAGGTTTGAAGCAAGCTGGGTGTGGGCTTCCTGACCCTTTACGTCTTTTCCATAGGCATATCCGTTCCAGTAAAGAAAGATGTCTGCCAAGTCCTTTTCATCTTTCCAGGCACTTGCATAGACTGCAAGCTGTACTCCGGCGGAATAGGTCCCGGGTTTGCTTGAAAAGATCCTTAAAGTAGCTTCCCTTGAATCCGCGCCTTCCTCGATCATCCTGCGGCTGTGTTTTTTAGGATAGTTCATCTCCTCAGGTTCATCAAGAGAAGCCACAGCCTGGATTGCCTCGTCTATTACCTCCAGGCAGTTCGGGAAGTTGTCCCTGAGAATTCCAGAGACCCTGATAGTAACATCAATCCTGGGCCTACCCAGCTCTTCAAGGGGGATTACTGCGAATCCCTTAAGGCGCCCGTTGCCAAGCCAGCGCGGTTCAACCCCGAGCAGGCTCATAATCTGGGCCATGCCCTCTCCATCAGCCCACATGATGTCGTTTGCCATCCAGTAAAATGCCACGTTTTCAGGATAACGGCCTTCTTCTCTCAGGTGTTTATCAATCAAAACCCCTGAGAGCTGCTGTCCCACTCTCCAGGCAGCTTTTGTCGGGACCCGCTTGGGGTCAAGAGAATAAAAATTCCTGCCAGTTGGCAGTACGTCATCCCTTCCGCGCATGATTAAACCCGAAGGTCCGGCCGGAATGTACCCCCCGTCAAAACCATGCAGAAGAGCTTCAATCTCCAGAGAGGCATCTATTCTGGACTCAAGGTCAAGGATCCTTTCACAGATTGCAGCAGCGATCCGGGAAGAGGTCGGGTTTATGATCTTTCCTGTAAAACTCTGTTCTTTGAATGCCGTTTCTGTAATAATCTGCTCTATAAAACTTTCTTCTGCAGCACTTTGTCCTGTAAAATCCTGCTCTGTTAAAATCTGCTCTATCAAAACCTGTTCTGTAATATTCTGCTCTGTAATATTCTGCTCTGTGAAATTCTGCCCTGTAAAAACCTCTTTGATTACCTGTTCAGGATCTTTTTCCGGGTTACTTATGAATGTCCTGATGAAATTTTTGGAGAGCGAATCAATCTCCTCAAGCCTCTGCCCATTTGACTTTCCATCTGCTGAAATCCGGCTCTGGTCAGAGATCAGTTCGTCAAGCTCAAGCCCCAGAAGTCCTGCAATCAGCCTTCGGATCGAAACACTGTTCTCTGCATTTTCCTGGTCATCATACCTTAAAATTGAGTTTATGAACTCTACCTTCTTCTCGCCTTCGGGGAGCTGTCCGAAGATATGCATCCCGTTATGGATCTGGGTGTTCCTGATCTTTCCGAGGACTTCATGCGCTTTCCTTATAATTTCCTCAAAAGGAGTCTGGTGGTCGGCTTTTATCTCGGAGTCCAGGTTCGATTTTTTAATCTCATCAAGGATCAGGTGCTTCAGGGCATGTGCCCGTCCCTTATCGTATTTTACCTGTTCGTATTCCCCGAGCAGCCTGTCAAGTTCTTCGAGGCTTCCATACAGCCTTCCTGAGGTCATGACTGTCTGCATATGGTCAATAAGACAGGCAAGGCTCCGGCGTTTGGCAATAGTGCCTTCCGGGGGGTTGTCGGAATTGTAAATGTAGAGGTGGGGGATAGTCCCGATTCCGATATCAGGATAACAGTCTCCTGAAAGCCCCACCCCTTTTCCGGGCAGGAATTCAAGGTTGCCGTGGGTCCCGACGTGTACGAGCACATCGGCTCCAAAAGCGTTCTCCAGATACCTGTAGGTCGCAAGGTACTGATGGGTTGGAGGGACACCAGGGTCGTGCAGGATCTTGCAGACCTTTCCGTCACACCTGGCACCTGCACACCCGCGCTTCGGCTGCACACAGACAACAGCGTTTCCATACTGTATCCCGGTAACAACTATTTTGTTTTCATAGACCATTGCAGCATGAATGTCGTTGACTTCTTCTCCAGGCGGGGTTCCCCATCCCTCGATTACCCGCTGTCTTACATTCGGGCTCAGGGTATTGAAAAATTGTTCATACTCCTCTTTTTCCACAAAAGCCAGAACCCCTCCGTTTTTTACGATTTCATTAATCGGGGTCCATCTGAACTCGGAAATTGCTTTTTTCTTGAGAATGGTTTCGATAAGCTCCCTGCCGTCCAGGGGAGGGTTGACAGCATAGCCTGCTTCTCGCATCCGATTTAAAATTCTTGCCACACTTTCAAGGGAATCAAGGTTAGCAGCATCCCCTACCGAGCCTTCAACTCCTGTGCAGGGCCTGTTGTGCAGGATAAAGGCAATTTTTCTCTGGTTTATCGGTTTTTTCCGGAGGGTTATCCATTTAAGGACCCTGGATGCAAGTTTTGAGCAGCGTTCCTGGATAGGGGCACGCCCTATGTAATTTCCTTCATTTTTGCCTGCCCCTATTATGATGGGCTCGATTACACCCTCAAACTCAGGCAGAGCTACACCCCACCCGATCTCAGTGCTTAAACCCTGAGACTCCTGCCACTGCTCTTGTGTAACGTAGTGGGAAATAATCGGCTGGAAAACAGGTACGTCAAGGTTCTGTAGCAGTTCTACTCCTTTCTCGGCACATGAGCTTTCATCTTCTTTATTTTTGTTACTCATTATGAAAAACGGAGAGAGTTTCACAAGAGCGTCTATGATGGGTTTGTCATTTTCAATGAAGTAATCTTCAATGACCTCATTCATGCCCCTGCTGCCAAGTTCTCTATCTTTTAACGAATACGCAAAAACAGGAATAACAGAAAGTCCAAGGTTTTCGAAATCTTTTATGAGGGTCTTCTCAATTTCAAGGTCATTGTTTACCCAGGAAGTCCTGGAAATGAGCAGCCCCACGGTTTTATCCTTCAGGGGCCCGTACCAGTTCAGGTACTCCCGGAGGCTTGAGAACATTTCCCCGGCATCCGGGTGATAGAGCCCGTCCCATGGAATTTTTACCGGGGGCTTTACTTCAATCTCAGCCCCAAAGACCTCTTTTAAGAGGTAGCACAGCATATTTCCAAAGTTTTCTTTTCCTCCATATATTATGTAAGAAAAACATGTGGCTGCAATCTCAAGTTTCACGGAGGAAAGGGTGAAACTGGAGGGGGTGCTTCCCACACAGATTACGGGTATCCTTGTTTTTAAGGGTTCGAGCCTTTTATAGAACTCTTCCCAGAAAGGATTGGCTATATGGTAAATAAAGACGGCATCAGCGTGCTCACATGCAGAAAGCACCTTCTCAGTTTCTTCTGGGTCCTCTTCCAGAATTTTTGAGTAATAAGCCTCAAGCTCTATTCCAAGTTCTTCTGCGGCTTCAAGAAGAGTGGGAATGTATGAATTCCAGGTTACTGAAACGATTTTCATTTTTTCCCCCTCATGTAAGAATATGCACTTTGTATTCTCCGAGCACGGTTCCGTCATCAAGCCTTGCAGGGGCTTCTAAGGCTGCAATATACCTGCCGTCAGAAGAGATATCCGCAGATACTGTAATCCCTTCGGTTCCGTAAATCTGGCTGAGCCTGGAACTTGCACCTCCGCTTTTTGAGACGTCAAAGACATAAACTCCGTGAACGCTCCTGTCCTCGGTTACCAGGTTCTGGGCAAGAGGGATCACGAGGTAACGGTCATTCTGTGCACATTCCCCTGCATAGCCATCCAGTCTCCATTTCCACAGCAGGTTTCCGTCAGAATCATAGGCAAAGAGACTGTTTCCGCTGGGGTGTTCAAATGGGGCATCCTTATTCTTATCTTTGGAGAAAGTGCTCCCAATTGAAAAGATCAGGGTATCGTTGACAATGTAAGCATAATTTGCACTGCCGTAGATGGGGACTCCACTGACAACTATCGGGGTTGAGATGTTCTGCTGCCAGGCAATCTCCGGGATCCCGGTCTCGATGATGCGGGAGTTATTGAATAAAAAGGCTCTGCCATCGCTTGTCATTGTAATTAGCTGTTCTCCGTCAGGAGTGATCTGTGTACTGTACCAGATTGAAGTATAGTCAAAGAACGGTTCAACAGGGAGGATCTGGTAGCTCCAGTGCTCTTCTCCCGTGTTTCCATTCAGGACATGCACAGTCCCGTCTTTCCAGTTATCCGCTTTTGTAAAACAGGTGGTGCCGAAAACAGCGTATTCCCCTCCAGGGGTGGCATCAATCCATGTAACTCCCGAGTCCATAAGTTCTGATTCCGGGAATTTCCAGCGCAGGTTGCCTTCGGGATCAAAGGAATAAACCCTTCCCAGGTATTTGTATTTCTCACCGATGTAGCCGCAGGCCCTGCTGGCAGCGACATAAATATTCCCGTTTGAATCAAGTTTTATCTTTTTCATGGCAGGCATGTACTTGAGGTCTGAACCCAGTTCTTTCCCTGCCCCGAATTTCCATATTTCGGTGCCGTTGAGGTCAAAACAATAGATAAAAGCATCCGGGCTCTCTTCTCCCACAATAAGGTGCTTGCTGTCTTCTGAAAACTCTATATCAGCGATCCTCGCATCCGATATCCCTTTAACAAGCTGCTTTTCCCAGACCTTTTCCCCGGTTGCAAGCTCTATAAATTTCAGAGAACCTCCATGGGTCCCAATCGCAAGATACTTGCTGTCAGGAGAGAATTTCGTCACGCCTTTTGTGTTCATTGAGGTTTTTTCGATAGGCCCGGGAGTTACATCCTCAAGCTCTATGGTGTACTCCTCTTTCAAAGCCGGTTTTTCAGGAGCATATACCTCAAGAGCACTGGATGCCCCAGAACCAGTTATTACCTCAAACTTATACCGGGTTTCAGGGGTCCAGTCAAAAGATAAAAAGGACTGGTCTTCGGTTTTTTCAATATCAAGAACATCTACTTGGTTGTCTTCTGAAGAAATCCTGATCTCTGAGATCTCGGCTTCGTCTTTCAGAGTTAGCAGGGCTCCGGTCCTTGAGAAGACTACCGAGTCGATGGGTACCCCGGCTTCGGAACTTATCTCCTGCGTATCTTCTATCCCTGAAGCCTGAGCCGATGCGCTGCTGCCGGACTCCTGGCTATTTTCAGCACATCCTGCAGTCATTAAAATCATAATAAGCAGGGCTATCAATAATTTCCATTTCATTCTCTCACCTGACAATTATTAACCTGTGTTTTCCAGTTACATCCCCTTTTTTGAGTTGCAGAGGGACTTCGACTGCGGCTACGGTACAGTCAGAAGAAATCTCAGCATCCACAACAACCCCTTCTGTATTGAAGGTCCAGAGCAGCTTTGAATTCCCATTCCCGGATTTCTGGGAATCAAATGCATGGACTCCATGAGCCTGAGTATCGCCTGCGGACATATCTTTTCCGACTGGCAGGACAAAGAACCTCATATCCGGAGAGAAGAAAATCCCTGCACAGCGTCCTCCCAGGTTATAGATCCAGGAAATTTCTCCTGTGTCTACATCGCATGATATGAGATAATTTTCAAGAGGGTGTGCCATCGGGACCTTATCTGGATAGTATGCGGGAAGTGTGGCTCCCGTAAGGTAGAGTACCTCATTTTCAGCAGCGATTTTTGCATTTTCGCCGTAAGTATATATGACACTTCCTTCAAGCCCCTCTGGAGCTGTCACGTTGGACTTCCATTTATCGGAGTACCACTCAGATTCGCCATCCCCTGGCTTTTTCATCTCTAAGTCATTAAAAAGGTATTTTCTCCCGTCTCCTGTATAGGCAGTTACCATGGACCCATCATCTGAAACATCAAGCCCGTGCCAGATGGCTGCAGAAACAAAATAAGGTCTGAGAGGAGGAATTTCATATTTCCAACGGAGATTTCCACCATCATTTACAGAGTAAACGACTGCATTTACTTCAAGGGAATTTGTCCAGTCCCCTGTTGAAAAAACTACATTTTTTCCGTCCTTGCTTGAATCAATCCAGTTCACACTCCGGGCGTAATTTTCTGCCGTCGGGAGTTTCCAGGAAAGGTTGCCATCGGGGCTGAATCTATACACCCTGGAAGCCAGCTCATATCCGGAATCTTTCCAGTACCTGCCTGCTGCAATGTACACAGCATTATCAGCAGTCGTTATTCTGTATATGCAGGGTTGATTTCTGGGGTTCGTGCCGGTTCCCAGGTCATCTGCAGTCCTATAACTGCAGATCTCTTCTCCTGTGCTGGCGTTCATGAAATGTATATAGCCGTCAATACTTCTCTCTCCAGCAAGCAGGTATTTTCCGTCTTCCGAGAATGTGAGGTCTGAAATGTTTCCCTTGAGGGCTTTTTCCCAGAGCACATTTTTGCCTGCTACGTCGATAACTGTAAGGTTCGAGCCTGTTCCGACAGCCACATATCTTCCATCCTGCGCATAACTTACGCAGTCCTGAACGCTTGATCGCCCTTCACTTATGTTTTCCGGGGCTACATATCCAAGCTCGTACTCCCAATAAATATAGGGTGAAGACTTTTCATAAGATGCCGTGTTTCCTTGATTCAACCCACTGCTCGGACTCTCTTCTCCGTTTTCATTCTCTTCATCCGAAGAGATACTGTCGGAAGATTCGCTATCATGGGACATTACTCCGGAAGACACACATCCCGAACATACTAAGAAAATAAGTGTAACTATGAGTATCAGTGTAACACTGCTCTTTTTCATTTTCTGGCTCCTCTGGTTTTCAGGCTTTTTTGATTTATTTTATGATTAGCCGTATATTTTCAGGTCTGATATTCTCAAAATGTTCATGTGCTCGGTGCTGCTGTCCCCCAAACCTGTACTCACTTTCACAATCCTTACATTTTCAGCAGGACCACAATATCTGGTATAATCCGAAACGAGATCTCTTTCAACCTGACTCATCGGGATTCCGGAGATCACAATAGAAGGAGAAAAACGCCGTCTATTTTCCCTGTCCCGGTAAAACTCGCCTTCAGACTGCGGGTTCCTGCTGCCGGCTGCAACATAGTAAATGGATTTATGATCACTGAATGTGACCTTTAACCAGAGGCTGAAATTATCCGTATCCTGCCCATCCCACTTCCAAGAAATTTTTCCAGGGGACAGGCTTACGTTTTTATTCCATACTCCTTCCTCGGTCTGTGCAGAGTTTTTAGTGTCCAGATACAGTGTGCCATCTTCACATCTGAGGAAATCTCCTTCAATCTCTGAGTTATCCTCAAAATTTTCCTCATAAACTATCTTTTCAGCAGACGTCGTTTGAAAATACAATATTGCCAGAACTGCAAGAAGCAGGAATATAATTCCCAGTACAGTACTTTTTCCTGGCGACATGAAAAATATTCATTATCTTAGAGTTAATAAATATTTCGAAATAATCTTAAATTTTACAAATATAGTTATATTTTTTTTAAAAATATGGTTACTTATTAGAACTAATTTTAAGAATTATATTTGCAAAAGATAAACTTCAAGTTCTCTCAAAAATAAACATATACTACTTTTCTGGTTTGCTTTTCTCTAGCTTTCAAAGTCAATGGACTATGTGCCATGTAGATCTCTCAAAAGGAACAGAGATATAAACTCCGAAATTGATCTCATTTGGATCTTTTTTCTCAAAATTTATTTCATTTAGAGTATCTCAAAAACGAAAAGGTTATTTAGTAATACTAGTGTTGCCATTATTATGGACATTATCGATGATAAACATACTATTTTACAAATTAAGCACGTAGTTTTTTTCATATTAATGGTTTTATTTATTACCATTCCTGTTGAAGGTGCTATTGAGCAAAGGGGGCAGCTCATTAGTATTGCAGGAGGGGATCATCACATTCTCAATGCAGAAAACTGCCCGGGATTTTATTATTCAACCACTTCCGGGACATACTATGAGTCGCTGGAGCTTTCTTTTTCAGAGGACGGGTTTATTGATGCGGGAGATGCAATTTATACTTCAAAAATCAGCTCCGGTTCAACTGCTTTTTTTGGGAAGAAATATAAGGTCCTTGAGGATGGGTTGCTCAGCGAAAGCCTGGTGAGTTCCGGAAGCCGTGATCTTCAAAAGGGGAATGACTTTGATCTCGGAAACGGCTGTAAACTGGTGCTTCAGGGGATAAACGGGAACTACGCTCTGCTCGAATTTCAAAAAAATTCCGTCCCTATTACTACGAAATCCGTTGAAGAAGGCTCAAAATTTAACTTCACGACAAAGGTCGACGGCACAGAATATGTGATCATGGAAGGAACTTTGGAAAAGGTTCTTGACAGCAAGGATCCCATCGTGCGCCTTAAAAGCGTAAACCAGTATTCAGATACACCTCTTAAGATCGAAAAAGGAGATGAATACGGCAAGTTCGAAGTCACTGCAGTCACAAACAAAACTATCGAGTTGAAAAACAGCGCGCCTATAAGAATGCAGCTAGGAGATTATGTCACCATCCTTGACGACCTTATTGATTTAAGAGTTGCTGATAATGTGTATCGGGCATGTTCTTACAACATGACTCAGGATACTATCAAATCGTATAAGATCAGGGGCACATCCTTAGCTGTAAACCGTTCTGATTCCTCTCCGGACTCCTGCACCTGGACAGCCGATTCTTTTGGCATGCTTTTTTACGACCCCGAGTACGATCTGAGTACAGAAAGCCTTGAACTTTCCCTTGATGCCGGAAGCGACTGGATTCCGGAAGGGGGCCTGGTTTATGAGTCCTTGCCTGTTAAGGTCGCATATAAAAACCCGGAGATGGGGGATTACGGGGAAGACTGGTTCAATAAGGGATACTCAGTACTTGGCTGGAACGGTGAAAAATACGCATATCTCGGAACTGACAGGGGCATTGTAAATATCCTTCTGGATGAGGATGAGAAAATCCTCCATCCCGATGAGGAATATGACCTGAAAGAAGGGCATACCCTGAAAGTCACTGATCTGGATTCGGATAAAGCCTGCCTGACTGTTTTAAGGAACAACCTTCCTGTTTATTCGAGCATAATCTCTCCCGGCAAATCGGCAGACCTGGGCACCCACACCTTTCTCTACACAAAGGAATTAAATGGGGTTGAAGTACCCCTCTTTTCGGTATATGTTGACAGCGTCATGCAGGGGAATGAACTTTCGGCTGTTAACCTTAAACACCTTTTGCATCTCTCTGACAGCCCATTGGAACTGAATCATGGGAAGGATTTTGGGGAACTTGCTGTTGTTGAGACGTATCCGAAACTGAGACTGGAAAATAAGCATGTTGTCTGGTCTGGTTCGGATATCAATGTGACGGAAGAAATCTGGATTGGCCGGTTTGAAAAGAAGGCATCAGGGAATTTGTATGTTACCTTTTACCCTTATATGAACAGGGTGGAAAGTGTGGACTCCATTCTCCCTTCCACAACTCCAGTGTCCATACCTGCAATGAGTGTTGAAGAATACCTGATCGGAATCTGAAAATAAATCCTTGAGGCAAAACCATGAAGAACCACAATATTACTACCTACCCTTTTTCCGCTATAGTCGGGCAGGAAAAAATGAAAAAAGCCCTGGTCTTGAATCTCATCAACCCGAAAATCGGAGGAGTCCTTATCAGGGGTGAAAAAGGTACTGCCAAATCAACTGCAGTCCGGGCTCTTGCCAATCTCCTGCCTGAAATCGAGGTTGTTGAAGGTTGCAAGTTCAAATGCAGCCCTGATAATGAAAGTGGACTGTGTGAGGAGTGCCTTGAAAAACTAAAGACCGGAAACCTGAGAGTTTCCCCGGTAAAAATGAAAGTTGTGGACTTGCCCGTAAGCGCCACTGAAGATCGGGTTGTCGGGACTCTTGATATCGAACATGCCATTAAGAAAGGGGAAAAACGTTTTGAGCCCGGGGTGCTCGCAATGGCTCACAGGGGCATTCTGTATGTGGACGAGATAAACCTTCTCGATGACCATATTGTAGACGTACTCCTGGATTCTGCGGCAATGGGGATAAACACTATCGAAAGAGAAGGGATCTCTTATTCTCATTCTGCGACTTTTGTGCTCGTAGGCACCATGAATCCGGAAGAAGGAGAACTGCGGCCTCAGTTACTGGACCGTTTCGGTTTATGCGTGGATATAAGAGGCATTAATGATGTGGCCAGAAGAGTAGATCTTATAAAATACAGGCTGAGTTATGAGGCAGACCCTGAAGCTTTTGAAGCAAACTGGCAGGATGCCGAAACCGAGCTTTGCGGGCAGATTCTTAATGCGAAGCAGCTGCTTCCTAATGTCACAATTTCGGATGAGATGCTTGAGTTAATCAGCCAGATCTGTGTTGACATGGGGGTTGATGGGCACAGGGCAGATATCACCATGATGAAAGCCTCAATCACCCTTGCAGCTTTTAACGGAAGGACTGATGTCCTTGAAGAGGACGTAAAAGAAGCTGCAGAACTGGTACTCTCTCACCGTATGCGCAGGAAGCCTTTTGATTCCCATTCCGACAAACAGGATAAACTGGATGAAAGTATTGAAAAGCACAGAGAAAAACAGAAAGAAAAAGAGAAAAATAAACACGAGCAGCAGAAGCAGGAATATAATGAAAATCCTGAAAAACCACACGAACATCCCGAAGAGCAGCAGCCGGACAACACACAGAACCAGATTGAAGGACAGCCGGACGCCTCTTCTGAAACTATTTTTTCGATGGGGGAAAATTATCAGATAAAACAACTGGTTCCTGAATTTCGCAGGGCTAATCGAAACGGGTCAGGCAGGCGCAGCAAGACCCTGACTCGATCTAAAAAAGGCAGATATATAAAAAGTTCAATTCCTCATGAAAAAACCACAGACCTTGCTTTTGATGCCACCCTGAGGGCTGCTGCTCCCTTCCAGCTTACGCGGGAAAAGAATAGCAATTCCGTAGCAATTCATGAATCCGATTTCAGGGAAAAAATCCGGGGGAAAAAGATCGGTAATCTTGTACTCTTTGTGGTTGATGCCAGCGGTTCTATGGGAGCCCGGCAGCGCATGGTTGCTTCCAAAGGTGCGGTCCTTTCAATGCTTATGGACGCCTATCAGAAACGTGACAAAGTGGGGCTTATCGCTTTTAAAGGGGATAGTGCGGAACTGCTGCTGCCTCCAACATCCAGTATAGAACTGGCTCAAAAGTATTTGCAGGAAATGCCTACGGGTGGAAAGACGCCTCTTTCCCGAGGACTTGTCAAAGGGTATGAGGTCATAAAAACTGAACTCCAGCGTGATCCTGACACCTGTCCTTTTATGGTTCTGATCTCTGACGGCAGGGCCAATGTCAGTATGAATGGAGAATCTCCTCTTCAGGAAACGAAAACAGTAGCTTCCCGGTTAAGAGAGGAAGGCATACAATCTGCCGTAATTGACACCGAAAACAGCATGATAAAATTCGGGCTTGCACAGCAGATTTCTACAGCACTTGGGGCCACATACCTGACCCTTGAAAGTTTAAAAGCAGATTCTATAGTCAGTGCCGTTCGAGCTTCGGCCCCGTTTGAGGTCCGGCCACCTTCAGGCGGTTTTTCAGTTTGAGTTCTTTTGTATCACCTATTTTTAGTATCTGGCATACTTTTTTCAAAACAGGGTTTTATTTCTCAAAAATACAACAAAAGCTATATGTCTATCTAAAGCCGTAAACCATCTATGGATTTTCAGATCTTGGATGCTGATTACGAAATCGTTGACAGCAGTCCTGTCATCCGCCTCTTTGGCAGGGGAGCGGACGGTAAAAGTGTATGCTGCTTTGTCCCGAATTTTGAGCCTTACTTTTATCTCAAGGCCTCCGGAGACCTGCACGTTGTAGCGAGGCTTATAAAAGACACTTTCGAGCAGGTCAAAAAGGTTGAGATTGTCGAAAAGTTCGAGCCTGTGGGATACCAGAAAACAAAGAAAGAAATGCTCAGGATCACAACCAGCCTGCCAAGGGATGTACCTGAGATCAGGGATGAGATTCTGAAGATCCGGGATGTTTTGAGGGCAGAAGGCGACTGGCAGGTTTATGAAAGTGACATTCTTTTCAGAAATCGTTTTTTAATTGACAGGGATCTCGGAGGCATGGTCTGGGTTTCTGCAGAAGGACAGTCAGTTGACCCTTCCAGGTACTTAAGGGCAGGTTCTACAGGCAGCTCCCGCTGTGAAAACTTTGCATGTGATGCCTCATTCCTCGCTTCCGGGCTAAAAAGAGTTGAAAATCTGACTATTGCTCCTCTAAAGTATCTTTCTTTTGATATTGAGTGCCTACCCTTTGAGGGGGGGATGCCTTCTCCAGATGTCTCGCCCATAGTCATGATCAGTTTTTCTTTCGAGCCCGAATATAAAGGGCATAAGACCCTTATTCTGCTGGCAAAACCTGCTGCCGATATGGACGGAGATGTCCTTCCCTGCAAAGACGAAACCGAGATGTTAAACCGCTTTTTCGAGATTTTTTGCGAATATGATCCTGACATTATTGCTGGGTACAACCACCAGGACTTCGATATTCCTTACATCACTGACAGAGTTAAAACCCTGACTGGAAAAGGGGAAATTATCAATCCGGTTGCTGGCAGGGATGGCAGCCAAATAGGTTATAGGAGGTTCGGTCTTCTTACCCGGACTGAATTGAAAGGAAGGGTGGTTGTGGATGCCCTTCCTCTTGTAAGGAGAGCTTTCAGCCTGAAACAATATACCCTGCGAGCCGTTTCAAAAGAGCTTCTTAACCGTGAGAAACTTGATGTTCCTCCGCTGGAAATGGAAGAGCACTGGAATGACTCAGGGGAGAAATTCCGGAAATTCGTTGATTATGCACGCAGAGACTCCGAGCTTGCCCTTGAGCTTGTCCTTAAGCTGAGGCTTCTTGATAAATACATTGCCCTTGCCCAGGTAAGCGGGAGCCTGCTCCAGGAGATTGTTGATGGGGGCCAGACTTCCATGGTCGAGACTCTTCTCCTCAGGGAATTCGGGTTAAGGGACAGGGTTATTCTTCCTAAGCCAGGGGACGAACTTTCGGCAGAAAGGTTTGATATGAGTTCGGACCTGAAAGGCGGAGAGGTGCTGGAACCGAAAAAGGGCCTTCTGGAAAACGTTCTGATTCTTGACTACAAGTCTCTTTATCCGACCATTATGATGGCTCACAACCTGTGTTATACAACTGTTGTGACTCGAAACCAAGACCGGCCCGAAGGAGAAACTATTAAACCTCCTTCGGGGGGAGAATTCGTGCCTCCTGAGGTCTATAGAGGGATTGTACCTTCCATTCTTGAAGACCTGCTTAACCAGAGAGGAGAGACAAAGAAGAGAATGAAGCGGGCTTCGGATGAAAACGAGTACCGAGTACTTGATGCCACCCAGCTCGCTATAAAAATCCTGCTGAACAGTTTTTACGGCTATTCAGGGTATGCACGGGCAAGGCTCTACAGCCTACCACTTGCAAATGCCGTAACCAGTTTTGGGAGAAGCAATATCCTCAACACCCGGGACCTTATCAATAACGATATAGGAAAAATCGTTCTCAGGGACTCGGCAGCTTTACTTCTCGAAGAAGCAGGGGAACTCTCCTCTCAGGACAGAATAGTCGAAATTTCAGTTGCCTACGGTGATACGGACAGTGTTTTTGTGCAATGCAGGTCCGGAGGAAACCTTTCTCTTGAAGAGGTCAGCCTTGTGGGGAACCGACTCGCAGGAATTGTTTCGGCTTCTCTTCCCGACCCGATGGAGCTTGAGTTTGAGGCTATTGCGGAACGAGCACTTCTCATTGCAAAGAAGCGTTATGCGCTCTGGCTTTTTGAGCCCAGAAACTCAGGCTGGGAAAGCAAAATCAAGGTCAAAGGTATGGAAACTGTTCGCAGGGACTGGTGCGAACTGACCTCGATCACCCTCAACAAGGTTCTTGAGCTTGTGCTTATAGAGGGTGATGTTGACCAGGCTGTAGAATATGTCCGTAAGGTGGTCAGTGATGTCCGAAATCTTGACCCCGGGAAAGATGCCGAGCTTATTGAAAAGCTTGTTCTGACTCGGACCCTCACCCGAAAAACGGACAGCTATAAAAATAAGCAGCCTCACCTGACAGTCGCGGAAAATCTGAAAAAAAGGACCGGGGTTATGCCTTCAATAGGGACAAGGATTCCTTTTGTCATCACTGCAGGAAAAGGCCTCTTTGTAGACCGCGCCGAAGACCCTGACTATGTCCGAGAACATAATGTGTCTATAGACGTCGATTATTATGTTAAGAAACAGATCCTGCCTCCTGTAGAACGTATTCTGGAAGTCTTCGGGGTCAAAATGTTATCTCTTGACTTTGATGCAAAACAGAAAGGTCTCTTTGACTTTGAAGTGAAGAACTCTGAAGTGAAGAACCCTGAAGTGAAGAACTCTGAAGTGAAGAACCCTGAAGTGAAGAACCCTGAAGTGAAAAAGCAGGAAAAAATATTCTCTCAAAGGGAGAATGAAGGGATATTGCAGGAAGAGAAAACCCAGTGTCTGGAGAATGGGCGTGCAGAGCAGCGTTCCCTGTTCGACTTTTGAATTTTCTGAGTTTCGCTTCCTTCTCCAAATTGCGCCCCGGGAGTACGTGGTCCTTTTCGCTTCACTTCGTTTCGCTCAAGAGGACTAAATTAAAAATTCCGATGAAGGGACTCGACGAAGGAGAGCGGTCTTTCCCGTAAAAAGAAGAAAAAAATTATTATAGAGCCAGTAAGTAGTCAGTACGTAAGAATTGTCAATTAAGAACTAGCGTGGGCGACTGTAAATAACTCATAAATGCGACTGTAAATAACTCATAAATGCGACTGTAAATAACTCATAAATAAAAGAATTTCTTCAATTTCCTTTTTTACTTTTCTTTTTGCTTCTTTCTACGGACCACCAGACAGGCTGGCGAGTACTTCCTATATTTACCTGTGAAATAAAACCGGTTTCCGGGTCAAGAGAAGTATTTTCCAGTAAGGAATGTATTTCTTTATTTAGTTTCTCTTAATACCAGCACGAATCCACTTTTTATTATTTCTTTCGCGGCTGGTTGACGGCTTTAGCCTCAGGGTACAGAAGAAGAAAACTAAAGATTCCATTCCTGGATATTCTGAGTAATATTAACGATTAATCAGGGATTATCAGGTTATTGGCAGTGATTTACCTATATGTCATACGCTATCTATATAGTTAAGTGGTTTCATTGGGGTTTATTATTTGTATGTACTTCCATATACTTTATATTGGGAATCTTTATATATTTCTCTCATTTTATAGTGAATTGTACTGGAAATGTTTCAGATAGCTATAGATTGTGAACTTATTACTATTTATTTCTTGGAGTATGTGTAACATGACAAATAATTTAAAAACATACACGATCCTCACTCTACTGGTGGTTGGACTCGTATTTTTGGGAATTGGGTGTACCGGAAATGAGAATAGTGAGGGCCCTTCCGAGGGAGCCCCTGCAGCCGAATCACAGAGTATTTTTCTGAAAGGTTCAGATACAGTTCTCCCCCTTGCTCAGGCTGAAGCCGAAGAATTCATGATTGAAAACACTGATAAAAGTGTAACTGTTACCGGGGGCGGGTCAGGTGTTGGGCTTACAGCTCTCATTGACGGCGAGGTAGACATTGCTACTGCGTCCAGAGAAATTAAAACTGAAGAAATAGAAGCTGCTAAAGCAAATGGCATCGATCCGGTGGAGACTACTATTGCCTATGACGGTATTTCAGTTGTTATAAATCCTGAGAACCCTGTTACTGAACTTACTTTTGACCAGTTGCGCGGCATCTACAATGGAAGCATCAGCAATTGGGAGGATGTTGGCGGAGAGGACAGACAGATTGTGGTGATTTCCAGGGACAGCAGTTCCGGGACTTACGAATACTTCAAAGAGGAAGTTTTACAGGGAGACGAATATCGGCCTGACGCCCTTACCCAGCCTGCTACAGGTGGAATAGTAGGTGAAGTTTCTCAGAACCCCAATGCAATCGGTTATATCGGCGTTGCTTACCTTGATGGCAGTGTAAAAGCCTTAAGCCTGGATGCCGGGAACGGCTCTGAAGCTCCAAGCTCTGAAAACATCCTCAATGGTGCATACCCGCTTTCGAGAGCTCTCTACTTCTACACTAACGGGGAACCCTCAGGCCTCACAAAGGAATTCGTTGACTATGTGCTGAGCGAGACAGGGCAGAGTCTGGTTACTGAAGTCGGATACTTCCCGATAGAACAGTAATAACGGTAGATTAGTACAGACGGTAAAAGTTATTTCAAGGGAAAAAATATGTTTAATAGGAATTATAAGGAAAAAACAATCGAATCGGTGCTGTTCTCAGTAAGCGCCCTTACGGTCGTTATCCTTCTCCTTATATGCCTCTTTTTATTCAGGGACAGCTTACTTCTCTTCAAAGAGACCTCCCTTCTCGACTTTCTCACAGGGAAATTCTGGTACCCGACGTCCGTGAACAGGCAGTTCGGGCTATTGCCTCTCTTTTTCGGCTCCCTTATTGTTACTGCCGGAGCAATCCTTTTTGCAGTACCTCTGGGAATTGCTTCTGCTATTTATATTTCTGAGATCGCACACCCGAAGGTTGCAGATGCCCTGAAACCCTTTATTGAGATCCTTGCAGGGATCCCTTCTGTTGTATTCGGGTTCTTCGGGCTTGTTATACTGGTCCCGGCTGTGCAGAATACATTTAACCTGCCTACCGGACAAACTGCCCTTACAGGTTCCATTATGCTTGGAATCATGGCACTTCCTACAATAATTACTATTTCGGAGGACGCCATAAGTTCGGTCCCTAGCACTATCAAGCAGGGTTCTCTGGCTCTGGGTGCCACAAGATGGCAAACCATATACAAGGTCATAGTCCCTGCAGCTCTGTCCGGAATTTCAGCCGCCGTAATGTTAGGGATGGGGAGGGCTATAGGGGAGACAATGACTCTTATGATGGTAACCGGAAACACTGCAGTAATTCCTTCTTTTCCCGGAGGGATCCTGGACCCTGTAAGGACGATGACTGCCACAATTGCACTTGAGATGGGTGAAGTTCCTCAGGGAAGTGCCCATTTCCATGCCCTCTTCGCGGTCGGAACTGTGCTTTTCACCATAACTTTCCTGATTAACCTGATTGCGGATTTGATCAAAAATAGATACAGGTTCAAGGTGGACTGAGCGTGGAATTAAGTTCAAAAGTATATGAAAAGGATCATAAATCTATTCGGGCGCAGGGTGGACTGAGTATGGGACTGAATGCAAGAACAAATGAAAGAATCGCTTTTACATTGCTCACCCTTTCAGCAATGACAGTAGCGGGGTTTGTGGTGATTATCCTCGCCTATATTATTTACAACGGATACAGTGTAATTAGCATAGAATTCCTTACTGAGATGCCCCGTATGAGAATGACCCAGGGTGGAATCTATCCGGCAATTGTAGGTACTGTTCTCCTTATCATAGGGTCGATGGGTGTAGCTCTTCCCATGGGAGTTATGGCTGCCATTTATCTGAACGAATACGCAGGAGAAACCCGCACTACCTGGCTTATAGAAATGGCGATCAACAACCTTGCAGGCACTCCTTCTGTAGTGTTTGGGCTTTTCGGGCTGGCACTGTTTGTTAAGTACGTTGGTTTCGGTTCTTCTCTACTGTCGGCTTGCCTTACCCTCTCTCTTCTGATTATCCCGGTAATTATCCGCTCTACCCAGGAAGCCCTGATTGCAGTTCCTAATGAGTATCGGGACTCCTCACTTGCACTTGGGATCAGTAAATGGCAGACTATAAGGCATGTGGTACTGCCGGCTGCCATTCCGGGAATTATTACAGGTTCGATTCTGAGTATCGGGAGGGTTGCAGGGGAAACGGCCCCTATTCTTCTAACAGGTGCTGCTTACTTTCTGCCAAGGCTGCCTGATTCGATATATTCCCAGTTTATGGCTCTTCCTTACCATCTTTTCGTGCTGGCAACCTCCGGGACAAACATTACTCAGAATCGGCCCATTCAGTACGGTACGGCTCTGGTTTTATTGAGTATAGTACTGGGCCTGAACATCATTGCGGTTTTGATCCGCAGGCATTATAGGCAAAAATTGCAAATTTGATTAAATTCTGATTTGATTAAATTCTGTATAATATTTGATTGAATTCTGAGACGTAAAATATAAGTTTGACATAAGTTTAGATTCTTAATAAATTCTCAGGTTTATATATAATTGGGGTCGGTAAATGACTGAAGTTGTTCAAAACATAGCTCAGCCTCGTGTGGCTCAGCCTCATATAACTGTAGGAAATCTTAATCTGTGGTACGGGGAAAAGCAAGCTCTTAAGAACATATCCATGCACATCCCCAAAAACAGTGTAACTGCTCTTATAGGTCCTTCCGGCTGCGGCAAGTCTACTTTTATCCGCTGCTTAAACAGGATGAATGATCTTGTTAAAAACTGCAGGATTGAAGGCAAGGTTTTAATTGAAAATAAGGATATCTATGGAGCAGATGTTGATGTTGTTGAGCTCCGGAAACAGGTAGGTATGGTTTTCCAGAAGCCCAATCCCTTTCCCATGTCTATTTATGACAATGTTGCATATGGGCCGCGTATTCATGGTGTAAATAAGAAGGATATCAACGGAGTTGTCGAGGGTGCTCTTCATTCTGCTGCTCTCTGGGATGAAACTTCAGACAGACTCAAATCTCCTGCTCTTTCTCTAAGCGGTGGACAGCAGCAAAGACTGTGTATTGCCAGGACTCTGGCAGTGAAGCCCAGAATTATTCTTTTTGATGAGCCTACCAGTGCTCTTGACCCGATTTCTACTTCAAGGATTGAAGATCTAATCATGAATCTTAAAAAAGATTATACAATAGTAATCGTAACTCATAATATGCAACAGGCAGCCAGGATATCAGATTATACCGGTTTTTTCTTTATGGGCGAATTGATTGAGTTCGGTCAGACAAGGCAGATATTTCATAGTCCAAAGGAAAAGAGCACTGAGGATTACATTACTGGCAGGTTCGGGTGATTAAAATGGTTCGAGAACGATACCTTCAGCAACTGGACCTGCTTAAAAAGTCCGTACTTTCTTTAGGGAAAATGTCCGAGCTGATCTTTCACGATTCTATGGAAGCGGTTATAGACCTCAACGTCGAGCTTGCCAGAGAGACTCTTGCCCATGAGTCTGAAGTGGATAAACTTGAGAAAGGAATTGAAGCCTCTGTTTTCGACCTGCTTGCGCTTCAGCAACCTATGGCAAGTGACCTCCGGCTTGTCGTATCAGCACTTAAGATCTCAGCAGACCTTAGAAGAATTGTAGGCCTTTCAATTAATATTGCCAAAATCCCTGGAAAAATCGAAGGCGGACATATAAAGCCGCTCATAGATACGAAAAGAATGGCAGATATTGCAGCATATATGCTTGAAAACTCTATGAAAGCCTTCTTGACTCAGGATGCGGGACTTGCAAGAGCAACAGCAGCCCGGGATGAAGAGGTCGACAAGCTCTTTTACTCAGTATGGGTTGAGTTGATAGAAATGATGGCAAAAGATACCAGTATTATTTCTAAAGCCACATATTTGCTTTTCCTGATTCGTTATATTGAAAGGATTGCGGATCACTGCTGTAATATTTGTGAAAGCGTTGTCTACCTTACTACAGCTGAACATGTCAAACTCAACTAATCTTTTCTTTTTTATTTTTCTACTTTTTTATTTTTTCTCTCCAAAAGGCTTTTCCTTTATGTTTTTTCTACTTCTTTTTCATGCCCGGTTCTCAGTTTCCGCCGATGTACATGTTTTAAGTACGTTTTAAGCGTATAGACGCCCATGCCTGATATTCATATCAAAAATACGAGAATTTATTACAATAATTCTCTTCAGCCTGCAGAAATCATTATTGAGAATGGCAGAATTACAAAAATCGGAAAGGATTTCCGGGTCTCAAGTTCGGATATGGTAATAGATGCAGGAGGTGCACTTACCCTGCCTGCCGGAATTGATGTGCACGTCCACTTCAGGGA
This sequence comes from Methanosarcina sp. DH2, assembly GCF_020804225.1. Classification (GTDB taxonomy): domain Archaea; phylum Halobacteriota; class Methanosarcinia; order Methanosarcinales; family Methanosarcinaceae; genus Methanosarcina. The sequence continues at coordinate 85,555 of NZ_WJBI01000003.1, forward strand.
ACCGGGTATGACCCTGAAAGAAAACTGGTATACAGGATCATGCTCTGCAGCTGCCGGAGGGATTACCACTGTTATCGACCAGCCAAACACCATACCTCCTACAACGGACAGGCGTTCTTTTGAACAGAAACTTAAACTTGCCCGGAAGAAGTCTATTGTTGATTTCGGGATCAATGGCGGGGTAACAGGAAATATCGAAAAGCTCAAAGAGCTCTGGAGGCTGGGTGTTATGGCTTTCGGGGAGATTTTCATGGCTGAGTCTACAGGCGGGCTGAATATCAATGAGGAAACATTTGAAGAAGCCCTGGCTGAGATCAAAAATCTCGGAGCTCTTGCTACAATCCATGCCGAGGACGAAAAAATGCGCCTTGAATTGGAACAGCTGTTAAAAGATGACGTTTCTTATGATTACCATTCAAGGGTACGCCCAAACGCCTGCGAGTCATCGGCTGTCCAGAATGCTCTAGAGCTTGTTTCCAGACTCCAGGTAAGGGCACATTTCTGCCATCTGAGTACGCTTGAAGCTGTGGGAATGATCCGAAAAGAAAGATATCTTGCAAAAAGGGAAAACAAAACACCCGTTTTTACATGTGAAGTCACTCCCCATCACCTTTTTCTTTCCATAAAAGACTGGGAGAGGCTCAAGGCTTTTGGCAAAATGAATCCTCCTTTACGAGGGGGCCACAGCATAAAAGCGCTTGTAAACGGGCTGAATGACGGGACTATCGACATGGTAGCGTCAGACCATGCTCCACATCTTGAGTCTGAAAAGGATCTTGATATCAGGTTTGCTCCTTCCGGGGTGCCCGGAGTTGAGACTCTCATGCCTCTTATGCTTGCGGCAGTCAGGAAAAATATCCTGCCTCTTTCACAGATGATAATGGTTACAAGCTGGAACCCGGCAAAGGCTTTCGGGCTGGACAGCAAGGGCAAGGGCAGGCTTGAGGTGGGTTTTGATGCAGACCTTATGATTGTAGATCCGCGCAACCTTCAACCCATAAGGGCTGAGATGCTGCACAGTAAAGCTAGCTGGACACCTTTTGAAGGCATGGATGCAGTCTTCCCGGAGTATACGTTATCCAGAGGTGAAATTATCTGGATGGAAGAGTCCATTAATGCAAAGCCTGGCAGGGGTAACTTCCTTGAGGGCGGTGGAAAAAGATCAAAAGAAGATGAGGAAGACGAAGAAAACTCTGAAGAGGCCGGATCCGATTGAGGTTCCGGAACTCTTTTTTAAACGTTTTTTCAGTAAAAATCAATTGAATCCAGTTGCGAGTGCATAAGTTCCTGATGTTTCTTTTCAAGGAACTTGTAGACTGCGCCGTGAGTAGCTCCGTCAAGCAGCATTTTTATGGCTGTCCGTATTATGGTATTCTGCTCAGGGTATCCGAGTATGGATACGGTTTTCCCGTATACGGAAATCTTGACATTTATCAGGCTTTCTGCAAGTTCTCTGGTTCGACCATTTCTCCCTATTATCCTGCCTTTTACTCGCTGGAGTTCTTTTGGAGTAGTAGCAACGTCGGAAAGGTCAATTACCTCAAGCATCAGCATGTCGTCTTCAAGGATTTCAAGAGCTTTTTCGGGACTGAAGCCTCTTCCTATGGCTTTGAGGGTTTCAAGAATCCTGAATTCTTTTAATGGATCTCCCTCGCAGGTAACATCGATTTTTCCGCTTTCGCTGTCTATGTCCAGTTGACAAGCGGTTTTATCCTCGATAAATTTCTTTGTTTCTCCTTTCGGGCCAATAATTGCTCCGATTCTCTCTTTGGGAATTTTGAGGTACTGGGTCATGTAGTTTCCGCCTGTATTTTTGAAAGTAGTTCTTCAGGTTTGTCCTTGATTCCGTATCGGCCGAAGAACCTGAGTATATTTTGAATGTCTCTGTAGAGAAACTCTCTGGCATTAGGATGTTCCAGAGTCACAGACTGTCCCATATCGATGAAAACAGGGGTCGTATCTGTCGGATCAATGAGGATATTGTACTCACTCAGGTCAGCGTGCACGAGATTAGCTTCTTTATAGAGCAGACGCATATATTCAACGACTCTGTCATAAACAAGCTTTGCCTCATCATTTTCCAGGTGCGTATTCTTTAACAGGGGATAGGGTATCTTTTCTTTTCCCATGAACTCCATGATAAGAATATTTTTCTCCGCAATCACTGGCTCAGGCACTCGTACTCCTGCGATCTTTGCACGCTTAAGGTTCTGGGATTCTTTGCGTGTCCATGCAAAAATTATATCTCGCCTGTTATTTCGAATATTTGTAAAGCGAGGGTCTTTCATAATATAGGGGTTCATCGCCTTGAAAGTACTGTTGGCAATTCTGTATATCTTTACTACCAGTTCTCTTTTTTCCTCGCCTTCTGCATAGAAGACATTCGCTTCCTTTCCAGTACTGATGGATCCCCCCAGTGCCTTTATTATACCTTTATTGGAAAGGGTATAAAGGATCTTTAGAGTAGGAACATCAAATACGTTCTCTTCCACTTTCAGCCGCTCGGAGTCTTTCTCCCTGGCACGCGACTTATCCTTGGCGGTATCAATGCGCCTTATTTTCTCGTCCTGGTCCATTCCTGTATTATCCTTTCAGGTACCCTTTTCTCTCGAGCCAGTCTACCTGTGGTCTTGTATATTTCCATATCACGTCTGCCTTTTCGTTCTGAAACTCCCATGGCACAACAATGACGACATCTCCCTCTCTAATCCAGGTTTTCTTCTTCATCGAACCCGGAATTCTCCCCATACGGACGATCCCATCTATGCAACGGAGCCTGAGACGATTTGCACCAAGGAGACTTTCAACGGTTGCCAGAATCTCATTATTTTCCTTGCGCGGAGTGCGTACTCTTGTAATTGGCTCTTCCGTACTGGGATTGGCTTTTGATGCAGGTTTCTTTAAGTCTGCCAGTGTGATACCTCATTATATGTAGTTTGTAATTATTATTTTATTTATTATTTTTATACCCTTAAATATCCTTATATCTCTTTTTTCGGGCTTTAAGGTTATTCGTCATGCAGCTTTCAACTTTCTGTTGTTATTTTAATGCTGCGCTTTTCTGTTTTTTTTTCTGTGCCTCTTTTCATTGTTTTTTTCAAGGTAGTGCGCTAGGCGACAGGTATATATATCGGATGTGTGTTTGCATGTCTCATGCGCAAAACAAGCGTGCGCCGCTCTCGAATTATTAATTCCAGGGTGGAATTCAGGAACTGAAAAAACAAAATTCCATTATATGTTATGTTTGTTTTTCTTTATAATGTTTCCTGAATGAAAAGCTTTATATACTAAAACTAATGTATATATGTTTCCCGTTCCAGCATGAATATTGTTGTGCTGGTTGGTTCTCTCATAGTTATATTGGTTAATGTTTCTCCGTTTTAAAAGGGAAATAGATACCTTTAAATACGATGGGTGCATACATATGTATTCCTGATCTAGTGTGGTTCTAATAACATGCTAGAGGGTTTTTCTCATAGTGATCTGGTTGAAGATCCTTCCTGTCAAAAGGGGAATTCGATACCTTTAAATACTATGAGTGAGTAACTATAACTTCCTGCATCATAAATGCAGCAATTACTATTCATTAAAAATGGAGACAGAAGTTGTTTTCTGTCTGACGAGGATTTGTCGGTTCGGTTAATTCTGGGTGATAGGTGTTTTCACATCTATCGCGAAATGAACTAACTGAATTTGATGTTGTTAGTGCAAGTTTCTGCGACCAAGACCTTTAATTTCAACGAGTGTGCTATAACAATTCTGGTTGATCCTGCCAGAGGTTACTGCTATCGGTGTTCGCCTAAGCCATGCGAGTCATATGTTCTTCGTGAACATGGCGTACTGCTCAGTAACACGTGGATAACCTGCCCTTGGGTCCGGCATAACCCCGGGAAACTGGGGATAATTCCGGATACCGCATATCTGCTGGAATGCTTTATGCGTAAAATGGATTCGTCTGCCCAAGGATGGGTCTGCGGCCTATCAGGTAGTAGTGGGTGTAACGTACCTACTAGCCAACGACGGGTACGGGTTGTGAGAGCAAGAGCCCGGAGATGGATTCTGAGACATGAATCCAGGCCCTACGGGGCGCAGCAGGCGCGAAAACTTTACAATGCGGGAAACCGTGATAAGGGGACACCGAGTGCCAGCATCATATGCTGGCTGTCCAGGTGTGTAAAATACACCTGTTAGCAAGGGCCGGGCAAGACCGGTGCCAGCCGCCGCGGTAACACCGGCGGCCCGAGTGGTGATCGTGATTATTGGGTCTAAAGGGTCCGTAGCCGGTTTGGTCAGTCCTCCGGGAAATCTGACGGCTTAACCGTTAGGCTTTCGGGGGATACTGCCAGGCTTGGAACCGGGAGAGGTAAGAGGTACTACAGGGGTAGGAGTGAAATCTTGTAATCCCTGTGGGACCACCTGTGGCGAAGGCGTCTTACCAGAACGGGTTCGACGGTGAGGGACGAAAGCTGGGGGCACGAACCGGATT
>NZ_WJBI01000004.1:0-330414 GCF_020804225.1 Methanosarcina sp. DH2
TATTTAGAGCCTATCCGAAAAGTGGTTACCTGCTGTAACTTTTACATTAGGTAATATGCAAAACCGCAACTGGTACTCTGATATCATAGACCTATTATGGCTTTCCAGCATGCATTACTGACTTTTCGGATAGGCACTTAATAGGTATCAGATTTCATCAGGAAAAGTTGCATACTTCTTTTAGCATTTATAATTCCAGAACGCTACGAAGTCCAGTTTTCTCTTCATCTCCTGATTTTAGCTATCCTTTCGTTATTAGCCCTGCCCAGAGGAACAAAGTGCATGAAGAATGCACACGAACCATAGAGCAAAGGATACCCCCTGGTTATGGGAATACTATCAGTTTCATTCCAAATAAGAATATGAAAACTGCCGCGAAGTTTCTGAATTTTTCATGGGGTATTTTTCAATTCCTTTTCTCCCGATCATTGCCCCTAACTAAAGCATAGGTATTCCTTCTTTAGTTGGGAGTAAATAAGTTCATAATTTAAGATTCCCGCAAAGTGGGTTTTCACACTTATTATGGCTTTGACGTTTGAGTAGCGGATATGTAAAAAAGGCAAAAAAGGATGAAACAGGGTCGTGCCTCTGAGTCATTGATCAGATCTATGAAATGAGTACATCAGAAACACGGTGCTGAATTGGGACTTCTGATCGGGACTGCTGCAAATAGTACTCTGTTTTATCGCTGGATTTTAGTTCAAATTCTCTGAATACTTCATTGCGTATTGCTAAAAAATCATGGCTTGTTCTATCCCTTTTTCTGGCTAAAGGCACATCAATGATTTTTTTCACTCTTCCGGGACCAGCTGTCATGACAACAATTTTATCCGCTAAAAATACTGCTTCTTCAATATCATGCGTAACAAATATGATTGTTTTTTTCTTTTCTTGCCAGATTCTTTCAATCTCATCCTGCATGGTCATTCTTGTCATTGCATCCAGGGCGCCGAAAGGCTCGTCCATAAAAAGGATTTCCGGGTCAACCGCTAGAGCCCTTGCGATAGCAGTTCTCTGCTGCATACCTCCGGAAAGCTGGTTGGGGTGATGATTTTTGTATTTCGACAATCCTACCAGTTCGATATATTCCTCTGCGATTTCTCTACGCTTTTTCTCATCAAATCCTTTTGACTCCAGCCCCAGCTCCACATTTTTGATTACTGTTCTCCATGGCAGCAGACCAAAATTCTGGAATATGGAAATCCTATCAATTGAAGGCTGGTTAACATCATCTCCGTTAATTTTGATAGCTCCGGTGGAAGGTTTATCAAAACCTGCCATTATGTTCAAGAGCGTTGTTTTCCCACATCCACTCGGACCAAGCAGGCAGATGAATTTTCCTTCTTCAATCGATAAATCGACTTTTTCCAGAGCAACGGAGTTACTTTTGTCTTTCAGCTCGTATACTTTTGATACTCCTTCAACAGAAATAAACATATTAACTCACCCTTTCCGAGGACATTCCCCATTGCTTTTGTACCCGGTTTTCCAGAAGCCTGATTGTCTTATCGAGTAAAAGACCTGTTACTCCTATGCAGATAATACCGGCAAGTACAAGGTCTGATCGAATAGAATTTCTTGCGTCAATTATCAGATACCCCAGTCCTGATTGAGCTCCAACCATTTCTCCGGCAACCAGAAATACCCAGGCCGACCCCAATGCCATATACAGTCCATTTGTAATCATCGGAAAAGCCGCTGGGAAGATAATTTTTGGTAATAAATACGGTTGTTTGATGCCGAAATTCTGAGCTACTTTCAGGTATACCGGATCTACCTTTTTAACTCCGGAAATCGTTGATAGAAGAACCGGATAAAATGCCGCTATAAAAATGATCACGACCGCGGGCAAATCCCCAATACCAAACCAGAGCACTATAAACGGGAACCATGCAATGGGCGAAACAGGCCTTAACACCTGCACTACAGGATCGATAAAAGCCCACACTTTTCTATAAGATCCAAGAATCAGGCCTAAAACAATCCCTGCAACTGATGCCGCCAAATATCCGGTCAGGAACCTCATCAAACTGACCTGGAAATGAGTCGCGAGGGTTCCATCCTTAATTAGTTCGCCTATACCTTCCAGAACCTTAAAGGGAGAAGGAAGGAGGGATGGTTCATACCTTCCGGTAAGAACCACCATTTGCCAGATTAAAACCAATAAAGTGAGGCTTACAATGATAGTGCCTGCTTTTTTTATTTTTTCCATTGTTCTCACTTTACCGATTCAATAAACGAATTGTCTACAAACTCCGAGTATTCGGGAGGATTTTTCAATTGCCCCATTTCCACAAGATATTGGGACAGCTCATTGTAATCTTTCTCTTCCAGCTTCAGGTTATTATAGGAAATCCATTGGAGTGAAAGGTCGAGTACTTCAGGTTCGACTTTCATGTATTTGGTCGCAGCATCTAATACTTCGGGGTCTTTAGATTCGGCTCTTTCACCCGCCCTGACGTATTCATTTACAAATTCTGCTGCAATTGTCGGATTGTTTTCAATGAAGTCGTTTCTAAGCACAAGGCCACAGCATACGGAATTATTCCATAAATCCTGTGATTCAAATAATACCTTCCCATTGTCGCTTGCTACAGATATTGCACCAAAAGGCTCGGCGACTATGTAACCGGAAATCCTTCCTTCGGAAAGAGCAGCTGGCATTTCGGGTGGTGGGAGCTCTACAATGTTCACGTCATTAACTGTAAGGCCATTTTCCTTCAGCATCTTGTATAAGAGAACATTGTGAGTTGAGAGCCTGTGAGGGATTGCGAAAGTTTTTCCTTTCAAATCAGCAACCTGCGTAATATCCTTGGATACTACCACCACATTACCATCTCTATGTCCCAGGGCAACAGTCTTAAGGTCAATCCCCTGCTCCTTAGACTTCATAGCAAGCTCAATTAACATAGAAGCACCGTCAACCTGACCGGTATTTACTGCATCACTGAGCTCGGTCCAGGAACCAAATTTCACCAGCTCCACTTTGAAATTCCTGGAATCATTTGCTGAAAGATCATTTTCAACAAATAACGGAAGAGCATGAGTTAATGGAAGATAGCCGATTTTCACAGTTTTGACTTCATCTTGCGCAGTATTTTCTTCTTTATTATTGCCCCACCCGGTCAGGCTGAACAGCAAGGACGCTATTATGACCGCCGACACAACTATAACAATTGCTTTTTTCATCCTGCTTACTCCGATTAAATTTTATTCGTTTTATATATCCAATATAGTCCTTACTTCCATCCGAGAGCCTTTCTTTTCTCCTGAATATCCAACAGGATCCTGTCGGCAAGATTCGAAGGATCTAACTCCACTACCATTACTGATCCCAGGGTCTCTCTGGTATCTTCATACAGATATCTCATGACATTTTCTGAGCCCTGTACAGGAGGATGCACACAGTGGTACGAATTTATGCCCATTAGTCTGAAACCAAGGGCAGCACCCAGACCTTTTTCGTTTGACCATTCCGGGCTTGCAAGCGCAAACGGCATGTCTTTGATATCTTTACCCGAAGCGTCAGAAAGGGCTCTGAATAATGCAGAAGCCCTGGAATTGTCAATGCACTCTCCCATATGCCATACCGGGGGAAGATCAGGCTCTAAAAACTCTCTCAACTCTCTTCCGGTTTTGTCAAGAGCCGCCTGGCTGCAGAAACCCAGTTTCATTAAGGGGAAAGAAGCACAGCCGTTGGTGAGAACCAGAATGTTATTTTCGATTAGTTTAGCGGCTACATCAACAACCGCTTTTTCATAAATAACTCTTGTATTGCTGCATCCGACCAGATTTACTACACCTGCGATCTTGCCTTCTTTTAACGCATCTGCGATAACATTTATGCTTCCAAAATGGCTTACAGCGTATTCCAGTGAAAAGCCTATTTCTGCGTTAACTTCATAATTGGGAATGTAAACCGGGACATCCCTTCTTGCTGCAAAACTTTCAATCGCCTTCCGAATTATTTTTTTCGCCAAATTTTCCGTTTCGTTTAAGTTTGAATGTGTATGGTCATAGCCGTAATGTTCTGCCCCTGGCAGCCTTGCTGAATCACTGGTCGTAACTACCGTTGTTTTAAAGCATTTAGCCACATCCATGATTGTCGGGAAGATATCCTGAACGTCGGCTACCCAGAGGTCAAGCGCACCGGTTCCGAGTATAAGCTCAGCTCCAATGGCATTTGATAAAGGTATTACCCCGCCATAACGGTACATTGCAGAAAGTCCCGAGCAGCATATACCATAAAACTGAATCCCTTCTGCACCATTTTCTTTTGCAAGACGTACAAACTCCTCACTTCTCCCCTGCTTTATAATCTCACTTACGAGGAGGGGAGAGTGCCCGTGAATTGCGATATTTACATAGCCTTCCTTTAAAGCTCCTACATTTGCTCTAACCGTGCTTCTCTCCGGCAGGCCGAAAAGACTGTCCATGGCGATTGAAGATCCAAGGGCACTGGTCCAGGCAAAGGCAAGACCGCATCGAAGGAACTGCTGCATAACGTTTTTCCAATCCCCATCGGTTCCTGTGGTTGTTCGATGAAGGGCTTCAAAAACTTCGTGATAAGCGCCAACCGGGAGAATGTCCAAATTTTTCCATACCTCTATTCGCTCCGGCGTCGCAAAAGCGTTTAATGTTTTATGTTTATCGGGCACTGTTCTGGATAAATCCTCAAGGAGAGCATCGGCAACCTTCAAAGCGACTGCTTCTATTGTTTTTCCTTCAATATCGATGCCTAATTGAGCAGCTGATTTTCTTAATTTTTCCTCGCCTGCAATCGGTAGTTTCAGAGTACCCTCAGCGGAAGCTTTTAAGGCAAGCATAATTTCCCTCCCTCTGGCACCATGGGCAGCCACTCCTGCAGCAACCCACCTTAATAGGTTTCTAGCGACAATGAGGTCTGCATCCGCTCCACATACTCCTCTGGGGCTTTTCCTGGTGATCCTGCACGGTCCGTTATTACAATTGCGGCAGCATACCCCTGCCATGCCGAAGTTACAATGTGGCTTCTGTTGATCAAAACGATCAAAAGGAGTTTCACAGCCGATCTTCTGCATCTGCAACAGCATCCCTTTAACCGCTGGATCAGGGGTGTGCTCTAACACATCTGTCTTAGTTGGAAAACTTTTTTTGTATTCAGACACAGCTTCCATATAATCTGTGAAGTCTCCTCCACCATGATGATGACTGTGGTGACCGTGCTCATCATCTCTATGAGAATGATCACTATGAGAAAGATCACTATGAGAAAGATCATTATGAGAAAGATCATTATGAGAAAGATCATTATGAGAATGATCATCATTATGATGGTGAATCTCAGGCAACTTCATTGTTCAAAGACCTCTATTTGTAATTTTTACCGAATTCAATGGCGGACATCTTCATTTCCGGCCCGTTTTCTACCGAATCTCTAAGGCGGCTAAAAATTTTCTAGCTTACATCTGCCTTATGTAATAGCTTTATGTTTAAGTTCACAATTGTGAACTGGTATAACGTCAAACTCACTGCTAATACTTAAACGTTGATTTAGAGGCAAAAATTTCCTGAAAAACTCAGTATAGAGCACAAAGATTACAAAGAATATACAGAAAGCCAAATACAGAAAGCCAAAAACCACAAAAAACATATAAAAGTTATAGGGGAAAAGCTTCCATCAAACTATGGGAATAACACCAGTTTCATCCCAAATAAGAATATGAAAACTGCCACGAAGTTTCTGAACTTTTCCTGGGGTATTTTTTCAATTTCTTTTCTCCCGATCATTGCCCCAATTAAAGATACGGGTATGAAGATTAAAAAACCTGATAAAATGGCAGGGTCCAGCCTTACGCCACCTTCGATATAGGTTACTATCCTTGTCGAATCGATCAAAAATGATATGGCACCTGCGGTTGCAATATAAACGGCTTTCTCGAGGTTGAAAGCGCTCAGAGCTACCGCATTTATCTCCCCTCCTATTCCGAAAATACCTGCAAAAAATCCTGTCAGGGCTCCACCGGATACTGCCACTGATAATCTCTGGCTAAGCCTGAAGGTCCGGTTGAAGGTGATGAAAAGAACATAGGCTATGAGGAACAATCCCTAAAGCTCTTGAAAGGATCTCCTGGGAGATTCTCAAGGATAAAGATGATCCTATGAAACTGGTTAAGATACCGGGAAGGCCAAAAGCAAGGAAAAGTTTCCATCTTATGCCCTTCCGGAATAAGAGCATTTTCCAGATATCGTTAAACCAGTGAATTATGCCCACAAGAAGCAGGGTCTGAGGCAGAGGAAATACCATCAGGAGAATTGGCACCATAATTGTGGATATTCCAAATCCGGCCAGAGTCCCGATTATACTTGCCAGAAGCGTGAGCAAAGTTATAAGAATAATTTCCTCATACGCAAGCATATTTCTATTATATTGACTTCACTATGGCATTATAATTATGCCAAATAGACCAAATAGAAATAAATTCCTTTACGCAAAAAGAAATTTTCGAACATTTCAGTATATTATAGCTTATTATTTATCCCTTTCAATATTATTCCAGCTCCATGTAATACAGTATCTTTTTCTATTATCTCAATTCTATTTTTGTTAAATAGTGCTTCAAAGTCGGATTTAATAAAATTTTTATAATATTCGGCTTCAAAAAGAGCAATAAAATGATAAATTAAAAATTTACCAATCCTGTTTTTGGGTAAATCATAATCAACAATTACTATGATTCCTTCTGGTCTGGTTACCCTGACCATCTCTTTCAATACCTTTTCTCTTATACTCAAAGGCATATCATGTAAAGCGAATGATATAGAAGATACGTCAAAACTATTGTCCTCAAATAGTAAATTCGTTGCATCAGCGACTTCAAATTTCGCATTTTTGAATTTATTCTTCTTTTTGGCTACATCAAGCATGGCTTCAGAGAGGTCAATCCCGATAACTTCATAACCTTTTTTCGCAAATGCGAAAGCCTGTTGTCCTGTACCTGTGGCAATATCTAATATTCTGGAACCTTTTTGAGCATCTGTGAAGTTCACCACTCTATCCCTCACGCCGGAAAAAGGTGCAGCAACAGTATCATAAAAAGGAGCCAATATAGTAAACGCCTTTCGTACGAGTAAGTAGTATTCCCTTTCTTCATCGGTTAATTTTTCCACCACGATTTTTACCTCGATTTAGACTAATGCTCTCATGAATAATAGAACAAATCTAAATAAAAGCATCAATTTTGCCGCTATGAATAAAGTTTAATAATTGTATTTTTTTAATTATTGTAAAAAATAATTTTTGGGTTGTAGAGCAAAAGAGACTTTGAGCGAGTTATTGATCATAATAAAATGAGTATAACTCTAGTTTCCAGAAAAATCGTCAAAAAACTCTCCTACATACGGTTCTCATTAAACGACCATCCTTACAACTGAAAAAAGGAGAAACTCCTAATGAATGGAGCAAGTTGCAAATCAAGAAGTAATTTCATCGTAAAAGCAATAGTGCTTTTTGGTTTAGCCACTATTGCGTTCTATGTCCTGACAGAGCATAAAGCCCATCTTCTGGCATATTCCAGCTACATATTCTTCCTTGGTTATATTCTGCTTCATTTCTTCATGTGCGGAAGACATGGAAAGCATGGAGGGCACGGAGAACAAGGAGGGTGTTGCGGGCATGGCGCTGGAAAGCACAAGCATAAAGGAGAAGATAAAACGATCCAACAGAGTACTGGCGGGTATGAGGATACAGCTCATCCCGAGAACAACCAAGAGAGGTCCAGATGAGTAATATCCAGGCATACGGTCTCTGGCCTCTGATCATAATTAACTCATTGATCTTTATTATCTTCGTCTTAAGCTTCACGCAACCTAAAACCTCGCGCGACTGGCGCTCTCTTGGAGGATTTGCAGCGTTCATAGTTGCACTTTTCACTGAAATGTACGGTTTTCCTCTCACCATTTACCTGCTCTCAGGCTGGCTGACAGATCGCTACCCTGAACTGGATATATACTCTCACAATTCAGGACATCTCTGGAGCGATCTTCTGGGCATAACAGGGGATCCTCACTTCAGTCTGATTCATATTTTCAGCTATATTCTGATCCTGGAAGGTCTCTTTTTACTCACCACTTCTTGGAAAGCATTCTATACTTCCCAAAAGAACTATTTGCTAGCGACCACAGGCCCATACGCTTATGTTCATCATCCTCAGTAGACGCATTTATCCTGATCACGATAGGGTTTTTGATACAATGGCCCACTATATTGACCTTAATCATGTTCCCGATCCTAGTATGGGTGTATAAAAAGCTGGCAAGACGGGAGGAACGGGATACATTGGCAGAATTTGGCGAAGAATATTCCCTATATATGGCAAAAATTCCGGGATTTATACCACGTTTTGGGTAATTTGCAAAATTAAATCGTATATTTTAAGCATCGCTTGATAAATAGAAATAATTTGATGTATATTTAATTATTGGGATATTATATTATTGGGATATTATATTATTGGGTATCATGGAGGTCATTGATTCTGTCTATACCGGGATATTTCAATGTGCATTCCATAACAACATAAACTCTTAAGACAACATGCTCAATGATTTTTAGAAAGGGGAGAGACACATAGGATTATTTGCAAGAATGGAAATGGTGTTTAAATCGAAGATGAACAAGATTCTCAATAGAATGGAAGATCCACGGGAAACGCTTGATTATTCCTATGAAAGGCAGCTGGAGCTTCTTCAGAATGTTAAGAGAGGAGTTGCAGAGGTTGCAAGTTCAAAAAAGCGCCTTCAGCTTCAGCGTGCAAAATTAGTGCAAAGTATAGACAAACTTGAAAGTCAGGCAAAAGACGCGATTAGCGCTAACAGAGAGGATCTTGCAAGGCTTGCTCTCGAGAGAAAATCCGCCCTTCAGCAGCAGATAGAAGTAATTGACAGGGAAATTGGAGAACTCGACCAGCAGCAAGAAAAACTGGTAGAATCAGAAAAGCGCCTTTCAACCAAAGTAGAAATTTTCAGGACAAGGAAGGAATCCATCAAAGCTCAGTACTCAGCAGCTGAAGCCCAGGTTAAAATAAATGAATCCGTGACAGGGATCAGTGAGGAAATGGCAGATGTAGGTCTTGCACTTGAAAGAGCTGAAAATAAAACAGAAGGGATGAAGGCCAGGGCTGAGGCAATTGACGAGCTTATGGAAGCCGGTACACTCGAAGACCTAACAGGCGGCAGAGACGAAATCGATAGAGAACTTGCAAAAATCAGTACTCAAACTAATGTCGAATCCGAACTTGCCAGGCTTAAAGCTGAAACTGGGAAGGGGTCTGCAAAAACAGACACCGGGAAAGAAAGTACAGGTGCAGAAGAAGAAAGGAGGTCTGAAAATGATAATCAGGATCATGGGCGGAGGCCAGTATAGGGCACCTGAAACCCTCTGCGATGAATTAAACCAGATAGATAACAGGATTGTTACCCTGGTCACGGAAGAAAAAGCCGACGAGTTTAGAAAGGAACTTGCTAAACTGATTTCCGAAATAAAGGAAAAAGGAGAGGCTATAGGGGCTGAAGAAATTATGAAGTCCGACATTATCGTGCCCCCGGAAGATCTGAGCCTTGAAGAAGCAAAAACCGTATTTAATGGGTCTGGAGTCTTTAAGGACTAAAAAATAAGGTGTCTTAAAAAAGAAGTATGAACTAAAAAGAAAGAACAATATAATCAGGATTTTATAGAATTTGGGAAGTGGTACAATAACTGGGTATATGGGCGATTACGGTTATGGTATGATGGGGTATGGAGGTATGTTTTTTATGCTCCTTTTCTGGATTCTCGTTATCGTGGTAGCTTATCTGTTAATAAAAAAGCTTCTTGAGCAGAACAAAACTCATGGTGAAGAGAAATCTGCACTGGATATTGCAAAAGAAAGATATGCGAAAGGCGAAATTACCGAAGAAGAATTTGAGGAAATAAAAAAGCGTTTAATATGAAAGACTTCGACCTGCTGCTCAGCAGGTAGGGATAGATTCTATTCTGAAAAAAGGCATTCCCTACCTGCCTTTAACTTGCATTTTTAATCTAAATAGCTCTAGCTAGCCTGCTCATGTAAATGTAAAGTTATAAGGAAAAGATTGCATTATTTTTAAGTCATAAATTAAACTTTTGGAACTGAACAATTTTAATTAGGACTTACGCGGTTGAACTGAGAAATAAATTACACTAAACCTTCAACTGTATAAAAAACATTTAGCCTCAACGTCTATGGTGCTTGATTTTGTACCTCAAGTGCGTAAGTTCTGTAATACAAGACCTAAAGAAACAAATTTTAAGTTTTTGAAATGATCCCCAAATTCTCCTTTTTTTGGATCAATCAATTTCCTCCTGTTTTCTTCAAACCATCTACATTATTCTTCAGGACACTCTCCTCAGGACACCCATGAATATACTCAAGAATATCATTTATTTTTGCGCTGGCTAATGATATAGATGTGTCCGCACTTCCATAATAAATACGGAGTTCATCATCCACTAACACCCATCCACAAGGGATAACAGCATCACTAAAGTCTCCACTACGTTCATACATTTCACGAGGCCCGAAAACCCATCCTTCTGACCTTCTGAGCACTTTTCTGGGATCTTCAAGATCAAGAAGGGCCAAACCAACCCGATAATTTATTTTAAGTGTTGTCTGACGTATCCCATGGTACATAATTAACCATCCGTCAGGTACGCGGATTGGTTGCGGGCACGTACCTATATTGCTGGCATCCCACCACCCGCCTTCCCGGGCATACAGAAGAACTTCATGTTCTCCCCAGTATTTCATATCAGGAGAAAAGGATATCCAGATATTTGCTTTCGCACCCACCATACTAGATACTTGTCTGTGCAGTATTGCCCATCTGCCATTAAATCTCACAGGAAAAATAGAAGCATCTGTACTTTCAGGCGGTAGTATCGCTCCTACCCGCTCAAAATTGTGGAAATCCTCTGTAAAGGTAAGAGATATTAAAGGACCGGAATCCGAAAGAGCCGTGTATGCCACAGCCCATTTTCTCATCTCATCAACGTAAGTTATACGCGGGTCTTCAATGCCGTATATTTCTTCAGGATAGTTTACAGAATCCGGAAAAAGTGTCGGTTCGCTGTCAATCTCCCAGCCATCAATTCCGTTTTTACTCCTGGCGACTGTAAGATGAGAAAACCCCCTGTGATCTTCGACACGCACCAGTAGCAGAGTTGTACCATCAACCATAGTTACTGCAGGGTTAAACACTGAGTGGGCCTTATACGGCCAATCTTCAATAGTAAGTATAGGATTTTTCTCATACCTTACAAATAATTCACCATGATCTTTCCAGTCCATACTATTCCTCAGGATCTAGTTTTCAGAATTATATTGGGTTATTACCTTATGTTTTGAGACAAAATTCCAAGTTTTAAATCTAATGAATATATTATATCGAATCAATATAATTAAATAAAGGGGAAAATTCGTGAAGCTAGATGTAAAAGCATTTACTCTGGCCAGTGGCATTGTATCGGGTATAAGCAGCCTGGTAGTAGTTCTCTTCGCAGTATTGACTGGGCGTGGGCTTCAATTCTTGGAGATAATTGCGGCCTTCCATCCCGGATATACGCCTACTGTATTGGGTGCGGTGATCAGCGCCATTTGGATGCTGATTTACGGTTTGATTGTGGGCGCATTGTTTGCTTATATCTACAACTACTTTGCAAAGGAATAAAGATCAGCTAGTAATTTAATTGGCAGGATGGCACGTTAGCAGAGCTTATCTCTATTGAACTTTTTTTACGTTTTTTGTAGCAGAAGGGGGTTTAGCGATTGAAAAAAGCTGTGGTCAAGATTGATTGGCTCCTTCATCCAGCAGATGCGATGGCGGTTGAAAAGCATCTCCAGATGCATCCGGGCGTCAGACGTATCGAGATCAGTCCTGTGAGCGGAGTGGCCATCGTAGAGTACGATGAAAGCCTCATCACCTTAGAAGGAATTCAGTATATAGTGGCCGAATGCGGTTATCACTGCCGGGTCTTCAGGCCTCAGGACATTGGAGGAGAGCATGAAACTTGATCATGGAAAGAGCGCTCACGGGGAGCATGGAGCTCCAGGAGATGACTTATCTCAATCCATGCTTGGAGGGAACGAGGGAATGCATGGCGATATTGAATCCATGGCCGAAGATTGTACCACAGGTTATTGGTTTCAATTCCCTTTACGCTGCTCATTCTGCCTTTCTCTATGCTAGTGAAAGAGCTGACCGGAATAGAGCTGCCCGTTCCCTTTGGACTGGATCCTAATGTCTTTATGCTCTTGTTGGCCACGCCTGTCGTCTTCTATGGCGGTTGGATGTTCTACGTGGACGCGATGCATGCCATAAAAAATCGAACTCCAAATTTGGCATTACTTGTTACTATCTCTGTGCTTTCTGCTTGCATATTCAACGTTGGAGCAACATTCTTCTTCAAGGCTGAAACCTTTTCTGAAGCCGCAACCGTGCTTATGATATCATGATAGGGTTTTTGATCCAATGGCCCACAATATTGACTCTAATCATGTTTCCGATCCTCGTATGGATGTATAAGAAGCTGGCTAAAAGCGAGGAACGGGAGGTATTGGCGGAGTTTGGTGAAGAATATTCTCATTACATGGAAACAGTTCCGAGATTTATTCCACGCTTTAGATGACTTGCAAAATTACAATTGTATCTTTTAAGCATCGGCTGATAAAATAGAAATAACTTAACGCTTCTTTAATTATTGGGGGTATTATTATAGAGGTAATTGATCCTGTTTGCAAGATGAAATTAGAAGAAAAGGACGCGAGATTCAAGAGTGAATACAAAGGAAAAACTTACTACTTCTGTGCCCTTTCGGACAAAAAGAAGTTTGATGAAAATCCGGAAAAGTACATTGAGCCCTGAAGAATTTTAGGGGTGGCTTATGAAAATAGTAGTAGCAGACCCTATATTTCTGACGGAAGAGTACAAAAAGCGGCTCGAAGCGTTGGGTGAACTCGAAATTTACAAAAATGTGCCTCTCTCTAATGACGAATTCATTGAAAGAATAAAAGATGCTGAAATTGTAATAGTAGGAAGATACGGAGTTGACGCCAAGGCTATAAGCTCTGCGCTCAAGCTAAAGCTGATCTCTCTGTGGCAGACTGGCTTCGATAATGTGGACGTAGAGACAGCGACAGAACGTGGAGTAATCGTATCAAACGTCCCTAGTTACGCATTCGACTCGGTGGCGGAGTTTGTCTTTGCCTTATCCCTGAACCTTCTCAGAAGAGTCCATATAGCAGATATGAACCTGCGAGAAGGATTATTCGATTGGAGGTACTATGTGGGCAACCAGCTCATGAGCAAGACTATAGGCGTACTAGGAACAGGTGAAATCGGTAAGAGGGTGATACAGATCGCACACGGGTTCAATATGAATGTGCTCTCTGTAACGGCTCACCCCAGTCCTGAGAAAGCAAAAGCACTGGGAGTAAAATTTGTAGATCTGGATACGTTGCTCTCAGAGAGTGACATAGTTACATTGCATGTGCCTCTTACAACCGAAACAGAGCATATGATAGGTGCCCGGGAACTGGCAAAGATGAAACCCACTGCTGTGCTTATCAACACTGCCAGGGGAAAAGTGGTTGATGAAGCTGCACTTATAGAAGCTCTTAAAGAGAAAAAGATTGCCGGGGCAGGGCTGGATGTCTTCGAAAAAGAGCCTCTACCAACGAATAGTCCGCTTCTAGTGATGGATAGTGTAGTGTTGACTCCGCATATTGCATTTTTGTCTGAAGAATCTCTGGATGAGTGTACTTATATCAGTATTGAGAACGTGCAGATGTTTATGCAGGGTAAACCTCAGAATGTGGTGAATCCCAAGGTGTTAGAAGGTTGAGGCAGTGCAGATGGGTTGTAGTTCTTTGGGCTTTTGGAGTTGAGTGATTCATTTACGGAAAGAATTAAGACTAATTAAACAGGCTCATTCAATAAGTTGAAGGTATGTCCTGATGGCACTGTGAGAAGATTAAAACCAGTTGAAGCTGCGGAAGGTGTACGGAAAGCGAAAGTTTCTACAAGCTTGTACTAACTATTGTCTTCTGTTTTTATCCCCTGTAAAAAAGAGGAAGATTTCCTGATGAATGAGGCAAATCTCAGTTCAAGAAGTAAATTCATCGTAAAAGCAGCTTTGCTCTTTGTTCTATCTACTATTGCATTTCATATCTTGACATATCACAGAGCTCACCTTCTGGCATATTCCAGCTACATATTCTCCTTGCTCACATCCTGCTTCATTTTTTATGTGTGGAAGACAGGGGAAACATGGAGAACATGGGGGGCATTGCGGGCATGGTGACGGAAAGCACGGGCATAAAGAAGAGGATAAATAGATTGAGCAAGGCTCAGGAAAGCAAAAAGTAGAAGCCCAATGATCAAATGTGGAAAATCACATGAGCTGCTTATCATTAGCCCCTCACCCTTATTACCATCAATCTCTGATATTCATTGTACTCACTTTCCCCACATCGGGCTCAGAGTATCTCAGGACTGGCACTTTTAAGAGCCTTCCTGGTATTTGACTGCCTATTTTCCAGAAATTTATCTTATATTATAGCATAGAGTCATTTTTTCATGTAATAAAGAATAATCTCACGATTTTCAATACCTTTTTTAATTTAGCTCATTTTTAAAGCCCCTTCAATTGTAAAAGAGTATTTGGGGACGGTTCTTATTATAATAAGACTTTTATGTTACTGGAATATATAAAATATAGCCCGAATATTTAAACTTATTAAATTCGGTCCATAACGGGGGGAATAAGATGATTAAAGCTGGAACAATAAAGTCAGTATTTTTGCTGGCATTAGGAATTGTAGCAATTGCACTGGTAGGGTCCGCTGCAGGAGATACCATGGGTAAGGAGAATATGATGGGACAAGAAAACATAACGACTGCTTGTCCTGATAATGAGACCCATGATAAGATGCACTGTATGATGCATTGCTGTATGATGGGAAACCACTCGGCCAACGGGACCATGATGATGGAAGATGACTCATTCAACGAAACCATGATGCATTGCTGTATGATGGGAGATCATTCGGCCAACGGAACCATTATGATGGAAGATCATTTGGCAAATGAAACCATGATACACTGCTGTATGATGGGAGATCATTCGGCAAATGAAACTATGAATGAAACTATGACACACTGCTGTATGATGGGAGAGCATCCGGCTGACGGAAGCTACTGTACAGTCGAGATGGATCAAAATGCCAGTGCAGCCCAGGCCAAGCTTGAATGCGCTCGCTTCTGGCTGGAGCAGGCTATAGAGCTGCACGAGCTTCACATGAAGGACCCCAGCACGGCAACGAATGAGTCCCAGTTGGAGATGATGGAGCAGATGATGCAGGCCTATGAATGCATGACAGGAGAAAATATGACAATGGGGATGATGAACAACACAACAGGGGTACAGTTCTCGGAAGAATATGAACACAGGTGTTAAACCTGATAAGAAACCTATAATTGAAACCAATGGGGGTCCACCCCCTATTATCTTTTGGTCGCTCGTGTACGTCCATGTAGAATGACGTTTGGTAATATATAATTAGTTCTTAACCGATTAAGCCTATAATTTCCAGACACCTGCAGGTCTTATGAATTTCTGCAGATATAAAGGATAAGGATATGTGGTAAACAGTATGCTTCTGCAGGGTCAGATGTATTCACATTTTTTGTTCGGAATCTTCTATCAGTTCCTTGAAAAATTATTATAATAACTGTTATTGTTAAGATTAACCTGGACTGATTTAACAGGGTTTTATCTATTTCCTGTAGAGAACACTTTTATAAAGCTGGCAATCCAAGTTATTTCAGATAAACATACTGGAGGTTGAAACAATTACTCAGGAAACCATAAAAGTTGAAGGTATGTCCTGCGGGCACTGCGTTATGAGGGTTAAAAAAGCAATTGAAGGTCTGGAAGGCGTAAAAAAAGTAGATGTCAATCTTGAGAACAAACAGGCTGTTGTTGAATTTGATGAAGGAAAGACAGATGTAGAAAAAATAAAGGCTGCAGTACGGGAAACAGGGTATGAGCCAGTCTGAGCCGGAATAATGTATTTACTGAGCCTCAAAATAATTTGTCTCAGAAGACTTTGTTTATTGGTCTAGACTTCATTTATTGGTATCGAGGAATTCATTATATAGTAAAAGTACAGATTTTTATAATATAGGTGAAGCGCCTGTTTAAAAAGTAGCTGATGATCCGGGGGTGAAGATATCGGGGAGACAACACTTATAGTAGATGATATGATTTGCAGGTACTGCAAAGACACGGTTACCAGGCTTATTACCTCTATTAACGGGGTTTCCCGTGTAAACGTAAACGTTCCTGAAAGAACAGTAAATGTGACTTATGACAGCCGGATAACTGATGCACATGTTATAAGGATGACCCTGCTAGAAGCCGGTTATAAAAATATAAAAGAGCCTGTAAACGCTTTTTAAGTAGTCGGGAAGTCTGAAAAATCTGAAAGGCGGCATACCGATGGAAATCACGATAGAAGTTTATGGCATGACCTGTGGTCACTGCCAGAAAAGAGTAGCGGATGCTATTTCTTCTCTTGGGGGTGTGGAGTCTGTAGATGTCAATCTTGAAGCCGAGCGTGCAACTGTTAGTTATGATCCTGAACAGGTAAGCCTTGAAGATATTAAAGAAGCCGTTCGGAAGGCAGGATATTCTACAGAACGCGAAGAAGAGCCCAGAGAGGAAGAAGTCCAGACAGAAACCCATGAACCTGCCCGGAAAGAAGAGCCAGCAGGTCTGGTTTCAGAATCTACAGGCAGGGTTTCAGAAGAAACAGAAGAGGGAGTGGAAAAGGGTCAGGCATGCCCTCTGACCGAAGCATGTAAAGCGGCAGAAAAAGAAGCGGTCCACATCTCAAGCCAGAAATCGGGCTCAAAAGAAATCACTCTCGGAGTTTCCGGGATGACCTGCTCGGCATGTGCCCTGAATATCGAGAAAGTCTTGAAGAAAAAAGAGGGCGTTGATTCCGTAGCTGTTAATCTCGAACTTGGCAGAGCAAAGGTTAGCTTTGATCCTTCCGTGATTTCTCCTCCGGAAATTGAGGACACTATTGAATCCATCGGTTACAGGGTAGAAAAAGATACTGTAACTCTCAATCTTGAGGGTATGAGCTGCGCCTCCTGTGCTGCAAATATCGAGAAGATCCTCAATAAAACCGAAGGCGTAATCTCGGCTTCTGTAAACTTCCCACTTGAAAAAGCAGTTGTGGAATTTGATTCAGCCCGCATTTCTGTCAGGGAGATCATTGCTGCAGTAAAGGGCATAGGTTATGGGGCATCAGTAAAAGCTGAGACTGTGGAATATGAAGATAGAGAACAGATGTCAAGAGATGCCGAGATCCGGAGGCAAAGAAATAACCTGATAATTGCTGCGGTTCTTGGGATTCCGATATCTATCGGAAACATGAGCATGCTTTTTCCTTCCCTCTCTATTGTGCCCGCTTTCCTCATGGATCCTATCGTACTTTTTGTACTGTCTACCCTTGTACTTCTTTTCCCGGGAAGGCAGTTTTTTGTCGGGACTTTGAAAGGCTTCAAGCATGGCGTAACCGATATGGATCTGCTGATAGCCGGAGGAACAGGGTCAGCCTACCTTATCAGTGTAGCAGCTACATTTTTTGATCTGGGCCCTGGATATGACACCCTTTACTACGATACAGTAGGTCTTCTAATACTCTTCATTGTTCTTGGCAGATATCTAGAAGTAAGGGCGAGAGGTAAGACTTCAGAAGCCATCCGGAAATTGATGGGGCTCAGGGCAAAAACCTCCAGAATTCTTGTAGACGGCATCGAGAAAGAGGTTCCTGTAGAAGAAGTAGTAGTTGGCGATGTTGTTATTGTCCGTCCAGGAGAGAAAATTCCGGTTGACGGAGTTGTTGTAGAAGGTAATTCGGCAGTAGACGAGTCAATGCTCACCGGTGAGAGCATCCCAGTAGAGAAAGGTCCCGGAAGTACGGTTATCGGGGCTACTTTAAATAAAACAGGATCTTTTAATTTTCGGGCTACAAAGGTAGGTGCCGATACCGCTCTTGCTCAGATTGTGAGGCTTGTTGAAACTGCCCAGACCACTAAAGCCCCCATCCAGAGGGTTGCAGATGTATTTGCCGGCAACTTCATAGTAGCCGTCCATATTCTTACCCTTTTTGCCTTTTTCTTCTGGTTTCTCATAGGTTACTGGCGCTATGGAGTAGGGGAATCAGTAGCTATGGGGGGAATCAGTCCATTCCTTTTCTCCCTGCTTATTGGCATTACTATCCTTGTAATTTCGTGCCCGTGTGCTGTCGGGCTTGCAACTCCTGCAGCCATCATGGTGGGTACAGGCAGAGGTGCGGAAAACGGAGTTCTTATAAAAGGTGGGGAGGCCCTTGAAAGGGCGCATAAACTTGATACTATAGTTTTTGACAAAACAGGAACCCTTACAGAAGGGACTCCAAAACTCACAGATCTGTTTGCAGCTCATGGTCACGAAGAAAAGGAGGTGCTATTTATTGCTGCAACGGCTGAAAAGGGATCCGAACATCCTCTCGGGGAAGCTATCGTAAGAGGGGCTGAGGAAAGGGGTATTAGCCTCGAAAAGGCAGGAAATTTCCGTTCCATCCCGGGAAAAGGAGTAGAAGCTTACCTTGGAGAAAAAAAAATTTTACTCGGCACTCGCAAGCTTATGGACGAAAATGGGATCCCCTTCGAGGATCTTGAGCCGAGAATGCGCGCATTTGAGGAAAATGGTAAAACTGCAATGCTTGCAGCTCTTGAAAACGAAATAATAGGTCTTGTTGCAGTTGCCGATACCCTGAAGGAAAACTCCAAGGAAGCAGTTGAGACCCTGATAAAAATGGGAATCGAAGTGGTTATGATTACCGGAGACAATGCTATTACAGCCGGTGCAATTGCAAAAGAAGTAGGCATCCCCAGAGTGCTTGCCGAGGTGCTGCCCGAAGATAAAGCAAATGAAATTAAGAAGCTTCAAGAAGAGGGCAAACTTGTCGGAATGGTGGGTGACGGCATTAATGACGCTCCTGCGTTGATTCAGTCCGATGTGGGGATCGCAATGGGAGCAGGCACTGACGTGGCAATGGAATCCGCAGAAATTGTACTTATAAAGAATGATCCCAGGGATGTGGTTATAGCTCTTAAGTTGAGTCGGCTTACTATCAACAAAATCAAACAGAACCTTTTCTGGGCTTTTGGATACAATACAATAGGTATCCCGATTGCAGCAGGAATTCTTTACCCGGTTTTTCACCGAATTCTGATCACGCCGGAACTGGCTGCTGCTTTCATGGCATTGAGTTCGGTTTCTGTAACAACGAATTCCCTGCTAATGAAAAGAAGCAGAATTAAATAAGTTCAGAGCAGATACTTTTAAAGCTTCTATGTCAAGGTATACGTGAAAACTCGAAAACCGCATGCTTTGGAAGGCTGCTAGCAGAACTTTCCTGCATGCGGGCTTCAAAGGCTCTCTGGCTGAACCTTTTAAAGGTTAAGTTAGGGAATTCTGAACACCCAGTCATTCTTAACATTTAGTCACTCTGAACATCTGGTTATTGATGGTGAATCATATGGTAAAATTTGGATCCAAAGACAAAAGGACCAGAGTTGTGCTTCTCTCAAGTATTGCCACCTCAATAGTATTAATGAACCTCTTCCTGCTTGGGACTCTATTAACCAACATGTACCGGGGAGAAGCATCCTACACTCTGGTAGATCTCGCAGCAGGTTCTATTTTCGTTTTTGTGATTACCATGATTATCTCATTGTCCCTGTGGCCCAGGGTAATGGACTGGCTTGAAAGCAAAGAAAAAAACAAGTAATGGACATAATCAATAATATCAATCTTTTATGAATGTCAATTTTTTAAATAGATATCATTTTTTTAAAAACGTACTGATTTATATAACAATGAATTTACCTTCTGCCATGAACAACGGCAGTGTCAGAGCAAATATCAAAGAAGGATTAAAAGTAGGAATTGTTTTAAAGCAGGACCAGCGAACAGGGAAAATAACCCAGGGCGTTGTAAAGCGCATTTTAACCAATTCTTCAACTCATCCTCATGGGATCAAAGTCCAGTTGACGGATGGGCAGGTTGGAAGGGTTAAGGAAATTTATTTGTAAGCTGAAGAGTAAGCCGTGTTTGAAAGAAGAGTTTCTCTTTCTCAAGCTCTACTCAGCTCATCCCCTCTTTATCTTCGACATAACATTTTGCTTTATTAGTTGCTCGTACTTTCGCCAGCTGTCTTCATCAACTTCTGGCATGGATACGATTTGAGCTTCAATTCTTTTCGGGCCGGTACAGGAATCGATTACTTTCTGGATAGCAACAGGGTCTTTGTTTCCAACAAGGTCTACAACTTTTATTTCCCTAAGGAATCGGGAGATTGCAGTCATCGGTATCTCATTTAAGTAAGGCAGAGAGGCGTTTGAGCCGGCTATTTTTCTAGAGCCTGCCATGGTAGAAACTCCATTTTCGGCTAGTGCGATCAAAGATTGGCCCGCCAGGTGGCCGCTGTCTTCTCCGCAGACAATCAGGCAGTGTATGTTCGGGTTTGCAAGCACATTCACAATTATTTTTTCAATCCCGAAGTTCTCACTAAAACAGGTCCCACAAATTGCATAATTCTTAAGTTCCCATGCAGTGTAGTCAGAGGCAAGAGTTACTACAGCTACGCTTGAATTCGTATCTCCTATTATATAGTCTCCGGAAGTTAAAGGCCATTCCATACTGTTTCTCTCCTAACTCGAAAGAGATTATTCAAAATACATTCTCTAATTCATCCTATTAATTCTCACTGAATAATATCTATAACTGTCTTTTTATTTCTCTTTATTTTTTCTTTAATGCTCTTTTAAAAGGGGTTTTATCAAAATTTGCAAACACTTAATCCTCTTTCGAGAATTTCCGCTTATATTTCCTCAACTGCCGTTTCAGCTAATCTCTCTTTTTCAATTTTTACGAGTCTGAAAGAGAGAAAGACAACCAGATATATGATTGCGGCTGCTATCAGGAAGGATATTACTCCAAGCTGCGTATAAAGCAGGCCTCCTGCAAGAAGCCCTATTATACTTGCAAGGCTGCTCGCGCTCATGGCAAAGCCCTGGACCGAGCCCTGGTATTTTTTTCCTGCGAATTTCGAGAGAATGGAGAGAATAGAGGGCCACATAATCCCGTTTCCGAACGCAAAGAAGACAGCTGCCAAATATAAGAGGAAGATGTTTCCCGAGATTATCAGGATAAACTGCAGGCCCAGAATAAAGCCGCCGGCGACGACAAGAATCGACTCCCGATATCTCTTGGCAAGTTTTGCCAGTACGGGACCCTGTACAAAAGCCATAAGCGCACTGATTACGGAAAAGTAAATGCCTAGCTCGGCAGGGCTCCATTCAAGGGCAACGACAGCAAAGACCGGGAATGCAGTATAATATATATTAAAGCTCAGAAAGATAAGGAAGTAAACAATCAGCATAAAAGGAATATATTCAAGCTTGAACACTTCGCCGAACGTTGTTTTGCTTCCTGCCTCAATCTGATAACACTCTTTTTGTTCCTGTCCTAGTACTTTTCTGATGCCAGTAGATTCCGGGTATTCTTCAATTTCACAGGGCTTTGAGTCCGGAAGCAGAAAAAGCACAATAAGAGTCCCTATGATTGAAATCACGAGAGCTACAGATACGGGCAGAAGTTCGCCATAGACCGTTGCTCCAAGGAGTCCGGCAAGGGCGGGACCAAAGACGTACCCCAGATTTGAGGCAACAGACATCCTGCCATAGTTTTTATTTCTCTCTTCTTCGGAGGTGAGGTCAGCGAGGTATGCGTTGGCAACAGATACATTTCCTCCTGTAATGCCGTCAAGAGCCCTTGCAAAAAAGAGTGCGAGCAGAGGGAGAGTAACTGTAAAAATGCCCAGCAGGTCGGATCTGACTTCTATCAGCGGGATAACTGGAAAGAATAGGGCGACAAGAAAAATAACCCAGGCAAGAAGGGTCCCTGCCTGGCTCAGTAACAGAATCTTTTTCCTTCCGTAAAGGTCAGACCACCGCCCCAGAATAGGAGCTCCAATAAGCTGAAAGGCAGGATAGGTGGAGGCTAAAATACCGTAGATGAGGGCATTTCCCCCATAGTCTGTTACAAGAAATACGAGAAAAGTAAGTATGATACCGAACCCTAGGGTTCCGATGAATGTTATAGTATACAAAGGAAAAAGTGCCTTACCATCTGTAGAGGAAGTTCCCGAATCCGTCTCCATCACAGGATAATATGCCGATTCTGTGCCTTATAGTATTTCTCTTCCAGAATTTCGAGAAAATTGACATCGATTTATTTCAGATATGCTGCAGTAAGGCGGGCTCAACCACTAAGAAAAAGTCATATTCTTCTTCCCGCCCAGGCTCGTACATTATTACCATAAAGTCTTCCTGCGGTTATTCGGCCTTAAGCAGCTTGTCAGTCTCTTTTGGGATTTTAAAGCCTGAAATGAGTATTTTAAACATTTTAAAATGTTTAAAACACCTTCCTTGTTCTTACAGCTCGTTTTAAATCTTTAACAGTAAATCAAAGGGCGATAAGGGATTAAAAAATTGTCTTCTTTTTTAAGGCAGCCCTTGTATATCTAATAAAGAGAGTTATATACGTTATTTTTCTAAGATAAATGGTGCAGATCTTTTATCAAGGAAAATAAAGCGTTATCAAGCTTTAAAAGCATCTATTCAATCAGGTAACAGAACTACTGCAAAAAGTATACTTATATTCTAATTTTACAATATGAAATTCTAGTCCCAAATTGTTTTCAAGCAAAAACGAAACTAAAAGTTTTGAAACAATCCATGGGAATTAAAAGATCTTTATAAAAGTGAAGGAAATAAAGATCTCAAAAAAACACGAAGGAATAAAGGTCTCAAAAACAGAACGGAACTAATCTCCAAAAAGTAAGTACTCCAAAAAAGATTGAGAAAAACCTGAATGTTAAGGGCATTTCCATCCTGAAGCAGTGGCACCTGTTGCATCCACATTGATGTCAACGATCCGATTCCTTCCGGAAATTGCAGCAGAAGCCACTGTGTTATCCCGCGAAGATAAGTATCTTGCGACCTTGGCAGGTAATGTCATAGGGCTGTTGCGGGATTAAATACCCTGTATGAAACGGTACTGAGGCGGTGTCAAAGTCCGTCTTAACGGGGTTAACCCTTAACAATAAGCATATTTTTCAGGCAACGCCTGTAGGGCGGATTCAGGAGTTGCCTGAAATATCTTTATTGTTTCATTCACTTCCAAATGATTATCTACCCCTTTTTATTTTTTTCACCTTCTTGTTCCCTACGTTATTTATTTTTTCACTTTTTGTTCCCTACGTTATTTATTTTTTCACCTTTTTGTTCCCTGCCATCTTTTTCTCTCCTGATTCCTTTTGCTTTATCCTTTCGACCCTTCTTCTGGCTCTTCTTCCAGCTTTTTTGTCTACCATTCCTCTCATTTCCGGTTCCTTTTTCTTCCTGTTTACTGCCAGTGCCGAGTTCTTCTCGGCATGAAAAAAACGGTCTTTGTCCCCGAAAACCGCTTTTCAGTTCATCCTCATATGAATGCCTGCTCCAAGCTATCTGGTGTTCAGCCGAAATTAAGCAGAAATAAAGATAAACAAAAAATAAACTGAAATAAAAAATGGAAGATAGATTCGAAAAAGAGCATTTTGAGGTAGAATTTATTCTGTTTTATTTACCTTCTACCTATTTTTATGTATATTTACTTACAGGTTTTTCTCCTGATTTCGCTTTCTGGCTTTTCTCTTCTTCGCAGTACACTCCTGCCTTTCCTTTACTTATCCATTTACCCAAAGCTAACAACTCAGAGCATTTTATGGGTTTAGGAATATTCTTTATTCTTTACCTGTATCTGGTTCTTTATGTCTAAATCATACTGGGAAACTGTGTCTGGAAAGAATATACCCTCAAGCCTTGAGCTTTACCCCATAATTTACAATTATCTGCAGGATGGTGATAATGTTCTCGACATCGGATGCGGGTTCGGGAAAATTAGTCTTGAACTTGCTTCCCTCAGATACCTGGTAACAGGGATAGATATAAATCCAGAAGCTGTAAAGCTTTCAAAAGCTGCTGCAAATAGCCTGGAACTGGATCGAAAGATTGAAGGGAGGGCTGAATTTCAGGTTGGAAATGCTTCTTTTCTTCCTTTTCACAGGTCAAGTTTCAATTTTGCAGTCATGCAGGCTTTTCTGACCTCTGTACCTGACCCACAGGAAAGAGCCAGGATAATTCAGGAAGCTTTCAGAGTACTGAAACCTGAAGGTTACCTTTATCTTGTTGAATTCAGCCAGAACTGGCACCTCAAGCTTTATAGAAAGCGCTACCTTCAGGACTTTCCAGTTACAAAAGAAGAAGGTTCTTTCTTTGCCCTTAACCCTGAAACAGGAGAGGCTGAATTTATTGCACACCATTTTTCCGAGAAAGAGCTCGTGTTCCTGCTTGTAGATTGCGGGTTTGAGATTGATTATTTCAGAGTTGAAGAGCTCAAAACCAGGACAGGCAACAAAATTAACGGGTTTGTAATTGTGGCTAAAAAACTTTAAAACCCGGACAGCAGAAATTCTTTCTGCCATGAACCGGAAAACTTCAAAGCCCTGGCTCCTGTTTACATAAACTTATTTCAATCAGGTTAATCTGGTCAGACATGTCGATTATGTGGCTCTATTGCTGAGGTGAAGCCCGATAACTCCTGTAATTACAACGACAAGGGAAATAATTTTTAGGGCGGTGGCAGGCTCCTTGAACCAGAAAATTCCGACTGACGTGATAAGAGCAATTCCGAGCCCGGCCCATATTGCATATGCAATGCTAACATCTATTCCTTTAAGGGCAAGGGTAAAGAAGAAAAAACTGATTGCATAAAATACGAAGATCAAAACTGATGGAGCCAGTTTTGAAAAACCATCGGATAATTTCATACAGGTGGTTCCACATACTTCAAATGCTATTGCGAGTAATAGCAGGAAATAATAGTTCATCAATGATTATTTTACTCCAATTTATTAATCAGTTTCCTATTTTTATCATTAATCAGTTCCCCATTTAGAGTCTATCCGAAAAGTCAATAATGACATCTTGTAGAAATTACACTAGGTCATAATATCGAGTATCTGCTCCAGTCGTATATATTGCCAACTGTAAAAATTACAGTAGGTCAGAACACTTTTCGGATAGGCTCTTAATCAGTTCCTAATCAGTTCCCGGTTTCATTATATCATCCGTCTATTTCCCTTATCGAGTCTGTCAGTTTATTATTTTATTCATTTTATTTATTTACTATTTTACTTATTTACTATTTTACTTATTTTGTTTATTTTATTTATTTTGTTTATTTGTTTATTTTGTTTATTTTATTTTATCAAATACCCCGGTTCATTCTTTTAAAGTTCACTGAGATGTCAAAACATTAGAAGTTTGATGTGTAAATAAGAAAAATCAGGCACAAACCGAGAAATTTGAAGTCAAGCTTCTTCCTTCTGAAAAAAGATCGTATTTAAGGCGGAATAGGGCTTTAAAGGTTCATAAAGCTCTTTTCTCATGCTTCTTCTCACTTGAGATAGTTTTATATATCATAATGCCTTGGGACGTATTTGCAGTAAAAATAAAGAATCATATAATCTGTTATTAAAAACAGAAATGAGGTTTTTAATAAAAGAATTGTATAGAATCTTATTTTTATAGCAGCCTAGAGGGTATCCGCTGTAAGCGGAGGTGAAACAAGAGTGAGTTTTAATGACAGAGGGAATTCCTTCCGGGGGAGAGACAGCAACCGGGGTGGCAGAGACAGCAATCGCGGAGGTTTCAGAGGAGGCAATAGTGGTCCCCGAGAAATGCACCCTGCAGTTTGTTCAGACTGCGGTGTTGAGACCCAGGTCCCGTTTAAGCCGACTGAAGGAAGACCTGTTTACTGCAGGGACTGCCTTCCAAACCACAGGAAGTTCTAACTCTCATCGAATCTAATATTTTCTATTTCAAGCTTTATCCTGGAAGCCTGCTATAACAGGATTTTCCAACTTTACTCATTTATTTTCGGGCCAGGTTTTTTTCATTTCACCTCACCTCTCTTAAGGGAGGTACCTCCCTGTTTTCTCAGATTCCATAGATTAACTTTATATAGCATAAAAAGATTGTAGAATTAGTAAAAATAATGAGAAATATAATCTGTTATTAAAAACTCCGCTTTTGTTTTTAAATAATAAATTATATCCAATCATATTTTTATGAGCATGTGTATCCGCTGAAAGCGGAGGTGAAATAAAAATGGGTTTTAATGACAGAGGAAGCTCCTTCAGGGGAAGAGACAGCGGCCGCGGTGGCAGCAGAGATGGTAACCGTGGTGGTGGCGGTGGTTTCAGAGGCGGCAACAGCGGCCCCAGAGAAATGCACAAGGTTATTTGTTCTGACTGCGGTGTTGAAACTGAAGTCCCCTTCAAGCCAACTGAAGGCCGGCCAGTTTACTGCAGGGACTGCCTCCCAAACCACAGGAAATTCTAAATTTTAAATTTCTCAATACAAGTGTTGTCCTGTAAGATATTACAGCAACACTACTACACTTTTTAATCTGTGTTTTTTGCCTCATACTCAGGTGAAGGGCATCGGAATCCTAAATTATTACGAACCTGTTCATTGAGTGCCGAATTACTTATAACTGTCGCTCAGATTTCAATCAAAGGTTATATATCAGTAAAAATTTATTAATACTTATAGTCCGGATAGTTTCAAACCTCTCTGATCAGGAGATTACAAATTGGGTCATGGGATCTCTAAAGAGCAGTTTTATGAGGTTTCAGATTTATGGTAATTTTCAAGCCTTTTATATTTTTTATAGGTTTTTAACTTCCTATCCATTTATGAACCATTAGACCAAAGTACGTAAGGAATCGACAAACGTAGAAGGTTTCAATATATAATAAGAAAGTTGTAGAAGAATTTAAAGTAGCTAGTTATAACCAGAATTCAATACAGATATTTAAAATTAAAAATTGAAAATCAAAAATTGAAAATCAAAAATTCAAAATCAAAAATTCAAAATCAAAAATTGAAAATCAAAAATTCAAAATCAAAAATTCAAAATCAAAATAAACGAGGAATCAACCTGGCTAACTATAGAAGCAATATGAGGAAGAGAAGGGAAGGATCAGCAAGCTCTGCACCCAGTACTCAGGAAGTTACAAGGGTACGTACTCCACGTAAGGAGAACCATGAAGTACTGGCAACGGTAGGAAGTCTTCTGGGCTCAAAGAGGGTCAATTTACAGTGCATGGACGGCGTTGTCCGAATGGGGCGAATTCCGGGGTCAAAGAATAAAAAAATGTGGATCCGTGAAGGAGATGTTGTAATCGCGACTCCGTGGGAAGTTCAGGATACTAAAGCCGATGTTATATGGAAATATACAAGGCCTCAGATAGAATGGCTCGAGCGCAAAGGTTACCTGAAATAATTCATGGTAAATTATAAGACTCAGTTCACAAAAATACTTTCTTAACACTTATTTGGTTTTAACCAGTGCCACGGTTAAACCTTTTATTCCTCTTTTCAATAATAGTTCTCTTAAGAGCCATCTTAACAAATCTCTGCTCTTTTCATCATCCCAGCTATATCTTTCCTCAGGTTGCGCTAGACCTATTTAACCGGTTATTCAGATCGGTTTAACCGGTTATGCAGATTATACTTACCTGTAGAGTCCACTCTTTGTAGAGTTTATTCTTCGTGCACTGCATTCCTGCTTATGGATTGATTATGCCAGTTGCTTAAATATTATCCACTTCTGACTATGGTATGATTTTCTACAAGCTCGATTTAATATCATCAAGGTTTGTTGAAAAACATTAAACCCAGGAGGGATTACGTGAAAAAATTTGAATATAAATGCGTCTCTATCCTTAAAATGGGAAGGGGAACGACAGAAGATCTCAGCAGATATGGTGCTGATGGCTGGGAACTGGTTTGTGTATGGGCTTTCTGGCATTACTTGAAAAGAGAAATTGAGACTTAATAAGTTAGATTTCGTTGTTTCCTGAAAAATAGCCTGATTACAGGCAGTTAAGTTTAAGATTTAATCATCAGATCTCAAGAGACAATTCATAATAGACGAATCATAATAGGCGAATCATAATAGATGAATCATAATAGATGAATCATAATAGACGACTCTGGAAAATTAGACTTAAATGCATGCGACTTCAGATGAAAATATTTTTAAGATTCTTTTTAATTTTTATGAGTAAAATTTATATAATTTGACTGTATAGTAGAAGCGTTAAAAATAAAGAGAAGTATAATCTGTTATTAAAAACTAATTTCTGTTTTTAATCAAAGAGTTCTATACAATCTTATTTTTAAGCAAATGACTATCCGCTGTAAGCGGAGGTGAAAAGAAAATGGCTTTTAATGACAGAAATTCCTTCCGGGGAAGAGACAGCAACCGGGGAGGTTTTGGAGCCCCTAGGGAAATGCATAACGCAACCTGTTCTGATTGCGGCGCTGAAACTCAGGTTCCTTTCAAACCTGATCCCGACAGACCGGTCTACTGCAGAGACTGCCTTCCAAACCACAGGAAGCCCAGAGAGAACCGCTATTAATCCGAAATTCACTTCGGAATTCTTACTTTTATAGAGTGTGTCCGTTCTGCCTGATTTAAAAGGCAGACGGAGATTCTTTTTCTACAAAGTTCCTTTAAGATTTTTGTTAAGTTCCAATATTTTAGGTTTACTTCCAATTTTACTCTAATTATAAGTTTGAGCCGAGTAGTTTTGCCCTTAAAATATCAAAGTTTTCATCTCTATAGATTAACTTTTCCATGGGAACGTTTATATAATTTGGATGTCTTTTTGGAGTTGAAAATAAAGAGAAGTATAATCTGTTATTAAAAACCAATTTTTGTTTTTAATCAAAGAGCTCTATACCATCTTATTTTTAAACTATCGAATATCCGCTATAAGCGGAGGTGAAACAAAAATGGGTTTTAATGACAGAGGAAATTCCGGAGGTTTCCGCGGTAACAGAGATGGTAACCGTGGTGGCGGCGGTGGCTTCAGAGGCGGCAACAGCGGCCCCAGAGAAATGACCAAAGTAACCTGTTCTGACTGCGGTGTTGAGACCGAAGTTCCGTTCAAGCCAACAGAAGGACGTCCGGTTTACTGCAGAGATTGCCTTCCTAACCACAGGAAGTTCTAATAATAATGACAATAATTTGCGTTGAGTGTTAATTTTTGCAACTTATATTGCGTAATACTCAATTCATTTTTCACTTTTTGTTTTGTCTCCTTGTTTTCGCTTCATTTTCTGCGAACCTGCTTGGAATCGAGTACATCTCATTCAGTTAGAGTAATATAATGGGGATCTCTTTTTCCAGTAGTTCTGAAAGGAAAAAGCAGTCGGGGATTGAATGATGAATGTCCGTGGCAGTAATCATTGAGATAATATATATAAATAGAGCTTATAAAAATAGAGCTTGAAAAACAAAAGTGAAAAAGGCTAAAATGGGATCAATAAGCCATCAAAGAATTACAGAATAAAGTCAACAAAGGAGGAATTAGTCTGGCTAATTATAGAAGCGTTGTTAGAAAAAGACAATCAGGATCAAACAAGCCCGTATACTCGGGTGATAACCCAGAAATAACAAGAGTCCGTACTCCCCGTAAGGATAGAAATGAAGTCCTTGCAACGGTAGCAAGTTTACTTGGTTCAAAAAGAGTTACACTGCAGTGTATGGACGGTACTGTCCGTATGGGCAGAATTCCTGGCTCCAAAAATAAGAAAATGTGGATTCGTGAAGGCGATGTTGTAATCGCAAACCCCTGGGAAGTTCAGGATTCAAAAGCTGATGTCATCTGGAAATATACCAGACCGCAGGTAGATTGGCTTGAGAGAAAAGGGTACCTTAATTAAGGGTCACCTCAAAAAAACCTTTTACTTTAATATTTCACTTAACTTTACATATCTCACTTAACTTTACATATCTCACTTAACTTTACATATCTCACTTAACTTTACATATCTCACTTAACTTTACATATCTCACTTAACTTTAACCAACTTAATTTAACCTTTAATCTTTAAGAATCTTTACATTATTTATATAGAGTATTTTATGTAAAACTCGTAAATAATAGATTATCAATTTGGGAAAACTTCTCTCTAGTAGCTTTTTTTTTATCAGTTGTTCCTTTACATTATTATTTACGTTTTCCGGCAAGTATCTGTACCCTACGTTCAGCATTTTAGGCGCATAAAGGTCCCCTTATGTTGAATTATGCGCTTAAAATATAAGCACATAATTTTTTGGACTGAATTTCAAAATCGGCATCAATTGAGATTATATATTTGTAATAATGCTTTTAATATGCGCTTAAAATATGGGAACTAAGGCTGTATAGCCTGTAATATTTTGTGTAGCCTTAGAGTCTGTCTGGAATTTATTCTGGAATTTGTTCTGGAATCTACTCTGGAATCTACTCTGGATACTCCTAAATCAAGTCTTTTTTAATAACCTTTCATTTTTTAGCTTCTCAGCCTCTTTTTTGCTCAACATCCATTTTTATTATTGCAATTTCCTTAACATATAATTTTTATCCACGGCTTCATTTGCTATTTTCGCAGAGTTAAGATACTCTATTTTTGGAGGAAGGAAAGTTGCCAGGACAGGGTTAAGTTCGAGATAGGCTCAGCACCTGCCTTCATGAACTTCGATTCCTTCTGCACAACGCTTCAGAAAGATCGGCAGATAATTAGCGGGCAAGCCAACGGACTCAAAGATATTGGAGGTTATACAGGAGTCACAAGATTGAGGTCCGATTGCCCTGCCCGGGCAGCAAGCGTGACTGTAGTATCATTTTCAACAATCTGGAAACTATCATATCCAGACACTCAGCAACTACAGAGTTATATTTCCCTGGCAGCATGGACGCCCCAGGGGCTGTACAGGTGGGAAGCTCAATTTTCGGAAATTCCGGCAGTAGGGCCCGCCTTGAGGAGACTGAGATGTTTGCCATCCGTATAAGTTCAATTGCAACTTTCTTAAGAATGTCCGAAAAAGCCGAAAGTCGAGACCTGCTCTTCAGGAAATCCCTTTCAATTCGGGTTTTCAGAATAATAGATTCGCCTCAGAAATACAGGAATTTTATTATCAGAATTTACATACAAGATTTCCGAGCTCGACCGAGAAAGTTTCATAGTTTACAGAGTAATCGATAGGGCACTCAATAACCACTACTTTATTCAGGGAGAAGGCTTTTTCGAGAACTTCTGTAAGGTCATCGGTTTCTTTAACCTTCAAACCTGCTGCCCCGAAACTTTCGGCAAAGAGGACAAAGTCAGGGTTTCCGTAGTCCAGGGCAAAATCTTCAAAGTGCATCTTCTTCTGCTTCCATTTGATGAAGCCAAAGGCATTGTCGTTCAGGATAAGGACAACGAGAGGAATCCTGTAGCGGACTGCCGTCTCAAGCTCCTGGCAGTTCATCATAAAACCGCCGTCCCCACAAATGGCAAGTACGCGGCGTTCCGGGTGAAGAAGTTTTGCGGTGAGCCCTGCAGAGAATCCTGCACCCATCGTAGCAAGGGCATTATCCAGTAGCACGGTATTGGGGGCGTAGGTCTTATAGAGCCGGGAGAACCATAGCTTGTATATTCCGTTATCAAGAGCGATGATGTCTTGACGTCCAAGCACTCTTCTCACACTCTGTACAACTGCCTGCGGGAGGGGAGGATAGCTTTTCCTGGCAGGAGAATTGATTTTTTCTTCAATGAAGGTTCTTGTGTTTTCGAATACAGCAAACTTCCTCTTTCCCGGAAGTCTTGAAGCAAGCTGCCGGATAGAGGAGGAAATATCTCCTATCACTTCTACTGTCGGGTTAAAGTACCTGTCAGGTACTGACTCCACAAAATCGATATTTATTATCTTTTTATCCAGCAGCCCGTTCCAGAGGTAAGGGGGGTATTCCACTATATCGTAGCCCACAGTAATTATCAGGTCTGATCCGTCAATTCCGCAGTTTACATAATCCCTTGCATGAATTCCGGTAGCAAAAAGGCTGTAAGGGCAGTCATCAGGGACAACACCTTTTCCCATCTGTGTATGGACAAGGTAGATGCCTGTCCTGTTTGCAAAATTCCCGAGCTCTTCAGCGACCGCCTTCCGGTTAGCCCCGGAAGAGACTATGATAAGGGGATTTTTAGCTTCGTAAATCATGCTTGCTGCCATTTCTACAGCTTCAGGGTCAGGACAGGGAATTTTGATCTTGCTCCTCTTTTGTATAACTGCATCTGTCTCTTCTCCGGCTACATCTTCAGGTAGCTCAATGTGTACAGCTCCAGGTCTTTCGGCTTCAGCATGTTTGAAGGCGTTTCGGAGCACTGTAGGGATCATCCCGGGATCGGTAATGGATACGGCTTTTTTGCAGAGCGGTTCCATCATCCTGACAACGTCTACAAGCTGGAAACGGCCCTGCCAGTTGTCAATCAGGGCCTTTTGTCCCGATATGGAGATTAAAGGAGCCCCTATAAGCTGTGCCTGGGCAACCCCTGTGACAAGATTAGTAGCACCTGGCCCAAGAGTTGAAAAACAAACTCCTGGTTTTCCTGTCAGCCTTCCATAAGCTGCAGCCATAAATGCCGCAGCTTGTTCATGTCTTGTTATGATCAGTTTAATCTCTGAGTTTCGCAAAGATTCGAGAAGGTCAAGGTTTTCTTCTCCAGGGAGGCCGAAAATATATTCCACACCTTCCTCTTTAAGCTGGGCGACAAAAAGGTCCGAAGCTTTCATAAAGGACTCCAGGTATTACCATATCCTAAGTATTACTCGATCTTTAGTTTCAACTTTTATTCTTTTTAATGCTTTTTCTTTAAAGAGATTTTTCTCTAAAGGGATTTTTTATTAGCTTTCAATGATGTTTCTTAACCTGGATTTTGTCAGGCTCTCAACTACCTGTTTTTCCCGGCTATTTGTTTTTATTTGTTGACCACGACAGTCTTTATGTTTACAAATTCCTTAAGCCCGTAATGAGAAAGCTCCCTTCCGATTCCCGATTTTTTTACCCCTCCAAAAGGCAGTCTTGGATCGGACTTGACCCTCCCATTGATAGCTACAAAACCTGACCTGATTCTTTTTGCCAGCCGCTCGGCTCTCTCCAGGTCTGCAGACCAGACTTCGGCTCCAAGCCCGAAATCCGTGGAGTTTGCAATTTCCACTGCTTCATCTTCATCCTTTACCATAATTACCGGCGCAATAGGCCCGAAGACTTCTACGTTGAAGGCCTTCATGTCAGTACTGGCTGCAGGGATAAGGGTCGGCCTGAAGAAAAAGCCTTTCTCATGCGCTTCCCCGTAAACGTGAGGTTCTGCTCCCTTCTTTTTTGCATCCTTCAAAATTTTCTCAAGGCTGTCAACAAATTCTTTTTTTGCAACTGGTCCGATGTCAGTTTCCTCGTCCATAGGATCTCCGATTTTCAACTCCTGCATATGGAGTTCGAATGCCTCGATAAAATCCACAACAACGTCTTCGATCACAATGAACCTCTTGGCAGCAATACAGCTCTGTCCGGCATTCAGGAAACGGGATCTTACCGCGACCTGTGCAGCCCGATCTATGTCCGCATCTTCAAGCACGATGAAAGGGTCAGAACCCCCAAGTTCCAGCACTAAAGGCTTAATCATCCTTCCGGCAAGCTCTCCGATCTCAGACCCGGCTTCCACGCTTCCGGTGAGCGAAACCCCGTCCACTAGGTCCTCATCAATAATTTCCATGGCAGTTTTAGAGTCTATCAGCAGGGTCTTAAACACGTCTTCAGGCAACCCGGCTTCAGTAAAGACCTTTTCGATCTCAAGAGCTGACCCGGGTACATTGGATGCATGTTTTAGCAGGCATACGTTTCCTGCAGTCAGTGTGGGCACTGCAAACCTGAAAGCCTGCCAGAAAGGGAAATTCCAGGGCATGATCCCGAGAATAATTCCCAGAGGCTCAAAGGTGACATAACTCTTTTCAGCTTCTGTTTCCACAACTTCGTCTTTCAGAAACTCTGCCGCACTTCCTGCATAATGGTCACAAAGCCATGCGCATTTTTCAATCTCTGCAAGTGACTGCCTGATCGGCTTTCCCATTTCTTTTGTAATAATCTCGGCATAAATTTGCTTGTTCCGCCTGAGTACCTCAGCTGTCCTCGCAATATATCTCGTTCTTTCCTCAACCGAAAGAGAGCTCCACCCTGAAAAAGCAGCCCTGGATTTTTCAATCTGGTCCTCGCAGTTTCCGAAAGATAACGCATCGTAAGTCCAGTTTACTTCTTCAGTATAAGGATTAATGGATTTGATTTTCATAACCTCCCCCCGAAAAAGAGTCCTTTAGTAATATTAGAATTCCAGGTATTATAATTTAAGGACAGGTAAAACCCTAAAAAGGAAAAAAATGCTTTGAATTGCCTTCAGTTACCTGTTCCCTGGATGAATTCAGATTTCATCCGATAGATTGAAAGTTAACTAGATAACTGAGATGTGTTCAGAAACTGGTAGTAATAGTTATAATACCAGAATATTAATTATAAAGCACTCAATTGATAAAAAATGAACTAAATAAAGGAACTGTGTTCAGAAACTGGTAGTAATAATTATAAAACCAGAATATTAATTATAAAGCACTCAATTTTACATGGGGGGAAAATATGAGAAAAGCATTGCTTATTTTAATAGTTCTGTTCGGCGTGTTCCTAGCAATAGGATGCGCTGAGGATGGTGCTGAAGAACCAGCTGAAGAAGGAGAACCAGTTGAGGAAGTAACTGAAGTTGAAGTAGTAACCGGAGTTGAAGCCGTAACTCCAGTTCAGGAAGTAGTAGAAGTAACTGAAGTGATAGAGGAAACTCCAGTTGAAGCCGTAACTCCAGTTCAGGAAGTAGTAGAAGTAACTGAAGTGATAGAGGAAACTCCAGTTGAAGCCGTAACTCCGGCTGAAGCATTTACTCCAGCTGAGGATGAGACTCCAATGGAAGACGAGACACCATTTGAGGACGAGACTCCAATGGAAGACGAGACTCCAATGGAAGACGAGACTCCGGCAGGTAACGTTACAGAAAGAGAAGGAGTAATCAGAGTAACTCCTACCCAGTGATGAATTATTTAAGTAATAGTTCAGGACTCTGCCTGATTTATAATCCTCTACGCTGTACTTCGGTATTACTATGTGAACTTCAAATCCATAACTACAGTTATGATCCTGAATCTGACAGTCAGGAAAGAGAATACGAGTTCACATTACTGGAAAAGGAACTTCATTGCCCAGACTCGGTTCACCCGACATGGTAATAGGAATTCAATAGTGAGGGAGTAAGATCGATACGAAAATGAATGGTAATCTCGATACCTGAAATACCGGAATTGCTCGGAAATCTCATTTCAACGAGAATGCCTTTAAAAACGGTCTTATTTTTTTTAGATCCACTTTTATCCTGTTTATCCTGTCCTGTTTATCCTGTCCCTTTATCCTTTCCTGTTTATTCTATCCTGTTAGCCTTGTCCTATTTATTTTGTCCTGTTAACCCTGTCCTTTTATATTTTTCCAATAACTCTACTTTGAAAATTTATTTGCCGTTGTTTAGAACAG
The DNA here is from genome assembly GCF_020804225.1 of Methanosarcina sp. DH2. Classification (GTDB taxonomy): domain Archaea; phylum Halobacteriota; class Methanosarcinia; order Methanosarcinales; family Methanosarcinaceae; genus Methanosarcina. The sequence continues at coordinate 35,721 of NZ_WJBI01000004.1, forward strand.
TAAAAACTGAGTAACTAACTGAGTATGCAAATACCTTAAGTCGACGCTATATTTCAAGTTTTAAAATACCTGCTTAGGTTCTAAACTGTAGGAGGAACCATATTCAGAATTAGATAGGAACTATTATAAAATCAAAATGTTAATTATAAAGCATCTGATTTTGCATGGGGGGAAATTATGAGAAGAGAATTGGTTATTTTGCTAGTCTTATGTAGTGTATTCCTGGCAATAGGTTGCGCTGATAATGGTACTGAAGAACCAGGTGATGCTGTAACTCCAGTTGAAGAACCTGTAGAACCGGTTAGAGAAGAGGCAGCTCCAGAAGAAACACCTATACTTCCAGTTCAAGGTGAAATACCTGGCATTTCCGATGATGAGTCCGAAGCTGTTGATGTGTCAATTGTTAATTCATCCTTTAGCCCGGACACAATCACAATATCCACCGGTCAAACCGTAAGATGGACTAACATGGACCCTGAAGCCCATACGGTTAAAGGTACAGGTACCAGTTTCGGTTCCCCATCCCTTGCACAGGGAGGTTCGTATGAGTTCCTGTTTACTGATCCAGGCGCCTATGAGTACTATTGCTCGATTCATCCTTCTATGAGAGGAACCGTAGTAGTGGTGGAGGAATGAGGGTTTAGCCCTACTGGAGTGCTGAGATTCAAGAATCCAGTTTTCTGGAGGTTTTCATTCAAAGAATACAGTCTTTTAAAAAACAGTCTTTTTCTTTTTAGATAGAATAATCCGCTTTTTTGAATGAGGGAAAGCAATGAGAAGAGAATCTGTTATTTTCATAATCCTGCTCGGGATATTCCTATCCGCAGGCTGTGCAGAAAACGGTGCTGAAGAACCTGAACCTGTATCTCCAGTAGAAACACCTGTAAATCCGGCCGAAGTGCCTCAACCTCCAGCTGAAATAGTTGAAACTCCAGAAAATACTCCTGACCCCACTCCCATTGAAAACCTGACACTCGCCGAACCTGAAACTTCGCCCGAAACCCCGGCTGAAACGCCTGACACTCAAGCAAAAGCCAGAGTGGTTGAAGTTAGAATTGAAAACTTTACCTTTAACCCTGATCCGGTTACGATATCTTCCGGCGAGCATAAACGGTCACCGGGGCTAAAAGTAAGGGAATTTCTTTGCGTAAAACAAAAAAGTTAATCTCCTTATTTTTCTCTCACTTTTTCTCTCACAAAATCATAAATCATCCCTGCAACATTAATCCCGCAGCACTCTTCTAGCCCTTCGAAGCCTGGGGAAGAATTAGCCTCGCAGACTTTGAAGTGGTCGCCGTCGAAGAGGAGGTCGATGCCGGCTATGTCGAGTCCGAAGGTGCGGGCGGTTTCGGTTGCAAGCTGCTCTATTTCGGGAGTCATATCGAATTTGCGGACTTCTCCGCCTCTGGAATAGTTGGACTTGAAACTTCCGGCTGGGGCTATTCGTTCCATGCAGGCAACTGCACGGCCTCCGATTACCAGGACGCGGAGGTCTCTTCCAAGGCTGGATTTTATAAATTCCTGGAGGATGATGTTTGCGTTGGGGTTGGTTATGTGGATCAATTCCATGAGGTCGCGGAAGTTGTCATGGGTTTCCGAAAGGAAGATTCCTTTACCCATGGAGCCGGAGAGGGCTTTTACTATGAGGGGGAAGCCCAGATATTTTTCAACCAGGTTTATGTTGACAGGGTTTTTGGCAAACATTGTATTGGGATAGGAAATTCCTCTTTCTGCCAGGATTTGCTGGGAGTAAAGCTTGTCCTTTACGGTATCAATACTCTGAGAGGAGTTAATAACATGGACCCCGAGGCGTTCAAGGTGGCGGATAACCGCAAGCGCGAAGTAGGTTGTGCCTGCCCCCATTCTAGGCAGGAGAAAGTCAGGCAGGGGAACCACTTCTCCGTCGAGGAGTATGCTTTTTCTGTCATCCCTTGTTACAATCAGGTCGAACTGGTCGGGTTTCACAACCCTGAGCTCTATTCCCTTCTCACCCGCAACCTCGATGAAGCGGTGAATTTCGTACAGGTCGGGCCTTAATTCGGCAGCAATACTCTTGTAAAGAATCCATCCTTTCATTATTTCATCCGCTCTATCCGTAGGGGAGTGCTTCTATATTTAATGGAAGAGATACATCTATTTGAAGAGTGTTTCCGATATATAGAGATATGCTTTTCGCTTCGGAATCCTGTTTTTGGCCAGACCTTTCCTTTTACTATTTCTGGACTTTTCGGTTTTGTCGGGCACTCAAGAAGTCAGGAAATGAGTCTGAAAAAGAGTTACAGGATAAGATCAGTGTAAATTACAGGTAATAAGCAACTGCAGGTGACAAGTAATTGCAGATGAATAGTGACTGCAGGTGACAAGTAATTGCAGATGAATAGTGACTGCAGGTGAAAAGTAACTGCAGATGAAAAGTGACTACAGGTGAAAAGTTAAACATAATCAAATAAATAAGACGTTTCGGCAGCAAATACTGGCATCAATCCGGGGAGAAGGTCCAGGTCCTGTCAGAATTAACTATAGTTCCTCAATCATGATCCCGAGGACGCTCTTTCAGGCTCATAAATTCTTCAAGCTGGGACTCTACAATCCCTATCCTCTCAAAACGGGCTATATGGAAAAGGGCATCCCCTTCATTTACCAGTGGAAGGTTGTTTTTTCCGATTACGATGCCGTCATCTTCAGTCTTTACCGGTGTTCCTCCCGGGCCGCCAAAGGGATCTACAATGAGCCCTATGATTTCCCCTTCCTTTACCTTATCTCCTAACTTCTTAAGAGGGTGGACAATTCCGCTTTTAGGGGCGCGGGTCCATATACTTGAATGCGCAATGACAGGTAGAATGCTCTTCCTTTTTGGCTGGTGAGGTGCGTGAAGCATTCCCAGTGACTCCATAACACGTCTTATGCCACGAACTCCCATTCTTGCAGCGAGCTCATTAAACCGCAGGGCTTCTCCGCCTTCATAGACCAGGACAGGGATTCCAAAACTGCTTGCAGCTTCTCTCAGGGACCCGTCCCGAAGTCTTGAATCAAGGATCACAGGCACATTGAAAGCTTTTCCAAGGTTCTCCGAACCTTCTGCATCCAGGTTTACTCGGACATGGGGCAGGTTTGGGCGGTGGACAGCACCAGTATGTAGGTCGATTCCGCAATCGCATTTAGTTACAATTTCATTCATAAGGATGTGCGCCAGGCGGGAAGCAAGAGAACCTTTAGGGCTTCCCGGAAAAGAACGGTTAAGGTCTCTTCTGTCCGGAAGGTAGCGGGAAAGCGAAATGAACCCGTAAACATTTACCACGGGTACGGTAATGAGGGTTCCGTGAATGTGCCTGACTGCAGGTAATTCAAGTAGTCTCCGGATAATCTCAACCCCATTGATCTCATCTCCGTGAATTGCAGCCGTAACAAAAATACAGGGACCTGGCTTTGTGCCCCGGATAACACGAACCTGAATATTCATAGGGGTTTGCGTGTAAAGTTGAGCTGCAGGAAGTTCTATGCATTTTCTTTCTCCGGGCCTGATCTCAATACCTGCAATTTTAAAAGGTTCGGTCATACATTATCCCTTTCTCCTGGATCGAATCTGGCAGTTCTGTGCATATTTCCTAGGTACTCAATAATCATGCTACAAGTCCTCTGCCTCTAACACTACACAGATGAGAGCAAAACCTGCCTGCAGGTAAATATCGGATTACAGTAAGCGGAACTAACGCGCAGTAATATTATTTTATTTTTGTATTATTTCATCCTGCTTGTAGATAAGATATCAGGGGAGAATGCAAAAAGGAAAAATGAAATAATTATAGTAAGAAAAAAATGAGGATGAACTACATGAAGATGAATTGAAGGGATAAAGAATATAGAAGAAATAAGGATAAAAAAGGAGAGAAATTAAAATTCGATGAGGAAAGATTTTACCGGATTTACTGAACATTCCCTCCGATCTCAGCATATCTGGGGTCAATTTCCACAGCTTTCAGGTACGCGTCCTCAGCTTCGTCTTCACGCCCGAGGAAACTCAGGCAGACAGCTTTTCCAAACCAGGAGTCGGCAGCATCCGGATCAAGCTTAAGTGCCTTATCGTAGGTTTCCAGGGCTTCTTCAAAGCGTTTGAGCTGAGCCAGAACAAAACCGAGGCTCGAGTAGGCTTCCAGATATTCGGGGTCAAGCTGTGTGGCTTTTCTGTAAGCTTCAACAGCTTCTTCAAACCTCTGCACCTGGCTGAGGGTAAAGCCTTTGTTATACCAGACATCGGAGTTTTCGGCATTGATTTCGATTGCTTTTCCAAAAGCATTAATTGCTTCTTCATACCTCTCCAGGTTTTCCAGATCTATCCCCATATTATTCCAGGCGTCATCATTTTTAGGGTCAATTTCCACAGCTTTTTCATAGGCTTTCAGAGCTTGCTTGTAACTGCCAAGGCTATCAAGGTCCACTCCTTTATAATACCAGGCTTCAAGAAAACCGGGGTCAATCTCGAGTGCTTTATCGTATGCAATTATTGCTTCGTCGTAATTTCCCATCTGTCCGAGAGCTATACCTTTTCCTGCCCATGCTTCTTTATAATCCGGATCTTCCTTCAGGACTTTCTCATAAGCCTCAACAGCCTCTTCGTATTTTCCTGCCTGGCTGAGGTTCAGGGCTTTTCCATACCATGCATTAGGATAGTCCGGCTTGAGCTCAAGAGCCTTCCCATAGGCTTCGACTGCCTTTTCGTATTCTCCTACCTGGGAGTAAGAAAAAGCCATATTATTCCAGAGGTCCGCATCCTCAGAACTGATCTCAATAGCTTCCTGATAGAGTTTGAGAGCTTCCTCAAACTTTCCAAGGCTTTCAAGAGCCGCAGCTTTATTATTTAAAAGGTAAATATTCCTCGGGTCTTTTTCAATCGCTTTGTCAAAGGCAACTACTGCCTCGTTAAACTTACCAAGCCTGAGAAGATCAAGACCACATTCATTAAGTTCGGCTGCAAGAATTTCGTTGCTGACTTCCTCCTTTGCCACACTCTCCGAGTCGTCCAGCACGTACATATCCCCGGAAACCGGTCCCTCTCCGGTTTCAGTTTTCTCTCCTTTTCCTTCTCCTGTGAAGGATTCGTCCTTTGGTTCTCCAGAATTCATGTCAAAATTTCCTTTAATGTCTTTTACAATTAAGACCCACAATTTTTCGAGTATTCGTGTTCGTTATCTACTTAAGTTTATTGTTCTTTATGACCTATACATCTGTCCTTTATGGCTTTTATAGCCTCTCCCCAAAAAGTAGTCTAAAAAGTCTGGAAAAAGAGAATAAAATAAGAAGAAGATCAGAAAGATCCCAAAAATGTAAAATAGATCCGAAAAAATGAAACTAATCAGGGAAACCATGGAAAATTTCCGGAAGAACGTACAGCAAAATCATCATACTCTGAAAGCGGTACTCTTTGATATGGATAATACTCTTTTTGATTTCGTAGCCGTAAAACTCATAGCGTGCAGGGAAATCCTTACCTATCTCGGAAAAGGAGATGGGGACCTTAAGAAGGAGCCTGCAGAACTTTTCAGTTATTTCCTCAGGGGAACATATGGTTTTGAAGACTATGAAAACATAAGGGACTACATGCAGGAGAGAAGGCTTTTCACGGCGCAGAGATACAGATACTGTTGTGAGATCTATGACAGGGAAAAACTGCAAAACCTCGAACTATATCCCGGGGTAAGGGATACCCTTGAAGGACTGAAGAAACTTGGTCTCAGGCTTGCAGTAATAACAGACGCTGACAGGTATCACGCCCATGCGAGGCTTACGAGAGTAGGGCTTCTTGATTCCTTTGAATTCCTTGTGTCTGCAGATATGACAGGTACGAAAAAGCCTGATCCTGCCCATTTTCTCTTTGCTCTTGATGCCCTTGGACTAAAACCAGAAGAAAGCCTGGTCGTGGGGGATAGCATCAAAAGGGATATAGTTCCTGCCCGCAGGTTAGGCTTAAAAACTGCATATGCTTCCTATGGAGACTGGAGGTCAACCGAGGAAATAGAACAGTGCTTTGACTTTCAGCTCAATGCATTTCAGGATTTGATTGGATATATCGGCACGTTGAATGGCACTTATGTCCAGGCAGATTCCCGAAGTTAAAAGGTAGATTCTTAAAACTAATATTTAATTAATCAGTATGCGAAAGTCAGGATACGAGAAGATAAGGAAAGGTAAGAGAAAATAAGAGAATATAAAGGAAAATAAAAGAAAAAGATTATTTTAGCCGTTATGCCCTCAATTCCTGAATGAATTTTAATGGCGAACGGCTTTTTCTGTCTCCTTATGCAGTTTCTCTGGAAAGATGCTCTAATTAAGGCTGCTTAAATAAGATCCGAGTATATCGGGTTTATATCGACTGCTCTTTCGTATGCTTCCATTGCTTTCTGGTGTTTTTTAACCCTGTCATATACTATTCCTTTGCCAATCCAGGCTTTTGTGAAGCTCGGGTTGATGTCTATAGCCTTTTCGAAAGCTTCAAGCGCTTCTTTGTATTTCTCAAGGTCCCTCAGGGCAATTCCTTTGTTGTACCAGAACCTTGCGTTTTCGGGATTTGCTTTGATTTTGTTGTCAAAAATCTCCACGGCTTTCTCAATGTATAATTTTGCTTCATCATTCTTCCCGAGCCAGCGCAGAGCAACCCCTTTATTGTAAAGGGATTTTCCGTTAGTCGGGTTTAACTCAAGTGCCCTGTTAAAAGCATCAAGAGCTTCCTGGTAACTCTTTATTTTGCAGAGCCCCATTCCTTTCTTGCACCATTCGCTTGCGCTCATAGCGCTCATATCGTAATTCTTTGAATATAGCCGGATAGCTTTCTCAAGGTCATCCATTGCATCTTCGTATGCTCTCATCTCCCTGAGAGCCATTCCCCGCCTGTACCAGACTTCCGGGTCTTCAGGAGCTAAGGATATAGCCCGGTAGAATGCATCCAGAGCTTCCTCGTACTGCATCAGACCCAGGAGAAGTTCAGCTTTGAAGCACCAGGTTTTAGCGTCAGCAGGGTTTATCTCAAGAGACCTGTCAAAAGCATCAAGAGCCTCCTCGTACTTCATGAGGCTTTTGAGGACAATCCCTTTGCTAAACAGGATTTTCGCATTATCAGGGCTTATTTCCAGAGCCTTATTGTATGCATCCAGAGCTTCTGTAAACCTTTTTAGTTCATGGAGTGCAACGCCTTTGTTATACCATTCATTCGAAGTCATAACTTTACCACACCTTTTTTGGACTACATTTTTCCACTGCTTTACCACATCTACCTTGAACAACAATATTATATGCTTTCAGAACATTAAATCGGTTTTGTACTTTAGTTCCTTATCCTGAATAAGGGCAGATACACAGTTACGCATAATAATTTACGTTTTATTCTTTTTTAAACATTTTGAAATATTCATAAACATTATTATTTTAAAAATAGAGTTTTCAAAGCAGATTTATGAACCGAGCCGATATTTAACAAGCATATGATATAGAAGGAAACCAACGTATAAGTTTAATATTATTTGAATAGAATATAATTATTAAAGATCATTAATTTTCTTTTTCTCCCATTGATAGTAACTGTGTTCTGCTTTCGCCAAAGTCTCCTCTTTTAAGAGTCAATAGTTAAAAGCCGGGCAGATATTCTCTGAATAAAAATAATCTGGATTTTACGCGCGACTCGTATGAGGTCATTACCTGTTACTCAAATGTCGAAGTCGCGGCAAAGTCCTCAGGAAACTTCCAGCAAAGTATGTGATTTTGCTGGAAAATTTGATTTTAACAGATAAATTTGATTCAAATGGGGGATGTAATTTTTAAAGGATCTTTAATTTTAATGAAGAAACTCATTTTAAGAGGTTATGTAGGGGGACTTGTAAAAAGTGATCTTTATTAAAATAATTAAAAACTAAACCGAATATATCTGGAGAACTACACAACTAAATTCATCCAGATGGATTTCAAGCGATTTTTGAGAAAAACAATAAACAGAATTGATAAGCATATTAACAGGATATAGGTAAAGAGGGCGTCTTAAGAAGTGAGTAAATAAAAATCTTAAGATGCCTCAAAGAAATTTGATGGATTTCAAACCCGGAATAGTTTCTTAGATATTCGGATCCTGAAAAGGAAAACAAAAAGGAAATTTTGCCTTTTAATATGTCTGCTTTCCTTAAGAGGGTATTATTGCTGATCACAAAGACTGCTTATCAGAAAGTAAATCTCCTCATCGAGTCAAATACGGTTACGTCTCAGAACCATTCCGACCCTTGCTTTCAATTCAAGAGGATTAAAAGGTGCAGCAACGTAATCATCAGCTCCTGATTTAAAGGCCTTAAAACTGTCTTCTGCTTTATTCTTTTCACTCAGCATCATTACAGGAACTCCCCAGCTCCTTGGGTTAGCTTTAAGCTGTCTGCAAATTTCAAAACCATCTTTACTCAGAAAAGCTGTATCAAGGAGTACCAGATCCGGTCTTTCCGCATTTACTGTCTCAAGGACTGATAAGCTTTCCGAGACGTTAACAACATTGTAGTTTTCAGCTTCAAGAGCCTTCTTAAGGTTATGATGGGCATTGTGCTCATTACCCATAATCAGGATTTTTTCCCTGATATCATGAAGATTTGCAATTCGAACTTTTACTGACTCTTCCGAAATCGAAAGAGTGTGGGCAATGTCTCTTTCACTTATGTCAGGCTGTTCTTCTATAAGCTTTAAAATTTCACGGTCAAGATTAATGTTATGCATTTCCCTCCACCTCATACAGTATATATTTTCTTAGGTATTAAACATTTCTCAAATATTAAAACGAAGAGAATAGCTAAAAATGTACACAGTGAATCGGGAGGGCGCGGAGTTCCCCAAATATTTAGAAGATTTTGTATGAATCGCCTGACTAACCAATAATGAGATAAGTTTATAACCGTAAATAGCAAGTTAATATTGGAAATAAGAATCACTTACGGAGAACAGCCACCTCTGAGATGATAACAATGGATCCACTTGAAAAAATCTTTGGAAAAACCGCACAGATGACCGTACTTAAAAATCTGATCGAGCACCAGAACGAATCAACCTACCTATCAGGGATAGCAGAAGAAACAGGTCTGTCTCATTCCAGCGTATCAAGAGTTATTACCCCACTAATAGAGTCGGGTATTGTTATAGAAAAACCTCTTGGAAAGCAGATCAGGACCTTCCAGTTGAATATGGAAAGCGACGCTACAAAATTGATTATAGATTTTTACAATAAAATTAACCAGATGCTGGAATAAGCCTTAAAGCGAATTCCGGAATGCATATTCGGGGGCAAAGGAACCTTATTGTCCCGTTTTTAATTTTCGCATAACTAGTTTTGGCTATGAACCTTTCTTACTTCTGGCTTTGACAGAACCATAGCTGGAAAAGCTATGACCTGAATAACCAGATTTCAGTTTAAGGTTATTCAGGTCAAATATCCTGAAATCAAAGTTCCGGATATTTTTTCAATTGCTCTTTCAATTGCTCTTTCAATTGCTCTTTCAACCGCTTCTTTCAATTGCTTCTTAAACGGATTTTCAGCCCGGCTTCTAGTTCGAGCCCTTCTATGGTATTTTTTATTTAAGGGTTTCGATATATTCGTTTGCAGCGGTGGCTGCGATTGCCCCGTCTCTTACCGCTGCTACAAGCTGCCAGATGAGGGTATCGCTGCAATCTCCTGCGGCATAAATTCCTTTCTCGGAGGTTTCCATCCAGCGGTCGGTCTTGATAAAGCCTTCACTATTTTTTTGCACGTTAATGAATTCGGTATTCGGGTGGATTCCTACATAGATAAAAATTCCGTTAGTATAAAGTTCACGGATTTCTTTGCTATTGAGGTCTTGCAGGATAATTTTCTCAACTTTTTTGACTCCTTCCTTACTTCCGGCTATTTCCAGGACAAGAGTATTGAGGATGAGCTCAATATTTGGAGTTGCAGACATCCGGTCCTGAAGGATTTTTGCAGCTCTCAAACGGTCCCGCCTGTGGATAAGGTATACCTTCTGAGCAATCTTTGATAGAAAAAGAGCATCTGTAACTGCAGAATTGCCGCCTCCTACGACAACTACTGTCTTGTTTTTGAAAAAAGGCCCGTCGCAGATCGCACAGTAAGAGACTCCCTTACTGATAAATTCCTTCTCCCCGGGAACGCCCAGATGCTTTGGATTTGCGCCTGTGGCAATAATCAAGGCTTTCGCTTCAAGGTCCCCACTATCCGTTGAGACGATTTTTTTTGCACCTTCGGTCCGGACCGAGATAACTTCAGTAATTTTGGTCTTAACCCCTGCTTCCTGAGCGTGTGTCCTGTATTTTTCCATCAGCTCAACTCCCGTAATGGATGGAAAGCCAGGATAGTTTTCTACGATATCTGCCATCGAGATCTGGCCACTTATCTCGCTCCTCTCCAGAATAAGGGTGTCAAGCCCGGAACGCACGGCATAAATTCCCGCTGCAAGTCCCGCAGGTCCCCCTCCTATTATAATCAGGTCGTACATACTTATCTCCCAGAAATAGAAAATGAGTTCAAAAAATAAAGTTTTAGCGCATCTTCACTTAATGCGGGCTATAGCATCGGCTTTTTTAGGAAGACCTGTAAAAGCAGGCTCTCCATCGATAAGAGTTGTAGGGACACCAACTATTCCATGCTTCTCAGTAAGTACCTGCCCCTCCGGGCTCTCTACATCAATTTCCTCATACTCGAAATCGTATTCCGATTTAAGGTCTTTCCATAACCTGCGTGTTGACGGGCATGCCGTACACCAGTTGGCGTGAATAAGCGTAACTTTAACCGTAAAAAACACCTCCAAAAATTGAGATTGTAAGCCTCATTCCTATTATTAATTTCTAGATATAAATACGTTGAGCGTATCCGTAAACCTGAAAATAAAGCCACAGATTCCCCGAATGAGCCTGCGGCGCCAAAAGCTTTAAACCAATAAGCTCCTAAAGCGGGATATGCTCACATTTATAGGGCTGGGCCTTTTCGATGAATATGATATTTCCTTAAAAGGACTTGAGGCTGTCAGGGAAGCTGACCTGGTGTACGCTGAGTTCTATACTTCCTGCCTGATGGGAACAAACCCTGAAAAAATGGAAAAACTCTATGGAAAGAAAGTCCATTTACTCACAAGGGAAGATGTAGAACAGCAGCCTGACTGGTTGGAGGAAGCAAAAGACAAAAAAGTTGCTTTCCTCACAGGTGGGGATACAATGGTTTCCACAACCCACGTTGACCTGCGCCTCAGGGCTGAGAAGCTCGGGATAGAAACCCGCCTGGTTCACGGGGCATCAATTGCCTCAGCCGTTTCAGGGCTCACAGGGTTGCAGAACTATCGTTTCGGCAAATCTGCAAGTATTCCTTATCCTTACGAAAGCAGGCGAGGTACCAGGGTCATTTCAGAAACCCCTTACGATATCATAAAGCAAAACTCCGGACTTGGCCTTCATACTCTTGTTTTTCTGGACATTGATAAAGAAAAAGGATATATGACCGTTAACCTTGCTCTTGAACTTCTTCTTGAAGTTGAAAGAAAAAGAGGAGAAGGAGTGATGGACAGAACTGTTGCTGTGGGGATAGCAAGGGCAGGTTCGGAAAAGCCAGTAGTAAAAGCTGACTACGCAGAAAACCTGAAGGGTTTTAATTTTGGAAAACCTCTTCATATCCTTCTAGTTCCAGGAAAACTGCATTTTCTTGAAGCCGAAGCCCTTGTGAAACTTGCAGCCGGTCCTGAAGGAATCATGGAAGAGACAGAATAAGCTGGAAAAAAGAGCGAGATCAAATAAAAACCAGTTGAATCAATAAACGCTAAATGGCTCTATGGTGGTCAAAATGCCTGCCGATTTGAATGAAAAGGTTAACCGATACGAGGATATGTTGAAAAGAGCACTGCAGAAAGCAAAGTATGCTCCAATCCCGAACTCCCATATGCATGCGGTAGCAGAGGATTACTATACAATGGCAGAAGCCTATTATAAAGACGGAACCTATTTTCTTGAAAACGGAGACCCTGTAAACGCCCTTGCTTCCTTTAGCTATGGGCATGCCTGGCTTGATGCCGGAGCGAAACTCGGGGTTTTTGCAGTGGACGACGAGACCCTTTTTACGATATAAGGGACTGAAGAAAAGATTGGATAAATTATCATATAAATGATTATAAAGACCTCGGAAGTATGGCAACCCTTACATAGATACAGGAATAGAAGGTAAGGAATCCTGAAAAAGGATCCGAAAGGTTGAAAAGCCAATAATTAGAAAATATCGATAAAGCCAAAAGTTGAGGACTAAAATCTAAACTGAAATTTAAACTAAAATCTAAACTGAAATTTAAACTAAAATCTAAACTAAAACTAAAAACTTATATTAAAAGTCGAAATTAAAAACTTAGAACTAAAAGCTGAAAAATTAGTAAAAAATAAAATGAGAAGCTAAAACTTATAAACTAAAATTGAGAATCTAAAAGCTTAAACTGAAAAACCATATAATACGTAAAACTTATAAATATAAACATTCATTCGAAGCGGAAACAATTAATATACTTTACTTATTCTTTAGGTTTCAATAACTTTTCCCTATCCGGGAATATTCTTAAAAACGTATACTAATATCTACGGTGGATAATTATGAAGAACTTTCATGTGGTACTTGAAGCAGCTTGGTTGGTTAGAGATGTAAAAACGGCTGATGATGCAATAGGGGTTGCGATTTCTGAGGCTGGAAAACGCCTGAACCCCAAACTCGATTTTGTAGAGGTTGATGTGGGAACAACTTCCTGTCCGGCATGCGGTGAGCCTTTCAGCAGTGTTTTCATAGCGGCAAATACAGCTCTTGTAGGGCTTATTTTTGAGATGAAGGTCTTTGATGCCGAATCTGCGGAACACGCAGAAAGGATTGCAAAATCCGTCATAGGAAAATCTCTGCGCGATATTCCGTTGACAGTTGTCGAGGTCACGGAATTCGAAAGGACAGGTGAAAAAGGCGAACAGCAGCAGCAGAAAGGCAAGACAAATAAATAAACAGGTTTCTTTCCTTAAATGTGTTAAGAATGCCGGATCAGAGAAAGGCTTACCTGTACGATTTCTTATTGCGGAAAGTTTCATATAGCCAGGGTTAAAAGAATCTCTGGCTAAAAAAGAACATATAGGGAGCATCTGTCACGGCAGAATGGACACAATCGGTAATTTTACCTTAATCAGTAATTTTACCTTAATCAGTAATTTTACCTTAATCAGTAATTTTACCTTAATCAGTAATTTTATCTTTTCCTGAGTCTTTTATTTTACTCAACTTTTAAGAATGTATGTGATTCCAAAAACTTCCGGGTTTCTTCCAGACCCACAAAAAAGAGGAAACTGCATGGACAAAATGATCTCCGTAGTGGGGCATATTGCCCTTGATTACATCGTAGATGTTGAAAAAATAGCAGGAAAAAACGAGTCTTCTCCTATAATTGACTATGAAGAATATCCTGGCGGAGGGGCTGCAAATATTGCAGTTGCCATTGCAAAGCTGGGAGGAAAAAGTCAGCTGATATCTCCGGCTGGTACGGATTTTTCAAGCTCAGGATATGAGAAGCTCCTTAAAGAAGCGTGTGTTGACCTCTCCCACCTTTATAGTATTGAAGACCTGAAGCTTTCAAAGGCTTTTATTTTCACTGATAGGGAAGATAACCAGACTACCTATTTTTACTGGGGTTCCTCTTCAAAATTCAAAGAGCTGGAACCCGAACCTGTGGACTTTGTCCATCTCGCAACAGCAGACTGCGTTTACAATGCAAAGATATCTCAAGTTGCCGGTTTTGTCTCCTTTGATCCCGGACAGGACCTGGTCACTTATTCAAAAGAGAATCTAGAGATAATTCTTGCCCACACCGATATTCTCTTTGCAAACAGGCATGAAATCAGTCGGGTTTCAGAGATGACCGGGAAGAGCTTTACCGAACTTAAGGCTATGATTGATGTTATTGTCGTTACCTATGACGCGGAAGGCAGCAGGATCTATACAGGCAATGAAGAATGGGCAATTCCCGTTGTTTCCGTAAAAGCTGTAGACCCCACCGGAGCAGGAGATGCTTACAGAGCAGGTTTTCTGCTGGCGTACACTAGAGGGTATTCTCTTCCCACCTGCGGGAAGATAGGATCAACAGTAGCTTCCTTTGTCGTACAGACTAGAGGCTGCCAGACCAGTCTTCCAACCTGGGATGAAATGAAGTTCCGCTACGAGGTCAATTTTGGAATTCTGGAAGCAGAGAACTGAGGTCATAAAGATCCGTAGCAAGCGGGATGCTGAAAAGGAAAAAACATGTAAAATGTTATTTAGTGGTCCGCGAACTATAATCTGCAAATTCTAATCATAAAGTACCAAAAATAATTAGGGATTATGAAAAACAATCCGGAAGTACGAAAAAATAGCGTTAAAGAAGAGGATGCAAATGAAACTCGCAGCACTGATTTCTGGCGGCAAGGACTCGGTCTTTGCCATTCACAAAGCCCTTGAAGAGGGGCATGAGGTCACCCACCTCATAAATATTATCCCTGCAAGGGATGACTCCTATATGTATCACTCAATCAATCTCCATATGGTAGAATTGATTTCTGCTGCCAGTGAAATCCCGCTGATTCAGCAGCAGTCCAGCGGAATCAAGGAACTTGAACTGGACGACCTTACTCTCGCTTTGAAGAAAGTAGATGTGGACGGGGTATCCGTAGGCGCTATTGAATCGCAGTATCAGGCAAGCAGAGTGCAGAAGATCTGTGATTCCCTCGGACTTAAAATGTATGCTCCTCTCTGGCACAGGGACCCTGAAGAACTCCTGAATGAGATGGCAAAAGTTCTCGATATAAGGATTGTCAAAGTTGCAGCCGATGGCCTGGATCAGTCCTGGCTTGGCCGCCCTATTAATGTGAACTCAATAGAAAACCTCAAAGCCCTGAACCGCAGGTATATGGTCCATATGGCAGGAGAAGGCGGAGAATACGAAACAGTGGTCCTCGATGCTCCTTTCTTCAAAAAGCGAATAGAGATCGTAAAAAGCGAAGTCGAATGGGAAGGTGACATTGGCTCTTTAAAGATTCTGGATGCAAGATTGGTCGAAAAGACCTGATTTCTCACAAGCAATTATTTTCTCATGACTGGCAGAGTCCCGAAGCAGGCGCACTCCTCATTCGGGTCTCCTGTCTCATCTAACCTGTGCAGGCAGAGTCCTATGAAACCCTCTGAGCATGCATACCAATTAAGCATGCTTTTCTGGTACGTGCTTTTCCGTCCGGATTGAAAGGTTGCTGTAAAAAATATCTGGATCAGGGATTATTTTTTAACTTCTTTAGCCTGATTTTGTGTGCCCGTACTTTTAAGCTGTAGTTTACACAATATATCATTACTTTTATATATAAGAGCTTATATTATTAGATTGGCGTCTGAGAAACTGTGTTCTACAGGAAGATCCCTTCTCCAGATATTCCCCAGATCAGATTTCCCAAATCAGATGCCTGTTCATGCCACATTCTTTTATTTTTTTCATCTTTTTATTCTTGCTAATTTCCGTTATCTCTCTGTTACTCATTATTATCTTTTCCTTAGTTTTGGATATGATTTTTGTCTCCATTTTGCTTCTATTCTGGCATTTAGCTCGGGCACTTTACCTTCCAGTGACTAATTACTCTACTCACTAGAAATCTCACAGGGGACACTTAAATAAATCCGAGATATCCTCTGAATTCGAGATACTCCTGTGATAACTTATTAGAATAATTAGAGTAGAATAATAAGAGTACTTCAAAAAAGTCCTGAAATCTATCAGCATATCATCAATTTTATATATGATCTTTTATATTTGTAGAATCGGGCATCTGAGAACACATATCTTTTCTTATTGCAAACCTCAGCCAATTCTTTTACCTCCCAATTCCCACACCCCCAACACTCGGATGCCCTATCCCCCAATACATTTATAGATTATCCTGTGCCCTTTTCCGTTCTGGTTTCTCCATTCGTAGCCTGCTTTTTCTTCCTCGAGCTTGCCTGTGACTCTTCCATAAAACAAATAAAAGAGTATAAAAATATTCCTTGAAGAAACAAAACAGCGGTTGAAAATGAGTTTTTCAGATAACACCTAATTCTGTCTCTGTCTTGTCGTATCCTTATGGACTTGTTCGATTACTTTACTTGTTTTCTTTCGTTGATCTCTTACGGCTCCCCTGTCACTTCTACCTGTTAATTTCTTACTGGTATCGTCATTCTTTTTAGCGGCTATTTTTTCTCTTTCTTCGCGGTAAAGACTGTTTATAGGCGAGTGCGGCAAGAAAGGCTTAAAATAGCGAATGGCGTTGTACGGATCAAAATATTTATGATTTAATCCTTTTTTAGCCCTCCTGAGCAAAGCTCACTCCTATTCCGCAAAATTAGTCCTCTTGAGCGAAACGAAGTGGAGCGAAAAGGACTGCGTACTCCCGAGGCGCAATTCGGGGCGAAGAGGACTGCGTACTCCCGAGGCGCAATTCGGGGCGAAGAGGACTGCGTACTCCCGAGGCGCAATTCGGAGCGAAGAGGACTGCGTACTCCCGAGGCGCAATTCGGGCGAGGCGCAATTCGAGTGCCGAAGAATATGAGAAAAAATGTAAAAATATGAAAAATAAGTTCCGGGAATTTAACTCCCATAGAGAACAAATTAAAATCAGAATTCTTAAAAATATTACGGATTTTCGATTAAATCCAGAATTCTCAGGGCAAGGTATGCGCCGTTTGCCCCATTGTCAATTCCTACACTCCCTACAGGTACACCTGGGGGCATCTGGGCTATGGAGAGAAGGGCATCAAGCCCGCCGAGTTTTGCGCTTACAGGTACGCCTATTACAGGTTTTTTCGTCCTGGAAGCGACAACCCCAGGAAGGGCTGCCGATAAACCTGCTATTGTGATAAAGACCTTTGCATCTGTACTCGCGACGTAGCTGTCAAGCTCGTCAGGGTTTCTGTGGGCAGAGATAACCATTACTTCGTAAGTGTATTTGCTCTTTTCAAGTACAGAAACTGCGCGATTGGCAATTGATCTGTCGGACTCAGAGCCCATAATTAGTGAGATATCGACCATTTTTCGCTCCTTTGAGGCAGGTCAGGGCAGGTTTCCCTTTCCGCTTAATTCGTTCTGGCGTTCGATGCTCATTCTGATAAGAATTTCAAAAATTTCCTTTATCGATCCTATATCAAGGTTGAGCTCTGTTGCAGTATTTAATGCCCTGTTAATTACAACCTCGTTTTGCTTACGGTCATTTATGGAAGTTCCATTTATCCTTTTTGATTCAAGCACTTTTTCAGCAAGGTTAACCCTTCTGTCAATGAGGGAAAGGATTTCCCTGTCAATCTCTTCGATTTCTTTGCGGACAGATTCAAGTTCACTCAAGAGGACCCCTCCCTGTTAAAGGATATCGCATCTCTGTTATTTATACTGGTCTCTATAACCTTTCCTTCCATGCCGCAGCTTTCCCAGGCGGATTTAAGTTCTTTTACCTGCTCAGCCTTCACCAGGGCTGCGTAAGCAGGTCCGGTTCCGGAAAGGCTGACTCCTTTTACCCCACATTCCAGAGCCCTTAGCATGTACTCCGTATCAAATCCAAGGGCTCCGCAGTAGAGAAAGCCATTAAGCGTCATTGCGCGTTCATATTCTCCTTTGAGGGCAAGCTCATATGCCATTTCCACATATGGGGCGATCAGCCGTGAACGTTTAACATTCGTGTCCGCACTGAAAGCCTTTTTTGCCGGGGCAAATATCAGGACTTTTGAATCGGCTTCTTCGCGCCTGACAAGTTCCATTTTTCGGTTATCGGTGACAACAATTCCACCTAAAAAGGAGGCACATGCATCGTCAAAAGCTCCTGTTACCGTAACTCCCACCTCTTTTGCAGCCCTTACACCCAGTTTTACGATCTCCAGGGGGGGCAGAGTCTCGTTGACTGCACGGAGGGTCGCAAGGACTGAAGCGTTTGCCGCGGCACTGCTGCTCTTGAGTCCTCCTGCAAGAGGGATTTCACTTCCTGTCTTTATCGTACCTCCGAGTTCAAGCCCGAATCTTTCCAGGACAAGTTCTACGCAGCGTTCTATAAGGTGAGTGTCTCCTTCAGGCATCTCTTCAATTGAGCCCATAATACCCGAATTACCCTCTGAGAGTTCCACCTCTGCAAAGGTTTTTAAGTCTATCCCGAATGCTGCACCTTTCCAGGTAGCTATGGCGTTTATTATGGTTCCAGCCCCGAAAGCGCAGGCGTGCCCTTCAAATGTCATCACGTCCTGAATGCTCTGCTCTTTAATATTTTTTACCTCTCTTCATAGCAGAAAGCAAGGTAAACTTAAATACAGGACTCCGGAATTTATTCCCAAAAAGGAAGAAGTCTCAGAATATAAATAGTAAAGCCAAATTGTATATACATTAAGTAGTTATCTAAACACTGATCAATACTATACATATGGAGTAAGTATCATCTAACTTCCAGGCCTGGCCTGAGCGACTAAAAACGGGGAATTCACATAGAAACCAGAAAAGTACAGCAGACAGGCGGATCCACTTACATTATTTCTCTCCCGAAACAGTGGGCCGAAAAAGTAGGAATCAAAACCGGGACAAGAGTATCTATTCAGGCTCAGCCAGACGGAAAACTTTTAATTGACCCTATTCTTGAGGGGCGCACGATAAAAACGAAGAGGATTGATGTGGCAGGTTATGAGGCAAAAGCTCTGGAAAGAGACATCATTGCTGCATATCTTTATGGCTATGACAGAATGGAGTTTACCGCAAAAAGAATACTTGCAGAGCAAAAACAGGTTATCCGAAAGGTCTGTTACAAACTCATAGGTCCTGAAATTATTGAGGAAAGCTCAAACTGCGTGGTCATTCAGGATCTTCTTAATCCCAATGAACTCCATATAAAAAAAGGCATACACAGAATGTTCCTTATTACAGGTTCCATGCAAAAGGATGCCATACGAGCTCTCAAAACTGGTGACCACGACCTTGCTCTCGATGTAAGTCAGAGGGACGACGAGGTCGACAGGTTATGTCTCATGATTTCTAAACAATTTCGTTCCATTCTCTGCGGAGGAAGGATGCCTGATTCCTCAGAAACAAGTATCGAAGAATACCATGATTTCAGAATGGCAGCAGGTCCTATTGAAAGAATTGCAGACCATTCACAGAGGATTGCAAACGTTATCTCAAAAATGCAGGAGCCAGTCAGGGAAGATGTGATGCAGGTCATAGAGGATCTCAGTAATACTTACATGGAACTTGTTCAGCAGGCAGTAGATGCCCTGTATAACTCCGACACTTCTCTTGCAAACCAGGTAATAGACAGTATAGACAACATGCGTTCACGTGTGACGGAACTGCATGCATCCATTCTCAAACTCGAGTCACATGAAACCATGATATATCTAGGGATGGTAGTAGATAGCCTCTCAAGAATAGGAGACCTTGGCTCTAACATAGCCGAGATAGCCATAAATTCCGCGATAAGAGATAAATGAATATTCTGCGGAAAAGTTGTGAAGCTCCTGACAAATTGGTTGATGTTATTCAGATATCAAAAGTGAAATTTTCAGACCTTCTCCCCTGCCACAGGAGCTTTAGCCGGCCTGTCAGACAGATGAGAAAAACGACACGCGGCTGCATTCAGAGAAACCGGTAATGTGGATAAAGTACCTATGGCTTGAGAAATAATTTTCTTTTCCCGGGAAACCTGATTTTAGTCTGCAGTTTATAAGACGTCTCTATCAGCTTGCCTGGCAGTGCCTGCCAAAAAGAAATAAAAAAAGAAAAGAATGAATAGAGTACAAAAAGAAACGTTACTAATAGAAAATAAATAGTTTCCTCTTTTTAACGAAAAACATCTCTCTTTTTGTCCTGAGGAATAGTAACTAATCTTTGTTTCAGAATCAGATGACTGAATATATCTATTTTTTTAACAAAATAACTCTAATTGGATAAGGAAACTACTGTCCTGACAAATTAATTATGGGGCATTAATATTTAGATTACCCCTCATACGTAGTCTTTTTTCGTAATTATGATAGCTCATAAATAAATTTCCTGGACACTAGCTGCATGTTTTTTTTGAAATCAGGGAAACAAGCCAGCTTTTGATTCTCTTGCTCATCAAAAGGGTCATAAGACTGGATAGAGGGACACATGGAGGGACTTTACCTGAAGTAGTTTCAGGGAGGTTAAATAGAAAATGTTCAGAGTAGCGAAAAGCAGTCAGTGATGAATGCGGTGAGGTAAATAAGGAGATTAAGGTCCAGCAGTTCAGGTTTTTCGGAGTATGACGGCAAAAGAGACTGGAAAAAATAAAAGGAATGACAGCCTGCGAAGTACTTAAGAGGATAAGAACCATTTATATTTTTAAGATATGATGAATAAAAATAGGAAAAAATATAAAGGAAAGTACAGAACATCAGTACAAACATAAAAATTTAATGGAAAATGAAAAGAGTTACAGATGGACTGAAAATTTTCATTATAAAAAAGTTTTTTATTAAACATATCCGGGAATCAGGCGATAAGAAGTAATTTATTTATATTCTGGTGTTATTTCACGGAGGCACTTTCTATTTTCACATGGAAAGAATGCAAGATTTGCTATTTATTCCAGGTATATTGAAAAGGAGAAGACAGTATCTCCATTTTCTCTGATTCCCACAGCTTGACAAGTGGAAATTATTTATATGCAAGGATCAATTAAATAAAAAGGTCACGAAAACACCAGTAAACCCATAAAGGAAAGCAATCCGAGAAATCCTTTGGTGTTATGCTTTTCCCAATGGAGGGAAGCCATGAATATGATAAAACGATTTAAGGTAAGCTTTTCAAAAATGTTCAATAAACTGTTCAAGAAAAAAGGAGCATGCATAGGTATCTACGGACCCCCCAATGCCGGCAAGACAACCCTTAGCAATCGCATCCTTAGAGACTGGGTCGGAAACGAGGAAACAATGGGCTCTGTTTCACATATCGCCCACGAAACCAGGCATGCAAAAAGAAGGAATGCAGTCACTATCGAGACTAATGGGCATACTATCAGCCTTGATATTGTGGACACTCCCGGGCTTGCAACAAAGATCGATTTCCATGACTTCATGGAACAGGGAATGAGTGACGTTGAATCGAAGAAAAGGTCCAAAGAAGCAACAGAGGGCGTAATTGAGGCTGTCAAATGGCTGGATGACCTTGACGGAGTCATACTGGTTATGGATTCCACAGAAAATCCCTATACTCAGGTTAACGTAACTGTGATAGGAAATATGGAAGCCAGAAACCTTCCGCTTCTCATTGTAGCAAATAAAGTGGACCTTCCTGATGCCGACCCCGGAGTCATAAAGGAAGCCTTCCCTCAGCACCCTATGGTACCTGTCTCGGCTCTTGAAGGAGTGGGAATGGACTCATTCTACGAAGCTCTGGCCAAACAGTTCGGGTGATCAAAATGCAGGGAATCCAACTTGATCTTATATCCGAAGCCAAAATCTCTCAAATGGCTTCTATGGAAAAAGTCCGGTACATAATCGATGAGGTACGGAAAGGCAAAATCCTTGTGCTTGAAAAGGGTCTCAACCCTATGGAGGAAGCAAAACTCATTGAGATGACAATGTCAGCAATTCAGCCTGACGTGTTTTCAGGAATCGAGATGCAAAGCTACCCTGCAAACGCGGACGCTTCCTTGCTGGGAAAGTTTTTTAAAAAACAGAGCAGCAAGAGACTTACGGTTATAGGGCCCGCAAATCAGCTCAAAACCCTTAAAAAAGACAGGAATCTGATCAGTGCACTTGTCTCTGCAAGTAAGTAAACGAAGTGGAAACAATGTGTGCCCAGAAGACCCAAGACCTGGAAGCAAAAATATCCCCTCCCCAGTCCCTCGGCTCCTTTGAGATGGGCAGGAACGACGTTAACGTAGTCTGTACCTACGGGAAAATTGCAGTATGGTTCGGACGAAAGGTTCCTGATTATATTATAGCGCAGGTACTCCTAGGAATCTCAAAGGTAGACCAGTCTACAGTTCATGAATTTGAGATTATCTGCGACTTTGATGAGATTACGGAGTATGAAAGCAAAGGGTATATACTGGTGTCCTATGGCAAAACAGCCGGCGGTTATCGTGTAAATTACAGTATTCCGTTTTCCAATAAAAAAGCCCTCTTCCATCTATCCAGATTTGTCCTTGAAGAGCTCCAGAAAGGAGAGGTACGCAAGGACTTCTACTGGAACGGGAGTGACTGCGATATCCAGCGGCTCTACCAGGAATTCAGAAACAATATCGATAGCTGGGAATTAAAAGCTATTAATTATAAGACTGAGCCGCAAACAAGCCGATAATGGTCTCCGGCACAGCAGCGGGATAAAAAGAAGCTTCCAGAAATTTGTCCTGAGATCCTCACCAATAAGTTTAAGAAATTGAAAAAAGGTTATCTGGAAGGGATTTCAGGAGTTTTTATTTCAATATTTACATTTAATATTTACATTTAATATTTACATTTAATACTTCCAGTTATTATTTATAGTCGATATTCATAGTCAGTGTTTATAGTCAATATTTATAGTCAATAGTCTCAGGAGCTCTGCCCTTATTTTGGGACTGTAATCCTTATTTGGTAGAAGTAAGTAAAAGGTCAATTGATTGTTTATTGAGAATTTAACTCAATGCTTTTTGGAGAACTTATATGAAAAAAGATCAGGTAAAAGACTGCGAAGATGTAGTATTATCAATGGAACTTATAGTGGAAAACCTCAACGAGGTGGTTAAGATGCTTGACCGCGAAGCCATAAAACACATGCTTCAGAATATACTGGAAGGGGAAAGGGTCTTCGTAATGGGGGCAGGGCGGTCCGGGCTTGTTGCCAAAGCCTTTGCAATGAGACTGATGCATCTCGGGTTTACTGTGTATGTCGTGGGAGAAACTACCACCCCTGCTGTTCATCCACAGGACGTCGTGATTGCCATTTCAGGGTCAGGAGAAACCCGTTCCATAGCAGATCTCGGCAGAATAGTAAAGGACATCGGTTCAACCCTCATAACTGTCACCTCCAAAAGGGAGTCAACACTCGGCAGAATTTCTGATATAACTATGGTTCTTCCGAGCAAGACCAAAAATGATCATGATGCAGGCGGCTACCTTGAAAAAAACATGCGAGGAGATTATAAGAACTTACCTCCCCTGGGCACGGCTTTCGAAATCACCTCACTGGTCTTCCTTGACTCGGTAATTGCCCAGCTGATAACACTTACAGGTGCTTCGGAAGCAGAACTCAAGTCCAGGCATACAAATATCGAATAACGGATTGAACATTCAATAATGGGTTCAAAATAACTTTTAAAGTTAACCGTTAAAATAATATGGATCGGAACAGTGGGTAACTCAGAAATTCAGGATTTAAAGGATACAATTTTGAGGGATATAAGGAGGGCTCAATTTGAAGGAAATTCAGTTTTCAGAAAGTGTATCCCGGATAGATACATCCGGAATCAGAAAGATTTTCGAAGCTGCAGGCTCAAATGCCATCAACCTCGGGCTCGGGCAGCCTGACTTCGATACTCCTGAACATATAAAAACTGCAGCAATCAAAGCAATAAATGAAGGCTTTACAGGCTATACCGTAGGTCCCGGAATCCCTGAACTGAGGGAAGCCCTGAGCCATAAATTCCAGGAGGAAAACGGGTTTTCAGTCTCTCCCCAGGAAATAATCGTAACATCAGGAGCATCTGAAGCCCTCACCATTGCCCTCGCAGCCCTTCTCAATACGGGAGACGAGGTTCTTATCTCAAACCCCGGATTTGTATCCTACAACGCCCTGACTGAAATCCTTAACGGAAAGGTAGTAAGTGTCCCTCTTGCAGAAGACCTTACCATGAAGCCGGATTCCGTGCTTGAGAGAATTACCCCGAAAACAAAAGCCGTTATCCTTAACTCTCCGTCCAATCCCACTGGTGCTGTCTCAAGCAGGGCAGACATCAAAGCTCTTGCCGAGATTGCAGACGACCATAACATAACCATTATTTCTGACGAGGTCTACGAGTACTTCATTTACGAAGGCGAGCATGTGAGCCCTGCGAGTTATTCGGATAATGTAGTCACTGTAAATGCAACCTCTAAAAGTTATGCTATGACAGGATGGAGGCTCGGGTACCTTGCAGCTAGAAAAGAGTATATAGCCCAGATGCTCAAAGTGCACCAGTATATACAGGCATGTGCAAACTCAGTCGCTCAGAAAGCTGCCTATGCCGCAGTAACCGGACCGAAAGACTCTGTCAATATAATGCGTGAAGAGTTCCGGAAACGCAGGGATGTGCTTGTAAAAGGTCTTAATGACCTGGGGATGGAGTGTGCTCTTCCGAAAGGGGCTTTCTATGCCTTCCCGAAAGTCTCAAACTCCGCAGAGATCGCCTCAAAAATGATCTCAAATGGCGTTGTTGTTGTCCCGGGAACAGCCTTCGGAAGCGATGGGGACGGCCACATAAGAATTTCTTACGCAGCTTCGATGAAAGATCTTGAAAAAGCCCTGAGCATCATGGAAAAATTGCTCTGAGCCTTTTTACAGAGAAGGATCTTTCCCTTCTCTTCCTTTTTTCAATTTTTTCTCCTTTTTAACTTTTACTTCTCTGTATTCCTTTATTTTTCTATTCGATTAACCTGTTTTCTGAAAAATGCCGTTAACTTTGGGAGAATTTATATTGAGGCATCCAGATACCTTGACATACCGAAAAAGAGCTTTTTGCAATTGTTCCGATGCTTACTAATCCATATTATCTTGCAATGAGCCTTTTTTTAACCAGTAATATTTTTCCAAAAGCAGTCCTGTTCATTGAAAGTATACACTGAAGTACACCGAAAACTGTCCGTATCAAAAATATGCATCACCGATTTAAGGGGAATTTCTGGATGTTTCCACAAATATAGCTTCGGAAAAGAGATATGAAAAAGCGATTCGTAAAACCACAGTTTGTAACTAAAGGAACACTTGTGTTCATATCTATTTTTTTGTTGCTGAGCCCTGCTTCCGGTTCGGTCATTCTGGCAGGAAACAGATCAAACGGTTATTTTTACGGAAGCGCAAATACAATAGAGATTCTTCTGCTGGGAACTTTCGAAACTTCGGCTTTGCTTTTTACCCCGGAATCTTCATACCTTCTAACAGGAAGCAGAGAAGGGAAAAATAAACATCTTGAGAGAGTGAGCCCCTTTTTAATCCTGGCTATAGGTATCCTTGCCGGTTTTAATCCCTGCCTGCTTGCAGTAATGGCTTTCCTGGCTTCTATCACCCTTGCTCAGCAGGGAGGACGAAAAGAGATGCTCAAAATCACCCTGGGATTTTCTGCAGGAATTTTCACGATGTATATGTTTGCAGGGATAAGCATTTTGAGTACTGTCAGTTTGCTGCCTGAAGTCCGGAGACATTTTACCGCAATTACGATCCTGCTGACTGCACTGCTTGGTCTCTGGCACATTTATGATGCCTACTGGCTGAAAACTCATGCAAAGTCAACCTTCAGGACCCCTAAATCTCTGAAGGATTTTATGAGCAGGATGGGTGAAAAAAACCTTCTGCTTCTTTCTTTCCTTGCAGGGGGCATGTTCTCTCTGGTCAAAGCTCCCTGTGTCGGGGCAATCTATCTCTCAATCCTGAGTGTGCTGGCAATAAGAACCGATATAGTAAAAGGAATAGCATACATGGGAATATACAATCTTGGACTTCTATTGCCTGTAGTGTGCCTTGGGCTTTTATTGGCCTTCGGATTGAGCCCGAAAAAAGTCACTGAGTTCAGAGAAAAAAGAAGAGTGGAGATAAGGCTGACAACAGGGCTGATACTTATTGCCCTTGCCCTGCTGATGCAGTTCAGGATACTCTGAGCAGCCAGGTATCTGAAAATCGGATAACTAAAAATCGGATAACTAAAAATCGGATAACTAAAAATCGGATAACTAAAAATCGGATCTCTTAAAATCGGATACTAAAAAATCAGATTCTAACTAAAAATCTGGATTCTAATTAAAACCAGACTCTGGTCAAAACAAATCCTGCAGGCACAGAGTTCTGGCTAAAACAGGTTCTGAAGCTAAATATAGTTAGATAAGGAATTAGAAAGTGAATTCCTCATCCGGTTCTTCCGAAGCTGTCTCTTCTAAAGACTTAAGGCGCTTTTCTTCAATCATCTCAAGAAGTCTTTCCATTACCTCTTCGATTCCTTCTTCGGTAATTGTGGATATATTCAGATCTATTCCGTCCATTTTCCTGAACTCAGGCCTGTCAGCTTTGTTAGCAACCACGAGCAGGGGAAGGTTAAAATTTTCCCTGATTTCAGCAAGAAGGCGTTTCTGATCCTCAATCTCGTATCCGCAGCTTTCACTGGGGTCAATCATGAACATTACAACTGCATCCAGGTAGTGGATTGCTGTAATTGCCTGCCGTTCAATATTGTTTCTCTCAGCCATGGGACGGTCAAGGAGACCCGGGGTGTCCATAACCTGATAACGGACTCCTTTCCGTGTGAAGTGGCCAATGGTTACTCCTTTTGTCGTGAAAGGATAAGGGGCAATTTCAGGGGTTGCACCGGTAATTTTTGTAACAAAACTTGACTTTCCTACATTGGGATAGCCAGCGATTACAACTGTAGGTTCATCCTGGACATCAGGAAGTTTCCTGAGGATGTTTCTGGCTTCATTCAGAAAGAGAAGGTCCTTATTGATGGACTTGACAATGGATGCAAGCCTTCCGAAAGCTTCTTTTCTGACAGGTTCTGGGAGGTCTGAATCCCGGATTTTTCCTACGTAGCTCCTTGCAACTTCATGGATCTTCCTGCTCGCCCAGTCCACGGATGCAAGGGACATCTTAAGTTTCTCTACACCTACCAGGATGTCAGTCAATTCATAATAGAATCTGGGTAACTGCTCAAAGCTCGGAAAACGCCTGACTATATTAGCAAGGTTATCCGTGAAAATGTTTGCAGCTGTCAGTACCATGGACTCATTGGCTCTGAGCCGGCTGTCTCTCCCCTCAATAGTTTTCCCGGACATAGCTCTTGCTGCCCGTTTAAAAGCTTTATTAGTTAACTCGTCGGAAGTAGGGACGGTGTGAATTTTTTCAAAGATCATAATTTTCTAACCCTCTGGGGGCTCTTTTCATCTATATAAAGGTTTTTCTGAGTAAAGAAGTTTAACAGAAAAATCTAAAGTCCGCAAGCAAAAGTTTCGCAAAAGTTCCTGAGCGGAGTTTCTTTGCTTTTCTTGTCTGGATTTTCTGAACAGCTTCTGTCCAATTTTTTCTGCCCAAAACTTACAATGCCGGAAAGATTGCCCGGAAAAATAATTAAGCCCTGGTTTTACACTGCCGCAATATCCGAAACTTAATATGTTTGAGATATTCTGATTTACTTCTCTTAAAATCGATCTGGAGCAGTATTATGGTACTATATAATTAACGTTTAATTTACTTTTATCAATTACATGATCAGTAGTTAATTTATAATCTGGTTCTATCAGAGTTTTAATGTAAATTATTATAATTACCTAAATACAGGCATGAAAACAGCTGTATTTCTTCAAAGAACCGGACTTTATTTATATTTGTAATTATAATTTGTATTAGGAATTTATAATCATTAATTATGGTAAATTAAAGGATACACTATTCTCGATGTATAGATATTATACATCATCCTGATACAAGGTATATGAAATTGATGGTGGTAGTATGGAACTCACTCCGATTCAAAAAGACATTATCATTGCATTAATCAACCTTCAGCGGCAAAAAGACAGGGCAATTAAAGGGGAAGAAATTGCCGAAGTTATCCAGCGAAACCCTGGAACAGTCCGCAACCAGATGCAGTTATTAAAGGCTCTTGGACTGGTTGAAGGGGTACCCGGACCAAAGGGGGGATATAAACCAACAGGGGCAGCATATGATTCGTTACGCATTCAGCAGTTGAAAAACGAATCCGTAGTCCCTCTCTACAGGAATAACGTGATAGTTAACGGGGCAACAGCTGCAGAAATCAGCTTTACGACCGTCCGGAATCCCGATGCCTGCAACGGGGTAATCAGGGTAATAGGAAATATCAAGGACTTTGTAATGGACGATAAGCTTCAGGTAGGTCCGACACCTGTAAACCGCCTCATAGTCCGTGGTGAAGTTACAGGAAGGGACGATACCAATAATGCAATTCTTTTTAATATCACAGAGATGATCTCTCTGCCTAAAAAACATGTCAAACATTACATGAAGTATCCACCACTGCTTGTGAACTTTAATGCGAGCATCCAGGAAGCAACAAGGCTCTTTATCCGGAATAATGTACACGGAGCTCCTGTAGAAGATAAAGGAAAAATTGTAGGGATAATTACCTATACCGATATCGCGCATGCCATTGCCCAGGGAAAACCCAATGTAAAAGTTAAGGACATAATGACAAAAGAGCTGATAACTGTTGATGGAGACATGCAGCTCTATGATGTGGTAAAACTCTTCCATAAATATAACGTGGGGAGACTTATTGTAACAATTAACGGAGTCCCGAAAGGAACACTTTCTAAAACAGACGTGCTCAATGAACTTGCAGTGTATTAAAATGTAATTTGGTTAAGAGAATGCCAGACCGGAGGACTGAAGTTACGGATCTTCAACTCCCTTTGCTCTTTTAAAACTTCCTCCTGATCTCTTCAGGTTCCTCCGGTCGCTATCCAGCTTTTGTCGCTTTTAGGTCTCTTTATTCAGTTTTTTTAGGTCTCTTTATTCAGTTTCTTTTTTAGATCCCTTTATTCCAGTTTCATTTTTTAAATCTCTTTATTTAGTTTCTCTTCATTTTTTCGTGTCTGGCACTTAGCTCAGCTGCGATTTCATCAAGAGTGACGTTGTTTGCTGCAAGCAGTACCAGTAGATGGAAAATAAGGTCCGAGCTCTCCGAGACTATTTCTTTATGGTCTTCGTTCCTTACTGCAAGTATAGTTTCAATGGATTCCTCTCCCACTTTCTCAAGGATTTTATTTATGCCCTTGCGGTGGTTCAAAAGTTTGCAGACATATGAATTTTCATCATAGTTCTCTTTCCGATCCAGGATGATCTCGTACACCCTGTTTAAAATGGATAAGTCAGCCTCCGGCATTCTAACACCTGTTCAAGATAAATAATAGGTAATGAAAAAATTAAAAAGAAGTAAAAACAGGAGGGTTTTTCAAACCTTCCTGGGATCAGTGATCTCTCCTGTGAGAGCGGACGCTCCTGCTGTTGCAGGGGAGGAAAGGTACACAAATGATTCTGCACTTCCTTCTCTACCCTTGAAATTGCGGTTGGAGGTCGCAAGTCCGACTTCTCCGGGGCCGAGGAGGCCGAAAGAGCCGCCCATGCATGGTCCGCAGCAGGGGGATTCTACAATTGCGCCGGCGTTCATGAGTTTTTCAATATATCCGGCTTTTAACAGTTTCATATATTCTGTCCTTGAAGCAGGCACTACCAGGAGGCGTACACCTTTTGCAACAGGTTCGTCACCCATGATATCTGCCATGAGTTTGATATCTTCAAACCTGCCGTTAGTGCATGAGCCCATAAAGATCTGGTCAATTTTCGTGCCTTCGACTTCCGTTACCGGCTTTACGTTATCTACATTGTGAGGGCAGGCTACCTGGGGTTCAAGATCAGATACATCGTAATGCCTGACATCCAGGTATTTAGCATCTTCATCGGATTTCCAGTAAGGATCAAGTTTGTAGCCTGGAATACGCTCTTTAAGGTATGCTTCGGTAACCTCATCGGCTTCAATAATTCCTGCTTTTCCTCCCATCTCGATTGCCATGTTGGACATAGTCATGCGCTCGGGGACGGAAAGGGAGCGGATTGTCGAACCAGCGTACTCAGCTGCCATATACCTGGCACCCTCTACCCCGACATCCCCTATAAGGTGCAGGATAAGGTCTTTTGAGTAAACTCGCCTCGGCAGTTTTCCTTCAACTTCAAAACGGAAGGTCTCAGGGACTCTGAACCAGAGTTTGCCTGTAGCAAAAACTGCAGCCATGTCAGTAGACCCTATGCCGGTAGAAAATGCTCCTAAAGACCCGTATGCACAGGTATGGGAGTCAGAACCCACAATAAGGTCTCCGGGCAGCACATGCCCTTTTTCGGGCAGGACCTGGTGGCAGACTCCTTCATACACATCATAATTTAAAATGCCCTGCTCTTTTGCAAACTTCCTGAGCATGATATGGTTTTGTGCAGCATTAATTGAGTCTGCAGGGACCTGGTGATCGAATATAATTACGATTTTGCTGGGGTCCCAGACTTTCTTTTCTTCTTCATCTCTCATAATTTCGTAAAAGCCCTGGACTGCCAGCGGACCTGTGATGTCGTGGGTCATTGCCAGGTCTATATTTGCCAGTACAAAATCCCCGGCTTTCACGGGAGTTCCGGAGGCCTTCGAAAAGATCTTCTCCGAAACGGTCATCGGGCGATTGTCGCTACCAGACATTCCGGTCATGGGGAATAACTGGCGCTTTCTAATAAATAAATTTAATTGATGATCCAGAAAAAAAATGAAGTTCAGGTCGAATAAAATATATTTTCAAATAAGTTTTTCCGCTCGAATTGCGCCTCGCCCGAATTGCGCCTCGCCCGAATTGCGCCTCGGGAGTACGCGGTCCTTTTCGCTACGCTCAAGAGGACTAATTTAGGAGTTTTAGCAGTAATCTGAGCTCAAGCGGACTATGCAATATTTCTAACCCGTGTAACTTCATTCACTGTCCCGTGTCGTTTTTTATTACGCTCGATGAAGGAAAGTGGTCTTTTAGACAAAAATGAGAAAAAAGAGGAGGAAGAAAGAGAAGATCAACTCTTTTTTACTTTCCTTTTGTTTCTTTCGGCCGGCTGCCAGACAAACTGGTGGGGACACACTATGCTTAGCTGTGAATTCGAAATCGGTTTTCAGGGAAAAAGTAAGTATTACCTTAGTCTAGGGGATGTTTCTTCGATATACTGTTTCCCTCAATCGCAGCATTGATTTCACTGTTGTTTTTTCTGGCTTACAGGCAGGTCCCGGCCCCGTGCGGCATTGGGAGAGAAAATTAAAAATTTCTTCCAGGGTCCCGGAAAGTATCAATCAGTCATTCAGGAAATATCAGTGTCTCCTGAAATCCACAACTCACTCA
Organism: Methanosarcina sp. DH2; assembly: GCF_020804225.1. Lineage (GTDB taxonomy): Archaea > Halobacteriota > Methanosarcinia > Methanosarcinales > Methanosarcinaceae > Methanosarcina. The sequence goes on from NZ_WJBI01000004.1 coordinate 66,889, forward strand.
ATAATTTTTGTAATTCCTTTGCTGTCATGGATTATATAAATACAGATGCCGTTTTCAAAATTATTCTTAGCAATTTCCGGGCCTCCTTCCTCTCTTTTAAAATCCTCGTATTTTTCGTACATGGCAAGCGTATCCTCAAGCTCCAGGATATATCTGGAAAGCAGAGCCTCTGCAAGTTTTCGGCTCTCTTTCGCAGAAATGTGATCTCCAAGTCCTTCACATTCGCAGGTGTACAGTTTAAGCCCTTCAATGTAAAAAGGATAGGTGCTGCAGAGCATCGGGCGTACAGGATATGTCCTGCACCGGTTTGTGTCTTTCTCAAGGAAAACGCAGTCTCCGTTTTTTTTACGCCTGAGCATCCAGCCAAAGGCATGAATATTTCCTTCCGAATCAATATCTTCCTTCAGAAGCTCAAACAGCCCGGAGAGTTCTGAAAACGGCTCTTCATTTGGTCCTTCGTTTTTTTCTGATGACCTGAAAGAACCTTCTGTATCCCTACATTCATCATCCTCTCCGATTTCTTCAGGCTGGCAGGCTTCAGGGATAAGAGGTCCTGCAACCTCCAGTTTTGAAAGTCCTGTATACTCCCTGATTTTCTCAATCTCCTGAGGAGTCAAAACTACCCTGTTATCCCCAAAAGCCCGTCTGCAGCATTTCCCGCAGTGCTGGCAGGAAAAACCTGTTTTTTCTATTTCGGCTGCAAGCTTTTCAGGGTCAAGCCTGCGAGCGATCTCTATTTCCTTTTTGAGGGCGGCAATAAGAATTAGCTGGTATTCTGTTTTTCGGGATTTTTCATTACTGCCTGATACTGGAATTTCCATGTACAGGTTCCTGTCCTGCAGGTACATCAAATTAACGCAGACAATTGTCAAATTTTAAAAAATTTGTAAAACTCAAGAAGGTAGGTGAAAAATTCTTCTCTTCACTACCTTTTAGGTTCGGGTTCGTAACAATCAGTAAACTATATATCAGGGGACTCATTTTAAACTTAAGTTTATATGTGGCAGACACTACTCAAAAAGTTTGAAAAATATCCTGCGCAGGCAAAAGTGCTTAAACTAATTTTTGAACGTGGGTTCCAGGTTAATGAGGAAGGAAAAGTAACTTCCGGATCCATCGAGATAGCACATACTCAGCTTGCAAAGGAAGCCGGAGTGGACCGGCGGGTGGTTGATGCAACCACAAAAACCATTATTTCGGACGAACTTCTAAGTACTATTTTTAAAAATGTCCATTCTATACCCTTCCTCAGGGACGTTGCTCCTTCCCTTGGTTTGGGAGTGATCATTATTATTCCTGAGGACGCTGCTCATGTTGGAATCCTTGCAGAGGTAGCAGGCCTGATTTCCAGAAACAATGTGAGTATCCGCCAGGCAGTCTCAGATGACCCATACCTTACTGATAACCCCAGGCTCACCATTATCACTGACCGCAAGGTGCCCGGAAACCTTGTGGACGAAATCCTGAACCTGCCTTCGGTAAAAGGAGTAAGCATTTACTAAAAATATTTTTATGGGCCTCATTAACAGACCCTTAAAAATAAATTAAAATAAGTATTTTTAGCTATTCAAGGTTTTTTTGTTTTCACATTAATTCAAAATGTGTTACTTTTTTAATTATCGGGAAAGTGTTGCCGATCCGTCGTTATAGGCTTATCTCATAAGGCGGGAAGCCCCCTTCCTCAGCACATCGGGCTTTCGCCCGAATGGGACAGGGAGGGGATGAGAGCCGTCAACTTCCCAACATCATACCGATAGTTATCCTGTTAATATTGATATAGTTTCCAAACGTATATAATGCCGATTAAAAGAGGAATCCGATACAGAATTTACCCTAATAAGGAACAAAAAGCCCTTATGGAAAAACACTTCGGTAGTACTCGATTTGTCTACAATAAACTTCTTGAAATAAAATCATTAATGTATAAAAAATTCAGAATAAGTATATCTGAATTTGAACTTAATAACCATATTCAAGTTCTTAAAGAAGCTTATCCCTTCTTGAAAGAAGTAAATTCTCAATCTCTGCAACAAACTAGCAAAAATCTTAATTCTGCATTCAACCATTTCTTTAAGGATGGGTTTAAATATCCACAAAAGAAAAGAAAAAGAGATAATCATTTCTCTTTCCAAATTCCACAACATTATATTATTAATTTTGCTACCTCTAAAATTAATTTACCAAAAATCGGTTGGATAAAAGTTAAGATACATAAGCAACTTTTTAAGGAAATAGAATTAGAAGGAAATACTATTAAAAGTGATTCTAATTCTGAATTTCTAAAAACAATAGCTGTATCGAGAACCCCTACAGAAAAATACTATATCAGTATCTTAACTGATGATGGAGAGAAATGTCCTGAACCTGAATCATTTTCCCATGCTACAATGATTGGAGTTGATGTTGGACTTTTGACTTTTGCTACTCTTTCTACAGGAGAAAAAATAGATAATCCTAAATTCCTGAAAATTTCTCTTGAAAGATTGAAATTCTTGCAAAGAAGAGTTTCCAGGAAAGTCATAGGTTCAAAAAACCGTAGAAAGGCAGCATGCAAACTTGCTAAGTTGCATGAGAAAATTGCTAATCAGAGACATGACTTTCAACATAAAGTTTCAAAAAAGCTAATCAGAGACATGACTTTCAACATAAAGTTTCAAAAAAGCTAATCAGTGAAAACCAAGCRGTAGCWGTTGAAACTTTAAATATTAAAGGAATGAAAAAGAACCACAAATTAGCACAGGCTATTAGTGATTCAGCATGGTATTCTTTCGTGCAAAAATTAACATACAAAGCTGAATGGTCTGGTAAAACAGTTTTGAAGATAGGTCAATGGGAATCATCTTCAAAAACTTGTAACGTTTGTGGTTATAAGCATCCAAATTTGACAGAAGATATTAGAGAGTGGCTTTGTCCTTCCTGTAATGTTTTGCATGATAGGGACATTAATGCAGCTATCAATATAAAGAAATTCGCCGTAGGGACTACGGTTTGAGCCTGTGGACCGGGAAAAAACGGCAACCGCCTAGTATGAAGCAGGAAGCACCTTCCTCAAAAATCTGAGTTTACGAAGATTTTAGGTAGGTGTAGTTCACGCTTACTCATTTACTCACTTGCGAAAAGCTTGACAAATTCGAACTTTGTCACATCAAAAATGCCCCGATCTCCCAGTTTAAGTTCAGGAATTACCAGAAGTGACATAAATGCAAGAGTCATAAAGGGCGATTTTAGCGTTGTTCCCAGTCTCCGGGCTTCTGCATTCAGCAGGTGGTACCGGGAAGCTACCTCTTCTCCATTTCGTGTGCTCATAAGGCCTGCAACCTCGAGTGGAAGATCAAGCAAATGGTCTGCAGTCCCAACAACGATTCCTCCTCTGTTTTCCACAAGCCTGTTGACAGCTTCAACTATATCCTTATCGGTAGCCCCGACTGCAATGATATTGTGACTGTCGTGGGCAATGCTGCTTGCAATAGCGCCTTTTTTCAGGCCTATATTTTTTATGAAACCGATCTGGACAGGATCATTTGCATACCTGCTCAGGACAACCATTTTCAAAATATCCCTTGAGGGATCTGAGACTATATTACCGTTTTCTACCTCTGGCATAGCCAGTTCCTGGCATGTAACCAGTTCTCCGTCCCTGGCAACTATTACCCTGATTTTTTTCATTTGCTCCCTGATTATTTGTTCCTTTGTTTCTCCTGCAGGAGGCACAGACAGTTTTACATCGTCAATTGAAATTTTGTTCCTATTAAAAACATTTTTAGCAGAAACTTTTTCCACAGGGAAAAGAACCTTCCCATTATTATAAACACAGTTTCCATTAATAAAAGTGCTCAGCACATTGAAGGATTTCAGGTCGTCTACAATGATGAAATCAGCAGCATCCCCCTCGCGCAGCAGCCCGACATTAAGCCCGTAATGCTCCACAGGATTGATCACAGCTGCCCTGATAAGGTTATAGATATCAATCCCTTTTTCCTGTCCGCGCCGGATTAGCTTATCGATATGCCCTTCGTGTATCAGGGTATCCGGATGGGAGTCATCTGTGCACAGCATAACCGATTCGGGATATTCATCTATCAGGCTGTACAGAGTTTCAAAATTTCTGGCTGAACTCCCCTCCCGGATCAGGACCTTCATCCCTAGCTTTATTTTTTCAACTGCTTCTTCATAAGTAAAACACTCGTGATCTGTGGAAATCCCTGCTCCGATATATTTTTGCAGATCGTCTCCTCTCAAGCCAGGCGCGTGCCCGTCAATGACTTTGCCGTACTTTTTAGCTGATTCCAGTTTTGTCATTACCTCAGGGAACTCTGAGATCACACCCGGGAAATTCATCATCTCGGAAAGGTAGTACAGGTCTTTCCTTGCCAGCAGCCTGTCTACAGCTTCGGCATCAAGGACTGCCCCCGCTGATTCGAAGGGTGTAGCCGGCACACACGAGGGCACCCCAAAAAAGACCTTCAGCGGGGCTTTTTTTGAATCCTCAAGCATGTAGACAATGCCCTCTTCCCCCATAACGTTTGCAATCTCATGAGGGTCACTGACAACTGCAACCGTGCCTTTTGCAACAGCCATCCGGGCAAAAACCGAAGGCACGGTCATAGAACTTTCTATATGCACATGGGCGTCTACGAGTCCTGGCAGGATGTACTGCTCATTATCGTGCTTTTTCTCTTTTATGCTAATGATCTTTCCGTTTTCAACGGTAATCTCACCTTTGAACTGCCGCCTGGAAACGGCATCAACAATGATCCCCAGGTATTCTTTCATGGAGACTTATTTCACCCCAACAATGGATAAATTTTTCCAAAAAACTAGTATAGGAACTTGGAGAAAAAGAATAAAAAAAGGGAGATACAGGTTAATTGGTCGATTACCTTTCATCAAATGCAAAAAAACTATAATATAGGCACTTTTTTGTGCTATGAACATCGGTTTTGACCATGTAAAAGTAGCACGAAAAGATAAATAAAAGGTATATTGTTAAGTCTTCCGGGATGGCTATAATTACATGTTCGCCTGTAACTGGAAAATTTCTTATTCCCTTAAGACATAACAGTACCAAAAAAGGAAAAGACAAAAATGAAACCAACACGAGTTCCTAAAAATCCTTGTTTTTCTTCTGGACCTTGTGCCAAACATCCAGGGTATTCTGTTGAAGAGCTGAAGGATACACCTTTTGGCCGGTCACACCGGAGCAAACCTGGCAAGGAAAAATTAGCTGAAGCAATTAAAAGAACAAGAGATATGCTTGGACTTCCTGATGATTATCTGGTAGGTATTGTACCGGCTTCCGATACAGGCGCTTTTGAAATGTGCATGTGGTCTATGCTGGGGTGCCGCGGGGTTGATGTTCTGGTTTGGGAATCTTTCAGTAAAGAATGGGCAACCGACATCACTAAACAGTTAAAATTAAAAGATACCCGAGTTTTTGAGGCAGAATACGGGAAATTACCAGATTTAAAGAAGGTCGATTTCAAGAATGATGTAGTCTTTGTCTGGAATGGGACTACTAGCGGAGTCAAAGTGCCCAACGGCGACTGGATTCCTGATAACCGCGAAGGGCTCACGCTTTGCGATGCCACCTCTGCTTTATTTGCTATGGATATACCCTACCATAAACTGGATGTCATTACCTTCTCATGGCAGAAAGTTTTAGGTGGGGAAGGTGCACACGGGATGCTGATTTTATCTCCGCGGGCTATTCAGCGCTTAGAAAGCTATACTCCTGCCTGGCCATTGCCCAAAATTTTCCGGCTGACCAAAGGTGGTAAACTGAATAAGGAGATTTTTGAAGGCTCTACTATTAACACCCCATCCATGCTGGCTAATGAAGATTGGCTGGCAACATTAAAATGGGCAGAGTCTATAGGAGGGCTTAAGCAACTTATCCAGCGGACAAATGATAATCTGGCGGTCTTTGAGGCATTTGTTGCTAAAAACAACTGGATCCATTTTTTAGCGGAAACAAAAGATATAAGGTCCAGTACCAGTGTCTGCTTTAAAGTTGATTTATCTGACGAAAAGCTTAAAGAACTGATTAAAACGCTTGAGAAAGAAAAAGTTGCTTATGACATCGGTTCTTACCGTGATGCCCCGTCAGGCTTGCGCATCTGGTGCGGTGCTACCGTAGAGAAAGAGGATTTAGAATGCCTCTGTGAATGGATCGAATGGGCTTACAATTTGGTTAAATAATAAAATCCTTTTTGTTATCAGCAAAGAAGGGTTCGTGAGAGACCGTTAATATCTTTTTTGCTGATAGCAAAAGGATGTTTTATCCCTAAATTTGTCTCAACGCGGACAGATTTTAAATATCCCTTCAAAATCCTTTTTTCACATCTGATTTATCAGAGAAATTTTCAATTCTCTTATTTTTTCATCACACTATAACTCCAAAAGCTTTTTCTTTTTATTTGAGTCTCTGTATAAGGATGCCATTCTCTCAAAGTGATTTTGAAAAAAGGATCTGTTACTTTCTGAATATCGGGCTAAAACCTCGAAACTCCCGATTAATAATTAATACCACCTCTACAATTATTCCTTTCATGTCCCCCAAATCCCGATGGCAGTTCTGGATAGACCGCGGAGGCACGTTTACTGATATCGTAGCGCGCAGCCCTGATGGAAAACTGATCACACATAAGCTCCTTTCCGAAGACCCATCTCATTATGAAGACGCAGCCATGCACGGGATACGCCAGATCCTCGGGCTGCCTGAGAATGCCCCTTTTCCTGCGGAAGATGTGGAAGCCATAAAAATGGGCACGACTGTGGGTACGAATGCCCTCCTTGAAAGGAAAGGGGAGCGCACTGTTCTTGTTATAACCCGGGGGTTTGGAGATGCTCTCAGGATAGGGTATCAGAACCGTCCGGACATTTTTGCACAGAAAATTGAACTTCCTGACCAGCTTTATGAGAGGGTTATCGAAGTTTCCGGCAGGTACGGGGCAGATGGGGAAGAGCTTATGCCTCTGGACCTTGAAAGCGCTAAAAAAGAGCTTGAAGAGGCTTTCAAAGCCGGAATCCGCTCGGCTGCAGTTGTGCTTATGCATGCGTACAGGTATTCCGAGCATGAACTGAAGCTCGGCAGGCTGGCGCAAGAAATGGGTTTTACTCAGGTTTCCCTGTCCCATCAGGCAAGCCCGCTCATAAAATTCGTGAGCAGAGGGGAAACAGCGGTTGTGGATGCTTATCTCTCTCCGGTGCTGCGCAGGTATGTTGATATGGTTGAAAAGAGCCTGCAAGAAAGTGAAGGAAACAAAGAAGAAAACCTGGAAGGAGACAGAGAAGAGGAAAAAGAAGAAAGTCCGGAAAAAGAAAGTCCTGGAGAGGAAAACAGGGGAGATAATATTCCAAGGCTCATGTTCATGCAGTCCAGCGGCGGGCTTATAGATTCGAAGGCTTTTCATGGCAAGGATTGCATCCTTTCAGGGCCTGCCGGAGGAATCGTTGGGGCAGTTGCAACTTCAGAGATGGCAGGGGCAAAAAAAATAATCACTTTTGACATGGGAGGGACATCCACGGATGTAGCCCAGTACAGCGGAGAATATGAACGCAGCCTCGAAACAGAGATTGCAGGTGTGCGACTGCGTTCTTCCATGATGCGCATCCATACTGTTGCAGCAGGCGGGGGTTCGATTCTCCATTATGAAGGGGGCAGGTTCAGGGTGGGACCTGATTCCGCAGGCTCGAATCCCGGACCCGCATGTTACCGGAAAGGTGGGCCTCTTACGGTTACGGATTGCAACCTTATGCTCGGAAAACTACATCCCGAATTCTTTCCGAAGATCTTTGGATCTGGAGCAGACCAGCCGCTGGATTTCGAAATTGTACACAGGAAATTTGCAGAACTTGCTAAAAAGGCTTCTGCAAGTAGTAATATATTTACACCCGAGCAGGTAGCAGAAGGTTTTCTTTCCGTAGCAGTTGAGAATATGGCAAACGCGATCAAGAAAATCTCTGTCCAGCGTGGGTATAACATAAAAGAATACACACTCTGCTGCTTTGGAGGAGCAGGAGCCCAGCATGCATGCAGAGTGGCAGATGCTCTCGGAATCGAAAGCATTCTCATCCATCCGTATGCCGGAGTCCTTTCTGCATACGGCATGGGGCTTGCAGACCAGAGGCTGATAAAAGAGCAGTACATCGGAGCTGAACTCTCAGAAGGGCTGGTAAAGGAGTTAAAATCTACTTTTGCAGAGCTTAAGGCTGAAGGGCTTTTTTCTATGTTTGAGCAGGGAGTCCGGGAAGACTGCATCAACGTGCTTTATAGGGTGCACATGCGCTATGCAGGTTCGGATACGCAGCTGGCTGTGGATTTCGTGGATAATGATGTGTTCCTCAGGGCTGGCTTTGAGAAAGTCCATAAAAAACGCTTCGGATTTGTAATGGAAGGGAAATCCATTTTTGCGGAAGCCATCTCTGTAGAGGTCGTGGGGGTTACCGAGAGAGTTTCTGATCCCCTTCTTGAGCTTGAAGAGAACCCTGATTTCTCTCCGATTTCCAGGGTCCAGATGTACAGTTATGGGGAATTCCGCGAAACCTCTGTCTTCAATACAGAAGAGCTGATGCCTGGAGCCTGCATAAGTGGGCCTGCAATCCTTATTGAAAAGAACACTACAATTATAATCGAACCTGGCTGGCAGGGAGAAATTACTGTACGCAATCACCTTCTCCTTACCCGCAGAGCTCCCCTTCCTGCCAGAACAGCTATAGGGACAGAGGCCGACCCTGTAATGATTGAAATTTTCAATAACAGATTCATGTCCGTTGCCGAGCAGATGGGCTACACCTTACAGAACACCGCCCATTCCGTAAACATAAAGGAGAGGCTTGACTTTTCCTGTGCGATCTTTGACCGATACGGAAACCTGATAGCAAACGCCCCTCATATCCCTGTGCACCTGGGTTCCATGGGAGAATGCGTGAAATCCCTTATCCAGGCGCAGTTAGGGGATATGCATGCAGGAGATGTATACCTGATTAACTCCCCCTATCACGGAGGTACCCACCTTCCTGACATCACTGTTGTCACTCCCATGTCAGGCAGTTCGGGAGAGATTCTTTTTTACCTTGCTTCCAGAGGTCACCATGCTGATGTCGGAGGGATTACTCCAGGTTCTATGCCTCCGGAAAGCCGAAATATCGAAGAAGAGGGTGTACTTAGCGAGGGGATGAAAATAGTTGAACAGGGCAGGTTTTTGGAAGAAAGACTGAAGGCATGGTTCGGTTCAGGCAAATATCCTGCAAGGAACCCTGACCAGAACGTGGCTGATACAAGGGCACAGGTAGCAGCAAATGAAAAAGGGCTTCAGGAACTGCACAGGATGGTTGAGGAGTTTTCTCTTGAAACTGTCGAAGCCTATATGGGTCATGTGCAGGATAACGCGGAGGAAGCCGTCAGAAGAGTTATTGACAGGCTTGATGATGGGAAGTTTGCATACATCCTTGACGATGGGAACGCAATTGAAGTGAAGGTTACAATCGACCGCAAGAACCGGAGTGCAAGGATTGATTTTACAGGCACCTCTCCGCAGCTTTCAAGCAATTTCAATGCTCCGGCTTCGGTTTGCCTGGCTGCTGTCCTCTATACGTTCAGGACTCTTGTGAAAAGTGACATCCCGCTGAATGCAGGTTGTTTAAGGCCGCTTGAGATCATAATTCCTGAGGGCTCCATGCTCAGGCCCGAGCCTCCTGCAGCCGTTGTTGCAGGTAATGTTGAGACCTCGCAGTATATAGTTGATGCCCTTTTCGGAGCTCTCGGAAGCCTTGCAGCCTCCCAGGGCACGATGAACAATTTCACGTTCGGGAATGCTGATTATCAGTACTATGAGACTATCTGCGGAGGTGCCGGTGCAGGTCCGGGTTTTTCAGGCACTGATGCTGTGCATACCCATATGACCAATTCCAGAATTACAGACCCTGAAGTCCTTGAGACAAGGTTCCCGGTAATCGTTGAAGAGTTTTCCATCCGGCGTGGGAGCGGCGGAGAAGGCAGATTCAGGGGTGGAAATGGGACTGTCAGGAGAGTCAGGTTCCTGACAGAGATGGATGCAGCTCTCCTTTCAAGCCACAGGAAATTCCCGCCATTCGGGCTTAAAGGCGGCACACCCGGAAAATGCGGAAAAAATATGCTTGTCCGCAGGGATGGCGGGGTTATTGATCTCGGAGGAAAGGCTGAAGTCAGGGTACAGAAAGGAGATTTACTCGTAATTGAAACGCCTGGAGGCGGTGGGTATGGAGAAGAAGATGAAGAGAAAAGATGAAGAGAAAAGATGAAGAGAAAAGATGAAGAGAAAAGATGAAGAGAAAAGATGAAGAGAAAAGATGAAGAGAAAAGATGAAGAGAAAAGATGAAAAAATAGGGTGAAAGAAAACCGGTAAAGAGAAAAAATGAACGAAAAAGGATGAAGAAAAGAAACTGAATGAAAAAAGAATAGATTGAGAAAACGGCGCCGTTTTTCAGAAAGCAGAGAAAGATTTGCCAGAATAATTTGCCTGGTGTTCTGCTTCACCTTACAACTCTGTAAGTGTATACAAAGTCTCCACCCGGCTTTCCATTTTTATTGCCGTCCAGAGCGATTCCCCTCTCATCCATTATAAATCCGGATCCGGTCTCGCTTCCAAGAAGAGTTATTGTTATCTCGGCACCGGACTCATCCATCGGATATTCGTTATAGGGACGGAACATAAGCATTCTGGACCCGACGTCCAGAAGTCCGTCTACAGGTTCTGCTGATGCAGAACTTTTGACTATCACGGTATCTTTCGTTATTGTTGCATTATTCATAGGCATGTCGAACTCAATCCAGATAGGAGAGTCACACCTGTAGGCAAAAGTCTGCCTGTCAGGATAAATGGCTTTTACTCTGGGAGGAGTGGGACCGTGTTTGAAAGGTACTGGAAGAGATTTTAACGCCACAGGAAGAGACCTGTCGTGCATGTATTTTTTGATGATGTATAGAAGTGCAATTCCTGCAAAAGCACCCAGTAATAATTTAGACCAGCTTCTTGTTCTGTGCATTTTTGAACCTTCTCTGGGCTTATTCGACTTCTATTTTGTACCCACAGTGTTTAGCTCTATATTTTTTAATTGCGTATACAGCAGTAACTCCGGCAAGTGCACCTACCATTATTGTATTGAACTTAAACATGGATGATCCCTTATCTTCCTCGTATGTCTCGGTCTCAACTACTTCTGTTATCTCAGCTTCCGGTCCTCTGTGGTGAAACCTTCTCATTAGGTATGCGCCCAGTAACCATTTTCCGTATTTCATCGCCATGTGCGGTAAGAATGAACCATGCCTAGTAGGCGGTTCCACGTATTCTTGAGGTTGTTCCATCTCTTTATGAGATTTTCTTGATCGCAACCTTTTCATAGCATAGGTAGTAAGCATTAACTTCCCGTACCTGTGCAATAGTCCTTCTGTGCTCTCTTCGTGTTCTGCGGTCCCGTGACGCTTCCCTGCCCTGAACCTCTTCACCAAATATGCGCCCAGTATCAATTTGCCGTATTTGCCCAACATTCCACTACTTCTATGCTCTGAAACTTCGTGGGAATTACTTGAATGAAGCCTCCTCAGGATATACGCGCCCAGCAACAGCTTACCATATTTGCTTAACAATTTTTATACCCCCAGACGTTTCCTAACCGGAAAATCCCCTTTTTAACATCATCCGGAAAGGAGAACATTAAATTAGTACTCCTGTATTTATCCTATATCTCACATAATATATAACGACAACTATCTGAGATATCTAATAATTTGCAACTGATAACCGCCTTTAAGAGATATCGGGTGTCCAGTAAATAATCCTGAGATTAATTGAAAACGGCACAAAAATCCTTATTAAAAAATCACTGGAGAACTCTACAGAGAACAAACAATTGAAAAAGCCAAATAAAGACCGATTACTGATTGATTTATCCGCAGGTATAAGTATTAAGTATTAAATATTTACTTCTCCTTTAGGAAATTTCAGGAGAAATTTCAGGAGAATAAAGAAGGGAAATAAAGATAAGGGCAGTAATAAAGATTCGGAACAATAGATCACGAAAGCATTTTGTATTATCGAAAAGAAGGTTCTAACCATGAAGCAATCAATCGGAGCAAAACCACTTGCATTTCCGACCCCTGCATGGGTTGTCGGCACCTATGACATGAACGGGAAGCCAAATGCAATGACTGTGGCCTGGGCAGGGATCTGCTGTTCGAACCCTCCATGTATCAGCGTATCCTTAAGAAAAGCGACTTACAGCTATGCAGGTATCATGGAAAATAAGGCGTTTACTATAAACATCCCTTCTGAAGCTTATGTAAAGGAAACCGACTATTTCGGCATTGCGAGCGGAAAGGATGAAGATAAGTTTGAGGCAGCCTGTCTTACTCCGGTGAGGAGTGAGCTCGTACCCGCCCCTTATATAGGAGAATTTCCGGTTGTCATGGAGTGCAAACTTCTTCACAGCCTTGAGATAGGGCTCCATACCCTGTTCGTAGGAGAGATAATAGACATCAAGGCAGAAGAATCCGTGCTTGATGAAAATAAAAGCCTGGATATAGAGAAAATAAGGCCTCTGATATACGGGACAGGAAATAGAAGTTATTATAGTATCGGATGTAACCTTGGAAAAGCGTTTTCGATAGGGAAAAAAGCCTGAAACTGTAATGGCAAATAAAGTAGAATAGGACAGAAAAGAGCAGAATAGGACAGAAAAGAGCAGAATAGAGCAGAATAGAGCAGAATAGAGCAGAATAGAGCAGAATAGGGTGAGCTAGAGCAGGATAAAGAGGGATACAGCAGAATAGGACAGAATAAAAACAGTCATAAAAACTGAATAGGGCAGAAAATATGTTCTTTGATTAATTATTAGAGTTGAGGGGTATTGTAAAAATGAATTTACTTCCTTTCCCAAACTCGCTTTCAACCCATATTCTGCCTGCATGCATTTCTACAAATTTCTTGACAAGAGAAAGTCCAAGCCCTGTTCCTTCCTGATTTCCTAATTCAGAGTTCTCAAGCTGTGTAAATGGCTGAAATACCTTTTTGGCTTCTTTTTCAGATATTCCAACGCCCGTATCTTTGATGGTAATTTTTGCTCCATCTTCCCCAACCCTGGCATCAACAGTAACATTTCCGCCTTCGGGAGTGAACTTGATAGCATTATCCATCAGATTGTACAATATCTGCTTGAACTTCGTTCTGTCAGCCTTTATGTCTGTTAGCTCTTGGTCAACCGTGCTCAGGATCTGTATGCTTTTCTTTGATGCCAGAGGTGTCAATAACGTCTTAACTTCAGAGACCGAACCGGATATGGAAAACTTCTCTACGTTAAGTTCCATCTTCCCGGCTTCAACCTTTGAGAGGTCCAGTACATCGTTGATCAGCTTCAGGAGATGACCTCCGCTCACTGAAATATTACTTACATATCTGAGCTGTCTTTCGTTAAGCGGGCCGAAGTTTTGAGTAAGCAGCATGTCAGAAAAACCTATGATCGAATTCAGAGGTGTCCGCAGTTCATGGCTCATGCTGGCCAGGAACTCACTTTTTGCCCTATTGGCAACTTCAGCCTCCATTTTTGCTCTAACAAGCTCATTTTGCATATTCTTAGTCTCGGTTATATCCGAAATTATCACGTACAGGAATATTTTCCCGTTCATCAAAATAGGATAGCTGTAATTTTCAACATCACGTAATTCTCCGCTGGACAAGCGGTGAGTGAAATAGAAGTGATTGAGATCCCTTGACCTCGCCTGCTCCAGTTCTTGTAATATTTGCTCTTTTGGAAGTATATTGATGTCAGCAATATTCAGGCTCAGCATTTTCTCTCTGATATATCCGTAGTAAGAACAGGCAGCCGAATTTACATCAAAAATATTTCCCGTATCCGGGTCGATCAGCATTATTACAGCGCCGTTATTCTGAAATACAGAGCGATATCTGCTTTCACTTTCCTTGATCAGTTTCTCTGCTTTTTTGCGCTCAGTAATGTCTTCTATAATGTATATGGTCTGAATGTGGTTTCCATTTTCATCCTTTAAGCCCGAGGAATTAACATTGACATCTACAGGCTTCCCACCTTTTCGGACCATCCTGTATTCTTTATTGAAGGAAAAACTCCTGTTCTCTATCTCTTCTGAGGATTCATGAAACTTTTTCAAGTAATCTGGATATATGACGTTGTTTATGGGCTGCTCTATAAGCTCTTCCTGCCCGTATCCAAGGAGCTCTTCTACACGGGAATTGCAGTCAACAATAATCCCTTTTTTGTCCGCCAGAATAATCAGATTGGCAGCATTCTTAAACATGGATCTATAGATTTCTTCCCCTGCGTGTATTGCTTTTTTAGCATTCTTGCGCTGTATCCCCATACCTATCAGGTTTACAGCTATTCTGAGTACTGATATATAGTCGTTTTTCCAGTTCCCACTCTTTCTCACATTGTCCATTCCCATGAAACCTGCAAGCTTTCCATCTACATACAGGGGTAAAACAATAAGGGATTTTATTCCCTGTTTTTCAAGCACCTCTTTTTCTGCTGCTGCTTCTGATGGCAGAGCTGAAACATCGGCTATATGGACTATTTCATCTTTGCGAAGTTTCTTCATCCACCAGGGACATGTATTGGGAGAAGCGTTTTGCAGGTTGTTTTTCTGAGGCTCCACCCCTTTAGCACACCATTCATGGGTGTTGTCTATAGTAATTCCGTTTTCACGGATCAGAAAGATATAGCTCCTGCTAGCCCCACAGAGAGCCCCAATTTTTTCGAGTGCAAAATTGATATCCCTTTCAAGATTTGCAGGAGCGGTGAACATGTTGGAGATTTCAAGTAATACTTCCTCTATCTCCAGTTTGCGCCTGATTAATTCCCTTGATTTGATTGATTCCGTTGATTTGATTGATTCCTTTGACTTTATTCTGTCAGTATTATTGAAGACCGCATCGGAATAGCTCATTGTAATTCCATCCCTTCAGGCAGTATCAGAATTCTCTTGTTGGTCCAGCGGATGTTTTTTGCATCCTGTACTTAAAAGTACGGCTTATCTCCTTTTTTAAAAAAAGACAAAAACCTCTGCATATTCTTTCCAAATCTTCTTAATACAAATTTATTTTGCGAACTTCTCCACTTTTCAGATATACATATAAGAAATTAGATGTACTATATAAGAAATCAAGAGGATAAAATTTTATCTATATTGTAAACTTCTGGCTCTTTTTACTTATCATTCGATAAAACTATAGTATATAATTATATCTGAGGCTGTTGACGCAAAACTGAATTTATCTCGATAAAACTTACAATAACCCGGCAGTCAGGCAGGCCTGGACAAAAATAAGCTCTTTTGAATCTGGAAGAGATGCAGACTGAACTGAGTAGCTTTGACTTTATATTAGTTCCATAGCCAGTTGTAAAAAACCGATTCGATTAATTCAGGTTAGGGTCGTAAGGTTAGAAAGATCAGGGTCGCAGCATCCGACCTTTACTCTTTCCCAAAAGCCTTTTTCGCTACTACTCTCCATCCCTTGAAGTCTTTTCCCTCAAACTCGTCTTCAACGGCTGCAAGCAGGGACGGTATATCCAGATGCTGGGGACATCTTTCAACACACTGTCCGCACTGTCCGCATTGAGAAGCATAGCCTGGAACGTCGCCTCTAATTATTCCTCCGGGTTTTGCCGCATACATAAGTTTTGCTTCTTTTTCATTTCCTGAGATGTAAAAGTTATCGTAAATTTCAAAACAGCTCGGTATGTCCACTCCTGAAGGGCAGGGTGTACAGTACCTGCAGCCTGTGCAGCCGGTTTTCATGAGTTTCCGGTACTTCTGCTCTACTTTTTTTACGAGTTGAAGTTCATTTTCTGAGAGGGAATCGGGATAAGCCACACCGGCTATTTTCAGGTTCTCTTCGATATGAGATTCTTCGTTCATGCCTGAAAGTACTACTGTAGCCTCAGGATGGTTCCAGATCCAGCGAAGAGCCCATTCTGCTGGAGTGCGTTTTACCTCAGCTTCGTTCCATATATCCTGTACTGCAGGAGGTATGGGGTTTGTCAGCTTACCTCCGCGCAGGGGTTCCATAACAATGACCCCCAGTCCCTTTGAAACGGCATATTCCAGCCCTTCAGTTCCAGCCTGGTTTTTTTCATCCAGGAAATTGTACTGGATCTGGCAGAAAGTCCAGGGATACGCATCCACAATGCGCTTAAAATCCTCGATTGACCCGTGGAAGGAAAAACCTGCATTTATAATTCGCCCGTCAGCCTTTGCTTTATCAAGAAAATCGTCCACACGGAGAGCTTCCATTTTATCCCATAGTGTCCCTACGAGACCATGCACAAGATAATAATCTATATGATCTGTCCTGAGCCTCTCAAGCTGGGCATTAAGGATCCTGTCCATATCTTCCCTGTTTTTCACGGTCCAGGACGGAAGTTTTGTAGCAAGTTTGACCTTTTCGCGATATCCGTCAGCAAGAGCTCTCCCAACGAAAGGCTCACTTTCTCCCATGTGATACGGCCATGCTGTGTCTACGTAGTTTACCCCATGATCTATTGCATAGCGCACCTGCTGTCTGGCTCTCTCTTCGTCTATTTTTCCTTCTTTGAGAGGAAGACGCATGCATCCGAAGCCGAGTATCGAAAGTTCGTCTCCATTTCCTGGCATTTTTCTGTACAGCATTTCCATCACCTTACCGTTTTAAGTTGCTTCCGTGATTTTTAAGGGTTTCTACATTTTAAATGACTTTCGATATTTGGTCTTTCCTTACCCTTTAGCCCTCCCTTACCCTATAACCCTCCCCCTTTAGCCCTTCCTTAACCTTTAGCCCTTCCTTAACCTTTAGCCCTTCCTTAACTTTAGCCTTCAATTAACCTTTAATCCTTTTTAGCCTTCAGTCTACCCTGAACGTCTGTCTTGCAGCGGCTTTCCATGTTTCCAGATCAGTCCCCTCGAATTTCTCTGCAATGATTTTAAGCAGAGAAGGTATATCCAGATGCTGCGGGCATTTTTCAAGGCACTCCTTGCACTGCATGCACCGCGAAGCATATCCAGGGACATCTCCTTTTATTATTCCACCTGCTTTTGCTGCGTACATCATCTTTCCTTCATTTTCGTTCCCTGAAAGGTACAGGTTGTCATATACTTCAAAACAGGTAGGGATATCCACTCCCGAAGGGCAGGGCATACAGTACCTGCAGCCTGTACATCCGGTATACATAAGCGTGCGGTATTTCTGCTCCACTCTATTCACAAGCTGCAGTTCGCCTTCATTCAGGGAGTTCGGATAGGCTTCATCTGCTATTTTCAGGTTTTCTTCGATATGAGATTCTTCATTCATGCCTGAAAGTACTACTGTAATCTCAGGATGGTTCCATACCCAACGGAATGCCCATTCTGCAGGTGTATGTTTTACCTCTGCTTCGTCCCAAATCTCTTTTATTTCAGGAGGTACCAGACTGGTGAGCTTGCCTCCGCGCAAAGGCTCCATAACGATTACCCCCAACCCCTTTGAAGCGGCATATTCGAGTCCTTCAGTCCCTGCCTGGTTTTTTTCATCCAGGAAATTGTACTGGATCTGGCAGAAAGTCCAGGGATACGCATCGACAATGAGCTTAAAGTCCTCTATTGACCCGTGGAAGGAAAAACCGGCATTAATTATACGTCCATCAGTCCTTGCTTTATCAAGAAAGTCCAGCACATCAAGCTCTTTCATTTTATCCCATAGAGCTCCTGCCAGATTGTGCAGTAGATAGTAATCTATATGGTCAGTCCTGAGCCTCTCAAGCTGGGCATTAAGGATCCTGTTCATATCTTCCCTGCTTTTCACTATCCAGGAAGGCAATTTTGTTGCTAGCTTGACCTTTTCACGGTATCCATTAGCAAGGACACTACCCAGGAAAGGCTCATTTTCTCCCAGATGGTATGTCCAGGCTGTATCAATATAATTTACTCCGTGATCGATTAAATAACGTACCTGGCTCTTTGCTCTCTCCTCGTCAATCTTTCCGTCTTTGACAGGAAGTCTCATGCACCCCAGGCCCAGTATTGAAAGCTCATCTCCAGTCGACATCTTTCTATAAAGTATTCATCTCCCCCCTTATTTTCCCGATCTCCATTTTTTTCTTTATCTTTAAAAATGAGTCCCAAATGAAGCGTAAAATCCCAGGACCTTTAGCCCTGAGAAGCGAAGTGTTGACTTAACCCCTTATTCCGTATGCATTCCTGCCTCTTTACAAACAATTCCGGGAAAGAAGGAAAACAAATTCCATTGCATAGCGTTATTTCTCCTGTGTAATATCTCCCTGCTATCTTTTCGTCCCCCGGAGTTCGTAAGTAATGACCGATTTTAGTTCTCAGGCAGTAAAAGCACCTAATTTCAGATTCTTTTTGACTGAAAAATGAATGCGGCTTTGCCCACTTCAGCAGTCATCATTTCTCAAAATAATATCTTAAAATTAGATTCCTATCTCAATAATCTAATTTTGAGAATATTTAGGGTAACGGTTTTTAGTTCAGAATCAATGCTCTCAGCTATTATTTTTAATCTGTGCATAAAAATAACGTGATATATTAACGAAAATCTGGTACTATCTTTCGTCTTTTTCGTTCCAGGGTCTACAACAGGATGACACGCATTAACCTTCCTGCAGACGGCAAAAATATGAAAAAATATGCAAGAATAAGAGTAATTCAAAAGTTAGGATTATTAAAGAGCTGATCCCAAAACTCAAATTGCTTTTCTAAATCCCTTATTCCAAATAATTAATCGAGTTTCTGATCATGGAAAATGCTTCTAAAGGCTTCTAAAGATTTCTGACTAGAGAATCAAATTGGTTTTGAAATGAGCTCTCCATATAAAGTAAAAATAACATTCTTAGACTATGCAGAAAGTGAGTGAACGAGTAATGCATAACAATTTTATATACACTAATGATTACGTAGAAACCACGCATAACCACTGCAGCCATAGCTCGGGATTTACAACAACTCAGAAATTTTGTCTGCATCCCGAAGCCCTAATAGTACCGCGCCCACGCCACGTTCTGACAGGCGTATGTACGCAAATCTCTTTGAAACGCTTTTGTCCACGAGTTTAGCGCGATACAATTCATTGACTGCATTTTTATCTAGTTTTGATTGCTTTTCCCAACCTTCGTTTATACCAAGCATCCCAATTTCATATAGATGCTTAAGTATTTCGTTTTCCATAGCTTCTAACATATACATATCTATTAACTCCTCACTTCAAATTTGCCCTGTATATGGCAATTTTAATCTGAGCAAATTTAGGAAACTTTTTAATATCTTCCGGGATTATCAAAATTTACCATTAATTCCGTTAGCTCTTGACTACAGTCAATTTAAAACCCCAAAAATAATAAAAAGACTTTAATTTATCTTTCCGTCTTTACTTGTTACATTCTTTCCAAATTTTTATTTATCATCAAATCACTTCTAACTATTTAAATTTTTTGAAACACTGTGGCTTTTAATTCGTTTATTCGTTTTTATATTTGAGGTTTTACCAAAAACTACAAAAATGTTTTAAAGTCTAAAAACAAATAAAAAATATTGAGGAAAGCCCGAAAGAGTTATGTTCCTTTCCAGTATCCCCCGGTACATAGGAATCAACATCTTCCAGACAATTCTTATTCACATACCTTACCGATTATTCCTATTGGTTATTTCTCACTCTTTTGACCTATTAACTCCCTTACCTTACAATACCCAATTATCCATTTTGTTATTTTAAATTAATTCTACAAAAAATAATTTCTTAACAAAAGTTACTGCCACATAAAAAATTATAAAATCGAACAACAAATTAATATTAATGACGTTTTTTATTACTTTCTGGAATCTTCAAAATTTAGTCGTGTCCTTGAGTTAGTGATCAATTCCAAAAAAGCGAGTAAGAGCCTATCCGAAAAGTGTTGTGACCCACCACTTATATGGGATAGAGGCAGGCTTAGCCTGGAAACACTGTAATGAGTTTTCGAAGGCTGTTCCAAAGGAATATGATTTCTGTTCCAGGATAGACCAGTACAGAAGATCTGCAGGATCTGGGGATATGGTAAACACCATGCTGAATTATGGCTATTCTCTGCTTTGAATCTGAGTGCCTGAGAGCCATTGTGGAGCTGAATCTGAATGTATGAGAGCCATTAACTTTGTGGAGCTTGATATTCATGTAGGGTTTTTGCAAAGATGACCCCAAGCAAAAACAGCTTAGCCTATGGCTTTCAGGAGCCTTTCAGGTTCCCTGTGGATCTGGCAGTTATCAGCCTGATTGAAAGTGGAACTATGGAAAGTAAAGACTTCATAAGGACAGAAAATTACAATCTCAGGCTAAAACCTGCAGGATCCAGGAAGATTGTTAATGAGTTCTCCAATATACTGAATAAAAAGGTAAGTTACCAGGGTAAAGAAAGTACCTGGAGTTATGTTATCTTTTTGAAGGTAAGAGAATTAGCCCATTATCTTACAAGCAAAAAGGAAAAACTGGATTTTGTTAAGCCTGAATATGAGATTGAGAGAATTGATTCTTACGATATAAGGCAAAAGATTCTGAGTATTTCTTATGTTGACTGGAAGAGATTAGGTTTTTCCAAAGGCACTTTGCATTATATGAAGCAGAATGCAAAATCAGATAAACCGTTTACCCTTAATGCTCATGTACTGGATAGAGTAAATAAGTGGGAAGCATTGGTTTCAGGTCAAAAGTAAAATGTAAAATTTACTGTAAAATGTAAAAATGTAAATTTACAGTAAAATAGTAAAATGGCATCAAGAAAAATTGTAAATTTACTGTAAAATAGTAAAACAGCTTAAGAAGAGGCAGTAAAATGGTTGTAAAAAGGAATAAATTTTGCAGAAAAGCTGGCACACGTTCGTGTACTGCTGAATGGTATTGGGCGAAAATGGGAGTTTCATACTTATAGGATTTATACTGTCAAACCGAGTTTCTATGTAACTAATTATATTGAATCACGCCTCTCTTCTATTACTTGGATTACATCCTTCATTTCTGGTAATATCTCTTCTTTTTTCATTTCTTTTGCTATTTTTGTACTATTTAATGATACGTGATACTCCGCTTGACTCCAAGCAGATAATCTACTTAATACTTCTTTTCCTGAAACTAGAGTTAATTTTCCGTCTATTGACTTCCAATATTCGTCCACTATCGCTTTAGCTTTTATATTTGCTTTTTCGCGTTCACTTGGATTCTCATTTGAGATTTGAATAGATATTCTATTAAATGTATCAAAATAAAAATCATTGCATATTTTTTCTAATTGCTCAGTTATTTTTGACTCATCAGCACGTATGCCCAGATTTGTTTCCCGATTAATAATTCTGCTGATGGTTTCAGGAACTATTAAATAATTCTCGATTTCTTTTCGTTCCCAAATATGGAGCTTCACACCGCTTCTCTCTGCATCTTTTAATCTTTTCTCAATTTGATATTTGGTATAATAGTCACTATCTAATATACAATATACATATATTGCTTCACCTGCATTATTTTTTAAAAACATTGATGATTTAGTTGCTAAATCCCATCCACTCCAACCTCTTAAAGACATGTTAGGTATAATATCGATTGGAATTTCGGCTTTTGGAAATAGAGTTTTATGTAAAGGTTTTAGAATAATTAAGTCATCACCTTCTACAAAAATACATTTTTTACACTTCCAAAGCCTCATGAGTTGTATATTGTGAACCGCACCAATATTATCTATTATTTTTTGTACAGCGGGAATAGTGTTTGTAAATCTCGATATTTGCTTTGTTTTATCAACTACCAATATATTTTCTGGCTCTACTTCGGAAATAATTTCAATTGAATGTGTTGCAACAATTAATTGATGGTATTGTTCTCCCAATAGCAACCTAATTATTTTTCTCTGCAAATCAGCGTGCATGTAAGTATCTGGTTCATCTATGATAACAATGTTGTCTTTTTCAGTAAAAGACAAAAACCACATAATTTGAAGCCATATCTGTAGCCCATGTCCCATCCAACCAATTTCTGCAGAAAAATCAGTATCTCTTACAATTAATGATATTTTTTCTTCGCCTGGGCTACCATCTGTATTAATGCTCTTTATTTGACACCCATCCCAACTAGTTTCCACAAGTTCTCTAAATTTTTTGCATCTCTCTGGGTAAATTAATATTTGATTTCTAAAATGGCGGGAGGATAGTCGTGAGAAAAGGTTTTGTTTAACATAGTCTTTACTAAGCCTTTTTTCTTCTAAAAATAAGGGCGAAATTTCTGGCAAAATCAAGACTGCGGGAAGATTTGTGGCTGATGCTTCACTTCTTGTTTTAATTGCATTGTTATTTTTATCTTTTATAACAGCAAATATTTTTTCTTCTCCTCCAATATATACTTCAATTGACTCCCCTGTCGTAAAACTAGCTTTAATTTGAGCTGTCAGCTTATTATAACGATAACTTACACTCCCAAAATGAAAATCATAGTCTTTTAGTGAAGGTGCAACTCCTTTGTGCCCAATAGGAATATCTAACCAATCTGGAGGTTTATTGTAATTTACACTTTTGTATTTCGCTGCTATTATTGAAATGATTCTAAGAGCTTCAATAATAGTTGATTTCCCAGTATTATTTTCTCCAACAATTATTGTATTTTGTTTAAAAGGGACTCTATGTTTTCGATAACACCTAAAGTTAATAAGCTGCAACTCTTCGATCATTTTTGCACCCAAGTTCGTTCTTCAAAATCGTTGGACTGATCTCAAAAGATAGAATTAATGGCTAGAAAGATAACGGAACCTTACATATAAGGCATCTTTTTACATTTTTCTGTTAGGCATTTAAGATTATTGAAGAGTACTTAAGTTATTCGAATCATGTCAGATATTGTTACTAAAGATTTATCTTACATTTGCCAATAGTCTAAAAATGCACAAAGACACATACAAAAAAAATGATATTATTTATAAGCAAATACTATAAATCATTTTTTAATTCTGCTTAGTTCAACTTTTGAAAATCAGAACTTGGGTATTACTTTTATAAAAGAGTACAAAAAATTTAACTTATTCATTAAATTTACTTCATAAAAACCAAGTGATTTTTGACCAGGGCAACTTTTGAAAAATATGGTTGTGCATAACTCATACAAAAGCGTACACTTTTTTTGAAGATCCCTATATCCCTATCTTTTAGTGCGAGGGATGGGATTCGAACTCAAGAACTCCTCATATAACAGATCTTAAATTTGGTATTTTTGCTCTGGCTTCTTGTTTTGTAGGAAATCTATTCTATAGATACCCACAGCTTCTAGCAGGCACTGTGTAAAAACAGGCTTATTTTTCAGACCCTTCTAGACACAAACACCTTGACCAAATGTTTGGAAAGGCTTTAAAGGGCTTAAAATGGCCTGAGATTTTCGATCTGTAATTCTCCTGCAGTCATGCTCTTTGTAGGCGGTCATATGTGGCGAATGCAAATATTATCCCTGCGTATCCATAGGCAAGAGAGAGGATTATGTCCTTTATGTTTATAGGCTTTGCAAAATTCTCAAACAGATATGAAAAACCATAGTCAGTTACATTTAATAAAAAAACAAATATTGCAAACCCAAAAATGAATGAAGTCGCTCTGTAACTACTTTCATGCAGGAGAAAGTCGAATAGCGCTGCAATCATTATTACTATTGCAACCTTTGGAATGTATATCCAGTCTCCAACCATTATGTGGCTTAGAATTCCAATACTCCCATATATTATGAAAATCATGGTGACGGATTTGAATTTCCTGATGACTAAGCTTACTAACGAAATAACATAGATTGTGGTAATGCCTGCGGCTGACCCACCTGGCATCTTTGAGAGGAAAATACTCAAGAAGACATTGTTCACAATGAACAAGACCAGTGCAGAACCAACAATAAGCCAGTCTTCCTTTGAAAGCAGTTCATTTTTCTCAATGATAGTTGTGCTTTGCTTGTTGTCTCTTTGATCCAATTTTTTTAGTTTATCTATCACAATATGACCTCTGGATTACTGTATAGATACAATTTCTTTTGGTAAAAAACATTTTTATCATTATTCAAATGACGATCTATACAGAGCCAAAAGTATCGTGTCCCTTACTTTGCTCCAGCGACTTCCCTTATCAATATCTTCCAATGAGACATAAGGTTCGGTTCAGTAAATTGGAGAACATTTGGAATCAATTCTTTTAATGCAATAGCAATCTTTTTACTTAAATCTCCAGACCAACCGATAAATATTTTCACGTTATCACTAACGGTCAAATAGTGATTTCTCTATAAAAATACTTTTAAATAGTAATATTTTTGTTCAGGCTCTTTAATAGTATGTTTAAAATGAATTAGAAAGATCACTACACTTACACTTCGAATAACAACTTTTTAACTTATTTGATATTTCTTTGTGACAATTCCAAGGCATCCTGCATGACATAATAAAATAAATTCACTTACAAGTAAAATAAAAATTATTTGTGGAAAGTAGATGAGTTATAATAGGGAAAATGGTAAACAGGTAAAGTTACTTTAAGATATCTCTAAGGAGGCAGAGGTTTTGGAAGATTGGAGGATAAAGATTTCAGTGCTCTGGCTCTTTGCATCAATTGCCTTTTTAGCTCATCAGATACTGGTGCTTATGGAACCAGGTATTATAGCACAATTAATGGCAGGAGAAGCAGAAGGTCAGAAAATAAGCCCTGGTATGATACTATTCTTTGCAATCTTAATGTTGGTTCCAATGATAATTGTTTTCTTATCCCTGACCTTGAAAGAGTCGCTGAATCGCTGGTTAAATATCATCGTGGGTGGGGTCTTTGCTGTCCTATGGTTCATTAGCGTAATTGAAGCTACACAGTCTGCATACTGGGGCGGAGCACTATTGACGCTTTCGGCAGTCGTGGCTTCGGCACTAATCGTATGGTATGCATGGAAGCACCGCCTAGCATCATGACCAATAAAGTATCAGTTATTATACTAATGAGCTGGTTTTAAAATTCCGACTACTCATATTAAGGCGAGGCAAAATCATATTGAGTAAAAAACAGATTAAGTATTAAAAGGCGACAGTTGAGTAAAAAAGGCAGATAACTAGAAAGTACTGATAACAGGACAACGGATTAAACAGCAGAAGTGAGTCTTTGTGGGAAGATAGGGTACCTGATTTTTGGGATTGAGTTTAGGTGGATATGAGTTTGGGATATTTATTGAGAAAAATAGTTTTCTCAGGTGCCCTATTCCCAATGTTATTTAGTCCTCCATCACATATAAAAATAGTGAAATTATCTTTTTTACCTTTTATAGGACATCATTCAGGGCTCTCGCAGCCGTGTAAACACTTCCAACTCCAAAAATATACTGAGCTATCCTTATTGCTTCCATAACCTCTTCTTTTGTAGCTCCGGCTTCCATTGCCTGAATTGCAAGGACTTTTACCCCGTCGACTGCACCGTTAGCTGCATCAAGTGCCATTGCAATAAGGAATTTGTATTTCATTGGCATTCCGCCTTCTGAAAATGCGAGTCCGCGCGTACTTTCGAGAAGCTTGAAAAATTCGGGATCTTTATCCATTATAACCTGCAAAGGGTTTTCTGACAATTTATCGCCTCCATATCAATATTTCTTTCGAAATTTCGGTTACATCTATTGGCATATTTCCTTTCATTTCTATTCCCTTTCGTTTCTATTCCCTTTCGTTTCTATTTTCTTTCGTTTCTATTTTCTTTCTTTTCTATTAGTATTATTCTATTTACTTATCACTCTGTTTACCTATCACTCTGTTTACTTATCGAGCTCATCCCAAAAGCCGTTTTTTATTTCCAATCATTAAGAATTTTCAGGGCTGTTTTCACTCTCATAAACCAGGTTGACTATCCCAGATATGTTTATCAATTAGCCGTCACTTGCTGCTTAATGGTTAATTGTCCTATCTTTCAGCCCTATTGAAAACTGTGCTTTAATTTAAATAGTGCTTTAATTTAAAACTGTACTCCAATTTAAAACTATACTTTAATTTAATTGACGGTGATCGGCTTCATTCGTGCCGGAGTGCAGGAAAAGACAGCTAAAGTCTGCCATGCAGCAATGTAAAAAAAGGTACTGAAAGTGAGTAGTATATTAGGAAGTGTAAAAAAGTGCGGAATAGCGTAAAAAAATGATGTAAAAAAATAATGTAAAAAAATGATGTAAAAAAATAATATAAAAAAATAACGTAAAAAGATATACTTTATGAAGGGGGTAGGGGCATCTGTTTTTCGGTGAGGTAGGAATTGGGGGGATAGGAATGTGGGGTTTTAAAAGAGTTTTCAGATGCCCAGTATGTATATAATACTTATAAATATATAAAATATGGTTTATACTGCTATATTTCAGCCTTTTCTGGAAGTACTCTAATTATTTCAATAACTTAATTGTCCTGAAGGACTGTATCTCTAGTCTCAGAATGTTCAGGAGAATAAGTGGTATTGAAGCAGCCTTATAAAAGGATTATAAAGCTGGATCAGAAACTTTTATTTTCTCTTTGAAGCTCATAAGTTATTGTTCCTTCTTCTGGGCCATTTCCTACAAAAAGAAAACCATTCTTTTCCAGTACACGAATCGAAGCTTTCAGACGCGGATACGTATGGGCTATGATGCAATCTTTTTTGAGGCTGGAAAAAGCCCACTCCAGCATTGACCGGACAGCTTCTGTTGCATATCCTTTGTTCTGGTAGTCGGCAAGCATGGAGTATCCTATCTCAAGAGTTCCGTCTTCGTGAACAAGGAATCCTCCGTTTCCTATCAGGACAGGCAGTTTCAGCTCCTTCTGATTCAGGAGCCAGTAAAAGGTCCAGATTTTTCTGTCTCTTGCCTGCATCCTCCCTATGAACTCTTCAATCACTTCAGGAGTGATCTGATCAGGCGGCCATTCCTGCGGAACATGTGCATTGAGCGTAGAAGCAAATGACGTGCGGTCATGCAGTTCCAGAAGATATAGCTTCACAGTTGCAGGAACCAGAGACATCCTTTCGGTGTTAATAGGAAAAAGAATCAGGGGCATGCAATGGATTTGTGTCTTTTTAGAGATAATCTTTTTGGTAAGTTACCTCTAAGGTCTGGAAATGAGATCAAAATGAGGGGGATGGGCATCTGAGAGTTTGGAGTGGTTTGGGAGTGGGGGTGTAAAAGTTGTTGGGGGTTTGAAAAGAGTGTTTCAGATGCCCAGTGATATAATAATGGCTGATATTATATAAAATTATGGATATAATATATTTTGATCAGATTTTTGATCAAATTCATCCGAAAACCGTGTTAGATCAAGATAGAAGTATTATCTATCTGGAAAGAATGCAGTTTGAAAAGACGTAGTTCCAGGCTTATCTGGAAAAGATTAAATTTGATGCTTAAATTTACCAGGAAACATAAAATAATATAAAAGATAATCTCATGTAAAAAATTCTGCCAGAGCTGGCATATCGATCTAATTTTTAGAAAGGAATAGAGGACTTCTTATGTTTTGTAAGAGCGATTCAAAAGAATATAAAGACCTTCTTCCCGGAATCCGGATGAAAACAGTAGTTTATGGGGAAAAGACCCTGATGACCGAGTTCCTTTTAAAAAGTGGAAGTAACCTTCCTTCTCATGACCACATCCACGAACAAACCGGCTATCTGGTATCAGGAAAAATTCTCCTGACTTTTGATGGAGAAACATTTGAAGTGAGCCCGGGTGATTCATGGAATATTCCCGGTGGTGTAATTCACAGTGCCGAAGCTCTGGAAGATTCCGTAGCTATTGAGGTTTTTTCTCCAAAAAGGGATGAATACTTATAATAAAAACAAATTTTTAAAAAGGGTTTCCCTAGTCAACTGATTTATATACAGAAACTCTTAAAAGGGATAATTCCGCTTTCTATCCGTGCTTTGCAGAGCTGTAACCAGCCTGCCAGATGCCATGGAGAACACCCTTCCTGGGGCCCGTCAAAAAAAGAAAAAAACACAAAAAGGAGACTTAAAAAAAGAATACTTATGAATATTTTCAGACTGTCTCTAATTTTGCTTTATTTCTTCTTTTCCTCTTTTTGAGAAAAGCCGCTCTCCTTTGTTAAGCGTGCCAAAACCGGCTTAACATAGCAAATAAGGCTGCACTGATTAGAAATATTTGCAATTCAGTCCTTCTGAGCAAAGCTCACTCCTATACCTCATAAATTAGTCCTCTTGAGCGGAGCAAAGCGTAGCGAAAAGGACCTCGTGCTCCCGAAGCGAAACTCGGGAGGCGAAACTCGGGAGGCGAAACTCGGGAGGCGAAACTCGGGATCCATACATGTGCTCATAATTACATAAGAATAGTATTTTATGTGATTTTTTATAATTTATTTTATGGGGAGTAAAAAGATGGGAAAGGAAAACATTCCACCGGGTTTTAAAGACACGCTTGATTTCAGACTCACGGATGCACTTTTCGGAAGAAGGGCACGCCGTTTTTTTATGGGGGCTTCGATTCCGGACGGTTATTTTAAGTATACATCAAAACATGATCCGTTGCCTCTTACGGAATGGGAGCAGATGGCAGTCCTATCTGCAGCAGCAGGCAACACGGGCTGGCACAACCTGATAATGCGCGGGGAAAGGTATGCACCTGCCCTTTCAAATTATGCATGCAGTGCTGGTGGTCGCACCTTTCCATCTGCAGCAGGCTTTCATACGAGTGAGCTCTTTTTTACCGATGATACTGGAGTCTACTTTTTCGAGACCCGTGACGCTCCGGAACTGGCAACACGCTCGGAAAGCGGGACTTTTGATGCAGAGGAACTGGTTAAAGCCCACAGGGCAAGAGTCCGTAAGATTTCCGAGGGCAGGCTGAAAATCCCTCCAGAGACACCTTATGTTGAAGCCCATAATACCTGGGTAGTCAACCATCCAGGAACAACCCTGATCATTCCAGTTGCAGACCTTGCCCAGCATGTGCTTGCCGGAATTTGCTATTATACACAGAACGGTGCCTGCTTTTATGACGACATCCACGGAGAAAAGATAGAAGGACTTGAGAAGTTTAGCGGGCTTGTTGACATAGAAAATCCTTTGCCTTTAAGTTTTCTTGAGCTGTGGTCTTTTTCCGAAGCGACCGCAGAGCTTTCGATTGCATGTTATGCAGGTATGCTCATGCTGCAGGCTATGGGCCTTGGGGGCTGGATGTTCAATGGCATGGACCCGTTTTCAATTCTGGGGGCAAGTGGAAATCCTGACGTTCCAGGACTTGGTTTCAGGTATGATACAGATGAACGCTGGACTCTTCCAAATCCGACAGGGCTTCCGGGAGTTTTTGAAGGCTATACTCCTCCCCATTACAGAGATATGCGTCAGGCAGTTGATGCACTTACCGAAAGGAAGTTCGGAAAAGGCGGGCCTTTCAATCCTGATACCCCGGGATACTACAGGGATGCAGTGGCAGTCCGGAGCAGCGCTGTACCTCATAATAAAGAGTTCAGAGAATGTGTTGCCCTGCAGGCACAGTATATCTACGATAGTTTCGGAAAGTTCCCGGGCACAGTCCCGAGCATCTTTGTTATGCCCTATCTTCAGGCTCATCACCTGGACCTCGAGTTCTATGACCACTTCTATGAAAAAGGAGCCTATCTTGAAACTCATGCAAAGCATATGGAGCGCTGGCATCCCGATAAATGAAAAAAAGGAACTTAACCGGGCTAAATGAGGGTATTTGCACTTGAGACTATAGTTTTTGAGAACTGGACCCTCTTACTCGTAGAGCTGAGTATACAGCTAATTGAGTACAGAGAAACGAGTAATCCAGCTGGCAATTACTTTATCATGGATACGCATCCACGGCTCTTATAAAGCCACTTGTGGGAAACATTGTCATGCCGATGATTACGCCTTTTGTTCCCGGCGTGATCTGGAGGAATGCGACAGTCGAGCTGGGGGAAGTCTGCACACTGGAGGAACTGGAGATTGTTCCCGGAAGCTTCTCCAATTATTGAGGAAAATTTCGAGAAACAAGTCCTATGGAAGAGAGGTCTTAATGGATCAAAAAAGAAAAGGTCAAAAGAAAAGATCAAAAAAGAAAAAAAATAATGAATGCATGAAGAATTTCATCATTTTCTCTGTTATTACCTCCTTAACACGTTAACTTCAATTCTCACCCTTAATTCGCCTCTATCTGGTCGATAATTTTCTTTGCCTCCCTGACCATGTAATCCGCTTCATCAGCCGAAATCTGCTTGCATACCTTCATTTTTTCAGCGAGATGAATGAAGGACTTAAGCATGGAAATGGCTTTTGCACCCTCACCCTTTTCATAATGATGCATCGAAGCATCAAGGAGATTGGTCAGGCCAGTTTTTGTCTTTGCATGGCACTTGTATGTACTTTCTACATATTCCTTGAGAGCCTGTGTACTATTCAAAGGCGTTAATTCAGAAGAACCGTTGTTCGGAACCTCAGCCGAAGCAAGGGTAAACATGTAGATGTCGGGATTTCCATTGCGAGAATCATACCACACTATTCTGTTTCCGTAGATAACAGGTCTCCCCTCTCTCATTCCCCATATCTCATCAGATTCTATTTCTACCCAGACTGATCCGCTGTTAGTAATCTGGGTTTCCCTGGAAGTGGAAAGATTATACATGTAAATATCGGGCCTGCCACTGCGATCATCCACCCACACAATCCTGTCTCCATAGATCGAAGGGAACCCTTGATTAAATTCATTGGTGGTTATTTGAGTCTCCGTGGATGTGGAAAGATTGTACATGTAGATATCCCAGTTTTCATTTCGATTGTCCTCCCATACTATCCTATCCTCATAGATATCAGGGAGTCTTTGAATTGAATTATTTGTGGTTATCTGGGTTTCTGTAGAAGTTGAAAAGTCGTACATGTGGATATCCAGGTTTCCCTTTCGGGCATCCGTCCATACAATCGTATCTTCGTAGATTGCGGGATAGTCCTGATACGATGCATTGGTGCTTATCTGGATTTCCGTGGAAGTGGAGAGGTTGTACATGTAGATGTTATTAATTGCCCATACTATCCTATCCTTGTAGATAACGAGATGATTTGATACGCCATCGGCTATTTTGGTTTTATTAGAAGTAGTGATATTATAAGTGTAGACCTCGGGGTTTCCATTTCGCCACTCATCCCACACTATCCTGTCCTCGTAGATAGCAGGAGATCCTTTGTCTGAGCTATCATTGGTGATCTGAATTTCGTTGTGGGTGGAGAGATCATGCATGTAAATGTCCCAGCTTCCAGTGGGATATCCAGATTGACCAATGCCTTTTCCATTGCGAGAATCCTGCCACACTATCCGATCTCCATAGATAGCAGGATTGCTCTGATATGATCCATTTGTGGTAATCTGCGTTTCAGTTCCAGCCTCCTTATTGCTGTTATCCACAGGCGACCCGGCGGAAGCAAGGGTAAACATGTAAATACCGTTATGTACCCATACTATCCTGTCCCCGTAGATAGCAGGGGAACTACCGTAAGCCGGTTCATGTACCCCCTCTGCAGTCAACTCGGTTTGAGTGGAAGTGGAAATATTATACATGAAAACATGACTTCTAAAATCCCATAAATCTTGAGTCCACACTATTCTATCCTCGTAGATATCAGGATCACCAGTTCTTTCAATGGCTATCATATTTGATGTGGAAGTAGATAGGTTATACATTACAACCATAGCGTTGTTTCCTGTACTATCTTCCTGCTCCCATACGATCCTGTCCTTATAGATTGAAGGATTCCATATTCTTATTCCAGGGTAAAGCCGGGTTTCCGTGGAAGTGGAAAGATCGTACACGCAGATCACGTGGTTTATAGAAAAGTACGGGTCTACGACAATTTCCGGATCGTCTATCTGCACTTCATCCACCCACACTATTTTGTCCCCGTAAATCGCAGGCTCACTCTGATTTGATTCGTTGGTGGTTATCCGGGTTTCTGTGGAAGTCGAGAGATCGAACATGTAGATATCCAGGTTTCCATTTCGATCATCCTGCCATACTATTTTTTCCCCATAGATAGCAGGACCACTCTGATTTGATTCATTGGCAGTTATCCGTGTTTCTGTGGAGGTGGAGAGATCGTACATGTATATATTCCAGTTTCCATTCCGTTTGTCCTCCCACACTATCCTGTCCTCATGGATAGCAGGACTGAACTGCGTTGAGCTATTGGCGGTTATTTGAGTTTCCGTGGACGTGGAAAAATTATACATGTAGATGTCCCAGTTTCCATCAGAGCTCCAGCTTCCAAGGGAGGGTCTCCAATAGTGTGCCTGACCTTCTCCATTCCGATCATCTGCCCATATAATCCTGTCTCCCTGGATGTCCAGACACTTTTGATTTGCTCCATTGCTGATGATCCGGGTTCTCATGCCCTCTGCCTGGACTGCAGTTGCATGCCCTATGGTCATTAGAAATAAAACAAAAAATATCCCAAAACAAATTGCTGTCCTTTCGTTAATTTTCATATATTTACCCCTTGACTCAATATAGAATTCTTTTACCCCTGGTTGGAATTTGCTCCAAAATCCAGTTATTCCTGCATTCGCATACCGAAATAAAATTGCAGAAAGAAATTCTTTCACAGTTACCCAGTAAATAAGAATATATATGTTCCGATTTTAAACAAAATAGAATAGTTTATTACCTATAATAATAAACAATTATCAAAAATATGAATTTATATCAT
The DNA here is from genome assembly GCF_020804225.1 of Methanosarcina sp. DH2. Lineage (GTDB taxonomy): Archaea > Halobacteriota > Methanosarcinia > Methanosarcinales > Methanosarcinaceae > Methanosarcina. The sequence goes on from NZ_WJBI01000004.1 coordinate 99,606, forward strand.
TTTTTACAGAAATTATCATCATTATGGATAAGCTGTGCATTAATTATAAAATATTTCAGAAATTTGATTTTTAAATTCAGATCAGGGAGAGATTAGTGTACCTGCATTCCTTAACTGTTTTCAAAAGAATAGCTGAAATAACTAAGAAATGAAAAATGCTACAGATACAATTCAACTCTGGAATCCTGAAAAGAAGGAAATTGCTAAACATTTTAATAAGATCAAAAAAGAGAAAAATGAATGTATAAAGAGTGTCACTGGTTTTTGCTTATCACCTCCTGAAGTTCACAACTTCAATCCTTATCCTTAATTTGCCTCTATCTGGTCGATAGTATCTTCACTTAATTTTTCAGTATTCAGGCTTACTTCTTCTTTCTTTACAGGTTCAGAAACTGCTTTTTCAGTATTCGAGCTCACTTCTCCAATATAATTACAGACTGGTTTGGTTTCTTCGCAGATTGGCTTACAAACGGGTTTGGTTACTTCACAGACGGGTTCACAAACTGGTATAGTTTCTTCGCAGACTGGTTTAGTTTCTTGGCATACTTCGTCAGTTACACAGCCTGATACATTATCGGAGCCATTGTTTGGAACCTTATTGCCATTGTCTGTTCTATCTCCTTCATCCATCTGATCGATAATTTTCTTTGCTTCCTTTACCATGTAATCCGCTTCATCAACTGAAATTTGCTTGCATTCTTTCATTCTTTCAACGAGGTGAATAAAGGATTTAAGCATGGAAATGGCTTTTTCGTCCTCACCATTTTCGTAGAAACACATCGACTTATCAAGGAGAGAAGCCTGCCCGATTTTTGTCTTTGCATGGCACTTGTATGTACTTTCTACATATTCCTTGAGAGCCTGTATATTATCAAGAGGCGTTAATTCAGAACAATTGTCAGGAACCTGAGTATCATCATCCGTCTCATTGCCTTCATCCGTATCATTATCATCCAGAGGCGGCACCTCATCCGAAGCAAGGGTAAACATGTAGATATCCATATTTCCGTTGCGCTCATCACACCACACTACCCTGTCTCCGTAGATACTGGGAGTGGACCATGCTACTGATTTACTGGTGGTAATCTGAGTTTCCGTGGAAGTAGATAGATCGTACATATAGAGGTCTAATTCAGATCCAGAATCAGGAGGATAGTCACTATTGCGATGATCTGGCCACACTATCCTGTTTCCGGAGATATCGGGACCTCCGTAAGCTGAAAAGTCGGAAGTTATTTTAGTTTCCGTGGCAGTGGAGAGATCGTACATGTTGACAATTCCTTCCCGCCCTTCCCGATTATTTGTTCCTACTATTCTGTTACCCGAGAAAGCAATATTGTATAATTGTAAGGCTGAACTTACATTTTCTTGCCTGCTAGTCGAGAGATCATATACAGAAATGTTAGAGCCATCCATGTCAGGGCCCCACACTATCTTATTGTCGTAAATATCTACAAAAACATTCAAATCGGGATTATCTGGTATTGTGCTTTTGGTTATTCGAGTTTCCTTCTTAGTGGACAAATCGTACATGTAGACGTCAAATCCTCCGAAACCATCATCAGGAGCACTCCCGGAATTGCGCTTATCCATCCAGACTATCCGATCTCCGTAGATTTCAGACCCGTAATACACGGATCCGCTTGTGGTTATCCGGGTTTCTTTGGAAGTGGAAACATTGAACATGTAGAGATCCGATTTTCCATTTCGACTGTCCTGCCAGACTATTCTGTCCCCATAGATATCGGGGTTAAGCTGGTCTGCTTCATCGTTGGTGATCTGAGTTTCAGTGGAAATGAAGAGGTCATACATGTAGATATCTGCGTTTCCATTGCGCCAATCGATCCAAACTATCCTATCTTCGTAGATATCGGGATTTGATTGTCTTGAGTTATTGGTAGTGATCTGAGTTTCCGTACCCTCGTCCGTATCATTGTCACCCGGAACAGTTTTTTCTGAAATATTTATTGTGGCAAGCTTTGAATCTGTACCATTTTCATTGGTTACTGTCAGGTTAACTATATAGATTCCTGCTGTAGAGTAAGTATGAATTGGGTTTTTCTCTGTTGAATATGTTACATCTCCACAATTCCAGTTGAAAGAAACTGCATTTTCAGACAAATCTGTAAATTGAACTGAGAGAGGAGCAGAACCCTCACTGACGTTACTAGTGAAGTTTGCTACAGGAAGTTTGATCTCAGGCACGAACTCCTTCTCTGTTATCGCAGTCTGATTAATCCATATTTCATTTATATTTCCGTTAATGTCCACAGTGCGAGTACCGATGGTGTAGCTTGTTTCGGGTTCAAGGCCTGTGGCGTTGAAATGCTCTGCAGAGGTCTCAGTCTGGTAGGCTCCGTTCAAATAGATTTCAGTGTGGTTGAAATCAGCGTCTTTGGGGTTCTGCCATGTCCAGTGGATCCAGGTAGTACCTTTAGTAGATTGGAGGTTGGTAATTGAGGAAGGAGGTAAATTATCGGGCGTTAGAGCGGTATATGAAGTAGAATTATCCAGGGCAACGTTGCCTGCTTCATCCACAGCAGATACATTTACAGAATGAATACCTTCAAGTGCAACAATATTTCCTTTCCAGACATTCCCACCTGTATTTACAAGAGCAACTCCAGAGGCTACAACTGAACTAACTCCGACGTTGTCAGTTACATCTACAGTCACAACAATAGAAGCACCGGCATCAGGTGTACCGCTGCTTAACGTGACTGAGCTAATTATAGGGGCTTGAGTGTCAGATGTTGTTGTGGTTGCGGTGTAGGTTGCAGACTCATCGACCGCCGTATTTCCTGCAGCGTCGGAAGCAGTAACTGAAACGGTATGAGTTCCTTCAATAGCAGTTATGTCACCTTTCCAGACATTACCGCCTGTATTGACAAGTGAAACTCCAGATGCTATAACCGAACTAACTCCAACATTGTCAGTTACGTCCACAGTAACAGTGATAGAATTGCCAGTATGAGGCGAACTGTTGCTGAGGCTGACTGAGCTGATAACAGGGGCTTCGTTATCTAATACGTGTATATTACCTGTGATTATAGTTGGACTTATTAAGCTGCCACCATCAGCACTTATCTTTGTTGTCGGTATGCCCAGATCCGTAGTACCCGCCTTTTTTCCGGTTACAGTAATGGTTCCCAGTAAAACGTTGGTGTCCCCAGGGCCAACTTGACTACCAAGGTCAGAAACTTTTATCCAGACCGAACTCGAAGGAAGTGTAGAATTCCTTGGCAACTGTCCCCAATCAGGGAATGAAACCGCAGTGATTTCCGCAATTTCCGGATTTAAAATGAAAATTGTGATATTGAAACCTGAAATCCCTTCAGGAACTTCATCCATTACAATCCGGACATCCTGAGAAGAACCCGGATACACTTCGACTGTCTGAGGGTCAAATGAAACGACATTTGCTGCCGATGCACATGATATCCCGAGTCCAAAAAAGGTCACGAGAAGAATTAAAACTCTATACAAATTACTCATATTTCCTTACCCCTTAAAGCATATCATAAAGTATTACAACATCATTGTTTGCCCGTTAAGCCGTGATATTCTATGAAACAAATTTCCTTTCCGACCTAACCTTTGTATCTCACCACTTTTGCGAATCATAACAACAGTATATATAAAAAATTATGTATATTTCTAATAAAATATTTGTTACAGTTGAGTTGTAATAACAATAGATAAATCTTTCGATTTTTTATTAAAATATTATAAAAAATCGAAATTTAATAAAAAATAGGGGACATAGTAGTTATGATTTCAAAGCGCAGATGTAGTAATGGAACAATTTGGGAATTATCATCAAATATGAAAGTGATTAAACTGCATCTAATATCAGAAAATAAAAACCTAGACCTAAAGACACAAAAATCAATCTACAGGCACCTCCAGAAGAAAATGTCCTTCCTAAAAATAGAAATTGTGATGTTGAAACCTGAAATTTCGTTAGGGACTTCATCCATCACAATCTGGAGATCCTTAGAAGAACCCGGATACATCTCAACTATTTGGGGATCAAACTTTTCTATATCCCCTTAAAGCATATCATAAAGCTTTACAACATCATCAAAATCAATTAAACCGTTGTTATTATAATCAAAGAACTCAAGCGGAGCATTTTCTTCTATCCATTCCATGTTGTCATAGTATGTCACAACATCATCGAAATCCAGTATTCCATTTCCATTGACATCCTCATAGAGACCATTCTGGTCCAGATCTGTCGGTGGATTAGTGTAACCGGGGAAGGCAGGAAGAAGTACTGGCTGTGCTAAAACAGTTATTGTAGCAAGTTTTGAATCTGTACCGTTTGCATTGCTCACTGTCAGGTTAACGGTATAGTTCCCTGCGAAGAGATAAGTGTGCATCGGGTTCTGCTGAGTTGAAGTAGCTCCATCCCCAAAGTTCCAGGACCAGCCAGTTGCATTTTCAGAACCGTCATTAAACTGAACAGAAAGGGGAGCATACCCGCTTGTAATATTGGCGCTGAAGTCTGCAACAGGCGATGTCGGATAACTAAGAGTAGCCATGTAAATATCATTGCCATCAACCCAAACTATCCTATCCCCGTAGATACGAGGATTAGATGCTGATCCGCTGGTGGTAATTTGAGTTTCTGTGTTAGTAGAGAGATCAAACATATAGAGTTCAATATGATCCCATCCATTACGCCAATCCCTCCACACGATCCTGTTATCATAAATAGAAGGACCTGTTGCTGATCCGCTGGCTGTGATCTTAGTTTCCTTCTGAGTGGAGATATGGTACATGTAGACATATTCTCCAGACTCTCCAGACTCTCCGTATCCCACTGTTGAATATACTATCTCATCGTTATAGATATCAGGGAAACTAAAGCCTTCATTTCCACTATACGCTATCCAAGTTTCGTTTTTAGTGGAGATGTCATATAAGTAAATAGTGTAACCATTAAATATATCATCGTAATCGTTTCCATTGTACACTATCCAGTTTTCGTAAATAACAGGATTACTATTATAACGCCCGGAACTAGCAAATTCGTCATCATTAGACCAATCTTCAGCTATCGTCGTTACATTCTCAGTAGATATATCGTAGAGATAGATTCCGCCCCCATCCCACACTATCTTATTACCGTAGATGTCAGGGTTAAATGCCCTTCCGCTGGTAGTTATTTGAGCTTCCTGTTGAGTGGAGATATCGTACATATAAATATCAGAACTAATATTCCAAGGCTCATCCGGATAGGGCATTCCATGTTTTTCGTACACTATCAGGTTTCCATAGATAGCAGGATTAGATGCCGATCCACTTGTGGTAATACGGATTTCTTTCTCAGTGAAAGTATCGTACATATAGATATCATTTCCACTGTTGCGACTATCCTGCCACACTATCTTATCCTCGTAGATAGCAGTATTAGATGCTGATCCGCTGGTGGTGATCTGGGTTTCAGTAATCATCAGCGGAGCTGCAGCTGCATTCCCTACGGTCATCAGAAATAAAACAATAAATATCCCAAAACAAATTGGCGTTCTTTTGTTTATTTTCATTCTATTTCACCCCTAATTAAAAATAGAATTCTTTAACCATGATTTGATTTGTTCCAGAATCCGCTTATTTCTGCGTTCGTACACCAAACTCCAAACTTACAGAAATAATTGAGATTAAATCACTTCATATTAAGAGATTATATATATTCCGATTTGAAACGAGATGGCAGTGTCGCGAATTTGCTGTAAATTTAGAGTAAAGTTATTGTGTACTGTGGGGAAAATGGATCTTTTGATATGGAATTTTTGACTCGAAAACTTATTGAAATTTGTGATTTTACAGAAAAATCGGCACATTGCCAATGAGATCTAATAATATATTATTTATTATGACTATTAATTAGCTAAAATATGAATTTATAACATTAATTTCTATTACTATAGTCAAAATGGACAAATAATGTATTAATTATAGAATCTATCAAGTATTAGTTATAAAATCTATCAAAAAGTATATTTTTTTAATTTGTGAATTTAAAGCTTTGCAGCCCGAATTGCGCCTCGAGAGTACGCAGTCTGTTTCAGCAGTTGCGGACCCGCAGTGTGCGGTCCTTTCCGCTTCGCTTAGGCGGACAATTTAGCATGAAAGTACTGCAACTTGAAAAGTATTTTCATTCATTTGAGCCTGTTATTCAATGAATTTTATGTGCTTTTACGGGCAAGTAACGTTACAAAAGAGAAAAAAGAAGACAAGAAGGACGAGAATAGATGCAAAATGAAAACGGCAGAAAAATCTGTAGTGATATAAACAATCAGGGCCAAAAAAGCAGATAATACAAACTGAAATTTTTTCCCACCTATTTTCTAAACATTTGCTTAAAAAATAATATTTTTTTATGCTCTTTTTCGCTTTTTTGCAGGGCCACCAGCCAGGCTGACAGAGGCGCCCTGTACAGTTTAAATTAAAAAAGGGTCTCTTCGGTTAAGAGAGTGTTATCTCACGGGGGATTTTTCACATATTATTTAATCTCTTATAATCACAATCAATATTTTTTTTAGTTTTTACCTGGCTGACATGCCGGCTTCAGCCCCGTGCGGCACGGTAAGAGAAAACTGATAGATTTCCTTTCTGGATCCTGAATAAATCAACCAATTTTACAGGAGCAGGCGTGTTATGATTCAGAATAGACTTTTGTGAACTCCACACCAATTGTGATCATAATTGAAGAATAATAAATCAGGAGAAATAAACCGATTATCGATCCGATTGCCCCATAGACGCTTGCAGGATTGCTGTATGCGAAAAAAAGACCGATGGCATACTTGCCTATGTTTATGAGAATTACTGTTACCAGCGACCCTACAAAAACCGGCTTCATGCCAAGCTTTGAATCGGGCAATACCCTGTACACGAGCATGAAAAACAGCACAAGGATCAGGAAACTAACTATAGAGCCTGTATACTGGGCAATGGAAGATGAAAAAGGGAAAAATCCCCGGAACAGATTTGAAGCTGCATAAAGGACTCCTTCAACAATTATGCTGAGAACAAGGAGCCCTCCAAAACCTATGACTATAAAAAAGGAGACGATTGCATCCGTTATAAAATCCTTTATAGTATTGGGCTCAACAGGTTCGATATTCCAGGCTTTTTCAAGGAAATTCTTCAATTGCCTGAAAACATTGCTTGCACTCCAGAGGAGAAGCAAAAAGCCGATTAATGCGCCTGTTGAGAGGGAATTAACTTCCGGAATACGTTCGAAAAGCGCGCTTACCATATCTATTACGCTCTGGTCAACGGACCCCTGCAGGTAATTGATTATAGTATCCTGAAGCTGTCTTGACTTTAAAAAAATACTTCCTATGGATACCGAAAATAACAGAAGAGCAGGAAGACTTAACACAAAATAAAATGCCAGTGCAGCACTATAAGTCTGTGCATCGTCTTTTGTCCACTTCTTTATAGTTCCGGTGATCAGACTTTTTATATATCCCGAACTCATGTTTTCCCCTAATTCATAATATACCCTCTTTTATTAAATATCTCTTATCAAAGTTCTATAAAATCTATTTCTTCAGCCGGGAAACAAAAGTGACAAAGATAAACAGAGGTAAACTAACTAAAAGCCAGCTCAGGTAGATCCAGTCATTTAGAGCCAGTCACTTATTTACTTATCCAAAAGAATCAACATATAAAGGTAGGCAACTTAACTAGCTGGATTTTTTAAAAACAGAGAAATGAATAAACACCGTGAAGGTCCTTTTTACCTTTTTAGCCTTCAAAGCACTTATTCGGGCTTTCAATTAGTTAGTACGTGATTTCGATGGAGTTTCCCTCCCTGTCAGTAACTCTTATCCTTATTAGGGATGGTAAATAAAATGCTATAGTTTTATGCACTACAGTACCATAATTTCCTTTGCAATGAGTTTCCGCTTCAAATGTCTTTTTTTCAGTGAAGATAGATTCTTTACCTTTTAAAGCTGGTTTGCTGTGGATCAGTTTTGAAAAAGAGCATATTCTTGACACAGGCGTTGACCTGCTAAAGGCATCGCGTTTAATATTTATTATTCTGGTTCCAGAAAGGTTAATTCTTGTCATGAGTCCCCACTCTTTACCTACTCTTTTATTTTTGTCCCCAAACATTGCGTAAAATATTTGCTATCGATGTATACTCCTTCACTACATATAAAATTTTTGATTTATGGACAGGTTCGTCTACAGAAAACACTGTTTAATTATTTATTCCCTATTTTTACCCTGCACTTGACAGGTATTTTGCATCTTCTGAATAATTCCTTATGATACGACTTTTTGCCGTATTTTGAAATAATATTCGATATTTGTAATTCCGAATTCTGCAAATATGAAATGAAAGAGAAGAATGAAAATTCAATACACTACTGGGAGTTAACTTTAGCTGATAAAAATGGTGAAGATAGAGATAAAACAGAGACGTAAAATAAAAGAGTAAAACATAGGAATTAAAAAAATGGATAAAGAAAATCCGTTTAACAAAATATATTCAACATAATGTAGTTTATATCCTGCGCATATAGAGTTTTTTATTCTTAGACTATGCCTCTTTTTGCAGGGATCACCTTTTCATCAACGGTTTTTCCGTAGGGGCAGGCAAGGTTGCATATTGTGCATTCCATAAAACCTCTTTCCGTAATTCTCCGAATTTTTTTCTCCCATTTCGGATCTATATTCTTCTCAAGTTCATGGGAGACCACACACTTATCATAATTTACTTTTTCACCCGGAGGCACACCCTGGGAAGGGCCAGGTATGATAGCATTGTAGGGACATGCCTTTACACACACAGATTCTTTCTGGCAGAGAGGCTGCTCTGCACAAAGGTTCCTTGTGAAAGGTTTGTCAGGCTCAATCTCGGCTGTAGTGAGCATCGCGACCCAGCGCACTCTCGGGCCATATTCAGGGGTTATAACCTGAGTGTTGTGCCCTATAAAGCCGAGTCCTGCAAAATATGCGGCCACTTTTACATGCAGGGAGTGTGTGGGAATAGCTTTTATTCCTTTGTCTTCCCAGAGCCACTGGGCAAGTCTCCAGGCTCTTGTCTCAACAGTCTCATAATAGAGATTGTAATACTCAGCCTCGCCCCCGCTAAAATCTCCTGTTCCGGGCGTACTTATAGCAGCATTCATACCTTCATCCCAGATCACCATGCCCATGATTATCAGTGATTTAGCTTCAGGCATTATCTCAGACGGAAGGGAAAGCCCCCTACCTTGAGGAAACTCAACTTCTTCCAGCTTAGTAATATCAGAAACTCCAAAAAGCTGGAATCCTCCGGTAAGAGCCTTAGTTTTAATTTCATCTTTCAAAGCCATTTTTTATCTCTCCAAAAGCCATTTCTATCTCTCCAAAAGCCATTTCTATCTCTCCAAAAGCCATTTTTACCTCTCTATAAACATCACTGGCTACAAATAGATAAAAAAAAGACCATAAAGTGAAAACTATTTGCAGCAAAGTCAGATTAATATAAAAATTAAGTTTTAACCTATTTCTAGTTTCGTAAGAGAGGGGTTTTAATATTCAACAGCATGCTCAAAACTTTAAATGCTAACTTCTCAAAATAGCCCTCAAAGAAGTGTAAGCTGGTTTTTCCAGGCTCTTCCTAACATATTGAAATTTGAATAATCTACAAATGTACCTTTATATACCATTATGTACAGTCATGTACCATTGTATCGCTTTTTACATGATATATTTGCTGAAATAAAAATAAATTTAAAAATTAAACAGAGTAAACGATTTGCTGAGACTTCTTAAAAATAGAAGCTAACTTCATGGACTTCGTACTCCATGAAGTTCTAATACCCTTACCTCCTATAACAGGCCTCAAGATGTTCTTTTGATGGGGGGCTGGTTACAAAGCTTACAACAACAGCTGCAAGAATTGCAAGCGGGGTTGCAACAAGTATGGGGTCGATAACAGTCCATGTCCCTGTCAGGAGGGTAGCTTTTCCGAAAAGAGCCTGGCTAACGCCGAGGGGAGCAGCTTCTTTTGCGTGCACGAAAATAAGCCAGAAAAGGCTGCTAAATGTCCCTACTATAAGGCTTGCAATAGCTCCTTCTTTTGTCATGCGCTTCCAGAAAAGGGCGCCTGTATACATTGGAAGGAAGGCTGCTGCACACAGCCCAAAGAAAATTGCTGTGGCGCTCGCAATAATACTTATCGGAAGGAAATATGCAAGAATTACACTTGCAAGGATTGTTACTGCAATACCCAGTTTTGTTACGGTAACGGTTTTGCCGGACTTCCCTTTCATAAGGTACTCGCGGTAAAAGTCGTGCCCTATTGCCGTACCCATTGTGTGGAACTGCGAGCTCAATGTAGACATTGCGGCAGCAAGCAGGGTAAGCATAAAAAGGATCACAAAGAGATCAGGCATGGAGCTGTTAATGTATTCAGGAATTATGAGATCTGTGTTTCCTTTAGCGACGGCGATTGATATCATGTTCTGCGTCTTATAAAAGTACGCATTTGATAGCGCACCCACGGTAAACGCAACTCCTGTCATCATAAAAATGAAAGGCCCGCCTACCAGGACTGCCCTGTTAAGGGCTCTGTCATCCTTAACCGTCATGAACCTTACTGCAAGCTGTGGCTGCGCAAGAACTCCTATTCCGACTCCCAGGACAAGAGTCGAGATTAAGGTCCACCATATTGTTGAGCCGAATGCAGGCATTGCAGTCCACCCGAGATGCCCTCCCTGTACAAGGGTTTCCGGAACTAGTGGAGCCATGTCGGTGAGCATTCTGTGTGCTTCCGTAATGCCGCCAAGTTTTGAGTAGGTCAGGACCATTAAAACTCCCATGCCCAGAAACATGAGAGCTCCCTGAAGCGCGTCTGTATACATGACTGCGATCAAGCCGCCTGTTATCACATAGGCTGCAATTATGATTGTAAATATCAAAACAGCTACATCATAGTTTATTCCAAGCGTAGTCTCAAGGAACCTTGCCGCACCTATCAGGACTATTCCCGAATAAAGCGGCATGAATAAACCTACAAGAATCCCTGAAAAACCCTGTATAAACCTTGATTCAAATCGTTTTCCCATCAACTCCGGAAAGGTTACAGCCTTAAGGTTCAAACCTATACGCCTGGTTTTTGACCCGAATAAAACAAATGCGATAAAAATTCCTACAAAAACGTTCATGAATGTAAGCCATAAAAGCCCCATTCCAAGGACCCCGGCTGAACCACCGAACCCAACTATCGCAGATGTGCTGATGAAGGTTGCCCCGTATGACAGGGCAAGTACGTATGAGTTTATTTTCCTTCCTGCAACCATGTAGTCATCTATGTCTTTCGTTTTTTTGTATCCCATCCATCCCAGGTAGAAAATTACCATTAAATAGACCAGAACCGCCAATCCGAGAACCGGAGTACTTACGACCATTATCTCAGACCTCCTCTTCGGCACCGATATTCCATTTCAAAATGCCATAAGCAATGCATCCGAAAGCGCTAACAAAACACAGGATATATGCAATCCAGATCTGGGGATCATTAATTCCTAGCATTTTTTTATCTCCAGTCGAATCAACGAATCAACTTGTAATCCATGATAATATGTAGTATGTTAACAAATAACACAGATTAAGCTTTCGTGATAAGAAAAGTTGATGAGTTTTAATAAAGTATCGGCTGGTAACTAGCGGCTGGTAAAGCTTGAATATCTGGATTGCGCCTGAACAAATCAGCCTTTTGATTTAAGAACTAATTAAAAAATAGAGTTCCGGCATCTCTCAAAGAGAGATATTGCCGGGCCTGTTTCGTACCAGCTAGGTATGTTGCAGGCACAAACAAGCTATGATGCGAGTGCAGACAGGTTATGATGTAAGTGTCTTAATCTTCTCAGGGATATGAGTACTTACATTGTGCCTGATGGTTTTCCGTATCTCGCTTATCATGCTTACTTCAGTTTTGTCCAGTATCTTTGCATAATGAACGATTGCAAAGTACACAATGATGAAGATTGCATATTCCCAGGCTGCTCCGGAAAGAGGAATTACTTCCTTGGCAGCGAGCATGGCTGCAGTCATGACGGCACAAACCAGGGTCAGCTTTCTGTACATCGAAGTGAATGGATGCATTTTCTGCTTTCTCCATGCTCTTAAGGTCATTGAGACTTCTATCGATGCATAAGATACGGCAGTTCCTATAGCTGCACCTATCATACCGTACTCAGGTATAAGCGTGAAGTTAATAACGGCGTTAATTCCCGCACTTGCAACCGAACACTTCATCAGGAAGTCAGAATCTCCGGATGCCAGTAAAGTGTGATAGTTGAATCCGAAATATGAGTTTGCTATGAATCCCATGGCAAGGATGCGCAGGGCCGTTGTACCGCCTACATATTCCGCTCCGTAGAGTTTCGTAATAAGAAACTCAGGATACACGAATATCAGTGCAAAGATAGGGAATGTAAGCAGGAAGGACCATTTGGTCATTACCGCATATATCGAACCAACCGGTTGAGTATCGTTCAGACCCCATAGCTTTGATGCTACAGGGACATACACATAGCCCATGGAAGCTATTACCAGGGACAGGAACCCTACTATAGGATACACTGCATTGTAAACTCCCACAACTTCGGCTGGCTTGAAATAACCGAGCATTATGGTATCTATCCAGCTCATGAGGTTCAGCAGAGTCGCAGTTATCAGGAGCGGGAATGAGTACCTTATCAGCTGCTTGGTGGGTTCGCTGAATTTAAGCTTTAATTCCGGTTTAACCGGTGGCTTCTTTATAAAGTACACCGACATTATACCGAAAGTGAAGACCATTGAAATCAGGTCCGCAAATACTACTCCTTTCAGGGAAGCGCCGAAGAATACGGCGGCTGAAGCAAATCCAAGCAGAGATAACGGCCTTATGATGTTATAGAAGTACATGTTAACACTTGTACGGTCGAATCCTCTGTAGATCGCTACTGTCAGGTTCAGGAGTATGGTGAACGGAATGGCAAAGACAAGGATCTTGATCACGGACAGGATTTTGCCCTGTGCATCAAATCCTTCTCCGGCCAGACTTTCGAACAGCGAAGGCGAAACCAGGATAGCGAACAAGCCTGCAAGCAGGCCCATAAGTATGGCTGATATTATTAATTCATGTACCTTTTGTTCCTCCTGCCTGCCCCTGAAGAACGCAATATATCTTGGCACTCCTTCGTTGAGTCCGAGAGTTGCGACAGCGCCTGAAATTGATATTACCGTAAGTGCGAGGGAATATGTGCCGAAGTCGGCTGGCGAGAGGTGTGATGTCATTACTTTTTTAATAAGGATGTCGAAAAGCATCCCAAGGAAGGTTCCTGCAAGTATTACACCGGAACCTCCCACTATCCGGTTAACGGATTCGTTAACTGACATGAAACTCCCCGCCTTAGTTACTGTTTTCCGGGGCTTCCGGGCAAGAACGGAGTTCTGTTGCTCTGCCAGTTACGACTGAATAACTCTCGGTTAGCTGGTTAAAGTTCAGGTAGCCTGTTTCTGCAGTCTGCAGGAGATTCAAGCCTGATTCTTTAACATTGCATATCTTGCCAGATAGGGTGCTGGCATTTGATGAAATGAAACAAGTACCTGGTTGGATAGGGAAATTCATTTTAGGGTTCAGGGTTTCAAAGTTTACTGTTTTAAACTCCTTAAAACAGCTGTAATTCTTAAGTGCGTCGTTGTGTCTGTCTTTTTGCTCGATTTCTTGTCCGGATGCTCCAGGGTGAGTTAAGACAAGGTCTAACTGGGGTTTCTCTTTAACAATCGACATGGTTCGATTACGACCTTTAGGGTTGGGTTGGGTTGAAGGTAGGTTTTCGATTGTATCCAGGGCTGGAGTCCATGCAGGATATAATAGAATCCCGGGCTGGGTTTCCCGCTGGATTCTGTAGATTGAGTGTCTGAACACCCAATAGTAGCTGGACTTCCTGGCAGTACCCGACGAATTTTGGGTTGGTGGATATTCTCAGGTATTGCCCCATGGGTTGGATCGCGGTAGGGTCCCGATTGATTGGAGTAAACCGGGATTGGGTTCGAATCGGACTGGATTCGAAGCCGGATCCTGGCAGGACCCTGTCAGGTTTCTGCAGGATCTTGAATTGGGTTTAGGGTTGGATTTTAGGTTTTTTCCGGTAGCCCAGGGTGTGGCTCACCGGCATTTTAAACGGGCGATTTATCCTTCAATTTTTAATGGATCCAGTAAACCCGTTTTCTGAAAATTGCTGCCTTTTTTTGCACAATGGCTGCTCAAGGGAATTCGTAGAGCCATTAACTCAATGCATCAGCAATCGGTTTAGATGCCTGATAGCTGATGAAAGGCAGCGAGTACGTTTTTGTAAGCTTGATCTGTTTTACTTAAAACCGGGGAAGCGCCAAACTTATTGAATTTTATTGAAAGTTCCCCCAAATTTTATTAGGAGTACCTGCTCGACTAAACATATAAACGTTTCGGAACTAATGTCCGATTATCATTATCGGGTCATACTGGTACCGGAGAGAAAAGTCATTTACAATGTACTTTTCTGAAGGTCCGGTTGAAAGCTGGTTCTCAGGGTTTAATCCGGGGTTCAGGGATAGATTTTGGAGTCATATTCCGGCTCGATTTCTGGAAATAGGTCCTAAAAATGCGATATCGAAACCAAAAAGCCTGATTTGCCTTTTCCGGACATTCCTAAATTAATTCTTCATGTCAGGGGATTTCAGGCTCAAGAGAAGTCTTTTATTATTCTGTTTTTAAATGGAAAAGATAATAAAAGACACCTCTTCTGAAAAGCAAATTGACACAATGAAACCACAAGAACATCATGATTTATCATTATGATTATTCTTCTGATCTTAAACGAAAATTTCCCAAACAGTGCTCCCCCGGGAGACTATTATAATAGTATTCTTATATTAATACTTATTGTCAGACTTAGGGACGCTAAAAAAGAGGATAGACTTAAAAGAAAAATAAAGGAAAAAGAATAAAAACAGGGAGAAAAGATCAAACTTTCGCCCAGGCTCTCATATGCTCAATCCATTCTGAAAGCAAGCCAGTTATTCCAGAGAATATTTCAAATCCCTGACTCATACTTTTTTCCTGCTCGGACATCTCAGCTGTCAGCCCTGTACTTTCCGCATCCTTCAGGTCAACCGAGCGAGTCTCCGGTTCAGAACCTGATTCAGTTACATTTTCTGAAGAGGTATTTACGTTACCGGTTATTGCAAAGGAAGAGAAACCTGTTGATTCGGCTGTAAAATACGTAAATTCGTCATCTTCTTTCAATATGGTGACCGGCAGTTGTTCCCACTTTTCATCGTCATATCAGTTCAGGGCGATGGCAGAGCTCTCTATTCTATTTTCCTGCATCCATGCTTTTTCAACCTTGAAGTAGATAACAGAATTTTCTATGTTCTCAGAGCTTGCAAACCCGCTGTTTCCTACCCACACATTAAAAGACTCATAGACTTCATCCGAAGGCAGTTCGGAAACAAGTGCGGATTTTCCTTTAAGCACTTCAACAATTGTTATTGTTTTGCCAGCGGTCTTTTTTGCATCAAAGCCCACAGACACTACGCAGGTTGCATTCTTAATGAAATCAAATTTTACTTCCTTCCCTTTTTCAATGAAGACCTGGGAGATTTCTTTAGCCTCAACATTTTTTGCAGGTTCGGGGGAACCACCAGCACCGCCGCTGCTGCTACTACTGCTGCGGCTGCTCCCTCCGCTGATACTTTCGCTATCATCGGAGCCGGCACCTTCTTCAGATACGCTGTCACTTGCTTCATTATTCCCTGGTCCATCATCTATGACTTCACCGTCTTCGGGCCCAGTGTCTACAACTTCACTTTCTCCAGTTCCATCACTTCCGATTCCAGCGCCCACAGTTTCGTTGCCTACGATTTCATTGCTCCCAGTTCCACTATCTCCGAAATTGTTTTCATTCTTTTCCGTAACAGTGATCGTAGCAGTTTTTAAATCCGTGCCGTTGTCATTGCTTACTGTGAGCTTGGAAGTGTAGGTGCCTGGGGTTGCATATATGTAAACTGTGCTTTTATCAATAGAGTCAGTCTTTTCATCATTATCAAAGTCCCATTCCCTTTCTACAGCGTTCTCAGAAAGGTCGGTAAACCGGACTGAAAGAGGAGCAGGACCGTTTGTAAGATTGGCTTCTAAGTTTGCAACCGGTAATACAGGTGAGGGTTCTTCTATGGTTTTTCCAGTAATAGATACTAGAGGGAGAGAATCTGCATAGATACTGTTTTCGAAACTATATGCGATATCGGCAATGCCGTCTCCATCTGCATCAGGAGCGGTTTCTGAAAAGCCTGATCCATCAGGTTTTCCCCAGAAATTGCCTCCCAGATAGGGTTCACCTATAATGTTTTCGCCTGCAGTTTTTTCTGTGCTGTATGAATTTCCTGTTCCGTTCTTTATTTCTGCGTTAACAATGTTAACCAGATAGTTATTAAAAACGAGGTTGTTATCACTTCTTGGGCAGACATAAAGCCCACTGATGCCGTTTGAGGCAATAGTGTTGCCTGAGAGTGTGTTGCCATCAGAAGTGCCCAGATGAACGCCACGACCATTATTGTTAGAAGCCGTGTTTCCTGAGAGTGTGCTGCTGGTAGAACTTGCGAGCACAATCCCGTAATCTCCATTATTTGTTACAATATTGTTTGAAACGGTGCTCCTTCTGGAACTCAGAAGGTAAATCCCGTACCCGTTGTTCGAAAGTTTGTTGTTCTCAATGATGCAGTTATTGCATCCGGATAGCTGGATCCCTGCATAGCTGGTTTTTGTTCCAGTAATCTTAAATCCGCTAATCCTTACGTTATCTGCTTGCACGGAGAGAGCATGGGCGCCTGAACTCCTGGCTTTGATTATTGTGTTTTCAGGATCTCCGGATTCTGACCTGACTACCAGACTGTCAGTGTTAATTACAACATTCTCGGTATAGGTTCCAGGTTTTACGATAATTTCATCGCCTGAGGTTGCGTTGTTTACTGCTATCTGTATCGAACCACCCGGCTGGACTGAAATCTCAGCTGCAGTTACAATACCAGAGCCTGATATTAAGATAAGAAAAACTGCCAGTAACATTATTAACCTGTTTATTCAGATTCCTCCGTACATTCAGGAAAGTATGGATTAATACTTCTGTTAATTAAATGGGGATTCATAATAAACAATATAAATATATTGGTATAAATAAATATTAGAAGAAAGATATATTAAAAAACAATACAATGTCTACAATATCTACCGATTATTCTACTTTGAATTTAACTGAAAAATAGAACAATTTTCATTCAGGATTAATCATATAGTTACTTTTTATTCAAGGTTATCAGATTTGCTTTTTTTGTTAAAAACATAGTAGATTTATTTAGACAATATTTTATGTTAATAACAGTTTATTTCCTTTTACTTTTTTTTAAATGGAAATCAGATAATTCAAATATTTAAGAAGTTTAATCCCTTCCCAGGAGGTTAATCTTCAGTTCTCATTTATAAATATCGAAAAAGTGTTTGCTTACGACATAGAAATACTACAGGCCCAGCTATTCGTGATCAAATGGTACATTTATTCAAAAATAAATAATACGTTTAAAAATAATAATAGATTTAAAAAAATAACATAATGTAATATTGCTATATCAGGTCAGCAATGAAAATAAAAAATTGCTGTCATCTCCTTCAGTTTTCTTACGTCAAGGTGAAAAAAGAACATGGACACAAACTGGTTTATGCCCATTACCACCTTTATAACACTGCTTTAGTATGGGATACCGTCATAATAATAGCGAAAGTATTGCAAGTATAACGAAGATTATAACAAGCCACTTTGCGATAGTCATAGAGAATCCGGCAATCCCCCGTGCACCCAATATATATGCAATCAATGCTAAGATTAAAAATACCACTGCTAAACCAATCAGATCTGGCATATTTTACTCCCCTAATGTTCATTTAATTAATAAATTAATTATTAGATTAAAGGTATTTATAATTTGGCTGTCAAAGTAACTCGCTTTTGCATATAAGGATGTTTTCTATCCCGAATTCGACAGACTGGTATTTTAATTCAGGTATTTTTGTTATTATGCTGTCTTAATTTGATTACTTACTCCCATTTCTTATTACATTTACGGTTTTATAGTTAAGTAAAATATATTCATCATATTTTACAAAAGTGGTCAAAGAAAGCTCTTATAAATCCATTTAAACAAAAAACAGAAAGCATCCATTGGATTTCATCAATGGTAAAACTCATAACCTGCTGCTTTTTATCTGACAGACTCTCAAATAAAAGCCTTATTAATTATTAAAATTGTATTATGTGTGGTATGCCAATCCGGATTCATTTTATTTTAAAAATCAGGCAATATCAAAGAAGTAACATCAAAGAACTTCCTGAGCCTCTCTTCTAAAGGAGATCTGCCAAAGAAATGGAAAAAGGGGTTAAACCCAAATAAACCCTGACCCCTTACTTATATTATTTTAATTCAGCTTTGTTCCGCATTCTCCGCAGAACCTGGTACCAATGGATACCTTATTACCACAGCTTGGGCATTTCGTGAGTGAAACAGATGCTCCGCAGTTATTGCAGAACTTTCCTTCACCTGAGGGTTTGCCGCATTCTGGGCATAAAGTCTGCCTTCTCTCAATATCACCTTTAAATACACTTGTGTTCACAGCTTTCTCCCTCATTTCATCTACCATGCGTTCTGCTCTTATTGCAGTTAGCTCAACGTTTTCCCGTGGAGCACATTCCACACAGAGATTATCCTGCTCGTTCCAGTCGGCTTCACAAACATAGTGTTTGCATCTCGGGCACCTGCAGAAGTGTTCCTTTGCCTCGTTCTGGGCTGTTTCAAAGGCATCTTCCCATTCTTTGCGCCATTCGGGAGACATACCCTGCTTGCGGTCGTTGAGTATATCCACGCCTCTTTCGATTGCATTTCCAACACGGTACTGGCCTACAAGGTCAGAACCTGCAGAGAGGGCTTTTCCAAACATACCAAACAGGCCTGTCTTCTTATATGTCCTGGATTCAATGAATCTTGTTTTGTAGCCGTCCTGACAGATATCACAGTAGAAAGTAAACTGGAAACCTGACTCTGAACTGTTGTCTTCGTAATTCCTCGTAAAAGGCTGGAGTTGTGATTTCTGGAATCCCATTTTATCACCTTAATGGTTTACCGCATTTGATACACTTTTTGCCTGTAGGGGGCTGCTCGGTCCTGCACCTGGGGTTGGGGCAGACAATGACGATCGGAACGCCGCAGTTGCTGCATTTATCTCCGAGAAATGTCTCTTTTCCACAGCTTTTACACATGCTCCATAGCAAAATGCCGCAGTGGCCGCAGATTTTTGCCCCGTCCTCAAGAGGGTACCTGCATATCGGGCATCTCATGGGCCCAAGAGGGTTTTCCTGCGTGCAGAACGGACAGAAATTAGAATCGCGAGCGATTAATTTCCCGCAGTATTTACACGGATGTTTATAGCTGGCCATCTTTCTTCCCCTTCTTAATTTTACATTTGCCTGGAAGATGCCCGGACAAATATACTATCAGTAATTATTGTATTGTAGTTTTTGAAATTTCCGGTACTGAACTGCAAAACCCGAGGCATCAAAAAAATTGGCACTTAATTTGATTAAAGGCTGTACATCCAGGGAAATTTTCATTATATAAACTGCCTTCATGACAGGTAAACTGCATAGAACCATTTTAGAAAGCCTAAATAACCGGAAAGCGCTATTTATTTCTTTGATATGGAAAAAGCTTATTTTCCGACTTTTAATGCAAAATTAATTTTCTTGAAGAGCCTATTTTATCTTTAATATTTATTTTCAGGAACTCAACCGTATAGGCTAAATTAATAGGCATTTTAAAATCAAAAAATTTTGATTAAAACTATTCAAATTAAATGCAGTATCTCTTACTCAGTGCCTGAAAGATTTTTATCTGCCGGATTTTACCTGTCAGCGAATTCAGAGGTAAAGAGATACCATAACTGACTACAATTTCATTCAACCGGATGATATTGATTCCTGATCAATTCATAGAATTACTGAATAAAACAGGTTATCTCCGTTATATGGTTTACATCCCGAGTTCCGCCTCCCGAGTTCCGCCTCCCGAGTTTCGCCTCCCGAGTTTCGCTTCGGGAGCACGAGGTCTGTTTCACTCGCTTCGCTCGCTCAAGCAGACTAATTTATAAAATCACAGATTTTACTTCCCGAATTTCGCTTCGGGATCACAGGAAATCAGAGATTTCCTGGGAGTTGCACTGCAAGTACAACAGCACGAGGTCCTTTTCGCTACGCTTTGCTTCGCTCAGGAGGACTAATTTATGAGGTATAGGAGTGAGCCTTGCTCTCAGAAGGACTAAATTACAAATATTTCTTATCAGTGCAGCCTTATTCGCTATGTTAAGCCGGTTTTGTCATGTTTGACAAAGGAGAGCGGTTTTTCCCAAAATGAACGAAAAAAAAGGAGAACGAAGTGAAAAAAGATTTAAAAGGGGAAATATGGGAGGAAAAGAGGTTTAAAGAGTAAAGCGATAAGAACCCGATAAGGGGCGAAAAAGAAATCAACATTTTGATTCTTTTTCCTTCTTTGAAGGGATGCCAGAAAGGCCGGGAAGCAGTATATTATTATCTGTGCATTTAAATGCGGCTTATGGGATTGAAGAAAGTATTAGCTCAGGTCAGGGGACTTCTTCACCAGGTTATCTCTTAGTTGAGGATTGTTTTTCTGGCTGTTATTTTTAACCCGACAGATAGTCCCCGGTTCTTGCAGCGCAGGGTGTAGAAAAGTGAAAGGTTTCAGCTCTGGATTGCCGGAATAGATTAAATAATTAATAAGGGGCTCCAAAAGATTACTAAAGGAAATAACTAAAAAGGTGATTGGAAGAATTACTGCATAATTCTTCTAGCTTCAATATAGTATCTCTTTTCGTTTTCTTTTCCAAGGGAAAAGGATTTTCTTGGGAGAATTCCCTTCTTTTTTATAAGAGCAAAGAATTCGCTCCTTTTTAAAGAAGGAAGGAAGAAACCGATACTTTCAGGCTCTTTTCCGAGTTTCTCTACTACTTCAGGGTCATGTTCGTATTCAACCGAATAATTGTCAATAACCTCGTCAAGGGTCTCAACCTCAAGATCATGAGCAGGGTTATCAAATATCAGGAAGCCCCGCCTGTCTTTTGTAACAAATCCAATTGAGTGCCCGGGAACCATATTATCTGCTGTGGGATTGTCAGCAACTGGATTATCAAAAAGTGTATTGTCGGAAACTGGATTGTCGATAACCGAACTACTGGTAATTGAATTACCAGTAACTGAATAATCAACAGCCGAATTGCCGTATGGAGATTCTATAATTCTTGCATTGAATCTTTTAAGCAATTCCTCAGGGTCAACCCCTCTTACAAGCCTGTGAATTGGCTCAAAGGTAAGCCCAGGGTCATGAATGTTTACAAGCTCTACAAGTGCGTATCTGGCTGGATGGTTGTCAGGGACCGTCCCTTTGATTTTCTCCCAGAAACTCTTTGCTGCGGCAAGACTGTGGTTTCCATCCCCAACAAGGAGAGTTCCAAGGGCCTGAATCCTTTCTGAAATCTCCTTAATTGTCTTTTCATCGCTGATTTTAAAACCTCTTATATGACCGCCGTCTTCCATCAGGTCAAAATCATAAACAGGATTCCCTTCATAAACAGGACTATCCGTGTTCAGGGGAATAACAGAAAAGTCCGGGTCGTCATATAAAACAAGAACATGGGTAAGCTCCAGCTCTGCGTTTTCTCTTATTTTTACCCTTGCAGGAAGCCTTTCTTTGATTGTTTTTTCAGTTGGCCGGATGAAGGATTCAGATCCATCATACTCATACGCTTCCAGATCAACTGCAACGACCAGGCCTATCCTTTCATTCCCTGAAACAGCACGTTTTACAAGAATGAAACAGGGGCCATGGTCAACAAGGTTGGTTTTGTAATTGCGCATTGCTTTATGGATATTATTTACTCTATTTTCATCTAAAGGAAGATATATTTCAGGGTAAATAAAATTAAGAGCAGAAGGAGTGTCTCCAACAAATTCTTCTACCCTTTTCCAGTACTCTCTGTCCTGAGTATGCTGGTCACAGGCAATTACTGCCCATTCTTTCCAGTTAGCCTCTGGAAGAAGAATGTGGGGAACGTGTAATATCATGGTTAATAAAAAATAGAAAGGAGATATAAAGATTTCTAAACTCCAGGTCTGAAATAGCTAAAAGCAAAGAATAGAGACTTCCCTTTTGATCTATGTAAATTACGTAAATTGTGAGATTCTCTTTATATAATTAACCGGGAATCTATATTCCGGTGATCATTAAGACCTGGCTGGGTAATTTCCAAATCGAAAAATTAAAAATCATGTCACAGTCAGCCTACATTGTTAATATTCCAGATAAAAATCACGGATTAAAATCCCTGACTAAAATCTTGGGGGCATACCTGATACTTTTTTATACAACATACAGGCGGGATCAAGCAGCGCGCGGAACTGCAGAGGGCTAAAATGGATGCCCTATTCAAATTTCCCTGGAACAGGATAAACAGTCCTCATTTAACCGCAGGAAATTAAAAATATAGGACTTACGCGGTTGAACTGGAAATCAATAGCATTAAACCTTCAACTGTGTAAAATATGGATTTAGCTTCAACGTCTGTTGTACTTGATTTTATCGCTCAAGTGCGTAAGTCCTAAAATAAAAATAGGGGTTAAAACACTGTCTTACTTTACTACTTCATATCCGGCATTCTTCCATGCAGTCATGCTCCCAAGGACATTATACACATCACTATAGCCGTTTTTTTTCAGAATCGAAGCCGCTATACTGGAACGCCGGGATGAGTCACAGTATACAACTATCGGGGAGTCCCTCGGAACTTTACCCAGATTCTCTTCCAGATGTCCAACATATATATGTTTTGCTCCTTCGATATGCCCTTCGTCCCATTCTTCATTCCCTCTAACGTCCAGCAATATCATTTCCTCGTTCCTTTTGATTTTATCTTTCAGATCCTGGACAGATATAAGGTTTAAGCTGTCTACAGGTAAGGCTTTCATGTACCAGGCCGCAATTCCGCCATTCAGGAAACCTGCTATATTGTCATAACCAATTCTGAACAGATACCTGATAGCAGCTTCCAGTTGCTCCTTTTCTTCGAGTACCAGAATTATGGGCTTATCATAGGGCAGTATCCAGCCGGCAAAAAAAGGCAGTCCTCTCAGCCAGATGCCGTATGAACCCTGTATGTGTGCTCCTCCAAAAGAATGGGACATGCGTGTATCTACAACCATAGCTCCTTTATCCATCTCTGCTTTGAACTCTTTTGGAGAAAGCAGTTCAGGCACTGGAAGTCCCTTTAGTAGAGGAGGGCCCTGCAGGTTATACTCCTCCATTTTCTCAAAGTAAGGCGGATATTCGAGCTTCTCTTCAAGCTTGAACTTTATAAACTCTTCTTTTTCAATTTTCTGGAGAGCAGGATTCTGGATACTTTCCAGTCCCAGAGTACTGTATTCCCTTTTGGAGATAGCTCCTCCGCAAAGCGAACCCGCACCATGTGCAGGGCAGAGTATTACCCCATCTCCCAGTGGGAGAATTTTGTTAAAAATGCTGTCGTACAGGTTTGCTGCCAGCCTTGGAGCTTCTTCCGGTCCATAGAGATCAGTTCTTCCAACATCGCCTATGAACAGGGCATCTCCTGTGAAAACCATTAAAGGCTCTTTACCTGTATCGGGATCTGAGATCGTATAGGACATGCTTTCGTCGGTATGCCCTGGAGTCTGTAGAGCAGTCAGCTTCATAGAACCAAAACCGAACTCCTTCCCTTCATAAAGAGGATTTCCGTATTTGAAATCCACTCCCTGGCCGTGGTAGATCTCAGCACCTGTGAGACTTTCCAGTTCAAGAGAGCCAATTACATAATCTTCGTTTCTG
Source organism: Methanosarcina sp. DH2 (assembly GCF_020804225.1). Lineage (GTDB taxonomy): Archaea > Halobacteriota > Methanosarcinia > Methanosarcinales > Methanosarcinaceae > Methanosarcina. The sequence continues at coordinate 123,600 of NZ_WJBI01000004.1, forward strand.
TGCGTTTCAAAGATATGTTTTATTTTCATTCCCTCTCTTCTGGCAAGATCAAAATAGATCTTACAATCCCTTCGAGGATCGATAACAACGGCTTCATCTCCAGAACCGATGAAATAAGAAAGATGAGCCAGCCCTTCAGACTTAATGCGCTCGAATATCATGCTAAACCCCTTCAGCAATATTCTACGATTTTGCAATAAATTTTTGGGATAACTGTAGAAATTCAGATATAGTACGGAATTATACCTCTATGGACGATACCTCTATGGACGATACCTCTATGGACGATACCTCTATGGATTATACCCTCTATTATACCCTCTGTAGAATTATATTCTGTGTCTGTCAAGATTTATCCGGTATCGGCTGATTTAATTTCCCCTTACACTAAGTATACAACTGCATGCCTCATATGTTTTTTTGAAGCATTTTTTTAAGATAACTTTTTGAATGCAAATTTTATCTATTTTCCTTCTTCTGTTGCAGCCATGGAATCTTTTATCTAAATACCTGCTTTAATTTTACTTTCTCTGAATTTTTATTCATTTATCGGAGAAGAGAGCTGACTAAAAAAAACTGTTATCGCTTGTAATTCTCGCATGCAACCGGTCTTTCATCTGAGAAAAACATAATTTCTGGTTTTGAAATATTTTGAGTGGAAATATATTTCGCTAGCGGGCAATTTTTGGTATAATTAATTTAAAATAATTAAGAGTCAATTATATATTTGTAACTTGGAGTGAACAGATAGAACGAGTAAGTAACGGGTATGAATAAGTAAATAAAAGAATTGCCCGAAAGCCATTGATCCTGTTCCTGACCAATACGCTTGGGGGAGCGTATCTCTGGAACAACTGTATCGGGGGCTACAGTGGGAACATAGCGCTTTCGGGCTTTTTCTTACTCTATCTCTGCTATACTTTTCTTCCTAATCTTTTTTCCTGATTTTTCATTCCTGACTTATTTTCCTTATTTTTTCTTCCTGACTTATTTTCCTTATCTTTTCTTCCTGACCGTTCACTTTTCTCTCTCCTGGCCTCTTAAACTGATTTTTCCGTCCTTTTTCTCTGAATTTCTCATTACCTTCCTGTCTGCTCATCTGTCCTGTTTTCACCAAATTTATCGTCCATCCTGATAAGGACAGTGAGAGTTCCACAATATCTAGAATGCTGACGAATCTTGAGGGACTAAAACTATAATTCTATGAAGCGTAATTCTATGAAGCGTAATTCTATGAAGCATAGCTCCATAAGACGAACGAATATTGGCGGGATGATTTGAAAGCTTCAACGACTCGGGATGGTCGGCTGGAAGTGAAACGTTTTTGTAAATGGGTATGGGGGAGCCTGCTATTCCTTATTATCTGGATAGGCAGAATAATAGCAAAAATTCTTGATATCTGCATTTTTCCTGAGGTTATGGACATTTTATGGAAGAACATGAAACCCAATAGCCGGAGTCTGACTCCTTTAGAGGAACAGGAAGCTCGAAAAGTATTTGGGAACAGCATCAATTACCAGCAGGTGCGTATTGACGAACATTCGCTAATTGCCTGGATCGGGGCAAAGGTTAATAATTGCTGGGGTATGGGTATCACCACCTTTCATACAATCAATTTTAATAAAAAGATTAACACTGAGGCAGGCAATTCGAGCATGAAATGGCTTATTCACGAATTAGCCCATGTAGCACAGATGGAATATGTCGGCTCAAGGTACATGGTCGAAGCATTTTATGCACGAGCAACAGAAGGATACAGGTACATTCCCGGTGCAAAACCTTATCTGTGTAACTATAACCGCGAACAGCAGGCTTCAATTGCTGCAGACTATTATAGTGCACTCGTTTCAGGCCGCTCAACAGCTGCTTATGATCCCTATATTACAGAACTGCAAGCAGGAAAGTTATAGATACAGTTCTGTCCTGATTCTTCTCTTTCGATTCTCACAAAAACATCTTTTCCAATAGAGAACCGAATCATACAATAAAAGGAAGAAAAACAAAAAAAATTATGGAGTAAGGGCAGAATCCGTATGAAAGAGGTCGGACCCTACTGTTTATTCCATAACCTTCCTGCTTTAGCCATAATTCCTGCTTTTATTCCGAATCCCCAACAGTTATTGAATATTCAAAATTTTCCGTATTTTTCGGGAGAATCGTAAGTTCCCAATCTCCGATTGCTCCTGGTATCGTATACGATTCAGTATAATACCTGTCGTTATCTTGATAGATCGCGTCATTATTTGACCATACAGGGAAATTACTCCATCCGACATTTACACTGCCTCTTTGCGTTATTTTTACAAGGCTCATATCAACAGGGCTGGAGTCGTATTTCAGGTTCAATTCAAACGATGGATCCTCATTTTTCGGTGGGTAACGCAGCCACGAATCCGAGCCGTATGCATAAGTAGAAATCTCAATTGTTATCGGGTCTGCAGTCCTGGTTTTGAAGGTTTTTGCATAAGGAACTGAAGGCTGCTGTCTAATTATGAAGTTCAGGTCTATTTGCGGGTCATATCCATAATTTTCTTTCCCGTCAACATTCATTTTGATGTACCCATTGTAAGATCCTGCAGCACTTTCCGGAACAGAGACCCGGATCACCATGTCAGCGATTTCACCTGGTGCTAAGACTGAAGGTGCAGAGATTTCGATTGCATCGTCGTCAATACCGGATTCACCAAATGAATAATCATATCCGTTTACTTCCGGATCGATGGTAATATTTCTGGCTGCCACGTTTTTGATTTTCGTCGTGTACTCATATTCCTTTCCAGCCTCAACGGTATCATAGATGTAATATGTCTGAAGCTCAATTTTCTGATAAATCGGGACCATTACAGAAAGGTACATTACATTGACATACTGAGGGTAGTATTCTTCTGGATCTAATATTATATCGTCTGCAAAGGCAATATAAGTTTGATAGTTCTCTTCATCCGCATCTTCAGGAATACTAACTTCAATGGTAAATTCCTGTTCTGCGCCTGAATCTACCGTTACGTTCGCTGGGGATATGGTTATCCAGCTTTCGTCAAAATTATAATAACTCTCAGGCACGGCTACAAGTTTCGGTTCCACATAAAGCGCTTTCTTACCATTGTTTCTAAAGCTTACATCGAAACTGCTGCTCTCTCCCTGTTGCAGGTACAGGTCATAGTAACTTGGATTTATATCGTGTATTATGGTTTTATTCGAAACCGAGGTATAAGCTGGTTCTGCTACTGATTCTCCAACATCCCCTGTTTGAGCAAATGCAGCCGGTACCGATCCCAGGCAAAGCAGTATCCCTAAAAATAGGGACGCTGCCCTCAATAATGTACTTTTACTCATATTTCTGACTCCTTCTTTGTGTGTTACATTCAAAAACTATTTATTCCAGTCTGTTTTATTTTGCATTTCCACCATGGCTAAATTCCATAATCTCATGATTTCTGGACTTCATTCAGGAATACAGCCTATATAACCAACGCACTCAAGATCCCCTTGCAATGCTTGCCTTATCACAGGAAGAATACGGTTGAGCTGAGAAACCAGCAGTGCAAAGCAATTTTACTCTCTGCAAATGGTCCTTGTAATCATATCTCAGACATAGGACAATTTTACAAAGTGCGTAAGTTCAATAAATGAAGCATGTCCCTGTATAAAATACTTCTTACTTTGACAAATCTTTGTGTTTCACATGAAAAGCTCAAAAAAGAAAGAATGTAAAAAGATTCATAACTGAATTGAATAATGCAAATAATACCTTTTAAGATGTGACTTTAAATCTCAAACAACAGACAAATAATAGACTTTTGAACAGTGCTGAAGCTTCAAACCAAACCAATGTCAGTATATAGAATACCTACTCGTATACTACATATTAATGAAGTTTTATCAATAACGGTTTAACACGGTTTACAGTGATATTTTATTGATGACACTTCTGAGAGAATATATTTTTAATTCTGTGACAACATATTTTCGATTTTGTGAGAATATGTAGTTTCGGTTAAGAACATGTACTTCGGTTGTACGTTGCGGCGTTTTTATGCATAAAGATTATTCTAAGATTATTCGTCTATTCTTTTTTGAGGTGACTTTCGGGAAGAATTTCTTTTTATTTCTAAAAGTGCCCATAACTTCTCACATTCATCAGCTGTCAGCCCGATCTGTTTGACCAGATATTCTTCGGTTTTTTCATTTTTTATAGTTCCTTTTAGCAGGTTGCTTACCGTATCCCTGTGGTGCCCTGTTATCCTTTCAATGCTCCGTATCCCGTTTTTTTCGAGAAAAAGCCGATATATCAGCTTTATTTCAGTTCCGGGCAGATGTTTACGATAAACAGCCGTACCTATCGTCTCCATAAAAAATTTCCCGCAATGCTTGCAGTAGTATCTCTGATGTCCGGTCTTGTACTTTCCACGTTTTATTACTGCTCTTCCTTCCATCCGGAGATAATATTCGCACTCCGGATTCTGACACACTACCTCATCTGTTTTTCTGGTTATACAATTCCCTCCCTGAGTCCCGATTTAACTATCTGGTCTATTCCATCATAAATATAATTCATAAATATAATTTCTCATAAATGTCCAGAAATTACCTATATTAATATTCCATAACGGCTTTTCTTCCGGCTGTGAAGTAATATACACATGCTGGATCCGGACAAACAGTTTAGTGTAATTTACTAACTGAATTAATTTAATTAGCAAGTTTTGGATTTATTCCTATATTTACTTTACTAATTTCAATGTCTACCAGAAATAGATTTCTATAAAATAAGTCAATGATCACTTCAAAAAAAAGAAAAAATTTTAAAAAATATTTTCAATGATCCTTTATGGAAATCCATAAAACATTATTTTTCATATGGAAATCACATATAAGAAGGCTTTGCGCAGACATAAGAAGTTAAGGATGGAAAAGAGATTGAATGTCACAATCATTGACATGAGAATCTGATATTTCCCTGCAGGAAGGAAGAATATAATTACCATCTCTGGTTGAGACGATCACAAATGCCGGCGAAAGAACATGTTTCTATATAATCCACTAACATGACCCTTAGTGTGCAGTGAATTTAGGTTGTTAATGTGTAATCAAATTGTTATCATTAATATACGGTATAGATTTCAGTACACAACTTAACCAGAGAAATGAGTTCATTTGTTGGTCAGGGCATAAATTATGTTCACTCTTGAACATCCGACTGGTTGAATCAATGCATAATTAGTGAGACCGTCCTGAAATAATAGGATAAGCGGTATGAATGATACGGTCATAGTCTATTTAATTTTTAAAAAAAACCAGTATTCATAATTAAATTTGATCAACCGACGACTTTACAGCCCGCTACTTTACAGCCCGTTTGCTCCACATTTTATACTTATTTCAAATTCGGTACCTCTATCCCTTTTTAAATGAATCTCACTATCTAACTGATCTACCAGAATATTTACAAGCTGCAGGCCAAGTGTATCCGAATTTTCCGGGTCGACTCTTTCGGGAATACCAATTCCATCATCTGATACGATCAGTGTGTATCCGATACATGTTTCGGTAAATTCTTCTTCATTATTTCTCGGCCCATTTCTGGTTTTTTCTTCTCTAAGTAGCTTAATTTGGATTTCTCCTTTTTCCCTATTTGGAAATGCATACTTGAAGGAATTGGAAACAAGTTCGTTAACAATCATCCCTAACGGAACCGCAATATCCATATCAAAGAAAACGTTTTCCTCAAGATCCAGATTTAAGCTGACATCAGCATTTCCAAGACTGTATGTTTGAAGAAGGTTCTCAACAAGTTTCTCAAGATATGCCGAGAATTTCAGTTTGTCGATTTCTCCGCCTTCATGCAGTTCCTCGTGGATAAGGGCAATAGACATTACTCTATCCTGGCTTTCCTTGAAAGCTTCAAGAACTTCCCACTTCTCAATAGATTCCCTGTTGCTTAACTTTTCAGCCTCAAGATCCAGAAGGGAGGATATTACTTGCAGGTTATTTTTGATTCTGTGATGAATTTCCTTTTTACGTGCAAGTTCGGCTTTTGCGAGGATCTCTTCATTCTTCTTCTGTTCTGTCAGGTCTGTGACCACTATGCACCAGGCGTTCGGAAGTCCCTCGGTCTGTAATGAGCTACTGGAAAGGTACACGGGCAAAGATATACCACCGCCAGTCAGGAGATTGATCTCTCCTTTGCCTTTCTCGTGCTCAAGAAATGATTTAAAGATTACAGCGTTCTCAGGCGCTATGTATCGATAGACAGATGTGCCTACAATGGTCGGTAAAGGCATTCTCAGAAGTTCTGCAAAATGACGGTTACAGTAAAGGATGGTGCCATCACAGGCGAGGGTAGCAGTGCCTTCATTCATAGTTTCCACCAGAACACGGTATGCGTGGTCGGCACTATCTACGGTAAAGATCATTTGCCCTTTGGATCCAGGTATCACCAGGGCATCCAGATCCCCTTCACTTATGGCTCTCTTGAGTTCTTCAGCCTCCCCCAGACGTGTCCTCAGGCTTTCGATCTCGTCCCGCAAGCCACGATTCTCATCTAACAGTGCTTGATACGATCTGGACTCCTGGTTTTTTGCCAATTTCGAACTCATGTTTACAACGCCCTTCCCCAAAAATCGACTCCCAAACGTTGATTATTTTCCATATTCTTTATATTCTTTATTAGTTTTGGATTTCAGATCCATCCCAACCAGGACCCTTTCGGTGTCCGCCATGCTGCCTATTAGCTTCCTTAAAGGTGGCGGAAGCTCTTTTATGAGAGTTGGAGCTGCCACTATCTGGCCATCTATGGCGAAAACCGGATTTTGATATATATCGATAACCTTTAACTGATGCCTGCCGGACAGATACTCTTCACATATGCGCTTGATATTATCTATTGCCTGCACCGATTTGGGTCCCATCCCCACAACATAGAGGCGTAAGACATATTTGACATCTCCGGTTCTGTACGGGGCTTCCTCAAAGGCTGCTGTGGAATCCTTGATATCCGATATAGCGATCTCTTCGTTATTGGACATGAGATCTCTCCGCAGGGCGCAGATCCAGGCCTACAAGGACGCGCTCAGTATTCGAGAGATCCCCTATGATTTTCTTTATAGGTTGAGGGAGCTTTCTAACCAGCGTTGGAATAGCTAAGATCTGATCTCCTTTAGCTAACTGTGGGTTTTCCAGGAGGTCTATGACTTCAATTCTGTACTTGTCGCACAGGTGCTCCTCACAGATCTTCTTTAAATTGGCGAAGGCTGTCAAACTCTTCTTGGTCTGGCCAGCTACATATAACCTCAAGATATACATTTCCTCTTCAGGCGCAGTATCGGACTCAATAGGATCGGGTCCTTCATAATTTTGTACTATATTTTTCATCAAATATCCGTCACTTTAATTTAAAAAGCTGTCTTTGCTTGGGCCGGAACTTCACTTATAGCCTTGGGGCCATCAATTATAGTAATGTTGGCTGTACTTCACTTATAGACTTGGAAACCATCATTATAGTAATGTTGGCTATGGTACAAATAATGCTCATTTGTTCAGCTTCTTGGATATCCACGTGCATAAATACTGCCGTGAAGAATGGTATTGTTTTTCGATCTTATTGTTTTTCGATCTCATGCTTTCAAGATACGGGTTTTTAACTTTCCTGCGAAGATTCTTCTTTATAGAGCGTTCTCGTTAAAAATATTCATCAAATTAGATGTGTTAAAGCCCGGAACCTCAAGAAGCTTCTCCGAATTTGATAGGTCCCTATGAGATTCCGGGGTAACTCTTTTCATGGATGGAAACGACTGCAAATTGACCTATTATGGCAAGTCTTCTTTTGTTTTAGTAGAAATGGCAAAAATATGTTCCCAGTACGCATCTCTAATAATATTGGAATTAACCTTTCAGTTTTTCATTCAGTTAATATTTTTTTGCCTGACTATTAAATAATTTTAGAGTAAGAATGTTACAGGTAAGATTTAAAAAGACGTTTTATAATCTGTTGGGATCTTTAATTTCTTACTATAAATAAAATTTATTGTATATTAATATTCTTACTTCGGTACTGCTATAAATTCAACCAAAAAAAACTATTTTGTAAAAAGCCAGCAACCAAAACTCACTGCATAAATAAGGCGAGAAGATATTATGTAATTTATCAATATAGAAATTTTTAACTAGTTTTCAATATAGAAATTTTTAACTAGTTTTCAATATAGAAATTTTTAACTAGTTTTCAATATAGAAATTTTTAACTAGTTTTCAATATATAAATTTTTAACTAGTTTTCAATATAGAAATTTTTAACTAGTTTTAATAACAAATCTGGACTTTTTCAGTAAAGTAAGTGGTCATCTTAATTGAAAACCAGTAAAAACTCAATCCAAAGAAACTTCAGGATTCCGTTTCTAGAATTGTATCTATTTTTTCCTCAATTTTCCTCGATTACGGAATAGTTTCTAAATAAAATTATGAAATTACGGAGACTGTTAATCTATTCTGTTAATCTATTTATATTACTTTTTAGGACTTGCAAGAATATATTAATCTAGCCTCATAATATCGTTTCATGCCTGTAGAAACAAGAGAAATTTCAGTCACTGGAAAAGAAGATTGCGGAATTGTTGATATCACTGAAACAATCTCAGAGGAAGTCAAAAATTCAAAAATAAGAGATGGAACAGTTACGGTTTTTTGCATCGGGTCAACAGGAGCAATAACCACAATGGAATTTGAGCCAAACCTCTCAAAAGATGTTTCAGAAACGTTTGATAAGCTGATTCCTCTGAATATGGACTATCATCATCATCAGACATGGGGCGATTTCAACGGGGGTTCCCATTTAAGGGCACTACTTATTGGCCCGAGCCTTACAATCCCTTTTGTTGAAAAAAGCCTGACACTCGGAACATGGCAGCAGATTGTATGCATAAACTTTGATAGGATTAAGAAGGTGAGGAAAATTGTGCTACAGATTATCGGGGAATTTTAAAAGAGATTTTATTTTCTTTAAAGAACTTTGTTCCTTTAAAGGAATTTCATTTCTTTAAAAGAGCCTTATTTCTTTTATCTTTTATTTCATTGTCGTTATCCTTCAGGCTGCGGATAATATCAGATGAAATTGCAATTCCCATGCAGGTATCCAGCGTCACCGAGGACATAAGCCCTATTACTTTCCCTGCCTGCATTATAGGAGAACCGCTATCTCCGGGCTCCGGCATATTATAGCACTGGAAACCGAGAAAAAGTAGTGAAGCCCCGGCATTAACCACCCTGCATCTGATAGTATGAATATCATTGACAAGCACAGCCTGTTCCAGTTCAGCTGCCTTATCAAGCACGGTAATTTCAAACATGCAGGCAGGGGGAAGCTCTATCAGGGCTAAATCAAAATCTTTCAAAATGCTCGAAACAGCGAGTTCCATTCCGTCAACTGTTAAATGATCTCCTTTTCCACTACGAAATATATGAGAAACCGTGACCATGTAAGGCAATCCTTTGAGTAAGATAACAGCGCCGATTGTACAGCGTTTTCCCTTATAGAAAAAAGAACCGCCTGATTTTATCATGATCTTTCATCAACCTGCTGATTTGTTACCTGCTGATTCACTTAGTCCTGGTTTATGGTATTTCAGGTGCTTAGATTAAATTATTTCTTAATTATATTTAGCATTATATATAGGCTGAAAATTAGCTTGCAGTTTTACCAGAGAAACAAAAAAGTTGATTTCATTAGTCCTGAGTTTGGGGTTTTGAAGGTTAATTCTTAAGAAATCAGGCAAAAAGGTATGGTTGATTGAATTACCTGGCAGGGCACCGGGGTCTTTAGTCTGTCCCAAAAGAAAAAGGACATTGCCGATGGAATCTCCGCTAAACTTCTTCAGTTCAAGCTCAAATCGATATGAAAAATCGATATGAAGATAAGTCGATACCCGTGAACTGGCAGTCCGGCCCTATAGTCCTCGAGACATCCATATACTGTCGCTCTGTCCAGCATCCTGCATCAATAACAGAAGCGCCTTTTAATTTCCATTATCCTTATCAGTGCCTGGCCTTTTTGGAACTGGTGATCGCAATTCCGGTCTAACCTTTCGACGACAGTGATTATACATTATCAAATGACTGAAGTACGACTGCTTACACTCCGAGATTATGCCATTTTTTTATTGATTAATCATTCATGAATACTTTTCAAACATAGCGGACTTAGGTATAAATATTATAATGTTGTAGTATCGTCTGTATAACAATCTTAGTATTGTTTTCCAATTAAATTTCCACTCAAAAGAAGGCTGCGTGTATGTTATTTGGTTTAATCTCTAATTAAATGAGTATTTTTGAACATATCACAGTCCAAACACGAAGTTATGCCGGGGACATATTCTGGGGGTATAATGAAGTTGCAGCATACTAAAAAGGAAAATTCTCACTCTATTTATCAAAAAAGAAGCTTTTGCATTAGAATTGGAAAAGGGAGGCTTTTGAATCGCTGCATAAGAGAAAAACGTTTAATATTGTCTTTTAAAGGGGTCTGATCACGATGAAATTTCACAATTTAAAACCATACGTAAAATATGGATTATTTCTCATGGTTATAATTAGTCTGGTTGGCACTGCATATGCAGATACGGATCAACTTGTGTACTATAACTGGTGTGAAGACAATGGAAATACTATAGTTGATAATTCTGGACATGGAAATGATGGTATAAATGATGGCAGTACAACTTTTATTTTGCCAACCGGAAAAATTGCAAGGCATTTTAACGGACAAAACAGAGTAACAATACCTGACAATGAACAACTGGCATTCACTGATCCATATATAACATTTGGGGTGTTTTTCCGTTATAATTACGACAATACAACTAATCCGACTAATTGCACATATTTAGTTTCTAAAGGCAATAACACATGCAGTATCAGTATTGATCATACGAATTCAATACTGGTTTATGAAATTTATGTAGATGGTCATGCTATTTCCGGCTATAGTGAGAGTCAGATAGAGCCTGATGAAGATTATGAGGCTATTGTGACATATGATGGTTCTCATGCTCAATTGTACATCAATGGAATTGCCAACGGAAAAGGTGTAGATTATACGGCAACTACTTTAAGTTCCAGCTATAACACGGATAGCTGGACGATAGGGTCATCGCCTGATACCACATACGGACTAAATGGGGAAATATATGCTTTTTATGTGTATGACAGAACGTTAGGTTCATCTGAAATATTAGATTTATATGTAAATGATATCCACAGCATAAGGGATTCAAATAAACCAGGAGGCATTGCTCTATCATGGGACGATGCCGGAAATATCCATACATGTTATCAATATCTGTCAATATTCCAGCAGTATGACGCTACGTGCACTATGAATATAAATAAAGTAAGCCACAGACCACAGACTGTAATAAATGAATTAAATGAGCTGCATTCGGCTGGATGGGAAATAGCCGGGCATGGGTACAATCACGTAAATTCGGTTCAATTCTTAAACAATAATACTTCTGCAGCGTGGCTGGATCAGGAAATATTCCCGAACATCGTAGAAATCACCCGTTATGGTTATCCATCTTATACCTTAGCATATCCCTATTCGGCCAGAAATCCAACGACTGATGCAATACTAGCTCCATATTTCAGGACTCTTAGAACAGGGGTCCCCTCGATCATAAATAATAATGTAAATGAGACACCGCTGGCTTATTATGATTGGGACAATTCTCGGCTCCTGTATGGTGTTGAAATAGACGACCAGAGGAATATTAGCTTACAATCTATAGAATATGGAATTGATTATGCAATAAGAACAGGCAACGTCCTGGTGTTATACGGGCATACAATTACTCCAGTTGTTACTGGACCATATCAAACTTCAACATCCAGACTGGATTCAATTCTAAACTATACCAGCCAGAATGGTGGAGTATTTTATCACATGGGAGATCTGGGTAATTCGTCCTGGGTGCGACCCTCCAGGTTTTCTAATGTGACTGCAAATTATACAGTTTCTACAACTAATTTATTGGTCGGGGGAAGTGTGACGTTTATAGATTACAGCGTCAACCAGACCACGGAACTGCTTGATTTCGGTGACGGTTCGCCTGCCAGTAGTACTGCAAATGTTATTCATACATATACAACACCAGGAACTTATACGGCTAATCTAACTGTAACAAATGACGTTTCCAGTCAATCAATGACCAAAACAATTACGGTTATTCTGCCGGCAGCTCCGGTTGCTAATTTCACCAGTGATTTCACAGCTGGATTCCCGCCACTGAATGTAGCGTTCACAGATACATCAACTGGACTTCCAACATCATGGTCATGGGATTTTGGGGACGGACATATATCAATAAGCCAGAACCCAACGCACACTTACTCTGCAGCAGGAAACTATTCTGTTAAGTTGAATGTGACGAATGACAGAGGATCAAATAATATTCAAAAAGTAAATTATATAACAGTATTGCCGCGGCCACCATCTGCTAATTTCTATTCAAATATAACATCCGGAAATATTCCATTAACTGTCCAGTTTAGTGACACCAGTACCGGGTCTCCAACTTCATGGAATTGGGACTTTGGAGATGGGCATACATCAATAAGTCCTAATCCAGCACATACTTATTCCTCAGCAGGAAACTATACCGTTAACCTGACAGTAAGCAATGCAAACGGCACGAATTCAAAAACTGCTGTTATAACTGTACTGGAAGAGCAGGGAGGAAATGAAAGTAAGGTGTTTCCTGTAGCAGACTTCAGTATGAGTGCAACAGGTGGCTATGCTCCCCTTTCTGTCCTCTTTACTGACCTTTCGCAAAACGCAACATCGAGGAGCTGGGACGTTAACAATGACGGATTAGAGGATTCAAACGAATCAAGTTTTGTTTATGAGTATGCTTCTTCAGGAATTTATACCGTTAAACTGACCGCAATCAACTCAAACGGCATGAATACAAAAACTGCTCAGATAATTGTGGATGAGAAGAGCAGCGGCGGAAGCAGCGGTGGCGGTGGCGGATCTCCTGAGCCTGCAAGAAATGTTGAAGTAAAGGAACTTTCCCAGGCCTTCATCACAAACGGAAAAGCTATACAGTTTGACTTTACGAAGAACGCAACCTGCGTAGTGTCTGTGGGCTTTGATGCAAAGAAGACTGCGGGCAAGACCACAACAATTGTCGAGCAGTTAAAGAATAAGTCCGCACTTGTCTCCGAATTGCCCGAAGGAGAAGTATATAAATCCTTTAATGTGTGGGTCGGAAATAGCGGCTATGCAACTTCGAAGAACATCGAAAACCCGGTAATATGTTTCAGGGTTGTAAAATCCTGGATACAGGATAAAAAGATAGACCAGTCTTCCATTGGCCTGAACAGGTACAGCGAGAAAAAATGGACTCAGCTTCCAACCACCTTGCTAGCGGAAGATGACAAATACCTGTATTTCACTTCCAGCGTCTCAGGTTACTCATCCTTTGCAATAACAGGTGAAACAACAGCAAACGAAACAGAAAATGAAGTAAACCCAGCAGAAGATGTGATAACGCCTAAACCTGAAACACAGGAAGATAAACAGAACAATACCGCATCAGAAATTGAACAGAAGAAAAGAATAAGTATGCCTGGTTTTGAAATGATTTATTGTATTATCGGGCTGCTTGGAGTGTTCCTGTATAGAAGAAGATAAAATTGAATAAATTGCAGTTAGATGGTAGGGATAACTGGTCCTACCATCTAATTCCTTACCTATTTTTAAGTTTGTTTGGGATTTTCAAAGTTTGTTTTTCAAAGGCGGTTTCAAAAAATATTATTAGCCCTGAATTTTGGGGTTAGAGGATTAATTCCCATGAAATAAGGAAAAAGATCCTGAGTATTCCTTATTGTTATTAGAAAAATTGGGCTTTCTAAAGGAGCTTTACATTAAATGAAGCAAAACGCCAAAAGTGATAAGCTGTTCACCCTTAACAGCTATGTTTTTGAGAGGATTAAGGCCTGGGAAATTTAGTTTTGGGAGGTCAGGTTAAAGCTTAAAGGAGTTAAGTTTTAACTTTAGGGCGGGAAGTCCCCTTCCTCGGAGGGCGTAGCCCGACAGGTGGGGGATGAAAGCYGTCAACTTCCAYAAAACAACAGTAGCATAATCATTTATACTTATAGTTACATCAACATAATGATAACTATGCAKTATAAACTGGATCGGAGAAGCCATTCTGTATATTCACTCCATTATCATTTCGTTCAGTGTGTGAAGTATAGAAGAAAGGCTCTAACRAATCCGCTRRTTGTTGATTTTCTCAAAACTAAAATCCATAACATAAGTGAAACTTTCGATGTTGAAGTACTGAATATTGAGTGTGATAAAGACCACTTTCRCTTATTATTCACAGCAAAACCTTCTCTTGATATTCCAAAGTACATCAACACCATTAAAACCATAACTTCAAGGGAGATTCGTAAAAACTTCCCTGAAGTAAAGACTATKCTATGGAAAGATATGTTCTGGTCAAGATCGTATTTTATAGCATCGACAGGGCAAGTAACCCTRGACGTACTTAAAGAATATGTGGAGAATCAAGGCAAATATGCATCTGACGAAGAAGATCAAGATCAATCCAACTGAAGAACAGGTAGATGTTCTCTGGCAATTATCTGAGCAGTGTAGACGCCTCTATAATTCTGCTTTAGCTGAAAGAAAAGAAGCATGGGAAACTGAACAGAAGAGTGTAAAATATGTGGAACAGCAGAATCAGCTTCCAATGTTGAAAGAGAAATTTCCACAGTACAATATAGTGTATTCCAAAGTACTGCAATCAGTCCTGAAAAAGCTTGATGCTAATTACAAATCATTCTTCTCACTCTGGAAAAATGGTGACAAATCTGCAAGACCACCAAAGTTCCGAAGTGGAAAATATTTCATGACTCTTGTATATAATCAAAGTGGATTCAAAATCAAAGATAGGAAAATCAGTTTCTCAMATAAAGCAAACGAAATTCAATTATCTTTCGAAATTGGAAATGCTTTTGATTTGTTGGCAATCAAGCAGATTGAAATCTRCAATGATGATCCATACAAGGGTAGAGGAAATTTCTTTGTATCAATAACATATGAAGAAAATCCATTAAAAGAGTATATTGATAACGATTCTTATCAAGCTATTGACTTAGGAATTACAAAAATAGTAACAGCAGTAAACACTCAAGGAAGATTCTTTGAAGTTAAAACACCACGTTCAGATCAATACTGGAATGCAAAGATAGATACAATCAAATCTAGAAGAGATCATTGTAAAAAAGGAAGCAATAGATGGGATAGACTGCACAAAACATATAGAAAGATGGAAGCAAAAAAGTCTAATCAGATTAARGATTTTTAGCATAAGCTTTCTAAAACCATGATTGAGAACACAAGATCTAATACAATAATTGTTGGTGATCTTAACGTAAAAAACATGGCTCAAACAAAGAAAGTAACTGGAAAAAGAAAAC
Source organism: Methanosarcina sp. DH2 (assembly GCF_020804225.1). Classification (GTDB taxonomy): domain Archaea; phylum Halobacteriota; class Methanosarcinia; order Methanosarcinales; family Methanosarcinaceae; genus Methanosarcina. The sequence continues at coordinate 139,086 of NZ_WJBI01000004.1, forward strand.
GTTCTCAGAACAGGTCTACTCAAAATCAAGGATACCTTTCTCGTTTTATCGAATTCTTGACCTACAAAGCAGAGCTTGCAGGTAAAAAAGTAATAAGAATTGATGAAGCTTACACCTCAAAAGAGTGCTGTGTCTGTAGAAAAAGACATGMTATGCCTCTTTGGGAAAGAACTATGAAATGTGATTGTGGAAACGTAATTGATAGGGATAGAAATAGTGCTATCAACATCATGAAACGGTTCTTATCACAAAATGCTTTRTGGACAAGCTATCAGAAGTTTTCTGATAATCTTCGACAAACAGGRTTACAGATGGATAATTGCATTACTGCARATATCCARGTGACGTAATTACTCGAAGGAAGCTCCGTCCTCGCCATCAGGCAGGGCGGGGTAGTTCACGAACGTAAATCCAATTAAACAAAAAGGCTGAATAAAGAGATTAGAAGCCAACAGGAAACAGTTTGATCTTTAAAAAATAGACAGCAGAAAGAGATGATAGGAAATATTGACGAGATGGCAGTCCTTACATGAAAAACAGAGGTACCGCCACCCTGCAGAAAGTAGTAAGAAATCAGGTTGCTTTGCCGTTCTGGCAGAAGTATTGAGACGGTCTACTTTCTCCGAGATCGTACTCTTTCCAGACATCACAGGTATTACAGATGCATTGCTTGTCAGGGTTAAGGTCCTGACAGGTGGCTTTGCCGGTCGAGCAGTATACTCCCGGAACATCCTCGGGGTTCGGGACTTTTTCTCCAGACATGTCCTCCATTGCTTTTTTGAACTTTCAAGTTTGTCCTGTGCACATTTGCTGTCGGCCTGGACCGGACACTGTGGTCATCTGCATTTGTTAATGTTTTCCCGTGCATAAGGGACTTCAAAGTCCGTGCCCCTTTCTCTGGGTGTTATAGAGCTTGTACCTTCAGATGAAGAATTTCTGCTTTTATTCATATTTATCCCCCGGATTAGTACTCAACTTAGTAGTCCATTTCTGGTTTTAGTTTAAGGGCATAAAAGTCTTTTCAGCTACATAATAAATATACAATAGTTATTATGGAAGACTTTATGAACATGAAATTGAGCAGTTTTATCGAGGAAAAATCAAAGAAATACCGGGGAAAAAGCTGCGAAATAGAAGTTTTATATTTATAAAAATTGACATTACATTATGAGAAGAAAGGATAAGGTACGAGTGGGAATATACCTGTCATATTTTGTTTTTATAGTCGTTATAGGAACAGCCTCGTATTTTGTGAGCAATGTGCTGGATTTTGCATTATCTTTACTGGCTCTACTTCTGATGTTCTCTCCAGCACTCATACGGAAAGATTTCAGGGCAGATTTTCCAAGCCTCATTGACACTCTTATACTGGTTTACCTTTTCCTTGGGACTTACCTTGGGAGCTTTAAATCGTTCTTTGAGGAAATCTGGTGGTGGGACATATTACTGCACTTATTGATGGGAATTAACATAGCTTTAATCAGTTTTTCGATTATTTTCCGCTTGAAGGAAGTAAAAGCCCACGTTCAACTAAGCCCATTCATGATCGCATCTTTCTCATTTGCCATTTCAATGGCTGCCGGGGGAATCTGGGAAATTATTGAATATATCCTTGATACATTTTTCGGATTTGAATTGCAACAACCACACCCGGATACAATGATAGATTTGATTTTCGTATTTATAGGGGGACTTGTCGTTTCCGCAGGAGGCTACCTCTACGCAAAATATCCGAGAGCAAATATGATCGAATTAATGTTCTCAAAAGAGGAAATAGAAATCCTGAAAGAGGATCATCCAGAATTTAAAAAAGAAAAGGGACGGATGGAGCTGTGAGAATAGAACCTAAAGCTCGAAAAGATGAAGAAAAGGTATGATCAGCTATGGTTAGGTATGATTAGGAAGGATTAGGGAGGATTAGGAAGGATCAGGTATATTCCCACCAAGGCTTCCGACATTATAGGCTCTAAGCTTCCTGATCTTCCGAACTTAGAACCGGATACCCTGCACCTATCCAGGCATTAATGCCCCCTTCCATATTATATACCTGCGAATATCCGGAGTTTATAAGGATTGTACTTGCTGAAGTGCTTCTGTGCCCTGATCTACAGTAGACAAGCACTTTTTTATTTTTGGGAACTTCATTTATCCGCGCTTCAAGCAGACTTTCCGGACTCAAATTCGATCCTGAAGCATTGGTCACCGGAATCAGGGTTGCACCTTCGATATGCGATGAATTAAACTCGGAAGGCGTACGGACATCGAGCACAAATACATCTCCTCTTTCTACCATTCTCTTTGCTTCTTCAACACTTATGTTTTCAACCTCTTCAGGACCTTTTTCAGTCCGCGGCATAAAGTTCAGTATTACTATAAAAAATACGAGAAAAAAAGCAATATATACTAATTTTTGTTTGTTCACTCGGGCTCCTCCGGACTGAATTAATATAGAGCTAAGAGATCCTGGGGAAGGCTAGGAACTCTTAAACTGTCGCCAGAGAATACAAGCTTATTTAAATATAAAACAATTCCGAGTATCACAAAGTTTCCTGAAGTATTCTAAAAATCTTAGCCCTGCTCTAACATCTTTAACTTTAACAACATACTTATTTGCGGGTATTTGTAAACCCGTTTTATATATCCTTAGTAAATACTTTTTCACATGAACTAAAGCATTCAAAATAGACCTGAAGCTTTCAGCAAGCCCACACGAAAAGTGAGCCTTATAATGTAAAAAAGAATATAAGAGACTCGCTTTCATTTTGGGGTATAAAAGGCAAATTAAAACATTACTGAGGATGCAGCAAGTGAATAAATTAAGCCTGGACGAAAAAGTAGATTCTCTGATAGGGAGTGGAATCCGAATCCTGAATAAAGCGTATGCACTGGAGAAAAAACCTGTAGATATAGGACACGGTGTACTTCTCTACCCCTCGGAATTCCATGTAATTGAAATTGTTGGAAAGAACCCGACAGAAAACCTGACTTCTATAGCTTTCCACCTTGGAGTGACAAAAGGGGCAATCTCCCAGATGGTCAAAAAACTCGAGAAAAAGGGACTTGTAAAAAAGGTCCACACTCCTGCAAATAAAAAAGACATTATGCTTGAACTGACAGATTTCGGCAGGGAAGCTTTCGATTGGCATAGATCCCTTCATGAATCAATTGAGAAAGGAATAAGGAAAGAGCTTGAGCGGATGAACGATGCCGAGATAGAGGCATTTCTTAGAGTCTACGGGCATATTGAAGGAATGTTTGACCGGTGTATGGAGAGATACGAATAAGTGGAATTCAGGGCCAAAAACAGGAAAAAGGAACAAATTCAGCCTTATAGTTGAAATTTGAAACTTCAGCCTGAGAGAAACTTTTTGTTTAGCAGCTAAATTAAAATAGTAAGTATGTGAATAGATAGTATACCTGCTATACCATATAGAATTAATAAAAGAGTTTAAAAAAGTATAGTAAGGAAACAAAAAAAGAACTTCTAAAAAGGCAAATAAGGCCTTTGAAGCAGGGAAAACAGGTGAGTAAAATGGAATTTAAATTCGCCCCTATCTCTCCCGAAGACCGGGAGGGTGTGATTGATACTTTTAATTACTATATTGAGCACAGTTTTGCCGCTTATCCCGAAAATAAAGTGCCATATGAATTCTTCGACTTCTTCCTCCACGCTATTTCAGGGTATCCAAATGCTGTTGTAAAAGACGAAAATAAAACATTACTGGGTTTTTGTATGCTCCGTCCCCATTCGCCAATGCCCACTTTTTCCGCAACAGCCGAAATCTCATATTTTATCAGTCCCGAGTATACGGGAAAAGGAATAGGCTCCATGATGATGGAATATCTCCTTTCAGGCGCCAGGGAAAAAGGACTGCACTGTATCCTGGCAAACATTTCTTCCCTCAATGAAGGAAGCATCCGTTTCCATAGCCAGCACGGGTTCTCAGAATGCGGTAGATTCAGGGAAGCAGGGAAAAAGAACGGGAAATTCTTTGATACTGTCTGGATGCAAAAATTGCTGTAATTACCAAACTAATACTCATAAAAAAATATAAAAAAGGGATAATTCGTAGATCAACTTTGACGGTTGCCGGTCAGCATCATATAGGACTTATACAGTTGAACCGAAAAACCAGCAGTATGGAATTCCAAACTGTCTACTTATAATACTCATAACAGATTGCCCATACTCGATTTCGCTCATCAAATGTGTAAGTCCTACCAGGAGAAGGCTCAATTTATTTACTGGAGATTAGAGCCTTACTACTCCTGTAATGATGCAGGTTCATACGAACGGGTCGTCGTTAGCTTTGCATCCAGTTATTTTGGACTTTTCATTTAATTTTTACATTCGGTTAGTATTTAGAAAAGCCTTTTCCATCGTCAAAGATATCCCCGAAAAGCATCCACAGGATATCAAAGGAAAAACAGTCATCAAACTTGTAACCTTTAAAGTCATATTTGTCTTTAAAGTCGCACTTGTCCTTATAGTCACATTTGTCTTTGAAGTCGTACTTGTCCTTATAGTCGCACTTGTCCTTATAGTCACATTTGTCTTTGAAGTCGTACTTGTCCTTATAGTCGCACTTGTCCTTATAGTCGCACTTGTCCTTATAATCACATTTGTCTTTGCTATCACACGCACTTACTGACGCAGCTGTCGATGCCATTACGAAAAAGACTGCTAGCAAAATGGTCAGTGTCTTTTTTATTCTTAGCTTTACCATTTGTTTACACTCCCAGAATTTTATTCTCTTGTACAATTTAGGGTCGCTGGTTTTTCGGCATACTTCCAGTCGGTAAATGCACTATGTATAATACGATTTTACCAATTAGTCTTAGAAGAGCAAATATCGTGATTAATTGGTAAATTCTGTCCTCGCCTTATGTGCCAATGAAAGTAATTCCAAATTACGCCAACGAATTGTACCAACAAGAGATTATTACCAGAAAGATATAATATATATAGAAATATAAATTAGGAACCTATATTATTTTAAGATATATAATGTGTGATATGTTTTTTATAAACAGGCTCTCAAAAAGTCATTTTTTTACAATATTTTTTAATCTAGGGTGCAGTTTTGATTACAAAAGTTACTTAAATTTGATAAAAATAGTCTTGTAAAAGTGATATAAACACTTGCTTAGGCAGTGTGCCGATTTTTTCTGTAAAATCACAAATTTCAATAAGTTTTTGAGTCAAAAATTCCATATCAAAAGATCCATTTTCCCCACAGTACACAATAACTTTACTTTGAATTTATTGCAAATTCGCGACACTGCCCTTGCTTAAGAATAGCTTAAGAACATAGGTATGAAAAAGAATATTTTAACTGAATTTAATTTTGAGCCGATCCCAAAACTCAGAACTACTCCTCTAAACTGCGAATTTTGAATAATCAATCGTGTTTTTGATCACGGAAAACAGTTCTGAGATTCTTATTGATTTTAGAGTAAACCTTGTTTTGGGATGAGCTCTTTATGTGATTAAAGTAATTAACATGTACAATCATATGGGGTAATTTTCGCCAAAATGAAGAGAATTATAAGGAACTTATAATAAATTTCTGGTGAAAATTCTCTATGCGGAATGGCTATCAGGATAAGATAATTAGCTAATTAATTAAAGGGGGACAAGTTTGGGTAGAGATGATACAGGAAAAAGTACGCGTAATCATAGTTCAGGCAGAGAAACTTCAGGTAAAAAGGCGCCGAATAAACAATTTTACTTAATTTATGCTATTATTCTGGCTATAGTTATTTTTATAGCGTACATCCTTCTGCAGAGACCTGGAGAAACTCTAAGGATGGTAGCCCGTTTTGCAGCAACATTCGGTTATCTGACAATTTTCATTGCAATACTTAGTTCTGAATACATGGCTAAAATGAGAAAAATATTAGGGTTGCCCTTTTTGAAAGCTCACCATAATCTGGCGAGGATAGGGATCCTATTAATCCTCATTCATCCTCTAACTCTTGCCATTGAAGCTCAGGACTTCAGGATTTTTTTGCCTGTATTTTACCCGGTGGGGGCATTTCTTGCGTTAGGAGGCAGGACAGCACTGTATCTCTTCCTGCTGGCTGCCGGCATTGCCATATACAGGAAAAAATATAAAAACTGGAAGAAGGTGCATTATCTCCATTACCTGGCTTTTTTACTTGTCACAGCACACGCCCTACTGATAGGCAGTGACTTCAGATTAGATATTATGAGAATGCTTGCATTTGTGATGGCAGCTGCTGTAACAGGTGTATTCATACATAAGAGGTCAGGTACGAAGATGAAACCTCGGAAGAATAAAGATAATATTTAACTGTAAGGCGGGAAGTCCCCTTCCTCGGTAGATGTGATAAATCGCATCGGACAGGTGGGGGATGAAAGCCGTCAACTTCCACACCTTCTATTGTTATTGGTTCTGCTTAACTACTTATACTCTGAAATTATTATAATATTCGTGCGTAATCATACATTACACCCTTGTGGTTACAAAGTAATGTAGACCGTACTTATATTTTGATATTGAGCGTTTCGCTCTATCAAAGAATGCCTTGKGTAYAGGCTTTCAGTAACTTGTTACTGGGAATCTACGATAAACAGGCTCCCAGAGGAACTGAGATTCCCAGGAATCGAAGCCATATGAAAGGATGTACTCGTAGGAAGCACCTTCCTCAAAATCTGAGTTTACGAAGGTTTTAGGTGGACGTAGTTCACGTTTCCAATACAAAACGTGTATTTTACTGAACTATGTGCGGAAAAAAGATATATTAGTAAAATATATTTTTCGCCCATGGTTGAATTTTCAGTTATAGTAGGCTCAACAGGAGTACTCCTGTTGCTACTGGCATTTCTTCTTAATCTCTTCAAGATCTTGATGCAGGATACAAAGACCTATGCAATACTAAACATAGTCGGTGCAGGGCTATCGTGCTATGCTTCGGTACTTATTGACTACGTGCCTTTCGTGGTTCTTGAAGGGACATGGGCGCTCGTGGCCTTTATCGGGCTTATCAGGCTGTTTAAAGTCCCTGATGAAAATTAAAAAGGAGTAAAGTGAGAAGAAACAGCTAGTGTCATGACAACTTAATTATGGGGCATTAACATTTAGATTACCCCTCATACGTAGTCTTTTTTAGTAATTATGATAGCTCATAAATAAATTTCCTAGACACCAGGATTTACAGAGAATTTTACTTAAAATTATTTTTTTCCCTTTCTGAAAGCCTGCTAATTTCACTGGAAAGTCGCTGTACTTCCTGACGCAACTCCGTGATCTCTTTTGAGGATGTTTCCTTTTCTTTTCCGACAAGTAGACTGGCAAGAGCTGCAGTTATGTATCCAAAGATTGCAAAAGCGTAAACAGATAATAAAAAAGTTAATGCTCTTCCTTCAACAGTTTTTGGCCAGTAATCGCTCCCTATTGTTGTCATAATCATGGCTGTCCACCAGAAAGCATCCCCGTAGGAACTAAGCCCAGGACTCTCAAAACTATACATGCCTGCTGCCCCGATAGAAGTTATTAAAGCAGTAAGGAGAAGGACATACTCCAGGCCTCTCTGTTTCATTGCAGTCCTGACAGTCCTTATACTTCTGTTAAATGAAGAGAGAACTCGGACAAGATTAAAAGATCGGATAAAACTTGTAGCTTTAATTACTCTGAACCCACGGAATAAACTGAAAATCCTTAACGCAGGCACAAATAGAGACAGAGCAATAAGCCAGTTTCCTTTTAAATAAACCTTTTTATCAGGAGCAATATACAGCTCAATGAAAAAATCAGCTATAAATATACCCCATATAACAGTACTTGCTGTTTGCAAAAGTGGTGAAAGCCCGTAGACAAAATCGAGAATAATAAGGATCAACCATACGATTGACAACAGAATCAAAGGAAAATCAAAAAGTGAATTGATCTGGCTAAGTAACTCTACTCTTTCTTCATTCAATCGATTTTTATCCATATATTTACTCTCATCAATATGATAATCGCATTAAAGTGAGTATACTCCTATGAGTAAAAGAAGAATTGGTAAATATAATAAGTCTTCTCAGAGCATTTATAGGTTCTTTAATAGCTATTTCAGTAAAAAAGTGTCTATTTAAAAACAAAAAAACTCTGTATACTGACTTTTTTAATTTCGAAAAAATTAAAAAATTTGGAAATAATAGACTGTAAGTATTACAAGTTTACAGCTTATATATCTCCTGAGTAAACTTCTAATCAATTATCTGTACTGCTTCACATATTGTTGTCATTATCACCGGCGTTATCATCCTCTCCGTCATCACCGACGGTGCCGACATCTTCACCTTCATCGACGGTACCAACATCTTCATCGTCACCGGCGGTATCATCTTCGTCGTCACCGACCATGTCATCGGTCATATTTCCAGTCATGTTATCGGTCACATTTCCGGTCATGTTGTCCATCATGTCTTCGGTTACGTTCATGAAATTAAGGATTTCAAGACCTTCGAGCTGAGGTTCGTCAAACGCTACATGAATGAAAGGCTGTTCCTCACCGTCTGGAAGAGTGTAATTGGTAGGTACTGGCTCTTCAACCATTGTCCCGTTGTCAGCCATGATCTTCTCAGGCATCACGAGGTGTACCTGTATGCCCTGGTGAGGTAATTCATTATCAAAGAGCAGCCTGTAACCTTCTTCATCCGAGCTTCTGACACGTTCGGTTGCCATAGCATGTATGACCCTGTCATCGCTGACAAGAGTGCCGTTTATATAAAGTTCTCCTACACCCCAGACAGCTCCGTATGCATAAGAGGTTGGCTCCAGGCGTGTATCTATTGATGATCTTCCGTGAGCGATTCCGTCAATTACCACGCCACCAAGAACCGGGTGGAACTGTCCAACGTTAGTGACATTTGTCAGGACTACGCGGTATTCGATTTCACCCGAAGGATCAGTAAAGTTGAATTCAGCTTCAGCTGTGTCCTCGGATTCGTTGACATCCACAGGAGTCCGATCTGTCAAATCCATGGTAAAGGAACCGTTGATACTCGAGAAATTATCGGAATAAGGTGTATCTTCTATTGTTGAATTGAACTCGGTCTCATCATCATTTACCGACCTGTTTTCGATCGGAACACCAATTTCTTCTTCAAAGCCCAGTGGCATTTCCGGAGTTCCAAAGATTACCGGATCGAGCCTCCGCGGACCTGGTAAAATCCATTTGACATCCCCACCAGATTCCTGGCTTACACTAACCTCTTTATTTGTAAGCGTACTAACGTTTCCGTCCGTGCCCAAATCTCCCTCTTCAGAGACATTGTTCTCTTCAGTTTGAGCCTGTGTTGATCCAAGAGAAAAAGCCAGACACATAACCAGCAGAGAAACTATCAATTTCATTTTCATTCTATACCCCCCGTATGCAAAAATTCGGCCATTTGTGCCGACTGCATTATATAATACCCAATTAAATAAAATTTATTTTAATATAAAACAATTTAATAATAAATGGGGAATTTATAAATACTTAATCTCTATTTAACTATGCTGAGGGTTAATCATCTTTTCAGAATCAGTAGGTACTTTGAAAGTAATATTTGTTATAATTTATTAAGTTCATACAGGCATGACTCATAGCTTGCCCAGAAACTTCTTAGAAAAATATATTTCAAGAAAATTGTTCAAATCGGAGATTTACATTTAACTTTCAGTATTTAACTTTCAGTATTACAGTAATAGTGGAATCAAGCTGGATTAAAAAACTGACTTTAGATATTAAGAAAACATTAGATAAGAGAAAAAGATGCAAGAAATAGTTAAAAAAGAGTAAAGAACAGCAAACTGTAAAACTACAAGCTTGCAGTCTCTACTTTTAAACTAACTCAGTAATCAACATTTTGATTACTTATCCCTTTGTTCCTACTTTATTACGCGAAAGTTTTACCGATCAATGATCACACTACATCTTCGGTCATATCATCCGTATCTTCGGTCATATCATCCGTATCTTCGGTCATATCATCCGTATCTTCGGTCATATCATCCGTATCTTCGGTCATATCATCCATATCTTCTGTCATGTTACCCATTTCTTCGATTATAGTCGTGCTTTGAGTTATATCACAGGTAACGTTCTTGGTCACGATTCTAATCATATCATCTATGCTTCTGACTATGACTATTTTTCCGGTTACGTTATCCATGCCTTCATCCATGTCTTCATCCGTTCCGGTTATGTTATCCATGGTCCCGATAATAGCCGTATTTCCGTCCATCGCGATCAGATCATCTATGTCTTCATCTTCCATTTCGGCCATATCATCCATATTTCTGATTACAACCATCTTTCCGGTAAGATCGCATGTCATGGGTTCAGTCATATTATCCGTATCTTCGTCCATTTCGGTCATATTGGACAGTGCTTCAGCAACTTCGTCAATGTCACCCATATTTCTGATTACAACCATTTTTCGGGTCATATCGCCTGTTACGGTTCCGGTCATATTTCCGGTCATGAGCACAGTCATATTATCCATATCTTCGGTCATGTTATTCATACCGGTGGCATTATCCATGTCTTCGACCGTGTTGAATGTGATCGTTCCGGTCATATTTCCAGTCTTGAGTATGATCATATTTTCGATGACATTATTCATGTCTTCGGTAACGTTCATATCTTCGGTTATGTTATTCGTTCTTCCGAAAATAACCACGTTTCCGGGGATATCATCCGCACTTCCGATCATAACCGCTTTTTCGGTCATATTGCCCAGGTCTCTGATTAGAATTATTTTCCCGGTCACATCAGACGTCATGTCCTCGGTAACGTTATTCATGCCATCAGTAACGTTATTCGTATCATCGGTGACATTATTCATATCATCGGTGGCGTTATCCGTTTCTTCGACTATAACTGCATTTCCGGTTATATTACATGTGATATTTTCAGTAATATTTCCTTTCATGATCACATCTATGTCTTCCATATTTCCGAGCATATTAGTTTGTGCTTGCACGGATACGATAGACAAGGTCAGGCACAGCGCTAGCAGAGAAACTATCAATTTCACTTTCATACATTACCCCCGTATACGAGTTCGACCTTCAGGCCAACTATATTAATAAAACTCAATTAAATAAAAGTTGATTTAATATTAATCAATTTAATAATAAAGGCGGAATTTATAAATACTTAATCTCTTTTTAATTATACTGAAGGTTAATTCAGTTTCAAGAGCTATGAAATGTTATGAAAGCTTTATTAACTATTAAGCAATGCCACTATTTATGACATAATTTTTATATAAGAAACTTAATAAGAAATTAGATAAACCAACCTTATTACAAATAGAAATCCAAAAGAGACATAGAGAACTTAAAAAGAGAAATAGAGAATTTATATTAAGTAATTTTTAATCCAGCTCTTTACTTCCTTATAGACTTCATCCGAGACTTCAGTTAAACTGTGCCCTGCCCCTTCGTATATTGTAAGCTTCTTTGGTTCATGTGCCAGAGAATATGCATATACCGAGCTTCCTGAAGGCAGTGTTTTATCCTCATCTCCGTGGATCAGGAGTACTGAAACCCCTTCTGCAAGATTGGAGATCGGGCTAACTCCTAAACTCTGAGTGGAAAGGGTAACTATTGTTTTCACCACATTTTCATTATGTGCAGCCTGAACAACGACAGCTCCTCCAAATGAGTGTCCTATCAGGCCAAGTTCAGTAATGCCTTCGCCTTTTATGAAATCAATTCCTACCAGCACATCCATTGTGGCTTCTGCCAGATCAGTAGGATACCTGAAACTGACTCTTAGCGAACTTATTCCGGACTCCAGCAAATCCATACATAAACGGGGATACAGGTCGTCCGCAGGGGTATCAAAGCCCCCTCCAATTCCTCCAACCATAATTACTGCCTTATTCGTATCCTCAGCAGTGTAATAACGGCATTCAACCCTTCCACGGCTTGTTTCGATTGTGACGAGTTCAAATCCATCTCCGGGCCCTTTATTTATACCAAGAATACTGGCTTCCAGTACTTCATCCCCGAATTCTGTTCTCTTTCTCCCATCCATAAACCTATCTAAAACTCCGGCTTATTAGGCATTTACGGATAGCACTAAATTATTCATTAACAGATTGTGGAACAGGCTTTAAAAAACAAAATAAGAAAGCGATTTCTAAAGTCATATATTGATAATCAAATTAAAAAGGAGCTTGAAAAAGGAGATTTAAAAAGGAGATTTAAAAAGGAGATTTAAGAAGGAATTTGAAAGAGATATAAAGATAACTGAAAGAAAAAGTGGAGCCTTCTTTCAAACGGAAAAGAAAAGAAAAATATTCCTGAATGCAGCCTTCAAGGAATAACTTTAATTAAAAATATGGCAAATGGAAAGTGATTTTACTGACAATTACCGGAGTAATTTTATGGAAGATCTCAAAAAGTTTTTTAAAAAAGATAAATTCGCTGCACATACAGGAATAGAATTGCTGGAAGTTTCCCCAGGATATGCAAAAGCCATGATGGAGATAGAAGAAAAACACCTGAATGCGTTAAAAGCAGTGCAGGGTGGGGCATTGTTTACTCTCGCAGACCTTGCTTTTGCAGCAGCATCAAATGCATACGGGATTGCTGCAGTTGGGATCAATTCAAATATCTCTTTTGTAAAAGCTGCAACAAAAGGGACTTTAACAGCCGAAGCAAAGGAAACTTCAATAAACCCTAAAATCGCCACATATACTGTGAATATCACTGACGACGAAGGAGATCTCGTAGCAATATTTCAGGGAATGGTCTATAGAAAAAAGTTTACGCTTGACTTTTCGGATGTTTAAGTTCCAGAAATCAGAAATTCTGTTGTAAGCAACAAAAAAATACTACTAAAATAAAAATGTCAATTAAAGTTAAAATTGTTATTTTTTATACAGTAAAAGTTTTAAAAAAACTCAGGATGCGACTGCCGGGATTCGAACCCGGGTTCTAAGCTTGGGAAGCTCAGGTCATAGCCACTAAACCACAGTCGCAGACTGTCTTAAAGAACTGCTGTGTACTCTTCTCATGCATCTTTTAGATATTAAATGTTTCGGTAAAAGGAGAGAGATGCCGAAGAGTACTGGTTTATCCTTTACTGGAAATGAATATCTATTTCTTAAACTTGAGGGTGCAAAGCGATAAAGACCGGGGCAAGGAATAGTTATTGTAGAAAATTTCAAACCGCTTATTCGGAGAGGGGTCAATGGCGCGGTTTAAAGAGCTTGCAGAGCTTTTTGAGGAGCTTGAGAAGATCACGTCCCATAAGGAAATCGTAAGGAAACTTGCTGGTTTTTTTGAGGGGCTCAAAGGAAATGAGGTGAGGGATAGTGCGTATCTTTTTCTTGGGAGCATAGGACCTGCCTTTGAGAACACAACATTAGGAATTAAGGACAGGCTTGCCATAAGAGCCATCGCAGGGGCTTATGGAGTTCCCGAAGAAGAGGTCATAAGAAAGTATGCAAGGGAAGGAGACCTTGGAGATGTGGCTTTTGTGCTCAGCGAGAAAAGAGAAGCATCCCTGACTATTGAAGATGTTTTTGAAAGGCTGAGACAGATAAAAGAAGCCTCAGGAAAAGGAAGCCAGGAGGAAAAGACCGGGCTTCTTTCCGATATCTTGCAGAAAGCCACGCCTGAAGAAGGGAAATATATTGTGAGGCTCGTACTGGGGAGGCTCAGGCTCGGATTTGGAGACCAGTTTTTGCTCGAAGCTTTCTCCATCGCCTTCACAGGAGATAAAAAACACGCAGGAAAAATAAAAGAAAGCTACAGCGTCTGTACGGATATAGGGAAACTGGCAAAAACCCTTGCAGAGCACGGAGCCAGGACTCCAGGGAATTTTTCCATAAAGCCGGGAAGACCTGTAAAATCAATGCTTTCCCAGCGTGTTGAAAGCTTTGAAGAGCTTGAAAAAAGGGTTCAGGGCAAAAAAGCAGCTGAAGAGAAGTATGACGGAGAAAGGATACAGGTCCACAAAGACGGAGACTGGATTAAAGCGTTTTCCCGGAGGCTTGAGGACATCACTGCCCAGTATCCGGATATTATCGAAGCAGTTAAAAAAAGTGTCACTGTGGATAAAATCGTGCTTGATGGAGAAATAGTTGCATACGCTGAACTGGAGAAAGACGGTAATCGGATAGAAAAATTTTATCCGTTTCAAAGGCTTATGCAGAGGCGCAGAAAATACGAGATTGAAAAGTACAGGGAGAAATGTCCTGTTGCGGTTTTCTTTTTTGATATCCTTTACCTTAATGGAGAGTCCCTTCTAAAGAAACCCTATCCTGAAAGAAGAGCTTTGCTTGAAATGCATGTTGCTGTTCAGGGAATAGTTCATCTGGCCAGGAGAACCATTACGGAAAACATTGAGGAAATTGAAGACTTTTTTAACGAAACCGTCGAGAAAGGGCTTGAAGGGATCGTAGTCAAATCCATGAGTAGCGGCTCTGTTTACGAAGCCGGAAAAAGGAGCTGGTTCTGGTTCAAATGGAAACAGGAATACTCAGAAGGAATGAGAGAGACCTTTGATCTCGTGGTTGTCGGGAGCTATTACGGAAGGGGGAGGAGAAGAGGGTCCTTTGGGGCGCTTCTCTGTGCGGTCCTGAATGAAGAGGAACAGCGGTTCGAAACTTTAACAAAAGTAGGTACTGGTTTTACTGAAGCGGATGCAGAAGAAATCAATAGTTTGCTTTCAGCCCATATTGCGAGTGAAGCTCCAAAGAATGTCTCCATAAAAAAAGGGATGCTTCCTGACATTTTCATAGAACCGACAGTTGTTATTGAAGTCCTTGGCTCGGAGATCACAAACAGTCCCGGGCATACGGCAGGGGAAGGAAAAGAAGAAACAGGACTTGCGCTACGTTTTCCCCGTTTTTTGCGCATAAGGTATGACAGAGGCCCCTATGATGCCACGACGGTTAAGGAAATAAGGGACTTGAAGGACGGAGCTTGAAAGCTGGCAGGATAATAGAAAGAAAAGTTGGTAATAAAACCGGCTGAGAAAGTAGGAGAAAAGGAAAGCTGTTAACAGGACAGGTTGAGAAGGAGGAGAAAAAGAAAAATGGAGTAAAAGAAAAGAGAAAAAAGTATAAGCAAAAAATCTTGACGAGAGGGAAGGAAAAAACACTGAAAAGGGGGTTGGGGAGCCGTTGCGAAACCGTGAGATTGCCGAATTGTTATATGAAACTGCTGATATTATGGAGTTCCAGCAGATTGAATGGAAACCGCGAGCCTACAGGCGGGCAGCTCAGAATATAGAAAACTTTGGTGAGGATATTGAGAAGGTCTATGAGAGAGAAGGAAAAGAGGGGCTGACAGGGATTCCGGGAGTAGGCGAATCTATTGCTGACCATATAGCCGAATACCTGGAAACCGGAAAGGTGGAAAAATTTGAAAAACTGAAAGTGAAAGCTCCTTCAGGCACTGCCGAGCTGATGGAGATCAGAGGGCTTGGAGCAAAAAAGATGAAAAGGCTTGCTGATGCGCTTGAGATAAAAACCATGTCAGACCTGAAAAATGCAGTTAATGCGCACAGGATCAGGAAGCTTGAAGGCTTCGGGGAAAAAAGCGAAGAAAATATCGCACGAGCAATTGAAAATTACGAAAAAAGCCACTCCAGAATAGCACTTGGAAAGGCACTCCCACTTGCCGAAGAAATCATATCTGCCCTGAAAACCGAACTCCAGACTAGAACTCCTAATGTTGACCTTTCGAAGATAATCTATACAGGCTCTCTGCGCAGGCTGAAAGAGACTATAGGAGATATTGATATCCTCGCAGAAGCGGAAGATAAAGAGGCAGGGAAGGTAATGAACGCTTTTGTTTCTCTTCCTGCAACAGGACAGGTTGTCTCAAAAGGGAGGACCAGAAGCAGCGTGATTCTTAAAGAAGGTCTTGGCATTGACCTGAGAGTAGTCCCTCCTGAAAGTTATGGGGCAGCTCTACAGTATTTCACGGGCTCAAAAGAACATAATATACAACTCAGGAATATCGCCCTCAAAGAAGGTTACAAGCTTTCCGAATACGGGCTATATGCAAAAGGTTCGGGAGAACAGGTTGCAGGCAAAAGTGAAGAAGAAATCTACAGGAAGCTTGGGCTTGAGTACATTGCGCCTGAGCTCCGGGAAAACAGAGGGGAAATTAAAGCTGCAGCAAAAAATGCCCTTCCCAGGCTTGTAGATGCGGGAGATCTCAGAGGAGATTTCCATATGCATACAAACTACAGTGAAGGGAGGGAAAGCCTTGAGGTTATGATAGAAAAAGCCGAAGCTATGGGTTACGAGTATATTGCTGTCACAGACCATTCACGCTCCCAGAGAATTGCAAACGGGATGGAAATCGAAACTCTGAAAACACAGTGGAAAGAAATCAAAGAGTTATCAAAGCGCTTCAGAATAAAAATCCTCAGAGGCTCAGAGGTTGAGATCCTTAAAGACGGAAGCCTTGACTATCCTGATGAAATCCTTAAGGAGCTTGATATCGTAGTCGGAGCTGTACACTCAGGTTTTTTCGCTTCAGAAAGAGAAATGACAGGAAGAATTGTAGCTTCCCTGGAAAATAAGCACCTTGACATACTTGCCCACCCATCAGGCAGGCTGCTCGGGAAAAGGGCGGCTTATGCTGTTAATTTCGGAAAGGTTTTTGAGGCGGCAGCGGCAGGCGGGAAAGTTATGGAGATTAACTGTCAACCCTCAAGGTTGGACCTTAACGATGAGCTTATCCTGAGGGCAAAAGACCATGGTCTGAAATTCTGTATTTCGACGGACAGCCATTCCATACCGGATCTTTCTTCCATGCGCTACGGGCTCGGGCAGGCAAGAAGGGGCTGGCTTGAAAAAGAAGACATTGTGAATACCTACCCGTACTCGAAGCTTAAGGAGGTCTTTAAAAAAATCCGGGATTGATAGGGATAATCAAAAAACAGAATCAAAAAAATCTGGCTTATCTGTAATTGATATTAAATAACAGAATTTATCTTTTTATAGGACGTGTTCCACTTCAGCAAAACCATAAATACCTTTTTATGCCAGTGCCTGAGATAGTGGGAAAACTAATAAAGGAATAAAAGTTCAAATTGATATAATACTGATTAAACAAGAGGCAAAAGGTTACAATAATGGTTTCAAAGGACCTCCCCTTCACCAGAGAAAATATCCTGAAAATAATGGAGAAATATCCCACCCCTTTTCATATTTACGATGAGAAAGCCATTCGGGAGAATGCCAGAAGAATGAAATCCGCCTTTAAAGATGTTCCCGGCTTTAAGGAGTTTTTTGCCGTAAAAGCTCTCCCCAACCCCTTCATCCTTAAGATCCTTAAAGAGGAAGGTTTCGGGGCGGACTGCAGTTCCCTGCCGGAATTGATCCTTGCGGAAAAAGCAGGGATGTCCGGCGATGATATTATGTTCAGTTCCAATGATACTCCTTCTGACGAGTTTATAAAGGCAAAGGACCTTGGCGGTTTTATTAATCTTGATGATATCACCCACATCTCTTACCTGGAAGAATATGCAGGGCTCCCGGAAATCGTTTGCTTCAGATACAATCCCGGGCCCCTGAAAGAAGGAAACGCAATCATTGGAAAACCCGAAGAGGCGAAGTACGGCTTCACCAGAGAGCAGCTTTTTGAAGGGTACAGTATCCTCAGAGACAAAGGCGTAAAGCGCTTCGGGCTGCACACAATGGTAGCCTCAAATGAACTTAATCCCGATTACTTCGTTGAAACCGCAAGGATACTCTTCGAGCTCATAGTTGAAATCTCTAAGGAGCTGGGGATAAGGTTCGAGTTCGTAAACCTCGGAGGAGGGATAGGCATACCCTACAGGCCTGAACAGGAACCGGTTTCCCTGGAAGCTGTTGCAAAGGGTGTAAAAGAAGCCTATGATGCTACGATCATAGCTAACGGGCTTGCCCCTCTCAAAGTTTATCTTGAATGCGGCAGGGTGATAACAGGTCCTTACGGTTATCTTGTCTCACAGGTCAGGCACCTCAAAAGCACATACAAAGATTACGTAGGCCTGGATTCCTGTATGGCAAACCTCATGCGTCCCGGGATGTACGGAGCCTACCACCACATTACAGTACTCGGAAAAGAAAAGAAAGCCCCTGCCCATAAATATGATGTGACCGGCTCCCTCTGCGAAAACAATGATAAATTCGCGATCGACAGGATGCTCCCCGAAATGGAGGTAGGAGATATTCTGGCAATTCACGACGCAGGCGCGCACGGGCATGCAATGGGCTTCAATTATAATGGAAAACTTCGCTCTGCCGAACTCCTGCTTAGAGAAGATGGAAGCGTTGTACAGATCCGCAGGGCAGAGACCATTGAAGATTACTTTGCAACCCTCGATTTCGAGCAGTTGAAAGGTTTCAGGTGAATGGCTCATCAGCATAATAGTAAGTAAAAATAGCAAAAGGTGGAGAATAATCTCGATTTTTTAAAATCCACCTTTTCTTTTGTGAATTCGTTTTTCCTTTTGCGGGTTTATTTTATTCAATGCCGGCATTTAACGACTTATTAAGGAATATCGATTTTTATTTAGGGTTTTCTTGTGGATTCCCTGTCAAAAAAAACATTTTTCCCTTTAATGCTGAGCGGAATTCCCATTGCCACGTCTGCATCGATCATCTCAAAATAACAGGAAGCAGCCCCTGCAGAATACATGATCCGGTTGTCGATGCAGAGGTCCTTTGCCTTTGCAGCAGCCGATCCCACGGCAATCCCGAGGTCCAGGTACTTGATCATGCACTGGGGACCGAGGAACTCTTTCCGCACTTTTTCGTGTTCAAGCATCTTTTTACAGGTTTCAAAACCGCATGCTCCGCAGTCAAGGTTGCCTACACCTGAGGCTTTCAGGCCTATAAGGACAATTGCGCCCGCGTCCCTTACATTCTTTGCGTCCCTGATTAGAAACTTAAGGTCTTTGATTTCACTCAGCTCTTCCATCCTGCTGGCAAGTTCTGATTTTTCTTCAGGGGAAAGGAGGCAGGTCACAATATCGTCAATACCTTTGCCTTTCGGAGCTGTCCGGGCCGCGGTGAGTATTATTTTTGCAAGCATTTCAATGGATTCGAGTTCAGGGTTTAATTTCATGCGGAGAAATTGGAAACTATTCTATAAATAGGTGAATCCGGGATGAGTCTATCCCACAAACTTATTTACATATTCAAGTCGATATATTAAAGACTACCATGACTCCCGAAGAAGCTGCAAAAAGAAAAAAAGAATGGGTCGCAAAGATGAAGCAGGAAGGCAAAATGAAAGAGAACATGAGCGAAGACCATAAGACCGTCCTGAATGCGCTCCAGAACCCTGCCCGGAGAAAAATCCTTAAAGCCCTTGAAAGGCGCAGGATGTCCCTTGAAGAAATCAAAGCAGAGTTCAAGCTCACTGATTACCAGGCACGCTACAACCTGAATATGCTTGAAAGCACCCTCTGTATCGAAAAGGAGGACAGCGAGGAATCTACATATTATGTCCTGACCCCACGGGGAGAAGGGTATGTAGAAAATGTGGAGTTGAAGAAGTAAAACAGACTGACCCGAAAAGGGATTCCGTTTTTAGCTCCATAAGCAATAAAAACAAAACATATAAACCTAAAACCTTTTTTTTGTAAGCATTTTTCTAGCCATGACAATAGCAGAAAACTCAAGATCCGAGTTTTTCTTGAAAATCAGAGGCGAAAATAAGTGTTCAGCCAGTGAAAAAAAATCATTCAAACGACTTATCACTCAGAATGAGACATTTTTCATAGGAACCCGTCATTCAGAATGGGAATCTAATTCCGATTTCAAAAGATAGATTCAAAAAAGTATTTATAATGCCCAGGGTAAGGAACTGTCAGATTCTTCCCGGACGTCAAAAAAGATCTAATTTTAGCGGATTTTAAACGTTCTCGTACTTCTTCAGGATATCTTCAAAAGCATCCGCAACAGTGCCGAGTTTTTCTTTTCCGAGCCCGAAGGTACTGAGCTTGAAAAATTTTGTAAGCCCGGACTTGATGCCGTGTATATTGCGTTCTTTGAGTTCCCTGTACAGGAAGTACCTTCCGTTCTTGACTTTCTGGGAAATTTCATAGAAACCCGGGGCTTCGAAGAACATAAGGTCATGAGAATGGGGTTTCTGCCCGCGCTGGATAAAACCCATGCCCTCAAGCCTTGAAGAGAACCAGCGAGCGTTTTCGACTTCCTGGTCCCAGTTCCGGACGCGCTTTACCACCTCAGGGAAAGAAGCCATCAAGGTCATAACCGTAGCTCCCCTTGCAGTGCATCCTAAAAGTTCGACTTCCTTTACTTTACTGTGTACGGATTTCCTGAACACGACCGGAGCATATTCCTCACTTACCCCGAGAACTCCGACCGGGCCTGATGCTGCCATTGACTTATGCCCGCTACCCACTACAAAGTCAACCCCGATTTCTTTTGCAGATACCGGCATTCTTCCTACAGAGTACGCTCCGTTCAGAAGAAGAGGCACGTTATATTCGTGGCAGACGGATGCAATCCTTCTGGCATCTGGAACGTTTCCGTAACTTCCGTCAGGATAAGTAACAAGTGCCAGAGCTGGAGGTTTTCCGCTTTCTTTCGTGACCTCTTCAATTGCAGTTCCATATCCTTCAGGGTCAAGGAAATATTCCGGGCTGCCTGCATGCGGCACTACTTTGATATTCAGGCCGGCTCTCTCGGCTGCAACATAAGAGGAATAATGGGCAAGCCCATCAAGCACGATCCAGTCCCCGGGCTTTCCTACGGAATGCATAATTGCAAATTTTGATTCTCTTGCCCCATTTGTAACTCTTGCTTCATCACAACCCAGAAATTCAGGCAGTGCCTGATGTACAAAATCATGGATCGGGGGTTTTTTAATCTGGTCCAGGACCCCACCACAGAAGTCGCAGACAGAGTAACCGTCTCCCCATTCAACAAGAGTCTGTCTGGCAGCCTCGGTCAAAAGCCCGCCGGTCTGGAGAGGGTCGATATTTATACTGCCAAGAGTTTCTCGTTTTATGAAACCAAACTTCTGTAAGGATGAATCGTCAAGTGTCATATTCTTTATACCTCAGCGAAATTGTAAAATAATTTCAAAGTGTGAATCTATAAGTTAAAACGTAAATTTAGGATTTCTGGTTAAACTTACGGTTCTGTCTAGATTATAAGACTTCCTGTTAGCCGGTAAATAGACTTATTGCTAATTACAAGATTTATGAATCCGAAGGTACGTTTCTGGTTTACTGATTATAACATTATGGAAACATTTACTGTAGATTGATTTGAATGTTTCTTACATAACTTAACCTGCAAGCTCTATGTACCAGTGATATGCCAAGAATTCATAAAAAAGTATGCCGGGAATAACCTGTAAAAAGAGCACTAAACTGCTGAAGAGTGGAGACTGCCATAGAAGAGAGCTGAATTTCATTTGCCTGAAGGCACAAAATGGGAAGAAAAGCACTATCCAGAAGCTTTTACTTGAAGAAGCCTTTAACTAAAGTACAAAGCAGGAGAAAGCCTCTAATAGAAGAAAAATGGAGCAAAACGCCTTAAAAAGACGTCCTGCAGTCATCGGCTTCAGGCATTTACTGCCTTGCTGAAGACATCGATAAACTCGTCACACTGAGCAACAATGATTGCTGCCGTTTCCTTTAAAACCAGAATCGGGTCTGATCCATCGGTTTTGAGGTAAAGGATAGGGTCGCTGATGCTCACATGTTTCATGTCGTAAAAAGCCGCTTCAACCCTTTCATCTTTAATCAGGAGGTCCTTAAGAAGATTGAGAAGGGTATGAGTTTCGCCTCTGAGCTCAACTTCGAGCTCGTTATTTGTTTTGGTAATGATGTTCAGTTCCATTGGTGACCACCTGTAAATGGTGAATAAAATAATCGGTTATAACAGCTGCCATAAAGGCATGATCCGCCATAAAATGCCGAAACCTGCATAAAGTAAGATGGGAAAGAGAAATTTACTGGATTCCTTTCCCGTACTCGGTTGAGATTTTACGGGTTTCAGTCATATTGCATACCGGGCATTTAAGCTTTTTCCCTTCCAGCACAAGTTCTCCTCTGCAGTTTGAGCAGTAAGCTTTTACAACTCCAAGAGAATCTTCGGCTGTAGTGAGGCGCAATCTATCAACATCAATGACTCGGGTTTTTATGATATCAGACGGTCTGAACTCATCTGACAGTCTCTTGACATAGGAGTCCCTTACATTTGAAACGTGGATATCCCCGGACCTTGTGTTGACAATTTCCCTGTTTTCTTTTCCTTCAATTCCTGCAACTTCCACCATTGCCCCGGACTCGCGGACGTCAGTGATCCTGCCGTAAATTATGTCCCCTACTTTCAGTATATTTGGAGTAAGGGTATTTGGCTTAACCGAGACTACTCTGGCTTTTCTGTCAATGAGTACATTGCCAGTAGCAGTAGAATAAATGTCTCCAGCAATTGTTGCTGTTCCAGGGCCTGGTTTGAATTCTTCTGTAGTTCCGACAAGTTCCCCCGGAAGAACAAAACCTCCTTTTTCAAGGTCTTCTTCCGATTTCACAGCTTCCCCGGCAGGCGGCCTGGAACCCGGCATTTCCTTCCGATCTCTGGGACCTTTCTTGGGGTATGGAAATCTCCTCTTTTTGTTAGGGTCGCCTTTGAACTGGTCCTTTGACTGGTCTCTTGAGTGTCCCCTGAACTGGTCTCTGGGCTGATCTCGAGATTGATCTCTGGGCTGATCTCGAGATTGATCTCTGGGCTGGTCTCGAGATTGATCTCTGGGCTGATCTCGAGATTGATCTCTGGGCTGGTCTCGGGGTTGACGACTTTTAAACTGGTCCCTGGACTGGCCTTTAAATTGATCTCTGGGCTGATCTCGAGACTGGTCTCTTGGCTGGCTTTTAAACTGGTCTCGGGATTGGTCCCTTTGCTGGCCTTTAAACTGATCCCTGTTTTCTGCAGTTGCTGGAACCGGCTTTTCGGCAACGGATTTTCCTTCACCAGGACTTGTTAATTTTTTCCTGGTAGTCTTATTTTTTCTAATTCTAATCATGATCCCTCATTCTAATTATCACTATTAGTGAATATATATAGTCGTTATAAATAGTCACTGTCTTATTTTTTTCAGTAATCGTTATAGAGCTTTTGGCGGAAATTGAACCCATTTGATTGCCCATTTAAGGAATAGGAACCATCTATTCCCATATTTTCATAGATTTATTATTCCCTTCTGGCAGTGTGTACAGTTCAGTGCATACAGAAGGAATTATCGTAAGTATCCATCGTAAGTATCCATCGTAAGTATCCATCGTAAGTATCCATCGTAAGTATCCATCGTAAGTATTTATCCAAGGTTATGTATCTCGATGTGATTATTTACGCTATGTATTTATTCTCTACGTTACGGATTTATTCGCTATGTTATAACCTGTTCTCTATTCAATGAGTTATGGATTCCGCCTTTTAAATAGGAACCTGAAGGTGAAAGCTGTAAAACATGACGCCTAAATGACTCGTGAACCCGGGCCTTATTCATGAACAGCAATTCTGTAAATCTCTACTTCAATAATCTCTCTTTCTTTTTGATGAAAGTCGAAAGTCCTTTTTATAGGGAATTTCGCAACATAAGAGTGTGTAATGACCGCAGGCTTAATGAACTTTTGGATAAAAGCAAGGCTTCCGCGGTTGTGGATGGAATATATTACCTCACTTGTTCTTAATGCTGACGAAAGAAAGGGTCTGTCTCTGCCTTTAACTCTTGCCCCGAACGGAGGGTTCATAAGGGTGGTTTTTACGCGTTCTGAGACTTCCGTAATATCGGAGCAAACGAATTCAACCTCCACTCCGAGCTTCTCGGCATTTTTTTTTGCAACCTTAAGCGCCTTTGAGTCCGCATCATATCCCAGAACCTTCCTGGCTCCCAGAATTTTTGCCCCTATTGCAAGAATGCCTGTACCGCAGCCCAGATCCTGAACTGATTCGTCAAGGTCTCCCTGCATGTAAGCGAAATGGAGTATTTCCGCAGCAAGAAGGGAAGGAGTCTGGTATTGCTCCAGCTCAAGTTCGGGATTGGAAAAACCTTCTATTTCTTCAAGCAGTATTTCAAGTTTTCTCTGTTTCATATCTTTTGAATTTTCTATGTTCAATCTTTTGAGCTTTTATGCTTCACAACTTTTGCGCTTTTTATGCTTCACAACTTTTGCGCTTTTTATGCTTCACATCTTTTGCGCTTTCTCTGTTTTATACCTGGTAAAAGGTTATACAGGTTCTTCAGTAATTTCGTCCAGCACAAGTTTTTCCCATTCGCGTTCTCCAAGCACGATCTCAAATTCTTGTGGCGTCAGCATAGGGGAAGGAAAACGCCCCACTTCGTCCACAGCAAGCCTGGGACAGGCAGTGTTTACGAAAGCATCCACCTTGAACTGAAGTAGCTGGTCCGGGGTTACGAGATCGATAAGGATCAGGTGTGCTTCTTTTCCATGCTTTTTTGCGAGTTCTTTCAGGGAAGAGGCAAGTCCCATCCTCTTCTGCCCGTTTTTGCTTGAGACAATGATCCCGAAAACCTGTGCATCCAGAGATTTTGCAATTACCGCACTGCGCTGGCGGAGAACCCTTGAAGGGTCAACCTCACGAACCTCTCCGGAAAACGGGTCAGCTGCAAGGACACGCCTTTTTGTGGAAAGAGCTACCCCAAGGGGATGGAAGTCACCGCTTCCGATATAAAGGTACTCATCACAATCTTCATCCCTCGCTGCCGAAAAATTGCAGCCGAGCACCTGTCCTGCATAGGCAATCCTTGAATCTCCACGCCCGATAACGCAGATCTTTCCCCGTTTCTCGAGCACACTGCATGCATCAGGAAGCTTATGGGCATGCTGGACAGTGGTTATCAGGCCTATTCTCTCTCCTTTAAGTTCCGGGACAGCCTTTTCAACAACAGGCCGGACATCAATAGATGATCGTGTTTCAATAAAGTACACTTTATCCGAAAGCTTAACGTCTTCAAGTTCCGCATGCCCGAAGTGGAAAAGAATATCAACGTGATCAAGGAGAGTCCTGTCCAGGTCACACGCCCCAAAGCACGGGTCTCCTGAGATGATAATTTCAGCTCCGGTAGCCTCCTCAACGGCTTTCGCAAGTCCCGGGCCTTTGCGCTTCAGCCCTTCGGGGAACTGAAAGCCCACAAGCTTTGCTTTCGTATCCTTTATTACGCTGATTATATAGTCAGGCCTTAAATCGAATGCTTCACTGATTCCCAAAGACATTCTTAATCTCCACACCCTTCTCGCTCACATCAATTGTGACGAGAATCTTGGGTTCAACCCCGAGTTCCTTCAGCTTAAGATAGCCGTCTCCACGCCCTATAACGGAAATTACATCCGTTACCTCAACGCCCATAATTTTTAGCGCCCTTACGAGTGCAAGAAGTGTACCACCTGTACTGATAACGTCATCAACGATAATTATTCTGTCTCCCTTTTTGAGCCCGTTTATATAGAGGACGCCCTTAGAATATCCTGTGCTCTGGGAAAGTTCCACCTCTCCTTCAAGGAAGTAGGGCCTTTTCCGAACAATAGTAAGAGAGATTCCGGTTTTCAGGGAGAGGGCATTTGCAACCGGGATCCCCATAGCTTCCACAGTCAGGATAGTGTCAACATTCATATCTGCTATCTTTGTGATGTAATCGGAAATCTCTTCTACCATATGGGGATCTATGGAAGGTACACCATCAGAAATAGGATGGATAAAATAATTGTATTCACCCCGCTTGATCACAGGGGAATTAATCAGTGACTCTCTAAGTCTTTCAAGCATGGTTTTAACCTTTTTTTGGCTATTCAATATTCCGAGAAGTAAAAAATCCTGAAATCATATCCTGCAACC
Source organism: Methanosarcina sp. DH2 (assembly GCF_020804225.1). GTDB lineage: Archaea > Halobacteriota > Methanosarcinia > Methanosarcinales > Methanosarcinaceae > Methanosarcina. The sequence goes on from NZ_WJBI01000004.1 coordinate 164,944, forward strand.
TCGAATATACTGTCTCCCGAAGAAGATGCAGATATACAAACATGCTACCTGGAAAGATAAATCGATTTCAGGAAACATTGAGGTACTTGATATAGCTTTGGTTTTTCCAGATGCCATTTCTACTTACATCCGGGATGCAGGGGAATTTGTAATAAATAGTTAAGTCAGTGTTAATAAATTTAAGGATAATATATGCAAAAAACATATGTAAAAAATATATGTAAAAAGCATATGTAAAAAATTGCTAAAAATAAAAAAGAACCCAGAGTAAAAAAGAAAATGGGTGAAAAAAACCCGTCAAATGCCTTCAATCGCCAGTACCGGGCATTCTGCCCTGTTCTAGACTTATTCATATAGTTATTGATTCCAGGGATTCCATATTCTGGGTGCTGACATTTCTCTCCTGATTGAGCAGTCCAAGGACTACATAGGGATTTGCATCTGCCTGTTTCATTTCGCTAAGGGTATCCCCATCAATGTCGATGACTGTGACTTCCGTAACAAGGCCCTCCCAGTTTTCTTGATCCATAAGCCAGAGGTCCTTCAGATATTTTGAAACCCATGAAGGGTCATCTTCTTTTGCCCCGCAATTCGCACTCACTACATCAGAGTTATATCCCAATACAACTGCTTTCAGAGTTCCTGCACTTTTATCCCTGACAACGAAAATTCCAGCAAGGTTACTATCAATTGCTTCCAGTTCTTCGTCTGTCAGTTCAGAGATAAAAATCCCTCCTTTTCCAGGGCTGGCATCCCAGCGCTTTAAGAAAACATCATCCTTACACCATTGAGGGGTGGAGAAAACCGTATAACTTACCCCTTCCTCAAGCGGGTAATTATCTTCCAGCCAGTTTGCAAGCACAAAGCCGCTGGAAACTCCTGGACAGAAATGGTTGTGTATTTCCAGGCACTGCATGAGTTCATAATCGAGATTTTCTGTAGCCCAGGCATTGGAGATTGTAAGGATGGCAAATTCGCGCCCGTTAAAAACCGTAGAATTCACTTTTTCACTCCAGGCTGCTATAGACTCCTGGCTTCCGGAAAGTGTATCAAAGTCTATATTTTCTGTGACCTGATAGCTGATCTCATCCTCGTCTCCGTATGAAACCTCGATATAGGTACAGTTCCCGCTTGATTTGTCAAAGAAAGCAAACCAGAGAGGAGCATTTCTTGAGTTCTGGACTATAAGGAGGTTCTTTGTATACTGCAACTCCCTTCCATAAAACTCCGAATAGAAGTCATTTAAAAAGAAATCGGACTCTGCAGGAGAGCCGATATCAGTCATTATAAAAGTGTCTTCAGGTCTAAGAACTCCCAGTTCTGCTTCGGCTGCGGAAAAGACCTGATCCATCAGTTCCTTATCATTAACTGGAGGATTAACGTTTCCCGTTGAGTTGAGAAGCCCGAGAACTTCATAGGGATTGACCCCTGCCCGTTTCATTTCTCTCAGGGAATCCTTATCAATGTCAATAACTGCGATTTCTGTAACAAGGCCTTCTTCATCCCAGTTTTCCCTGTCCATGAGCCAGAGATCCTGCAGGTATTTTGAGACCCAATCAGGATCGCCTTCCTTTGCCCCGCATTTAGCACGCGTGACATTAAAGTCAAACCCAAGTACTACTGCCTTCATTGTTCCGGCATTCTTATCCGTAACCACAAAGATTCCGGCAGGAGAGTTCCCGATTGCTTCTATTTCCTCGTCTGCCAGCGCAGAGACAAAGATTCCCCCTTTTCCGGGAGTTGCATCCCAGCGCTTAACGAAGACATCTTCTTTGCACCAGTTGGGGCAGGAGAAAATAGTGTAACTTACCCCTTCCTCAAGCGGGTAATTATCTTCCAGCCAGTTTGCAAGCACAAAGCCGCTGGAAACCCCCGGACAGAAGTGATTGTGTAGTTCCAGGCACTGCGTCAGTTCATAATCAAGATTTCCGGTAGCCCAGCCGTTGGAAATCGTAAGAATCGCAAACTCACGCCCATCAAAAACCGTTGAGTTCACTTTATCATTCCAGGCTGCTATGGACTTCTTATTTTTTGAAAGTTCATCAAAGTCTATATTTTCTGTGACCTGATAGCTGATCTCATTCTCATCTCCATATGAAACCTCGACAAAAGTGCAATTCCCGCTGGATTTGTTAAAGAAAGCAAACCATAGAGGGGCGTTCCTTGCGTTCTGGACTACAAGCAGGTTCTGTGTATACAGTAACTCCCGTCCATAAAACTCCGAATAGAAATCGTCCAGAAAAACATAAGACTCTGCAGGAGAACCGATGTCGGTAATTATAAGGGTGTCTTCAGGTCCGATAACCCCCAGATCTGTTTCGGCTGCGGCAAAGACCTGGGCCATTAACCCCTCGTTATTAACTTCAGCTGCCATCCCCGGAATAGAGCCGAGGGAAAAAATAAGTATTGTCAGAAAGACAAAATCCGTGATTTTTGTCTTGATTTTCTTGTTAGTCATTACACTTTCTCCGATAATGCTTTTTCCTCTACTGTCCACAAATTATTTATTTAATCTGACAAAATACAGTATTAGTCAGAGAGCAGTAGTAATAGTTAAGATAAAATTCCAATTTTATGTTTTTTAGTGTTACAAAAGATGAAAAAAATAATACATAAAACTTTCGAATTTTGTTAACGTTGAAGACACATCAATAGAAAAAAAGAGACGGAAAAGGAAGTTTACGGGAAAGAAAGGGAAGGAAAAAGGGGAAAGAAAAGTAGAAGGAAAAAAGATAAAGAAAAAAACAAAGAAAAAAGGTAAAGAAAAGAGAAAAAGGAAGTAAAGGAAGTTAAAAAAGAAAAATGTAAAGGAAGTTAAAAAAGAAGTAAAGGAAGTTAAAAAAGAAAAATGTAAAGAAAAAAGGAATAGAGAAAAGAAAGTTAAAAAAGAAAATTAAGGACAGACAATAGTGTCGAAAAGCCCTACTATTATCTCTGCCAGTTCTTTGCTCTTATCGGTAGAGGTCATGAGGGTATCGGCGCGGGTAGCATGACATCCGAGCCTTTCAAACGCGAATTCGTCTGCCTGGTCTCTTTCATCGAAAACAAAGACATCAAGGAAGTCCTGATAATATTCCGCAACTCCCATAGAAGAGACCTCGAGCCCGCATGCCTGCATCAGTTTTCCGGCAGGCCCGCTGACAGGAGCGTTTCCTATAATCGGGCTGACTGCAACAACTTTTTTCTGCATCAGCAGTTCCCTCATTCCAGGCAGGGAAATAATAGGTCCTATGCTGGTTATTGGGTTGCTCGGACCTATGAGGACTCTATCATCCTTCTCAAGGGCTTCCAGAACCTTTTTAGCAATGGAAGCTTCGGAAACTCCCCTTATATCAACTCCAAGCACATCGGGCTCTCCATGATTTCCGATCCAGAAATCCTGAAAATGCATAACCCCTTTCAGGGTCTCTATATAGGTGGAAACAGGGTCATCGGACATGGGTAAAATGTTCGCATCGATCCCGAAAAGAGATGTAAGTTTCACTGTTGCATCCGTGAGGGATGCCCCGTTCCTGATAAGGTTCGAGCGGATAATATGGGTTGCCCTGTCCCTGTCCCCGAGCTTCATATTTTCTTCGACCCCAAGTTCCTGCATGCGCTCATAAGTCCTGAAGGTGTCGTTTTCTATGCCCCACCACTTCTTCCGGTCAATCTGGTCTGAGAAGAGATAGAGAACTGTGTCAAGGTCTGGAGTGATCAGGTTCCCAGAAACCCACAGGTCTTCGGCAGTGTTTACAACAATGGTCAGTTCCTCCGGTGGGAGGATTTCCTTGAGCCCGTCAAGGAGTTTGGGAGTTCCGGTGCCGCCTGAGAATATAATCATGATAATACCTTTTCCCGAGTTTTATTCAGCCTTCGGGTAGCAGCTGATCTGCAACTAGTATTAAATTAATAGCATCAAAGTAATAGATACAGCAATATATAATGAAATCTGTCTAAAGAATAATGAAAGTGGTCCTTGATCCCGTACACGGTTACATCGAAATGGATGAAATCGTCCAGGAACTTCTGGCTACCCCCCAGATGCAGCGCCTCAGAAGAGTCAGGCAGCTTGGCTTTTCAAACCTTGTATATCCGGGAGCAAACCATACCCGTTTTGAACACTCTCTCGGAGCCATGCACCTTGCCTCCATGCTGATGAAAAACCTCGACTCGATTGAAGAGGATAAAAAAAAGGAGATAAGAGCTGCCTCACTTTTGCATGATGTAGGACATGGGCCTTTTTCTCACGTAACCGAAAACGTTATCGATAAATATACCCGGCGCAGGCATGACGATGTAAAGGAAATTGTAGGGAAAGGGGAAATAAAAGAAGTACTGAAAAAACACGGGATTTCCCCCGGAGACCTTGCAAAACATGTCAAAGGTGAGACTTCTTTGGGACAGATCCTCAGCAGTGAGATCGATGTGGACAGGATGGATTACCTTGTGCGGGACGCTCATTACACAGGTGTTGCTTTTGGGGTTGTGGACTATAACCGCCTGATCAACCAGATGCGTTTTCATGAAGACAGGCTCGTTGTCGACTACGGGGGATTGAAAGCTGCCGAATCTCTTCTGGTCTCCAGATTCTGGATGAATACCTCGGTTTACTATCATCACGTGACCAGGATCTCGGAAGCAATGTGCTCAAAAGCCGTAGAGTATATGATTGAAAACGGGGAACTTGATCCGTCCAGGCTCAGACAGATGGATGACACGGACCTGATAGCAGCCATGCGAAACGCAAGCGGATATGCTGGAGAACTTGCCAGGAGACTGGATGCGCGCAGACTCTATAAGCGGGCGCTCTATACAGGGCTTGAGGATGCAGGAAAAGGTGTGCTCAAGTACCGTGATAAAATTGAGAGGGCAGAGAAAGAGATTGCAGAACTGGCAGGAGTTGACCCACAATGCGTACTTGTGGATATTCCAAAGACTCCCGAAATGCTTGAAATGAAAGCAATGATAAAAACAAATCACAGGATGATCCCTCTGAACGAAGCCTCGCATTTCGTGTCCATCCTGCAGGAAGCCCACATGGATAACTGGAGGATGGGAGTCTACTGCCCGAAGGAACACTGCGAAGCCGTGGAAAAAGCTGCAAAGGAATATTTTAACGTAAAAAAAGCCACAAAACAATTTAAGCTGAGCGATCTGGAAAAAACTAAAATGCAGGGGTAAGGGAAACTAAAGTACAGGAGTAAGGAGTAAGTATTTTGTTTAAAATCACAAGGAAAGTCAGCAGAGTCGAAATCACACTCGAAGTTAAAAAGCTCGGGGAAGACTACCTGCTGACCCTTACCGGCGGGAAGGAGCATGCAGGTGCAATTTCGGTCGGGCTTTTTGATGAAAACAGCAGGAGGGCCAGTTCTTCTGTGCTCACGCTGCCAGGACATAGGGAAGAACAGCTTGCTCTGGACAGTGCAAGGCGAGTAAGTAAGGCAACAGAAAAAACATCGGTAGTTGTTGTCGGAATCCATGTAGATAATATTAATCCCGAAGGGATAAGGGAAATAGTCTCAGCCGCAGAGGAAATGGTTGGAAACTTCATTGCCTCTTGTGAAAAAAATGATATGACAGCAAGGAGAAGCTAATAATGGAAATAACTGTAGGTATCAGCGGAGCTTCAGGGGTACAGTATGGGATCCGCCTTCTTGAAGTGCTGGCGCAAAAAGGGATTAAGACCCATCTTGTGTTGACCGAAGCTGCAAAACAGATAATCGAGATCGAAACTGATTACTTACCCATTGAAGTGGAAAGACTTGCAACCTGGAATTATTCCCAGAAAGACTTTTCAGCACCCATAGCCAGCGGCTCTTACAAAACTGCAGGAATGGTCATTGCTCCATGCAGTATGAAGACTCTCGGGGCAGTTGCAAACGGGATATCTGACACCCTGATAACACGGGCTGCAGACGTCTGCCTGAAAGAAGAGAGAAAACTTATCCTCATGACAAGGGAAACTCCCCTGAACCTTATCCACCTTGAGAACATGCTGAAGGCTAAACGGGCAGGCGCAAGTATCCTCCCGGCGTGTCCGGGCTTCTATTCCCGACCGAAAACCCTGGAAGAACTCATAGACACCATGGCTGGCAGGGCGCTTGACCTTTTAGGAATTGAAAATGACATTTACCAGCGCTGGGAGTGAGAAAAAGGGCTGAGGATCAGGGGGAAACCCCGGCACAAACCCGGGAAGTTAAGTAAGTAAATCAAGAATCGAAGTAGGTAAAGCTGGAAGTTTTAATCCGTAAGTTCAGAGTACAGGCGCATGTTCTAACGAAAGCTATATAAAGGATAATCTCCTTTGAGAGGAGGTACCCTTTGGGATAGTAGGGTAGCTTGGTCCATCCTCGAGCGTTTGGGACGCTTGGACCGCGGTTCAAATCCGCGCTATCCCATTCTTTATCATCTTTTTTGTAAACCCTGCACCGAAAATAACTGAATAATACTTTTTACTATTGTTTAATAGTTTTTATGGTTTAGTTAACGGTTTTTACGGTTGCTTAACAGTTTTTTATTACTTCAATTTATAGAATAGAAGATATTAATTCAAATAATTACAATTAAAAAATAATAATTCTTGTGTAATATCTTTATAAATGAAGGATAATTTTAATACAGAAAACACGCTATCTTATTTTAAGCGTGAGTGAATAACTCCGCATAACTGACTGATTTAGAATCATTTTAATACAGAAACTGATTACTTATTTTAGGTGTGAATAAGTACTCCCTGGAACTCACCATTTAAAATTATACTACGTGAGCCATTTTATGTAGGGGTAAAATATCATGAAACAGACTCTTGAAACATTAAAAGAAAAGATAGCTGAAAATACCCTGACATCCGACGACATCTTTGCATTTACGGATAGGCTGAAAGAAAGTATGCGGGAAGGAGCCCCGATCGTCAGGAACGTCTCACCTGCAAACATCACCCTGCTCGAGATATACGCTTTTGCCCTGCGGAAGATGGAGATGACAGAAGAGGATAAGGGAAGCGAACTGCGGGCTGGAGACTGGAGAGACAGTATCGATGACTTCAGCCAGCTTAAATATTTTGTAGATGAACTGCAGCAAAGCGAGCTTGTCAACCATGTTGCCTGGAACGTTCATGCAAATGTGATTTATGATATCCCTGATCCCGGTGCATATAAGAGATATGTGTACTGGAAGATGAAGTCGGTCCTCGATAACATGCAACTTTTTGAGCAGCTTTGAGCTGAAAAAGCGAAGGGACGAAATCCAATAAAAGAATAAAAAGAAGGAAGAATAAGCACAAAAGAAGAGGCATATGCCTGCGCTTTATCAGACAGGCATGTGCTGAGAAATTTTTCCTTAAAAAACAGAATCCGGATCACGATTCGGATTGGGTCTCGTGCTTGTTTCACTATTTCAGTTTTTATTTCAGTTTTTATTTCAGTTTTTATTTCTATTTTTATTTCTATTTTTATTTCTTATTCATTATTTTCTTTACTTATTCTCCTGCTTTTTGTTTCATATTTTTTAGCGGTGCCTTACAACGCAATTTGAAAGCCCGAGAATCTCTACAATATCACTGTTATCAGGACTGTGGATTATCATCTGCCCTTTCTTAAGGTAGGGAATCCTGCGTTCGTACTCTTTAGGGACTTTTAAAGATGAGATTGCAGTGTCATTGTTGAGGTTAAGGATCAGTTTTGTATTCACCTGTTTGAAAACAGTGTCATCGATATCCTGAGGGTCCTGCGTGATCAAAAAGAGTCCTAACGCTTCTTTTCTTCCCTGACGGGCTGCATCTGCGAAACGTGAGATAATAAGGCGGGCATGTTCCCCGTTTGCACTGGAAAGATAGCGGTGGGCCTCATCAAGCGCCAGGATGATCGGAGTTTCTTTGATGGCATCGATACCTGTGGTATTGAGTTTATTGTCAACAATCAGGCTCATAATTGTGAGCACTATGAGATCCCTGATTCTGGGAGAACTTATGTACTCGGTCGGGAAAACCGAAATCTGCCCAGGCTTAAAGATTTTGTCTACGATTTCGGTGATTGGAGTCGCGTCCTGGTCAAAGACCTTCGGGAAAAACCGACTACTTACTCTCCTCACAATTCCATCATAAGAAGACTCATGCAGTTTTCCACTGTCAACATAGTAGGAACGTGTACCTTCATTTTCAATATGGTTAATGAAGTTCAGGTAGGTATGTGGAACGCTTGATTTGAAAAAATCCCCCAGGAGCACTTCAAGTCCTATGTACTGAAGTTCTGACATCCCGGCTGCCGATATCAACCAGGAGTTGTGCTTCACAAGGGAAAAAGGAATTGTGAATTCGATCTGTTCTGCCCTTGACTTATCTCCGGGATATTTCTGCCCTTCAACCTTTGCAACAAAAGCCTTTGTTGACTGAACCCTGCCGTAAGTGACATTTTCGGACTCAAACCTGAATTTGTCCTCTTCTGTAAGGGTTTCGTTGTCCTCGAAAATCTGGGAGTACTCATCCTGAGGGTCCATGATTACCAGGCAGGGATTTTTCCTGGCTTTATCAGGAGAGTTTCGCAACCTGTACCTGTTGCTTTCAGTCATGAACTGGCGAAGGATATTTTTCGAGAGGAAAGTTTTTCCAGTTCCGGTGCTCCCGCAGATCAGCATGTGCCTGAAAATAAGGGGATCTCCCATAGAATAATCATTTCTGAGGTAATAAGCGACTGTTTCGGGCTCTGAGTGAGTCTTTACAAGTTCGCCTCCAACGCTGAGGTGCCCGAGGAAAACTCCTTCTTCCGGAATGTTCAGCCCTGTCTGGACTTCAAGCCTATCCGTAACAGGCAGGATAGGAGTGTTCGGGCGGGGAATTCGGTCTGCCATCCTGCGTGTGAGTGCACTGTCTGCTTTTTTCCGGTACAGGATACAGAGGGGATCAAGGCAGGCAAGGAACTTGTAGTCTGCTTCATTTATAGGGCTTGCCCGGGCGTTCAACATGCGCCTTGAGTGGATTTCAGTTGCATCGTCCACTGCAAACTCCTGCCTGTACTGAAGTTTTCCTACCCTTGCAAAGAGCTTTTCTCCGCCCTCATAAGGCACGACAACATATGTCCCGAGTCTTATCTCGCTCCTGCGGGCAGACGCGATATATCCTGTAATCGTAGCTCCTGAATGGGTTATCTCCAGAGGCTCTATGCCTGTTGTGACAATTCCGAAGGCTTCATCCAGAGCTGGAGTAACTCTGGAGGCTCCGATATCATATTCATCAAATGCCTCAAAAGGAAGTTCGTCTTCTCCGGAAATCCTGGAAACGGAAGAGCTATCAGGGAAAAAAGAAGAGACTGGTTCCGGAGCAACCCTAGAAATACTGGAAAGAGCCTGAGAGACTGTATTTGAGATAATATTTAGAGAGTTATGGGAATTATCTTCCATAAGGGCTTCAGATGAAAAAGCATCCGTGAGAGCTTCAGATGGAAGAGTATTCTTGAGAGCTTCAGATGAAGAAACAGGGAATTCTTCAAAAGCTGGCAGCGAGTCCGGACCGGAGGCTTCCGTAAGCAGATCCTTTTCCAGGTTTTTCTTTTCCAGATCCTTCGCCTTATTCCCGGAACTTTCATTTGGGCCTGCATTTTCGTTTGATCCGGTATCCTTTTCAGGAGCATAAGTAAGTTTTGGCTTATTGGAAATAAAAGCCAGAATATCGGCATCTTCATATTTCATTGATTTTACCCCACCGGGTGTCATTATATGAGGTATCAGGACTCATATTTTCAAAGAATTTATCGATCTCTTCTCTCTCCACTTTCCTGATTTTTGCGAGGTGGTCTGCCTTTGTGAGAGTAAGGGGAAAACCATGCAAAGAAAGGTCAAAGAGCACTTTTTTGGTAATCTGCATGCGCAGGAAATCATCCTTAATAAGCCCATAAGGAGCTTCAACCTTAAAAACCACATCCGTGGAGGGCACGTAAAGCATGAAGAAACAGAGGGCATAATCCTCAGGCAAAAACTTGTGCCTGAGCTCTTGCTGGAACGTGTCCGCGGCCGCAAGGGGGGAAGTCCCGTTAAGCATCTTTTCGTAAAACCTGTTGGGTTGCAAAAACCAGTTGGTGTAAGTTATGTAAGTATTTCTGGAACCGTTATACTTGCCGTCTTTCCCGTTAATTTTCGAATTCCTTCCATCATGCCCCTGCTCTGATGTGCTATCAACTTTGTGAGGGGAGAGAAGGTTTCGGAAAAACTGGGCGTCAAGCATCCAGGGCAGGTCAAAGCCTTCCCTTTTCTTTCGGACACCATCCATGATCTGCCTGTCAGTCGGATTTTTTACAAAGCCTATCACAGGACTCCTCTTTTCCAGAAAATGATCCATAATATCAATGTAATTCTGGAGGATTTTTCGGGCATTATCGTTCTGCCGGATTTGCACTTCCTCGTCATCCAGCACCATCCAGTACATAAGCTGTTTAGGATAAATAGGCCCGTCTATTATGAAAAAACTCTTCGTTTCTAACAGGTCCTTCATGAAAAGCATGTGCTCGGATTCTGCCAGGTACATGGCAAAGCTGTGCACCATGTCAGGAGCCTTTCTTTTCAGCTCATCCGGAGCAATTGTGACCAGTTTTGCCCTTCCAAGCCCTTCATCAAAGGTCTCCCAGCCCGATGTAGCCCGCATTGCTATCCTCTGTGAAGAAGAATAAGCAGCACAAACAATTGTCCTGCACCTCTGGATATCAAGATCTGTAGGCGTTGCAGCCAGCCCACAGTGGCAAAAGTCCACAAAAAGCCCGCTGTCATAAGTTTTGGGATTCGTGCTTCCGCTGTCACAGGCATAGGTAACCGGATACGGATCTTCGCTCTGTGCCATCAGCTCAGTCCTGACCATCCCCCGAAAGAGCCTGTCCACAGCCTTCAGGATTACCTTCCCGTCAATCTTCAACTCCTCAAGCAGAGAATAGATGTCAGCCGCCGTTTTTGACTCATCAATCTCAAATGAACGGTCAATCCTCTCTGCAAGCTCCGAGATCTTATGCATATGCACGGGCTCAAGGGTCATGGATAAAAGATACTTTAAGGAGTGATATATATTTGTTGAGTGAAAGCCGGAATTAGGGGCAGGTTTCTAGAAAGACAAGTGCTGGAAATAAGAGAATATAAAACTGTTTTTCAGGAACGTTGAAGGCCAATCCCCGTCATTTCAATGTCTGGATACAACCGTTAATTATATAGATTTTCGATATCTGCAAATAATATTTCATTTTTCCACCCTATACCACATTGTCTAGTTTTTGTAATGACGAACCAATATAAAGGAAAAAACTTACTGCATGGAATATGTTACAGTTGACATAATCTAATTGATAAGGTAGTTTTATATGCGACATGTGCATATAGTGTGCATGAGGGATGCATATGATACAGGCTAGAGTTAAAATATCAGACAAAACAAATCAAGTTCTTAATATTGTTAAAGCCAAATATAATCTAAAGGATAAGAGTGCTGCTCTCGATTTAGTTGTAGCTCAATATGAAAAAGAAATACTTGAGCCTCGATACAGTCCTGAGTTCATAAAGGAAATGCTTGATTCTGAGAATGATGAAGTAATTGGACCATTCGAAAATGCAGATGAATTAAAAGCATACATCAAAAGCTTGCCTGATGAGGATGAGTAAGCCTGTACAAATTGCTGATCAGAGGAAAACTTTCAAAAGAGCTGAGAAAGTTAAACAAGAAGAATCATGTACTGTTTGAGGCAATTCTCAAGAAAGCTGATGAAATCTGTATCAATCCTCAGCATTATAAAAATCTCAATTATCCTCTAAATAAATATAAGCGAGTACACATTGATTCTAACTTTATACTCTGTTTTTCTGTTGACGAAAAAGCGCAAACCGTGACATTAGTGAAATTAGCCCATCACAAAGATGCTTATTAATCAAAGTGTAAAACTCGCAACAGAAGTTAAAAGTTTGTTCTGCGATAAGTTCTCCAATATTTCAATTAAAAGAAATTGGAATCCCTCTTTTTTAAATTTGATTAAGCCACGCATACCAAAAGAACTGAGAATTCCATTAATTGGAACTTTCGGGCTGCTGTCACAGAATTTCTTACAGAACCTCTTTTAAAGTGAACAGCATTTCTGCTGTTATTCTTTTTTACATATTGTCAAATCATTTACAACGCCGAAGAATTAAAGAATATTAAAATATGAAGGCTCGTATACAGTTAAACTTAGTAGCCTGAAGGCATGAATGAAAATGCAAGATAAAAAAGCAATCCAAAATCGAGCAACACCGGTGATCGGTTTCGCAGGATTATTAATAGGACTCTTAGTAAATGCAGCCATCACAATCGAATTAAACGAATATGATGAAACGATCAGGGACATGGTAATAATAACATATCAACAACAACGTTTTTTCTTATGATGGCAGCAATTGATGGGATCTCAATATATATAGAAGGACCAAGAGACGATCTAGAAAAACTAGTTACACATTCATGCTACTGGCTAGCAGCAGGAATTGCCGGTATTGCGATGCTTATTCCAGCAACACTATTTAAAACAAACACCATCGCATACATATTATCAATCCCTACATTATTATTTACGTTGGTCTTGGCGCTTAAATATGATAACATATCAATTCATAAAAGTAAAACAAATCAGCCATCCACAGAAGTAGAAGAACAATTAAAATGCACCGACAAAGAGAATTCTACCTGAATAAATGAAATCTCCCCTATATTACCAGATCTTTCACCATGGATTTTTTATTTTCACATTCTCCGGAAGCAGCTTAATATTTAACCTACTATTTTCCTAGATCAATGTTTGAATATGGACCGCCTGCTTATGCATGCTCTCGTTTTATTTTTCTATCTGTTCGTCCTTGATGCGCAGCTGGTCACTCATTAAGTCTATCTGTTTTCTCAGATTTTCGTTTCGTTCCCTTAATCCCTGTGATACAAGCAAATCGTTATTTAGGGGCTTACCTTCCTCAACCTGTAGGCTGGCTTGTGTGCCATTGTATGTATCTGCATCATTGCTTCCAATTTGAGTGAAATACGAAGAAACCTATTTTATCACTTTCTCAAAAAATTTATATTTCATAATTTTCATACAGTAAAGTATGGGAATTGAAATCAGCATAAAAGCAGGTGCAGACGCATCAACTTCCAGTGTCAGCGCTTCGGGAAGTGAACAGCACATCATCACAGACAAAGAGAGAAAGACATTCGGCATTGAAGACTCGGGCCTCAAGAATGCAGTTGAAAAATATTTCGGAAAGAAACCGAATGATGCCTATCTTCACAGCCCCACTCCCTGGGATGACCTTTATAAAACATACGGCTGGAGTGAGGTTCAGACAATACTGGATGTTAAGAGTTCAAAAGTAACCGGGATTACTTCAGAACCCGTGATAGTGGCAACCAAGAAATTCGTCAATAGCAGCACAAAAACAGCCACTTTTGATGCCAGCATTTCAGACCAAGTCAACAATACCACAGAAAGTAACTGGTCTCAGACTGACACTATTGAAGTAGGGAGGAAGATTACATACAGTGTCAGCTTCCTGGGAACCGGAGCAGGTGGAGAAACATCAATGTCCTACAGCCATTCCTGGGGGCAGGATGGATCTGAGAGCAAAAGCATTACAGTCGGTTCAAGTTCAGGAGTCAGTGTCGAATTAGGCCCGGGCGAGTCAGTTGAAGCCGTACTGACAGCAAGCAGAGGTGTGATGAAGGTCAGGATTGTTTACATGGCACATCTGACAGGTAGTACCGCTGTCAATTATAACCCAACTTACAAAGACCACCATTTCTGGTCTCTTCCAATTACCGGTGTTATGGGTGCTGCCAGCCTCTCGACCACCAGAGAATTCACGGAAGACATTGAGATCGGTTACTACTCAGATGCAAAAATAGAACTCAGAGACACGGCAGGACAGTTAAAAGCAACATTTTTGGCAGCAAACAGACCCGCGGTTGAAAAAATAGCAATTAAAGCAGTGTAAAGCATATAAAGCGCAGACCATGCCGAGTATTAATAGACCGAGTGATACATTAATAGATCAGATAGTACATGAATGACGGGTCAGATAATTAGGGCAGGCAGGAGGCAGGCAAATAGAGGGCTTTAGTCTTTTAGCCGGAAGTTTATTCACCGGTTGGTTATACGCCAGTTGTTTATGCATCGGTCTTCACCTCCAATTGCCCCTTATTACGGCATTAACCCTCGCTACTCAGTTTAGTATTTAACCCACGTTAGTCGGTTTACTTTTATTTATTTCATCTCTTATCTCTGCTAATTTACCGCGGACATAACTATATTCGTTTTTCAGGTTCTCGATGTCCACCGGGACAATTTTCATCCTTGACTCTACCAGTTCTTTCATCTGTTCGTTTTCTATCTCATCAGATAACTTACAGCTTAAATCTTCCTTTATAACCTCTATCTCTTCGATATATTCATCGAATTTCTCGACAAAGTCCTCCATCTTTAACTCTCTAGCCACAGTTTGCAGACTCTCTAATTCATCTATCAGAGCATTTGCGTTATTATCCAGATTGTTCATTTTCTGTTCTAACTTAGTTAATCTAGACAGTATATCCTGTTCATCTAATTCAGACAATGAATTCCCCCTTAAATTGTCAAATATTGCCGCATAAATGGTATATAAAATCAAAATGCTTTGCCCTTTCCTCAGCAGGCAATTAACCTCATTCGAAAAAGCAGTCCTCGAGTTCTAGATCTGTATTCTACAGTCCCTGATAGAAAATGAATTGTAAGTCCAGTTTACTTATTCAGTTAATGATTGATGGATTTAATTATCATGCTCTTCCCCAAAAAGAGCCATTTATTAATATTGAATTTCCCGGTATTATAATCTAAGTAGAAATAAATTCTCTTTCCCATCCATTCTTCCTTCTATTATTTTGTATTCATCATTGCTAATTAATTTGAAGAGTTTAAAGAACTGTTTTTTGGTTTTTCGGGAAACCTTAATTTAAAAAAAGGATTATACTATAATAGGAGAAATATAAAACTGAATTAAAATAATCAGGGAAAAATTAAAATCTCAGGATTCTACGCCTATGGGGGGAAGGCACAGGAATTACGAGGAAAAGCTGATAGCACCGGAACGGGCAGCTGAGCTTATGGAAGAAGGCTGGAAACGGGCAGACCTGCACGTGCATACAACCTGTTCTTTTGATGTGCTTCCGGCAAATGATTTGAATCCCGAGAGTCTCTACAAAAAGTCTCTTGAGATGGGCATGGATTTTGTGACATTTACTGACCACGATACAATGGAGGCATATGAAATTCTCGGATGGGACCGTGAAAAGCTTGTCCCTGGAGTTGAGATGACTATATATGACCCGGAACTTGCAGGACATACTTTGCATGTCAATGTTTTCGAGCTTGACCGGGAGGAATTTTCAGAACTCAGAGAAATAGCAATAATAGAACACAACCTCAAAAGTTTTATCGGATACCTCAAGCGGCACAAACTTCCTTTTGTTTATAATCACCCTTTCTGGTTTGAGTTCCACCGGCAACCAGACCCTTCTGCAGTGCCGAAATTGGCAAAGCTCTTTCCTGTACTTGAATATAATATGCATGAGCTCAAGCAGAAAAACGAACTTACGATAGCTCTTGCAGAGAGGTTTGGTAAAAGCATTGTTGCGACAACGGACACTCATTCCGGAAAACTGGGGCAGGTATATACCCTTGCGAAAGGAGACAGCTTCAGGGAATATTTCAGGAATATAGAAAAGGGAAGAAATTACATCGTTCCCGAAGACCTTACAAGAAAGCTCCTGATCGAAGAGATGAATACCTGGATAGATCTGATATTCGAAAAAAGCCAGAAGAACCGGGATATAAAAAGTTACCTTACAGGAATAAAGTCCCTGGATGCAATGGTAAAAATCTCGAGGAGCGCTCTTTTAAACTATTCTCCAAAACTTAACCGGACAGCTATGAACCTGTTGTATATGATCTCAAACACAGGGCTTCCGGCTTCATTCTATATTCATTCGGAAAAGAGTTTTGCAAAAGAAATCGAAAAAAAGATTGAGATCGAAAATCGAAATTAAAGCACATTTTTTTCTCTTCCAGTTTTTTCTTTTTCCGGTTCGATTGAGATCCGGCACCTGAAAAACCGTCCGCATATGAATCTGTTTTTTAAAAAAATATAAAAAAATCAAAAGGTTTATATCGCGAATTGTTTAGTTTATTTAACATAAAAAACAACGATTTAGTATGATTTTTAATTATCTGGATCATTAATGTTGTTAAAAAATGCAAACAAAGCTAAAGAGAAAAGTACGTTAAGGTTGTCACTATCTTTCTTACTCATAATTCACGCATAGTACCGACCGCAGCCTTTGTGGTTTAGAGGAAAACAGGATAACAATAAGCGGGAGAACAATGATTTTTTCAAAATAACCGGAACCTTTGGCGTTATTCATTAAATCAAGAAGAAAAAACTTGGGACAAGACGAGGCAGCAGGATGAAACAGGGGAAAGATTTCACGGAATCAGGATTAAACAAAGGGTTGAAACAATGGCTGATTTTTGTAGTACTGATGATTCTTTTTTGCTCAAACATATATCCAGCAGGAGCAGCAGAACCTGAGGATTCTGGAGAAAATCTTACGCCCTCAAACGGCGGGATATTTGACAGGATTATAACGTATATAAAAGGCCTGCTGGGAGAAGAAGAAAAACTGCAGGGCTCTGAAGCAATTTTCGAAGCAGCAGTCACGGGTATGCAGCAGTCAGCAGCTTCTGAAGTATCAATCCTGAAAATTGCAACTCCAAGCATAGTAAAATCTGCATCATTTCTCGGAGACTCAAATCTGGGAGTTTTTGCTCATCTTTCAAACCCACCCCTCATGAAAATGGACTCCGATGGGCACCTTGAAGGTCAGCTTGTCAAAAGCTATGAGGTCTCGGAAAATAACACCTGCTGGACCTTTTACCTTAGAGACGACCTCTACTGGAGCGATGGAGAACCTGTGACTCCGGAAGATGTCGAGTTTTCAATCCGCTATTACGGGAAAGAAACACCCTCCGCCAGATGGATAAATGATACCCTGGAAAGTTCGGCTGTTTCGGACACAAACAATTCCGTGACCTTCAAATTTAACAAGCCTTACACCCGTATTGACCTGGAATTTGCGACCTACAATATCCTCCCTGCCCATATCTGGGAAACAATTGAAAACCCGGTGGAGTACACAAATAACGGTCCTTATGTTGGCTGCGGTTCTTACTATCTAAAGCTGATAGACTTTAACGCCGGAAAGCTTGTTTTTGAGAAAAACCCTTATTGGAAAGGTAAAGCTCCGGAATCTGAAACTGTAGAGGTCCATTTTTACTCAAGTGCGGATGTTGCCACCCTTGCCCTTAAAAACGGAGATGTTGATACTTATTACAAATATGCCGGGTCATACCCTTATTCCGGCATTGAGCAGCTCGAGAAAACCGGAGATTTTAATTTTCTGGAAAAAACAGATATCGGGCTTGTCTTCCTCGCCCCGAACCTGAAGATAGCTCCTTTTTCAGACCCGGAATTCAGAGAAGCCCTTGCCTATACCATAAATTATGAAGAGATCGCAATGCTTGAGACTCTTGGGTACGGGGAAGTTCCGAATCGCGGCTTTGTGCCGCCTTCCATGGAAGCTTTCAAGGAAACCGAAAAGCTTGAGTACAACCCCGAAAAAGCCAGAGAAATTCTGGAAAAAGCAGGATATTCGGACAACAATAGAAATGGAATTCTGGAAGGAAAAGACGGAAAAGACGTTAAGCTTGAAATCCTTATTCGGCCAGAGTATGCCCGCACAGGTGAACTTATTGAAGAATATCTGGAAGGGGTGGGCCTTGCCGCAGACCTGAGAACTGCAGATGCGGACACCTGGGTTGCTCTCAAGGACAATTACAAATACGATCTTACCGTAACCCGCTCTACCCCCTGGGGCATGCTCATGCACGCAAGCTGGGGGAGCGGCTATTTTGATTCCAGACGGACAGGCCAGGGGGTTCTGCATAACCTGAATGACCCCGAGTTCCTGAGTCTCTGCGATGATATTCTCGCAACCACGGACCCTCAAGAAATTCAGGATTACGCATACGAGCTTCAGGACTACTATGCACAGAACCTGCCTGCAATTCCCCTCTACTGGAGCAGCGTGGTTACCCCGTATAATATGCACTTCGAAGGATGGTACACTGACCCTCTGTACGGGATCTATAATCAGGACAACTTTGTAAATGTTAGGAAAATAGAGGCATAGAAGACAGGAAAAAAATCGGAAAAGAAACAGTAAAAAAGGAAAATTGAAAAGAGAAATAGTAAAAAATAGAAACCGGAAAAATAAGAGCAATGTCAGAGATAACAAGAAAAGCAACCAGATATCTTGCCTCACTGGTACTTATAACCGTCATCAATTTCACCCTCCCAAGGTTCATGCCTGGAGACCCTGTAAAAAACCTTATAGGAGAAGACGTTTATGTGTCTGAAAACGTGATGAAAGAGCTTAGGGCAGAACTCGGGCTTGACATGCCCCTTTATGAGCAGTTTGTGTCCTTCCTTTCGGACCTTTTGCACCTTGACCTGGGGTATTCTTATCACCTCCATGCTCCTGTTGCAGAAATCCTGCTGGACAGGATGAGCTGGACCCTGCTTTTTGTAGGAGTATCAGTGATTGTTGGAGCCCTGTTAGGGAGCCTGCTAGGGGCCCTTGCCGGATGGAAGCCGGAAAGAAGAATGAGCCGTTTTGCAGGTTTTGCTTTTGTTGTACTTTCCTGCACACCACCTTATTTCCTTGCCCTCCTTTTCCTCTATCTCTTTTCTTTCAAGTTAGGGCTCTTTCCCTCAAAGGGATTTTATGATTTCCCGGAAATAGGGAATATGCTGCATCACCTCTTTTTGCCTGTCTGTGTAATGTCTATCTTTTCAGCATCCAGAAATTTTCTGGTTATGCGCGGAAGCGTAATCCAGGAAAAGGAACAGCTTTACGTGCTGTATGCAAGGGCAAAGGGCCTGCACGATACCGGCATACTCTTCAGGCACATCATAAAAAATGCCTCACTTCCGGCCATAACTCTGCTTGCCCTGGACTTTGGGTTTCTTTTCAGCGGGGCACTATTTATAGAAATAATATTCTCCTTAAACGGCATGGGCACCCTTATTTACGGAGCAATAATGGGAAAGGATTATCCACTTCTCCAGGGGGCTTTTCTGGTAATTGCCCTTACGGCCCTGTTTGCGAATATGCTTGCTGACCTGCTCTATGTTTTAATCGATCCCAGAGTCAGGAGGCCGGCATGAGTCTGGAAGCTGCCCGTATTGAAGAGACCTGCATAACAGAAACCTGTACTGAAGGGCATCCTGAAAAACAGCTGGAAACTCCCAGCTTCAGTTTTCCTGGAAAAATATCGTTCCGGAGTTTCCGGAGACAGAAAGATTTTCCGGGAAAATTCAATTGGGGAGGCATTCTCCTCTTTGCCGTTTTCCTGTGCATGGCGCTGTTCCCTGCTCTCTTTGCCCCCTATGCCCCAAAAGAGCGTTTCATGCCTTATGGAGCTCCTTCGGAAGGACATCTTCTCGGGACAAACGATATAGGAAACGATATCCTCTCCGAACTTGTGTACGGGGCAAGAATTTCAATGACCTTAGGCTTTGCAGCGGCCCTTCTCTCAACCATATTAGGGACTATTCTCGGGCTCTGTGCGGGTTATTTCAGGGGAGCCACTGATGAGCTTCTGATGGGATTTACCGATGTTGTCCTTATTATTCCGAAAATTCCCCTTATCATAGTCCTGGGAGCATTCCTGAAACCTAGTATCTGGATCTTGATCCCTGTGCTTGGCCTCCTGTCCTGGGAATCTACCGCCAGAGTCACCCGTTCAAAGACTCTGCAGCTCAGAGAAGCAGGCTACGTTAAAAGCGCCAGATGTATGGGCTTTTCCGCCTGGCATATTATGGTCTCGGACATTTTCCCCAATATCGTGCATGTCCTGTTACCTAAATTCATGCTGGCAACAGCTTCAGCAATGATCTCGGAAGCCTCACTTTCTTTCCTGGGACTCAGCGATATAAGTATGAGGAGCTGGGGAAGTATGCTTTCTTTTGCCTTTTTCCGAGGAGGTTTTATCAGGGATATGTGGTGGTGGTACATGCCTCCCGGGATCTGCATTACCCTCTGCGTGATGTCTATCGCAATGGTAGGGTTCGGGCTTGAGACAAAAGGGGAGAAATACACAGGCGGGGGTGCGAGTACGGTATGAAAGCCCACTTCACGAAAACATTGCTTGAAGTAAGGGATCTCGAAGTCTCTTTTAAGGGAATAAAAACCATAACCGCTCTTTCAGGCATTTCATTTTCGATTGGAGAAAGCGAAACTCTGGCTCTCGTGGGAGAAACAGGCTGTGGAAAATCCGTGGTCGCACACGCAATTGTACGCCTTCTGCCCCCTGAGTCCAGAGTGAAAGGTATTGTGGAATTAGTGGGAAAATCCCTGCTAGAACTAAGTGAAAAAGAGATTGCAAAGATAAGGGGAAAAGAAATTGGGATCGTTTTCCAGAACCCGTCCCTTGCCCTTAACCCTGTGTATTCCATAGGGCACCAGCTTGCAGAACCTCTGCGTGTGCACCGGAAGGAAAAGAAAAAAGAAGCGATTTCCAAAGCCGCAACCGTCCTGAAAAATATGGGTTTTGTAAACGTCGCTGAGTGGATTAGCTATTACCCCTCATGGTGCTCAGGAGGGATGAACCAGCGCTTTTTGATCGCGGCTTCAACTATGCTTGACCCGATCCTCCTTATAGCAGATGAGCCCGGCAAAGGGCTTGACAGAAAATGCATCACTGAGCTGGAAATCGAGCTTAAGAAATTGAAAGGGGAAAAGAAGACTGCCATGCTTCTTATAAGCCATGACCTTGGCTTCGTGCAGAGGCTTGCAGACCGGGTCGCCGTAATGTACGCCGGAGAGGTTGTTGAACTTGCTGAATCTTCAATCTTTTTTGAGAGACCCTTACATCCTTACTCAAAGGGACTCCTGAACAGCCTGCCCGAAAATGGCTTTGTTCCCATACCCGGTTTTTCCCCTCCACTCAGCGACCCCCCTTCAGGCTGCAAATTTCACCCAAGATGTTCACTCAGGAAAAAAAGCTGCACTGAGAGACACCCGGAGCTTAAAGAGATTGACGAAAGATCTGTGAGGTGTTTTTTATATCCCTGAGAGCAGACAGCCTATCTAAAATTTACGGAGCTGGCTTGCTGAGTCCTGGAAAGTACGTTTTCAGAGAGATCTCACTGGAAATAAGGCCAGGCAAGACCTTCGGGCTTATGGGACTATCCGGGGAAGGGAAAAGCACACTCGGAAGAGTTATTGCCGGGCTTGAGAAGCCCACTGCAGGCTCCATATATTATAACTGCCTCCCGCTTTCCGGGATGAAAAAAACAGAACATGCAGCCTTCCGCCGCAGAGTCCAGATTATGTTTCAGGACCCCATGGATGCTTTTAACCCGAGGAAAAAGATAGGTCATTCGGTTTCTGAGGTACTGACACTTCTCAAGGTCCCTAAAGTGAAACATACCTTGAAAACAGAAGAGATGATTATTACCGCAGGCCTTCCGAAAGAAGTGCTTTCCCGCTACCCTTCCCAGCTCTCAGGTGGCCAGTTACAGCGCCTTGCTCTGGGCCGGATCCTCTTGCTCAGCCCGGAATACATCATCCTTGACGAGCCGACTTCTGCCCTTGACGTCTCAGTGCAGGCCCATATCCTCCATATGCTTAGAAAGGCTCAGGCAGAGCGGAATACGGGTTACCTACTCATTTCCCATGACGAATCTGTGATCCGTTTTATGTCCGACAGCTGCGGAGTGCTTGAAAATGGGCAACTGAAGCTCATTGATTAATAACTCTAAAGAGCCTTGATTTTCGTTGCCCGGGTTTATCTTTAGGATTACAGGAAATCGGAGGCTTTTCTGGCAGTTGCACTGCAAGTGCAAAATAAGATGTCCTTTTCTGCAGAGTTGCGGCTCTGCAATGCGAGGTAGTTCTCGGCAGAGAAAAGGAAAAGAAAATTAGCTGAAAAACTGAAATTTAAAAAAACTCCAGAATAGCTTCAGGGCTTTCAAGTACAGTGATTCCCTGCAGCCCTTTTACAATCTCAACATTGCGCATATCCACATCCCTGACCAGTACATCTACAGGCCCGCCCTTGATGGCATTATAAGGACACAGCTCCTTGCAGATCCCGCAGCCTTTGCATTTCAGGAGTTCTATCTGGTCTGTGACACCATTTTTCTCATTGATTGCTTCGTGGGGGCAGTTTTCTCTCGGAGGACATTCTTCGCAGTGCCTGCACTGTTTTCTGTCAATGTTGTAGGGCATTTCCGATACAATAGAGCCTTCAATGTCCACGGGCACGATATATACCGGGACTCTTCCCTTTACTGCCTGGGCAACGGCATTGGTTACAAGGGAATCGGCAATACCATAGGCAATCTTCGAAACAGTGTTTGAGGTTGCTGGTGTGATGAAGAGGGCATCATATCTATCAAGGAGAAAGCGCCCGACTTTAGGGGAACTTGAACCCTGCTCGCTTTCCCGGAAAATCTCCTCAAGGTAGTCTCCTCCCGAGATTTTCACAAGCTTCTGCTCAAGCCCGTACATCCTGAGCACTTCTTCAGCTGCCCTTGAGACGTACGTATTTACGGAAAGTCCGGGGTCTCTGAGTTTGAGTTCTTTAAAGACCTGGTAACTGCGGTTCAGGAAATGCCCTGCTCCTGTAATACCCCATGCAATTCTCTGAAAACTCATGGAAAGAAGTCATGCCTGAGGGAGATAATATAATTTTCTAAAAAAGACATTCTGGATGCAAAAGAGAATTCAAATCCCGAGCACTTCATAAAGCAGTTTCATAGCTTTCTTTTCAGCATCGCCTCCGCATTTGGAAACAAGGGTTTCATAATGTCGGATCCATTCGAGGTATTTTCCATCCCTCGAAAGCTGGTAGCGGGTCGCATGGACGGTAGCCTCAAGCACGGCATTAAATCCCCTGTTGGGTACGGGAAGGTCTTTTCTATTAAGTTCATTGAAGCCCGCTTCCACAGGAACAAGTTCGGCAATAAGAGCCTGGTCCGTATTTTTAACATTAATGCATTCGAAAACAACCCAGGAGACGGCTTCTTTAAGTACCGGGAACTTAAGCCCGCCTGCAAACACATATCCAAACTCGGAAGGTTCAAGGTCGAAAAAGGTGGAACGCACAAAAAGAAGGGGGTCGTAAACCACATTTGAAGTGAGATAACCCTCTTTAAGGACATTTGCCCACGTGTGGCTGCCTTTGAAAAGGCGAACGAAAGGCCTCCCGCCCTTTGTGATGATACCTATAGGAGCGGCATTGGGGTGCTCAAATCCGGTGCTTACTACTACTTCAGAGATTCCCTCCCGGATCCCGAACTGAGGAAGGTCGATAGTATGACACGGTTTTTCAAACTCCCTGCAATCAGAAGAGAACTCGGTCAAAATCTCAAGCCTCCGAGAAGGGCAATAAAAAGCCCTGCAATAATAATATCTGCAGTAGAGCCGGGATTAATCCTTTTTTCCAGAAGCTCGGAGTCAAACTCCTGTACTGCAGGAAGAATGGATGCAAAGCCATTGGCTGTTTTCCCTGAAGTTTCCCAGCCTGAAAGAATCTCACCTGCTCTGTAAGATACGTAATCTGCAGTTTCGGTATCAAACTTGGTCTGGATAAAAGTATCTCTGTGCTTTGAAAGCAGTTTCAGGAATGTATACACTATAGCATCGTTTATTCCCGTGCCTGAACAGCTGGAAACAGAAACTCCGGTCAAAGCTTCTGCTCTGCAGTTTCGTGCTTGCATGAAATCAAGAATGTTTTTTGCCCCCTCAAGGCAGCGCCCGAAACCTGAGGTCCACTCATTTGCTATGAGGTCATACCCTTTGGCAATCTCCATAAGAGCGTAAAGGGTGATATTCTGTTTCCTTAGATCGGCAGTTGCTTCAGGATCTTCGAGGTCAAATTCGTTCACACTGTTTACCCTGACTCCTGCATGCCCGAAAGCCCTGTAGAACTCAACAGCATCTTCACAGTCCGTTGCGCGGACGAAAGTGTGTGCACAGGCAGCAAGGTGCTCAAATTGCCCGATCTCAAGCCGGAAACCTGTTTTTCCGCAGTGAGGTTGTTCTCTTGAAATTTCGCCTGCAGCCATTGCCAGAGGAATCAGGAGTAAGAAGGCGCCAAAATGAGTATTTCCTCCCTGCTGCCAGGCAGAGCTTTCGTAAACTGCACTTCTGAGAAGGGCTCCTATCCTTCCTTTGCTCCTTGCAGCAAGCTCAAGGACAGGATAGACAGCAACCGAAGAAGCGACAAAATGCTCAAAACAGGTATCAGGGTAATTATGTTCCCTATCAACGTTCCCTGGCTTTGGAGAAGCTGAGACCTCAAGCAGCATAGCAAGCTGTGCATAGCGTGCAATCAGACTCGGGGCCGGAGACTCATCCACCCATTCAGGGATGTGACAGGAGAAGGCAGTATTAGTGGGATTCATTTACTGGAATCCTGGCGTGGTCAAGGATATATTTTGCCAGCTGCTCCTTAAGCTTCATGTACTCCGCGTCAGAAAGGTCGAGCGTGTTCAGAACACCATCCCTGATCCAGCAGGGCTTTGTAATCTTGCAGCACCAGACAAGGCTGCCGAAACATGTATCCTCTCCGAACTCGAGCATCGTGCCCCTGGCAAATTCCATTTTTGTCCGGGCGAACTCTTCTGCGGTGTATCCCAGCTTTCGGGATTTCTCATGCACAGGGCAGGGCTTTACCGGGAGACAGCAAAAAGCCAGAGCCCTGAAGTCCCCTTCACTGCAAACGTGCTTGGGGGCATTGTACCAGCCTATCGACTGCTGATAAGAACTTACACTTTCTACAAGTTCCTTTATCAGTTCAGGGTTTTCCATGGCCCCTCTTGCAACAGAAACCATATCAGCTCCCCGGGAAAACATGTCCTTTGCAGCGGCAAAGTCAGTAACCGAGTTGTTGCCTATGAGGAAGAGCCTTGTAGCATCCCTGTAACTTGTAATGGAATCGAGATCCGCTCCGAAACCTTCGAGCATGGCATCTATATGGATGATGTCAGCCCCAGCCTTATCAATAAGCCTGGCAAGTTCGACATCATTCACCACATTTGCCCGTACCTTTACAGAAAGTACGACCCCTGTTTCCTTTATTGCCTTTATCCAGGCAGAAAGCTTTGGAAGGTCACGCAGAAGGGCTTCTCCTATCCCTGCCTCGAGCATTTCAGGCTGCTTACAGTGAGCATTTAGTTCAAGGATCGCCCCTTCTTCCTTTACAACTTTTGCAGCTTCAATTAAAGGCTCAAGAGTAGTGCTTCTCACGTTTACCGCAACAGCACTACCGGAGGTTACAGCCCGGATTTCCTTTTTTATAAGCTCCATAGGTTCATTGGAAATGAACTCTTTTCTACCCCTGGCTACAAGGTCTGATGCAACTGCAATCGACCCTTCATCCAGATTGAAGGCTCCAAGCACTACGAGCCCGGCATCACCTGCATACTGGTTGGCAAAAGCACTGTCGACAATTCCTGCCATTGGCGCCAGCGCGATAGGATTTCTGAAACGGACATATCCAATATGCAAATCAAATAGATAATCACTCATGTTTTACCTCTAAAAAATAAGCCTGAAAACTGAACACAAAAATGATAGTTATAGTCACATATTAAACTAACGAATCTCGTTAAATCTAAGGGGATCTTTTTCCAGATAATTTATGAAAATGGAAAATCCATCTTATTTTCACGATTACAATACATATATATTAATATTTGGGCATATCCTCAACACACAAAAGTTATATAGAGTACACGGAAGGAATCCCCCTGTTTATTTAGAGCCGTGAAAGAACTTAAATCTCTCAGAAGATTGCTGAAGATAAATTTGCTGAAGATAAATTTGCTGAAGATGAATTCGGATAAGAAACCTCTTTAGCTAGTTTCCTTTTGCAGAAATATCAGCCCATAAATATATATACGATCAAAAAATATATAGAGCCAGTCAATCAATAACATGCGAGAGAGGATGGACGGCTGCCGGACCTTCTGGTCTGAGGAAAGTCTCCCCACCGCTCCGGACACACGAACATCTGTAAAGGATGTCGGGCGAGAGCCCGGGCCCTGGCACAGAAACGAGAACCATACCCTGCAAATGCGATGATGCCGTAAGCTGAGGTCGCAGGGAAAGTGGATGAAACGGCGAATCCTCGTGGGTGCAAGTTGGAAATCGGGAAGAACGAGCAGTCCGGAATCGTCCCGATTGGTTTTGGTAACGCTTAGCCGAATGCCGTCGCTGCAAGAGTCTCAGGACCATTTCTTACACTGATAAGTGGCGGAAATCTTTGCAGGAACAGAAGGGAGCTTACACGCCTCACTCGCATCTAATAATTCTATTTATACTTCTGGCTCTAATTATTCTTTTTACACTACTGATTCTTCCCTGTCATGGACTTTATTTTAAGTGCAGGTTCAGCCAGACTGAAATTAAGAAGTAACCACCTGACATAGTCTTTGTGGCTTCTGTTTATCACAACTTCATCCAGATATTTATCCAATATTTCATTTCTGCTGAGAGCAAGCTTGAAAGAGATCTCAGGGAAACGGTACATAACTTTTTCCAGTTTAAGGGAACTGACAAGGAAGTTTCCGAAATCCTGCCTGCACCTGGATTCATACTCTTTAAGATCGCTCAATTTCCGATCATAAAGCACAAGGTCAGCCACCTTCTCCGCTGCAAGCTGTCCTGACCGGATCGCATACGCGATACCTTCCCCTATGAAGGCGTCCACGAAACCTGCGGCGTCTCCACTAAGAAGGACCCTTGAACTTACAGTTCTTCGCTTTATTCCCCCCTGAGGAATAATGTGGGCGTGGAACTGAAATTCCCCTGAAAAGCCGTTTGCCCGCAAAAAATCCTGCATTACCTTCCTCGGGTGTTTTAGATGTTCGGCTGTTCCCACTACTCCCACTGAATAATACCCTGCATGAGGGAAAATCCAGCCGTACCCCCCGGGTGCAGTCCCGAAATGAATATCTATAACATCGGGAAACCTATTCATTATCACCTCGTCATTTTCAGGGATTTCCGAAACAAGGGCAAGATCATATTCTGTTCTCCGGGTTCTCTGAGGACTGACAGCATATTTAAGCATGCCTTCTGAGCCTTCCGCAATAAGGACAAACTTTGCCAGGTAAGTATTCTGTGAAGTATTAACCTCAACGCATTCTCCTCTTTCCTTACAATCCAGAACCTTTTCCCCGAAATGAACTTCAATTCCTGTCTCCCTGGCTTTATCAAGCAGGAAATTGTCAAAAACATTTCTGGAGACCAGCAAAGCTAACCTGTAATTAACCTGCTTTTCAATACAGCTGTCTCTGAAATGGATCCTTACTTTGGAAATATCCCTTTCTATTAAAGACTCAGGGAGCTCGAAGTCCAGGCACGATAGAGCATACGGGGATAAAGCCCCTCCACAGGGCTTATACCTCGGGAAATTTTCTTTTTCAAGCAGGAGGGTTGAGATTCCTGCTTTTCCAGCTACCCTTCCGGCAGAGGCTCCCGAAGGCCCTCCACCCACTATAATCAGATCATACATACTCAAGACCCCTGCTAATGGATGAGGCATGCCGTGAACAGACAGCCTCAAATGAATTGTTTACCCCATAAAGTAGATTGATTCTGGAACAATAAAAAGATAGAGGAAAAAGAGAGTTGGGAGAGGATCTTTGATAAACCAGGAATACCTTTGAAAAACTCCATATTATTACTTGAATTTAAAATTCAGGAATTACCTGAGTTTAACATTTAGAAGGGACCAACGAAGATAATCCTTATAATTAATGCTGAAATCCACAACTTCAAGGTATTTATCAATCATTTTATCACTTGATGTGAAGATTTTAAATGTCTTCTCAGGGAAGCGATGCATTATTCTGGAAAATATAAGGGAATACTTAAGATGTGTTCCAAACTCCGCCTGACAGAGAGACTCATACCTATTCAGGTCTTTTGTTTTACCATTATGCAGGCAAATTTCGGCAATTACTTCAGCAGCAAATTGCCCGGAACTGATAGCATAAGCCAGTCCTTCCCCAGAGAAAGAATCAACGAAACCTGCAGCATCCCCACTCAGGAGGACTCTCGAACCGGAAACTTTTCGCTTAATTCCTCCCCAGGGGATCTTGTGACCGTGCAGTTTGTAATCGCCTCTGAAGCCGTTTACCCTCAGGAACTCAAGCATTGCTTCCTTTGGATGGGAAAGGTCTTTTACAACTCCGCCAATTCCGACAGAATAATAGGTTTTGTGGGGAAAGATCCAGCCGTACCCTCCTCCGACAACATCGAAATGCAGTTCAATTGCCCTTCCTAGTCTTTCTTCAATTTCTTTTTCCTCTGCAGGGACTTCGGCGACCATACAGATCCCATACTCCTCTTTAGTATCCGCAGGCCTTACACACGTTTTGACGAGTCCCTGTGCCCCCTCGGAAACGATTGCAAATTTTGCCCTATATGTGCCCCTGTTAGACTCGACTTCGACATATTCGGGCATTTCCCTGCAACAAAGCGCCTTTTCCCCTGTATGGACTTCAATTCCGGTTTCCTTTGCCTTTTCAAGAAGGAAATTATCAAACATATCCCGAGAGACAAGAACAGACAACCGGTAATCTTTATGTGCCTCGATTAACTGGTCTTTGTAAAAGACCCTTGCCCCTGTAATTTCCCACTCAATAACATCCTCAGGGAGCTCGAAATCAAGGTAAGAAATCGCATGTTTCGAGAGCCCTCCTCCACAGGGTTTGTACCTGGGGAATTCTTCCTTTTCAAGTAGCAGTATATTAAGACCAAGTTTTCCCGCCCTTCTCCCGGCCGAGGCTCCGGAAGGGCCACCACCTACGATGATTATATCATACATGAAAGTAACATCCTCTAAAGTATCCTGAAATTATATGAGTTTCAATCTATTCAACCAAGACCTAATTTAAAGTGTTGATATAATTCAAGATTGCGATTGAGTTATGAAAAAAGAGAGAAATAGGAAACGTGCAAAAAAGAGAAAATCGGAAGAAATACGACACTTTTTGCACTCTTGTAAATTAACTTTTAAGATCTTCAAAAACTCCAAGCACCTTCTGGTAATCCACTTTTGTCCCGAAACAACCATCGTTTTCCATAGTAATTCCGTAGGTGATTACTTTTTTGCCTTTAAGAGCACGCATGACCTTGTTGATCTCATAGTCACAGGCGATAAGAAGAACACCGTCTGCTGCTTCCATTTTAAGGATATTTTTTACAAATGAAGAACCTGTCACGATGAAAACCTTATACCCGTATTTTTCAGCGTCTTTCTTTAACTGAGTAAAAACACACTTTCCACATAACTTGCACTGGATTCCTGTCTGTGTAGAGTGGGCAGGACAGTCAAGGCTGCGCATGCAGTGAGGAGCGAGAATGACCCTCTTTTTCGTTTTTGCAAAGGCAGAAGCATGGGCTCTATTTTTCAGAGATGACATCCATTTGTCCAAGACACGCGTGTCTGAAAATTTAAGGAAAATTTGTCTTAAAGGCAAATAAAAGAAGTCAAGTACATCTGCATAAAAGCCTGCCAGAAAAACACTGCGTGTAAGGCTCCTGCGGCTGACCAGCAGAGCCATGCCTGACAGGGTAAAGGATATCAGGACGGAGATAAAAAGAGCCTGCCCGATAATGTTATACATGGCACATCTCCATTTTTTGAATTATTTCTTCAACATTTGCTTCAGTATTGAAGCAGCCGTCCTTGAGAAGAAGAACACCCTGAACAGGGACAAAAGAAACAGCCTGCATGTTCTCGGATAGCTCATTATAACAGGCAACCCCGAGACAGGATTCGGGCCTGTACTCTTTGAATATTTTTTTAACAAAACTGCCCCCTGGGACGACGAAAACCCGAAAACCACACCTATCAGCAGCGTCACAGAGCTTTGATATATCACAGAGACCGCACCGCCTGCACTCATAACCATAGACAGGATCGCACCTTGCTTTACAGCTGGGGTGACGCAAACACTGCGGAAGAAGTAGAATTTTCCTGCCTTTGTTCTTAATGAAATCATCGTACATAACAGCGTTCCTGACATCAATAAGGATATCGTCAACAAGGGTATCCCTTATCCGGAAAACTCTGCAGATCCATTTTGCAGGAGAATAAAAGAGATACAGCGTAAATAATACGAACCCCGGAAAAATGATCCTGTGCTTTTTAAACGAATACGCCCCTATAAGCAGGGCAAGCCCGGTGCCTGCAAGAGCAAGAAGCATCAGGTATATGAATACTCTTCCTAGAAATTCGTAAGGAATATACATATTCAAGGGGAGGGAAGTGTCGGTATTTAAGTTTTACTATAAGCAGTAAGACACGGGATCAAAAAAATAGAAATAAAGAAAGCTGGGAAAAAACCAGCCTTCAAGCTTTTTTGGGTTCTGCTTTTTTGGGTTCTTCTACACTGAGACCAAGGGCCTGTGCAACCAGGACAATGACATCCTCGACTTCGAGGTCAGCTTTGAGAGAGTCACGACCATCCATAAGATTCCTCTTACAGAAGGGGCATGCACTGGAGAGGATATCTGCATTGGTTTCAAGGGCATCCTTGACTCTGGACTCTGCAACACCGACTGCAAGGTCCGGAATACCTGCCTTTACACCACCGCCAGCTCCACAGCAGCGCTGGAATTCTTTTATTCTGTCCATCTCAACGAACTTGACGCCCGGAATATGGGAAAGCACATACCTCGGAGCATCAAAGACACCCACGTGGCGGCCCAGGTGACAGGGGTCGTGATAGGTAACGGTTTTGTCCAGAGATTTCTCCCATTTGATTTTGTCTTTCTTGATCAGGTCTTCGAGGAACTCTGTGATGTGGACAACCTCAAAAGGAAGCTCTTCGCCGATAAGCCTCGGCCAGTCGACCTTTGCTGCACGGAAACAGCCTGCACATGCAAAGAGAACCTTTGTGGCACCCTTCGCCTTAATGGCTTCAACATTGTGTCTTGCGGTTTCACGGGGCACATCATTGACATGGACCTGACCTGTTCTGATAAGGGCAGAACCGCAGCACCATTCCTCTTCTCCGAGCATGGCAAATTCGATGCCCAGCTTGTTAAGCACACGGGAGGTTGCAAGGGCGAGGGCAAGCTGCTTGTATCCTGCGGTACAGCCTGTAAAGTAGACAATATTTGCTTTGTCTGCAATCTTCACATCAGGGGGCACCCACGCAAGCCTGTCTTTCTGGTCAAGCAGGTAAGGGTTGTGGTACTGTCCTATGAGCTTGGGGAACATATTCTGCTTTCCGTAAGGACCGATTCCTTTCTTAACAAGGTTTGTCCTCAGGGATTCCCAGAGTTCCACTGTGTTGATGCCTGATTCACATACGGTTGCACAGATACCACAGGTGGTACAGCCGTGCACATCGTCTTTGAATTCTTCAAGCTCAGACTGGGGGATTTCAGTCGGGCCGAAGAGTTTTGCTTTGATCCCGTAGGATTTGTTCATGAACTGCCTCCAGCGCAGGATTTTATCCCTGGGTGCTAACCCGGGCTTCTGACCGGAAGCTGCATAAGTTGGACACCATTTTACACATTCACCGCAGCGGGTGCAGGAGTCGAGCTCCATGAGCTGGACTGCTGTAAGGTTCTTGGTGTCAATTGATGGAGTTTTTTTTGACATTTTTATTCTCCTCCCTTATTTGCAAGGATTGCAAGGGGGGTGGCGATTACATGGATATACTTGCTGTATGGGATATATGCGATACAGAATAGCAGAGAAATCACGGAGTGGAAGAGAGCTGCAGGGGGTGCGGTTGCGGGGTCAAGCCCGAAGCCCCAGATAAACTGGGTCCTGATACCATCAGCAATAAAGCCGGAAATCGTGACTATGAAGACTCCTCCGAGAAGGACCCAGTCATACATGATGGTAGCTTGCCTTACATCCGAGACAACGAGTCTCCTGACTACTGCAATGATAACTCCGATAAGCAGGACATAGCCGAAGATATAGTTCGGGAGAGAGAGGAATTCTCTAAACTCTGCGGGGGTGAACGGGAGCTCGATTCCGAACTTTTCAATCATCTCGACTGCAAACATGAGCCCTGACAGGGCAAACAGAGTCATCCAGCCTGCAAAAATCGTAAAGTGCATGAACCAGCGAAGAGGGCTTCTTTTGAGGATTCTTCTCTGGAAGAGAATATCAAGGATCAGAACCTCAAGGATAGGTTTTCCGTGTCCGTGATGAGACTCTTCTTTGACCTGTTCCCACCAGGTTTTTAAGAATCTGATTGCACTTCCTTTCTTTCCTTCCTGAGGCTCAAGGGCGTAACCTGTCACTCCTGCTCCCCATTTCTGGAAGTTAAGGATCATTCCGTATAAGAAAATCACAATGGCGATTGTGCTGAGTATCATTATCTGGACAAACGTAAGTCGAAGTGCGTCCGAGAGCCCAGAGAAGTATGCCATCTCACTGCTAATAGTTTATTCCTCCTATATATGGGTCAAAAACTGAGAACTGATACTGCTTTTAGAAATATCATTGATGTTACAGAATATCAATAACAGTAAAAACAGAGCAGGAACCGTAGCGACTGTCTGTATAAGGTTTGAATAGTCTGTTAGTCTTTGTATCTATTATATTTAAACATTATCTTTAACACACAATACATCGAAAAGCTCACAAGAGCCGCGAAAACAGGGTAGCATTAAAGCCATCTAAAAGGAAAAGAAAAAGAAAACTCGAAAAATAGTGGTAAAATTATAATATAAAAATTATAAATTACTTTATTGAAATTATTCCTGACAGAAAATGAAAACATCCGACTGCAGAGAGATTAAAAAAATTACAGAAAAAGAGCGGGATACGCTCACAAAAGTAAAAATAACAGGCTAGAAAAAACAGGATAGGAAAAAGCTGGAAAAAGGTGATCCGGATTAAACTCCTGCAAGATACTTGAAAGTACGGTTTTTCTCTGAGATCAAACTATCCAGCTCTCCTTCTGAAATTGCTTTTGAAACCAATTTACTAGAATTTAGCTCATTTGAAACCAGTTTATTTAAGTTTAGCTCATTTGAGCTCATTTGAAACTATCTCACCTAACGTGGTTCAACTAAATAGGCTGCGTCCAATCGAATAGGCCCATATTTCAAAAGATCTATTTACAGTCCTACTCCTTCTTTGAATTTTTCAAGCCCTATCTCGTCCAGTACTTCTCCGATCCTTCTTGACTTTCCATAGCCCTTATAGAAGTTGATAATCCTGTCAACAAGATCCATTACCTGTTCTTCGGAAAGGTCTTTTGCCACCACATTCCCGAGCCTTGGCCGGGGCCCCGCACTCCCTCCGACACTCAGAGTAAAGCCTTTTGCCGTACCCATGATTCCTATATCTTTTATGCTTGGTTCGGAGCAGGAATTCTGACAGCCGGAAACAGCCATTTTGAATTTAGAAGGAAGCTGCATACCGTGGTATTTTTCATCAAGCTTCAGGCCAAGTCCGACAGCATCCTGTTTGCCTCTCTTGCAGAATGTAGTTCCAGGGCAGATTTTGACGCTCCTGACACAGAGCCCGATGGCGGCTCCGGGTTTCATACCCAGTTCAGCCCATGCTGCATCCAGGTCTTCCTCCTTGAGCCCTACAACCGCAATTCTCTGGGCTGAGGTAATTTTCAGAGCTGCAGCTCCGTATTTCTCTGCAATGTCTGCTATCTTTCTCAGGGTTTCCGGGTATACGATCCCTCCGGGAATGTGCGGAGCAATTGCATAAGTTTCCCCATCTCTTTGCAGGATTGCAGCTTTCTCAGGAAGGTCTCCCCTAACATATTCCTTGCTTACCATATTTTACACTCTCCTAATTTAATAACTTCAGGTTTGGTTCAGGATCTAATTAGTTAGCCTGAGTAACCAGTTAGCCTAAGCAATTAATTAACCTAAGCAATCAGTTCGTTTAAGCCCAACGTTCAGACATCAAAGCGAAACTGAGTTGATGAACAGGTTGAGGTTTCAGAAATTTTTTATCCGTAAGTAAACAGATCTGGAAACCTGTTTTAGCCCCAGGAAATTAGACCCCTTACAAAACTACAGAACCTCGACAACCCGGCACCCTCCGGATTAGAGGAATTAAACTACTGGTCTCGTAAAAGAGAGTACCAGATCAGAGAGTATATTGCTTGAAACAATATAAATTTGTATGTGTACACAAAGGATAGTTTCAGATCGTGAATTAAAAGTCTGGATTGGCTCATGATAAATTCTGGATCAATTACATGAACTGATACAGTTTTTACATGAACTCACTATTAAGGATGGAAATCAAGTAAAAGAATAAAGTAAAAGAATAAAGTAAAAAATGTAAGTAAAAAGATACAAGTAAAAAAATGCGAGTCAGAGAATAAATCAATTAAGGTTTTAAAATAATGGGAGAGAACGGACCAGAAGATCCGTTTGTAGTTTACTGCTGCTTTTTATTCTTTCCATAAAGTCCCTGAGCCCTGCTAAATATCCCGTTTGTACTTGATCCCTCAGTTTGGCCATTCTATATTTAATTTTGTAAAGCTTAATCTAATATATAAGAGGAATAAATAAGACCTCTGCATACCTTAAAGGATAAAAGACTACAGTAAAAAGGACAAAAAAGTTACAGAAAGTGAAAACAAGAATAAAAACTAAGAATAAAAACAGATTAAAACAGATGGAAAACAGTCAATATGAAAATTTATATTGATGAAGAGAAATGTACAGGATGCGGGGCATGTAAGGCTGCCTGCCCTAAAGGCCCGAGGGTTTATTCCATAGAAGAAAAAAACGGTAAAAAGGTCTGTGTCCTGAAGGACCCCTCTTACTGTCTGGGGTGCAGAATGTGTGTGACTGTCTGTATGGCAGATGCAATTACCCTCGATAACTGATTTTAAAAAAACGCAGTAAGGATTGAGAAATTTGTCACTTGAGATTCGGGTAGTGCTTGTTGAACCCATGTACCAGGGAAACGTTGGATCTGTTGCAAGAGCGATGAAAAACTTTGGGTATTCTGATCTTGTTCTGGTAAATCCCTGTGAGCTCGAGGGGCAGGCAAGAGCAATGTCTTCTCACGCAAGGGATGTGCTGGAAGGTGCAAGAGTTACCTCAACACTTGAAGAAGCCGTAAAAGGCGCAGATCTGCTCGTAGGGACCACAGGGACCTCAAGCCTGAAGACAGGAGAGCATATCCGCCTTCCCCTTTATACTGCCAGGGAATTCAAAGAAAAAATTAAAGAATATAGCGGCACCATTGCAGTCCTTTTCGGGCGTGAAGACAGTGGCTTCAGAAATGACGAACTGAAAGGCTTTGATATGCTTATCACGGTTCCGACTTCAGAGATTTATCCGATAATGAACCTTTCTCATGCGGTTGCAATCGTTCTTTACGAGCTTTCAGAACTCGAAGGGGGGAACAATCCGCTTGCCGAAGGCTTTGACCTGAGGCTTCTTTACGGGCATCTGGATGAACTGCTTGAGGAAATAGATTACCCGGCCCACAAAAAAGATAAAACCTCACTCATGCTCAGGAGAATATTCGGAAGAGCCGGGCTAACCCCGAGAGAAGTCCAGACTCTGAGAGGTATAATAAAGAAAACCGAGAGAAAAATGGGGCTTGCGGCAGAAGCCGAAGACCTGCATAAAACGGAAAATTCGGAAAGCATAGAAAAGTTCATATGATAATAAACCTGTCTTACATCAGAATCTATTGTACGTTTTTTAACTTTTTTTAGGATCATTTTTAAGAAGAGATAACCTGATCAAAAATAGAAATTTTAGATAAAAGCCAAGTATTTTTGAGAATGCCATGACAGATATAGAAAGCAAGTGGGACGAGAAATTAAAAAGATTCTTTAAAGACTACTACTGGAATGAAATCCTTCAGCTTGCAAACGAGTATCCAGACCAGCGAAGCCTTGGAGTGGATTTTACAGATATCGAGAAGTTTGACAGGGAGCTTTCTAAAGAGTTTCTTGAGCATCCCGGAGAACTTGTGTGTGCAGCTGAAGCTGCCCTGAAAGAAATTGACCTTCCTGTAGAAAAGAATCTTGAGCAGGCTCATGTAAGGATAATAAAAATCCCGAACCGGATTTCTATCAGGGAACTGAGAAGTAAACACCTCTCACGCTTCATTGCAATCGAAGGCATGATAAGGAAGGCCACAGAAGTAAGGCCAAGGATTACTAAAGCCGCCTTCCAGTGCATGAGATGCGGGCACCTTACGATTGTTGAACAAAATAGCTTTAAGTTTGAAGAGCCCTTTTCAGGCTGCGAAAATGAAACCTGCGGAAAGAAAGGGCCTTTCAAGATTGCAATTGAAGATTCTACATTTATTGATGCCCAGAAAGTCCAGATCCAGGAATCTCCAGAAAACCTCAGAGGAGGTTCACAGCCACAGAGCCTGGAAGTGGACGCTGAAGATGACCTCACAGGAAATGTCACACCCGGAGACCGCGTTATCATTAACGGGGTTCTGAAATCAAGACAGCGCACCCTCAAAGATGGAAAATCCACCTTCTACGACCTGGTACTGGAAGCAAATTCCATCGAACGCCTGGATAAGGATTATGACGAACTGGACATAACTGCTGAAGACGAAGAAGAAATCCTTGAACTTTCCCGTGACCCCGTAATCTACGACAAAATTATTAGCTCTATTGCGCCCTCAATTTATGGATATGAAGACATAAAGGAAGCCCTTGCCCTCCAGCTTTTTTCAGGCGTTGTGAAAAACCTTCCTGACGGTTCCAGAATAAGGGGCGATATCCATATCATGCTCGTAGGAGATCCCGGAATTGCAAAAAGCCAGCTGCTGCGCTATGTGGTTAAACTCTCGCCAAGGGGCGTTTTTACATCAGGGAGAAGTGCATCTGCAAGCGGTTTGACTGCTGCTGCCGTAAAAGATGATATGAATGACGGCAGATGGACAATAGAAGGTGGAGCCCTTGTCATGGCTGATATGGGGATTGCTGCAGTTGACGAAATGGACAAGATGAAGACAGAGGACAAGAGTGCTCTGCATGAGGCAATGGAACAGCAGACCATAAGTATAGCTAAGGCAGGGATTATTGCAACCTTGAAATCTCGCTGTGCCCTTCTTGGAGCTGCAAACCCGAAATACGGCCGCTTTGATAGGTATGAAGGACTTGCAGAGCAGATAAGCATGCCTCCAGCCCTTCTTTCCCGTTTTGACCTTATCTTCGTTTTGCTCGATACCCCAAACCACGCCCTTGACAGCAGGATTGCAAACCATATCCTTCAATCGCATTACGCGGGAGAACTTTTCGAACAGCGGCAGAAGCTTCCAGGGTCTCATATTACAGAAGATTTTGTTGATGCAGAAATGGAAGTAATCGAGCCTGTGATCGAAGCAGAAATTATGCGGAAGTACGTTGCATACGCAAGAAAAAACGTGTACCCTGTAATGGAAGAAGACGCACGGAAGCACCTTATTAATTTCTATACTGACCTCAGGAAGAGTGGAGAAGGCAAGAATACACCCGTACCCGTGACGGCAAGGCAACTTGAGGCGCTTGTTCGCCTCTCCGAAGCCAGTGCAAGAATACGTCTGAGCAACATAGTCACTCTGGAAGATGCAAAACGGACTATAAGAATCACCATGAATTGCCTTAAAAACGTGGGTGTTGATCCGGAAACGGGAGCTCTCGATGCAGACATACTTGCTTCTGGCACAAGCATGAGCCAGAGAAATAAAATAAAACTCCTTAAAGATATAATAAAAAAGGTCTGTGAGAGACATCCCGGTGGCAAAGCCCCTCTTGAAGAAGTTTACGCAGAGGCTGAGAACGAACACGGGATAGACAGAGGGCATGCAGAGGAATATATTAAGAAAATGAAGCAGAGAGGCGATATCCTTTCTCCTGATCAGACCCATATCAGGCTCATTAATTAAATCAAAAAGCAGTGATTTCTCATAACCCGAAAAAAAGTTGCTGCACATCAGAAGTGCCCGCAGGCAGGAGCGGTCTACCCATAAACAAAATAATAATGGTTAAGCTGTAAATACTAAAAGGGCGAAATATTACTTAAAAAGGGAAAATATGTATCTAAAGATTTATAAAAATGGAGGGCACATGCTTGTTGCAGCCTGTGATAAGGAAGTGCTCGGAAAAACCCTGAAACATGGTAATGCCGTAGTAGAGATAAGCAAAGCTTTCTATGGAGGAGAGCCT
The DNA here is from genome assembly GCF_020804225.1 of Methanosarcina sp. DH2. Classification (GTDB taxonomy): domain Archaea; phylum Halobacteriota; class Methanosarcinia; order Methanosarcinales; family Methanosarcinaceae; genus Methanosarcina. The sequence goes on from NZ_WJBI01000004.1 coordinate 203,221, forward strand.
GTCTCTGAGGAAGAACTTCAGGAAGCTCTGGAAGGAGCTACTACTGCAAATCTCTTCGGGGAAAAAACAATTAAATGTGCCATAAAGTGCGGGTTTATCGATCCTGACTCCGTAATCATGATCGACTGCGTACCACATGCTCAGGTATTCAGAGTTTGAAAAAACCATTACATTTCATACTGTTGTTTAACTGGTTAAAAGTGGCATATGGCAATTACCGGTTCAACTTTCCGGGCTGGCTCTATAGAGCCGGATAAAAATGAAACCTATAAAAATAAATTACAGAATCGTGATACTGTGAGCGGAAATATCGAAGGAGCCGGGATCAGAATGCTGACTGAAGGAGAACTGATTTCCGGGGTTGTGGAAAAACACAAAAGGCTTCTGGAAGAATACCAAAAAGAGTTTGAAGAACTGGACAGCAGGCTGAACCAGTTTGAAGAAGACACAAAAAATGCTAGAATTTCCAGAGCCCGGATGGCGGAGCGAAAAGAAGTCCTGAAGGAAAAAAGACAGCAGTATTACCATCAGGCAGAAGGACTGCTCGAAAAGGAGCTCTTCCCGAAACTGGATCCTGTAACTGCTGATAAAATAAAGGAAGATATTAAAAAACTTAAAGGACAGATCGAACCCGAAGAGGAACAGGGACTTAAAGACTCTTTTATGGAAAACCTGCACGAACTCACCAGGGAAAAAGGAGTTGGAGAAAGCCTTCTACTACAAACCAGAGCCAGAATGGAGGAAGCTAGAAACTCAAACCTGGAATTAAAGGAAATAAAAGAGTCTGAAAAACAACTTGAAGAGGATGATGGAAGCAAAAACATTGAAATATCCAAAGATAAACCCCAGCACAAATGGCTCAGCAGCAAAATAAAAGACCATCAAGAAGCCCTGAGTTACTGGGAAAAACAAAAAGTATAACAGTTTTCGGAAAACACGTGGGTGTAAGACATGAACAACGACGTTTCAACAGCAGAAACTGCAACGGCCGACCTTTCAAACCTTAACGAACGGGAGCTCAAGGGCAGAGTGAACGAGCTCAGGAGCAGGATAGAGAAAAGCGAAAGGCAATTGGCTTCGATTTTTAAGGAACTGAAAATAAACAGGACCGATATCGACGAATTGAAAGAAAAGAGAGACTCTCTAAACCATCAGGTTAAGGAAAGGGTTGCAAAAGCACAGTCACTAAGAGACCGACGTGACGAGATTAATAAGCAAATTGGCGAGTATAAGGGGAGAAGGAGCGACGTAAATTCCAAAACTCAGGAACTTTTTTCAGGAATTGCGGGCCTCAAGGAACAGCGCGATGAGTGTAATAAACTATCTCACGGAAGCGTAGAATCTCTCTCAAGAGCGTATGAGGCTGAACTGGACGCTCTTTTAAATAAAGAACTTCCCCTTGCAGTGGAAGTAAAGATAGTCCAGAAATTAAGTGATCTGGGCACACGCCTTGGAGCTGCAAAGAAGGCAAACGAATTGCATGCACAGATCCAGGAGAGTTATAAAGAATCCAAGGGAATTCATAAAGAAGGGGATGAATTTCACGAGAAAATTCAGGCACTTTCGGATGAATCTCAGGCGTGCCACCTGGAAATGCTCGAAAACTTCAAGGCAGCAGATGAAATCCGAAAAGAAGCAAATATGTATCATGCCCAGCTTACCGATAAAATCGCAAACATAAATTCTATCAAAGAAAAAATCGACCCTCTCAAGAATGGCATCGCAGGCAGCCGAAAAGACCTCTCATTATACCTTGACAGGCTAAAGGACCTTCAGCTAACGAAAGATGAGCATAAAGTAAGCCAGAAGCACAGTGACGCCCGCGAAAAGCTGCAGAAGAATGCTCGCCTCAGCCTGGAAGACCTTAAGCTCCTTATAGAGAAAGGGGATGTAAAGTTCTCTACAAACGACTGAGAAAGCAAAAAAGAGCAAAAGCAAAAAAGAGCAAAAAATAAACAGAATCAACGGTAGAAAGCCGATACTTAAGAAGTCTGTGTTAGGTATTTCAGACTTATCTATTTCATCGGGAACTCTCGTTTAAAAACTTAGTTCCCACCTTGGAAAAAATGTTTCCTATTTAAAGATATAGTTTTGGCTCTCAGACCTGCCCTCACTTTTAGGTCTGATCCCTATTTTTAAAAAAGACATAAAAACAGCTCAACAAACTACTATTTCTAAAGCATTTATTTTAATTCGTTTAATTTAATTCAGTTATTTTATTCAGTTATTATATTCAGTTATTATATTCAGTTATTTTATTCAGTTATTATATTCAGTTATTTTATTCAGTTATTTTAAACCAGTTATTTTAAACCAGTTATTTTAAACCAGTTCTTTTAATTCAGTTATTTCAAATTATTTGTTTTAAATTAGGTGATTTAAAATTATTTTTTCCTGTGTCTTCCCGCAAAAAATCCAGTTACTAGAAGAACAGATCCAAGCCCCAGAAGAAAAAGGGGCAGATCAAAACCTTTTGCCTGATTTTCAAATACAGGAGGGATAGAAGAGTTGTTGTAAGAGCTACTGGAAGGAGGAATTACCGGGGTCTGAGGCATAGGAAGTTTTGGATTAAGGTGCTGATATACTGGAGAGAACTTTACCAGCACTCCATTGGCCCCACCATATATAGTGTCCACTGTAAGGTTCAGAATCTCTGTGGAGTTATTAGAATATACAAAAGTGTCGCCCTCGCCGACAATAGAGTCTTCAAGAAAAACCTCGTTTCTGCGCAGTTCGATCCATACCCTGCTACCTTCAGAATTGGCACCTTTTACGTAAATCTGATAATCCTGCAAGAAGGTGTAATAGTTGCCTGACCGCACGTAAACCTCATCTCCATCAATTAAAATAATAGAGAGCTTCTCATTATTTGCACCTGCGACAGGAAAAACTACATAAGAGATAATAATTGAAAAGAAAAAAAAGATCGTGGCAGAGAAAAAAAGTGCAGGGAGAAAATTCATTCCTTCCCTGTCTTTTTTTCCGTGTTTATTTGGGGCGCGCATAAATGCATCTACCTGCAATAATTTCTTCCTTAGTGTCATCTGCCTTGCGGATTATAAGTGCTCCGTCCGGGGTTACTCCAACAGCTTTGCCCTCTATAATCCTGGAGGGTGTGGTGACCTTTACTTCCCTACCAATTGTATCCGAGAGTGCAAGCCAGTCATTGAGGATCTGGGAAAATGGCTGGGTCTTGAAATTTATGTATTGCTGTTCAAGCTCAAAGAGAAAGTCCTGCAGGAACGAAACTCTTCTTATATGTTTTCCAAGCTCAACTTTCAGAGTGGTTGAGCCTGCACGAAAAGACTCAGGGATATCCTTTAAATCCATATTTACATTGATCCCTATCCCGAGAACAACGTAATCCACCCTGTCCACTTCAGCCTTTGCTTCGGTAAGGATCCCGCATACTTTCTTTCCATTTATACGGACATCATTTGGCCATTTGATGCGGGCGTCAAGCCCGAGGTCGCGGATTACATTTGCAACTGCAAGCCCGGTAACAAGGGTTAGCCTTGAGGCGTGCCTGAGAGGAATACCGGGCTTCAGGATCACAGACATCCATATTCCGCCGTGGGGTGAGACCCATTCCCTGCCCATGCGGCCCCTGCCTCCCTTCTGTATCTCAGCAATAACAAGAGCTCCTTCTTCTTCGGAAGCTGCAATTTCTTTAGCAACACTGTTGGTGGAGCTAACTTCCTCGAAGTAATGGATCTTCTGCCCCAGAAGAGTCGTTTTGAGACCCATCTGGATCTCATCAGGGTACAGGAGTTGAGGCACGGATTTCAGGACATAGCCCCTCTTCGGGGAAGATTCGATTTCATATCCATCGGCCTGGAGGGATTTGATATATTTCCATACCATAGTCCTAGAAATCCCAAGCTTGAGACCCAGTTCTTCCCCAGAAACAGGGGTTTTCTGTGCATCTTTAAGCGCTTTAATAATTCGAGATCGTTTATCTCCCATCCGTGCACCCCATACAAATGTATACGTTCCACCGTATATATTCTCTTAGTCCAAACATATTCTTCATATCAAACAGACCGGAATCTCTCTTTCCGGTTTTCCGGAGAGTGAACGGGATCACCGCTGTGTTTTCTGGGCCATGTTAACATAGGCATGTACAGCAGCTGTGATCGCTGCAACCTTCTTGTCTTTTGCCTCGAGAGCAGAAGCCAGAGTAGCCCCTTTTTCACTATCAGCCTTAACGACCTCTTCCACAGCCTCAAGGATATTCTGCTCTTCAATGAAACCGGTTGTCAGGTCACCCCTGCGAAACGCGGGGTTCCGCATAACAGCTTTATGGAAAGGAATGTTGGTTTTTACTCCTACGACCACATATTCATAAAGCGCTCTTTCCATCCTGGCAATAGCGTCTTCTCTTTTTCTTGACCAGACGCAGAGTTTGGAAATCATGGAGTCGTAATAGGGAGAGATTGTATAACCTGTATGCACACCGCTGTCCACTCTTACTCCGGGTCCTCCGGCAGAACGGTATCTCCGAATCTTTCCCGGAGAAGGGGCAAAATCGTTTAAGGGATCCTCAGCGTTTATCCTGCATTCGATTGCGTGCCCATCGATAACTATATCTTCCTGCTCAAACTCGAGTTTTTCACCCCAGGCAACCCTGAGTTGCTCTCTTACGATATCAATACCCGTAACCATTTCAGTGATCCCATGTTCCACCTGCAGGCGGGTATTGACTTCAAGGAAATAGAAATTTCCTTTAGAGTAAAGGAATTCAACGGTCCCTGCGTTTACATAACCGATTGCTTTTGCGACCTTTACAGCAGCGTCCCCCATTTGCTTCCGGAGTTCGGGAGTCATTATAGGGGAAGGAGCCTCTTCAATTAACTTCTGGTGTCTCCTCTGGATAGAGCATTCCCTGTCAGAGAGGTAAACCGTATTACCATAAGAGTCGGCAAGTATCTGGATCTCTATGTGCCTTGGCTCTTCCACATACTTTTCAATAAACACGGAAGAGTCACCGAAAGCCGAACCTGCCATCTGCCGCGTGGAACTCAGGGATGTAGCAAATTCTTCCCTGCAATGAACAACTTTCATTCCTATTCCGCCGCCTCCTGCAGATGCCTTGATAAGAACCGGATAACCGATCTTTTCAGCAACTTCCAGAGCTTCACCTATATCCTCAACTGCGTCCTTTGTTCCGGGCACGACAGGCACTCCAGCTTTCATCATCAGGTGCCTGGCTCGGATTTTGCTTCCCATTTCGGCAATCACGTGGCTTGGAGGACCTATGAAAATGATACCCTCTTCCTCACAGCGTTTTGCAAAGACAGGGTTTTCGGAAAGAAAGCCGTAGCCGGGATGGATTGCATCGGCTCCGGTATCCTTTGCAACTGCGATGATGGCTTCCATGTTCAGGTAACTCTGGCTGGAAGGTGCAGGGCCTATCAGGTAGGCTTCATCTGCATACTTAGCAAAAAGGGCATTTTTGTCAGCCTCCGAACAGACAGCTACAGTGGAAATTCCAAGCTCCCGACAGGCACGCATGACTCTGATTGCTATTTCACCACGGTTTGAAACGAGTACTTTTTTGAACATAATACCTTCCACCTTGCTCAATTCATTCGATTGACAGTATTATGTCACCAGGAGCGACAGTATCCCCTTCGGAAACAAAAATTTCCTTAATGATTCCCGAATGTGGAGCATGAACCGCGTTTTCCATTTTCATGGCTTCGATAACAGCAACCGTGTCCCCTTCTTTAACGGTATCTTCTACCTTGACCTTAAGGGAAAGTACCATGCCCTGCATTGAACAGGTGACTCCTCCTTTGATGGATTCGGGGCCTGGCTTTTTAGGGGATGCCTCGGAGATGGAAACTCCGCCGAGAGGCTCTATCTTGACTTCGTAAACCTCGTCATCCACCTCAACCCTGAAATGAGTCGGGATAGCATAATCCTGAGGAGTTGCAGGGGCAGGGGCAATAACTGCCAGGGATTCTTCTTCCATTTCTCCTTTCAGGAACTTAGGAGCAATTGCCGGGTAAAGGATGTATGTAAGGATATCTTCTTCGGATTTTGCAATGCCCATTTCCTCTGCTTCTTTTCTTCTCTTTTCGTATTCAGGCTTGAGAAGGTCGGCAGGGCGGCAGTGAATCGGCTCTTCATCGCCTATGATCTTTCCGATGATCTCAGGGCTAATCGGCGCAGGAGAGCGCCCGTAGAGCCCGCGTACATAGTCTTTTACCTCTTTAGGAATGACCTTGTAGCGTTCTCCCATGAGCACGTTAAGTACAGCCTGTGTGCCTACAATCTGACTTGTGGGAGTAACAAGAGGCGGATACCCGAGTTCTTTTCGGACTTTTGGCATCTCATCAAGCACAGCTGCATACTTGTCAAGGGCATTCTGCTCTTTTAGCTGGGAAACCAGATTGGAGAGCATGCCTCCGGGTATCTGGTAGATAAGGACATTGGTGTCTATCTGTTCGGAAATAGGGTCAAGAATTCCGCGGTACTTGTCCTTCAGGTCTTTAAAATACCTGACAGCTTCTTCAAAAGCTCCAAGGTCAAGCCCGGTATCATATGGTGTTCCCTTAAGAGCTGCAACAACGGTCTCGGTAGGAGGCTGGGAGGTCCCCCATGCCAGAGGAGAGAGAGCTGTGTCCAGAACATCTACCCCAACACTACAGGCTGCCATATAGCTCATCGGAGCCATGCCCGAGGTGCAGTGGCAATGAAGAGAAATGGGGATGGAGATCTCTTTTTTCATGGCACTGATTATCTTCGTAGCCTCATTGGGAGAGAGAAGCCCTGCCATATCCTTTATGCAGAGGGAGTCACATTCCAGCTCTTCGAGCTGCTTTGCAAGTTCCACGTATTTTTCTACCGTATGTACCGGACTTATGGTGTAGCAGACCGTGCCCTGTACATGAGCTCCCAGTCCTTTTGCCACTTTAATAGATAGTTCCATGTTCCGGATGTCATTGACCGCATCAAAAACCCGGAAGATATCAATGCCGTTTTCATAGGCTTTGGTGACGAACTTTTCAACCACATCGTCCGAATAGTGCCTGTACCCTACAAGGTTCTGGCCACGGAGAAGCATCTGAGCATCTGTATTCTTCATCTTTTTCTTGAGATCCCTGAGGCGCTGCCAGGGGTCTTCGTTAAGGTAGCGAATACAGGAGTCAAAGGTGGCACCTCCCCACATTTCCAGGGAAAAATACCCAATCTGGTCCAGTTGTTCAACCACTTCGAGCATGTCCCTTGTCCGCATCCTGGTTGCCAGGAGGGACTGGTGTGCATCCCGGAGGACGGTTTCAGTAATTTTTACGCGCATGGATGAGCCTCTTAAATCGAACCAAAAACAGAATTCATTGAAAATACTCATCTGTGCCTTCTCCAGAGAGATTATTCCAGAGTTTCCTGAGTATCGGGGGCTTGTCTTCTGATCTGGTTCTGTCAAAGCATAGAAATCTCCTGATGGCGGTTGATTGCAGCAATCTGCAATTTACCTGGAGAGGAGATTAATCCGGTTAAGCATAACCGAATCTCCAGCACCGCATAATCTGGCAGGAGAAATTAATATTACAGATACAGCCGCAAAACTCAATGTGTCTTGCGTCGATACGAATATTTTTTAATAATACCATTGTTAACAGCTAAATACCTTTCGCATCGTTAACATAAGAAGACATTCTTTTCAAAAAGTTCCGGATAAAAAATGATCAGGATACAGTAAAAAGTATGAGCTTGATAAAGAAGCGGGATACCTGATAGAGAAAGTAGGATTGATAGAGAAAGTAAAATAATACAGTCGAGATAAAAGTGAAAACAAAAAAGAAATAAAAGAATAAAAAAGAAGTTTATTTTCCGGAAAATAAACTTTTTTACTTTCGCCCGACAAAGAGCCACTGGTCATAAGTACCTTCAGAATCCGTATTGTCCACAATCTCTCCCTCAACTCCGGCCTTAAGGAGAGTATCGGCAAGGATTTCAATCTCAGGCTTACTGCTTACGGTAAAGAGCAGGACAGCTCCGTCAGCTGCAACCGAGACAGCTTCTCTCATTATGCCGGTCCAGAGCTCTTTGTTAAATTCATATACAAGCCCCAGCATAAAGCCCATTACTGCATCAAAACTACCGGGCTCGAAATATCTTGAAATGGCTGTTGCATCCATAACCACAGACCTTTGCGGGTTCAGGACCTGCTGCTCTAGACCCTGACAGACAGTACACTTATTGATTTCTATGGCAAGGGGATCCAGCCCGAGCCTGTAGAGTGCGAGCGTTGACATCCCGTTCCCACAGCAGACCTCAAGGAGCCTACCTTCAGGGTAACAGCCTTTTTTTCGGAGAAGTTCAAAAATTTCTGTGACCCTCTTTACGCGATTTTCTGAAAAAACACTTTTGTAGGACTCAGGTTTGACAGAGCAGCCCGGACAAAGGTTCCGGCTAACAAGCGTAAGGGAATAATATTCATTTATTGCGTTCCGCCAGGTTTCGGAAGAAAGCTCGATATCCTTCTCAGGAGAGGTGAAGGAAAGAAAGGAGTCTGCAAGGGCCTCAAATCTGGTTTTCATGGGCATTGATGCAAGGGATCCGGTGAACACTGACCAGAAATTTACAGGAACATTTTCATCTGCAGGATTGAAAAACAGCAATCCCAGTGTATGCCCTGCCTCCCTGACTCTTATAAGCCGAATATCCCCTGCACCCGGGAAGTTTCGGACTCTGTTAAGATACTGGAGCGTACGCTCAGGAGTCCTCTGGGAGGTGTAACTTTCTTCTACAAGGTAGATCTCTTCATTTATGCCAAGGAGTTCCTGTAAGAGCATGTTTGACTAGATTCGAATAATGTGATATCAAGATTTCGAAAAAGAGATCCAAAAGAGATCCAAAAGAGATCCGAAAGAGATCCGAAAGAGATTCAAAAGAGATTCAAAACGAAGCGATAAAAATTGACAATGTTCATCGAATAAAAGGTTTAAAAGATTTACAGGATTCATTGAAGGGTCTGATGCATAATAGAGGCAAAAAAAGTATTCTCCTGTACCTTCAAGAACTGAAAGTAATTGAAAAAATCAGGTCAAGAGTTTACAGGTATTAGAAAATCTTTATAAAAATAATTAAAATCCGAAAGAGAGGTAAATAGGCTTTACAAAGTAAATAAAGGGGAAAAAGAGCATTAAAAGCTGAATAAGAAGTGAAGAAAACTCCGATATAAGCAAAGGTATTTATAGAATCTGATTACAAAATCAGAGATTAGAAGGAATTTATAATAACGAAAAAGAAGCTTGGAGGATTAATATGGCAGCAAAAGTTATACCGTTTGCACCAATCGAGCGTTTAATAAGGACAGCAGGTGCCCACAGAGTAAGCGAGAGCGCAGGAATGGCTCTTACGGAAATCCTGGAAGAATACGGGCTTCAGATTTCAAAAGAAGCTATAAAACTCGCAGAACACGCCGGGAGAAAAACCGTAAAGGCTGAGGATATAAAACTGGCAAAAGAAATGCTGTAAATTAAAAGATATATCTCAGGCAAGCAACCTCAGATTTTGATAGTGTAAGCATACAGCGTCAACACTTTTAGCATCAACTTAAATGAGCATATTACAAAAAGTATTGAAGAAACTGGACCGGAAGAAACTGGACTGCCAGCTCTTTGAAATACCGGCACAATCGTACAAATACCGCTGTAATGGATAAAAAGAACTGAAAAATATGTTTGGACTAAAAAGAAAGAAATGCTGAAAAACAGCATTTTTCCTATTTTTACATTATCCTTATTATGCAGTTGCGGATTCAACCTCAACTATAGTGAGAGATTCCACCGGGCAAATCTTTGAGCAGGCTCCGCAGCGGATGCAGATTTCATCACTGATGATTGCAATCCCGTCAATGATCCGGATTGCAAGTTCAGCAGTTTCAGGATCAAAATCATCATTTTTCATTATTTTTGCGTTCACAGGGCAAACGGAATAACAGATGCCGCACCCAATACATTTTTCGGACTGAACTATTTTTTTGTTTTTCTTATCTGCCTTTGCCATTAAACATCACCTCAAAAAACTACAGAGAATTGCCAGACAACGGGGAATATACAGTGTGAGAAGCTGTAGAAGCAGGACTGGCTGCAAATATAAAGAGAAATTTATATTTGTTCTGTCTATGATATATTTGATATTTTTAAGGTATATGAAGATTTCGAAGAGCCTGACCCCTGGTCAAACTCCGAAAATAAGGTCAGCCAGGCCCATACCTGTCATAGTAACAGCAGTTACGATGATTCCTGCTATCATTACTCCTGCAGCGATTGCCGGAAACGAGTGCTTGAACTTTATTCCGAATACAAAAGCCGCTGCACAGCCTGTCCATGCCCCTGTAACCGGTAGAGGTACTGCAACGAAAAGGGTCAGGGCAAGGAGTCCATATTTCTCAAAGTTCTTACTGTGGTTTTTACGGGTCCGTGAAAAGAGCCACGTAAAAAAGACATCGAAGATATGGTAACGCCTCAGGTATCCGGAGACTGGCTCGAGGAAAAGCAAAAGGGGAACTACAGGAATAAGATTTCCAAATACAGAAAGGAAATAAGCCTCAAGCGGTTCCATTCCATAAATTCCCATGGCAACGGGGATTGCTCCTCTCAGTTCAGAGATCGGAAGAGCCCCTATAACCATTACTGCAAACCAGTGGGGCACAGCCCCAAGCATTTCTACCAGTAAATTTTCAACAGACATAATGATCAGGAGTGATAACTAGAATCTTTTGAAAGAAAAAGGCTCGCTTCAGACATTCCTTTTTCATCTGCTTTTCATAGATCTGGAAATAGAAACTGCGGTATCTGGATATAAGACTGCTTGTAAAACCTGCTTGTCAGAACTCTGAAGCTTCGGCTTCTCTTGAAAGAGCAAAATGTGCAAGTAAAGCTTCCAGCTGGATTTTCTCGCTGGCTCCTTCAGTTAGCCTGAAGTCGGTCTCCCCGATAATATCCACAAGTCCGACAATATCCCGTTCCGAAAGCCCGAGGTCAAGAATCATCAGGTTATCCATTTCGGAAACTACCCTGTAGATCTGCCCCACAATATCCTCTCCGGAAAGCCCTTCTTCATAGAGCAGCCTGTTAAGCTCTTTTCTGGCAACTCTGAAATTTCCACGCAGAGCAGTCTCGATCAGATCCTTTATTTCATCAGGATTTGCGGTTGCTGTAGTCCTGTAAATCGTTTCCCTGGAGATAGGCTTTTCTACATCAATGAAAGCAGCAGCCTGAAGGGAGTTTACAGCTTTTCTCATATCCCCCTGAGCCACGTAAACCAGAGCGTCATACCCGCCTTCGGTGATGGACAAACCCTGGTCTTTAGCAATATATTCAAGACGTTCTCTGATAGCTTTATCGGAAAGTCGCCTGAACCTGTAGACTGCACATCTGGACTGGATAGGCTCAATGATCTTGGAGGAGTAGTTACATGAGAGAATAAAGCGGCAGTTGCTGCTGAATCTTTCCATGGTCCTGCGGAGGGCAGACTGCGCATCCGATGTAAGGGCATCGGCTTCATCAAGGAAAATGATCTTGAACGGAGCTCCACCTAGAGGGGCGGTTTTTGCAAAGTTTTTAATCTTGTTTCTAACTACATCAATGCCTCTCTCATCGGAAGCGTTGAGTTCCGTAAAATTTTCTCGCCATAAATCTTCCCCGAAAATCTCCCTTGCAATTGAAACTGCAGAAGCCGTTTTCCCGACGCCCGGAGGCCCGGAAAAGAGGAGGTGAGGAAGGTTTTTAGTTGCCACATAAGACATCAGGCGCTCAATTGTGTCATCCTGCCCTGCTACCTGATTCAGCCTGACAGGCCTGTATTTTTCAATCCAGATCTCTTCTTTAATCTTAGAGTCCTCCATTAGTGCTTGCACCTTAATTAGAGAAGATAATATTTAAACTTTCGAATGTTTGCGATATTTAAAGCATATCGACCGCATTTCGAAAAAAGAATATTCCGGGGAACTGCATCCCTATACATTTTTTTGGTGTAAATGTTACGCCAAACTCATTGAATGATCTTTAACCACGAAAAACGGATAAGATACAAAAAAGTGTATAGAGGATGTATTTAAGTATTATTCAGACTGGTTCTCTTTGGGCAAAGAAAATAATTTACTCATATTAGTCCACCTGAAAAAAGTTTACTGCTAGAACCTATAAACGGATATGAAATTCTTTAAGTAACAGGCACAAACAATGAAAATATTTGAGAGAATTTTCATGCCAAATTAGTCCTCTTGAGCGAAGTGAAAAGGACCGCGTACTGTTGCGATTACATTGCAACTCCCAGGAAATCTCTGATTTTCTGTGATCCCGAGTCGCAATTCGGGAAAGTAAAAAAAGTAAGCAGAATTGCCCTTTTTCAGGACAATTCGGTTTTTCAAGTTAAATACGTTTATTCTCCATAGGCAAAGTTATAGGCAATCTGCCCGATAATCGGGATTTTGAACTTTGAGCCCCTGAAAGCCATGTACATCGGAATAAGGATGAGCAGCATCGCTGTCATCCCTGCACCGTCTGCAATGAACCAGCCAAGCACAGGAATCCATGCCACAAGGAAGATAAAGAGAGCAAGCGGCATGAAAAGCAGGACCGACTGCATGGCATGGAAGCGGACAAATTTGTTCTTGCGCTCAAGGAGCAGGAAGAACAGGCCTGAGAGCCAGCCTACAGGGTAGCAAAGAGCAGCCACTATATTTTCAGGCAAGCCAAGGAAAGTTTTGTACGGCATATTTTTCACCTCTTTTTTAGTTTAAGGTCAGAAAAAAACGAGCCCGGATTACCGGAGCTCGATTGCTTTCTGCGGACAAACTCCAGCGCAGGCTCCGCAGCCTGTACATTTTTCCTGGTCGATTTCAGCCAGGAATTCCGTGACCTTGATAGCTCCTGCAGGACATTCTTTTTCACATTTCTTACAGCCGATACATCCGACCTCACAGACAGCTTTGACATCCTTACCTTTATCGTGGGAGCGACACAGAACATGCACTTTCTCGGAGTCTCTGGCAAAGGTGAGCACGCCATTCGGACAGGATGCAATACAGTTTCCACAGCTTGTACAGAGAGCTTTGTTCACAACCGGGAACCCGTTTTCTCCCATCGAGAGAGCATCGAACTGACAGGCTTTAACACATGTTCCCAGACCAAGGCAACCGTAGGTACAGCCTTTCCTTGAGTCGCATAGCATCAGGGCAGTTTTACAGTTTTCTACTCCATGATAGTCGTAAAGGGTTGTACAGTTCACATTGCCGCCCTGGCAACGGACAAACGGAAAGGCCTTCTCGGACTCTGTAACTTCCTGTCCCATGACTGCGCCGATCAGTTTTGCAACGTCATATCCTCCGACAGGGCAGCTGTTGATAGGTGCACCCTGTAAGACGATAGCTTCGGCACAGGCAGCGCATCCGGCAAATCCGCACCCACCGCAGTTAGCTCCCGGAAGAAGGGAGGCAACCTCATCGACCAGAGGATTGGTTTCTACTTTAAAGACCTTGGATGCGATTACCAGCATGGCGCCTACCGCTATACAAAGCCCTACAAGCACCGAAACGGTGTTTATGATTACGGGCATAACGTCTGCTGCAACGATCATAGCGGAATCACCTTGAAGTAATTAGCAAACGACATTGACATGATCAGTGCAACGAAGAAAGCATATGTGACACCTCTTCCGACTGCTTTTGGGACGTATACTACACTGCTCCATTCACGTATGGAAGACATGATGATCATTGCAACAGTATACCCAAGCCCTGCAGCAATCCCGAAAGTAACACTCTGGATGAAGGTGTATTCATTCATCACATTAAGCAGTACGGCTCCGAGCACTGCGCAGTTTGTGGAGATCAGAGGCAGGTAAATACCAAGCGACCTGTACAGAGGGGGCATAAACTTCCGGACAACAAACTCTACCAGCTGCACAAGCGCTGCGATCACTATGATGAATGCGATCGTAGTAAGGTAGTCCAGCCTCAAAGGTACAAGAATGTACGTATACAGGAAGAATGATACTGAAGCAGCCATCGTAATAACGAAGATGACCGCCCCTGACATTCCTGATGCGCTTTTTACATCCTTTGTAACACCCACGAAGGAGCAAAGCCCGAGGAACTGGACTATAAGGAAGTTCTTCAGGAACACTCCATCCATAAATATAGAAAATAGAGATGCATCTGCCATTTTAAGCACCTCTCATAGCCTTTAAGATTCTCTTGTAATTGACCATGGTCATCAGAACCGCAATGGTCAGGAAAGCTCCAGGAGATAAAGTCATAACACCTATCGGGTTGAATCCGAGCGTGGAGACAAGGTCAATTAACTGCATTCCAAAGAGATTGATTCCACCTGTTCCCAAAAGTTCCCTTATTCCTCCTAATAGCATAAGCATTAGCAGGAAACCTGTACCTACACCTAACCCATCGATCAGCGAGTAGAATACTCCATTTTTCAGGGCATATGCTTCGGCACGACCGATCACGATACAGTTCACGACAATAAGAGGGATATACACACCTAAAGATGCATACATCCCAGGCGTGAAAGCTTCCATAACCATATCCACAATCGACACGAAAGTGGCTATGACAATAAGTTCTATAGGGATCCTTACCGTATCCGGAATTTCATTTCGTAATACAGAAACCAGCAGGTTTGAACCGACCAGGACAAAAATAGTGCCTGCAGCCATACCAATCCCGTTTGCAACGGAAGTGGTGACAGCTAGAGTCGGGCAGAGCCCGAGAACGAGGCCAAATATAGGGTTGTCCTTGGTAATTCCTCGCATAAATTCACTTGCTACACTCCTATCAGCCATATTAATCACCCTTCCATAGCTCTTACATTATCAATTCCAGAGTGCAGAGCGTTCACTACCGTGACAGTAGAGATGGTTGCACCGGAAATGGTATCAACTTTTCCACCGTTCTTGGTCAGGCTCAAATCTGCAACAGAGAGGTCTAAGAACTGCGACTTGAACCCGGGCTCAGCAATTTTTGCTCCAAGCCCTGGAGTTTCCGCGTGAGACATAATTTCCATTCCTGTTATGGTATTGAAGTCCGAGCTTACTCCACCGAGAACTTCGACAAGACCCTGTGCACCTGGCTGAGTATTCCTGAAGGCGTACCCCACAATATTCCCGGAAGAGTCGACTCCACGGAAATAAAGAATAACAGGTTCACCATCTGCATCCACCTGATCTCCGATTACGGGCTCGAAATCTGCAGCTTGAGGCAGAACTGCCTTTAACGCCTGTTTCTCCTGCTCATCCTGCAGTATTTTTAACTGCGCTTGAGTAGGAACGAAGGTTACTGCAAGCAGTACGGCTGCAAGAGCTGAGAGCACAACCATTTTAAGAACTATGTTTACTGGTGTATTTTTCATTCTTCTTCACCTCCAACGACTTTGGGAGCGGTGGAGTGTGTGATCACCGGGGCTGCAAATGGTTTTGGAATGGTGGAGCGCTCAATCAGCGGGAAGACAGCGTTTGACAGAAGCAGGCCATAGAGTGTCCCTGAAATATAGTCCCCGGTAAAATACCCGTAAACCACTGTCAGGAACCCGCAAACTGCCCCATAAATAAACCTTCCGTTTCTGGTTATAGGGGATGTAGATGTTTCCGTTGCTATGAAAAACACTCCAAGTAAGAAAGTCCCTGTGATGATGTAAGAAAGCGGGTCTCCAAGCAAAACTACCAGTATGACAGTTGTCAGGAGATAAGCTAGAGGGATTTTCCAGTCAACGTACTTTTTGGCAATCAAAAACAGCACACCAATCATGGCAATAGGTGAAGCATCTGCCAGGAACCCTGCTCCTGTTTCAAGGACCAGGTCCGAGAGCGAGCCAAGCTGAGGAATTGAGGCAGGAACCATCAGAGTAGGCCATGAAAGGCTCAAAAAGACCCAGGTAGCCAGAGCGGGGTGGAACATATAAGAGCCAAGCCCCCCAAAAGCATGCTTTACAACTCCTACCCCGAAGACTGCCCCTATAAAAGGCAGCCAGATAGGGGCCGAGGGTGGAACTATCAGTGCAATAATCAAGCCCATATATGCTGCGTTTCCGTCACCAATTGTTACTTTCTGATGAAATGTTTTCTGGATTGCCAGTTCGATAAAAACTGCACCCAGCACCCCGGAGATAAGAGTTCCGAGAGCCGAGAATCCAAATAAGTAAATCGAAGCTAAACATAACGGGAGAAGAACAATAAATCTTCCCCACATTAATGCCTTAACCGATACACCCTCCTTTATATGAGGAGGTGGAGATACCGTAAATGCCATTTATTTAGTCGCCTCCTCTTGCTTCAGCACACATGTTCTGGATCTGAAGTTTTGAGTATCTTATCAACTGTACAAGATGTCTCTTTGAGGGACACACCATAGCGCATGAGCCACATTCGATACAGTTCATAGCGTACAGATGATCACATTCATCGTATTTTCCAAGGTCAGAATATGATGCGATCCGGGTCGGAAGCAGGTTTACAGGGCAGATATCCACGCAGCGAGCGCAGTGAATGCAGACGGATGTTTCATCCCGCAGAACCTGTTCTTTGGTCTGAACCACAATTCCAGTCGTGCTTTTGACTATCGGCGCCTCATCCGTATATACCGCTATCCCGCCCATGGACCCGTTTACAATGATTTTCCCGGGTTCGCCTTTGTAGCCTCCGCAGGCTTCGATAACATCTTTTAGCGGAGTTCCGAACCTGACTATTATACTCTTCGGGTTGTTGACAGCCCCTTTGACTGTCACCACGTTCTCCAGGTAAGGTTTGCCCTCGCATATAGCGTCGTATACCGCTTTGGCAGACTTTACTCCACATACTACTGTATGCGCATCTGCAGGCTCACCTCCGAGAGGAAGCTTTCTACCCATTACATTGGCTGAAAGCAGGTTCATCATTGTTGGGGTATAGGTAATTCTGCCTGCAGCAACAACGAGTATCTGGTCTTCTACGTCCTCAAGGTAATAGTCGGCATGTCTCTTTCCGATGATAGGAGCAACAGTAAGCGGTTTACCGTTAACCTTTGCACTCTTGAAGGCTTTAATGGATTCCTTATCATCTGCCCTTACAACGATTACCCCTCTTGCAATTCCACTTGCTTCTAGCATAAGCCTGAACCCTTCAAGAACCTTGTCAAGAGAGTTCAGGTAAGCGTGGGTAATAAGGGGGAAGGTTGCATTCATAAGCAGGGTATCGATCCTCTTTCCAGGCTTCAGGGCAAGGTATGTGGGCTTTTCATAATACTCAACAATTCCCGCTTCCTTGATTATCTGGATTAACCTTGAAGGAGGTGCGTTCTTCTCAGGCACGAAATCAACCGATTGTGCACACTCAGAAGGAGTGAGCACAACACTGAGGATTCTTTTTCCACTGGGATTCGGCATCAGCTCTATTGAGTCTACAGTCCCGCAGAAGGGGGAGTGGACAAAGGCGAGGTCACTTCCCTCGCATTCCCCCAGCTTCTGGCCGACAATGACCGCTTCGCCTTTCTTGACCAGAGGAGCACATGCAATTCCATCGTGCTGCCTCATGGGTATAATCGCCTTTTCAGGCAGTTTGTCAAGTCTAACAACGTCACTCAGGTTTGTCACCTCCTTAGAATGCAGGTTCCCTTTCAACCTCTACAGGTCTTGGCCTGGTATAGCTGATATCAATACTCTTTACTGCTGACGACTCCCCTCCAGGGTCTTCCACGTAACCGAGAGACTCCCAGTCGATTACTGCCTGGCTTCCGTGACAGTCCTTACAGGTAAGAGGAGAGGCGATTCCAACGTCACTGCTCACGATGTTGTGAGAGACCTGATAATAGAGACCAACAGTTCTCAATACCGCATTCGGATAGTCAGCCTGTCCGTCTCCGTCGGCATCATAAGCCTGCATTTCTCCCACTGTGACCTCACCGTCTCCATCAGCATCTGCTGCCTTTACATACTTTACCGGGATCGGGTCTCCTGTAGAGATGCTTGTGTTCGGGTTTGAGAGCACTTCAGAATCAGTGCCTGCATCCCACCATGTTCCGGTAATATTGTTGAAAGGAGTCACCTTTACATCGGTGTCATTCCTTGTGTCCACGGCAGGCAGAACATCTCCGAAGTTTCCGTTGTACCAGGCAAGAGCAGGCTGGAAATCTTCCTCCCAATAAGTATCTTCACGTTCTCCATTCTGCCAGCTGAAAGTCTTGAGAGGCTTACCACCGGGTAGTTCTCCTCCAGGAAGCATTGGGATATGACAGGCTTCACAGGCAAGGAATTCCATGTGAGAATCTGCAAAGGCCCCATGAGAGATACCTGCATGGCAGGCTGCATCGTCACAGCTGCGCATCGTATCATCAAAGTGATTCTCAGGAAGGTCTGGAGTATCAGAAGCATTTCCGCGCCCGATCTGATGGTCTGAGGTTATGATGAAACCTTCAGTGTGATGACATTCAGCACATTCAACACCTTCTTTTGCATGGGCATCGAACTCTGCATAGGTTTCCTCACTGCCCCAGGTTACAGCTCTCTTTTCCACGTCCTGGATGTGACACTTTTCAGCACAGGAGGTATGTGAAGGAGCTCCATTTACATCATCATGGAAAACGATCAGCAGGGGGTAGGGGGTAAGCAGGTTAGCATTGTAGACAAAAAACTGGATAGGATTAGTTCTTGCAGCAAGGCTGGAATTTACCATGGCTGCCCTGTTTGCATCATCGTACTCTCCCTTTTCGATCTTCTCGGCACGGGCTTCGAAATCGTAAAGACCATACTGTTCATGGCACATCATACAGTCAACGCCAATGCCGTATTCTGCAAGCGGACCTCCACCAGGATGGTATTTCCCGAATTCTTTGACCCATTCCTCTTCTCCGGATGTTTCAAGATCAAAATTTGTGAGGGGGGACCACCGATCCATATCTACCTGTACATGATAAGAATGATTGACATTTTCGTAGACATCGAAGTGACAGCCTCCGCAGACCGTATCGGACCATTCTCCCTTGGTCATGTAGTGGGATGCAATTTGATCATTCCCTGCATATCCAAGAGAAGAATAGGCACCAGCAGCCACAAGAAGCAGCACAGCGACTCCCGACACCAACAGATTTAACCTATTCATAACGACCACATTCTCTTTTTTTGTTCATGTTGTTATGTTCATGCTCGGAAAGAAACAAAGTTCAAATTTCAACAACTTGAAACTTATATTGAGTAATGAATGAGATTGAAGGATATTTACGGCTGGATCGAGTACACGGCCAGAGGGTGTACACTGCCGTTCCTTCCAGACCTCCAGTGGCATCAACCAGAGACCGAAAGGAAACCAATTAAACGGAAAACTGAAGCGAGAAGGAACTGGCATGAACGGCTAGCCTAGCTCTTTTTGGCATCATTGGTTTTCCTGAAGGATTTTTTTGATCACCGGCTTTTTCCTTTCCTTGCTTTAGATAGCCATTTTACTCCGAAAAACAAAGCTAAATTCCTCTTCAACGAAAAATGTTTGCGTGAAGTAATACTTATTTCTTTCGAAATAAGTTTGAGGGAATTGTATAGACTTTTATAAAGTAATAAAAATATATACTTTATATATAGTACATGACGTATATTAATCAAATATATAAAATATCTGAAATATAAGTTAAAAATTACACTTTTTTAATATATATAGTTTTCTAAAGAAAATATACATGATTATACATTAAAATCAGGAGGGGTATATACACAAATGACCTGGGATAAAGAACCAGAGATTAAACCTCCGAACACAGGAAAAACCCCATAAAGATATAATAACATAAGATTTATATAAAATTTGTTAAATTTTTAAGTAATCAATAATTGATAATTTGTTAATCATTAATCATGAATTAACCAGTAAATAAAAAAGAATAATTACAGAACGTTCGCATATAAAATAGGACAGATACGACAAATAAAAGAGACAATTAAAGAGCTTGAGAGAGCTTGAAAGAGCCCGAAAGAGTCTGAAAAGACATAATAGATCTCACATGAATAAAAATATATAGCACAGAAAAAACAAAGAAATAGAATAGGAAGAAAGAATTAAAAGGTAAAGGAAAAACACCGTAAATAAAAAGACGATCAAATAGAGAACGAAACCGGAATCTCCTTCCAATTTTATTTTTACCTCTTTACCGGTGAAAAGAAATCTGGATCGGATACTAAAAATAACCCAAGCTTAAAAAACAAGCAGGCAAAATTGATAAAGCATGGATTCAAAATACAAAATACTATTTGCGTTTTTACTGGTATTATCCATTCTAGTATCAGGCTGTTTGCAGTCTGAGCCTGAAGAGAGTGGAGAACTTCAGGAGTTTCAACAGACGAGAAGCATCATGGATACTACAGTTACGGTAGCCATATATGCTTCAAATGAAAGCGAGGCTTCGAAGGCAATAGATGATGCCTTTAATGAGATATATAGAGTTGACGCTCTTATGAGCCCCTCAAAAGAAGATAGCCAACTTAATATCTTGAACACCCGAGGAGAAGTTGAAAATGCTGATCCTGCTTTTACTTACGTAATAGAGAAGTCAAAGTATTATTCAGAGAAAAGCGGAGGAGCCTTTGATATCACCATCCAGCCAGTGCTTGACCTCTGGAAAAGTAAATTCCTTCCCGGAGGATCGCAGGAACCCCCAACTGCAGATGAACTGAACGAAACTCTCAGACTCGTAAATTACTCGGAAATAAGTACCGAGAATGGGAACGTAAGCCTGAAACCGGGGATGAAAGTAGCCCTGGGAGGAATCGCAAAGGGCTATGCGGTAGATAAAGCAATCGAGTCCTTAAAGAAAAACGGGATTGAAAACGCTTTCGTCAATGCAGGGGGAGACGGGAAATACATAGGTCAGAAGCCTGACGGTACGCCCTGGATGGTAGGTCTTCAGAACCCGGACAGAAACGAACAATATGTTACGGCTATCGAAGCTCGTGATATTGCAGTAGCAACAAGCGGAAATTACGAACGTTACTTTAATGAGTCAGCAAGAGTATCGCACATCTCGGACCCGAGAACAGGGTACCCTTCACAAGGCATTATTAGCAGCACGGTAATTGCCAGAAACGCTATTGACGCCGACGCTTTTGCAACTGCGATCTTTGTGATGGGAGAAGAAGAAGGGCTTGAGATGATAGAAAATCTCGAAGGTGTTGAATGCCTCATAATAACAGAAGACCGCAGGCTTGTATATTCGGGTGGATTTAGGGAATATGAAGCCGAAGGGTACAGCTGAAATTAAATCTATTTGAAGTGTTGTCTTGTTGTCTTAAGGATACACAAAAGAAACTGATCAGGATTGTGGAGGACTGATGCAGTCCAGCGCAAGAAGACCTGTCAGTCCAGGTATACCGTGTGCAGGGTTTCATAAATAGGACCGTACGGAGTTAGAGTGCTTTTCTTCAGAAGCACTTTATTTACCTGCATGCTGCCCAGTCTGGTATCTTTTAATTCATTCAGAATATCTGCAAAAGCACTTTTTTGGTCTTTACTCAGGGTTTTTACCCTGGCAAGAGTAGCATGGGCAGTAAATGCCCTGTCCTCCCCTTTGAACTTAAAGGGCTTCAGTAATGTTTCCACATCAGCATGGAGAGTTTCGAAGTTCCCTGTTGCTCCCAACCACAGGACTTTAGGGTTTGAAGGTTTTGGAAAAACACCAAGACCCTCAATTCTTGCTTCGAAAGGCTCACACATAAGGGAATCAAGGGCCTCTTCCAGAGGTTTAACCATTGATTCTTCAATATCACCGAGAAACTTCAAAGTTATGTGAACGATTTCAGGGTTAACAAACTTCAGGTCAAAATCGGAAAATCGTTCCTGAATCTGGCGAATTTTTTCACCAAAACTCGGGTCCAGTTCCACTGCTATGAATGTCCTGATCAAAGCTTTCACCAGTATAAATAAGAAGGGAAAAACAGAAAAATGTTTCTGTCAGCCTGCATATCAGGAAAAAACGGATTCATGACACTGTTTCCAGAAAAAATTGTAAACCCGTATTAATCAGGACTGCATTTAAAAAAATAAAAGGGAATAAGTAGAATGAGCTGAGAAAAAATGATAAGAAAAAGAGAGAAATAGGGTCAACCACAGAGCAATTATTATATCAGATATTGCTACACAACAAACAGGCTTGTTAACAGTATTATTATATGTATAATTACCATTAATGTTAACTCTGAGAAATAATGTTAACCTATGAAAATAACATTAGCCCAAAGAAATAATAATTAACTTCAAAATCAAACAGCAGAATATAAAAGAACTAAGAGTGAAACAGCAGGACTGCAACATGGTTGAATAAAATAAAAAGAGGTGGACGACATGGACAGAACACATATAATTGCAGAAGCGGCAGCCCGCATTTCCCAGGAACTTGGTGCTGCCGCAATTATGGTCTCCGGAGATATGAGTTTTGAGGGGATCGAGACCGGAGGAGTTCCGGTATATTACATTTCCATGCGCCCGAAAAGCATAATAGACCACCTTGTAGCAACCGGCAAAGAAGGAAAAAGCCCTGCAAAAGAACTCAGCGATCAACTCAACCGGGAAGCTTCGGGAAATGTTGATCACCTGCAGCATGCCGCAGCCATAGAGTACGCACTTGGGAGCCCCAGAAGCGGGATTGTTGTAGGTGTTGTCGAAACTCGCGGTTCCAGCTCTATTATAGTCCACAACCTCGATGAGAACCCCCTTGTAAAAGCAATGAAAGAATGTGAAGAGAGAGTCAGGCCGGAAGTCATGAGTGCAGTCCTGAAAATTGCTTTTGATATCGCCCTCACAGGCAGGGAAGGAAAAAAAATAGGAGCTGCTTTTATCGTAGGCGATTCCGAAGAAGTCCTGAAACGTTCTCATCAGATAATTCTTAACCCGTATGCAGGTCATGAGGAAATTCACAGGAACATCCTTGACAAGAAAAACTGGGAATCCATAAAGGAATTTGCCCAGCTTGACGGAGTTTTTGTGATAGATGAAATGGGCCTTATCCGTGCAGCAGGACGATATCTTGATGTTGACGGAAAAAATATTGATATTGAAAAAGGACTGGGAGGGCGCCATGTCTCAGCCGCCGCCATAAGCAGGGATACGGTAGCAATCTCAATAACAGTGTCAGAGTCGGGCGGAGTCCTCAGAGTATACAAAGATGCAAAAGAAACAATCTGTATGGAATCCTTACAGCCTGCAACCAGATATATCTGAACCTGGCACGCAGGAAAATATTTTAACTGCCTGTTTTTAACTCCCTGCTTTTAACTGCCTTCTTTTAACTGCCTATTTTTTAGAGTCTTCCGGTGCAGGTATGGAAATTCGAGTGAAAACGGATACTCATTAATAAAGAGAATGTACATACCTCTTAATATGCAGAAAGCCGGAGAAAAGAGGTTGGTTCTATGAGCAGACAGATTTTCTACATGCCTTTTAGCCTTAGATTTCTTTTCCTGTTAATTCTCATAATGGTCTTCGGGCTTGGGTCTCTGTTTCTGGGAGTTATTGTTTCTGCCTTCATGAAAATAGGATTCTCCGCAGAAGACGCACTCTTAATCCTGCTCCTGTCTCTCCTTGGAAGCGGGATCAATATCCCACTGACAACTCTGAAGTCTGACATTCCGGTTGTCAAAGAAAATTATATAAAGGTCTTCGGGATTTCCTACAGAATTCCTATCCGACAGATGGTCAAAAACGAAACGGTACTTGCTATCAATGTTGGAGGAGCAGTTATTCCTGTCCTTATTTCCATTTATCTTCTTACACAATTCCCTTCTTCTTTACTTCTTGCAGGAGCCGGTGTGGTAATTGTTGCAGCTATAACCTATTCTGTAGCAAGGCCAATTAGAGGAGTAGGCATTGCGACTCCGGCTCTGATCCCACCCCTGACTGCTGTTCTTACTGCAGTCCTTCTTACTTCGGTTGTCCATATCCCTGATTGTCCTGCTGAATCATGCCGTGTTATCATTGCTTATACAGGAGGAGTGCTTGGGACCCTCATAGGGGCTGACATTTTTAATCTGGGGAAAATTAAGAACCTGGGAGCCCCTGTTGCAAGCATTGGAGGGGCAGGAACCTTTGATGGAATTTTTTTAAGCGGGTTTATTGCCCTTCTCCTTATCTGAAAAAGGCAGTCTCTGATTGATATTTTGATCTATTATGGAGCCAGGAAAAAATCTCTCTAGTTTTATCCCCTTCGCGTAATGGGTTTGGGCCCGCCTGTCAGCCAGATAAAAAAACCTGTAAATCAGCACCGCAATTAAGAGATAATTACTGAAAAAAAATTATTCGGGCCTGAGAGATTACTTTCCATAACTCCGGATGTTTTTCAATTCAGGTAAATACAAAAGCCTTCTCCAGCTCTCCCGGAAGCCCTTCAAAAAAGAAAAAAGCAGAAAAAAGCAGAAAGAAGCTTCAAAAACAGAAAAAGCAAGAAAAACAGGCGTAAATTGCTATTTGCCTGATATCTTCTTTTTATCTTTATGGATGAAGATCGCTCTCCTGCATCGAACGCGACAAAATTCTAGCAAATCCCAATTCGAGTTATCAACAATGTAACAATTGATGACCTGAAAAAAAAGAGGTAAAAAAGAAGCACGAGAGATAATTCCCTACAGAGATAAACCTCTTAGAGAACAACCCTCTATTATATTTCTCACCTGAAAATAACGGATTGACTCTTTTTTTTAAGAGCTCTGCAGACTGTAATCCCTATAATCCCGGGAATTATCCCGAAGCCCGGAAGTTTTACCGGAGATTCCTCTACTGTTTTTTCTTCAGGATGAGTATTATTATCATTATTATTATTATTTTCAGAATCCGCGAAAGCTATTTCGGAAGGAGATGCTCTCCTGTAATCAGGGGAGATATTTCCAGATTCATTTGAACCCGATACCTTATCTATCACATTGTCCTCTCCTGTAAAAGTGTTATTATCTGCGGATTCGGTAGCGTTTTTGTCTTCAATAACAACGTCTGTTGCAGGGTAAATAATATATCCGTTCGAAGAGGTACTGCCTTTTCCCTCATCTGAAGTCTGGAAGTACCAGGCGTCTGTAAAGTAATTCTTTTTATCCTTATCGAGGTTCAGGGTAATTGAATCTGAATTTCTGAGGACAATGCCATCTTTAGAAGTTTCCTTTACTTCAAAGCCTTGATATTCATCCCCATTATTAATAATCAGAGTGTCACCCCTGTCGATTAACCAGGTATACTTGAAAACTGCAAAAGAGTCAACAGCACCCGCAAAAACAGAATCCACATAGGTAATGAAGTAGAGCTGGTCTTTTCCATCTCCAAAATCTGCAGTTGCGGTAAAGGTCTGATTTTCAACAGTTCCGTCGGCGTCCACAATCGCTGACTCGAGTTCTTTCCCATTTTTAGAGAGGGAGAACCAGACTTTATTGCCCTCTGCGTCAACCTGGTTCACGGTTAGCGAATAGCCTTTACCGAGTTCCCAGACCTCACCGGCTTTAAGCGTTTTTTTGTCACTGCTGTCCTGACTGATTACAATGTTTGCAAGCTGCCTTGCATCATTTTCAACGGTGACATACGGTTTTCCAAACAAGGCAAGTTTATAGTAAAACATCCCGCCAAGTTTTGCAGGAGTTGTCCCGGCATTGAGCTCAAGGTCGGAAACAAGTTCGTATTTGTTGGAGAATTGTCTTGTAGTATACGCAAGTTCCTCTTTACCTATAACATGGTTTCCGGGATTGTCTTTTCCAAGTTTATCCTGCCCATCTTTCTCGATATACTGCAGGCGCTCTCCCCACCAGTTCTCAGAAGCAACGAAATCTTTGTGTTTGTTTACAGGGTAATTAAAGCCACCAAAAGTGGTTGCATCCCAGCAAAATCCATCGGATGAGGTTGCATTGGTGTCAAAAGGAGTCCCGCATATAGTCGGAGCTGCAAGGCCCAGAGGAGGAAGCATTAAACAGATTGTAAATGCGATACAAAATGAAGACAAAGCTTTTTGGATATTGAAATTCATAAATATCACCGCTCTTTTTCATAGAATATTATTAACCAAGCCACACATATAAAGAATCAATAAGCAAATATTGTTATGAAAATAATTAGAAGTAACAAAAAGTAAAGCTAAGTAGTTAATAAATTTTACTAATTTTAACTGAAAAAAAGGGGAAAAATAATATTAAATTAGACGTAAAAAAAGAAAATAAAAATAAATCGTTTCAGCTTTTCAGGAAACCGAAGGCAAAATGTGTAAATAAATAGAGAATAATAGCAACAAACAAAAGTAAGAACAAATAGATAGATGTGGGATAAAAGGATAGATAGGTAAAGGGTAAAAAGATAGATAGGTAAAGGGTAAAAAGATAGAGAGATATGGGTTAAATAACTGAAATTACAAATCCATTACCGCTTCAACCCTTTACTTTAAAGCGGAGCAGAGCTGCAATTCCTCCAAGTTTGTGAAGCTTTTCCCCGGGCTCAAAAGATGTGCTGAACACAACAACCTTTCCCTGAGCCTGTTCAACCTCCATAAGGAGTTTGTCAATATTTTCCCCTTTTTCCCGCCCCTCCCTCAGAGTTTCGTCAGCAATAAGCAGGGTTTCGACAGCCCCGTAACCAAGAGCATTTTTTACATCCGCAAAACCATAAGCGGCTTTACCGTCCATTGAGATTTCCCGGATAAGGTCTTCCATGAGAGAGGATTCCCGGGCTATTCGAGACTCCTGCATAATTCGGTCCACAGCTCCTCTGCGGAGGACTTCCTGAAATCCGGACATCCCGATCATGGATGTGTCTTCAGTCAATGCCTTTGAAGCCATATCAGGCTCGACATCATGGAAATATTTCAGGAAATCTTCTTTGGTAAAACCAGGGCCCGCAATCACTATAGAGGCATCTTCGGGAACCACATGCCTGAGTTGTTCAACGATTTCCCTGAAAAACTCATTCCTGAGCCCTGTCTCTCGCTTCCCGGATGACTGCCGGATATGAGAATATACCTCAATTCCGTAGTGACGCACAAAACCAATATCCGCATCGCCCTCTTCGACTGCTACAAGGACAACTTTTGGGCGTTTTCCGGCTTCTTCGGCATCCTGAATGCGCTGGAACTGGTCATTTTTCCAGTGTTCTTTGATGATAGAAATGTTAGTCCCAATTTCAACGTTGAGAGTGTGATAGGACCCGGTGTCCATCCCCTGCTCTATTGGCCCGTGTATTCGCAGCCTGTTAGCGAATTTATGGAACTCCAGCTCCTCGACCCTGATCCCCAACCTTACCTTTACTTTCTCGGCTTTTTCAGGACGAAGTTTATCGCTTGCCGTATCGGCTTTCCTTTTGGTCAGGGCAAAGACCAGGTCTCCTTTTTCAATTACGTATTTCAGGTGCCAGAGGTCGTCAAGAGTCTCGGCTGTCACGGCAATTTCCCCTTCCCTGCCTTTCAGAGAACGGTTTGTGACCCTCATGCTTTTTTCACTCCACGTACTTCAATTTCCTCTACATTCCCCTCTCTGGCTTCGTTTTCAATTTCCACTTCAATATTTTCTCCAGGTTCCTCTCTAATTTCGTCTCCGAATTCCTCTCCGGTCTCTTCTCCGAATTCCCCCTCATCTTCTTCCTCGTTGCTTTCAGATTCAGCCTCCAGTTCGTAAGTTCCGTACTCTTCTCCTTCAGGCCCTGTTCCCTGACTTTTTCGTTCCGGCTTCTGGTTCCTGATATCTGATTCTCCTGCAGGGATCATCATAGCTACCAGATCAGGGGATGCGATCTGCTTTACAAAGCGAGGATCTTTCAGTTCATCTGCGTAAATCCGATAGATTTTTTTCGAAATATCATTCTGGTTAAATTTGCCCGGAGTAATTTCAAGGATATAGTCCGCATGCTTCCGGACTGCAGCAATAGGTCCCCCTATGACTCTTGTCTCGCCTTTCAATTCAAGCCCGACAGCAATTCCAAGAGGTACGTCTTTGAAGTAATTGCGCTCTCCGCGAATAACAAATGACCCTTTTTTCACGTACTCTCCTGATTCCGGAGTCTTTGTTACCTGTTCGGCTTTGACCCAATAGCAGTCGCCGCTTGACTGTCCGGCTTTCCAGAGGCTCGAATAAGAAACTGCAAACTGCGCAGCCTCCTGTAAGGTAGATTCCGGAACCTCCTTTCCCCCGGTTTTAACAACTGTCAGAGGGGCACCAGGGGTCTGAGTATGGAAGACAATGTCTCTCTTTTCCATGTATTTTTTGAAAACTTCCTCGTTAGTATCGACATCCCTTCCTCCTACAACCATGAAGCCGTCTGAGGACACAAACCACCTGAAACGGTCGTACCAGTGTTTTTTCCGGGAAGCTTGCAGTTTTCTCCCTGCCTTTGCAGCCTTTGCAGCAGCCTTTTTCTCCATAGCTTTCCTGGTGTCCTGAATAGCCCTGATAGCCCCATCTCTTTTTTTAGTAAACTTTTTGACCTTCTCGTAGTATTCCTGGGCATTTTGAGGCACAGTCTTCCGGATGTCAAGGTTTACGCTCTTCCCGTCAAGATCTACTGTTACAGTCCCGGTTTTCTGGTCAATATTTGTAATCATCTTGGCAGCAGGCACGGACTTTTTTGCCTGTTTCAGGATAGAACGGATTTCATCCCAGGAATAACCCTTTGCCCTTGCGCCGTTGAGTACGGAAAAAAGCTCTTCAATGATCTGGTAATTAGCATATACTATTTCTGCAATAATGTTATTTTTCTCGATTTCTTTTTCGAACTTTGCAAGGCTCTCTTCCTGCTGGAGAAGCCGCCTTTCGTAAACGCCAAGGTTTTTCTCTTTTTTCTCGGCTTCCTTTACCTCTGCGACCTGTTCCAGCGCTTTTCTCCCGAAAAACTCGTCAAGCGCCGTATTAAATGAATCAAAATATTCTTTTTCGTATTCGGAATAGCGAGTGAGGTCAAAAGGCACCACATCGAAAGTTTCGATCTTCCCATTAATTTCCTTCTTTATATGCTGAGGTATGAGTCCCGGAATCTGGACTTCGCTTCCCGCCTGAGCTTCAACTTCTGCTTCAACTTCTTCAACTTCTTCAACTTCTGCTTCAACTTCTATTTCATTGCCAGATTCGATTTCAATATCTGATTCAGTTTCGACTTCAGTTTCGACATCAGTTTCAGTACCGATTTCAGGCTCAGCCTTTATCTCGTCTTTACCTGCAACCCTGCCCCTGAACAACGGAGAAAAGAGATCCTGCAGCGCATCGCGGAGCTTTTCAGCATCTTCTACAGTTGCTTCTTTTGCAAGTTTAGACTTCTCAATTCCTGCGCGTGAACAGGCTTCTTCTGCCAGGACACCTCCGAGATTGAATCTTGTAGCAATAGTACGGACGATATCAGCCGTTGATTTCGAAAACGAATCCATAAGGTCCGAAACCTTAGCCTCCACAGGGCTCAGCTGTGCCTCAGGAAGCTCGTAAATCTCCCCACTCCTCAACCTACGGTCCTTTAGAGTAACAGGGTTCATTGGCAGGATAATCTTGTTTTCGGAATCTACAATCAGGATATTTCCCCGAGCAAACAGCTCCACAATGAGAGTATTTCTGATCCCCCCTCTCTCAATCCCGATCTTCACGATCCTGTCAAAGTCGTGCTGCTCTACGGATACGATTCTGCCCCCTGCAAGATACTTTCGAAGGAGCATGGGGAAAGCCTGAGGAAGCGTGGGGCTTGCCCTGAAGTGCTTACTTAAATGGATACGCTTCCCAGCCTCAATAACCAGGTTGTCCCTGCCCTGATGAAAAACGTAAAGGTTGATGCGGATCTCCTCACCTGATGTCTGGTAGATCTTCCCGATCTTCGCATCAATAATAGATTTCGGACCCGCTGACAGTTCGGCAATAACTGCAGCAACGTCGGCACTTGACATATCCTGCTTCATAAAGTGGATATAAGAGAGGCTTTTCGTATAAGTGTTACTGTAGAATTCTTTTTACAGTATAGTTGCACCACCCTAGTTGCGCCTCCAGAATTGACTTGCCCGAATTGCGACTCGCCCGAATTGCGACTCAGGAGTACGCGTCCTTTTCGCTTCGCTCAAGAGGACTAATTTATGCGTTTTAGCAGTGAGCTTCGCTCAAAAGGACTTATTGATGGCGGGCAGTTCTTGGAAAAATTTTGAAAGGGACTCGGGTAAGAAAAAGGGATTTAAGGTAAAGAAACCGGAAATTCTGTCTTGAGCCTGTCTTGTCCAGCACATCTAGTGTGGCTCTTTAGCAAGGAAGAAAAGAGAGATGAACTTACAGTTCCCTCAAAAGGCGAAATCCAAGATTGGCGAAATGACTCTCAGGCTCACGGCTAATGCGGGCAACCGAACTGCAGGACCCGGCGTTGCAATACCAGCTGCACCCACGAGAGACACGATAGAAGTTATTTCCGTCTTCCCATGCACGTCCATCTGAAGGAGCTAAGTTATAGTTATCATGCCATTTGTCCTGGACCCATTCCCATACATTCCCGTACATATCAGAAAGTCCCCAGGGATTCGGTTTCTTCTGGCCAACCGGGTGAGTTTTACGTCCAGAGTTCTCAACGCACCATGCATACTCATTAAGCTTTGACTCATTATCGCCAAAAAAATACCTTGTTTGTGTACCGGCTCTACAAGCATACTCCCATTCGGCTTCCGAAGGTAAACGGTATTTATCAGTGTTTTCTATTGCATTCAGTTTTTGAACAAATTCCTGGACTTCTCCCCAGGAAATCATCTCAACGGGTCGGGTTTCACCCTTGAAGTGTGAAGGGCTGGTTCCCATTATGTTCTTCCATTGTTTTTGTGTAACCGAAGATTTACCCATATAAAAAGAATTTTTAATCGTTACTTTATGGGCGGGGGATTCATAATCTGATCTGTCTTTATCTTTAGAAACGGTGTTCATGTGAAATTCACCGGCTGAGATCAATACAAATTCCATACCTGTAGACGAGCTGGTAAAGACATCAGTAATCTCTAAGCTTCCGAATTTTGTTATAACACATGAGTCTTCAATTTCTTTCTTTTTCAGATAGCTTCGGACTGTGTTAATGTGATTTATAATACTAATTTTGCTTCTCACGAATTTGCCCCTAAAAATTCTTATTTCTTACCAATTCTACAGTTCCTCTGGTTTTCATACTCATTGACAAGAACAAATATAAAGGGGCCATATATTAATGGAATTCGGTTACAGTCTTTTTATCAAGTTTATTTTTATTGCACGTGAACTCTTTTTGTTTGTCTCTTTCTGTGTAAACCTCTTCCTTTCAACTTATAACTAATCATTCAACTACAACCTTGTCTGTGAACTACCTCTACCTGTCGGGCTGATAACCTCCGAGGAAGGAAACTTCCAGCTGTAACTCAGCCCTCCCATAGATAAAAACTCGATTTTTTTAGAAAAGATGCCCGACAATAATGTTTTTGCTTTGGCCTTGAACTGGCAGTTTTCCATCATCTTCGAAGTCTCTCACTTAGATCCGGATTGAAGGTAAAATTGTTTTAAGAAAACTCATATAAACAAAAGTAAAATATGAGAATAATCTATCATAGAAATTCCCTAATTAAAACCCTGAAATAATCTTTAACCTTAAACCCTAACTAAACCCTAAGTAAACCCTAACTAAACCCTAACTAAACCCTAACTAAACCCAAAAATAACATTAAATTCAAAGATCCAAAAACCCTAAAACCATGGACAATCGAACGACCCGTTATTTGAAATCCTGTTTTCAGAACTATTATAAAACCGCTGAGATAGGCCTACCGGACCACCTCCCTAGCCGGGAGTGGGCTTTTATCTTCTATGATGATATGCCGGAAAAAATGATGCACAGGCACAGGTCTTTCGGCTCGCCGGGAGAAGCTCTTGATTACCTTTATGGCATGGCTCCAGCCCATGTTTACAATTCCACAGCTTATTACGAATACCCTGATGCGCGGAAAATGAATGAGAAAAACTGGCTTGGGGCAGAGCTTATTTTTGACCTTGATGCAGATCACCTTCCAAATGCCCCGAAGAATTATGCTGATATGCTTGAGCTTGTGAAGAAAGAGTCTCTTAAGCTCATGGATTTTCTTACAGATGATTTTGGATTTTCAGAGCAGGAGCTGGAACTGGTGTTTTCAGGAGGGAGAGGATATCATTTCCATGTCATAAGCCCGAAAGTCATGAAGCTCGGGAGTTCCGAGAGAAGGGAGATCGTGAACTACGTGAGTGGCAGGGATGTTGATTTCAAGTACTTTTTCAAAGAAGTTTCAATGGATGGAGATTTCGGGACAGGCTCAAAGGCATTTAAAGGAATTAAGAATGTGCCTGTGAAGTGCACTCTTGCGGGATATGAATCGGGGTGGGGAAAGAGAGTCGCGCTTTATCTTACGGACTATATGAAGACAGAGTGTGGAAAGAAATACAAAAAGGATATGTTTCCCGAGCTTCGCAGGCATGAGAAGGTAGGGGATACCACAATAAAAAAGCTGATTAATATTACGAATAGTGAAAACGGCTTAAAAGATATTCTGGAGAGAGGAAGACTGGACTTCGACGTAAGGAATTTTAAGGAGATTGCTGCATACTTTATGCAGGAATCAGTTGAGGATTTCCTGCACAGGTTCGGAGCCAGTGTTGACGAACCTGTAACTGCCGACATCAAAAGGCTTATTCGTGTGCCTGGATCCCTGCACGGAGGGTCTGGGATGCTGGTTAAAAGACTTGCTTTATCCGAGCTTGAAGTGTTTGATCCGCTTAACGACGCAGTTGTTTTTAGCGAGAAACCGACAAAAATAACCGTTTCAAAACCATTTTCAGTACAACTGAAGGGCAAGGATTTAAGAATAGAGGAAGGCAAACAGGAAGTTCCGGAGTATGCAGCCGTATATCTGATTTGTAGAGGTGTTGCGGAGTATGGACATAGAAGAAATCAGCCAAACGCTGTATAAAGAAAAAAACCAGACATTGAAAACAATTCCGGCTGATTTTTACCTGGAAGCTGAAAAATACATCCGGGAGCTTGAGAAAGAGATTGGGAAGACTAATAATCCTCGTTCTCCGGAGTCAAAGATGCTCAACGACGAGCATGAAAGGGCACTTTCTGACCTTGAGACTATCTTTATGAAAAGGATAGGAAAGGTAATTACCAGGGCAACGATTCAATCTCACGCTGATAAACCTATTTCAAAGGATATCGAAAAATTGCTTCCTGCGGAAAAATTGCTGTATGACCTCGTGCTTCAGGGCATAGAAGCTGCAAAAGTAGAGCTTTTAGGTCCCATTTTATATCCTGATTCCGGGAAGGTCCCAATCTGGCCCGGAATAGGGGAGTCAAGGCATGCATCTACCGCGATTCTTGTAGAAGCAAAGACAGGCAGGGAAATAACTGTGACCGCAGATGGAAAGGAAACAGGGACGGTATCGGGCAAAAATAATATAAACGAAGAATATGTTATTGTCCGGATACTGAAAGACCTGCCTACCTTCACAGGTGCAGATGGCCGGAACTATACGGTCAATGCCGAAGATGTTGTTGTTTTGCCGCAACTGAATGCAACAGGGTTGATAAAGCGAAAAGCAGCAAAACTAATTACTGCCGGAGAAAAAGGCTCCGGAGAAAAGGATTCCGCCAAGAACTGACTCCCTGAAATATACAGCTAATTTTAGTCAGAAAAACAGTTATGTACAGGCGCCTCAGAGACCCTGTAAGCAGCAGGTTCATTACTTATGAAGGAGAAGCACTTCAGGCAATAGTATTAGTATTTATATGTGTAGCTATATCTGTGTAGCTTAACCTTGTTAGCATGCTCTAACCTCGTTGTCGATACAGGATTGCCAATCGTGATATCGAGACAAAAAGAGGTTTGAAGAATTTCAAGTTCATCTAATCAAAGGCTTCCCAAATAAGAGCTTCCCAGGAATAAAACGCCGTACGTAAACGCCATACGTACATTCAAAACTATATAACAACGCCTTTCCGCAAAAGCCGGAGAAGGCGAGCTACAATACCAATAATCATCAAAAAAAGGTGTAAAGAA
Source organism: Methanosarcina sp. DH2 (assembly GCF_020804225.1). Lineage (GTDB taxonomy): Archaea > Halobacteriota > Methanosarcinia > Methanosarcinales > Methanosarcinaceae > Methanosarcina. Next base: position 237,206 of record NZ_WJBI01000004.1, read on the forward strand.
TGAAAATTCCAAAGCGGTTCAGAACTTACTGCCCGTTCTGCAAGACCCACAGCGAACACGTAGCAGAAAGGGTCAAAAAGGGCCAGGCTTCTTCCATGACCCATATTGCAAGGCAGAAGAAAAGACAGCAAGGTATAGGAAACAGCGGAAAATTCTCCAAGGTGCCTGGTGGCGACAAGCCAACAAAGCGCATCTGGCTCAGATACCGCTGTACCGTATGTAAGAAAGCCCACCAGAGACCCTGTTTCAGGGCAAAGAAGTTCGAGTTCAAGGAGTAAGATAAAATGGTAGACTATACCCAGAGGCCAAAAAGCAGGTTCCTGCGCGTAAAGTGCAACGACTGCGAAAACGAACAGATTATATTCGGAAGCGCAAGCCGTAAAATTACCTGCGTTGTCTGTGGAAGGACCCTTGCCGAACCAACCGGTGGAAAATCAACAATTACAACTCACATTCTGGAAGTGCTTGAATAACCGGATCGGTAAAAGCACTTTACAGAATTAGAGTAAAAATTAATAAAAGACAAAATTTGAGAAGTGGTGCGAATGGGAAACGATAACTGGCCCGAAGTCGGAGAATTTGTTGTCTGTACTGTAAAGAATGTAACGGATTTCGGAGCCTACGTCGAGCTTGAGGAATTCGGAGGAAGGGAAGGTTTCATCCATATCTCCGAAATTAAAGCAGGCTGGGTCAAGTACGTAAGGGACTACGTAAGGGAAGGGCAAAAGATTGTCTGCAAGGTTCTGAACGTGGACCCTTCCCGCGGCCACATAGACCTTTCATTGAAAGATGTGAACGAGCACCAGCGGCGGGCCAAGATCCAGGAATGGAAAAATGAGCAAAAAGCCGCCAAGTGGCTCCAGTTCGTGGCCGAAGAGACCAAGACCGATGAAGGCGGCCTGCAGGATCTGCACGAGAAATTGGTAGAGGAGTTTGGAAGCGCCTATTCTGCCTTCGAAGAAGCAGCTATCGAAGGGGAAAAAGCCTTTAAAGGACTCAAAGTCAACAAGAAATACTTAAAGAGCATAGCCAAGATCGCAGGAGAAAATATCAAACTGCCTTTCGTGGATATCGCAGGGTATGTTGATTTGACCTGTAATCTTCCAAACGGCATAGAGGTCATAAAACAGTCTCTTAACGCTGCAAATTCCATCAGTGATGTTGATGGAAAAGATGTCAGGCTCGAAGTAAGTTACACAGGGGCTCCGAGATATAGAATCAAGGTAATAGCTCCTGACTATAAGAAAGCCGAATCAGTCCTTAAGAAATCCGCCCAGACGGCAGTAGATACTATTTCCAAACTTGGCGGACATGGGATCTTCAAACGGCATATCGAATCGACAAAGGCGTGATGCCCTTTGGGACAAAAAATCCGCAAATGCAAAAATTGCGGCAGGTACACTTTAAGGGAAATATGCCCGGTTTGCGGGGGAGAAACCTTGCCCGCGATCCCGGCTCGCTTTTCTCCTCAGGACCCTTACGGTAAGTACCGCAGACTTGCAAAGAAAGGATAAGGGATTTTTTTATGCAGCAAAGTACACTTGTCCGCCTGAAAGAAAATCTTGAGCTCAAAAACCCTATACTGATAGTAGGACTTCCGGGAGTAGGGCTTGTAGGCAAACTGGTGGCAGAGCATCTTGTAGACGAACTTGAGGCTGAAAAGATTATGGAAGTTTATTCTCCGCATTTTCCACCTCAGGTACTTGTTAATAAAGATTGCACGGTCCGTCCGGTAAGTAACACCATATACCACGGGAAAGCAAAGGAAAACGATCTCCTTTTTCTTGTAGGAGACCACCAGAGCACTACCTCACAGGGACACTATGAACTCTGCTCTCTTTACCTGGACATTGCAGTAGAACTTAAAGTGCCCAGGATATATACCCTCGGGGGCTACCCGACAGGTAAACTTACCTATGAAGAGACGGTCCTTGGAGTTGCCAACAGCACGGAACTGATCGAAGAGATTAAGAAATACGGGGTCGAGTTCAGGGAATCAGAGCCAAGTGGGGGAATTGTAGGAGCATCCGGCCTGCTTGTGGCTTTCAGTGGGATGAGGGGCATAGATGCCGCCTGCCTTATGGGAATGACACCCGGATACCTGATGGATCCTAAAAGCGCCCAATCTCTTTTGAAGGTACTGTGTAATATGTTCGGGATCGAGGTAAATACAGACTCTCTTAAGAAAAAAGCCGAGGAAATGGAGAATATCCTCGAAAAGTTGAAAGAAAAAGAAGAGCAGCAGAGCTACCCCGAAGTTAAACCGACGGAAGAAGACCTGCGTTATATAGGGTAAATACACTGATCGGGAAGTTCCAGGCAGAGAATACGCGGATCGGGAATCCGGATAGAGAAATTTACAGCTAAAGAACCTGAAAATAAAAATTCTGGCGATAGGTTCGGAAATGAAAGTCAATGCAGACCTCCATCTCCACTCGAAGTACTCGATGGCGTGTTCCGGGAAGATGGAACTACCCACAATTGCGAGTGAAGCCTCAAAAAAAGGGATGGAGCTTATCGGTACAGGGGACTGTACTCATCCTAAGTGGCTGGAAGATATTAGAAAAGCAGCCACTTCAGATGAAGAAATCTGGATAGGAAATATATTTTTTATCCCCACTACCGAAATAGAGGATATCGACCGGGTGCATCACCTTCTTATTTTACCTTCGATTTCAAAAGCCGAAGAGCTGGCAGAAAGAATTGCCCCTTTCGGAAACCTTGAAGCAGACGGGCGCCCCACAGTTAAGCTGGATGGCTGTGAAATTGCAGAGATTGCAAAAGACCTTGGGGCTCTTATCGGGCCCTGCCACGCTTTTACTCCCTGGACTGCTCTCTACGCCTATCACGACAGCCTGGAGAGTTGCTACGGGAGTATGACGGATTATGTTTCTTTTATTGAGCTTGGCCTGAGTGCAGATAGCAATTATGCTGACAGGATTGAAGAACTGCACCGTCTGACCTTCCTTACAAACTCTGACGCCCATTCCCCTTCTACCAACAAACTGGCAAGAGAATTTACTCAGTTTAATATTCCTGACATTACCTTTGAGGGTCTCAAAAAAGCCATTCTCAGGGAACAGGGGTACGGGCCTACTCTGAATGTCGGTTTTTTTCCTGAAGAAGGAAAATACAACCGGTCTGCATGCATTAAATGCTTTACTCAATATCCTCTGCCGGAAGCCGAGGCCAGAAGATGGCGCTGTCCGAAATGCGGAGGCATTATTAAAAAAGGAGTAACTGACCGGATCAACGAACTTGCGGATTTTGAAGAGCCCAAGCACCCTGACCACCGCCCTCCTTACCTTCACCTTATCCCTCTTGCAGAAATAATACAGATGGCACTTGGCCACGCAAGTGTCCAGACAAAAGGCGTAAAGACAGCATGGGAAACTCTTATAGAACACTTCGGAAACGAGGTTGAAGCCCTTATCTATGCAGAACCTGAAGCCCTGAAAATAGTGGATGACAGAGTCGTAAACGCAATTCTCGCCTTCAGGAAAGGCGATGTTATAATCCACCCTGGCGGAGGCGGCCAGTATGGCTGGCTCGAATTGCCCGAACACCTGAAAGTAGAAAAGCCCGAACCTGCACGAAGAGCTGGCGAGGGAAAAAAAAGGATTCCAGAAATAGCAAAAACAGAGAAGGGAAAAACCAGAACTCAGACGTCTTTCTCCGATCTCAATCGGAAAAAGTCAACAAATATAGCGGAAACAGCAGATACAGATAAAGAAAAAACATCAGTCGCAGGGACAAAAGGACCAGAGGAAGAGAGTCCAGAAAAGCCTGCAGGTCAGAAGTCGCTTTTCGATTTTTAAAATCCCGGAGCCTGCTGAGAATAAAATATATAAGATAGAAAGTGTATTCACTTAACTCTGCACCAAAAACGCCGGGCACTGCCCGGAAATTTCCTCATCGCTTAAAATCCATAAAATGTTTGAGTTAATTAAAGTAATAACATCAATTAAAGTATTAACATCTAAACTAACCTAAAGTAATCTAAACGTTCTTAAAGCAAAATGCCCAGGTAGTCTAGCGGTAGGGCGACGGTCTCGAAAACCGTTTCTTCTTTGGGAGAGCGCAGGTTCGAATCCTGCCCTGGGCGTAAATTTCTGATTTAAAAGCCTACAGAAACCTATTTTTTAGAAAAAGAGCCTGAAATTGCTTACTTCTATTTTCTACCGGCAAGACCAGCTGCCAGAATAATCAGTTGTTATCAGCTTCTCTTCGTTAGGGTTTGCCACTTCAGCCTTTTCAACCGCTTAACTGCAGCCTGCCACTTCCCTTCAAAATGCAGGTGTTTAAGATAATGCAGCCTAATTCCAGAACTTGAAGCTTTATATTTAATGTTAGATAGTATGGGCGGTAAAAATAATATATATGATCCAGTAAAATAGGGTGAAAAAAAGATTTCAAATTAAGGGGAGATATATATGAATTCCAAGGACAACCTTAAAGCTGCATTTACTGGCGAATCGATGGCAAACAGGACATACCTGGCCTTTGCGAAAAAAGCAGATGAAGAAGGGTATCATCAGATAGCCAAACTTTTCAGAGCCGCTGCTGCTGCGGAAACGGTCCATGCTTTCAACCACCTTCAGCGTATGGGCGGGATCGGAACTACAATGGACAACCTGAAAGACGCCATTGAAGGCGAAACATACGAGTTTATGACAATGTACCCCGAGTTTATAGAGGAAGCAAAGAAAGAAGGGGACAACAGGGCTCTCTGGAGCTTTGAGGTGGCAAATAAAGTAGAAAGGATTCATGCCGGACTTTATGAAAAAGCATTGAACGAAATTGGAAATAATAAAGAGGTTGATTACCATGTATGCAGTGTCTGCGGACATACTATAGAAGGCGAACCAGAAGGGAAATGTCCAATTTGTGGGGCACCTGCATCCAAATTCAACAAAATTGACTGAAGACCGCGATAAAACTACGATAAAGACAACAGCTTTTCTGACAGTCAGCGGAATACTGTGAGAGCTAAAAGATATGAAAAAAGCTCTCCAGTTACTTTTTTACCGCCATAAACCCACTTTTTCGGCTTAAAAAAAGATTAAAGCCATTCCTGACCTTCTTTCGTTTTCACAGGGGTATCAAACAAATAGGAATTTGATCCTTACGTTTCTTTGATTCTTTGACTTTTATGTAATCGTACTTCCCGAAGCCTTTGGAAATCATATAAATAACTTTATTTGTGAAATGCCAGATAATAGAAGAAAATTGAAAAGGGAGCCCTGAACTATTTGAAATTAGATAAAAAAATTATGAAATACTTTGACCGCAGGAGAACAGGCAAATGGACAGGCGAAGTAAGCACATATGACTTTGCAGTCCGCCTGCTTGGCTATATCTCCTTTGCAATACTTGTGATCGCAATCCTTGCAGGAGTAATCTATTTCCTGCTCATGTACTGAGGAAGAAATAGTAACCTTTTAGAAATCTTTTTTCGAAAACATTATTTCCTGCCGTTAACTATTTAAAAGAGAAAAGATATGTCAGTATCCTTGTTAATCCTCATTAAGGGGCTGTGGCCTAGCCCGGCATGGCGATGGGCTCCAGCGGATAAATGATGAACAACGGGTCTACCGAGTCTTTCCCGACGGGGCAAGACAATGAGGAACCGTTGGAGCACTGATAGATGCTCACCAGAACTAAAACTGTGAAAGCAGTTGTTCGGAGATACCCGTCGATCGTGAGTTCGAATCTCACCAGCCCCACATTTATTTCTTTTCTTTAATTTTGATTTCAGGAAGATTTTCTCAGTTTTTATGAGTACATTTAACTCTAAGGCGGGAAGTCCCCTTCCTCTACAGGTCGGATTTATCCGAGATGGCAGGTGGGGGATGAAAGCCGTCAATTTTCACACCTTCTATTGTTATTGATTCCGTAAATTTACTTATATCTTCAACTCCTATTGCATGTTATCCGTAGCTCTTCCTCGCCCTCGTGGTAACAAAGTMGGGAATAGCCGGAACTGTCAGGTACAAACTTTCTGAACTTAGACTATAAGGTTCTTCGAAGAAGTTTCGAAGGTAAAAGTTTGAACGGTGAACAGTAGAGCTTGACTGAGTATCTCGCAACTGAAGGTTGTGAAACCTATTGCAAAATGCTCTGTAGACGAGCTTTCGGTAGCTTGCTACTGGAAATCTACGATAAACAGGCTTATTGAGGAATTGAGGATCTTTGAGATCCGAAGCCATATGAGATAATGTACTCGTAGGAAGCTTATCCCTCGAAACTGAGCCGGAAGGCGAAGAATTCAGGGAGGAGTAGTTCACTAGTATTGCGATTCCGAAGTATGTTCACAAAAGTTGAAGTTTGAATATATACAATGGTCACCCATTTTCCCACTAAATAAGGGATTTATTTTGGAATCGAAGCACTAGTATTTCCTAATTCCATCTTAAAGTCTCGATATTTACCTCTTTTAATGATATTCTCATTTTATCTCCAGAGTTTATACTGTTAAGGACCTAACCCATTACATATTTAGAGAAAACAATAGTCTCGGAAGTAAACACTTTCATCCAGCTCCCCCAATGGTTAATACCTTCAAAGTATAATCTTCTTCTAAGATTCAATCTTCCATATTCGCTATATCCATTTAAACGACCGAGGTTCTCCTTTGAGACGAGAAAAAGAAAAAATTGCAATCCTTGTCAGAGCTACCCCGGAGAAAAGCAAACGGGATGGGGACGGGCATGCTGTGGGAGTGACCGGCATCAACAAAGATGGAGAACTCCTCAGGCTTTATCCCCTCAGGTTCAGGTACGGCGAAGGACTGGTGGATTTCAGGAGGAATGACCTGCTTGAGGTTACGGTTACAAAGCCTGAGAATGACCCGAGGCTGGAAAGCAGGAAAGTCCTTGATTACGTTAACCTGAAACAGCCCGCAAAAGATAGGGGGATAAAAGAGCTTATCCTGCCACTGGTAACTTCTTTAGAAAGACTGAATATTGAAGGGGTAAGTCTGGGAGTGATAAAGCCGGAGCTTCTGAATATTGAGGTTAAAGTAAACAGCATCGAAACCTATGACCGGCAGCAGTACTTTAATATGATGGGAGATTTCCTGGAAAAAGGGGAAAAATCCAGAATGCCTGTAGAGGTTAAGTACACTTTCAGGTGCGAGGGGGAAGAAGCTTGCAGGGGGCATAAAATTGTCCTGCTTGACTGGGAACTCAATGAAACCGTACGGAATATTGTAAGGCAAGAAAGGAAACCCGGAGCTGTGGAAAAGAAAATAAAAGAACAGCTCTTTGAACGTTTGAAAGAAAGAGAACTTTACTTTATAATGGGAACCCATTTCATATCTGGAACCTGGATGATTACAGGGATTTTCTGTCCTGAAAAAGAGGGAGGACAGAGCAGAATCTTTGATTTTAAGCGGGAGAAAACAGTTAATGAAATGGAAACAGAGCAACCTGCATTAAACAGATAAAAAAGAAAATTAAAAGGAAGTTTAAAACCTGAAAGGAAACTGAAAGGAAACTGAAAGGAAACTGAGAGAAATTAAAAGGTTCTGCTCAATTCTGCAAACGGGAGTGAGGAGTTATAAATACCAGTTGCTAGAAACAAAGACCCATCATTTAAAACGAAGGGATTCCCTATAAAAAGTAAACCTGATATTAAACCAAGACTTAAACAGAAAGACTTCAGAAAAGCCCCTATCTACATAGTTATTTCCTTACTGATACTTACCTTAGCTATCAGCCCCGTATTTGCGAATACATCAACCGTAGGTCCCGGACAGAACAATTCCGCAGGTATAGAGACTGAAAACCCAGCTGCAGAGGAAAAAGGGAGTTTCGGGAAAATCAAAATCATAACAATTCCAAACGGCTCTGAGATCTACATAAATGAAAAGGCTGCGGGAAAAACACCTGCCCTTATAGAAGGAGTACCGCCTGGTTTTTACGAGGTGGTGCTGAGGCAGGAGGGATATGATGATGTTTTTGCGCGGGTGTTTGTTAAAGCCGGGGAGACAACTTCAATCTCAAAAAAACTCCGTGTAAACGAGAGAGTATACAGCATTTCTTCAAGCCCCTCCGGAGCAAGTGTCTACCTCGACGGAAAGTATAAAGGAGTGACTCCTGTCGTATTTCACGCAGCCGAAGGACAGTATAAACTAACTATAAAGAAGACCGGATACAGCGTGGTTTCAAAAGAGGTCGATGCCTCTGGGGAGACAGCAATTGTGCTGGAGGAAAAACTTCACCTCAGTCTCTTTACCTACTTTGTTGCAAGCCTGGTTCTGCTGGCTTCAGGCATTGTTATAAAAAGAAACCCCGAAAAGCTAAAGTTTAAATCCCCGAGAAAAACTCCGGCAGGCGGCAGGGGACTGGAAAAATTTCAGAGAGGATCAGGGGAAAAAGATGAAAATTTGATGGTGAGGGAAGAAACCTCTTTTGCTGGCGAAAAAAAGAGTAAAACAGAAATCAGAAAAGAGAAAGCCGGAGATAAATTAGAAGAAACAATCAGTGAAACAGACATAAAAGAAGATAAAAAACCAGTTTGGGAAAATGAAAAATTGCATGGGAAATCGTCAGTACCTGATAATCTGGTAGAACTGGAAAGCTTTTCGGAATCAAGTTTAGAGTACACACTAAAAAAGAAAAAGAAAGACTGATTAGAAATAATTATTGGGGAAGGTTGATTAGAAACTTGCCAAAAAATTAGTTAGAAAAATAATTGGAAAGGTTGATAATCATAGGTTGCCTGATTTATGGTTCAGGAAGCCCTCACCCATCAAGTTCTTTTACCAGAAAAGCTTCCAGGCGGTCCATACCTTCTGCAATATTTTCCAGGCTGTTGGCATAGGAAAAACGCAGATAGCCTTCTGCTCCGTTTCCGAAGTCTATGCCAGGAGTTACCGCCACACCTGCCTCGTTGAGAATCCGGCGGCTCAGTTCAAGAGAATCGTTGCTGAACTTGCGGGCATCAGCAAGGACATAAAAAGCTCCCAGTGGCTCTCTGCGAACTTCGAGCCCCATGCCAAGAAGTCTTTTAAGCATGTACTGGCGGCGTATATTGTAGGTCTGAACCATCTCGACAACGTGTTCCTGGGAACCTTTCAGGGCTGCAATACCTGCCTCCTGCACAAAAGAGTTAGCGCAGATAAAGAAGTTCTGGTGAATTTTCTGGATCGCGCGTACACATTCAGTGGGGCAGATAATATAGCCGAGCCTCCAGCCAGTCATTGCATACAGTTTGGAAAAGCCGTTCAGAACAAAGGCATTTTTAGTATATTCCAGAATACTGTGTTCCTCTCCGCTATAGATTAAACCCTGGTAGATTTCGTCCGAAACAACAGGAATGCCTCTTTCATCCGCTATAGCGGCAAGACCCTGCAGGCTTTCAGGAGACATAACATGTCCTCCGGGATTTGAAGGACTGTTAATAAGGATGGCTTTCGTATTCGGGCTCAGACACTGCCTTACTGTTTCCGGTTCAAGAGCAAAGCCGTTTGTCTCGCTCGTATAGACAAAAACAGGGGTCCCGCCCAGATACTTTACGAAATTCGGATAGCAGGCATAATGGGGGTTAGACATAATTACTTCGTCCCTCTTTTCAAGCAGAGCCATAAAAACCATCAGGAGACCAGGGCTTGTTCCGGAAGTGACAACAATCTGATTCGGATTCAGGTCAACTCCAAACTTCCGGTAATAAGACTCAACTATTGCCTCTCTCAGGGCAGGGAGTCCCTGGCTGTGAGTGTATTTTGTAAGCCCCTGGCCAATCGCAGCACAGGCAGCCTCACATATATGGGGGGCGGTAGGAAAATCAGGCTCTCCGACCTCGAGGTGGATTATATGCCTGCCCTGAGCTTCCAGGGCCTTGGCACTTTCCAGTACTTCCATCACATAGAAAGGAGGGATATCTTCTGATTTTTTTGATAGGATGCATTCGGAATTCATTGAAAACATAAAAGACCTTCTGAAAAGCGATTACTATAAAAACCACGGGTAGAAGCAAGTAATATCACTAAGTATGTACCTAAAACTGCGTATGCTTTCAATATTTAAATATTCTGTGGGAAAAATAAAGAGTCAGAACTGAGGAAATATAAAGAAAAAAATCCCGGAATGAGTTTACAAGAAAAAAGCTAACTCCCTCAACTGGATAGATCTATAGAAACTTAATCCTCCATAGCAACTTAATCTTCAGGCATTATTTTTTCAACTACCTCCACATCAGGCCCATCCCAGCCCTGATCTTCAAGTTTTTTTGCAAAATCACGCTGAAAGGCCTGGAATTTTTCAACGCTTTCAGGGACAATATTGAGGAAATCGTAGTCTCCATAAGCTCCCGTAAAGAAGGAGGCAACTGTTTCTTCAAATTTTTCCTCTATCCTCTGCGGGTACCAGAACCCGTATTGAGAAAGCAAAACAAAGTTAGGGTCAGGTACAGGAGCTTCTTCCGGATAGATATAGAAACCTATAAAGATTTCTTCTCCGGACTTTGCAAGGACCAGTTTCTTTTCGAACTCCGGTTTCTGAAGTTTGAGAAACCATTCTCCCTTTAAAAGTTCTTCAGGCGCGTTAATAACACCATGAGCTTTCAGAATTCTTTCAGCTATTTGCTGGATCTCCAGGATCATGCTCTTACGCTGTTCCTCAGGCATATTCAGGCAGGATGTACAGAATTCTTCTGAGAGAATTCCTGTGTATTGAGTACCAGTTTCTTTTTCCCGCCTCTTACCCTCGTCAGCCTCTTTTTCGTAAGCTTTTTCAGGATTTTTCGCATTCCTCTTTGTTTCAGCCCTGACAGGCAGTATCTCGGCATCAGGATATTCTACCATGATTAGCACCCCCGTTAATGTATATAGGACGGAGATGCCCATAAGCATTGGTATTCAGTTTCCAAACATAATCCGGAGCAACTCCTGAACCAAACATGATTCAGGAACTGTACCACTTTAACCTTTAACCGGGCCCGCCTCCCTGCTTTCCCCATGACAGGGGACGTCATCTATGTTTTCAGAAGCAAGCCACCTGACTCCAAGATATACAAACGGAGTATCAAGAAGAGCGAAAGTTACCTTAAGAGCCCAGAGCGGTAAAACCATATAAAATACTGAAATGGCATTCATCTCAGGAGTGGAGTGATAGAAAGCAATAAAAATAAAAACGAGAGAATCGAGCAGCTGAGAGACAATTGTAGAAAGGTTATTTCTGAGCCACAAATACCTGCCATTTGTTTTTTGCTTCCAGAAATTAAAAGCCCAGAGGTCGTGATACTGGCTTATAATAAAAGCGATCATACTTGCCAGGATAAGTCGCATGGAGTTTGAAAAAACACTATTATAAGCCTCACTGTGCAAGTATAGGGATGAAGGGGGCAGCCCTGTACTTACAAACACGAAAATTACCGCAATACAGAGTGAAAGGAAACCTGCATGTACGAAAACCTTTGTCACTTCTCTCCCCCTCACCTCTTCTACTATATCAGTAATAAGAAAGGTAGGCGGATATCCGAAAAGGCCGACCGAGGTCACAATGCCGAAAATATCAATTATCTTGCTCCCTAGAAGATTCCCAAGGAGCAGGGAGCTAACGAAAATTGTTAGCAAAAGCTGTATTTTATAATCTATGGGTTTCATGGATTCTCAGGGTTTTAAATTGGGTTTAAGGGTTGAATATAACAGTATAAGTGGAATAACTTGATTTCCACAATGCCGACTACTTTAATTTCTACAATACCGTCGCCAAGTTCCGGAAAGATGGAAGTAAAGTATGGGCTGCGGGACGCAGAGGGCTGCGAGGCGCAGAAAATTATTTGAAACGTTCTGCTCTTCTGAAAAGGTTTTGAGGTGACCTGTCCACCTCATCACATATGACTTTATGGGGAATGGAAGAGGGCAGGATGGAGTATGCCTGGCTATCCGTACCTCGAAGCCCCCATGTCTCGTCTGTGAGCAGGAAGTAGGAGTTTTCAAGCCTGACACCCTTTGATTTAAGGGAAGAAATGATCTCGGGGTTTGAGAGGTCTTTTCTAATTTCTTCCGCAGCTTTTACCTGAGTGCCAGGACCTCCCTTTTTTACTGGATAAGTACGGTCATCAGAAAGGGTTTTTTTCATTGTGCGGACTATCAGCCTGTAGCAGGTTTTTTTATTTGAAGACATTTCCGGAACTTTTTCCAGATAAAAAACGCTACTTTCATTATGGGCAATATCAGAGAGAATGTCTTCCCTTCTCGAGAAAGATTCCACATCACACGTAGATGTACTCGAGAAAAAAACCGGAAACTTTTTAGACAGGCTGTCTGCTGCTGCCTGGTTCATCTTCTCGCGGGGGATATACTCGAAGTTAACTCTGGACCCTGACAACTCCTTTTCGATTTCCTTAACCCTTCCCTGAAAGGCTTTTACGGCTTCAGTAGAATCATTATAAATAATTATTTCCTTATCGCCTTTGGAAAAAATCCTGACAAGTAAGATAGCAAAATTAAGGGCTGCAAGTTCGCAATCAAGATTATTTTGAGGATCGCCCGGGATTTTAGTTGTTGACTGGTGAACCTGCCTGCCGCTCCGGAGCACCACGCAGCCGATATAGGAATTTTCACCTTCATTATAAGACGAGTCACAGTAGACTTCAAGCATTTTTATTTTCACCTTTCTGATAGGAGGAATCTGCAGTAAAATAAAATTGGAGGATTATAACAGATAGACTATAGATTAACAGTTATAAATATCGATAGTTACGCTCTTACAAAAATAATGTACTTATGAGAGAAAAAGGTTTTCAGCCTTTACCGGAGTGAAGAAAACATGAAAAAATAGGATGATAAAGAGAGAAGAGAAAAGAAAAGAAAAGAAGAGAAAAGAAAAAATGAGAGTCTACGGTTCGATTGATGTTAATATTAATACAGAGTAGCCTGAATGAAGTATTTTTAGTTAACTTTACTCCGCATCCTGGCGCCGCTTGAGCCGGCGGTTTTTGAGATAGTTAAAGTAAATCTCAGCAGTACCGTGAAATAGAGCATGAAAATACTGATCATTCAATAGTAGATAGCAAAAAGAAAAAAGAAAAAAAGATGAGAAGAGGAAGAAAAAAGCTGCATTAGATTATGATTGCAGCTGTCCTGTCATCCTTTTCTTCATCGAAGTCTGTTACAAGTGCTTCTGTTGTGAGCATCATGCCTGCGATTGAGGCAGCGTTCTGAAGGCCGCTTCTTACCACTTTTGTCGGGTCGATTACACCTGCTTCGAAGAGATCTTCAAACACGTCTCTCTTTGCATTGTACCCGAAGAGTTCGCTGGATTCTGCCCTTATGGTTGCCACCACTTCAGCGCCTTCCCTGCCTGCATTTGTGGCGATCTGGCGGACAGGCTCTTCTATGGACCTCTGGACGATCTTTACACCTACCTGCCTGTCGCCATCAAGGTTCAAGGAATCCAGGGTTGCAGCTGCACGGAAGAGACTAATTCCTCCTCCTGTGACCACACCTTCTTCAACTGCGGCTTTTGTAGCATTCAGGGCATCGTCAATTCTCATCTTCTTTTCCTTAAGTTCGGTTTCGGTTGCAGCTCCTACTTTAATTACCGCAACGCCACCTCCCAGTTTTGCCTGGCGCTTTTTAAGTTCGGTCTTTCTGTAGTCGGCTTCAGCAATATTGACCTGGGCTTCGATGATCCTGACCCTTTCGTCAATTTCTGCCTTGTCGCCCCTGCCTTCTACAATTATGGTCTTATGGTTGTCAACCGTAACTTTCCTGGCACTTCCGAGCATGTGGTCGCTGAATTCCTCAAGTTTCATGCCCTTTTCTTCGCTGATAACCTGCCCGCCGGTCAGGACGGCAATGTCTTCAAGCATCTCCTTTCTCTCGTTTCCAAAACCAGGAGACTTTACAGCGCAGACCCTCAGGGCTCCGCGGATAATATTCAGAATCAGGGCTGCCTGGGCATCCCCATCGACATCCTCAGCAATAATCAGGAGGGACCGGCCTTCAGAAGCAACCTTCTCAAGTACAGGCACGATCTGCTTCATGCTGTTGATTTTTTTGTCCGTAATCAATATATAGGGGTCTTCAAATTCACAGATCATTTTTTCAGTATCAAGTGCCATATAGGGAGAAACAAATCCACGGTCAAACTGCATGCCTTCAACTACATCAAGGCTGGTTTCCATGGTTTTTGAATCTTCGACAGTGATTACCCCATTGTAACCGACCCTTTCCATGGCATCGGCAATCAGATTGCCTATTTCTTCGTCATTATTTGCGGAAATAGTAGCTACCTGTATGATTTTGTCCTTGCCCTTTACCTCGACACTCTTGCTCTTGAGGTACCCTACAACCTTTTCTGTGGCAATCTCAATCCCTTTTTTGACCTCTATGGGATTTGCCCCTGCACTGATGTTTTTTAAACCTTCCCGGATCATGCTCTGGGCAAGGAGGGTTGCGGTAGTTGTCCCGTCTCCTGTGTTGTCCTGAGTTCTGGAAGCTACTTCCTTGACGAGTTTGGCTCCCATATTTTCGAACTTATCATGGAGCTCTATTTCTTTTGCAATGGTGACACCGTCATTTGTGACTACGGGCTTTGTACTTTTATCCAGCACGACATAACGGCCCTTCGGTCCGAGAGTGATCTTAACAGTATTTGCGACTTTATCCACACCATTTAAAAGTGCTTTTCTAGCACTCTCATCAAACATTATCTGCTTTGAAGCCATCTGTATTCACCTGAATTAGGATCAAATATTCTTACTGAGTTAAGTCATGATTTATCCAAGTCATGATTTATCTGACATTTTCATATTCCGGATATAGTACGTTCAGAAGAGGCCTCATTCAATATTATTCTTCAACAACTGTTGCCAGGATATCCTTGAAGTCAACGAAGATGTATTTTTCGTCATCGAGCTCAACTTCATCGGCCTGGTATCCCCCATAAATTACATGGTCACCCTTTTTCAAAGGGAGTTCTTTCCCGTCTTCGAAGGTCCCCACTGCTATAACGACTCCTTCTTTCTTCTCCTGCCGTGCAGAGTCCGGGATATAGATCCCGCCTTTAGTCACTTCTTCTTTCTTCTGGTGCTTGAGTAATACTCGTTCGCCAATAGGTCTGATAATCACTCTTTGTTCCTCCTTGTATGTAAGTGACCTCTATATTAGCTGAACATCCACTGGTTACTATAAGTCAGCATGGGATAGATGAATGTATTGAGCTGTAAAACGCCCAACTATTTGCATATAGTGTGAAACTTGTATTTAAAAATTACCAGCAAAACGGAAAGAGTTTATTAGCAAAATAAGTATAATTGCAAAAAAATCGAGATGATATCTACAAATTAAAATAAAATATATATACCTGAATCTCTAAAATAGTACACAGATGGTTCAGCAGATTATCCTCAGAAATTTAGAAAAACCCCGGATAAAGAGCCTTGAAGAAGACCTTTTATGGTTATGTGACAGCTTTGGCTTCTCTTCAGGAAGGGATACAGAAAATACAGCTAACAGGATAATCTTCAGTCTACTTGAAAACCTCTCAAACGACGAGATAAGTTCATCTGAAGTTCTGGCTGAAGACCTCGATATGAAGATCTCAAGAATAAACCATCATCTCCGAAACCTCAATGACTCCGGGCTTCTTTACAGGAAAAAACGCCTGATCTATCTGAGAGGAGGCAGTCTGAAAGCTGCAGTAAGGGAGATGAGGAAGGATTCGGAAAGGATACTGGATGAACTGGAAAGTATAGCCGAAGAAATAGACTTAATAATGGGCCTCAAAAACAGGTGAAGATCAGGATATAAGAAGTACTTAAGAAAGACTGCAAACTAATAACAGATTGAAACAAAAGACTGAACAGATTGAAACAAAAGACTGAAACCGGAAAGGAATTCAATAACTATTCCGATTTACTTTTAGCATGAATAAAGTCTCCATAGTTCCCTGCCCTGATTATTCTGAAACAAAAGAAGCAATAGCCAGGACTCTTGACCTGCTGGGCGGCATTGAAAATATAATTGAACCGGGAAACAGTGTACTTCTCAAACCCAATATTCTTTCGGCAAGCCCGCCGGAAACTGCCACAACTACCCATCCTTCCGTGGTAGCAGCAATGTGCGAATTTGTGCTCAGTGCAGGAGGAAAGCCAGTTGTCGGAGACGGAGCCGGAATCTCAAGACCTGGAGCTACAGCAACAGCCCTGAGGGCTTCAGGCATAGAAGAGGCTGCCCGAAAAGCCGGAGCAAGAGTTGTGAACTTTGAAACTGCAGGCTTTACCCTGGTAGAAGTCCCTGAGCCCCTTCAGTTCCGAAAACTATACATTGCAAACCCTGTCCTTGAAGCCGATGTTATAATATCCCTTCCGAAACTGAAAACCCATGAGCTTACATATTATACAGGCGCGGTCAAGAACTTCTTTGGAGCCCTTCCTCTGAAGTGCCGAAAAGAGATACACCTTCTTGGAAAAAGAAACCTCTTTGGCGAAGCTGTTGCCGATGTATATTCTGTTGTCAGGCCCGGTTTTGCGGTCATGGACGGAGTTGTGGGTATGGAAGGAAACGGGCCTTCTCACGGAAAACCTGTAAATTCAGGAGTAATTCTGGCAAGCCGGGACTGTGTTTCCCTGGATATTGTTGCGGCAGAACTGATAGGCTTTGATCCTTTGAAAATTCCCACGACCGCAGGTGCTCTCAAGAAAGGTTTCGGAAACCAGTGCCCTGTCGTGGTCGGAACGCCGTTAAAAGAGGTCAAAAAGAAATTCAAACCATCAAGCGGCGGAGTCAGCACAGCCCCACCTTTTCTTACACGCAGTCTTGGCAAGTATTACACAATATATCCCCGGATCAATCAAAGAAAATGCACTCACTGCGGAGCTTGTTACAATAATTGTTCTCCGCAGGCTGTAGAACAACTGGAAGACGGGAGTTTCAGGATCAACCAGGAGAAATGTATTTTATGCTACTGTTGCCGTGAACTCTGCCCAAGTAACGCAGTAGAAATTAAAAAATCGCTACTGGCAACTCTTCTGACAGCAAAAAAGTAATTTAGTTCGTAAAACGTGGCCAGTATATTTAAAAATTGGAGAAAGTTGAAAAAAGTTGAAAAAAAATATTAAAAGGAAATTAAATAATTGAAAGTAAACTAAAAATTGAGAATAAGAACTTGAGTGCTTTCTTATCTGTTTGAAGCCGGCTTAAATAAGAACTTACACTGTTACCAGAAATACAATATAGTTAAGGGAGACAGAATAATGCCTCCCTGATGTGCTAAATAAAATTACTGGTATTTGTGTTCCCGCCTCTCTGCTACCATGCGCTCTCTTTCTAGTCGTTCCCGCTTCTCTTTATCTGTCTCTGTCCTCTCCATCCTTTCTATTCGTTCTTTATCCTGCTGAGCCATTTTCTCTTCCGCAGTTTTTAGCTGTTCATGTTTCTCTCTTTCTGTCCGGGCCATTCTTTCTGGTTCTGTCTCAGCCTGCACCCCTGTCGAAATTTCTGCCTGCTCCACGACTACTATCTGCCAGTAGGGCTGATATCCATAGTAAGTGTAGGTTCTGGAGAGTTCTTCACGGGTTAAAGGCCAGTTGCCCTTATCAAAGCCCTCTGCGTTTTCCAGGACATCCTTGGGAATATTAAGTACGAAAGCATGTTCGTGTACTCTCAATGAAAGGGACTGCCAGGGAATAGCAAACAGCTTATCGCTCATACCCAGGAATCCTCCAAATGAAAGTACAGCATATGCTACTCTTCCATCATGAAGGTCAATCATTAATTCTTCAATCTTCCCAAGATCCTCTCCAGCTGTATTGATAACTTTGTCCCCTTTCATAGTGCCTGCTGACAAAAAGTCAGGACTTTCTCTGCTCGCCAGACCTTCTCTTCCGGATACTCTTTCTGATCCTATCTCTCCAGGCAATCCGGTTCGTTCGGTCACTTCTCTCTGCCAGTAAGGCTCGTATCCATAGTAAGTGTAGGTTCTGGAAAGCCACTCATGAGAAGTTACAGGCCAGTTATCTTTATCAAAGCCCTCTGCCTTTTCAAGAGTTTCTTTAGGAATATCAAGCACGAAGGCATGATCATGAAGTTTCAGTCTAAGAGACTGCCAGGGAATAGCAAATAGTTTGTCTCCCATACCCAGGAATCCGCCAAAAGACAGTACTGCATATGCTATTCTTCCATCACGGAGGTCAATCATTAATTCTTCAATCTTCCCAAGATCCTCTCCAGATGTATTGACAACTTTATCCCCTTTTATCGTGGTTGCTGACAGAAAATCTGGGTTTTCTCTGCTTGCCATACCTCCCATCCGGGCCATCCTTGCCGATTCCGTCTCTTGCCACTTTTCTGCTTCCATACGCTCTCTTTCAAGCCGGGAAAGCCTTTCTTGCTCGGTCTCTACTTTCCTCTCAGCTTCCATACGCTCTCTTTCCAGCCGGGCAAGCCTCTCCTGTTCAGTCTCTACTTTCCTCTCAGCTTCCATACGCTCTCTTCCAAGCCCGGCAAGCTTCTCTTTCTCGGATTCTTCCCGTTTTTCAGCTTCCATACGCTCTCTTTCAAGCCGGGAAAGCTTCTCTTTCTCGACATCTTCTTGCCTTCCTACTCTTTCCCGTTCACTTTCCAGCTGTGCCAGTCTCTCTCTCCGGGCCTCTTCCTGCATCTTTACTACATTCACCTCTTTTTCGAGCCTGGACACTTTTTCGGTCTCTTCTAGTCTAATGGCCTCCTGAAGCTCTTTCTCTAACCCTACCAGCTTCCCTCTCTCAATTTCCGCCTGCTTCTCTAATTCCATCTGCTCTCTTTCCAGCCTGGCCAATCTCTCCCTCTCGGTTTCGGTCTGCCTCTCTCTCTGAATCCGTTGTTCTTCTAGATGGGATACCTTTTCTTCCTGTGTTTCTCTTAGCCCTTCAAGCCTTTCTCTTTCCATCCGGGCCTTTCTCTCTTCTTCAGTTCCTACCATTCCTGATTTTTCTCTTTCCAGCCGGGCCATTCTTTCTGCTTCTGTCTCACCCATGATTCCTGTCGAAACTCCTGCCGCTGCCGCCGGTAGTGCCTGCCAGTAAGGCTCGTATCCATAGTAAGTGTAGGTTCTGGAGAGTTCCTCACGAGTTAAAGGCCAGTTGCCCTTATCAAAACCTTCTGCCTTATCAAAAGTTTCTTTAGGAATATTAAGTACGAAGGCGTGATCATGCACTCTCAAAGTAAGAGCCTGCCAGGGAATAGCAAACAATTTGCTACCTATACCCAGTATCCCACCATGTGAAAGTACAGCATATGCTACTTTTCCGTTTTCGAGATCAATCATTAATTCGTCAATTTTCCCAACGTCATCTCCAGATGTATTGACAACTTTATCCCCTTTCATAGTGTCTGCTGACAAAAAGTCAGGATTTTCTCTGCTCGCCCGGGATACTCTTTTTGCTTCTGTCTCACCCCGTATTACAGTTTGTCCCGCCACTTCTGTCTGCCAGTAAGGCTGGTATCCATAATAAGTATAGTTTCTGGAAAGCCATTCACGGCTGGTTACAGGCCAGTTATCCTTATCAAAGCCTTCTGCATTTTCAAGAGTTTCTTTAGGAACATCAAGTAAGAAGGCATGATCATGCAGTTTCAGTCTGAAAGCCTGCCAGGGAATAGCAAATAGTTTGTCCCCCATACCCAGGAATCCGCCAAAAGACAGTACTGCATATGCTATTCTTCCGTCATCGACGTCAACCATTAATTCTTCAATCTTTCCAAGGTCCTCCCCAGCTGTATTGACGACCTTATCCCCTTTTATAGTGCTTGCTGATAAAAAATCTGGATTATTTTTATGTGCCATAGTTCCAACTCCCTAAAGTAAGAAGATATCTTAAAGTCCGTGTTCCCCAGGACACAACTTCAAAACTAATCTCCTGATTAAGTTTATTCCAAACCCTACATGCCAGTAAGGTTGACATCTGTATTTGCTTGCTCAGCTACAAAGGCTTAAATGTTACCTGGTCGGTTTTCCAGTACTTCTGTCTGCCAGTAGGGCTGATATCCATAGTAGCTGTACATAGAGGAAAGCCATTCACGGCTGGTTACAGGCCAGTTATCCTTATCGAAGCCTTCTGCTTTTTCGAGAGTTTCTTTAGGAATATCAAGTACGAAGGCGTGTTCGTGCACTCTTAACGAAAGGGCATTCCATGGAATAGCAAATAACTTGTTGCCTAGACCCAGGAATCCACCAAAAGAGAGTACTGCATATGCTACTCTTCCATCACGAAGGTCAATCATTAATTCTTCAATCTTCCCAAGATCTTCTCCAGCTGTATTGATGACTTTATCTCCTTTTATAGTGCTTGCTGACAAAAATTCCGGATTATCTCTATGTACCATAATTCCAACTCCCTGAGGTAAAGAAATATATTTTAAAGTCCGCGTCCCCCAAGACATAACTTTAAAATCTCTCCCCCAATGATTATTATTTTTTTGATGTTACTTAAAACTACCGGAATCATTAAAAATAATATTTTATGTTACTAAGAGAGAAAGTTATGAATAAATTTTAGTAAGAAATTACAGAAAAGACTGATTTTTATTTAAGAGTTTTCTTTGAGCTCCAGAAATATCTGGCTGGCAAGCGGCATCAGATATGTCGAAAATAACCTCCTTTGGTTTAATGTTTCCCTCAAACAAGCAAATTAAAAGGTTAAAGTCAGGGGCAAAATTATTAATCAAGCTTCAGGACTAAACTTTTACATATTTCTAAAATATTCTCAAGAACACTTTAGAAAGATACATAAAAAAGGATGATAAATATAAAAAAATCCGGCAATTACATTATAACACTTTCTTTTTTATCTTTTTGCAAGATCTTTTAATCCAGAACGCCTAGAATATGTATTAAAAGAATCTTTTGCTTGGGAAAATACCCCTGTGCTCGTACATGAAGAAGGTGATGGGATGCTTTATACCTATAAAGATACAGAGTATGCTCCGGAAAAATGTTCTCTTTGCAACGGAACCGGGCATGCTGAAGGTGGAATCTGTGAAGCCTGTGGAGGACAGGGGAACGTGCTCGTTGCCCAGCCTGCAATAACATGTCCACTTTGCAGCGGATCCGGAAATCTGGAAAACGGAACCTGCAGAGCCTGTGGAGGGGGTGGCTGGGCTCTTCTCTAAGAAGGACTATACTTTCCGGGTCATATATTCATATAGTCAGAAAGTAAAACTATGGCTCTTCAGTAACTATGGCTCTTCAGTAACTGATTTATCAAAAGATTGCTCTGAATTCCCCGGAAAATTCTCTTTTTCCTTTTGCCTTTCCAGAACTTCGTTCTTTTTTATATCGGGCAGACAGTCAAAGCAGGTCTCATATCTTGGAGGCTTATACTTTTTTCTGCATACAGGGCAGAGTTCCATGCCTTTCAAGCTTGCAAAATGACAGCGCTTGCAGAGCACAATTGCATGCTCCAGAGACGAATATTCTTCCTCTGCTTTTCTGGTTTCTTCTTCAATTAGCTCTTCAATCCCGCTTTCTTCAAGCCATTCGTGATAAAGTCTTTTGAAGTTTCCTTCTCCTGCGTCTTCAACAAGCTCCTCGATGCGCTGTTCTTCAAGGTCAGTATGGTCAGGCTCGATTTTATGTATGGTCGAGGCTTTGTGCCAGGCAGGATGGCTTTTATGGCGGTGTTTACCGGTCAGGAAGTACTTGAATTTCTGGTACTTCTGTCTGTATACTTCCCTGAACCTGGCATAAGCGAGACTGTAAATCCCGGAACGGATCTCTGCCGGGGAAAAGGCTCCGGGAGTGTGGATACACAGGCAGTCAGAAGAGCCGCACCAGGCACATGCCTTGCCTTTAATGAATTCAGCTCTTTTTTCTTTCCATTCCTTAGAGTTGCGTTTCATCGAGATACCTGTAGGACTTTTCACAATAAAATATACTTAAAACCGGAGATCTCATCTTCCTAATTTAAATTCTAATTTAAAGACATATTCGGATACACATATTCTGATTTTACTGCAGGTCATCGGAAGTTTTCTGAATATCAGAGCTGGTATACGGGTAATACATTGAACATACATTCTCTGACCTTTTCATATAATATTCGAAGAGTTCTCTACCCCATACCAGGGCGCGGGGTTCAAAACTAAGAAGATACTGCCCTTCAAACCTTCCTTTCTTATTAAAAAATCCTAACAATAACGCTTTTTTCGAAATAGCGATAAGTGCAGGAATTTCAAGCGGTGTTCCTGCATGCATAAAAATAGAGGCATTTTCCTTCGCCAGGATCTTCTCTCCCGCATCACGAAAATCCATTGAAAACCTATCAAATGAATCTTTGCTAAGGATGAGCTGCATCTTAACGCCTTTTTTTACGAGCTCAAGGGAAAAAGAAGGAATCTGAGGATGAAAATAAGAAAAAAGGAGCATAACCTGTGAGGATCCGGCAAGATGATTAATCAGCTCAGGAAACAGATCAAATCCATGAGAAAGCCCAGGTTCGGTAAGCTGACTTACTTTAAGGTCACCGATCCGTTTTAATAAATGAAAAGGAATAGAGTCCAGTTTCCTGTGGCTCCAGAAATAACTGTTGTCTTCAAATGTACTGGCCGCATCAAGTAAGGGTCTGGCTTTTTTGACTAATATATCACCTATTATAGAAAGATGATATACATTTTCTTTCTGAACAATTAGACCTTCTTCTTTTAATTTTTTGATCTGGGGAAGCATGGAAATTCTGGGGACCTGAAGAAGATCAAGAATTTCATCAATGTTTCTGGGCCCTTCTGACAGCACTAACAGTAAATTTTTCCTTTTGTCGGAAAATAAAAGAAGATTAACAAGCTGCAGTTTCATCTGGTTTGTGCCTTCTCACTTAAATCAGCATTTTTTAGGAAATGCAATAATATGAAGATTTCAAATAATTATAGTACTGATATAATCATTAGTGTACAGATATAAATGTTATCTTGAATTTGGGGAATCCAAAAAATTAAGAAATTAAACCAGAAAAGAGGATAAATTAATTACAAATTATCATTAATTAGCTCAAATCTTAACAAAAATACATATTTAAAAAAAATACAATATTAAAGGAAAGGTTTTATACTATAATTAAAGAAAAATTTTCAGTTAAAAATATCTTTAAGTCAGTTAAAAAGCATCCTTAGGTAGAACTTTGAGGGAAAGTAAGGAGGAGATTTTGATTAACAAAACAATTTCTGTACTATTGATATTGTTATTAACTTTTGTAGCCGGATGTACTGAAAAACAAACAGAAGAAATCTCAGAAAATGCAACCATAACCCACATGACATACGGAGCCTTCACACTCCCGGAGATGCAGTTGCAAGAGTTAACCGTAAACAGCACATCGGTTGTATTTACAACTTCGGATAATGAAGGAAGATTCATGAAAATACACGAAAAGCCTTTCAACGAAAGTGCTTTCAGAGATCTTATCAGCCTGTTTGAAGAAAACGAGTTTCTTCAGATGGAAGAGCGGTATGTTCCGCAGGAAGGGCAGCCTCTTGTTACAGATGTGGGAACACTCGAAATTAGCCTGATCGGGGAAACCCAAGAAAAAACCGTAACTGTGGACCCTTACTATTCAGAATATATGCCTGAAGGTCTCCAGGAAATCGATTCTGCACTGGTTGAACTGAGGGCTTATGCCCTGTCTACCTCTCCGGAAGAAGCTGAAAGGATAGCCAGGGCCTGGATAGAAACCGCACCCACATACGGTTTTGATGGCTTTGACCTCGAGCTGGAAAGTCACGAGGTGCTTGAGACGTTCCCGGAGCAGCATATTTTAAATTATACATTTACAAGCAGGCACGGAGGCTATGGAAACCGGACAGACCAGATCGTAACCCAAGCCCTTACTCCTCACAGTATAGAAGTTACCGTTTTTGAGGGAGATGTGAGGTCTGCTGTAATCGATGGGGAGTGGGACGAAGTCTCCCAACAGCCCTTTGAACAGGAGTCTGAGAATACTGACAATGAGCCTGAGAACAACGGCAATACCACAGGAGCAGAAGGAAATACTTTAGAAATGAAATACCGCATATCCGAAGATAAAACTCCCTGGGATCGGTGGTATGAAGAAGGGAACATCCAGTTTATTAAAGCCCCAACCCAGTCAGAGCTGATAACCGCTTATTATGGAACCGTGTACGGCATAGAGTTCTTCGACATACGAAGTGACGAGTTTTTTCACACCGCTAAGGTAAAAGAAAGTGATTCTGCACAGATGAAAGACCTCGGATGGACATAAGTAGGTAGAGTATTAAAGCCCTTAGGGAAGGAAATAAACCCTTAGCTTGAAGAAAATAGCGGAGAAGAAAATTCATAGAAAAAATAAGAAAAAAGCACCTTTTATTTTTATTTCAGGTGCTTTTCATATCTAAGTTTTCATCCCAGCAGATTGATGCCCCAGTTATCCCAAAATAAGAAATCACGCCTTCTGTTATCTATTGTTGCCTGTATTTATTAAACTGCTGTTATTTCCTGCTGTTAAACCGCTGCGGTTCCCGTTATCAGGGGAAGACACTTTAAGGAGCCCATCAAGCTCTCTAACCGTTTCATTGCTAACATCCCTGCCAAGAATCCATGCGAAGTTGAACACCTGCTGGCTGGGATATATAGGTTCAGGTTGAATGACCTGCAGGTAAAAACGTGCAACATCAGGCAGCTCGCCATCAGGTTCGGTCAGGATAAGGAAACCATGCTTTCCCATATGTGACAGCACTCCGCTTGGGACTACAACTCTCCAGTCTTCAGGGTTTGCCAGAAGAAGGTTATGCCCGGGCTCCGCATAGCCCCATCCAACGCTTCGAGGCCTGTAACCAACAAGCCATGAGGTTTTGTGCCCGCTGTCCTTATATCCGGCCCACCTTACTGCCATTTCCTGGGGGGTATTTCCCGGGATGCGTTGAACGTGCCCATACTGAGAAAGTTCTGCCATTATCTCGCTGTCAACAACAGAAGCTGGAGCAAATACATATATGTAAGGATAATACGGCCAGCGCCTTTCAAGGATTCTTCTTGTTTCTTCGGGCACCCCTTCAGGAGTTACATAAGCAAAGCTGTCCCCCATATGCGCATTCCAGTTGGCTGCAGGATATGAGTACTCAAGCGCATCGGTAGAAGCTATAAAAACAATCTGCCTGTGATTGGACTCCAGGACTGAAATGTACTCATCCAGAACTTCGGCAAACTTAATCGGATTTGATGCATATATTGTACGGGTTTTCAGTTTGAGTTTTTCGACCTCATCGACCACACTTCGGTCAATATCCCCGAGAATATATACCTGCACGTTATTGTCCATCATAACCCCCTCCGGTCCGAGCCTTTCGAGCTCTTTCCGGGTTTCTTCCGGCAGTACGGTTCCGTTTTCAGTAACAAAGAGCATGGGTGCATTAACTGGCATGTGTTGCAAGCGTGTCGTAGCGATTGCAGTTGCGGGGTCATCGTCCCTCACAAGAACAACCGCTCCGGGTCTATCTTTATCCTGGGCAGCCGCATAGATTGTCTGGGAATAAGCAATGGCTGTTTGAATATGGTCTTCACCGGAAAGCCGGGCAGTGCTGCCCGTTAACTCAAGCAGTTCTTTATTTTGCATAGTGCTGATATCAAGAGGCTTTCCCTGAGGGTCCCACGCTGATACATATCCAAGGATTAAAAGAACCGTAAGAACGGCAACTGCAAGAAGAGTATAAACGGGCTTTATCACATCTCTCCCTCCTTCCACCCGGCTTTAACCATAAAATAATTCGGAATAAGGGCAACAAAAAAACCTGCAGATGCGGAAATCCATAAAGGAGTTACCCAGAGCCAGAGGTCTTCCCCGCTCATCCACCCCCTCCAGTTCATAACATACCATGCAGTCACAAACATCCCTATAGAAGCACTGACCATGGAAAGGGTGACTACTGGAAAAGCCTTCTTTACCCCTCCCCAGTACTTCATTTCACGCATATCAGCCATCATCGGTCCCATGTAAAATAAAGAAGAGACGATAACGGCAGGGATAACCATTATCAGCCACATAATTGTCGTCATCGGGGAGCCTAACCAGTACAGCGATGTGAATTCAAAAGTCCGTAAGAGAGGCAATCCAAAAAACTGAAACAGGTACATGGAGGCTATCATGAGGGCCATCCCGATTCCTGAACTCATAATCGTAGCTGATAGAGCCCTAGCCCAGGGAGGACGCAGGAATTTTGCCATATGACCCGTGGATATCACAGGCCTTTCATGGTAGGCCAGAAGGAAAGCCAGAACGCCTACAGGCCCGAATACCAGCATTGCCATAGGCCAGTAAATCCGGGAATAAAAAGAGCTGTAAGGCAGGCGTTTTGGCATAATAAAAAGAGCCCAGATGGCTCCGAAGAAGCCTATGAAAAACCAGGACCACCCGAGTAAGGCAAGCCCGCTTGCTCCGGCTGCCTGATTTTTGAAAGAGCGTACTTCCAGAGCAAGGTCAGCCCTTGCCTGGGCGTTATAACTCACACTCTCCGGATTTCCTGCAACCTTCACGTTCATGAAAGGCCCGTCTGAAGGGAAATCAAAGAAATCAGGAGAAAGCCTCCAGAAATACTGGTCAACGTAATCATTCAGGTCTCCACTCTGTGTGTAAAGCAACGGCCCGTAATTGCCCTGGTAAGCCAAAGGCAGAGCAGCTGCAGCAAACTCCGGGGTCTCAGGGTTTGCAAGTACGAAGTTGTAGTACGCGTCGAAATGGAAATTTTCATCCATGCCCCACCCGAAATTGCCCCAGCGGCTTCTCGCCCACAACAGAGCATGCCTGTAAATGTTCTCGTCTGCCACGCGGTTTACCTCTCCAAAGGCTTCCAGTTCTTCAAGAAACTGGTCTGAAAGGAGCCTCTCCGGGGCAGCCACAAAAATAACCTTTTCCTCTCCTTTTTCGAGTGAGTTTTGCAAACTCTGAGGGATGGACCCTTCTTCAACAGGGACTACAGGTGCCCTGAAATATGCTGCAGTATATGCTGCAGGCAGGGCATAGGCAGGTTCTTCTGCCGAAATAATTACAATGACAGAGCTTTCTCCCAGAAGAGATAAGGATTCCTCAACAAGGGTATCCATATTCCCCTGACCACCTCCTTCCGCACCGTAAACAAGGGTCTGGTTTCTTGCGGAAGCCACAGGTGCCATTACTGCGGCTGCAACCGGGTCAGCAGGAATTTCAAGAGGCTCGGTTGCATATATCTCAACCATCGAATCCCCGACCTGAGCAGGCGTATCCCCGGGGATCCTCTGTACGTTTTTCATAGTATACCCTATGCGGGGGTCCTGATCAGATCCGTTTCCGTAAGCAGCTGAAAGAATCCAGATATATCCCACAGCACTGAGAATTATTGCAGCAGTCAGGACCGCAATCCCCCATGTAAACCATTTGTTAAGGTTCATCCCGGCTCCGGTTTCTTCAGCTCCTTCATCCCTGTGGAGCTTGCCTGCAGAAGCCAGAGAGGCGATTAACGAACCAAGGCTTGCACCAAAAATAATAAGAAAAATAGTAACCGAACCGTAAGGCGCTGCAAAGAGTGGTTCAAGCCTGGGTATTGCAAGGCTTCCACTTTCCGCAAAATAACCCACAAGCCCGAAAACAAGCCCTCCCAGAAGGGTTCCGATTAGAGTGATAAGAAGAGATTTTGAAGTAAAAATCCTGCTTTTTCCAAGATTTTTTGAGCTGTCATCCCCATTATGATTACTCCCTTCAGCTATAGTAACCCCTCCCCAGAGTATCAGCTTCTTATGCCTGATGTTGTCAGTAAGCATGTCTACAAATAACGATTTATTAATAATTAGGTTTAGATATTATAAAACCCGAACGTTTTTAAAAAACATGTAAGCTTCAGCATTATAACTGGTGAAAGAGAATCAATTAAATGGGTAAAGTACAAAAACGGGTAGAATAGAATCCATTATTTTCGGCCAAAATATAAAAGTCCCATTCCTATCCAGAAAAGCATCACAATAGTTGTCAGGATAAGCACGGGAATCGGGCCAAAATTGAATATTAGGGGGACTGACATAGCTGTAAACAGGCCTCCTCCTACGATTGGCTCAAACATGAGCTGTTTGTACCCAAAGCTCTCAAGAGCAGGAGATTTGTTATCAGGGTCTGCAATTTTCATCAGCAGGAGTCCACTTGCAGTCATACCCATAGACTGCCCGAAATCTCCGATGCCTCTTTCAAACCAGTATGAGGGTATCATTCTGGGCGCGAACAAAAGAAAGGCTGCTACGTTCCAGACAATACCGACAATACTCAGGATAATAAAGGGAGCGAGATTGCCGCTTATGGCATCAAGAGAAAGAGTTGCAATAGCGCTAACTATCAGGATATCCAGGGAAAGGCCCTGTATTCTCATCATCAGGTTTCTATCAAGCGTTTTATACTTATCATATCTATCAAGGAACAGCTCGAGAATAATTCCACCGACCATTGCAAGCGGAAAAAGAGGTATATGTTCAAGAAGATATACGCCTGTTATCCTGCCCCATGTAAGTTCCTCTATCAGCTGGAGGGCCTGAAGAATAATATAGCCTATTCCGATAGCAACTCCAACATAAGCAAAATGAAGGGAGAGAGGTTCGATAGATTCGGGTTTCGTTGTAATTTTGCCTGCTGACTCCCTTGAATCGAAATCAACAATTCCTGCCTGCTCGCTTTTTTTAAGAGATATTTCGCCAGGATCCTGCAAAACAGTGGTTTTCCCGGTTCTTACACCATAGTTTAAAAGTATAATTCCGAAAATTACACTGAAGAGCAGACCTATAGTGGCAAGGCCGAGTGACAGGTCTGTCCCTTCAGGGAATCCGACTTCTTGAAAGGTAGAAGCCAGACCTGCAGAAGTCCCGTGGCCCCCCTCAAATCCAATCTCAATAAGTGCGCCTGCCATCGGATCAATGCCAAAGAAAGGAGTCAGTATAAGAATAGCTATCAATATTCCGAAAACATACTGGCCCCAGGCTACGGTCTGTCCAAAGGCTACCTGGGGCCCGGCTATGTTCCAGACCTCTCGAATCCCGGGGAGTTTTTTCCCGAGAAAAAGTGTGGCAAAAATAATGTTTATGAAAAGCCCGGGAAGAGCAGCCCATACGGTCAGCATATCTTCAGGAAATATCCCGCCGGCGAGCAGGGCAAGTGTAGTGTCCTCATATTCAGACCATTCAACCAGGTTGCCCAGGACCTGCGGCCCGAGAACTAGGCCCAGAAACCCGCCGATCAAAGAGCTGGGGATAAAGAGCTTCTGGAGGCCGGGGGTAATTACCCTTATCCACTTTCCAAAGAGCAGGATTATACCCAGAACCAGAAAACTCATTCCTACCATGGAAGGCGACATCTTGGTCATCTCCATATCCGTTATGAGACTGATTATACGCAGTCCATTGGCATATTTTGATTCTCCGAATTATATAAATCTTTATTCAACTGTAAATAACAGCATTTCAACTTAATTCGGGAAAATTTAAGAAATTAAGGGCTCCGAAATTCTTGTCTCCCGTACCCTGAACTAATAGGTCTTAATTTCCCGCACTTTTCAGTCTTACTTTTCTTCACCATTGAACCAGATAGTGAACTCAGTTCCCTGACCCCTATTAAGTTTGATGCAGCCGTCTATCTGTTCAACAAGAATTGTTATGAGCTGAAGCCCCAGAGAATCAGCGGTTCGAAAATCTATTTCTTCAGGAATTCCTTTTCCATTATCTGCAACGGTCAATATATAATGTGAATCATTATTCTCCAGGCATTCCCGGTCTGAATTCCGATCTGAATTCCGATCTGAACCGGAAATCTCATCTATGGAGGCAGGTCTTTTTGCGTTTAGCAGGCTTATGCGGATTTCCCCCTCGTTTTTACCTTTAAAAGCGTGTTTCAGGGCATTTGAGACCAGTTCATTTACAATAATTCCGAGGGGAATTGCAATATCCATGCCAAGCCAGACCTTTTCAAGATCAAGTTTAAGGCTTACACCGTCTTTGCCCACACGATATGAATTAAAAAGGTCTGCAGTCAGTTTCTGCAGATAGTCTGCGAAATCAAGGGCATCCAGGCTTTCCCCTCCATGAAGCTCTTCATGGATCATGGCTATGGATGCGACACGGTTCTGGCTTTCCCTGAAAGCTTCAATGACTTCCTTATCTTCGAATTTCTCAGCCTGCAGACTGAGAAGGGACGAGATAACCTGAAGGTTATTTTTTATCCTGTGGTGGACCTCTTTTACTCGAATTCGGTCTATTTTTTCGAGGGCTTCTTCAGCCATTTTACGTTCAGTGATATCATAAACCAGACCCTGGAATTTTCCTAAGCCTTCAGACCCACCCTGGATTCTCTGGGTAATTTCCCTGACCCATTTTGTCTCTCCGCTTTTTTTACGGATTCTAAATTCATCTTCAATTACAAGTTTAGGATTTGATTTCAATTTCTGCCGGTTTTCAAAAATTAAAGGTTGATCTTCAGGTACAATTATTTCTATCAAATCCACTTTTCCTGAAAGGATGTCTTCCTTTCTATAACCTGTCATTTCCTCAACAGGCCCCTGCATGGATACAGGTGTAAAGTCCCAGTTAAGCTGGAACCCGATCCCGGGAAAATGTTCTGAAAAAGAATGGTAACCTTCCTGATCTTTATCCTCATTTTTTTCTTTCTGCTCAAGATCCCTGTTTACTCCTATAATTCTGCATATGTGATTATACTCGTCCCCGAGGAAGATCGCTTTTTGCCTGAAGCCTTCTTCCCTGTGCTTGAGCTCTCTGAAAAGAAGGCTGCACGGCTCTTCAAATCCGACATCTACGACTGCCTGGTAAATAAGGTAAAAAGACAGCAGCTTAAAATAGTGGCCTATAAGGTTTGGGAATTCATCTACATGAGAGTGCATGGTAAAAGATAGCTCTCCAAGGGCCGTAAGAATTATTGAAGCTGCGAGCAGGCTGAAAACTTTGTTTTCAAATCTATCCCGTTTTGCATAAAGAGTTATCAGAGAGCAAAAAAGAACAAAAGAAATTATGTACTCGCTCAGAACTTTGAAGGGAGTGAGCCCTGAACCTTCAATATAAGCAACCGGAAAATTTCTGAAAAAAAAGATAGAGAGCAGGCAAGAGATAGTAATTGCTGCATATATAAGGAAAACTTTCCAGGCAAACGTAGAATCATCAAGAGATTCTCTAGATCTGCCCTCAACTTCTTTATTTCCATTCTCTCTGTTGTGTACCAAAAACAGCGGGGCAACCAGGAAGGAAATGCTTTCCAGGTATCTTGCAACTATCCAGAGCTGGACAGTCAGGTTAGTTCCAAAACCCGGGAACATCCCCATTTCCCTGAATGTAAGGGTGTGAAGGAAATCAACGCTTCCTATGAAAAAAAAAGCAACCCCTATCAGTATAAGATACCTGTTTTCCAGGCGAGCTCTTGACTTCCACACTATAAGAAATACTACGTATGCAACATAAACACTGAAGAGTTCTACCAGAGTATGGAAGAGAAGATAGTTACCAAGGCTGATTAAATAAAGCAGACCCAATATCGCTATCCAGACCGCTGCCTCATAAAGCCCTACTTTAAATGAACTTCCATTAAGGTATGATATTTGCAGTTGCCCCCTTAAGAATACTCCCTGAGAGTATTAATTGACCTGATATAATAAAACTACATTGAATTATATCTATTAAATATCAGAAGTCTGGCAACCTCTGAATCAAGCATTAGAATACAAAATAATGGAAAAATAAAAGAATAGTAAAAACAGAGTAAGAAGAAGCCCGGAGGCGCTACACCCTTTTACTGGATTCCCCAATACAGCAGCCTCGAAAATATACTCCCCCAAGTATATTGATCCGAAGCAGGATCAATGGCCTCCAGGCAGTTCTTTACTTTTTTTTCATACCCACTAACTTCCTAACTCCATGAATATAACATTATATCATTAACTATTTTAAATTAATTACCTAAAAAATTCTTTTCAACCAAAAAATAATTTCGTATGGAAAATTTCAAAGTAAGCATAAAATTAGACAAGGATTATGGATCTAGTCCGGTTGAAAATGCATCATATTGAAAATCTCCTGCAGATTTCCGATTCACCCAAATCTCATTATCATTCCTGCCGTCCAGATCTTATTGATTTTCCTTTTCATCTTCGGGATTATTAAACCAGATAGTGAATTCAGTCCCGTTGTCCCTTTTAAGTTCAATGCAGCCGTCTATCTGTTCAACAAGAATATTTACGAGCTGGAGCCCGAGGGACTCAGGGTTCCGGAAATCTATCTCTTCAGGAAAGCCTGTCCCATTATCTGCTACTATAACCATGTAATGGAAACCTATACCATTCGGGCAGCCACGATCTTTACCTGAGCCGCCTGTTTTTGAAGTATAATCTCCCTTTATGCTCAGGCTAATTCTGATTTCACCTTCTCTGTCTGAAGAAAAGGCATGCTTTAAAGAATTTGAAACAAGCTCATTGACAATAATTCCAAGAGGGATTGCAGTGTCCATACCAAGATGAACCTGCCCAAGGTCCAGTTTGAGGCTGATTTTTTCGATTTCTACGAGATATGAACTGAAAAGGTCAAGGGTTAATTTCCTGAGGTAAACCGCAAAATCGATTGTGTCCATGCCTTTACCTTCGTAAAGTTCCTCATGGATGAGAGCCATTGAGATAACCCGGTTCTGGCTTTCCCTGAAGGCTTCAAGCGTTTTTTCATCAGCAAATTTTTCAGCCTCAAGGCTGAGAAGAGAAGAGATAACCTGTAAATTGTTTTTAATTCGATGGTGAATTTCCTTTATCCGGGCTTCCTGTATTTTTGTCAGAGTTTCTTCTGCAATTTTACGTCTGGTAATATCACGGACAAGACCCTGTATCTGTCCTGGCGCTCCAGAGCGCTCCGGAAGTTTCTGAAGAATTTCTCTGACCCATCTAGTTTCTCCATCTTTTCTGCGTATTTTATACTCCAACTCCCTTGAAAGGTCCGGGGTAGAGATTGCTTTTTTCATATTATCAAAAAACAGAGGCAGGTATTCGGGCATAACCAGTTCAGTCCATTTGACTTTATGAGAAAGGAAATCTTCCTTACTGTACCCTGTAACCTCTTCAATAGACCCGTCCATGAGTACAGGTTCAAGATTCTCGTAAAGCCGAAAGCCGATAAGTCCCTCTATGTTTTGCACAAATGAATAGTACTCTTTCTCATATATCGGAACTTTTTCCACTTCTGGTTCTCTCTCAAACTGGTTTTCCTTTAAACCGAGTAATCTGTAAAGATAACCCTGATCATCCTTGAGGAAAATTGTTTCCTGCCTCAAAGCCTCTTCTCTATACTTAAGTTCTCTGAAAAGAAGGCTGAAAGGGTCTTCAAATCCGGTCTCAACTATTGCTTTATAGATCAGGTAGAAAGAAAAAATCTTGAGATAATGTCCCGTCAGGTTAAAAAATCCATTTGCTCCCGCATAAATCGATAAACTCAGCTCTCCCAGGGCTGTCAGGATAATCGACGCTGCGAGTAACCTGAAGACGTGGTTCTCAAATCTATCCCTCTTTACATAAAGGGCTATCAGTGAACAAAGAAGAATAGAAGAGATTACATATTCACTTATTATTTTAAAAGGAGTGAAACCTGAGCCTTCAATATAGGAATCCGGGAAGTTCCTGAAAACGAAAATAGAGAGCAGGCAAATAATAGTAATTCCAGCGTACGCTAGAAAGGCTTCCCAGGCAAACCTGGTTCTTTCAATATACCTGTCGCTCTTTTTAAGGTACTCTGTACTGTAACCTGTTAAAAACAGAGGAGCCAGCAGAAGGGAGATACTCTCCATATACCTCGCAGCAATCCAGAACTGAGTATGCATATTTGGACCAAGTTCAGGGAATATACCCATTCCTTCATAGGAAAGCGTGTATAATAGATCCAGACCGCCGATAAAAAAGTAAGCTATCCCTATAAACATAAGGTATCGGTTTTCTAAATGTTCTCTTGATTTCCACACTACGAGAAATATCACATATGCGACATACACGCTGAAGAGTTCTACCAGAGTATGGAAAAGCAGGAAGTTACTCAGGCTAATCACGTAGAGTACACTGATTATAGCTGCCCAGAGTAGCACTTCATAGGGCTCGACTACTACTTTTTTCCCCTTAAAATTTGCTATTTTCCCCACCCCTGTTACAGTTAGATCTAAAAGGATGTATCAGATATTAAAAACAATATCAGCTTCATATAAAATAATATTCAATCATTATTTAAAACAAACTTAATTTAAAGCCCAGTTCTTCATAGATAAAAAAGCATACGAAACTAAAGGATACTCCAAACATTCTGCTTTCGTCAGCTATACTTCTACCAGTTATTCTTCTACCAGCATCTATTGTTTTTAAAGTAACAGCTATAAGAGGTTTAATTAAATTTATAATAATCTATACATTTAAGGATTTAAACATAGATACTATAAGCAATGTAACGCGTTTCAGGAATTAATCTGATTCAACTGGGGGTTGAAGGGAATGATGGCAATCTTTAAAGATAGAGTAGATGCAGGGAAAAGGCTGGCAAAAGAACTTTCAAAATATTCAAACCGTCCAGATGTGCTGATACTGGCTCTCCCGCGGGGTGGAGTCCCGGTAGCTTTTGAAGTTGCAAGAGAACTGAACGTAAAAATGGACGTTTTCATAGTACGGAAGCTGGGAGTTCCAGGCAATGAAGAACTGGCAATGGGAGCAATTGCGTCTGATGATATCCGTGTATTGAACGAAGACGTTGTAAGGTCTTATCAGATACCTGACAGAGTAATTGCTACGGTAGCTGCAAATGAATTTAGGGAACTGGAACGCCGGGAGCGCAAATATCGTGGAGACCATCCCAAGCCGGATATAACTGGTATTACTGTAATCCTTATAGATGATGGGCTTGCAACCGGCGCAACAATGCATGCAGCAGTTGAAGCCATTAAAACTAAAAACCCGGCTAAACTGGTCGTTGCAGTCCCTACGGCTTCCCCGGACATGTGCAGGTTCTTTGAGGATAAAGTAGATGAAATAATCTGTGCTACCACGCCGGAGCCCTTTTATGCGGTAGGGGCCTGGTATGGGGACTTTAGCCAGACCACGGATGAAGAAGTATGCGAACTACTGAAACAAGCAAGGAATCTTCCATCAAGGAAAGCTCAAAGTTAAATCTGCTAAAAGGTAAATCTGCTTAAAGGCAAATCTACTACTAACTCATAGTCAAATGGCAGGTAAATCTATTATTTATGCTAACTCAGAAGTAAGTTTGCTATTTACGCACCTTTATACCTGTAAATTCTAAAGCAAATCTTTTTGGGGGGCAGTATGAAAGAATCGTTGAGTAGGGGGAAAAAGAGTATCGAAGTCCACATTCCAATTAACTCAATTCATCTTGAAGGAAATCTGGATATTCCTGAAGGAGCCAGGGGAATTGTTGTTTTTGTGCATGGAAGCGGAAGCAGCCGCCACAGCCCACGCAACCAGTACGTTGCAAAGGAAATGCAGAGAGGCGGTCTTGGAACCCTTTTATTTGATCTCCTGACGGTCGAGGAAGAGAGAGTCGATATGATGACGCGCCATCTCCGTTTTGATATCGACCTGCTTTCAAAACGCCTTATCGATGTGACAAGATGGCTTTTAAATCGACCGGATACTAAAGATCTCAACATAGGCTACTTTGGAGCCAGTACAGGTGCTGCAGCCGCACTCATGGCTGCAAAAGAACATGCAGACACAGTAAAAGCCGTCGTTTCGAGAGGAGGGCGACCTGACCTCGCTGAAACTGCCCTGATGTATGTAAAAGCAC
This sequence comes from Methanosarcina sp. DH2, assembly GCF_020804225.1. Taxonomy (GTDB): domain Archaea; phylum Halobacteriota; class Methanosarcinia; order Methanosarcinales; family Methanosarcinaceae; genus Methanosarcina. Next base: position 272,965 of record NZ_WJBI01000004.1, read on the forward strand.
CAACGCTGCTTATTGTAGGTGGAAGAGATACTCAGGTAATAGATATGAACCAGTGGGCTTTAGACAGGATAGTCATAACGGAAAAGGAACTTAAGATTGTTCCGGGTGCTACACATCTTTTTGAAGAACCGGGAACATTAGAAGAAGTTGCTCGTTTAGCCGGGGAATGGTTTAAAAGATATCTTTCAGAGTAAGGAAAAAAGCCCTGAAAGAACTTTAGAAACAGGGCAGCAGACACAAAAATCAAGACTCGGACCTGCGGTAATAGACTTGAAAAATCAAACCTGATAATCAAATCTGAGAATTAAACCTTAAAATGAACCTTAAAGAAAATTTTTGAGGAGGAATCATTCGGAAAAATAAGAAAAAAATATTACTCAGGGTCATATGGTGAAAACTTGATAGAAAACGGCATCTAATGACGTGAATAAATTAAGAGCAGGCGAGAGAGAATATTTATATCTGTTGATCGCTTATCTATATGTTCCCGTTTAAGATATATAATACAGGTATGAATTTAAGATTTATTCAAATATATCTGGCTGTTCTGAGAAACCATGAAAGTAACTAATAGTGCAGATAGTGGAATTCTCTCTCGCTCTGAGGAGACTGAAAATAACCGGTATTCCCAGGCAATTTATGTAACAAAAGTTGCAATGGCTTCAAATGCTTTGCTGACAGGTTTTAAGTTTTTTGCAGGGATAATGGGCAACAGTTCAGCAATGATTGCTGATGCCGCCCATTCCACTTCAGACTTCATGACCGACATCGCAGTAATAGCAGGTTTAAAAGTTGCCAGAAAACCCGGAGATAGCACGCATAATTACGGGCACGGGAAAATCGAGACACTATCTGCTGCGTTTATAGGACTGGTACTTGTTGCAGTGGCTTTCGGGATTTTCTGGGGTGGCCTCCAGAAGGTTATTGCTTTTTTTCAGGGGGAGGTACTGCCAGCTCCGGGCGGGATCGCTCTTGCCGCAGCAGTCTTTTCTATTGTTATAAAAGAGTGGCTGTATCGTTATACAATGATATATGCCCGAAAGCTCAGGAGTGATGCTCTGACTGCAAACGCCTGGCACCATCGTTCCGATGCTTTCTCATCTATAGGGACCATGATAGGGATTGGGAGCGCAATCCTGCTTGGAGGCAGGTGGGTAGTGCTCGATCCCATAGCTGCCGTTATATTAAGTTTCTTCATTTTCAAAGTGGCATTTGAGATCTCGTATAAAAATCTGAATGAACTGCTGGAAGCCTCACTGGACTCGGAAACCTATAGAAATATTGAAGAGATTTTGATTTCCACAGATGGAGTGCTGGGTTTCCATGAATTAAAAACCCGGAAGATAGGAAATGCAATGGCTGCAGATGTCCATATTGAGGTAGACAGAAACCTCAACATCGTAGATGCACATGAAATTTCAACGCAGGTTGAAGACAGATTAAAAGAAATCTGCGGCAAAAACGGGTACTTCTCAATTCACGTAGAGCCCTGTTCTGATCCTAAAGATTATTCGGGATACGAAAGAACAAATAAAGGTCACAGGTCCTCTTGATTTCGTTAATATCCAGAACTGCTCCCTGATATTTATCGAGCTTTCCATCTGTACCCGGAATTTTCGGATATAGTTCATTTACCCATTTTATTTTTCCATCTTTCTGTTTTTAGTCTGTACTAAAGTCTGGTTTACGAGCTATGAGTTCAGAAGCACAGGCAATTAATAACTTAAATAGAGAAACAAATATTAAATTGGGGAAATTTATGACAACCGAGATAAAAATAGGGGAAACACTACAGGACTTCCGGTTAAGAGACCAGAAGAGGGAAGAATTGCATCTTTATGACCTGAAAGGAAAAAAGGTACTCCTGTCCTTCCACCCGCTTGCCTGGACGCAGGTCTGCGCAGCACAGATGAAATCACTTGAAGAAAACCATGAGCTTTTTGTCGAACTAAACACGGTACCTCTTGGTATAAGTGTAGATCCCATGCCTTCGAAGAAAGCCTGGGCAAGGGAACTAGGGGTTACTCATATCAAATTCCTTTCGGATTTCTGGCCGCATGGGGAAATCGCCAGAACATACGGAATATTCAAGGAAAAGGAAGGCGTCTCTGAAAGAGCGAATATAATCATTGATGAAAATCAGAAAGTGATATTCTTTAAGAAATATCCGGGACACGAGCTTCCTGATATAAAAGAGATCATGGAGATTCTGAAAAAATGAAGATCAGCCCTCAGGCTAGCAGTGAAAAATATCCAGATTTATTACAAAAGAGAAGTTTAAAAAGAAGATTTCCATTTCCTCATAGTTCCAGAAAGTAGGCTCTGAACCCTAAAAACAAATAGCCGCCGGAGGGATTTGAACCCTCGGCCTGCTGATTACGAATCAGCCGCTATACCGCTAAGCCACGACGGCACATGGATTGGGATAAGCAGACTTAAAAGAGCGATTAAGAATTTAACTATTTCGCTCGTAAGGGCTGTTTCCTTCCTGCAAAGCGTGAGATAAAAGAGAAGGAAAAAATAAACTGCCAGTAAATTTCTTACTCTTCAGTTTTATTTAACTTATTATTTCTCTCTTTTCTTAAAGTATCTGAGGTAGAACCATATAAATATGAGAGCAATCAAAATTGAGAAGCCTATCATGAAATAGGTAAGTGTGGACATCTGAAATCAGCTCCTTGCAGAATTATAACTAATAACCTGTAATTAAGCAGTTTTAAGCTTCTTTTAACCCCAGTATTACAATTCCTACATCATAAATTCAAGAGCATTACTTCAACCATCAGCCCTTTACAGAAATTAACCTGCAAATGTTTAAACATTTTCTTTTACGCAGGCCTCTGATTTTTTGATCATATTATTCTCTCTCTTCGTCTGCAGAGGAGTTTTTTACTGGCACACCCTGGCTGCCCTTATAGGTCAGCTGGCAGAGAGATTTCCATATTCCGAACCTTCACAGGAGCTTGCGGCAGACAGAAGCCTCAAATTACCTTTGCCTCGATACATATGTTATATTGATGAGGAGCATATGAACGGACTACCCTTTTCTCCAGAATTTCGACTTGCTTTCCTGCTTTTCCTGCAGCTTTTCGGATAAGTTCGACGGAACTTTTGAAGAGGTCATCCTCATGAGTCATTCCGTAATAGTGGATTATTCCACCCGGTTTTGTAAGGAGGACAGCAGAGTCAAGGAATTCGTGGGCACTGTGAGGGAGGTTCATGATCACATGGTCGGCAGTTCCTGCAAACCTTTTTGCTTCTTCCCTGGCATCGCCTTCGATTGCTTCAATGTTTTTTGCGGAATTAAGGGAAATGTTTTCTCTCAGGTAATGCACTGCGTCAGGGTTTTTGTCGATTGCTATAACCCTTGAAGGTTTTTTGCTCTTTGCAAGCAGGATACTGTAAGGACCGACACCGGCAAACATATCGACAACAGTATCACCTTCCTTAACCCAGGAGAGAATTCTTGAGCGTTCCGTAGAGAGGCGGGGGGTAAAATAAGCTCTTGCAAGGTCAACTTTGTAGCGGCAGCCGTACTCCCTGTGGACCGTTTCTGTTCTGGGCTCGCCTGCAATTATCTCGAATTCCCTTATCCTGAATTCTCCTATGACAGGAGTAAGAGGTTTGACCACGGATTTTATATTTGGCTGGGTCCGGAGGAGGACGTCGGCGATCTTTAAGGCTGTTTGCGCATCCAGGTTCTCGTCTTCCAGAAGGGCGATGTCTCCTATGACTTCGTATGCAGGGCTGAAACCTAGCAGGTCTTCAGGAACAGGCTTTTTTTCCATGGGCTCGAAATCAAAATCCGTAAGTTCGGAACCTTCCGGTAGGCTCTCGAACTCCTCAGGGACGAGCTCCCTGGAGAGGGGAAGATAAAGGAAGATTTCATCCGAACCTATCTTCAAGGAATTATCAAGAATTTCAAGACCAAGGAGAACTCTTCTTGCAGGTTCTCCTTTCTTTTTAGGTACTTTTATGCACTGCCTTCTCATAGAAAATCGACCTTTCGGAATCCTAAGGTTATCCTTTTGTTATTAAGCTATCCCAATTTATCCAGTTATATTAACGAGCCCAAATTTTCCAGTCCACATGATTCTGGAAAAGATTTTCGGCAGAGAAAATATTTCAGTAACTTTGTTTCCAAAGAGATCTTTAATTCTGAGCCTTATCTTCAATCAAAGATCATTAACTAAAGCCAGAAAGCAACATTGTAAAAGGGGTGCTAAAATTGGGAATGGGCTCGCGTATCAAACATATCAGGAAAATCTCACTTGGACTACAGGTCTCAACCCTGCTGACTTATATAATCGGAATTACTGCACTGAAGAAAAGCCGATCAAAAAAAGTGGGAATTCCAAAGCACGGAAAGATAAATACCGCAGGATACATGATGGGATCCTTATCTTTACTATATATGGCATACTCCGCACTCAAGCTTATAACTGCCAGAAAGGCTCCTGCAGTTGTATATCTTCACGGCCCGTCTGGGCTTGTCACTCTGTCTCTTAGTTCCCTGTTCGTAGCTAACAGGTGGAGATGGAAAACCGTCAAAAACATGAGAATTCTCGTAGGCTTATTTTTGCTGACTTTCAGCGGAGGAGTCTACCTGTTCTCAACACTGAATAAGCGAGCGATGGCTCTAAAGAATGTATATAAGTAAAGAATATTTATCAGGTAAATTTCAGGGAAATTATTAGAGAAATTATCAGGAAAATTATCAGAGAAACTATCAGGAAAATTATCAGAGAAACTATCAGGAAAAATACTTATCAGAACAGTTGAGCTGGGTTGTTATAGTTAAGCATGAAATAGAACCCGAAAATTATCAGAAATATCCCGCAAGCGTAGAGGATATGTCTGTGCATTTTTTGAGAAAGCAGGGCTTTTCCCCGGCTGAAAGACCCGGATACTGCAGTGAACCAGCTAAGGTCTGCCGCCCAGTGACCCAGGATAAAGGCTACTGAGATAAGGATTCCCAGTTCGTGTGCTTTCAGCACAAGCGCACTACCCGCAGTTAGCCACCAGATCCAGAAGTAAGGATTGGAAACGGAGGTTATCAGGCCCAATGTCACGGGATTTGAAGCAAATTTCAGGCCTGAAGCGTCCCAAGAGACTCTTGCAGAGGCAGCAGCTTTTGCATCCCTTACCGTAAGCAGTCCGAAGACCATAAGTGCAAGCCCGCCAATAACGGAGATAGCTGAGATTGCACCGCTGCCGACAAGTGAAGCAGCTCCAAAGATAATTAGAATAGAGAGCATAAGCTCAACCAGAATATGTCCGATCACAACTTCAGGGCCTGCAAGCCAGCCTTTTCTGAGAGAAACCTCTATGGTTGCAAAAAGCATCGGTCCCGGGACCAGGGCACCTGTAAGCCCGACAGTGAAGCCCAGGAGAAGGGCTCTGAAGATCTCAATTGTCAGCATTATCGGTTGTCAGCATTATCGGTTGTCAGCATTTTATCGATCTGGAAGTTTTTAGAAAAATTAGATAGATATTTTAGTAAATGTATACTTTTGAAAAGTAAACGATTTCGGAAAGCAGATTCGAGCACAGCTAAAAAGGACAGCTCTGAAGAAAAGGAAATGAAAAAAAGGGCACATTCGTACCCTCCACACACCTGGAAAAAACTTTTCCCGGAAAAACTTTTAATCAGGCTGGCTAAATAAAAAAGAAGAAGAGTTTAGAGAATGATCTCGATATCCAGTTCTTCTGCAAGCTCCTTATACCTATTCCTGATGGTAACTTCCGTAACCCCGGCAACGTCTGCAACTTCCCGCTGAGTCCTCCGCTCCCCGCAGAGAATGGATGCAATATAAATTGCAGCTGCGGCAACTCCTGTGGGGCCCCTTCCGCTTGTGAGTTCTTTTTCTGAGGCCTGCCTGAGGATCTCAACACTCTTTGACTGGACTTCTCCTTTCAGGTTAAGCCCGGAGCAGAACCTCGGGACATAGTCGATAGGGGAAGTTGGCATGAGCTTTAAGGCAAGTTCTCTGGAAATGAAACGGTAAGTCCTTCCGATTTCTTTCCTGCTTACCCTGGAAACCTCTTCGATCTCATCAAGTGTCCTCGGGACACTGCACTGGCGGCAGGCTGCATACAGGGCTGCTGCGGCTACGCCTTCAATGCTCCGGCCGCGGATGAGGTTCTTGTCCACAGCTTTTCTGTAGACGACTGCTGCGGTTTCCCTGACAGTTCTCGGGAGACCGAGAGCTGAAGCCATTCTATCCAGTTCGGAAAGAGCAAAAGCCAGGTTTCTTTCAGTTGCGTTGCTTACACGGATTCTACGCTGCCATTTTCTTAAACGGTAGAGCTGAGCACGGTTTTTGGAAGAGATAGACTTTCCGTAAGAATCACGGTTTCTCCAGTCAATCATTGTGGAAAGCCCTTTGTCGTGGATTGTATACGTCATTGGCGCACCCACACGGGAACGCTTCATGCGTTGATCGTGATCGAAAGCTCGCCATTCCGGCCCTTCATCCACAAAGTCGGCGTCAATGACAAGTCCGCAGTCCCCACACACGAGCTCTGCTCTCTCATAGTCGTGAACTAGGTTTCTGCTACCGCATTCTGGACACACGGCCTTTTCGTTCTCAAAACTTTGCTCCTTTTGTTTTTCTTTGCGAGCTTTAATCATGGCACGTATTTTTTCTCTTTCAAGAGTGTCCGAATAGCGAACCCTTTCGACTTCTACCATATTATATCACCTTACAAATTAATATGACCTATCTCTATTCCTGAATCTCAAACCTGCACTTTATAAATTACAGTATATATATAAAAGAAGGGAGAAGAAAACTTGCGGCTATAACTAGCAAAAAGATTATAAACCGGTTAAAGCTAAACCATAATAAAGGATTAAAACCTTCATCGAATGTCAGAGATCTCACCGAATATAGACTCTTTCATTGACGAGAGCCCGAGTTTCCGAACCAGGAATTTGCTTAAAGCCCTTCACTAAAAAATATGGATGGTTTACAGGTCCAAAGACACTGGCAATTGTACCAATCCGGTTCAGAGCCTTGTCAACGACAACCGAATTCAGCTTTGGAACACTACCTGAGACGTTATCGGGTTTTACCTCATCCCCTCTAATTATCAGGTTTCTTAGACCTGACCTGTGCAGCACGGTACCGAGTCGTTTCATATCAGCCACGAATAGTTATTCCTCTATGCACAGGGCAGAAATACCCCGGCTTCGAGTGGATTAAACTGTCAGTCCCGAATAAGAATATATATTGTAGACTGAAAAGCATATGTAGTCTACGTTCATCATATATAAGTATATCGCAAGACCTATATTATACATTGATCCCAACTAAATTGAAAGAGTAAAGTATAAGATACAGGAGGGGAGAACCACAAGCTTATATATTAAATAGACATTGTTGGCAACAATCAGACCCTAAGTCTAGGAATATTCAGAACTTTAACTCCGAATAATGAAGACTATAGGTCTGGGAAATATCCAGACTCTAACTCCGATTAATGAAGACTATAAGTCTGGGAAATATCCAGACTCTAACTCCGATTAATGAAGATCATAGGTCTGGAAAATATCCAGACTCTAACTCCGATTAATGATCTCGTTCCAGGGAGGAGAATCATTGTCCAAGTTCGTATATTTTTTTGGAAAGGATGTAACTGATGGTAAGAGTAGTATGAAAGACCTGCTTGGAGGTAAGGGTGCAAACCTTGCCGAGATGGCAAATCTCGGAGTTCCCGTACCACCTGGCTTTACAATAACAACCGAAGTTTGTGTACTTTATCTTAAGGAAAATAAATATCCAGAAGAAGTACTCAGGCAGGAAAAAGAAGCAATCGATAAGCTGGAAGCCTTAAATGGCAAAAGGCTGGGAGATCCCGAAGATCCGTTGCTAGTCTCTGTAAGATCTGGAGCCAGAGTGTCCATGCCGGGGATGATGGACACAGTTCTGAATCTTGGACTTACGGACAAATCAGTTATAGGACTCGCAAAAAAAGTCAATGATGAAAGGTTCGCTTATGACTGCTACCGAAGATTTATCGCCATGTTTGGGGACGTGGTTCTTGGAGTTGAATTCAGAAAATTCGATTCCTTAATCGAGGACAAGAAGAAAGAACTGGGGGTTAAGTCCGACACCGACCTCGATTCAAAAGCATTGAAAGAATTGGCAGAAAGATTTAAAGGAGTAATCAAACTCGAAAAAGGATTTGAGTTCCCTCAGGATCCTAAAGTTCAGCTTCAGATGGCAATTAACGCTGTTTTTGATTCATGGAATAACCAGAGAGCCATTACCTACAGGAAGCTCAACGACATTGATGACAGCTGGGGCACAGCTGTTAATGTGCAGACCATGGTCTACGGGAACAGAGGAAACACTTCAGGTACAGGTGTTGCTTTTACAAGAAATCCTTCTACAGGCGAAAAAAAGTTCTTTGGGGAATACCTCATCAACGCACAGGGCGAAGATGTTGTTGCCGGGATAAGGACACCAGACTTTATTAATACACTCGGAGACAAAATCCCGGAAGCCTATGCCCAGCTTGTGGACATCTGCCAGAGACTTGAATCCCACTTTACAGACATGCAGGATATAGAGTTTACTATTCAGGAAGGAAAACTTTACATGCTGCAGACCAGGACCGGAAAGCGCACAGCTGCCGCAGCTGTGAAGATCGCAACCGATATGGTGGCAGAAGGGCTCATAGATAAAGAAACCGCAGTAAACAGAGTTAAAGCAGAACACATTGACCTGCTCCTGCACCCGAGGATTGACCCGGAAGCAAAGCTTGAAGTGATTGCAAAGGGGCTTCCAGCATCACCCGGAGCCGCTGTCGGAAAGGTGGTCTTTACTGCCGAAGCTGCTGAAGAGATGGCAGAGATAGGCGAAAAGACAATTCTTGTCCGTACCGAGACCTCACCTGAAGACATCGGAGGCATGGCAGCTGCACAGGGAGTCCTTACCGTGCGCGGAGGGATGACCTCTCATGCTGCAGTGGTTGGAAGAGGCATGGGCAAACCCTGTGTCGTTGGTTGCGGAGAAATCTCAATCGATATGAAGAACGCCCATTTTATGGTAAATGGCTTCACCATTAAAGAGCATGACTTTATCACGATTGATGGAAGCATCGGAAGCGTCATTATCGGGAAAGTAGACCTGATTGATGCAGAGATAAATTACGACCTGAGAAAGCTTCTCATCTGGGCTGACGAAATAAGGACTCTCGGAGTAAGGACAAACGCCGATAACCCGGCTGATGCAGCCCTTGCCCGCGAACTCGGTGCAGAAGGTATCGGGCTTTGCAGGACAGAACACATGTTCTTCGGTGAAGACAGGATCCCCGCAGTCAGGGAAATGATCATGGCCGAAGATGAAAAGACAAGGAAGAAAGCCCTTAAAAGGTTGCTCCCCATGCAGAAAGAAGACTTCATAGGAATCTTCCGCAGCATGGAAGGCCTTCCTGTAACCATCAGGCTCCTTGACCCTCCTCTGCACGAGTTCCTTCCTGATAAAGAAGAGCTCGACGAAAAACTCAGGGAACTCGAAACCTCCGGGGACTGCGGGAAGATTGATGAGGTTAAAAAAATCATCCAGCGCGTAGTTTCTCTTAAGGAACTCAACCCCATGCTCGGGCACAGGGGCTGCAGGCTCGGTATTACCTATCCTGAAATTTACAACATGCAGGTGCGGGCAATAATGGAAGCAGCCTGTGAGCTTACAGCTGAAGGAATGGAAATTGTTCCTGAAATCATGATCCCGCTTGTGGGCCTCGTAAAAGAACTCTCCCTTTCTAAAGAGGAAGTTTGCAAGACGGCAGAAACAGTAATGGCTGAAAAAGGCATGAAGATCGACTACAAAGTAGGAACCATGATAGAATTGCCCAGAGCCACAATTGTCGCAGACCAGATTGCAAAGGAAGCTGACTTTTTCTCCTTCGGGACAAACGACCTTACCCAGACAACCTTCGGGTTCAGCAGGGACGACGTATCCAAATTCGTGCCCATCTACCAGAAGGCAGGCATCCTTGAACATGATCCCTTCGCAGTCCTGGACCAGGAAGGCGTTGGCGAGCTGATGAAGATCGGAATCGGAAAAGGACGCTCCGTCAAACCCGAGCTTAAGATAGGAATCTGCGGAGAACATGGCGGCGAACCGAAATCCATTACCTTCGCGCATCAGATAGGCATCGATTATGTAAGCTGCTCCCCTTACAGAGTTCCTATCGCAAGGCTTGTAGCTGCGCAGAGCACAATGGAAATCAGAGACGCAAAAAAATAAAAGAACCTGAAATTTGAATTCTGGCAGGACCACATCCTGCCTCCAACCTTCTTTTTTGAAAAATTACTCCCAAAGAGCGTAGAAAATCTACCCGTTTCCAATCTTTCAAACCCGAAAGATGTTTTATTTTCACATAAAACAAACACAATATTCTAAGAATTACAGGAACAAAAATGAAAGTACTGCATACTTTTTTTGCCATATGCTCATTAAAAGGTATTTGAATTAATCAAAAAGTATATGCACCGACCAAAAGAAAAACAGGGAAAAAAAAACACCAGGAAAAAACAAAACATCAGGAAAAAAACAAACCAAGAAATCTGGAAATGGAAAATTTGATGAGCCAGAATCAGCTCATCTTCAGTATTCCCTTGCGATCATATAATCGGCAATCTGGAGAAGAAGGTCCTTTTCGGGACAGTCTTTGAGGACATCCAGTTTTGCCTTGCCTTCATTGATGTATGAGATTGCAAGGTTCCTTACGTAATCAAGGGACCCACACTCTGTAAGAGTTAGGACGGCAGCCTCAGTTTCTTTGAGAGTGGCTTCCCCTCTCCCGAAGATATCCAGTTTCACGCCTTTCCCGAAAGCATCAATAACAATAAGTGTATGCTTCCCTTCCATGAGGTCGCTTCCCCTTACTTTTCCGAGCACTTCCTCGGGGGAGATCATGTCAAGGACGTCATCGTACATCTGGAAACCGATCCCTATAAGGCGTCCATACTCGGATAAAGCCTCGGCAGTTTCGTCAGATGCCCCTCCTAAAAGGGCTCCGATTTTGGCTGCGGCTGCATAAAGGACAGAGGTCTTTTTTTCCACCATCTCGATATACTCAAGTTCCGTAACCCTTTCCCTTGTTTCGAAGTCCATATCAAGCCACTGGCCTTCACAGATTTCGGTACAGGTCTTTGAGAGGACATCCATACACTTTAAAATCCTGACAGGCTCATTTTCGACTTTTGACAGAATTTCGAAGGCTTTAGAATAAAGAGTGTCGCCGGCAAGAATTGCTCCGGCTTCACCCCATTTCACATGGACTGCAGGCATTCCTCTGCGGATATCATCTTTGTCCATTATGTCATCATGGATCAGGGTAAAATTATGTACAAGTTCCACGGCCACTGCTGCAGGCAAAACGGACTTGAGATCGGAGCCGACAGCTTCTGCTGCCAGAATGAGGACTGCCGGACGAAGGCGCTTTCCACCGGCGTCCACCAGATAACGAGAAGCTTTGTACAGCTCCTCCGGGCGGGTTATTGGAAGCAGTTCGTCAATTGCAGCATCAACATGGGAACTTCTTTTTTTGATCTCATCAATAAGCGTCATAGGCATCACGAAAATACGGGGTTTTTCATAATAGAGTTACTCTTCTATATATAACACTTCGCCGTTTCTCAGAAGGTGTACGGTATCTCCGAGTACATACCCCGCATCTTCCGCCATCTCTATGTAATGTCCGTGCATTTCCATATTCCCATGGGCAGGAATTACATGCTCGGGATTTACCATGCGCAGAAGTTCCCAGTGATCTTCTCTGTACGCGTGCCCTGATACGTGGACATCGTCATAGATCCTCCCGCCCTTCATCCTGAGTTTGGTCTCAAGGGCGTAGCGGTTTGCCTGAGTTAACGGGCTCGGGATCACATTTGCTGAGAAAATGATCTTGTCTCCGGGCTCAATTGCGTAAGGAGTTTCCCCATTTGCAATCCGCACGAGAATGGAACCTGGCTCTCCCTGATGCCCTGTAACAATAGGCAGATATTTATTCTTGCCTTCCTGCATTATGCGCTTGAATGCCCTGTCGACATCTTTTCTCATGCCATAAATCTCTACATTGGAGGGCAGTTCAAGATAACCGACATCCCTGGCTGCAGTCACGTAACGTTCCATGGACCGCCCCAGAAGCACAGGAATTCTGCCCATTTCCTCGGCAGCCTCGATAATCGCTTTGAGCCTGGCAATGTGAGAGGCAAAAGTCGTAACGATCATGCCCACATCGGACTCTTCTGTCCCGAGCAATACATCCCTAACCATATCCTTTGCGATCTGTTCTGAAGGAGTCTTTCCTGAGCGCCCTGAATTCGTGCTTTCTGTAATCATTGCAATGACCCCTTCCTTTCCGAGGGATTTGAAGCGCTCAAAGTCAGGAGCCTCACCCATTGTCGGAGTCCTGTCCAGCTTGAAGTCACAGGCATAGAGGACCGCTCCTGCAGGAGTGTGCACAGCTGCAAGTACACAATCAATGATACTGTGCTGAACCCTTATGAATTCTATAGAAATGTCTTCAGTAACCTGGTAGGTCCCGCCTGCCTGCAAAGGAATAACTCTGTTGCAGACCTCGAACTTGCGCTCGGACTCTATCTGCTGTTTGATAATAGCTGCGGTATAGGGAGTGGCAAGTATAGGAGCATTGTACCTGTGGGCGAGTTTTGGAATCGCACCAATGTGGTCAAGGTGTCCGTGAGTACAGACAATTGCCCTGACAGTCCCGTTGATTTCTTTCATAATAGTATCATCAGGAATTGCACCCATCTCGATCAGTTCAAGAGAATGCATCTTATCAATTTCAACATCTTCATGAATTTGAACCCGGTCAAGCCTGAGCCCCATATCCAGAATAACAATATCTTCACCTATAATAACGGCAGTCATATTGCGGCCCATTTCGTTATATCCGCCGACTGCAACAATGCCTATTTCAGTCATATTTTTTAACCTCTTATTTAGTTTTTTACTTTTTTATCCTTGTGAAACCGAAACCTCAAAAAGAATCAGGTGACGGTCTTGAATCAATGACCATGAATGTGAAAGTATAATAGAGAACTATAGAATCGTCTTTAGAAAAGCCACTTCTAAAAGCTAGTTCTTACACCCTGAAAGAAGTCCCCTCCTGGATGAAATGCACCAGGCTGCAGTTCCTGGAAGAAGAATACAACTTTAAATATATATTTGTTTCATTATACAAATATTTTGACCTGCCGAAATTTCCGGAAACTAACTCTAACCCTGTTTTCATATAATATAGATTTCCAAAGGGCTCTCCGACCTATCTAGAGAATTCCGGAACCGAGCTTGATCTACAGACACTTTCAGTATTCTTCCTTAGTCACAGCTATTTCTCAAAAAGCCTGCTTCCAAACAGATTTTAAATTCGGGTAAGCTTCTACTTTTAAATGACTTAACTAAACTCTTTCCTATATTTCAGTAAACTATTCTAACCTGTTTCCTATTCCAGTAACCTATTTTTCCATATTTTAATGATTTATCTTCATACTCCATGCCTTGACTTATTCCTTTATTCCAGTGTTTTCCGTTCTAGCTGATTCAGCATGGAACCTACTTCAATACTTACCGGAATAATTTATGATTGGTCCCTTATTCCAGTTGATCTTATAAACAATTCCTGATTTAATGAACCTGATCAGTAATTTTTAATTTAACAATTACATAAATGACTTAAATATCACATAAATAACTTAAATAAATGATTTAAAGAAGCTGATCTTAAATAAAGATTTTAAATAACCAATCTCTGGGATTGTTCCTGAATTGAAGATTTTAAGGAGTGAATTCCAGGGGATACTAACTCCAATTAACGTTTAGGTTGTCTTTATCCCGGGAAATTGATCTCTAAACTGATAATTTCATGAGTAATTCAAAGAATTGATTCCTGAATTAATGATCTTAAGTTGCTAATTCCTTCTATGATTATAAAGATAATTAGATATCGAGTTCTATTCTACTAAATCCTATTCTGGTAGTTATACTTATCTGAATTACCGGAAAAATTAACTCTCTATTTCACGGTGTTACAGTGAACTGATAACCAGCAAGATTGATAGCCAGCAGGCTGAGAGCCAGAAACTGATAGTTTCTCTGCCAATTTGTCACTTAAGATATTTGTTTGTGAAAGCTGTTTTGTGAAGGTTGTCCTGTTAAGGGACATGTATTACGACTCTGTAAATCCCGGTTAAACTGCTTCCTGTGTTCCAGATCTACTCATAATAACTCTGGAATTCTATGCAGTTTATTAATAAACGGTATCTTTTACTCTTACAGTACACCTAAAGGGAAACATAGATAATTACTTTTTCCCTGATTAAGAGTTCAGAGATACAACATTTTTCAGATTAGTATTAACTAACATTAACTATTTTCTTTTGAGACATTACTTCCGTTTTACGTATAAATATTGTCATGGAAAAAATTCGTAGTCTAATAGATCTGGAATCAAGTGAACTGCCCCTCCCTAAAGCTCTGGCCTAATGGCTCAAGCTWTTGAGGGAGGTGCTTCCTGCTTCATTCTCCAGAGCAACCTCTGCGAGTCCACAGGCTCTACCTCTTGTCCCARGAGTGCAAATTTTTTGATGYTAATAGCGGCATTAATGTCTCTATCGTGGTTAGTTCCGCAATCGGGACACTGCCACTCYCTTATTTCTTCAGTYAKATCTTGATATTTGTATCCACAAACGTTACAGGTCTTTGATGAAGGYTCCCATTGTCCTATCTTCAATATAGTTTTTCCTAACCATTCTRCTTTATACTGTAATTTCAGGACAAAACTATACCAACCTGCATCTCCGGTTGATTGAGCACGAYTGTGGTTTTTCATCATTCCCTTGATATTCAATGTCTCAAYAGCTATTGCTTGGTTRTYGCTTATGAGCTTTTTTGAGACATTGTGYTGGAAGTCATGTCTTTGAGTTGAGATTAGTTCGTGCARTTTAGCAAGCTTATGTACTGCCTTTCTTCTGTTTTYAGAACCGATTACTTTTCCCGAAACTCTCCTCTGCAAACACTTMAGCCTTTCAAGAGAATTCTTCAGGAATTTAGGATTATCAATTTTCTCTCCTGTTGATAGTGCAGCAAATGTTTTGAGTCCTACGTCTACTCCGATGAGAGTAGCATGAGAAAAAGGTTCGRGTTCTGGTAGTTCTATTCCATCATCCGTTAAGAYGCTHATATAGTATTTTCCAGTAGGRGTTCTCRATACTGTTAATGTTTTCATCTCTCCTTGAAAAATGTCTCTGTGCATCTTAACTTTTATCCAACCGAATTTAGGCARCTTAATTTCTGACTTTTCTACATTAAGATCATAATGTTGTGGAAGCTGGAAAGAAAAATGATGATCCTTTTTGCTTTTTCTTTGAGGRTAACCGAATCCRAAATTGAAAAAGTTTRTGAAAGCTTTATTTARATTTCGGCTTGCTTGCTGAAGTGCCCCGGCGTTAATCTCTTTTAGCCAGGGATATATTTCTTTTAGAACTAACAAGTRATTATTAAGATCAAATTCAGAAATACTTATTCTACAMTTTCTATATAATGTAGATTTAATATKTAGAAGTTTGTTATAGACGAAMCGAGTACTACCGAAGTGTTTTTCCATAAGAACTTTTTGTTCTTTGTTAGGGTAAATCCTGTATCGRTTTCCTCGTTTCATTAGCAYTATATATGYTTTGAAACTATGTTAAGATTAACAGATTTACTATCTGTARRATGTCAGRAAGTTGACGGCTTCCATCCCCCACCTGTTCGATCCGGTAAACCGGATCTCCTGAGGAGGGGGTCTTCTCGCCTTAAGAGATAAATTCTGGTATAAATTCTGGTGTATAATATGCTGGATATGCTGGCAGAAAAACATGGGTAGTTTACTATGGATCCTGAGTTTTACCTGCTCACAGGCAGAAAATCCTGTATATGGAAAACAATATGTATTAGGAGAACGGTCAAAAGGTTGATTAACCTGCAGTATTTCCTTTGGAAGGCAACTTTCAAATTATATAATATTCCGGGCATTGTAACCGTACAAAATTCTCAGGTTATTCCAGGCATATGAGCAGGCTTAGAAGCCGCTATAGCGGTTCTGTCTACAGAGCCAGGAAATAATTTTTGAGCTGATCCCAAAACTCAGGATTAAGTCCCTAAATCTCGAATCTAGAATAATCAATCGATCTTTTGATTGGGAAAATAGTTTTAAAATTCTTGTTGATGTGAAAATAAGATCGGTTTTGGGATGAGCTCGCCTTAAACTTGTTACTGGATCATGGCCTTGCCTGGAATAAATTTCAATCTCCGGTATCCCACACTTCAATAGCCAGCACTCAATTGTTTTTCTCGGGCTCTTCGGACCGACTTTTGGAGCTATACTGGCTTTCAGTGACCATCTTTCTAAGTCCCTATTCCAAGAGGATCTCTCCGGAGGTTTGCAGCCTTCTATAAATTGTTTGAAGATATAAGGAAAAGTTGAAGGTAATTTGTCAATAGTTCTTTTTATCTGCTGTTGTTTAACCTTCTGTTGTGCCCCTTTGGGAAGAATTATCTGATTTCTCTCTTTGTAATACCAGGCATGATTATCATAGAGCCTTTGCAGCTCAACATATCTTAGTCCGGTAATTGCATTAATCTCAAAAATAGTTCGTTTCGATTCCGGAATTGCCTGTAAAAAACTATCATACTCCTGGACCGTGAGAATTTTGGTCCCGTCTGCAGTAACAAGCCCGTTTTCTATGCTTTATAATATAGCAACAAAATATTAAAACGTTGCTGTAATTAATATAACAGGTTTGAAAAACCACATGAAGCAGACATTAAAATCAGAGAAATAGCACCATTTTAAGATAAAATGCTGTTATCAAAATTGGGAAAAAGGAGCCTGTGTTCTTTTAAAGAGTTTGACAAAAAAGAACTAACCTCTATACTTTTCTAACACTACCTATATTCCACCTTAATACTACATAATAAATGATATCTATGCTACTATTCTGTAAATCTTTACTTTTTTTGGGTTTTTTCTTCATAATCTTAGGTTCAAGAGAGTTTAAGGAATAATTCAAATATAATATCAAGGGGTTTTGTTGCCAAGAATGGTTATTGGGGGAAATGGAACTATAGATCAATTCCCAAACTGAAATTTAGAAGTTATATTTTAATCATTCCTAAGCTTTAATTTCAGGACAAGGATTCTGATTTTAGGATAAGTTCTTCAATATCTTCAGGTCTAGGTAAAGCAAGATCAGGAAAAAATGAAATTCCAAAGTCTTAAAAGTTCTTTTTGCCTTTATCAATTTTTAACTCACTCTGAGACCTGTAGAGTTTTGAGTCAGTCAATAACTCTAAAAAAATAAAAAATACCAAATTGTATTTTTAGAAATTTTGTTTTTTAAAAATAGATATCTATCTACTATCTATATATAAAAATACGAATACGTATTCGTATTTTTCTTCCTTAGAGAGATAGATATCTTTTCCCTACTGTGAATGTAGGTATCATACAATCTTGAAACTGTCTGGAGTTATAGCCACAATATCCCCTCTCGATTTAAGTTTTGACAAAATGGCTATTGGGTCGACGATTTTATTTTTTTCACATTCTCGTTCAATATCTTCTATTTTCGCCGTACCATTGATTAAATTCTGTTTACACAGCTTTTGTATAATTTCCTTCATTAGTTTAATCTTTTGTCTTTGGCTTCCACTAACACCAAATTCCAAGTATGAAGCATCCAGGTCACCCGTTTCAGGATCGATACCCACCTCATGAAGATTTCTCAATAACAGTGTAATAGCGTCTAAAGCATCCTTTTTCTCTACCGTTTCAGACAATCGTATTTTTGCATTTGCCACAGCCAACCGTTTGGCAGACTCAAGGGTTCTGACCGTCACAGGGACCGAATCCTTTATTGACCCAGCTTTCTCTCGAGTTTTTACAAAAAAATCAACAAGGCATGCTTTTGCTTCTTCTGTCATTTTTGGTGAACAATAAATTTTTGAATAAGCAATATATTTTCTCAACAATTCAAGATCGATTCTTTCTGGATAATTTGTATTTCCCTCGTCTAAAACGTGCCATGCTAGAGCACTATCAGTTTCTGCATTCGGAATATCTCTGAATACGAAGATGAGATCCATTCTTGAGAGCAAAGCATCTCCAATATTAAACTGTGAAAAAATGCTTTCATATTGATCATATCTACCATATTTTGGATTGGCTGCTCCAAGCAAAGAACATGCTGTCGGTAATTTTGCAAACACACCAGCTTTTGCAACATTCACGTATTGTTGTTCAAGAGCGTCATGCATTGATCCTCTATCTTTATTATTCATTTTGTCAAGCTCGTCGACGCAGCATATACCCCCATCTCCTGCCATAGTTAATGCCCCTGCTTCAATGCTCCATCGTCCATCGAACTCATCACGTACTGCAGCGCCAGTCAATCCTGCTGCACTAGTGGACCCCCCAGAGACTTGAATAGCTCTCGGTGCAAAATTTGAGACAAAACTTAAAATCTGACTTTTCCCTACACCCGGATCTCCTATAATAAGAATATGTATATCTTTTCGAATGTGAGTACCATCCGACATATTTGTGCTATTTCCAGAAAACAGCTGAAGAACGATCCCTTCCTTGATATTTTCATGACCACGGATCGAAGGAGCAATAGAAGATATAACTACTTGTTTAATATCCGGTCGTTGTGCAAGTTCTTTTATTTGTTCCTCATCGTGTGGTGTTATTTCAAGATTTTCATAATCTTTGTCTGACAGCTGTATTGAGTTTGCCACAAACAAAAAGTCAAGAAACTTCGTTTTTCCTTCTTTCTTTGTTTGGATTCTACTTTTAAGAGCTCCTGTAATAATCACTTTTTCTCCAGGTTTGCGAGACCCTGCTAACTCATCAGAGCATGAGACATTTAGTGTTTCAGGTTGTCGTCCCCTCAGGTTTTCAATAGGCTCTTGGATTTTCAAATACTGGTGATCGTATCTTATACTTCCCTCGCTCACGATATCATATGGTCCCCGCTTTCCGCAAGTGTCATTTTCACATCCGGCAAACGGTTCCTCTAGTTGATCATAATCCTTCGACAGGGTGACGCGGGTAACGTGCCCACACCGCAGGCACTTGTACGCAACTGTTTCATAAGCAGGCCTTACTTCAGTCGCCTTTGAAATAACACATCGAATAGTAATAAATTTCTCTAGATGATCGTTCCTTAGTTTAGATATCATGACTTCACTCGTTTGAGGCAGATCAATAACTCGAACTGTAATATCTGGGAGATTATTTATTGGAAACTCGATTTCAGATATTGCATCTGTAGCAGCCATAAACCATTCAGTTGGATTAGACAACAGTTTGTCTGCCAGCTCTTGGTTAAATGTTTCAAGGTGTCGAAACTCAACATACACATCCTTTCTGGAGGGATACTCTGCACTTGCTATCAAAAGCTCATCCCAGTAAGAAAACGGTTCGATATTCTTAAAGGATCTAGCTTTGTTAACAATGGTGTTTTTGCTAAAAAATTCTTGGAGCCTGTCTACAATTTGTCCATATTCCATAATATCACCCCAGATAAAATTCCCTAATTTGTTCCTCTGTTGGCCTATATCGGTGTTTTTTAATAAACGATTCAATATCAGTTACAGGAGTTCCTGTCAAGTCGCTTAACCGTTTAAAATGAGTCGTGGTAATGTTTCTTCTAAACATTTCCAGTAACCGACTGGTCTCTACGATAGCCTGGTCAATATTTTTCTGGATTTTAACTGCCTCGCTCAATGATCTATTCTCCTCTTCCAGTAGCTCAGCTATCCTGGCCTCTTTTGCCGAAATAAGCGCGTCAATTCTCTGCCGTTCAGCAATGTGTTCTTTTACTTCAAGCCGTAGTTTTGGAAGCTCTGATTGACGTGCTTCAACTGCGTCCGCCAATGCATTGATGATGAATCTCGTCCGCCCTCCTGGAATGCACCTCGCTGCATCCCAAATATCCCGCGGAACCTGAATCGATCTTTGGATAGTATCAAAGTATAGAGGACAAGTTTTCGCGTCCTCACTAGAAGATCGAAGATTTTTGGGGATAAGTTTTTTAGGGGTCGATTTATCCACTATAGAATTCAACTAAAGTACCCCCACAGTCCCCTATTGGGGCAGTTCAAGGGAATTGGACAAGTAGTGCACTCCTCGTCCCCGCAAGCGTATGAACACGTAACGACATCGTCCCCATAAAACAGGTATGCTTTACGATTTCGATAGCGGACTCCAACAGAAGTGTTTGACTCATTGGCGACTCGGAGCAAACTAATTTTGATTTTCAATCACTCATCCCTCGCTGGCAACGGTTGTTATTCGAATCGCAATTGCGCGTTCAAGAGGGTCGGTACTCTGACGCATATGTTCCAAAATTTCAGAATGTTGAGTAGCAATCTGGTGAGCCCAAATGGAGAATAACATTTTATCTGTTGAGGTCAATATTTCCATTGCCTGCACCTCCATTTCTTGCGGACGGTGTTGTGCTCCCGTTGTCCCCGTCGTCGTGGTGGGCTGTGGGGACCGGGGTTATTCTCAGACTACTGTCATCAAGCATTTCAATGTTCATTACGCTGCCCTGTGTAAGGCAAAAATTTTTTGCCCAGATAGCTGGTAGTGGCAGTAGATGCGTGTAACCACACTTTTGGATTTTTCGTGTGCCGAGATTGATATGTATTTTAACCACCATCAAAATATACTCCTGTGAACCTATATATACACCGACCGGGCCTTCTTTTGAGATTATGCCCGAGGTTGCAGCATATCGTTTTTAACAGATCCAAACCAGAAAACTCCTGCGTAACATTAATATATTTTTTAGAATATACTACAGCGTATGAATACCAAAGAATTACAAAAAAAATCAAAGTGCACATATAGAACATCGAAGAGTCGTCAAAAAGAAGGGGTGACACAAGTAAATATTATTGAATTTATATTGAATGCATCTGATGGCATTGCGAATGAGTTGGATATCCCTGAAGAATTAAAAATGAATGAGAGCACTATACGCAAACATATGCCACTTTTGTACGAGTCCTATTGTGTTGATTGGATTCACCCAGATCCCAATGACAAGAAACGTAAAAAAATCTGGAGTATAAGAAGGATTGAAAATCTAAGAAATATTAGAAAAGAATATCCAGAAATCAAATTAAATACATATAAAACAGCATTAGATATAATCATCAAAACTTTCATAACTAGAAATTATCTATGTGAAAATAATAGGTTTCGAGAACAATTACAAGTTTCAGAATCGTTTTTTGATTTATGTGTACTCAATGACTCGGATACTCTTTTCCAAAACGCATGGAAAAGTTATCAGCATTCCGAGGGTTTTGAGAAATATAGACGCGTGAAAAACTGTATCAATAAGCTTATTTCGGACTATGCAAAATGTCATCCTAATGTTGAAATGACTGAAGAACTGCTTCTCAAAACTTGCCGAGAAATGCCTGCAGAAGAGTTAAAAGAAATCTTTAAAGACGCCATCGACGAAGTAGGGTACGGTGCTGTTTTTGAGGCCCTTACCTATGACCTGCTTGGATGCGTAACAAACTTGGACAACGTTTTTGAAAATTGCGTTCTGAATGACATATCTTCAGGTAGAGCAAACCCTAAAGAGATTGATATTATTTACAGAAAAAAAGATGCGCAGGCTAGATTAAGAGAAGAGATCGAAAGGGACCCGGTTTCTGCAGTAGAAAAAATGATTCAGGACAATCGTTTAAGCGGACCAGAGATAAATATAGCATTGAAAATGTTAACGCAGAAATGTTGTGAGTCCCAACAGCGAAATCTAAATCTTCTCCAGACTTATCCCAAGAACTCAAAATTTAATTTGGAGACATGAAGCCTTCTTCATCTACTCTGAAGAAGGCCATAAAAGAATTTATTTTCCTTTCACTATCATCTCTTTGAGCTTAGCAATCTCTTCTAGTTCTTGTTTTAATGTTTCTTTCATTTTTCTAATTTCATCCAAATCCGCTAATTGCACATACTCGGTTTTTATGGCTTCTACAGTTGTTGCGGCTTCTTTCGTAAGTGGTAACCCGCACTTAAAACAGAACTTGGCGTTTACTGCAGTTAACTCGCGGCATCTAGGGCATACACCAGGCTTCAAAAACTCAGTGTCATTTTCATCCGTTTTAATTCCGTACATTCTCAAAACAGCATCGTCCATATTTTTTCCGCTCAAATGGACATAGGTTGCGGGTTGGGTTGATGTAGGGGACCAGCCTAAAAACATTTTAAGTTGCTGTTCGGTGAAGTTTGAGGCCAAATGCGTCGCGCGGTCGTGCCGGAAACTGTGAGGGTTTACTTTTTTCTCGATTCCTGCTTTTTCTCCGCACCTATCGAACACGTTCACAAGACCAGTAACCGACATAGACGCAGCTCTTTTGTCCAAAGTACACCACAAGGGAGCGTCTCTGTCATCTTTTCTGGGGTGGATCTCTAACCATTCTCGTAGATATGGGGCAGAAAAAATTAACCTGACTCTTCTAGCTCCGGTTTTACCTTCAGGGAACGTCATAACAGCCCCGTGCTCGTCCATTTCTATATTTTTGAGCTTGGTGGATAGCTGTTCGCCTCTCCTTGCTCCGGATTCATAAAAACATGCAATAATAGCGCGGTCTCTAGCGTTATTTCCGGCTTCTATCATTTTTACGATTTCTTCTTTGCACTTGATGTCTTCGGGAAGCTTCTTTCCTTTGAGTCTCTTGCTTTTAATCTTCATGTGCAGGTCAAAATTTCCATTCCATTTCAGGAACTTTTTCAAAGAAATTTTCCGAGTCTCTTTTGTGGCTTCAGAATATTTCTTTTTTTGGCCTGCTCTATTTACATATTCATAAGCTTCAAGAGCATCAAAGAAGGTGTAAAGATCATCTTCTGTAAGACTTGCTAGATCAGTGTCTCTCAGCGCCCGTGCAACCCATATCATATTCTCAATGTGATTAAGTCCGGTCCTTTCAGAGTTACCTTCATGTCGGAGGAAGCGCAGATACTTTCTAAGGATTACTCGGTTACAATCTGAAACCTCATCGCTATTTAAAAACCGTTCAGCATCCGCTAATTTGAACATACTTACTTATTGGTTTTCTTAGTATTTAATACATGAGGTACTCAATTTTCGTGCCTCAGAACTCATAGGGCTCATCATGAAATCAGCTAGATTTTTCATCACAGGCACGTAATTGAGATTAAAAAATAATTAGAAAATATTTTCTTAGAGAGTATTTTCTTAGAAATACTTTCTTAGAGAAATATTCTCTTTTAGATTAAAAAAGATTCTTCAGCTTTCACCCCTGAGTTCAGCCTGAATTTCCTCAGCAATCTCACTGGCAGCTTCTTTGGGAGATTCTGCTTTATAGATGCTTCTGCCTACAATCACCCAGTCTGCCCCTGCAGCAATCACGTCAGAGGCTTTTCCTCCCTGAGCGCCTACGCCGGGAGAGATAATGGTAAGTTTATCTCCGATAACTCTCCTGATTTTCTTCACTCTTTCGGGCCGCGTGGCTGGAGCAACAAGCCCGAAAGCTCCTGCTTCAAGTGCCATTTTTGCAATCGTTTCTGCTGCTGGCTGCATAAACTCGGCTCCGCCGGGATGGCTCATTTCGCTTACAACGAATACGTCCTTTCTGTATTCGGAAGCAATTTCAATGCAGGCGTTAAGGCTATCCCTGCCTGTAAAGCCCTGCACAATAACCGCATCAGCCCCTGCTTCAAAGACCTGGTCACAGATAAGGCGGTTTGTGTTCGGGATATCGGCAACCTTAAAATCAGCTATAACCGGGGCAAATTCGGCAAGCTCCCTGATTATCCCAAGCCCTGTGGCAAGAATCAGGGGATAACCTACTTTTATTGCGTCCACGAATTCCCAGACATCTTCTGCAATCTTCAGCGCTTCTTCCCTGTCAGTTACATCCAGGGCAAGGATCATACAGGTGTTCCTTTCCATCAAATCACCTTTTTGAAAGACGTGTCCGCACAGCCGACACTATAAGCGGGAGAGTAATGGTCGCATCTGCGTACACGGTCACTGATTTTGCATCTTCCCCGACCTTTCCCCAGGACTGGGCTTCGTCAAGGGTTGCCCCGCTCAGGCCTCCGGTTTCAGGGTGGTCCATTGTTAGCTGGATTGCATAGTCAAAGGACCTGGGAGTCACAAGCATGGATTGCAGGATATAGTTCTTGGGGACCCCACCTCCAAGCAGCATCGCGCCTGCACCTTCAGCCTCATAGCAGATTTCCATAAACTCATGCATATCCGCAAAAGCGTCCACATTCAAAGGATTGTTTTCTTTGTACAGCCAGGCCTGAAGCCCTATCACAGAGTCCTGAAGAGCAGGACAGTAGACCGGCACACCCATTTCTGCTGCGGTTTTCAGGATTGAAGAGTTGTCGTCCAGGTTTTTTCCGATATCGGTAAGGACCTGACGGATAGACAGTTTTTCCTGTGGAAGCCCTGCATAAACTCCCTGTAGAAATTCTTCAAGGTCGGTAAAGTGCTGGTCAGGGAGGTAGACATCGTAGATCCTGTCAATGCATTCATGCCTGAGCTGGATATCATTTGCACAGTCCGAACCTTTATAATGGTGGAGACCAAGGGCTTCAACCGTGTCATGCACCATATTAGCTCCGGTTGTGACAAGCACATCTATGTACCCGTCCCGGATAAGGTCTGCAACAATATTCCTCATGCCTGCCGGTGTCATTGCCCCCGCAAGCCCGAAAAATTTCGTAGTTTTCTCGGAAGCCAGCATCTCATAATAGATGTCCACGGCTTCAGCCAGCCTGCCTGCACCAAAGGCACAGCCGCTGTACTCCCTCACAAGCTCGTCTACAGTCATATTAGGAACTATCTTAGCCCCTTTGACCGGAGTTGTAAGATTTTTAGCAGAAGCTTCAAAGTCCATTTTTATTCCTCAGAGATTAACATTATTAAAACATAATTGTGTTATTCCTTAGCGTGTAGCAAAATAATGCATTCTGACATAAGTATGCAGACTGTAATACAGGATATCAAATATTACGCAGGATATCGAATATATACGCAACCTGCCACCTGCAGTCACTTTAATCGCTGGTAGTACTGGTAGTAAACCCGGGATGAGGATATGCCAGTTTAAGCAGATTGAAGTTTAATTCTCCTGCAGACAAATCTATATTTCAAAGTAATATAATCTCAAAATAACCTGAGAATCTATAATTTCCCGGATAATCATCGTTTTTGATTTTAGATAATAGTTATTATTTTCACGCAAGTAACTATATGGAACTGATTTATGTGAACACCTCGGTATAGATAAACTTTCTCTTCCGGAAACTGCAGGAAATCTTCCGGGACTGCAAAAAAGAAACCTGTTCCGTAAAAAGCCTGAAAAGAAAAGGCAAATGGAAATCTGTAGAAAAAGGTCAGAAATATATTAAATTAGAAAAATAAATTAATAGAGTGGGAATAGAGTGGGAAGGTAATGGGCAAAGATGAAGGATGAAACAGAATGCAGGATGAAGTAATAAGATATGAAAATGCTGGCATACATTTCGGGAGCAAAAAAGTTCTTTCTAATTTTTCTCTTTGTATCCCGAAAGGAAAAAAGATCCTGATGAAAGGAAAATCAGGAACCGGCAAATCCACTCTACTAAAAATAATTCTCGGATTTGGAAAGCTTTCCGAAGGCTCGGTGTACTACATGGGCAGGCCCTTAAGCCCTCAGGTAGCCTGGCAGGTTCGAAAAGATGTAGCGTATGTTTCTCAGGACATGGATCTCGGTGAAGGACCTGTAAGAGACCTGCTTGATGAAGTCCGTTCTTACCACTCTAACAGGGAAAGAGTCAATCCTGAAAAACTTCACATTCTTATGAGGGAGCTCGAGCTTGAAAAAGACATGCTTGATAAAAACTTTGAAAATCTTTCAGGAGGAGAAAAACAAAGGATAGGAATCCTGATATCCCTGTTGCTTGAAAGAGAGATTTTCCTGCTTGACGAAGCAACCTCAGCTCTTGACTCCGAGCTTAAAAAAAGGGTTGTTGACTATTTTCTTAAACATACGGACTGGACCCTCTTTGTAGTTTCACATGATAGAGAGTGGGAAAGGGATGGAGTGAAAATTGTGGATATAGGAAAAAATGGCTCTGACTGAAAGGTATCGCCGGAAGTGTAGCATCCTTCTGTAAGAATAGAAACAGGTCAAATCTTGAAAAGAAATGGATAAAGGTATGGATAAATAGTTGAATAAAAAGCGCTGCATGAAAATAAAGAGAGGGATTTTCAGATGGCAAGCCCTGATATATCGATACCTTCCCTGATACTCTGCTTTCTATTACTTGTGATTCCCCTGGTAATCAGTTACAGGATAAAACTCCGTATCTCCCGGACAACTTTAGACGCGGTTGCCCGCATGACAGTCCAGCTGGGAATGGTAGGCGTGTTTTTAACCTATGTCTTTGACCTGAACAATGGGGCTTTGAACCTGGCATGGGTTCTGGGAATGGTTGCAATTGCAAGCTACACAACCATCCGCAATGTCGAACTCAAAATGGAAAAACTATTTCTGCCGGTTATACTCTCCTTTACTGTAGCGAATTTAAGCGTGTTGCTGTACTTCAACGAATTCGTGCTCGACCTTGGAAACCTTCTGGAAGCCCGTTACCTGATCCCCATAGGAGGCATGGTTCTTGGGAACTCACTCAGGGGCAACATTGTGGGCATGGGAGAATTTTATGAGGACATCCGCAGAAATGAAAACAGGTACCTTTACAGTCTCTCTCTCGGAGCAAGCAGGTATGAAGCCCTGATACCTTATATTCGAAAATGCCTTCGTTCTGCGCTCAGACCTACTCTTGCTAATATTGCAACTGCAGGGGTTGTTTTCCTTCCCGGAATGATGACAGGGCAGATCCTCGGAGGTGCAAGCCCTACCCTTGCAATCAAGTACCAGATTTCAATTATGGTTGCCCTTTATGTGTCCACAGCTATGAGTACCACCTTTAGCATCCTCAGCACTATATATACTACTTTTGATGAGTATGGGCTGGTAAAAAAGGAAATATACAGAGAAAAAGACAGGGGAAAAGGAAAAAGGAAAGGAGAAAAGGAGAAAAAGACACATCGGACCTGATCTTAAAGCTTACACATACCCTGTGATGTCCTGTCCTATCGGAGTGCTTTTTCTTATGCATTCCTCACCATACTGGACCATATCCCTGACCGCATTTTTCAATATTGAAGGATAAATCTGGCCTACCTGCTCCCACACAGGCCTTCCATGGCAGAAAAACTTGAAAGTCGGAGTGCCCTGGACTCCGTATCTTTCTGCAGTCCAGGGGTTTGCTGATATATCTATTCTGGCAAAAACTGCCGAAGTTTTGTATTCCCTAGCATATTCCTCAAAATATGGTTCCATAGCTTTACAATACGGGCAGGCAGGACTGTAAAACATTACAACAACCGGCTTTCCGGAACTTTCCACCTGCTGTCCCCAGGTCGCATCTTCAACTTCAATAATATTACTTCCGTTCAATCGATTACCCCCTTAAAAGAAATTATGAGATAGATGAATTATGTTCTTTAACTTGCTCTTAAGATTAATAGAATATGTGGTTTTTACAATAAAGATACTTTATTCTTTTAATTTTAATTAATACAATATTTATGTCTTTATGGAATTAAAGTTCATGCATTTGCGGATTCAGGCTTATGAGATCTGCCATTTGCAATCTCACGATTCCAGAAAACGGATAGTAATAAAAGTGATTAAAAGTAATAAAGAGTAATTAAGAGTAGAAACAGAAGTTTTGTAAATAACAAGAAAAATTTCAGTAGCTTAGATAAGGTTAAAAACAAAGTTCTCTAGATATAAAAATAGAGATAAGCCTGAGAAAAAGCTAGTGAACAGAACTGTAAGATCAGTTCTGTCTTTTTTGGATTCCCTGATTCTTCTGGCAGCTGTCCCCGCTTTTTACATATCGTTAAAAGCTTCAGGGCGGGTTAGAGGACAGAATTCAGCAGACCCTGCTTTTTATTCAAACCTCTTTTTCTTCATAATCAGGGTTCATAGTCTCGTCGAAGCAGCTGCTGCAGATATACTTGTCATCGAGGCATGTTTCTTTGAAATCTACTCTGGGACCACCAGGTTTTGTAGTTGCTTCCTTAAATACATAGAATTTTTCGTTAAACTCTATTGGCTGTCCGCACCTTGTACATACAAAGGGGGGGTTCTCAACCGAATCAATTGCACATTCAATGCATATCAGATCGGATTTTTCCCCGTGAATATCCCTGAACTTGATTGGTTTCATATCGAGACTGGTGTCCACAACTAGCACATCTTCCAGCAGTTCCCGACCACAGATATTACAGTATTCTTTCATTGTGTCGCCTCCCTTCTTCAGAGGATTCCTCACAAAACCCTGTGCTGAGCCTACAAAAGGTTTTAAACTTTCCGTGTTTGCACTCATTTAATTCCCCATTTTTAGCCTATTTATCCATATCATACAGAACCGGTCAATTTTTCAGTATTTCTACTCCGGCTCAGTATCTTTCACACCTTTATAATAAATTTTCACCCTGCCGGATATATAAGCTGCCGGCAATTCAGCCAGAGAAGTCCTGTCCCAAACTGAGGAAAAGCGATAAGGAAGAAAACATGTTTAATTTTATTACAATGTATTCCCGGAAATACTTTACGCACTCAAGCAAGAACAATCCGAGAAAATAATATACAAATTATGTTTCAAACCGCTTTTTAGCTTATGGTTCAAACTTCCCTATGTAAATATAGGTTTTAAAAGTATATACAGTTATTCATTTTGATCAGGATTTAATGAATAATAACACAAATATTAGTTAAGAATAGATGAAGGGTTTATAAACATAAGTATGATTCTCCAGAAAAGACCGCAATCAAAGAGTGAAAAAGAGAGCAAACAAGATATATACCATATAATCGGCAGGGAGAGAGAACAAAAACAGGCCTGGGAAAGGTAAATAAAAGATAGGGCAGAAACAAAATAAAAGGTAAATAAAAGATAGGACAGGAACAAAAAATAGGTTAATAAGGAAAATTAGATACGCAGGGGTAGGATAGGGAAATAAAACAAAGAATTTTATTGTTCTTTGATCAATACATAAGAAGGGAAAAGAAGTATAAAAGGACTCGAAAAAATGCTTAAGCAGAGATTCGTGCTGGATACTACAGCACTAACGGACCTGCAGACCCGGGAGGTTATGGGTTATACATCCCTCTGTGAGGGAATGAAAGCAATACTTGACCTTATAGCCGATGCCCGCCTGCAGTTCGGGATCAGTTGTTATGTTCCCTATCCATCAGTGTACAAGGAGATGTACGAATTTGCAAGCCGCAACGGCTGCGACAGGGAGGTTATAGCAAAAATAGATACCTGGCTTGTGAAAAAGTCTCCTGACCGCTATAGAGTTGATGTAACCTCACAGATATTCCACGAATATGTGTCTTACATGAGGGAAAGGATTAACCGGGGGATGGGGGTTGCAGAAGATTCGATATGGGAGGCAGCAACCGAATGCCTCTTTATGGAAAACCCGCAAAATAAGAAAAAAGAGTACAGAGAAGAGGTTGAAAGAGAAGTTATTGGCGGGATAATCGGCAAATTCAGGAACAAGTACAGAGCAGCTCTCAGATATGGGATCCTTGACAGTGCACCTGACATTGATGTCCTCATCCTTGCCAAAGAACTTGATGCAGCTGTCATTGCAAGTGACTATGGAATTGAAAAATGGGCAGAGCAGCTTGGAGTTCGTTTTGTACCTGCAAACACCTTCCCGATGATGCTCAAAGAATATCTAAAGCATTCTCCGGAAGGAGAAAAAGAAAAGGGTAACGGAGATAAAAAGGAAAAAGGGGATTCAGAGGAAGTAGAGTTCATCTAACAGGCTGGGAAAGGCTCAATGAAACAGAACTGATGGATTTAATGGCAAGGATAATGATCTTGAATTGCCCTGCTATGTCTGCTTGGGAAGAAGAATCCTGTTGATTGCCTTCCTTTGTTCCTGAGCTCATTACACGTCTCCATTGAATATTCACCGACCGTTTCGCCGAGATGCATTTATTGACAAACATATGATCGTTCTTCACTTGCATTCATAATATCAGTACCTTATCATATCAATGCTGTATCTGATCAATACTTTATCAGATCAATACTTTATCAGATCAATACTTTATCAGATCAATACTTTATCAGATCAATACTTTATCAGATCAATACTTTATCAGACAACTGTATCATATCAATGCTGTATCTGTCACGCCCTTAAGGGCAATCTGGGGGGAAAGAGTTTGAGAAATATTGTCATAGAAGAGTTGAAAGCTTCGGAAGTTTACCGCCAGAAGGTAGAGGTTGTTGAAAGAAAAGGGCTCGGGCACCCGGATTATATCTGCGACGCAATTATGGAACAGATTTCCGTAAACCTCAGCCAGAAATACCTTGAGACCTTCGGGACAATTTTACACCATAATATAGACAAGGGTATGCTTGTTGCAGGACAGGTGGAAGGGAAGTTCAAAGGAGGAAGGGTTGTAAGCCCTATGCGGTTGATAATTGGAGATAGGGCGACCTTCGAATACGAGGGAGTTGAAATCGATGTTTCCGGTCTTGCAGTTGATACGGCAAAAGAATGGTTTTCGGAGAAACTCCGTTTTGTGGACTCTGAAAGCGTGATTTACCAGGTGGAACTCAAAAGAGGCTCTGCGGAACTTACGGATATCTTTAACAGAGGAGGAAAGGTACTCGGGGCAAACGATACATCCGCAGCAGTCGGATATGCGCCCCTGAGTCCTACCGAAAGGCTGGTACTCGAGACTGAACGCTACCTTAACTCAAAGAGGTTCAAGAAAGAGTATCCCGAGTCCGGTGAAGATATAAAGGTCATGGGACTCAGGCACAAAGAAGATGTTCACCTCACGGTTGCCGCACCTTTAGTGGACAAATTTGTTGAGTCTGAGGAGGATTATTTCAAAAAGAAGATAGAACTTCATGACCGGATAGAAGAGTTTACTGCCGGATTTGCAGAAAAAGAGAGAGCAGAGTTTGAAGCCTGCATGTGTGTAAGACCCACTGCATCCCTTAATACCCTGGATATGCCGGGCAGGGGAATGGAAGGAATCTACACAACAGTTACCGGCACATCCGCAGAAGATGCCGACTGCGGAGAGGTGGGGCGCGGAAACCGCGTAAATGGAATAATCCCCTTAAACCGCCCTGTCAGCAGTGAAGCTGCAGCAGGAAAAAACCCTGTAAGCCATATCGGAAAGATATACAATCTCCTCTCTCACAGGATCGCAGCAGAGATTTACAGGCAAGTTCCTGATGTCTCCGAAGTGTATGTCTGGTTACTGAGCGAAATAGGAACCCCGATTGACCAGCCTCAGATTGCAACTGCCCAACTGATTATGAAGAAAGGTGCAGCAGGAGATGTAGAAAAAGAGGCTGCAGAAGTTATAGAAAAAGAACTTGAAAATATCCATTCATTTTCAATGGAACTTGTAGCAGGAAAGAAACCTATCTGCTAATTTATATATTTAATTATTTAATTACTTATTTATTTATTTATTTATTTATTTATGTACTTATTTATTTATTTAACTAATTAATTAATTGATTATTTAATTATCTGTTTAATTCTAATTTATTTACTGGGACCCGCAATCCTTGCCAAGGTTCTCATTCCTGATAAAGACCTATCTGCCAGCTGGCTCGACCATTAAAATATGAGAGTCGAGACTCTGCAGATCTCTCCCTCGGAGTAGCCGGCAAAATTAGGTTGTAATCCTTAATTACTAATGCAAACACGCATGCAGGTTCGGGCAGATTCGGGCAGATTCGGGCAGGCTCGGGCACATTTTTGATATATTTATGTAAAGTTCACACCCCGGCAATGAAAGCTATCAGAGCAAAAAACATAGCTATTTTAAACATTTTAGAGGACTTTGTCGGGTTATTCCGCACAAACAGCTGGTGAATAGCTGCAATAAACCCGAGGTCTGCCAGAAAAACAAGGTAAAGGTAGCGAAGTCCTAGAATGGACAGGAAGTAAGGGAGAGGGCTTAAAAGTACGGCAAGGAGCCCTATAAGCACCGCGAGATTCCCTGCATTCTTCGCCCCGATCCTGAGGGGCAGTGTGTCCGCTCCCTCCAACCTGTCCCCTTCCATATCCTCAATATCTTTTACGATTTCCCGGGCTGTTATGGCAAGAGCTGCAAGCAGGAAAAGCACGGAAAGGACTTCAATGCCTTCAAGCCCGAAAACCGAAGCTCCGAACAAAAAGACAGAGCCGGTAAGATAACCTATGCTCAGGTTTCCTAAAAGGGGCGTACCTTTAAGGGTTTTTGCATACAGAATCAACAGCAGGGAATTAAAAAGGGCAATTGACCCGCAGACCGAATTTATGGAGAAAGCCAGCAGGGTACCAAGGGCAAACAGGAGGTAAGAAAAATAAAAAGCTTCTTTTGCCTTTACCCGTCCGGATGGGATGGGCCTTTCAGGACGGTTGATAGAATCTATCCTTATGTCATAATAGTCATTGATAGCATTTCCCGCACCTGAAACCATGAATACTGCCAGAAACACCAGACCTGCATCAAGGAAAGGAAAAGATCCTACATTATTTGAACTCAAAGAGTAGGAGGTCAGGATATTAAAGGCTATCAAGGTTCCGATTATAGCTGCAAAACCTGCCATCAGGCAGTTTCCGTACCTCATAAGCTCCAGGTATGTTCGTACTCCGGCAGACATCAGAAGAAAGCAGCATTATAAAGTATTAAAATTTTTCCAGAAATGTATCTAACGATTATGTAAAAATTACCTGCTGATTTTTACTGCAAACCACAGGAAGCCCTGTTCTGGAGTAGCTTTCTGGTTCTCCATAAGAGATGAAGAGGTGTATATTTCGAATCAGCGCTTTATTTACGGTTCCTCTGAGGCCCTTCAGATAAGGCATTGACTCGAGTCATTGATCCACCCCCTGTGAAAGTTAAAGTGGAACAGAACTTGCTAAGGAAGAAATACCAATCAAAACAAGATTTGAGCGTTTACATGAAAAAACTCCGCCTGTGCAGGAAAGATTTGAGATTCGAACCGGCTGTCAGATTGTAGTACTGCATAAGGGCATAATCCCCTTGCCTGATTAAGACAATTTAAAACTGGAGAAAAAATCCACCAGATTTATTAAGGAGAAAGTGGTTCCCGGTGCCCGGAAGAAGGTAAGAGCATAAAAAGACCTGTATAGTCAACTTCCCGAAATTTGGAAATCCATACCCCAATATAATCCAGTATAAACGGATTATCATATGCTTCTGTTTTAATGATGTCAAGAGTTACTTTATTTGAGCAAATATATGATTTAGACGGCAGTTTATTGGAAAAATCTACTCATAATAAGGCTCTAAATTTTGTTTATATGAATAATATAATAAATTGTCAATGACTTACTGCGTACCAAAGATTTTTGCTTACGTCTGTGTGGCCGGAGGCCTAAAAAATGAAAGCCCATTTTTTAAGTTCTTTAATTTATGTATTGCTGGTAATGCTAATAATCCCTGGAATGACTCCCGGCATGGCGTCTGCTGCAGATGAAACAGTAGGAGATAGCGGAAGTTCGGATGCGGGAGACTCAGATCAGGGAGATTCAGATTCGGGAGACTCAGATTCAGGAGACTCAGATCAGGGAGACTCAGATCAGGGAGACTCAGATCAGGGAGACTCAGATCAGGGAGACTCAGATCAGGGTGACTCAGATCAGGGTGACTCAGATCAGGGAGACTCAGATTCAGGAGACTCAGATCAGGGAGACTCAGATCAGGGAGACTCAGATTCAGGAGACTCAGATTCGGGAGACTCAGATTCAGGAGACTCAGATTCGGGAGACTCAGATTCGGGAGATTCAGATCAGGGAGACTCAGATTCGGGAGATTCAGATTCGGGAGATTCAGATCAGGGAGATTCAGATTCGGGAGATTCAGATCAGGGAGATTCAGATCAGGGAGATTCAGATTCGGGAGATTCAGATCAGGGAGATTCAGATTCGGGAGATTCAGATCAAGGAGATTCAGATTCGGAAGACTCAGATTCAGGAGATCCGGATACAGGAATAAGTGAAGACGGTGGGAGCTCCGGTTCCAGCTCAAATTCTAATTCCGGCTCCAAATCCAGTTCAAGCTCCAGTTCTAATTCTAATTCCGGTTCAGAATCCAGTTCAAGCTCCAGTTCGAGTCCCAATTCAAGCTCCAGTTCGAGTTCTAATTCAAGTTCAGGCTCAGGTTCAAGTTCTGGTTCCAGTAGCATAGGAAGCGGTGTTTCCACAGAACCGGCCACCAATATAGAGATTAAGGAGCTTGCTACCAGAAACGTGATAAGTGGTTATCATATAAGATATGATTTTCCGGAAAATGTTACGTGCATAACACATATTGAATACGACTCAAAAAGGACGTTCAGAAAAACAACAGCAATTGTAGAAGTACTTAATAACAAATCTGCTCTTGTTCCAAAACTGCCTGCTGGCAGAATATACAAACATGTGAATATTTGGGTAGGGGAAAATGCAGCAGGACTTCCTACTTCCCTTAAAAATGGACTAGTAGGATTCAGAGTCGAAAAAAAATGGATTGAAAACAATAATGTCAGTGAGTCCCTGGTAACCCTTCAATGGTATAATAAAGGCTGGAAGCCTCTTGATACTGAGAAGATTGGAGAAGATGAGAATTACATATATTTCAAATCAAAAACGCCTGGTTATTCCTTTTTTGCGATAACGGAATACTCTGCAGAGGATAAAGACAAAGAAGAAACTCAATTACAGAAAACTCTGAGAAGCCTGTCAGGACAAAACGGCATAGACGAAAAGCCTATGAAGGCAGCTAAAATACTTATTGCATTTTCTCTGCCGTTATTTGCGCTTCTTGTAGGATATGCTGTGTTAAAGAAAAAAATATAAAAAGTTCAAGTCTAGAATGAAAGTATGTGAGGCTCCTTACCTCACTTACTCCAAATTCTTTTTTCAGTAAGCTCTCAAAAAATAAATAAAGAATAAATAAAGAATAAAGCAGACTGCCCCCAGCAGAAATGGGGCATGGCAAACCGCAACGGAAAAATTATTCAAAGGGTTATTTTACTTTTACCGCAAGCATCCGGTCAAGGGCTTCTTTTGCCCTGACCCGCATGTCTTCAGGGACAGTCACCACGTACTGCATCTTTTCAAGGGAAGCCAGGACCTTTTCAAGGTTGACCATCTTCATGCTCGGGCAACAGGCAAATTCAGATATGCAGTAATATGTTTTTTCAGGAGCTTCTTTAAGGAGCCCGTGAATAAGCCCACATTCAGTACCGATAATAAATTCCTGTGCAGGCGAGTTTTTCGCGTACACGATCATACCTCGTGTGCTTGCCACATGATCTGCAAGTTCAAGGACCTCAGGGCGGCACTCAGGATGGGCTATAAATTTAGCCTGAGGATGTTTTTCCTTCATTCTCAGGACATCTTCCTTCAAGACCAGGTGATGCGTAGGGCAGTGCCCTTCCCAGGGAATGATTTTTTTATCGGTCCGGGCAGCAACGTAGGCTGCCAGGTTCTTGTCAGGCACAAAGATAACCTCTTCGGCCTCCAGGGAGTTTACCACTTCTACAGCGTTGGCAGAGGTACAGCAGATATAGGATTCTGCCTTGATCGCAGCCGAACTGTTTACATAGGAGACAACCGGAGCATCGGGGTGCTTTTCTTTCAGTTGTTTAAGGCCTTCCACATCCACCATATCTGCCATAGGGCAGGTGGCATCGATTTCCGGCAACAGGACCGTCTTTGTCGGAGAAAGAATTGCAGCGCTCTCCCCCATAAAATGGACGCCGCAAAATACGATAACATCCGCGCTCTGGCGGACAGCTTCCTGACTCAGGGCAAGGGAATCCCCTACAAAATCCGCAATGTCCTGGATTTCGGGACGGGAGTAGTAGTGAGAGAGAATTACTGCGTTTCGTTTTAACTTCAATTCTTGGATCCTTTTTATAAGGTCTGCTTGTTGCATGGGACCACCAAAAATATTTGAGAGAAAAATATGAATATGGAATATAAAGTAAGGCTAAAGTTATCTGGTCTGGCTGAGTTCTTAATTAAGGGCAATCTGGCAAAAGGACATGTTAAGCACAGAAAGGAGTGCAATAAGGAAAAATTATATCCATAAGGCGCTTTTTCGCATACATGTCACCTTCTCCATAGGATTTACGTGCTTAACTCCTTCGGACTATATAATGTTTGTGAACCCGGCCTGCCTTCAATCCGGAAATCTAAATTCAAATATCCGAATACTGAAAATTCAGGTTCAGTCCTCAAGGTCCGACCTGGAAGAATTCAGGTCCCGACCTGGACAGGATTGAGAATTTTTTTCAGGGTAGAAACTGCAGAAAGGGCTGCAAGATAACTTGTTTTAGGGTTCTCAGGAGAAGGGAGGTTTTCCACTTTTGTGCAGAACTTTCCGAACTCTCCTTCTACAGTGATTTCATGCACATTTCTGGAAAGAGAGGGGTCAGCTATGACTCTTACCGCCGTCCGCTCAAAACCTATGCCTGCAAGGCTTATAGTGGCTGCCACGTTAACATTTGCAGGAAAAGCTTTTACGGCTTCCGACGCAGGCCCTTCAAAAAGTACGGTTGCTCTTTCGAGTTTTTCAAGTTCTATGCCATGTTTCACAACATAAGGAGCTCCCATGAGTCCTGAAGGAGGTTTCCTGGTAGTCAGGGTGACAGAAGAAATCCCGGCTGCATGTGCTGAATTTAACCCATCGATGCCGACAACTGCGCCCGAAGGAAAGTAAAGTTTGCAATTGTGCTGCTTTGCAAGCCCGAAAAGAGTTTCCCTCAGCTCCTTATCTGCAAGGGCGCCCACACTTAGGACCATCACATCACATCCTGCCTGAAGGGCCTGGGGTACAATAAACCTGACAGCATTCTGGGAGGCGCTTTCTATGACAAGGTCCACACTGCGTATGAGTTCTTCAATCTTCATATACGCAGGACTGCATGTTTTCAGGGAAGCTGCAAGTTCAAGAACCTTGCTCTCCGAAGAGTCACAGAGAGAATACAGCTCTGCATTAATCTCCCCGTTATCAATTGCCCTGCAAATCTGTCCGCCAATAAATCCGCAACCAATAATTCCTATTTTCAGTATTCCAGGCTCCTGATAATAATCAGTAAGTTTTAATCGATTTAATCAGTAGTTTGAGTTGTTTTAGCTGGTATTTTCCATCCGTTATAATTGCTTGCATTATAATTTTTTTTATATACCCGGCATAAAGGAAATCCGAGAACGGGATTATTGTATTCTGTTCCATCTCTTTAAATCTTCTGTTGCACGGCTTTTGTTTTTGTCTTAAAATCCTCTGCACATTTCTACCTTACTTTGTCTTTTTTGTTGTCTTAAAATCCTTTGCACATTTCTACCTTACTTTGTCTTTTTTGTCTTTTCTTTGTATTTTCTTATATTTTCTTATATTCTCTTTGTCTTTCCTGTGCCTGTTCTCAGTACCTTGCTCAGGATAAAGGCAAATTACAAACAATAAAATAAAAACGGAATAAAGAGAAATTGAAGGAAAAAATGCCCGCACCTCTTATAAATCCGGGCAGCATTAAGTATCAGGGTAAAAATCATGCTTATCAGAGAAGTAGAAAGCTTCGTAGAAGAAGACCTGGGGTACGATGATGTTTCGTGTACCATTGTTCCGGACAGACCTGCTGAAGCCATCATTTTCACGAAAGAAGATTGTACGGTTGCCGGACTCAATGAGGCGGCATCAATATTTTGTTATTTTGGAATTCAAGCAGAAACCGATCTTAAAGATGGAGACCACCTCAGCAAAGGAGATCTAATTTTCAGGCTTAAGGGAGGATCGGTGTCCATTCTCAGGGCAGAGCGCCTTAGCCTTAACTTTCTCGGGCACCTTAGCGGGATTGCAACCCTGACCAGGGGCTGCGTGGATATCGTAAGAGAACACTCCGAAAGCACAAGGATAGCGTGTACAAGGAAGACCACCCCAGGAATAAGGAAGTTCGAAAAGCTGGCTGTTGCTGCAGGGGGGGGAGATACTCACAGATTTAACCTATCGGATGCGGTTATGATTAAAGATAACCATGTAAAACTTATGGGAATAGAAGCTGCAATCAAAGCAGCCAAAAAAACCAGTTTTACTCGGAAAATAGAGGTTGAAGTCGAGTCTGCAAAAGACGCGGTCTTCGCTGCAGAACTGGGAGCCGACATTATCATGCTTGACAATATGCAGCCTGAAGCAATCAAAGAGGCTCTCTCTATACTTGAAGAAAAAGGGCTCAGGAAATCAGTCCTTGTGGAAGCATCGGGAGGGATTTCCCCCGCAAACCTTGAAGATTATGCAAAAACAGAAGTGGATATAATATCAATGGGCTCCCTTATCCATAAATCAAGATGGATAGATATTAGCCTGGAAATAGTCAACTCCGATAACTGAAACTATAGTTTCGGACGTAAATGCTTACATTAAACTCACCGGGTGCTTTATAACAACGGAAGTGCCCGTTATTTCGTGGTTTCTGCACCTTATTGGGTTAATATCTTTGTTCGAGATTTATTAAGAAATCTTCAAGAAGTTTTGAGATTTATTATAAATAAACATTACTCTCTTCCTTTTTTAATTAAAATTTTTTCATCTTGAATAGTTAATATTAAAAATTTTTTACACTTGTGAGTACAATTATATTTATAATAGGTTTCATTTTTCTGCCAAAAGTTTAAAAAACACCGAAAAAATATATAGGAATTGATAAATAAAAATTACAAAGATACGAAATAAGAATATAAAAAAATGGAACAAAAATAAATGGAGTCCCCAGATAAAAGGGTCTGCTAAATCCAGCCTCTGAAAGTCCATTGTTTCAGGATTTATACTCAATAAGGGTGTAGGATTTCACACCCTCATTCGTACCCGCAGATCTTTTCACTCCTTACCCTGGAATCAGCCCATGAGCTGGAAAAACTCTATAATGTGGCATTTCAGGCAATCCATTACGAAAAGGCAAAAAAGAAGCGTGTGGAAGAAGGAGTAAAGGTGGAAAAAGCTTTTTCTCAGATTGAAGGGCTGGAGCCTGAATACTGAAATTCAGGTATTTTCCTTCAGATCCTTTTTTAGTCTGGATTTCTATTGTAATCGTTTTGACTTTCCTACTGTAACCGTTTTGACCTGAATTTTTCTCTGTTCTGCCCTTATTCTACTCTTAGAACTTCTATATCGAGAGGTTCATCATTCCGAAATTAACTGTTTACTAACAGTTATGTGAAAAATGTCTCATCTGCAGCAGGACAGAACGAAGTCTGTCAAAAGTCAATGCTTACAGGTACACCATAGTACCATAAATGAGAGGTAGTGATTCATAACATGTTCGTACGCATTGTGATAATTATTACCGGTCAAATGGATAATGACAATAAATCACACCAATTTTTGGAAAAATTACCGACATATAAGAATTAACCGGAAAAATTAGTTAACTTTATGTAATACTCTTTCTCTAGTAAATTAGAGGAAAGTAACATGAAAGCAATCTTCGGTGTTAAATTAAAAAAAATCATTTTTATAGGAATACTCATTATTGCCCTGATTGCAACCTCAGGGTGCACAGGAGAACCCACTCCTGTTGAGGACGAAGAGGGTGCGTCCCCGGCGGAGGCTGCTGGAACCGCCACAGGAACCGATGAGTTAACCGAGTCTGCCGAAATCACAATCACTGATGGGTTCGGTAGAAGTGTTTCCATACCTGAGGATATTGAAAGTGTCGTCTGCTCAGGGGCAGGATCCCTGCGTTACCTCGTATACCTGCAGGCCCAGGACCTCGTAGTTGGAGTTGACAGCCTGGAAAAGAAGGAAGCGGAAATTGAAGGCAGGCCTTATGCCCTTGCAAACCCGCAGCTTAAGGATTACCCCCTGATAGGGGAGTTCAGGGGCAAAGATGACCCCGAAAAAATTATTGGTATCAGCCCTCAGGTTGTCCTGAAAGCTGGCACAACTGGCCAGCCCCCGGCAACAAGTGCCACTGAAGCCGACACTCTCCAGCAAAAATCCGGCATCTCGGTTGTTTCATTCCCTGCCGGGTCTTTGAAGAATGAGGAGCAGAAAACCGAAATGTACAGCTCACTCCGAATAATGGGAGAAGTTACTGGCAAACAGGAAAGGGCAGAAGAGATAATTGCCTATATCGAAGCTACGATGGATGACCTCGAAAGCAGGACTGCAGACATTCCGGAATCCGAAAGAAAGGCTGTTTATGTTGGAGGGGTGAGCAGTGCAGGAGCTCATGGAATAATTTCCACAGAACCGGCTTATCCGCCATTCCTCTGGGTAAATGCAAATAACGTTGCAGTCGGAATGGGCACAGACCATGCGGACATTGCCAAAGAGGCGCTTGTGGACTGGGATCCCGAATATATCTTTGTCGACATAGGAACTATCCAGCTGGGCAACGAAGGAGCCATTGGAGAACTCAAAACCGATCCGTCACTCAAAGGGCTTTCAGCTGTAAAGGATGGAAAGGTTTACGGAGTGATTCCCTACAACTTCTATAACACCAACTATGAGTCAGTGCTTGCAAACGCTTACTTCGTAGGAAAGGTACTCTATCCGGACAGGTTTGAGGATATAGACCCTGAAGCCAAAGCCGACGAGATTTACACCTTCTTCGTTGGCAAGCCTGTGTTCTCCGACCTGAACGGACAGTACAATAACCTGGGATTCAAGCAGATCCTACAATAACACGGAGGGTATAAATAAGTGCATTTTGCCGATGGAGCAGTTCCCGAAGATTACCTCGTGTACGTGCGAAGAAAATACTTCTGGATTATGGGGGGGCTCCTGTTCCTATTTTTTATGCTTATCTACTCGATCTCGGTAGGAGCGGTAGAAATCCCTCTGTGTAAGGTGATACAGATACTATCAGGTCAAGAAGTCACTACCAAATGGGATGAAACTGTATCGAGTATTATCTGGAACATCCGC
Source organism: Methanosarcina sp. DH2 (assembly GCF_020804225.1). Lineage (GTDB taxonomy): Archaea > Halobacteriota > Methanosarcinia > Methanosarcinales > Methanosarcinaceae > Methanosarcina. Next base: position 314,076 of record NZ_WJBI01000004.1, read on the forward strand.
CTTCCTCAAGCCCTGGCTGCGATAGTAGCAGGAGCCGGGCTTTCAGTTGCGGGAGTGGTTATGCAGTCAATACTGCGTAATCCACTCGGGTCTCCGTTTACGCTCGGCATCTCAAACGCCGGAGCTTTCGGGGCTGCCTTCTCGGTAATCGTTCTCGGGACAGGAAGGATGCAATCGACCGTTGCAAATGCTGTCATCATTAACAACCCTTACCTGACCACGATGGTAGCCTTCATCTTTTGCCTTCTTGCTACCGGAATAATCCTGCTCATCTCCAGGGTCCGCGGATCCTCGCCCGAGGTAATGGTGCTCGCAGGCGTTGCATTATCGTCCCTCTTTACCGCAGGGACAATGTTCCTGCAGTACTTTGCTGACGATACCCAGCTTGCAGCAGTTGTCTTCTGGACCTTTGGAGATGTCGGAAGAGTGAAGAACTGGCTGGAACTGGAAATTATGGCAGGGGTTGTTCTACTTGCAATAATATTTTTTATTGCCAATCGCTGGAACTATAATGCAATCGATGCAGGGGATGAGACCGCAAAAAGCCTGGGTGTCAATGTGGAGAGAATCAGGACCGTCGGCATGATTATTGCAGCCCTCGTCTCAGCTGTAATAGTTTCGTTCCTTGGAGTGATCGGGTTTGTAGGTCTGATCTGTCCGCACATGGTAAGACGGATAATAGGAGATGACCAGAGATATCTGATACCTGGCTCAACCCTCCTTGGAGCAATCCTTCTTCTGATATCGGATACCGCAGCCAGGCTTATAGTGGCGCCATATGTGCTTCCGGTATCTGTTCTTACAGCTTTCATGGGTGCACCCACTTTCATTTACCTGCTTCTTAGGGGGTATAAACGATGATTCTTTCTGTAGAAGAACTCCAGTTTTTATATCGTAACCGTAAGATCCTGCATGAGATCGCCTTTTCGATCGATGAAGGAGAAGTTGTCGCAATCCTGGGTCCCAACGGAGTTGGCAAGACTACCCTGTTAAAGTGCCTGAACAGGATCCTCCATCCTAAAGGGGGAGCGGTTCATATAGACGGGGAAAATCTGTCCAGCCTCGGGACTATGGAGATTGCACGCCGGATAGGCTATGTCCCCCAGCGTGTTGAAACCGGAAGACTGACTGCTTTTGATGCGGTCCTGCTGGGGCGGCGTCCCCATATCAAATGGGATATTACAGAAAATGACCTCAAGATCGTTGATTCGGTCTTCAGATTACTCTCGATGGAAAGCCTGCGCCTGTCCTATATCGATGAGATGAGCGGAGGCGAACTCCAGAAGGTAGCAATAGCACGTTCCCTTGTCCAGGAACCAAAAGTCCTTCTCCTTGACGAGCCGACAAGCAGCCTTGATCTGAAAAACCAGGTTGAAATCCTGGCAACTATCAGGCAGATAGTCCTTCAGCACAGGATTGCAGCTGTGATGACAATGCATGACCTCAACCAGGCTCTCAGGTATGCAGACCGGTTTATCCTCCTGAAGGGTGGGAAAGTTCACTCCCATGGAGGAGTGGAAGTAATTACCCCTCAGGTAATCGAAGAGGTATACGGCCTGCCAGTTATCATAGGAGAGATTTCAGGTATGCGGTGTGTAGTTCCGGGAAGCCCGGTATGGGACTGCAATACAGGCTATGTTGCAAGCAAATGATGTAGCAATGAAAGAAGTAGAAAAATAATGCAGTAATGAAAGAAGCAGAATAGCTGTGGACAAAAAGTACTGGACAAAAATTACTGGACAAAAATTACTGGACAAAAAGTACTGGACTGTATTTCTGCATATACCTCAATAAGAGGCAATGGAAGGATTACGTTTTAAAAAAAGTCTAAGGAGGTTTGCCGGAAAGGCAAACTCAATCCTTAATGAAAGATTTCTTGAATGGTAATTTCCAGGTTTATCTGGTAATCATCATTTCTGCAGTTTCAGGCTTGTAGAACCAATCTCTCGGAAGTACCTTTTCCTGCTTGTAGTACTTAACAAGCCTTCTGATCTTGGATTCTGTCAGGTTGAGGGAACGCTTGTTGTGGACATCTTTCTTATTAACAGAAAGGTGTTTCCTCAGTCCCAGAGCCTTAACAATGAGGTTGGTAAGGTCTTCGGGAATGTTAGGAGCAACGTTGTTTTCCTTGAGAATTGTTGTGATCTTCTTGCCTGTGATGAGCTTGGCGTCAGGGACTCCATAACGGTCTCTTAAAACCATTCCGATTTCGGCTGTGGAGACACCCTGTTTCCAGAGGTCCAGTGTAATTGAAGTAACTTCTTCTGCTCCAATCTTGCACCACTCAGGTGCCTCGGTTCTGTTAGGCCTGGTGGAGGCGGACTTGCCTTTTCTTTTGGTATGCATTTTTGCCATATATGATTCTCCTGATATCAATTGATCGATACCCGAAAGAAAAGCTCTTCGGGTTGAGGTTATATCTTTACCGATTATAACGGACCAACACATCGATCGGGAGATTTTTAATCCGCCACAGCAACTGCTGCGTGGCTTTTTCCAGGAACTCCTGCAAAAGCGTAAGTTTTTCGGTAAAAACATCACTAGAGAGCGCACCATATGATATATACTTTGTGTCGAATTCTGGAATTTGACTATATAAAGTGGTTTTAAAATGATTTCCAAATGTAGAGGACTATTCGTGCCCCTCCGGGATTGATCTGCCTGTAAATTGATTCTATCCTTCCATCTCTTAAAGCCTGAGCCTCAGAGAGGTCTTCAGCCTCAAGTATAGCATAAACAGTCTCGTTAATCTCACCTGAAAATTCAACTTTAAGTTCTGCCCGAATCTCTTCTCTTATATAGTCCGCCAGCAGGTCTTCAAGTAGGGAGAGTTCTACACTGGACTCAGTTTCAGAATAAATTTCGGGGTCGAGTACAAACCCTGTTTCAAGCAGATTTGAGAGATAAGCATTAAATTCGTCTTCCGTTGAGGAGGAATTTTCCTCACCCGTATTTTCAGAAACCCCGTAAAGCAGGATCTCAAAAGACTCATCTGCTTCCTCTCCGAAAACCGATCCAGAATAATCTGACGGGAACAGAAGCTCAACAACCGTCTCTGCTCCTTCAAGAGCTGCTGCATCAAGAGAAGCATTAAAAGCCTGGAAAAGTGCCATTGAAGCCTCTTCGTCAGAAGCATTAAGTGAAGCTTCAAGCATGGAATCATTCACACAGGCAAAAAGGACGTCCTTGGAAGGTGTACATGCATAAAGAGGCATGGAAAGTTTTGTACTCTGTCGGATGGAATCTGCAGGAGGTTCTTCTCCGATTATAAGTTCACTTTCCATAGGGAAAACTCCCACAGGATGCCAGCAGGCTTCAAAACGATAAGAAAACCTTCCCGCAATTTTCCGGTCCAGATAAACAGCAACAGTTTCAGAAGCCTGATCGGAATAATCCTCAGCAAGAGGATTGAGCGAAACAACCGAGCCGTTTACTGGCAGTGTAAGGGAGATAGCCAGGTATTCGGCGGTCAGGTCAGCAAATGTCCTGTGTTTCTGTTCCTTTCCGAAAAGGGTGTGAGCAGGACTTTCCACAATTGAGTTTTCGGGGACTGAAACGTTAAGTGCTGAAAGAGGAGAGATTTCATATTCGAAGTTCTCAAGTTTACATGAGAGAAGGGATTCGAGCAGAGAAGTATCCAGTTCTGAGGAAGACACATATCCGGCTGCGAGATATTGTTCATCAGCCTGCAGGGAGGGCATAAGAATGACACCGGAGAGTGAAATTAACACAAGTAAAAAGAGAGCATCAAAAACTGTAGAGTAACCTGAAGATTCTCTAACAGCCCAGATCTTTAATTTTCTATATTTTACGACTGTACTTTTTATAATTATACTTTTTATGATTATACTTTTTATGATTATACTTTTTATTTTTGTATTAGTATTATTTACTCTTTGTATCTCTCCAGATCTATGAGAAGTTCTAAAAGCCTTCATCTATTCACCTAATTTCTGTCATTTGATCAATTTCCATCCTCTATCCATTCCTACCGTGAATTAGATATCCTGTCCACCTGTCCAGGACCGGTTAACTCCTGTTTCGATATTTACTCCAGATTGATCATGTTTTACACCCATGGTGTATTATAAAGTACCACAGTAAGGGTTCCTGGGACCGATTCTGCGGCGTTTAACTCGATTACAACCGGCACTGAAGCTGCAACTTGCTCCTGTTTCCCCATAAGATAGCCAGGTTCAACAAGATCAGGCTCGATTAGCCATTGCCATCGTCCATCTCCAGTCCTGATTTCGACCAGAAACGGATAGTTTCCTGAAAAAGGTGCAAAAAATGTGATTCTCTCATCACGGCTATAGGGGTCTGAAAGCTTATCAAGAGCTGGTGCAGAAAGCTTACCAGGGTTTTCGGCCCTAAGGTCAGGTGCTTCCGCTATAGTTCCCGCAAGAAGGGAGGCGCTTTCATAATTCTCAAGGGCAAAAGAGCGGTCCTCATATCCCATATATGCCCTGGACAGGAGGGCTGCAAAGACAACAAAACCTATGACTGCAAGAGCAGTAGCGACAAGGTCGGAGTGCGGCTCAAGTGCTCCCCTTTCATCTCCGAGGATTGAAGAACCTGATTTGTTTCTAAGTTTTCTCACAGCTGCCAGTAAATTATTGATAAACAAGGACATAACCAAAAGCAGAAACCCCCTCACTACCCTTTATATAGACAAACTCTTTCTTTATTGAGATCTTTTCATTTACGGTTAAAATCACTTCTTCAGTCCCGGATACCCGGAGGAAATTATTAACTTCCAGAAAGTCAGCTCTGAGGGGAGATTCTTCCCTACCGTCAGTTCCGAATTCCGTATGCAGCTTTCCCCTTAGTGCGGATTCGTCAAAAGGCAGTACCCTGAAGGAAAACGGCCTTACAGCACTGAAACTTTTTTCATCATATTTGGCCTTCAAATGAACATACTCTCCTGAAACGCAGACCTCTATATTCTCCCCAAATGGAGAAATTAGAAAGACTTCATTTTCATCAAAACGGTAGGAAAGTTCCTGAGTCCCCCCCGAAAAACTCCCTGCTCCAGTTTCGTCTACTGCGGTTTTGAAATCCCTTGCAAGAAAATCCAGCTGTTCCTGCGCCTCAACTTCCTTAAAGCCGGCAGCCAGTTGAAAAAGGGCTGCAAAGAGGACTACACTGGCAAGAATAAGTGCCGCTTTTGAGATCAAAAAGTCAGCCCATGCCGATTCGTCTCCTGAAAGCTCCTTTACCATACAGGTCTTTCCTGACTTCACGTTCTTCGGTCAGCTCCGGTTTCTGAGATCAGAACAAACAGCCTACCTGATCCCTGATCGACCTGTGTTGAAAGGAATAATCTATGCCTGCCCGGACCAAGCGATAAGGGCCCGTTAAGCTCCGGATTCGAGAAGGAAGCATATGCGGGATAAAATTTCGATTTTCCTCCAATAGTGATGCAATAATTATCCGCATTCTCAGGCCAGTTCTTCTCCCGGCCCGGCAAAGTCCCGAAGTCTGCATATGCCCCACGAGGCAAATCTATCTCAAGGATAATCTCACTCCCTTCTCCGCGTATGGAGAGCTGTTCGCCAGCAGCTGTTAGTTTTGCAACCTCATCCAGAGTTTCCTGCTCTTTTACCCCGTCCAGAAAACCGGAAAGAGAGACTGAAGAGATCAGCACAAGTACAGCAAAAAAAGTACCTGTAACTGTAAGCCTGAAAGGAAGCCCGCATACTGCAGACTCATCAGTTCCAAGCTTACAGGCTAAAACCTGAGCCTTACTAGCCGTAAATTTACCCCCTTAACTCCAGATTCAGAAAAAAGTTATGAATTGGAGACAATAAAAGTTAGGCAGTCTGATAATAAATAGATTATCTTTTGTTTTAATTGAAGCATTTGAAGACAAATGAAAAAAAGGCGGTTGCGATCGATAAAATAATAGCCGAGATGGAAAGGATAAAGCAAAAATTGGAGTAAAAATTGGAGAAAAGCAAAGAAAAAAATTGAAACAGAAATATAAAATTAAAAAGAAAAGAGAAAAAAGAGAGAAAAAAATGGGGTAACGGAAGAGCAAGTAAAAAATAGAAAAGGAAAGAAAGAGGAAAAGAAAAAGAAAGCAGACAGAAGGTAAATTGCACGTAAAATTGGAAAAAGGAGAAACAGAAAAAGAGAAAAGGAGAAACAGAGAAAAGGAAAAACAGAAAAAGGGAAAGAAAAAAAGGATGAAAGAAGAAAACCTTTCGGTTTACTGTTCTGTAATTTTTCCAATCACTTCTTCCAGCGTTAAAAGTTCCTGTTCTCCGGACACCATATCTCTGAGAGTTAGTTTCCCCGCCTCGAGCTCTTTTTCTCCTACAATGACTACATAAGCGGCATTGACAGTATTGGCATACGAGAGCTGGGCTTTGAAGTTGCGCTCCATAAGGTCTATCTGGACTGGCAGGTAATTCCTTAATTCATTTGCAATTTTTACGGCTTCCAGATGAGTTTCGGGTTTTGAAACCAGTACAAGGCTTTTGAGCTCCGGAGGTAAGAGAGGACAGATTTCCATTATCCTGTCAAAACCTATTCCAAAACCTGTTGAAGGCACGTCTCCGCCCCCAAAAAGCTGGATAAGCTGGTAAGAGCCTCCTCCGCATACCTGTTTCTGGGCGCCAAGGCCTTCGGCATAGATCTCAAAGACCATGCCCGTGTAATAATCAAGCCCGCGAGCGATTCCGAAGTCAAGTGAATAATTGACACCGTATGCGTCAAGGAGTTTAAGGGTCTTTTCAAAGCTTACAAGTTCAGGGATGTTTCCGACTATTTCTTTTGCCTGCGGGAGGGTATACCTGCCTTCCAGTTTGATAAGGCGGAAGAGGTCGGACTTCAACTTCTCTTCTGCCCCTATCTCCTCAAGCAGAGCTTCAAGGCCTGCATACTCTTTTTTGTCCACAAGCCTCATAGCCTTGCTCACGATTTCAGGTTCAAGCCCCTTTAAAAGCGTACGGATTACTGCAAGGTTTCCAAGCTTCATGTCGCCCTGTATGCCCACAGCTTTTAACAGGGCATCGGCAAGGGCAATAACCTCGGCATCAGAATCGGATTTTCCACTCCCTATAAGTTCGACTCCGAACTGCCAGAACTCCCTGAAGCGGCCTTTCTGGGGGCGTTCGTAGCGGAAACAGTTTTCGAAGTAGAACAATTTCAAAGGCTTGGGGAAAGGCTGGAGTTCATTTACATACATCCGCATGACAGGAGCCGTAAGTTCCGGCCTGAGGGTCATGTTCCTTCCTCCTTTGTCCGTGAAGTTATAAAGTTCCCCTATGATTCCTTCTCCGGACTTAAGGGTAAAAAGGTCCAGATGTTCAAACGTGGGCGTAATGATTTCACTGTAGCCCCAGTTGCGGACAACATTTCGCATAACGCTTTCCACGTACCTTCTCCGGGCAGTATCTGCGGGTAAAAAGTCCCGGGTCCCTCTTGGCCTGTTGACTGTCATTTTTTAATGCACCTGGTATATTGAATTTAGAGGATTTATGCTGAAGACATAACCGCCTGTTAGGATAAATAACTCTATACATTCCATAAACAGAATATAAAGATCATGTAAAGAGTCAGTATTTCTAAAATTGTACGGGATTTATTCTACTTCTCTTCAGCTTTCTGGATGGTAGTTAAAAACAAGCTATTTTACTTTTTCGTTATTTACGCTCTACAGACCAAAAATACCTATGTAGAAGGAGCCCGAAAAATAGGTTCTATAAAAGGAGAAAAAACAGATATAATATATTTTTCTTGTAAAATAAAGTAGAATGGATTCCAGAAAGCAGAGTTTTCGCAATCAAATAACCATAAATCAAATAAAGACAAGTTTACACCGGCTAATATAATAAACAACTTAATATACATGATTTACGCTAAATATTTGTGATCAACGTGTCAGAGCAAAGAAGTGTACCTTTAAGGGAGCATTTGCTATCCCTGAAGCCCTGCAGACATGGAGGGCTAATCCAGGAAACTTCGGAGATGTACGGGATCCCCGAAAACGAAATCCTCGACTTCAGTGCAAACTTTAACCCGCTGGGAAGCCCTTTTGATTACCCGGGAAGCGGACTTAACTTTACCAATATTATAGAGGAGAGCTTTGGAAAACTCCTGGAATACCCCGACAACAGGTATCTGGAGTTCAGGGAAGCTGCTGCAAGATTTGTAGGACCTGGAGTAACACCTCAGAATATTATCCCGGGTAACGGATCAACGGAGATAGTCCGGCTTGTGGTCGAATCTGTGATAGAAAAAGGAGATAAAGTCCTTTTACCCTGGCCCACTTTCGGAGAATACGAAATGCAGTGCCGGGTCATGGGAGCAGAACCGGTATACCCCTCACAGGAAGAGGTGAACACGCTTTCTGATGAAATGCTGGAAGAAGCAAAGATCCTTTTTATCTGTAACCCGAACAACCCTACAGGGAAACTCCGCAGCAGAGAAGAACTTAAAGCCCTTGCAGAGCGCTGCAGGAAACATAAGACTCTTCTTTATGTAGATGAAGCTTTCATAGAGCTCTCCGATCCCTCGCAGAGTGTTGCAGATCTTCCTGCAAATAACGATTACATTTTTGTCATGCGTTCCCTTACAAAAGATTTTGCAATCCCCGGGATCAGGATGGGTTTCGGGATAGCTTCTCCGGGTATGGCTGATATCCTGAACACAGCCAGGCTGTCCTGGAACCTCGGAGCTATTGCAAACGCTATCGGAATCGCGCTTCTCAATATAGAAGGCGGGATTGACAGCCCTTACCTGAAAAAAGCAAGGGAAATGATTATGGAAGAAGGAGAAAAGCTCAAAGCTAAACTCAACAGGATAAGAGGTTTTGAAGCCGGAGAAGTGAATGTAAACTTTATCTTCGTCGATATAAGCAAATTCATACTCAACTCAAGTGAACTGGCTGCACGCCTTGCAGCCCGCGGAGTCCTTATTCGGGACTGTATCTCTTTTCATGGCCTTGGAAAAGACTACATCAGGGTTGCAGTAAGGACCGCAGAAGAAAACGACAGGCTCATTGCTGCGATCGGAGAAGTTATCACTGAGTGGGGCAGAGAACAGGCAAAGAACGAACTGCAGCACGTAATAGAAAAAGCGAGTGAAGAAGGCATAGGGGGCAGAAAGACCTGCGAATACTACCCATGCCATTTTGAAGGTCAGAACTGCACCTTCTGTTTCTGCCCGTTTTACCCCTGTGAAAATGAGAAAACAGGAGGAAAATGGATTCAGAGTTCAAGAGGCGGCAGGGTATGGAGCTGTGTTGACTGTCACCTTGTCCATAAGAAAGAAATAGCCCAGCAAATCCTTGACTGCCTGATGCAGGAAGGAGATACGGACAAACTTGTGAAAGTAGCCTGGAAAAAAGTGATGGAGCCCATCTTATGATTATTCCGGACAGCGGGCACCTCGCTCTGGTACTTCTGCTTGCTGCATTTATAGACATAGTTTTCGGAGAACCCCCTGCTGCTGTTCACCCCGTTGTCTGGATAGGAAAATTAATCAGTTTTTTGAAAAACGCAGCCCCAAAAACCCACAGGAAACTCTATGGCACTGCAATGGCTCTTTGCTGTGTTTTCTTCGCGTCTTTACTGGGCTATTCCATTCTCTATATTGCAGCCCTTCCGGGAATTCCGTACATTTTAGCACTCTTAATTGAAGCCTACTTCCTGAAAGCCACCTTTGCAATAAATTGTCTGCTGAGCCCTGCCAGAAAGATTTACAAACACCTTGAAGAAAACCAGCTGGAAAAAGTAAGGGAACTGCTCCCTATCTACGTCAGCCGGAACACCTCCAAACTGACAAAAACTCAGATGTCTTCGGCAGTTATTGAATCCGTCTCCGAAAATTACGTAGACGGTATCCTGAGCCCTATTTTCTATTACGCACTTTTCGGGGAATTAGGGCTTGTGGCTGCATACGCATTTAAAGCCATAAGTACCCTTGACTCGATGGTAGGGTATAAAACCGAGCCTTACAGAGAACTTGGATATTTTTCAGCAAAGTCAGATGATGTATTAAACTGGATTCCTGCCCGGATTTCAGTTATTTTTATCCTTGCTGCAGCCTTTACAATATCCTTATTCCCTAAAAAAGGAAGAAAAACCAATCCCCTTGACAGCGTAAAGACTGCGTTCGAAGACGGGATGAAGACCCCGTCCCCCAATTCCGGCTATCCGATGGCTGCTACTGCGGGAGCCCTGGGAGTCAAACTCGAAAAACCTGATACTTATGTTCTGGGAATCTCGTACCCCCCTACCGAAGTAAAAGATATAAAACGGGTATCCCAATTAATAGCAATTGCTTCAGGCTTTTCACTTGTTGCTTTTGTGGCAGTTATCCAGATGGTGGGAATCTACCTTTATTACCCGTAATCTGTAGATATACATTCATCAATTCCCCTATTAATTTGAGCTCATTGACTTACAGGATCCCTGTCAAGTTCACAATCCGGACTTTTGTGCGGAAGCCGAGACTCTGAGAAACCGGAATGTATCTGGCAGGTAATGCTGGAAGCAGTAAAATTCACCGTAAAATCCAGAATGTTAACCGGTATAAAAGCTTAAAAACAAAGCTTAAACCAAGCTCCTGATTTAAGGATCTAGTTTCAAGACCAACAACTCCAAGAACCTCAGGAAATCTAACATAATAATTTCAACAACCCCGGAGTGATCAGTATGAAGTTATCCGATATTGAGGAAAGGGACCTGAAAAAAGGGCAGCCTGAAAAAATAGAGGGAAAAGCTACTATCGATATCCTCGATGTCCTGGCAGAAGAAGGCATAAGCGTCCAGGACCTTGCGGACACGGCTCTGGAAATGTACGTCCCTCACCCCGGACTTGAAACAAGGGAAAAAGCCGAATCCCTGTTTAAAAGAGAACTTAAATTCGCTCTTTCTGACCCAAATCTCTGCCTTTTGATTTACTCCGGGGTCCTGCTGGAAAGAGAAGGTAGAGCCGGAAGCCTTCCGAACCTCAGCAAAAGTTCTTATGAAAAAGACCTTAGTTTCATAATTGCTGACGAAGTTCTGGGCAACAGCATCGCAAACTATATCAGCGGCTCTAAAGGGACATTCGAGTTTGTCAGGTATGACAAACTAAAACCCGGAATCCTTGCAAATCTGGGGCCTTTCATGGACGATGTCATAGGGGGCCTTATAGGAGGGGTATCCTCCAATATGTATTCAAGAGGTATGGCAGAGTTTGAAAGAAAAGACTGAAAAACAGGCGATACATAATGAATTCATACTTACTTGCATTTAAGTCGGGTTTTGGCTTCCTGTCCACGATTCCTGTAGGGATCAGTATGGAAGGGATCGACGAACTCATGAAAAAGATATACTTTTACCCTGTCGTGGGAGCCGTACTCGGGCTTCTCATAGGGGCAATTGCATACGTAGGGCAGTTGATATTTCCGGGCCCTGTCCTTGCAGCCCTTATCATGGGGTCTGTATATTACTTTACAGGCTTTAACCACCTCGATGGAGTTACGGACATGGGAGATGGCTTTATGGCCCATGGGTCCCGTGAGAAAAAAATTAAAGCCTTAAAAGACACAACCCTCGGGACAGGAGGAGTTGCTTTTGGCATGCTTGTACTGCTCACCCTTTACGGTTCCATAAGAGCAGTACAGGATGAAGGCTTTACTGTCGTCGGTTCGAACCTTCCGTTGCTTATATTTGCATCCATGTTTATAGCAGAAGTCAGTGCCAAGCAGTCAATGTTAACAATTGCAGCTTTTGGAAAACCGCTCCCACGACCGGAAAAACAGGCTTATCCTGGCCTGGGGGAAATGACAATAAACGGAGCAACCCGGAAAAACTTCCTGATAGGATTTATTTTCGGAGCGGTTGTGTGCTTCCTGCCCTTTGGGCTAATAGGACTGCTTCCGTATCTGGCAGCATGCATTTCGGCTCTGGTGCTCCTTAACAGGAGCTATGCCCACTTTGGAGGCTTAAACGGCGACGGAATAGGTACAGCCAACGAGATTGGAAGGATAACTGCCCTGATTGTCATTGCAGTTACCCTCAAACTTTCATTAAATGGATACCTGGGAGGTTTAGAATGGACGCTATTGTAATGGCAGGAGGATTCGGGCAGAGACTTGGAATGGGGGAAAAGCCCTGCGTAGAACTGCTCGGAAAGCCACTCATTACCTATGTAATAGATACCCTCAGATCAACGAAAGATATAGACAGAGTTTTCGTAGCGGTCTCGCCTGTTACCCCGAAGACCGAAATCATGATCCAGGAACGCTACAAAGGCGAGGTTCAGGTAATCAGGACCTTTGGAGGAAACTATGTAGGGGACATGATACATGCAGTGGAAACTGCAGAAACGACAGGTCCGGTAATGATTATAATGTCAGACCTGCCCCTTATAGATTCTGAGCTTATTGAGTCAGTGATCAGGAAATACAGGGAAGAAGGAAAACCGGCACTTTCCGTGTATGTCCCGATCAATGTATGCAAGGGAGCAGGAACCAGGCCGGATACCGTATTTAACAAGGATGGGAAACTTATCGTGCCCGCGGGAGTAAATATCCTTGACAGTTCTCAGATTCGAAACGAACAGGAAGACTTTAATCTGATACTCGATAATCCCAGACTAGCAATAAACGTAAATACCGTTAAAGACCTGCAGCGCTGCAAGGATTTGCTGCAGTGTTCAAACTAAAATTTGCTAGAGGTGTCATATATTCTATCCTTAAAAAACCTGATATTGAGCCGTGATGGGAAGAAAATTCTGCGTGGAATCAACCTTGAGGTAGGGGACCGTGAAATCCACAGTATCATCGGCGCAAACGGTGCAGGAAAAAGTACACTTGCATATACCCTGATGGGGCTCCAGGGTTATGAACATGAAGAGGGCAGCATCATTTTTAACGGGGAAGATGTTGCAGTACTTTCGATAACCGAACGTGCAAAAAAAGGCATAACTCTTGCCTGGCAGGAACCCGCCCGCTTTGAGGGGCTGAAGGTAAGGGACTACCTCGCAATCGGGGCAAGAGGCAATGGAGGCATCACGGAAGAAGAGATAAAGGAAGCCCTCAGAAAAGTCGACCTGAAGCCTGAAAAATACCTTTCCAGAGAAGTAGGCGAGGCATTGAGCGGGGGCGAAAGGAAGCGGATTGAGCTTGCCTCCATCATTACCATGAAGCCGAAACTTGCAATCCTTGATGAGCCGGACTCCGGAATTGACGTTGTTTCCTTAAAAGAAATTGTCTCCCTGATCCGGACGCTTAAAGAAAACGGCTCGTCAGTGCTCGTTATTACGCACAGGGAAGAAATTGCAGCTGCCTCGGATAAAGCGTCCCTGATGTGCGAAGGGGTAATCCTCAGGAGCGGAGACCCCCTGGAGATAAGCGAATTTTTCAAAAACAGATGCATACCCTGTGACAACCGGGTATCTCCCCCAAAGGTGGTCTGAAAAATGGCTCAGATTACATTAAATGCACTTTCCAGAGAAACGGAAGACATAACTGCAGCTTACACAGCAGCCGGAGGAGATGCTGCAGTCCTGCATAACCATGGGCTCGCAAGCCTTGTGGTAAGCGGGAACAAAGTTCTCAGCGCAAATGGGACCGAAGGCATAGTGCTTGAGAAGAAAGAGACCGAATACGGCGTGGACATCAAAATGACCATCAAAAAAGGTTATAAGATCCCCCTGCCTGTCCACCTTTGCTTCGGGCTTGTCCCTAAAGACGGAATCCAGGAAATCAAAATGGACTTCGTAGCCGAAGAAGACTCGGCTGTAGAACTTATCGCCCACTGTACTTTCCCGAATGCTGAAAAAGTTATCCATAAAATGGATGCCGAGATGGTTATCGGAAAGAACGCGTCTCTGAAATACACAGAGACTCATTTCCACGGCCCATATGGCGGAATTCAGGTGCTCCCGAAAGCCCATATAAAGATAGAAGAAGGAGGTAGCTACTACACAAACTTTTCTCTCATTTCCGGGAGAGTTGGGTATCTGGAATTCGATTACAGTGTTGATGCCGAAAAAGATTCGATCTGCGAGATGGTCACCAAGGTCTACGGAAAAGCGGACGATAAAATAAAAATTCTCGAAAGGATCTCTCTTAACGGAGAAAATGCCCGCAGCGTAATTAAAAGCCGGCTTGCAATAACCGATAACGCAGAATCCATGTTCAGAGGAATCACCGAAGGTCACGCCCCGAGAGCGCGCGGACATGTTGACTGTATGGAAGTTATCCAGGGTAATGCAAAAGCTGAAGCCGTACCGATTGTCCGTGTAGACAACCCTCTTGCCAAGGTTACACATGAAGCTGCAATCGGCTGCGTGGACAAAAAGGAAGTCGAAACCCTTATGGCCCGCGGTCTTGAAGAAGACGATGCAATAGATATCATAGTAAAAGGAATGCTGGCTTAAATTTGCCTTCATCCCTTATTTATCTGAATCCGGCATCCTATAAACTGGAGTTTTCAGCCAATCAACAGCAGTTTATCAGGAAAACTTAGAGATCACAACATAGATGGAGGTGGAAGGTATGAGTGGTGAAATAATCATCCTTGATAAAAAGTATTCGGAAAGAAACCTGCAGCTAATTACCGGAAAAAAGGATATACGTTCGCATACGATTGATATCCCCGAAGAAATGTTGCTTTTAAGTGAAGTAATTGAAGACCCCAGAAAACTTCCTTACCTGCTGGAAACCTTTCATACTGCGCAGATAAAGAATGAAAAAGCTTTTCATTTTGCCCTGCTCAGAGTCCAGGTAGATTCGGATATAAGGATGCATGAAGACATCCAGAGATATCAGCAGAGAAAATACGTAGCCGAAACCCTTGAGAAGCTGCTCTACGGGGAACTTATGCTCTCAGTCGAAGAGAACTCGGGGCTTGAGGACGACTGAGCTATCTGGAGGCAAATCATATTCCTTTAATAATTATTACAGTCTTCGTGCTGCTCACGCTATCATGTATCCAGCAGACATAGACGCTTTTCAGAATTCATTTCTATCCAGAACTGGTATGTTTTATCTAAACTCTCGATTTTTTACTTTCTACTAGAAGAAGTGTCTTCCTGTAACCAGGGCTGAAAATTAAGGAAAAAACACTTTCTTTTTTATATCTTTTTTATATCTTTTTTATATCCTGAACTTTCTGTTAGTCCCGTTACCACGGTATGGGAAAATTTTGATTATTAGAAAAAATAAACCGATTTTAATAATTTTCGAATGATATTAATATATTTATTTAAAATATATTGAATAGGGTGAGTCAACCCGGAAAACAAACACCTCACAGCTCTCCGCGGGAATTTCTGCAGTGAGAAGCAAGTTGAATTTTTCCGAAAATTCATTTTCCCTAAAAAAGGTTTTTACTTTTTAAAAAGTAGAGACAGGGATTTCTTTCAGTTTGAAGTATTTTTCCGGTTCTCTTACACGACTTTGAAAATGGGGGTTGAGAATGGCAAGCAAAGAAGAACTGATACAGGAACTTTCGGATGCAATAATTTCCTGTAAAAAGGACAGAGTGATTGCAGCCGTAGAAAAGGCAAAAGAAGTGATGGAGCCTGCAGAAATAATTGACAAAGGGCTTGCTGCCGGCATGAATCAGGTAGGGACTCTTTTTGAAAGGGGAAAACTTTTCCTGCCGCATGTAATGATGGCTGCCGATGCAATGACTGCCGGAGTCAAGATCCTTGAAGCTGATCTGCCTGCAGGGGCTGAGACAAAGAAACTTGGGGTTATCGTAAACGGGACCGTTGAAGGGGATGTGCACGATATTGGCAAGTCTATCGTCTCAACCATGCTTCAGTCAGCTGGTTTTGAAGTCCACGACATAGGCAGAGATGTTCCTATAAAGAACTTTGTTGAGAAGGCAAAGGAGGTCAATGCGAATATGATCGGACTTTCAGCTCTCATGACCACCACAATGCAGGGGCAGAGAGAAGTTATTGAACTTCTCAAAGAAGAAGGAATGAGGGAGAGAGTAAAGGTTATGGTAGGGGGTGCCCCTGCAACCCAGGCCTGGGCTGACAAAATCGGGGCTGACTGTTACGCTGAAAATGCAAGTGAAGCTGTAGCAAAAGCAAAAGAACTGCTCCTGGGGAAGTGAAAAGATATGGCAACTGAATATGCTTTGAGAATGGGAGACGGGAAACGTATCTTCCTTACGAAAGAAAAGATCATGGAGGAGCTTGAGGCAGGTGTGGCAAATGCCGCCGACCTCGGTGAGATCTCCGGTCTGAGTGCCGATGAAGTCGACAAGCTTGCAGAAATCCTTATGATGCCCGGAAAGGCAGTCAGTGTGGAACACGGCATGGAAGTGCCYGTAACTCACGATATCGGGACTCTSAGGCTTGACGGTGACCAGGGTAACAG
>NZ_WJBI01000004.1:330424-369882 GCF_020804225.1 Methanosarcina sp. DH2
TCAAGCCGGCTTGTCGGCTGCATGATGCACGAAAGGGCTTTTGGTGCCGACACCATGGAACTCGGGCATATTGACTACAGCTACAAACCTGTAAAACCTGTGGTCTCAAACGAATGCCAGGCAATGGAAGTCTGCCAGCAGAATATGGTTATCCCGCTCTTCTACGGTGCAATGCCTAACATGGGGCTTTATTATACTCCTGACGGACCTTTCGAAAACCCTGGTGACTTGATGAAGGCTTTCAAAATTCAGGAAGCCTGGGACTCCATGGAACATGCAGCCGAGCACCTTACAAGGGACACTGTCTGGGTTATGCAGAAGCTCTTTGCCTCGGGTGCGGATGGTATTAACTTTGATACAACAGCTGCAGCAGGCGACGCTGATATGTACGGGACCCTGCATGCGGTTGAAGCCCTTAGAAAAGAGTTCCCTGACATGTACATCGAAGTAGGAATGGCAGGAGAAATGGTGCTTGGGATGCACGGGAACCTGCAGTATGACAGCGTGACTCTTGCAGGGCTCTGGCCACACCAGCAGGCTCCACTTGTCGCAAAAGCAGGCGCAAATGTCTTCGGACCTGTATGCAACACAAACACCAGCAAGACTTCTCCATGGAACCTGGCACGGGCAGTAACTTTCATAAAAGAAGCCGTAAAAATCTCAACCCTTCCCTGCCATGTTGACATGGGTATGGGTGTGGGCGGAATTCCGATGCTTGAGACTCCCCCAATCGATGCCGTTACCAGGGCAAGCAAGGCAATGGTCGAGATTGCCGGCGTAGACGGCATATAGGTCGGGGTCGGCGACCCTCTGGGTATGCCGATCTCCCACATAATGGCTTCAGGTATGACCGGAATAAGAGCAGCCGGAGACCTTGTAGCAAGGATGGAATTCTCAAAGAACATGAGGATAAAAGAAGCAAAAGAGTATGTGGCAAAGAAGCTCAGTGTTGACACAATGGATCTCGCTGACGAGCATGTTATGCGTGAACTCCGTGAAGAACTAGACATAGGAGTAATCACCTCAGTCCCGGGTGCAGCCAAAGGTATTGCTGCAAAAATGAACATCGAGAACTTGCTCGATATAAAGATAAACTCCTGTGAACTCTTCAGAAGACAAACAGGAAGATGA
Source organism: Methanosarcina sp. DH2 (assembly GCF_020804225.1). Lineage (GTDB taxonomy): Archaea > Halobacteriota > Methanosarcinia > Methanosarcinales > Methanosarcinaceae > Methanosarcina. Next base: position 331,556 of record NZ_WJBI01000004.1, read on the forward strand.
CCAGGGATCAAAAAGAACTGAAAGAGCAGAGAAAAGGTTGCAAGAGAAGCAGAGAAAAGTGTGAAAAGAAAAGAGAGAATTCAAAGAGGATTCTCGGGAAAATATATATAGAAAAATATTCAAAATAAAATAAGCAGAATAGTATAAAATATGCCATAAAAAAGTCAACCTAAGGGGGAAATATCCAGAAAAAGGGAATGATTACCGAGAAAAAGCAAAAAACTTTTTCGGAAATCAAAAAACGGTTGGCACTTATACGGAGTCTCAGTGAAAACGATAGCAGAGGCGTTAATTGATAATTGGTCTTAAAATAAAAAACGGGAAAACGTATAAGCTCTAGGGAAGTGGGGAGAAAATACTGGATTTTATTTTTTCAGATTTTACTGGCATAACTGCCTGTATAATCAGAGGAAAAAAATAGAAATCTGAAAGCCATTGGCAATTGATTTTGTTTCCATTTCCATGGAAATGATTCCAGTTTCCATGTAAAGAATACCCCTTTCTTCATAGTCTCTGCATCCTGAACTGAAAATAAAACGGTTTTCCCCGAATAAGGTGAGAAGTAAAATAAACCGGAAAAATATTCAGGAAAAGGAGATAGATAATGGCGCAAAATAATGCAGTTTCAGGATTTAGTTCCCTTCAGGGAGTGGAATTGAGCCTTTTCACGCGAGATGAGCTCAAAGCAATCCATTATGCAACCATGGAAGTCCTGATGGACCCCGGTGTTCAGGTCTCTGACCCCGAGGCAAGGCAGATCTTCAAAGAAAATGGCTGTGAAGTAAACGAACAGACCAATGTTGTAAAGATCCCCGAATATCTCGTAAGAAGAGCCCTCCAGCTCGCACCTTCGAGGTTTGTTCTCTGGGGCCGCGACAAGAAGCACAATACTGTCCAGGAATCCGGCGGTAAAGTGCACTGGACCTGTTTCGGTACTGGCGTTAAGATGTGCAAGTACCAGGACGGAAAGTACGTAACCGTTGACTCCGTGGAACAGGACATTGCAGACATCGCAAAGCTCTGCGACTGGGCAGAAAACATCGACTACTTCTCTCTCCCGGTCTCTGCCAGGGATTGGGCCGGAAAGGGCGCGCAGGATGTCCACGAGACCCTTACCCCGCTTTCAAGTACTGCCAAGCATTTTCACCACATCGATCCCGTAGGCGAGCATGTCGAATACTACAGGGACATTGTAAAAGCCTACTATGGCGGCGATGAAGAAGAAGCCCGGAAAAAGCCGATTTTCTCGATGCTGCTCTGCCCGACAAGCCCGCTTGAGCTCAGTGTCAACGCCTGCCAGGTCATCATCAAAGGCGCACGTTTCGGAATGCCTGTAAACGTCCTGAGCATGGCAATGTCAGGTGGGTCCTCACCTGTCTACCTTGCAGGAACCCTTGTGACCCACAATGCAGAAGTCCTTTCCGGAATTGTGCTTGCCCAACTCACAGTTCCCGGAGCCAAAGTCTGGTACGGGAGTTCTACCACGACCTTTGACCTCAAGAAAGGGACTGCTCCTGTAGGATCTCCCGAACTTGGCCTTATTAGTGCTGCAGTTGCCAAACTTGCCCAGTTCTACGGCCTTCCTTCCTATGTGGCAGGCACCTAGGCTGACGCCAAGATCCCGGATGATCAGGCAGGACACGAGAAAACAATGACCTGCCTCCTGCCAGCCCTTTCAGGGGCAAACACGATTTATGGCGCCGGGATGCTTGAGCTTGGAATGACTTTCTCAATGGAACAGCTGGTAATTGACAACGACATCATCAAAATGGTAAAGAAAGCAATGCAGGGAATACCGGTTTCGACTGAAACTCTTGCAGTAGATTCCATCCAGAAGGTAGGGATAGGAAATAATTTCCTTGCCCTCAAACAGACCAGACTGCTTGTGAATTATCCGTCCGATCCCATGATTATTGACAGAAGGATGTATGGGGACTGGGCTGCATCCGGCTCTAAAGATCTTGCAGCCGTGGCGAACGAAAAGGTCACAGACATTCTGAAGCACCATGAGGTTCCGCCAATAGATGCGGATATTCTCAAGGACATGCAGGCGATTGTGGACAGGGCTGACAGGGCCTTTAAGGAGAGTTAAACAGAAAGGGGGGTAAAAAATGGCGAGCAAAGAAGAAATTATTGCAAAAGCAAAAAATTCAATTACCGAGTTTGATGAAGAAATGGCACAGGAAGCTGCAAACGAATCCCTTGCAGCAGGAGTTGACCCTGTGGAAATCATCGAACACGGATACACGGCAGGTATGCAGTACGTGGGAGACCAGTTCGAGCAGGGGACTCTTTTCCTGCCTCATGTGCTTGCAGCTGCAGAAGCGATGAAAGCAGGAATCGAAGTTCTGCAGCCGGAAATGGAAAGGCGCAAATCCAAAACCACAAGGCTCGGAACAGTTGTCATAGGGACAATTGAGGGTGATATCCACTCCATAGGGAAGGATATTGTTGCCTCAATGCTCAATATTGCAGGTTTTGAAGTTGTGGACCTGGGAAGGGATGTGGCTATAAAAACCTTCATTGAAAAGGCAAAGGAACTTAAGCCTGATATAGTTGCCACTTCCGCCCTCATGACCACAACTATGGTCAACCAGATACAGATTGAGGAACAGCTGAAAGAAGCAGGGATGCGCGACCAGGTCAAAACCATGGTAGGGGGTGCACCTGTTACGCAGGACTGGGCTGACAAAATAGGGGCAGATGTCTATGGGGAAAATGCGACCGACGCTGTAAACAAGGTAAAAGCAGCCATTAAACGCTAAAAATAAAGAAAGGCAGGGGAGAGAGGGATACATTAAAACGGATTTTTTAAGAATGGACCTGGCTCCCCTGATTATCCTTCCTGGAAATTAAATAAAAAGGAGGAGTTAACCTGGACCTGAAAGCTTTGAAAGAGCAGGAAAGCAGGAGACGAGTCAGCAAAGGGTATATGTGGGCTCTTTTCTGTGCTGTATTCTGGGGAATCTGGTATCTGCCAGGGACTGTAATATGGGTGCTGAATCCTTTTGATGAAATGTTCGGAGCAATTGCAGAAACAAATGGAGATGGAGTTTCTCTCGTAGTTACTGCAGCTTTGATAACCGCTTTTAATGCACTCACTGTTATGCTTGCACTTATGCTCTGGAACGGAGTGCTGCAAAAATTCGGGGAACTTTCCCGAACACTCAAGGAATTCAATCCCTGCTCCAAATGGTTTTTCCTTGCCTCGATCTTTGGGGGACCAATAGCAATTCTTGGATCTTTTATGGCTATGGGATTTATAGGAGGAGCATTTGCAGCTGTTGCAGCTCTTCTTTATCCGGTTATAGGGTCCGTACTTGCTTATTACTGGTACGGAGAAAAAATCACAAGAAGGGCAGCGATAGGGATTGTTGTCATTATTTTTGGAGGAATAACGATTTTCGGAGGCGGACTGGCTACCGAGCTTGCAGCAGGTGAAGTTCCCTGGATAGGTTATCTGGGCGGTCTTATGGCTGCAGTCGGCTGGGGAATAGAAGGAGCTATCGCAGGCAAAGGGCTTGATATCTCCGAACCGGATGTTGGCCTGACCCTGCGCTTCCTCGGAGAAAATATAATCTGGTGGATAATTATTGTGCCGATTCTGGCAATTGTCGGTTTCCCGATGTATTCTTATGCAATTCAAGCCTTCGAACCGCTTACGCTTCTGGTTCTGATCTTTGCAGGGATCACATTCGGATTCTGTTATGTGTGCTGGTATAAGTCCTTCCCTTTGATAGGAGTTGGAAGGGGCCAGGGAATAGGGAACCTCTATGGTTTTTTTGCAGTTATATTCATTTTCCTGTTCTTCGGGGATATCCCCCAGTGGACAATTCTGGTAGGAGGAACGCTCTGTATCATAGGGAGTTTCGTGATGTTCACGGAAGAAGCTACAGAGATCGAAACTCTGAGAGGTGAGTGAAATGGGCAAGAACCGGCCTATTAAGTTCAGGATCCTGGAGCTGTTCCTTGATGGAAAAGAACACTGGAACTATGAAATAGTTTCAAAGATCCAGAAAGAGTACGATATGAACAGTGCGTACGGCAGGGACAGCATCAATTTTGATATCATTGAGCTGGCTTCAGGAGGGATGCTAAAGGATCTGGAACAGAGAGTCGATGAAGAAGGGATCTATAAAAAAGGATTCCTGCTGCACAAATATGTGATTACGGACTTCGGAAAGGTCCGTGGATCGGATGCCTGCGTAAGATATGTATAAGGAAGAAAGAGGGAGTCCGAGATAGGACACCTGCATAAGGTACGTATAAGTAAGGAGGAAAAATATGGTACAATCTGCAGCTGCAATAGAAGCATACAATGCATACTGGGCTAATTCCTTTATCCCGGCAGCGGACATAATGTGGATGGTTCTTATCCTGATCCTTGCAGTTATTGCTCTCTGGCAGGCAAGAACCTTTGTTTCGCAGTTCTGAAGGATAGGCAGCGAAAATTGGAACCGGCGAAATTTAATTGAAATAAGCGGAATTTGAAACCGGTTACAGGACATACCAGTCCGTATCGTCCACAGAAAGGTCTTCCTTTAAGCCGACTTCCCGTCTGGGAAGCCCAAAAGCGTCAGTAATGGCATCGGAAAAGTCCTGAAGGTACTCTTTAGATGAGAGGCTGTTGTAAATGAAGGATTTATCGGGCTGGATCATCCTCTGAATTGTAGATTCCTTCGGGACGATATCCACTTTTATATCGACCATTTCCAGGGCTTTTTCCATTGCAGTCCGAAAGTCCCCGATACAGTAGGCTATCCTGTGCCTGTAATTTTCCCTTGTCTTTTCAAGATAAGCGGCAATCCTTTCGCTCTCTATCTTTATGAAGTCTCTTTTGATTTTTGTCACATTGCATTTGCCCATCATGAAAGTATAGTTCATAAAAGGGTACTGAGTATCAAGTTCCCTAGGAGCAATCCCGCAGGTTCCGAAAGTCACTATGTGTACATCCTCCGGATTTAAAATCCCGAAAATAATCCGGTCAAATTTTTTATGGGATGGGCTTTCATGGTAAGGTTTTCTCTTGGCGCAGGGAACAAAGATACATACTTCCCTGAAAGGAGCTTCATACTCATTGAGAACCCAGTCATTGGCTTTTATCATATCAGGATGGTAAATTATTCTCTCGGTGTCAAGAGGCTCTTCGGAACGTTCATCTTCAGGGATAATGGGCTTCATAAGACCTCAAAGCTTATTGAGTCAGGAAATTATATATATAATTAACTAACCTGGATCCCTTTAGATTTATTGTTTTTTTAAGAGCTGTCAGAAAAAGTATAGTAAAATGCCAGAACAAAATATTCGGCAGATAAAACGGAACATTTAACATATGTTATCTAATAAAAATAATAGAGTTTGAAAGAGATAAATAAGTTTATAAATATATTCACCAATATTGCTAGCTAAATAACACATAACGGTACTTAACACAATTGGGGAGTATTCTTTTAAAAGCAAATTTGGAAACTGAAGCCAGGTTTTTGATTTCATGAGCAAACTCAATTCACCTTTATACAATGCCTGAAAATGCTGGCCTGCATTCTCAAAGAACTAAAAATAAATTTTAAAACAATAGGGCAAACCGTCCTCAAAATAGTGGTTTTATGGCGAATTCTATTCATGAGATGATCAGAGCAAGCTTCAGATGCGAGGACATGGTAAAATGTGTACTCGGCCTGAAGTCTCTTGACATCGACACATACAAGGCTCTGCTTATGCATGGTCCCCTGACAGCAGAAAAACTAGGAGAGATCCTTAACAGGGAAAGAAGCACTGCATATCGTTCTCTGCAGAACCTTATAGCCTGTGGAATTGTTTACAGAGAAACAAGATCCATCGATAGTGGAGGTTATTATTACGAATATGTAGCCATCGAACCTCAGGAAATGAAACAGATGGTTAAAAAGAACGTTGACGAATGGTATAATCAGATGAACGAACTGATCGAAAAAATGGATGATAAAGTAAACGTCCTTGTCATGCGAATGGACGATGAAGAAAGTTGAATAAAATAAAAATAAAAAGTTAGGGCGAAATATTAGGGCAAATTACTAGGGCAAAATATTAGGGCAAATTACTAGGGCAAATTACTAGGGCAAAATATTAGGGCAAATTGCTAGGGCAAAATATTAGAGTAAAAATACTAAAGCAAGAGAAGAGAAGTAAGAAAATATTGAAGTAAAAATCATAAAAAACAAAATGAGAAAATAAGAGTAGACCGAATAAAAATTCGGCCAAATTTACTGTTTTAATCCGTCTACAAAATCTCCCATTCTTTCAACTGCTTTTCTAAGGTCATCGAGAGAAGCTGCATAAGCGCACCGGAGGAAACCTTCACCTGCTTCACCAAAAACGTCTCCGGGTATTGTAACAACCTTCTTTTCATTCAGGAGACGTTCTGCAAAATCAGAAGATGAAAGGCCCGTGTTTCCAATATAGGGAAAAGCATAAAAAGCGCCTTTAGGGTTGCAGCATTCAAGCCCTATGCTATTAAAGCCTTTTACGATAAAGTGCCTGCGTCGGTCATATTCCCGGACCATACGCTCCATTTCCCCTTTACCATTGCGAAGGGCTTCAATTGCCCCTACCTGAGCAGTTATGGGAGCACAGAGCATGGAGTACTGGTGGATCATCATCATTGAATGAATAATGTCCGGAGCTCCCATGGCAAAACCGAGTCTTAACCCTGTCATCGCATAAGCTTTGGAAAATCCGTTCAGCATGACAGTCCGATCCCTCATGCCTTCAAGAGACGAGAACGGGACGTGACTGCCTCCATAAGTCAAGCATTCATAAACCTCGTCTGAGATCACAAATAAATCGTTCTCGACAACAAGGTCCGCAATGTCCTCCATCCCTTCCTGTTCCATAATTGCGCCTGTAGGGTTATTAGGGAAATTGAGGACAATTGCCTTTGTCTTGCTGGTAATTGCAGGTTTCAGGGCTTCTGCAGTAAGGCTGAAATCATCGTCCCTGTGAGTGGAAACAATAACAGGCTTGCCTCCTGCCAGAATTACTGAAGGGACATATGCCACATAGGAGGGCTGAACCACAATTACCTCATCTCCGGGATTGACCACTGCCCTGATGGCTAAATCAAGACCTTCGCTTACTCCTGTAGTAATCAGGATTTCGGATGCAGGGTTATAGTCCAGACCATAGCGCCTGTAGTAGGTTCTTGTAAGTTCGTCTCTGAGTTCCGGAAGTCCGTAGTTTGAGGTATATGAAGTCTGCCCTTTTTCGAGAGAATGAATACACATCTCACGGATGTGCCAGGGAGTGATGAAATCAGGCTCTCCTACACCAAGGGAGATTATATCCTCAAGTCCGGAAACCAGATCAAAAAAACGGCGTATTCCTGATGGAGGGATACTTTTTACAGCTTCCGCAACGAATTTTGAAGGATCGCATGGAGGTCTCAAGCAAACACCTCTATAAAAAACTGTATGAGTTGGATAGAATGTAAAGCGGGATAAGGGGATCAGGTTTTAAGCATTTAGCATTAAAACGAGACAGGGAGCCTCTTAATTGACTCCGGTTCATGGAGAATTACCCCGTCTTCTTTATAGGTCTTTAGCACGAAATGAGTAGAAGTACTCTGGACCTGATCAAGGGTAGCGATTTTTTCTGCCACAAAAAAAGCCACCTCCTTCATTGACTTCCCTCGAACGGTAAGGGAGATGTCGTAGTTCCCGGACAGAAGCCTGACAGACCTGACTTCCGGGAATTTATAGATCCTTTCTGCAATTGCCTGATAGCCCTGGTTACGCTCAAGAGTGACCTTCAACTCAATTACGGCGTAAACATAGTTTTCCCCAACCAGGTCCCAATCCACTATGGTTTTATAGTGCCGGATAACTCCTGTTTCTTCAAGCTTTGCGATCGTCTGGGAAACTTCTTGTGCAGACATTCCTGTAAGGGCTGCAATTTCTTCCGGACTTGCTCGGGCATCGTTTTCAAGAATTTCCAGTATATGTCGAATCATTTCGTCCATGTTGACCACCGGCACAAAGTTTAGGGAAGTTGGCACAAAACCCCCGGTGAGGGGTCAGGGCTCTCTTCGATTATTCAATTAATACAGCGTTTACAACTCCATCCTGCCCGGGTCTGCTTGTAACTCTGGCAGTGCCCATGGGGGTTCTAATAACGGAACCTTTTGTCAGAATATTACGCCTGACATAGTGCTTGTTGGCAGTATTGTCAATTACGGTTTCAATTGGTGCCGTAACTGTCTTTCCGTCTTTAGGATTGGTCACGTTTGCAACGTTAGACTGGAGAAGCCTTATTTTCCTGTTGCCGCCCATAGTATGAACGTTCTTTCTTTTTACTTCGCTAATGCGGGTATCCGCAGATTCGCGGCCCATTTCAAACTTGCGCTTTCCGCGGGCAGCAATAACTTTTCCGCCTGTAACTTTTCTTCTGGAGGTGCCTTGCCATCTCATTGTTAAAACCTCATTATTGTATTGAAATATAGGTCAAGATTTGTATTTAGTACTATTTTTAGTGCTACTTAAGCTGGTTTTTAATGGGACCTTAAACGGCCCAAATAGTAAATATCCTGTAATCCTGGTGATCCTGATCTCGTGATCCTTTTCAGGGCATAAGCGTACCCGTCAGTAGCTTAATTGCTCTGCTAATATATTAATGTATTAACAGGAATACTTTAATTAGCATATTTGCTATGGACTTAGCAATACGAATAGAATCGTATAAGAACTTTGCGATCATGCCGCCACAAAAACTTTAAGTTCTGGGCAGTGTCTGCATACAGGTAACTGTAGCTGAAAAAATAGCATCCCAAGATTATAAAGTTACCGGAATAAAAAAAGGCGCGAAGAGCCTGCACAGAAAAATATATATGTTGAATTAAATAAAAAAGAAAAGGAGAAAATATTAAGGTACAGGCCAAAAGGGAAATCTCATATTAAATAGTTCATTGGGAACCCTCAGACTGCAGACGACAATGCAGATTACAGGAGAGAAACAATGGTTACTGAAATTTCACTCAATACCATATGCGGACATACAACAAAAATTATTGCTACAAAAGAAGGTAAAAACACCCATATACATATCAAAACCACCTGCGAAAAACTGAGGAAATGGGGCACACATTTTGATATGGGCATGAAAGACCTTATGGGCGGCCCTGAAACTATGCTTGCCCAGAAAATGGCTGAAGCCCCCCTCACTCCCACCTGCCTCGTCCCGGCTGCAGTAATGAATGCATGCTGGCTTGAAAACGGCATGATTTCTAAAAATCTTGCCCGGGGAATGGGGAAAATGGAAATAATTTTTGATAAACTTGAATGAAGATTCCTTAAATTAACCCTCCTTAATTAAATCCTTTTTTCTGTATAAAGCAGAAAATGAGAATAACATAACTCGCCAAAAAATTAGGAGTACTGCGCGAAAGTTCCTTTCAGAATCAAAACTTAACAATATTTATATTGAATATGGTTGTGTATAATTTAGTCAAAACTTAACAAACATAATATATAGTAGATAATACGTATCTATTTCTTTCAACTTGGCTTTATAAATATTATACCCGGAGTGATGAAAATGGACTTAAAAGAAATCAACAACTACGGACAGGAAATGGTTGAATGCCTTAAACTCGAGACTTCTCCAGTTGCAGTAAAACTTGTCCCAAAGGGAGAGGAAATCCCTGAAGGAATCAAAAAAGTGGATGAAGCTATAAGGCACTGCCAGTTTGTTGACCGGGTGAGAAGAACCGGAGAAGAATTTTACACTTTGGGGGAGGACCAGATGTGCAAAGGCGGAGCAGGTGTCATGGGCCTTGGAGCGCTGCCCCCAAAAGTAGCCAGCGGAGAATTCTATTATAAAGGCTTGAAGCAGTTCAGTACCCAGGATGCTGCAAAGCGTACCATTGAAATGGTACCGACCCTTAGCCCTGACTCTACAGAAGCTGTCCTCTATGCACCCCTTGAAAAGACCACATTCATGCCGGATGTCGTACTGGTCATTTGCAACCCGAAGCAAATAATGCTACTCACCCAGGCTTATATGTATAAAACCGGCGGCAGGCTTGAAGTTAGTTTCGCGGGCAAACAGAGCCTCTGTTCCGATGGAGTGGTGCAGGCTAAAGAAGGAAAAATAGGAGTTACAGTAGGTTGCAGCGGCAGCAGGGTTTATACTGAGATAGCAGATGAAGAGATGACTATGGGAATACCTGTAGAGCTTCTTTCTGATGTCGCAGCCGGACTCAAGGAAATCTGTCCTAAGTGAACTACTCCTCCCTGTCCAATCCGGCAAACCGGATCGTCTGAGGGAGGGGCTTCCTTGAGACTACTCAGCCTAAAAACAATATCTGAGCGATCCTCTTCCTTCATCCCCCTCTCTAATGAGAGCGAGTCCAGAGGCTCTACCCTGCGTTCCGCAGGTGAAGAAAAATCAAAGTGGAAGATATGAGTGTGATGATGCTTGAGATGCACAACGGCTTGCGGCTTTCCCCGCCTTGTTCCCGATCCCTTCGGGAGTTGTCACATCCTGTTTGCCCACTTCCTAGCTTGGTTCTCGCTTCAGATTGGGGTGACWATGCAACAAGAACTATATGGTTTCAAGGAAGAAGAAATTTGTCAGATTCAATAAAAACAGAAGGTGTGGAAGTTGACGGCTTTCATCCCCCACCTGCCACTTCCGGTAAACCGGAAGTGTCGAGGAAGGGGACTTCCCGCCTTATAGTTAAATACAGAATTTTCATCTTTACTTAAGATATAAACTCCTCCATGTTCAAGCCCGTTATTGGGTGAAATTGATCAAATATGATATGATAGACATAACCTGTTTATTATATCATATTTGAGAACTATTTTTTCCTCTAACTTCCCTCAATACTGACTTCACAACCGATTATTCTGTGGATCGAACCACTCTGTTTTAGTTCAAAAAATAAACATCACACCTGACCACGCAAGAGGCGGGTGTGAAAAAGAATAAGCTCTTTAAATGCTAGCGCCAAAGGTTTGCGCTTTAGTTAACCAATCTCCCTGTAAAATATCTCCAATTGCTAATACGTTAGTAGCTATTAAGGTGCCCCTGTCTTCCCATTTCATATAATCTGCCGTATGCTTGTAAGTATCTATGGCACCGCTGAAAAATCGTTTTTCATCGCACCCCCCGCACATAATCAAAGCAGATTCCTTTACTCTAAGCGGTTTTATACAGTTGCCCACACAGTAGGCACACAGTCTGTCTATTACAGTCTCTAACTGTGCCGAAATTCCATAAAAGTATAGAGGGGGAAACCAGTACAAGCACATCTGCACTTTTGAGCAGTGGCTCAATTTCTGCCATATCGTCACACTGAACGCAGGCTCCATCGTTTGTCCAGCACGTTTCACAGGCCTTACATCCACTAATATTGAGTTTTGACACTTCAATTTTATTTACTGTATGTCCGATTTCCTGTGCTCCTTTCATAAAGGCATCTGCCAGCATGTCGCTATTTCCGCTCTTTCGTGGACTACCAGTAAGTATCAGTATTTTTTATTCATCGTAGCATTTCCAGGAAATTACTTTTATCTTTTTCAGTATTTTGTATTTTACTCTGCACGGATTGCCAACAACTACTACATTGGCCGGAATATCCTTTGTCACTACACTTCCAGAACCAATTACAGTGTTATCGCCAACGAAAGCATTAAATTCAAAAATCAATTCCTTTGCAGCCTGACGTTCTGCCAGCAGTTCCTCCCCAAAGGCTATATATAGTGTTCCTGCTAGCATTTTCTTTATCTCTCATTTTAAACTCCTGGGATCTTTTTCGACCAGTCGAAGATGACATTCCAAGCTTTCTGATTCATTATAGATGTTTTTAATTATGCAGTATGTAGTATGTTTTTCAGGAATAACTGCAAAATAACGGTAAAAATATCGGCTAACGTCAGAAAACAGCAGAATAAAATGAAAAAATATAGGTTTTACATATAATCAACGAATTTTCCTGTTTTTCCAGAAAATCTCCGATTTCCTGTAATCCCTAGGTGCGACCAAGAGAACTATGGATTATGCAACTCGGGAAACAATGAATTATATACTAACAAAGAAAAGAGAAGGAAAATGACCTCTTACATAGCAGATTCAGCAGTCTTTATAATGGGGAACTGCAGCGTGAATAGTTCACTGCTTATCACTGTCCCTTCAGTTGTGGACGAATTAAAAAGCAAGGACTCCGTGCTCCGTTTTGACCTTGCAAAAGAGGGAGGGCTCAGGGTTGAATGGCCAGAACCGGAAATGGTAAAAGAGGTTCGAGAAAAAGCTGAACAGACCCGGGACTCAGAAGAGCTTTCAAAAACAGACCTGGAAATTCTTGCAAAAGCCCTTGAACACAGGGAGAGAGCAATACTGCTCACAGATGATTATGCAGTCCAGAATGTTGCCGTGCAGCTCGGAATTAAGGTTAAACCAATAGCCCAGAAAAAAATAAGAGATGTTATTATCTGGCAAAAGCAGTGTACAGGCTGTAAAAAAACCTTTGAGAAAGGGGATGAATGCCCTATTTGCGGATCACCCATGAAGAAAATGAGAAAAAAAAGGCTTGAGGGAAAAAGGTCTCATAAAAGCTGAAGAAAAAGATATAACGCTTGATAGTGTAATAATGTCTTTAACTGAGAAAAGATATACTTGAATTATAATTTTTCAGGCAGTAATTCCAGGCAGTATCTGTAAGAAGTGCTGCAAAAATCGGCCGGAAATACCGCCAGACAAAAAATTTCAGGTGGGAATGGAGGCATGAAGAATATAGAAGATCTGATTCAGAAAGCTGTAGAACTGCAGAACAACGGGCTTGTAACCGGCCAGATTGCCGATGAACTTAACGTTTCAAGAGAAACTGTTACATGGCTTTTAACCCGTTCAAAAAAAGACGTTGCAGCCCCCGCTCCAAAAGATATCTCTGTAAACTGGAGCAGCATAGGAAAGAGCGCTACACGGCTTCACTACATCTCGCTTGCACTTTGCGACATGGTGCTTGAGACCCTGGAAAAAACAAATGCTGAGGTGGACGTGGTAGTTGGTGTTGCAGCCAGCGGCATCCCCCTGGCAAGCATGATGGCAAACGAGCTTGGAGCAGACTTTGCCCTCTATCATTCCCGTAAAGGACAGGATGTTGTCCAGCCAGGCCAGAAAGGGACCATTAGCAGAAATTTTGGAAGCGTTGCAGGCAAGAACTGTGTAATTGTGGACGACGTTATCACGACAGGCTCGACAACCATGGAAGTAATTGAGCAGCTGCGGGAAATGGACGCAAAACCCAGAGTCGTAGTTGTTCTCGTGGACAAAAAAGGTGCAGATACAATCGCCAATGTCCCAATCCAGTCCCTGGTAAGAATAGTTCGCGTGGATTGATAGGATAAACGAAGACAAAAAGTGAAAACAATTTACCTGACGGAAAGCTTTTCTAAAATAAGGCTTTCCCAAAAACCTCTTTTTTAAAGATCCAGAATCAATGATCTCTGGGCCGTTAACAGATATAATTGTCATCATTATTCAAACCAGAGTTTAAACCAGTTAAGCCGTATTCTAAGTGATTGTGAAGATTCATAACTCCCGAATCATAACTCCCGAATTCATAACTCCCGGGTCCACAACTTGACACAATCATGGGATAAGACACTGCAGAGATAATGGATGAGAAATACAGTATACAAAGAAAGCCCTCCCACCTGGCACGAGTATTCCTGATTATTCTCAAGCACGGGCTGGATGCAAACTCTGAAAATCTCCGAGAATGACCTGAAGAGAGTTTTTGAGAATACCTGGTACTGGACAACAGCATATCAAGATGAGAACATTGCAGGTGTTGGGCGTTTGCTTTCAGATGGCATCCTGTATGCATTGATTTGTGACATAATATTATTGCCGGACCGCCAGAGAATGGGAATCGGAACGGAGATCTTAACACGGTTAGTTAAAAAATGTCAGGAATCAAATATCAGGAGAGTATGGTTGTTTGCAGCTCCCGAAAAGGCCCGATTCTATGAAAAACAGGGTTTTTTAATCCGTCCAGAAGAGGCGCCGGGAATGCAACTGGGAGAATTTGGACTTACGGAATAAAGTATGACCCTTTTCCTATAGACATGGGGTATGATATGAACGTGATCCGGGATGTGACATAGAGTAACTATTGACTTTCCAATTTATCAATTCTACATCCAACCTCGAAGACTAGGACTGTAAATTTTAACCGGCATACGGGAGGATTCCATAAAAAGAAAGAGTAAAAGCCGGAAAGAAATTCAGAAAGAGAGAGGGAGAAAAAAAGGCTTATTAAAGCCTGTTTAATACTCAACTTCCGTAGATGCTATCTTTTCGGCAAGCCTTGATAACACTTCGGTCCTCATTCCTTCTACAAACTTAATGCTTCCTACAACAAGATGTCCACCACCGCTGACTCCGGCACCTTTCATCTCTTCCCTGAGTTCTCTTACAATCCTGGGAATGTTCATGAGCACACCTTTTGAGCGAATGACAGCAAAGTCCGGACCGTAGCCCAGGGTGACCACAGGTTTTCCCGGGTTTCTTTTGGTGAGTACATCATGCACCTCTCCGGAAGTCTTGCCCGGTGGCGGAAAAGTGAACTTCTGGGCATAGTTTTCGACATCCAGCACATTCATGATGGTTCCGTTAGCCAATTTCTGGGACTTGACATTAAAGAGACAGGTCTCAAGCTGTTCTTTTATCATGGTGTTTGCCTGCTCGCAAAGCAAGGATACCAGATTTTTATGGACAGTGTGGTTGCCCAGATCCAGAATATCGTCAATAATGCCTTTTCCACTGCTGAATTTAAGCCAGAACTGCTCATAATCCAGAGCCAGAGCCATCTCTTTTAATTCTTCAAGAGTATAGCGGTCCGAAACAAGGGAGATATACCTTCCAGCTTCCGGAGCCTCCGAACGGTCTCCTACTGCCGAAACAGCAGGTAAATGCTTTATCGTATCACTGATGCTGGGATTGATCATGCGGGCGATTTCAGCACAGAGCATTCCCGCAGTAACCCCGAAGTCTCCCCCTACATGAGCAGGGTTTGCATGTCCTATAAGATACTGGTCAACGATGTCATCCGGATGGTGATGGTCAACGACAAGCATATCGATGCCATAGACCTGGGCCTGCCGCATTGAAGGCACATCTTCTTCGGTTGATCCATTATCCACAAGGATCACAAGAGGCATTTTTTGCCCGTGCCTTGCATAGTCTTCAAGTGCAAAGGAAATATCTCTCGTAACGTCGGCAAGCTCATAGAAAGGAGCCTTTGAAGGAGCCCGCTTATAAAAATAGTACTCCGCATCCGTCCCACCGATTTCCGTAATTAGAGGAAGGATTGCCCTCTCAATGGCAATTGCAGAAGTGATTCCATCGGCATCTGCATGGTGTCTTAAGATGATGGGTGTTGAATGGAAAATTGCCTTTTTGATCTCTTTGGCAACATGAAGCATTCTGGGTTTGAGTTTTTCCATAATGTCGCTTTCGATCAGGAAAGGAATATCAGCAGGAGTGGATTTCTCATCAATTACCATCTCGACCCTGGACTTGACAGCAGCTTCCTTTTCTCCGGTTAGCAGTTTCATGCTCATGACTTCAATCTGGACCTGCTCATCCCGTGGAGTCACTTCCCCGGTAATTGATACAATCATTCCAACATCAATGTGAGGATAAGACCGCTTCCCGGCACTCTCAAAAGCCGCACAGGGAATAAAGCCCCCTTCATCACCAATGGTAAAGATAGTAGGCCCGCTGGTCTGTTTTACCTGGATAACTTCTCCTTCGATCCGGACGAGCCTGCCTTTCATGCTGGTATCTATATCGGAGGAATTCTTAAGTGGGAGCTCTTTTTCAAGTTCAATGGTTTCGTACTTTGTAAGAGTTTGCGGGATAAGATCCAGTTTTCCTCCAGCTTTAATACTCTTGACCAGGACAATCACAGCATCCCTAACTCCCGGCTGGGTCCCAACATTACTGGAATGCATAAGTCCCCTTACATGGGGATTCAGGTCTACAAAGACTCCAAAAGAGGCGATACTGCTCACTATGCCGTGATAAAGTTTTCCTGCTTCCACATCCTTGAGGTCACAGGATTCATCCAGAGCATAAACATGCTGGGAACGTGAACAGGAATTGCAAATCTCTTCTTCTCCGTCCTGTAACTCATGAATTCTTGCCCCACAAACCTTGCAGGTATAGATCTTTCCGAGTCCCTCACAGGCCTCACAGGATCTGGTAACTTCAATACTCCCCTTACCTTTGCATTTCTCACATGCTGCGCCATTTTTCAAGAAACTGTCAATTTCTTTCTCTGAAATTTTCATGAAATCAACTGACTTTGACTTGCCTTTTCCCTTACACAAAGGGCAGACCTCAGTTGAAATAACCTCATAGCCACGCCCGTGGCAGTCTGGACATTCCTTACTCATTAATATCAACACCAGTGGTTCTTCCGAACCTGCGTTTTCTTACTCTCAAAGTTTTTGGGGTCCAAAATCTTGCTTTGAACTCCATATATTTATTATTTTCTGTGTCGGCCTTTCAGTATAATAGTGACTGTATGACCTTCACCCGGCCCGGAAAATCGGCGATTACCTGATTAGTTATCTGCTTGCAGATCCTATCTTTCAGTTCAATATCTTCCGTATGCAAGATATAAGTATTGTCAACATGCTATTTTACATAGCGTCTGCAGGTCCCGGAACCTTCAGGCTTTGAGATGATATCTGCGATTTTGAGATTATAAATCTTAAAGACAGAGAAAGACAGGGAAACCGCGGTCTATGAAAAACCGGAGTGAGGACTTATATAGATTCACAGATACTTTATATAGACGACAGAATACAAAACTTTTAAATTAGGACTGTTTACTTTGCAGGAATTTTTCATTACAATTCCCGAATAAAGAACACTTAATTATTATTAAGCCCAATTTTAAGATTAATTGATAGGAGGGCATAAAATTATGGTTGATTTCATCAGTGAATTATTGCTTCCTGTATTAATAGTTGTAATATTAATACTCTCACAATCTATAAAAATGGTTAATGAATATGAACGTGTAGTTATTTTCAGACTTGGTCGCCTTAGTGGAGTAAAAGGGCCGGGGATATTTCTAATCATTCCCTTTATTGATAAAGCCACAAAAATCGACCTGAGAGTTGTTGCAATTGATGTCCCGAAGCAGGCAGTCATTACAAAGGACAATGTCACAGTTGAAGTGGATGCCGTTGTTTACTATAAGGTAGTAGAGCCAGGGGCTGCAATTACACAGGTTGAAAACTATATGTTTGCAACTTCAACCCTTTCCCAGACTACACTTAGGGATGTGCTGGGTCAGATGGAACTTGATGAACTGCTTTCGGAAAGAGAGAACATCAACAAGCAAATTCAGGAATTGCTGGATGCCTATACTGATCCCTGGGGAATCAAGGTTACAGGAGTGACTATACGAGATGTAGCCCTGCCTGAAACTATGAAAAGGGCAATCGCAAAACAGGCTGAAGCCGAAAGGGAAAAACGTGCCAGGATCATTCTTGCTGAAGGAGAGTATCAGGCTGGTGAAAGGATGAAAGACGCTGCCAATCTTTACCAGGGACTTCCTATTGCTATCAAACTAAGGGAGCTTCAGACCCTTGCCGAGATTGCCAGGGAAAGAAACCTTATCATAGTTACACAGTCTCAGCCTATTGAAGCCGGAAACGTGGCTGCCCTCTCTCAGGCTATATCCGGAAAGAAAGAACAATAAGGGCAGATTAAAAGCCGAAAAGAACGTAAAGGCGAGAAAGGGTCAGTGATTATGCAAACCAGAAGGGCTTTTTGCTCCCTCTTTATTTTTTTTCTCTGTATCACTCTCACAGCTGCTCTTACGCCTCCTGCAGGAGCAGCACCCGAAGATAGAGTGCTTGTACTCGAAATAGCCGAAGCTATTACTCCAGCTTCCGACAATTTAATAGCTGACGCAATAGAAAGAGCTGAAAATGGGAACTTTGAAGCTCTCGTGATTAGCCTGGATACTCCCGGTGGAGGGCTGGAAGAGACTCAAATAATTATAAAGGCAATTGAGAACGCAACCATCCCTGTGATCGGGTATGTGCCTGAAAGCGGAAAAGCCTGGTCTGCAGGAACCCTCATCCTTATGGGGACTGATATTGCTGGAATGGCTCCCTTTACAGTCATAGGATCAGCCCAACCGGTCCAGATGTCTGCAGAAGGGACAAAACCCGTAGAGGATGAGAAAATTATAAATGCCCTCGTTAAATTTTCGGTTGAAACTGCAAGAAAACATGGGAGAAATGAAACCTTTGCTGAAGAGGTAATTACCAAAAACAGAAATCTGAACGACGAAGAAGCCCTGGAAGAAGGAGTAATCGAGTATAGGGCATCTTCCATTCCGGACCTGCTGGCTCAGGTTGATGGAGAGAGGGTAAAGGACAGAAGACTGCAAACCGCAAATGCAGAAATAGAGATCTACTCACCTCCACTTCCACTTTCCTTCCTGAAGCTTATTTCAAACCCGGTCCTTTCCTCCCTTCTCCTGACAATAGGGCTTTACGGGATCATCTTCGGGATTGCGAACCCGGGAGCTGGAGCAGAAATATTCGGGATTATTGCAATTGTTCTCGGCTTGATAGGCACAGGGTTCAACATTAACATAGCAGCATTTTTCCTCATTATGGTAGGAGTAGGGCTTCTTATCCTTGAACTTGAATCCCCCGGATTTGGCATATTCGGGCTTGCCGGACTTATCAGTCTGATAATAGGGAGTGTCTTTCTTGTACCGCTGGGAGCTGAGAATATTTACACCCCGGAATTTAGGAGAACGTTACTCCTGACAATTGTTACACCTACCATCATTTTAGGGCTTTTCCTTGTCTTTGCGATATATAAAGTCGCCGAAACGAGGAAGAAGAAACCTGTTATTGGAGCCATTATAGGGGATATTGCTCGAACCATAGATCCGATAGAACCTGAAAAACGTGGATTTGTCCGCTATAGAGGAGAGTACTGGAAAGCCAGATCCGAAGAGGAAATAGGAGCTGAAGAAGAAGTCGAAATTATTGGAAAAGAAATGGAAGTGCTCGTAGTAAAAAGAAAGATATAAGCCTCCTTTCTTTTCTTCTTTTCCTTTTTCCTCACTTTAAGATACTATTAGGCTTAATTGGTTCTTTTTCGGGTTTTTTCAGGAATTTTTTCCGAGTTTCTGTTCCGAAGCTCTTTTCCAAGTTTCCGTTCCGAAGCTCTTTTCCAAGTTTCAGTTCCGGATTTTTGCTCCAGGTTTCTGTTTCCGAGTTTAACTTTTCTTTTTGCCCTTTATTTTTTCAAGGACCCTCTGCTTTTTATCAATAGCTTCCTCGGCTGCCCTATCAATTGCATTTCTCATATCCTCGAAATCTCGCGGGTTCTCTTCTCCATGAACCTTTTTGACAGGTGTATAGGCAGATTCTCTGAACCTGGGTGAAAAGTCTCTGACCTCTCCATTGACGATAATTTCAGCCCCGCTTCCTTCTTCTACACGACCTATAATGTCAATCTCGACACCGGCAGCCCGAACTGTTTCAAGGATCTCATCGGCATATTCAGGGGGAACAATAACCAGCAGGGCATCAAGAGATACACCGAGGTAATCGATTTTAAGAAGCTCAAGCATGGAGAGTACCTTTGAGTTTACAAGGGCTCTCATTTTTTCCTCTTCAAAGACCATTTTTACACATGCAGTCTTTGAGATTTCACGTGCGTCCCCGCGTATTCCGCCATTGGTAACATCGGTCATGGAATGGACTTTCCTGTACAACCCGGACTGCAGGAGAGCTTCGCAGGCTTCAAGAAAACGTATGTTAATAGTCTCTTCCACAACGTCATGCATCCCGTAATAAAGTGCAGTTGTAGAAACCGTACCTCCGCCTGCACCTTCAGTCATAAGGATAAGGTCTCCTGCCTTTGTCTGGTTGCGTGAGGTAAGGGAAGACGTAACACCAACAGCGCCGACGCCTCCTGTCATTCGTTCACCTATAACCATGTCCCCGCCTATCCGAAGAGTACTTCCGGTAATAAGGGGGATTCCGGTAAGCTCTGAAACTGTGGTGATTCCTGCAATGTGGTCGAATATTTTTGCCACATCCCCATCGTCTGCGACATGGATGTCTGAAAGCATTGCAAGAGGGCGGGAACCCATTGAATATACATCACGCAGAGCTGCCCTTGCGACGTGAAAACCCGAAAGGAACGGAAAATCGCTGAGGCGGGAATGTATGCCATCAATCGTAACCACCAGGTATTCGTTCCCTATTTTTACAACTCCGGAGTCGTCAAGCTGGGAACTGTCAACTACCGCACCGGTCTTGCCTATGACCTCCCCAAGCTTGGAATGAACGTAAAAGTCCCCTGTGCCCCTTGAACCTACTCCGAACTCTCCCATGGAAACTCCTGAAAGAGTCGAGTTTAATACATCCCCTTCCGTGTGGAGAGTCGCTTTTGCTTCACAAATGACCGCAGCAGCAATCTCATGAGCCCTTTCGGGGTTGATGTTCTTTATTTCAAGAATTCTTGAGGCAAGCTGTGTCTCAAGCCCGACTTCATTCGAAGGGTCTTTCCTGAGAGCCCGTTTTGCATAACCTTCTATATCCATAGTAACCATCCTCTCGCATATTCTGTCACTGCTTTGAAAGATACAGGACAGATAGTTCTAGAATTCACGCATAATTTCTGACTGAATTTTAATGAAGAATACCCCGGAGTTCAAACTTAACCACAGAAAAAACGAGAAATAAAAGTTTAGTGAAAAACCGAAGTACACTTATCAGAGACATAATTTCAACACATTTCAACAAAGTTTTTCAAAATCTTCAACCCTGTAGCTCCACTTTTCTCAGGGTGGAATTGGGTGCCCATAACATTGCCTTCCGAGTTCACTACGGAGGCTGAAAAATCCAGCCCATATTCACATGACACAAGGGTATTTTCCTCAGCTGTGTCCACATAATAAGAATGTACGAAGTACACGAAAGAACCGTCAGGAATGCCTTTAAACAGAGGGTGATCCTGTTTGATCCTGATATTGTTCCAGCCCATGTGAGGCACTTTCAGTTCAGATTTAGGAAAACGAAGTACTCTGCCCTGAATAAGATCGAGACCATTAGTCAGCCTGCCTTCCTCGGAGGAACTCATCAAAACCTGCTGTCCGAGACAGATCCCGAGCATTGGTTTCCCCGAGTCTGCAAATTCCGCGATAATTCCTTTGAGAGGGATCAGACACTTCATTGCATCTATAAAAGCTCCAACACCAGGAAGAATAATGCCATCTGCTGCCAGGATCTCTTCAGGGTTCCCGGAGATTGCGGGACTTGCTCCGACATGTTCAAGCCCTTTTTGAACACTCCTGAGATTTCCAAGCCCGTAATCGATAATCACGATTCTTTTCATAGCTCTAACAAACAAAGTTAAAATAGATTAAGCTTACGAGCAAAGGATTTGAAAAGTTGAGAAGAAATGAAGAAATAGAAAGATTAAGAAAAATACACCTGAAAAGTATAAAAATAAAAATTTCAGGTCAGTATCTGTCTGCAGAAAGATTACAGGGCATTTTCTCCTGTTCAAAAATCACCTTGTACCTGCCACAGCGAACACATTCGTAACGTTTTTCGAGCACCGTTGGCCGACAGCAGAGCGCTCCGCTTTTTCGTTTCCAGTCGTGCAGTCCGAAAAGACACAAAAAATTTCGTCTATGGTCCGATTCATCTGGTTCATCAGAACATTCTTGAGTCAAAAACCTGTTTCCCCTCGTTCATAGTCAGTAAGGCTGTTGTACGATAATAAGGGAATTATGCACAAAAGAGCTATATAAACATATAGTTTTTCGGAATAAATACAAAAATATTGGTTAATATAAAATCTTATTAGCCAAAAAATAGAAAAATTATAAATAGGATGGTTGAATATTGATAGAATGTTATACAGTTAAGATATTAACTTACGGGGTTAAAACGAGGGAGAAATATGAAAGGACTTCAGTTGTTCAGACACGACGAAAAAGCAATGGAACTGCCAATAAATATTGTAGTTATGTTAGTTGTCGGGATGGTTGCTCTTGCAACACTTATCACGATAATACCGACTCCTACAAAGGAAATGTCAGTCTTTGTTGAAAAGACAGGACTCGGGGTAGGAAGCCTTCAGCAAGGAAACTCAATAATAGTAGGTGCTACTGTTGCAGAGAACCCGTTTGCCGTATCAGCAGTAATAAAAGTAACAGATAAAGACGGAAGCCCGGTACGAGGTGCAAACGTCATCCTTAAGGGACTCGGAGGTGCAGCCTCGAACACGACTGACATTAACGGGATTACTGTGCTGACAACGCCGGCAAATGCAATGGTAAGGCTTGACCCGAACCAGAACGAAGGGACAATGGACCTGAAAATCTTGGCAGACGGTTTCTATGACTATGAGAGAAAGGATGCAGTTATGATTATCAAGACTCGATGATTGCATATTATCGAGTAAACCTGGAAAACGGAGCCGCATATGCTGCCGGGAAAATTCAAAGAAAATGAAGCAGGAACTGTCGGGCTTCCTATAAGGATCGTAGTTCTTTCTATTGTCGGCTTCATAGGATTTTATGCAATACTCTCAGCCATCGGCAGCGCGCCTACTCCTCCTGAACCTATGTATGCATCTGCAAATATAAGCTCATTTTCACTCAACTCCGAAGGAGAGGAATCCGACTTTAGCCTGCAAATAAGTGTGCTTGACAGGAATAACCGCGGGGTCGGAGAAGCAAACGTAATTGTCTGGAGCCCGGACAGAAAGAAAGCGTATTCAGGCATCACGAACTCTAATGGAAACGCTACTATAGCAGTCTTAAATCCCGGGCTGCCTGCCGGAAAATCCGAAGGGTATGTTGCAATAAAAGTAATGAGAACCGGATATAGAGACTTTGATGAAGAGTATTTCATAAAGGTAAAGAGGCGTTAAACCTTCTTGATGGGTTCAGTATCAGTAAGTTTTTAAAGGATCGATCCTTAAAAAATTTAATTCCTCAAAAAGTTAGGACTTCAAAAGCAGCTCTTCTTTTTTAAACCTTCATGAATTTAGTTTTCATTTATTAGTAGAGATTTATTAGAAATTTATAATACACATTCTTAATATGTTTTAATTTATGCATATCCGACATTTCCGTCAAAAGAGAATCATCGTAAAATGTTATTATTATTAATCATGAACCACAGCCCAAAGAATGCCATAAAACCTCCGCAGAGGTATACCAGTTTTTTATGTGTGGACTGTGAAATTACTTCCGTTCCTCTGGAAAAGGATGAAGACACAGCTACAAGAAACCCAAGGTCTGCTATCCAGTGTCCGACAATAAATGCAGTTACTGCAAAGATGCCTGTAAGATACTCCTGAAGGAGGATCGCACTGCCTGCTGTCAACCACCATGCAACAAAAAAAGGATTCAGTGCTGAGGTTATAATTCCTGCGGACACCGTGCCTGAGAAAGGGTTCAATGCCGAAGTCATAATTCCTGAAGATATGGGACCCGATGAGAGATTCAGGCTGCTGGCTGAAATAGAGACATCCATTGTGGAGGCTTCTTTTGCTTTTTTGATCATCACAAGCCCGAAAACCACCATCATTAAGCCTCCTATTATAGCCAGATACGAGACTACTGACTTTCCAAGGAAAGATGATGCACCTACCAGAATAAGCACGAAAAAGGCGAGTTCTACAAGCGCGTGACCTATGAATACCGAAGGTCCTGCTCGCCAGCCTTTATGAAAAGATGCCCCGATTGTTGCAAACATCATAGGTCCCGGGATAACAGCTGCAGATATGCCTACTGTAAAGCCAAGAATAAGATCTTTAGTTAATTCGATTATGATGCCACCCCGGAAAATATCTGACTATATAAATCTAGGAAGTAATTATATAAAAATGTTTTGAGACTGATAAGGAATATCGTTTATGGCATCAGTCAGGAAGAAAGTATTCTGGCTTACAACATCCGGTTTATTTCTTAAATTCCACATACTTAGAATTTTCGTATACTATTACTGATTGATGATTAAAGAGAATATCTGACAGATATTAGTTGTTAGTAACTATTCATTATTGAGTGCTTACTGTAAATTGTCCGTTTCTAACTGCCAATTACTTCATCACCGGTTATACAAACTTACTGCTGACTCTTATCTACTGCTGACTCTTATCTACTGCTGACTTTTATCTACTGCTGACTCTTATCTACTGCTGACTGTCCATTTACTGCTGGTTACTCATTCATTGCCTGCTCGTCTTTTCAGTCATCAATTAGTTAACGATTTTTGTTTCCGGTTAACCATGTAAAATTTTAAAAGTACAGCTCCTGCCATAATTACGGCAAGTCCGGTTGAGAAGTAAGGAGATCTTATTATATCCCAGCGGTCAGACCACACGAGAAATCCTGTAAGAAAAAGGACAGAAGACCCGGTAATTCCCGAGATTTCTACCGGGACTTTTATAGAACCAAGGGTAAAACGGTCTCGATTTTCAATGGCTTCAATACGGGATTCAAATTTCCTCATATATTCTTCTGACACGTTTTCCAGGCTTTGAATGTCCCTGACTTCACTCTCCAATCTTTCGACCTCTGGCTTAAGGTTGCTGTGCACAAAATCAGAAAGTTTGGATATAGCAGCCTGTAGAGAACGGAGATTTTCCGAAAGACTGGAAAAAAGAGCACTGATATCCCTTACCCTGTAACTAACTCCTGAAACCTCCGAAGAGCTATCAAGAAAAATCGTAGGAGCGTTTGAACCTTCTGAAGAAGGGAATGCAGTATTGAAAGCAAAATTCGAAATATCCTCTCCCGTAAGCGACGGAATAGAATCTGAAAGTAAAGAATTTTCGGGAAGGAGAAAAGAAGCTTCAGGAGAGACAGAAGGTCCCTGAGAATGGACTGAAGAGCCTGCAGCAAGATTCGCAGAGTTCATCTCCTGAAAAGAATCTGAAGACATCCCTGAAAAAGCTTTTCCAGCCTGTAAAGTCTGAGGCACTTCAAGGGATAAGCGACGCTCAACTGCTCTCAACCGCTTTTCAAAACTCCTAATGTTCTGGTCAAAAACCTCGATTCTCCCCTGCAAATCGTTTCTGATTTCGGGCTCTGCCTGATATGATTTGCTCAATTGAACCATAACCCCCATAAAATTTATCATATGAAATCATACCCAAACAGTATATAAATTTTTTTGTTCACGGGTGAAAAATGAGGAATTTGCCTCTTCCGAAAAAGGGGAGGACGAAAAAAAAGAAAAAAATAAAGTAAGCGAAAAATAAGTAATGAAAGGAAAATAAGAAGATCAGATAGGTCTGATCTCAACAATATCTCCGCTGTCCTGAGCTCCCATGATTTCCGATGCAAGATCCGAGTTTATCCTGAGTTTTACATCTCCATGCCGGCTAACAGTTGCACTGAAGAGATATTCATCTTCGATAAAAATTTCCACATCCTTTCCTGCAAGTTCAATGGCCCCAAGGATAAGGTGCTTCTTTGTCCTTTCGATGATAGGATGAACAGGGAATGCAGGAGTACTTTTCTCAGGTAAGGGTTCCCTGGTCTTTCCCGGGAAAGTTTTGCGCTCTCCCCCGCGCTTCAGGCCTTTTGTGCTTTCCGGAGCTTCGGCTTCCATCTCCCTGACATCGATATGTAGCCCAAGGATATTTTCGATCCTGTCGATGACATTTCCGCCTTTGCCGATAACTTTTCTCATATCCTCGTTATGAACCTTTACGATTGCACTGTCGTCTGAGGTCACTTCCACTTCAACAGGACCAGTTGCATACCTGCTGATGACATTCCTTATCTCTTCCTCAGCAAGCTTCCAGGCAGGTTTCCGGCTTTCCCGGGAAGAACCGATTGGCATGACCACAACCTGTTCTCCATAGGTGTAGATCTCATAATCGACCTTGCCGGTTTCGAAATCTGCAATGGTGATTACCGGCCTTGCGAGGTCCTGCTCTGTCATTCCATAAGGAACTTTAACTGTAAAAGCGAGCACCAGGACCTTTGCAACCTCTCCTTTATCTATGAAAATTACAGTATCCACTACCTGTGGGATTACACCCAGTTCAACTCTTCCTATAAGGCGCTGAATAGCATCTACTGCCTTGGTTGCATGCACGACTCCGATCATCCCGACTCCTGCGAGGCGCATATCCGCAAAGATCAGAAAATCCCCGGTCTTCCGTACTTCGTCATAAATAGTGTAGTCCGGCCTGACAAGGAGCAGGAGATCAGCGGTATCCTCCATTCTCCCGTTAAGGGGAGAATACTGAGTGATCTCAGGAGGCACCTGCAGATCCCTTGGAGATTCCATTGTCTTGACTACCTGCCCATGGTCATTCAAATAACGAGCAACTCCTGCAGCAAAAGTGGACTTCCCGGCTCCGGGAGGCCCTGCAATAAGGATCCCACGCTGGCTTACAATCCGCTCTTTCAGCTTATCGCTCAAGCGGTAGTGTTCAAGGTCAACTACAACTGTGGGCCTGACAACAGTTATCTCTATATCATCGGAGAAAGGAGGGTTTGCAATTGCAACCCTCATATTTCTGATCTGCAGGACCGAAGCCCCATTCGAAGACATTTCAATGAAAGACTCAGGGTCAAGCCTGGCTCTCTCAATAAGTTCTTTTGAAATGCTGGAGAGCTCCTGGGAAGTTGCAGGCTCTTCCCGAATCCGCACATAACGCACATTTCCAACAGGCCCTTTCTTGGCCATTGGAGTAACCGCATTTTTGAGATGCACGGACATCGTGTCATCAGTAAAGAAATGTTCTATTTTGAGAGGGCCGAACTCTGAGGGGTCCAGAACTTTGGGATGAATGTATTCAACTTCAAGTCCTTTTGCCTTAGCTATCAGAGACTGTACACGGTCTTCACTAACGAACAGCCCGCCTACCTCAAGAGCCGTACGCCGGATAAGGGCATCCACCCTTCCCTCCCTGGAAAGCTTAATTTCCTCAAGAGTGGGCTGAACCCCACTGAACTGAAGATGAATCTCCCCTCTATCTGATAGCTTACGAAGTTCCGAAAGCTCTTCAAGACCTTTAAAACCTATTTCTCTACCCCTGTTTGCCTGGGCTTCAAGTTCCGAGACCACAGCTTCGGGAATGACAATCTCAGCGCCCCTGAACTCACCACTTCTTACGCGGGACGAGAGTCTCCCATCAATAATCACACTGGTATCCGGAACGATTCTCCATATCCGCTTCTCATCAGCCATATAAATGGATATAGAGCCAGAAAGTATATAATAAAACTTCTGCTGCTTTTTTTCAGATGAACGAAGTTAAAAAACAGGACTGGTGAGAAATAAAGCTTAAAAAGGTTCTAAAAAGTAAAGCTTAAAAAGATATAAGAAGTAAAGCTTAAAATGATTTAAGAATGTAAAGAAATGGAAGGAAACTATATACTAGAGTTCGGTAAGCATGATCGAGGCAATATTGAGACAATTAAGATATTGAGACAAATATAATTGAGGTTCAGTAAACGTCCTCAGGCTCAAAGACCTTTTCTCCTACAACCTCTCCTTCAAGATTTCGGTAAAAACAGGATCTGTACCCCATATGACAGGCTCCTCCGATCTGTTCCACCAGCAGAAGAATAGAGTCCATATCGCAATCAATCCTGATTTCCTTAACTTTTTGCAAATTCCCGGAAGTTTCACCTTTTTTCCATAGTTTTTGCCGGCTACGACTCCAGAAATGAGCGATTCCGGTTTCAACGGTCTTTTCAAGGGCCTCCCTATTCATATAAGCGCACATCAGGACTTCCTTGCTGATTCGGTCCTGAACTATGGCAAGAATCAGACCGTTTTCATATTTCAGGGTATCAAAGTCAATCATGTGAGAGAAATTGCCAAACTAGTATAAAAAAGGAAGTTTAATAAAATATTTACTAAGAATGATTTACTAAGAATGAAGAGATTTTAGAGAACAAAAATTAATTTAATAGGATAAAAACCTTAACAGGTACGCATAGAAGACCTTAACAGGTACGCATAGAAGACGTTAACAAGTACGCATAGAAGAAATACTCAATAAAAATAGAAGCAAATGAAGAACTACAAAATTGAAGTAGGATACATCTACGTTTCTGCTACATTCTTTGTAACCCGAAAAAAGGACCTGATTTTTTTGAAAAACAGAGAGCGAAGTTAATTTACAGATTGATTTTAGTAAGATTCTCTACCCGTCTTCAAAAGTTGGGAATCTGAAGTCGATCCAGGGAATAAATGCTCATCCCTGACAAAGAATGATAATAATCCAATTATGTAAAGTAAGTCATAAAATTTACAAAGATATATATTGTATTCTACTTAAAATGTTCTGGAAGAAAGCAGAGTTTAGCACTTTATTTTCGAACAAAAAAAATCCATAAAAATGATTTATTGAGACTTGTGGGTGAGAAGGATGAGTTTCAAATTTAGAAGCAAGGTTGTGTCCCTACTGGTAATATATGGATTGCTAATAGGGTCAACTATTCCAGTTTATGCACTGAATACAGTGGACAGCGAACCTTATGATATATTTGAAAGACAATCGACGTAGCCAGCGACCAGAAGTACGTACCTGAGGAAATCCTTGTGAAGTTCAATCCTGATGTCTCCGGAGAAAAGATAAAAAACATCAATGCCGGGCACGGGACGCAGGTGACTTACACCAGTCCCTATGCAGGATTCAAGATATTGAAAATCCCAAAGACAAAAACCGTTGAAGAGATGGCAGAAATCTACAGTAAAAATCCCAATGTAGAATATGCAGTACCTAATACCATAATGTACGCATTTATGGTGCCCAATGATCAATATTACGATTTACAGTGGAATTTCAAGGCTTTCGAAACCGGAGTAGGAGGAGGGATTAACCTTGAACCTGCATGGGATACATCTACAGGAAATGGAGCAACCGTTGCAGTACTTGATACAGGAGTTGCATGCGAAAACCACTCCCTATACAAAAAAGCACCGGACTTCGTGAATACCAATTTTGTTCCAGGTTACGACTTTGTCAATAACGACGCCTATCCAAATGACGATAATGGGCATGGAACCCATGTTACAGGAACTATAGCCCAGAGCACTAATAACGGCATAGGGGCCGCAGGTGTAGCATACGACTGTTCTATAATGCCTGTGAAAGTTCTTAATGCGGAAGGCAGCGGAACTCTTGCGCAAATAGCAGATGGGATTTACTATGCAACTGAGCATGGCGCAGATATTATAAGCATGAGTCTTGGATATCATGCTCTCCGGGTAGATCCAGTTCTCAAAGCTGCTCTTGACACCGCTTACAATAATGGAGTCACCATTGTTGCTGCTGCAGGAAATGACAATACGCGCTTTGTCAGCTATCCAGCAGCTTATGAAAAGTGCATCGCAGTTGGAGCCACAAGATATGATGGAAACCGTGCTTATTATTCAAATTATGGTGATGCCCTTGATATTGTAGCACCAGGTGGAGACATCAGGGTAGACCAGAGCGGGGACGACGGGTACGGAGACGGAATCATTCAGAATACATTCAACTCCACAACTAAAGACCCAGCAAACTTCGGTTATTGGCTCTTTCAGGGCACATCAATGGCGACTCCCCACGTATCAGGTGTTGCCGCGTTGTTGATATCCTCAAAACCCGATGCCACACCCGATGAAGTAAGGGCTGCAATGCAAAATACGGCAACAGATCTGGGCATTTCTGGCTGGGACAAGTATTACGGATACGGACTCGTGAATGCAGCAGCTGCCCTTAACTATATTCAAGGTCAGCCAACTGTAAATAACCCTCCGGTAGTTGAATCAGGAGGCCCATATACCGGAGTTACAGGAACTGCAGTAACATTTGATGGTTCAACTTCATATGACTCTGACGGAAGTATCGTTTCATATGAATGGAACTTCGGGGACGGAAGCACAGATTTAGGTGCGGTTCCGGAACACATATACTCCACTGTAGGAACCTATACAGCCACCCTCAAGGTAACGGATGATAAAAGTGCTGTGAGAACTGACACGGCTATTGTGAAAATTACTAAACCCAGAAAATGAGTCCGAAAAAAGGAAGTTTAAAAAGTAAGTTAAAAAAAGTAAGTTAAAAAAATAGGTTAAAAAAAGAAAGTAAATTAAAATTCATGCCCCTGCGAAGGGACAAAACGTTTCCTTTTTGAAAAAAAACCTCTGAAGGACCTTTGAAGGACCTTTAAAAGACCAGAAGCTCTGTTCTCACGGCTTGATCCCAAGAACATCCTCAACATATGCCCTTAAAATCTCCGCAACGCTCCAGGCCTGGGCAATGCAACCACCCGGGGAGTAAGGATAGTTACCATCAAAAACTTCGGAAATGGTACCTATACCTGCTGTTTCGAGATGGGGATCAAAGCCTTTCAGGAGAGTACGCATATCCTCAAGGCTCTCTTTTGAATAGTTATGTACTTTCCTGTAGGCTTTAACGTAGGGTCCAAGGAGCCAGGGCCAGACAGTTCCGCTGTGATAGGCTAAATCTCTATTTTCAGGTCCTCCCTGATAGAGCCCTATATAAGAAGAATTGTCCATTGAGAGTGTCCTGAGCCCGAAAGGTGTAAGCAGATCATTTTTTACCCTGTCCACAATAGCCTTTTCTTTTTCAGGAGAGAGCACTGTGTAAGGAAGCGCGACTGCGAGAATCTGGTTAGGACGGATTGAAGGATCTTTAATCTCATTTCCCGCCTCATCCTGGCATACCAGGTCAAAGAGACAGTTAGTTTCCGGATTCCAGAAAACTCTTTCAAAATTGGATGCTATCCCTGCTGCAAGAGTTTCATACGAAGAAGTTTCTTTGCCCAGGAGGCCTCCAAGTCTGGAAGCAGTTTCAAGAGCGTTATACCATAGTGCATTGATCTCACAGGCTTTACCTTCTCTCGGAGTCACCGGATTATTATTGACTTTAGCATCCATCCATGTTAGTTGAGATCCCTGACGGAGAAGGTAATCCGAATCCATCCCAATCCCGAAATCCGTGCCTTTACTGTAATTATCCAGTATATCTTCCACAGTTCCCCACATATCCGAAAGAAACAGCAGGTCCTCTGTATATGCAAAATAAC
The DNA here is from genome assembly GCF_020804225.1 of Methanosarcina sp. DH2. Classification (GTDB taxonomy): domain Archaea; phylum Halobacteriota; class Methanosarcinia; order Methanosarcinales; family Methanosarcinaceae; genus Methanosarcina. The sequence continues at coordinate 362,679 of NZ_WJBI01000004.1, forward strand.
GGCTCAGGGCATGAATAAACCAGAGAGATGCATCAACTGTATTATAGGCAGGTTCTCCTCCGAAAGCCGGGAAGTTGTTGGGAATCAGACCTTTTCTGCAGTTACTGGCAAAGTTTCTAAGGATGGATTTAGCATCCTCAAAACGACGGGGAATCAAAACCAGACCAGGCAGAGAAATCATAGCATCCCGCCCCCAATCTGAGAACCAGGGATAACCGGCAATTACTGTCTTTTCACCTGTAGAAGGGTGTTTTACGATAAAGGAATCCGTTGCCCTGAGAAGTTTGAGGGCGAAAGGTTCGGTAAGCCTTGAATTGAAAGCAAGGAGATTCTGTCGATAAACCTCTCTGGTATAGAGTTCTTCAGCTTTTTCGAGAGTAAGAGAGGAAATATCTTCAGTTGACGCGGCAATAAAAAAATAAGATGTTCCCAGTTTAAGTTTGCTTTCGAAATAACCGGGGTTAAAGTTGTCTTCCTGGAATGCGAGCCCTCGCTCTTTCTCGATATCATACTCGAAGTTATAGTACCATTTTGGTTCGGCATGGTACTGGAGATTGGAGGCAAGCCAGAAAGTAAAACCATTCGAGCTTTCCAGTTTCACTCCTTTAGTTTCGGTTTTTTGAAAAAAAGAAATGTCTTTAGAATGCGTGGTTCCATGAAAACTTCTTGCATTCACCAGAGGAGAGATTCTCAGCAGAGCCCCTTCCCTGCGGCACCTGACCTCATAGAAGATACAGACCATATTACTATTATGCACCATGAAAATCTTTTTTTTCACGGTAAAGTCCCCGGGCTGGTAAACCCATAGAGGGAAAGGCGCTAGAATAAACTTGGAAAGATAAGCAAATCCTCCGGGATAGACTGTACCCGGATATTTGTGGGTTCCAAGCGTATAAACCTCTTCATTAAGAGAAATCTCTTCATCCAGGGAGGAGAGCAGTAAAACTCGTCCAGGGGAATTCTTAGGAGCCGCAACAAGGAGCCCATGGTAAGTCCTTGCCCCAGCCCCAATGATTGTAGATGAAGCATATCCTCCGATCCCGTTCCCTATAATCCATTCTCTTTTTATACCTTCTTCATAAGTAGAAAATGAATCTGTTCCAAGCCTGATCCCACTCATATACCTGATTAGGATTTGGTTTCTTATATAGTTGTACGTTTGGAAAGGGGATTTAAACGAAGAGTGAAGCATACAGTATAATAAGTTTAAGGATAATTATATTTCAATTGTAAACATAAACTATTTCAGTTGTGCAGGACATAAGAAAGTGAGAATCATGAAGCAAGACCTTTTAGAACTCCTTGTTGACATCTTCAAATCATCCGGATACAATGTCATAATATCCAGTCAGTGTGACATCCTTGTAGAGAAAAATGGGCATCAGGCTTATGTCATGTGTGCCCTGAAACCAGATTATGAAGAAATAAAATATTTCTCTGAAAAGATAAGAGGTTGTACCGGAATCTATGTGATGACCCAGAAAGTTTTGGGAGAGCTGAACGATTATGCAGCCGAACTCGGCATATATATCTGGGACAGGGACGAACTGGCACTTCAGATTGGAAGGGCGGTTCTGGCAAATATGGAAAGAAAGTCAGGTGCTTATCAGACAGAATCCGAAATACCTTCAAAGGAATATCAGGAACAGGCAATATCTGCCCCTAAACTCGCCGGAGAAAACTGGAAAAATGAAAACTTCAGACAGGGGCCCGGCTCCGGGGAGGGACTTATACCGCTTCAAGACATGTCGAGAGAGACAGAAAGGGTCTCTTTTGAATCCAGAGCCCTGTCAAAGCCAGTTGAAGAGAGAAAACCCTTAAAGAGGCTGGAGGATAGTGAGTTTTCCAGAGTTGAGCCGTGTGAAGTACTGAACATACAATCTGTAGAACCCAGGATTTCTAAAGATCAGGCAATTATCATAGCAAAACCCTATATCAGCAGCCCTAAAGATGCAATTTTGAAATTTGTACCTTTCTGGAAGTATTCTTATAATGTTGAAGCAGAAAAGCGTTTCAGGTCAAAAGTGATGAGCATTACTGGAGAAGGGAAGGGCTTTCTTAATGCTCTTAACAAGTCAAAAGAAAATATGGAAATAGAAGGTCTCAGGACGCCTACCAGGATTCCGGCAGTGCAGTACGAGGTAAAGCGGCCGAGTGTAGATAAAAAGCAGGCAGAGAAAGTTCTTCTGGATTTAATTATACAGGAAAATACACGGGAGATGCGCTTTAACAATCTGGAAGGGCAGGCAATTATTTATGAACAAAAGAGTATTAGCCCAAAAGCCGATGAAATAGAACTCGACATGGAGCTTGTGTATATTCCTGTTTGGGAAGTAAAGGGTAAACGGAACTCCCTTGAGATCAATGCTTATAATGCCGGCGTACTTGAAGAACCTATAGATGAAGATGCCGAATTTCTGTAAAGGGAATCTGGAAACGAATATTAGAAGAAAAATATATAAAATAGAAAATATATTTACGTATTGAGAAAAAAACGGACTTCCAGAAGAAGGAATCTTCAATCTGCCCTTCAAGACTCCTTTGACAAGGCTTTTTCAGGGAAAAGAGATGCTACCTCACATAAGCGTTATATGTGTTAGATGCAAGATTATATAACGCTGAGGAGTTATCTATAAGCTGTACCGGATGACATTTTATAGAAGATTAAGGTCTTCAGTGTTTTAAAATTATCAAAAATAAAAAGAGGTGCATATAAATGATTGAAGTAACAGAAAAAGCTGCAACAGAGCTGAAAACACTGCTGGAACAGGAAGGCAAGCCTGACCTTGCGCTTAGAATCTTCGTTGCTGGAGTAGCCTGCAGTGGAGTACAGTACGGACTGGCCCTCGATGATGAAGTAAAAGAAGACGACGTGACACTGGAAAGCAACGGAATAAAGCTTGTAATGGCAAAAGATATCGAGAGGAGTTTCTCCGAAGGCAGCATCGATTACGTCGAAGACGAAAACGGAAAAGGCTTCCTTATCCGCAATCCCAGTGCCGGCGGCGGATGCGGCACATGTGGCGGCTGCCATTAATTAGAGCAAAACCGCGCTAGGGCATGAAAAATACCCGAACCTGAAGAAGCAAATAAGAAAAATAAAAACAAAGGAGAAGGGAATCTATGTTTCCAGGAATGGGAGGCGTGGGAGGCCGGGGAATGAACCCGGCTAAAATGAAACAGATGATGAAGCAGATGGGGATTGATGTTAAGGAACTTAAGGATGTTGAAGAGGTTATTATAAAGACTGCAGACTCAAACATAATTATTGAGAATGCAAATGTCTCTATAATGACAGTCCAGGGTTCGGAAACATATCAGATTGTAGGCGATGCAAAGGAAGTCCCCAAATCTCTGGAAATCCCTGCTGAAGACATCAAACTTGTAATGGAGCAGACCGGCGTCTCCGAAGAAGAAGCCAGGAAAGCCCTGAAAAACTCAAACGGAGATCTGGCAGAAGCCATTATGGCACTTTCTGCCTGATTCCTTTTCTTCATTTTATCAATTTGTCAGCTTTTGATTATTCCCGTTAGGTAGTTAATATTTTTTAAAAAAAAATAATGGCGACTGAGTCATTTTAATTTTTTCGGGTTATTCTCCAATTTTTAAATACTGTAATTTTATTCAAATTCATAACTTCTTTACTCATTTTATGAAAGTTGAATCAGTTATATCTGAATTCACATATAAATTTTCAAGAAATAATAAAATGTTCCTTAATTAATCCCATACTAAGTATTAATAATATGAGAAGTTGTTTATTTATCCAATATTCATTTTTGAATTGACGTTCCTTTTTTATTGTCCCAGTAATGCTAAAAATACCCACCGTTATATATGGAAATTTGACAGTTTTTTAAGAGACTCAGTAAGAATATTCAATTTTAGAATCCATTTATTCAGGTTTTTTTTGAGTCACTATCTTATTAAGAAAAATTAAGAGATGAGTACAATTAATAGAATTCGTTTTTTGAATCTCGGGGGATACATTTTGGTTGTATCTGTGATATTGAGTTTAGTCATGACTCCTACATGTATGGCAAAACCGTTGAATTTGGAAAGCAAGTTTAATGATACCGAATATAATATGCAGTTGCGGGACATGATTGTAGAAATCAATAAACTCTATGATGATGTTGAGCATGGGAGAATCACTCAGGAGGCTGCTAATGAAAAACGGTGGCATCTCTTATAGATAACCCACGATATAACCAGGTTAAATTGAAAAAAGAGATTGTTGAGAGAGAATACGAATTTTCACTACGCAATAGAAGTCCCCGGATACCTGATGAGATCCTTAATGGTACAGGTTCGCTTTCCATATACTAATAAATCTTTTAAGCATTAAATATACATACCCACTAAGCTATATGACCACAAATAAAGGGGATTGGGATTGGCCATAATGAAGCAACAATACATGAAGCAACTTCATCTGACCCCGACCAATATGTGAGGATCGCAGCTCGGAGCGAGGCTGTTGGTTCATATTCTGCAGACAGGAACATTTTCAGTTATGTTACATATCGAAGAGCAGGTAATGCAATTGTGGGTGTTGATTTTGATTGATTTGAGCCTATAATTACCCTGACGAATGTAATATACACTTTGTTTTGTGGAAACTAATACAAGTGGGAACGGAATTGAAGTGGGAACGGAATTGAAGTAGGTTAAAGCTGGTGACGACGATATCGTTAGCTTAACCGGCCTTACGTTATTAAGTGACCCACATAATTCCAATGGAAGTTTTTCAACATATTTAGACGAGAGTTGTTTTTATTGCATCGCCCTAAATGTTAATACAAAAGCAAGTTCTGAGGCTTATATGTCCACCTGTTTCAGTGGCTGACTTTGGATCTACTGCAACTGATGAAAACCCTAGGGTAAGGGCGTCAAGCAAAGGTGATTTACTAATTAATTTTATAGTTTATTCCAAAACCCATTGTTCTTAATCATGAAAGTTTCAAAACTATTTTCCAGGATCAGAAACTTGATTGGTAATTAGGAATACGGAATTCAGAGAAGTAACTTTGAGTTTTGGGATGAGCTCAAAGAAGATGAGTACAGACGAATGATTATGTTAAGATTACGTTCTTTTTGTGTAGAAATTATTTTAAAAAATATATAATAAATACAAAAAACGATAGCATAGCGAACATAAATATTATTTCAGTGACTCCTATATCCATCTTGTATTTCTCACATTTATGAGTTTTTAATTCATTTTTGACTTTTCTTTAACTCTAAGGCGAGAAGTCCCCTTCCTCGACAGGTCGGATTTATCCGAGATGGCATGTGGGGGATGAAAGCCGTCAAYTTTCACACCTTCTATTGTTATTGATTCCGTAAATTTWCTTATRTCTTCAACTCCTATTGCATGTTATCCGTAGCTCTTCCTCGCCCTCGTGGTAACAAAGTMGGGAATAGCCGGAACTGTCAGGTACAAACTTTCTGAACTTAGACTATAAGGTTCTTCGAAGAAGTTTCGAAGGTAAAAGTTTGAACGGTGAACAGTAGAGCTTGACTGAGTATCTCGCAAYTGAAGGTTGTGAAACCTATTGCAAAATGCTCTGTRGACGAGCTTTCGGTAGCTTGCTACTGGAAATCTACGATAAACAGGCTTATTGAGGAATTGAGGATCTTTGAGATCCGAAGCCATATGAGATAAYGTACTCGTAGGAAGCTTATCCCTCGAAACTGAGCCGGAAGGCGAAGAATTCAGGGAGGAGTAGTTCACTGGCTAATACAATATAACTTATTTTTCCTTTGATCTCACTTCAGGTATAATAACAAATATTAAAAGAGTGTCAGTCTCATATTAAATTTTATTAGATTCCTTATCTATTTAATTCCTCTTTAGAGCTATTTTTAATCTTCTCAATCATGCTGGAACTTTCAAGATATGTTTGAAATTGTACCTCGGGAGCACGAGGTCTATTTCGCTATGCTGTGCTTCGCTCTAGCAGACAAAAAAGTAGATTAAATCGAAATCAAAAAATGATGTCAAAAAATAATGTAGAGAAACGATATCAAAAAACATTATCAAAAAGCAGTTTCAAAAAACATTATTAAAAACTAGCGTCAGAAAACAAAATATTCAGGAAAAACAATATTAGAAAACAGTTTTAGAATAGGTTTGAAAGTAGTATAGGGTGAGTTTGGCAGCGATCCAGAGTTCCCGAAGGCTCGCACACTTCAGTACAGTAAGGAACGTGGACAGGCTTATCTTCTGTGTTCGGGATGGGTACAGGAGTTTCCCTGCCGCTATGGCCGCCAGACTCTACCTATAAATGGGATATGGAAAGATGAAGTCGTGTATAGGTATGTGCTGCATACTGAATTTCGCCTGGACCTGAATTAGRTGAAAGGAACGGATAGTTAGTTAACGCGGACTGAACACCTCGTTGCCTTGGTGCTTACATCCCGTTTCTATCAAACCGGTCTTTTACCGGAATCCTTAAAGAGGTCTCTTTTTAGGTCAGATTTCGAGCTTAGATGCATTCAGCTCTTATTCCTTAGCGCGTAGCTGCCCGGCGATGCCTTGTCAGACAACCGGTACACCAGTGGCGCCGCTGCTTGGTTCCTCTCGTACTAAAAGCAGCTTACCTTCAGACCTCTGGCACCTCTAGTAGATAGTAACCGACCTGTCTCACGACGGTCTAAACCCAGCTCACGATCTCCTTTAATAGGCGAACAACCTCACCCTTGGCCGCTGCTGCACGGCCAGGATGGAAAGAACCGACATCGAGGTAGCAAGCTGCCGGGTCGATATGTACTCTTGCCGGCAACGACTCAATTATCCCCGGGGTAACTTTTCTGTCATTTTTGGCCCCCACCAAGGAGGCTCAAAAGTTCGCTAGAACCGACTTTCGTCTCGTCATCCACTGCTGTGCTGAATAACGTCAGGCTGACTTATGCTCTTGCACTCTTCAGTGAGTTTCCGACCCACTTGAGTCAACCATTGCGCGCCCTTGATATCTTTTCAAGGGCGTCCCGCCCCAGGCAAACTGCCCACCTATCGGGGTCCTCTTCGCAGAGTTAGGGTCGTAGTCCCGGAAGGGTAGTGTCCCAATTGCGACTCCACGGATGCTGGCGCACCCGCTTCGACGTCTCCTACCTACACTGTACATCCAGAACCACAACCCAACGACAGGCTGCAGTAAAGCTCCACGGGGTCTTCACTTCCCCCTAGAGGTCTCTAGAC
>NZ_WJBI01000005.1:0-71612 GCF_020804225.1 Methanosarcina sp. DH2
ACAGATTTTTATTCCCATAATATCCTCAAAAAATTCAGAAATCCTTTCATAGGGGATAAAATGGTGATTTTTACAGTAAATAGCTGAAGCTAAAATATTTGGACCATACTGAACTGGATATTTTACTGATTCAGGAAAAACAGCTTTATTTATTCTTCCACAGTAAGGACAGGTCTTAATCTGACTTTTGTGTTCTGTAACAATTAGATTTACAGGAGGAATATCAAAGACCTGTCTTTTCTCTTGGGCTTCAACTTCAACATTCTCAAGAGTATGGCCACATTCTTTGCAGCAACTCAAAGAATGTTCTATTACCTACTCAGGATCATCAACCATATCAAGAGTTGTCCCTGGGTGACCATCTTGACCTCCAGGTTTCTTCCCGCTCTTTTTACGGAGACTCTTAGGATTAGGTTTCTCCTTGACAAAAAAATCAGTAGAAGGAGGACGACTGCTGTTACGACTATTTTGGTTTAAACGAGATTCTAAGGCTATCAACCTTTCAGTAAGTTCTTTAATTTGAGTTTCAAGACTCACAATGTAAGCAATAACTTCAGGGTTTGAAGCACACAAAGCAAGAATCTCTTCACGTGTAAGCATGATAACGAAACAAAATAGAATTCAATTTATATCCAATTTTTCCTCGAAAAGAGGAAAAATTGTAGCCTTTAAAAGGCTGCCTGAATAGTTACAAATTTTTTTAAGAAAACCGGGAGCAAAGAGACCGTGAGAGCCACGGGTTAAGAAAAACTGGAAGAGAGACCAAAAAATAAGCACGGAAATTACGGAAACTTATTCCTTATTGTGGATGATCTCGTAGCTTACCTTTCCCCTGTTAATGCACTCCTTCACAAGCTTTTCTCTCTGGGAAAGGGCGCCGGTTTTTACGGACTTGACCTCTGCAAAGACAACCCTGTTCATTTCTCCTTCGGAAAGCCCGTCAAAGATAATAAAATCTACAGGAGTTCCGAGGAATCTAGCGTCTTTGGGGTTATATTCGAAGTCAGGGAAATAAGGGATAAGGTGTTCCGTGACCTTGCCTCGGATTATGGCTTCACTTTTTTCACTGCATCCTGGCGGATTTTTTCTCCTCATCAAGTTTCCATGTCCTGAAGAGGGTATCAGCTTTGTCGGAAACCTGGCGATCCATTTCTCTCGTTTGCCAGGCTTCATGCAGGTCTCTGGCACGGGATTCGACCCTGCCTTTCAGTTTGATGTATTTGACGAGCAGGTAAACTATAAGGAGGGGAAGAAAAAGGATAAGGGTTGAAATCATCCAGTCATCCACAACTATTTCTCCGAGAAGGGTTGGTTTTTTCAATGAGTAATTAAGGACTAAATCAAGGACTAAATCAAGGAATACATCTTGAATAAATCTCGAATAAATCTCAAGGAATAAATCTCAAAGAATAAATCCCAGACTCTATAAATGGCTATAAATATTTAAAAGTTGCAGCAGGGTTTTTCTTTTCTGCTAAACTAACACCTTAAAGTTTCTGCTCTTGAAAATAAATTAATCCCAGTGAAAAATTATCGAATAATTATAGGTATCTATCAGGCATATATTAAGTACAATACACGAAATATAATACAGGAATATGACGGGGATTCATAGTAACGGCTCCGAGGGAAAGGTCCTGGGTGAGGTTCTCGGACTTCGGGACAGCATAGGAGAAATCCAGGCAGCAATTGCTGACTTTGAGGTTGGGAAAAGACTGAATGTAGCCATTATAGCCGAACCCCTTGGGGGAAAGACTACCCTGCTTAATGAAATTGAGAAACTTAATTTAAGCAGAGTGACAAAAATCACTTTTTCCAAGATCGTCCGGGACAAAAAGGAGATTTCCCTTCCCGAAGATACAAAAAGAGTAGTGCTTTTAGATAACTGTCAATTTCTATATATGAGAAGGTCGGGTGGTTTTGAGGTATTTTATGAGTTCCTGCATATGATTAGCTCTCAAAACAGTATATTTATCACCACCTGGAACACTTATGCCTGGAAATACTTAAACGAAGTCTTCAGGCTTGAGAAGTACTTCCCGGTGCAGGTCTTTATTCCTGCTCTCGAAAAAGAGGATCTCAAAGACCTTATTCTAGGAAGGTACGAAGAAGGAGAGATCATATTTGATAGCGGTAATAAGGTAAAAGAAAAAGCTCTCATTTATATAGAAGATTATCCGCTTGAACTGGCCTCGCTGGGCAGGAAAGTTTACATCCCGGTTCTGAAAATAAATATCTCTTACCTTAAGAAACGCCTTCTAAATGAGAAGGAAAAAGAAAGAGAGGAAGAAAAAGAGACTGCCGAAGATCGGGTATTTGGAGAAATCTACCGGGAATCAAAAGGTAACCCTGGTATCGCACTCAGGATCTGGGAACTTGAGATTGATTATCCTCATATAGAACCTGAAGGCGTACGCCATTTTTCATATGACATAGAACTTGAACAGGAAGAGGCTTTTGTTCTGGAACTGATCCTTTCATACCAGGGCCTGAGAAAAAGTGAAATCGTCGACATAGTAGGCTCTATGTTGAGGACGGATGAAATTCTTTTCCAGCTCCTGAACCAGGAACTAATTTTTGAGCATGAGAACGGATCCATTCGCGTCAGACCCGAAGCCCTGCGCAGCGTCATTGCATATCTGGAAAAATTAAGGTTGGTGTGGTAAATGGTAAATGGAGAGGGCGCTGTAGAGACGGGTAGAGAGCAACTTCTTGAAAGCATAAGATCAATAGAGATGCAAACGCTCATAGATATGGTTTTGATTTTATTCGCCGCATACATACTTGGCAGAATAGTCACTATCGCACTTTCCAAATTTTCAGAGAAAATGAGCCGAAGCGGCAGCGTAAAAGTCAAAATGATTATCCCTGCTATAAAATTTGGAATTTATATCATCGCTTTTTTTTATATCCTCAGGGAAATATTCTCAATGTTCGGACCTGAACTGTTTCTCCTGACAGGGCTTGTGGGTGCAGCGATCGGTTTTGGAGTAAAAGACCTTTTTGCAGACTTTGTCGGAGGAGTTGTAGTTACATTTGAAAGACCATACCAGGTTGGGGACAAAATTACAATTGGCAACTATTATGGTGAGGTCACTGATATCGGACTGAGGGCAACAAAACTTGTCACACCGGATGATGATACCGTTACGGTTCCTAACAGCCTGATTTTTAGTGAAGCCGTTGCCAGTGGAAATTACGGGGAATCGGAGATGATGGTTGTAATAGATCTGTACATTGCCTCCGAGTCAGATGTTGAGACTGCAATGAAGATTTTTAGGGAAGTAGTTGTGAGCTCCAGATACGTTTACATCTCCAGAAGTAGCCCTATTACCCTGTTACATAAAGCTCTCCCGTTTTATACAAGGTTAAGAGCCAGAACATATGTAAATGACCTGAGAGATGAATTCGAGTTTGAATCCGATGTACACACAAGAGCCTGGATCGAATTTCAGAAGAACGGTATAAGGGCTCCACAGCTTCATATCCTGAGTATTCCTCCAATAGAGGAAGAGCGCGAATCAAGTGATACAAATCAGAGAAATGTTCGGTTAAACAGGAGAAACAGGGGAGATTCCGAATTCGACACCGGGTCTCAGAGAAATTCCGAACTCTAAGCCTGTTTTATCTAAGAAGGCGGGAAGACCCCCTTCCTCGGTAGATCCGGTAAACCGGATCGAAGCGGGAGGGGATGAAAGCCGTCAAATTACTAATATTCTACAGATGGTGACTCTGTAAATCTTAATATAGTTTCGAGTTGTATTATATACTATGATTTGTGGCTACCGTTATAGGATTTGTCCAGATTAAGACCAGAAAATTCTTTTAGAAAAACATATCTGTAGCTGTAGATTTGTCTATAACAAACTTCTTCACATTAAACAAACATGTATGAAAAATTTAAAATAAGTATATCAGAATTTGACTTGAATAATCACCTCACCGTTCTAAAAAATATCTACCCTTTTTTGAAAGAAGTTAATTCTCAATCTCTGCAACAAGCAAGTAAAAATCTGAATTCAGCATACAACAAATTCTTCAAAGGAAGTGCAGGATTTCCGAAGAAAAAGAGTAAAAAGAATCCTGTTCAGTCATTTCAAATACCTCAACATTACAGGATTGAGGGTAAAAAGATATGGATTCCTAAAGTTGGATGGACGAAAATTAAACTTCATAGAGATATGATACAAGGAAATATGAAAACTGCGACCATATCTCGCACTCCAACAGGGAAATACTATATCGGTATAATTGTAGAAAACGATTTGGAATATCCTGAAAAACAAGAATTCACTCATGCTACTATGATTGGGGTAGATGTAGGAAATATTACTTTTGCTACTCTTTCTACTGGAGAAAAAATAGATCATCCGAAATTCTTGAAATCCTCTTTGCAGATATTAAAATGTTTGCAAAAAAGAGTTTCAAGAAAAGTGATTGGGTCAAATAATAGAAGAAAAGTGGTAAAGAGATTAGCTAAAGTTCATGAATTAATTTCCAATCAAAGAAACGATTTTCAACACAAAGTTTCAAAAAAGCTAGTCAGCGAAAATCAAGCAATAGCTGTTGAAACTTTGAATATTAAAGGAATGATGAGTAATCATCATAGAGCGCAAAGTACCGGAGATTCAGCATGGTATTCTTTCGTACTGAAATTAATATATAAAGCCGAATTGTTTGGAAAGACTATTTTCAAAATCAATCAATGGTTACCATTATCAAAAATCTGTAATATTTGCGGTTATAAGCATCCAAATCTTACTGAAAGTATAAGAGAATGGCAATGTCCAGATTGTAAAACTATACATGATCGGGACGTAAATGCCGCTATTAATATAAAAAATTTGTATTTTCACCGCCGGAACGGCGGGTAGAGCCTGTGGACTCGTTGGCACAAGTCAGGGGAATGAAACAGGAAGCTTCGCCCTCAAAAGCTTGAACCGTCAGGTTCAAGTGATAGGGCGAGGTATTCACCCAGTTGTTTAAATTTCTTATTCAGCCGTCTAAGTTTTTTATTTCTTCCCTTAAGCTTTTAACCCGGCAATATCAAGTTCTTTCCCTTCTTTCTCTGACTGGCTTATGATTGAGAAGCTGCCATCAGTCTCAAGGATAACAGCCCCTACATGTTCCAGATTGGCGTATCCTTGATTCCGTACAGACTGCTCAATCTCGTCTTCGACAACTCTGGAGCGTTTCATAGAGTTTTTAATATACTCGCCATTGTAATACACAAGGGAGGGCTCATTTCTTATTACTCTTTTTAAAGTATTCGATCTTATGGTCAGCCAGGTAATTACATGCTGCATACCTATCAGGACTGTAAAAGCCATTATTCCATCTGCGAGTGCAACATTTTTATTCAGAATAAGTGCTCCGAACGAAGATCCAAGAGCAATTGTAATTACAAAATCAAACGCATTTAGTTTGGAAAGTGTACGGTTTCCGGAAATCCTTAATAAAAGTACAAGTGCAATATATCCCATTACTCCGAGAACCAAAACTCTTCCGAGATCGTTCCAGCTATTGAAAAACACGCCCACTGCTGCAATCTCCTTTTAACTGAGTAAGTTTACAGATGTTGGTTAGGTAATATGTTTCTTTATTGACAGATATTTTTATTTATGTAAATAAATTGTATTGTATCATTGTCTATCCTGGATTTCTGGGAGGTAAGAGAATCTTAAAAATCTGAAAAAAGTCTTATGTTTGGGAAAAAATTGAGGGAAGCTGCAGAAACGGGCTGCATACATCACCCCTCGTCCTGAGCTTTTATAAGATCAATACCTACTGCGGTTCCTACCATAATATCTTCTTCTTTCTCGAGAGCTTCGAGAATACTTGAGATTAAAAGATGGCTGACTGCTCGCCTTTTTCTGGGTTCCACTACATATCTTAACCGCATTTCGATCCAGTTTTCTTCCAATCTCATAAAGAGTTTTGTCTGCACCTCATAGGTTGTAGTAAAATATTTTTCTCCCATGAGAAGGAGCTCAGTTCGCGCCAGGCTTTCGAACTCTCCCACAATCGGGCCTGCAGCTTTGAGGGCAATCTTTTCGGCTTTTTTCCAGTTGCTTCCGTAGATTAATAAAATCCTGACCTCATCCCAGATAAAGGAATAATCCCTGGTATAGTTTTTTATTGTCTGGTTCAGGACAAAGCTGTTCGGGATGTGAAGAATCCTGCCAGTGTATTGGTCTGCATCCACCCATTCCCTGATCTCCATAATTGAGGTACTGAAACTCCCTATGTCCAGTACATCGCCAGTACTGTCCCCGACCTGAATCCTATCTCCGGCTTTAAAGGGGCGGGTCATAATTATCAGAACCCCTCCGGCTATGCTGCGGAGAAGATCCTGAAGAGCAATTGCAACTCCAGCACTCAAAATCCCATAGGCGATAAGCAGGGTGGTTGTTCTCTCAATCCAGATTGCAAAAAGAGCGGCAAAAACAAGAACTGTGACAAGAACAGATACCGTTTTCCTCAGAGTATATCTATCTTTGGCAGTCGAAACTCTTCTAAGGATGAGGCTTCCAGCAAGGGAATTTATTATATAAGCTAGAAAAATTACAATTAAAGACACAAGAAGAGCATCCAATAGGGACCGATCCTCAAAGATATAAAAGCCGGTAAGATACCGGATATATGCAATAAAAAATATCAAAAGCAACAGGATAATAACATTCAGCCGATGGAGAACTCTCATGTAATTAAATATGATGTATTTTATATATCAATATAGTTAGACTTATTAGCTAATTCTATTCAAAACCGTCCCGATAGCCCTGGAACATATTAACCTCAGATTAACAATAGACCACCAGTGTTTTCAATCTTTATCTGATCACACTTTTTGAGTAACCTTTCAAATTAGTAGATAAATCATAAATTTTTAACATAATGTTGTAAGCATTGCTATATTTATTCTAATTACTATATTTATTCATTACCTTTAAATATAATAAATGCAATTTCTGTTTTTCATTCCTCAAGAAAAATTACGACAAAAAGGTAACAGAAGAGATAGTATGACTGATATGGAGGTAAAAAAGCACGAAATAGGGGAAAGGAATACAGACCTTTTCGTGAATGCCCTCAAGACAACAATTCCTGTATTTCTCGGATACATACCTCTCGGAATGGCTTTTGGGTTCCTGCTTGATGGCGCCGGGTACCACTGGATTTATGCTTTCCTTATGAGCCTGCTCGTTTATGCGGGTTCGGGTCAGTTTCTGGCAGTGGCTTTACTTGCTGCAGGAGCGGGGCTTACGGAGTTTCTTGTAGCTACTCTGCTCCTCAACCTCAGGCACGCATTTTATGGATTATCCTTGCTGGAAAAGTTCTCCGGTGCCGGGAAGGTCAAGCCTTACCTTATCTTTGCATTAACTGACGAGACCTATGCCCTTCTGACTACAACCGAAGTCCCAGCAGGCGGGTCAAAGTCAAGGTTTTACTTTTACATTGCAGCTCTCGATCACCTCTACTGGATCACAGGGTCAGTACTCGGGGCAGTGCTTGGCTCCATGCTGGATCTCAACCTTGAGGGTATGACTTTTGTGTTGACTGCTCTCTTTGTGGTGCTGACCATAGAGCAATACTTCAATTCCAGCGTGCGATTCCCCTTTGTAGCTGCGGTGGGGGCAGGAGCCACCTCCCTTATACTTTTCAGCCCTGACAATATGCTGCTGGCTTCAATCATTCTGGGGACTCTCATTCTGATGTGTAGGGAAAAACTGATGCAGGGAAATATACATGTAAATAAAAGAACCAGGAAGCTCCATGCAGTGACAGTACAGCCAGTTATACAGCCTGTTATACAGCCTGTTCAGGACAGTTCACAGGAGGAAAGCTGATGACCGATACCCTGCAAATGCTCGTAACCATTGCGGTAATAGCCCTTGCGACCTTCACTACAAGGGTTCTCCCGTTCCTGTGTTTTGGCTCAAGAGAGCCGCCAGCAATACTTTCAACTATTGAAAAGAACCTGCCTCCAATGATTCTCCTGCTGCTGGTCATCTATTGCCTGAAAGATGTGCAGTGGCTTGTAACTCCTTACGGGGCTCCGGAACTGTTTACAATAGGGGTTGTTGCAGGGCTGCACTTCTGGAAACGAAACGCCATGCTTAGCATCTTTACAGGCACAAGCCTTTACATGGCACTTGTACAGTTCAATGTCTTTTCTTTTCTTTGATTTCCGATCAGGAGGAAAGCCAGGACCGGTCAGAAGTCCCAATCATCACAATTCTTATATGCATCAATTATAATGCCTCTTAAAGCGAAGTGACTTTATATGGCTGAGAAAAAAGTTGACCTGTCTTCAATAAAAAGTAAAGGTTTTCTGCCCCAGAGGCAGGAAAATATGTTTTCAATGCGGCTAAAAGTAGTGAGCGGGAATCTGGACGCCGAAAAACTGCGGGCAATTGCAGACGCAGCCGAGAAATATGGCTCTGGCTATGTTCACATAACTTCAAGGCAGCAGATTGAGGTTCCTTTTGTCAAACTTGAAGACGTGGAAGCAGCAATCAATGAACTTGAAAAACAGGGCATTTCAGGAGGCTCTGCCGGAAAAAAGGTTAGAGCCATAGTAGCCTGTCAAGGGAATAGGGTCTGCAGACACGGGTTGATCGACTGCCAGAACCTGGCACACATGATCGATGAAAAATATTTCGGGGAGGCCGTCCCGAAGAAACTCAAGATTGCAGTAACAGGTTGCCCTTCGGCATGTATGAGGCCTCAGGACAACGATTTCGGGATAATGGGCACGGTAAGACCTGAAATCCGCGAAGAGAACTGCGTCGGCTGCAAGCTGTGTGAAAAGGCGTGTAAGATGGGGGCAATAACAGTCCTTGAAGATAAAGCCCATATAGATACTGGAAAATGTATCCTGTGCGGAGCATGTATTGCAGCCTGCCGGAAAGATGCCCTGAAGGCGGAAAAAACCGGATGCACAATCTTTGTTGGAGGCAGAGCGGGACGCCAGCCCAGGCAAGGGATAAAACTTCTTGAACTTGCGGACGAGAAGCAGCTTTTTTCAATTCTTGAAAAAACCTTTGAATATTACAGGAAAGAGGGACTTGACGGAGAGAGGCTAGGAGAACTCATTGACAGGCTGGGAATTGAAAAATACTTAGATTCAATCGGCTGCGTGTCACACACTGACTATTCATCTTGAAATTCGAATGTTATCAACGTTTTCAGCGCTTCTGTGCAGTCTTCGCATACTCGTTGAATAAGATACGTATAGACAGCGGACTAGATATGCAATGCCAAAAAAGACAGTCAAACTATAAGAAAAAAGCTTATCTCTCTAATATTTAAACAGTATACGACAATTAAATAATAAAAATTATATTTTTACAAGAAGGATTCATGAGAAAAGTAAGTTATGCTCTTGAGAGCATTCCACTTGATTCCTTTCTATCCTGGAGCACTTCTTCAACAACCCTTCGGAAATCTTCATGATCCTCAAATGTAAGATATGCTTCATTTTCCATGTTTAAACCTCGTCAGTATTTCAAAGCTTTTCGTTTCATTCAATTACTTATTTGAACAGTTTTTGGAATATTTCAGAATATTAGCTCAGAAGTAGTAGTAGGGTTTTGAGTCCCTATTCTCAAGTCCCTACCTGCGATCCAACCCATAGATTAAGAGGAAACCCTTTTACCCTTAATCTGTATATCTAAGACAGCATCAATATATATATCATAATTGATGCGAAAGATTGTTTCTAATTTGAAGTTTTGATACAATTGAATAATTGTATTATACCAGAAGTTTTAACGACATTAAAATAAGCCACGTTAAACTATTTTTTGCTTGAAAACAATTTTTGATATAATTTATTTAATATAATTTATGTTATTTGTATATGCTGGAGTTGGGAAGTAATAAGTTGGGAAGTAAAATGGGGTATCTACCAACATAATCTACCACATAAAGAATTTCCTGGGGTCGCTGATCTTTTCTTCGAATTTAATATGTTTGGGGAAGCATAACATTCGAAGAGACTGTATTGGGGGATACAGTAGATACAGCGCCTCTGGACTTCTTCTTATATCGCTTCTTTTTCTGCTTTTTCACTATTTTTACAGGCTCGTTGAGCCTCTCTACGTACCGCTCAATAAACTCCTAGCGTGCAGTCTAATCTGGAAATATTCAGACTATGGATCGATGCTCAATGCTGCTTAAAAAGGTGCTTCTCCGTAGAACTCAATCCCCTGGAATTTGACAGGTGCTACGCAGGTAGGCATCCTTTTCAGGGCTGCGAGAAAGCCAAAGACATAACACTGCATCTTTGTTATAAAGCTGTGCGGCAAAGTCGCCTGAAAAAGAACCTGGTATTTGGGCTCAAATCTATTCTATGTTTTCATTTTTTACAGGAAAATGTTGTCAAACTTTTTTGTGCTGTTTTCACAGTACATCGTCTTTTTTTGTAAAATAATTGGAAAATTCAGGGAAGAAGTTCTTCCCTAAAGCCCTTAAGCTCGCGTAATAACTGCCCTCCGAAATCAGGTAATCTGCAGACTACTCAGTTACCTTTTTGATCACTTTTTCGATTACCTTTCGTATTACTTTTCTAATTTTTAAATTATATTTTCCTATTAACTTTCAGGTTTGGCCTTCCCCGCAAACCAGATCCCTATCGCTCCCAACCCTATCAGCAGTGCAACAAACTGTATGAGCCAGCCAAGGAAAGGAATCTGATATACTATTGCAAATATGACCGCTCCGATAAGGTAATATACCATTTTCCCTGCTTCTTTTTTGAATATCTTATTGTAAATCACTGCGCCCGCAAGCAGTTTGACAGGGACAGTAGCAATGAGTAATGCGAGCGAAAAAAGCAGGATCAGCAAGACAGACAGACTCCATCCGAAAACTGTAATTAGCAGGATTATAGAGAGCACCGGGACAAAAATGAGGAGCAGAAAGCCAACAAGTCCGGCTTTTAACGTTGAGAACCTTACAACTTTCGCAAGTTCTGTTACAAAAACCGGGAATGTATAGATAAGGATAAAGCCCAGGGCAAGAGCTGCCAGTAGTCCCAGAATGAAAGAAAATATGCTGAAACCTTCAGATGCGCCTGTATACTGATCCTGTGCTCTGGTAGTTGTAATATTCAGATTTCCCCCTACATCATCCTCAAGGTCAGAAGGATAGTTTTCGGCTTCAAGTCCGAGATCTCCTCTAAGCTCAAAGTTCTCTCCTGTTTGGAGGGTTCCGGCAGAAACTGACCCATCTCCATTGACGACCCCGTTAAGGGTTATTTCCCCTCCAGCCAGCAAAATATCTCCTTCAACCGTGCTGTCCTGCGAGAGAATAATCTGCCCTCCGGCCACTACCAGGTCTCCACCGACATCCCCATTTACCCGGATAATACCTCCGGCTGCTAGAATGTTTCCTGAAATGTCTCCGTTGACAATCAGTTCTCCGCCGGCGCCGATGAAATCATCCATAACATTTCCGTTTATCTCAAGCCTTGAACCTCCAAGCACAAGGTCCCCCTGGATATCCTGATCAATCCGAAGATTGTCTCCGCCACCGAAAGTGTTCCCTGAACTCGTGTGGATGAGGGAATTTTCTTCATCAATAGCTCCTGCCGAAAAAGGCAGTACAGCAAAAAAAATTATAAGTAAAACAAGTACTGATGACAGCTTCTTTTCCATAAACTCACCTTCTATAGTATATAATAGAATATTTCCAGTATGCCCGGATAGATATCAGGGTATTCTGGCTAACCTGGATAGATATCAGGGTATTCTGGCTAGTATATCCTGGTTTAATGTGTAAAGAGATAGGGATAAAGGGATATGAAAATTCGCTGGAAAAACTAAAAGGTGCTTAAAGGGAAAGAATATAGAAAAAGCCTCCAATCCGCTCCCTGATCCTTATTGACAGAAGCTTTACCAGGAATTATCATGAACTCTTGAGACTTCGTATCTGGATCTTCCTGTTTTTTCTTCTGCCGGATAGCCAATTGCAATTGCCGAAAAAGGGATCATATGCTCAGGAATCTTAAGCAGCTCCCTAATTCCGGTGACAAGTTTTTCAGCCGGATAAATTCCTATCCATACAGCTCCGAGACCCTGGTCGTGGGCAGCGAGCAACATGTTTTCGCTTGCAGCCGAGCAGTCCTGGACCCAGAAATCTTTAAATTTCGGAGCGTTCGGGTCTGCACAGATCAGTAATGCAGCTGGAGCGCCCTTCAACATCATTGCATAAGGGTGCATTTCCGAGATCCTTTCAAGCAGATCACGCCTGTCCATTATGATAAAATGCCAGGGCTGTTCATCCCCTGCTGACGGTGCACTCATACCCGCTTTTAGAATATTCTCAATCATATCCCTGCTGACCGGATCCGGCAAATATTTCCGGATGCTCCTTCTGGTGAAAATCGCTTCCATTGTTTCCATAAATATTGCCCCCATTCGTTAATGTTGCATTATAATGGATAAAACTATTGATAACTAATTTATACCAAATTAATATATAAATTCGATAATATATATTATGATGCAGCAACCGAAATCAGGGATAAAGCTTTGATTTTACTCTTTACAAGTCTGGTGCTAGGGTTGGCGAGATTGAAAGATGCAGGCTAAAGAGCATCAAATCAACGTAATAGATTCACAATAACCTCTGACCTGCAAAGAGATTGTAGATAAAGGAGATCTCTAGCTAAAAAAGCGGCAGATGCTTTAAATCATTATACTGCAGGTAATTACTCTTACGTTACGAGGCTAAAGAAGAAATCTAGCAACGGAAAGTACAGGTACAAAACCGACAGCAGACCCTAGCCAATTAGGTCTTCAACATATTATCAGGCTCTGGACTACTTAAATTTTATCATTGAGAAGGAGACGCGTTGTTACAACCTTTAGTTTAAAATTCTTATAGAGTTAAGCTAGAGGACATTGTTAAGGATACACTCTTAAACCCGCTAAGAGCGATATATGATAAAAGCTACCTGAATAGTTACACAGCTCTGTTTGTTTGCGTATCTTCATAAACTATAAGGTGCAATAATATCTTGGGGTGAATAACTATGAATAAACTTATGGAAATAGTAGTTTATATCTTAGCAGTAATAGGACTTACTTGTGTTGTAAAGCATATACGCATAATGCCTTGCGGAGAAGGTTGCTGTATGTGCGGCTGGCATAAAACAAAAGTAGAGGGGTCTAAAACGAAAGTAGAAGGACTTAAAACAAAAGTAGAAGGGCTTAAAACAAAAGTAGAAGAATTTAAAACAAAAATACACGGCGAAAAAAGAACTGGTTCAAGGTATGGTTCTGATCCGGTACGTTATTGAACCCGACAGCCATATTTGAAGAGTTATTCCAGGCTCCTGGATATGATAATATTTTTGTGATGGGCTCTGCGGAGCCCTTTATAATTTTGCAAAAGAGCAAAAATTATAACAACAATTATTGAGTCAGTATACCAATATTGTAGCCAAAAATATAGAAATTAAATTTTAATGTGAGCAATAGAGCCTTTAGATCTTTAATTTTCAAAATCTGCTCTTTAACAAAACCTTGAATTCTAAATTTCCTGCCGAATGATTCGGTAAAATCTAGCAGCGGAAAGTACAGTACAAAACCAATAGCAGACCCCAGCCAATTGGGTCTTCAATATATTATCGGGCTTCTGACTATTAAAATTTTATCATTGATATAAAGATGGGTTGTTACAGTATTCAGTTTAAAAGTCTTCTAGATTTAAGCCAGGACATTGTTAAAAATACTCTTTTTAACCTGCTAAGAGCGCTATACGATGACAGCTCTATTTGTTTGCGTATCTTCATAAATGATAAGGTACAATAATATCTCGGGGTGAATAATTGTGCATCAATTTATGAAAGCAGCAGGTTATACCGTAGCAGCATTAGGTGTCGCTTATGTTGTAAAACACATGAAGCATCGCAAAGAAGGTTCGCGTGGGTGGCATAAAATAAAAGTAGAAGATGAGAAAAAGACTGGTTCAAGATATGGTTCTGATCCGGTCCGTTATTAAGCCCAGCAGCCATATTTAGAAGGATTATTCCAGGCTTCCAGGATATGATGGATATTTTTGTAGTGGGCTCTACGGAGCCCTTCAATATTTTGCAAAAGAGCAAAAATTACAACGACAATTGTTGGGTCAGCATACTAATATCGTAGCCAAATAATTTAAGAAAATAAAAATTAAGGAATTTTCTAAGCAGGTCTTAATAAAGGTGACTACGAAAAATTTATAGAGGCTGTTTTTCTAAGTCTGGATAACTACCACTTAACCTGCTCAATTACAGTGGTGCGATCTATAGTTTCCTGGGGAGCAGGGATTGAGATCATTTTCGTAGCTGAAAATACCATTCCATCTGATCCTTTATTGCTTATTTTTTTAGCAGGAACCCCTGCAATTGAAATCCCTTTTTCATAGAATGATTTGTTTACTACAGAATTTGCCCCAATTGCAATATTATCAGCAATTTCTATGTTTCCAAAGATTTTGGCACCCGGGCCAACATATACGTCGTTTCCTATTTTTGGCGCCAAAATAATGCTATCTCTACCAGATCCTATATTAGTACAGGCATGTATTCTGCAGTTCTCTCCAACTCTGGCAGCCTTATTTACAACGATAGTTCCTCTATGGGCTATGCATAATCCAGGACCAAAAACATTTATTGGGATACTGAACCCGAGGTGGATGCTTATTCTGTGCAACCTGAAAAATATATATTTTGAATACAGTTTATGAATTAAGGACTTTTGACAGTTATTGTAATATTCAGCCTTTCTTAATAATCTCTGAAACTTCCATATATCATCACCGATTAGTTTAGGCCTTTTATAATTCTTGCCTAAAGATAATCTGTCTGCTTCAATGTATAAATCGTAATCCCTTTTTGATTTAATAATAGATATCCCCTCACCACATTATTATTTCTACAGTTTGAAGTCTCATACCTGGTTTCTCAGTTTAAGCGTACAAGTTCAAAAGTAAAAACCCAAAAATACTGAAGCCCGCTTTAATCTCACCCATTGAGAATTTCAAAATCGCTTTCGCGATCAGAAACTCATTGATCAATTAATACAAAATTCAATGTTTTACCTCTTTGAATTTTAAATACTTTTTATGATATTAACGTTTAACATTATTTAGAGTTGCTCAGTTTATAGAAACTTACGAATTAGATACTGATTTAAACACAAATTAAGCTCGTAAATTGAGATTGTAAACTAAGCTCGTAAATTCAGTTTGGAGGCGTTAAATATTATTGTGAAATTTTTCCTTCTTTGTCCGGATATGAGAATCATCTCTTTGAAAACTATCCAAATTTGTAGCTTCTCGTAGCTGACCCTAAAGACTATATATCATAATATTTGAATATCTTTTGTAGTTAATTGTAAAATATGGTGACAAATGTTATTAAATATTTCCTCTTCACAATATTTATTATAAAACTTTATTTTAAATAATAGATTGATTAATAATAGTGCTAATAAATAGATATTTTTCATCCTGATGCCTTAATTAAAGCCAGAAAAATATTAAAGATAGATGATAAGAAGGCAAAAAACATCAGAAAACTCTGATTATCAGTATGCTACCTGAGGCAAGCATCCCATGGACTTAGTTTGCGTATTAATTTTTGAGCCCCTAAAACAGAACAACAATCTTTTTTCTCTGTCATCGCGGAGAATTTAATAAATTTCGTATTAAATCTCCTGTAACACTAACCAAAACTCCAGAGCCTGCTTCACAGGCACCTATCAATTAAATAACTCAGGAGAAACCAGTTATTGCATTATATTAAAAAATAAAAACGAATTTCATGCAGTATATTACATGAACCGTTCGAATCTTTCTTTCCTTGCCTTACAAATAGGACAGACTCCCGGAGCCTCGTCCATGGCACAGAGATATCCGCAAACCTTACATCTCCATACCGGTTTTGAAAGTTCCCCTGAAAATTCCATAGTATCCATCATCTCCTCTCTTGCAGCTTCCTCAGCTCTCATGGCTTCTCTTTCTTCACGAGGAGGGCGCCTCTCAGGAATTGATTCAACCCTTCTTTCTCCTCGGATGACATCGTCAGACACATAAAGTGCACAGTAACAGGCTCCGTAATCGTTCAGATCCGGATCCCGGTAATAACAGGGACAGATAATATCCAGATCCTCTTCTTTGTTGTTAGCAGACAGCCTGCATGGGCAGGACCAGTAACCGTAACGCGCCTCGTTGCCGAGCAGTCCCCGTACGAGGTCTTTTGTGAACTCGACGTCAGGGTTCAGGTGATAGCCTGACTTTTCAACCTCATTTCTCAGCCGCTTATAGACGATATCTACCTTTTCTTCAGATATGTCTTCTTCAGAAGCTTCCTCTTCTTTCAACTCAACTCCCCCTTAAAAGCCAAGGCTTTCCCGGATCTCTTTTTCTTTAAAACCCACAATTGCCTTTTCATCATTTATAATAGTCGTTGGGAAAGAAACTGAGGGGTTAAAACGCCTTACTTCCTCGACGGCATCGTCTTCTTCATCTCCTTCGAGCCTGTCCACGTAAACGTACTCAAAATCCACACCCAGATCGGTGAGCAGTTTCTTTGTTTTTTTACACCATACACAGGTGCTCAGCCCGTACATTACGACTTTACCCCTGTCAACTCCGGAAATATGGTTTCCTTTCTCTTTATTCTTGTTAAACAGATCCACTTAATAAACCCCCTGGCAATAATTAAATTAGCCGGCGTTTGATAGCGTTTTATTTAAGACAGAGTATTGCTCTGAAGTCCGGCAGTAAATAAAAAAACCTGCCAGATATTAGATTCTATAAACTCCTTATCAGAAAATGTCGGATAAAGTATATAAAATTGAGATATACTAAGGCTCTACTCACCGTACAGACTTCTTACCCTTTTCAGGGCCGGAATGAACCTGACTTGTTTTTCCTCTCACCAGAGATGCGAATACTCCGATAATGCAGAATATCGTAAACAAGATAAATGCATAATGCAGGCTCGAAATAAATTGGGGATAATACTCAGGTGTGATTTCTACCGGGCCGATGACAACCGCAAAGATCATCATTGCAATACCCATCGAGAGCATCTGGCCAACTAGCCTCATAGTCCCGTTCATTCCTGATGCAACGCCGTAGAACTTTCTATCAACCGAGCTCATGATAGCATTCGTATTAGGGGATGAAAAGAGCCCGAAGCCTGCGCCGAGTATAAGGAGGATGATAACCAGGTACCATATGGGAGTCTCATCTGTGAGGAAAATAAGGAGAAAAAGCCCAAAAGAAGTGATTGCCATCCCTGCAGATGCAACAATGCGCGGCTCAATCCTGTCAGAGAGCCTCCCGGCAATTGGCGAAATCATAGCCTGGACAACCGGCTGCGCTACAAGGATCATTCCAGCATGTTCCGGCGTGAATCCTTTTGTGTACTGGAGATCGAGGCTCAAGAGAAAGGTCACTGCAAAAGTTGCACTGTAGTTAATAAGCGCAGATAAGTTCGAAAGGGCAAAAACCCGGTTTTTTGTGAGGAGCCGGATGTCAAGAACAGGAAAAGGTACCCGCATTTCATAAAGGGCAAAGACGATCATCCCGACAATTCCGGCTGCTATGAGAACAGCCCCTTTAACATCAGGAAGAATTGAAAACCCATACATAAGAGCAACAATTGCCACGCTGTAGATGACGGATCCTGTCAGGTCGAATTTCTCTCCTTTGCACTCAAGCCAGTCACCTTTCAGCTTCCAGAGAATAAGAAGAACAGCTATGATGCCGATAGGAACATTTACAAAGAAAATGCTCCTCCAGCCGAGATAATGCGTCATCATGCCGCCAAGGAAAGGACCAAGAGAAAGCCCAAGATAGACTGCAGTAATATAAATCCCGAGAACTTTTCCGCGCTCTCCGGGCGGGAAAACAGAAGTAAGGATAGCAACCCCGGTCCCGAAGATCATGGCACTCCCCAAGCCCTGGAAAATCCGGATTCCGATAAGCATTTCAGTTGAAGTTACCATGGTCATTAACAGGGACGCAAGACTGAAAATAGCAATGCCGTAGAGAAATACCTTTTTCCTTCCGTAAATATCTGCAATTTTTCCGAACGGGACAAGAAAAACTGCTGAAGATAGGAGGTACGCGGTTGCAACCCAGGAAAGGTCGATCGCGTTCATGTGAAATTCCGCGCCGATTGTAGGCAGGGCAATATTTACTGCCGACCCGTCAAAGGGTGTGATAAATCCGGAAAGTATCGCGATCAGGAGTACAACTCGTTTTTCTGCAGTAACGTCAGGACTATCAGCAGTACGACAGATTTCCGGAATTTCAGCAGATGATCCGGTTTTTCTCATTTCTTTTACCATATGTATCACTGATCAGAAGAGCATAATTTCCTATCTGGAGAGTCTGGAGATTGCAGCAGGTTTATCACGGGATATGACTTTAAGCAGTAATACTTTTCCTCAGGATATTTTCATCAATGTTGGCTAATCAAGAAACTTAGTATAACCTGCTTGTTATTAAATATTGTACCATTCAACCGGATTTTGAACAAAACCTCAGATTACTGAATGCCGATTGTATAAGTTATGAATGAAAAAACAGGATTCTTTGACCCGGAAAATGAACCTGAGTTTTGTAAAGTCTGATAATTTATATCAATCCTTATCAATCTGTTGATATCATTCCAAGGTACCCGAAAATAGCATCCTTAGATTTTACCCCTACGCTAAAATAATCTAAATTCAATGTGCCAGCCAGGTAAACATTTTTACATTTTTCCTTAATTTAGAAATTCCGTTTTTAGATTTTTTACTTTTGGCTTTTTAGCAGTTTTTCATGTTGTTTTCTCTTCCTTTTTTTCGCGGGAAAGTTTCCTCTCCTGCGTCGAGAGTGACAGGAACGACTCATTATAGTGAATAAGGTTACACGGGTCAGAAAATTTGTACTCTAATCCTTTTTGGGACTCTTGAGCAAAGTTCATTGCTATGAGCCATAAATTAGTCCTCTTGAGCGTAGCGAAAAGGACCGCGTACTCCCGAGGCGCAATTCGGGCGGGATAGAATAATCGATCAAAATGAGAAAAGCAAATTAAGTTATATAAGTAAAATAAACTTATCCTAAGGGCAGATTAAAAGCTTTTTCCGGTTGGTAAAAGTAAATCTTAAAAACTTGGAAAAGCAGCAGGATAGCGAGATAAGTAGTAATAAGAAAAAATAAATGGACTATTTCACAAGTTAAGACAACAAGATTAAGCCCGGGGCAATGAGATTAAGTTTATAAGATATTAATGATTAAGGGATTCGACTAGGTTTACACAGATATTATAGAGGTCATAGACTTACAATGAATGAAATCATTACCTGGATACTGATTGTACTTTGCCTGACACAGTCTGCTATTTTTTCAGGGCTGACGATCGGTATTTTCGGCCTTGGAAGACTGAGGCTTGAGATTGAAGCCGAAGCAAATAATAAAGATGCAATTAAAATCCTGCAGGTCCGGCGTGATTCCAATTTCCTGCTTACGACTATGCTCTGGGGGAACGTAGGCGTAAATGTACTTATTGCTCTGCTTACAGATTCCGTAATGGCAGGAACCTCAGCTTTTCTCTTCTCTACCTTTGGTATTACCTGTTTCGGAGAGATTGCGCCTCAGGCTTATTTTTCCAGAAACGCGCTTGCGCTTGGGGCAAAGCTGACTCCTCTTGTCCGCTTTTACCAGATGCTGCTCTATCCGGTTGCAAAACCAACAGCTCTTATTCTTGACTGGTGGCTTGGCAGAGAAAAACTTGAGCTTTTCAGGGAGCAAGCTATGAGAATCATGCTCGAAAAGCATATAGAATCCGGAAAGTCTGATATCGGTACTTTTGAAGGGATCGGAGCCCTGAACTTTCTTTCCATTGATGATGTCAACATTTCTGACGAAGGTTCCATAATAGACCAGAGGAGCATCATCTCTCTCCCCGTAGAAAATAACCGTCCTGTTTTCCCTTCATTCAAAAGGGAACCTTCCGATCCTTTCCTGCAGAAAATAGAAGCATCCGGAAAAAAATGGGTAATCGTCACCAACCCGGCAGATGAGCCTGTAATGGTGCTCGATGCGGACGGCTTCCTGAGGGATGCGGTCTATAAGAAAGGTCCTTTCATTCCGCTTTCTTACTGCCATTTCCCTGTAGTGGTAAAATCTCCCAAAACCAGGCTTGAGAAAGTAATCCGACAGTTCAAGGTATATCCGCAGTACCCTGAAGACGATGTGATTGATCAGGACCTGATTCTGTACTGGGGTGAGGAAAAGCGTATAGTAACAGGGTCGGATATCCTGGGCCGTCTGCTCCGCGGAATTGTGGTAGAATGTGAACTGGGATCGGGGTGTGAGATACCTGTTCCTCCTTCACAGTCCGGAATCGTCAGAAGGACAGTTTTGAGGAAAGGAAAGAGAGGAGAAACCAGAGAGTCGAAGAAGTAACAAAAAGGTCACTAAAGAGGAAATCTTTAGTGAGTTTGAGGCAGCTTTTGCTATTTGTTTTTCTTTAAAAATTCCGATGGCAGGTGGCAGGTAAGATCAATATGAATATGCTGAAAACACGGAGGCTTCTTTTCGTTTTACCTCCTTTTTCTCAGGAATTTTTTCCTTTGTTTCTCTTTTCAAAAGAATAGGAAATTCAAAGGTATTACAATGCAGTTTTGCCTGAGTTTAACAGCAGCGAATCTTCTTTGCCCATGCCCCTGATCCTTCTCATCCCCTTACCTTTCTCATCAACAGTTATTTCCTTTCCTTAGAAAAAGATTCTTCCGTGAGGTTTAAAGGGCTCATGGCTTGTTTCAGGAGACCTGTGCTGTAAATAGTTTTAAATTATAATCCATCCAATACCTGAAAAATGTCTTATTTCTTTGAAATAACCGCTGTCCTTGTTCTTATCGCACTCAATGGCATCTTTGCTATGTCAGAATTTGCCATTGTTTCAGCTAAGAAAACCCGCCTCAGGCAGCGGGCGGAAGAAGGAGATACACAGGCAGCTGCTGCACTTAAACTCGCGAATGAACCCACTCCGTTCCTCTCGACGATCCAGATAGGAATCACCCTGGTGGGTATCTTTGCCGGTGCATTTGGTGGAGCCACAATAGCAAAAGGACTGGCGAGCTATCTTCGAGAATTCCCTGCTCTTGTTCCGTACAGCAGTGCGCTCAGCATTACGCTTGTAGTGCTCGTAATCACCTATCTGACCTTAGTCTTTGGAGAACTTGTTCCAAAGCGGCTTGCACTTAATAACGCGGAAACAATTGCCTCTCGCGTTGCAAAACCTATGTTCTTCTTTTCTCTCATAGCAAAACCGCTGGTAATTATTCTAAGTCATTCAACCGAGGTCGTGCTACGGTTAATGAGGGTCCGGAAGACAACCGGGCCACCGGTAACAGAAGAGGAAATCAAGATTATGATTGAGGAAGGAACCGAAGCTGGAGTATTTGAAAGAGCCGAACTGAGTATGATAAAAGGTGTTTTTGATATTGGTGACCGCCGCGTTGAGTCCCTGATGACGCATCGCACTGATATTATCGCGCTCGATTTGAGCGATCCCGCCGATGAGAACCTGCGGAAGATGATTGGAAGTGGTCGATCCAATTTTCCGGCATACGAAAGAGATCTGGACAATATTGTCGGTATGGTATCCGTAAAGGATGTCCTGGCAAGACTTGTTGAAGGCGGTCCCGCCGATATCAGAGTCTCGGTCACGAAACCTCTCTTTGCACCAGAAGCTATTACGGTCCTGAAACTCCTTGAATCGTTCAAGGAAACCGGCGTACATGTTGCCCTGATAACTGATGAATATGGAAGTATCCAGGGCATTATTACCCTGCATGATATTCTTGAAGCTATAGTGGGTGATGTCCATACCCTTGGCGAGCCGGTAGAAACCCAGGTGGTGGCTCGAGAGGATGGTTCCTGGCTTATCGACGGGGATACACCCATTGAAAATTTAAAGGAAGTCTTATCCGTGCATTCCTTTCCAGGAGAGAAAGAGGGGTATTACCGGACTATTGCCGGGCTGATCCTGTTCATCTTGCAGCGGATCCCTAAAACAGGAGATCATATCGAATTCAGGGGGCTGCGCTACGAGGTAGTTGACATGGATGGCAATCGAATAGACAAAGTGCTGGTCACGCAAATTCCCACTTCAGGAAAGATAGAAGAAAACACAGAGCAAAAAAGAAGCAAAGAGTAAAAGTCAAAGAACAAAAAAGAGTGATTATAAAAAAGAAATAAAGGTAAAATGAAGTAGAGATCACTCTTTAGTTACTCTTTCTCTTTAGTTACTCTTTCTCTTTAGTTACTCCTTATATGCAGGGAAGGTCACAACACCAATTTCCTGAAGAGGCGAGCCCACTGCAAAGTGGTAGAGGTCCTGGTACTCAAGCCCTTTAAGCCCAAGAGTTTCGTGCAAAGGGTCGTCGAAAAAACATCCTATCCCGCAGCCCCTGAAACCGCGAGCTTCTGCTTCAAGATATAGTAGCTGTCCCAGGATTCCGCATTCCCAGAAAAGATAAGGGTACATCCATGAGCCGGATGTTTTCAGAGGCTCTTCGAACTCAGAAAGCATACAGGCAGTAAAACAGGCATCTGCCGCCTTTCTCTGCGCACATGAAAGCTGGGCTGCAAAATCGTGCAGTTCCTCTTCCACAAGCATGTAAAGTTCAAGATCATAAGGGCAGCTTTCAGGCTTTTCCCACAAAAAATCCGACCTGAAGGCGGTTTTAAACTCCTCTTTTTCTCCGGGCTTCCGCAGGAAGATATAAAGACCGGGAAGAAGCCCCTTTACCCTGTTTACAAAAAGGAGGAGGTGTGCAAAGGGCCCGAAAGCAAGCGTCTCGAAAAACGGGTTTTTATCTGGAAGGGTTTTC
Source organism: Methanosarcina sp. DH2 (assembly GCF_020804225.1). Taxonomy (GTDB): domain Archaea; phylum Halobacteriota; class Methanosarcinia; order Methanosarcinales; family Methanosarcinaceae; genus Methanosarcina. The sequence goes on from NZ_WJBI01000005.1 coordinate 22,893, forward strand.
CGTAATATGCCGTAGAAACTCTCTTCGTCCATGTAAGCACTGTTATTCATTTCCAGGGCACTTCTCCGCCTGTGAATCACACTACGGAGAGGGACTGTATCCAGACCTGAATGAATTCCGTAGCCGGAAATCGTTCCGGATAAAGCTGTAGCTCGCCTTTCAGGCTTTAGTTCCGGTTTTCTTTCATTGATATGGGAAGTTTCTTCCTTTCTGGTTATTGAAGCAGCCTTTTCAATGGCAGCCCATTCTACATGTGCAGGGCTCAAACGGTTCGGAACCCCGTTCCAGGAAAACTTTTCAAAATCAGGAAGTGCAGATGAAGAAATCTTGCCTGACGGACATTCCTTTCCTGCAGGATAAACTGCAAGCAGACAGGCAGGATCCTCTTTTTCAGGGCCCTGTCTTCCGAAAACGCCCAGAAGTTTTGCTATGTCCTCTGAACCCATATCCACAAGAAGGCGTGTTCTCCAGCCAAGTCCTGCTGCAGCAAAGGTAAGGGCAGCAATGGCATGTCCGAGGTCATGGTTTGCATACCTGAAAGCCCGGATGCCATATTTCCACGCAACCCGCCAGTAAATTGAAGTAAGCCCTATGAAAAATGTGCCTTCCGGAAATCCCGAACTCATCTTTTCCCAGGTTTCCCTGGAAAATTCTGCTCTTAATTCGAGGGCATGCGGCAAAGGAGAATAATGGCATACCGAAGGTTTTCCCAGAAGTTCCGGGACCGGACCGGAAATAAGGTAAACCTCTGTTGGGTGAAGGTTTCCGCTTGAAGGATTGATGCGAAGAGTCCATCTTGCCCACCCTGATTTTTTCCATACTGAAAGAGCGAAGCTATCAAAAAAAAGTTGAGAAATGTTATTCCTGTTCAGCCCCGAAGGCTCCAATTTCTCCGGAGAAAATACCTGTTCATAGGCAGGAAAAAGTTCGGACCTTATATCTTCTTCACTCCAGGTATCGAGCTTTAGAACTGGAACTCCCTTGTAGTTGAGAAAAGGGTCTGGCTTTATCTCCATTTCAAGAAGTCGAGGACCGGGAGCATAGGCTTTAAAGCCATGCTTGCTAGCCTGATGATAAGACAATATAGATTCAATTTCTTCGTTCATAACAGGGCACCAGCTTTTTACTATCTCATAAGTTACTATCCCATAAGTTACAATCTGGAGATTATGGCTTTTACTGATAGCCGATAGATTGCATTTTCAGGTCCATTGTTTGAAATTATAACTCGCAGTTTACATTCGGGCTCAAAATCTATGGCTCGCTGTTTGTAGAAATTATACATTTCGAAGATTATACGTTTCGAGGATTACACATTTCGAAGATTATACGTTTCGAAAATTATGTCTTCGAGGTATCATACTTTCAAGATATCATGCCTTCAAGGTACCATGCTTCACATTTAGAGGGATCATGCTTTTTTCAGGGCTTTAAGGACGGCTTTTCCAAAGGCTTCCGCACTTTTAGGGTCCCGTCCTGTCACCACCTTGCCCGAAACTACAACATCACTGTCTTTATAGACAGCCCCATGCTCGTTAAGTTCGTTTACGGTATCAGGGCTATTAAAAACAGTGCTTTCTTTACCTTTCAGAATGCCTGCTCTTGCCAGAACAACAGGAGAAACACAGATTGCAGAAATCACTATTTTCAAAGAGTCTGCTTTTTTTACGAGTTCGCGCAGATACTGGTTGTCCCAGAGAAACTTTCTTGAACCTGGTCCTCCGGAAATGACAATTGCATCATAATCTGCAATCCTGGCTTCGGATATCCTGAGATCAGGTTTGATCGTCCCTCCCAGTGTCCCTTTTGCAGTTTCCGTAAACTCGGCTGCGACCGTAACTTTTGCCCCTGCAGCTTCAAATATCTGCTTTGGAACAAAGCATTCTTCGTCCCTGAACTGCTCCTGAGCAATAACAAGCAAAATCCTTTTACCTTTATATTCGGGTTCTGTCATCTGGCTACCTTCCTTTAAATATAAAAAATAAGATTTCTGGTTATCCAAATTTAAAATCAATAGAGGCTGAAGAAAGATAGATTACTGAGAGACAGGATTTGATGTCTCATATCAAATCCTTCAATGTATCCGAAAAGATCGAAACCAAACGTTGATAGTTTCCTCACCTGAGAACTGAAGTAGACATGCAGTCTTACTCAGATATTCATTAACTCAGATACTAATTAAAGAACACTGCAGTAACCCACCCATGTAAGAATATATTCTTGAAGATATAAAGGGATGTCTTTTAGAAATAAAAGATTTTTATGGGAGAATTAAAGGTTCAAACATTTCAGGTTAAAACAAGATTTAGTGAAATTGCCAGATCTGCGGAATTGCCGGATCTGCGGAATTGCCGGATCTGCGGAATTACCAGATTCAGCGGAATTTACATATTTTATGTTCTGATATTAAAAATTTGAGTACATCAAACATTAATTGAATTAAAGCCCTGATACCAGAAGATATATTCCTGCTGAAATGCCTGCCCCAGCAAAGGTTGCAACAAAGTTTACTCCGCTGTTTGAGAGCAGCCCTCTCTTTTGGAGAGTAGCCCCGAGAAGACTGTCTACGTTTGTTCCAAAAAAGCCTCCTGCAGTTGTAACAAGGACTGAAAGCAGAAGGTCGTCAGATATCCCAAGAACATAGCCTAACACGCCTATGATTGCAGAACCGAAAATTGCAGCAAGTTCGCCAAGTGGGGAAACAGCCCCATCGGCTCCGGGTTCCGAAAGCTTGAGAGTTGTGATCATTCTGGGCCTTCCTTTTGCCGTGGTTCCTATCTCACTCGCTAGAGTATCGCCCGTAGCGGTTGCAACAGTACCCATATAGGCATAAATAATCGGAAGGCCCTGTTCCGGAAAGATGCCGTACGCTACTGCCAGAACAAGGGCTGCGGTACTGTTCGAGAATACGTTTTCATAACTCCTGATTCCGTCTTTTGCCTGAGCAATGCCGATTGATTCCTTGTATGCATACTTGTACCTGGTAAACCCGCCTCCCAGGATGAAAAAAGTAAGCAGAAGCAAAAACCACTGAAACTCACTAAAAACAATTATCAGGACTCCGAGAAGGGCAGCACTGAGAAGGGCAGAAACGTCGGCAATTTTCGCCCTGTAAGCCAGCGCGCCTAGGAAAAGGGAAAAGGCAAGAGCTACAAGCATTTTCTCAGGAGGCACCCAGTACCTGAACTCCTCAAAAATCCACATCGTCATCCCCGCCCCTACAGGCACCGGGATATTTCGATCTATCTTTGAAGGAATGGACTCAAAAAGTGAGCCTGTAACTGCTCCAATGACAGCTATGAAAAAGATAAAGTTATACGAGACTGGAAGCTCCTGCCAGTAGACGATCCAGCTTGCTGAAAGAAATGCCGCAATAATCCTGAGTGCAAGAAAAATCGAACTCCACATTAATGAAAAACTTTTCTTTTTCATCCTGCTTCTTTTGGATTCTAAATCAGCTGTGAAACCTCTTTCCGAAAAAAAAGAGCTGTGATTTCCTACAGCTGCAACTGCAAAGGCGGCGAGGACTATATAAAATGGGAATGTGTACGATAGGTCTTTAGTAACTGCAGAAACAAGCAGCATCAGCGTAAGGGAAAAAGAAAGGCTGACTGCATCCCTGCTGCAGGAAAGAAACTTTCCGGAAAACCTCAGTCCCAGGAAAAGGATAAGAGAAAGAAGGAGGAGGAGATCTACCCCTGCAAAAGGAGCTATCAGAATAAGCAGGAGATACAGTATATGCATCACGGGAATTCCGTGAAAGGAACACCCATTTTCGAGAAGGGGGGTAGCTCTGTTCATTATAGGACATCTTTTGTTTTTTATTCTTCCTGAGAAGCTACATAGAATAGGCTTTTCTTTATAAATAGATAGTTGTTTTTCCTTCAGACAAGTGTTTAAAAATGAAACAAGACTTAAAAATATTTATATATTATTAACTTAGGCTCGGAAAACTTTTTGCGTCAACTCTGGCGGTTATTCAAAGGGCGGAGTAACTTTTTGCCATCAATTTCACTCCAAATACACTTGCTGCTAATTTTGTATCTCAGAGAGTATTTTTCACCTGCGATCAAGAGAAAGCTTTTCGCGAATCTTTTTTAAGTAGTTTTCGGTCTTCTTTTGCTATAAGAATCATATGGTTAAGGATAAGTGTATTAGCAAGCAGACAGATAATTATTGCAGTTAACAAATCCAGAATGGTTGAGATCTAACTTTACTCTTGTTGTGAGGGGAAAATAATGAAAAACTATGACCTGATTGTGATAGGTACGGGTTCCGGAATGAACTATGTGAACTCTATTATCGATTCGAACCCAAAGATAAAAGTAGCTGTTATAGATAAGGACGATCCCGGGGGGATCTGTCTGACACGAGGGTGCATCCCTTCAAAACTTCTGCTTTACCCTGCAGAGCTTATCAGGGAACTTGAGACAGCTCCGCTTTTCGGGATCAAACTCGAGATAAAAGATATTGACTTTCGCATGATTATGGGGCGGATGCGCAGGAATATAGGGGAAGACATCGAGATGGTCAGGCAAGGGTTAACCGAAGGCACTTACCTTGACTATTATCCCGAACCTGCCGAATTCGTTTCTCCGTATACCCTGAAAGTTGGAGAAGAAACTCTTCACTCAGAGATGATCTTCCTGTGCACGGGCTCAAAGCCTGCAGTCCCACCTGTAAGAGGGCTTGAAGAAACCGGCTATCTTACAAGCGATACTGTGCTTGAACTCAACGAATGCCCGAAAAGCCTTGCCATTCTCGGAGGAAGTTACATAGGAGCCGAGTACGGGCACTTTTTTTCAGCCATGGGAGCTGAAGTCACGGTTATAGGGAGAAATTCACATTTCCTTCCCCAGGAAGAACCTGAAATCTCCGAACTTGCAAGGATAAAGATGTCGGAATATATGCGTATCCTTACAAATCACGAAGCTATAGAGGTCAGAAAAGAAAATAACGGGCAAAAAACAGTTATTGCAAAGGAGAGGGATTCGGGAGAAGAGACCAAAGTTACTGTAGACGAGATCCTCGTAGCAACAGGCAGAGTCCCGAATACTGACATTCTCCACCCCGAAAGGGCAGGAATTAAGACAGATATCCAGGGCTGGATTTTAGTTGACGAGTATCTTGAAACATCCCAGCCAAATATCTGGGCTTTCGGAGACGCAAACGGAAAATACCTGCTCAAGCATGTAGGAAACTATGAGTCCGGAATAGTTTACCTCAATGCGATCATGAAAGAAAAAGTGAAGGCAGACTATCATGCCGTACCGCATGCAGTGTTCTCCTATCCGGAAATTGCAGGCGTAGGGATGTCAGAAAAGGAAGCCCTTGAGGAATACGGTGAAAATAGGGTAGTCATCGGCTTTAAGCTCTTTGAAGATACGGCAAAAGGAGCTGCTATGGAAGCCAGAGATTATTTCGTGAAAGTTATCCTGGACAGCCTGGAAGAGAAAATCCTGGGCGCCCATATTATAGGTCCTCATGCCTCGGTCCTGATCCACCAGATAATTCCTCTCATGTATACGCCATCGAGAAGTGCAAAGCCAATTATACGCAGTATGGACATCCACCCATCTCTCAGCGAAGTCGTCACCAGAGCCTTTTATTCCAGGCTGTCCCCTGAACACTACCATCATGTCATGAAGCACCTCGGGCTTGAGGACTGAAAAGCTTAGTTTGAAGGTTAAATCTCAGTTTTAAGGCTAAAAACCGCTGAGAGGACGAATCAAGTACTGAAAGACGGACCGCCAGACAAACCGGCGGGGCGTTCTACAGTCTTTAGATTGAAAACTGGCTTCAGAGGCTAAAGAAAGTGTTTCAGGGCTTTAAGCCCTGTACGTTGCAGCCCACTCCGGCTTTTCCGGCGGGTTTTTCTCCAGCATTTCTCTCCATTTTTCATCGGTTAGTCGGTCGGACATGGGCTGTTTGAATTCGTAATAGCTCATCACTGGCCCTGCAGCCAGGAAAATCCTGCCGTCAGGAAGCTTATAAGCCACAATCACCATATCCACGTACCCTGTCCCTTCCTCAAGCACAAGTTTATCATTTGGTTCCGTGTGGACATCTGCAACAAGAGTAGTTTTCCTGGCTTCTTCGTCGGCATCCACGCTCATTTTGATAATTTCTCCAAACTCGAAGATGTAATATTTGTCCTCTTCCGTAAGTTCCTCATTTTTAAGTTCCTTTTCGGAAATCTCGATAAGTTTTTCCAGGGTGCTCTCGAGGCTTTCAAATCTTCCTCCTGTATCTTCATCAAGAGCATCCATTTCTTCAAGCCCGTCTGCAGTCATCCGGTTGAAAGCCAGCAGCCTGTTATAAAATTCAGGCACAGGTTCCACATATCCCACGGGTTTATCGCCAAATACAGGAAGTCCCTCCTCAATTCCATAACTTTGCTTAGCATAGAGAATTGTATCGTGTCTCAGTTCAGTCCACGAGGCCAGCGAGGTGCTCAGTTCTTTGTCCTGCCAGGCATCGGTTTGCATAAAAGTCGGGTATCCTGAATAGTAGTCTTTCAGAAGGGGCTGGAGGGAATAAAGCCAGGACCAGTAAAGGTTCCTGTTCCAGTCGGCTGCGCTGAAGTTCGAAAACTCCGAATCCAGTTCCCCGTACCGGAGACTATAATTTTGATAGCTGGAATCATTCAGTTCATCAAGCCAGTAAACAGCCCTTTCCGAGCCAAGAAGGGCCATAGCATCAAGCCCGCGAGGGAAGCCCCTGTTGTTTCCGTATTCGGAGTATCTATAGGTAAAAGGCACATGTTCCTGATTTCCGGTGTACTCATTAGTATAGGGGCCGGTAAGCCTGGAGAAAATGTAAGAGTCCGGGACAAAACGTTGTCCCATGAATCTGAAACCTTTCGTATCCTCAAGGAGTTCATCGGCCTGCTCAGCTGTTAGAATAAGCTCATGGGTTCCGCTTCCTGTGCCTCCGTAGATCTCCGGGCTCCGGTATCCGGCAAGTTCTACTTTTAGCTCTTCCATCGTTGTTGCATTAAAATTCCTTGACTCGTTTCCAAATACCGTCTCCATCGCTTCCATATATTCATAAGGTCCAAGATCATCAGAGACGCCGACATAAAAAGCAGTGATTGCGTAAATCCTGTCCCATTTTGTAAGGAGATCCAGGTTGTCTTCGAGCCGGGAAGTGATCAGGCTTGCCTGGATGGTCTGGATGCGGGCTTCTTTTTCCGGGTCTTCAGCCTGGATCAATTTGCCTTTAAGCAGCATGCTCATCCTGCCGTGCCATATAAAGGCCTTAAAGTAATTCTTCAGGATTTCGGAGCGGGTATAGTGGCCTCTTGGCACGTACTGAGAATAATCTTCTTTATAAAGGAAAGTCGGAGAGGGAGCAAAGCCTTCGTGAGCTTTGATAAGACTTAGTTCAGCTTCGACATCATCTTTTACAAACGCAGGAATCTCAAACTGATACTTTTCCCTTGCTGCAGGGTCAAAGTACGTTCCTGCTTCCTGGTCGTAAGGATTTTCAATCTCCTTCATTTGCTCCTCTTTGGGCTGGAGCAGGCTCAAAGCAACTGCGAAGTAGGCTGCATTTCTTCTTGCGGCCTCCTTTTCTTCCCCTGAAGCTCTATTATGATCCTCTACGGATGCGTTAAGCAAGGCATTATCAAGCTCCCATAAAAGGTCGTACAATTCATTTTGCTCGACCTGGCTCATGCTATCGTCAAACTGGACGTGGTAGAGATGGAGAAGGGTATCCGAAGTTATAAAAATCAGCTGTCCTTCGTTTCCAAGTCTGTTATACATAGCAGTGATATCTTCTTCCTTCGGATTGTAAGGGTTGGATATCACCACAAATCCATTTTCCTTCAGCTTCTCCAGGGCTGCCTCATCTGTCAAAAATCTCTGCGAAAACTCTTCGTAATTCATAATATCCGATTCTTTCAGGGGCAGGTCGTACTGGGGAGCTTTCAGCTCTATATCCAGGGCTTCAAGCCTGTAGTTTCCCGCAAGAGGGGAACTTCCTGCTTCAAAACCGGAAAGATTTACTGCTTCAGCTTTCAAATAACCTGTCGAAGAGCTTCTATCATTGTCCACTTCTTCTTTCTGTTCTGTCCCGTTCTCACCTTTTAACACGGAACTTTGCTCCAGGCATCCTCCTGTAAAAAGGGAGACTAAAAAAATAAGAAACATCAAAAGAGTTACAACTGTCTGAGTTCGATTCTTCATTATTTCATCTCGGTCGCTTTGGATCAGTATTTAATTCGAATTTTGCTCGCTCAGAAAGGTGGGGTTTTACCTTCTAAGTCCAGGGTTCAGATTATTCCTGTTTTGCAACCGAAGACCTGTATATGGGGTCAAACATTTTAAAAAATTATCTTTTCCATATGTTATTCTCATTACAATATTTCAATCTATTCAAAATCCGGTTAAGTGTGATCCAACTAAAAAATTTGATAAATAAAAAGCTGAAAGAAATAAAAGCTGCCTAAAATATACTTTCCTAAGAACACCTTATTCAAGGCTTATCTTACATTTATTGTCCAGGTTTTTAATCTTCTTTCAGGATTTTGCTTCTTTTTTTGACTGGCCGTCAGACAGGCTGGCGTGAGCGACCTGTAATATTGAATTAAAAACGGTTTTGGGGGTCAAGGTAAACATTTTTCGGGCCAGGTAAAGCGTTTCTCTATAGAATCGGTTTCTTCATTAACCTTATCGGTTCACCGCTTTATTTCTCCTACCCTGGCGGCAGGCTCTCTATAGCTTTACGCAGTTATTTCTTTATCAGGTCAAAAACCCACCTGCTAACGCCTGGAGCAACATTTCCGGTGCGCCTGTAAAATTCAACCTCGAGCCCCATTTTTTCATACTCTTCGATCAATTCCGGGATCTGGTTCTCGGTTTTGAAAGTGTAAAAGTGGATATAGCCTCCCTTTTTTATAAGCCCTGAAACCTCACCGAGAAAATGGTCCATGCCGTAAGGAGTTGGCACAATTGCTCTGTCAAACCCATTTTTTGGAACCTGAAAACCTGCAGCTTCTTCTGGTTCGGAGCAGGCAGGTACACGAGAGAAAATTGTACCCTCGGTCTCAACTGCGTTTCCGATCTCATTATCAGGCTTTAAAGAACCTTGATGGCGGTTTAAATAACCCGGATGGTGAAGAACGCATTCAGCATCTCCCTGAATAACGGTCACCTGTCCCTCAAGCCTGTTCAGTCGTATGTTTTCTTTCAGGCAGGCACAGGCGTCAGGATTTATTTCGATTGCATAAACCATTGCCCCTTTTCCTGCAGACGGGAGAACAAAGGGTCCCACTCCTGCAAAAGGGATAAGAACATATTCACCGGGGAGAACTTTTGAGGCTATACGTGCTCTTTCCCAGTAAAGCCTGGGATTGAAAAAAACTTTCCTTACATCCATTCTGTAAACGTAGCCGTTTTCCCTGTGAAAAGTTTCTGCAGATTCCCCTGAAAGAAGCTCAAAGTGAGCCACCCTGCGCTCCCCCTCAAGCTTGCTGATTTTATTAAGCACAGCTCGTGTATTGCCTCTCATTGAAAGAATTTTCGAGACAATAGCCTCTCTATAAGCTTCAAGCTCCGAGGGAATTGAAATTACTGCAACGTCCCCTACATAGTTAAAGCGTTTTGGAACCAGGTTGAGAAGGGGTTCTTCAACTATTCCTCTCATAGCATCTCGCAGGGTCACTCTATCTCGAAAACTCATTCCATCATGCCTCTCTCAGAAAGATCAGGTACCTTTCATTCATTCAGGTTCTTTCTCAGGATAATTAATTATTCAGGCATCTCATCTTTCCAAACATTTATTATATTTCGCTTTCAATCTCTAACTTTCAGTCTATTAAGTGCGTTATAAGTTGCGTTATTAGTTGTGTTTTTTTCTGTTGAAAGACAGTGCAAGATGTACAGAGTGATCAAGAGAATTGAAGTATCAAGAGAATTGAAGTATCAAGAGAATTGAAGTATCAAGAGAATTGAAGTATCAAGTTAATTGAAGTATCAAGTTAATTGAAGTAAAAAATAGAAATTACGAAAAAAGAGAATTCAGATTGCAAAAAAATAAAAGAGCCAAAATTATATAAATAAAAGGGTTGAAATTACAAAAGCTACAAAATGAAACAGAACCTGAAAAAAAGAAGAAGCGAAAAAGAGATACAAGTTGGTCCTGAGTACACACAGGAAAATTAGATGAAAATAATTATAGAAACTCCCAAATACAGTTTTTCGAAATACCGAAGAACAGAAAATGGATATGAAAGAGCTTTCTTTTCTCCCCTGCCCACCATCTTTAATTATGGTTTCATAGAAGGCACAAAAGGACCTGACGGCATGGAAGAAGATGTTGTCGTGCTAGGACCCCGCCTGCCCACGGGAAGCACCTTTGAAAGAGAAGGTTTTGACGGGATTGTAAGGTTCCTTGACGATTCTATTCGGGATGACAAGAGACTGATACATATCAGCGGTTTTTGCTCTCCATCCCTGCTGGCCTTCTATTTCAGGCTTTATGCCCTTTTCAAAATCTTTCTATATGCTTTTCGTGAGGGAAAAATTACAAAATGCCGGTTTGAAGGCATTCTACTAGAAAAATCAAACTGATTTAGATAAATTAAGCTGCTGCTTCAGTTTCTCTTTTTGTTTCGGATATTGCCTGCGAATCTGAAAACTAAACCATAAAATGTTTTCAGCTTAGATCTTCTATAGTTCTCTATATTGTGAGACTTTTAATATTTTCTAATGTCGTCAAAAATTTATCATTCTTCTCCAGATGCAGTCAATCAAAAAAAGCCATAAAAGAGTAAAAAATCTTAAGATTTAAGTTGGAGATTAGATTACGAAAGATACAACCCATTTCTTTACGTTCTAATCTCCGGTAAAACACCTACTAATATGCCTTGCCATGCTCGAATTCAGGCAGGGATTTCTTTTGCCAGGATATAAGCGACCATTCCAGAGTTTAACTTGCTTTCCCTTGAAACCTTTTTCTCAATCTCTTCAGTGGCTTTACCTTCGATTTTCATATCCTTAATCTTTTCAATTACTGAAGAGGGAATTGAGTAATATTCGGTTATATCTTTCCTGTGCCCCCAGACATCCCCTTCGATAAGCTGGACTCTCTGCATCTGAAGGAACATTTCTATGGATTTTGAAACGGTACGCATGTATGATTTAGGTAACTGGATTACCTCAATCTTCGGGCATGTTTCAACCAGTCCAAAGATGTCTTTGTTTGAAGGTCTGAAAGCCAGGTGAACAAGACGCTCATTTGGATTTAATGTAAAGATTTCTTCTCTCGAACTAACCACTCTTATTCTCATATTTTTTCTCCCCACTCTTAAGTTCTTTTTTGATTGTACTTTGATATAATGTACACATACTTACTATAAATAGTTATTTCATTGAACTAATATTATTTTGATAGTATTCCGAAGACCCTAATCATATTAGATTTACCAAATTGATCTAAAAAAGCCAAAAATGGAATAAAAATGGTTTTTTCAAATTATTCTTTCCATTTTTACTTTAATTTTCACTCTCTTTCATATTATAGTTTCTTATAATTATTGGCGCAACTATTTTCAATTGTTACTTATTTCAGCTTCAGGTTTATAATGAAACTTTCTTCTTTTCAATTTTTAAGTTCATTTGAAATTCTCAAAAATCTTACTTTTACTTATTAGTTTTTTGTGTCTAAATGTAGTGTCTGTGCAAAGGTCCGCTTGATCCTTTTCACTTACACAAGTTTTCTCAAATTATAGAATTTCTACGGCTGCAAGATTCAGAAGATAAGGTATAAAAGGTATCATTAAGTACAGTAAAATTAATTATAAAATGTTGAGTGAAAAGAAGACGGAAAACAAATAGGAAGTAAGGAAAAGTTATATTCAACAGCTATAGCTTCAACAGCCTGGATTTTACTTTTAGTTCTCATTTTTCTACGGCATCGGCAGCTCCTGTACGAAGTAATCAGCTCACGGTAAATGAAACTCAGATCACAACTAATGCATCAGATCAGTACAATCCTGCGATCTACGGTGACGGGATTTCGTTGCGCCAATCGATCCATACTAGATTGGCGCAACGAAAAATTGGATCTCTACATGTACAACCTTTCTACTTCCAAGGAAACTCCAATTCCCATAAATGGAATCATGCCCTATAATCCTGTAGTCTATGGAGATAGGATAGTTTGGGGAGATGTGATTATCCCAATGAATATCCGCATCCTGTTATCTATTTGTACGACTTCCCCACTCCCAAACAAACTCAGATCTCCGCAAGCGAGTATTTTTCAGACAAGGTGGAGGTTTTTTCATAGAATATATCTTCTGTCCTTGCCCGCTGTATAGTTAATATTCGGGATCAGGATTCCAGGTGCACCTGATATTTGTTTTTTCTATTATTTGTGGTGGAAGAATGGCTCAAGGCGCTGCAAAGAATAAATAAGAAAAATCATTCCGATTGCCCCGCCTGTGGTAATAACAACCGGTTTTTCGTCAGCTACCTGATCGTTCAGAAATTTCGAGTGTGGTTATTTTTTCATGTCAGGCGAGAAGTATCGAAACCTTTTTAAGTTCACAATTGTTACTATGCTCAAGTTCACAATTGTTAATTTATCCAGGTTCACAACTGTAAGCAGTGCTGCTTACCGGAAATTTGCCGGGGTCATATAGCATTACTTCAATTTTATCGAGTGCATAAATATGAATACCGAACTGAGTGCAACTGTCAAGGCAGAACTGCTGAGTATAGGGAGTGTCAGGATAGATCCTGCGCTTCTGCCTGTGCAGCTCAAAAGTCTGGCTACAGCCGGGCCCGGAGCAGGTGTTTCTTCCATTTTTTTCAGGTCAGGAGAACGACGGGTACGCCTTACGATTAATGAGCTTTCTCCTTTGCGTGCGGTGGCAAAGGATGGAAAAGTAGTCTTGATTAAAGGAGACAATGTGATTGCCAGAGGCATGCTCGAGCACCCACTCTGCCACTGCCCGGAACAGGCATACATCACACTGTCCGAAAAATGTGTATACGATTGCAAGTTCTGCCCGGTGCCGAAAATGGAGGGCGGGATAAAAGACAGTAAAAAGGTACACAGAATGGTCGCAGAAGCTTATGCAACAGGTGAACTGAAGGCAATTTCCCTTACCAGCGGGGTAGCGGTCTCGCCAGAGAAAGAAGTCCAGAGAATGGAGGACATCGTAAAGCAGCTTAAGCGTGAATACGATCTGCCAGTAGGGGTTTCTGTCTATCCCACAAAACATTCCTCGGAAAGACTCTACGCTGCAGGGGCATGTGAGATAAAATACAATGTTGAGACTATGGACCCTGAAATTTTCCGCCGCGTCTGTCCGGATCTTTCCCTCCAGATAGTGCTTGATTCGCTCGAAAATGCAGTGGATTATTTTGGCAGAAACAGGGTCTCTTCGAACTTTATAATAGGACTTGGAGAAAGCGACGAAACTGTCCGAAAAGGGCTCAAGCAGCTTACGGACCGGTATGTGATCCCTATCCTCAGGCCCATATCACCCCATCCTCTAAGAAAAGATGCAATAAGCATCCATCGACCGAGTGCTAATAGGCTTCTGAAACTTGGAGGTGTGCTGAAGGAGATGCTTGACTGCCAGTCCCTCTGTGCAGAAAAATCGCAAACAATGTGCCTCCTCTGTACTGGTTGTGATCTTACGCCTCATAGAGATCTTTGAAAGCGTGATTGACTTGAAAGCGTGATTGATTTGAAAGCTATGATTGATTTGAAAGCTATGATTAACTTGAAAGCCGTGATTAACTCAGATTTGAATATTGATTATTCCGGTTCATGATCTAGAGATCTCAGCCCTCTTTTTTGTCCTTATTCATAATAACAGATCTTAACAGCTCTTCAGACAATTCTTGAAAAAAGATATAGTTTCAAATTAGTCTATTAGTTTAAAATTAGTCTATTCTTTCCTTTTTATTTAGTTTTTTAGCCTATTATGGATATATTTTGTTAATATTTGGGCTTAGAGGGACAAAATAGCGCGATTTACGGAAATATTTATAAAACTCGGATCTGAACAGTTGAGTACATGACACAGCAATTTACTCTTACCATAGAATCTGGAAAGAACAGACTTGGAGAACAGGAAGGGTTTGACAGGATAGAGATCAGGCCCGGAGATACTCTGTCAATAGTGGGTCCGACAGGTTCAGGAAAATCGGCTTTAATCAATGACATTGAAACTCTTGCACAGGGAGATACCATAACAGGACGAAGGATTCTAATCAATGGGGAAGAACCTCCCGAGTCGTTTGTACGGGAGCCCGCCTTCAAACCTATTTCCATGATAACCCAGAATACACGCTGTCTGGCTGACCTTTCCGTCGAAGAATTCCTGCTTATGCACATAAGGGCACGGAAACCTGGCAGGGAAGATCTGCTCGACGAAACAATAAATCTTGCAAATACATTTACCGGAGAAGAGATCAGCCCTGAAAGCCGGATGAGCGGTTTATCCGGAGGTCAGACCCGGTCTCTTATGATTGCAGATGCCCTTGTAATCGGGGACACTCCGATACTTCTCCTTGACGAGATTGAAAATGCAGGGATCTTCAAAGACCGCGTTATCCAGTCTCTCCATGGAGGAAATAAGGCTGTTATCCTTGTAACACACGACCCTTACCTGGCTCTTACAGCAGGCAGGCGCATAGTAATGAGACATGGAGGAGTCGCCTCTGTGATCGAACCGACAGGCAAGGAGCAGGACCTTATTGAAGACCTTGCCTTAATTGAAGACAGAATGCATCAGATCAGAGAAAAGCTCAGGCTTGGAGCTTCTTTTTCCTCTGGTTCTCCTTCTGGTTCTTCAGTCAGTTCTTCAGCCAATCCTTCAGAAGTTTTGACTGATGTGGTTGAACAGGGGATGGTCTATAAATGAAGCTCCTAATAATTGCAGGCCCTCCCAGCGGAGGAAAAACTGCTGTAGTCCGCCAGATCATAAAGAATCTGCCTGAAGGCTCACTTCCTGCCTTCCTGAAAATCGATGTTGTGCATGCAACTGAAGATGAAGAGCTTGCAGAAGAGTTTGGCATTCCTGTCAAAAAGGTATATTCCGGAGATGTATGTCCTGACCATATGGGAATCCTGGTCCTTGACGATGCATTGCACTGGGCTGAGAACCTGTCAAGAAATATTCTGATAGTCGAAAGTGCAGGGCTCTGTCTCAGGTGTACTCCATACACAACTTACTCGCTTGGAATTGCAGTTGTAAGCGCGATCTCAGGAACAAATTCACCTTTCAAAATGACACCTCTTCTCGCTCTTGCAGATGTGGCAGTTGTTACAAAAACCGATCTTGTATCACAGGCAGAAAAAGAGGTTTTCAGGGAAAGCATCAGAAAAGTTGTCCCGGGTATTGATATTGTAGAGACAAATGCAATTCAGGGAACCGGGCTCAGATATTTGATTAGGAGAATTGTCAATCAACCCGAAATAGGATCGGACCCTATCATGCTCAGAGGCTCCCCTCCTCTCGGAGTATGTACGGTATGTATCGGCAAAAAAGAGATTGGGTGGAAAAACCACTTTGGAGTCATCCGGCCGCTTGATATGCCAGAGCCCCTGTACAGAGGTGACTGATTGTGATTGAATGGAATCCCCCGGGTAAAGACTGTGGAGCCTGCGGTTCTCAGACCTGTTCTGTTTTTGTTAACCGGCTTGGAGCCGGGCTGGCAGAGCCGGAATTATGCCCTTTTTACAGTAAAAACAATATGTATAGTCAGGACAATATCCTGAGTCAGGATAACATTCTAAGCCAGAATAATGTTCTAAGCCAGGATAATGTTCTAAGCCAGGATAACATTTTAAGCCAGGATAATGCTTTGAGCCGCGAGAGCCTTTTGAGCCGGGAAAATCTTGCAATCCAGGCTAGAAACATCACTTACTCAGGTGTAGATGTTGTCGGAAAAGAATATGACTTTGTTCTTCTTCCGTTTTCTGGTGAGCCTTCAGCACGTAAATTCATAGTACCGTTCAGGGCAGACATTGTAGAAAAATGGGATATTAAAAAAGGAGATCTTGTAACCGGTCGTCCGGCAGGTCCCGGATGCCCTGTCTATCATGCTTTACGGGTCCTCAGCGCAAATCCGGTAACGGGTGTAATTGAATGCCATACTGTTGGACCCATGGCTGCAAGAACAGAAGACGTGCATGACGTTCAGGCGTATCATGTCCACGCTTTTGAAGGAATTGCAAGTACTGTAAGAAAACCCCCTGTCTTCGGAACCCGCCAGTATTTCCTGCCTAGCAACTGCATGATAGGGCTTGCCCATACTGCTCTTGTAAACATGAGTTTTCAGAAACCTTCAGGACTCCACGTCCGGCTTGAGGACATAAGGATATTGTGAAGGTCTTGAAGAGATAGGGAAATACAAGAACGGGATACTATGAAGACCATTGAAGAGATAAACCGGAAAATCGCCAATAATGAGGCGATAATCCTGACTGCTGCAGAACTCAAGTCCATGGTGCGTGACGGACAAAAGGTTACCGTCGATGATGTGGATGTGGTCACTACCGGAACCTTTGGCGTGATGTCCGGTACAATGGCAGTTATAATGGTACCTGTAGCCGAAAAATGCAGTTTTGAGAGAGCAGATGCAATCTGGCTAAACGGTGTGCCTGCCCAGCCCGGACCCTGCCCGAACGAACGGCTTGGGGTTGTTGACCTTGTGGTAAACGGGACAGCCCGGGCAGATGATCGGTACGGCGGAGGGCACCTTTTCCGGGACTTTGTGAAAGGAAAAGAGATTGAAGTCCTCGTAGAAGCACACGGCAGAAGATATGAAAATCAGGTTATGCTTGATGACATCGACTTTGCCAGGATAATCACTACAAGGCTCGCATTTAAAAATTACCACGCACTGATAAACCCTACTTCCTCCACGATCAACACCATCTTCTCTGTGACAGGCCTGACAGGTCCTTTTAAGGAAACAACGGTATCAGGATGCGGTGAAATAAACCCTCTGCAAAACGATCCTTCCCACAGGATAATAGGTGTGGGTACAAGAGTTCTTTTAAACGGCGCATCCGGTTATATTATGGGGAAAGGGACCAGAGCCAGCCCTGATAAACCGAATGTCTCAGCCTATGCAGAAATGAAAGACATGGACCCGACGATGATGGGTGGGATGAAAACCACACACGGACCTGAATGCCTGACATCTCTTGCGGTTCCTATCCCTGTCCTTGATGAAGACATCCTCTCAGGATTAAAAATCCTGGACCAGAATGTCCCATTACCCGTATCAGACATAAACGGGCGTACTTCACATTCAAAAGTAAATTACGGGCATATCTGGAGAGATACCGACAAAGTGATCCTTGTCGAAAAAGATAGATGCCTGCACCACCCGGATTGTGCCGCAATGCGCACCTGTCCCACGGAAGCAATCTCGAATAATTTCGTCATCAATAGAGACCTTTGCATTAACTGCGGAACCTGTACACTCCAGTGTTCTGAAGGAGTATTCCGTGCAAGACTTGGGTCCATAGAACTGGCTGAAGGAACTGTCCCTATATCATTGAGGCAGTCTGACAGGGCAAGGGCAGAAAGGCTCTGTACGATGCTTAAGAATCGTATTCTGAAGCACAAGTTTACACCAACACAGATGATGGAACCTCTTTGATAGAGAGGTTTTTATTCCCTTTTTGATGCGGTCTTTCAGCCAGATATCGCTTTTCAGGCTTAGTGGACACATATTTTAAGATCTAATGGCCGTACAACGTTACTAGTACTGTGATTCCAAAGTATATTACAATCCTGAATTTTGAATAGACCTATAGGTCAACGAATTTCCCACTACTGAACAAGGGGCTTGTTTTGGAATCGATGCACTAGCTTACTATGTGGTTCTTGTCACGCTCGACGCAGGAGAGCGGCCTTTCCCTCAATAAAATGGAGAAAAAAGAAGAGAATAGGTAAATAAAAATAGGTAAATAAAAATAGGCAAATAAGAATAGGGAAATAAAAATAGGTAAATAAGAATAGGCAAGTATAGTCTACGTCTGCTTTTATTACTTTTGTTACTTTTTCAAGTTTATTTTTATTTTTCTTCTTTTCACTTCTTTTTGTCTTTAACTTTTTAAACTTTTTCAGGAATAAACGCCAGACAAGCTGGTGCAGGCGCTGATATTTACTTGTGGATCAAAACCGGTTCCCGGATTACATAGAAGTATTTTTGGGAATGATGAGGATATCTCCCCAGAATTTCACTGTAGATTCAGTATCATTCTTATTAGAGCGGGTTCGTTTTCGGGACAAAAAGTATTTTACCGATAAGTGCTCTTTCCAGTGTATTCACAATTGTGAAGTCAAATTCAAGATTTAAAGTTTCTGGAGCTGGCAAGGCAGAGTTACCCAAATCAGGCGGTCGGTATATATCCATGCAAAGGGAACGTTTATACGATGCGTTGATCGAAGAACTTTCCAGAATTAAATGCCTGCTTATTTCATATTCGAAATGTTTTATTCCGGAGGATAGGCAGTATCTTACTTATATTTGTAAAATTTGTAAACTACTTGCGCCAAAAAGCTCCGCGAATACTCGAAACCTTAAAAGATACAGAAGCGGTAGCATGGATGAAGTGTTATGAATATTGAAGATTGTTTGGCTGACTTCCGGATACCTCAGTACCTCCATTACATGGATAGTGCTGCGACCAGCCTTATCCCTGAGCCTGTTATAGCTTCCATGAACGAATACGACCTGCAGTACCGTGCTAATGTAGGCAGAGGGATGCACAGGCTGACAAGGGTTGCGACACAGAGGTACCAGGACGCACATGATATTGTCAGCAGTTTTATTGGTGGGGATGAAGGCATAACAGTCTTTACCAGAAACACTACAGAAGCCATCAACACGGTTGCAGCCGGACTGGACTGGCAGCCCGGAGACCGGTTAGTTACAACAGTTATGGAGCATCACTCTAACCTGCTTCCCTGGCTCCGTCTGCGTCAAAAAGGTGTCGAGATAGTTATTCTCCAGCCGGGTCCGGAAGGCATTTTTGATACAGAGGTTTTTAATGAAGCAGTTACTGCTGACACAAAACTGGTTGCAATAAGCCATGTTTCAAATGTGCTTGGTACCGTACAGCCTGTCCGCGAGATTGCTGGTATCTGCAAAGAGCGTGGAGCATATTTTCTGGTTGACGGGGCGCAGTCTGTCCCTCATTTTCCTGTGAATATTCAGGATATGGGATGCGACTTCCTGTGTTTTTCAGGGCACAAGATGCTTGGCCCAACCGGTACTGGTGTGCTGTGGATGCGAGATGCGGTTCTTTCTCCACTCATGGTAGGGGGAGGCACAGTTGATGACGTGGTTATTGAAGGTGTAATTACTGAAAATGCAGACACTGAAGATGCCATCACCGAAGGATATACCCTGACTGAAGGTTATAAGCGATACGAAGCCGGCACACCGCATATCTCTGGAGCAATTGGGCTGGCGCAGGCAGTGAAATATCTTGAAAACCTGGGGATGGATGCTGTCTTCAGGCACGAACAGAAGCTAGCATCACGTCTTCTTGCAGAGCTTGTCGGAATAGATAATGTCACTGTTTATGGGCCGCAGGACATAAAAAACAGGATTGGTGTAGTTTCTTTTACCATAGACAGGATTCACCCTCATGAAATAGCCTATTTGCTTGACGAAAGAGCGGCGGTTCTTGTCCGTTCCGGAGATCACTGCTGTATCCCATTAATGAAGTATATGGGGCTTGAAAACGGCACTGTGAGGGCTAGCCTTTATCTGTACAATACTTTAGAAGAGATAGACCTGCTTATTGAAACAATCGAAGAAATAGCTCGTATAGTGTAAGGAATACAGTGCAAGGAATACAGTGCAAGGAATACAGTGCAAGAAGTATTGCCAAGGAGTATTGTGCAAGGAGTATGATGTGATGTACAGAACTGTCCCCTGTATAAAGTATGATAACGGGTCAATGGTCCCGTCGTCACATGAAGTCGTAATGGAAGTGCCTCTTGCAGTCTTCGTCAACGGCCGCCACGCTCTAACTGCAATGATAAGCCCGACGATGCTTGAAGAGTTTGTAACAGGATTTTTATACATAGAAAAGATCATCCGTAAACTTGAGGACATCGAATCGTTGCGTATAGAAGAAAACAGAGAAAAAGACAAAGAAAAAAACAAAGAAGAAAATAGAGAAAAAAACAAAGAAGAAAATAGAGAAAAAAGTAAAGAAAAGAGTAGAGATATAAATAGTGTCGGTACCCTGAGTGCCAGTGTCCTGACAAAAAATCCCTCTTCGATCATGCTTTCAGGTAAAACAGTTCTTTCAGGATGTGGCGGCGACACTTCATACCTTGATGCTGACAGGCTTCCAAAAATTAAGTCGGATCTGGTCACTGATGTTTCGATAATAAAGAATATAATGAAAGAAACACTGGTTTCAGACATTCATGCCAGAACAGGCGGCATACACATTGTAGGTCTTTTTGGGCCTGATGGAAAGATCTGTATAATAGAAGATATCGGCAGACACAACGCTCTTGACAAGGTAATAGGTTACGGATTGAAGCATGATGTAGACTTATCGAGGACAATTGTAGCCTGTTCGGGAAGGCTTTCTTCTGAAATGGTAAGGAAATGCCTTATGGCAAATATTCCTGTTATCGCATCCAGAGGTGCAACCACGACGCTTGCTATAAGCATGGCAGAGCAAGCCGGTCTTACAATTATCGGTTTTGTCCGGAGCCAGAAAATGAATATTTATACAGGCGTGGAAAGAGTCAGGAATCAGGAGTAAGCTTGATTAAAATTCCTTAATGCTTATTATAATCCCTTAATGCTTTACTGTGAGTTTTTAACTATGAGTCTTTAACTATGAGTCTTTAACTATGAGTCATTAATGCTTAACAAATAAGAGTCCTAAGAGTCCTGACCATTTTCCAGATGAAGATTTACTAAGCAATATATAATACTTATTTTTATCACTCATAACTTTAAACCACGCAGAATTTAAAATGCCTATCGAGGAATACTAATGAAAAACCCGCTAAAAACAATAAGGGAAACAAAACCCCTGATCCACCATATCACTAACTGGGTAACTATTTACGACTGCGCAAATATAACAAGAGTTTTTGGTGCGCTCCCTGTAATGGCGCATGCTCCTGAAGAATGTGCTGATATGACAGGAATATCATCCGCGCTCGTGCTGAATATAGGGACCCTTACATCTGAAATAATTGATTCCATGCTTATCTCCGCTGCCGCTGCAAACGAAAAGAAAATTCCTGTAGTACTTGATGCAGTCGGAGTTGGAGCTACGAAATTCAGGGATGAGATGGCTGCAAAAATCCTTGGCTCTGTCCATATTGACATAATCAAAGGCAACTATTCCGAGATTGCAAAACTGGCAGGTGAAAATGCTGAAACAAAAGGCGTTGAAGCAACTTCTATTAGTGCCGACCCCGAGAAAGTTGCGAAAGAGTTTGCAAAATCAAGCTCTTCTGTCGTGGTAATGACCGGAAAAGAAGATATAATAAGTGACGGAAGCAGGACCTTTATTGTAAAGAACGGGAATGAGTTAATGGGGTCAATTGTCGGGACCGGATGCATGGCTGCATCCATAATCGGTTCATTTGCTTCGGTAAATCCGGACTACTGTGATGCGGCTAAAGACGCTTTATGCTATTTTGGGGTTGCAGGAGAACTTGCAGCTGAAAACTCAAAAGGACCTGGAAGTTTTAAGGTTAACCTGTACGACGAAGTGTTCGATATGTCCGATGAAAAAGTAAAGGATATGATGAAAGTCGAAGAAAGGTGAACCTGAAAAAAGGGCATTCTGGCGGTTTGTTTGATTGGTTTGGATACTATTTCAGGGCACTGTGAATAGCATCTACCTATCGCTTCTGTTCCGCGCCCCGGCGACTGGAGCCGGCCGCCTTTGAATAAATGAAATTATAAACATCTGGAACTGAAAAGCCGATTGACACTGAAAAGACAATTGGTACTGAAAAGACAATTGGTACTGAAAAGACGATAATCACAATACTAACAATTTAGCGGTTGGTTTACTAATTTTTAAATTTAATTATTTTTAAACACACGTGTTAATGGGTTGAAGTGTAATGGATCAGAAAAACTGCAATCAGAAAAATTCCGATAAAATGAATTTTAATCAGAAAGATCTATCCCAGAGAGATCTCTCCCAGAACTATTCTCTTTTAAAAGAGATCGATTTTTATCTTGTGACAGACTCCGGGCTCTCAAAGAAAGGGACTTTATCCGATGTAAAGGAGGCAGTTGAAGCAGGCTGCAAGATTATTCAATACCGCGAGAAAAACAAGAGTACAAAAGAGATGATTGATGAAGCATCCGAAATCAAGAGAATCTGCAGGGATAGAGCAATTTTTCTCGTAAATGACAGAATTGACGTTGCTTTAGCAGTTGATGCGGATGGAGTTCACATAGGCCAGGATGATATGCCGATTGAAACTGCAAAAAAACTTATGGGCCAGGACAAGGTAATCGGTCTTACTGTCCACAACGTTGATGAAGCAATCGAAGCAGAAAAAAGTGGAGCTGATTATGTAGGTCTCGGCTCAATATTTGATACTGCTACTAAAAAAGACGCAGGAAAAGGGATTGGGCCTGTCAGAATAAGAGACGTCAAAAACGCGATAAGAATCCCTGTAGTTGCTATTGGCGGAATTAATAAAGAGAACTGCAGGACCGTTATTGAAAACGGTGCTGACAGTCTTGTTGCAATCTCTGCAATTGTATGCAGCGGCGATGTAAAAAAGGAAACCAGAGAGTTCATTAATATTATTCGGGAAGTAAAAAGCCCAAGTAGTCCATAATCACTCAGTTTATAGATAGATTCTATATGATAGATTCCAGAACGCCCGAAAATCTAATCTTGTGTTTTTCTCTTCTGCGCAGTACAGGGCTGGAGCCGGCCTGTCAGCAATGAAAAAAGAGTAACAAAAATAATTGGTACTGCTACTAAACGAGATCAAATATTTTGGAAAAAAATATTTCCCGGCCTAAGAATATTTCCCTTGACCCAGGAAACCGCCTTTTATTCCACTATTTACAGGACGCCTTCGCCAGCTTGCCTGGCAGCCCTTTCCAAAAAAGAAAGAACTACGAAAAAAGACCTAAAGAATATTTGGGAATGCCTTTCAGATATAATTTAATTCCATTGGTCATCGGTTAAGATATTTTATCACCTTTATGCTATCGATTTTATGGCAGAAATTGGCCTCAAATTTTAACATATTTACCTGAAATCGATATCCTGCTCCAGTTCAAACATCCTTTAAATTTTGGACATTTATCCTGGGAATGGATACAATCTATCATGATTCCTCACTTAACCGAAGACGCATGAATTTAATTCTACTTAGTTTAGCAAATTAGAGTTTTTAGTGTGTTTTAACTTACTAATTTTTCTCTTCTTTTTGGGAAAGGCCGCTCTCCTCCGTCGAGCGTGACAAAAAAGGTTCAGTATAGCGAATAATGTTGTATGGTCAGGAGTATTTGTGACTTAAAACCATAAGTTAGTCCTCTTGAGCGAAGCAAAGCGTAGCGAAAAGGACCTCGTGCTGTTGCACTTGCAGTGCAACTCCCAGGAAATCTCTGATTTCCTGTGATCCCGAAGCGAAACTCGGGAGGCGAAACTCGGGAGGCGAAACTCGGGCTACTGAGTATGCAATTTGGGATTAGCACTTATCTCTGGAATGCCTGTCTGCTGACACTATCCCATTTCCAGGGCTCGTCAAGGATATTGACAGTAACATTTTCTACACCGTTAATGCTCAGGACCTTTCTCTTTACCTGAGTTTTAAAATATTCGATCATGGGACAGGCACTTGTTGTCAATACAAGGTTTACGTCTACATTTGCCCCGTCCACGATGACTTCTTTGACAAACCCCAGGTTGACGATATCTACTCCAACTGCAGGATCGATCACGTCTTTTAGCAGGGAATAAATTTGCTTATTTCCTTTGAGCACGTTTTTTTGCGAGGTTATTACGGATATAGGGGTTGACATGGGCGCGGATATAGGTGAGGATTCTTCATGAGCCTGAAGCCGATCCTCTAACCTGCTCAACCGATCAAGCATCTGGCTTATTACAGTAAGCGCGGGATCCGGTAACCTATCGTGATCCAGTTGCCCAGATGAAGCTGGCTGCGGGCCTGCAATCCTGGCAGGGACTCCGACTACGGTAGCTTCGGGTGGGACTGACCGGATCACAACCGAGCCAGCGCCTACTTTAGCACCTCTTCCTAGCGTAATTGGGCCGAGCACGATTGCGCCTGAGCCGAGAACCACGTCATTTTCAACAGTCGGGTGGCGCTTTTTCCTCTCAAGGGCTGTGCCTCCCAGTACAACTCCCATGTATATGAGGACATCATCGCCTACCTCGGCAGTTTCTCCGATCACCACTCCGGACCCATGGTCAATAAATACCCGTTTTCCTAGCTTTGCTCCTGGATGGATTTCAATGCCTGTGAGCGCCCTTGAGATATGGGATATCAAACGGGCAAGGAAAAAGAAATGTTTATTCCAGAGAGAATGCGCTATCCGGTGCATCCAGATAGCGTGCAGACCCGGATAGCAGCAGAGTACTTCAAGTCTGGACCTTGCTGCCGGATCTTTTTCAAAAACTGTCCTGATATCTTCCCTGATTCCCATTTGAATCTTCCGGTACCAGTTGTCAAGTTGATCAGTCAAACAGATCAGTCAAATAGACGAGTCAAACAGATCAGTCAAATAAATCTGTGCTCAGATAACGCTCTCCCGTATCCGGTAAGATAACGACAATCATCTTTCCGCTCATCTCTTCTCTGGAAGCCACCTGAAGTGCAGCATATGCAGCCGCACCTGAGGATATTCCCGCCAGGATACCTTCTTCCTTTGCCAGCCTTCTGGCTGTGGCAATGGCATCATCTGCATTTACTTTGATTATTTCATCAACAAGGTCGAGCTCGAGCACATCAGGAACGAAGCCTGCACCTATTCCCTGGATCCTGTGCGGGCCTGGCTTTCCGCCGCTAAGGACAGGAGACTCTAAAGGTTCAACTGCAATCGCTTTGAAATCAGGCTTCCTCTTTTTGAAAATGCTGGCGACACCTGTAATTGTGCCTCCTGTTCCCACACCTGCTACGATTGCATCTGCTTTGCCATCCGTATCTTTCCACAGTTCTTCAGCAGTTGTCCTGCGGTGGACCTCAGGGTTTGCAGGGTTCTGAAATTGCTGGGGTATATAGTAAAGAGAAGGATCTTCTGCAGCCATTTGTTCTGCTTTATTGACTGCCCCTTTCATCCCTCCAGGGCCGGGGGTAAGGACGAGGTCTGCTCCCAGAGCTTTCAGCAGTTTTCTTCGTTCTACAGTCATTGTCTCAGGCATGACAAGGATGAGCTTATAGCCGCGGGCAGCGCATACGCCTGCAAGTGCAATGCCTGTGTTGCCGCTTGTAGCTTCAATAATTGTGGTGCCCTCTTTGATTCTCCCCTCACGTTCGGCTTCTTCGATCATTGCCAGTCCGATCCTGTCCTTTACACTCCCCATCGGGTTAAAGGACTCCACTTTAACCAGCACATCCGCATGCAGACCTTTTGTTATGTGGTTCAGCCGGACAAGCGGCGTATTGCCAATTGTCCGGGTTATATCGGAATATATTCGCCCCATACCATTCACCTTCTTCTTGCAGTTTGCTTCTTTCCGGATTTCCTATATTTCAATTCGTTCAAGCCCATATTTAAACGGTCGATAGTGTATGTTTTTTCATGCAGACTCATTATCAGGGATTCGATAATCAGGGATTCGATAATCAGGGATTCGATAATCAGGGATTCGATAATCAGGGATTTTATCACCCTGGATTCCGTGATAATTTGCCTTAAGTGCTTCAACCTGCAGAGAGTTTGAAAGCCTGCTCCGCCAACCATGTAACATACAATAATTTACACGAAAATTCACAATTGTGAAGTTAGTTAATCTTATGTTATCCTGGATATATAGTTATCGAGAAGTTTCCATAATTAAAGACTTGAAAATAGGTCTGAAAACGATACCTGAGCCATTAAAAAGAGACTTTCACAGGCATTTGTATCAGGTTCCTTGTGATTCTTTCTGGTTCTATTCCAATCTATTTTGTTGCTATTTATTCTTTAGGACCACAGGTGCTTTTGCAGTTACTCTCAATTCCTCTTGCACTTACGCAAATCTTACAGATCCTTACTACAAAGTCGTCGACCGTATTGTCAATCAGGTCCTGAGCAAGTTTTTCGATCAATTCTTTTGTCTCGCCCTGGAACTCAATCCTGTATCCTCTTTTTCCCGAAATATACTGGGAAACTGCCGACGGGGCAATCCCCAGCAGCTTTGCGGAAGCCGCCTGTGACTGTCCTTTATTTACAAGTTCGATTGCAAGACTGGACCTTATTGCTGGGACCAGATCCCACACAATTTTCTGACACGGAGTTTCCATTATCACCATCATTTTTTTAGATTTTACAATTGAGAACGAATATATCTTATATACATATATATTTATTATCATTGAGAGAAATAATAATAATAAGATTGAGGCGCGAAGTAATAATTCGAGTAAACTTTCCAATTTCTGAGATTTCACCGTTTTTATCTGACCTTTTTTATCAGGATATTTTCCAGGATAAAAGTTAAATAGTCACAATTGTTATAAGCCTTCACAATTGTGAAGGTGTCAGTGTGACAGTTGAAAACAGGACCATTTACATGGATAATTCGGCTACAACTCCTGTAAGAAAAGAAGTTGTTGAAGAGATGCTTCCCTACCTGACAGAAAACTTCGGAAACCCTTCTTCTATTTATGATCCGGGAAAAATCTCAAAACATGCAATAGAAAAAGCAAGAAAGAAGGTCGCAGATGCTATCGGGGCTGAAGAGAACGAGATTTATTTTACATCCGGGGGTACGGAATCCGATAACTGGGCAGTAAAGGGGATAGCCTTTGCAAACAGGCACAAAGGAAAGCACATAATCACAAGCTCTATAGAACATCATGCCATCTTGCACGCCTGTTCATGGCTCGAAGGACAGGGATTTGAAGTTACTTACCTTCCGGTCGACAGATATGGAATGGTATCGCCTGAGGAGCTGGAAAACGCCATCAGAGATGACACCATACTAATTACCGTAATGCTTGCAAACAATGAGATCGGGACGATTCAGCCTGTCGAGGAAATCGGAAAAATCGCAAGGGAGAAAAGGATATATTTCCACACGGACGCGGTGCAGGCAATAGGTCACGTTCCTATAGATGTCAAAAAAATGAATCTCGACCTCCTGTCCCTTTCAGGGCATAAGTTCGGAGGGCCTAAGGGGTGCGGGGCGCTTTACATAAGAAAAGGGACAAAAATTGAAGCCCTCCTCCACGGCGGGGCTCAGGAAAGAAAGCGCAGGGCAGGCACGGAGAACGTCCCTTCCATTGTGGGCCTTGGGAAAGCTATAGAGCTTGCAACAGGCGAAATTGAAGAAACAAATAAAACACTTCTGGAGATAAGAGAGCGCCTGATTGATGGGCTTCTGAAGATCCCTAAAACCCACCTCAATGGGCATCCTACACAGAGGCTTGCAAACAATGTAAATGTCACATTCGAATACATAGAAGGGGAGTCTCTCCTGCTGCTCTTGAACGCAAAAGGGATTTTCGCATCAACAGGGAGCGCATGCAACTCCACATCCCTTGAGCCCTCGCATGTGCTTACAGCCTGCGGAGTTCCGCACGAGATTGTTCACGGTTCCCTCAGGTTGAGCCTTGGGAGGATGAATACTCACGAAGATGTGGACAGGGTGCTTGAAGTTTTGCCTGAAATTGTTCAAAAGCTAAGGAATATGTCACCATTGACCCCTCAGGAATACAGGACTTTTTGAAATAGACGGGATTAATCTGGATAAAAAGTTCATGATGACTCGAATAAAGAAAATTCAGCTATTTGAACAAAAAACTTCAGCTATTTGAGCAAAAAAAGGACCCGGCCAGGTAGCGTTTTAGAGATTTGAGAATAGAAAAACAGTGCAGGAGGACAATTCATGGATTACAGCGTTAAAGTGATGGACCATTTTTCAAACCCCAGAAATATGGGAAGCATTGAGAACAGCGACGGAATAGGAGAAGTTGGGAATGCAAAGTGCGGGGATATAATGAAAATCTTCCTTAAAGTAGAGGAAGACCGGATTGTTGATGTGAAGTTCCAGACCTTCGGGTGCGGGGCTGCAATTGCATCAAGCAGTATGGCAACCGAACTTATTAAAGGAAAAACGCTGAAAGAAGCTTGGGAACTCTCAAATAAAGCAGTTGCAGAGGCGCTTGACGGGCTCCCTCCTATAAAGATGCACTGTTCGATGCTTGCAGAAGAAGCAATCCATGAGGCAATTAACGATTATCTACGGAAAAAAGGACTTGAACCGTGGACAGAATGAGCTGCAGCATGTTTGAAAAATAGTCAATTTGAATAAGAAGCTATCTATAAACTAAAGTCACTTTGAAATGAAATCTTTTTAAAAAAGGAACTATTAAGGAAAACGGAATTATTATGGAAGATCAGTTAATTGCAGAAGAAATAAAAAGACTCAAAAAAGACAGAAATGCGATAATTCTTTCCCATTTCTATACACGTAGAGAAGTACAGGAGGTTGCGGATTTTGTAGGGGATTCTCTTTCTCTCTGCAGGGCAGCTGTGAATTCAAAAGCCGATATTATAGTTTTTGCAGGCGTCCATTTCATGGCAGAGTCCGCATCGATCCTTTCTCCTGAAAAATCAGTTCTTTTGCCCGTCCCGGATGCAGGCTGCCCTATGGCAGATATGGTCACTGTAAAGGCTCTTAGAGAAGAAAAAGAAAAACACCCTGACGCAGCAGTTGTCTGCTACGTAAATAGTTCAGCTGCCGTAAAAGCGGAATCGGATATTTGCTGCACATCTGCAAATGCAGTAAATGTCGTAAATTCAATTGAGAACCGGGAAGTTATTTTTGTCCCGGACAAAAACCTTGGTGCATTTGTGTCCCTTCATACTGACAAAAAAATCCACCTCTGGCCCGGGTTTTGCCATGTTCATGACAACATCAGCGAGGATGACATCCAGAAATTAAAAAATGCTCATCCTGATGCAGAATTTCTTGCACACCCGGAATGCAGGCCCGAAGTCCTGCTCCTTGCAGACCAAATTCTCAGCACCACCGGAATAGTAAAGCAGGTGGAAAAATCAGACTCCGGAGAATTTATAATCGGCACTGAGAAAGAGCTTTTTGAAAAATTAAAAAGAAAGCATCCGGATAAAAAATTCTATCCACCTTCTGAGAAGGCTCGTTGCTATAATATGAAAAAAATCACCCTCGAATCCATTCTGAACAGCCTTGAGAATATGGAATATGAAATCCATGTCCCTGAACATGTAAGGGTGAAAGCAAAAAAAGCGCTTGACAGGATGGTTGAGATCAGCGGAAGTTAATTAAAGAAAGGATGGGAATCCCCCTTACTTACAAACGATCTTACTTCTTCAGGGGACATTTTCTAAATTTCTAATTTTTTCTTTTCCTTTTTTTCTTTTTTCTTTTTTCTTTCATTTTTCGACTGGCTGCCAGCTTGCCTGGCGGGAGTATTTTATAATACCGGGATTTAAAAGTGGCTGGTCTGGTAGGTATTTGTAGGTATTTATTCCTGGCTGGCAGACCTGTTACAATCTAAGATTTTATTAGAATGTAACCATAGGGCACCTTTTTCTGCTAACAGGAAACAATATCAACCGATCAACAAGGGACTACTTTTCGGGCGTGATATCTTTTTTCAGTAAACAGATACTTATTTATTTCAGCGATAATTATTTATATTTATATCACAATTGTGAAGATGCAATCACAATTGTGAACATATATAAAACACAGATTTGTCAGAATGGCAGAGTGGTTATGCTTCCGGCTGCAACCCGGAATTATGTGAGTTCAATTCTCACTTCTGACTTCAAAACAGCTGAAAAGAGAAAGGAAAAAGGGAAATGTGTTCTGGAGATAAAATGACGAGTTCTGGAGATAAGACGAGATGACCAACGAAAACGGGAATAAGGAAAAAGGGAATAAGGAAAAAGGGTTGAGGAAAAGAGCCCTTGAAAATCCGGGCATTTCTACCCTTGCGGTACATGCTGGTGCAAAGCCTGACCCTGCAACAGGAGCAAGATCAGTTCCGATTTATCAGACAGCAGCGTATGTATTTAATGATACCGAACATGCAGCTGACCTTTTCGGGCTTCGAAAAGAAGGCAATATTTATACGCGCCTGATGAACCCTACAACCGACGTCTTTGAAAAAAGAATCACTGCCCTTGATGGGGGCATAGGAGCCCTTGCAACAGCTTCCGGAATGGCTGCAATTACAACAGCTCTTCTTACTTTTACAAGACCCGGAGACGAGATCGTTTCAGGGGACAAGCTCTATGGGGGAACCTACGAGCTTTTCAATTATACATTCCCCAAACTCGGAAGGACCGTCAAATTCGTAGATTCGGGCAGCCCCGAAGAATTTAAAAATGCAATCTCTGAGAACACAAAAGCCCTGTACGTAGAATCAATCGGAAACCCAAAACTTGATGTCCCTGATTTTGAAAAGCTTGCAGAAATTGCCCACGAAGCAGGAATCCCTCTTGTTGTGGACAATACGGTAGCTCCCGTGATATTGAGGCCAATAGAGCACGGCGTGGATATAGTAGTATACTCTGCAACGAAATACATAGGAGGGCACGGGACCTCCATAGGGGGAATAATCGTGGATTCCGGAAATTTTGACTGGAGTCCTGAGAAATTCCCTGAAATCTGCGACCCTGACCCCGGATACCACGGCTTGAAATATAAGGAAGCCTTCGGGAAGGCAGCTTTTATTGCAAAAGCAAGGGTGCAATTCATGAGGGACACCGGGGCCTGCATTTCACCTTTTAACTCGTTCCTTTTCACACTGGGGCTTGAGACGCTTCCCCTGAGAATGAAAAAACACTGTGATAACGCCCTTGCAGTTGCAAAGTTCCTGCAGGACCACCCAAAAGTTTCCTGGGTCTCCTATCCCGGACTCGAGTCTCACAGGAGCCATGAGCTTGCAAAGAAATACCTGAAATCCGGCTACGGTGCAATAATTGGGTTCGGAATCAAAGGCGGAACCCGGGAGTCCAAAAAGTTCATTGAAAGCCTTGAGCTCTTTTCTCACCTTGCAAATATAGGAGATGCTAAAAGCCTCGTAATCCACCCCGCATCAACAACCCATGAACAGCTGTCAGAGGAAGAAAAGAACGCATGCGGAGTAACTGAGGACTTTATCAGGCTTTCCATAGGAATCGAGGATGAAAAAGATCTTATTTTTGATCTGGAGCAGGCACTTGCAGAGGTTTGAAAGGTCTGAAGGGTTTGAAAGGTTTGAAAGGTTTAAGCGAGAGGTTTAATCATGGCAATTTCTTCCGGAAGCTCCTCTTTTAAAAATATTTTTTTGGGAAAAAAAGGTCAAAGCGTCGGGATAGTCCGTCCAATGGACTATAAAATCCCTGGAGCCTTCAGGCTTGAGAGCGGAAAGACCCTTTATGGCGTCAGGATAGAATACGAAGTGTACGGGAAGATGAATTCCGATAAGAGCAATGTTATCCTGATCTGCCATGCCCTTACAGGAGACGCACACGCTGCCGGATTCCATCAAGGTGACAAAAAACCCGGCTGGTGGGACATTGTAATCGGCCCCAATAAAGCGTTTGACACTGAGAAATACTGCGTAATCTGCTCAAACATACTCGGAGGCTGTAAAGGCTCTACAGGCCCTTCCTCCATAGATCCTGAGACCGGAAAAATTTACGGCATCTCATTTCCCGTAATTACTATAGGGGACATGGTAAATGCCCAGAAAAAACTGGTTGAGCACCTTGGAATAAAACAGCTTTTTGCGGTTGCAGGCGGCTCCATGGGTGGAATGCAGGTGCTCCAGTGGACAGTCAGCTACCCCGAGATGGTAAAAAAAGCAATTGCAATAGCGACCACAGCATCCACAACCCCCCAGCAAATAGCATTCGGAGCAATCGGCAGGAAAGCCATAACCGATGACCCTAAATGGAACGGAGGGGACTATTACGGAAAAAAGATACCTTCCCAGGGGCTCGCACTTGCACGCATGATAGGGCACATTACATACCTGAGTGATGCTTCGATGCAAAAAAAGTTCGGAAGACTCGAACGAGATGCGGTGGCAGCAGGCGTCACAGGCACGACAGGCACGACAGGCACGAATTTGTCTGAACTTTCTCCTGAGCTCTCCCATGATTTTGCCCCAAACTTCCAGGTCGAGAGCTACCTGAATTACCAGGGAGATAACTTCACAAAGCGTTTTGATGCCAATTCATACCTGTACATTACAAAAGCCGTGGATTATTTTGACCTATCAAAAAATGGTTCTCTTATAGAGGGCTTTTCCGGAGTTACTGCAAAGTACCTTGTAATCTCCATATCTTCAGACTGGCTCTATCCCCCTTACCAATCCCAGGAGATCGTATCGGCTCTTACTGCAAACGGAGTCGATGCCAGGTATGAGGAAATCAGGTCCCAGTACGGACACGATGCCTTCCTGCTTGAAGAAGGACAGCTAAGCTACCTGCTAAGGAGCTTCCTCTCGCAGATCCTTGTAAGTGATGTCATGAACCGGAATTTCTACACGGTTTCGAGAGACGAAACAATCGAGCATGCATCAAAGCTGATGGTGAAAGAACGTATAAGTCACCTGCCTGTCATATCCGAGGACGGAAAGCTTGAAGGCATAGTCACTTCCTGGGACATTACAAAAGCAGTAGCCTGTAAAATCAATGAGCTGGATGAAATAATCACACGGGATGTAAAGTACGTATACGAAGGGGAAAGAATTGAAAGCGCATCCTCAATAATGGAAGATTATTCAATCTCTGCACTTCCGGTCATTGACTCTGAGAACCGTGTAATAGGCATTGTTACAAGCGACAGCATAAGTGCTCTTATTTGTAAGTAAATGTAAAAATGAGTATTGATAAGTCAATGTAAGGAAGTAAGAGTCTATCCGAAAAGTCAGTAATGCATGTTGAAAAGTCACAATAGGTCTATAACATCAGAGTATCCGTTTCAGTTTTACATATTGCCTATGCGAAAGGTACAGCAGGTAACCGCTTTTCGGATAGGCTCTTACTTGTGGACAACCCACTTAACCGAAAACGCATGAATAACAATTACATGCTATAGGTGAAAAATCTAATTAATGTCGATTATTGCGAAGATACGATTTGTTTCTTACCGCATCAATAATTTGATCTCGAAAATATTCAAGCATTTCTAATACATCTTGATGTAAGATAAAGAATTCTTCCTTCCCTATACAATATCTCTCTCCATGTACAATCTTATTTCTTGATTCAAGTAAAGTAAAATTGATCATGTGTTTTTTAAGTTCATATCGAGAGTTATTTAACCCTAATGTAAATAACACATCTTCAAGTATATCATAATTCAAATTTGAAGTTGTCTCAATTCCATTCTTATGTGGGAGATCAACCGCATTTAACGACTCGTTTCGCAAAATATTTACAACTTCATAGTGAATAATAGTTTTACTTGTATTCCCACAGCTTTTAAGTCTTTGTTTAAGTGCCAGAGTAATGAAATTATCAGTCATATCTTCATAGTTTAATTTCTTTTGTTTCAGATAATTAATGTACCAATTTCCTGAATTGCTAATGTAGCCTTGCCAGTGAGCATAAAGCATTGTTACCCCTACGCGAAGATAGGTGTCTATATTTTTAGGAGGTGCCAAGTATAACGAACTGACTATGAAACTTAGCTCTTTTCTTCTCCAAGCAAAGTCAGCATCTAAAAGCTCAAACAACTTTTCATCTGTTAGAATCTTCATATTCTCGAAATCCTCTGGCAAATAATAAGTTGAAAAAATATTATCAGGCACTATCTCATAACCAACGTTTAAGGCATAAAGATTTTTTTACCAAGTGGTACAATTGCCGATATCCTGATATTAAAATTGACTCCACTACCGATATTACCCAAGTAAGTCGCATCAGACCATAGAGAACTTGCTCTCTTTGTTAGACTTTCGATTAATGCCTCATCAATTGGTTTTAAGCTCCAATTCTCTATATTCGATCCAATTCCGATTCCTACTGCTTAACTGGCATGGGAAGACCTGCATAAATTGATACTTGATGAAAATTCTGATGTTAGAGGAGGTGCCGCTAAGGCCATTGGTGCTGCTTTTTCACATTTGCCAGATAAACAACAAGCTTGGAACGATTTACATGAACTAACCTACGATGATTCTGAATATCGTGAATACGTAAATTGGGATATCGCCTCTGCCATTGGTACTGCTTTTCTATGTTTGCCGGATAAAGAGCAAGCTTGGAACGATTTATGCAGGTTAGCCATTGATGAATGTTGTGAAGCAAGACAGAAAGCTATTGAAGTTTTAGGCTTTGCATTTATTCATGTGCCAAACAAGCAAAAGGCATTAAACGACATATATGAACTCACCAAATACGGAGACGAAGAAGACAGTGATATTACAACCTACGCGTATCATTCTCTTGGAAATATCTCTTTATTTAAAGCATCACAATGCAAAGACGTAGAAGAGTATAAAAGAGAATTAGAGCAAGCAATTGGTTTTTTTAAAAAAGCAGGACAGACTAATTGGTGTGAAAATCCATCGCGATTTAATCTATGTTTGTTTGGGGCTTTACATACAATGCTTTTTAATAAGCAGGGAGCAAACGAAGACTTAAATGAATACCTAGCCTGTATTAAATCAATTACTCAGTATCTGAGAGCTGACCAGTGTAAAAAGTTACTTCGCGAAGCTATTGAAAATCTTGCAACTGCATCTAAACAAGTCCAGTATTTAGAAAATAAAGACTTTAAAACTACAGAAAATGAGCTCAAATTTTATAGGAAATATTTTGATCACGCAGAAGAACTTCTTAGAGATACTGAAGAAAAATTACCACTTGTAACAGGCGTGATAAGAAAGGGAATGCCTATTTTGGATAAAAATCTTAAAAAAACACTAAGTGATCATGTAGAAAGGAGTTAAGCACATTTTTATACTGTGCTTAAACATTTTTATAAACTTAAGCAGTACGGCAATATTCGTCTAAATTCGTGGACATATCAACAATGTCGTCCAAGAGATTATCGAATTGGTTTACAAGACTTGAAGGATATTCCCTGCTCCAAGCGTCAGCACTAACAATAGCAGATCTATCTGCTATTACACGCATCCTAGATGCGAAATCTATTAATTTATCCGACACAGCGTCAGGTAGTATACCAACAGCACTTATTTCATTAGAGATGAGAAGAAACTGATTTAAGTGATGGTTGAGTTTCTCTTCATTTATAAATACAAGGTATTCAGCATCTTCGTTTGAATAGATCTGATTGCTTTTTGAATACGATTTCCAATCATTAAGAAATCCTAATAGAGTCTTTTTTATTAAAATTTTAGCTGTCAGAACACGTTCTTCTTCAGCTAGTTGTTTATCACGAATTCTTAGAATTTCGTTGTATAATATATCTGATAAAGCCATGAAAAAG
Source organism: Methanosarcina sp. DH2 (assembly GCF_020804225.1). Lineage (GTDB taxonomy): Archaea > Halobacteriota > Methanosarcinia > Methanosarcinales > Methanosarcinaceae > Methanosarcina. Next base: position 58,515 of record NZ_WJBI01000005.1, read on the forward strand.
AAAATAGCATTATATATGAAAAGCTTTTCCACTTAATCAATATCTGTAACCATCTTATAGTTTTCATTGTTTTTTTTCGTTTATTCATCTTTGAGTATAAATGATAATGTTTATTTTAGTTCACTGTTGATAAAGAATGGTTTAACATTTCATAATAAGGAAAAAAGATTATGGCGTTGAGCAAAGCGTATGAGAAGGCAAGACAACATAAGCTGTTGTTAATATTCATTATTATTGTTTTTGCTGTTACGTTTGTACTTATCGCCTTATTCCTTCGTTATATAGTATTCACATATCCTGTAAATCAGGTGTCTCAGTATGGAATAACTAACGCAACCGAAAAAGCTAATTTAATTAATCAATATCGTACAACTTCAATTCAATTCATTGCTACATTAGCCCAAATACTAGGTGGCACTGCTGTTGGAATCGGAATTTATTTTGCTTGGAAAAATATTACAGTTGCTCAGGAAGGTCAAATTACAGAACGTTTTACTCGAGCTGTAAATCAATTAGGTGCTAACGATCAATCAGGAAATCCAGCAATAGAGATTAGGATAGGTGGAATATATGCTCTGGGAAGAATCTTAGACAAATCTGATAGTGATTACTGGCCAATTCTGGAAATATTAACTACTTATGTTAGAAAAAATTCGAGTGTTGAAAGTAAGAATACAAAAGTTGAAGATATTAAGAATCAAAAGGAATTATCTGAGGATATTAAAGCGATTCTTGATGTAATTAGAAGACGCAAGTATTCTGCTCCGGAAAAGGAGCCAAGCAAATTATATACGGAACAAGTTATCTTAAAAGATTATAAACTTATAAAAACCTCTCTTAAAGGAGCTAAAGTTCAACCTGTTGACCTTATTGAACTTGCACTTAGCAGAAAACAAAAGAGTTTCTTTAGGGACAGAGAACCAGGCAATTTAAATCTGGAAAAAAGCTATCTACGAGGAGCTAATTTTACGGGTGGCTATTTTAAAAGAGCTCACTTTAATGAAACTGATCTTTGTCAAGCTAGCCTCATGTTTGCTAATCTTACAGAAGCTCGTCTTTTTGATGCTAACCTTCAAAATGCATTCCTTATACTAACTAATCTTACAAAGGCCAATCTTAAAGGAGCTGATCTTGAGAGAGCTAATCTTATAGGAGCTAAACTTATAGGAGCTAAACTTATAGGGGCAGACCTAAGAGGAGCTGACCTTCAAGTATCTCGCCTTCAAGGAGCTGATCTTGAAGGGGCTGATCTTGAAGGGGCTGATCTTACAGGAGCTAAAAATCTAACTGTTGACCAGCTTTCAAAAGTAAAATCACTTTATAAGGCAGAATTGGACAAAGAACTCAAAATACCATTAGGAGAAAAGTATCCTGCACTTTTTGATGAACCTAAAGATGAACCTTGAATTAACCAGGTGTCATCAGTTAGGTAACAATAGTGGCAAGAAAATAACCTATAATGCAAACTTAGTATTGTTGCTTTATCAATTTATTTTAGCAAGTCTTTGTATTTTATTGTCCCTTCAATAGGCATATTTTTTAATCACCACAATATTGGCATTTATAGTACCTTGTTGTCTTTTTTATTATCCCCTCAGAACATCTTGTCTCTTCAATCAACAGCCTTTTTATCTCTTTATAGCCAAGATCTTGATTGCATTTTTTACATTTTGTATGGTTACTAATCAACACAGAAGAAAAAATTAGAAACCCTGTAATAACTAAAGGATACCCAAAAAATAGAAATGTAAACTCCAACTTATATCCAGTATCATCCGATACAGTTGGAAAATTATTACTACCAAAAAATAAAGATGGAGAACTAGAAGTTAAAAATCCTAATACGGCAACGGAAAAGCCTAAAAGCATGTTTTTGATTCACCAAAGCGACTAATAAACAAAGGAGCCAATTTTTCTATAATCATCAGAAAAATATTCCAAAATATATTATCGTTTTTCCTTTCGACCTTCGTATTTAGAATAATTTTCTGAATATATATTTTGTGAGTTGTTTATATAATTTTCATAGTATTGTGAATTATCCCAATAACAGTACGTTCAATGTTACAATCTTTGAAGTCTAGTTTGGAGGATATTTCTGTCAGCAAAATCAACCTCGATCTATAATTAAAACAAGAATATGCTATATCTCACCAGAAACATATCCTTCTATTTATTTAATAGCTACTAAAATTTATTGCTGTTTTTAACATATTGTAAAACATCATGAAAAATTGTCAGTTTTGGCTAACCTAGTGCTAAGGACTATCAGATGAGTGTGGTATCAATTGATAGACAGCACAAACGGATTTCAGGGAATTACAAAGATGCTAACATTGTAGAATGAAAAAAGTAATAGAGTTGTTAAGATATTAGGATATAATATGATCTCTTTTGCTTTTGGGATTTATTCTGTACGCTGTATTTTCAAATCAAATTTTTTGTCATTCAATTTTAATAGGACACAAATAGAAGCAAGGAAAGTATAAAACATCCAATCGTACCAAATATCTTTATCATAATCGCTTTGTTGCTTTCTATTGAGATGGCGGATATCGAAATTGTTAATTATATTAAAGAGATTTTTCTCATCATCTCTAGGTAGTCGTATATCACTTTCTTTAAGATATTCAAGCACATCAGCAAGTGTTCTTATAGCTTCTTTCTTATCCTCAACTGAAGAATTGTAGCGAGAAAACTTTGAAATTGCATATTTTACCCTTAAATCAATACTATCGGGATCATTCGTTTCAATAGCTTCTTCAATCAGTGTTTCAAAGCCTAGAGGTGAAAGCTTTTGAATTTCTCCATCTTCCGAAAGTTCGTATCCTCCATTGTAGTGTTTGAGGATAGTATTTATTTTAGCACGATACGCTTTCTTCTTTTTTTCTGTCTTTTCTGTCTCTAAGCCCTTCTTTTCGAAAGGATAAGTCGACCCAAGAATATATACACGAATATGATGATAAAGTAACTCCATAGCAGTAAACAAATCGACTTCATTATAAAGTCTGATATTATCCTCTATTGGCCAAATGTCCATCATTTTAGTTATGCCATAGACATAAATATCAGCGTTCTTATAATTATTAATTGATATATATTCTTCATATTCTCCATATATCGCAGAAAAAATATCCTTAAGTATCTCAAAACTAATTCTTGGATCTATACCGGCTATTCTTTCGCCATAGTATCTTCTATCAGACAGATCAGTCATATTTCCACCTATAATGGATACATATTCTATTAAAAACATGTATTAAAGCGATATAACAGATAGATGTAGTTAACGAAAAGTACTCTAATTGAATGAAAATAACAGAGTAATTAGTATCCTGGACGTACACTTCTAGTTTTATTCATCACGATATATTTTTTCGTTGCAGCTTAATCCGTACTCTTTTGCCCATTCTTCGATTAAACTCAAAAAATCATCATTAGTCTCGAAATGTCTGAGACTTTTCATTTTGATATGACACAAATTTGGGTTATGAACCTTGTTTGATATTTTACCTAGCAGTTCTATTATGAATTTAATTAGTATCCCCATATTATATTCTTCGAGTCCTTCTCCACCGTGATCATCATTACCGAATTCCTCATAAAAAACTTCAGAATCAATATAATTATAGATCCCTTCACCACGGCTAAAGCTGTAAATTGCATTTCCACTTCCCCAGTAAAGTTCTTCAAACCTTGTTGCTCCGTAGGTAATTTCATTTCTCCAATCCAATTCTGTGCGGCTAGGAGTATCTATTCCTATCTCTTTTAAGAATTCGTCGTTGAAGAAACTTTTTATGCCATCGTTGTCTAGCGAAATAAGATTAGTTGAATCAAATTCTTTGTAGTATTCTTTCGCCGTTTTCCATAAATGAACATGTGGACCACTTTTAATCTTAGCTTTCCTGTAGGCATACACTCTATCGTTCCAATTTTCACGGAATAATTCTATTGGTGGTGCTCCATGAAATACAGAATATCCCTGTAACCTACAAAGTGAATTATTTAGATAAAACCGAGGATAATAAAAAGTTACTTTTGCCCATGAGTGATATCCACCTTTTTGCAAATATTTATAACAACACATCAAGTACAGAGCTTTGTTAAAATACTCATTTGCATCTCTTAAGCAAAAGTAATCAATTACCCCTTCCGAATCTTCAATATATTTATTCTGATTATTGACCTTCTGTTTTTTTAGATAATAACCTAAGATTCCTTTAAGCTCAAATCCAAGTTTACGAAGATCATTTGCTTGAATATCTCCGCAGTATTTGGAAAAATTAACGAAATCTTTGTTCATAGGAGATTCTGAGTAGTATTTTATTAGCTGATCAACATTTTTTGCACTTTCCACCATAATTTTCGAAAATGTCTCAATAAGTTATGAAACTTGCTTTTTAATATAAAATCAAAATTTACTTTAGAGGACTCCATATAGTATGTCAGAAAGTACGAAAGTGTTAAATATATGGACGTGATTCTATAATAATGTTTGAAAAAATATCAGTAAGCAAGGTGATATATATCGCAAAGAATCATCCAACCGGTGATAATCGAAGAATTGGAGCTATTAAAGACAGATCACAGACACAAAACCCTGTAACTGATAAATGGGTAAAACGTGATACAACAACCGGAAGATTTATGGACGTAAAAAGTGATGGAAAGCCCTTCAAAGGAGTTAGAAAAGAAAAATAATATTTTTAGATGTAGATGCTGCACAAAAACAGCATCATAGTCCATTAAGTTTTGCGGTACAATCAGTCTTTATGAAACCTTGAATGCAGCTTTCACAAAAAGACTAAACTGTATTCAAGGCTTTTTATTTCTATATTTTGAGGAAGTAGCTTAATATTTAACATGTTACTATCTCTAGTCACTATTAAGCTGTTTAACTATTCTCATTGATTCTTTCAAGAAATTGCACTCAGAACCCTCAAAAACCCCTACAAAGGGTCGAATCTATTTTCTTGATGAATTGCATATCTTAACTTTCAATCTCGTTTTCAAGCTCTTATGAACTCAACATTCCCCATTCTGTCAATCGCTTCTTAATATCTCTCATTTCATAACACAAAACAAAGAGCACTTATTTTTATCTAACTGTCAAAGTCAGGCTGTAATAACATTTAAGTTTGGTAACTTTTTGAAAGAATGGTTTTACAGAACTTTCGGTACGCTACCTCTGTGTTATCCTCGGGTGAAGGCTCATCAAAGTATTTCATTACAACATAAAGCAGTTTATCGTAGTTTCTGCTTGTGGCTTCGTCAACAAAACCCTTCATCTCTTCTTTACACCATCCGGCTTTTCTTGCCTAAATACTGCATCTTGCTAAAATAGAAAAGGCTTTTCCATCTTCGCCTATCAATTTAATAACTGATCTTTTTTGTGATAAAGTGTCAACAGTTCCCTTTTTATTTTGCCATTCGTCGTCTACTTGCTTGCATTTTCCTTTTTTTACTGTCGTGTCTTTTCGTAGCCTTATTGTAGAACCTCAACATCTTTTTTATTAGTCCCATTTGCTTTTATTCCTCCAGGTTTTTATTTTCGTCTTCCTTGTAGTCTTCTTCTTTTCGCTGTTTCAATGAGCACTTTTGCACTTTGGACAGAGTTTCGGTCTTTCGTCCGTCCTCGGTTTCCTGTGATGTTGTCATCTTATATAGTGATACTCCACAACTTTGATAGTCTTCTGTGTTTTCCGTCGTGGTGCCATTTCTTTTCTTCCGTCTATTCTGTACTTTGTATTTAACATGCTTAAACCTCATAATAATATATTCCCTTTGTTTTTATCCTATCGGAGAAGATCGAAAGCTAAAAAAACGTTGAAAAAAGAATTATCTTTGGTCAAAATATAGATCAAAGTGAAATATCAACGAGTTTACTTGAAAGACAAAACCTAACTTTTAGACAGGACAATAATAGAATCTTAAGGAAAACTATAGGATTTTCAAAAAAGATTAGAGGTCTTTACGCCCAAATGAGATTTTATTGCACCCATTTTAACTTTTGTAGATATCATAGAGGATTAAAAAAGAAAAGGAACACAAGGATTCGAAAAAAAGACACCTGCAGAAGAATCTGGAATTATGAAAAAGAAATGGACATTAAATGAATTACTAAATTGCAGAAACATAAAAATATCAATTAATTAATAATGGAGCACCAAATTTACCTGAAGAATTATTTTCCCTAAAAAGAAATGTAATACATAATATAATAAAATCAGATTATATCTAACGATAATGGAATGTATTATTAAAAATTTGGATAAATAAGGTTGCCAAGATTGCATAAAGGCTTTTTAGCTTCTATAACTTTAAATGTTTTCAATAATTATTATGGCATAGAATATATTTAAATACTGAATTTTAAAAAGGAAAAGCTTTTTAAATTATTCTATATTTTTATAATTACTTTTTATAAAGAGGACCGAAAAAATGGAAAATTCTTCGTCAGTTGTAGATGAAAGTACTCTAACAACCCCCTCAGATGTAAGTGCAGTACCAATTTCATTAGAAGATAATACTCTAGCAGATTATCCAACAGTTAGTACTCCTGAATCCCAACAAAAACCAAAGTTTTCAAATATATCCCGGAAAATGACTTATTTTATATTAGGATCAGTTTTTATATTTATGGGATTGAGTATGTTGTCACAGGGTTTGATTGGGGGGAGTTTAGTTTGTTTTTCAATTGCAATTATTATTTTTAAATTTGAAGTTAGCACTCTAATAGCACCCTCCGAACCAAAATTATTACACGTTGTCCTATATATAACTTATTTTATTGTAGCGTCGTTTTGTTTAATCTTTGGGTTATTGATCACAGTAAGTTTGCCGGTAGCAGGCATATTTTTCCTCTTGATGACAATTATACTTTTAAATTTTGCTTTTTTATGGAATCCCGAAGAACAAATAATTCGTTCAAAGGTCGCCTGGAATAATTTGTTGAAAACTTCAGAAAAAAGGTCAGAACAAAAAAGACCAGAAAGAAACAGATTAACAGATATAAATGTAGCTAAGATAGATGGGAGGCAAGGGTACGAATTAGAAGGTTTTCTAAAGCCTGTTTTTGAAAGCTTAAGATATTTTTGGAAGTATTTTTTGAAGGCTTTAGAAAAAAGGTCAGAACAAAAAAAATTAAAAAGAAACAGATTAACTGATATAAATGTAATATTAGCTCAGATAGATGGGATGGAAGGATATGAATTTGAAGTGTTTATGCAACATGTTTGTGAACAGTTGGGATATTCAGTCTATCGTACTAAATCATCAGGTGATCAAGGTGCGGATCTTATTCTAACATCAAAAGACAGAACAAAAACCGCTGTCCAGATCAAACGATACTCGGGTAAGGTCTCAAATGGTGCAGTACAGGAAGTTGTAGCTTCAAAAGGTTTTTACAAATGTACAGAGGGTATGGTAGTTACAAATAGTTATTTTACAAATTCTGCCAAACAATTAGCTAAAGCCAATGATATTGATTTAATTGACAGAGACGAACTTACAAAAATGATTAGGGAAGTATATAATTAAATAATAGTCAATATGTAGTGACGGATAGTAGTGCTATATCCGCCACAATGTGTTGTTATTTTACAGTTTTTGTAGTACCACTGCGGATTATCATATAGTCCTTATAGTTCTACATATCTCATTCCTGTCATGCAGTTCAATTCAAAAATGATTCCCAATGCTTCGGGGAGACATTGAATGAAATGATTGTACTCTTCCACGGTCAGAACTTTCAGATGTTAACAAATTATGTTAAAAATAAATTAGGCAAATATGAATATAAAGTCCTTTCAAAAGACCATTCGATTAAACATGATCTTATTTTAAGCACCTGCGAGAGGTGTTTTGATAACCCGCAGCTTTCTCTTCAGATATCACAAAAACGCAGCCAGGAATCTGATTCCTCGTGTGCTTAACTTGATCATCAAGTGCATAAGCTTTCACAAGAAAAGAGCTATAATGGGCTTGAAATTTTTTACGTCAAACAATTTTTTGCTCGAAAACAATTTTTGATATAAATTATTTAATATAATTTATGCTATTACTATATGCTGGAGTTGGGAAGTAAAGGGGTATCATCAAAATAAAAGAATTTCCTGGAGGTCGCTGATCCTTCTTCGAATCAATGTGCTTGGGGGAGCATAATATTCGAAGAGACTGTATTGGGGGATACGGTAGAACAGCTCCTCTGGGCTTCTTCTTACATCGCTTTTTACTTTTCTTTCATTGAGTTTATTTTAAAGCTTCATTTCTGCCTTACCAGGGTTTTATGAACATACTTTGGAATCGCAGTAATAGAAAGCCACGAAATTTTTAGCTTCAGGTTATAGCTTCAGGTAGTTCACAATGTTAGACTGTTAAATGATTTTCAAATAATATTTCATATTTAAGACGACTTTATGGGGGTTAAAAACTTAATGAATAATGAAATGAAAGAACCAGAATATAATTTAGACAGAGCGATAGAATTTCTTGAAAATAGGAAAATAGAATCATTGAATAATATAGCTACTGAGGTTGAAAGAAAGGATTTGTTAAAAGAATTCGAAAAGGGAATACAAGTACTCAAAGATAGGAAGAAAAGATTAGTAGATGTTCGAAAAGTAACAGAAAAGAAAAAAAATGGGGAAACCGAAAAAATGGGGAAACCGAAAAACGAAACGTGAAGAATAATATAAAGAGGATATTTAATCAATCCTTCATTTCTTCAGCTTAATATTTCTTCAGCTTAATCCAAAACCAATTTTAGTAGGTGAGATAATTTCCTATTTGGTATGCAAGTACAGCATATCTTTTCATTAAATAGTTCTCTGATTATCATAATGTAGAGTGAAGGTCAAAAGGAGAATAGAATTAAGCCACTAATCATTATCGAGGCCGGGTTTTCTTTAAGCTTGAATTCTTTGTATATCAGATTCGAGTCTATTCTTAAGTGGCTTGTAGTTGGGTTGGTAGGGTTTGTCTGTGAACTTTAGTAGACAGCTATATCAATGCAATAAAGAGGTTGGTCAAATATAATTTGCTCATCTTTGTTCTAACATTCATTTATAGATAGGTCATAAATATCTAGACCTAGTTTCTAGAAAAAAATCCAAAATATAATGTTAAATAATATTGAGCAGACCCTCTCAATTTTGAGTGTAGTTTTTTACACGAATAATTAAAAATAGAGTTTTAAGTGTCGCTCCGACAAAACGGATAGACATACAACTCTATGCTAATTTTGAAATTTTTGATCTGAACACTTTTTTTGCTTTGAGACAATTTTTCACGTAAGTAATTTAATATAAATTAGAAAAAGTATTGAATTTCAGAATCAACTACATACTTTTGAACATAATCTATGAATTAATGTCGGTAAACATCGAATATTGAGTTTTAACAGGATGGAGAATCCCCCCATGAAAGTATTGATTGTAGACGATAACCCCTTGTTTTTAGAGCTATCAAAGACATTCTTAGAAGTATTCCACGATATACCCTCCGATACCGTGGACTCTGCAAGAGAAGCTCTCAGTATGTTAGAGAAAGACTCCTATGATGTGATAGTCTCGGATTATGATATGCCTGTTATGAATGGTATCACGTTCCTGAGAACTATCCGTGATAAGAGGATCAACATTCCTTTCATTCTATTTACGGGAGTCGGAGAAGAACTTATGCACCAGGCAATAGAAAATGGTGCAAATTCTTTCCTCCAGAAAACGGGTGACCCAAAAACTCAGTATTCAGAGTTGTCAAAACGAATCTTGCAGGTTGTGAATAGCAGTACAGACCTTAATCCAGGTTCTTAGTGTCATGGCAACTTAATTATGGGGCGTTAATATTTAGATTACTCCTTACAAGTAGTCTTTTTCGTAATTATAATGACTCATAAATAAATTTTCTAGATACTAGTAACTTTTTCTTAACTTTCTATATACATATACAGATTTTAAGAATCAACGTTCTGTACCTCATGTTTAAGAGAATTTAAAAATGAGTCAGGTTAGAGTTGAGTTTAACTGAACTCACCTCTCAGGTTCGATTTTTTATAATTCTAGCCGAAAGGCCCTTTTTTTAAGTTGTCCGGGATTTTAGAGCTATTTTCAGCTTTTAAACCCCACACCACGGCTTAGTTTTCAAGAACGGTAGTCCCAGGGTCCCGAAACAAAAAATTCAACTGGAAATTTCAGCCTTATGAGATAAAAACCAAATTTGAAGAATCCCATTTGTCAGCGACCTTTTGTATATATTCATTTTCTTAAGGTATCTCTATTGTTTATTGAAATAGTTTATATATATTCACTTTCTAAACTAAATATATGGAAGAGGGCAAGATCAAGAACACGATAACAAGGAGTTTCGAACTTCAGGACTACAAGATCGAAGGTGCAGAGCTTTCCGGCTTCTGGGCGGATCTTTTGAGCAAAGAAGAACTGACGGTTGAGGTAAACTACAGGTCTGAAAACAAAAAAAATTTCAGTCTCGAAGAAATAGAAACTCTTATTCGCAAAATCTGCGGGAAATGCGGGAGCTTTGAGGCTCAGCTGCCCGAAAACATAAAATGCGAAGTTACCTTCAAAAACTTCGGCGAAAAAGTTTATAAAACAGACCAGTCGGATTTTAAACCGGAGCCAAGGGAAATGGACGAAATTAAGGTCGCTTATCGCTTCTATGTAGCTTATAATGTTTAACTTATTACATTCAGATTATTATATTTAGATTATTACATTTAGATTATTACATTTAGATTATTACATTTAGATTATTACATTTAGATTATTACATTTAGATTATTACATTTAGATTATTACATTTAACTTGTTATGTTTAGTTTATTATATTTAACCTGAAATCGGTAAAGATATCTCCCATTAAAAGAATTAACCAAAAAACAGAAAACCGTAAGGAGCTTGAAAAAATGCCTCAACCCAGGAAAAATCCAGGTATCGCTGCAGTACTATCATTCTTCATCCCTGGCCTCGGGCAGATCTATAACGGGCAGATCATGAAAGGGATTATTTTTATTATTCTTGCCTCGATTTTCGGATTCCTGACAGTGGTTTTAATCGGTTACATCCTTTATCCTTTGTTCTGGATCTACAACCTCTATGATGCCTATAGTACTGCCAGGGAAATTAATGAGAGGCATGGCGGGTATTACTAAAAAAATTAAAATGAACTTTCAGGAAGAAAATTTTCTTCCATTTTTAGAAACTGACAAATATAACTCTCACTAACTTAAACGGTGACCGGGAATGAACATCGAACCCACACTGAACATGGTATTCATTTTTTTGCTGATTGCATTTGTTGCCCTGATGTTAATGTTTATTTATACAAAGAAAGTCACAAAAAAAATGCGTGAAGAAAAAGAGAAAGCAGAAGCTGACAGAATTGCCCGACAGATTGCCGAGAAAAAAAGACTTAAAGAGCTAATGGAAGAAAAAGAAGAAACAGAGTACACTCTAGGAAGGAAAATTTAAAAATGTAGAAAAGCCCTTTATCGTGTGAAAAGGGCATTCAATATTAAAGACTAAAACTAATAAAGACTAAAACTAATTTAGGTATTTTTTCTAACTTCTTATTCCTTTCTTTTGTTGCCCAGAACGAACATTATTCCAAGTACTGCTACAACAGGCAGGGCAATTGTGGGGAATTCGGGAATTTCTGTACTTCCTGCAGTCCAGGTACTGCCYACCAAAAGGTCTTTCCCTTCTTCACCAAATGAGATATGAACAATAATRCTATTTCCGTCAGCATTTTTTTGAAGATTACTGAATGAATTTTCTAGCTGAAGTACAATAGGTCCTCTTGTTTTCACKTTATTGTTTTTTGTACACATCGTTGAGAAATCTCCGAATCCGGCTTTGTTGAAATCACCCTCTGCAATTGTCCAGATACTGCCTTTACCGCTATTGTCAGTCACCTGTACGACAGAATTGTCAGGAGAATTAACAATCCCGATCGCTTTTACATCTACATTTGAGGTACTGTCAAGAGCGGAGCTAACATCCTGAACAGTTATTGTATTTCCATCATAAGTCACTTTAATTTTAATCAAACCATCGTACGTATTATCATTTACATCAGTCAAATAAAATGTTGCTGCACTCGCAGAACCCACCGTAAATAACAAAAACACCATTATTCCTATAATATGTACTGCTTTCATTTGTTCAAACCCCGTTTAAAGAAACTGCGGAAATGTTTTTTAATATAATTATAAATAGATAAGCTTATTTAGTTAAATATACTTTGAACAGTATAATTCAAAAAAAATAAATAATCGGTGACTTTAGTTGCCAAAGATTAAAATAAGTCTTGGAAAATATTAATATTTAAAATATATAGGAGCATACATATAATATCTAAAAAAACAGGGGATGAACTGTATTTGACTTTTGGTCCTGAAACTTCATTCGGTGCTTATGGTTCTATGCTCAATATAATGCTCATTTTTTTACTTGCTTCAATTATAGCGTTGATGGCCATGTTCGTCTATACAAAGTATAGTGCAAAAAAATCTCTAGAAACTGGGAGGGTGGCTGAAGTTGAAAGGGAGCTCATGAAAGCAGAAAAGGAAACAGAAGAAGCAAGAAAGATAGAAGAAACAGGATACTCAGAAAGAGATGAAAGAGAATATGAAGACTGTGACTCTGACGATGACGGAGAATAAAAGTCAGGATGAATTCCTAAAAAATATTGAAAAAAAGAAAGTTTTAATTTTAGGGGGGTTAACGCTCCAGGAGGTTAATGTCTAGGGGGTTAACGCTCTAAAAACTAATCGTTTATTCTTGTTTTCTGCGCCCGAAAATAAACATTAAACCCAATATCGCTGCAACAGGCAGGGCAACTGTGGGGAATTCTGGAATCTCTGTACTTCCTGCAGTCCAGGTACTGCCCACCAAAAGGTCTTTCCCTTCTTCACCAAATGAGATATGAACAATAATGCTATTTCCGTCAGCATTTTTTTGAAGATTACTGAATGAATTTTCTAGCTGAAGTACAATAGGTCCTCTTGTTTTCACGTTATTGTTTTTTGTACACATCGTTGAGAAATCTCCGAATCCGGCTTTGTTGAAATCACCCTCTGCA
>NZ_WJBI01000005.1:71622-272212 GCF_020804225.1 Methanosarcina sp. DH2
CCCGATCGCTTTTACATCTACATTTGAGGTACTGTCAAGAGCGGAGCTAACATCCTGAACAGTTATTGTATTTCCATCATAAGTCACTTTAATTTTAATCAAACCATCGTATTTATTATCATTTACATCAGTCAAATAAAATGTTTGTGCACTTGCCGTGCCAGCTGTAAGCAGCAAAAGTATAAGAATTCCCATAATATATTTTAATTTCACCAGCAAACCTCCTTTAGAGAAATAAGCGACTGTTTTTTTATCAATCTATAAAGAGATAAACTTATTTAGTTAAATATACTTTGAACAGTATATTAAGGAAAAATCAGTATATTCGGCACTGGTAGAGATTTGAACCGAAGAGAAATTACAGAAATTCTTAAGACTTAAATAATATAACAAAATATATATAATTATAAAAACGGATAAGATAGAACCAAACTGTTAATCTGTTCTTAAATCCGCATCAAATTTCGGAAAGCTTGATCTTTAAACGAGAATACATAACAAAAAATAAGATTAAGTGTATATAAATATGAAAAAATTAATATACATGCATATTTAAGGCAGGACAACGGGAAAAGAACTATGAAAAAGTAAAAAACTGACGGAAATGATCTTTACCTTTCAGGGTTACTCCTACCTGCGCGCTGTTATATCTCTTTTTTCTGTTTCTTTATGAGCTTCCTTATCCATATTAAACCCTCGAAATCCAGCCTATTGACAGCTTTACTCATATCCTCACCAAATTAGAGGATGATATCCAGGATATGGTTCTCAGAGCCACATAGTGTTTGTTTGTATGCATGAGTTTTTCTTTTATGAATCTGGAAGGATGCCTGAATCTGATATCGGCACCCTGATTTTATAACTCATCGGGACAGGACATGAATCATTTGTTTTCAAAGCATGTATATTATTATAACAATTTACTCATAATTAGTAGCATAAAATATGAATCATATTAGAGACAATACTATTTTGAGTTCAGAAATTTTGAGATAAGCTCGTGAAATTAAAACCGAGTGAAAGAGAGCAAATTTTTCCCCTGCCTGTTGCCCTTATTTCTACGGTCTCAAAAGAAGGCATCCGGAATGCTGCCCCCTGGTCTGATATAACTCCGATTCTCCGCCCCCTCGAAGAAATGGTGCTTGCTTCCTGGCTAAAGTGCGACACACTCACAAACATTCGTGAAACAGGAGAGTTTGTTATAAATATTCCTTCCATAGAGATGGAAGAAGCTGTCATGGTCTGTTCCCGAAATTATCCACCAAAAGTAGACGAATTCGAAATGGCCGGGCTAAAGTCTCATATCTCTGAGGAAATAAGGGCTTCTGGTATTGAAGGCTGTCTTGCCTGGGAGGAATGCACCCTTGTGGAAGAGGTCCTGAGGGAAAAGTTCTCCCTTATCATAGGAAAAGTCGTAAACATGGCAGTTGATGAGAACTTTTTTGATGAGGAAGGCAGGATAGCTTTTGAGGAAGGCAGGATGGCTTTTGAGAAAGCAAAACCCCTGTCCTGTATTCTAGGGACCAAAAGGTCTTACTTTTACCTGCCCCAGAGATGCCGGTAAATCGACAGACTACTCCGAAATGTTTTTGTGAGGAAAAGAGATTTTAAGCCAGATGCCTTGGCTTCCTGACTTTTTGATTAAAACTTTCTAACCAAGATATTCTGAGATGAACATTCAAAGGCAAAAACTCAGTTTCTTGTGAGAAGAGGAGATAGCTAGCCTTATTTAAGGCTCAGCTATATCACAGATTACTTCAGTCTCATATACCCGTTTCACACCGTTTTTACTTCTTTTTCCAGTTTCTTTATAATCTCTCTGAGCTGGATTGCACGTTCGAAATCAAGCCTATCTGCAGCTTCTCTCATCTCGGTATCCAGTTCGATGATTACATTGGGGATGTCTGTCTTCGGGATATGCTTGGTATCTGTAATATCCACTACTTTTTCTCGTATGGGTTTTCGGATGGTCGTCGGGACAATGCCGTGTTCTTTGTTGTAGCCGATCTGCATTGTACGGCGGCGTTCAGTCTCACTTACAGCTTTTTTAATTGAGTCGGTCATTTTGTCAGCATAAAGGACAACCTTTGAACTGGAGTTTCGGGCTGCACGTCCTATGATCTGGATTAGGCTCTTAGAGTCCCTGAGGAAGCCTTCCTTGTCTGCATCAAGAATACCGATGAAGCCAACTTCGGGAATATCAAGACCTTCCCTGAGCAGGTTGATCCCTACAAGGACATCGAACTTGCCAAGGCGCAGTTCGCGAATGATTTCTGTCCTTTCGATGGTCTTGATATCCGAGTGCAGGTAGCGAGCTTTGATCTCATTTCTGGCAAGGAATTCGGTCAGTTCTTCTGCGAGCTTTTTGGTAAGAGTGGTCACAAGGGCGCGATCTCCCCTTTCCACTATTTTCCGGATTTCCTGCATAACGTCCCTGACCTGACCCTCGAGGGGACGTATCTCAACTTCAGGGTCAACAAGGCCGGTAGGGCGAATAATCTGTTCCACTATCCGGGCGGACTGCTCCCGCTCATAGTCTGCAGGGGTTGCCGAAACAAAGATCACATTTTTCATGTACTTTTCAAATTCGTCAAACTTCAAGGGTCTGTTGTCAAAGGCGCTCGGGAGCCTGAAGCCATAATCAATAAGGCTCTTTTTACGGGAGCGGTCTCCATTGTACATACCGTGCAGCTGCGGGATGGTCTGGTGGCTTTCGTCAATGACCAGGAGGAAGTCGTCAGGGAAATAGTCAAGCAGACAGAAAGGCTGTTCTCCTGGCTGCCTGTGATCAAAATGCCTTGAGTAGTTCTCAATACCCTTACAGCTGCCAGTCTCCTGAATCATCTCCATGTCATAGAGCGTGCGCTGCTTCAGCCTGTGAGACTCGAGCAGCCCGAGTTCGGGCAAGCGCTCTTCAAGCTCTTCAAGGATTGACTGGATTGCGCTTTTCTGTTCTTCTTCAGGGATAACATAGTGCCTGGCAGGATAAACGAAGAAGTAGTCCATTTCTTCCTTTCTCTCCCCTGTCTGCTTGTCTATCTCTGAGATCCTGTCTACCTCGTCTCCGAAGAGTTCGACCCGGATGATATCATCGAAGTAACCGGGAATGATATCAATGGTATCCCCTTTTACGCGAAAGCGCCCGGGCATTAGTTCAAGGTCGTTCCTTTCAAACTGGATATCGATAAGTTTCTCAAGGATTTCCTTTCTCTGGACCTTATCTCCAACCTTCAGTTCAAACCCCATCTTCTGGAAGTTCTCAGGGTTGCCAAGCCCGTAAATACAGGACACGGAAGCAACCACAATCACATCCTGGCGCGACATGAGGGAAGCTGTGGCTGCAAGGCGCATCTGTTCAATTTTCGGGTTTATCTGCGCATCTTTTTCAATGTACTGGTCTTTGGCAGGAAGGTAGGACTCGGGCTGGTAATAGTCATAATATGAGACAAAGTACTCAACGCGATTTTCAGGGAAAAAGTCCCTGAACTCATTATATAGCTGGGCAGCCAGGGTCTTATTATGAGCAATAACAAGGGTAGGCTTCTTCACCTGGTTAAGAACATTTGCAACAGTATACGTTTTTCCGGACCCTGTCACTCCTAGAAGGGTCTGGAACCGCTCCCCTTTATTCAGCCCATCCACAAGTTTTTCTATTGCCTGCGGCTGAGATCCCCTGGGCTCAAAATCGGAAACCAGTTTAAACTGAGGGCTGTCCCGGTACCGTGCATCATGTATTGTTTCGGATTTTTCTCCGGATAACGTCTCGGGCGTCTGGCTGGAAACTTTCATAGGAATCAAGACCTTCTTAAGTAAATGAGAATTATTGACATTATTGAAACTAACTGACATCACCAACTGAGGAGTGTCAAGGGCAAGGGATACGGCAAGGACTACAGGGTAGATGATTACAGGCCAGAGGACGACAATTCACTGTAGGCTGCAATTTCCTGTAGACTGCAATTTCCTGTAGACTGCAATTTTCTGTAGGCTGCAATTCACTATAGGCTGCACTTTCCCATAATTACAGTTTAACGGGTATTAACGGATATTGAAATTTACGGGATCAATGACTTCTGCCTGAGCAGGCGATTATAGTTAATTGCAAACCTGTGGGCTTCGTCCCTGATTTCCTGAACAAAGAGAGAAGCTTTTTCATCTTTTTTGATAGGAAGGGGGGACTTAAGCCCCGGAACATAGATTTCTTCTTCACGTTTGGCAATGGAAATAATCGGAATCCTGAGCTTGAGTTTCCGGAGTTCCTGAAAGGCTGAAGAAAGCTGTCCTTTCCCCCCGTCAATAACTATCAGGTCAGGCATCTCGTGTTTGTCCTCAATCAGGCGGGAATAGCGCCTGCGTACAACCTCGGCAATGGAAGCGAAATCATCAATCCCTTCTACACTTTCTATTTTGAAGCGGCGGTAATTATGTTTATCAGGTCTGCCTCCCCTGAACTGCACCATTGAACCGACCGTAGCCGTGCCCGAGAGGTGGGAAATATCGAAGCACTCTATAACGTTCGGGAGCTTTGGAAGGGAGAGTTTGCTCTGCAGGGCTTCGAGTTTTTTTCTGTCCCCGAAAAATCCGATTTCAACATTTTTCAGGACAAGATCAAGAAGCTCTTTTTTTTCTCCTTGCTTCGGAACCGTTACTTTCACTCTCTTCCCCTTCACATGTGTCAGGAACTCGACCATGGGCTCTTCAAGGGGTTCGGGAACTATCAGTTCCTCAGGCGGATCATTCTCGGAATAGTATTGCACCAGAAACTCTTCCAAAAAATCTTGTCCGAAGGCAAACACATAATCCTGCTTGTCTTCCAGGGTCCCTTTGTAAACTTTGAAAAGCATGAGGTAGACAGTATCATCCCTGACAATGTAGTTCAGAATGTCCTCATCATGTTTCTTCTGCCTCTCCATGTTTTGTTTTTCCTGGAGGCTTTCAAGGGCTGCAATCTCGTCTCTGAGTTCCATGGCCTGCTCAAACATCTGCTTTGCAGCCATCTCTTTCATCTCTATTTCCATGGACTCGATGAATTCCCTTATATTGCCTTTCAGGATAGAAGTCGCCCTTTTTACCTTCTCTCCATATTCCTCCATAGAAATACTCCCAATGCATGGCCCGCTGCATGCTCCTATATGATAGCGCAGGCAGGCACGAGCAGGCATTTTTTTACAGGTCCTGAGCTGGAAAGTTTTTCTTACGACCTCAAAGATGTAGTCCCTTTCTTTTGCAGAAACGAAAGGCCCGAAGAACTCTCCTTCTCCGGTATTTTTCCGGGCAATCCTGATCCTGGGAAATTTTTCCCCGGTCAGGTGGATGCAGGCATATCGCTTTGAGTCCTTGAGGAGGATATTATACCTGGGCCAGTGCTTCTTGATCAGAGTATTCTCAAGGAGCAGGGCTTCCACCTCGGTATTTGTGACAATGAAGTCAAGGCCCCTGGCAGCCTGCACAAGGCTCGCTGTTTTAGGGTCGTGGTCCCTTTTCTGGAAATAACTGCTCACCCTTTTTTTAAGGTCCTTTGCCTTCCCCACATAGAGAACAACCCCTTCCTCGTCCCTGTAAAGGTAGCAGCCGGGCAGATGCGGAAGAGCGTCCAGGTCAATCATTTTTGAGCCTCATTGTATTCAAATCTGGTTTATTCAAATTTGGTTTTCAGATTTTATTATTGGGAGAATCTTTGGAAGAATCTTTTAAAGTACCTGTCCTTCAAATAATTCATCTGCTCCGTCTTCAAATTCTTCTGGCTCTTCTTCGAGGCCTTCACTCGAGTCCTCTTCGAAATTTTCAAAATCGGCTTCAAAATCGGCTTCAAAATCTTCCCCGTCCTCAAAAATCGCCTCAACAGGCTGTGCTCCCGAGTCCAGATACGAGTTCCCTCCTCCCGATAGTCTGGGAGCAAGGAAGTGCCCGGTATAGCTTTCCGGAACCAGGGCAATTTCTTCTGGCGTACCTGTGGCAACAATCTCCCCTCCTGCGTTCCCGCCTTCGGGGCCGAGGTCAATTACATGGTCTGCTGACTTGATGACGTCCAGGTTGTGTTCGATGACAACCACGGTGTTTCCTTTTGCGACAAGACCATTGAGAACCGAAATCAATTTTTTAACGTCATGGAAATGCAGCCCTGTTGTGGGTTCGTCGAGAAGATAAATAGTCTTTCCAGTTCCCTTTTTAGAGAGTTCGCGGGTCAGCTTTATTCTCTGGGCTTCTCCCCCGGAAAGGGTAGTTGAACTCTGCCCGAGTTTGATGTATCCCAGCCCTACTCGCGTGAGGGTATCAAGCTTGCCTTTGATTGCAGGGACGTTTTCAAAATGCTCTGCAGCTTCTTCAACTGTCATGTCCAGAACTTCGGAAATTGATTTTCCCCTGTACTTTACCTCGAGGGTTTCCCGGTTATAGCGTGTGCCTTTACACTCTTCACATTCAATGTAAACATCAGGCAGGAAATTCATTTCGATCTTGATCAGCCCATCTCCCTGGCAGGCTTCACAGCGTCCTCCTTTTACATTGAAAGAAAAGCGCCCGGTTTTGTAACCCCGGATTTTGGCTTCCTTTGTTTCGGCAAAAACCTGTCTGATTGCATCAAAGACCTTGGTATAAGTCACAGGGTTCGAGCGGGGAGTCCTGCCTATGGGGCTCTGGTCGATAACAATTACCTTATCGAGCTCGGAATCAAAAACCAGCTCATCATATTCCCCGGGTGTTACATTTGATTTGTTGATCTTCTTCATCAGGGCTTTGTAAAGAGTATCGTAGATAAGGGTAGACTTTCCGGAACCCGAAACCCCTGTGATTACTGTGAAAAGCCCTATGGGAACATTCACGTCGACGTCCTTCAGGTTATTTGCCCTGCAGCCTTTCAGCCGGATGAATGCGTCGCTCTGTCGGCGGAGAGCAGGAGGTTTTATTTGCTTTTCTCCTGAGAGATACTTGCCTGTCAGAGACTCCGGATTTCTCTCGATTTCTGCGGGTGTCCCTTCAGCTACCACATACCCTCCATGTATCCCTGCACCCGGGCCTATATCGAGCACATAATCCGCAGCCCGGATAGTGTCCTCGTCATGCTCTACCACGATAAGAGTGTTCCCCAGGTCCCGTAGGGTCTGCAGAGTCTGGATAAGCCGTTCGTTATCCCTCTGGTGCAGCCCTATCGAAGGTTCGTCCAGAACATAGAGTACTCCCATGAGATTTGAGCCGATCTGAGTTGCTAGCCTGATCCTCTGGGCTTCTCCACCCGATAGTGTACCTGCACTGCGGGAAAGGGTCAGGTAACCAAGCCCCACATGCTCAAGGAATCCAAGCCTGGAACGAATTTCTTTCAAGACTTGTTTTGCGATTTCCCTCTCTTTTCCCGAAAGCGCCATGTTTTCGAAAAACTGGATACACTGGATAATGGAGAGATCTGTCGTGTCCACAATTGACTTGCCAGCGAGCTTGACTGCAAGAACCTTTTCTTTCAGGCGCCTGCCCTCACATTTAGGACAGGGGTGGACCTGCATGAATTTCTCAAGCTCTTTTCGCCGGTATTCGGATTTTGTCTGGCTATAAAGTCTCTCAGACTGCGGAAGAAGCCCTTCCCATGTCCCCCTGTGGGACCACTGGGCATCCCCGTTTTTCATGCTCATGTTAAAGTGGATGCGTTCATCTGAGCCATATATGAGGGCATTGTATTGCTTTTCCGAAAGAGCTTCAACAGGAGTAAAGATGTCAAAACCGAAATGCTTTGCAACAGCTGCCAGGTGCTGGCTTCGGTAGCCGTCAAGGTAGTTCCTGTAAAGAGCAACGGCTCCGTCGGCAATGCACAGGCTTTTGTCCGGAATTATGAGGTCAGGGTCGAGTTCCATCTTAAACCCGAGCCCGTTACAGGCTTCACATGCTCCGAAGGGGCTGTTGAAAGAGAACATCCTGGGCTGAAGTTCCTCAAAAGCCATCCCACAAACAGGACAGGCCATATTCGAAGAATACAGGTGGTCTTTTCCTTCCGAATCCACAGCGATCAGGAGCCCTTCGGCTTTTTTTAGGGCACTTTCGCAGGCTTCTACAAGCCTTGACCGGTCTTCGGCAGGGTCCAGGCGGTCAATTACCACTTCAATATCATGCTTTTTGTAGCGGTCAAGGGAGATTTCGTCATCTGTCCTGTGGATTTCCCCGTTTACCCTTACCCGCGTGAAGCCTTCGCTGTTCAAGTCCCTGAAAAGCTGCTGGTAAGTCCCTTTTTTCTGGCGGACTATGGGTGCGAGGATTGTAACCATTCCTTCACACTCCCTGCTGAGGCTGTCCGCAATCCTTTCCGGAGACTGAGACTCTATTTTGATATCATGGATAGGGCAGTAAGGTGTCCCTACTCTTGCAAAGAGCAGCCTGAGGTAGTCATAGATTTCAGTTACAGTCCCTACCGTACTGCGGGGGTTTTTAGAGGTAGTTTTTTGCTCTATGGATATTGCCGGAGACAGCCCTTCAATGCTGTCCACATCCGGCTTGCTCATAAGCCCGAGGAACTGCCGCGCATAAGCTGAGAGAGACTCCACGTAACGCCTCTGTCCTTCGGCATAAATCGTGTCAAAAGCCAGGGTGGATTTCCCGGAGCCTGAAACACCTGTGATAACAATGAACTTGTCCCGCGGAAGTTCTACGGTAATGTCTTTCAGGTTGTGTTCCCGCGCCCCTTTAACGATGATATTTTTCATTTTCTTTCTCTCAAGTTTTTCGTATTAATTGGATGGATAAAATAAAGATTTGAAAAGTTTGAATTAAGACTAAAGATTAAAATAAATATTCTGTAACTAATCTGAAATCAGATACGTGTTTAAAGATCAGATACGTGTTTAAAGATCAGATACATGTTGATCAGACACATGTTTAAAGACCAATACATCTTTAAAGGAATATATTCTGTTTTAGTAGCACAGTTAATCAAGCTGATAATTCCAAATTATAATAAATAGTAAATCCAATAACAGATCCAGTTGATTGGACTGGTTTATCTACCGACATTCATTTTCTTCATCCATTCCCACCAGCAGCAAGAATCTATTTATTTTAATTAATTGCCCCAATTTTTCAACACACGTAACAGAACGCAGACTTTTTATTAATAAAGTTATATAGCGGGCTGAAAGTATTAAACAATGGTTTGTTTGCGAAATTCCTGAAGACTCAACTTCCCATCGTCGAATTCATTGTTTCTTTTACTTGCTATTTTTTAACCTGATCTCTTGAATACTTTCACTTTCAGATACCCGAAACATTCACTCTGTAGACTTTATTTTAATAGTAACTCCACTTTAGTAAAATCTGATACTATTGTATTCTAGCAGTTGAGGTTCTCTCTGAAGCCCGGAAAACATTTCAAAAAAGAGGGTTCTGAGGAAAAGCCCCGTAAGAATACAATAAAAAGCTGACTATAATCGATGTAATACAACGATACGTACATCATGTTTATGGTATAAATAATTATCCAGTTTATTATATTTTAGTACCGAGATATAAATGAGAGCTGATCCAAAAACTCAGAGTTATGTTCCTGAACCTCTAGTTTGGAAAATCAATTATGCGTTCCGATCACCCCAATGTTTTCTAATTTAAGAATAAAGAAGATACAATTTCATGATTTTTGTTCTCGGTATTGTCTTCAGCAATGGTTATGAAGTCATTCCCAAAGTGAATATTTGAAATTATATTTTTACCATTCCTTAACAAGAAGTGTGAGAATACCGGTGCGGTTTAAGGCAGTAACATAACGGGCATATTTCTTTTCAAAGGAAATAACTGTTCCAATATTTGATTCATTATTAATGCCTTCTCAATAAAATCAGGTGCCGGATATCGCGGCCTTGTTAAAGTTCATTTTGCCTTAGTTGCGGATATTTTTTTATTTTTAATTCTTGCTTCATTTTCTTTTACATTAAATTCTACAATTTTCTTCACAATATCAAAAAGTATCGGTTTATCAATTGGAAATTGAACAGACCCTTTTGCTTGCTTATAAGGAGTCAGTTCCTTTTTGAAAGCAGTGATTGCTGAGGGGGTTGGATAAAATCAGATATGATTTTTGTATGCGGCAAAATGCACCAGGTTACCATTGAGCTTGAATGTGGGCATTCCGTAACTTATCGTTTCTTCGGCTTCAGGTGCCGACTCTCTGATATTTTTCTCGGTTCTTCTAAAATATCCTGGCCATTTTTGGAAATATTGCGATATATTCATCAATATTATTGAATTGTGTTTTTGGAGTTATTTTTTCCATAATATTTGAAATAATCTAAGTTACTTAAATTTGAGAGAAATGTGGGCGATATCAGAATTGAACTGGATGAATAAGAAAGTAAAATATCAAGGTAAAACAATTTAGCCTAACCTTCAGGAGCCTTTCAGGAGCCTTTCAGGAGGCCTTTCAGGTCCCTTGTGAATCTGACAGTTATCAGCCTATTGAAAGTGGAATTATAGAAACTAAGGATTTCATAAGAACTGAAAATTACAATCTCAGCCTAAAACCTGCAGGAGCCAGGAAGATTGTTAATGAATTTTCCAATATGCTGAATAAAAAGGTAAATTACCAGGAAAAGAAAAGTTCCTGGGATTATGCTGTCTTTTGAAAGACCGCTTTATTGAACACAAAATGTACAAAAAAAGGTGAAAGGATTGACCTTTCATCCGTTGTTTTTCATATATACCCTGCATTTCTCCTTTTTATGTTCTTATGTAAAGGAATACGCTAAGCAGGCTAACGATGCCACAAATGATTTCAAAACCTGGCATGCCTGTACTTTCCTCCTGTCCGGATTTTTGATCAGCTTCCGATCCTGTATTCGTCGTGTTCTCTTCAGAGTTGCCAGACTCATCTCCAGGCTGGACTTCAATTGCAGTTTTTTCAGAGGCAATTGCCTTCCCTGTTATTGCAAAGGGAGAAAAGCCCGGGGTTTCGGCTGTGAAGTACATGTAAATATCGTCTTCATCGAAAAGGGTTGCTGGCCGCTGTTCCCATATTTTGTTGCTATATCTGTTCAGAGCAATGGAAGACTGATCTATCTTTTTATCCTGCAACCAGGATTTTTCAACCCTGAAACCGATTACAGGGTTTTCGATATTCTTTGAGGTTACAAACCCGCTGTTTCCAACCCATATGTTAAAGAACTTATAAACTTCATCCGAAGGCAGCCCTGATACAAGGGTAGATTTATTTTTTAACTGCTCAACGATGGTAGTAGTTTTACCTGCGGTCTTTTTTGCATCAAAGCCCACATACACAACGCAGGTTGCATTCTTCGTAAAATCAAATTGTATAGCTTTTCCGTTTGTGATGAAGACCTGGGAAAGTTCCTTTACTTCAACATTTCTTGCAGGTTCAGGAGAACCGCCGCCGCCACCGCTTCCACCACTGCTGCTGTGGCTGCTTCCACCACTACTACCGCCATTTGAGCTGCTTTCTTGCATTACAGTTATTGTAGCAGTTTTGTAGGCAGTTCTGTCTGCGTTACCCACTTTCAGGGTAACTGTATAGGTTCCTGCTGCCGAGTAAGTGTGTGTTGGATTCTGCTCAGTTGAAGTACATCTATCTCCAAAGTTCCAGCTTCTCGATAGTGCGTTTTGTGAAAGGTCAGTAAAGAGGACTGAAAGGGGAGCACAGCCACTGGTGACATTTGTACTGAAGTCTGCTACAGGAAGTAATTTGCTGTTGTTCTCTCCGATGATCTTTTCAACGAATGGATAGTACCTGAGTTCACTTACAGGGGTATCAGCAATCTTGAAGAACATGCCCTGGCCGATTTCCTCTTTGGAGCCTCTGGTCAGAATGAAGATGTTTTCATTGCTGATCCTGAGAGTATTGCCGTTTATGGAAACATCATTAAGTACGCCAAATTCATCGTCAGAAGTGATGGTCATTGCATTTGTGTAGTCAATGAGCCAGAGACCTTTGATCTGGACAATGCTGTCGACTGCGCCCTGGAAGACCTGGTTGACGTGCACTCTGAGGACAACAACACCGTTTTCGCCCTGGATATCGTCAAGTTCGACTTCCCAGGTGCTGTTTGAATTGCTATCGACTGAGAAGATCTCGTCGTCAACAAATTCTCCATTCCTGGTGAATTCGAGCCAGACTTTCTCACCATAGATATCAATCTGCTTGGCTTCGATAGCATAGCCCTGGCCGAGGTCGAGGAGTTCGCCGATTCTGATTGTGTACTTGTCATCGCTGTCAAGGACGAGCTTTGCGAACTTGTTAGCTCTGTCAGGGTTGATCGGTATGTATTGCTCTCCAAAGAAGCCCATAACAGGGTACTGGTCCCAGCTAACGGAAGGCTTGAAGTACTCGTAATTAACCATTTCGATGGTTGTTTCATAGACAAGGCCACTTTCAGGAATCACGTTTCCGCTCATGCCGGAGACTTTGAGGGATTCTGTGAAAACATCGTCGTTAAGGTCGTAGTATAAACCTGCGAAGTTGGTTGCATCCCAGGTGAATTCACCTGTTCCGGATGCAACCTGTCCCCTGATTTCATAGGTCCCGGGATCTGTTATCTGCTTAAAGACATAGAACCTGAGTCCATTGGCAGGGGTGTCAGCTACCTTGAAGTACAACCCCTGAGCGATTTCCTGATCAGAGTTTCTGGTCAGAGTGAAGGTGTTTTCATTGGTGATAAAAAGAGTGTCACCGTTGATTCTAATATCATTGAGCTTGCCGAATTCATCATCAGGCGTGATGGTCATTGCGTTTACATAGTCAATGAGCCAGATACCTTCGATCTGGGCAATACTGCCAACTGCATCCTGAAAGATCTGGTTGACACGCACTCTGAGGACAACGACATTGTCTTCGCCCTGGATGCCATCAAGCTCAACTTCCCAGGTGCTGTTAGAACCACTAACGACTGAGAAGATTTCGTCGTCTATGAATTCTCCATCCTTGGTGAATTCGAGCCAGACTTTATTACCGTCAGCATCGACCTGCCTGGCTTCGATAGCATAACCTTCGCCGAGGTCGAGTATCTCGTCGATTCTGATGCTGTACTCGTCATCGCTGTCAAGGACTAACTTTGCGAGCTTGTCGGCTCTGTCAGGGTTGAGCGGGATGTATTGTTCTGCAAAGAAGCCGATAACAGGATACATGCCCCAGTCTTCAAACTTGTAATTAGTAGCCTGAATGGTTGTCTGATAGACAATGCCGCCTTCTCCAATAATATTACCTTGAGTGCCTGCAACATCTCTTATGGAAAAAGATTCGGTTTTCACGTTATCGTCAATGGCATAGTAGAATGCTGCAAATTGAGTTGCATCGATTGTAAGGGTGCCACCGACGCCATATTTTGTGATAACGTCGTCGATATTAGAGCCATCAAACACAGGACTACGGATCTCAACGTTATCGTTTATAGGAATTATCCCCACACTTATTATGGTAGTTTTTGTATTCGTGCCATTTTCATTGATTGCGGTTAGTTTAGCAGTGTAAGTCCCTGCAGAGGTGTACACATAAGCAAAACTTGCCTCATTAGAGTCTTCAACTCCGTCATTGTTAACGTCCCAGCTTCTCGATATTGCGTTTTTTGAAGTGTCGGTAAAGAGGACAGTAAGAGGAGCAGCGCCCTGTGTAGTATTGATGCTGAAGTCTGCAACCGGAAGTACTTTGCTGTCGTTCTCTCCGAGGACCTTTTCGACGAATGGGTAGAACCTGAGTTCAGAGGTAGAGGTGTCAGCAATCTTGAAGAACATGCCCTGGCCGATTTCCTGATCAGAGTTTCTGGTCAGAGTGAAAACGTCTGCATTGCTGATAGAAAGGGTATCACCATTTATGAAAACATCATTAAGTACACCGAATTCATCGTCAGACTCGATGGTCGTTGTGTTTGCGTAGTCAATAAGCCAGATACCTTCGATCTGGGCAATGCTGTCGACTTCACTCTGGAAGACCTGGTTGACATGCACCTTGAGGACAACAACATCGTTTTCGCCCTGGATGCCATCAAGCTCAACTTCCCAGGTGCTTGTGCCGGTTCCGACTGAGATGGTTTCATCATCTATGTATTCTCCGTCCTTGGTGAATTCGAGCAAGACTTCTTCACTGTCAGCATCAACCTGCTTGACCTCAATAGCATAGCCCTGGTCAAGGTCGAGGAGTTCGCCCTGTCTGATGGTGTATTTGTCATTACTATCAAGGACGAGCTTTGCGAACTTGTCAGCTCTGTCAGGGTTGATCGGTATGTATTGCTCTCCAAAGAAGCTGATGACAGGGTACATATCCCAGCCTGTAGCTGTGTTGGAGTACTCGTAATCAACGGTCTTTATAGTGGTACTGTAAACTAGACCGCCTTCAGGAATCACGTTTCCGCTCATGCCGGAGACTTTGAGGGATTCTGTGGAGACATCGTCGTTGAGGTCGTAGTAGAAATATGCGAAGTTGCTTGCATCCCAGGTGAAGTCACCTGTTCCGGATACTATCTGCCCTCTGATTTCATAGGTTCCGGGATCTGTGATCTGCTTAAAGACATAGAACCTGAGTTCATTGGCAGGGGTGTCAGCTACCTTGAAGAACATGCCTTCAGCGATTTCTTGATCAGAGTTTCGGGTCAGAGTGAAGGTGTCTTCATTGGTGATAAAAAGAGTGTCACCGTTGATTCTAACATCATTGAGCGTGCCGAATTCATCGTCAGACTCAATGGTCATCGCATTTGCGTAATCAATGAGCCAGACACCTTCGATCTGGGCAATGCTGCCAACTGCGTCCTTGAGTATCTGGTTGACATGCACCCTGAGGACAACGACACCGTACTCGCCCTGGATACCATCAAGCTCAACTTCCCAGGTGTTGGTGCCGTCATCAAAGACCGAAATAATCTCATCATCTACATATTCTCCACCCTTGGTGAATTCAAGCCATATTTTATTGCCAGCGACATCGATTTGCTTGACTTCGATAGCATAACCTTTGCCAAGGTCGAGGAGCTCACCGGTTCTGATGCTGTACTTATCGTCACTGTCAAGAACAAGCTTTGTGAGCTTGTCGGCTCTGTCAGGGTTGAGCGGGATGTATTGTTCTGCAAAGAAGCCGATAACAGGATACATGCCCCAGTCTTCAAACTTGTAATCAGTAGCCTGAATGGTTGTCTGATAGACAATGCCACCTTCTCCAATTACATTGCCTGCAGTGCCTGCAACATCTCTTATGGAAAGGGATTCGGTTTTCACGTTATCGTCAATGTTATAGTAGAATGCTGCAAACTGAGTTGCATCGATTGTAAGGGTGGTACCGTCTCCGTATGTATCGATAATATCGTCGATATTAGAGCCTTCATATACAGGACTGCGAGCCCCAACGTTATCGTTTATGGGAAAAGCGGCAGTATATGGCCTTTCAATTGTTACGGAGGCAATATTGCTGTTTTCGTCCGACATATCTGCATATTGCCCCCTGGCCACAGAATTTTGTACCGAAGCTGCCGATACCGTGGATGACACGAGAATTAAAAATAAAACAAGTGTTGTTAAAGCTAAAACTATTGAACCTGGTTTCTTCTTAATATTCATTCATATGTCCTCTGATCTTCAATTTACTGGTATTATAAAATAAACAATATAAATATAAAAATACTGAAAAAAATTAGTACTGATAACAGTGTTAAAAAATTTAAACATTTCTATTCGAATTTAGGTTTTTACATATATAGCCGATTTTTCGATATCAAACGGCTGTTTTACTGTAATCAGTCATCCTTTTTAGAAAACGTGCCCGAGTTTTCGCTTGGAAGTTCTCAAAATAAAATTCTCAGAACAAAGTACAGGTTAGTTCCTGGGCTCTCTGTTGAACGTTCAGGACATGGATAGAATTATTTCAGAGGCATTTTTAAAGCACCTTCATGCGTCATCGGTCAGCGTTAAATAATAACTCCTGTATGTGTTTTTTGTTGACAGTAATTCTTTATAAATGTGGAATCCAGCTACATGTTTGATATTCCGGGGTCAGACTTCCCGGCGCGGCTAATGATTTCATATTTATCTACTGTACGCAGGCGGGTTAAAACGGAGCGTGGCGCGTGAAAAAAAGAATGTGAGATGCAATTTACGGTCATTCAGGAATAATAAAAACTAATTAAACAGGGAGCGCATGGGATAAAACCTAAAGGAAAATTGTCTCCACCACCGGCTGGAAACTCAAAATCCTGTTTGATAATTCGGAGCGGCTTTGAATCAATCGAGTTCCAAGTCCAGTTTTTTGGGATATTAGGATGACCAGATAAGCCAGCTAAACGAAATTACACAAAAACAAGCCGTACATATTCAGAGCTTAATTCAGGAGAGTACTAATTTATTACTATGGGATCGCAGAGGGTCACGAATACCCCGTCCTTTACAGGCTGTCCGATAATTCAATTTCAGGATAAAAAATGGTAAAAAAGGCATTTAAGGCTTTTAAATTGGAGAAGAAGGAATTCAGTTATTACTGGAGGTAATTATCGGACAGCCTGTTCAGGTTGGGGTGGCCGCACGCAATTTGATTTTAGCATAAAATCTCCCATCCCGCAGTCAACGACCTCTGCCCATTGGTCCGAAGGCATCGGAAGGGTACATTTTGACATCGTAGTGGCACGAACTGGCCGTCGTTCTTATTCTCGTGCCCGGGTTTTTGCAGGAGCAGTCCATTGCTCCTGCCAATGCCAATCGATCAATGGTTAGTTATAATGCAATGCACAGACGAACGGTGTCTAACAGTTTTTGTGCCTGGGTTTATGACCTTTTCTGGAGGGGTTGTTCATCCTATTTACCGGCTTTGGCAATCTTATTTCCGGTCTTTCAATTACAACCTTCTTCAGAGCAGGTAGTGCCTGTTCCTTAATATCCACATCATTGTCTTTCAGCACACTCATGAAATTAGCATGGTCATTTTTGGAAAGGATATTTATCGCTTTTCCTTCTGTTCCTGCTCGTGCAGTTCTTCCAATCCTGTGAATATACTGTTTACTCTCCCTGGGAATATCATAATTGTAAACATGGGAAACACCCTGTATATCAAGTCCTCTTCCGGCTACATCTGTGCATACAAGGACACATATGTTCCCGGAATGGAATTTTTCCATTATGCGAGTTCGTTCGTTCTGTGTCAATCCGCCATGAATTGCCACGGCATTGATACTTGATTTTCTCAGGTTTTTTGCGACTTTGTCAGTGTTTCTTTTTGTGTTGCAGAAAACCATCCCGAGGTTTGACTTCTCATTTTGTAGAAGGTACACGAGCAGAGATAATTTCATGTCATCCTGTACTTTATAAACAACCTGATTCAATTTTTGCGGGTCGATATAAGAATCTGCTGATACTCGAACCGGGTTTTCCATGTACTTGCGGGAAAGCCGGACAATATCTTTTGTAATGGTCGCAGAGAACAAAAGGGTCTGCCTGTTTTGAGGACATTCCTTGATAATTTTCTCTACATCCACTTTGAATCCCATATCAAACATCTGGTCTGCCTCATCAAGGACAAGGGTTTTCACATTGTTGAATTTGATGGTATTTCTGCTGATATGATCGAGTAGCCTACCGGGTGTTCCCACAACAACCTCGGCATTCTTTAATTCTTTAATTTGTGGATTGATCCCTACACCGCCATAGATAGTTGCGATATTTAACGGGTCGTATTTTGAGAATTTCCTGAATGAATTTGCCACCTGCTCCGCCAGTTCTCTTGTAGGGGTCAGGATCAAAGCCTGAATTCCTTTTCCTTTTTCGGAATTTTGTAATATGCCGGAAGCAAATGCGAGTGTTTTTCCGGAACCTGTTGCGGCTCCGGCTATAACATCTTCCCCAGCAAGTATTAGGGGAATTGATTTTTCCTGTACTGCTGTAGGGCTTTCAAAGCCATGATCATTTATTGATTTCAAAACAGCATTACTGAGACCTAGTTTTTTAAAATTATTCATAGTTATACTTTCCGTGATTTGTCTGAAAAAGCTACTTAATTGCTTTTTCATATTTGTATACTTAAGATATATTAAAAACAATTAAGAGCTATAAGCACAACTTTAGAAAAGTTAAGATTAATTTACTGCTTAAAAGTTAATAATCGCTTATAACGGTGAACTCTCCCTTTATACTTTTGCCTATTTTGATAATGTGATTACTCAGCATTCATTGTTCTTCCAAAGGTTCGACCCCAAATGGGTAGACCCGGACGGCATGACTTACGAAGAATATCAGGCTGCAATGGATAAGATGTGGCCCAGAATGCAGAGCCGGACGGGGAAGGCATAGACCTGCGCCCAGATAACCCAAGGCGGCGGTTTATAGCGACCAGCGAGGGTGTAATCTTCAGTCAAGCACCCCCCTTAACCGAAGAAGACAGGCTCGAAGCGGACCGGCTTTGGGACAGCATAGCTATGCAAGGAACCAGCCTGGGTACGTGACCCCTAAGAAGAAGACGCGCTAAAAAAATTATAAGATAGACGACACAAAATCTAAGTGCGAGGGTTGGATTCTAAACTCCTTATCCTTCAATCAAACTGCGACATGTAAGGCAAAGTCCTCTTTTATTCATAGTTTTAATTGAGTGTCCGTAACGTGCTTCTCTTTGTAGGGAAATTGCTTTTCAAAATCCTCCAGTTCCTCATTTTCTATTTTAAAAACCTCGTCCTCATTAAATTTTCCTGAAATACCTCTCAGGCTACCATCGTAGAGTTCCAATGCCATAAATGCATCAAAATCATCACCCCAGGATGTCTTGATATTATATTCTTTAGCATTGACAAAACCAAAACGATGATAATAGTCGGGATTTCCGAAAATAATAATACCCTTATATCCCAACTGCCTTGCTTTTTCGATAGAATGATTCATTAATAAAGAGCCGATCCCCTGCTTTTGATATGATGGCGATACGGTTAATGGGCCCATACATAAAACTTCGAATTCTTTATTTTCCTCATTCAGGACCTTAGCTCTTGAATAGATAATATTGCCAACGATTGTACCCTTATCACATGCAACAAAATCCAATTCTTTTACAAATGCAGGTACTTTTCTTATTTTATGCACTACAAGATGTTCATCACATCCTGGTTTGTATAAATCCCAGAATGCTTCTCTTGTCATATATTCTACACTTTTGAAATCCTTTTCTTCTTCTAATCTAATAGAAATGTTCATTGTCGTTCTCTCCTCCTATCGTTTGAACGATTCTTAAATCAAAATATTTAAGACATGCTAACTTCTACCTAAAATATAGAAAATCGTAAATATTTTCTATGTATAATCTTTTTGCTAATGTCTCATTCCTCAAAATGCTTGTTTTTGTACAATTATACGTACGTGTAAATATAAATTAGTAAATAGTTGAGTTTATTTAGATTAATCATTTAGATAAATTTTTCAAACAACTTCATAAAATCAAATATTGAATTGTTTAATTAAAAGCGTACAAAAAATTCGAGCTCCTTATTACCCTATTCCTTAGTACGGGAGATTAGATTCGAACCCATGAATTCCTTTGAATCAAATTTAAAAATCCAATCTCTTCAATGAAGTTGCAGCATTTCAGAAGCAAATCCCTCTGGGTATAGTATCCTGCAACTCACGTAGAGCCTCTAATTGTGAAGGGAAACCGGCAAATAATAAAAAGTCTCATTATAAGTTTATATAATCAGTTTCCGGATTTCTCTAGCCGTTCCTGTTCCAGGTTATTTTTCTTATGGTGTGGTTGTTGAAATGTATTTGGAGCTGATCCCTCACGGAGGACACCTGCATATACCCAGGAAGATGAGGTTGATTTTGTCCCCCTGAGTTGGCCCAGTATATCCCTCATCAAGTTTCCCAATATTGCTGGCTTGGGCCCTATATATGGCGCTATTCTGGGAGCTTTATACGGTCCCGCTTCTTTCCTATGGATCGTCCTGGGCAGTATTTTTGCAGGCGGAGTGCATGATTATTTTTCAGGGATGTTAAGTATCAGCCATGAGGGAAAGAGCATTTCAGAGATTGTGGGGGTGTATTTAGGCAGACGGGTGGGGATTGCCATGATTGCGTTCTCCGCCATCTTACTCATACTTATAGGAGCGGTGTTTATGTCCGGGCCGGCAGGGCTTTTGACAAATATTGGGTTCACAGGGCTGCTGACCCAATTGAATTTCTGGTTTGTCATTATCCTCCTTTATTACTTCGTAGCTACTGTCGTTCCAATCGACAAGATCACAAGAAGTATCTACCCCTTATTCGGAGCTGTCCTGTTGATAATGGCAGTAAGCATCGGCTCCATGCTTCTCATCAAAGGATACGAGATACCTGAAATAACCTTCAGGAGTTTTCATCCTGAAGGCCTTCATTTTTGTGGTCTATGCTTTTCATAACCATCGCCTGCGGAGCTGTTAACGGGTTCCACTCGACCCAATCCCCGATAATGGCCCGATGTCTTACTAATGAAAAATATGGCAGGCGTATTTTCTACGGAGCCATGATAGCAGAGGAAACTATCGCTCTTATCCGGGCTGCTGCTGCAATGTCTTTCTTTCCGGGAGGAGTAGGCGGTCTGGATGAAACAATCACTGCAGGAGGTGCTGCCCTGGTGGTAAAGAATGTATCATTGGGTTTGCTGGGGCCTGCAGGAAATAAAAAGGAAATGTGAAGTCGGAGGAGTGAAGTAAGAGAAGCGAAGTAGGAGAAATGAAATAGGAAAAGTAAGTAGAAGAAATGGAATAGGAAAAGTGAAGTGGGAAAAGATTCCAGGAACTATGTTGCAGATCTTGGAATCTTTTCCTTGATATCCAACCCTTGTTCGTTCTTACTTTTTGCAAAACCCGTTCAGGTTTTACCCCAATTTCTTAATGCATGTGCCCATTTTTTATGGGTCTCTCACTTTTATCGTTATCAGGCACTGTTTCTTTTGACCAGTGCCCTGCAAGAAAAGCTCCGGACAGGTTGTGCCAGATGCTAAAGATTGCACCCGGAAGCGCTGCCGCAGCAGTGAAATGTTTTATCGCAAGAGCAACACTGAGGCCTGAGTTCTGCATTCCGACCTCGATTGCCAGGGTCCTTGCTTCTTTTTCGCTAAGCCTGAATGCTTTTGCGACTCCATAGCCGCCTGCAAGCCCAAACCCGTTGTGCAGGATTACTGCAAGCAGGACCAGGGGACCGCTTTGTTCAAGGTTTTCGCTATTCGTCCCTATGATTATGGCAACTATTATCACTATAGCAGTGGCTGAAATTGCCGGAAAGATGTCCCTGACTGCTTTTATTCTTTTTTCAAAGAAGTAGTTTATTAAAAGCCCGAGAACTACAGGCACAATTACGATATTTACAACACTTACAAGCATACCTGTAACGTCAACTTCCACTGTTTGCCCGATAAACAGCCAGGTAAGGAACGGAGTTACGATAAAGGCAATCATCGTGGAGACAGATGTGAGTACTATAGAAAGTGCAACATCCCCTTTTGCAAGGTAGCAGATCACATTCGAAGCCGTGCCACCAGGGCAGCAGCCAAGCAGGATTACACCCGCCGTAAGGTCGGCAGGAAGATTTAAAGCCAGGCAAACTATCCACGCAGCCAGAGGCATAAGGGTGTACTGCATCAGAGTGCCCAGAAAGACCAAAAAAGGCTTTTTGAGGACTGCAAGGAAATTGTCTACTGAAAGTGTGACTCCCATTCCGAGCATAATCAGGCTTAAAAATGGTACAATGAGATTACTGTGTGGGGCAAAATATTCCGGATATACGTATGCCACCGCAGATAGGAGTACCGCCCATAGGGGAAATAATTTTGTGAATTTTTGAAACATTTTTCTGTACACCATCTCTTCATATAGACACCTGAGTCATTAAATAAACTGAAATTGTTATTTAAATATATACCTATTTATTCTCGATAAATAATAAAGCTGTAATTAATTTAGAAATAGTAGCAACGATACATAATGTATATTATACCGGAGTTTACATTTTGTAGTATAAAGCTGCATAAGGCAACATAAAAAAGTAGAATTTTTGAATATCGTACGAACTTTGGTTCTCTTGAATCGGGATCCCCGCCCGATAACTTTTTGAAATTTGTGATTTTACAGAAAAATCGACACACTACCAATAACAAATGAATGTCTGTTCTAATGATATTTTTGGCAGGCCTGGAAAATGGAAGCTTTATTTAATTCAACTGCTATCGGTTAAATTTTATCCCGTTATTAGTTTTCATCCTGTTATTAACTTTCATCCTGTTATTAACTTTCATCCGGTTAAATGCTCAGGGTACTCAGAATTTCTCGGACGTCACTTGCTACTTATATATACAGGCTCTGCCGATACAATCCCCCATGAGACTGGATTCATACCTTGTAGAGATGGGACATTTTAAGTCCAGGGGACGAGCCAAGACTGCTATTGGTGATGGAAATGTTAAAGTCAACGGCACTGTAGTAACAAAAGTCTCCAGAGACGTCTCAATTGATGATATAATAGAAGTTGTCGAGGGCCTGGACCAGCCGCAGGGCTACTTCAAACTCAGGCTTGTTCAGGAGGAAAGCGGGATTCTTAAACAGGGGGACACAGTTCTTGACCTGGGATCGAGTGCAGGCGGTTTTCTCCTTTTTGCGTCTGAGATTGCAGGCAATGTAAAAGGCATAGAATTCAGCCGGGATTTCAGGAGCGAGCTTGGTAAAATCGCATATGAGCGGGAAAATGTTGAGGTAATATTCGGGGATGTATTTACCATACCTCTTAAAGATCTCTCTGAGGAGCCCGTGGACGTTATTCTCTCAGACATGACCCTTGAGCCGGAAGACTCAATTAAAGCCCTTGCCAGAATGCTTCCTCTCCTGAAAGAAGGGGGAAGGCTGCTCCAGGTAATAAAAACTCCAAAAAAGAAAAACCCGAAGCCGATTCTGAGCAGGATTGAGAACCTGGGGCTTGAGATCCTGCAGGTTATCAGTTCCGAAAAGCAGGAGATTTACGTAGTTGCAAAAAAACCTCTGCCTGAAGAAAGAGAATCAAAAGGAATTCAAACGGATGAAAGCTGAGGAAAAATCTGGTTCCTCTTCGGATAAGTACAGTTGTAAGGATATATGCAGTAAGAATACATGCGCTAAGGATATGTGCACTAAGGATACATGCACCAGGGATACCTGCGTTAAAGAAACCGGACTGAGGGTCTATGGGCATGGAAAACCTGTTCGCCTCTTTGTTGCAGGGTTGCACGGAGATGAGTGGAGAGACACAACGGAAATCCTGATGAAAATCGAGCCTCCTGAAAAAGGCACCCTTGCATTGATCCCTCTCGTCAGGAAAGGAGAATATACTTCAACTCTTGATCCTGCTTACTATCCGGTAATGGGAATAAGTATACTCGAAGCCATTGAAAGCCTGAACCCTGAAGTTTATATTGAGCTCCATTCTTATTCCAGAGAAAATCTTGAAAAACTTGCAGGGAGGGACAGGCTGGAAAGGATCGGAGTGCCTGCCTACAGCATCCTGAAAGCAGGAGTATTACTGGGTTCGGTTTCTCCCTGGATCCGGAGGAAGTATTTTCCAAAAGAAGCCCTTTGCCTTTCTTTTGAGATCCAGAAAGGAAATCCCGGGTCAAGAGAGTTTGCTGCCAGCATGCTTGAAGTCCTTAAAGAAACCGGATCAAGGGATGAATTCGTTGAATACCTGAAAAAAGAATTTCCAAAACAGGCAAGAAAAGCTATAGAGGATTACCGGCATTTTTACGGGGAAATCTGAGAGATTGTCTTCTGAGATGTATAGCAGGAAAGGGCACTTTACTCCTCAGAAGGTAGCACTGAAAGATTTTCAAAAGGAAAATATTGAAAGATGCCGAGAAGAAAATATTAAATGCAGCAAAATATTAAATGCGGCATATAGGG
The DNA here is from genome assembly GCF_020804225.1 of Methanosarcina sp. DH2. Classification (GTDB taxonomy): domain Archaea; phylum Halobacteriota; class Methanosarcinia; order Methanosarcinales; family Methanosarcinaceae; genus Methanosarcina. Next base: position 95,448 of record NZ_WJBI01000005.1, read on the forward strand.
AAATTGTACTTCTGGAAAACCAGGTTTTTATCCGTACCGCAGTAAAGCGTTCAGTTCCGAGTCTGTTTTAAGGAATGCCTTCTCTTTTTCTTGAAGTGTGCGTTGAGCGATTTCAATCCCGCTTTTCATAACGATCTGTTCGGAGTAACTTGCATTGTTATATAGCGCGATCAGTTCGTTATAGTACAACCTCTCTTTCTCATAATCAAGAGCCTTTATTTTCCAGTCCCGGTATAGAGAAATGAAACTCCTGTAGTTTTTCGGATTACTGAAGGTCAGTCCCTGGTAGTACTTTTCATTTTCATCGCTATAAACAATGTAACCAGCAGTACATTCTATAGCTAGCCATGAATCCGGAGAAACTTCAGCCAGGACCCATGCATGATTGAAGCCGTCAATAGTGCTCGAGTTCGACACATTCATATTACTGTAAGTACGGCTAGGGACTTCAATCTCACCAAGATTCCCGGAGTCAGGGCTTTTATGGACAGTTTTCGCATTTGCGATTCTGCTACCGCCTGCGGATTCAAAATTTCCTACTGAGATTCTTGCGTTAATTCCTTTTGCCTTTAACATATTCCAGACATCCTGGGCCATGTTATCGCAGTCATAGACATCATCTTTTGAATATGTATGGCTACTGGAGTATTCTGTCGCTATTTGCTCGCACAACCGGATATTCTTATCAGTTTGTATCCGACCCTGAGGTATCGGGCTGTTTACAGCAGGAGACTCATTAGAGCCAAGGGCAAAAGTTGAGTACGCAGTCAATAAGGTTCCTAAAACACAAATTAAAACCACAATCCAGATACCTTTAAAAATGCATCTGTAGGTGGGTATTTTGCGGTTATTAAAAGAGAAAAATACTGATTTTGTAAAATTAAGTTCCCGGGAAGTAGAAGTTTCGGACTCAAAATCCTTTATCTCAAGTTCGGAACTTTCTATATCGGGTTTGTTTTTAATTCTCTTTCCGCAACCTGAACAAAAAAAATCTTCCTGATCTACTATTAATCCGCAGTTATTGCAGTACACTTTCCACTACCTCATCAGGGGATCATCTTCATTGGGAATTATCTATAATTTTAAGAAGCTTAAGGTCTCAGAATATGTTAAATGAAAAATTAAGTTTATTAACCACAGTTCAAACTCTTTTTTCATTAAGTCCGTTCAGAAACAGTTTATTCGGACAAGTTGTAGGTTTACTTAGTCAGGATTCAGTCCACTGAAGCTCGGTTGATCAATCCAATTGATTTACCCACCATTTCCCGCAGACCAGACACATGCAGCCTGAAAAGTATCACGTAAATTAGTTTCTGTTTAGCCAAAGGCTGGACCTAAATCTCTCAAGAATATTCATCCGAATATAAAAATAACTTACATATATAATTGAGTCAGTTTAATAATAGTTTAATAGTAAAAATTAGTGGAATAATAAAATAAAAGATAAAAAAATAAATGTGAAAGATAAAGAATAATTATGAAATGGAAAAAATGAGTATGAGAGATAAAAAATAAAACAGATGGTCTAAAGATATAAAAAGAGAAAAAAGAAAAACCTGAAATATAGCACTTTTTCCAAAAAAGGGAGCTGCAGAAAAACATCTGCAGCCTTTTCTGTAATAAATAAGTTACTTCCTCTTCAATTGTCAAACTGAAAAGATTCGGGTTTTATCTGCGCATGTTAAGTGCAGGTGCTGACATACCGTCGTAGGTACTTGCCATATGCTCGGGTCTGACGTCCTGCATTGAAGAACTCTGAGCACGAAGCATGCTGTCCACACGGAGCACCATTGCTGCAGCTTCGGAACCTGCTTTGATGGAGTTAACCTTTACCCTGAGAGGGTCAACAACGCCTTTTTCAAGCATATCTTCAGCAGCACCTGTCTGGATGTTTAAACCGGCATTTTTATTTTCTGTATGCTTTGCACGGAGGTTCAGGATGGTATTGATGGTATCCAGACCTGCGTTTCTTGCAATTGTCCTGGGAATTTCCTCAAGAGCTTCAGCAAAAGCTGTGATTGCCATCTGTTCACGCCCGCCTATACCGGAAGCATAAGAACGGAGTGAGAGTGCAACTTCCATTTCCGAAGCCCCGCCTCCGGCAACAACCTTTCCATCTTCAACCACACATTTCACAACTCTGAGGGCGTCATCAATTGCACGTTCCAGGTTGTCTACCACATGCTCGGTTCCGCCGCGGAGAACAATTGATACTGATTTTGCACCCTTGCAGTCCCTGAGGTAGGTTTTACCCTGATCGTCGTCCCTGTCCTGCTCAAGGAGCCCTGCGTGCCCGAGTTCTTTTTCAGTAAGTTCCTTGATATTTCTTACAGGTCTGCCCCCTGTAGCGTCAGCAAGGTGCTGCATATCATCATTCTTCACCCTGCGGGTTGCGTAGATTCCCCTGCTCTGGAGGTAGGCTGCGATCTTGTCGTCCATGCCTTTGGAGCAGAAGACAGCGTTTGCGCCTGCCCTGATAATATAATCTGCCATCTCAAAGAGGGATGCATCCTCCTGGTTTACGAAATTCTCGATATCACTTACATTGCTGATCTGGAGCTTTGACTTGTTTGCAGTCTTTCCAGTCTCCATAGGAGCATCAATGAGTGCGATATTGGGATTTACAATTTTGAGAGGGAAATTTTTATCGAGTGCAACCTTATCGAGTACGACTCCTTCCACAAATTCCGTCTTCTCAACAAGCCCACCGATGTCTTTTGTAAGGATAACGTTTTTAAGGTCAGCTTTTCCTTCCTCTTGAATGGCAAGAACCGCATTCACACAAAGTTCTGCAATCAAACGATTGTATTTTTCAGAAGCCTTGCCAGTGATAGAGGTTCTGGCAGTTTTTATAAGCAGTTCTCTGTCGTCCTCACCTACAGTAACTGCCAGGTTCTCAAAAGCCTCAACAGCTTTATCTGCTGCAAGCCTGTATCCTTTGACAACAACTGACGGGTGGACTCCTCTTTCAATAAGACCTTCTGCTTTTTCCAGCAGAGCGCCTGTGAACACAACAGCGCTTGTAGTCCCGTCACCTGCAGAGCTTTCCAGAGACTGGGCAACCTCCACGATCATTTTGGCTGTCGGATGCTCAATGGACATATCGTGTAAGATAGTAGCACCGTCATTTGTGATGGTGATATCCCCCAGAGGGTTAACAAGCATCTTGTCCATTCCCCGGGGTCCGAGCGTACTCTTAACTATATTTGCCACTGCTTTTGCAGCTGCAATATTCATGCTGAGTACGTCTTTTCCCTTTGTTTGTTCTTTTCTCGGATCTATTATGTAGATTGGCTGGCCACCTTTATCCATCTGAACAAAACCTCCTGAAAATACATAGTATGAATTGAAGAATAAATAGTTGATAATTTGAAGTTGTTTTCCGGCTTACGATTGCTTTTTTTAAGGTCTCGAAACTGAGAACTCTATTTTACGCAATTTGTCTGACTTGCAGATAGTAATTGATCAGGAAATTACTGATAATACTTCTATAAAAATATACCGGTAAGACCTGCGGATTTACAAAAAGAACGCTGTTTCCGCATCCTGTTATCCTGCAGCTCCTGTTATCCTGTAAAGATGAAAAGGTAGAGCCCTTTTCTGCTTGCTACAGGGACCTGAAGGAAAAAATGTTTACAGGAAGCGCTTCTGCCGTTAACTTTTATCACTTAAAAGAATATCTTAATAGTTTCATTCTTTTATGTGAAATATCCGGCTTTTGTGCTCTTTTTCGGTGAATTTGTCTGTGATCCTGTTTAATTCGTTTTCTATCCTGTTTACTTTTGCCTGGTTATAATCTTCACAGACCCGTCTTTTTCTCCTATATAAAGCTCATCAACATTACAAAAAACCCCGTGCTCAACCACTCCCGGGATTGCAGACAATTGAAGAGCAAGAGCTTCAGGGTCTTTTATGACACCAAATTCTGCATCAAGGATAAAGTTCCCGTTATCCGTGATTACAGGCCCGTCTTTTTTTACAGCAGACCTGAGCCTTGTCTTTCCACCCAGTTCCCGGATTTTCTTTACGACAAGTTCTTTTGCAAAGGGCAGGACTTCCACGGGCACGATTTTATCAAGCTGTGTGCCTGTTTTCGACTCGTCAGCCACAACTACAAACCGTTTTGCTGAAACAGAAACTATCTTTTCCCTCGTATGAGCCGCTCCTCCTCCTTTAATAGCACGGAGTTCGGAGTCTATCTGGTCAGCTCCGTCAATTGCAAGGTCCAGTTCGGGGTGCTGGGAAAGGGTTGTCAGCCTGATTCCGGCATCTATAGCGAGCATCTCGGATTGGTAAGAGGTAACAACCCCCAGGATATCGAGCCCTTCTTCCCGCACCCGGCGTCCAAGTTCCTTTATGGTGTATGCAACTGTTGAGCCTGTGCCAAGCCCGACAACCATCCCGGAGCTGACAAGCCCTGCTGCAGCAATTCCTGCTGCCCGTTTTTCTGGAGAATCAGTAGAAGTATTTCTTTCCGTCATTTTATGTTCCGCCTTTCAGCTTTAAAAAAGTTAATAATATCTCTCAAAAACAGGAAGTTCTTTCAAGTTTAAAAGAAAAGATAAGAGGGTTTCAGGGAGAAAGTCTTCTCCTGTCCCTTGGGAAGAGTACGGTATCCCTGATATTGTCAGTCCCGAGCATGGTCATGACAAAACGCTCACAGCCAAGTCCCCATCCGGCATGCGGGGGCATTCCGTATTCGAAGGCTTTAAGGTAGAACTCAAAGCCGTCAGGGTTTAAGCCCTGGGACTCGATCCGGCTCTTAAGCAGGTCAGGAATGTGAATACGCTGGGCTCCGGAAGAGAGCTCCATTGTACGGTGCATCATATCAAAGGACTTGCTGAATTCAGGCCTGTCCTCATAAGGCATGGCATAGAAAGGTTTGATTTCCGTAGGCCAGTCGATAACAAAATAGTGGGACTCACCTGTAGTTTCGTAGACATAATCTCCGACTGTGTGTTCTCCAAGAGTGCCCAGGTCATCTCCCCAGTGCATTTTCTCTTCCGAGCGGCTGTTTATGATCTCTATTACCTCGTCATAGGTAAGCTTCAGGAAAGGAGTCTTCGGGACCTTCAACTCAACCCCGAGTGCTTCAAGGGAGCCTTTGGAGTTCTCAATTACACGGGTATAGACGTAAGCGACCAGGTTTTCCAGGATCTCCATTACATCAAAGTGGTCGGCAAAGCTGACTTCGACATCAATAGAAGTGGCTTCGTTTAAGTGCCTGCGGGTATCATGCTCTTCTGCCCTGAAAATGGGGCCAATTTCAAAGACCCTGTCAAACCCGCCGCTCATGAGGATCTGTTTAAAGAGCTGGGGACTCTGGTTGAGAAAGGCTTCCCTGTCAAAATAGGTGATCGGGAAAAGAGCAGTCCCACCTTCGGTTGCGGTAGCGACTACTTTTGGGGTTGCTGTTTCAATAAAGTTGTGTTTTACAAAATATTCCCTGATAGCCTGGAGAGATTCATGCCTGATTTTGAAAACCGCAGTTGTCTCGGCTCTTCTCAGATCAATAAAGCGGGAGTCAAGCCTTGTGTCCAGTTCGGCTTCCACCTTTCCTGTAGTGTCCATGGGAAGAGGGGAAGCTGCGACGTTCAGGACATTGATCTCTTCAGGGAGCAGTTCATAACCATTCGGAGCTTTCTCTTCAAACTTGACGGAACCAGTTACGGAAATTACGGACTCGCGAACGAGCCTTCTTGCTGCATCAAAGAGCTCTTTGTCGATTTTTTTCTTTACGAGTGTGACCTGAGCCTTTCCTTCCCTGTCCCTGAGAACAACGAAACAGATTCCTCCGAGGTCTCTGACCTCGTGGACCCAGCCTGCGAGGGTTATTTTCTGACCGTTATCAATTTTTTCGGGCTTGACATCGGTTGTATAATGTGTTCTGAGATTTGCTAAAGACATAAATTCACCTTAATTAGGGGATAAATTAAACGTAAATATAAGAATGAAGCTGAAACGTAGGTGAATAGTCATAACTCATTATTAATGTATTTGTTGCACCGCCCGAATTTCGCTTCGGCACCCGAGTTTCGCTTCGGGAGCACGAAGTCCTTTTCACTTGCTTCGCTCGCTCAAGAGGACTAATTTAGGGGTTTGTTATCACTTTTGCTTTACCCAAAAAGGGTTTACTGAAGTTATAATTTGGTTTTGAAACTGTGAAATGTGATGCAAAAGTTATGAAGAATCATAGCCATGTACTCTAGCGTTTCTGTGATTTTAACGGATTGACAATCAAGATTGCCGCACCGAGCTATGGTTTTCTGTCATTTGCAACTCTCAGTTTGTCCTCAGTCGTAGTACTCACAGCTTAAATTTCAAGTGTAACACCATATAGAAAATTATACATTGAAAAGCCCTAAAGGATCTCCAAGCCTGCCCGACTGCTCGATATGTTCATTAAAACCCTCTTCAGCTTCATCGGAGAAGGGAACCTGAAACAGATAAGATCCCTCATAGCTCTCAAAAATTTTTGCTAGGAAAAGACAAACTATTCAAATGCAAAAAATAAGATTCAACTTGAATAATTAATTAGTTTCTAAAGAATACTGACGGAGAATTTTGTTAATATCTGGTCCTAAAATTACATCAATATTAAAATCAGAAAGATCTTTAGAAAAAGTTGATCTAAATTTAGTTGAAATGTTTATTGACCATACTGCACACTCAGCATTAAGTAACCTTTTTGGAAAATCTCGATTGCCTGCGTCTTCCATAAACGGATTTCGCTTAAAATGCTTCCCTAAATGTTCGAGTCTGTATTCATTATCTTTTCTTGAAAGTTCGTTTTGCCACTTTGCTTTAAAATGCACCAAAGAATTATGCAAAAGAATAAGATCTTTAAAATCATTCCAAAGTTTGGTGTTTTTATCCAATTTCTTATTCAATATTCTTTTGTATGCATATTCAACATATTTTTCTTCAAGACTAGAAAAAAGAATTTTATTCTCTTCAGTTCTTTCCCATTCAGATTTCAGATCCATCAGTTCATATTTATTTACATTCAACTTGTCAAATTTATAAAAAACCATTGGAAAAATTCATTTATAGTTGCTTCCTGAAATGCGACGCTAGATATTACTGCACCACAAGCATATGCCACATCTTCTTGATGCAAATCATTTTTTTCTCGAGTAGTATTTCCATCTTTAAATTCTTGCTCTATTTCTTTACACCTATTTGCACAGAGACAAGCACATCTAAGATGAGTTCCAGAAAGTGGAACTAATGATCTCATTTCGAAACCTGTATCTATATGCGTCTTGGAATCTACCATTCTTACACCTATAGTACTTTTAAAGAGCACAAAAACAATTTAAACGCAATATTACTTGAATTTTTAGTCTGAAAAATACACTTTTTTTCCTATTCCTGCCAGTTTTTCCTTTTGCACTTAGCAACTTCTAGGTTATTGGCATATATTGCGCTCGAAAGAAGCGTTTTAGGCAGTGTGCAACAACAAAATTCCCGCGCAGTCTGCAGGGCAAAAGGACGCTTGATAGGCTTCGTCATGCCAGACAGTAACTATAGAGAAAGTGCTGCCGACTTATTTGGACTCGGGCAAACGGGCAAGACATAATTTCTTCATGATTTCTCAGAGCTTTCAATTTTTTTCTTAAACTTAACCTTGGAATCACAAGCAGGGAGATTCATCTCTGGGCTTCTCACCCAACCTTTATACATGGAAAAACTGTAAGCGTGGCAGGCAGATAGCCGCGAACTGCTCGGCATGCCAGAGCGTCCGGGTTCGGCTTTCCGCAGGTCGAAATCTTCCTTCTAAGATACCATCTCCTCAGGATGGAAGTCAGTGTGTACCTGAATTTCGGAAAAATTACGGTCTGAATTTAAAGTTAACGTTACCAATTATCCAAATGCAGAAGTGGTTTGAGTTTTGAGACAGCCTCTAAGTTTCCGTATTGGTATTAAGAGAGATAAAAGTCAAATAAAAAGATAAACAAAGTGTAAAAATGGAATCTAGGCGTAAAAACTGAAGTTTAGAGGAGAAAATAACGTGAAAAAGGAAATAATAATTTTTCTGATAATTTTGGGTGTGCTTTTTGCTGCTGGTTGTGCTGAAAATGGAAATTCGGATGAGCCTTCGCCTTCCACACCTGCTGAGGAAGTAGATAACGGAGAAGCTGCAGGAACTGAAGAGACCGTTACAGGAGCGGAATCTGAGATTATTGATATTGAGATCCGGGACTACAAATATATACCCCAGAATCTTACCGTTAAGGTAGGACAGACGGTCAGGTGGACCAATAACGATACTGTTCTCCATGATGTTGTGGGATCGAGTATCGAATCCGAATACCTTCAAAAGGGGGAGACATTTACATATACTTTTGAAGAAGTAGGGACTTACCAGTATATCTGTACACTCCACCCCTGGATGGAAGGAGAAGTAATTGCAGAGGTCTGAATAACGAAGTAGCTCTTAAAATAGGCTCAGTAAAATCAATTTAAGGTACATCCAGAAACATCCCTCGTGAAGTTTCACTTTTCTACTTTTTAAGCTTGTTTGACGGCTCTAAGAGGCTTATATATGGATAGAATGTAAAGCTTTTATAGGGCTGTAAATAACCCTAAAATAAAGGAGTGGGACTGACATGGGTGAAACAGATATTAGTGAAATCGATCCAGCGTGTAGAAGTGCACCAACTAAGACGATAAAAGATGGTGGAGTAACAAAAATACTTCATAATATTGATTCCTTTGTAGCAACCGGGATAGTACCAAAGGACTGGAAACCAGATCTCATTTTTGGAGATGAAATAGTCTGGAAAGGATGGCTCTATACCCTCCAGTACGAGGAAAAGAAAAATGATGAGATAACTAAACACTATGTTTGTCTGTATCCTAATTATTGAGGCTCTAAAGAGCCTCTAAAAAATCTGATGTAAGGGAAATGAATATACAAAAAGTACGGTCAAATCCAGGAATATCCCGAGTTGAGTTATATTTTTTTACTTTTTTGAAAACAGTTTGATATTTCTTTATCTAACTCATCCTTTTGATATAGAGTCATATATTGTGAAAATCCTTTCTACATGAAGACAATGTTCCACCTTTAGGGCGAACTTGATAAATAAGTCCTCAATTTTCGGCACTCTGGAAACAAGGTTTTGATATGTCGGATAGGGTGCGCTGGAGAGTAATGTGGATATGAACCTTTGTAGACATTTTACTTACAGACTTTTTTATAAGCTCAGAGCCTGAAAAAAAGGAATTAAATTTGACTTTATTCGAAGTCCATAGATATTTTTTTGAAAAAATTTCTTTCCCAAGCCCTTATAGACGCGCGCCCGGGAACTACATAAAAAACAGGACTGAATATTCACGAAAATCTTATTCTATGTATTTTTTAATGGTATTCTACACGAATGAAAATTAAATAAATACTTATAAAGTTCAAAAAGAATTGAGGTTAAACTCCAGCTTTTTTAATGAATTATAATTAGATTTACAAAAATATGTATTTTTCTCGGATACCTATATATAATGGAACTGGAATTCAATGGTCTGAACATAAATATTATATAAAATTTCAGAGAAAAGAGGAGTAAAAAATTATACAGATCGTACATCTTTCAGATATTCATTTTTCAGAAGCATACTTTGTCCCGGAAATCGCAGAATCCATGCTGCAGAGCATAAATAAGCTGGATCCGGATATAGTAGTAATTACCGGTGACCTGACAGAAAATGGGTTTTCAGCCGAATATGATGGAGTAAAGAAGTTTATTGACAGGATTGAGTGTAAAGACAGAGTCCTTGTCCCTGGAAATCACGACTCCAAAAATGCCGGGTATCTGCACTTTGAAGACCTTTTCGAAAACAGGTTCTCAACCAGGAATCTCGGAGGCGTAACCGTTGTAGGGGCTGATTCCTCACAGCCTGATCTTGATGAAGGGCATCTCGGAAGGGAAAACTACGGCTGGATCAAAGAAGCCTTCTCCGGGGAGAATTTCAAGGTATTTGCCCTGCACCACCACCTTGTCCCGGTCCCTCTTGCGGGCAGAGAAAACACCGTCCTTGTCGATGCAGGCGATGTCCTTGATCTCCTGAACCGCTGCGAGGTAAACCTCGTGCTTTGCGGGCACTGCCATATTCCTCATGTCTGGAACCTGAACAATATGCTCGTTGTAAATGCAGGCACCTTCTGTTCCTCCAAGACCAGAGGCAAAACCACACAGTGTTTTAACCTGATTCAGGCTGAAAACGAAAGCTCAGATAAAAATAACTGGAAGGTCCGGATTTCCAGGGTTTTCCCGCAGGGGAACCTGGAGCTGGTTACAGAAACCGTAATGTAAGGGAGCATCAGATCTCCTGGTTTTCCTTTACTGTTTTCCTCTTTTTTATTTTTGATTATTCAGAAAGGGGACGTTGTCATCATTCCTTTTCCTTTCAGACTTTACCGCCTCAAAAAAGAGGCGGGCGATCGTGATCGCAGATCTGAAAGGAGAAGACCTAATCCTCTGCCAGATTACAAGTGCTGTAAGAAATGACGAGTATGCCGTTCCTCTTACGAACCCTGACTTCGAAGAAGGCAGCTTCCCTACCGAAAAGAGTTCGATTCACACAAATAAGGTTTTTACTGCTGACCTTTACTGCTGACCTTTACTGCTGACCTTTACTGCTGACATATCCCTTATTCTCTAGAGGAGTGACTATCTTAAGCCACAGAAAATCCGGGAGGCCGAGGAAAAACTTACCGAGATATTTACAAAATAATTGCTTTGCAGGGAAAGCTACAGGTCAATTATTTTACTACTTACCTCTTCCTGATCTGCCACCCTACCAGTTTATCCGTTTTAATTCTCTCAATCTCATTTCTCTCAGCCAGGTCCTGCAGAATTTCAAGGATCTCTTTTTCCCTGATCTCGAGATCGTACCTGTCCTTAAACTCAGCTATAATCTGAGAAGTATCAAGGACATTATGCCCAAGAATTTTTTCAGTAAAGCCTGCCAGATCTTCATACCGAGCCCAGGGGTAAATAATCCAGCGCCATCTGACAACCTTCTGACCATAAAAATCCGGAACGAAAGAAGAACAGGTCTTGTGCTGGAGGACTGCGGTTCTTATCTCTGCAGGTCTCAGGCTCCGTACATAATCCACAGCAAGCTGCAGGGTATCTCCAGTATCGGTTATGTCGTCTGCAATCAATACCTTTTTCCCGCTTATGTCCCCGGAAACAGGAAATTTGATTCTGGCTCCTGCCTGCATGTCAGCCCCCCACATATAGTGTTCAATTTTCATTGAGGTAAGCTCTTTAAAAAGCAAAAAGTCCGAAACCAGCCTCCCTGGAACATAGCCTCCCCTTCCTATAGCAATGATCAGGTCGGGATGGTAGCCTGAAGCTTTAATTTTCCGGGCAAGAAGCCTGGAAAGGCGAGAAACCTCTCCAAAGCTTATGAGTTCACACCTGAAAGATCCCTTTTCTGCCGGAGAACACCCTTGCTGTCGGGCTTCTTTTCTTTTTACTGTGTTCAGATAAACCGCCTTCTTCATGCATGTCTTTCAGGCTTCTCTTCCGGATATGAACCTGAGGGAAGCTACTGTACTTGCAAACGATCTCCTAATGAGCAAATAGTGCACCCTCAATACTGATATGAGGTACGTATTTCAATCACCTCTTCCCTTGAAATTACTTCAGTACCATCTACCACAGCATAGACTCTGAAATAGAGGTTACCTGCAGCAGGTGCTACTATACTACCTTCGAACTCCTGAGGACTTATTCCATTCTGTGAAAAACTTCTTGAAGGATATGCATCAATGTTCGGACCTGCATGTGTAGAACTGCTTAGAATACGGGTATCACTGATATTACCCGGAGATCCGCCTGATACCTTCCATCGGATATTAAAAGCATCTCCGCCCCGAACGCTTTCCGGCGCCTCAGTAATTTCAATAGATATTTCTTCAGCTTCTGTACCTGAAGGTGACTCCGCAACTTCAGGTGACTCTGCAATTTCAGGCGTTTCATTATCTGTGAGCGGCTCGACCTGCCCGTTTTCGGTGCAGCCTGCTGCAAACACCAGTGATATGCAAAAAAGTATAGAGAAAAAATGAATCATACCTCTCATTAAACAACCCCCTTACAATAACTTGATAACCATACTTGATAACCCTGTATGCCTGGATTTTAACTGTAGCTCCCTGCTCTAGATTTATCTTACCAGTATCAGTTGAAAAAAGGCAAGAAGTAAGAGAAAGAATATTCGAAAAACACTTGCCGATTTTGATCCCCCATTTTGATACCCCAATTATAATTTTACTGGAAAATATATAAGGTTGTTTTTGTAAAGAATAAAGGATATCTTCACATTTATTAATTCTAAACGGCCTTTACACTAACTTATTCAAGATCCTGAAACTTTAAATATTAAAATAAGCATCCAGGATTAAAATAAAAACATAAGTCGTTGAAAAAACAGAAATCGTTTCCTAAAGCGGTAAAAAACGGCATTTTTATATACCTGCGTCTCACTACTAATTTTACCCACAAAACGGATTTTTATTGATAGTTTTTAAAAGGAGGATAATAATAATGGACTTCAAAGCAATCCTTGCGATACTTGTATTCTGCACCCTCTACTTTATCTATCATTTCTCATCCGGCGCTATAGCCTGAGAAATACCGTCGAAAAAGGAGTATAAAGCTTATGGATTTTAAAGCGATTCTTGCGATACTAGTCTTTGCTGTACTTTACTATATATATCATTATTCAAACGGAGCCATAGCTTGAAAAAGAGAAAAGCAATACCGGAATTTCATAAAAAAGCAATTCTTAAAAAGCAATTCTTAAAATTTGAATAATGATAAAGGCAGTTGAGATTATGTAGAAAACTTATTAAATTAGGATAAGGGTTTCTGCAGATCAAGAGTTATGTTGATTCAAGGATATTTCTATCCCGACTTAAAAAATATTTTAATCTTGTTCTAAAATTCGTGTTATATGAAAATTCTCCAGTCAACCTTTGAATTTATCTTTTAGTATCTACTGAGCTACATACACTTTTTACTTCAATATATTTCCTGCCGAAACAATAGTTAGAATTTACGATTCTAAAATTTATTTGGCACTTCTACTTTATTTGGTACTTCTACTTTATTTGGCACTTCTACTTTATCTGGTACATTTTAGCTGGTACTTCTATTTTATTCAATTGTACTTTAATTTCTACTTTACTTGACCATGCTTGATATCAAGTTTATTTTGTGAAGTTTCTTTTATTTGACTCTATATTTTAGTTATAATTTTATAGATATTATATACCGATTTTGTAAATATTATAATATCATCTGAAAACTTATCTTATTACCTGAAAATATTTGAACCAGGGACACAATAAATATAAGATAAATCTGGGAAAGAAATAGGGATTAGGGGGATTGACAATAATAAGGGACTTTTTAAAGAAAATCGATTTTAAAGCTGCTCTTGCAATTCTTGTTTTTCTGGTTCTTTACTACATATACCATTTCTCTGGAGGAGCCATAGATTAAAAACAAATGAAACAAAAAATCATAAGGAGACAATCTACTAAAGCAGCAAAGGACATCTTAGAAGTTACAATAAAAAGTAACAGGAGCATTTCATAACAGGCATAATTGATGAAAAGGAGCCTCAAGCTATGCTATCAAGAGAAAAAGATCAAGTAACACACCAGGGGCTGGCTTCCGTTGAGGAAGAGTTTGACGAAGGAGTTGGGCAGGCTCTTGCTTCCCTGACAGAAATAGGTACAGTTTACCTCAGTGAAAAAAAAGAAGTGGAGGCTCAGAGTACGGTAGCTTCCATAAAAGAAATAGGAAAGGCTGCTGCCCTTCAGGGAATGGAGAATGCAGCAGTCAATGCTATCAGGTCTCTCGAAAGGATGCTCCAGTACTCAATGGAACAGAATATGGAGGGCACGACTGTCAGGGTTCTACTTTCTTTTGGAACCATAGGGAAGACAGCTGCCGAGCAGCAGCTGGAAACTGTAGCCAAACTTGCTGCGTCAGTTCTTGGGAAAAGCGGAAATACGGCAGCTTTTCTGAACAGGGAAAGAGAAACAATTGCAGTAGCAATCGGGCTTGGGGAGATTGGAAAAGCGGTTGCAAGGATGAAATTCTCCGATGTCTCTGAAAATACCGCAATATGCGTTTCCTGCCTTGGGGATACCGGAAAACTGGCAGCTCAGAAAAGCCTTGAAGAGGCTGCAGTAGGAGTAGAGATAATGCTCGAAGAGATAGCTGCAGCAGCCATGCAAGAAAACCTTCAAAGTGAAGTAAGAAATATTGCATCTTCTATTGAGGAGGTCGGGAAAAGCGCTGAACAGGAAGATATGGAAAGCGCAGTTTTTCAGGCGACTTCTGCCCTCCAGACGATCATGAGTAACGCAGGAAATAGATACCTGCACGAGACCTCGATTGCGGCAAAGATCGCCCTTGAATCCTTCAATGAACTTGATATAATAAACGACGAAACCAGAATAAGAAAAATAGAAGAAATAAGGAAAATGATGAGAGCTTTGTGGGCAGATTCGAAGTAAATTCGAAGTAAAAAAGGCGAGAAAGACAACGAAAGTGAGAAATGGTAAAAAAACAATTCAGAAAAAGCAATCCAAAAAATACCGGAAAAAAGAATTCCGGAAAACAATTCCGGAAAAGCCTCAGAAAAGCCTCAGAAAAGCCTCAGAAAAGCCTCGGAAGAAAAGCCCAGGAAATATCCTTAATTTGTCAGCGACTGGATAGGAGCTGGAATTCTTCCTCCCCGCTTTATAAAAGTCTCTGAACTGAAATTACTTACTGGCATAACAGGTGCGCTTCCGAGCAGCCCGCCGAATTCCACTGTATCTCCAACCCTTTTTCCTGGTGCGGGAATGATCCTGACTGCAGTTGTCTTTTTATTTATTACTCCTATTGCCATCTCGTCGGCAATTATTGCAGAAAGGGTAGTAGCAGGAGTATCTCCCGGGACTGCTATCATATCAAGGCCGACGGAACAGACGCTTGTCATGGCTTCGAGTTTTTCGAGAGAGAGAGCCCCGACTTTAACTGCTTCGATCATGCCTGCGTCCTCACTTACCGGAATGAAAGCCCCGCTGAGACCCCCTACGGAAGAAGAAGCCATTGCTCCGCCCTTTTTTACCGCATCGTTAAGAAGCGCGAGGGCTGCAGTCGTGCCGTGGGCTCCACAGCGTTCAAGTCCCATAGCTTCCAGAATAGCGGCAACACTGTCCCCGATTGCCGGAGTTGGGGCAAGAGAAAGGTCAAGAATCCCGAATTCCACACCAAGCCTTCTCGAAACTTCCCTTCCCACCATCTCCCCCATGCGTGTGATTTTAAAGGCTGTCTTTTTGATCGTCTCGGAAATTTCAGTGAGGTTAGGGGTTTCAAGCTCGCAAACAGCTGCATTAACCACGCCAGGCCCGCTTACACCCACGTTGATAACACACTCGGGCTCACCTATCCCGTGAAAAGCTCCTGCCATAAAAGGGTTGTCTTCAGGGGCATTTGCAAAAACAACGAGTTTGGCACAGCCTATCCCGTCCCTGTCAGAAGTCAGTTCCGCAGTCTTTTTAATCACTTCTCCCATCAGGCGGACTGCATCCATGTTAATGCCTGCTTTTGTAGTTGCAACGTTTACTGACGAGCAGACTTTCTCGGTAGTCGCAAGGGCTTCAGGAATGGAATTTATCAGTTTGAGGTCTCCCCGGGTTTGCCCTTTATGGACAAGGGCGCTGAACCCTCCTATAAAATCGACGCCTGCTTCCTTAGCAGCTTCATCCATTGTCTTTGCAACGGAAACGAAGTCCTGAGACTTGCAGCTTTCGGCTACTATGGCTATGGGAGTAACGGAAATCCGCCGGTTGATAATGGGAATCCCGTAAAGGCTCTGGATTTCATTTGTCGTCCTGACAAGCTCCTTTGCCCTGGAAGTTATTTTTTCGTAGATATTTTCGTTGAAGACCTCAATATCCGGGTGGCTGCAATCTCTGAGGCTGATCCCCATGGTGACGGTCCTGATATCAAGGTGTTCCATCCTGACCATCTGGATTGTTTCCAGGATTTCTTTCGGGTTTATAAGCATGAAAAATCCTCCTGCTTCCTTACAGATCAGATCCTGTGCATGAAACGGAAAGCATCTTCATGCTGCACCTTGATCTCAACTCCAAGGCTCTTTCCTTCGGCATCCATAGCCTGCTGAAAAGCCGAAAGGTTAAAGTTTTCCTTTGGGGCTTCTGCGAGCATGATCATTGTAAAGATGCCCTGCATGATAGTCTGGGTGATATCAACAATATTTACGTTGTAACTGGCCATCACCGTGGTGACCCTGGCAACAATCCCTACCCTGTCGCTGCCAATAACTGTGATAATGAAACGACTTGATGTCATGAAATATCTCCTGTTGATCCTGTTTTTTTTGCAGGTTAATACATGAAAACTGTAGACAAGAAAATTTTGTTCAGATTGAAGACCTGATAGATAATAAAGTAAACTGCTTAAAGTAAACTGCTCCAGTCCCGAAGTGAACACTTCTAACCCTCAAGTAGACGCGCGGACCCCATTAAAACTAAAGATATTGGAAGGGTTATAAAGAAAAAAAAGTTATGAAAATAAAATAATTTATAAGCCGGGTTAATTTATCATTTATGAAAGGTTGATTAATCGAAAGTTGATTAATCGAAGGCTGAATAGTAGAAGGCTGAAATAGAAGGCTGAATAATAGAAGGCTGAATAATAGAAGGCTGATTAATGGAGGGATGATTAATGGAGGGATGATTAATGGAGGGATGATTAATAAGCAGTTGATTCTCAGATCAGGCCTCCGTTTCAAAACAGAGCTGGATTATCCTTCCCGCGACTCTCTGAATATTCTCCCTACCTTTAAGTCTTATTGAAAAGTCAGCATACTTACGATATAGAACCAGTCTCTCTTCAAAAAGCTCCTTAAGGCTTCTGTCTCTGAGCCCTACTATACCTCTCTTTCTTGCGTTAGGGGTCCTTTTTACAATGCTTCTGAAAGGAGCGTCCAGGAAGACTATCTTAGAGACTTTTTTTAAGTGCTCCATGGCTTTTTTAGAATAAACAACACTCCCACCTGGAGATATAATACAATTATCCACCTGTTCAAGCCCTAGAATAGCCTCTTCTTCAAATCTGATAAGAGCAGAATCACCCTGTTTATCAATAAGAGCCTGAAGGGGCATTCCAGCCTTCTCTGTTATCAGGCCATCGACATCAATAAAAGTATAATTCAGGCGTTTTGCAAGTGCCTTTCCTATGGTACTCTTCCCCGCTCCTGCCATGCCAATTAATGTTATGTTCATTGCCCACGCTTCCTGCCTGCGAAAATCAAGGAATTTGCTGACGAAAATTCCCATAGGTAAAAGGCTTGCAGTCCATAAGTTATCAGGACAAAATAGAATCTTCTGCTATATAAAATGTGCAACGTGAGTATTTTAAAGAAAAAGAAAACTTATAACACATGTCCGTAGTTTTTCAGACATATCAGGAGTTTTTCAGGCAGCCGTTACGATCATTTAGAGATAGCATATAAATTCATATAAGTTTATAATTTACCAGTTATTTCCTCATATATTACTTCAATGAAAAAAACCTTATCCTGTTTTATAATTACAGGAAAAAGATTTAAAGAAATAATCGAATATAAGAAGCTATTATTAATTCTGAGAAATTATTTTCTGATATGCCGTTCTTTTCTGATACGTTGTTCATTTCTGTTTACTGGCTGAGAGCTCAGGCTGCAGATATATTTTTCAACCTCTTTAGAGGAGCGCATAAAAGTAGACATATACTCCAGAAGGACAAACCTGCTTCCGCGTACATAATGTCTGAAAAGACTCAGGATCGTCAGCTTATCAACCTGTTCGAGAGAAACAATTGCAAGATACATGAGAAGCCGGATAAAAAAGACGAGATGGAACACGAGCATTTTGACCCAGGGACTGTCCGAACTGATAGCCAGCCCGCAGATCCATTTACAAAGTTTCAGAGAGTGTGAGAGAAGCCTGAATTTATAAAAGTGAAAAAACAGAGCCAGAACTATAAAAAGAAACGCAGATCCTGCTAATAAATTTATTTTCTGCTCTATTAAATCCATATGGTTCATTAACCCTTACTTTTCGCTATTATTTGAATTTATTTATTTATTTATTTATTTATTTATTTATTTATTTATTTATTTATTTTAAGGCCCTTTTTTCAATTCAGATCAATCAGGCATTTGCTAAAAACAGATTTAAGTTTGTAGTTTCCCGCTTAAAGCTCGCTCTGGGGAAGGTTTTTCAGAAAAGAGTAAAGAAAAACGGAAGGGATGCCCGACAAATAAAGTGTCTGACTAGAAAAATTTGTCTGCCTGCACCCCTGTAACCGGACCTTACCTTAATTTTCCGGAGCCGTTAACGAATCATACCTGTCAGCCCCTTCTGGCAGGAACGAAAACGGACAATCCGGACCCTGCTGTTAGCAGGAGGAATGGTCTGCACATAGACACTTTATCCTATGTAGAGCTTATATTTAACACTTTTCTAAAAATTCGTATTAACATATAAAACATGTCTAATTAAAGCCCTGAAAGCCTGAGAAATAGACCCTTTAAAAAAGATAAAAGCGAAAAGTTAAGCCTGACGTTAAAGTCTGCTTATTCCTTGATGTTTTCGATTACATGTTTGCCCCTTTCAGCTGGGATAATTTTCAGCTCAGCACCTGAGAACTCTTTTTCAAGCGGCTCCTTCTCAGCAATCCTGTCCATTGTGATTGCAACTGCCGCAACTTCGGAATGGGGTTGGCTGCCTACGGCCACATTCCAGTCAGCGAGCTGGTAAATTTCTGGTGGGACTTTTTCTGCACCTACAACGATCATGAGCCTGTCGCACTTTTTGAGTTCGTCGGTAACATCTGGCAGGTTGACCCCGTACATGGAAAGGTGGCAGACTTTTCCGCCTTCTTCTTTCCAGCCCCTGATTTCCTGCTTAAAGTTAACGTTATTTTTAATGTAAAAGTTTCCACCCCAGCGCTCGACCACATCTTCAAGGGTCTGCACAATCCCTGGGTCATCAGAAGCAAGAAGCATGCCTTCAGCTCCAAGCATCCTGGCAGTTAAGCCAACATGTGTGGTAATTCTCTTATCCCTCTCAGGGCGATGCCCCAGGCGCAGTAATACGATCCTCTTCATGCTCGGCTAAAACCCTTACAAGGTATTAAAGGGTTTCACTTAATTTTCACTTAATTTTCACTTAATTTTCACTTAATTTTCACTTAAGTTTAACTTAAGTTTCATTGAAGTTTCATTGAAGTTTCATTGAAGTTTCATTGAAGTTTCACTTAAGTTTCACTCGGTTTCACTGAAAAAATGGAGAAAAAGAAAATATGGGTATCACTGGAACCCATAAGTTCCCGGGATTCTCCTGAGAAGCATACCTTCTACTATTATCGGGTTTGTTCTCTGGGCCGTTGTCAACGCGGTATCGAGCTTGAACTCTTTTTCAGCATAGATAGTAAGGATAGCGTCTCCTTTTTTAACTTGCTCTCCCATTTTCTTATGGATAGCAACTCCGGCTCCTTTATCATTCGGAGCCCCTGCAAGCCTGGCGATCTCAATTATCCACCTGTTGTCAAACTCGATGACATACCCATCTGCAGAAGCAAAGATGTCAGCAGTGTATTGCCCTACCTGGATATCATCGGATTTAATGTTCGGGTCTCCGCCCTGGGCTTCAATGATCTGCCTCATCTTTTCAAGGGCTTTTCCGCTCCGGAGTGTTTCCAGCGCAATTTCTTTTCCGCGGTCCCTTGGAGCCGCCCCTCCCATCTCAAGAAGAATTCCGGCAAGGGCAGCACTCTTTTCAATGAGGCTGTTTGGACCTTCCATGCTTTCCAGAACTTTCAGGGCTTCCCTTACTTCCAGCGCTGGTCCTACTTTTCTCCCTATGGGAGACGAACCGTAGGTAATGGCACACTCAACATTCATCCCAAGCCTGTGCCCAAGATTGATCAGGTCTCTTGCCAGTTTCTGCCCTTCCTGGACGGTGGGAACCTTTGTGCTTGGCCCGACAGGGATATCCATAACCACATTATCGGCTCCTATAGCTCCCTTTTTTGCCATAATTGAGGCAAGCATCTGGTAATAAGGATCAATAGATAAGGGGTACTCAACTCTAATGAGTTTGTCATCCGCAGGCGCAATATTGGTAGCTCCTCCCCAGACAAGCGCACCTCCTACTTTCTCGGTTATCTCCTTAACTTCCTGAGAACTGAACTCAACAGGACAGAGCACTTCCATGAGGTCTGCAGTTCCACCTGCACCTGTGATTGCTCTGGAGCTTGTCTTCGGGATAAGCAGCCCGTTTGCAGCAATGATAGGGACAACAAGGAGAGAAATCTTGTTTCCGGGTACTCCTCCTATCGAGTGCTTGTCCATAATAGGATGGGTGTCAAACTCAATCGTGTCTCCGGTATCGATCATAGCCCTTGTCAGCCATTCGACCTCGTCATCAGTCATTCCATGGATATAAGAAGCTGTTATAAAAGCCGAAAGTTCGATATCACTGAGGTTTTCCTCCACAATATCGGTTACGAGCAATTTGATCTCGTCCTGGACAACAGGTTTTTTGTCCAGCATCTTCTTGATAACGCTCGAAGATTTTGAGCGGAACGCAGGGACAACTTCAACCGGCTTATCCCAGTCTTCGAAGTGCTCGTAAACTTCAGAAAAAACACCCAGAGTGCCCGGAGGAACCATATCATCAGTTGTGTCCACAATAGCAGAAAGACTTCGATGCCCACGGATTCGGACCCGATCTCCGGGATTAACTCCCAGTTCCTTCGCATCGACAATATTGAACAGCACTTTATGCTGCCCTATTTTTATCTTAAAATGTTCCAGCTTCAACTGCATTGAATAAACACCATCCTTTTCATTCTCAATATAATTGTGATTTTGTCATTGTAATTTATTTCGCCTGAATTAGATCCCCTGCTGGTTTCCCAACCCCGGAAAACACAGAGAGTACGAAAAAATACAGGATTTTAAGAGCAGACATAGTAAACAAATATAGTAGATACAGGTAAAATACCAGGACTACAGACTAAATACTAAACCGAGCTAACATATTAACCTTTATGTTATTTTAAATAGTTCCGTAAAAACCTTCTGAGGATCAAAAGAGGATCTCAGGAAAAAATGCTTCAGGATGAAAAACCTTAGAAGAAAATATCAGAAAGAAAACCTCAGAAAGAAACCTCAGAAAGAAACATCAGAAAGAAAAAAGACCCAAATTAAAGAAAAAAGGTTCAAATTAAAAAACTTATTTTCGCTCCTGTATCAGTACAACTGCTGCAAGTATGAGCAGAACCCCTGCTAACTGCCAGCCTGATAGCACTTCCCTGAAAAAGAAAAAACCTACAAGGGTACCTACAACAGGCTCTATTGTTGCTACTATGGATGCCCTGCTCGATTCGACTTCTTCAAGCCCTTTGGTGTACAGCAGGTAGGCAAGCACACTGGGAAAAAAGCCCATGCCTGCAAGGTAGATCCAGAAACTTTCCATAGAGAAAGCTTCTCCAGAATTTTTAAAGTTGCTAAAAGGCAAAAGAGCAAGGCTCGCAAAAATGAAAGTATAAGCTGTAATTGTCAGTGTATCGTACTTTTTAAGGGCAGCCTTTCCAAATATGCTGTAAAGGGCATATCCGAAACCTGCCCCTAACCCGGTAAGAAGCCATGGCAGGGAGAGAGAAGGAGAATTTCCGAGTTCCGGAAGATAACCGGTTACAAAAGCACACCCTGCAAGGGTAAGACCCAGAGAAAAAAGTTTCTTTGCTCCCAGGCTTTCCCTGAAAAAAATCCTGGAGAGAACCACGACAAATGCAGGGGCTGTGTAGAGCAGAGTAACGGCAATAGCAATTGAAGTTTCCCTGATGGTAATAAAATAGCAAAGGTTAAAGAAAGCAAGGCTGAAGATACCTGTTCCGACAAAATAAGGAAAATCGCGAAATCTGATTTTCAGCAGTTCCGGCCTGGTAAAAAGAAGATACATCAACATGATAACAGATGCTGAGAAAACCCTCAGGGTTACGACCTGAAGCGAAGAGAATCCTAACCCATAAAGTCCTCGAACAAAAATCCCTATCGTACCCCACAGGATACCACTTGTAATAATCAGTAAATATGCCCGTTTTTGCATTCCTTAACCCCCTTTCTCCAGACCTTCAGTTTAGTATACCTATATCCATTTGAAATCTTCGTTCAGTGGAATTTGTTACTGAATCATTCAACTGACAATCAGAACATGATTTGAATAACCACTCGTAAATCGAAAAAAGAAGGAGAAATGAAATCTTCTTTGACTTCGTTTTTTGCATATATCTGGCTATTTAAATAATAACATTGGTAAAACTGCCATATAAAAAATTAATAATAAAAAATAAGGATTTAATTGACAATACAGCCTAATGAAACTGTTTTTACGTGATTTCTCTTGAACTCATCTCACTGTATGACGTATAAATCAGTCCTCTTGAGTGAAGCGAAACTCAGGAAGTAAAATCTGTGATTTTATAAATTAGTCTGCTTGAGCGAGCGAAGCGAGTGAAACAGACCTCGTGCTGTTGCACTTGCAGTGCAACTCCCAGAAAATCTTCGATTTCCTGTGATCCCGAAGCGAAACGCGGGAAGCGAAACGCGGGAAGCGAAACTCAGGCCGAAGAAAAGTATGTATATAAAAAGGAGAGGAAAAGAAATCCATCAATAAAAAATAAGTACGCACTGGAATTCAGTTATTTGTACTTATATATGGAAACCAGACCTCTGGCAATAGCTATTGAAATTATGGATATCAATACTGCAGTTAAGAGAACCATGAAAAGATTTTCTTGCTCAGCAAATTGGAACATAAAATAGAAGAGAATAACACTCAACGCTACTCCGACAAACAGCAAGATTGCTGCCGGCCCTCCCATAATTTTTTCAGTATCCTTGCGCATAAATACAGCCCTCCTGAGATAATTCACAAGCAAATTAACATTTCAAATTTTCTTTTCAAGTTATCCTTTTTAAGGATTTTAATGTTTCCAGAAACCTGAATGCAACAAAATTGAGTAGAATTACATTTTTTAACGGAAAGAAGTGATTTTAATTAATTACAGCAATCAGAGATAAGAATGCATTAGTAAAGGGAATCTATAGCTTTAAGCATACCGATTCTCAGAATTTTATAAAAGAATCGGAATTATTGGAGTTATTTTTCAGGTATGACAGCCTTCTAAGTTCTAAATAAATTTATAGTTTTTGATTTTGAAAATCAGATGATGCCCTTGAGAACATATTTCTGAAATAAGAAATTGCTGATCATCCGTCTTTAAATGGCTGATGCTTTTGAGCAAAAATAAAACAATAATCTGCTCTAGACTCTGAAAACTGCCCTTATCACGCCAGATAGAGAAGAAAGGTATCTCAGACAAAAAAGAAAAAAGGACCAAAATTATAAACCAGAAAGTAAAAATGAAATAAAAAGAACAAATACTAAAAACGATAGAAAAAAAAGAACAAATACTAAAAACGATAGAAAAACCGGCACAGATACGAACAAAAAGTGATTAAATACGCATTAGCAGCACTCTTTTCTCTCTTTTTAACGTATGTTTTTCGTGCTTTTTTTGTTTCCTCCTAATTTCGTTCTCCTTTTAAAGAGTGTCAAGCAAGCTGTCGGGGCCGCTTTTGACGTGAAAATTAAAAAGCGATAGGGTTAAGGAAATTATTTTTCTGGCTAGCAGGGCGGTCCAGTCCTTTATGGAGGGGAAACACGTCTATCAAAAAAGTTTATCGAAAATGGGTACGACTATTTGAAAGGTAAAGGTATCGAGGAATCCGCCGATTAGAAAATTAAGGCTTCAGAGAAACTCAAGGCACAGAGATACGTAATATTCCCTTGTAATTTCTTTTAGCCAGTCTGGAACCAGGCAGTACCTGTCAACAATAAGCTCATTCAGGTAGTAAAGGGACTCTTCAGTTTTGCATTCACTGAGCCTTTTTACAGCCGTCCTTCTCGCCCATGCAGATCTCTCGTCGTCAAGAATCTCAAGATAAAGCTGGTATTCTTTACTATCATCCATTACAATAAAATTATCTGCCAAAGAATATAAATATTTGTATCAGGTGTCAAAAGCGCCGATATCCGTAAGGTTTTCAAGAGATTTTCATGGATTACAGCTGATTCCTAGCGGGTAGGACAATTTTAGGATTTTTCGACAAAGAGTCTGGGTAATAAACTTTAAGAACTTGAGATAAATCAAAAAAATTAAAGGTATTTCTGAAGAAGATATTAGCGTAATCAAAAAAACAGATTGCTGAATAGAATAAAATAAAAGGGATTCCCTTTATGCAGTGATCAGCTGCCAGCAATCCCCCACTCAAATGTTCGCTCTGTGCTACAAGTTAGCGCTCAAAAATACAATACAAGTGTAAATATAGTTTCCGAAATTCTTTTGAAAAACCGAAAATTATGGAAAATGTTTCCTGAAGCCATCCCGATGAGCTCCTGAATAAGGCTACAACAAGTACGAAAAAAATATGAGGACATATGTAAAAAAGTGATTTCAGGTTATAGAGTGTAAAAATAGGAAAGGAGAATTCCCACGCAATGATCAGTTGATGAGAATTCCTGCACAAGGTTTTGTTCGCTATTGTTCGCTATGCTTACGAAGTAAGTAATCATTAGTCAAAAAAGATATATAATTACCGGGATTGAAATTTCAATCCTGGTGGCATATTGGACCGCGTTGAAATGTTTAAAGCCAGCAATAATTTTAAGAGCATCGTTAATTTTTTTGCCTTCATAAATTATTTTGAATGAAAAGAAGAGAGGCGGGAAAGAATTATGATTACAAATGTCTTTTCATTTATGCATCTTTTTACTTAGAGAATATATATTCAACTGTACTTACGCATTTATTTACTTTTATGCATTTATTTACTTTTATGCATTTATTTACTTATCTCTTTTCCTTACTTTACCTGAGTTTTGCATTTTTTAAATTTTATTTCCTTCCAGGCATATTCCACTTTAACTGTACAAATCAAATCTTCGGAATCATCTTGTGCTTATTGCTTTTACAGGGTCCAGCTTTGCTGCCTGCCGCGCAGGATAGATCCCTGTAATCAGGTTCAGCAGAAATACAGCAACAATAATGACCACGATATCCTGAGGGCGTACAACAATTGGGATAAAAGTAATACCACCGTAGACATCGGAAGAAGCTGCCGGGACTTCATACTGGCCTATTGCCAGAGCTACAAGGACTCCTGCAAAAGTACCGGCGAGAGCGCCCATCAGGCCGAGGATTCCGCTCTGGAGAATGAAGATCCTCTGGATGCTTGAAACAGAGGCACCCATAGCGCGGAGCATACCGATCTGGCCTGTTGCTCCGATAACCGAAAGGTTCAGGGTACTGACCACTCCGAAAGAAGCTATGATAATAATAAGTCCATATATGACGTTGTTTGAAGTGCTTTCTATAGCAATGGTACGGAGGATTGCAGGGTTTGTTTCTGTCCAGCCTCTTGCCCTATAACCGGTTTCTTCGATCTCGGCTGCGACTTTCCGATCCTGATCAAAATCCCTTAGCCGGACTGAAATGCCATTAACCACATCCGTGACGTCATAAAATTCCTGGGCAGTATCCAGGGAGGTATAGGTCAGGGACTCGTCCAGAGGAGACCCCGTATGAAAGATCCCTACAACTCTAAGGGAAAGAGGATTTGCATTTGGAAAAGATACACTTACGGAGTCGCCAAGATTAACTTCAAGTTTATCTGCCAGCCTTGAGCCTATAACCACTGTATTTCTTGAAAACTCAAGTTCCCGGAAATTGCCTTCAACCATATCTTCTTCAATAGAGCTGATCTCATTTTCCTGTGAAGGGATGATGCCTCTAAGCTCGGAGTTGAGGGAATTGTCCTTGAACCTGAAAGAAGCCTGTCCGGTAAGGAAAGGAGAAACTGTGGAAACTCCTTCGATTGAACTGATCCTTTCCGTAAGAGTCCTGTAAAGATAGATGTAATCCTCACCTTCCTGCGGGGAAACCGATACATGAGGGAGTTTATTCACGGTAGTGTTGTAAAGCTCCCCTGTAAAACCCACCATAAGGGCTTGAGAAACCGTAAGTACCATCACTGCAAGGGCTATTGCTCCTACCGAAAGGAGAGTCTGGAATTTTCTTGCCCTGATCTGCCTGAAAGCAATAAAAAGTTCATAGTGCATGGAATTCACGGCTTTGTTGAATTTTATTAAGCTTTAGTCGGATTTTTCCTGATCGGTGCATCTGTGTTTTTATGCAAACTGATTTTTATGCAAACAAGCTTAATGCAAACGGATTTTAGTGCTGCTTTTTAAGAAGGGCAAAAACCATAATAAGCCCTGCAACGCCGAAAGCAACTGAAAATCCAGGGATGCCATCCCCATCGTCTTCATCTGAGGTTTCGTTTCCTGTATCAGGGTTTACTTCGCTTGCATTCGAGGAAGAAAGATCAGACTCAATAATGGTTTCCCTGCGTTCGATAACATCGCCATCGTTGCCGAAAAGTTCTATCTCAAGCCTGTAGACCCCTTCCGTGAGCCTTTCATTCCAGGCGACTTCAACGGTCTCGTCATCATCATTCAACAGTACGGGGACTCTTTCCCTGACAGATTCAACAAACACGGAACTGCCATCCTCTGATATTGCCTGAAGTTCATATACGGAAAAAACCAGGCTTCCTTCAAAAGGCACCTGGGAACGCCCTAAAACAGTTGCACTTGCTCCGGTCTCATCCTGATAAATGTCAGTAATATCTGCATCGTCTCTGGCAGTGAAACGCTCTGTTGAAGCTATGAACCCTCTGTTTGGGGAATAAACCTGGACCTTCACTCTTCCTGCATACTCTTTATTATTCTCGAGGAGAGAACCCCATGACGCAGAAAAGGCTTCCGGGACGCTGGTCAGGGATGCTTTTTCGGTTGTTGCCCTGTAAATGACATCTTGCCCGTCTACAAGCATATACTCGATATCAAAAAGTGAGGCCTGATTGGGGGAGAGAACAACAGTGATCCCTTCGGAGTTAGGGACAAGGTCATCGACCTGAAGCCTGGCAGCAGAGTTACTGCCGTAAACAAAACCATATTCCGATTCTGAAAGCGCCTGCCCATTTTCCAGAAGTCTTGCTTTTATAGTATAAGCTCCACGTTCGGCATTTCTGACATCCCAGAAGCCGACTTTCGTGACTCTCGTATTTGCAGGAAAACTGCCAGTTGAGAACTTCTGTTTAGCAATGACCTCTCCAGACCCCCTTCCTGGCCTGACCAGAGAAACCTCAAGGGTCAGGTTCTCTTCCGGCTGGATTGAGTAAAGTGTCACATCAAAAGACTCGATATCACTGAAAAGTTCGGCTATGCGGGCCTGACTTGTTCCGCCGACCTGAGAGGTATTTGCTGCAGAGGCCGGAAGAACAGATATAAGAAATAAAGCAAGTACAAAAAGCGCGGCTTTCATGGTCTTTTTTCCCCGTTTGATAACAAAAAGATTGTTTTGATCTTATTTAAAAGAAATGTAGCCGGATAAATACACTTATTTTCATGGAAAGCAGCAGGATAAACAGAGAGAAAAATGGAGATAAGCAAAAAAAAATGAAATAGAAAAGCAAAAAAAAGAAAGTCGAAAAAAAGTCGAAAAAAGAGTCTAAAAAAGAAAGACAAAAATAAGAAAACAGAAGTCGAGGAAACAAAGGTTGAGAAGACAAAAGAGCAGAAAATTAAAAAGTTTTTCAAATTAACTAAACAAAACCTGCAGTGAATCCGAAAGTATTTATTCTTTAGTTGAAGTATATGAAGACAATTATTAAATCTAAACAAGTTTACTTGATTTACAGCTACGAGATCAAAAAATCCCATTGTTGATTTTACTGAGATCGTTATTTAATAAAATCGTTATTAAATTTAATAAAATCGTTAGTAAATCATCCTGTACTGGAATTATATAAAAAATACGTGTTCAAGCAGAAGGTATGGTAAAAATGGAGAAGAAAAGCCTCTTAATCCTGGGAACCGCCTCTCATGTTGGTAAAAGTTCAGTTGTGACTGCAATATGCAGGATCCTGTCCAGAAGCTACAGGGTTGCCCCCTTCAAGGCCCAGAACATGAGCCTGAATTCCTGGATCACAAAAGACGGAAAGGAAATAGGGATTGCGCAGGCAATCCAGGCAAAAGCCGCAGGCACCGAACCCACTGCAGACATGAACCCTGTCCTCCTGAAACCCAAAGGAGATTGTGTTTCCCAGGTAATCCTGCTCGGGGAACCCTATGCTGACAAGAGTGCAGGCCAGTATTACGATTCCATTGAAGAGATGCATGCAGTCCTTAAAGGGGCTCTGGAAAGGCTCTGGAAAGAACACGACGTCATTGTTATGGAAGGAGCCGGAGGGGCTGCAGAGATCAACCTTTATGAAAGAGATATCGTAAATGTAGGTACTGCCAGGCTCACTCAGGCTCCGATAATTCTTGTAGGGGATATTGAAAGGGGAGGCGTATTTGCAAGCCTTTACGGCACGGTTGCCCTTCTGCCTGAAGATGTAAAGAAGAACGTTAAAGGGTTTATTATCAATAAATTCAGGGGTGACCCTGAAATCCTGAAACCCGGACTCAAGCAGCTTGAGGAAATAACCGGGATCCCGGTGCTTGGAGTCCTTCCTCATTTCAAGCTCCGCATCCCCTCTGAGGATTCGGTCTCCCTCGGGGATAAAGAAGGTTCAAAGACAGAAAGAGAAATTGAAATCGCAGTAATCCGCCTGCCCAGAATCTCAAACTTTACTGATTTCGAACCCCTTGAGGGGCTCGTAAAAGTCCGCTACGTAGACATTGACGAAGAACTCGGAAACCCTGATGCAATCATGATCCCAGGCACGAAGAACACGGTCAACGATCTCCTTGACCTCAGGGCAAGCGGGATGGACAAAAAAATCCAGGCTTTCAAAGGAAAAATCCCTATCTTCGGAATCTGCGGCGGCTACCAGATGCTTGGCAGGACTATCTTTGACTCCGGAGTAGAAAACGGAGTCGAAGCTGAGTTTGAAGGTCTCGGGCTTCTGGACATAGGGACCAGATTCGGGGCATATAAAAAGAGGACAGTCCAGGTAACAAAGAAAATCAATGGACATGGCCCTATTCTGAAACCCATAGACGGAGAAGAGATAAAAGGTTATGAAATCCACATGGGAGTTACCGACTCGAACCGTACCGTTTTCGGAGACGATGGAGCCATTGATGAAAAAGGCCTTGTAATAGGCACATATCTTCACGGACTCTTTGATAACAGGAATATCAGAAACGCCCTTGTCCAGTATCTCTGCGATAAAAAGGGGCTGGAATACACACCTGAAGAGATCGTGAACGAAAACGATGCCTACGAAGAGCTTGCAAACATGTTTGAGCAAAACATTGACATGGAAAAGCTCTACGAGATTGCCGAGCTCTGAAAATATCCTGGTCCGCAAAGATAAATAAAGTACTGAAAACACGCTCAAGCAGGTGCTGCTGTCCTGCAGTATCTGCGGAAGTCGTTATAAAATACTACAATATGCCTGCATGGAGCAGACTCCGAAACCGGTTGGCGCCGAGAGAAATATAGAACAGGTATTGAGCGAATTCTAGAGAGCATATGGAGAATACTGGAACTAAAGAAATGGTACTATTGGGGTAAGTACAATGCTCGCGGAGGCATACTGATCCCCAGAATCTGCTCAACGTTTAATAATTTTCATCTCTATCTATTTATTCATTGTGAATTAATTCTACTTATTTTAAATAAGGTCTATTTGTAGTCAAACTCGTCTGTTTTAAGTAGCGTAGGTAGTCACCCACTTCTACTTCATTTCCTAGAAAATTGGCTAGTTTCAAACCTAGTTGAGGTAATGATCAATTCTGCCTGAATTGCAAAAGAATTATTAGAGGGCACTACATTATGTCGCAGCTTGATTGGAGGAATTAGGAGTTCGAATTCTACCCTTCGCACTAAAATTCGGGGATATAGGTAATATCAATTTTTTGTACGCTACTGAAAAAATTCAACGGCACCGATTTTTCCGAAGTTGTCCTAACAAAAATTGATTCTTATTTTTTTGCAGGCTTCGCTCAATAAAAAGTGTGTAATTTTTTGTACGTTGTTTTGTGAAACTAATTCTTTATTCTCGTTTCTATATAGAACTCATTCTTGAAATGATTTTAATGAAAACAATACTTTTCTGAGATAGTGCGCTTATTGACTCTAAATTTTGTTTTTAATCCCACATTCCGCAGTATTTTTTCGAGAATCAACATTTTTCCTGATTGCGTTTTTGGAACAGATTTAAGTAATTATGACTATTAATGTAATTTGGTGAAAATTGATCGATATCGTTTTTTGGCTCTAAATACTCCATATAGTTGCTTTTACCTCATGCATAAAAGTCCAATAAATCGACGTATATTCAAAATCGATAGCAGGAAAAATCATGAAATCTGAAATTTTACTGCGGAAAGTGGGTTTAATGAAAACAAAACTTACTAAGAAAAAAATTATCAGATAAAGAAAATATTAACTTTATATTCAATTTCGGTAATTTGTGTATATTCCATATATTAATATACTAAATAGAACGGAGTCAATAATAAATAACCATAGTAAATATGTTGTGAATTGTTCTGGGGTAAATATTGTTACAATGCCTATTGCATAAGTAATAATAACGAGGAAAATAAAAGCTTTATATAATCTTAATATTCCGGTTTTATATGCAATATCTGAGCACTCAAGTCTTACATGAAAATTTGACAGTGTTTTAGCGAAAGTTTTTATGTTTTCCTTACTAAACTTAATAATATAATTGTGGCCGAATCTTCTAGTTTTTATATTTTTAAGATTAAAGCTTATGATACTTGATAAGTCCAAGCATAAAAACAAGTTATTTTCAGAATACAGATCTTTAAATATATTTACTTGGGCTAATAATTTTTCTCTTAATGAACTCTCTTCTTCATAGTAGCGATCAATTATAGATAAAACTACAGTTCCACCAACTGCTAATGAAAAATAGAATCCAGCCAAAGAAAGTTGATTACTTACTGATTCAATCTTAAATTTATATATATAATTTAAAAGAAGAAGTGGAAAATTAACATAATTACTTGGTATATTATTGAACATCCCATTCTGTTCATAAAAAAAGAATTGATATATACTTATTAATGAAATTAAGATTATATATGAATAAACAGTTATACAAATGTTGTCAAGCGTGATCTTTAAAAATCTAAACAATAACTTTTCCAGTGAATTATATCCTATTCTTATCATTCTATTGATTACTACAAAAAGCAATATTGGCAAAAATAAGAATGACAATACAGATAGCAAAAATAAATTAGGACCATAAGTGACATTAGAAAGCATAGAAACTGAAAAGAAGAATGCAGCGGATAATATAGGGATAAAATAGTTAAAGTAGGGAAAATATTTATACCTTTTATATTTTAAATTAAAAAATATGAGTTCTTCAAGTGAGTATGCTTGAAAATAATAATGAATATGTTTTATAACTGATATTTGCCCTTCTGGAGTTTTCTTAAAGTGCAATTCATTATAAAGCTGTTCTAAAGACTTTGTTCTAAATATCTTATAATAGAAGAAAACAGCAGCACTGTGAGAAATAAAAACAAAGATAAATACTAATAAAAATTTACCCACATTTACGAAAAAATGCTCAATAGAAACTAAGTCCATAGTATTCATTATCCAATACTTATTAGAATCTAAACCTAATGTATTCGTATCTCGTTTATTTCTTAAAGGTTTGTAAATCAATTAAATCTAATAACATATTAGTTCATTGAAAGACTCTTAAACTATGTGCCTTAATTATAATTTACATACTTAAAAATTATAATATTTTATAATTTTTCTCATTATGGGCGTATTAAAATTTAACTTTCCATCTCCTGCTTTTTCCTTTAGATACTTTAGCTCACTTCTGTGTTTAATCCCTATTTTTCGGGCTTCTTCAGGAGTTAAAGCCAAAATCTTCTGCTTGATCTTTTCCTCATTAGTGAAAACTTGAGCTCCTATTACATCTAAAGGCTGATCCTCAATATTATTTGCTTCTTTCCCTATGTAGACCAATCCATCAGCCTGAATATGTTTTTTCTCAAAAACTCCTATACCTCCATCAAACTTGTTTTCTGGATGCTCAACATGCAATATGGTTCAGCTCAATAGTTTGAAATAGTGTGATCCTTCTTTAATTTCTCCCGTTTCATAATCAATAAATGGCCCATGAACTATGGTCTGAAAATTCTTGTTGAAAGGCGCTAAAGGCTTAACAGCCTTACTGTTATGCCTTCAAATCTTTTCTGCATCTGGACGAAATCCAAGAGCTAGGAAGCCACAATATAAGCAAGACAGAAACAAAGAAACGAAAGCAAAAGCCGTATTATTTTTATTTTTATTAATAATGATTTTATTGAAAAATTAAACATTATATAACCTATTTTATCCTTAAAAATCATTCTGAAAACAGCAAGTTATAAAATGAAGAAGGAATCTCTGAGTTTTTTCATTTGTCTTTTTTGACTTCAATGATATTCATCTTTGCTAAAAGAATTGCCTATTTTTATATAAAACAAAATAAAAACGTTTTAATATTCCACCTTTCAAATTTCATTATGTTATTGGATATTTTGAGGTGGTTATTTGAAAAAATATTCTTTTCTTATTTTGTTTGTTTTGCTGGCTTCAATGCTGTGTATAGGATGTACAGGCTCAGGTAATGAAAAATCGTTAGATCAAGTGCAAAACACTTCGACCTCTTCTATAAATAAGGCAACTCCTTCTCAAAATTCCGAGTCGTCTTTTAAGATTTATAATATCGGCAAAACAGCTACAGATGGACTGACAAAAATAACAGTCAATGGAGAAAGATATACAAACTCAATCAATGAAATCCCTGATGAGGTTGTAGAGGCAGGAAACGAATCTCAATTTTTAATTCTTAATATCACTCTTGAAAATATAAGCCCTAACCGCACAAGAACCTATGCTATTATGCAATATAAGATATTGAGTCCTGATGGATCAACATATGAATGTGATTATGACGCAAGTGAAGCATTATCAAAAGCAATTGATGTGGCACATGTAACACCTGGTAATATGCGCCGTGGAGAACTCGCATTTGCAGTTCCAAACAATAGTACAGGATTACAATTTGAATTCATCTATGATCCTCTAAACAGCGCTGATGCGGTTGTTTTTAATCTCTGATTCAAAAAGCCATCCTGGTAAGAGTTCCTCTTTTCGGGATGCTTTTATAATCATTTGAAGGGCTTCATATCTGGCCTATAGCTTGGGCCTGCCAAGAAAAGATAGCCTTTTGAGAGATTCCATTAAATTTGATTTATGAACGAAAAAGAAGAACTTAAGGCTAAAGCTCGGGAGCGTATAAAATTAATTGACAGTCATATAGTTTGTTTGAAAATTGAACGCTGTTATTGGGAGAAAGTTCTCACGGGAGATAAATGTGAAATAACGGAACGTTTGCAGCCCGAAGATTTGAAATTAATAAAGCAGTTGTATGAGAATCACAAAGAGATAATCGAGCATCATATTAAATTCGAAAATGGACTAGATCAGACTGCTGCTTTTATTGTAAAAATGATTGCTTTAGGAGAAATTTAAACATGAACGCCTACTTTTATATGGCCTTATTTATAACTGCTGTGTTTTTTTAATCAATTTTTTCTGTTAGAGTTTGCAGTAAACGATGGAAACGTGAGTATTCTTAAGGTACGTGGAATAACTGAGTTAAAAAAGCATATTATGAAGAAAATAAGATAAATAATACAGTTTACGTTATTACAAAAATTCAACATTAAACAATCTTCTTCTACTATGTCAGTCCCGTTTATGTTGTAAATATTCTTCAAATCCGAAGTAGAAATCTTGGAAAGGTTTGATATAATCTGTAATGTCTTCAAATTTATCCCGTCGTTTATCATTAGCGAGAGTAAAAAATGACGTTTCTTTTCGAATATATTCACTCTCAAAAATAGACCTTATATCAGAGTTCTTTGAATGTTTAATTTGAGAAACTATCTTCTCAGTAACCCAATCGGGGTAATTTTTCATGATATAAGCACCGATGATCCATAAGTATATCAAAGAACGCTCGAACGTTTTGCCATACTTAAATGTATAAATGTATTTTTTTCTATCCTTATAATAAATCGGTAATACTTTCACACATTCTGGTTCACTTTTATGCTCCTTTCCAAAAGCGTTTATACTATAAGATCGGCGAATTAAAAGTACCTGTTTTTTTTCTTCATTAAGCTCAAAGTTGTAATTAATGCTTGAATCCCCTCTGTTAAGAATTAAAGTTTTGCCATCATCTGCCATTTCCATATTATAAACTGTATATAGCATTCGCGTATGCTCTTTGAAAAACTTATTTATTTTATCTAAGTCTTTTTTTTGGTAATAAAAACCTTTAATATCGTCCCAACAGAATAAGGGTTCCCTGTTTTCAGTTGATTTTTCAGCTATTTCTAATAACATTTGAGCTAAAGTAGGACTTTCCTGGTTACTCCAATCTCCTTCTATTAGGCTCAATTGATTAGGGAGAACCATACGTAAATCGTGAGATATAGTTTTCAAGAAAGTAGTCCTAATCTTCTGAATATACATATATCCAATATTAAATAGAATTTCACACGAAACACATACATTCGATTCATCAGAGTTTTTATCGATACTACCAACACAAAGTTCTCTAAACCCGTTTGTGATATTCCAAGCAATTGGATATTCGGGCAGACCAATATAATGATGCATTACAGGCCAAGGAACTGCATAATAACCGATATTCGTTTTTCGATCCATTGCTAGAAGACCTAAACTTTCCAATTCAATAATAGCTTTTATAGTTGATTTTTCTAAATTGTTCTCAATACTAAGATTAGCCAGATTCCTGATGCAAGTTGTAATGTCCATAACTTCATCTGGTAGTGCTTCTTTCAGTGCACTACGGCCTAATTCGCCTAATCTAGAAATGTTATCTGAAGAAACCACATCTTTTCCAGAATAAATTGCATCTTTTGCCTCGCTATATAATTTTGAGATACCCCCTTCATATTTCGCGATTCTATTAATTTTAATAGTGAATGGTATTATTCCTAGAACGCAGAAAACTGCTAAGGTTAAATCTAATGCTAATAAGTCTATGTTTCCAATAGAAGACAAATTAATTGAATGTATACCTATTTTCAGTTGTAGTAAAGGTAAATTGGTACCAATTTTTTCCAAAAATGAAAGCAAATTGATTGAATATATCCCTGTTATCAATTGCCATATAGGAAAAATTATACCTACAGAAAATAGGATAATGTACCTCTTTGTCCATTTATCCATTACTTTATCTAGTGCTGTAAATATCCCCATAGTTTGAGCACCAAAAATAGAAATTGTAAATGCAAGGGCAAAAAATGCTGCAAGGCCTTGGGAAATAGAACTGAGAAAATATTGAATGTTACTTATATTATTTTCATATGAATTTGAATACAAATGAGTCAGATAACCCACCAATAGAGCACAAATAATACAAGCAGCTACCCAGCGAGAAACATTACTGCGTAGTTCTTTTCGTATTTCCCGCCTAAGATCTATCAAGTAACCTTCTATTTTCTGTAGAGGATCTACTATCAAGAACTTAATAACTTTTAATATAATTTTTGCTGAAGATTCTAAAATATCCAATATAAGATTTATTAAGAACCCTATAATTTCCCTAAAAATGTTTCGATCAATCGTATCTATAGCCTATCCCGAAAGTTAGTATTGTATGTTGAAAAGTCGTAGGTATATAATATTAGAGTATTTGTTTCGATTCGAAAGGCTCCTAAAAAATGCAAATCATAATTTCCGTTACTTAAACTTTTTACTAGCTTTCCCATCACAGTTACCCTTGGCACCAAGACATCCACTAGGTTATTCTCGGTGGCTTCAGGTAAAAGGTTCATATTCAATTTGCTGTTTTTCCTGTATTAGGCTTTAAGAATGTACAGCTCTTGCTTTTGTATGACTCCATTTAACTGGCTTGCTTGTCCCTCATAGCCAGCTGTTCAAAAATGCCTGTAAATAAATCACTTTAGAGATTAGATTAACCCATTAGAAACCAAGTTTTCCCAAGCCTTAACCCTCTCCAAAACATGACTGTTAAGGGTAAAATGCTTGTCACTCTTGGCGTTTTGCTTCATGTAATGTAGAGTCCCCTTAGAAAACCCTAACTTTTTCCAATCTGAATAGGAAATATTCAGGATTTTTTGCCTGATTTCATAGGAATCAACCCTCTGCCCCCCAAACTCGGGGAGAACAAAATCAAGTTCTTTTGTTTTCCCTGCCAATGGGCTAACCCCCTAACCTTTAAGAGAAGGGTAAGCCTTCAAGAAATCTGTTTCTCCCCATAACCCACGGTCCCATCAGTTAGAAAACTCATTAACTATTTCCTTGGCCCCTGATTCCTTTAACCTCGTATTCTCATGGAAAAACTGGAGACTTATTAAAAGATGGGTTCTTCTGAGTTTCAATGGAAGAATAGAAACTGTTATTTATGGTTACTGTAATTTTGTAGACAAGACAAATGTCCACTTATCCTCTACGAATTTATCTCATTAAAGGAAACCTGGAAAGTTGAGGTCAATGGAATAATGTCTTAAGTAAATATTATTGAGGTTATATTATGAGCATGAAAAAAGACTGTATCCATTATATGATTATTCTAAAGCCTGATTACGAACCTGGAAGTCAAGAGGTTCAGGATAATACTGAACAACCAGCTTGCCGAAGGGAAAAATTTTTAGCAGACTCTTGTCCTCCGAATTGCGAGTTGTATGAACGTTTTGTTTTGTACGAGTGATAAAGCAATACTGTTGGCTTTTTAAAATTTACCAAAACTTCCGCCATTGTTTTTATTCGTGGTAATTTCAGGCAATAGCTTCATGTTCAATTTACTATTTTCCTGAATTAAGCTCTGAATAGGGACTGCTTGTTCATGCATATTTTCATTTAACTTTTCTATATGGTTATCTCTATCTGGCTATTCTTAGTGTGCAACTGTTCGTAAAGTGCCTGTATTTGAATTTTCAGAAATTATAGGCTTTCATAAATGTAAAAGTTTATTATTTCTGACATTTTGTTTCAAATCTTATTTTTCTTCGACCTAATACCCCAAAAAAGACAGAAAACGAGTCAAGAAGTCGATTGACGCAAAGTTACGCCGAATTACTATAGTGATTTGTGGTGGCTGGTATTGGTTTGAAGGGCTTTCATATATCGCGAGTAATAAGACAGAAGAATCTAAGAGTAATACAGGCGGAAAAAGAAGCATTACGTATTCTTTTCTAAAAGCTTTGCCTGAAAAGAGATTGTTGAGCGGTTAGAGAGGAATATGGGGAGTATTTTGGGGATAAAAATTGATACCATTTGGGGGGCTGGTATGTTTGCTCGTAGAGGGTGGATAAAACCCAGAAAGTTAGCCGCTCAACAAATATAATTTTGCTGCTAAGTATTTATGTCTTATGAATTTATCTTACTTATCTAAGGTTACTAAATTCAAGCCTCAAAGCATATAAATACCGCAAAATTTCGACATAGTTTGAGGTGAAATCCTGAAAAACGAGGAGCGATTTTTAAAAATTAGATATCATTAAAACCTGCGGAACGCAAGGATTTTTTCAATCGTTTATTTATATTCTGTTTTAATAACAGGTGCTGTTTCATTTTTGACTGCTGCCAGACCTGTAAAAGTGCTACAGATCAGGACAGGCATGATTTACCTGACCCCGGGATTCATAAAAAGCTTCCGGAATCTCCCTGATTTCCTTTCTGCATAAATGTAACGCCAAAACAAAAGGAAATATATACTCATGAGTATTACGGACAATCCAGTGTAGGGAGAAATTTTAAAACTAATAAAGTTTGATCTATCAATAAAAATGCTATTCAAAGAAAATTAAGTGAAAATATTACAACTTATCAAATATTTAGTGATAATGTATGCATGGAAAGCCAGGCACACATAACTGGAGGATTTAAATTGAGATATTCATTTCAGAGGAAGTTCCTTTTTATGATAATCCTGTTTTGTGCAGTCTCAGGAATTTTAATGAGTCCTGCATCTGCAAATGTGAAAGAATGGCAATTATCTCCGGCTTCTCCCAGTATAGGAGACAAGGTTACGATTTCCGGGACTGCAGAAAAGAATGATATTATAGATGTATCGATTTTGCATGAAGAAATGGTTCCTGTATCAGGAAAAAATTACATTTATCAGATAAACAAACTGACGATTCCAGAGTCCGTATCCGGCAATAAGAATTTCTTCGAAGTCAGTGCCACTGGTGAAAACGGTATTGTAGTCAAGGACATGCATATACGAGTTAAGAAATTTAAATGGATTTCCAGGCACACTAATGCCAAAGATGGCACTGCTACAATTTCTCAATCAAATGTCCCGTCGTGGATGAGTTATTTTGTAAAAATCGACGGAGACGTTGTCTCCAAAAAAGAAGCATCTGAAAAAAACAAGGACAAAAGTAATTCAAACAATGGGCAGGTAAAACTTACATTCGAAACTTCTTACGAAGCTGCAAAAGCTGACTTAAAGGGAAATTTCATTTGCAGCTATGATACAGACTCACTTCCTGCGGGCGATTACACAATAACTGTAGGAGGCATTGCAAAAGAGTTTACCCTTAATCCCGAAAAAGGAAAAGAGCTTCAAGAAAAAGAACTTAAAGTAAAAAAGAAGGTAAAAGGGCTTTAAGGTAACTTTCCTGATGATTGCTTATTAATGCTTAACGCATAAGCGAAAAACAGGATGAAAAAGAAAAAAGAGTATGCAGCTCAATAAAAATATCTGATCCCATGGAAGTATCTTTTACTTCCATGGAGCTATCTTTTACTTCCATGGAGCTATCTTTTACTTCCATGGGGCTTCTTTTACTTCCATGAAGCTATCTTTTACTTCCTGCATCAGCTTAAATTAACAGTTAAATTAACAGCCATATCAAATTAATATTGATACCTGTACAGAGCCTTTTTTCTTTTACCTGACTGAAAACTTCACTTCAACTCCTGGGAAACCTGTAATCGGGAGCCTTTGAGAAGAAAGCAAATAGCCATCTTCAATGCTTGATACTCTGAACTTTATATCAACGATTTTTCCTTGAGACCTGATTTTTACAGTGCCTCCCTTTACAAGCCCCAGCCTCCTGATCATACGCAGGTTCAGTTCGACAAAATCGTTCTCATCTTCAAGCCCGTGCCACATGAAAGGGGAAAGAGAATAAACGAGCGAAGCTGAGATCGAAGCTGAAGAATATTCTTGGAGGGATTCAGAAAGGAATATGGAGCAGGATTTCTGACCGGGTTCGTATTTTGAACATGGAGCTTCAGTTTCAACCGGCCCGGAGCAGGGTTCAGCAGGAGCCCGGAAGGCAAACTCACCTGCTTTCTTCAATCCGAAGTCTTCAAACACCTCTTTCCGGGCCGATTCGAAATCGAGCTGTTTTCCGAAAGCTGCCGCCAGGCTGGAAAGGGCATCGAAACTTAGAGTAGAGTCTCCACCTATTGAAAGTAGCCTTCCTTCCGCATTGAGTACTGTACCCTGTTTGCGGTAAAATGGTTCGGATGCGATCACTATGTCAGCAAGCCTGGAAAGCTCCCCCCGACTTGAAGTCTGGACTATCAGGGAATCCAGTTTCGAGAGAGCCCTTACTGCAGCCTCCCGGTCAGGAGTAAGTTCGAGAAAATCGGATTCCAGGCAGAAGAGGGTCTTTATTTTTCCGGAATCGATGCCCTCAAGCAGCTTTTCCAGTGTACACTGCTTTGTGTTCGCTGTAAGCAGCCCTGCACCTGCAGAATTTGCAAAGGGCTTGAGGATGAGGGTTTTTGAACCGGAAACCTCTGCAAGTTCCAGGACTGCTTTTATGTGCTCAGGGTCCGAGTAAGGATGAATATCGGCTACAAGCACGGAATCCTGTGAAGGAAACAGGAATTTCCCGTATTCTCCTGGTTTCAGGCAGAACTGCTCGTCAGCAACAGGCAAATGCCTGGGACCTATGCAGACAATTTTCGCTCCGTTCTCTTTCGCCCTGAGAACCCTCCGGAGGAGCAGGGGATACTGAGAATAGGGGTCAACAAAGAGAAAAACCTGTTTTGCTTTTTCGACTTCCTCCAGGGACATATTCCGGTTGAGTGCAGCGTGCATACTAACCGGAAGAGAAGAATAAACGCCCATCCCGGTCTCCACATCTTTGTCGAACGCACCTGCAAGGACTGAGAAAGCCTTCTGTTCTTCATTTGTTGCGTTCCCCACCGAAAAGAAAGCCAGACTTTTTACAGGTGCGGTTTTCAGAGCCTCAATCGATGCTGAGATAGCGGCTTCGAGTTCGGACTTCTGTCCCTTCACCATTGAGGTCTGAGGTTCAGCATAATATAGAGGAAGTTTCAGCCCGAAACTGCAGAGTTTGCCTGCGTTTACCTGCGCACTTTTCCGGAAATCCACTGATACCAAAGCCTCTCCGGTTTCGGAAACGGTTTCCCTTAAATAAAGTCCGCAAGCAAGCCCGCAGCCCGGACATATGCTTGCATACACATTCTCCCTGTTATTTACCTGCATGTGCAGCCACCTCCTTCTTTATCTTCATTATCTTCGAGTTTCAGGGCAAAAAAGGGCGGAGTCCTGTCTGACATGCCCGGGAGGTACCTGTATTCTTTCTGGACAGGCACCGCAAAACGCTGGTAAAGGCGAGTGAGCGGAATTTCCGCAGGGCAGACATCTTCACACTGCCCGCAGCCTATGCAGGAATCCGAGAGGTGCAGGAAACGCA
This sequence comes from Methanosarcina sp. DH2, assembly GCF_020804225.1. GTDB lineage: Archaea > Halobacteriota > Methanosarcinia > Methanosarcinales > Methanosarcinaceae > Methanosarcina. Next base: position 136,408 of record NZ_WJBI01000005.1, read on the forward strand.
CCATGTGAAAAAGGGACATTTTGTGGCTGTCCGCAAGGGAAAAGTAAGCAGTGCATTTTGAGTCCTCCCCGCAGGTGCAAACAGGACAGACTGCTTTGCAGGCTCCACAGTGGATGCAGTTTTCAAGCTCCTTCCGGAAATACTCGAAGCGTTCTTTTCCATTTTCAATAGGGGCAAAAACTTCAGTTTTCCTTTTCTCGCTCATCCCGAGCATTACTTTGTTGACTTTTTCCCGGGCAGAAATACTTTTTCCATCAGGCTGCATAACTTCGGCAAAGCCTGCACTAACGGTATTTCTCAGGAGTTCTACCCCTTTCTCAGTCATAACTTCCACAAAGGTGACCTTTTCTGCAAGGTCACCCGGGACCCCCCAGTTCCCGCAGGCCAGGTCAGCGTTCGTCGGGATCTTTACCTGACAGTAGCGGCAGGAGTCTCTTCTTCCGAGATCTTCGGCTTCAAGGTCATCAATAGGGACCGCGTGCTCTTTACCGTCTTTTGTGAAGAAAACGAGCTTGCCTTTTACGATTTCTTCTCCCGCAATCTCTTCAGGATCGAGCCTATAGATAGTTTCAAGCATCTTCCGGACTTTTTCGGGGTGCATTGTTCCCCCACAGTTCAGGCCTATTACATAAGTATCCTCAGAGGACATGACATTCCTTTTCACCCTCTCAACGACTGCCCTTGCATCGCAGGGCTTTGCTGGCAAGGCTGTTTTTCCCGAGCAGGTCTCTGGCTTCAAGTACCTGGCAAGGTTTACGGGCACTGAATGCATGGAACCTGCTGATTCCAGAACCTCCTGAACGTCCGAAGTAAATACAGGATAAGCTTCGAATTCGCTGACCTTTTTCAGGACAAGCACCCTGTCCACAAGCCCGGTTTCAAGGGCAGCTGCGAGCACTGCAGTCACAAGCCCTCCGGAGGCTCCGCGCGATCTCACATCTTCGGATGCAGCCCAGCCGAGCAATTTATCCCCGACCTTAATGTCGGCAGCAACTTTCAGTTCTGACATTTTCAGGCCACCCCTTCGGGTTTTAAGACACTCGGACCAAGCTGCCTGACCTGTTCCGTAACCATGCGGACAACCTCAGCAAACTTTTCACCTTCCGATGCCGAGATCCAGTTAAGCTGCAGCCTTTCTTCTTCAAGGCCGAGCTCTTTCAACATCGAGCGCATAAAATTGAATTTTACAAGCGTTTTTTCGTTTCCATTTATGTAATGGCAGTCTCCAAGGTGGCATCCCGTAATTAGCACGGCATCGGCTCCTTCAAGAAAAGCGGAAAATACATGCACAGGGTCCACCCTGCTTGAACACATTACACGGATGATGCGCATGCTTGCAGGCTGCTGGAAACGCCCGATCCCGGCTCCGTCTGCGCCTGCATAGGAACACCAGTTGCAGCAGAACATTACAATCCTGGGTTCCCATGATTTAGAGATTTCAGTTTTCTCAGGTTCCATTAGCGGACCTCCTCAGAATAAGTAAAGACATCTTTTACCTGGGCAAGGAGCTGATCATTTTTGAAATGCTGCTGGTCGAGTGCCCCTGTAGGGCAGCTCATAGCACAGGCTCCGCAGCCCTTGCAGAGAGCCGGGTTGATCCCGGATTTCTTTGCTTTATAAAAAACGCCCTGCTTTTGAAGCAAAACTTCTGTTAAGCTGATTGCCCCGTAAGGGCAGACCTTCTCACAGGCTCCACACCCGACACAGAGTTCTGTATCGACTTTTGAGATAACAGCACTCGATTCCAGGGACTTTCTTGAGAGAATAGTACATGCCCGCGAAGCTGCAGCTGCAGCCTGGGCAATACTTTCGTCCACAAGTTTGGGAGCCTGGGCTGTCCCGCAGAGAAAGACCCCTTCGGTTGCAAAGTCCACAGGCCTCAACTTTATATGGACTTCCAGGAAAAAGCCGTTTGAGTCCAGAGGGACTTTAAACATAGGAGCAATCTGTCTGTTTGAAGCAGGAGCCACAAGCGGTGCACTCAGGACTATAAGGTCAGCCTCGATTTCCAGATCAAAGCCCGTAATCTCGTCGTATACTCTGACCTCATTTTCCCCTATCCAGGGCAGCCGAGTATCGGAATAGGCTATAAAGCGGACGCCTGCAGCCCTTGCCCTTGAGTAGAGTTCTTCCCATGCCCCGTAGGTGCGCATTTCCCGATACAGCACGTGTACGATAACCGAAGGGTCCCTTTCCTTGATGCGGAGGGCATTCTTAACTGCAGTTATACAGCAGACCCTGGAACAATAGGGGCGTTCTTTATTTCTGCTCCCTGCACACTGGACCATTACCACATGTTTTGCCTTGAAGTCGCCTTCGAGCTCTGCTTCAAGCTCTGACTGAGTGATAATATTCGGGAATTCACCATAGCTGAAGTATCCTGCGGGCGAAAGCTCTTCGGCTCCTGTTGCAAGGACTGCGACTGCAAACGAAACTTCCTGTTCTCTGTCTTCTCTGTCCCTTACCCGGCCTTTGAAATTTCCAACCGATCCGTTGACTTCAATCAGTTCTGAACCGGTCATAACCGTGATTAGAGGATGAGCCCTGACCTTCTCGAGAAGGGGAAGAAGGATTTTTCCGGTTTTTCTGCCGTCCTGAAGAGCTGTTATGTCCCTGAGGAGCCCTCCGAGTTCGGGTTCTTTTTCCACAAGCAAAACTTCAAACTCATTTTCTGCGATCTCGAGAGCTGCATGAAGGCCTGAAATCCCCCCTCCTAACACGAGTGCATTGTGCCCGAGAGATAGTTCCTGTTTATAAAGAGGAGCAAGGCACCTGACCCTGGAAACCCCCATCCTTACGATATCCTTTGCTTTCTCAGTGGCTTTCTCAGGCTCCTGCTGATGAATCCAGGAGCAGTGTTCCCTTATGTTCACGAGCTCAAAAAGATAGGGATTCAGCCCTGCAGCCCTGCAGCTCTCCTGGAAAAGAGGCTCGTGCGTTCGCGGGGTGCAGGAGGCTACAAGTACCCTGTTCAGCCCGTGTTCGGCAATCATTTCTTTAATCCGTTCCTGGGCGTCTTCGGAACAGGCGTACATTTCTTCTCTTGCAACAGCCACATTTTTAAGCGTGTTTGCATAGCTAACCACTTCAGGGACATTAACAAAGCCTCCTATGTTCGTGCCGCATTGGCAGACAACCACGCCGACCTTCGGTTCGCCTGCAACCGCCTTTTCCGGTGGAAACTCTTTTTTGCTCTCCAGAGTCCCGCGGGCAGGAGAGAGCAGAGCCCCGGCTTTTGCGGCAGCCCCACTTGCCTGAGCTACTGTATCAGGGATATCTTTTGGACCCTGCACAGCCCCTGCAGCGAAAATTCCAGGCCTGTTCGTGCTCATGGGATTCTCTATTGAAGTGTTTATAAATCCGGCTCCCGTAAGCCCTACCCCAGCAAGCCTGGCAAGTTCTTTGCCTGATTCGGAAGCCCCTATACCTATTGAAAGGACCACCATATCGAATTCTTCATGGGCTATGCTGCCATCCTCGTTTTCATAAGGAATTCTCAATTCTCCTTTCAATGGATTGGCTTCAACGCAGGAAGGGCGAGAACGGATAAAACGGACTTTTTTCTCATTTCTTGCGCGCTGGTAGAACTCTTCAAAGCCTTTTCCGAAGGCTCTTATATCAATATTGAAGATTGCACATTCGATCTCCGGGTCGTGCTCTTTTGCGATCACTGCCTGCTTTACCGCATACATGCAGCAGACCGAGGAGCAGTACTTTTTCGACAGCTTCTGGTTTCTCGACCCCACACACTGAATAAAAGCGATCTTTTTGGGTTCTGTTCCTTTTGAGGTCTGGAGATGCCCGTGATAGGGTCCGGATGCATTCAGAAGCCTCTCAAACTGAAGTGAGGTTACAACATCAGGATGTTCGGGCCTGTATGCTTCAAGCCCTTTCGGGTTAAAAGCCTCAAAACCCGCAGCAAGGATTACGGCTCCGGCCTTGAGAGAGAGCTTCTGATCTTTCTGAGCGTAGTCAATAGCTCCCCTTTTGCAGACCTTTGCACAGTTCCCGCATTTGCCTTTGCTCAGGTAGATGCAGTTTTCAGGGTCAATTGTCATGATCCTGGGAACAGCCTGCGGAAAGGATAAGTAAATAGCTTTCCTCGGGGCGAGCCCTTCATTGAACCCGTCCGAGACTTTTTTAGGGCATTTTTCAATGCAGTCCCCACAGCCAGTACATTTTGTCTCGTCCACGTATCTGGATTTCTTCTTGATTTTTACAGTAAAATCTCCGGCAACCCCGTCAATGGCAAGGACTTCGCTATATGTGAGTAGTTCTATATTCGGGTGCCTGCTGGCTTCCACGAGTTTGGGAGAGAGGATGCAGGCTGCGCAGTCCGAAGTAGGGAAAGTTTTGTCAAGCTGGGCCATTTTTCCGCCTATGGTCGGCCCGGATTCTATAAGGTAAACTTTATACCCGCTGTTAGCAAGGTCAAGGGAAGCCTGCACCCCGGCAATCCCTCCCCCGACGACAGCTACTGCTCCGGTTATGTCCGTTTTCATGCTTTCAGCTCCTACAGATGTTTTTCAGATAATTCTGCTTCAGTACAGTTTTTTCAGTGTTTGTCAGTGATCTTTAGTATTTGTCAGCTTTTTTCAGCTTTCACTTCAAAACGTCCTGAAACTTATGTGGGCACTCCGCCCTTTCCAAAATCTGTACCTGTACCGAGTTTTTTACCCGGAAACTTATTTTCGGCCCTTTCCCCGAGCTTTGTATAGAATTCGGTATTCTGGATGCGGTTCAAGTGAATGCCCAGTTCTTCAGGGGAATACCCGAAAGCGAGCCCGAGGAGCTGGGAATAATGCAGCACCGGGATGCTGAACTCTTTGCCCTGGAGGCCTGCAAGCTCAAACTGCCCCTGATCAAACTGAAGGTGGCAGAAAGGACAGGCGTCCACGATGCAGTCCACATCTGCTTTTTGCATGTGTTCGAGCTTTTTTTCTGTAAGTCTGAGGGCCACGTCCTGCACAGCTGAACGGGCTCCTCCCCCTGCCCCGCAACAGGCTGTTTTGTCCTCGTATTCTATACTTTGGGCTCCCGTAGCTTCTACCAGCTCGTCAAAAAAAGAAGGGTTTTCCACGCTTCCGAGTTTCCTTTCATGGGACGGTTTTATCAGGTGGCAGCCATAGTGCACTGAAACCCTGAGGTCAAGAGGTTGCGTGACTACGTCCCGGATTTTTTCGGGGCTTACTTCCCTGAAAAGATATTCTACTATATGCCTGACCTCAATCTTCCCGGAAAATCCTTTTCCGATTTCCGAAAGCTTTTCGTTGACACCGGCTTTTGCCTCGTCATCTTCTCTCAGGATCCGGTTGGTGTCTGCAAGTGTGGCATAACAGCCGTTGCACACTGTAAGGAGATCTGCATTAAGGGCTTCCGAAAGACACAGGTTTCGGCTTGCAAGGGTGAGCCAGGTCTTTTTGTCAAACGACTGAAAGACCCCTGGAGCAGGACAGCATGAAGCTCCTTCAAGTTCCTTAATGGAAATTCCAAGCCGTTCCATTACTTTCCGGGTGGCGCTTTCAATACCGGGATAACGGTTTGGGGCGATACAACCTAAAAAGAGAGAAAGGTTACGTTTTGAATTATCTGTACTGTTTTTCGTCATGTTTTTCAGCTTCTTATCGCAAATTCGTGTTTCAGGCCGGAGAAGACTGGTCAAATCCTGCAAGCCTGTCAAACCCGCAGGCTTTAACGAGCTGCCTTACTTCTTCAAGGGCCTCCGGGCAGGAGTGTACGGTTCCGGGCAGTTCATCCAGTTCAAGCTCTTTCCGCTTTTTCCTGTTCTGCTCATCAATCGGAACACCATGCCCTGTACGCATCACGGACTCAGCGATTTTTTTATGATCTGGAAGCATGAAGCCATTTTTTACGGCAATACTTCGAAGCTTAAGCATGGTGTCCACGGTTTTTACTCCTTCTGGGCATCGTTCTTGACACCTGAAGCAGGTAGTGCAGTACCAGAGGTGCTCACTGTTGAGCACGCGGTCCCGCAGCCCCATTGCAGACATGCGCAGAAGTTTTTTTATGTTGTATTGCGGTACAACATCAGTAACCGGGCAGCCTGTAGAGCAGCCCTTACAGTTAAAACACATCAGAATTTTTTCTGCTCCGGCTTCTTCTTTGATTTCTTCGAAAAAAGCAGGATCGGATTCTGAGGTTTTTATAGGGTGTTTCATAGATTCATCCCTGATACATCTCTTAGTTTTTGAGGCGAATAGACAATTTTAGGTTTTAGATAATTTTTCAAATTTTGAATAATTCCTCAAATTTCTGCCCTTTCTCGAGAAGACTCTTCTGCAATCTTGAATTGCATACATGAACCTTCATTACCCGAAAAGGAAGGTTAAACAAGCTCCTGTTCAGGAATAAGCTCAGGATGCTCGCGGGGTAATAATATAATAATATACTTAAAAGTTTCGCACATTTATCATGATAATTAATTATAAATATAGCAAACAAAAATATTTAAAAAAAGAAATACCAGTATGCTCAGGCTCATTTTACAAAAATGAAAACTAAAAAAATCAAAGGCTGAGTGAAGATAAAAGAAATATAGAGAGTAGAGATTGGAATAAGAGTGGTTCTTTTCACTGAATTCAAGAGAATAATTTATGGGCTATAGCGGTCAGCTTCACTCAAGAGAGATAAGAAAGGACAAATTTACAAATTTTGCTCCTTACAACCTTATTCGTTTTACTGAACTATTCTTGTCACGCTCGACGAAGGAGAGAGGTCTTTCAGACAAAAAAAGAAGAAAAAAGAGAATAGCTGAAAGTAAAAGCCAGAAAGTGAAAACGATAGATGAAAATAATAACGAATAGCCTCCAGATAAGCCGGCTGGGAAGCTTATATTTACCATTTACTCTCTCCTTAGACTCTGGCCGCGAGATGGAATTCCTGACTTGGCGATGAATATCCTCTCTCCCCGTCCAGTATAGACCCTGACCCCAGCACCCTTGAGATAGGTCATGCAATCGTTCCTGGTGCAGTCTTTGGGGAATGCGGCATTGAAGGCGGGAGTCTCACTGGGTTTGTTGACAGTAAAATTGCTTCTTCTCCTTACTATCTCGTGGGCTGGATCGCTTCTCACTTGTTCCGGTTGCTGGAGGTGTAGCTGATGCAAGGGATGCAGTTCAAGCTCTAATAAATGGTGACGAACTGGGAGCTGCCCTGAATGCTGCAGGTGCTTTCTCAAGCATAGTAGATGAAGGAAAAACAGGGGCAGCCGTCACCCTTTTCCTTGTGAAGTATCCTTCAAAGCTCAACGAAATCCAGAAAGTAGTGGTCCCTCTTATTAAGTACGTGCCACTCAACCAGGCTAAAAAGGTCATTTCTGATATTTTATTTGACAATGCAGCTACGAAACTGATAAATAAATATGGTGAAGCAATTATAGCTGATTTGATAGCGGTTGCCGAAAAGAACGGTAATCTGGCGAAAACTACTGGTATTGCTAAAGATGAGAACAATGTAAGGTGGTTGGAGGAAGGGGCGAGTTCATAGGGGTGGACTCATATCAAAAGCCCTCAGCGCTGGCAGCAAATCATGGATAAATTTGGACCTAAAACTCGAGCGAATTCGTTAAAACACAGAAGAAGCCTCTCCCCGAAAAAACAGTGGAGTTTCTGTTAGATGACGAAGAGCCGGACACTATTGTAATTACCAGTTTAGAGGGTGGAGCAGAAAATTTCTTGGGTATCAATAGCGAGATTGAGAAGTATTGTGGCGAAGTCAGGAAGCTGGGTGACTATCCTAATTTGAATGATTTTCAAAGGGGAAGGAGCTCTCAATATCGGGTTTGCAACTGATAAATGAGTATAAATTTGAACAGGCTCGATTTCAATCAAAGTTGAGTCTGTAATCTCTTTTTTATTTATACCCCGATACTCTTGACAACTTAGAAGAATATGAACTTGGCAGAATAGTTTAAAATCGGTTTCCGGAGTTAAGGGAAATATTCTTCTCCTGGGCTAGTGTCGTGACAATTTAATTATTGAACATAATATTTTGATAGTTTGTTATTGGTATAAAGGGATTCATAGCTTATTAGGTGATCAATAATTAAATTTCCATGACACTAGTGTCATGGCAACTTAATTAGGGGGGCATTAATATTTAGATTACCCCTCATAAGCAGTCTTTTTTCGTAATTATGATGGCTCATAAATAAATTTCCTAGACACCAGGATATTTTCTTCAGGATATTGTTTCTCTTAATTGCGGTACTGGTTCAAAATTTATTTTATAATCCGGTTGGCAGACAGGCAGGCTTCGACCCCACGTAGCGCAAGGAGAGAAAATTGAGGTATTCCCTATCTGTATTCCGTAATAGATAAACCAGTTAATCAGGAACCGCTAAAAAAATAGGAAAGGAAAAAAAAGTAGAAACAGAGCTAGAAAATTGCAAAAAATCGATACAGAAAAAGTAGAAGTGGAAAATAGGAAATAGGTTTCAGAACATGCGGACCTGTCTGCCAAGCCCCTCCCGAACAGCTCTTTCGTAGACCATGTGTGCAGTTGCAACATCCTGAATTGCAAGCCCTGTGGAATCGAAGATCGTAATCTCCTCTTCACTGGTCCTGCCGGGTTTCAGACCGACTATAACTTCTCCAAGCTGGGCATGGATATCATTCTCAGAGATATAGTGCTTGGAAAGGGGAACGTTCACTTCCCCGGAATGGAGCGCCTGTACCATATCGTCAACGACAATTTTGGAGCGGAGGAGAAGTTCGGGGTCAAGTTCTTCTTTTCCTACGGCATCTGCCCCTATTGCGTTTATATGAGTCCCTTCTTTAATCCAGCTGGCTTTTACAACTGGTTTTCTAGTAGGAGTTGTGGTAACCAGGATGTCACAGTCGCAGACCTTTTCAATGCTCTCTTCGTAATGGATTTCACAGGATACAAATTCTGACATTTCCCGAATAAACTTCTCACAGCTTTCTTTTGTCCTTGAATTGATCTTTACAATTTCGGGTTCGAAAACTTCGCAGAGGGCCTCAAGTTGGGTCCTTGCCTGGTTCCCTGCGCCTACAAGCCCGATAACTTTCGAATCTTTCCTTGCAAGGTATTTCGCGGCAATCCCTCCGGCTGCCCCTGTCCGGATATCAGTCAGGTAAGTCCCGTCCATAATTGCAACCGGAGCTCCGGTTTCAGGGGAAATAAGGATGATCAGCGCCATTACTGTAGGAAGGTCGCGCATGGGATTTCCAGGATGGACATTTACAATCTTTACACCTGTGATATCCTCTTCTTCAAGATATGCAGGCATTGTCCGCAGGTCGCCGTTGTAAGCGGTGTAATAAAGATAGGATTTAGGAGGCATCTGAACCTTGCCAAGCCCGTGCTGCCTGAAAGCTCTTTCCACTACCAGCATATCGGAATGCATATCCATAACACTTTTTACTTCTTCCTGAGCCAGCCACAATACTTCCATAACGTAACCCTCCACCGGAGCCATAGACCATCCTCACATCTTGAACGTAAGCCGACTTCCCGCTGAAAGCCATGCTTAAATTGAATAAAACCGGAATAAAAACCGGCAGACACACAGGCACATTGACTGCCGGGTAGCATAAATTGCCATTTTATTCGCGCAAATATGTATATATAACATATATCTTCACTCATTTAAAGAACTTCCTTCCTGAAAGGAGAAATTATGCAAGAGAGTTCTGCTGCTTTTCCCGGAACCGACCTGAAAGAAAAATTGCTGAAGCCTGCCAGAGATATCCGGAGTATCCTGCGCTGGGGATACCCTAAATTTGCAACCATCCGTTTTGTGGCTGATCATTCCCGGCTCAGTGTCGAAGAGCGGCATATCCTTACAAGGGTAATTATGCCTCCGGAAAAGGTAGTTTCCAGAATCAGGAAAAAAATGCCATGTGACGGCATAAGAAACAGGGATATTATTCTTGACGGTTATAACGTCTTGCTGAGCGTGGACAGTCTGTTGAAAAATGAGCTCATGTGGTTCTGTGACGACGGGTATATCAGGGACACCCGTTATTACTTCAGCAAAACGAATCAGGCTGAAGATATCGAGGAAGCCCTGGACTTAGTCCTTGAATTTCTCTCCGAAGCCCGCCCGAAGTCAGCAATCTTCCTGCTTGATTCCCAGATCAGCCGGAGCGGAGAACTTGCTGGTTTCATCCGCTACAAACTTGAAGAATACAGGATTAAGGGAGAAGCCCGGACCTCAAAAACTGCAGACTTGGACCTGAAAACCGAAGGCGGAAATCCCGAAAAAAACCTTATTGTAGCAACCTCCGACGGGATCGTAATCGATTCGGTCATTCAGGTACTCGATATCCCTGCCTGCCTGATGGAAAAAATGGAAATTGAGCCGATAAGGCTGTACTGAATCAGGGCTCTACTAACCTGAGAATATACTAACCGGATACATCAACCAGATATACTAACTGAGAATATACTAACTGAGAATATACTAACTGAAAATATACTAACTGAGAATATACTAACTGAGAATATACTAACTGAGAATGTACTAACCGGATATTCTAAACTAAGAATGTGCCTGACTGGGTAGACCAAGCTCATTAAACAGATCAGGATCATCAGGCTCGATATATTAGTAATTAATTACCAGGGACTCGTCTGGAATATTCTGCCTGCCTGTAGACCTCTTCAGCTTCCTCATACTGTCCTTTTTCTTTCAGCAAATCCCCATATCCGCACAGGCTTCCGAAATGCCCGGAATCGAGTTCAAGGGCTTTTTTGTACTGGACTTCGGCTTCGTGCCTGTGCCCGAACCTGGCAAGCAGCCTTGCATATTCGCAGTGAGCTTCCACATTACCAGGGTTAATTTTAAGCGCGTACCTGAAGTGTACCCTTGCGCCATGGACAATTCCATGCTCTGCAAGCAGGCGGGCATAAAAAATGTGAAGTTTGGAGTTTTCCGGATCTACTTTGAGAGCCTTTATATAATGTGCTTCAGCTTCAAGAGACTCCCCTTTTTCTTTAAGGAGACTGGCGTAGCGGAAATTGGACTCTACATGTCCGGGGTCAAGTTCAAGCGCCCGTATATAATGGTAGTTAGCCTCGGTTTTTTGCCCTCGCTTGTAAAGTAAAATTCCATACCCGCAGTGTGCTCCCACATGCCTCGGGTCAAGGAGAAGAGCTTTTTTGTACGCTTCTTCGGCGCCGTCCATATCCCTGAGCCTGTAAAGCAGGCAGCCGTAATTGCAGAGCGTATCAATATGGAAAGGGTGAAGCTCAAGGGCTTTTTCATACTGGACTCTTGAAGCATCAAGTTTTCCGAGCTCGGCAAGCATAGCTCCGTATCCGTAAAGAGCTTCTATATTTTCCGGGTTCTCCTCAAGCGCTTCTTCAAATTCTCTGGCAGCAAGACCTTCAAGTCCCAATAAAGAAGCTGTTTTCCCGGCCTCCATATGGGCATCTTCTCGCATTTTCCCTGAGAACAGTGAGGCACATGCCCTGGAAAACACATATTTTTCCCTGTACATCTTATCGTTGCCGAAAATAAAGGAGAGTTTCAGCAGGGTCTCCGGCGAAAGCGAGTGCTCACGTGAAAAAGAAATGACAAACTCAACGACCTCATCGAGATCACATTCATCTTCTGCAACCTTTTCGATTACATGAAAAACCAGCTTGTCTATGGCATCTATCTCCATGCCCAAAAACCTCCTGAATTAAACTTCTACAGTGAATTTATTTGGCAGGCTATAAATAAATACCCTTTTATATTCGTTTGGCTATTATACGCACAGTTGTTTGGTTTTATTTAAAAACATTATTATATTTTTAGAATACAGTATAAATAAATGTGGTTTTGCTCTATTGATTTCAAAACGAGTACGTTCAGGATTTTAAGATATGCTTATTTGTTTGCCGTCAATTGGGTGATACATCTCATTTTGCGGCTGCTGCATAACACCCACAGCACCACCCACGAATCCGCATATATACGATTTTTCTTCATCATGTAGCTTTGCAAGACCACACCAAGGTGAATCAAAAGTAGCAAATATTATAATTTTTTGAAGTCAGAATAGCATGAGATGTTAAAAATTCAATAAAAATAGATAATATGAGTTCTGAAACCTGAGGAGTAGATTCAGCAAGTAAAGCATTCGGATTAATTAGAGTATACTTGTCTGTAATAAAAACAACAGGTAATGAATCAGGAAGCCGCCTGTAAAAACAGGCGATGTTTCATATTATATATCGTACGTTCCTTCTCCTGTAAAAAGCTGACCATTTACTGTTGTCCATCCATCCTGAGATCCGGACAACTTAACTTCCATGTTTTCCCAATAGCTATTATGTAGCGCTCCTCCGATCCACCATCCATTCGTTCCACTCAAGTAGATGGAAATGCTGACGTTTGCATTCGAGGAGGTATTATAGTAGGCATATATCTTGCTGTCATAATCAAATTGCCCAGATGCCTGTGGATAAGGTCTTCTGGTGACATTATGCGTAAGGTTGTATTTGGGCATAAGAACCACTTCATTGCCCAACGGGTTCATTGTGTTTATGGTCTGGTTAGAGAATAATGTTTCGGAAAACATATTTGGACGCGGAATCTTCTTTGAATCTTTACTTCGGGTAGCGTATTTTGGCTCTATTTTCGCATTTTTTATAGAAAGCATTAATCCGTGCTCCGTATCCACCAGGGCATATTTCCATGAAGGATCATCGTCATCATTGAAACCATGCTCTATGATATCCATACCCACTGATGATGTGTTGTTTATCACTGGGAGTGGAAGATAAAGAGTAACATTGCTCAGGGTCGAGTCTGTAGTTAACTCGACATAGTAATCATAACTACTAATGCGATTCCTATCATACATTCTCTGCTTCTGGTCTTGCCACCAGAAAGACAGCAATACGACAGAAATAATTATTAATAGTACAATTATTTTGTAACGAGTCCTCATATTTCGCCACCTGATCCACTCCTGGGAAGGATCTAAATTAAACATAACTGCTTTATGGAGTTCGCCATGAGGCTTTAAGTTATGATAATTTAAACGGGATAAGAAAATAGTAATAGAAGGTAATTTATTCGATCCGGGTAATGATACAAATTACAAATTTTCCTCTCAAGCACGTTGTTTTACGAAAAAGCAATTACATATTTTAATCTGCAATTTAAATATGTGCTCAATCTGATTATCCAAGTTCTGCATTATTTTTTTCTGAACTTCCATCCACCGCCCAGGCAGACCAAGCTTCCCAATAATCCGAAGCCTGGAGTAGAGTTATTTTTGCTCGATTCATTCTCACCTGAGCGATTACCGTTATCGGATTCAGAAATATTATTGTTTAAATTATTGGATTCGACAACGTTTTTTTCTTCTGAGGATGATAAGTTAGTTTTTTCAATTCCTGCATCTTCAGTTGCATTGGAGGTTGCCTTTACGCCTTGATCAGTCATATCAGAATCTAAAATAGGCCCAATGGCAACTTTAGTAGGATAGTTTATAGTATATTTTCCTGAATTCACAGTCGCTGTAACTTTGTTTGTTGTCGTGTCAATTACGGAGACATTGTCGCTCTCGGCGTTTGTCACATATACCTTTGTTCCATCTGGGGTGATTGCAACTCCTAAAGGAATAATTCCTACAGGCACAGTGGCTGTAACATTGTTAGTTGTTGTATCAATTACAGAAATATTGTTGCTGCGAAAATTCGCCACATATGCCTTTTTTCCATCAGGACTAACTGCAATATCACTAGACCCATCTCCTACGAGTATGGTGGCTGTAACAGTGTCAGTTGCTGTATCAATTATAGAAACATTATTGCTGCGTGAATTAGTCACATACACTTTATTTCCATCTGGAGTGACTGCAACTTCATAAGGACTGTCTCCTACAGGTATAGTGGCTGTAACTTTGTTTGTAATCGCATCAATTACAGAAGTAGTGTTGTTGAAACTGTTAGTGACATAGATTTTCTTCCCATCCGGTGTAAATGCAACGTTATGAGAACTCAGCCCCACATTAACTGTATCTATAACAGTGTTTGTGGCTGTGTCAATTACAGAGATATTGGTGCTGTCACGATCTGTCACATAAACCCTTGTTCCTGCAGGGTTAACTGCAACTTCCAAAGGATAACTTCCTACATCCACTGTGGCACTAACCTTATTTGTCGCTATGTCAATTACCGAGATAGTTGGATTGAATCCTGGAGTTGCCACATATACCTTTGTTCCTGCAGGGTTGACTGCAATATCTCTAGGCCAGCCTTCTACAGGCACCAAGGCTGTAAGATTATTAGTTGCTGTGTCGATTACAAAAACAGTTTCAGTGTCGACTCCAGGACTCGTTACATATGCAAATGGAGTTGCACCTGCTATGCCCACCAGTATTAAAATCGCAAGTGCAGTTATTTCAAAAGCTCTTATGAGGGTATATCCTCTGCGTGCTTTATTAGACATTGCTGCAGATGGAAGTGGAATAGAAAAAGGGTCAATCGATATCGTTGATATATTTTTACTTTTCATCTTTTGTCCTCAAGCAATGTTTGTCTTTTATGCCAGTGCCATTATCAAAAAATTTAGGCTTCGAATATTTTTTCTATTTTTTTTAATTTAAGCCAATTTCAGGATAAAAACAAAAGAGTTACAAGATGAAATAATTTCAGAATAAAATATTTTTTAATACCTATTAGCATTTGTATCCTGAATTTAACAAACATATAAAGAATAAAGAGAAGTTTGATAAACCTCATTTTTTGGCTGGTCATATATAAAGTGTATTCTGCAACTGTTGAAACAGAGGTTTATCAAACTTCTCTGAGAAATTTTAGCGTATGTATATGCGTTCTTTTTCTAGACTGGAGCCTAATTCAATTTTTGGCGTACCATTAGACCCTTCAGGCATTGGATCATTAATATATATATAGAAATATCCGTTTTGAATTAAGTATCCTTCACAAACTCGAAAATGGTTTGGATTTGTAATCATACTGAAAAAAGGTCTATGCCTGTCAATCTCTGTAACAATTTCCGAATTAGTCATACTATTATCTATAGTTCCCGTTTTTCCCCATTTATCTTTAGCCCATTTTACTATGTCAGCAGGTGCGAGTCCAGAACGGGGTTCCGGATCTCCCCAAGGGAAATAGTAATAAATGGAGTACTGTGTCGGGGTTGGATATCCATAGTATAGAGAAATCATTTGGATACATGCTGGACCACACCAATATTCATTTTCTTGTCCACGGCAGGGAACACCAAGTCTTACACTTGTTGAAGCCGTTATCGCTGCATCGCCACTGAGTTTTTTAATATTCTCTTCAGTGACTGCCGCATTAATATTAACTCCCTTATTAGCCGCTGCTTGTTCTATAGATTTTGTGAGTTGATCACTTTTCTCCCATTCCTTTAAATTCTCTTCCACTCCATTCTCCAATATCATCTCATACATCGACCAAACACCAAACTTGGTTTCAGTTGCAGGTTTATCTTGTACTTCTTTGAGGGTGTATGCGTCTACAAATATCCTATGCTCAGTTCCAGTGGTTTTGTCTTTTACTACGGTCATTGCCCCTATACTTGGATAGCTGTATACAACCATTTTAGTTGATTTGATTTCCCCATCTGGATATTCATTTTTGGCGATTTCTTTTGACTTCTTCATGGCTTCAGCCGCTTTATAGGGTTCAGGATCAAATGCAATGTCATTGAACGAATTTCCCAGAGTTTTATTGGCATAAATGTCAATTGTACCTATCAATTTTTTTTCTTTATAGACTGAAAACTGATAAAATAACTTATGACCATTTATATCATAAAGCTCAACTGGTTTGGGATCGATAGATGCCCCTGTCCAGTTTTCAAAGCCTGGTGCATCAGCTGCTATGAAACTTATCATGTTCGCATTAGCATGTTTAAACGCTTCCTCGGCAGTTACAGAATATTTATCCTCTTCCTGTGCACTTGCAGCTGGTATCAACGCCATACCAACCAGCATTACCAAAAGAAGTATGCTTATCGTAATTTTGTTTCTACTCATTCGTCTAACTCCTAAGTTATTTTTCCCCAGGAGGCAGAGTCAGGCAAGCTTAAATACAGACAAAGCTAACATAACTCATGCCTTTAGGCGTATTTTGCGGAGTTCGGGCGGTACCTGGAAAGCACTTCTGAACTCCATAAATCACTCTTATCTAACTCCTTATAAGTTTTCTGGCCATATCATCAAACTATCTGTTTTTCATACCTGTTTTGAATCTGAAGTTATTCCCTGATCATTGATTGTTTGATGTTCTGGAGAGAGACTATATATGAATGCTCGATTGCAATCATATTTTGTATTTTTATAAAAATTAAAAGTAACACAAAATAAAATCCACTAAACCAATACTTGTATTGGTTTATAGTATTCTTGAACTACTTTGCAGCCCCTGACTGCGAGATCATGTACAGGCGGCTGGTACGATTCTCCACTTTTCCCCACAGAGCCTGTAATAATCATTCCATTTATTAAGTGCATTCAGGTAGATGGAAATGCCGACATTTGCATTCGAGGAGGTTTCATAGGAAGCATACATCCGGCTTTCATAATCAAATTGATCAGAAGTCCGTGAATAAGCTCTGTTGGCGTTGATATTATGCGTAAGATTGTATTTGGGAATGAGAACCATTTCGCTGCCCAGTGGATTCATTGTGTCTATGGTCTGGTTAGAGAATATTAGCTATATTAAATCATTAGAATAAATTAGAAAAGATGGTCTCAAAAAATAGGTGCCAGGAGAAGCAGGAAAGGTAAGAACAGAAAAACAGTCCGGAAAGTTATCTTTCACTATTCTCGTCATGTACCTCACGAGTTCTGGACCGACCTACCAGCCAGATAAAGTAACAAATTGAAAGTCAGTGCCGCAAATATCCGGGCAACTTTATTAAACCCTGTTCACATGCAAACTGTACCTTGTCTCAACATCATACATGCCCTCGAGCTCTTCTTCGGTCAGGAAACCTTTCTCTATTAGCTTACTGAGAGTCTTTCTGTCAACTGATTCGACCATATCCCAGAGTTCCCGCTCCTGAAGATAAGGCTTTAACTTGCGGACGCGCCAGAGTTTCCAATCCACCCTGTGCCGCCTGAGCTCCACATTTCCTATTCTCATGACATCAATACCTTTCTCCTTGAAGGTATTCATAATGCGGTTTCTAAGCTCTTCCCGTCTCTTTTCAAGAGTAGATATTGCAGAGACAAGCTCATCATACTCAAGCACAACATCGGTAAGATCCATCTCTTCAGGATCCTGCTCACTGATATCAAGTTCTATTGTCTCACGCCCCCATTCTTATCCTTAAACTTCGAATATCTCTTTTTCTCTAATTTTTCGCTCACTCTTTATTCTTTAAGATTTTTCCTGCTTTCGGTCTTTTTTCTTGCTGTCTTCGGTCTTGCTGTCTTTGGTCTTGCTTTATGACTTTCCGCTTGAACCGATGTTTCCTGTTTTAGTATATGCAGGTAATCAGGTTTATAGGTGTACATTCCTGCAGGAATATATCCGATACTTTCCTTGGCTTAAATATTATTACATAGTTTGAGGCTACAGTTTGAGAAGCTGATTAACACCTTGATTTTAGATTCCGGCATTTTTAAGCTTGTGCTTCAATGCCCATTTTTTTTCCATCGGATAAGAGCTGCATACTTACCTTTGCAGACTGATCTTCCTGTGGGTCCGGCTCAGAAATGCTTATCGAGTAAAAGCCCCTCTTATCTCATAAGAAAACCTTCAGTAGGCAGTCTTTAAAGCCTCTTCAGACTTATTTAGGGATTATCGGGGTGGTTCCATAACATCAGTAAATGACCTTGAGAAAGCAAGAACAAAAGAAGAACTGAGCCTTCTCCTTCCGGGGATAAATAACGTACTGGAGTCCGAACCTGCTGTACTCCGGATTGATTCTGAGTCAATCATGCTTGTCGGGGATATCCATGGGGATCTTGATGCCCTTGACTTTGTAATAAGGATGAGAGAAGAACTTAGCTGCAAACACATGCTTTTCCTGGGAGATTATGTGGACCGCGGGATGCAGGGCACAGAAGTTCTTATAAAGCTTTTCCGGCTGAAACTTGAGGAGCCTCAGAATATTTTCCTGCTCAGAGGAAACCATGAAACCTCGGATATGAACATATATTACGGTTTTTTTGAGGAAATCGGGTTTGACCAGGGTTTTCTCCTGAATATTAGCAGGACATACGACAGGCTACCGGTAGCAACAGTACTCTCGGGGCATACCTTCTGCGTGCACGGAGGAATAAACGGAATCGAAAGTGTTGATACCATTACAAAAGAAGACGCTTTTCCCTACCTCTGGAATGATCCCTCGAGACTTCCGGGGCTGAGCATTTCATCAAGAGGCTCTACAGTTAAGGGATTCGGGCCTGATATTGTTGACGGTTTTTTAGAAACAAATGGTTTGAAAAGAATTGTAAGAGGACACACAGCTCTTAAAACCGGATATGAATGGTGGTTCAACGGTAAACTGCTTTCTCTTTTTTCCTGTCCGGACTATGTGGGACTTGGAAACGATGCTGCTTTTGCCTTTATTGAAAAAGGGAAGCTAAGAATAATTAACTTTGGAAACCAGCCTCAGTAAAGCAGAAAATTTAGCTTGAGTAAGTAAAGATACAGCCTGGTGAACTACCGCTAGGCTAAAGACCTAGCGGCTTCCTGCTTCATACCTCGGAGCAACCTCCACAAGTCCACAGGCTCTACCCGAAGTCCCTTCGGTGAAATGGAATATGAGTGTGATATACTTGAGATGCTTATAGCTACCGTCTTTCCACGGCTTAATCCCAATCCCCTCAGGATGATTCTTGCCCTGTTATCCAACTCCCCGATGTTCAAACGTTACCTCACTTGGTTTTCGCTTTGTAACTTGGCAACATTCTTATGGACTGTGAGGTTGTGGTGACAGCAAAATCTAATATCAAATAAGGTTTGAAAATATTTAATAATTTGTATAATCAACAACTGTTAACAATTTGGAAGTTGACGCTTATATCCCACGAAGCTAAAGACTTCGGGGTTTTACGCTTCTTCCTATAAAGCAAAAATTAGTTAAAATAGAATAAAAATCGTTCCAGCCTGAGTCACTACTCCAGACTGGAGTTTTTATTATAGTGCCGGATCATTAATCTTTTTTATCTGAGAGCTTTTTTATCTGAGAGCTTTTTTATCTGAAGCAAAAAATATAAAAAGTTAGAATTTAAAGACGGATGTCGGATTGATGCCGTGGACATATGTTTTCCAGGATATCAAGAGATGCTTTTGAATGCCTGGATTTTTCAGTTAGATTTGTGGATTCGGACTATGGATTGTACTTGCCGGTTAAACCTTTGATTGATTGCATTGCTGTTAATTTTTAGATTATATATTCTGGTTAACTCCTTAGTCCAGAATAATCCAGGTTTCTGTCATTTTGCTCCCTATATCCGGATCGAGCTGCATTGCTTTCATATACTGCATTTTAGCTTCGTCAAAACGCCTCATTTTTCTCAAAAGCAGTCCGTAGCTGTAGTGGAGCGGAGGATAATAAGGATTGAGGACAAGTGCTTTTTTGTATTCTTCCTCTGCTTCGGGTAAGCGCCCAAGTTCCGAAAGAAGGTTTCCGTAGCTGTAATGTCCTTCAGCGCTTTCCGGGTCAAGACTGAGAGCTTTTTTGTATTCCATTTCAGCTTCATACCTTCTTCCGAAGCGGGCAAGGAGATTTGCATAATTGGAATGGACTTTTGCATCGTTCTGGTCAAGGGCAAGGGCTTCCATGTACTGTTCTTCAGCTTCTGAAACTCTGCCTTCCCTTGCAAGAAGGTTCCCGTAGTTGAAAAGAGTTCTCCTGTGCCTGGGGTTAAGGGAAAGAGCCGTCCTGTACTCAACTTCAGCTTCTGAAGAGCGGCCCAGGAAGGAGAGCAAAACGCCAAAGTTGTGGTGGAGGCTCGGGTCTTCAGGGTCAAGTTTCATTGCAAGCCTGTACTCTTTCTCGGCATCTCTGAGCCTTCCAAGCTCAAAAAGCAGGTTTGCATACCCACCTCTTGCAGGGACATAATCCGGGTTACCATCAAGTGCTCTCGAGTAACATTCCTCTGCCTCTGTCAAATATCCGTATTCAGCCAGAAGATAAGCGTACCCGGCATTTGCCTTTACATTTTCAGGAGAGGTTCTAAGTACGGTTTTATATTCATTTTCTGCTTCCTGAATCCTTCCGAGCTCTAAGAGAAGTTCAGCGTAAGCGCACCTTACATCTGCATTTTCAGGGTTTTCGTTCAGAACTTCGCAATAGCTTGCTTCGGCTTCGGGGGAAAAGCCCAGTACGTGTGCTGCAGTACCGAGTGCATAGCAGGAATCTTCACGGAGCTTTCCGGAAGCCTGCATTAAGCAGACTTTTGCAAAAACATATTCTTCCAGATGCATTTTTTGCTGCCTGCATGCGTTAGAAAGGTCAAGCAAGAGTTTTGGGGGAAAAGATTTTTCTTTTGAGCTTTCCAGAGCAAAATCGGCTGCGCAGGATAGGTTTTTCTGGTCAGATCCGATTATTCCTATTACCTCGTACATAAAGTCATCAATAGCATCAAAGTCCATATATCCGGCACCTCAGAAAAGTGAGTGTTTTAGATAGGGGGATTGTCAGTGTAACATCCGGAGTATAGTTTTACGTTTAATTGAATATATTAGTGAGTGAATAGTGCGTAAGACTATTTGACATAACATTAGTGTTTGAATAGTGCATAAGAGAACCAGTATAATATTACAATAATCATATAACACCTTATCCCTTTATAACGCAAAATAAAACAGTCAGTTGGATTGAACGACACCGTTTTCCTAATAAAATAAGTTCGGTAGGATAAAAATCAAGCGAGGTAAGGTAGGAGAAGCGATAAAAATAAATGTTTGTACATAAAAACATAAAAAATGATACGATGAACTGAAAAGAAAAAGCGAAAAATAGATTAATAAAAATACGAATGGAAAAGAAAAGCATATCGAATAATAGTATTAGAAAGAGGAGAAAGGAATTAAAAAATTTCGAATAAAGCATAAATCAAACATTGAAAAATAACTGTTAGTAGTAAGATATTGACAATAATCATTTTAAATTATCGGGTCGAAAAACAGTTTTAGATTTCAAAAATTACAGATCATTTCAAAAGAGAAACTGATAGGATGAAAATAAGATGAAAGTAAGAGGAAAAATATGAGAAAAAACGAGACAAATTACTGAAATGAAGGAAGACTCAACAAGGAAAGCAGCTGAGAATGCGGAAAATAAACAAATATACCTCAAAAAGCAAATCTGTTAGAAAATGAACCTCACAACGGTTTAGCTCTTCTTTTTCTCAGATACGGATTCCGAGTTCGATCTCGAGCCCAGTGACAATCCCATGACCAGCCCTGCACCAGCTCCCATTGACATCCCGAGAACCAGTCCTGTAACCTGGGAACCCATTGCAGGACCAAGGACAAAGTTCCCAAACAATATCCCGAGTGTCACACCAGCTCCAATTCCGGCAGGCATCCATCTTCCCTGAGGCTGTTCTCTTTTCTCGCTTTTTACTTCTTTTTTCATGCTTTTTGTTTCTTTCATTTCTCTCGCTTATTCCATTCTTTACATTCTCCAGTTAATCCATTCTCTAGTTTATCTATTCTCTAGTTTATCTATTCTCTAGTTTATTTATTCTCTAATTTATCTATTTTCTAGTGCTTCGATTCCAAAATAAATCCCTTATTTAGTGGAAAAATTGGTGACCATTGTATATATTCAAACTTCAACTTTTGTGAACATACTTCGGAATCGCAATACTAGTGTCATGAAAACTTCATCAAAGACCTGTAACGTTTGTGGATACAAATATCAAGATCTAACTGAAAAAATAAGAGAGTGGCAGTGTCCCGATTGCGGAATTAACCACGATCGTGGTTAATTCCGCTATTAACATCAAAAAATTTGCACTCTTGGGACAAGAGGTAGAGCCTGTGGACTCGCAGAGGTTGCTCTGGAGAATGAAGCAGGAAGCACCTCCCTCAAAAGCTTGAGCCATTAGGCCAGAGCTTTAGGGAGGGGTAGTTCACCTATCATAGAAGGAAATCAAGCAGCCTGCAACGACAGAAGGAAGTCAAGCAGCCCGCAACGACAGAAGCAGTTATAGAGGAAAATACTTACGATGTTTAAAAGAATGCAAGCCAATTAACCCGGAGGCACACGGTGTAAAAAAATCAAGAAGTGTAAAATGGGCCTACAGAATAAAGTAAGTCAATATCAAGAGGGCCAGTGTAACTGCTTTCAGCTAAGTTCAATGCAGATGTTTTGAAAATTCATTCGAAAAGCTTCTTTATATCATCCATTGAGAGAGAAACATCAAATTCTTTAAGCTTGAAAAACTTCTTTGCTCGCATATCATCGTCTTCGAGCCTGAGGTCGCTTTCAACAAATCCGGCTTTTTCCAGGCGTTTTAAATGCAGGTTTACTACCTGTCTCGAGAGGTCCAGATCCTTGGCGAGCTCGTATACATACCTCTCTCTCTCAGCCAGCAGGTAAAGTAGTTTTAGCCTTACAGGATGGGAGAGGGCTTCGCCAATTTCCACTATTTGCTGAAGTGATTTTTCCACCTGGTGCACCCTCATTATTATATAATTTCCTGATCTGGAATAATCCTGGAAGTCATTTCAAGGATATTAAGTTTCAGATTTCTTCCAGTTTGGATTTTATATCTTCAACTGTTTTTTTGATTTCTTCAATGTCTTTTTCAATCTTAACAAGCCGCTCGTTATCTTTGGGAGCCGTATAACCTGCCCTATTAAGCATTACTATGACTACGCCTACAATGAGAAGGATAACAAGAAGGTTCAGGAAAAAGCCCCAGAAAGAGCCATACCCCATGCCGTACCCCATACCATTCAAACCATTCACCTCGCGGAAACCAGATTTTTTATTTTATCCGTTTCTTATCCGTTTTCTTATCTGTTTTCTTATCTGTTTTCTTATCCGTTAATTCTTATCCGTTTTTCATACTTTTTTCCTTATTCTATCGATTCTCCTCAGATACTGATTTCAACCATAATTATAAAAAATGTCCGCTAGAGGGAGTCTGATATATAAAGATGAATATAAATATACGAAAAACTTAAGGAGCAACCTGAGGGGTTAAACCTGAGAGGTTAAAACAAATAAAAAAGGATGGTTTATGGTCGGAGTTTAGTTGCCATATCCCATACAGTATCCGGGGCCTCGAGCATATCCGGAACCACGGGCAAACCTGCCGCTTGTCTGAGGTCCTGCAGGAACGCTGTATCCGGTAAATACCTCACCGGTCACTGCATCAATTCTTGCCTGCGTGTAAACTCCGCTTTCATCCTCATAATAGACAATCCACCAGCGGCCCATCTGATATATGTCATCCTTGGAAACGTCATCATCAATTTCTGCCCTGGCTATTTCGAAAGCCTCATCTATGGTTTCAACTTCAAGTTCTACGGTTTCATCTGCGTTGTAGTAAGGGCAATAAGAGAAATTGCCTGCACTATACCCTGAGTCTGTATATCTGGCAGCCCACCTGTGCATGGGTCCAGAGCCGTAGTTCCTTGCATCATCCGAAGCAACTGCACTGACAACAAATGCCCCGAATGTGCCTATTAGCAGTAGGCCCAGGAGAATTGATATTATACTTTTCTTCATTTTTTCACCCTCAATTTTTTACTTTCTTTTCCCGATCTACCTGAGTAGACCGTACTCGCACCATATGTAGTATAATCACTACATATGTAGTCCTTATACGGATATATAATTTACGATCACTACTGCTATTTTTTCTTGAAATTTAGCGGTACTTCTCATTTAACCATCCAATGAGTGGCGGAACCCAGCAGAGATTTGCAGCAATAGTCTCAAGGGCTGTGAAAGTCTGTGTTGTAGGGCTGAAACCCATAATTCTTGCTCCAAGCAATCCAAGCGGGACAATTGTGATTACAAAAAGACTTGCCAGCATAACCGGGTGATGGACATATCTGGAAAAGCCGGCTCTCCATGACCCTTCGGCACGTTTGAGGAAGAGCATGCCTGAAATATTGGCTCCTATCTGATCACTGAGGGCATAGAAATATGGAATGTAGAAGCCTTCAACTCCATAAACATCGACCCCAGCCAGCCGGCTCCCGAAGTCGATTATCCAGGGAAAGGCAATCCCGAAGAACTTACCCCAGCCGTAGGCTTCTGCCATGCTCCCTTCAGCCTTCCTGAGGCGCTGACGGATAGAAAAGATCCCTTCAAAAATGCTCTCCCCTTCCCCTGCAAGAGTCCTGACAAGCCACTGCCCCACAGGGCTCCGCTGGTAGCCCTGAAAGTCCAGAAAAATCCCTGCAAGAAGTCCTAAAACATATCCTGGAATTGTATACTTTATAAGTTCGGAGAACTCTTCGCCTTCTTCAGGAAATTCTCCCTCCGGGAATTTTTCAGGAGATTCT
The DNA here is from genome assembly GCF_020804225.1 of Methanosarcina sp. DH2. GTDB lineage: Archaea > Halobacteriota > Methanosarcinia > Methanosarcinales > Methanosarcinaceae > Methanosarcina. The sequence goes on from NZ_WJBI01000005.1 coordinate 160,876, forward strand.
TCAGAAAACTCTTCATTTTTTACGCCCATTTTATTCTATCCTCAAACTTATTTCCTCCAATCCAGAGTATTTTGATATTCTCTTATTAACTGATTGCTATTATTCCTTGATATCTAAAATGGTGCCTTGATAGTCATTTATTTTGCGTCTCATTAGACTGCAATCTATCTGTTAACCGGGAAAAAACAGCTCCCGAATGCGGTATTGTCCAGAAACAATCCTTCTGGTCCCGAAAGCCGTTATTTAATCCAGCTTTATAAAGTGCCTTTATCAGCCTATCTGGCAGCCTGTCAAAAAAAAGGAAATAAAATAGACATGAAAAAAGCTTGCAGAAAAAAACAATCTCTTTGCTTTCTTCTTTTTCTTCTTTTTTATGGGAAAAGCCACTCTCCTTCATCGAGCGTGACAGGAACGACTAAGTTTGGTGAATAAGGTTGTACCATTCAGAAATAAGGTTGTACCAGTCAGAAATAAGGTTGTACGAGTCCGAAATATTTGTAATTTAGTCCTTTTTCAGGACTCTTAAGAAAAGCTCACTCTAAAATTCATAAATTAGTCCTCTTGAGCGAAACGAAGTGGAGCGAAAAGGACAGCGCACTGCAGAGCCGCAACTCTGCCGTGACAAAAATAGTTAGTTACAGTGAATAGGCTGTACTGGTTAGAAATATTTAGAATTCAGTCATTTTCAGTAAAGTTCACTACTATAAACCATAAATTAGTCCTCTTGAGCGAAACGGAGTGGAGCGAAAAGGACCGCGTACTCCCGAGGCGCAATTCGGGCGAGGCACAATTCGGGAAACGAATATAAACTGTCATACCAGATAATACAAGGGAGAGATATGAAAGTTTTAGAATGCAGCACTATTGATATTGCGCCTACAATCTCGAGATTGTTGAAAGTTCCTATGGTTCCGCCGTCGGGAAGGCCAATCCGTGAAGTCGAAAATTATGCAAAGGAAAGAGGCTGCAAAAGAGCAGTAATTATAGTAGTTGACAGCCTTGGCTACTCTCTTTATTGGCACCTTTCTCCGGTAATGAAAAATTTGCATGAAATTGTCGAAAAAGGTCTTTTGTTTAAGTGCAGATCTCCGGCAACTATCACATCTCCTGCAATCGCTTCAATCTTTACGGGCTATCTCCCTGAAGAGCATAATATTTACTCAACAGCAGACATCTATGCTCAAACAGCGAAAGATTCTGAAAATCCAAGGCTGAAAAGCATCATGGAATGGGCTTACAGGGCAGGAATGAAAGCTTCGGCTGTGATAGAGTCCGAAGGAGCCGAGAGTTTTAGGGGTAGAATAAAAGACTTCTATGGGGTTCCTAACTCCGAAGATATACTTGATTATGACCGCCAGATAACAGAGTATGCTTTACATGCTCTCAGGGAAAAGCCCGATATCCTGTCCGTACATCTTAGAGCCCTTGACCGTTACTCTCACAGGGTAGAGACCTGGAAAGAAATGAAAAAAGCCGCAAAAGCCATCGATAAAAATCTTGAAGAGATCTTTCAAAATGCAGAAGAAGGTACAATTTTCTTTATATGCGGGGACCATGCTGTTCACGGTGGAAAAAAATGGTTAAAAAACGCCACGCACGAAGAAATCAAAAACCATGAAGATAACTGTGTTGCCCTTATCGTGGGTTGCTGTTGATAATGTCAGCTCCTTTCCTCAGGTTTCTTTCTTCACGGGACGTCATTCTCGTTTCCTTCTGCTTCTTTTCAGCACGGAAATCATGAAAACTATCCCGGCAAGTCCAATAAACGATGGAATCCATGGGGTGATTCTCTTCTCCATTCCAGGCAAGGAATCCTCTACAGACCCGGACAAGGAATTCCCTGCAGACCCGGGTAAGGGATCATCTACAAAATCTTCGATATTTTTCTGAACCTTGAGGGTTTCGTTTTCCAGGGAAAGTCTAGTTTCCATAAGAATCTTTGAGCTGGCAGTTGAAACAACGGAATCTTTTATAGATTCAAGTTCCTCTCTGTTGATAATCCTTACACTACCTGTCTTCTCGCCTTCGATTTTAGAGTTTGATTCTGAGTTTTCAGTTGCTTCTGCATCAATACTATCGACATCTGTGGGTTCACCAGTATTGCTGGTATACATTGTAACGGAGTTTCTTGTAATGGAGTTTTTCAGACCACCTGTATTTTGTGTATTAGCAATAACTTCCGGGTCACCAATACTTTCTGTTGCATCTGTTCTGTTCTCTTCTGCACTAGATATGTCGTTTTTATTTGAGATACTATCCACATTTGCAGAGTTTTCCGTTCCATCCGAACTCCCTGTATCGTCGGCAGCCTCAACCTCTCCCTTGCCAGCTTTCAGGACGGTTATGACTACAGATGTCGAAGAGGTTCCGTTTTCATTTATAGCTTCAAGGGAGATAGTATAATTTCCGGGACAACAGAAAACATGCTCAGGTTCTGAACAGCAGGATGTCTTGCCGTCCCCAAAGTTCCACGTAACGCAATCTGCGTTCTCGGAAATATCAACAAATTTTATGACAAGGGGAACGTGTCCGCCTGTGGTGTTATAAATAAATTGAGCTTTAGGAAGTATAGGACCGGACATTTCTGAGGTGTTTATAACATATATGGTTATAGATGCTGAATCACTACCGTTCTTGTTGCTGGCAGTAAGAGAAACTACATACTCTCCCGCACTTGAATAAGTATGCACAGGATTCGGATAGCTTGAAACTTTTCCGTCCCCGAAGTCCCATAACCGGGATGTGGCATTTTTGGAAAAGTCCTTAAACCTGACAGAGAAAGGGGCATAGCCTTCTGTCACATCTGAAGTGAAACGCGCTCTAGGCAGTATCGGAGGAGCTGGAGCGTATTTCATTAAAGGCATGTAATCCATACTTCCGGCTTCAGAGTTAACGGCATATGCAGAATCCCCTATACCGTCTTCGTTTTCATCCGTTCCTTCATAATCACTCCAATAATTGCCTGTACTCCCATTCCAGACGTTGAACTTATAGTCCCTGGCATTATCTTCGTTGTCGAAGTAATTGCCGTGGATTACGTTATTAGAAGAAGCCAGCAGTTTGATACCACAGTCCAGGTTTGAATATATCATATTGTTACTCAACAGGTTATTTCTGGAGTTGAACAGGTAAATTCCTGCTTCCTGGTTTGAAATTTTGTTCCCGCTTATGGTGCAGTTTTCAGCATTATTAAGGAAAATTCCACATCTACCTTCAACTATCGAAAAACCGCTGACCTTTACATTACTGGTAACTATTTCAAAAATATAACTTCCCTGGGTCTCCCCCAAAACAAAGGTATCATCAGGATTCCCGGATGCCGACTTTATAGTTAAATTTTCTTTGTTAACGTGGATACTTTCATTAAATTTCCCAGGTTCTACAAGGATAATATCTCCAGGAAACGATTCGTCTACTGCATCCTGGATGGATTCCCCTGGCCAAACACGAAATTCCGACGCCATTCCAGTCTCAGAAACTGAAATCAAAATTAATATTGCCAGTAAAAAGCAGGTTCGCCTGAAAGTTTGCGTTTGTGCCATCTTAACCCCTATATAGATCCAGGAATTTACTTAATAAGTTTTTATAAGGAAAGGATATAAAATTGTTGGTTTAAAGAAATATTAGAAAAAAGAGATTAAAATTAAAATCAATAAAAAATTAAAGTGAATACAAAATCTAATCAGATAGAAGATGGCAAATAGTAATATATAAAGAAGAACCTGTTTTTTGATTACACTAATGTATGAAAGTGTACATAGTCGCTTACTTCGGGATTAAAGTTTCCAGCATGATTAATGCTCTCACATTCATTCACACGCAAATCGGACCTCATCATTCTCTTTTTCCCATCTTTCCCACCTTTCCCATCTTTCCCATCTTTCCCATCTTTCCCACCTTTCCCACCTTTCCCACCTTTCCCAGTCTTTTCGTATTTCTTCCCGTTTTTTCCCTTTCTTTTTACGCATTTTATTTTTCTTTAATACAAATGCGTTTCAAAGTCTCTGAATGGTAATGTATATTAATTATAATTCTCAATGGTTCTGGAAGAATTTTTTTCTAACAGGTTCAGGTAAGCCTGGATGGAGCGCAAAGGTTTTTAAGTAAATATTCAAGTTAGGTTTCTTAAATGAATACAGCTGGAGAAGGTTTGATTATGCAGGAAAAAATAAAGGAAATTGCATCCCGCGTACGTGAACTGCGGGAGCTATCAGATATTTCTGTTGAAAAAATGGCAGAGTATCTTCAGGTCTCATCCGAAATCTACGAGAAATACGAAAGCGGAACAGAGGATATTCCGGCAAGTATACTTTTTGAAATTGCACACCGGCTGCAGGTAGATATGGCTACTCTTCTGACAGGAGAAGAGCCTCGCATGAACATTTTTACAGTTACAAGGGGCGGAAAAGGAGTAAGTGTTGAGAGAAGAATACAGTACAGGTATCAGAACCTGGCTGAAAAGTTTATTCATAAAAAAGCGGAGTTCTTCATTGTTACAGTCGAACCCAAACCTCAAGGAACAAAACCTGACACAAACTCCCATCCGGGGCAGGAATTCAATTATGTGCTTGAGGGAAGCCTGAAGGTCTACATCCATAATAATGAAATCACCCTTAATGAAGGAGACTCCATTTATTTTGATTCCAATTATGAACATGCCATGGAAGCTCTGGATGGAGAACCCGCTAAGTTCCTGGCAGTTATTTTGTAACCCGGATTAAATGCAACCCTGAGTAACCCATTCTTAATAACTCACGCAAACTCGCATAAAAATCCGCATAAAAAACTCGAATACAGGAAAAATTCGAAACAAAGGAAAAAACTCTGAGAGTTTTTTTAGAATTTAAATTCAGCCTCTCGAAGCCTGAATAAGTATCGGAATATAGAAAAATTCAAATAAAACGGGTGTCCAGAATGACTTCCTTGCTGAGCCAATTTGTTTCCAAAACCGATTTTGAATCCTACGAGGATTTCCAGGAAAACTTCAAAATCCTGGTCCCTGAAAATTTCAACTTTGCCTATGACGTGGTCGATGCCTATGCAAGAGATTCTCCTGAGAAACTTGCCATGATCTGGTGTGATGATAATGGGGAAGAGAGGAGCTTTACTTTCAAAGACATGAAGTATTACAGCGATAAGGCTGCAAATTTCTTTGCAAAACACGGCATTGGAAAAGGCGACTATGTAATGCTTACCTTAAAGAGCCGTTACGAATTCTGGTACTGCATCCTGGGGCTACACAAGCTCGGAGCAATAGCAGTGCCTGCAACTCACATGCTGAAAACCCGGGATATTGTATATAGAATTGAAAAAGCCGGGTTGAAGATGATTGTCTGCATTTCCGAAGATGACGTTCCGGAACAGGTAGATGAAGCCCATGCCGAATGTGGGGATATCCCTCTCAAAAAAGCCGTGGTAGGAGTAGAAGCCCGGGAAGGCTGGATTGATTTCAGAAAGGAACTTGAGGAAGTTCCCTCGATTTTCGAACGCCCCACAGGCGAGGCTGCGACAAAGAATGAAGACATCTGCCTTGTCTATTTCTCCTCCGGAACCGCTGGTTTCCCTAAAATGGTAGAGCATGACAACACCTACCCCCTCGGACATATTCTCACTGCAAAATACTGGCAGAATGTGGAGGATGACGGGCTGCACTACACCGTTGCAGACAGCGGCTGGGGTAAATGTGTATGGGGTAAGCTTTACGGGCAGTGGATTGCCGGCTGCGCGGTTTTTGTCTACGACTATGACCGGTTTGAAGCCAAAAACATGCTTGAAAAAGCCTCCAGATATGGGGTTACGACCTTCTGCGCCCCGCCCACTATCTATCGCTTCCTGATAAAAGAGGACCTTACTCACTATAACTTCAGTACTCTGCAGTATGCAGTTGTTGCAGGCGAACCCCTGAACCCTGAGGTCTTTAACCGCTTCCTTGAGTTTACAGGGATTAAACTTATGGAAGGGTTCGGGCAGACTGAAACCGTTGTTACCATTGCGACTTTTCCCTGGATGGAACCCAAACCCGGGTCAATCGGAAGACCCACCCCTGGATATAAGATTGAACTCATGGACAGGGACGGCAGGCTCTGTGAGGTAGGAGAGGAAGGGGAAATCGTCATCAACACAAAGGACGAAAAACCAGTAGGCCTCTTTGTCCACTATGGAAAAGACCCTGAAAGGACAGAAGAAACCTGGCATGACGGCTACTACCATACCGGAGATATGGCCTGGATGGATGAAGACGGGTACCTATGGTTTGTGGGAAGGGCTGACGATATCATCAAGACCTCAGGATACAAAGTTGGGCCCTTTGAAGTGGAAAGTGCCCTCATCCAGCATCCGGCTGTGCTCGAGTGTGCAATCACTGGAGTTCCCGACCCAGTCAGAGGCCAGGTCATCAAAGCCACCGTTGTGCTTACAAAAGACTATACTGCAAGCGATGCCATTAAGAAAGAGCTGCAGGAACATGTAAAAAATGTCACGGCTCCTTATAAGTATCCCAGGATTGTGGAATTCGTTCCCGAACTCCCGAAGACCATCAGCGGAAAAATCCGCAGGGTGGAGATCCGGGATAAAGACCAGACTCAGTAACAGGATTTTTAGAGTACTGCACCCAATCAAATATATTCGATCAAATCCGAAAAAGGAAAAAGAAAGGAAAGAGATAAGTACCTTAAACTTTTTCTGAAAAGTTTGCCTAAGGTAGAGATAATTCGGATTTACTCTCAAAAGGATACTGTAATTCAAGAGATACTACAATTCAAGAGATACTACAAATCAAGAAATACTATAGTTCAAGAAGAGAAGAGAATTCAAGAGCATATAAGGATTCAGAAAGCCCCTTAAAAATGATAGGCTCCTGTCTGCCATATAATACCGGCCGGAGAAAAACAGGGACTGGAAGAATAGCGTGAGGATTCTATATGGTAAAAAATGATAAAAAAGAACCGTACCCTGTTATCAATATTCTGGAATGCAAGGCATGTGGGCGCTGTCTTCTTGCCTGCCCGAAGGAAGTGCTTTTCATGAGTGAGAGCCTGAACGCGCGGGGTTACCATTACATAGAGTATAAAGGAGAAGGCTGCTCAGGCTGTGCAAGCTGCTATTATACCTGCCCTGAGCCCCTGGCACTGGAAATCCATATTCCCCTGAAAGAGGAGGAAGCCGAATAAGGCAGGATAAGGAGGAAAAAAGATGGCAACACAACTCGTAAAAGGTAACTCTGCAGTAATCGTCGGCGCACTCTATGCCGGCTGTGACTGTTTCTTTGGATACCCCATTACTCCGGCAAGTGAGATCCTGCACGATGCTTCCAGTTACTTCCCGAAAATTGGCAGGAAATTTGTTCAGGCTGAATCTGAGGAAGCTGCAATCAACATGGTCTATGGAGGGGCATCGGCCGGGCACAGGGTCATGACATCCTCTTCAGGTCCCGGAATTAGCCTGATGCAGGAGGGAGTTTCTTACCTTGCAGGTGCAGAACTTCCCTGTGTGCTTATAGATGTCATGAGGGCAGGTCCAGGGCTTGGAAACATCGGGCCCGAACAGGCAGACTACAACCAGGTCGTAAAAGGTGGAGGGCACGGAAATTACAGGGCCATTGTACTTGCTCCCAATTCAGTGCAGGAAATGTGTGACTTTACCATGAAAGCTTTTGATCTGGCTTTCAAATATAGGAACCCTGCAGTCGTGCTTGCTGACGGAGTGCTCGGGCAAATGATCGAGTCCCTGGAGTTCCCTGATAAAGCCCTTACCCCGGAAACCGACACCAGCTGGGCGGTCAATGGGACAGCAGAAACCAGAGCCAATCTTATAACTTCAATCTTCCTGGACTTCAACGAACTAGGAATGTTCAATGAGAAACTGCAGGCAAAGTACGAGCTGATAAAGCAGAATGAGGTAGATTACGAAGAACACATGACCGAAGATGCCTCAATAGTGCTTGTCTCTTATGGCATAAGCAGCAGGATCTGCAGGTCAGCAGTGGATCTTGCCAGGCAGGAAGGAATTAAAGTAGGGCTTTTCAGGCCAAAGACACTTTTCCCATTCCCTGAAGCGCAGTTGAAAACCCTTGCTGATAAGGGATGCTCTTTCATCTCCGTTGAGATGAGCAACGGGCAGATGATAGACGACATTAGACTTGCTATCAGCTGTTCACGGCCTGTGGAACTGGTAAACCGCATGGGAGGAAACCTGATAACCCTCGACCAGATTATGGACAAAATCAGAAAAGTTGCAGGGGAGGCATGAAAATGGCAGCAGAAATCACCAACGGAGAAAAGGTTATCAGAAAGCCAAAAGCCCTGTACACGGACTATCCGCGCAAAGGAGGAGCAGCCTCAACTGCCACTCACTACTGCCCAGGCTGCGGACACGGGGTTTTGCACAAGCTTATCGCTGAAGCAATTGATGACCTCGGAATCCAGGACAGGACAGTTATGATTAGCCCTGTGGGCTGTGCAGTCTTTGCTTATTATTACTTTGACGCAGGCAATATCCAGGTAGCTCACGGCCGTGCCCCTGCAGTTGGGACAGGCGTCTCAAGGGCTGAAGAAAATGCTGTGGTCATCTCCTACCAGGGTGACGGAGACCTTGCTTCAATCGGCCTGAACGAGACTCTGCAGGCAGCAAACAGGGGGGAAAAACTGGCAGTCTTTTTCGTAAATAATACCGTGTACGGTATGACAGGCGGACAGATGGCTCCTACGACCCTTATAGGGGAAAAGACAACTACGACTCCTGAAGGCCGTGACCCCCGTTTTGCAGGCTACCCGCTGCACATGTGTGAACTCATATCCAACCTGAAAGCTCCTGTATTCATCGAAAGGGTTTCGGTTTCGGATATCTCTCATATAAGGAAAGCCAGAAAAGCTATCAGGAAAGCGATGGAGATCCAGCGCGATGGCAAAGGCTATGCCTTTGTGGAAGTCCTTGCCGCCTGCCCGACAAATTTGAGGATGGATGCCGAACAGGCTGTAAAGTTCATTAACGAAGAAATGGAATCGGAATTCCCGCTTAAGAACTTCAGGGATAACTCTGCAGAAGCCGAAATCCTTCACAGGGGCGTAAGCGACTTCACAACGGAAGCCCTGGAAAAACTTTACGGGATTGAATCCGGAGCTGAGGAAAAACCTTCCAGGACCGACTTTGCCCCGATCCAGACCAAGATTGCAGGTTTCGGAGGGCAGGGAGTCCTGAGCATGGGCATTATCCTTGCACAGGCAGGAGTAAAAGCAAACCTCAATGCTTCATGGTTCCCTTCATACGGCCCGGAACAGCGCGGAGGAACCTCGAACTGTTCGGTCGTGATTTCAGGTCAGTCCATAGGCTCTCCTACAGTCTATACCCCTGACATCCTTGTAGCCATGAATCGTCCTTCCCTTGAAAGGTTTGAAGGAGCGGTAAGAAAAGGAGGTTTTATCCTCTATGACTCGACCATAGGCGAAGCCGAGACTCCAGCAGGCGTAAAAGCCGTTGCGGTTCCGGCAACCGAAAAAGCCAAGGAAGCAGGCGATGAGAGAGCTGCAAATTCCTTTATGCTCGGTGCTTTGCTGGGGCTAAATGCAACCGGACTTGAAGAAGAAGCCTTCAAAGAAGCTCTTGCCGAAAATTTCGCAGGCAAACCCAAAGTCATTGAGTTCAATCAACAGGTGCTTGAAGCCGGTGCAAAATGGGCAAGAGAGAACTTTAAGGTATGAAATTAACTGGATTTCAGTATAAACCACAACAGGCGAAAGGAGAGGTTCTAACTCGCCTGTAAATACTTTTTTCAGACTTACCGATCTGGATTTTTAAAGAGCAGGCTTTTCCTTATATAAATATATTGGATTTATTGGAGACTATTTGTATTTTAATCTGACTCTTTTCATTTGACTTTTTAACTTAATACTTAATCTTCCTGCCAACAATAAAGCCGAAGGAAACATTAAAATAGTTGTGAAAAGTCGTAATTTATGTAGAACGGCAAAACTCAATTCATCACCTCTCCAGCTTGACTTTGCCGTTCTTTAATCAACTTGTGTTGCATGCTTTTTTATCTTCTCTTTACACAGGGCAGAGTCTTAATAGGAGCCATAGCTGGAAAGTTACAGCTGGAAAGTTGCAGCTGAAAAGCCCCATGCTGAAAAGCCCCATGCTGAAATAAAGGATTGCTTACAGCTGCGGATGCACTAATTAAAGAAAATCAGAGATTTAGGAACGGTCATAAGGTTTATTTAAAATAAAGACATTATAAAAAAGAGTTAGGCTTACTGAAAATTAATTTGAAAGTAATTGTGTTTGAGAATTAAGTTAAAAATCAATTATTAATTTAGAAGTAGATGGTAGGGTTCGAGTCCCTATTCTCGAGATCCCTACCTGCGATCCAACCCTGGATTGAGAGGAAACCCTATTACTCTCAATCTACACACTCATAATGGCATGGAGATATATATCATAACCGATTCAAAAAAGTTTTTGTAATCTTAAATTTATCTGGATTACATATTTTTATCGTCACTAAAACTTTTAATGGCATTGAAATCTTTTCCATTAATTATTATAAATTTCAATGTATTAATTTAGTTTATATCTACAAAGATCTCCTTTAATCGATTCGCAATTTCTCCTGGAAAGTAACAAACCCAGAAACAGGACCTCAAGAGTGAGAACTTTTATTCTTAGACGTTTGGGTGAGAGGCAAACTCAGAGAATCTGTAATCTTTGAGGTAGCTTCTTTTAACATATTCGCCATGAATATCCGTTCAGCTAGATACAATAATCAGGTTAGTATAAACTAATGTGGAATGATAAGGTTTATTAAAAATAAAGACATTATAAAAAAGTGAGATTCAATCTCAAAATTAGTTTAGAAGTAGATGGTAGAGTTCGAGTCCCTATTCTCGATGTCCCTACCTGCGATCCAACCCTGGATTGAGAGGAAACCCTAATACTCTCAATCTACTATCTTTTATAACGATCCGGTAATATATCCTAACCGGCCCAAAAAACTTTTTTTAATTCAAATTGTTAAATTGGATATACACTTTTGTTATGATTAAATTTTTAATCTCGCTATAATCCTGATTTAATTATAAAAATAGGATTATTATATTATCTTTGATTATTATATTATCTTTATAAATATTAAGTTTTTAATCCAAAGTTTTCGAGCCTAACTTATATTAGAATTTCCGATATTATTAAATATGAAAAATATGCTATTTAATATAGATTTTATATGGCCTGATCGCTGTATCAGATCTATCTGGGGAATGAAGGAGCTTGAGGATTACCGATATTTTTTTAATTGCAGTTATAGTGTAAAGTTAGTACATGTTATGGAACCGGTGGATATAATCAGTGATAAGGGCAAATCCGGGCATAATTACATGGAACTCAGGACATAATCATAGAGAGCAAATCCTCATTCTCAGTTTTTTCTCCGGGAAATTTCTACGGAAATAACAAAAGAGGGATTTATATTGATTAAGATAACATGGGTTGGGATAACAACATTAATTTTAATGTTGTTTTTAACAGCATTAGTTGCAACTGCTTCAGCAGAAGAAGTTCAACTGAGTCCGGAAGAGGAACTAGGGAAGCTTCTATACTTTGATACAGAGCTATCAACACCCAGGGGGCAGTCCTGTGCAAGTTGCCATGATCCTGAATTTGGTTTTGCTGAGCCTCATCAAAATCTTCCAGTTTCACAGGGAGTACTGCCAAACATGTTCGGAAATCGAAACTCACCAAGTGCCGCATATGCGTCTTATAGCCCGGATTTCAGTTATACATATGATGACGAGGGCCAGATACTCTATTCTGGAGGCCAGTTCTGGGACGGCAGGGCAGACAATCTGATCGAGCAGGCGAAAGGCCCATTCCTGAACCCTCTGGAAATGCATAACCCGAATAAAATAACTGTAATCCAGAACATCCGGATTTCAGATTATGCAGGTCTCTTTGAAGAAGTCTACGGACCGGGTGCCCTGGATAATGTAGATACAGCTTATGATTATACAGCTGAAGCGATTGCAGCTTACGAAAGTTCTGCGGAAGTAAATAAGTTCAGTTCCAGATACGATAAATATCTTGCAGGAGAGTACACCCTATCAGAAGAAGAAAAATTGGGACTTGATCTATTTAATGAAAAAGCCCTGTGTTCAGAGTGCCATCCAAGCAGTGGGAATGAACCGGTATTTACGGACTTCACGTATGACAACCTGGGTGTGCCCAGAAATCCAGATAACCTGTTTTATAGTTTGCCAAAAGCATTCAACCCTCAGAAGAGTGCATATATAGACCTTGGGCTGGGTGGCAACGGCCGTACTGAGATAGTTACTCCAGAGAATGAAGAGGGAAAAATGAAAGTCCCTACTCTGCGAAACATTGGGAAAACGGCCCCTTATACGCATAATGGATATTTCGATAGTCTCGAAGAACTTGTACGCTTCTATAATACGAGAGATGTGGAGTCAGAGGGATGGCCAGCTCCTGAAGTTGCTGCGAACGTTAATACCGAAGAACTGGGCAACCTCGAACTTAGTGATGCCGAAGAAAAAGCAATTGTTGCCTTCTTGAGGACGCTGGATGATGAGTAATCGGAAAAAAAGTATATGCAGAACGGTTGGAACGGCATAATTTGCATCACTAATTCTTGCCTTTGCTAAAAAGTGAGTTACATAGCCTTCCTTACATATGTCCTGCAAAAGTAAAAGAAAATATTCCTATATAGTTTACTTTAAAGGAAATAATTCCTGAAGGAAATAATTCCTGAAGGAAATAATTCCTGAAGGAAACGAGCAGGCTCGAGGAATTTTCGTAATTTAGCCAATTTTCTATCCAGACCAGAACGGTTTTGTCGAGCCTGAACATAATTTTTTGTATTTTACCTGTCCCTTACCTGTGTAAAGTTATATTAAGGCATTAAGGCACCTGAAAGAAACAAACTCCAGGATTATTGACTAAATTCAAATTAAATATACTAACTATTGGATTATCCAGCACCTCTGTTGTCAAGTATGTCTAATGCACCTGAATTTTATAGTATGATAGCAATCATAACCTTTATCTAACTTCGGAACATTATAAAAAAGAATTGACGATATATAAAAATAATTGAAAAGTAAATGTTCGATAAAAGACATTTTTTAATAAAATAGGAAATAGTAGTTAAAGGATAATTAATGTTAAAAAATGATTATTTGATCCAGAAGTAGTTGGTAGGGTTCGAGTCCCTATTCTCGAGGTCCCTACCTGCGATCCAACCCTGGACTGAGAGGAAACCCTATTACTCTCAATCTACATTTGTTTTATAATCAGGTGGACATATATATCATAACCGATTAAAAAAATCCGTTATGAAATGTTTTTTTGAACTCGTTAAAAATTTCTATCACAAACAAATTTTCAACAGCGTAAAAAACGGGTAAATATACCTTGCTTAAACAGGGCAAATATCTTTTGCTTAAGAGCCTATCCGAAAAGTGGTTACCTGCTATAACTTTTACAATATGCAATATGCAAAACCGGAACGGATACTCTGACATTATAGACCTATTGTGACTTTTCAACATGCATTACTGACTTTTCGGATAGGCTCTAAGTAGAATGATATTTATTTTTCTGGAAAAACTCTCGTTTTAGTATAGTTTAATATGTTTAATTGAATGCCATATTATATCCAGCTGATTTTGTATTCTATCTTCACTGTGATTAAAATAATTAAACATGGAAATTTATACTGCCATTACCAGACATGAGAAATATTCATTTTTATTTTTTAATCAGGAAATACAAAATTGATAGAGCAGACATCGAGACAGGTAATTTTAATAACCTGGCAAAAAAGAATTCATATATATCATTACATGGATTTCATGGACATAATATACAATAAATTTAGGAATTTAGTAATTTAGAAACGGTCATAAGGTTTATTTAAAATAAAGACATTATAAAAAAGAATTAGGCTTACTGAAAATTAATTTGAAAGTAATTACGTTTTGAGAATTAAGTTAAAAATCAATTATTAATTTAGAAGTAGATGGTAGGGTTCGAGTCCCTATTCTCGAGGTCCCTACCTGCGATCCAACCCTGGATTGAGAGGAAACCCTATTACTCTCAATCTACTATCTTTTATAACGATCCGGTAATATATATCATAATCGACCTAAAAAACCTTTTTTAATTCAAATTTTCAAATTGACTATACATTTCTGTTATGATTAAACTTTTAATGTCATTGAAAATTTTAATGCAAATATAATAAAAAAGTATTTTTGCAAATAATTTGCAAATATAATTTAAAGAGTTTGCATCATTTTATAGGCAGATTGCAGTTTATTTAATTACTTAGTTTATTTAATTACTTAGTTTATTTAATTACTTAGTTTATTTAATTACTTAGTTTATTTAATTACTTAGTTTATTTAATTACTTTAATCTAGCAGCCTGTTTTCACATAAATGGTTCCCGACTTGCTTTGAAAAATTAAAAAACAGAAAGGGCAGATGCCCTTCAGATAATGTAGGATTTGAGAGGCGGAAAACCGTTAAAATTCACGGAACTATAACTCTGGGTGTAAGCTCCGGTTGTGAAGATATATACACGATTGCCTTCTCTCATTGTATGGGGAAAGGAATACTTATGGTGCTCATAAAGGATGTCCATGCTGTCGCACGTGGGACCTGCAAGGATGACCTCTTCTGCACAGCCTTTTTTATCACAGAAAATCGGATATTTTATGCACTCGTCAAGGGTTTCTATAAGCCCGCCGAACTTTCCGATATCTAGATAGACCCATTTGTACTGGTTAAACCTGGCTTTTTTAGAGATCATAACAACTTCGCTTACGATTATGCCGGCATCGGCGACCAGAGACCGACCTGGCTCGATAAGGATCTCAGGAAGCTCTTCTCCGAAGTCATCATGTAGAAAGCGGCGGATTTCCCGGGCATATGTCTCAAGGTCATGAGCCTGAGCCTGGTATTTTGCAGGAAAACCCCCACCAAGGTTGATCATTTTCAGCCGGATTCCTTTTTCAGCCACTGCTTCAAAAAGATATTTGCACTTGGAAATTGCATTGTCCCATTGCCCGATATCCCTTTGCTGGGAACCTACGTGAAAAGAAAGTCCATAAGGCTCAAGCCCAAGCTTTTCGGCTTTTAGAATCAATTTGTATATCAGGTCAGGGTGGGAGCCGAATTTTCTGGAAAGTGGCCAGTCAGCGCCGTCACTTTCTGTAAGGATCCTAAAAAAAACCCTGGAACCCGGAGCTCTTCTTGACAGCTTCTTTAAATCACTCTCAGAATCCGTAACAAAGAGCCTTACTCCGTTCTCATAGGCATAAGCTATGTCCATTTCTTTTTTGATCGTATTGCCGTAACTTATCCTCTCAGGCTCTACCCCGAGCCTTAGCAGTTGATCAAGTTCGTAGACCGTTGCCACATCAAAACTGGAACCTTTTTTCTTCAGGGCGAGCACTACCTTATCCATAGGATTAGCCTTAACAGCATAATGAATTTTTGCAAAAGGCATATGCTCTACCAGTTCGTCGTAACTTCGCTCTATCTTTTGAAGATCAACGATCAAAAACGGTGTTTCTTTATCCCGCGAGAATTTTTTAATTTTATTAAACTCCTCTCTTGAAATATAATCTTCCAGCGGGAACTCATAAGGCTCTTTTCTCATATCTACTCCCTTTTTTAACCTGATTAATTGGTAACCAAAACTAACGATAGTTCTGATTTATATTTAGGTAGTTCTGTTTATAAATTTTTAGTACATTACGGATTTATTTTAATGGGAGAATTTATAATTAATAATATAGATAATCCCTGAAATAAAACGAATCAAATAGGGTTTTATGTATATAAAATTAATTCTTGTTGAATATCAAGATCCAAAAACAACTAAAATCCAAAAATATTCAATATAAATCGTCTGATTTTAAAAAAAAGTTTCATTAAGCTTTTTTAAGCTATTAAAGATTTATATTAGCTCTTTTTTCTCATTAAAAGCACTAAAAGCTAATATATTGCCATAGAAAGTTCCAGAAACGTTAATCTGCCCCTAAAAAATACAGACGCCGTTTAAACCTGAAAAAAGGGCTTTAGTATAGAATAAAGCTAAAGAGCCGTTTTTTAGCGAATAAATGCAAATCAGGGGGTTTTTAGATATCTATAACATTTGTAAGGTCATAAAAAGCCAGATCTTTAATTAGCTTACATGCTGTTTTTTGAACTTACTCTCTAAATAATCTTTATGCCAGTGCAGAATTAATTGTAAGAAAGCTGCAATGAAAAGTAACTTACTAAACCCTGAATTAAGATTCGCCCTAGTTGCGCCATCCGAGTTTCGCTTCCCGAGTTTCGCTTCGGGAGCACGAGGTCTGTTTCACTCGCTTCGCTCGCTCAAGCAGACTAATTTATAAAAATAACAGATTTTACTTCCCGAGTTTCGCTTCGGGATCACAGGAAATCGAAGATTTCCAGGGAGTTGCACTGCAAGTACAACAGCACGAGGTCCTCTTCGCCCCGAATTGCGCCTCGCCCGAATTGCGACTCGGGAGTACGCGGTCCTTTCGCTCCTTGTTTCGTTCAAGAGGACTGATTTATAGACTAATTTATAGACTAATTTATAGACTAATTTATAGATTAACAGCAGTGGGCTTTGCTCAGGAGGACTAAATTTGAGCATAGATTGTAATAATGAATGAAGGTATTTTTTAAGTCCTCCGCCACTTTATCAAGTCTTTTTTCTTTTCTCTTTTGATGTGCTGTCAGACAGGCTGGCGTAGGACTCTATAATCTGTGAATTGAAATAAGACACGGATTATGAGAAATATTGAACTGTTTCGGATAAGCGGGTATTGTAGATCCTTTTCCATATTTTTTTATCCGGGCAGAACCGGTTGCAGGGTTCTTGTAAAGGGAAATAAAGCCGGAAAATGGTATCTTGTATATGTCTGAATAAGCCATCAAGTAACTGAGAATTACCAGTTATTCGGAGAAAGTTATTTAGAGCTCAAACAGATCAGATACCTGAGGCTTCAGCAGGCTTTTTTCTTGTTCTGAGCAGCACTATAAGTATGCCTATTGCTACAAGGGAAAAACCGTAAACCATGATTTCCATGCTGATCTGGGAAAAAAGAAAAACAGCAGATAAGGCGCCAAGAGATGGAAAAAGGGGCAAACGGCCGATGCTAAAGGGAACCCTGAAAGGTCGTTCTCTTCCGGGGTCAGTATAACGGAGTTTTATAAGGGAGATATTGACCATAAAAAATACAATAAAGATCATAAAATTCGCAATATTTGCTACGATTGTTATGTCTCCTAGAAGGGCAAAAAGGCTTGAAACGCATGCAATTCCAAAAATTGCAGTCCAGGGAGTCTGGAAACGGGGGTGTACGCTTGAAAGGGCTTTAGGAAGCGAACCTGCATCTGCCATACCGTAGACGATTCTCGACCCTCCAAGCATAACCACAAGTACGGTATTCATTGTGGAAAAAAGAGCAATCCAGGACAGAAGGACAAAAGCGTCATTTCCAAAGGCAACAGCTGCGACGTCTGCGAGCGGGACTTCCGAAACTCCAAGGGTCCTGAAATCAAGCACGCTCACAGCAGCTACAGCCACGCAAATATATAGGAAAACAGTGACTGATATGGCAATAAGCAGGGCTTTGGGAGTTGTTTTCTCTGCATCTTTCGTTTCCTGGGAAAGCCTTACAATATCCTCAAAACCGAGAAACGCAAAAAATATCAGGGCAGAAGACTCAAATACCCCTGTAAGATCAGGAGCTTCAAAATAATTTACCGTTCCAAAGTAAGGGAGCCCAGCGTAAATAATTAACAGAAGCCCTGAAATCTCTATCAACGTAATAAGGACAGCCAGACGGGCCGATTCTTTGATCCCGTAGACCATAATAAGGCTGAGAAAAAGAAACAAACCTATTACTCCGCCTAAATTTCCAAACCCGAAAAGGTTACTGAAGTATCTTCCAAAACCGAGGGCAACCGCAGAGCTGGTTATTACCACAAAGTAGACAACAAGCAGCCCCGCAAATAGGCCCACACGTTCTCCAAAGGCTCTCTTCACAAACTCATACTCAGCGCCTGCCCTGGGGAACATGGAAGAAAGTTCCATATAGCTGAAAGCAGAAAGTGCGGCAGTAACTCCTGCAAACAGAAAGGAAAACCAGACGAAATTGCCTGCAAGCCCCGCAGCCTTTCCCATAAGCACGTAAATCCCGGCTCCGAGGATATTGCCGATTCCTGTGAGTGTGATCTCCACCAAACTCAGTTCTTTCTTTAATTCGAATTTTTCTTCCATTAAAAACTCCCCACCCTTAACTGAAGCCCAGCACCATAAGAATAACTTTAAGAAACCTTCAGTCATCTGGAAAGGGTATAATTAGATTATACCGTAAACCGCTCTACATTATTTTCTCGTCACATGTTTTCTTATCACATTATTTTTTTACTACACATATTTTTCATCACACATTATTTATCCAGAAAATTTTTTCATACTTGGTTATTGTAAAGTACTTTGCTCTATTAACCAGGTTTTAAGTTTAAAAAATGATATACCACAAGAAACAGCATTTATTATGTATTTTTGAATTTCAATAAAAACATAATAATTAAACTGGTTTAGCTCCGGAAGTAAAGATGAAGGCAAAAAGCTTAAGTTCAGTTACTCGTTCCATAGACCTTACCTACCCAACAAACAGGGCAATTACAGTAGTTACCCTGTTATTTTTCTTTGTAACGGCAGGTTTCCAGTTTGCTTCAGGAAAAGATGTTTTTCCAGCCCTATATTCAGGGTTAAGGGCAGGAATTTCGGTATTTTTTGCCTGGGCTTTTGCAAGAGAAATAGATCCTGACAATGAGCTCTCAGCTTTTGTCGCGGCTTTTACTGGCTGTATCGGATTCATGTTTTTTTCATCTCCTCTCCTGCTTGCCCTTCTTCTTGAGCTTATGATCATCCGTATTATAAACAGAAGCAAGGGACTGCCCGCCAGAACCATGGATTCTCTTGTTGTACTCCTTCTTTCAAGCTGGATTTTGCTGCAGGGAGGCTGGATTTTTTGCGTCCTTGCCTTTCTGGCTTTTGTCCTGGATGCTTTCCTGCCTGAACCAAACCGCAGCCCTCAGATTTTTGCAGGGGCCCTATTTCTCGCTTTGTCACTTTCAGTCAGATTTCTCTTTTTCTCAGGAAATGAAAGAGAAAAAATCATCATTCAAGGTACAGGGCTGCCAATCTTTATACTTACTGCGGTTCTCCTCTTTATCCCCCTCATCTTTAATTCGCGAACAGTAACATCAAAAGGGGATCTGATAGGGATTCCTTTAAACCCCTTAAGGGTCCAGACCGCTCAAATGATGGCTCTTTTAAGTATTGTTTTACCTGCAGTTCTGCAGGGGTGGTCGGGGGTTGAGAGCCTTATACCTTTATGGGGGGCAGTTTTTGGAGTCTCTATTTATGGAGACTCAAAGCTATTGTTTAAAAAATTAATCATGGTGCTTGTCCGTCAACGCTAACATTTCAGCAAACTCGGAATTCTCAGCACCGATTTTTAACACGTAGTTTCACAGGAATAAATGAATGAATGAATGAATGAATGATCTCTGAGTAATCTCTGAATGACCCATGGCACGAGCTTAAGACTATGTCGGAATTAATCCTTCATTTTTTGAGCAAGTTGCATGCCAATCTCCTCAACTTTTTTCAGGTCTTCCATTCTTGGCTTGCCTTTAACCTGGAGGGTTCCCACAACCTCCATTTTCGAAGGAGTGAGGATATCTCCTGCCTGCCTCAATGCACCTCCTCCCCAGCCAAATGACCCGAGAACAACTCCATACCTGGCCGGGGGGTTGAGCGCTTTTACAAGGTAAGTGCCGTAAAGGGCAAGCGGGTGCATGCCTGCAAGGACTGTAGGGGCTCCAAGGATAATGGCTCGCGAATCAACCAGTTCTCTGGCAACATCCCCTATGTCTGAGACTGTAAGGTCATACATTCTAACATCTACACCTTCTTTTAGCAGAGTCTCTGCGATTGTATTGACCATCTCCCTGGTAGAGCCCCACATGCTCACATAGACAATAAGAGCTTTATTTTCAGTTTCTCCTGCAGTCCATTTCGCGTAGGGTTCAAGTATTCGCTCCGGGTTTTTGTAAATCGGCCCGTGGCTCGGGGCAATAATTTCGATATCAAGATCCTTTATCTTTTCAAGAGCTTTTGCCCCCATTTTCCCGAAAGGCATCATGATCTCACCATAGTAGCGTTTTGCCAGAGGAATAAGGTCATCCAGGTCTTCGTCATACACCCCCTGGGCAGTATGGGCTCCGAAAAAGTCACACGGGAAAAGGACCCTATCTTCAGGCAGGTATGTGAACATAGTTTCAGGCCAGTGGAGCCAGGGTGCTTCTATAAAGCGGAGAGTCTTTCCTCCCAGGTCAAGGCTATCTCCTTCGGCAACAACCTTTATTCGACCTTCAGGCAGCTCATGATAGAGGCTTGCCATTTTTACTCCTCTCTCAGTCGTGACAAGCACGGAGTTCGGAGCCCTATCCATGATATAACGAATTGCACTGGCATGATCAGGTTCTGCATGATTCATGATCAGATAGTCCAGTTTTTCCAGGTTGGAAACAAGATTTATTTTTTCTTCAAATTCCTCTTCAAAGCCGGGATTCACGGTATCAATGAGAACTGTTTTCTCTTCCCCTTTCACAAGGTAAGCGTTATAGCTTGTCCCCTGAGGCAGAGGAATCAAAGCATCAAACATTCTGCGGTTCCAGTCCTTTGCCCCAACCCAGAACACGTTCTGGGCTATTTCAGGAATATTATAATTTTCCATATTTCCGTTCCCCTCTCAATGTCGGTAGAATAGAAGCAAAACAGGCAATTAAAAACCCTGATTATAGCTCCCAACCAACAGTTTTTATAATCTGTCTATATGTATTCGTCCAATATATGTATTAGGTACGTTTCTAAAAATGGTGTTTAAGCAACACGAAACGTATAGCCTGCCGATTTCATTTTTTAGCGTACTACTCCTACGGAGCACAGGGTGAAAAGAAAAGTTTATATAGACAGCAGTAAGTTATCTTCTTCCTAGCAGGCTAGAATTCACAAATTTATGACTAATGTGGGAACAAGAGAGCCTGAAAATATTCGGTATTGAAATGAGGCTTTGAATACTCGAATATTACAACCAAAAAAGAAGGGATACTTATGAAAACATCATCTATAGAACTTAATCCGAACAAACTGGTACAGTACCTCAATAAACCAGCAAGCGAATTCACCAAAGAGGACATTATAAAATTCATCAAGGAAAACGGTATTAAGATGCTCAATTTCCGCTATGTTGGCGGAGATGGAAGACTTAAAGCCCTCACCTTCGTGATCAGAGACGAAGAACACCTTGACAACTTACTTTCCGCTGGTGAGAGAGTCGATGGATCAAGCCTTTTTACGTACATTGAGGCAGACTCAAGCGACCTCTACGTCCTCCCTAAATACAGGACTGCCTTCATAAATCCTTTTGAAGAAATCCCCACTCTGGATATCCTCTGTTCCTACTTCGACAAGGACGGAACCCCCCTCAAAAGCGCATCTGAAACCGTCATGAAGAAGGCTACCCAGACTCTTACCGAGAAGACAGGCTACGAGCTCCAGGCAATGGGCGAACTCGAATACTACATTATCGCCAATAAAGATGAAGTCAACATGAATTTCCCGGCTGTTGACCAGAGAGGATATCACGAATCTAATCCCTTTACCAAATTCGATCAGCTCAGGAAGGAAGCAATGATGTACGTTTCCGAAGCTGGCGGAAAAATCAAATACGGGCACTCTGAAGTCGGGAACTTCACTGATGACAAGTACTACTACGAGCAAAACGAAATCGAATTCGAGACTGACACACCTGAAAACAGTGTAGACAGTCTGCTTATTGCAAAATGGATGCTCAGGATGCTTGCTGACCAGTACGGTGTAATTGTTAGCTTTGCCCCTAAGATCACTGTCGGAAAAGCCGGAAGCGGGCTGCACGTCCATATGAAGCTCCTGAAAGACGGAAAGAGCGTTATGGTCGAGAACGGTAATGTCAGTGATATTGCAAAGCGTGCAATGGCTGGTCTCCTTGATATTGCATCCGGAATTACTGCCTTTGGAAACAGGATCCCAACATCCTACCTGCGCCTTGTTCCTCATCAGGAAGCTCCTACCAACATCTGCTGGGGAGACAGGAACCGCTCTGCTCTGGTCCGTGTGCCCCTTGGCTGGTTCGCTGAAGAATCCAGCAGAATGATAGCCACTGCAAATCCGAATTACAGTGATGAGTTCAAGAGCCACAGCTACAAATCTACCTTCGAATTCCGTGCTGCAGACCCTTCGGCTGATCTTTACCTTCTCCTTGCAGCCTTTGCTGTAGGTATCCGCCACGGGTTTGAAATGGCCAACGCTCTTGAGGTTGCAAAGGACCTCTACATCGGTGTCAACATTTTCAAGGAAGAGCACAAGGACAGGCTCGCCCAGCTTGAACACCTTCCTGCTTCCTGCTACGAGTCCGCTCAGGCCCTGAAGAAACTGAAGGATGTTTTCATAGAGTACGATGTTTTCACCGAAGGTATGATTAACGACACCGTAAAATACCTTGAAGGTCTTGACGACAACAAACTCAGTGAGAGACTCTACGGCAAGAACGAAGAAATCAGGAAACTTGTGAACTCTTACATCCACGTCGGATGATATCGTAACGACTTTAAACAACTCTTTTTTTCTTTTTTCCTACCGGAAAAAAACGCAGGGTCTCCTGCTCTCAGAGGACGAGGCCCTGCAAAAAACGAATTTTTTCCTTAATTTTGCAATTTTTCTAACATGTTGATGGTATTTGAGATTCTGCCCGAAACACAAAAAGAGATCCGATGATATTTTGGCTAAAAGAAAACAGCTGCTGGGTTGAGAATTCCCTAACTCAGACCGGGACGATCTTAAATAGTTTCCCAAACTGTTCCTGAACTAAAACCAAACCAACCGGAATTAACCTTATTGAATCGTCGTTTTTGTCTCGAAAGAAATCCGGTTTTCCTTGAATAAAAATTAGAAAGATGAGCAGGAAGTAAAAAGGATAAATCAAAACAGCAGATAACTGCCACTATACTGCAAAAATTGAACGGGATGAACAGGTCGAGATATCATACCTGCACAGCACTGAATACTCCCTGACTTGATCACTTATCCTTGATTATTCCTTATTCCTTATCTTAACAGCTGTTCCGTATGCAAGTATCTCGGCTGCCCCTGCCATTACCATGGAAGTCATGAACCTTACATTTACCACGGCATCAGCCCTCATCTTCTCGGCATCCTCCACCATACGGTTGATTGCCTTCTCCCTTGCTTCTTCAAGCATCTCGGAGTATTCTGTCAGTTCGCCCCCTACGACACTGCGCAGCCCTGACATGATATCCTTGCCAATATGCTTGGCCTGAATAGTACTGCCGCGAGCCATTCCAAGGGTTTGTGTAATCTCCTTTCCTGCTATTGTATCCGTGGTTGCAATTATCATGTTCTCACCTAGTATTTTCTTTCAGTTTCTTTATCCTCAACACTCAATTTTTCCTTTATTAAAATCAATAAAACTATTGCTATACCTGCTACAATTGCTCCTATAGACACTTTAAGTACCGGGCTGGACTCCAAGGTGAAAAAGTTATAAAGGCCATATCCCAGCAGCAAGACGAATCCAATGACTGTCAGTCCAGTGCCAAGACTTTTCAGTGCTATGTTGCTATTCATAAGAACATCTCTAAACACATTTTTTCAAACAAAACTGGAAATAATCATGAACTCAAGTTGCTCGAGATATTATATAAGTACAGGATAATATATCACTTTCGTTTATTAATAAATATGTTTCATTCAGGTAACTTTTCCTTTAAGGGATAATGACAGAACAGAAAAACCCACAAAAAAGAAAAAGAAGAAAAAAGGAAATTCGAGTTAAGAAAAAGAAGAAAAAAGGAAATTCGAGTTGTTCCAAATTATGAGAACGGATCAAAGACTCATTATTTAACTATTGCATCGATTCCAAAACAAGCCCCTTGTTCAGTAGTGGGAAATTCGTTGACCTATAGGTCTATTCAAAATTCAGGATTGTGAATATACTTTGGAATCACAGTACTATAATATTAGCTACTGCAAGAAAATACTTATTACCTTTTGAAACATAGATTGAAGTGGCTGTTTTGTAAGATGCTGCGTCATAACCACATCTTCGGAAACTTAGATTGCAAATCAAACGCTTGCTGCGTGGATGTTAACTATGGCTGCTTCATTAGAAAATAAACCCCAAAATAGGCCACCTGATGATAGTTGGCGAAATACTTTATATACTATCATATTTGAAGCAGACACACCCGCTGGAAAGCTTTTTGATGAAGTCCTGATCCTTACCATCCTGCTGAGTGTTATTGTCGTTATGCTTGATAGCGTACGCAGTATCGAGGCTTTATATGGGAACCTGTTCAATTTTCTGGAATTGGCATTCACGATACTATTTACAATAGAGTATTTTTTGCGCTTGATCTGTGTTGGTCGGCCCTCCCGATATGCCAGAAGTTTCTTTGGTATCGTAGATTTGATAGCAATTCTCCCAACATATTTTAGCCTGCTGTTGCCAGGCAGCGAGTTTCTGCTGGTGATCCGGAGTTTACGGTTACTCAGGATTTTCAGGGTGCTCAAACTTGCCCAGTATCTTGGTGAAGCTGATTTATTGATAAAAGCTTTGCGTGCAAGCCGGCGGAAGATAACCCTATTCCTATTTACTGTTTCGAATCTGGTGATAATAATGGGCTCCCTGATGTACGTTATTGAAGGTACAGATAACGGGTTTACCAGTATACCCAGGAGCATTTACTGGGCAATTATAACACTTACAACCGTAGGATACGGGGATATAGTTCCTGAGACGAACCTCGGACAGGCACTGGCGTCAGTTATCATGATAATAGGTTATAGCATCATAGCGGTTCCAACTGGTATTGTCACATCCGAGATTACATATGCAAGCAGATACTCTAAAGGAAGGGTGTGTCAAAATTGCAGTTTTGAAGGACACGACATCGACGCTAAATTCTGTAAGCGATGCGGAGCAGAATTATAAGCCTCATTATTTGATTGGTTGACCCGTCTTTTCATAATTTTTTATATGGCGTGGTTGCATTGTTCCAGTCGATTTGTTCTATTTTTGGGGTTGGTTTTATCTATCTTTACGAATTTTAAAGGCACAACTGTTTCTGTACGAAAGTTCCAGAAAAATTCAGGATAAATTCAGAAGAAAACCGGACTGATCCGACAATGACAGATATAAGTAATCCAGAAAATGTGAATAATTCAAAAATCACCATTATCTGTTCTGCCCCTGACCTTGCCAGCCAGAACATCAAAACTCATCTTTTGAACCTGAGAGAATGGAAAAAACTCGAACTTCCGCCTGAATCCGGATTTTCGGCAGCCCGAGAATCCGCGGATGGAAAATTCAGGCTTGTAGATATTGAAGAAATCCACGTTTTTCAGGACGGGCTCGATAGGAAACTGGAGGATGCAGGATTTCCAGCTTCCCTGATAATTTTTGCCTCCAAACACAGGAGTAAAGAGGAAATCAATTCCCTAACCGTGCACTGTACCGGAAACCCCTCGGATGAAGCAAGGCTCGGAGGCCGCCCCAGGTCTCTTGCTGTTTCCTCCCCTGCTGCAATGAAATCGATCCTGAGCGAAATGAAACGACTTGCAGGAGAAAAAGGGCTGAAGTACGACGTGACCCTCGAAGTGACCCACCACGGCCCGACAGAACTCTCAGTACCTTCTATCTATGCGGAGATCGGCAGTACTGAAGTACAGTGGATAGATCCCGAAGCCGGGGAAGTTGCTGCAAAAGCTATTCTTTCAGTCTCCCTTGAAAAAGTACCTGTAGCCCTTGGTTTCGGAGGCGGGCATTACGCCATGCGCCAGACAGGGCTTTTGCTTGAAACCGCGATCTCTTTTGGACACAACTTCCCCAAATACCAGTTAGAATTCGTGGACGAAGACCTGATAAGGCAGGCTGTTGAGAAGTCAAAGGCTGAATTTGCTTATTTTGACCGGAAATCCATGAAAAGCGATGACAGGAACAGAATCTCTGAAATCCTTGAGAAGCTCGGGCTCACAGTCTTAAAAGAATCTGAAATCAGGGAAAAGTACGGGCCTGATAGTTAATCAGGGGTTTAAAACGGCTCATTTCTCCAAAAATGTGTGTAAAAGATGTTCCATATGTGCGCTGTCATAGATAGAAGGCGTTTCAGTATACAGGTCGGCAAGTAATGTTCAGCATTAATATCTCTCCAATTCTCCTCCGTTTCCTTTTTGGCGGGAGTACAGTTGTAGCTTCCACACTGATTGCGCGGAGTTTCGGGGGTAGGCTTGGAGGAATTTTTGCAGCTTTTCCCGCAGTTTATCTTGCAGCAGTTGTAGGCCTGGGGACGGAGTACGAAGGCAGTGAATTGATTCTTGTTTCCGAACAGCTTTCGAAAGGTGTACTTGTGGGAATGGCGGCAGATATCTGCTGTGCCCTTGCAGCCAGCTACCTTATCCTTAAATACGGATGGAAAATAGGCCTTATCCTCTCCCTTCTTTTCTGGGCTATGCTTGCCCCTCTTATTTACATTACATGGTTCGGATTCTGAAGAATATAGAAACCGTAGCTTAAAAAAAGCGATGACAGATAAAACTAAAATAAAAATAGAAGGTGAAAACCAGATTTATCATGAGTTTTTTAATGAAACTGGATATCCGGGACCTTGGCGTAAGGTTTCTTTTTGGGGGCACGGCTGTTGCTGCCTGTTATATCCTGCTTCAACACCTTCCCTCAAAGTCCTTTGCAGGGATTTTTGCCGCTTTTCCGGCATTGATGTCTGCAGCCGTAATAATGGCAGAGCACTTCGGAACCTCTGAGCAGGCGGCAGACATTGCACTGGGAGCCAGTGCAGGGATGCTGGGCTGTACAGTCTGCATGTTCACTGCAATTTTTTGCATGGAACATCTGAATAAGTGGGGTTTATCCATGGCGATCGCCCTGTCAGTCTGGTTTTTCAGCTCATATGCAGCGATCATGCTGATGCAGGGGATTATTGAAAAAAGAAAAAGATAGAGAAACAGCAGGGAAAAAACATTTTAAAGATTCAAGCTTCAAAAAAGCCTCAGAAGTTATGCTTCTAGCCCTATCTTTAACATTCGTTTTTTATTTTATTTTATTTTATTTTATTTTATTTTATTTTATTTTGGCTTTCTATTTACCTTTATTTTTTCTTTTTATGCGCCCTGTTGCTTTACTTATTGTTTCATTTTCATTGGTTCTCCGCAACAAGTTATATTGCCGGTACAGCAGGCATCTGTAGCGCAGCAGGCTTCCCCACATGCGTTTACTACCTTAAGTTCGAACCCGCATCCTTCACAAATAAGAACCTGACCCTCTTTCAATTCGCTGCAGTTCATTTTATGTCACCTCAATTTGCTTGATAGAAAAAGTATGTAACTCAGGTTCAAACTGCTTTTGAAACAATGATTCTGAATATTGTTCCATAAAGGATGTTATTCCATAATGAATATTTTCCATCATGAGTATTGTTCTATATCCTGAAAAATTTCTATTAACCTGAATTTAAAGAAAGAATCTGTATCTAAAGGAAAAAGGGAAGAGAAAAGAGGAAAGGAGCAGGAGTCAAACTTCTGTCTTCATCTCAGCGTGCCCGATTTTATTCGAACCCGCCGGGAACTGCCATTTCTGACCCTGTGCCGACTCCTGAAGGGACTGCACGTTCTTTAAAAGTCCTGTACACTCTGAAAAGCAGCAGTCCGGAAAGCAAAAATGCCAGAAAATCTGAGATCGGATAAGCTGCCCAGACTCCATCCAGACCATAAAAACCGGGAAGGATGACAACAAGGGGGATCAGGAAAAGGAGTTGCCGGCTAAGGGAGAGAATGAAAGAGGGCCTGGCTTTACCCAGAGCCTGGAAAAGGGTCATTGCGACTACATTCAGACCTATCAAAGGCATCCCAAGTAGCATAATTAATACAGCCCTTTTTCCAACTATAAGGTATTCTGGATCAGCACTGAAAAGCCCGAGAAGTTGCTCTGTGAAGAGATTAACGACAATCAAGCCAAGGAGCCCGAAGGTCGTTGTCACTATAAGAGATAATTTTACGGCTTCGGCTATCCTTCCGAACTGCCTTGCTCCGTAATTATACCCTACAATTGGCTGCAGGCCAAATGCCATACCCAGGAGAGGCAGGAAGATGAAGGAATTAATCTTTATTATAATGCCAAAAACAGCAATTGCTACATCTCCTCCATAGCTTGCAAGGGCATTATACACAAAGATCATCATGATACTGCTCGAGGCCTGCATAACAAAAGATCCGAGCCCTATAGCTCCTATTTCTTTTATAATGCCAGCATCCGGTTTCAAGTTTCTGGATTTGAAGTGCACAGCTCCTTTTCCTTTAAGGCAGTACTGCAGAAGCCAGACCGAACTCACTGCCTGGGACAGTACAGTTGCAATTGCAGCTCCCTTCACACCCATTCCAAATCCGAAGATAAAAAGCGGGTCAAGAAGGATATTGATAACAGCTCCTATCAGCATGGCATTCATGGCAAGGCGGGCATTCCCTTCGGCTCTGACGATGTGCTGGACCGAGACTCCGAAGACGAAGAAAAGCCCTCCTGCAATTATATATTCAAGATATTCCCTGGCATAGGGCAGGATTCCGGGAGTAGCCCCGAAGATTTCCAGAATAACGTCGAGGTAAAGAAGGCAGGGAACTGCAATAAGTATGCTGAGTATCAGGCTCAGGGAAAAAACATTTCCGAGAGTTCTCTCGGCCTTTTCGATTTCTCGAGCTCCAAGGGCGCGTGAGATGATAGAAGAGCCTCCTGTCCCGAGAACAATTCCAAAAGCCATGATTATCATCTGGATTGGAAAAGCTATCGAAAGCCCGCCTATGGCCTGGACACTTTCTGTCCCATATGCCCTTCCTACAAAAAGGGTGTCCACAACATTATAGAGAGCCTGTACCAGCATTCCGATGATTACTGGGGTTGAAAGTTTGAACAGGAGCTTTTTTATACTCTCTTTTCCCAGAAATTCACTTTTTTCTTCCATATTCTATGCTTCCGTCTCGTTTATTATTTCACGTCATCCTGCCTATCCGGACACGAAGGCTCAAATCCGGGTTCAGAGAGCTTAAACGCAGCCTTCTGGACCAGCTGTCTGAAAATTTCCTTTTCTTCCGGTGTGAAATCCGAAAGGAGAGTGTCTATAAAAGAAATCAGCTTTTCAAGGATTACTACTCTGATCTCCTTCCCTTTTTCGGTCAGGTAAACCTTGTAAGCCCGGAGGTCACCTCTATCCCTTTGCCTGTACACGTACCCTTCTTTTTCCAGGCTCTGGATTGCTCTTGTGCTTGTTGCTTTGCTGACTTTCAGGGCTTTTGCAAGGTTATCCTGAGAAATGCCGTCTCTATGGTATAAAACCATTAAAAAATCAAATTGTCCACTCCCGATCCGGTAAGCTTCGAGTTCCTTTGCCATGTATGCCAGGTGGCTCCGGTATATATGGGCGATCGGGCCGCAGATCTCTCTTGGATCTTCCATAATTTTATCCTGAGTTTTTTGTAAAGTTGAGAATTTTTTGAGATAAAGGATGTTTGGGTATAGTTTCATATGAAACTAATCTGATGCCCTTAAGGTTTCATATGCATATAATAGTTACGAATGAAACTAAATAAAACAGGAATCCGGCGGATTTCGGCATACTTCCATAAGAGCAGGAATTTCCGGGTTTACATGCTTAAAATTCCGGGCTTATATGCTTAAAAAAATGTATATAGAACATGCTAATATGTTAGAATATGTTCGATAAGGACCTGATCCGGAAATGGCTGGATGAAGGCACAATTAATCATACACAGGCAGATAAGATGCAGACAGACCTTGTCGAGTACAAACAGGAGCATAGGTCAAAAAAACAAATCATTGCCTTTTCGACTATCGGGGCGATTTTAATCGGGATTGGAGCTATTCTGTTTGTGGCGTCCAACTGGGAGAGAATCGGTAATAATATTAAAGTTTTTCTGCTTATTGGAAGCACGGTGGGAATACATTACACGGGTTATCGTTTAAAATATGAGACCCAGAAATACCCCAGATTGGGTTCTGCCCTTGTTTTACTCTCAGCCTTTCTCTTTGGAGCCAGTTTCTTTTTAATTGCCCAGATTTATAATGTCAACGCCAATAACAGCACCCTCGTCCTGATCTGGATTATTGGAGTTTTTCCTCTCGTCTATGGCTACCGGTCTGCGTCAATTGCCGGGCTCTGTTCTCTGCTCTTTTATCTCTGGATTGGCCTTCTTTACATGGAAAGGACCGACCTGAGTGAGCTGGTTACCATATGGGACCTCTGCCTTATATCAGGCATTGCTGTCTATTTTACTGGCACTCTTCACGGGCTGGCAGAAAGGGTAAAATATGCCGAAAAGTCGTTTAAGTTTATAGGGTTGCAGGCTGTACTCCTTGCCTTATTTATACGTACCTTCGAACTTGGAGGATATGAAGTTGAAAAAATAATTCCTGTAATTTACGCTATCTCAGGAATACTTTTCCTGGCAGTCCTGCTCCGAAAACCTCTTCGTACAGGTCTTGGAAGCTTTCAGGCAGACATGAGCATATCCATACTTGCGCTATTGATGGCAGGAGTTACTCTTACAACAATATACATTCCTGGATCGGAAAAAACTTACATGATTTTCTTTAATATTATCTTCCTTGGACTTTTAACCCTGCTCCTCTATGCCGGGTACAGTACTGAAGATCTGGGGATCATCAATACCACAATGTTCTGGTTTGTTCTCCTGATTTTTGCGAGATATTTTGATTTCTTCTGGAAACTGCTTCCGAGATCACTCTTTTTCATGCTGGGAGGGCTTGTCCTGCTGGTCATAAGTGTGTTATTGGAAAGAAAAAGAAGGGAATTTAAAGCCCGGTTTTCCGGAGGGGAACAATGAAAAGCGGCCGTTTGAGATTTAAGGGATGTGAAACCAGAGCTCATTCAGGAGCAGGGAGGGTTCAGGGATGACTCAAAAGAAGATTTTCTACCTTACTATAGTTTTCTGGCTCCTGATTTTTTCAGGCTTTATTGCCTACAAGGAATACACCCTTATGACCGGAACAGAAGTTATACTTAAGACCGAGCCAGTAGACCCAAGAGACCTTTTCAGGGGAGACTACGTGACCCTTAATTACGAGATCAGCGCTCTGGACCTGGAAGAGATTCAGGCTGCAGATCCTTATTTTGAATATAACGACCGGATATATCTGGCACTTGAACTGGAAGACGGATACGGGGTGCCTAAAAAAGTCTACAGGACTTCTCCAGACAATGAACTTTACATCAAAGGCACGGTAAAGGAAGTCATCTACGATTGGGAAACCGACGAAGACGGTATTACAACAGAAGGTCCTTACTCTAAAGAACTCAGAGTTAAGTACGGTATCGAGAGCTATTTTGTTCCCGAAGGCAGAGGAATAGAGATAGAAAGTCAACAGTGGGCAGGGAGAGCAGGGGTCGATGTAAAGGTTGTTGTTGACAAATATGGAAATGCTGTGATTAAGAGTTTATTGGTTGAGGGAAAAGAGATTGAGATTTAAGCTTGTTGCAAAAACAGAGGTCGTCCACATTTCATGGTTGAATCCCCAGTTACGCTTCCCGAATCGCTATTCGGGAGTCTACTGTCCTTTTTGCTTCACTTCCTGAATTGCGTCTCGGGATCACAGAAAATTATAGATTTTCTGGGAATTACACTGTAAGTTTATTAGCTCTCTGTCCTTCCCGAGTTTCGCGTCGGGATCACAGGAAATCAGAGATTTCCTGGGAGTTGCACTGCAAGTGCAACAGCACGAGGTCCTTTTGTTTTTCAATTATTCGTCGGTCTCTCCTAAAGATATTAAGATATACCGGTGGCTAGTCCTTTAATTTTAATTATATTGTAGAACTTCTCAGAATCAATCTTAATGGCATCTTTCATCGTTCGTGCCCAGAGCGTCAGGGAGGCCAGAGCAGTTTAAGAAAGTGAACTACTCCTCCCTTTCGCTTACGCTCCGAGGAAGGAGCTTCTTATTTCATTCCCTGAACCACTTTTCATGAGTCCACAGGCTCAACCCTGCGTTCCACAGGTGAATTATATCGTAATTAAGTTTTGATCTATGAGTGCAAATTTCTTGATGTTAATTGCGGAGTTTGCATCCCTATCGTGAAATGTGTTACATTCAGGACAAAACCATTCTCTGACTTTGAGAGTCAAATCCCTATTGTAATATCCGCAATTGTTACATACTTTACTTGATGGTTGGAATCTACCTATCCTTAATATGGTTTTTCCACTCCATTCAGCCTTATACTGTAATTTTGTTACAAAGCTACTCCATGATGCATCACTAATTGATTGTACTATATGATGATTCTTAATCATACCATCAACGGAAACAATTTATGTTGATAGAAGTTTCACTGAAAAAAAGAAGGTTTTGCTTTTACTTACTTAATAGGGGCAGTAGAAGGTTTTGCTTTTACTTATTTGATAGGGGCAGTTATTGGATGTAACTATCGGCTTTATAGAAAACTGATTTAAATTAGCTTCAAGAGACCGAAGATAAATATGTAAAAGCATATCAGACCATCCGGTTCAAATTTATGGAGATTTTTTATTCTAGAGGATTTCTACAGAGCCAACAATCATATTTTATAAATTCACGACGCAAAATTCACTCCTTCATGAACTCCTTAACTTCCTTTAACATTTCCCTGATCTTAATATTCTGTGGGCATACCTCCTCACATTCCCCGCACTTAACACATTTCCCGGCCTTTTCCTCAGGTGATAGAAGAACTCCATACTGGAATCTGGCATTTTCCACATCATCAAGCATTAAAATGTCATTCAAGTAACTTAAGTTCCGCGGGATATTTACACCCTCCGGACAGGGCATACAGTACCTGCAGCCTGTGCAGTTGACCTTTGTCCGGGCCCTGTAGATTTCCTTAACTTCTGCTATCAGGCTTTTTTCTTCGGCTAAAAGAGAGTTGGGGTGCCCTTCTTCTGCAATTTCCAGGTTTTCTTTCAGGTGCTCCGGTTTCGACATCCCACTCAGGACAATACTGATTTCGGGATAGTCCCAGAGGTAACGAAAAGCCCATTCTGCCGGGGTTCTTTTGATTTTGGCACGGTCCCAGACCTTCCGGGCTTCTTCCGGGACTTTTGAGGCCAGGTTCCCACCCCTCAAAGGTTCCATGATGACCACTGCAAGGCCCTTTTCAGCCGCGTATTTCAGGCCCTCAACTCCTGCCTGGAACTCTTCATCCAGAAAATTGAACTGAATCTGGCAGAGTGACCAGGGATAGGCGTCCACGACTTCCTTGAAAACGTCCAGCTCGTCGTGGAAGGAAAAACCGGTGTATTTGATTTTCCCGGTTGCAAGGGCCGAGTCCAGGAATTCCATTATTCCGAGTTTCTTCAGTTTCTTCCAGTAGCTCTTCTTTACAGCATGCAGGAGATAGAAGTCGATATAGTTCGTCTGGAGTTTTTCAAGCTGCTCGTCCAGAAAACGATCCATGTCCTCTCTGGTTTTCACACGCTTGCAGGAAAGTTTGGTCGCCAGGTGGACTTTTTCCCGGTATCCATTTTTGAGAGCTTTTCCCAGGAATACTTCATTCATTCCGCCGTGATAGGAGTATGCCGAATCAATGTAATTTACTCCGTGATCAATGGCATAACGGAGAAGTTCAATTGCCTTTTTTTCGTCTATCTTATCGGGCACCCCACCGAGAACCGGAAGCCTCATGCAGCCGTAGCCTAGAATAGAGGCTTTCTCACCCGTGTTTCCTAATTTGCGATATAGCATTTTTTGCCTCAGTAATTGGATCTATCCGGCAATATAGAGCTAATATATCTAAAACCTTTACCGCCCGAGTTTCGCTTCGGGAGCCCGAGGTCCTTTTCGCTCCACTCCGTTTCGCTCAAGAGGACTAATATATATTAATATCTGCTATCTGAGCTCAAGAGGAAGAATTAGAGAAACTTTTAAGAGCTACGGTTAAGAGTTACTGTTAAGATTTACTGTTAAGATTTACGATTAAGAGCTACCGTTAGTAAATACTGTTAAGGAATACTGTTATATCCAATCCTTCCCTATGACATATCGATAATTATGGGGAAGAATATCCAAGAAATCAAAGAAGTTAAGGGCTTTTTGCCCAGGTCTATTGTTTACGCTGAGCGAATAAATGAGGATTTTGGCGAAGGGCTTGCAGGCTTCTATAAAGCTATCTGGGCTGAGAGGGAAGGCGGACTTTCCATGAAGCAGAAGCACCTGATGGTCTTTGCTATCGCCTGTTCCAACAACAACGTGGAAAGTGCGGTCAAGATCCTGGAAAGGCTTCATAAATTCGGAGCTACAAGAGCCGAAATTTCGGACGCTATGATGATGGCTGCCTGGACCGGCGGGATTCAGAATTTCACGGATTTCAGTGCAGCTGTACTGAAGGAAATGGAGAGGCTTGGCTTTTAAAAAGTCGAATCTCTCATTTTTTTGAGTGTTTCTTTTGAAAATTCGTTTTTTTGTTATTACCGCTTATTTTTTTAGTTCTCTTTCCCCGGATCATATTTATATCTATATCATCTCTTTCATTCTCTGAATAACTTTCAAATAAATTTTAATGCTGTGTGCAAAAAATCCTTCCAATTTATATAAAATGATAGTTAAATATTGATAAATATTCGGAGACCGGAAAAAATGTACTGTGCAACTGAAGGAATGAGCAAGATACGCAGCCAGGTTCTCTTTAGAGAAGTCCAGAAGATGGACCAGATGTGGGTCAGGCTCGTCGTCGGGGTTCCGGTACTTTTTTCCTGGTATGGCGCCTACCAGCAGCTCTTTCTCAGGAAACCCTTCGGGAACAATCCTGTTCCTGACTGGATGATATTTGTTTTACTGCTGGCTTTTGGGGTTCTTTTCCCTCTTTTTTTCTATTCCCTTAAAATGATCACCGAAGTCCGGAAAGATGGCCTATACGTCCGCTTTTACCCTTATCATCTTTCTTTCAGACCCTTTCCTTTAAAGGGTATCAGGAGTTATGAAGTCATGACCTATAGCCCAATCAGGGATTACGGAGGTTGGGGCATACGCTACGGGCTAAAAGGGACTGCGTACAATGCAAAGGGCAATAGAGGCGTGCTTTTCGAATTTGCGGAAGGGAGCAGAGTAAAAAAACTGATGGTTGGCTCACAGGTCCCGGAAAAACTTGCTGAAGCTGTCAGCAAAGCAATAAAAATACAAACTTCAGGATGATACGGCAATTTAAATGGCTGCCTTTATTAAGATATTCTCTAATTCAATAAACCCTGTAACTCCAAAATTCACTTAATTTTTCCTGTTTATTAATTTTTCTATAATGTTCTGTAATTAAGTTTCTTTTTGCAGATTTTCTTCAAAAAATTTATTACTATAGCTATGTTCTGCTCATTACCTGGACTTTTAAATTAAACGTGATATAGAATTCCTACTTTTTTTCGGAAGGTTTATTTACTCAGTTTTAATAGAGAAAACTAGAAGGATTTTCAATTATGAAGGATTTTCAATTATAGACCTTTCCAGTCAAAAACGTTTTCAAGAGCAGGGCACTTACTTATTTAACCACTTTCTTTGAAAGGAATGTCTTTAAATTAAGCTAAGATATATATTAACTGTAAGATATGTATTCACTGCAAAGTTGCTAAAATATGTTTAAGTTGCCGGTTTCGTATAAAAGGGCACTTGCCTGATATAGTAGTGTAAATAATGTGTTGATAGGGCATGTGTCTGGTCAGGTCATAGTACAAGGAGGGGCTGCCACGGAACATACGGAAACAGGTTTAATCTTTCGAGAAGTACAGGATCTGCACAATAATATTTTTCTGGTTTCTGTCCTTTATCCTGCTCTTCTGCTATGGTATATTGAGGTCTACAGCCTGGTCTTTGGAAAACCTGCCGGGATTCAGAATGTCCCTGACCTCTACCTGTTAGCTCTCTGGTTTGTCTTCGGGGTATTTTTTCCTCTTCTGTTCTACTGTACAAAACATATCACAGAGGTCAGAAAGGACGGAATTTATATCCGTTTAATACCTCTGAACCCCTCATTTAAGAAAATCCCTATTTACGTGGTTGAAGAGTGCAGGATTCAGGCATATGACCCTTTTACCGGAAAGGATTGCAACGATACGACCCTTTCAAAAAGAGCAAATTTCGTTGTAACCCTGAAACTCATCACCGGAAAAAGAGTGGTAATCAGCTCTAAGAACCCAAAAGAACTTCACCAGGCTATTATGTCTGCTGTGGCTAGCTTTTGATCAAAGACTAAAGAACTGCGGGATTAAAGGAAATAAGAAAAGAAATCGATTTTTAGAAAGCTGTTCACTCCTGCTTCCGGAAATCCTGGACAAAACAGAATTATAACGTACCTGAAAAATACCCCTCTTCAAACTTTTTCGTTTCTTTTGGCACGCTTTTTTATGTATGTCTTATTCCCTTTTTTTGAAGGTTATTTTTCCTTTTTTTGAAGGTTATTTTCCTTTTTTTGAAGGACCGCCAGACAATCTGGTGGAAGCACTCTGTAATATTGGATTTAAAAACGATTTTTTCGGATTATCTTATAGTTTATATCCTGCCGATCCAATATTAAATATTGATTTCGGGCAGATAAAGAACGGGAAGCCTGACAGGAGGAAGAAGTATTAGAGCAGGTACCGGAGCAGGTGAGATGAAAAAGTTCTCAGGTGAAGGGACGGAAGCTCTTTACAGGGAGCATGCAGGAAAACCTGTTATTGAACTCGAACTTAAAAGCTTGTTGCAGCTTTTTGATTCTTTTGATCCCGCTCCGTTTAGAGAAAAAGACCTTGATCCGGACGCAGAAGAATATATTTACAATGCCGTAGATGAATTTCCCCTGAAAAAGCCCCTTGAAATAATGATACATCTTCCATCTGCCGAAGTCAGCGCCGAAATCGAAACTGACCTTAAAGAAGCTATAAAGAACCATTTTTCTTACAAAAAGCTCCTTACCGAAATAGAACTGAAAAGGCTTCTTTATCAGGGGAGAAGAAACCTTATAATAGCCCTTACCTTCCTTTTCGTCTGCCTGCTCGTGATCCGGCTGCTTTCGGCTTTTGAAGAAAGCCTTGTAAACACCCTGTTCTCTGAGGGGCTCCTTATCATTGGCTGGGTTGCTATGTGGGAGCCGGTACATATTTTCCTCTACGGCTGGTGGCCGATTGTTCACAGGCGTAACATTTACGAAAAAATTGTACATATGGATGTCTATATAAGGACAGCGCCTCCAGCAGAGGAGAGAGCTTCAGGGTATTCTTTTACGCTAAAAAAGAGTTCTGAATAACTTAATTTCTGAAACTCACAAGTAAATCCTTATATACAACATAATAATAGTTTAGAGAATGTTTACATTAATTTAAAAGTGTTACGTAAAAATAATCCATAAAAAATATTCTGTAAAAGAATATTCCACAAAAAAATGTTCTGTAAATAAATATTATGTAAAAGGTAGATAAAAAATGGTCAGAAGGGTGGATATCTCCCCGAAAGGGACAGAAGCCCTCTACAGGGAGCGTGAAGGAAAGCTCTTAATTGAACTTGAACTTCACAGTATGATGCAGATCTTTAATTCATTTGATCCTGCTCCTTTTCACGAAAAAGAGCTTGATGAAGAAGCAGAAGTGTATATTTATAACATAGTTGGGGAATTCTCTCTAAAAAAACCTCTTGAAATTGTCGTATATGTTCCACCGTCCGAATTTTCTCAAGAAACGGAGAGCACCCTTAAAGAAGCAATCAGGAACCATTTCCTTTACAAGAAAGTTCTTACCGAGGTAGACCTGAAAAGGCTCCTGCAGCGGGGAAGGAGAAACATGACCATTGCCGTTATTTTCCTTTTTCTCTGCCTGCTTATGATCAGGCTTGTATCAACCTTTGAAAGTGGGCTGTTAAAGACCATGCTTTCTGAAGGCCTGACTATAATTGGCTGGGTTGCTATGTGGGAGCCTATTTATGTTTTTCTTTATGGGTGGTGGCCTATTGTGCAAAAAAGAAATGTTTATAGAAAGATTCTTGATATGGATGTAAGTGTATTATCATACTCACAAGGAGTAAAAAAGGCAGATAACCGTTTATTCCCTGATAGTCATTTATCCCCGGACAAAAGCTGACTGCAGACTAAAAAACCCTGGTTAAGGCCTTTATTCAAAGATCTGCGCGTCCACGACCACATGCAGGACGCCCGGAGAATACTTCTTTATCCTTCGGGTTGCCAGTATCTCCGCTTTCTTTCCCAGGGGTTCGGCAGCTTTTTTGATCCTTTCTTCAGGCCTGGTCCTGGCAAGGTTTTCGGGCACTGTTTCATGGTAATGCAGGACCCCTCCGCTTTTTTTCAAAGCTTTTATAGCCGGCTCCAGATAATGGTGTGTTGTCCCCACATAACCCATAATTACCCTGTCCGCCACCCCTTCGGGAGCAAACTGAGAACAGTCTCCCGGAACCGGGGTGATAATGTCCTCCACATGGTTCAGCCTGATATTTTCCTTCAGATAGGCAAAGGATTCAGGGTTTATTTCAATGCTTGTAATCTCTTTTGGCCTGGCGTGGACAGCCATAGGAATTGAAAAATAACCTATTCCTGCAAACATATCCACAACAGTTTCCCCTTCTCCAAGCCTGCTCATCCTTTTTCTCTCTTCCAGGTTGCCTTTGGAGTACATCACTTTTGTTACATCCTGCTTGAAAAAACAACCATGCTCTTTATGGACGGTTTCGGTCCCGTTTCCAAGAAGAAGTTCCCTTTTTGGCTGGCGGAACTGCCCTTCAATTCCGAAGTCTCGGACAACGCTCCTGCACTTTGGGTATATGGAAAGCAGAGCTTCTGCTATCCTGATTTTCTCACTTTCGAGCGCATCCGGGATGCTGATTATTATTATATCTCCAAGGACCTGCCAGCCTGAAGGGACATGGGAAAGTTCGGCTGCGGAGAGGGAGCCTTTCAGGTGTCCTTTGAGGGAGGCTGGGATTTCCAGGAATTCTGGATCTTTCTGTTCAATTACAGGAAAATCTTCCACTTTTTTTCCTGCAGTCTCAGTTACAGGAATTTCTAGAAAAGTACCTTCTTCGGCCTTAATCCTCTGGATTTTTCTTGCGGTATCCAAAAATTTCCCGGCAATTGCTTTTTCCCTTATTTCTTCTCCTTTTTCAGGCGGAATCCGGATTGCTCTATACATTGGAGTTGAAGGATAGCATGCATGAGATTAATGTTTTGTGTTTCAGGTCTTTTTCTGGAAACCGAAAAGTTAATTTTTACTCTTCTATACCAGATGATTTCGCTGCGCCAATGTTGGTTAAAGTCCCGACAACGATATCCTCTTCTTTTTCCAAACCTTCCAGAATTTCTGAAGCAAGAAGGTTGTTGACTTCTCTTCTTTTTAGGGGGTCAACCACGTACCTCAGCCTTAGTTCTATCCAGTTCTCTCCTATTGATGTGTAGGTGTTGGTTTGCACATCATAAGTAGCTAGAAAATATTTCTCTTCCATATTCAGTAGTTCTTCTTTTGCGGTAGATTCAAATTCCTTTACTATGGGGTCTGCAATTTTGAGTATAATTTCCTGAGCTTTCTTCCAGTTGCTTCCATAGATGAGCATAATCCGAATTTCGTCCCAGATGAAAGAGAAGTCTCGTGTATAATTTTTGATCGGCTGGTTAAGGACAAAGCTGTTCGGGAGCTGAATTATCCTGCCTGTGTACTGATCCGAATTTTCCCACTCCCGAATTTCCATAAGCTTGGTACTGAAGTTCCCTATATCCAGCACATCGCCTATATTATCTCCTACCTGAATTCTATCTCCGGCTTTAAAGGGATTTGATGTGATTATGAGAATTCCCCCGGCTATGCTTCGCAAGAGGTCTTGAAGTGCGATTGCAATGCCTGCACTCAAAATCCCATAGGCAATAATCAGTGTGCTGGTTCTTTCAATCCAGATTGCAATAAATGAGGCAAAAGCAAGAACTGTGACAAGAATAGATACGGTTTTCCGCAGAGCATATCTATCCCTGGCAGTTGTCACTCTTTTCAGGATAAAGTCACCTGCAAGAGAGTTTATAATGTAGGCAAGAAGGATCACAATTAGTGAAGCCAGAAGAGAATCCAGAAGAGCATTATTCTCATCAAAAAAATCAGTTAAGTACCGCATGTATGCGGTAAAAAGAATCAAAGCCAGAAAGATAAAAGTATTCAGGCTCTGGATAACCCTCATGTATTATTCTATTAGGGGTTTTTATATATCAAGGTGGCCAGAGCCTTCTGATACTTAATTTAGCCAGAGTTAAGGTTTATTTCCAGGGATTTTTTATTCAGATAATTCAGACAATTTTTATTTTTTATTCAAATATTTTAGTGTTTTCTTCTGACCAACCAGGCTGGTTTATGGCCAGGAATTTGAGAGTAATATTTCCGGTATTGTATGCAGTCTGAATAGCTCCTGCAGGGATGTATATTAGCTGATCCTGGCGCAGTTCTACCGGGATTCCATCAATATAGAGGATACCTTCTCCTTCAAGGATATAGTGAACTTCCGGATTTTTCATCATATGGGGAGCGATACTTTCTCCAGGTTCGATAACCGAATGAGCTATGCTGTAGTTCAGGTCAAGGTTTCTATCAATGTTTCCGGGGTTCAGCAGTTCCGCAACATGAATATTTCCAGGCTCTTCAAGATATGTGCATTCGGTCAGGTTCTTGCAGAAGATGTAGTCATCTGCATAGAAACTTGAACCTATTATGTAAGCCCGCCCCTCAAAAGTAGCCTTTTTAACGAAGGTAAACCTGTGGGCAGGTTCGGAACTTTCCGACTCCTTCCAGCTGTAATCTATCCAGCCTTCACCACTTCCACTCCGGGCTGCCTCAATGAAGAGATTTCCTATGGGCTTTCCTTTGGCGTCCAGAAGCCCACTCATGTTTTCTCCTTCACTTTCTATATCAGGAGGGCAGACTACCTGAGTCCCATTCATTGCCCAGACAAAAATATAGAAATTATCGCTGTACCACGGGGATTTTGCCTCTCTGAATGAGGGAAAGAGCTTCTCTCCCTGTGACTCAACAAGTCTGGCTGTAGCCCTCACTTTATATTCAATGTTTCTCCTTTCTGTCGCCATATTACTCTCCCCTTTTGCAAGGATAAGAGAGTCCGGAGGCGCAGGGCCCAGGGAAGTCTGTTCTATGGTTGTATTTTCTCCTGCAGCCAGGGCTTCTCCTGTCACTCCCGAGGGAGAGTCACTCAGGTTTTTATTTTCAAGTTCTTCTGCAATTGTTGCCGTTTCGTCCTGAGTTCCACAGGTAAGAATGCCCATGAAAAGTGCAACTGCAAGCATTCCGCATATAATCTTTATTAAATCCATATGACTTCCTTACTTTTTTGACTTAACCTTCAATGCTTCTTAAGTTGTCTTCAGAACTTCAGAATCTGCTTGAATATATAGTTATAATAATTATCAGAAGTATTATTTTATTTTTTTCACTCAGTCTATGCAGGAAGCTGTTTAAAGAAGCTTTCGTTTACTGAAATTCCGGATAATTTCATAGTAAATCAGATTATTCTATGTATTGTATGGCAATATGACTCAGAAATTAATGACTTCTTTATGGTTCTGTGACCTTATGTTCAATCCTGAATAACTTTATATCGATTTGAGCTGAAAAATCCAGAAAATATAAAAAGAGCAGAGAAGTAATGTAAGAGGTAATAACGCAAAAAAGTAGTAACGTAAAGAGGTAAAAATGCCGGAACATTATAACCTTATTTCCTGGAACGTAAATGGTCTCCGGGCTGCTGTCAAAAAGGGCTTTCTGGACCTTTTAATCGGGTATGAGTTTGACGTTGTTTGCGTGCAGGAGACCAAGGCTTCTCAGGATAAGCTTCCGCGTGAAGTCAAGAATATTCCAGGTTACTATAATTATTTTGTTTCCGCAGAGCAGAACGGTTACAGCGGAGTCGGAACTTTTTCAAAGAAAAAACCTCTGAACACCGAAAAAGGCATGGGGATCGAGACTTTTGACAGGGAAGGCCGCTTTTTAAGGACCGATTATGAAGATTTCATCTTAATGAATATATATTTCCCGAACGGCAAAGCCTCCCATGAGCGCCTGGGATACAAAATGGCTTTTTATGACACCTTTTTAGATTACGCAAATGCCCTCAAAGCCGAAGGCAAAAAGCTCGTCATCTGTGGGGACGTGAACACTGCCCATAAAGAGATCGACCTTGCCCGCCCAAAGCAAAACGAAATGATATCCGGTTTTCTTCCAGAAGAGCGTGTATGGATGGATAGATTCCTGGCTGCCGGGTATCTTGATACCTTCCGCATGTTCAACCCTGAAGGCGGAAATTATTCATGGTGGTCAATGAGGACCGGTGCGCGTAAAAAGAATGTTGGCTGGCGGCTTGACTATTTCTTTGTCAGTGAAAACCTCAGGGGAAATGTAAAGGCTGCCCTTATTTATCCTGAAATCACAGGTTCGGACCACTGTCCGGTAGGGCTGGAGCTTGAATTTTAAGTTTGGCTTTATTTCCAAAGTTTTATTACCCTTTCTTTTTCATATATTATTTCTAAGAATCTTCATATGTTGTTGTCTTAGCTTGTCTGCAAGTGGAAATACACTGTAGGAGGCTAAAGTTGATCTTATTGCGATTAACTGCATACTAAATTACTATAGAAATGATGAATGGGAATATTATCCTTATAACGCGTTAAAATTGGCTTTTAGATAAGTTGAAAAATGAAGATTTAACTAAATCTCCATTTTTATTTTTTCCTTCCTTTTCGTTTCTCTGTTTCTTCACTTTTTTTCTTTTCTGTTTCTTGAACATTTATCAACTTTTTCTTTTTCTCTTTGAGTATTTGTATTCCCTTATCGAAATCATTTGACAGGTCCTTTTTTTCAATCTCACTGGTTAGATTACTTAATGATTCTATTTTCCTGTTTTCAAGAAATTCTATCGCCCTGTCGAAATTATTTTCTGGTTCTTTCATTCCACTATTAACCAAGTTTTTAGCCCCCCCATAGAGTCATCTTAAAGACGAATAATTATTTCACAGCCTAACTTTGCGAACTACCTGAAACCACAAATCTCGTGGCTTTTTGGCTCATATTCAAACTATTGTTTACAAATTCTTAGGAACTACCCAAACCCCTTGAATATTGTTTTAACTAGTTTTATTTCTTTATCTTTAATTTCACAATTAGGAAAATCCGTGTTATATACAAATTAATAGCTGATTAAGGCTATTCACCGCGAAAAGAATGTTAGGAAAGTTGACGTTTATATTCCCCGGGTCTTTAGCCCAGGGTTTTGTGTTTCTTCATATAAACCATGGTATAATTCTGGTAATGAGCTTGTTTTAACTACTGCACTTCCTCATGATCGATGCTAATCTGGACAAAAAAAGTCAATAGAATACTCGACTTTTACTTATGATACTGAAGGGGCAAAAATTGAGTTTTAAAAAATCTCAATAAAAGAAAAGTAATAGACAGTGTAAGAAGAAGCCCAGAGGCGCTGCATCTACTGTATCCCCCAATACAATTTCTTCGGAATATTATGCTCCCCCAAGCACATTGATTCGAAGAAGGATTAGCGACCTCCAGGAGATTCTTTTATTTTGATGATACACCAGCTCTATTCCCCAACTCCAGCACATAGTAATAGCAGAAACTATATTAAATAAATTATATCAAAAATGGTTTTCAAGCAAAAAATTGTTTGACGTAAAAAATTTCAAGCTCATTATGCATTTTTCTTTATATTCACGGTTTTTTCAACGACATTAAAATTTTCAATATAATATAATTATTTAATTATACCAAAGTTTAAATTAAAAACTAATTTTTCATATCAATTATGATATATATCTCCATGGCATTATGATACATGCTTAGATTGAGAGAAATAGGGTTTCCTCTCAATCCAGGGTTGGATCGCAGGTAGGGATTGAGAATAGGGACTCAGATCCTACCATCTACTTCTAAACTGAACTTCTGAAAGATTACCTCTTTTTATCCTTCCTAAATTTATCCTTCCTGAATTTATCCTTCCTGAATTTACC
Organism: Methanosarcina sp. DH2; assembly: GCF_020804225.1. Taxonomy (GTDB): domain Archaea; phylum Halobacteriota; class Methanosarcinia; order Methanosarcinales; family Methanosarcinaceae; genus Methanosarcina. Next base: position 205,149 of record NZ_WJBI01000005.1, read on the forward strand.
CTTCCTGAATTTACCCTGATCTCACACTTTTGAGTTTGTGGCGCTATTTTGGTTTACATTGACTTTGGTCTTTAATCTTAATTTAACCGAAAAAAGCTGAAATAGATGTTTATTTTTATTTTTCCGGGATTAGGGAATTTATTTATATTTGAGATATTAATACTATAATATGTCTTCATTGGTTGGTGATGCTGAAGCTATTAGTCAACAAATCCCTCCGGAGACGGCTTTTGGATGCGTCCTGATCCTGGTGATTATTGGCCTGGCTCTGCTCCTCCTTTTGTTCTTCACTCTACGCCATGATATCCGGAGTAATCCGAGCATCTAATTTCCCCTACTCCGGGATCTTTCAGGCTGATTTAGCTGTGATTTTCCTGTTTCTTCAAATAGTCAAGGCTACGATTGAGTATGTCCAGCTGTCAGGTCTACCTGATACCATCGTTGAAAATTATCCCTACTGACGGTTTAAGCCTACAAGGAAGAGAACTCCCCGAGAACTGGTCCAACAGCTTCTTTGAGATTTTATTCAAACAATGACTCCTCTCCGTCCAAACCCATATTTTGTCTGTGTAACTGTCCTGTACAGTAGTTCCAGGAATGTCAGGAAGCTTCATTGTCCTGGACTTATACATTAGCCGAAATTGGCGGTGGCCAGATCTTATTCTGAAGGCGAAAACTCTGGTTTAAAAATATCTTTCTTTGAATTATTCTTCTTTGAAATACTTAAAAAAGATGAAGAAAGCAAAGAAGGCCACGTATCCTGCCAGTCCGTAATTTCCAGTTGCAATTCCAACTATTCCCTGAATTCCTAAAAAGCCAAAAAATCCTAAATAACCTAAATTTCTACGATTTTCCATAGAGTTACTAATATAAATATCTACTTAAAATTTTCTAAAATTTAATGCTTATAATTCGTTTATACACTAACTTTGTCCCTCTTGCCTGCCCCTTGAGAACCTACTTCATATGACATTTATTAAACAGCCTACCTTTTTTTCTACTATTTCTGATTCAGAACGCCACCAGTTTCCCTTTTTCTATCCTGGCAACCTTTAAAGGTAAGGTCCACTTTTTAATTTTCCCATGCTCTCACCGGACGCAGACGACCGGTCTTTCAAAAAATATCTGGAAAAGAACCTTGAAGCCTGAGTGACAAATTTTAAACCTTTCACGCTTATTTTGAAACTTTTTTCTGGCTCTTTCTCTTTTCTTTCCCTTCTTATTTTCCTTCATTGACACGTAACATAAAAATTAATTCTCTTGACTCTGGATACGCGTTAAAATTCGCAGATACATATAAACGCCCCCGCCAGCTTTTCTGACGGCCCTTCAAAAAAAGAAGAAATAAATAAGAAATAAGTAAGAAATAAGTAAGAAATAAGTAAGAAATAAGTAAGAAAGAAGTAAGAAAGAAGTAAGAAAGAAGTAAGAAAGAAGTAAGAAGGAAAAAGAAGTAAAGGGAAGGAAAATAGGAAAAAGAAACGTGAGAAAGCAACAAAGAGCTATAAAAGCAGAATTGGGTATTATCTACCGATTCTTTTCTTATTTTTCTCTTTATTTCTTCTTCTTTGTCTTTTTGGGGAAGACCGCTCTCCTTAGTCGGGAGTGACAAAAACCACACAATATGGCTAATACGGTTTTACGGGTCAGAATTCAGGATTCAGGATTTCGAGCCAGTCTTCAGGATTCCGAATTTCGAGCTAACCGCTTATGATTCAGTTCCCTATAACTTCATTTTTATGAGACCAGTTCACCTGTGAAGGCTTTCTACATGAGAGCGTCTATTTTTTAATTTTTTCCAGATATGAATCTCATTCGATTCTGGTTTAATGTCCTTTCAAAAATGTAAATTCCGAAATATTTCTTTCTTCATTTTTTGTATTGATTTTTCGGAAGGGAAATCAAGGATTCTTTTCTCGTAAAAACTCACAGATTCATTTATCAAGTTTCTATTGTCTGAGATATATTTAGGGAATCTTGAATCCAGGGTAAATGTGTAAGCCCAGTCTTCTTCCGATCTTATAGACCTTCCAATACTCTGGCACACTGAAATAGCAGTTTTGTATTTATAAAAAAATTTGTCTTTGTCCTTTCTTGTTGAGATGTAAAGATCACTTATATCCGGATACGGGACTTTAATCAAAATTTGAAACCTGGAGGAATCATCTGCAAGGTCTACACCCTCTGTCATGGAAGGGGTGCAAAGCACAGTAGGTTCAGGGGATTTTAGATGGCGGTTCAGAACCTCCAATCTATTGTGCTGGTTATGTGTTAAAATTCGGGAATGCCCTTCTTTACAATAAGATTTTAAGTATTTCGAGATGTCGGAATTTGATGTATGAATGATTCCTTTATATTTCGGGAACATTGATAATATGAAATCCACAGCCACTACCAGGTTAGCCCACAAAATCCGGTCGTTATTCAGAACCAGGTTTTCAAAATTCAGTTTGCCTATGGAAAGATGATATACTCCATGGTTTTCCGATGGGAATGTGGGAGGAATTGGAATAAAAATAGTTTCTTCCGGGTCAAGCCCCATGTTTCCGGCAAAATAAGAACAGTCCAGGATAGTAGCAGACATTATTATGCGGATTTTTCCAAACCTGAAAAATTTGTCTTCAGCGTATTCATTAATAAAAATGGGTCTGAAATTAACTGACTCAATTTCCTTATATTTTTCTTTTCCTTTTTCTTTTTCTTTAATTTCTAATATCCAGTTAGAGGGGTTTTTCCAGTATTCTAACAAAAATCTCGTTATTTTACCATGTAAGTTTACTATTTTATTGAGCCTCTCTACCCTGAGCTGGGCTTCATATTTCGATTTCTCGTTCTGGTCCCTTTGTGAATTAGCAACCAGGGATGAAATATCATCTTCATTATCACGTTTTTCTTTTCTTAACCTATCTTTGCAAACATCAATTAAATCCTCAATTCCACTATCAACTTTACTCCGTATAACTTTTACAATCTTATGGAGCTCCTTATCAGGATAATTTAATTCTTCCAGATTGAGAAATTCTTTTGCTATTTCTTCAGGAATTGTGTTTTGAATATTCTCCAGCCAGGAAGCATATACTTCCAGCTTTTCCTTCATTGTAACTTCTATGTTGCTAAGATCCGGAAAGTGAGAATCCGGCAGGAATTTTAAATTATTATTCGAAAATGTGAATTTAATGAAGTTCGCTACCTGAAATTCTATGTTATGCCCTTCATCAGCGATTAAGACTTCCCGTTCCCCAAAGTCGCCTACATAATTAGATTCTATTAAAAAATAATTGTAATTAAAAATCGTAATTGGCGAGTTTAAACCTTTCATTTTCTGGACATAATACTCGCATCTCTCCCGTTCCGCAGTTTTCCAGCATAGACCTCCTCTACTGGAAGAAAAGCCTGCAAAAAGAGTATTTTTGTCCTTTGCATTTTCATCCTTTGCATTTTCATCCTTTGCATTTTCATCCTTTAACTCTTTGTAGTCCAGATCGCATTTAACAGGTTTTCTGTCACATTCCGGTATTATATCCAATTTTTCCAGAATCTTATGCTTTTTATTTTCGCTGTCCTCATCTTCCTCTTCGTCTATGGAAAGTTTACAAAGGCCTTCAGAACACAGGTAATTAGACCTGTCTTCCTTTTTTTCTCCCATTTCTTTCAACATTTTACAAATCCAGTTTCCTCTTCCAGTGACTTCATTTACGCATTGAGGGTAATCTTCAACGTATTGTTTCTGGAGGGATTTCTGGTTGGTGCAGATGTAGGCATTTTTAAAATACCTGGCAATTGCAATAGACAACGCAGTTTTTCCCGAACCCGTTGGAGCCTGAATTATAAAGTTTATCTTTCCCCTATCAAGTCCTTCCTGAATTTTATCTAAAACATGTTCTTGATAGCCCCTGAATTCACCATGAGGGAAAAAGTCTTTTATGACCATATAAATTCCAGTTTAAATTTATAAATGGTATATATACTATAGTGTTCTGTAAGATTTATTAAACATTGCTTGGGCATGTTTAATCTGTTTTGCTCTTAACTTCTATCCAAGTCCATTTTTCCCATTTATGATCTCTTATCCTCTGTATCTCTTTTACGAAAAAATTAATTTTGTCGTCAACATTAACATCAACGAAATTTAGTGTTCTGAAAAATCCATCTCCAGGTATCCCGTGTTTATTTACAACAAGTGCAGCCAGAAAAGGATCTCCTTTCAGTTTGTTGTATACAACTATAAGGTTTAATACGTCTGTAAGTTGCTGCAGATTTTTTGGGTTATGCTCAAGCCCACATTTTTCTTCCATTTTCCCATATGTTATTGTATTTTTTGGACTATTTGCGATGGTAATAAGATAATTATAGACATTTTCTGCATTCAGTTTTATCTAAAATTATCACCTGTGAGATTCATCTTCGTTGAGCAACCATTTCAACTCCTCAATATCTTCGAGAATCTTTCCTTCGAGTTCCTCTATCTTTTCAATTATAATTTCCGGCTTTTCGTACCTGACTTCTTCATACTCGATCTCTTTGTATCTGGAAATGGAAAGATCGTAATTGTTAGCTTTGATTTCGTCCGCTGGCACGTAGAAGCATTTCCCTTTTTTATCGGCCGGGTTTTCTTCTCTTCATTTTCTGAACCGCTCGATAATGTCCGGAATATTTCCTTTTCTGTCTACCGAAGTCCGTTTATCGTCCAGGGAATACCCATCTGTTTCCATGTCGTAGAACCAGACATTTTCCGTGTTCCCGCCCTTTGTGAAGATGAGCACTGCGGTTGAGACGCCTGCATAGGGCTTGAAGACGCCTGAGGACATGGAAACTACCCTTCGACAGGCATTTTTCGAGCAGGAGCTTCCGGAGGTCTTTGTGAGCATTCGAGCTTCCGAAGAGCACGCCATCAGGTACGATAACGCCGCACTTCCCGCCAATTTCAAGCAGCCTGATCATTTTCTCTACGAACAGGAGTTCTGTCTTTGTGGTGCCAGGGTCAGCCTGTCGTTGATATCGTTTTTATCAATGCTCTCTTTGAAGGGAGGGTTTGCCAGGATAACTGTGAACTCTTCTTCTCAGCTATACTGGTTGGGAGCATGTCAGTAGGTTCGATAGAGGAGCCCTGATCCCGTGAAGGACCATGTTCATAAGCGCAATCCTCTGACCATTGTCGAGTCAAAATCAAAACCGTAGAACCTGTCCTTATGCAGTTTGTCCCACGCCTTTTGCTCGGTTATGTGGTCTCCGATCAGGTTGTGCCAGTCCCCTTCCTCGTCTTCAATGACCATGTCAGAACTTGTGTATTTCCAGAGGATATACCTGTAAGCCGTAAACAGGAAACCAGCCGTCCCGCACGCAGGGTCGCAGATCCTGTCATTAACGTCAGGGTCAACAAGCTCGACATCATCCTGATTATGTGCCTCGGCGTCCTGAACTGCCCGTTCTTCCCTGCAGTTGCAAGCTGGCTCAGGAGGTACTCGTAAATATCTCCCCGCACATCAGAACTCTGCCCTGAAATGTCGAGCTCATCAATGATCCCTACCGCTTCCTGCACAAGAGACGGCTTAGGGACCATGAATACAGTGTCCTTCATATGCTCTGAAAAAAGCGTCTTCTCCCCATCATGAATATCTTTGATAAACGGAAACACAACATCCCTGACGTGTTTCATCATCTCCTCAGCCGGTTTGTGCTTCCATTCCGACCACCTACACTCCTCATGTCCCTCAAAGATAGAAGCATAAGCCTGTCAGGTAGCATTCGCCCGCCTCTGTTCCAGCACGTCCATATCCTCAAGCCTTTTCATGAAAATGAGGTACGACATCTACTCAATGGACTGCAAAGGATTGGACAACCCTCAGCTCCAGAACCTGTCCCAGAGGGCATCTATTTTTGACTTTTTTTCGGGTGGGAGTCTCATGCGATCACCTGTTTCTAACCTGTTGTGAACGTTAGTTTCGGGTATTGGATTTTAAATGTTGTGCTTTGTTGTGGATTTTAAGTAGCAGTACTGCTAAAAAACAAGATTACAATCGTTATTTTTTTATATCATTACTTACATATATAAAATTGGTCCATAGGGTCAGTCCCTGATGTATGAAGAAGACGTACAAAGAAGATATGTGACTTAAGTAAGTAGAAACTTGACTAAGTAACTTGACTAAGTAACTTGACTAAGTAATAACTTGACTAAGTAATAACTTGACTAAGTAATAACTTGACTAAGTAATAACTTGACTAAGTAATAACTTGACTAAGTAATAACTTGACTAAGTAATAACTTGACTAAGTAATAACTTGACTAAGTAATAACTTGACTAAGTAATAACTTGACTAAGTAATAACTTGACTAAGTAATAACTTGACTAAGTAATAACTTGACTAAGTAATAACTTGACTAAGTAATAACTTGACTAAGTAATAACTTGACTAAGTGACTTAACTGAGTAATAACTTAAATAAGTAGTAAATTAACTGAGTACAGAACTAAATTACATAAAATTGGACCAGACCTTATGGATCACTTTAAAAGATTCTAAAAGGCTTTTCTAGTAAATTAATTCCTTATTTTAACTCAATTTTGGTTTTGGATTCTAATTATTCCAGGTTCCGTTTCGTGCTTGTTTTAGCCCGCATATGCTATCAGTTATTTCCAGTTTTCAGAACCCCGTACTCTCACCGGTCGCAGGCGACTGGCCTTTCAAAAAAAGCCCTTAAAAAGAGCCTTGAAGCCTGAATGTTGAATTCTTAAGCTCTGGAGTTCAGTTTTTTATGTTCCGGTTATCAGGAAAAGGCTTTTGCATGAAACTCTTATTTTTAACCTTTTTTGATAAGCCTTTTATTAGCTTGATGTTTTAACTTTTGGGTATTGTTTAGAGCATTCGTTTCCGGTGTTGGCTTTTAAATATCATTCCTATGCCACAATATGAGAGCATTAAGCATGCCTTTGTGACAAATTTCAGGATAATTCTCTCCCCATTAAGGTTTTTAAGGATTCTTTTCTGTAATCTGGTCATTTAAGGCTCAATAACTGATTTTCAGGATAAACTTCAGTATAAAAGCCAGGCTTGAGGGTTGAAGAAAACATACAAAGAGTATATATAATAATAACAGAATAAACTAATTAATTTAATCTTTGTAAATTAAGATCTTAAATGGACTGAGGAGGAATATAGTGGGACTTATTAGCGAATTTAAAGAGTTTCTTTATGAGTACAAAGTAATTCCCCTGGCAATTGCTTTGATCATGGGTCTTGCAGCTACTGCTTTTATAAAATCTTTTGTAGATAACATCGTCATGCCGATCATAACACCTTTCGTTCCCGGAGGGGCCTGGAGGACGGCAACGCTTGAAATTGGACCGATAGTGCTGGGCTGGGGTCCCTTTTTGGGAGAATTGATAAACTTCATTATTGTTGCATTCGTGGTCTTTATCATTGCAAAAAAAGTGATGAAAGAAGAAAAGGTAACCAAAAAGTAACTGAAAAACGCAGCTGTTTTATATCTCAATACAGTTAAGAATTAGAGTTGGTCTATAGTCTAAAGCCTTTCCAGCAGCATACAACCTGAATTTATTAAACAGCCCACCCTTTTCTTTTCCACTTTTTCCAGATTCAGAATGCCGCTAGTTTCCGTTTTTCTATCCTGGCAACGTTTAAAGGTAGTTGATTCACGATTGAATCTTCCCCGCGCTCTCACCGGTCGCCTGCGACCGGCCTTTCAAAAAAAGCCATGAAAAACAAAAATTAACTTTGCCAGCCGATTTTTTTAAGTTTTTCGTGGCCCGATTTATTTATGAAACCAATTTTCCTGTGAAGGCTTTCTGCATGAGGGCATCGAAGAGAGTATTGATTTAAGGGGAAGATTGTTTTGAGATTGCTCTATCTGCATCCTCACCGGTTTTTTTCTGTCCCTCTGAGTTTGTGGCTGCTTTGTGGCTTTTTTTCTTCTTTTTCTTCTTTTCCTTCTTTTTTTGTAAGACCGCTCTCCTGCGTCGATCGTGTCAAGAACTTCTTGATCCTGGAAACCGTGTTATAATTCACAGGTAAAAATAAACGCCCCCGCCAGCTTGTCTGGCGGCCCTACCTATAAAGAAGAAACAAGTAAGAAATAAGTAAGAAATAAGTAAGAAACAAGTAAGAAATAAGTAAGAAGGAAAAAGAAGTAAAAGGCAAAAAAGGAAGAAGAGGTTTGAGAAAGCAACAAAGAGCGATAAAAACATAATCGGGTTGTTATTTGCCTATTCTCTTCTCTTTTGTCTTTTGGGAAGGCCACTCCCCCTCGTCGAGCGTGACAAAAGGGTTCAATAGAGTCTCTTCGAATATTATGCTCCTCCAAGCAAGTTTATTCGAAGAAAGGATCAGCGACCTCCAAGTGATTCTTTATGTGGTAGATTATACCCCACCTTACTTCCCAACTCCAGCATATAATAATAAAATAAATTATTTTAAATCAATTATATCAAAAATTGTTTTCAAGCAAAAAATAATTTCGCGTAGCTTATTTTAATGACATTAAAATGTTTGACATAATATACTTTTTTCAATTATATTAAATTTCAAATTAGAAACAATCTTTCGTATCAATTATGATATATATTGCAAATGCATTATAAATGTACAGATTAAGAGTAATAGGGTTTCCTCTTAATCTTTGGGCTGGATCGCAGGTAGGAACTTGAGAATAAGGACTCAAAACTCTACCGTCTACTTCTTAGCTAATTTTTAGAAAACATTAACTCACTTTAAGAGTTCTTAACTTATTTTAAAAATCCTTGTTTATAATACCTTGGTCGTCCATCATTACGTGATTTATTTATTCTTACCCAAATTTGACAGATTCTAGTATTAATACATTGCATGGTTGCAAAAACGTATTGCTTTGAGGCATATCTATAGAATTATGCAAAGTCGCGAGGAATTTAAGAACATTATACTTAATAGAGGACGACTTGCTTCTTGTTAAACGGCATTATTCGATTACCGTGAACCTTATAGTGAATTCTGTCCCATTGTTCCTTTTCAGTTCAAACTCTCCACCTAACTGGTCTACAAGGGAAGCTACCAGCTGAAATCCAAGACTGTCAAGATCTTCAATTTCAAAGTTTTCAGGAATGCCCACGCCGTTGTCGGAAATGGTCAGAACGAAAGCGGTACTCTTACAGTTTTCGTTTTTGATTTCTTCTATACTGCTTATGCATTCTCTGTTTTCATCTCTACGTAGTTTGATTTGAATCTCTCCTTTGTTTCGGTCTGGAAACGCATGTTTGAGAGAATTAGAGGTGAGTTCATTGACAATTATTCCTAAAGGAACTGCAGTATCCATGTCAAAGAGAATATTTTCTTCAAGGTCCAGTTTTAAGCTGATATCAATATTTCCAAGCCTGTAGGTTCGGAAAAGATTCTCAACAAGTCTCTGAAGGTATGGCGAAAAGTTCAGGGTATTAGTTTCTCCACCTTTGTACAGTTCTTCATGAATAAGAGCCATAGATATAACTCTGTTCTGGCTTTCCCTGAAGGCTTCCAGAATTTCCGAATCTTGAATACACTCCCTCTTGTTGAACTTTTCAGCCTGAAGGTCAAGTAAAGAAGAAATTACCTGAAGGTTATTCTTGATCCTGTGATGAATTTCTTTCTGACGGGTAATATCTATTTTTGCCAGGGCTTCTTCTGCCTTTTTCCTCTTCAGAGCCTGTGTTATCGCCGGCGCTATAGCTTCAAGATCCTCCTGTTGCTCAGAGGTATAGCCGCCTTCGAGGTTTGCAACCGCAAGTATGCCCACCGTTTTTCCGTCCAGGATAATTGGCACGCCAAGAAATGATTTAATCGACGGATGTCCGTACGGTAAACCTATACTATTAGGGTGTGATTGCAGGTCATTGGTAAAGAAGCTTTTTCCGGTGTCAATTACACAGCCGTATAGTCCGTGCAGGATAAAATTACCTGGAGGACGGTGGTGTCCAGTTTTGTCATGCATCAGACACTGATTCCATCCAATTTCACTTATTGCGATATCGTGCAGTAGCCCGTCAGTGCCCACTTCACCAATGAAACCAATTTTACTGTCGGTTATTTCAAGAGCTACAGATAAACATTCTTGCCCTAATTTTTCTTCTGTTTCAGCCTTCACAATGCTGCCGAAGATTCTGTTAATTCCTTCAAGAATAAGATTGTATCTGCGTATCTTCCGTTCTTCTTGCTTGCGCTTTGTGATGTCGCTGGCGGCACCGAACCATTCAACAATTTTGCCATTTGCATCCATTATCGGAACCGCACGCGAGTACGTCCATCCTACACTGCCGTCAGCTCGCCGGACCCGATGCTCCAGTTTGAAAATGCTTTTCGTCCTTATTGCCTCATTGATGACGGCACTCACATGTGGCTGATCTTCCGGGAGAATGTATTCCTGAATCCAGGTAGGGCTTGAGCTTTCCGTGTCGGCGAGAAAACCCCGGCCACAGAGCCGGTTCATCTCGCTCCAATTTGGGTTCATGCGATATATCACTTCCGAACTGGCCGTCACAAGAGCGCGAAAGCGCTCTTCACTCTTCCGCAACGCCTCCTCGGTCCGTTTTCTCTCGGTAATGTCCGTCACGAAGCTGCGGTAGTGCAGCAGATTGCCCGGGGTGTCGAACACCGGCTGCACGAAAAGTTCTACGGGTACACGCGTGCCGTCCCTGCGGAGGTATTCTTTTTCGTAACGGACGGGTTGCTGGGTGCGGAGAGCCTCAGCTAGGCGTGCGGCCTCATCCTCACGCCATTCAGGTGGGGTCAGGTCGGTATTCCAGGTCAGTTGTTGCTGGATCAGTTCTTCGCGGCTGTAGCCGGTGAGGTCGACAAACGCCTGGTTGAACGTGAGCAACCTGCCATCCGGCGCGCCGATACCGAAGGGCATGTCGGCTTTCTCCACCACGTCGGCCAAGAACCGTTCGTGCTCCGTCACCTGGTGTAGCGTCTCCTCGCTTTGTGCCCGCTCTATAATATCTGCCGCATGCCGGGCGAGAAGGTTAAGCAGATGAAGAGCGTGATCATCAGGCCGGCCCGGCGTTTTATAGTGTGTCGAGAATATGCCGAGGGGCCTTCCCGACCGACTCACGAGTGGTGTAGACTGAACCGCTCGCACGCCGGCCTTAAGCTGGATTTCCAGTGCAGGGGTGCCGACAAAGATAGGGCTTTGTTCAATGTCTTCTACAATGACTCTCTCTCCGCGCCCGAGAGCCGTGCCACAGACTCCCCTGCCCTCAGAGACACTGTTCCAGAAGTCCAGCCACCACTTTGGAAATCCACGCTGAGCCACGATCTTGAGGGCAGATGATTTTGGGTCCAGTAACTGGATGTTGCCAAAGTCAGCGCCGGAAATGGCGATTGCCGCATCAACGATCTCGCCAAGGACTGGTTCCAGGTTACCTTCACGCACGAATAGCGTGCCGAGTTTCTGCAGCCTTTTCATGACGTCCAAGTCGAACACCAGCTGTTTTTCGTTCTCCTTCAACGCGTCTTCTGCCTGCTTTCTCTCGGACAGTTCCATTTTAAGATTTTCAAAAAGGCGAGAATTTTCCAGAGCCAGTGATATCAGTGAAGCAAGCTGAGATGCAAAATCTAAGTCATTATCATCGAATGTAAAAATAGACCTATGATAGTTGAAAAAGAGCACTCCGACACCTTTATCCCTGATGATAAGAGGGACAACCAGTACGGAACGAACGCCCCGTTTCTTCATGTGATTGCGATTCACCCGTTCGTCATTAAAAGCATCATTGATAACAACAGGCTTTCTTATTTTGATGGCAAGCACAGCATGCGGCTCTTCCTCATCGTTCATCTCCGATCCGATTATATCTTCTGGGAAACCATGAGCATAGCGCATGACCCAGCGCTTACCTTTTCTCAGAGAGATGGCAGCTGTTTCACACCCAACTGCCCTGGCTGCTTCTGAAACAGTCTTCTGCATCATCTCATCGAGGTCGAGGGTTGAATGAATGATCTGATTGATGCTCTCGATTGCCTCGCGGATAGCATCCCTCCTATCGAGCTCGATGACACTTTTCCGCGCGGAACTTTTTGATTGCTCCCATTTTCCTTCCTTTTTGATCAAAGCAAACTGGTGATTTGTGACAATATCGATAATTTCGATTGTATTGCATTTATCGAGGAAATAGGTACACAGAGCTATTATTGGATACTTGCCTATAATAGAATCCAGTTTTTTCTCATAATTAACGAAATCATTCAGGCTCTCTTTTTCCAGCCAGCATACACTTTCTGTCACTCTCAATCCGTCATAGCCACTGGCCAGAGCCAGATTGAGTTTTTCAATCCAGCCATCTAAAATTTTTTGTGAATTGAAAGCCCCTTCTTTTAAGTACCAATCAGCATAAGGAATGACTTCGATTTGCCCTTTATTAAAATAAGTATCAAAATTGGGAATAGACTTTCTCAAAGCTTTTTTTGCTTCTTCTACACTTAGAGATTCTGACGTAATCCAGATACAAAATTCATTATTTTCCAGTCCTGCTTTAAAGTAAGGGATAACTACATTCATCAGTTCTTTATTTATCTGGTGGAACTGGCAAAAATGTGTTCCCCAGGGTATATTCCCAACAACATCAACACCAGAAACTCTAATGTTATTCATGTTTTTCTCCGATACAAGGGTACAAAGTCAAAAAATTCTTGTCTCAATGTCCTTACTTTAAGTAAAGCCACAGATTTTATTTTATCTGATTCTAAATGTATTTTTGGGAACATACTTTTATTTTTTACGCCTATATAATTATTTGCTTATAAAAGTACAATTGATAAATAATTATCTACAGAGTTTTCTATAAAGCTGCATTTATGTTTCTGCATATCTAAGAGAATTTGTCAAAGAATTGCGACAAAAATATAATGGTCTGTTCCGACAAACTCCTGAAGCTTGGAAGTAGACTATTGGAACAATATATTTCTTTAATGAATTTCTTAATTTAAAATCTGGAAGATATCAATCTATTATCAGACAAATAACAGATAGATTTAGACCAAATTGAAGACATTAAACAATTAAAGGCAGTAAAAAAGTAATGAAAGAACAACTCCTGAAGGCATATATCAACTGCATTCCCAAATATAGCCTCTCCGAAAATGTCATGCTCTCCCAAGCGCGTTTATTCGAAGAATGATCAGGGCCTCAGGAGATTCTTTTATTATGGTACAGATGATGCCCCATTCCCTAATTGGACTTCCTAACTCCAGAATATACTAATGACATAAATTATTTTAAATTAATTATATCAAAAATTGTTTTCAAGCAAAAAATAATTTGACGTAAAAATTTCAAGCGTATTATAGAAATTTTCTTATGTAATTTCTGTTCTTATGCAATTTCTGTTCTTATGCAATTTCTGTTATTTTCAATTACATTAAAATTTTCAATATAATATAATTATTCAATTATATCCAAGTTTAAAATAAAAACAAATTTTTCTTATCAATTATGATATATATGACCATGCCATTATAAATGTACAGATTAAGGGTAATAGGGTTTCCTCTTAATCTATGGGTTGGATCGCAGGTAGGGCTTGAGAATAGGGACTCAAAACCCTACCATATCTACTTCTTAGCTGATTTTCGGAAATCTTAACCTATTTTAAAAGTTTTTAACTCATTTTAAAAGTTCTTATTTGTAAAATCTTATATCCGTCTTAAATTCACACTTCTACCTAACTTGCGTCTCGTGAATGCTGAAACTTTTATCCTTTCTAAGGCAGGCAGGATGCATACACCATTTTTCCATCATAACTGAAGTTAAGGTTCCTTCATTAGAATACTAATCGGGGTTATCTTCTATAGCGTTAGATTGCTTTAAGGATACTCTGAAGGGTTTTTCGCACACAAAGGTATTAAACTGCTTCTTTTCCCATTCAATCCCTTTAGCTGTTCAATTCTGCTTTACATTGAACCTTATCTTGAATTCAGTACCTTGATTCTTTTTTAGTTCAATTTCTCCTTCCAATTGATCAACAAGGATGGCTACCAGCTGCAGGCCAAGAGTATCCGGGTTTTCAAAATGGATGTTTTCGGGAGTGCCAGCTCCATCATCTGAGACTATAAGGGTATATCCGATATTCTTTCCAGTAAGTTCTTCGTTATCATTATTCGATTCATTGCCGGCTTTTTCTTCTTTAAACAGTTTAATTCGAATTTCTCCTCTGTTTCTGCCTGCAAATGCATGTTTGAGAGAATTGGAGACAAGTTCATTAACAACTATACCCAGAGGGACTGCAGTATCCATATCGAAGAAAATTTTTTCTTCGAGGTCCGTGTTCAGGTTAATATCGGTATTCCCAAGCCTGTAAGTATGGAATAGATTCTCAGTGAGTCTCTGCAGGTATAATGAAAAATTAAGGGTATCTGTTCCTTCGCCTTCATAAAGTTCTTCATGAATGAGGGCAATTGATATTACTCTATTTTGGCTTTCTCTAAAAGCTTCCAGAACTTCCGGATCTTTTATACATTCTTTATTGTTGAACTTTTCAGCCTGAAGGTCGAGTAAGGACGAGATTACCTGCAGGTTATTCTTAATACGGTGATGAATCTCTTTCTGGCGGGCGATATCTATTTTTGCCAGAGCTTCTTCTGCCTGTTTGCGCTCAGTGATGTCCCTCGTGGTAATAACTACTTGCCCATCGGAGGAAGGCAGAGCGATTGCACTCACATCCGTCCAGATGATGCTGCCGTTTTCCTTGATTATCCCTATCTCTGAACTTTGAATCGACCCTTCCTCTTTCAAAGCCCTTACGCTTGGTAACTCCTCAAACAACATCTCTGTGCCATCTGACCTGAGATATTTTCGGGTTGCTTGCTTTCCTTTAAGTAAATCTGATCTAGAGAGACCCAGGATGTTCTCCAGGGCAAGGTTTACATCCAGGATATTTCTTTCTTTATCGGTGATAGAAACTCCAACAGGCAGCAGCTTAAAGAGAGCTTTCAATTTGCCTTCGCTCTCTTTCAACGAATAATAAGCTTTCTCAAGCTCTGCTGTACGCTCTTTAACCAGGTTTTCTAAGTTGTCCAGCGTCTCTTTTAGCTTAATCTCTGCCTCTTTTTGTTCAGTGATATCATTGAAAAGAATTGCTACTTTGTTACTTTCTCTACTTCCAAACTGAAAGGCGTAAATATCGTACCAACCGCCCATTAGTGGTTTTGCTTCACTAATGAAGTGCCTGGGTTCGCCAGTCAAGGCAATAATGCCATATGTGTCAAACCAGTGTTTTTCATGATCAGGAACGAGCTCTCGCATCGTTTTTCCTGCTGCTTCGTGCAGTCCTGTTTGCCTCTCGAACGCTGGATTTGTCTCCAAAAATCGGTAATCAATTGGCTTGCCACTTGCATCAAAAATCATTTCGATGATGCAAAAGCCTTCATCAATCGAATTGAACAGAGTTCGATATCTCTCTTCACTCTGGCGTAGCAATTCCTCAGCTTGCTTGCTTTCAGTGACATCACGGGTGTAAGAGAGTACACCAGTTACCTGCCCGGTCTCATCATAGCGTGGCTCGTAGATTGCTTCAAACCATCGTGGTTCGCCGCCGGGGGATAGTTGCAGGAGAGCCTGCTCGCGCATTCCCGTATTAAGCACGCGGCGCTTGATTGACTCCAGCTGCTGTGCCTGGTCTGGCGGCAGTAAATCAGCATCGGTCTTGCCTATTACATCCGATACAGATAATGGGGATGCCGGATTGTATATCCAGGTATAACGCAGGTCGTGGTCTTGTTCAAAAATGATCTCCGGGGAGTTTGCGATGATGATCTGCAGCCGTGCCTCGCTCTCGTGAAGTGCTTTGTTTGTTTCCTGGAGTTTCTCATACTGAGTCTGCAATTCCTCATGGGATACTTGCAACTCCTCGGACTGTTTCTGGATCTGCTCGTATGCCTTATACAGAGCTTCATCAGCCTGCTTATGTTCGGTAATATCTCTAAAAATTGCTGCGAACTTACCTTTCTCAGGGCTGAATGCATAAATATCTAAATATTTATCCGTCGCCTGACTAAATATCTCAAAATGCGTTGACTCGCCTGAAAGTGCCACTTCGCCGAATTTTCTAATCGCTATAGGGCTCGCGTTAGGAAATACTTCAAGGGCAGACTTGCCCAGTATTTGTTCCTTCTTTATACCTGTAATGATCTCATAAGCAGGATTTAATTCCAGGTGAAGATAGTCACACGGCTTACCATCTTTGTCACAGATTATCTCTGCAAGGAAGAAAGCCTCGGTCATGTTTGTGAAAAGCATCCTGTAGCGTTCTTCACTTTTCTGAAGAGCTTCCTCAGCCTGTTTGTATTTTGTGGTCTCACGTAATGATAAGACTAAGCCAGTCACGTTTCCACCGGAATTTTTGACTTGAGCTAGACTCCAGTCCCAATAAGTGACTCCGCGTTCGGGCTGATCGGGATAGACAAACGGCTTGTCCTTGTAGAATATCTCTTCGCCAGTATCCCGGACCTTCCGGAAAATCGCCTCGTTTTCCGCGTGAGGATATAATGCGAAATGGTTCTTCCCGATCATCTCCTCCGGCTTCATCTGGCACGATTCGGCATAGGCGGGGTTGACCCACACAAAATTGAACTGCGGATCGAGAAAGACCAGCATAACGTCGGTCGCCCGCATGACGCTTTCAAGCAAGCTTCGCTCATGGCTAAGCACCTCTTCAGTTCGCCTGCGCTCGGTGATATCTCGGATGATAACGACTGTCCGAGGCTCTCCATTGTTATTAATTAAGAAGGCAGTGCTTACTTCTCCTGGGAAAGTAGTTCCATCTTTTCTCCTGTAAGTAAGCTGAGCTTTTGCTGATCCAGAGCTTGCACGTTCGTCCAATAAGGCAGATAACTTCGGATCTGTCAGGTCAAACATTACATCTCGATCCTTGCCAATAAGCTCTTCTTCAGACCATCCAAGCATTCGACAGGCAGCCGGATTAGCTGAAAGGATTTTTCCACCATTTCTTGGGTCTGTTAGAATAATTGCATCCATGCTGTGGTTAAAGAGCAGGCGATATTTCTTTTCGTTTTCATTCAATAATTCACAAACTTTCTGGCGTTCTTCAGTCTGAGTCCGTAAATCTTCTGACTGGACCTGCAATTCTTCTTTGGATGTCTTCAACTCTTCAGATTGGGTCTGGGACTCCTCATAAGCCTGGCGTAGTGCCTCTTCAACCCGCTTGCGCTCTATGATATCTGCAGCCTGCCGAGCCAGAATGTCGACCAATATTAGTTCGCGCTCAGATGGCATGTGAATCTGGCTGAAATAGGTAGAGATAATGCCTATAAACTGACCCGATCGGCTGACTAGAGGCGTGGATTGAACGGCTCTTACTCCTTCACTAAACAGCATATCCAGAGCATCACTCCCAAGGAAAATGGGACTTCGAGTGATATCCTCCACGATCACACGTTCCATTCGTTTCATTGCAGTTCTGCATGCTGCTGCTTCCCCTGTGTCAACAAACTCAAAAAACTTTAAAAAAGGAAGCTTAAATCCCCTCTGGGCTACAATCTTCAATTTTCCTGTTAACGGATCGAGAATCTGTATGTTTCCTTTGTCAGCTCTGGTTATTGCAATTGCAGCCTCGACCATTTCCTGGAAAATAAAATAGGAATCGCCACCTTCTATATACTGCGTACTCAATTTGTGGAGAATATTCGTGTCTCTAACCTCGACTTCGAGCTTGTCCTTAAGTTTAACCAGCTCATTCTCCGCACGCTTGCGTTCAAAAATCTCGGCACGTAACCTTTGATTGGCTTTTTCGAGCTCGGCGGTTCGTTCCCGTACCCGGCTTTCCAGTTCGTTGGCATACAGGCGGTCAGAATTAGTCATAATTTTCCAGCCTTGTTTTTAAAATAAGAGACTAATACATCCATCAGGTCTTCTTTTATGCGGTTAGAATTGGCAAAAGTTTATTTCCAGGGTAATATTTCCAATAATATCAACACGAGCAGATCTAATTTTACTTCTCGTGTTCTTCTCCGACACTCAGGTATAAAGCTGAAAAGTTCTTGTCTTAAATCTTTATACAGCAAAAAATAACACAACTTTCGAGTCTATCGGAACAAATTAACTCTATCCGTATGATTTTGACGAAGATTTAGGTATACAGAAATTTAATGTACAATTTATAAGTAAATTGCACAGACAAGTATTTATTATATTGTATTTATGAACTTTAAATTTATAATCAATAAAAAATAAAAGCAATTTTTCCAAAAATACTTTTAGAATTAGATAAAATAAAACCTATAGTTTTAGATAAAATCCAGTCTGGCATCTTAGACCGCATAAGCCTGCGGAGCACCCGCCAGATTCCGAAGGGCAAGTCGTGTCGATTCCTTGCGGAGCACTATTTACGGGATGTAGCAGTGAATTACATCCCGCTGGCTGAGAGGATCTGGGCTTATCTTTCGGTTTTAGTCGTGTGGGCAGGGATGAAAAGAGGCTTTCAGAGCCTCTAACGAGGTAGGGTTTATGGAGGAGTAAATACCCCATCATAGCTCATTTTTCTATATTTCTAAACCAGATAGTGAATTCTGTTCCCTTATTCCTTTTTATCTCGATTTCACCATCTAATTGATCTGTCAGAACGTTTACAAGTTGCAGACCAAGTGTATCAGGGTTTTCAAAATCAATTTTTTCGGAAATGCCAATTCCATTATCTGAGACTATGAGGGTGTACCCAGTACCTTTTCCGGCATGTTCTTTTTTATTGCTCAGCTCGTTTCTAGTCCCTTCACTAAAGAGTTTGATTTGAATTATCCCCTTATCCCTGCCTGGGAATGCATACTTGAAAGAATTGGAAATAAGTTCGTTAACAATCATTCCTAATGGAACTGCAGTATCCATATCAAAGAAAATGTTTTTTTCAAGATCTAAATTTAAGCTGATATCGATGTTTCCAAGACTGTATGTCCGGGAAAGGTTTTCAACAAGTTTCTGAAGGTAAGGCGAAAAATTCAGTGTATCTGTTCCTTTGCCTTCGTGCAATTCCTCATGGATAAGTGCAATAGATATTATTCTATCCTTGCTTTGCCTGAAGGCTTCGAGAACTTCCGAATCGTTAATACATTCTCTGTTATTGAACTTCTCAGCCTGAAGATCTAAAAGGGACGAAATTACCTGAAGATTATTCTTGATCCTGTGATGGATCTCTTTCTGGCGGGCACTTTCTATTTTTGCGAGAGCTTCTTCAACCTTCTTGCGCTCAGTAAGCTGCATCTCGATCTCCACCCTTGCCTTCTGTATTTCCTCATGAGTCAGGAATTCCCGCCTGCGCCAGAAGTGAAGCAGCCAGCTAGATGCAACGGCAATGGCATTGGCAGTGAACATGCTGAGAAGCACCGTAAAAGAAGCTTGTGGTGACATCCAAAGATTGGGTGCAATAATCAACGTCCCCCCGACGGTGTACACCAGGGACAGAATAAGCTGGTTGATGAACCGATTTGGGATGGCGAGAACCATGACGAAAACAGCGAGAACCGTGACAATGGTATGGGCGACGAAGTTATCAGGCCGCGTCGCACTCACAGCAATGTTGGTGAGCGCCATAAAGAGACCCCAAAAAAGTTCAGCCCGGTCATAGGAGCGGTAGTTAGGAAGTCTTCGCAGGCTTTTGAGTAACAGGATGGTGTATGTAACGATAGCAAGTCTAAGCGCTAAAAGTCCATAGAACATCCGTGAGAGCCCAAAGAAACCATAATCATTGACTATAAGAACTGCAAAAGGCAGCATGGTCAGAAAAATGAAAATCCGGGCTAAAGTGACGTCCGCACCAAAGTTTATCTGTCGAAAGTGATCCTCTTGCTCCGCGTTCAACCCGAATGTCAGCCATTTCTGGATTCTTCCGACTTTGTTCATTTATCATCCCTCCTGGATTCGATACGATAGGGAAGCAGCTCGCTGAGCCTGCGGCATAGTTCGTTCATTCCCCTCCTTAAACCCGATCATCTACACCCTACCCAGCATTGCGCAGTTGAAGCGCGCCAGCTCCTCACTCGCTGCACGTAGTCCTTCGACGCGCGCCGGATCTTACTCTCCGCCTGCTTACTCTCGATGATGTTCAGAACTTCCAGATTAATATCAAAATCAGGAACAGATAGTCTAAAGGCTTCTTTTGACTCTTTTACTTCAAGAGGTTGTGATGTGATCCACATGCACAGCTCATTGTTCTCCAGTCCTGCTTTGAAATAAGGGACAGGTATTTTTACCAAGTCTTCTTTTCTCTGATTGAATTGGCAGAAATGCGCCCCCCCATGGAGTATTTCCAGAAACATTAACACCAGAAGTTCTAATGTTATTTCTCATATTTTCTCTGACATTCAGGTACAAAGTCAGAAAGCTCTTGTGTCAAAATTTTTGCTTGATCGAAAGTTGCAGGTTTTATGTTATCTAATTTTAAGTATCATATGTTATCTAATTTTAAGTATCATCCAAAAAATTAATTATATTAAATACTAATTATAATAATTGGGTGTTTAAGAACTAATTATAAAATAAATAATAAAATAAATATTTATCTATAAAGTTTTCTTATAAAGATTTCACACTATAATTTTACATATTTAAGAACATTCATCAAAAGAAATGTTGACCGAAAATAAAGTTAACTTGTTCCTTTAAGACTTCTAAAAATTGTAAATAGACAGTCGAAACATTCTATTACTTATTGAGTGTTTCACTTAGAAATTAGAAATTATTGGTCTAATAGCAGATGGATAATAAACAGATTTAGACCAAAGTAAAAACCCCAAAAAAGATGATGGTAAAAGGCAATAAAACAAGTTATACAAGAAGAAACCCAGAGGCACTGCATCCTTACTGCATCCCCCAATGCAGTCTTCGAATCCTATCTATGCTTCCCAACTATTGAATTCGAAGAGAAGATCAGCGGCCTCACGGGTGATTCTTTATGTGGTAGATTTTACCCCACCTTACTTCCCAACTCCAGCATATACTAATAAAGTAAATTATATTAAATTAATTATATCTAAAATTGCCTTCGAGAAAAAAATAATTCGGCGTAAAAAATTTCAAGCTCATTATGACATTTTTTATGTAATTTCTGTTATTTTCAATGGTATTAAAATTTTCAATATAATATAATTATTTAATTATATCAAAGTTTAAAATAAAAACCAATTTTTCGTATCAATTATGATATATATATTGATGCTGTCTTAGATGTACAGATTAAGGGTAATAGGGTTTCCTCTTAATCTATGGGTTGGATCGCAGGTAGGGCTTGAGAATAGGGACTCAAAACCCTACCATCTACTTCTTAGCTAATTTTCAAAAACATTAACTCTTTTTTGGAAATTCTTTTTCTTTGAATTGAACTTATAACTTAGTCCTCTTGAGCGTAGCGAAGCTCACTGCTAAGACCATAATTTAGCCTCTTGAGCGTAGCTAACTTCTATAACCCACAAATTAGTCCGCTTGAGCGCAGCGAAACGGACAGCACACTACAGAGCCGTAACTCTACCGAAAAGGACAGCGAGCTGTTGCACTTACAGTGCAACTCCCAGAAAATCTCCGATTTCCTGTGATCCCTAATCTCAATTCGGAAGGTAAATTATCAACCCGTAAAGGTGACAGTCTCAAATTAAGTTCAATGAATCCAGGCCTACTTTAATAAAAGTCAGTCCAAATATAATCTGGGCAATTCCCAAAGCGCGAACGATAGAAAAGTAATATTTACTGTTAATAAAATACTTTGACTTCTCTACAATTAACGCAACAATTACTTTTGACCCTACAAGAAGTAAATAGAAACCTGCTATGAATAAGATTGTAGCCCATACATGAACACTTAAACTCTTAAAGATTATCGGACCTCCAATGGAAAGCCAGAAAACGTATGGGTGTGGGTTCCCGAAGTTGACAATAATTCCTTTTTTAAGGGCGTCTTTCTTTCCTACATTTAATTCAACGCTGTCCTTTTTGATTTTCATGGATTCGATTCCTGAATATATCAGATATGAAGCCCCGAAAAAAGCAATAATTCCGATAAAAAGATCAGAACTTGTTAGATGCGACAGAACAAACAGTACAGCTAAAATTATTGGCAGATCTGTAATTAAAGGAGAGACTGCAACTTTTATTCCTTCCCACTTGCCATGCTGCAGTGTTTCAGAGATAGTTACAGCCAGGAGCGGGCCCGGAGATGTCCCTGCAGCAAGGCCGAGAAACGCTCCCATAGCTAAATATTCAATAAGATCCAGCATCTGTAATACCTCATTTTTCACATGTCAGTTCAAAGGACCTGCTGTAAAAGCTGCTTAGCAAGCCAAGAGTTCCGTATTCATTTAATTTAACACAATTAATTTGACAGATAATTAATTTGACACATTTAATTGGACACCTAATTAAACATCTACTTCAACCCTTAATTAAACACATAATGTGCATGCATCCATTCATACAATGAAGGCGAGATGAATACTTTAATGCCGTAAATAGTACAATGTATTATGCCTGCGAATAAGATTTAATGCTATATAACCACATACTATTTTAAAAGGAATTTCGGGTCTTTAAACCCTTATTTAAACCCTTATTTTTTTGGAAGGAGGCACTCAGGCCTCAAGTTTCGAAAACAATAATGCTCCAATCGCACAGACAAGGGCTGACAATGCACCTATTACCGCCAGATCACTGTAAATGCTAAATGTGCTCATCCCGACAAGGACTCCTCGAAGTCCGTCAACCCCATATGTAAGGGGGTCGATCCTGCTTATGAAATAGATTGCAGGGGGGAGGTTTTCAAGGGGGAAGAGGGCACCGGACAGGAAGAAGATGGGCATTATCAGGAAGTTCATGATCAGCTGGAAGCCGTGCATATCTTTCATTTTTGAGGCTATGGCGAGGCCAAGTCCTGTAAAGAAAATTGCTATAAGGGACATGAAAATTAACCCAAACCCAAGGCTGGCTAGGCTGGAAATCCTGAATCCCAGTACATAGGTCAGGCTCAGCACGATCAGGCCCTGGATCATGGCTATTGTTGCGCCTCCAAGGGTTTTTCCGACCATGATTTCCGTCCTTGAGATCGGAGCCACGAGGGTCTCTTTGAGAAAGCCGAACTGCCTGTCCCAGATTACTTCCAGGCCTGAAAAGACAGCTGTAAAGAGGATTGACATTGATATAATCCCGGGTGCGAGGAAGTCCATGTAGTTTGCTCCTCCGCTTGCTTTTGTATACATTGGCCCGAAACCGAACCCGAAAGCGACCATAAAAAGAAGGGGCTGCCCGAGAGACCCGATCAACCGGGCTTTTGAGCGCCAGTAGTGTTTGAGCTGCCTGAGCCAGAGGATGTAAATTACTTCGATCAATTCCTGCTCCTCCTTCCCATACCTCTCATAAACCTTCTTTTGTTTCCTCCGCCTCCGTTTTCGTCTCGTATGTCCCTGCCTGTAAGCTTGAGGAAGGCTTCTTCAAGGGACTCGGTACCGGTATTCTCTTTTATCTTTTCCAGGGTGCCGGACTCTATGATTTTTCCATGGTCTATGATTGCTATTTCGTCAGCTATCTCTTCGGCTTCGTCCATATAGTGAGTAGTCAGAAAAATCGTCATACCCCTTTCTTCATTCAGGTTTTTTATATGGGTCCAGATTGACTTTCTCGTCTGGGGGTCAAGTCCCACAGTAGGCTCGTCCAGGAAAAGGATCTTCGGGTAATGGACAAGAGACCGCGCAATCTCAAGTCTGCGCTTCATTCCTCCAGAGTACTTTTTTACATAATCTTTCCTTCTTTCCCATAACCCTACGATTTCAAGGGCCTGCCGGATCCTATCCTCCCTCTCTTTTCTGGGAACTTTGTAAATCACGGCATGATACTCCATGTTTTCGTATGCAGTAAGTTCTTCGTCGAGGCTGTGGTCCTGAAAAACGATCCCGAAAGAAGCCCTTGCATTATCCTGTTCTTTCAGGGCATTAAAGCCGTTAATTCGGATTTCTCCAGACGTGGGTTTCAGGACTGTTGTAAGCATCTTGATGGTCGTGGACTTGCCTGCTCCGTTAGGGCCGAGGAAAGCAAAAATCGAACCTGTTTCTACATTAAAACTGATGCCCTTCACTGCCGTAAAATCCTCGAATTTTTTTGTCAGAGATTGGACTGAGAGTATGTTTTGCATGACTGGACCTGAAATTATTTTTTTAATAAGGAAAGGATTAGTTTAGAGATATCTAAGTAAAAAGTATCCTGCTCCTGAAAGAAGGTCTTGAGCAGTTTAATTAGATATATGTAAAGAATGATATTTATTAAAAGTATATCTTTCTGCTACTGGAAATGAAGACATTATTTATAAACTCTTTTGTTGAAATAACATCTCAATTCTAAATCGTCTGCTATTATTATGTTGATTCCATTACTATTATGTGAATTACTTTACTATTATATAAATTCCCTTACTATTACCTGGATTCTACTACTGTTATGTGAATCCTGCTATAATTCTGTGTATTTTGTGGATCTGTTTCTGCTGTGCTTTGTCTCTTCAAACCGGTTTCCGGCTTTACTCTTATTTTTTTAAAAAGGAAAGGGTTTAAATCTTTGAGGAAATGTTTTATTGAAGACAACACGAGCAGGCTTTCTGGTTTTGATGAAACAGCAGCCACGCCTTACTATTATTTGCGCGTCTTACTATTGTTGACACGATTTACTATTATTGATGTTTCAACTTTTGGTTCTTCGAATCTGTTTATTGATTACTCTTCGATAACCATTAGTCAATAATTATATCAGATACTTATTATATCGATACTTATCGTTTAGTTTATGGTCTATCAGATATTTATGAATCTACCATAATACCTGTGAATCTACAATGATATTTATCATTTAATCCTTGTCTGTCAGATATTATTCATTAATTCATCAATTCATTGATTCATTAATTCACGAATTCGTTAATTCTCAACTACTTACATTCAGTTCGGCACATCAAATGTCATCTTATTTATCAGCCTATCTAACAGGCGGGAGCAATTAAATATGAAAAGAAAATGGGAAAGGGACCTGGGACTTCAGGGACGGATGCTTTTCACGATGTTTCTTCTGGCAGTAGTTTACCTTTTTTTCCTTGCATTCCTTTCATACTATGGAACGTCTCAGGTTTTCATGATTTTATTTATCGGACTTTTCATGGGCATTCAGTACTTTTATTCGGACAAAATGGTGCTCTGGACAACAGGAGCACACATTGTCTCAGAAAGCGAAGCCCCGCAGCTGCATGGTATGGTAACCAGGCTATGCGCAATAGCCGACCTCCCAAAACCACAGGTAGCAATTGTCCAGACCCGGGTCCCAAACGCCTTTGCCACAGGCAGAAGCCCGAGTAAAGCTGTTGTTGCAGTCACAACAGGGATTATGGAAAAACTCTCTCCAGCCGAACTTGAGGCAGTGCTTGCCCATGAACTGAGCCATGTCAAGAATAGGGACATGGCTGTCCTGACGATTGCCAGTTTCATCTCAACGGTGGCTTTCTACATTGTCCGCTACAGCCTCTACTTCGGAAATATGGGAGGAGATAGGCGGCGGGATGGAGGAGGCATTATACTTGTCTGGTTAGTTTCAATTGCAGTCTGGGTAATCAGCTTCCTGCTGATCCGTGCCCTTTCCCGCTACAGGGAATTTGCTGCAGACCGGGGGTCGGCAATCATTACAGGGCAGCCTGCAAATCTTGCCTCTGCTCTTATGAAGATAAGCGGGCTCATGGAAAGGGTGCCAAGCGAGGACCTCAGGAAGGTGGAGGGAATGAATGCCTTCTTCATTATCCCTGCAATCTCAGGTTCTTCGTTTATGAATATCTTTTCCACTCACCCTTCTGTTGAGAAAAGGTTAGCCCAGCTTGAAAAAATGCAGCAGGAAATGAGTTAATAAAAGAGGAAATAAAAAAACAAAAAAGGTAAATTAAATAAGAAATGACTAACGGGATCGATTAAAAAACGAATGATTAAGGAGATAAGTTAAGATGGGTTTGCGGGATTTTATGGATGCAGTCATGGGGAGGAGCAGGCTCCCGAAAGCAAAGAGTGACAAACTGTTTGCGATCTCTACAGCAAGCATCACTCTGGAAAGCAATCTGGGCCTCAAACCTTCGGGATCTGCAGGCATCTGCTTTAAGCCAATGGGGACTACATCTTATGAATCTGCCCGAAAGGAGATTCAGGAACTTCTAGAGTTCAGCTCAAAGGAAACCGAAACCGAGTTCAGGCTGGAAAAAGACGAGTTCAATTTCCTCTGGGCTATTTTTAAGGACCCTGATTTTGAAGATCTCGTTGCAAATATCCACCTTGTGAGCCAGACCCTTGAAGACCGCGGCTTTGGCGAGCAGATTCTATGCGCCATTTACAGGTTTGACAGTGAACCTGAAGCCGGGACATCCGGACATGAAGGAAAAACCGGTGGAAAAGCTGGCGGCAGAAAAGCTGTCTACTGGATTTACAACTTCAAACAGGGAGCTTATTATCCCTTCATCCCGCTTGCAGGCAAGCAGAGAGACAGCCCCTTTGAATTCAGACTCAGGTCAGAGATGGAAAGGGAAATGCCTGTCGAGAAGAATGTGGAAAAATGGTACCCTCTCTGGGGAATTCCTTTCTAAACTGGCGTATCTGAGTTTTCCCTTTTTCCTATTTTCGGCCTTAGCTTTCAATTCTCTTTCAGCCTTAGCTTTTAATTCTCTTTTCAATTTTCCAGACCTTTATCAGTTCTTTTTTCTGTTTTTTAATTTGATTTGAGTTCAAATTTTCTTTTATTTTGAAGTTTCTGCATTTTGCCTTCCAAAATTAAGGTTTATATAGAAACCGACAATATTTAAATGTAAAAAGACAGTTTAATTTTCAATGCTTCTCTTTGGACATCTGGGCGTTACGCTCGGGATATTTTTTGGGCTTGGGATTTTTATACCCAGATTAAGGAATATCATAGACCCAAGGTATCTGGCAATCGGAGCTATCCTGCCTGATCTAATAGACAAGCCTATAGGCGAAGTAATCTTTGCTTCAACTTTTTCAAGCGGACGCATTATAGGTCATACCCTGCTGTTCTCCTTTCTTCTCTTTCTGATAGGTTTATACCTGTACGAAAAAAGGAGAGACATAAGGGGGCTTTCCCTGACTTCGGGCTCTCTTTTACACATTTTTGAAGATCAGATGGGGTCAGATCCTCAAACTTTCCTCTGGCCCCTGTTTGGATGGAGTTTTCCTAGAGACTCAAGGGATTACATTGGGCTGGAACATTTAATGCAAATGCTGGTAGAATCTTTCCACCTTGAGTTTTTGCAAAGCCACATGACTGAAATTCTGGGAGTGGTAATAGGGTTTGTTCTGGCTTTTTATTTGTCAAAAAAAATTGTAGGTCGAGAAGAACTCTGATGAGATCGTAAGAGAAGAAGATAAGACCGTAAGAGAAGAAGATAAGATCGTAAGAGAAGAAGATAAGATCGTAAGAGAAGAAGATAAGATCATAAGAGAAGAACTTTGAAAGAGCTGCGAGAAAAGAATTCGGATGAGATTGTAAAAAAGCAGTTTATAAGGTCAGAATGAATTTTATAATGAAATAGCCGCATATTATGAAGCCTGTTATGTAAAGTCCTGCTGTCAAGGTATCTGGTTTTTCATTCTTTTTTTTCATTCTTTTTTTCATTCTTTTTCCTCTGTTTTTCTCTATGTGATTTTTTTCTCCTGTTCAGGATATTACATCTATAATATATGAACCTGTTATACAACTGTTGTACTAAGTGCCTATCCGAAAAGTCAATAGTGGCACGTTGTAAAGTCACAATAGGTCTATAATATCGAGTATCTGTTCAGGCCCTGTATATCTCTAATTGTAAAAGTTACAGCAGGTCACAACACTTTTCGGATAGGCTCTAAGTTGTATTTACACTTTTGAAGTGGGCTTTTTGTTTAAGAGCAGAAGGATAACGCCCAGTAAAGTAACAACAATACTATTGATGATGATTATTTTTCGCAGAACACTTTCGTTAAATGTCTTTTTCCATACCGAAACATATTCGCTGGAAATGTAATTTTCTGCAGGATATTCTTGAAAAAGCTTGTCCAACACTGACTTTTCCGAGCCATCCGCTGTATAGATGAAGATTTCGTTTGCATATTCCGGATGAAAATAATCATTCGTTTTCTTATAGTCGAGATTCCTTGTTACAAATTCATTAAAAGTGTCCGCATCATACTGATAGAGTCCATAGTTTCTTTTTGCATCAAAGGAGACGTAACAAATATCATAGCTGTTTATGCCTGCTATGGTATAGGTTTCATTTTCATAGTTAACCCTGCTGCCGATTGCCCGGGTCAGCATTTCATCGGTATATGCAAAGTGCTTTTTCAGCAATTTCTTTGAAATTGTAATTTCGTGGACGCCGTCCCGAGGAAGCCTGCCTTCTTCCAGATATCCTGTACCGTAGGGGATAACAGTCTGATGAAGATAATCCTGTGCTATGGATTCAGGTACAGCAATGAGATTCAATTTATCCAGTAATCTGTCTTCGCTTGCAGTCTTATAAATAAGGGTATCTAAATAACTGGTATCATAAAGAATTACATTTTCAATCCCGTCCATTGAAGCAATATGAGGAATGTCCTCGTAGGTTATCATCCGATCATAGTTTTCGGAATCGATATCCAATCCAGCACCTCTGGCATAAACTGCATTAAGGTCACCATATGTGTGGTCTACCTGATAGATAGCAATGATATTGCCTGGGGGTATGGTTTCCGTACAATAACCATTGGTAATCTGAGAATATGTGAACAGGGATAAGGCTGTGATAACAAGTAATGTTAGTAAGACTGACAGAATTTTGGTTTTTTTATTTGTGGGGATTATTTTTAGCCAACTCCATGCTGCGAATGGGGAAGTGTATCATAATACTCGGTAGATTCTACTCTATAGATATTAATCTTATTTTTTGTTTACTGGTCCGTTACTTATCAATATACGAGGCATTATGCGAGGGATTGTGTAATCAAACATTTTCGCAAGTTTTTTAAGCTGTTATTTAGTATTTAATGCGCATGCCCGTGCTAAATCTATACTTTCTCGCCTTCGAGATTCTGGTTTTAGTGCTCTTTCTGGCCTGTCTGCAAAATGCATGGCAGCGAGGCTCCTATGTAGTCTGGCAATTTCTTGCCGGGGTGCTTTTCGGCTTGCTGCTGGAATGGGCTACAATCCAACAGCTCGATGCCTACGAATACGGACGCTTTCTTGTAATGCTTGGGCCTGTCCCTGTGGTCGTTGGGGTAGCCTGGGGAACTATCATCTATAGCGTTTGCTCCTTTTCCGATAAAACCAACCTTCCGGAATGGGTACGACCGGTGCTCGATGGCCTGATGGCCTTGAATATCGACCTTTCCATGGATGCAGTAGCCATCCGCCTGGGCATGTGGGATTGGGGAAAAGGTCTTGATTATCAGTACTTCGGTGTTCCTTACAACAACTTCTGGGCATGGTTCTGGGTTGTGTTCTCATTTTCAGCAAGCCTTCGATTGCTATCAAAGCTTCCCGGCTTCTGGGGACGCTGTTTCTCCCCTGCAGGAGCTATAATCTGCGGCACTACAGGCGTGCTTATTACCAACGAGCTCATTACCAACATTCCCAATGACCTGATACATTACGCTACTATCATTGCAGTCTTAGGAAGTGCTCTGTTATTGGTTTTGGCATTACGCCCGGAAGTCTCGGTCCAGTCTCAGGCTGCATTTGTCTTTCTTGTACCTCTCGGATTTCATGCCTACTTCCTGATAGCAGGATTAGTTTCAGGCGCCCTCCTGGACCCACCCTTTTTGCTGGTGGTAAGTATAGTTATGAGCATAGTAGCAGTTGGGCTTCATCGAGATGCTCTAAATTACTGGTATCGGTCTAACAGAGAAAGCAAAACAGAGAAAACAGGTAATTAGACCACTGACTGACCTCACCTTACAATCCTTTTACGCCTGTCTTTTAAGGGCCAACCCAACGAGGGAGCATTACAAACGAACATATCTAATTAGTGAGGGGAAAATAATGTCCAGATTTCCATTCTCAACTGGGGTGTAAAACTTTTAACAACAATACTTCCTCCTGAAAGTACAAATGTAAAAATTAAATTTGCTCAGTATCATGCTTTTGAAGATCAGGCAAAAAGGCTTGAGATAGCAAAGAAGTTTATTGAGGCCAAGTTTAACAAGTCCCAGGCACTTCTTGATTACCTTAAACTTGAGGTATCCATAAATTAAATTTGATATTTCGGATGAACTCAAAAAGTTAGAAGAGGCCAAAACCATTAAAGAGGTTATGGGGGTTGAAGGAGGCCTGGCTTGGAAATACTGGAACGAATTTTCAAAAGCTATCCCTAAGAAATATGAGTTCTGTTCAAGGATAGATCAGTACAGGCGGCCTATGGGCTCAGGAGATATGGTAAATACATGCTGAACTATGGCTATGCTCTGCTTGAGGCTGAATGCTTGAAAGCCATAAATACTGTTGGGTTAAATGCTCATGTAGGGTTTTACATGAGATGAACCCAAGCAAGAACAGTTTAGCTTATGACCTTCAGGAAACTTTTAGATTCCTTGTGGACCTGGCAGTTGTCAACCTGATTGAAAATGGAACAATGGATAAGAAAGACTTATCACGACTGAGAATTACAACCTGAGGTTAAGGGGGTCAGGGGGTTATCTCATTACTTGGCAGGGAAAACTAAAGAACTTGATTTTGTTCTCCCCGAGTTTGGGGGTCAGAGAGTTGATTCCCACGAAATTAGGCAAAAGACCCTGAATATTTCCTATTCAGATTGGAAAAAGCTAGGGTTTTCTAAGGGGACTCTACATTACATGAAGCAAAACGCCATGTCAGATAAACCATTCACTCTAAACAGCCATGTTTTAGAAAGGGTTAAAGCTTGGGAAAACTTAGTTTCTGGGGGTCAGGTTAAGGCTTAGGAGGGTTAGATTTTAGAGAACTAGAATATTAAGTCTTTTCTGTGAGTTATTATAGAGCGGATCCTAAAACCCAAAATATGCCTTTTTGAATTCCACATTTTAAATAGCTAATTGGGTTTCTCATTATATGGGCATTACTGAATTCTGAATAATAAAAAAGTGGATCTTATGATCAACTTATTTACTATACATTTTCTTATTTTTAGAGACTTAGAAGATTTACACAAAAAAGAACTACTCAAATCAGAAAGTGCGGAAATTTAGCAATTATCTATGAAAATAAGAATATGAGAAGGCTGAACTTGTAGATATTTAGATATAGTTTTTTAATAATATAAACGCTAATAGAATATATTCAGTGAATTTTAACTTAAAAGAGTTCCTTGATTTTAAAAATAAATTTGTATCATTTTTTAAAAAAAGCGTTTTTTAGAGACTCCTTGGTTCGGGTCTTCCTTTCTGTTCCTTGGAACCAATTTAATATTTTGTGGTAAGACTTTCTTAATGTATAACTGCATCTACAGCCCCTATAATCATACTATCAAAAAATATAGTTTAAAAAGAATGGATATTTATACCCTCCACCCTCCCAATCTAATGCATAAACTTGACCAATCTTATCAAAAGCTACTCTTTGTTATTTCAATCTGATTTATTTCAATCTGATTTTCATAAAGTATTGATAGATTTAAGTATTTAGAGGGTTTTACAAAGCTCATTTCTCCATTGTTGAAATTGTTGATTTGTCTTTATACAGACCTGCGTTGTAACTTTCTCCAATATCACAATTATTTATGCTTCCTATAGCTGTGGCCTCTCTATATAAATTACTGAAACTAGTTCTCGATATATAGCCAGGGAATTTTGACATATCCTTAGAGATACCCCCAATAATATCACCTTTACCTACCCAGTCGGCTTTAACGGTCAAAATCTCTTTCTCACCTGTGTTCCCGTTATATATCTCCATCTCAATCTCAGATAGACTTGCAGAATCTAGAGTATTAGATATTTTGAAAACTTTATCCTGTGTAACCATGAAGCCTGACTTGTAAGAGCCATAACCTGTCATTTGGTCATATGTATATACTGATAAAGAAATATAAGTTCCATCATCTTTTTTGGTTACAGACATACTAGTGTCAGTAACTATACTTCTTTCTTTTTCAGTCCAAGATGCAGATGCGTAGGTTTGATCATCACGAATCATTGTTTTTTGTTCTAGCGCGTCTACGTTCACTGCCATTGAAAGCAAGAGAACAAGGAATAGTAATATCTTATATAGATTTTTCATATTATCTCCTTCATATAATAGCTAGCAAATAAATAATAATATATTATTATTTATTTACATTATTTATTAAGAATAAGATAACTAGTCTATTAAATTTACGTAATTGTTATATCACTAAAATTAGTTACGCAGTGGTACATAAGGTGTCAATATATTAATCAAGAATAAATAATAGATATGTCATGTTTTTCATAAATGAGGTCTATATGCTCGCTTTTTCAGAATTGATTAATAACTTATGGACATTACTACAATAAATCCATTTACTAACTCAGTTGAGATTAGCAGGCAGAGATCTGGCAAGATATTCTCAAACTACATTATGGGCAGGTTACTGAAAGGAATATTGAGGAGAAATATTCTAACTTTTATGTAATTTCTCAGCTTGTAGTTGCTACTTCCAATGTGTTGAACAGGTTCAAGAAGCTGAATAAAGGGAAAGCCTTGGAAAGAGCAG
This sequence comes from Methanosarcina sp. DH2, assembly GCF_020804225.1. GTDB lineage: Archaea > Halobacteriota > Methanosarcinia > Methanosarcinales > Methanosarcinaceae > Methanosarcina. The sequence continues at coordinate 237,850 of NZ_WJBI01000005.1, forward strand.
ATTAAGCCTTTTAACTTCTGCCTTGTAGGTACCCAAGCATTTGAGGAAAACGGTAAGGTCGTTAAGCCTTTAGCTCCTTTCACAAAAAACTATCAGAAAATAGTACATGAACCATTTATTGATTATGAAACTGGGGAAGTTAAGGAAGGATCTCAATATTTCAAACCATTAAGCAGAACCATCATGCAGTATGTTGAGCACCCAGAAAATAAGTTCGAGGGTAATATTGGAATTTTAGATAGAAAATATATTCAAGCTGATGGGTTGATCTATATTGGAAAGGAAGCAAATAATATTGAAGATCAGCCTTTGGACGTTATCAAGCCTCAAGTTTTCATTAATGAGGAAGAGATAACAAACTTTATTTTGGATTTGACTCCTGAGGACGCCAGAAAAATAGGGATTAAGCATAGGAGTGAGCTAAAGTATCTTAAGAAAAATGCGAAAGAGGGAAAGTTAAATTTTAATTCCAAAAATGTGAGAAAAATCATAAACTATTACTATACATCAATATGTGAGCATGATCCAATTTATTAAACCTGATGTCATGAAGCTAGTTGACTAGCTTCGTGATTAAGCTATGGAAAACTTGAATTTTCAGTTAAACAATAAGCAAGCTAATCTATGTTGCGTTTTGTTTTCAAAGTGTTTATCTGTTGGAATTTAAAGTTGCGTTTATCATCTTTTTCTTAGTTTATCTAATCTTTTTTCTTTATTACTTATCGTGGTTGATATATGTTCTAATAGCTCTTTGTATTTTGGTTCTGTAATTTGGTTCTTATGTATCTTCCATTTTTCTAAACGTTCATCTGATTCTTCAATTGTTAAATTTAGTTCTTCTAGTTTTTCAAAAGTCACTTTGTTGCTCTTTATATCATCGATATAAGCTTCGAGATTTGTTATTGTTTCTTTCTCTGCTAAGTCACGCCGTATTGTCATTTCTTTTGTAATCTTACATGGATTTGATTCCATACTTTCTTTTAACGGATAGTAAAATTTGTCAAGGCTATCTTCTAAGTTTCTGATTTCTTTTTCGTTTTTCGTATATATTATCGCTACCATTGACAGGATGAGTGAGAGCATTGCTATTCCTGTATCTAACATTGCTTGTACTTCCGTATAGTGACTTCTGATCCTGAACATTCGTTAATATATTTGTCTCAATACTAAACATATTACTTTATATATTCGTACTAAATATCTGGATCTGTGGCATCACTGTTTAAAAAGTTCTTCAGAATATTTAAAATTAATATAAACATCTGGCTGTTGATAATACTATTATTTTTTTTAACTTTAATTTTGATGATTTCTGTATATGGATCATTAATCGTAGCAGGACAGCTCAATGAATTGCTATTGGGAAACTTCTCTTCAGTGAATTTAGAGGTATTTACTGAGTTCATTATAATAGCCGGGATAGCTTTTACTTGCTTTATTTTTCCTTTGAATTATATTTTACTAAGAAATTCAAAGCCCGAAGAAAAATTTATTAAACCTAAATATTTAGTTCCTCTTTTTATTATTCATATCCTATTAGTATATGCCACTGTATATGTGTCCATAGCGTTTTTTTATGTGATAACGTATGGAGTTTTTATGCCTCCTGAAATATATTACATATTCAATAATAATGTAATAAACTTGAAGGAGTATCAGTTAATTCACGCTCAGTCTTACGTAACAGGAATATTTTGTGTATCAATAATTTTGTTGACGTACACTTTATATTCTTTATTTTGTGCATATGAGATAAAGAAAGGCTTTTTCAATTTATCTTACTCTCAAATAATTAATAAAATGAGTAGTCATTTCGAAGTAGAGAAAAACGAAACAAAGACTGGAGAATCTAGATATCGAAGTTTAATAGAAAAAATGTTTAATTATAAAATGGCAGAAATCTATTATAGATCTTTTATTTACTATTTTTCAGCCATATGGATTATAGAGCCGGTAATTATTACGTTTGTTGTTTTGAGGGACACTATCTCTAAAGAATTTCTCACTGTTGTTTTAACTATGAATGACCGGTTTACAATTACATTTTTTTTGCTGAATATAATTTTTATTTTTATTCCTGCCTATATTTTTTCCAATCTGAGAGAAATTTACGGGTTTAATATTACAACGTTTCTTAATAAAAACAAAATTGATAAAGGCATAGATTTTTATTGCAAGTATTTAAGTATAATTACCTCGCTTTTCATAACTCTGAATATATATGGAATATATCATATCCTTGAGGAGTATGGGAATATCGTTCCTAACACCAACGCCAAAGCTGCTCTTTCACTTATTGTAATTTATGCAACAAATTATGCTTTTTCGAAACCAAGGGAATTACTTAGTGTATTTCTTAAGTATATAATATACGAATCATAATTAACTCCTAGTGGAAACGAACAGAAGAATAAAGCAATAAACTTGGTTTCTTAAAAGTAGGGCTGTGATCATTTCTACAAAAGCATTCAAAAAATTTGCTTTTTTATTAATCTGACTTTATAGAAAAGAATTAATTTTAGCTAGGGCAATTTTGAAAATTAATGGTTGTGCATAACTTCTGCACAAGCGTACAAAATATTCGAGATCCCTATATCCCCTTAATTTAGTGCGGGGTAATAGGGATCTTGAATTTTTAGTGCGTTACTGACAAATTTTCACAGCACTGCTTTTTCTAAAAATTACCTTAACTAAAATTCGTTCTTTTCTATAAAGTCAAATAAATAAAAATATCAATTTTTGCAGAGTAATCACAACCTCTATTTTTCAAAAATTTACCATGTGAATAAATAATACGTTTTATAATAAATGGTTTATAATAAAATTAAATTTCTTACCTTTTGCAGATGCATTACTCAATTTTTAGAAAGTTGCCTCGACCAAAAAATACGTTTTTTTCATAAATTTGTTAAAATAAGTGAAAGTTTTTGTATTGTATATTTATCCTGTGCCACCTTCTCAAGTTCTGCCCTTAGCTTGGAATTGTGCCTTTCTAGCCCCTCAGATCGAGCCCGGCTCTTTGCAAGTTTTCCGGGATCAGTGGACTTTGATAATGATAATTCATTATTTTATCTATCAACTTCAGCATTTTTTTTCCGGTAACACCTGTTTTAGATTGTGTTTTTCGAAGTTTTTAACTTCTCGCATCTTTTCCCAAATTTCACCCCCCCAAATTTTTAGGGTTAATAATAAAAATACAATGATTGAAAAAACAAAAGCAAATAACGGTGGTTGGTTAAGTTTTTTATATGTATGAGCATAAATTGTTATAGATATGAAAATACAAGCGAGTATAGCAGTTGTATCTAAAAAGTCAATTTTACAAATTCTCTTGAAAAAGGTAATATTATAAAAATGGGGAGTATCCTGTTCTAAAGAAATAAAAAAAGAAATCATGTAATAAGAAAAACAAATTATGTACACAAGGAGAACTATAAAGAAAAGATATGAGATAAGTAAAAGCCAATTAAATTTTTCAAATATAGAGTCAGAGATGAAATAAACAAGCATGCCGTTGTACATTTCAACGGAAATTACAAAATAAGCAAGAATAACGAATAAGCTTTTAAATAAATCGATTGTAGAGTTAAATTTGTCATTAAACTTTCTTTGTTCTTCTTTTGTTTTATTTAGTTTCCTTAATGGATTTAACTCAATATCCTTCTTATAATTGAATAGACTTTGAAGTACCAAAATAAAGATCGCTATGAATATTCCATACAATGCCCCAATTGTTTGCATTATTGTTGCAGGCAACCACGTAGGATCACTCATCGAATAAGTATACTATGCATCTATTTAATAAATTTTTTGATGTGTTGATTAAGGTGTCCAGATACACATACATAAACTGAAGTTACCAAAACTTCCACCATAGTTCATTATTCTCAGCGAACTTGTTGTTTAACTTGGTTGTTGTTTAACTTAAGTGTTGTTTAACTTAAAATCCAAGTGAAATATGTGGTGTTTTAATATCAGTTTTGAGCGCTTTATAATACCTGTTTGGGTCAAATCTACATACTAAGATACTTCACAAATAGCAGTAGAAAGCATTTAAGTTATATCGAAATAGAAAAAGTTGAAGATACTGGTTTTACAAGAAGCAGAAAAAAACGGTAAGACAGTTTATAAAGCTAAGCAGGCATATTAATTGAATAAAGTACGCAAAGTGTATTTAGTGATAAGAGTATAATGAGATAAATGTTCAAGCTTGCAAATATAGTAGAGCAGATTGCTGAATACGAAAGAATTATTCAGACAGAAAACTAGATTTCTTTAAGTTAATACTTTTTTTTATCTATATACGCCTAAATCAGCTTATACTGTTGACACAGCTGTATTATTTGAATCATAAATCCAATAAATGTAACTATACTTGCAGGTGTTTGGACTAAATCACCTAACTTTGATTGTTTAGATTCATTCAATTTACTTAGAATCTCCATTGTTTTATCGTTTTGAGGAAGATAGCTAATCGACTTTTCAAGTTCATCCAAGCGATCTTGTAAGATTTTGTTTAAATCATCTATTTGTTTAGCTAAATTAGAGTTTGATACTTCGTCAGAATTAATGCCTAGTTGTGATATCTTGTTTAGGTTTTCAACATCTGCTTTAACTGTGCTGAGCATCAAAATAACATTAGAATAATTTAATCCAATGTTAGAAATGTTAAAACTCATACAACTTAATTTATCTTTAGTATTGACAATTTCAGCTGTTACTTCTTCTTTAGCACTGACAATTTCACCTATTATTTCTTTTTTAGCACCTATTATTTCACTTTTCATATCTTCTCTAAATTCAAGAAGTTTACCATCTAACTTTTGCGCTGGGACTACTTTCATCGTAGGGATCTGCCCAAGCACAAAAAGCAAGGCATCATATTGTTTCGCCAGATCTCTTTCGTTTTTCATTACCTCAATCTTGTTTAGAAGATATCTATTTTCAGGAAGATCTGCTACTTTCATTTTCAACAAATAAGCAAGATCCTCTACTCTTTGTGTCATTTCCTCCTGACTACTAACTTCCCATTTCTGAACTTCTCCATTGATTTCACATGCAATGTCTTCTGTATCAGTTCCTTTCGCTTCTTTGCATACGGTCTTTGCTTTTTCTTGGATTTCTTTTAGAAGCTCTTTTAAATGTCTGTCCAATATTGGTAATCCTTTTCTCAGAACTTCTGTCGCAAACGGTGTCTTTTTATCGGTGTTTCTCATTAGTTCAGCTGCATGATCACAATATTTTCTATAAAAACTAAGTTCATCTTTTTTTGCCCCAAAGTCCAGATTTTCTAGATTCTGGACTTCTTTTAGTGCATTCGCAAGGTTATTAATAGCTTCAAAGAGCAATTCTTTGCTTTTTGAACTGCCAACGGCATATTTAGCTTCTGCCAGATATTTGTCAACTTCTTCTTTTGCCTCCTGCTTTTTGAAAATTATTATATGGAAAGAACGATAAAAATGGAGACAAAACTGAGAAGGATTATCCCATCTCGGCCCCTGTGCTGCTTTTTCAAAAAATGAGATTGCTTTTTCCAATTCCTGTTTATAATCTTCTTCTTTTTCTGCTGTGGATGCCTTGAATATAGAAACCTTTCCAAGAGAGTGGTTTGCATAGGCTCTCACTGAACTGTATTTATTTGTGGTTAATTGAATTAAGTCGTTCCATGCCTGTTGTTTATCTGGAACTTCAGGAAAAATAGAACCAAGGACATCGGCGACCTCCATCCTTACATCACTTCTCTCATCACTGGTAAGTCTATGCAAATCGTTCCACGCCTGTTGTTTATCTGGCACATGAGAAAACGCAGAACCAAGGGCAAAGGAGGCCTCCATCCTTACATAACTGTCTTCATCACTGGTAAGTCTGTGTAAGTCGTTCCATGCCTGTTGTTTATCTGGAACTTCAGAAAACATAAAACCGAGGGCAGGGGCGGCTTTCCTCCTTACATAAATGTCTTGATCATTGGTCAATTTATGTAAGTCATTCCAAGCTTGTTGTTTATCTGGTAGTTGTGGAAAATTATCTTTTAATTGATTCAACGCCTCATAGCGTTCTATGAGATCATCACTTAGGCAATGTTTGTGAATCTCCTCTTGGTCTATCAACTGCCTAACACCATAGGTTTCGATAAATCTTAATGCTTAAAACAGTTTCTTTTTGCTTGTTGTTTAACTCGAGTGTTATTTAACTTGGTTGTTGTTTAACTTAAGTGTTGTTTAACTTAAAATCCAGGTTTTTTTTTTTCAATAGCTTATTCATGAAGCTAGTCAATAAACCAGCTTCATGGAGCCGGAATTAATAATGTTGGCTTATACTATTTACTTTGAAACCTAACTCATTTATAGATTAATTTTCAATGAGCTATTTTAACTAGTATAGTAGTTGCAAAATTAATCAGTGAAATTGCTGCTGAGAATCTTTGAAGTATTCTATCATATTTTGATTGTTTAAACTCGTCAACCCTTTCAGAATATTCTTTATATAGTTCATAGTTATCTTTAGAAGATTCATATACTAAAATTTTGATCTCTTCCAAGCGTTTGAAAATATCATTGTTTAAACCATTTAGCTTCTCAGCCTGTATGGAATCCAATTTTTCGATAGAGATTGTATTTAGGCCTTCTATCTTACTCAGTTTTTCCAATTCCTCTTTTATGGATTTGAGATTTGATATAACATCAGCCGAATTCAGTTTGATTTTTGAAATATCAAAGCTTATGCAACTCAACTTATCTTTAATGTAAATAATTTCACCGAAGATGAGGTCAAATTTTTGAAATTTTTCATCTAACTTTTGGTCTAATTCTTGCTCTGAAACTACTCTCACAGTGGGGATTGATCCAATCACATAGCTCATAGTCTCAAGCTGCTTCATAAGATTTGTTTCATGCCTCATTGCTTCAATCTTGTTTAGAAAATACTCATTTTCGGGAAAGTCTTTAACTTTAATTTTTAAAATACAAGCAATGTCTTCTACTTTTTGCGCTACTTCTTCTTGACTACCACCAATTTCCCATTTCTGAACTTCCTTACTGACAGCGCAAGCAATTTCTTCCTTAGCAGTTCCTTTCGATTCCTTGCAAGCTATCTTTGCTTTATTTTGAATTTCTTCGAGAAGCTCTTTTAGATTTCTGTCAAGAATAGGCAGCCCTTTTTTCATAGCTATTGTTGCAAAAGGTGCTAATTCTTCAGCATCTTTCATCAGTTCTTCTGCACGATCACAATGTCTTCTATAAAAATTAAGCTGACTTTTCTTTATCTCCAAGTCTAGATTCTCCAAATTCTGGACTTCTTTTAATGCTTCTGAGAGGTTTTCAACAACTTCAAAGAGCAATTCTTTGCTTTTTGAACTGCCAACGGCATATTTAGCTTCTGCCAGATATTTGTCAACTTCTTCTTTTGCCTCCTGCTTTTTGAAAATTATTGTATGGAATGAACGATAAAAAGGAAGGCAAAACTGAGCTGGATTAACCCAGCTTTTATTTGATTCTTGTGCTGACTTTTCGAAAAACTCAATAGCTTTTTCCAATTCATTCTTGTAATCTTCTTTATTTTCTGACTGGGAAGCCTTAAAGATAGAAACTTTTCCAAGAGAGTGATTCGTATAGGTTCGCACCTCCCAGTCTTCGTCATTAGTCAATTTATATAAGTCGTTACACGCCTGTTGTTTATCCGGCATGTGGGAAAATGCAGAACCAAAAGCAATGGCGGCTCTAGACCTCACATCACTGTTTTCATCACAAATTAATCTATGTAAGTCGTTCCACGCCTGTTGCTTATCCGGCACGTGGAAAAATGCAGAGCTAAGAGCATTGGCAGCCCCAGACCTCACATAACTATTTTCATCAGTAGTCAATTTATGTAAGTCGTTCCAAGCCTGTTGTTTATCCGGCATGTGGGAAAATGCAAAACCAAAAGCAATGGCGGCTCTAGATCTCACATAACTGTTTTCATCAGTAGTCAATTTATGTAAGTCGTTCCACGTCTGTTGCTTATCCGACATGTGGTAAAATGCAAAACCAAGAGCATTGGCAGCCCCAGACCTCACATAACTATTTTCATCAGTAGTCAATTTATGTAAGTCGTTCCACGCCTGTTGCTTATCCGGCATATGGGAAAATGCAGAACCAAGAGCAATGGCGGTCCAAAATCTAATATTTCTGTCTTCATCATTAGTCAATTTATGTAAGTCGTTCCATGCCTGTTGTTTATCCGGCATGTGGGGAAACGCGGAACCAAGGGCTTCGGCGGCCCTAGGCCTCACGTTACTGTTTTCATCAGTGGTCAATTTACGTAAGTCGTTCCACGCCTGTTGCTTATCCGGCACGTGGAAATATGCAGAACCAAGAGCATCAGAAACCCTATATCTCACATACCAGTATTCATCATTAGTCAATTTATGTAAGTCGTTCCACGCCTGTTGCTTATCCGGCACGTGGAAATATGCAAAACCAAGAGCTTCAGCAGCGTCAGATCTTACACGACCGTCTTCATCAGTTGTCAATTTATGTAAGTTATTCCATGCCTGTTGCTTATCTGGCAACGATGAAAATTTATTTCTTAACTTATCCAATGCCTCGTTACATTCTTCCCACTTATTAAAATATTGGTTGTGAATTTTCTCTTGATCTATCAACTGCCCAACACCATGAGTTTCGATAAAACTTAATATTTAAAACTTTTTCTTTTTGGTTGTTGTTTAACTTGAGTGTTGTTTAACTTGAGTGTTGTATAACTTGGTTGTTTAACTCAAAAAAACCCGAATTTTCCCTGATGTATTCATGAAGCTAGTCAATAAACCAGCTTCATGGGACCGGAATTAATAATGTTGGCTTATATTCACACATTCAAGAGTAATAATATTTTAGAATTTTTTTCACATTTTTGGAATTAAAATTTAACTTTCCCTCCCTCGCTTTTTTCTTTAGATAATTTAATCCATTTTTGGACTCGATTCCTATTTTTCTGGCTTCTTCAGGGGTTAAAGCCAAAATAATGTTCTTTATCTTTTCTTCATCAATGAAAAGCTGCGGCTTTTCTACACCCAAAGGCTGGTCCTCAATATTGTTTGCTTCCTTTCCAATGTAAATCAAGCCGTCAGCTCGAATGTGTTTTCTCTCTAAAACTCCAATATCGCCCTCAAACTTGTTTTCAAGATGATCAATATACTGCAAAATTGTTCTACTCAGCGGTTTAAAATACTTAGATCCTTCTTTGGTTTCTCCAGTTTCATAATCAATGAATGGTTCGTAGACTATCTTCTGGTAATCCTTTGTAAACGGAGCCAGAGGCTTGACGGCCTTACCGTTTTCAATAATTGCCTGAAATGCTACAAGGAAAAAGTTAAAAGGCTTTATCTGCTCTTTCCAGTCTTTCCCTTTATTCAGCTTCTTGAACCTGTTCAATAGATTGGAAGTAGCAACTACAAGCTGAGAAATTGCATAAAAGTTAGAATATTTCTCCTCAATATCCCTTTCAGTAATCAGCCCATAATGCAGTTTAAGAATATCTTCCCATATTTCAGCCTGCCAATCCTCAATTGATTTAGGAAAAGGATTTGTCAAGTGTCCTAGCCCATGAAGCTTGTAAGATCGTTCATCTTCCATAAATTTGATTTTTTCATTTTCATAAGTATACAGAGCATATCTTTTCGAGGAAATTCCATAAAACCAGAGGTTTTCTTTTTCAGGTTTAAGTAGAGGAATATCCAAGTTATAGGGATTAAGAGGTTGAAAGAACTCTGAAAGTTCCTTAGCTCTTTCAGGAGGCACAAACACAGAATCAGTATCCGTGTAAGCGTGGATAACTCCAAGCTCTTTTAACCTGGCTTCAGCCATGGTTAAGAAAAGCCTGGCTCCTGAGGTAATCATAGCACCAAGGAGAGGATGAAAATACTTGCCAGGCTCCTCAAACCTGTTTTCTCCTGTCACAAAACTCTCAAGCCCATAAACTTCAATTTTACTTTTCTTATCTTCTGGGTTAAGCTCAATGAATATTCCATAGCCGAGAGCATTAACAAGGATCTTCATAGCCTGAGCTCTGCTTGATAACTGCTGAAATTCAGGTTCCTTTTTATCAATCTTCTTTAACTGTCCTTTGATCTTTTGTCTTTCTTCTACAAGTACCTGGATAACGTTGTCTTTTTCAGGATCAATATCAATTCCAAGAATCTTTGTTTTCTTTAATCCCTTCTGTATCCCTTTAGGAATGAATTTCACAGCCTCTATGATCTTTGGAACCTTACCAGTAAGGAGGTATGAACCTATAACATCAGGTAAAGAATAGCACATCTCAGAACTGGAACTCAGATAATTGATTCCTACATTAAGTCCTGTGTTGTCTTCTTTGAAATCCATCCTAGTAGGTAGAATATCTTCGTCAGGCTGAATTTTAACCATAACATTAAGCAATTTCCATATGTCCTGGTTCTGAAGATCTGAAAGCTTCAGGCTTGAAAGGAACTCCTTAATTTCCTCCGTAACGTCCTTAATTTCCAGACTTTCAGCTATTATATATTCCCAGATTCCCATTAACATAATAACTGTAGGATACATGCTTGTAAAATCAAGAACTGTAACCTTTGTGGGTACTTTCCTGATTTTACACTCTGTTCTTCCTCCATAATAGGAAGACATTATATGTCCAATGACTTCATCTGGAAAATTTGGATTCATTTCCAGGAACGGTTTTACTCCTAACTGCTCAAGAGCATGTTTTCCAATGGAAGCTTCACTATAAATTTTCGTTGGAGGTATGCGAATCTGATAAACCTTGAGTTCCTTAATTAGTGCCTCATATACTTCATAGGTAGCGTCAACATCAGTAATGTTGTAATCAATGTACTTTTCAGTAACCTTTCCATGTTTAACTCCCTTCATCTTCTGAGTAGGAGTGTTAAGCATCTTTGCTGCTTGCTCAAGGGAAATGTGCCTGGTTTCTTTTTTCTGAAGGAGAACTTCAGCTATTTTTTGGACGTCCAGAAAATAACCTGAGAAATAATTCTCTCCTTTGTTTTGCTTGGTAGTTGTGAATCTGAAACTGTAGGCATCTCCAAGCTTTTTAATTACTATAGGTGGGTTGAAAGGGTCATCTGAGAGGGTAAGGGTAAAGCCTCCCCTGTTTCTACCTTTTGAATCTCCTGATCTCTTTGCTAGCCTGCTTAAGTCAAAGGCCAGATTAAATCCAACACAGAGGGTTTTAAGCCTAAAGATTTCAGGATAAAAAACATCGTCTACAAACTCGTCCAGGGAATACAGGCTTATATCATGTTTTCTTGCATACTTTTCTACGGTTTTTATTTCCTTTTCACTCAAGTTTGTTGGATCATAGAACAAACCCTCAAACTGAAAATAGCCGTTATGGAAGATCTGAAAAGATCCAATTGTGAGGTTTTGTTTCTGATCTGTAATAGTTTCCGTATCAAAAACCAGTAACCTTGAATGCATTAAAGGATCTCTGAGGATTTTAAAACTCCATTTTGCTTTAGGCTTTCCTGGTTTACGAGTGAAGGGGCGAACTGCAATTTTGGGCATAGTCTATCAGCTCATGACCAAGTTTGATTAACTGTTTTCCAATTTCCCTTAGATATGCTCCGACGCTTATCAGCTGAAAAGCTACCTTTTCCAGATACGAGGCATTTTTTGACCTGGATTTTCGAGGTACTTTATTTTGTTCAGCTGTAATTATGGCATGGCAATTTTTGCAAAGAGTTGTTACAAGGTCAGAATTACTTCTCCCGAAGATATGATGTTCCTCAAATTCCTCATGATCAAATTCCCAACAAATATTGCAATGAAGATCTGACTCTTCATTTTGCTTATTTTCCGTTATATTTTTTTGATTAGTTTCTTTGCTCATTTGGCTCGCTTCCTATTGTTTGTAATTTTGGCATAGCAGTTTTTACACAGTAACTCTTTCCTTTCGGAACCTGCTCTTGTAAAAATTTGATGTTTTTCCAATACAACTGAACCCTCTCTTCCACACATTCTACAACGAGGGACAGCTTTTCCATTCCTAATGTCCTCTTTTAAACATTTTTGATAGGTTTCTTTATCCATGGTTTCACCTCTTAGTCCTGGTAAATTTCCAAAAATTCTGGCTCCTCCTGTGCTTCCATTATCTCATAGAGAGCTTGAAGATCTGTCTCAAAATGATGAGTTTTGCCTTTAGCATCTACTATCTGAATATCTTTGAATTTGTCAAGGACAGAAGGATCATTGTTTTTTACAGCTTTCTGAACACAGGCAAAATACTCTCCGATCAAAGACCTATCCTTAGAACTGGCTGTGATAATCGTTTTTTGCCCTTCTGTGGAGTAGATCAACATTCCAATCTGGATGGAATCTGAAGCTGTAACTTTCCAATTTGCTCCTGATTTGTACAGATTCTTTCCAAGATGCTTGAGTGCAAATTCTGTTCTTAAGCCCATTTTTTCAAGCACAGAAGTAAGATTTCCATCCTTCCTCATTTCTCTCAAAACTTGGATAGCTAGGTTTCTATCTCTCTTGTCCTGAGCTGAAAGACTATCCCATGCACGATTACTCAACTCATAGTCTGATATCCGAGTTTTTCTAAGCTGACTCAGGCTTCTGTCAGGAAAGTACTCATGTTTCCTGATGATTTCTTTAGCATACTTGGAATCTCTGGGCTGTGCTTTCTTCCATTCGCCATAAGTTCTATAGTCTTTGGAAAATCGTGGCCTGCTCACTTGTCAGCCTCCATCATTCTTATGAAAGCTGTTCTCATAACTTCAGCTTGAGAGCATCCAAATTCTTTCGACTTCTTTTCCAGTTTCTCCTTGAGGTAAAAGGGTAAACTGACTAATAATCGGATTTTTTTTGCCATGTATCATAAAATATGACCAGTTTTTATATAGGTATTTGATAGCTATTTTGATAGCAAAAGTGATATATCTAATTAAAATAAGTAATAGTATCTGAGAAAAAAGTGATGCAAACTTTTGATACAACATAATTTGACATGGATGGTAACATGAAGAAAAACAACATGGATTTTGAGACTACCGTTCTTGATTATTTGTCACGGCATCTCTATGAAAGGAGGGAGCGACTTATAGAGTATCTTATGAAGAGTCATCCTGATGACACAGGATATAGCGAAGCGAGCATTAATCGAAAACTAGCAAACATGCGTAAGAATAATTTGATCTTAATTGAGAGAGATCCTGATGTCCTAGCACTATATGGAATTAAAAAAGAGGCTGAAAATGCATCTTATATAATTGATAAGAGTGCTGGGGAGATATTAAAACACCTTAATTATGTTTTTAAGAAATATGAAACAGGGGAAATTATTGATAAAAAAGTATCATTAAAAGACATGTCAAAATACGGTATGACATCATTTTTGAGTTCAAGTCATCTTAATATCATGGTATCAGATTTGGATAAAGAAGACGATGGTTTAATAAATATTCTACTTGAAATTCTATATCATCAGATCATAAATAAGGGAAACAAACCAGACAATAAAGAAATATTTTTGGAGAACTTAAGGAACCTGTTGAGCAAATATCCAGAAGAGCATGAAAAATACACAATGATAAGACGCCGCGTTATCAGACTTCTTGGTTATTACAATGATAAGGCTGTCCTTAAGCAGTTGAAAGCCGATATAGAAGCAGGTAGATTATCGGAAACTAAAGAAGATTATTGGGACAGGTTCACAGCTAGGGTCATTGAGGATGGGAGAACAGAACTTTTCGATCTCGAAATTTACCTGAGAAAAGAAGGAAACACAGAAGCAGCCGATACTCTTGTTGAAATTAGAAATCAAGCATTTGCTAAAGCTAGAAATTCCAAAGATTCTGATTTACCTTGGGAGGCTGCGGTTAGTAGTACGCTACCTGTAGATAAAAAATTACCAAAAGTAATAACAAAGTTAAATGAGGCCTTAAAATGAGGTCGCTTCTTCTCAATGGTCATGGCATAGATATGCGTGTTGATGGGGGTAAGCTTCACATTAAAGAGGGTAGATCCTCGCCAGATGAAGAACCTGAAGAATATGTATTTGCTCCAAAAAGGATAGATATTGACAGCATTGTGATTTATGGGAGAAAAGGGAACCTTACTTTAGATGCTATTCGATGGCTGATTAAGCACAATGTCCAGATTTCTATCTTAGATTGGAATGGTAAGCTTTTGACAACAATGCTTCCTCCTGAAAGTACCAATGTAAAAACAAAGTTTGCTCAGTACCACGCTTTCGAAGACCAGGAAAAACGGGTTGAGATAGCAAAAAAGTTCATCGAAGCCAAATTTAATAAATCTCAGGCAGTTCTTGACTACCTTAAATTAAGGTATCCAGAAGTTAATTTTGATGTTTCAGATGAACTCAAAAAATTAGAAAAAGTCAAAGCCGTTAAAGAAATTATGGGAGTTGAAGGGGGTTTGGCCTGGAGATACTGGAATGAGTTTTCAAAAACAATTCCAGAGAAGTATGAGTTTTGTTCAAGAATCGATCAATATAGAAGACCTATGGGTTCAGGAGATATGGTAAATACTATGCTCAATTATGGCTATGCTCTGCTTGAGTCTGAGTGCCTGAGAGCCATAAATACTGTTGGGCTAGATCCTCATGTAGGGTTTTTACATGAAATGAATCCTAGCAAGAACAGCTTAGCCTATGACCTCCAGGAGCCTTTTAGATTCCTTGTTGATTTAGCTGTTATTAACCTGATTGAAAATAACGCAATGGATAAAAAAGACTTTATTATAACCGACAGTTATAATCTAAGGTTAAAGGGGTCTGGGGCCAAGAAAATAGTTAATGAGTTTTCTAACATGTTAAGCAAAAGTGTGGGTTATGGAGATAAGCAGACTACCTGGGGGTCTATCTTACTCTTAAAAACTAGAGAGTTAAGCCATTATTTAACAGGAAAAACCAAAAAACTTGATTTTGTTAATCCTGAATTTGGGGTTTTTAGGATTGATTCTCAAGAGATTAGGCAAAAAATCCTTAACATTTCTTATGTTGATTGGAAAAAACTAGGGTTTTCAAAGGGAACTTTACATTATATGAAACAAAATGCCACGTCAGATAAACCCTTCACCCTTAACAACCATGTTTTGGAGAGAGTTAAAGCTTGGGAAAACTTAGTTTCGGGGGGCCAGGTTAAGGCTTAAGAAAAGTTTTAAGTTTTAAGATTTTGGGGCTAAGTTTTAAAATTTGGGAGGCATGTTTTAAAGTTTGGGGTTAAAGAAAAAAAACTAAATGTTTTTTACAATTTTTTTTTAAACTAGTTTTTTACAAAGAACTTTTAAGAACTGTTTTTAAAAACATTTTAAGAACTTTTTTAAACAAATATTGCTCATGAATTCCTAAATCCCACTTTCCGCAGAAGTCCGCAAAAATGCCAATCATTTTCCCAATAAGGCAATGGTTTAAAAACTCATCTCGCCTCTAAGATTTAATATTGGGCAAATAGGCAAACAGATTATACTTCTGTGTACATCTGCGGAATACCGGCTAAATCCAAAAAATAATATTTTTTCCTATAAATGAACGAATGCATTAAGAAAAACCAATAATTCTGAAGGCTTTGAGTTAAACAACATTCAAGTTAAACAACACTCGAGTTAAACAACAACTAAGTTAAACAACAAGCAAAAAGAAACCGTTTTAAGCATTAAGATTTATCGGAGCTTATGGTGTTTGGCAGTTGATAGACCAAGAGAAGATTCACAATCAATGTCTTAACGATGATCCAAAAAAGCGCATATATGCATTAAGACATCTTGGTTTAGATTTTTATCAAATACCTGATAAACAACAGGCATGGGATGACTTACATAGACTGACCAATGATGAAGACAGTAATGTGCGGTCTAGTGCTGCTGAAGTTCTTGGTTCTTTGTTTTCTCAAATGCCAGATAAACAACAGGCATGGAATGACTTGCATAGACTGGTCAATGATGAAGACAGTGATGTGAGATATAGTGCTGCCGAAGCTCTTGGTTCTGCTTTTTCTCAAGTCCCAGATAAACAACAGGCATGGGATGACTTACATAGACTGGTCAATGATGAAGACAGTGATGTAAGGTATTATGCTGCTGAAGTTCTCGATTCTACGTTTTCTCAAATGCCAGATAAACAACAAGTATGGGATGACTTAGTTAAACTAACCAGTAATGAAGACAGCGATGTGAGGTATAGTGCTGCTGGAGTTCTTGGTTCTTTGTTTTCTCAAGTCCCAGATAAACAACAGGCATGGAATGACTTACATAGACTGATCAATGACGAAAACAGTTTTGTGAGGGATAAAGCTACCTCTGCTCTTGGTTCTGTTTTTTCTCAAGTCTTAGATAAACAACAGGCATGGAATGACTTATACAGACTTACAAATGATGAATACGGTAATGTGCGGTCTAGTGCTGCTGAAGTTCTCGATTCTATGTTCTCTCATATGCCAGATAAACAGCAGGCATTGGATACCTTAATTAAACTGACCAATGATGAAGACCGTTCTGTGCGGTCTAGTGCTGCTGAAGTTCTTGGTTCTTTGTTTTCTCAAATGTCAGATAAACAACAGGCATGGAATGACTTGCATAGACTGGTCAATGATGAAGACAGTGATGTAAGGTATAGTGCTGCCGAAGCTCTTGGTTCTGCTTTTTCTCAAGTCTTAGATAAACAACAGGCATGGAATGACTTACATAGACTGACCAGTGACGAAAACAATTTTGTGAGGGATAAAGCTACCTCTGCTCTTGGTTCTGCTTTTTCTCAAGTCTTAGATAAACAACAGGCATGGAATGACTTACACAGACTTACCAGTGATATAGATAGATCTGTTAGGTATAGTGCTGCCGAAGCTCTTGGTTCTGCTTTTTCTCAAGTACCAGATAAACAACAGGCATGGGATGACTTACATAGACTGACTGATGATCAAGACATGTATGTGAGAATCTATGCAAATCATTCCCTTGGGAGAGTTTCAATATTCATGGCTTCCAAGTCAGAAAAAGAAGAAGAATATGAAAGAGAGTTGGAAACAGCAATCACGTTTTTTGAAAAAGCAGCAAAGGAAGCAACTCACTATAATCCAGCTCAATTTTGCCTTCCTTTTTATCGCTCTTTCCATACAATCATTTTTGAAAAACAGGACGCTAAAGAAGAAGTGGACAAATATCTGAAAGAAGCTAAAGACGCAATTAGAGGCTCAAAAAGTAAAGAAACACTCTTAGAAGCTGTTGAAAACCTTGCAGAAGCATTAAAAGAAGTTCATAGTCTTGGAAATCTGGACTTAGAGGCACAAAAAAGTGAGCTTAACTTTTATAGACAATACTGTGATCGTGCAGCAGAACTTATGGACAATGCCGAAGAAACAGCACCTTTTGCGGTTAGAGCAATGAAAATAGGTCTGCCTATCCTGGACAGAAATCTAAAAAGGCTTATCGAAGAAATTCAAAAGAAAGCAAAGATCGCATGCAGGGAATCGAAAGATACAGATGCAGAAGAAATTGTATGCGAAATAAACAAGGAAATTCAAAATATTATAAGTGATGACCAGAAGCAGTATATAGGAATCTTAGAAGATATTGTTTCTATTCTGAAGATAAAAATCCCTTCAATTCCTGAGAATAAGTTTATTTTTCGCAAAATTGAATCACTAGACAACAAAATGATTTCTCCTGAGAAATATAGTGATTTGCTTCTTATTATTTCTATGATGCCTACTATGAAAGTAGTCTCAGAGCAAGAATTAGACCACAAACTTCTCAAGTTGGATCTTATCTACGATAAAACGGTTAGTATTGAAGCCAAATTGGACTTGATTCAAAAAGAGCTGGATAGAGGTCTTGAGAAGCTGGATATTCTTTCTCTGGAGGTCGGAGGAAAAGAAGGAGAACTCATCCAAACCTTTTCAAAAAAGATTCTTGAATTGACAGAAAAAGGGGATAAAGAAGCACTGAATAGTTTCCTTGAAAATATAATCAAAAAGGAAAATATACTAATTGAAGAAATCGAAAACTCTTTTGCATCCCTGGAAGAAAAGAAAGAATCAAAAAGTAATGTCTCGAAAATCAGGTCAGTACTCGATAAAGTCAAGCATCCCATAAAATCATTCGGGAAAGATGTTACAAATGAGATTATTGTGGGTTATGCCGCTGAAGAAATCGTGAAGCTTGTTTTTCAGTTAGTCTCAATGGCAACTTTGGGAGTTCCAATTCCTCCTCAGATTTTAAATCTCATAAGTAGCATGACAAAAGACCTCAAGAATTACAGGATTTGACCAGTCTTCTGTTTTTATCTTAATATTATGAACTTACCTCATTCCAAACTGCGAATTTACTCTCAAATAATGGATACTCAAGTCAGTTTTAATTATAAAACGGTTTAAAATTCTTGTAGATATGTAATTAAGTTTGTTTTAAGTTAAACAACATCTAAGTTAAACAACAATCAAGTTAAACAACAACCAAAAAGAAACCGTTTTAAGCTTTAAGTTTTATTAAAACTTATGGTGTTGGGCAGTTGATAGATCAAAAGGAGATTCATAATCAGTGTTATAGCGAAGATCCAAAAGTGCGTAGACATGCGTTAGAGCAATTACAGAATTTCTTCTCTTCCATTCCAGATAAACAGCAGGCATGGGATGATTTACATATACTGATAGATGATCAAGACAGTTCAGTGAGGTCTAGTGCTGCTAAAGCTACTGGTTCTGCTTTTTCTCAAGTGCCAGATAAAAAACAAGCATGGAATGATTTACATAGACTGACCGATGATGAAAACGGTTGGGTGAAATCTAGTGCTGCTAGAGCTATTGGTTCTGCGTTTTCTCAAGTGCCAGATAAACAACAGGCATGGGAAGATTTACTTATACTGACCTTGGATCAATCCAATTGGGTGAGGTTTAGTGCTGCCTCTGCTCTTATCTCTGCTTTTTCTCAAATGCCAGATAAACAACAGGCATGGAATGATTTATTTGCATTTACCATTTATGAAAAGTGGATTGTGAGGTCTAGTGCTGCCTATGTTCTGGGTTATGCATATCCCCACGTGCCAGATAAACAACAGGCATGGGATGATTTGCATATACTGATAGATGATCAAGACGGTTCAGTGAGGTCTAGTGCTGCTGAAGCTATTGGTTCTGCTTTTTCTCAAGTGCCAGATAAAAAACAAGCATGGGATGACTTAATTAGACTTACCAATAACGAGGACGATTCAGTGAGGTCTAGTGCTGCTGAAGCTATTGGTTCTGTGTTTTCTCAAGTGCCAGATAAAAAACAAGCATGGAATGATTTACATAGACTGATAGATGATCAAGACGGTTCAGTGAGGTCTAGTGCTGCTGAAGCTATTGGTTCTGCGTTTTCTCAAGTGCCAGATAAAAAACAAGCATGGAATGACTTACATAGACTGATCAATGATGAAGAAAGTTATGTGAGAGCATCCTCGAATCATTCTCTTGGAAGAGTTTCTATATTTATGGCTTCCCAGGCAGAAACAGATGAAGACTATAAAAAAGAGTTAGAAATAGCAATAGAATTTTTCGAAACTGCAGTAGAGGAAGTATCTTACGATAAATGGGCAAATCCGTCTCAATTCTGTCTCCCATTTTATCGCTCATTCCATACAATTGTTTTCAAAAAACAAGAAGCTAAAGAAGAAGTGGACAGATATCTGGAAGAAGCTAAAGCCGCAATTGGAGATTCAGAGAGCAAGAAACAGCTTTATGAAGCTGTTGAAAACCTTGCAAACGCATTAAAAGAAGTCCAGAATTTGGGAAATCTTGACTTGTTGAAAATGAAAGGTGAGCTTAATTTCTATAGGAAATACTGTGATCGTGCTGCAGAACTAATGAAAAATACCGATGAAAAAGCTCCTTTCGCGACAGAAGTACTGAGAAAAGGGTTTCCTATACTGGATAGGAATTTTAAAAAGCTTCTCGAAGAGATCCAAGAAAAAGCAAAGATAGTATGTGAGGAATCGAAAGGAACTGCTACAGAAGAAATCGCATGTGCAGTTAATAGAGAAGTTCAAAAGTGGGAAATAGATAGTCAGAAAGAAATGACATTTTGCGCAAAAAATCTTTGCCGTGCTCTAAAATTAATTATACCTCCAGTCTCAGAAAATAAATTCATTCTTAATGAAATTGAAAACGCCCTCAATGAAAAAAATCTTATAAATTTATTCACAATAACTTCCACTTTTATAGGTTCAATACCAGCGTTAAAAATGGTAACTGATAAATTAAACAATCTTGAATATTTAGTCCTTGAAGTTAATTCAAAAGTTGATGAGTTAGTAATTCTTTCAAAACCAGGATTTAGTGAAGAATTTGTTATATCATCGGGAATTCAATTACCTGGCTTAAGTGCTGAACATGTGGTTACAATACCTTTGCAAGAAATTTCTTATTTTGAATTAAAAGAGGATTTAGAGAAGATTAAGGGTAAAAGTATCGAAAAAATATCACAATTACCAATTAAATTAGCTGAAAAACTTAAAAATTATCTTCTAAGAATTGAAAGAAATGACATTCTAAAAAGAATGTTATAACTATTCATATTAATTGTGATAAGCAAGTCAAAAATATTTAAATGAAGTATATTTTCAGTTAATAGAAAAATTTTAATTTGCCACAAAAATTTGACCTTTTTATTACAGAGAGGTTATAAAAATACATTGATTTTTACGTAGGGCAACTTTCTAAAAAAACGATTGTGCATAAACTACACAAAAAAAAATACTAAAAAATTTGAGATATTTACTCGAAGAAATATATAGAATTAACTTGCATTTTTGAGTTAAACAACAACTGAGTTAAACAACAACTAAAAAAGAGGTTATGCAAAACTCTCACAAAACAGCGTACAAAAAAATGATTTTTTTATTAAATCATGTTTATGAAAATACATAGTTTTTTGGTTAAGGCAAATTCAGAAAAAAACGGTGCCGTTGAAATTTATCAGTAGCGCACTAAAAATTCAAGATCCCTATTACCCCTTAATTTAGTGCGAGGGATTAGATTCGAACCCACGAAATCCTTCTATGTCAGATTGTAAGGCTTACAAGAAAGGAGGCTTGCCGAATCTTCAAAGCCCCAGGTTTATTACAGCAAACTCACATGCATGAAAAGAACGAGTTCGTGTCTGTTAGTTTATTTTGTATATTTTTGCAATATTGTGTAATCATAACTATTTCTTCTCTCACTCTAAAATTTCCAACTCCTTAATAAGTTCTTCAGAATACTCCGGCACCGCCCCTGGTTTTGATGCTACATAAGTCCCGAGCATGCTGGCAACTGAAGCGGCTTTTGAAACTCCGTACCCTGAAAGATAAGTATAAAGAAAACCTGCAGAAAAAGCGTCTCCTGCTCCGACAGTATCTGCAACTTCTACAGGAGTGGTTTTTATTTCCTCATAGACTCCATCCTGATAGACAGCGGCTCCCTCAGGTCCTTTTGTTATGCAAATTACTGATATTCCCGGGTATTTGTCACTAAGCAGGCGGCAGAGAGTTCTACAGGCATATGTGGTGCCAAAAAGCATACCGGAAATTTGGGCTGCCTCTTCCTCATTCATTTTCAGTATTGTGCAGTGCTCAAGGGAAGATAAGATCCATTCTTTTCTGTAGAATCCGGCTCTCAGGTTTACATCGTAGAAAAAGTGTTTTGCCTTTATTTCCGAAAGCAGCCTTTTCAGCGTCTTCCTGTTTTCTTCCGACCTCTGGGCAAGGGTCCCGAAACAGAAAACGTCCCATTCCTCAGCTGCAAGAGCCTCAAATTTCCTTTCATCCGGGGTAATCGCATCCCAGGCCACCACTTCATTTATCATGAAAATAGGGATTCCTTCGTCTTTAAGTTTGACAGTAACGGTTCCTGTAGGCCTGTGCTCATCAATCAGAATATATGAGGTATCGACTCCCATTTCTTCAGCTCTGGCAAGGAGAGTTTTACCAAGCTCATCCTTTCCGACTGCGGTGATTACAGCCGGTTTTGCTCCTAATTTCGCAAGGTGGGCTGCAAGGTTAAGGGGAGCACCTCCTAAATGGGCTGTGCCTTTGATGATATCAAAAAGGGCTTCTCCGAATGTCAGGGCTTTAATTGGCTTCGCCTGCTCTCCTTTCACTTTTCCACTCCATATTACTGATTCATTTTCACTCTAATTTACTAATTGGCGATCCTCTATTAATTGGTCGCCGTTATTCCCGAATATCCAGAACAGCATCTATATAGTTTCTTTTCCTACGCTGCATAAGCTGTTCAACTTAAACTTGTTTCGTCTCTGCTTACGGGCCTTTACTTCTAATTCTGGTTTACTTACAAAACGGCTTTATACCTTACTTGCTTACGGGAAACCCTGTTAAAGTTAAAGACAGGGGAAAATTAACATACACGAACACAGCAGCTTTCTTGGCACTGAAAAAGTGGGTAAACTCCTTTTCAGGCTCTCAGCCCCTTCAATTATAGGGATGCTTGTTTACGCCTTTTACAACATAGTGGACACTATCTTCGTTGGCAGGGCTCTCGGGGAAGAAAGCGTATCCGGAATTGGTGGGCTGGTAATAGCTTTTCCAATCCATATGCTAGCAATGGGAATTGCGATAGGGCTTGGGGTAGGAGGAGCTTCAATTATTTCAAGGTCTCTGGGATCAAAAGAGCCACATAAAGCTGAAAAGGCTCTTGGGACCGTGTTTTTCCTGGGAGTTTTCCTGGGGCTTGCCTACTCGCTTACAGGGCTTGCTTTTCTTGAGCCTTTACTAAAGCTCTTCGGGGCAACACCTAACATTATGCCATATGCTAAGGCTTACCTTGAAATCATAATGGCAGGTTCGGTTGTTTTTACTCTTGGGATTGCAACCGAAGACCTTGTAAGAGCCGAAGGCAACGCCCGTTATGCAATGTTTGGAATGCTCCTGGGGGCTGGCCTGAACATTCTGCTTGACCCTATCTTCATCTTCGGGCTTGATATGGGGGTCAGGGGAGCTGCCATTGCAACTATACTTGCCCAGCTTGCATCCGCGGTTTTCCTGCTGCGCTATTTCCTTGCCGGAAAAAGCTCGGTCGCTTTCAAACCGAAGATGCTGATCCCAAGCTCTGCAATCTCAAAAGAAGTAATAGCAATAGGCATCGGTCCTTTTATCGTTGAGGCTTCAAACAGCACCATGATGATTTTTGTAAACAATGCCCTTGCAACTTACGGAGGTGACGTCTCAATTGCAGCCTTCGGGATCATTCACCGCCTTCTCCTGCTTATCTTCCTGCCCATGCTAGGGATATCTTTTGGTCTCCAGCCCATTGTAGGCTATAACTACGGCGCAAAACATTTCTCAAGAGTAATCGAATCGGTCAAAGTCGCACTGAAAGTCAGCACTCTCTTCTCCCTCCCGGGTTTTCTGGTCTTGTTCTTTTTCCCTGCTCCTATAATCCATATCTTCAGCTCTGACCCCGAACTCACATCTGTGGGAACCGAAGCCATGCGGATTGTGGTACTTATCCTGCCCTTCATCGGTTTCCAGCTTGTAGGCACCACCGTGTTTCAAGCTCTTGGAAAACCCAGACCAGCCTTCATTCTGTCGCTTGCAAGGCAGCTCCTTTTCTTGCTGCCTCTTGTTCTGGTCCTGCCGAGATTTTACGGGCTGGACGGAGTCTGGGCTGCGTTTCCGATTTCGGATTTTCTGGCGTGCGTGCTGGCTGCCGGGTTGATGGGAAGGGAGTACAGGAAATTCAGGATAAGAGAGAAAAAGAGAGAAAAGCTGTAAATCGGGCTGGAAAATTGAAGCTAGATCGGGATAAGAGACCAGGGTTGAAGGTTGAGTAAGAAAAATAAATAAAGATACAGGAAATTTAAAAAGACGGAAAGGTTATCTGGCACTCATGTCAGACTGCATTATCCCGAATATATTTTTTTCAGTGTCGAGACAATATGCAAGCCAGCCTACGCCGGGTATGGATCTCTTTTCCATAGTCACTTTGCCGCCGTGCTTCTGTATCTGAATCAGGTATTTATCTATGTCCGGGACGTCTATCGTGCAGATATAGGCGATTATCGGGTTGTCTACTCCCAGTTCTCCTACCTGCCTTCTCATCAAGCCGCCATTGATTCCCGGCTCGTCTCGTTTACCGGTTGTTATGCTCCAGTATTCGATGGGACCTTCCCACTTCTCTATCTTCCAGCCGAAAACATCCTCGTAGAACTTCTTTGCCCTTTCAATATCTTCTGCATGTATCTCGAAATGAACTACTCTTGGCGTGACAACTACCTCCTGTTATAATTAGATAATTTGGATGGTATTTATATATGAATTTAGGCTTTGCTTTTTTTAGACATTTGGTTTTTTCAATTCAATAGAGTATAAAGAGATCAGGCAATCGGAAAATTCAGACAATTTTTCATCTTGTCGCTCACAAGCAGGGTTGTTGTAGAGAGTAGAGGAAATTTATGAAGAAGGAAAAGAAAAGAGAAAAGCTGCAAATTGAGTTGGGAAATTGAAACTAGATCGGGATAAGAGATAGGGGGTTGAAGGTTGAGTAAGAAAAATAAATAAAGAAAAGGTTATTTATAAAGAAAAGGTTATTTGGCGCTCATATCAGGCTGCATTGTCCCGAACAAATTTTTTTCTGTGTCGAAGCAGTATGCAAGCCAGCCTATACTGGGTATGGGACCTTTTTCCATAGCCACCTTGCCGCCATGCTGTTTTATCTTATTCAGGTACTCGTCGATATCCGGGACATCTATGGTGCAAACATAACTTTTTATTACAGTCTCTTCTCCAGGTTCTTTTCCCTGCCTTTTCATCAAGCCACCATCGATTCCTGGCTCTCCCTCTTTACCGGTTGTTATACTCCAGTAATCCATGGGACCTCCCCACTTCTCTATTTTCCAGCCGAAAATATCTTCGTAGAACTTCTTTGCCCTTTCAACATCTTCTGCATGTATCTCGAAATGAATTACTCTTGGCATGATACTTACCCCTATTTGTTCAGATGGTATTCATATAAAAAATTAACTTTTGGTTTTATTAGACATGTATTTATTCTGTTTCGGATTTCTGATCTTTGGGCTGGCTGCTTTAATAGTAAAAAATATAGGGGATTTAGTCACAGGAAAGAAAAAAAATGAGGTGGAGAAAAGGGTTGAGAGAAGGGAAGGAAGGTAGAGATAGGAAGGAAAGGATGGGAAGGAAGGTAGAGATAGAAAGGAAAGGGATGGGAAAGAATGCAGATTTTGATAAAACGCTTCTCTATTCTTGATTTCGGGAGAGTTTGAATGGAAGTAACAGCTTATTAACCTGTCACAGGTCCTATCGGGACAATATATGGCCTCTCTACATCATTTTTCACCAGGGCCTGTACACCATAGACCTGTTTTATGTTCTCGACGGTAAGGACTGAAGCAGGATTCCCAGCCGCGAATATTTTGCCCTCCTTCATCATGATCATTCTATCGGCATATCTCGAAGCCAGGTTCAAATCATGAAGTGCCATGATCGCAGAGATTCCTTTATTCTTCACAATACCCTTCATAATTTCCATAACCTCGAGCTGGTGCCTTATGTCAAGATTGCTGGTTGGCTCGTCAAGAAGAAGAATATCTGCCTTCTGTGCAAGTGCCCGTGCGATAAGTACCTTCTGCTGCTGGCCTCCGCTGATTTCGTTTATGTCTCTCATGGCAAAATCCATCATTCCGAGCAGTTCCAGCACTTCCAGTACATAATCCAGGTCTTCCTTACTGCTCTTCCATCCAAGGTAAGGGCGTCTGCCCATAAGAACGGTATCGATAACAGAGGCAGGAAAAACACCTGCAATACTCTGCGGTACATAGCCCAGTTTCCTTGCAATTTCCATCCGGGTCATTTTACTGATATTATGATCGTCCAGCAGGATGCTTCCTCTTTCAGGATTCAGTATCCGGTCAATACACCGGATCAGGGTGGATTTGCCTGTACCATTAGGACCGACAATGCCAAGAACTTCTGCGCTATTCAGTTCCATTGATATGTTTTCAAGGACAGGTATGCTATTATAAGCAAATTCAATGTTGTTTACCTTCAGTTTCACCAGTATTCCCTCTTTCGTTTCATAATCATATACAGGAAAAGCGGAGCTCCCATAAAGACGGTTATCGCTCCGACAGGAAGAATTATTGGAGCCAGAACTCTTCTTGCTACAAGGTCTGCGCTAATCAACAGCAATGTGCCGAAAAGGCCGGATACGGGAAGAACAAACCTGTTATCGCCTCCTATAACAATGCGAGTGAGGTGCGGAGCAACCAGGCCTATAAAGCCGATTGTTCCCGTAAAACACACAATGCATGCAACCAGCAGAGTTGTAACTGCCATCAGAATTATCCGGGTACGTTTGACATTCACACCCAGGCTTGCTGCGGTTTCGTCTCCTGCAGCCATTAGATTGAGGTCCAGCGACTTAAACATGAGCAGGGGAAAGCAGCATACAAGTGCTCCGGTTATAATGGTAACCCTGGGCCAGGAGGCTCTATCAAGGTCGCCAACTGTCCAGAAAACTGCTTCTTTTACGGCTTCCGCTTCGCCAAAGTATTGAAGGATCGTTGTCATTGCAGCAAACAGATACATCATCGCAATGCCAGCCAGAATCATGGTTTCAGGAGTTGCACCTTTTCGGTTTGATAACCCCAGGATTATAAAAGAACATAAGAGGGCGAATATGAATGCGTTGCCTATTACAAGATAATCTCCCCCGATGATACCCGCACCTGTAAGGATTGCAAGGGACGCCCCGAAACCGGCGCCCGAGGATATGCCAAGCGTATAGGGACTTGCAAGAGGGTTCTTGAGTAATGCCTGCATTACGCAGCCGGCAACCCCAAGCCCGAAACCTGCAACAATCCCCATAGATATACGGGGAAGCCTGAGGTTCCATATGCATACATCTGCAAGCCAGCCAGGTTCAAAGTAAGCTGGAAATAACCTGTTCAGTATTGAAGAATAAGTCTCCCAGATAGAGAGATTTGCAGATCCTAAAGAGGCAGATATGCCTGATACGAGGATTATTGAAGCTAAAAGGAAGAAAATAAGGAGTATTTTTCTTCCAATGAACTTATTATATTGTATTTTAACTTCTTCTTTGGTCAAGGTATGCTGTTTTGTTTCCAAGGATACACATCCAGTGCAACAGGCAATTTATTGTATTTTTATTTGGTAAGTACAGGAAGTGGCCTGATGACGGAACAATCTATCATAAAGCCAGCACCAGAGTAAGAATCATTAAGACGGTCAACCCCAGCCTCAAACATGCACTTACCGAGATTATTTTGAGGCTCAGCACAGGCCCGAAAATCCCGGAATAATAAGGGAGCCTGTGTGTAAGGATATACCGGGTACTGACCAGGAGATTTCCCGTAAGTAAGGTTAACAACGCTAACTTGAAATCCAGAACCTCTGTTTCTATTAAATCAGCAATCGTGATGTATGCAGCCGTGGGATTGGCAACTACAAGCGGAATAATTGCCAGAGCCTCTGGAGGCAGCGGCATCCAGCCAAGATATTGAGAGAGAGCATCAAATGCTCCCAGATCAATGAGAACAAAAACGAGAATGCTCACAGGAAACGCTACGAGTACAACTCGTTTTAAAAGCTTCACCGAATTGAGCACACTTCGTTTGAGAGCGGTCCTTACAACCAGTTTCTTGCCCTCGGTTTCAGGAGCAGATGCACAGTCTGTACAATCTTTCCGGGTCAAAAGCGCCCTGCCGGCAATAAAAACAAGCAGAGCTACTATCGTGCCGTTCAATAAGAATAAAGAGAGATAGGCAATGCCCACTACCCCCAGGACAGGTATGATTGTAGGGGAGATATAAACAAGGCTTTCGTAGATAGTTTGGGGGAACCAGGTTGCAACGGTTGCCAGCAAAGTTTCTTTCTGGTCTATCTTACCTTCACCGTAAAATTCCGAGAGCATCGCTACTGCTGCGATTGGCGAACCAAAAGCGGTTATAAACACAATTCCCGAATGGGGAGTGAAATGCGCGCTGTGCAATATCGGTTTCACCACCGGGAACAATCGGTCAAATATACCGAACTCAACTGCGATGCTCGCTAACAGTATACCAGCGACCGTGAAAGGGAAGACAGATATCCAGAGTTCAACTGCACGGACTACCGAAACAATTATCATGGCTATTGCCGTGGCTATTACCGTGGCTTATAATTTTTTTCCTTCCACCAGCATCATTTTATTGAACATTCTTACAGACACGTTCACAAGCCCTGCAGCTTCAAACATACTGATAACCTCTCCCGGGTCAGCCCCATTGTAAAAAGGCAATTCTTTTCCGATTTCTTCCCCAAAGTGATGGTTTCCGGGATGAGAACGCTTGACAGGGATATCGGTAAGGACTTTGCCTCCGGGCTTTGTCACTCTCGCCCATTCTTTAAATGCCGAGTCCGGGTTTGCCAGGGTCCAGATCAGGTGTCTGCTGACAACCGCATCGAACTGCTCAGCCTCAAACGAGAGATTTTCTGCATCCTCCACAACAAAATTTACAAAATTTCCAGTTTTTTCCATCTTCTCCTGTGCCCTTTCCAGTTTACTCCGTGCCCAGTCCGCGCCTGTTACATCATAGCCCATCTCAGCCAGCAGCAGCGCTAAAAAGCCGGTACCTGTTCCCATATCCAGCACTTTCAGTTTCCGGTCGGTTCCCAGGAGCTGAGTGATCACTTCTGTCCAGAGTTCCCTTTCTTCTTCAGAATGCACTCCATGTGCTGCAATGGCATCGTAATCATGTTCTGCAGTGTTCCACCATTCCCTTATTTGCGGTTTTACTTCCATTTGCGGTTTTGCTTCTTGCGGTTTTACTTCCATACGTTCTCACCTACGTCCATAATTGTAAAAGTTGCAGTCATTACTTTTTTGTCATAAAGGTCCTTCACGCCTTTTTCAGGGTCCCTATATCCGACCTTGAACATCCACTTCCCACCTTTTTCCAGTTCAATGTCAACCATGCCTTCCTGGTCGGTTGTTACTTCAATAGGATTCTCCCGATTGCCGGCATGTATTCCATATACAATTATATCCGGCAGTCCATGCCCGTCATACAATATTTTCAGCAGGATATGTTCTCCGACCTTATACTGTCTGTAGCCCAGCGGAATTATTTCCAGTTCGTGCCCGACTGTCGGATCATATTCTGCCTGACAATTTCCTCCTGCCTGACAATTTACGATCTGACAATTCCCTACCTGACAGTCCCCTACCGGAAGGATGGTCTTCGTATATTGCTGGTAATACTTCGGCCCCTCCAGTCCGGGATGGGGCAAATTGAGGATTCCGCCATCGTATTCTACTCCAATGGTGTGGTATCCTGCAAAAGCCGGTATGAATTGCATCAATAAGTGATCCTCTGCGGTACTGACCTCAACTTCATGATTTTCTCCCCAGGTGCCAGAGATAGCGGGAGTCACTTTTTCGACCTGAACCGCTTTGTCACTTTTCATATTGTGCCCGAAACAAAGGTCACACACCACAGGATCTCCGGGAGAAACATTCTGCATGCCGTGTTCAACCCAGATCTCATGCCCACGTACGATATCGGGAATATCCTCAAGAAAAAATGGAGGAAAGGATTCTTTTCGGGAAGCTTTTTGCGACATAGTCCCTCACTCCGGAAGAGGATATGCCCAGGTTCCGGCGACCTCGAGATTATGGAATTTTTTGAGGTACTCTTTGTGGATTTCTGCCGGGTCAATATCTTCAAAAAGCTCAGGGTGCATACTTTTGGCAAAATAAATATGCCCTATTACCCACCTGGGCCCGCCGATAATATCCCTGTCGACCAGGTAGACGTTGTTATTTTTCACAGCATTGACCTTCTCGAAGCCCGGCCTGTCTGAAAGGACTTCTGTCAGCAGATTTTCCATATCTTCTTCCGTTTTTCCAGGGCCACTGTCAAAGCCTTTCATTAAATCCGCAAACATGAAGTCAGGGTTTTTCTCGATCACCCACTCGGGATCTACTTCAATGGAGGTCCCGGCTAATCCAGTAGCGATATTGAGCCCTCCAGTCTCTTCAGCCACCTGGCCTGCACTGGGATCGTCCGGGGTTATCACCCACCACTTTTCCTCGCTCCCTGACATGTACTCATAATAGAAAGTCGGCATCTCGTCGGCAGTCAGGTCACTGGTGCGTTCTTTTACGAGCTCCTCATAGTCCTGCATCCAGCTGAGGAGTTCGTTAGCCTCTTTTTCTTTTCCCAGAACAAAACCCATGGTTGTTAAGTCAGAATCTATGCTTTTCTGGGAAGCTAGGCCCATTACAACCACAGCCGTATTGGGAAGATTTCTGGCTATATCGTCGGCATTTTCTGCCCGCGAGAGAGGCAGGAGGACTATATCGGGCTCGAGAGTCAGCACCATTTCATAATCAACCGATTGGCCGTGCATTGAAACCTCAGGGAGATCCAGGAGCCCAAACTCAGCCATACGCTCATGGAAAGCTCGATCAACCCCTACGATCATATCTCCTGTTCCGAGAGCAAGAAGGGTTTCTGTAGTGCGGTAATCCGTGGGAATGATGTTTTTTACCGGCAGAGTCACGTTTACCTGCCTGCCAGCTCCATCAACAAGAGTAAGCTCTTTCGCTTTTCCAAGATTGATAAGCTCTATTCTGGTTACATCAAGCATATCGATGCTGCTATCGCCTGTTGCATCTGCAAACTCTGTCTGACTGCCTGAGCCCAGAATGATGCTTTCTGTGTACTCCACATCTTTCATATCTATGGTTCTGTCTCCATTCGCATTTCCGAGGATGTTGAGTGTGATATCTGATGTAGCTACAAAATCCGGTGCAGCTGCAGAATCCGATACCACAGCTGAATCAGACAAATTCGCAGTATCAGAGGCGTTCGCAGAACTTGATGCTGTAACAGGTGATGTCAGCAACGTTAGCAGCAGTAAGCCGACGATTATTCCAACCATGACTTTTGTTTTCATGCCATTCACATCTGTTTACTCCTGGTCAGATACATAGCCGTGGTCAAACCGATCAGAGTAAGCACTGCCTCAAACCCGGATGCGGTTTTCTGCGTATTTTCTGCTTCGATGTCTCTCATGTCTGCATCAATATCACTGGCTTCGGGAACTCCCCAGTCCGTATCGATACTATGAGCTTCTGTATCTCCGAGCAGGCCGTTGGAAATACGAAGATCGCCTTTCCCACCGCCAATAACTTCAAGACCGACGCTGGCAAGCTGTCCGGAACCGCTTACCCCGGTTACTCCTTCCAGATTAAAAATCACTCTGACCTTGCCGTTATCAACCGAACGCCACTGCACCGGTACTTCTGCCTCCCCGATACTCCCGTTTTCAACACCGACAATTTTCAGGACATCCGGGTTGAAGACGAGAACAAACTGCCCCGCATCAAGGTTCTCAACACTATCGATATTTACAGTAGCATAAACCGTGCTTCCCTCCACTATTTCTGGAGTATCTATACTGACCGTTGCTTGCTGCGCCTGAACCGGGACTGCTGCAAATGCCGCAATCAATGCAGCAAAGCAGATCCCGAAAAAAGCACTTCTTTCCAACCCCTTCCACAGTTTTTTTTTCATCCGATCACCCTTTGAATTCTTATAAAACAACTGTTTCAATACCAGTCAGGACATCGCAACTGGATAACAGATGCCATTATTTTGTATGCAGGAGCAGCAAATTCACTGAAAGTACTGCTACACCCAGCAAAGCGCGACATCCAGCACGGCTAGTGAATTTAATGCCATTAAGGCTCGCTGGAAATACAGGCAGAGAAAGCTGCTCTTTTCCTGTGTTCTTCCACAAAGTGGTAAAAACTTTTGAGTTCATTCTTTATTACTAATTTGAAAAAAAGTATTATTTATGTAAGATATTAAGTTTCCTATTTAGTCCTATATTTATATTAAACTAATTTTAAGTAATACGAGTTAGCTAATTTCTTTCACCTCTTATTACCTAATTTATTAAACAGGGAGACATTGTGCAAAAACGAGAGTCAATGCTTTTTATGCTAAGAAAAATCCAGAATCAAATGAAATCTAATAAAAACTTATAAATAAGAGGGAGCTCCAAAGAACCAGAAACTGATAAGTATCTTTTGCAAAAATGATACTTAGAAGCCTCCAAAGAAACGAATTGATCAGGTTTAATCGGCTAGTTCTCAAAGTGGTCTCGAGCTAGGAAAAAAATAGAAATTGATCTAGCAGCTGCCGATAAAATATTTGATTCTTCATTTCTTCCCGTCAGCTCGATGAACCGATAATGACCGATAATAACCGATAATATTCTATCAGGTCGGATTCGGGGTTTTGAAAGTTTTTGAGTAAACAACAAAAAAGAGGTTTTAATCCTTTTTCAGCTAAAAACAGGTCTATGTATTCGATGAAAAGTTCCATATCTTCAACACCGGTTTATCCCAATTTGCCTTCGCCATTCTCTTTCAATAGCTCTTTTCATATACCTTCTGATATATTACTGCTCATCATAATATCTTGACATCATCATTGTTTCAAAATTCACTCTTTCTCTCTCGGAGGATTTCAAAATTATTCCGCCGCGTATGATATTGAATGTAAGAAGCACAGAGAAGGTCATTGAGAATGAGACGGTCCATATTGTTTGTTTTAAGAAGGCCTCCCAGATCAACTATCGTCCTCAAATGAAGGTATTCACCATTTCACTGGCTGGTTGAGATTTTTTGCAGTTTATGATCAAAAGGAAGTTGGATTCAACTTTTTAAACGAAAACTCTGGTTGGCGTCGCAGGTTAATACGATTGCCCAAGATCGCCAAAACAATCAAAAAATAAAAAATAAGATTTAAAACTTTCTCAGGCCTGACATTATTTTTCTCATCTAAAAAAATTCTGTTTTCCTTATGAAACATATCTAGTTTCGACTTCTTATATCGTATTAGCCATAAAATCCGGGCTAAATTATATAAAAATCAATAGGGGAATAGAAAATATGCTGTTGTTGGACATAACAACATTTGATCCTGGACAGGGTGTGGAGTTGTTTAAACGATGGGAACTGGTAGAAAGCATGGAGTTTCCAAAAGGGTTGAAAGTCATAAAGGGTTGAAAGTCATTAACCAGTGGTTTGATTCCGGAGGAGGACGTGCCATCACTCTATGACGTGGAGACCATTGAAGACTATATGGCATATAATTTCCCATTTACCGATTTGTGCCATGTTGAAGTCTTCCCGGTAATGGAAGCCGGCGCCTATAAAAAATTCGCCGCACAGCATATGGAAAAATTGAGCAGTCTCTGTGGTTGTCCAGAAGATATCTCAGCCGGCAAAATTTTACTTTTTTTGTTTTCCGACTCTATAAATTTTATGGCACATCCGGTTCTGAAGAGAAAAAAGAAATCCTCTTACTTCTCTTACAGAGATAGCTAAAAATTCATGAAATGATAAAATCCCCAAAAAAATGTTTTGCCGGAAAAGCTTATTCGAACACTGTTACGATGTTTTTAAGTCGCTTTTTGTGAGTTTCTTCTCAATAATTTCAAAATAAGCAATGAATATGCGATTAATGGGAGTTAAATAATTTTTCAGGGCGAGCAGTATAACGATGGAAAGCGATGCAACAAGCAGGGAACCCGCTATATCCATTGGAAAATGCAGCCCGGAATAAACTCTCGCAAGCCCGCTGATTAACGCAAGCATGAAAAATATCGCGCCACTGCGCCTCAAAGATATAAATGTCAGGAGCATCAGTGAAACAGAAAACATTACAGTAGCATGGTCAGAAGGAAAAGAAGACTCTGCGGCATGCGTTATAAGGAGTGTCCCTGTAGGAACCATAAAAGGCCTCGGGTGGAAATAGAATTGGGTAATGATGAAATTTATTCCCAGGCCAAGAATTGATGCGTATCCGGCAAACAGTGCCTCCTGTCGATATTCATTTTTTGCAAGCCATGTATATGCAAGATAAGCAGCGAAAACATAAATGAGATACTGCGCTGCGAATACCATCGTGGTGTCAAGAGCAGTGTTCTTTCCAGCCATATCATTGATGATATTAAATAGTGCAAGATTCGGGTCCGTTATCATAAAGCTCACTTTTAAGCATACAAACTTGACTTACATTATTTTATACCATTAATTGACTTTTGGTCGTCCCCACTTGCATGCTTGATTATTTAGGACTTACGCGGTTGAAGCACATTTTCATAAGTTACATTAAAATACTTTTTTTAATATATTGGTATAAATATAATCAAAAAAAAAAAAATCTCTGGGTTGAATTAAATAAATCCTCCTAAATGCACTGATCTTGATTACATCAACTTTCTTATCGCTTCTTCTCGCGTATTTAGCTGTACCGAAGCTTCTAAGTGCAGTTATTTAGATTCTAATMATCCAGCTCATGAC
>NZ_WJBI01000006.1:0-58017 GCF_020804225.1 Methanosarcina sp. DH2
GAACTACTCCTCCCTGTCCAATCCGGCAAACCGGATCGTCTGAGGGAGGGGCTTCCTTGAGACTACTCAGCCTAAAAACAATATCTGAGCGATCCTCTTCCTTCATCCCCCTCTCTAATGAGAGCGAGTCCAGAGGCTCTACCCTGCGTTCCGCAGGTGAAGAAAAATCAAAGTGGAAGATATGAGTGTGATGATGCTTGAGATGCACAACGGCTTGCGGCTTTCCCCGCCTTGTTCCCGATCCCTTCGGGAGTTGTCACATCCTGTTTGCCCACTTCCTAGCTTGGTTCTCGCTTCAGATTGAGGTGACAATGCAACAAGAACTATATGGTTTCAAGGAAGAAGAAATTCGTCAGATTCAATAAAAACAGAAGGTGTGGAAGTTGACGGCTTTCATCCCCCACCTGCCACTTCCGGTAAACCGGAAGTGTCGAGGAAGGGGACTTCCCGCCTTATAGTTAAAAAACCGGGAGGCTCAAACCTGAAAGAAACCCTTCTTGAGATCAAATCAGAATTTACCGACTACTTCAAAGAACGCGAAGGTGAGGTCAACGGCTCTCTTCTCGCTGTCCTTTCAGGCGAAAACTTGCTCTTTCTGGGACCCCCCGGCACAGCCAAGACCCAGCTTGCCAGAAGCATCTGCCAGACGATTGAAGGGGGGAACTTTTATAATTACCTCCTGACAAGCTTTTCTACCCCTGAAGAGATTTTTGGGCCGCTTTCCCTAAAAGCCCTTGAAGAAGATGAGTTCAGGAGAAATATCGAAGGCTGCCTCCCGACAGCCCATATTGCTTTGCTGGACGAAATTTTTAAGGCAAGCAGCGCTATCCTCAACAGCCTCCTTACTATTCTGAACGAAAGAAAATATCATAATGGAAGGGAAATTGTGGATGTGCCGCTTCTCTCGGTCTTCGGGGCTTCAAATGAACTTCCCGAAGAAGACGAAAGCCTGGAAGCCCTTTATGACCGTTTTCTGTTCAGGTACAGGCTCTCCTATATCCAGGACGATGAGAACTTTAAAAACCTCCTTTTCAGAGAAACTGAGGACTTCAGACCCACTACAATCCTTCCGGCCTCACAAATCGAGAGCCTCCGCAAAAGCGCAAATTCCCTGCCCGTTGACCCTGATGTCGAAGTAATAATCACGGAACTCAGAAAGAACCTTCAGATCCAGGAAATCGAAATCTCGGACAGGCGCTGGAAAAGGATTGTCCAGGTCCTGAAGGTTGCAGCCTGCAGTAGCGGGTGTCTGACTGTTGACAGGACAATGGCTCTTTTGCTCCAGCACATGCTCTGGAACCTGCCCGAAGAGCGAGAAACCATCAGAAAAACTGTTTTTAAGCTCGTTGTTTCCGGCGGCACAAATACAGAAAAACTTCGCCTGGACGCTGAGGACCTGAAAACAGCCCTTGATATTGCCCTGAAAAACGAACTCCCCGTTAGAATCGTCTGCGACAGCTGCGGGGAAGAATTTCAGTTGAGGGAAAATCTGGAGGTCCACCATACGGCCTGCCCGAACCATAGCTATACTCTCAGGCAGGAAGGAAATTCGAGGATTTATCCTTATGATAACCTAATAAGGGAAATTGATTCTCTCCATGAGAGTTTGGGAAAGAAGAATACCCTGTCTCAAATCCAGAGAGAGGTTTTTGAAAAGGAATTTGAAGCCCTGGCTGATAGAGTAAACAGAGTAAAACAGCGGCTTGAGGAAGAAAAAGAGCTGCTCAGAAACCTTATGGATGCAAATATCTGGCTTTCAACTGCTGACAGAAATGAAGCCCTGCTCCTGCATGATGCGGGAAGAACACAGCTGTCAGGAACTGAAGAACTTATAACCGTAATTCGGGACCTCCTTGGCTTGCAGAACAGAGAAGACAGGTCTATAGAACCCAGATCCGTAAAACCATCATCTTCCGGTCCTCATGCCGCAAAACTGGAAGCAAAGGTCCAGGCGCCTGATTCTGGCAACAACACCAGTTGTTTCATGAAAGGACTCGGGTCCAGGTTTAAGCTCAGATGAGTAAAACACAGTGGATGCAAATGAGTAAACACAGGCCTGGAAATGTGAGATTCGGGTATTGATAAGAATAGGATCGGTAAGAATAGGATTGATAATAACAGGATTGATAAGAATAGGATTGATAAGAATAGGATTGATAAGAATAGGATTGATAAGAATAGGATTGATAAGAATAGGATTGATAARAATAGGATTGATAAAAATAGGATTGATAAAAATAGGATTGATAAGAATAGGGTATTGATAATAACAGGATATTTGTAGGAATCAGGTGCTGATACAGGTAAGGTGTTGATACGAAAGATTCAGCCGGGTTTTTGAACAGTCTGGATAGCGCCCCCGGGTCTTACTCTTTTTTCTCCAGAAACAGGCTCTGGCATGATTCTCTTTCTGTCCAGAGACAGGCAGCTTTCCTGCTTGAGGGAGAGCTTAGAAGCACTATTGCTTATCCCCGGACGATTCCTCGCCATCTGCGTGAGAAAATAGCTGAAGTGATTGCCCTTGAAATTCTCTTTGGGCAGCCATACGAAATAAAAGATACTGAGAGGTTCATAAGATTTTTCGGAGCATTTTACCCGATCTTACTTACCCTGAGAAATTCAAGACCGTGGCCCGGACTTCAGAAGATTGCAAAAAGAAGCAGAGGAGCAGGAATTGCGTGCCTGAAGCTTCTTCTTCCTCTAGTCTATGACCTTATGGAACGTTTTTCAGCAGCCCGGGAGAGGGGTTTGGAAACAGGTTTACTGAAAAGACTTGATGCCGAAACAGAAGCCATCCTCAGGGAATTCGAAAAAATCCTCAAACAAACTTTCCTTCTCCGGGAGAGCAGTTCCGACGATTTTTCTGCACAGGGTTTTCAGGGCTCTAACCCTATTTCCGGACAGCCTGACCTTTATGAAGCTATCTTCAGTTTCATGGAGAAGGATGGATGCCAGTGTTTTCTTGACGGGATAATGGAAGGGCTGTACTGCAGGATGCAGGAGTTTATCTCTGAAATGGAAGAAAACCTGGACCTTTTTGATACCCTTGCACTTCTTTTCCCTGGCAGGAGCTGGAGTTATTCCGTAAAAGAGCTTAAAAAAGAGCCTTTTTATGTCCAGCTCAAGATGCTGAAAAATTATTCGGCTTTTTTTGAAAAAAATCCTGACCTCAGGAAAATAGTAAATTTTATAGGCAGGCGGGAATTTGACCCTCCGGCTGCCCGCATACGCTACTCTCCTTTTGGAAAAAACAGGATCCAGAATGTGCGTTTTTCAGACTCAATAAATAACCTGCTGCCCATGGAAGCCGCAAAGCTCCTTAACCCGGCTCTGAAGCGTAAGTTCTATGCTGACATGCTTGAAGGAAAACTCCTGAGCTACCAGCTGCTTGGCAAACACTACACAGGCCCCCCCCGTATAAAGCCCAGGGGACCTATGATTGCGCTCGTTGACACTTCTGGCTCCATGCACGGGACCCCCCAGACTCTTGCCAAGGCTGCAGTGCTTGCCATGGCAAAGCTGATGCTCTCCCAGCAGCGGGACATGAAGGTCATCCTCTTTGCTTCTACAAGCCAGCATCTGGAAATAGAACTCAGCAGCAAAAAGAGGATGTCAGAAAAGTTCCTGAACTTCTTGCTGTATACTTTTGGCGGCGGGACGGATTTCAATACTGCGCTTGCTTCAGGCCTTAAATCCCTTAAGGAAAAGGACTTTCAGGGTGCGGACCTGCTTTTTATCACTGACGGAAAGTCAGAAATCTCTGATGAACTTGTTCTGGCTCGCTGGGAAGAGGCAAAAAAGAAGTATAACGCACAGGTCTACTCGCTTATCATTGGAGGCAGCGGAGCAGGCGGGCTTTCACAGATTTCGGATTATACATATATAGTGGAGATGGAGCAGGGTTCTGAAGGCACTGGTGGAAGAGTGAAACTGGTAAATTGTGAGACTGGAAAACAGTAAAACTAACGAATTTTGAGGATAGCTAAAGCAGCTTACATGAAGGGGTTAGGCAAATACATGAATATGCCTATTACGATCAATAAAACAATAACGATGGACAGAATTGCACTTATAAGTTGTTTTGGGCTCATTCTACTGCTCCAGTTTAGCTTTAATAGCTGTTAACTATAAAAACCGTTTCATTTAATCTCGAACATTTTGTATATGGTTATTAAAATAAATTAAAAGCTATCAATAGGTTAACGTCCTTTATCAATTTATAATTATCATTACCATTTTTATAGTATTCTTCGTCAGTCAGTCGGTGAATCAATTAATCAATCTTCTCAAAGTGAAAATAATGGTAAGCCAGAAACTTATCCAGGACTAGCAAATCGAAGACATCCTTTAAAAAGCAAAGTTCCTTCGCCTTGTCCTTTCCGATGCCAATACTCCGTACATCCTCCCCATAGCTTTTGGCTACAGGGAACAATGCTATTCCTTCACATCTCCCGGGAAGGCAGAAAAATGAGGTCCTCAAAAAGAACCCCGGGGTCTGTTTCGAAGCCACCATCGAAACCGAAATTATCACCGCCGAAGGTCCCGCAAGCTAAGATAAATATGTTCAATGTTCCATAACATAGTTCTTGAGATAGTCAGGTTGATTTAATGTACGGTCCCAGGACCATATCTTTATAAGATCCCCCTGCCGGGACCTTCGGATACAGGATCTCTTCCCTGTCCGTGCAAGCTTCCAGGAAG
This sequence comes from Methanosarcina sp. DH2, assembly GCF_020804225.1. Taxonomy (GTDB): domain Archaea; phylum Halobacteriota; class Methanosarcinia; order Methanosarcinales; family Methanosarcinaceae; genus Methanosarcina. The sequence goes on from NZ_WJBI01000006.1 coordinate 4,702, forward strand.
CAAGGTCCGTCTGCATCCATAAATGCTTCCATTTTCTCTTTCAAATCATTTCTGCTGCTTACCCTCTCCGCATAACTGAAGCCAAACGACCTTGCAATCTCTGCAAAATTCACATCTTTTGGCCTTTGTGTTCCTGTGCGTGTTCCTTCATAAGATATATCCTGAAGGTTCTGGACCATACCATCGCTTCTGTTGTTCAGCATGAGTATCTTGATTGGAAGGTCCAGCGATACGATGGTATGCAGTTCTCCCAGATTCATCCTCAGACTGCCGTCACCATCGATTGCTATGACTCCTGAATGCGGGTTCGCATAATGGACACCGATTGCTGTGGGCATGGAAAAGCCCATTGTGCCGAAGGAGCCGGAAGTCATGAAAGATTTTGGGCATTGCATTGGCAGGTACTGTGCTGCGAGCATCTGATGGTTGCCTACACCGGTGGTTATCTTTGTGCTTCCGTCAACGTAGTTTGCAAGCATTGAAATGACCCCGGCAGCCTGTATGTATTCGGATGTCCTGTTGTAATCCAGAGGCCACGACCTTTTCAGGTCTCTTGCACGCATCTGCCATTCCCGAATATCCAGACAGATGTCATGCTTCCTGGCATAGTTCAACAGGTCGCGGAGCGCTGTGGCAGCATCCCCTATGAATGTGAATTTCGGACTGCGCTCGATTTTTATCTGATGCATTTTCTCGGGATTGATGTCGATGTAAGCTATGTCAGTACCTATTGCAAACCCAACCTTTTCCGCAACCCGGTCATCCCACCTTACCCCAATAGCGAAGAAGAAGTCGTTCTCCTGTATGAGCATGTTCGCATAAGGTGTACCGAACATTCCCAGCATTCCCAGGTTCAGGTCATCCCTTTCGTCAACGACGCCCTTTGCCATGAGCGTATTGACAGAAGGTATTCCGAAAAGCTCATTGAATTCCCTGACAGCCTGGCTTCCGGGCTCCGAGTTCAGACCGCCTCCAAGATAGAGCAGGGGTCTTCTGGAGTTGAGCAGCAGTCTAAAAAAATCATTGCATTGTTCTTCAGACAGATGTCTATCATCGTGATAACTTCCCTCGAACCTTGTGATGTTCATACCATGATACTCATGGTTTTTCATCTGTTTGTCAAGGGGAAAATCTATGACTATAGGTCCGGGTTTTCCTGACTTTGCAAAGTAATAGGCATCCTTGACTATGGTTTCTATGTCATCATCATTGGAGAGCTGTATGACCTTTTTGGCTGCATCCCTGAAGATACCTTTGACGTTAATATGCTGGAAGGAATCGGTGCCTATCTTATGCTCAGGGACCTGCCCCGCAAATACAAGCAGGGGAATGCTGTCCCCATAAGCATCGGCAACGCTGGTGAGCGTATTAGTTATAGCAGGTCCGGATGTGACTATGGCTACACCTACCTGGTTGCTTGACCGTGAATAACCTGCTGCGCTGAATGCTGCCGATTGCTCGTTGGAATTAACTATAATCTCAATATCACTGTGTCTGAGGGCATGGAATACCGGAAGTATTGCTGCTCCCGTATAGCCAAAGATGTGTTTGACACCAAGATCCTCCAGACACTTAATCAGGACTTCTGCTCCATTCATTTCTTTCATCTTAAAACTCCCGGAAAGAAACAAAACTGGCACAGGACGCACTATTCAGTATAATAACCAAAAACAGCACACTTGAGCCAGAATAGTTTCTTTTTCTTGCTCAAGCGAATAGTACTACCACTAATACAACTGCTACGGATACAGGTAAATTAGATTCCGTGTAGTTTGTGGTAGAACTTAACATTATAAAAGTAAAGGGAGAATATTATACTTAAGGGTTGCCATGGGTTTTTCTGTCTGTTCAGCATCGGATCGTAGGGTGTAAGTCATTGAAAACCGGTTGCAGAAGAACTATTAATAAACATGCCCATACAAGCTGAAAGTGCCTTTTTTCAAGTTTGATCTTTTTTCAAGTATCATCTTATCTGACATTGTTTTACATGTAATGTTTAAATATAAATGAAAAGTTATCAGTTTAGTAAATGTTACAGAATTTTAGTAAATGTTATAGAATTTTAGTAAATGTTATAGAATTATTCACAAACTATCTCTTTCAGGTGAATAGCATGGGAAGCAAGAAACTGATCCAGAACCCCCGGCAAATCGAAGCCATCCTCGCAAACGCAAAGTTCATCCGCCTCGCCCTCTCAGACCCCGAAACCAGCAGCCCTTACCTTGTTCCCCTGTCCTTTGGCTATAAGGACAACGTAATCTACCTCCACGGCTCGTCCACAGGCAAGAAAATCGACATCATCAGGAAGAACCCCAGGGTCTGCTTCGAAGCCGACATCGAAACCGAAGTGATCACCGCTGATGACCCCTGCAAATACAATGTCCGTTACAGGAGTGTTATCGGACACGGGCAGGCACATTTTGTTGAAGATTACGATCAGAAAGTCGAGGGGCTTACCGTGCTTTCCGAGCATTACGGAGAAAAGGGGCCGTTTGAGTTTGAAGCATGGAAGGTTAACAGGCTGTGTGTGATCAGGATTGAGATTGAGAAGATGACCGGGAAAGAAAGTGGATTTTAATTTGCTTTCCTCTTAATTGTTAAAGTCTTCAATGAGGAGTTCACTGTAAAGTACTGTAAACGTGAAAATTTAACAATAAACCTTTTGTTGCCTTATATGATTATTGGCATACCTCTTCGGGGCTAGATCGAGAATATCTCAGTTTTCTCTCCCTGCACCGCGCTGGGCCTGAGCCGGCTTTCCAGCCAGATAAAAAACAACCGACAAAACGACAACTCAACAAAGAGAGACAATAAGCTGAAGAAATGTCTACGGGCTAAAAAAAATACTTTCCTTAAGCTTGGAAGCCGCTTTTTAATTCCCAGGTAAATACAAGCGCCTCCGCCAGCTTGCCTGGCGGCTCTTCCCAAAAAGAAAGAAAATTGAGACTAAAGAAGAAGCTGGAAAAGAAATGTTTTTTAGGAAGTTTTAATCCTATTTGCATCCTGACAGGGTATTTGGCTTTTTCACTTTTTGGCCTTGATTCTTTCTTTTCTTTTTACTTTGAAAGCCGCTCTCCTGCGTCGAGCGTGGCAAGAACGACCCAAGATGATGAATATGGTTATACGGGTAAGAATATTTTTAATTAGTCCGCTTGAACAAACCACTTACAACCTCACGACCGCAAGCCCCTCTTTACAAGCCCTACAAGCTCAAAATAGAATAATCAGATCAGAATAGAATAATCGGATCAGAATAGAATAATCGGATCAGAAACTTCAAATTAAACATTCGGCGTTATTAATACTAAAACTGCAAATATTATTACTAAAACTGAGAATATTAGATCACAACCTATTGGATCTTTAAAAACTAAATTATTAAGATTAGAGATATGTTAAAGAAGCAGAAGCCTTTTTTGCCAGACATGTCGGTAATTCACGATACAAGGATAATTCTTGATAAAAAGTAATTTGCGAAGAATTTTATAATATCATAGAGTGCTATGATATAATACTCTAAATAACTGTTACAGATGATTCAAGTTTTGTTTTGCTCAAACATAGGAGTTTTGTGTTGGTGGAGGAGTCTCTGGAAATTAGCGGAGTTTATTCGAAACACAAGATAATGAATTCATTCGATTTGAAGTCTATTGTGGCTGATAGTATGTAATATTTTCTGGAATATAAACTAAAAAATACTGAATATTTCATAGAGAACTTATTAATAAATGTTATTATTACCTGCCCGGGTGATCGTTATGTTCAGACGAGAATTAGTAGCTTCTTTTCTTGTATTTTCTTTTATCTTTGTATGCGTTCCTTCTGCTTTATGTATGAGTTCTCCGCAAACAATTTATGTTGCAGGGGACGGCAGCGGAGATTATAACTGCGCTGGAAAGAGCGATCAGGTACAGATAAACCAGGCGCTGCAATTTGTAGCAAATAACAGTGAATATACAACTGTCCATCTTAAAGGACCTTTTACTTACGTTATTGATGATAGTATCCTGATTGGCGACAATACAATTCTTGAGGGAGACTCCACTGCTGTGATAAAACTTGCTAACCACGCAGGCTGGCCTTCGATGAAGCCTCTTATCCAGCAGATGAGCGGCAAAGGAAATAACATTACAGTAAGGGGCTTTGAGGTCGATGGAAACTATGAGGGCAATCGTGAAATTCTGTTGGGTAGAGGATACTACAATGTAATGTACTTTACTTACTGTAATAATGTAAAAGTATACGACATGTATATGCACAATGGGCATGGGGACGGATTGAGGGTAAACAAGGGTAAAAACATTCAGTTTTACAACAACACCATATACAAGCTGGGACACGACGGTCTGTTTGTACTCCGGAGTGAAAATGTGGAGGCATGGAACAACCGAATAACCTGCAGGACCAATAGCGCTCTCAGAGTATGGAACTCAAACCACGTAAAATTCCACGATAACGTCATCGACTCCTTCCACCATTGGAGTGCAGGAGGTCCGGGAATACAGATTGAAAAAGGACCTGATTCCTCAAATCAGACAGCGATCGTCAACTATGTAGAGGTGTATAACAATACTATCTGTAACAGTTTTGGACCTGGGATCTGGATGCCAGATTATGATGAATCCACTAGCGTCGGTGATCAGGGAAAAAGTGTCCATATTCATCACAATATCTTCTACAGCACTGGCACTAATCCCAGTATTACCTCAATCGGGGGCATTGTAGCGAGTGGATTCAATGGGACCCTTATCGAAAATAACTTATTTGACAGATGCTATGGTGCTGCTATCTACCTCACGTCCCCTCCGGAGTATATTCCGGCAGGTGGATTATTCAAGATTATTGTGCGCAATAACACAATCGTAAACACTCAAGAGGGTACAATAGATCCGAACGGGACAGGATATGCAGCAATAAATAATTTCCCCCAAATATACGATTTAGTGCTGCAAAATAACAGCCTTTACAATAATGTGCGTGGAGATTATAAAAACTGCACATCGACAACAGATATATACGTTAATTCTCTTGCAGACCAGAAAAATCATGATTATCAGCTGCTGTCGGTTACAGGCCGCTGGGATGGAATAAAATGGGTTGATGCTGGAAAGGATATTGCGATAAAACTCAATAACATTGTCGCTTGCATTGCTCCTGCTCAAAGCGTTTCACCTGTCGTAAATGAAACTCAAATCACCACCAACGTATCATACAAGGAATTTCCTTCTATCTACGGTGATAAGATAGTGTGGCAGGATTATCGAAATGGAGACCTGGGAAATGCAAGCTGGGACATTTATATGTACGATATAGCCACTTCGAAGGAAACTCGGATCACTACTAATGAATCGTGGCAGGAAAATCCTGAGATTTTTGGCGATAAAATAGTATGGGAAGACGGGCGCAATGGGAACCAGGATATCTATATGTACAATATTTCCACCAGCACAGAAACCCGGATTACAAACGATGAGTCGGATAACACTCACCCTGCTATCTATGGTGACAAAATCGTATGGGAAGAAAGGCTCGATGCAGGAAACCATGATATCTACATGTACAGTATTTCCGCCCGCAAAGAAATCCGGATCACAAACGGCAAATCAGATAATATTCACCCTGCTATCTACGGTGACCGGATAGTATGGGAAAGGCATGATGGAGGAAACCATGATATCTGCATGTACGCTATTTCCACTCATAAGGTAACTCAAATCACTAAAAACGGAAAAGCCTGTAATCCTGCTATCTATGATGATAGGATCGTGTGGGAGGATTATCGCCTTGCAGATGAGTATGATCTCTCAAGTTCGGATATTTTTAAATATGATCTCTCCACTCACAGGGTAACTCAGATCTCAACCAGCGGAAGAGCACATAATTCTGCAATCTATGGTGACAGGATTGTATGGTATGATTTCCGGAACGGCAACGATGATATATATATGTATAATATCACCGCTTCCAGCGAAATTCAGATTACCACAAATATATCAGAGCAGGAATTTCCCGCAATCTTTGGTGACAGAATAGTGTGGCAGGATTACCGAAATGTACAGTATAACCCTGATATATATATGGGTAATATTAGCTACCCATCTGCCTCTGCTTTCTAAGTATCCGCCGTATCCGGAAAAGCACCTCTTACAGTGAGATTATCAGATAAAAATGATCCTGAATTCCAGCATCCATCAAGCAGAGCTCAGGCTATCAAGATCCTTGTAAATACTCTTAGTTATGGGGCGTTCATTGAACTTAATCCAGAAGATAAGAAAAATTTCATAAGCCTAAGGCTGTTCTTGATTTCCTGAGCCAAAGGTATCCTGAAATTAAATTTGATATTTCGAATGAACTCGCAAAAATAAGAGCTGTAAATAGTATCAGGGAAATTATGGGAAGGGTGAGGAATATATTGCATTGATACCTGTGGAATGAGACAATATTTGAGGGTAGATTCCAACCCTATTCTCCCCCTGTTCTTGTACCATCAGGCTATAATTGGCTCGTACCTATGTGCTCCCAGGTTGGCTTTATCTGTGATCTCTGTGTAAACTCAACGACCTGAACCCCATAATAAAGGAAGGTAATTTAAATGTACAAAAGTGTAATGCCGGCAAGAAACCTAAACCTATTTCATGAAGAAAAACTAAAAGCACATTTGGTGTAAGTGTGTCTCAAATAGATCTTTCAGATGGAGATCTTATTGTTTTTATTGGTGGTATCATTTTAGGAATTAGTTCAGGTCTTTTAACAAATGTATGGGTCACAAGTAAAGGAAATCAAGGCACAGCTCAGTGGTACTTTATTGACAAATTATGAAATATAGGAGTGAGTAAAATGAGTGATTACGAATTAACCGACATTGAAAAAAAAGCCCTGGATAATTGGATAATGTTAAATATACTCCCACAAAAAACACCAAATAAAAATTACACTAGTTATGCACTTAAAATTCTTTTTGAACAAACGCCAGATGGTTTCTTTATCACAAATAAGCAGTTTAAAGAAGCGATGGTCAGATGTAATTTCTTACCTGTAAATAAAAATAAATTAAATTGGGAATTCCGAATTTCCCTAAAATCTCCAGGGTTGAAATAATCTAAATGAGATTATAAACCTAACATATATTGAAAAAGCTTATCCAATTTTCCCAGGCAAAGGAAATGTTTCCAACAGAGTTTTAAAAAATGCATTTCTATTAATAAACAAAATCTGTTTATCAGATATCACCCTGCTTCTTTGGAAGAAACATTCCTTTTGAATTGCATAATCGGAAAGATTTCAATTCCTCTTTTCGAGCAGTAGTGGACAGTCCTTAGCGTGCAGGGTACGCATACAAACTTACGTTGATTGGAAGAAATCAGGGTTTTCTAAAGGAACACTGCACTGTATGAAGCAGAATGCCAAGAGTGATAAGCTATTTGCCCTTAATGCTCATATTCTGGAAAGGGTAAATAAATGGGAAGCGTTGGTTTCAAGTCAAAAGTAAAATGTGTATACTTTTACTGTAAAATGTAAAAGTGTAAATTTTACAGGTAAAATAGTAAAAACAGCTTAGGGAGTAGCTGTAAAAGGTTTGTAAACTGGAAATTAATTTTACAGGTTTTAGCAAAATTCGGTGAAATGGTTCAGAATTGGAGAGAGTTAAGGCTTGGAAAAACTTGGTTTCAGGGTCAGGTTAAGGCTTAGTGGCGATTAAAAAGAGAATATTATTAATATATACTTTCTACTTATTTTATTAGCATAGGATGTTAATAATAAAACTATTAGATTTCAATACGTGGCTAGTTTTACATAATTTTATAGTAACTTTTGCACATATCGTTGCAAGATTCTTATTCAATATAACGAGCGGTAAACTTACTATGGCACATAATAATATATTTGTGGATCTGACAGGACAGCGATTCGGCAAACTCCTTGTAATTAAACGCACTGAAAATAACAAAAGTGGCGTAGCTATGTGGTTATGTCAGTGTGATTGTGGGAATGAAAAAATAACAAGCGGCGGAAGCCTAAGGAGCGGTGGTACAAAAAGTTGTGGCTGTATACAGGCAGTTGATTTAATAGGTCAACAATTTGGTCAGTTAACTGTGCTAGAACGTGAAGAGAATACACCTGGTAACACTATGTGGCGTTGTCGATGTGATTGTGGAAATGAAACAATAGTAAGTGGTTCAAACTTACAGACAGGTCACATACAGACATGTGGTTGTTCAAAAAAATTGGAAGATTTAACAGGAGAGAGATTTGGTAATTTAATTATAATAAAGCGTGTTGAAAATAATAAATATGGTAAACCTCGTTTTCTATGTCGATGTGATTGTGGGAATGAAGCAATAGTATCTCGTGAATACTTATTGAAAAGTCCAATAAAGAGTTGCGGTTGTACAAGATTTGGTGATTTGAAAGAGCAAAAATTTGGCAAGTTAACTGTATTAAAACGTGATGATAATGGCAAACCTGACTCTGCTCAATGGATATGTCGCTGCGAATGTGGTAATGAAACAGTAGTATACGTGCACGCTTTACGCAGTGGTCACGTAAGAAGCTGTGGTTGTTTACAGAAAGGCGAGGACGCTAGAACGTCGAAAGAAAATAAAAAGGAAACGACATTTAACAGAATACTTGCTCAGTATGTAAAACACGCTAAAGAAGCAGAACGCGAATTCCTGTTAACTAAAGAGGAGTTTAGAGAATTGATATCATCTAACTGTTATTATTGTGGCAGATTGCCGTCGCAGGTAGCTCGTCACAGACATACTGCAATTCAATACACTGGTATTGATAGAATTGACAACTCGAAGGGATACACGTTAGATAATGTAAGACCTTGTTGCAAATGGTGTAATGTCGCAAAGTTGAACGCCTCTGAAAAAGAATTTTTATTGAGTATAAAGGCGATATATGAACATCTAAATCTGAAATCGAGAACTTTTGATGTGGAATGTGAACTAACTAAAATCATAGATGAGTAAATATGAGTAGGTGCTAATAAATGCCGAAATTTGTTGATTTAACAAGAGAGAGATTTGGGGCGCTAACTGTAATTAAGCGTGTTGAAAATAATAAACACGGCTACGCTATGTGGGAATGCCGATGTGATTGCGGAAATGAAACAATAGTGGGTCGTTCAGAATTACGTGCCGGTCATATAAGCAGTTGCGGGTGTTTAAAGGGAAAAATTGTTAATTCAGTTAGTAAGAGAACGTTTGGCAGTTTACTTGGCGCGTATAAAAGAAATGCTAAAAAAACAAACCGCGAATTTTTATTAACAGATGAGGAATTTAAAGAATTAGTACTATCTGGTTGCCATTATTGTGGGAAAAAACCATTACAATCAACAAACAACTACTCAAATGGCGTTATGATTTATAACGGGATAGATAGAATTGATAATTCACAAGGATATATTCCAGGCAATGTAAGAGCTTGTTGTACGATGTGCAACTATATCAAAAATAAAAATTTCGAAGTAGCTTTTCTGTTAATGGTAAAAACGATATATGAAAATATGCGTTTAGAATCATATATTAGCGATAAAACCAATAATGATTAATAATACTTTTTAAAATATCCTTATAAAGATACTTATTAGAAAAAATATATAATACAATACAGTTTTTATTAAAATTACTCTCAAAAATACTGTAGAAATATCTTATAGTAGCATACGAAAAGTTGACTTCTTTTTTCAGGTAAATTGTAAAAAGAAGAGTACTCCTTTTGTTAGGGCGATTTTCTAAAAAATGCGGTTGTGCATATTCTTCACACTTGCGTTGCGTTTTTTAGAGTTACCTATATCCCCCATTAAGAGTGCGGGGATATATATAACAACAAAAAAGTATACGCCGTTTTGTGAGATTTACGCACAACCGTTTTTCAAAAGTCTTCCTGTCTAAAATTAATTCATTTTTATAAATTAAAGCTTAAAAAATAGTGTACTCTTTGCAGATATTATGCACAACAGTTAATTTAGAGAAGTCGTCTTAACAAAAAATAAATTTCTGCAATTTTTACGTAAAATGAATGAAGTGTAATTCTTATAAAAAGAGTGAAAACATTCAAAGTTGAAATGTAATGATCATATTAGACAAATAAGAAACAAGAAATTTAGATTTTAGGTAGAATAAGATTTATAATTAACTAATCGCCAAAATTTATCTTCATGATGTAGTAAAAGATTTAATAATCCATTTTATTTTTCTATTTCATTAAGTATCATTATTTTGTTACTATATTACAACCTTTTTAAAAAAGTTATAATTAAAAAGTATTATAATCTATGACAGTTATTAGTCATAATACGGGTCCATTGAATAAAAAATGAACATTTACAAAATCGTTGAGAAACTTCACAATTGAGGCACCCGTGTAAAATATTTCAAGGAGGTATTTTTATGAGTGAGTTGGAAAGTATCTTAATTACTAGCCCTGAATCCTTACCTAGTTTCTTCCGTGATGTCCAAGTTATTGGTCCCGCACACCTTGAGTTACAAAAATATCGCGCAAAATATTCTAAATTGGATATCTCATCCAAACCCACTAATTGTGAAGTCCGTGCAGATAAAAGTCCTATGCTGTTAGTGCCCAAAGAAGTGAGGGAGGCTTATCAGCGTAACGACTTTGCAGCGATCAAAAAATTTGAAACACAATCTCAGGAGGACCTTCAAGCTGTATACGATAATGTTTCAAAAAACGGCGAAAAAGCTTGGACGAAAGTCAAAAAAGATGGTAAAGAATTCTATATGAGCTGGTCGGATAAAGGATCTATGTGGGCTTATACAGTAAGTACAAGCACCTCTGACGACGTAACCCAGCAAGCTTTGGTTCAAATTGGCACTTACTCTAAATCAACTTCAGTTCTCGGTCTCCAATCGTACAATTTGACCTTGCCTACTGTAGTTGCTGAGTCATTAATTGCCTTAATTGTGGCTAGAGCGGTTTCCGGCATCATCGCTGAAGGCCTTGGCTTTGCAATTGCTAGTTTCTCTTTACTTCTGGCTCAAGCTGCTGCTGCAGCCGGTTTTGAATCATTCTCATTCGCTATCCCCGTCGCTTTGGTGTCCACTGTGGCATCTTGTTTGGTATTTGCCGTTGTGTTTATTGGCTTGGCGTATTTATGGAACTGGTTGAACCGAAAATACACCATTCGGTTGCAGGTTTTTAATTGGGACTACACGAATGATTGGAGTGTCAATGGGCAATATCTCTCGAATGCCACGATCTGTGGTGGTAACGGTGATAATAAGGTGTTAAATTTTACTTTACCTAAAATGGTAAAACCAGGTGATGTGGTTACGCCTCCTGGATTTGATCCAGTAGAGGCTCTTGATTCTGTGTGCTATTATGGGGTAATCATCTGGGAGAATGACAACACCTTCGCGCAAGGCTGTTCAATGGCTATACCAATAGAGAAAAATAAAAACGAAGGGTTCATGTGGGCATTTGACTGTCCCCGTTTCTCTAGCAACCAACAAGCAGCCGAGAATGGAATAAAAGACCCAAAAATTTATCGGGATACATGCCATTGGAACGAACAACCATTAGGCTTTAAAATCACTTCCTCGAAGATTCCAGTTAGTTTTGCCTTAGATGCTTTGAGTGGTGCCTCTGATGGTCTTTACAACATCAATATACATATAGGTGAGTTGCTGGAGCAGACAATAGACTTTTCCATACAAGACCCGAAACCAACTGCGCAGCTCTCAATGACGTCTCATCAAGGAGCAGGATACCGTGAAGACTTCCATACATGGTCTTTGCTGGAAAATGACGGATTTATGAAGTTAAACTTGAATATTCCAGTTCCGATTCCAGTTACTTTAACCATGGGGCTGTGTGCTGCTCTTGTAGACGGCAAGGCAGATTGCCCGTTCTCAATTAAAGTTAATGGCAATTTTATTGTTAAAGGCTCCAGAGATAATAAGTGTGATTTCCATCCGGTGGAGTTCACGATTAATGAAAGCTTGCTGAAAGCAGGAGATAACGAAATTATTATCTCACTGGAAAGAGATGCCTCCACTCAATTATTTATCAATGCAGCAACTGTGTCGGAAAAATAATTCCGCGATTGTCTCACAAGGACAGCTCACATGTGCCATTTTTAAGCAAATGGAGCATGTGGGCTGTCATAGTGTATGAAAACACAAACTACATCTGTTCTAAAGGTATTTACTAATTGAGCCTATCCCAAAACTCTTAATTTGCTTCTTTGTATCTGTATTTTAAACAACTAATCGAAATTTTGGCTATGAAGCCAATTCTGAGTATTTCTAACAATTGAGAATAAAACAGGCTTTGGGATGAGCTCAATATGAAATTTATAAAAAGGAATATAAATCAATAACTCAAATAATCCATCACCTTCCTCATCTCTAGAGTATTCAGATTAAAATCCCTTTCCTTCACTCTTTTTTTCAAATCACTCAACGCCTTTCTATATTTTATGCCAATCTCCCTGGCTTTAGCAGGAGTTAAATTCAGAACAAATTCCCTGATCTTTTCAATGTCTGGGTACGTTTCAACATTATTGCTCTCAAGCTCCTGCATCTCTATCTTGTTTGCTTCTTTTCCGATATACACACATCCTTTAGGCTTCAGATGTCTCCTTTGTAAGACTCCAATATCTCCTTCAAACTTGGCTTCAGGATGGTCTATGTAATCAAGAAATATATCACTTAATGGCTTCCAGTATTCCCTTCCCTGAAGTGTATCTCCTGTATTGTAATCAATGAATTCTTTCTCAACTACAATCTGTGGATTTGTATTGAAAGGAGCAACAGGCTTAATCTTCTCTACGTCTGTGCCAGCTTTTGCACCATTACCTACAAGAAAGAAATTAAAAGGTTTAATTTGTTCATTAAATGGTTTTCCCTTATTCATTTTCTTGAATCTTATCAGGATAATTCCTGTCGATACCGCGAGCTTAGAGATAACTGCATAATTCTCATACTTCTCTAATACATCAGGTAACTCTTCAGGATGAAAATGAACCTGGAGAATGTCTTCCCAGAACTGCTTATGCCATTTATCCCCTTCCTTTAATTCTCTGCTAAATGGATTTGTGATATGTCCCAATCCATGTAGCTTGTAGAAAAGCTTCTTACCTTCAGGAATTGTGATTTTATTTCCATCTCTTTGGAACAGACAATATCTTTTAGAACTGATTCCATAAAACCAGATATCTTCCATTCCATCTTCTATTTCTAGAATCGGCTTATTGAAATCATAAGGATTCAGAGAATCAAAGAGATGGCTTAATTCATAAGCGAGATATGGAGGAACAAATATTGAATCTGTATCCATGTAAGCATGTACTTCTCCTTTGTCCATCATAAACTTCTCTGCAATCGCAAGTAAAAACCTAGCTCCTGCTGTAATACTAGCTCCAATAATAGGATTGAAATATTTACCAAGTTCTTCATATTTGCCTTCAGACTCGAATTGAATGGTACTAAACACATCCAACTTTTCCTTATTCTTTGGATGCATCTCGATATAGATTCCTTATGTGGTGGAATTATTGAGAATCTTTAAGGCTTTCTGCTGTGAATCCAGAACATCGTATTCATGAGAATCCTTAGACATTTCCTTCATTTCGTCCTTTATTTTCTGCCTGCGTTCAACAAGGACTTTGATAAGATTGTCTTCTTTAGGATTTACGTGGACTCCATAGATTTCTGAATCTTTAAGCCCTTCCTGTATTTCTTCAGGAATGAACTTGATAGCCTTCTTGATCTTAGGAAGCTTGCCTGTAAGCAGCTTTGAGGCTAAAATGTCTGAGAGAAAGTAATACAATGATCCATTGAACGTTATATAATTAATTCCGATGTTGAATGTTCCATCATCATCTGCATATTTCGTTCTGACTGGGAGTATGTCCTCATCAGGCTCGATTTCAACCAGGACATTCAATTGTTTCCAAAAATCATGGTTGAGTGCATCTTCGAAAGTGAATTCCTCGATCAACCGTTGAGTATTCTCCGTGTCATCAATGTACTGAATCTTATCTACAATGGTGAATTCCCAGGGACCAAGAAGAAGTGTTACTGTTGGGTACATGCTGAAAAAGTCTAAAACTGTAACTTTAACAGGCGTTTTTCTGATTCTGCATTCACATCTTCCTCCATAGTATTCACTCATGAGTCTACCGAGAATTGTAGGAGGGAAATCAGGGTTCTGTTGCATAAAAGGCTTAATGTTTAACTGACTAAGTGCCTGTTTTCCAAGACTGGCGGCTGAATAATACCAGTCATTGGTATGCCTAACTGATACCTTTCATACTCCTGTCTTACTTTTTTGAATAGTTCATAAGTGGCTTTTACATCTGTAAGATTATAACCAATATATCCTGGAGTTATTACTCCATGCTTCTCTGTTGATTTCTTCTTTATTGGAGTATCAAAGATCTCACAGGCTTTTTCAAGTGTAAGAGATTTATTGTCAGTTAAAGTACAGGCAAGATTACTTAAATCCAGGAAATTGCCCTTAAAGGTTCTCTCCTTTCTGTATTTGCCCTTTGCTCTGGTAAACTCAACATTGTATGATCTCCCATTTAGATGCTTTATACGTAAACGCGGATAGGTTGTATCCTCAGTAAGTTTAAAGGAAAAACCATCCTTACGTGAATATCTGCCATGACCGTAGTCAAGAATAATCCTTGACAGATCGAAGTTGATATTGTAACCAATACAGAGTGTTTTTCTTTCATAGACATCCAGATAAAAAATTTGGATGAACTCTTCAAGAGAGAATAAGCGTATGTTATGTTCTTCTGCATACTTTTTTAGAATTTCATACTCTTTTTCCGTAACGTGCCTATGATCCCAGAATAAACCTCCATAAAGGAAAATATCATTCTCATGTACGGCGAAAGAGCCAAATTTCAAATTAAGAAACTCATCCGCTGTGGTTTCTGTATCAAGTGTAATAACTCTGGGGAAATAGAGATTCTCAAATATTTTGCTATTTGTTGGCTTAATAATCGAGCCCTTTCTGCGTGGAAATCCCCTCAGAGCTATGTGTTCCATCTGTTTTCCCCCCAATAGAACTGATTGAGTAATACCAGTTCCTTTTCTGCCATTCTACTTCTCAGAGCTGAATGTGTAAGCCAAATGTAAGGAATACGAGATTTCAAATCTAGTTGTTTTGACCTAAATTTAGGTGGTATCCTGTTCTGTAATTGAGTTATAACAGCATGACAATTAAGGCAAAGTACACAGGTTTCTGATGAAAAACCTACAGTTGAAATATGATGATCTTCAAAAATCCGAAGAGCATAAGGGTTTGTTTCTCCACAACACTCACATATTCCATTTTGTACTAGATTAGCAAACTTCGCTTGTTCTTTCAACTTTGCAAGTAAGTCAAGCGGGAGTTGATCCAATGTTGATTAAATTTAGTGGAATTGAGTACATAGGAGGAAAATGGGGTTTTGTTTCTTTTAAAAACTCGCCCTCCCATAAAATTGGAAGTGATGTCCCTAATTCGTCTATCCATGTGTTTGTGGCTAAAATAGTAGCATTTTTTGATGTAATATGAAGTTTGGGTGAGTTTGCCAAATTTCTTTGTTTTTTTAGTTCATTTAATGTGAAGAAAGATACAACTGATGTTAAAAAAGTAGCTAAATTAAGAATATTTTCTGACCATAGTGAGCTATTCATTTTCTACGTGTTTAACTTATTTCAATATAAATTAAGCACATTTCGAAAGAATATAACTTTTCGAAATATTTCTGTTATATCTTTTTCATTCCATGATGAATTATGATTTTTTTTCTTGCAAAGCAGATTTAATGAGAAAATTTGTTATTATTGAATTTAGTTTTGGATATATTAATAAAGTTACTATTATAAGGTACTTTTGAACTATACTCTTTCTTGCTAAATTTTCCAATTCTTTGTCTTTGACATTTTCTAATTTCACAGCAATTTCCGTAGTTATAAATATTTATCTTTCTATATAATTTCGCTTCAAAACGTAGCAATTAGTAATTCCCATTTTATTCAATAATAACTATTATTCACATTCTTATCTCTTTGAGTTTTGAGAATAAGTCTGAAAGAAAGGACGTACTTAAGAGAATCAGAGTAAGAAAAATAAGAAAAAAATAGTCTCATATTATTTTCATTATACAAATCAGTGTATAAAAGATCCAATTCTTTTATTAAATCGATGCCATGAAACGATCTTTTATTTTAGTTGAGGCACCTTTCTAAAAAACGGTTGTGCAGAAATCTCACAAAACGGCGTATACTTTTTTGTTGTTATATATATCCCCCATTAAGAGTGCGAGGGGTGAAATTCCAACTTACGCCTGACTGTGGGAAGGAAATTGCTGTAAATCAGATGATTCTGGACACAAGAGTATAAGCAAAAGCACTTAAAATCAACCTGATCGAAGAAAAAACAACCGAAATCATTGAAAACGCCAGCAGGTAGACATTCAAAGCCAGAATACCCGTGAAAAAGCCTGAGAAATCGACATTGAGAATCAGGGCAATCACATTTACCAGTAAAATGAAAGTGAATATTGTCACTAGACCTCTCCCTGCTCCTTTAAGATCTTCTCTACTCAGGGCTATATGAGAGGAAATGCCGATTGCAAGAGCAAAATAGATCCAGAAATTGGGAGAAGCCAGGCTTTCTGCTGAAAAAATGCTTTCAAAAAGCTGGGCTGTGAGTGCGAAGATTTTCATTAACATGTAGGGTTCAGGCTGACCGGAGCCAAGGGTCAGATAATTTCCAAAGGTGGCAAAGGAATCAGGCAGAAAAAGGTACATCCCAAGGACCAAGGCTGCTGTTCCGCTGAATATGGGACCCATGCCTATGAAAAAGTTCCCTATGTTCTGGTAGAGGCTTTTTGGATTCCAGCTGTGGTTGACATACCCAAGGACTCCGTCCCGGGCTCTCAGGTCAAAGAGCTTGAACTCATTTATTCTGTGCCTGAAAAGGTAGCACATCAGCAGGTGGCCAAGTTCATGGATTGGGGTGCCTATCCAGGCTGTAAACATAATTCCTTTCCTGCCGAAAACACTCTGGATGTAAAAGTTGGATCGTTTCTCAATAATGCCCAGTATCATGCCTATAAGAATTATAGAACCTGTGACGCAGAGGGTTTCGAACAGGCTTAATCGAAAAATATTGAGAAGTATATCTTCCATTTTTTAACCCCTAAAACAAAAAATTTAGAATTCACAGTCTTTTTAGCCTTTCATATCTGAACAGTCTCTACAATTATAAGCTTTACTTACAAGGTTATTTCATGGATTTCTTCCCTAGATTTGGTAATCAAGGTAAGTGGAAAATGTGAAAGATTGGGTTTAGCAGGACAACAATCTAAAAACTCATATAATTTAGTAAAGTGCATTGGTTAAAGAAGAAATCATTAGATAATTTATGATGTATAACTTTAATCATCTTTTACCCATTGATTTTCATTGAAATGCGGGAGAACAATAAGGGAGAGTAGTTAAATATCCTCTTTTGATGCAGTTAAAAAAGAAAATTAAAAAGAAAAAATTAAGCTTAACGAACAAAGTGAAAACTTATATACTTTATTTAAACCCGAAAATCAGTTCTGGCTTGTAACATCAAACCAGACAGGGGTTTTGTCTTCAGGGTCACAGTTATAGTTTATGGTGATTTCCTCATTTTTTCGGATATCTTTTATACAGACATATTTCAAAAGGTTGTTGTTGAAGTCTTTCTGGTATTTTGCATTTGGGGCATACGAGTGGTTATAAAGAGACCCATAGCCCAGAGCAATCGCGGCTTCTCTTGAATCAGTTCCCCATGCGAAATAGTAATTATAAAGCTGGGTAAGCTCAAGAGTATTTACTTCTTCAGGAGGAAGAACGATAACGGGGCAGGTTTCTATTACTTCATCTTTTTTAAGATTTCTCTGTGCAAATACGCCTCTACCTTTGCCAGGTGCGTCTTTAACACTTACCAATGACATTTGATCAGGCTCCTGTATTTTTATAAATTGCCTGTTAACTATTGCATTATTTTGAGAAGGCAAGTAATTTAAAAGTTTCTGTCCAAAAACTTTTATTGGGAAGTCTATTGAATTTTTAAGAGGAATTTATGGAATTTTTAAGGAGATTCCAAAAATTTCACAGATTCTTCAGGTGTCCAGGAAAATTTTGCCCCGAAGACTGAAAAGAGACTCTGAATGCTGTTCCTCGATTTCTGGTAAGGCAGGAAAGCTACTGTGCGTCTTCACGAACCTTAAGTTCCTTCTTTCTGGACGCGATACTTTTATCTGCACTCTTTCTCCCGAGAAATCTGTAATACCCAAACCCTATGAGAAAGACAGGATAAACGATTTTCCAGGTAAAGCCTGAAACCAGAAAGCTCAGAGACAGGAGCGCAAGAGCTGAGAAAACCCATTTCTGCCAGCCAGTTTCTGTTTTCCAGTAGGCGAGAATGATGAAGGCATAGAGGAAAACAAAGTTCTGGTTTACGAGCAGGATCATGGATGATACCGGGATTTCGAAAAAGTAACTTCCGAGAATAAGGAAAATTGACAGGATGTATAGCCCTACCAGGCTGGAGACAGGGATATTCCTCTTTGAAAGCTTTCCAAAAACACCAGGGAAAGCACCTGTCCTGCCTCCGGCAAAAAGCAGGCGGCTTGCAGTAAAGTTCCACGAGCAGGCGTTTGCCGCAATAACTATTATCATGAGCCATATAAGGAGACTTCCCCCGGGCGTAAAAAGGACAAGGCCGGAAAGTCCGGCAGCTCCTTGAAGAGGGACACCTGCTGCACTCGCTCCTGTGGTAATAAGGGCAAGGAGGATATAGATAGATGTTACCAGGGCAAAACTCAGCCAGTAAAGCAAAGGCACGTTTTTCTCAGGTTCTTTAATTTCTCCGAGGGAAAAAGACAGGTTCTCCCAGCCCAGAAACGCCCAGAAAAGAAGGGCTGCGACTTTCCAGACATTGTTCAGGTCTACGTTTCCACTGCCGCTAAGAGCTTCACCGGCAACCTCTAGCCCTGACCCGAAGAAATCAAGGTTGAAGGCGATAAGCAGTCCTGTAAGCAGAAAGAGAACAGTCAGAGCTGCATAGTTAATCATGGAAATAGCTCTCATTCCTGCAAGGTTTGAGATAAGCATTAAGGTTACAAGAAGGGCTGCAAAAAAAGCTGCACCTAATTCGGACAGACTGAAAAGCTGCCTCATGTATTCGCTTCCAATAAGAGCAACTGCAGGAAGCCCAAAAAAGAAAGAACCGCCTACAAGATATGAGACTGCATACCCTCCCCAGGGACCTACGGCCTCTTCAGCATAACCTGCAAGCCCTGCAGTTGAAGGGAATTTCAGGCCCAGACGGGCGCAGATCTGGATAAGAGGAATTGCGATAAGAGCGATGAGGAACCAGCCAAGAACTGCCTCATGAACGCTTCCGACATCAAGTGCCAGGCCCGGCAGCGCCAGAATCCCTGTTCCTACAAGCATACAGATTGCAAGTCCCAAACCTGTCCGCAGGGTAATTGTTTTTTCTAATTTTCTCATTTTTCCTCTAGGATAACTCCACTAAATTCCTCTATGGATAGCTCCACTAAATTCATCCGTAAATATATTTTGCACCATTTATAAATTTGCCAGTAAAAAATAAGTCTAAAGAATAAGTCTAAAGAATAAGACTAAAGGCTAAAGGATAAGGCTAAAAGTCTTAAGCAAGTCTAAATTTACAGATTATGATTTAAAGATTCGGGTTTATAGGTCTGAATAAGTGGCATTGCAGCCAGAATGATCAGAAGCCAGCCGAAAACCACTTCCTGCACCGTTCCTGCACCGTTCCTGCATCCGCTACCATCCCGGGCAAGCCCAGCAGTCCTGAGCCTATAACCATAAGGATAGCCAGAACAATTCCACGCCCGGGAGTAACTGTTTTTCAAGCTCGGTCATAGTTTTTATCCATTTAATTTCAACAGATCAAGAGCCATCAACAGATAAGAGTAAAGGTAAAAAGTTAGAAAAAAACTTTTAGCCCTATAACCTTTGCGTTTTTTATACTGCAAGTATTCTATTCGAAGCCTGAAAAAAGAAGATATGTCGAATAGACCTGAAGATTTCAACTTCAAAATGAATTTCAATTAATAATTCTAGGAGCGCCTCTACCAGCTCTTCTGGCGGCCCTTCCCGTAAAAAATGAAGTAGTAGAAATAAAAAGACTTGAAAAAGATTGGAAAAGCGATCTCCAAGTAGATGATTTTTTGTCCTAATTCTTACTATTTCATTTTGCCTTTACTTTCTGGTTTATATTCATTCTCCTTAGCCATTTTTACTTTCTAGAATTTCTTTTTTCCCTTTTTCGCGAGAAAGGCCGCTTTTCTTCTTCTAACTTGAAAAAAACGGCATAATACAAAGAATAACGTTACACGGGTCGGAAATAATTTAATTCTATCACTTTAAGTAAATCTCACTACTATAACCCCTAAATTAGTCCTCTTGAGCGTAGCGAAAAGAACCTCGTGCTGTTGCACTTGCAGTGCAACTCCCAGAAAATCTCCGATTTCCTGTGATCCCGAAGCGAAACTCGGGAAGTAAAAGCTATAGTTTTATAAATTAGTCTGCTTGAGCGAGCGAAGCGAGTGAAACAGACCTCGTGCTCCCGAAGCGAAACTCGGGCGAGGCGCAATTCGGGAGATTCGGGATTTTAAAGTTTATAGTCGGGCACTGTTTTCTTTTTACTCAAAAACATCAGCCAGGTGATTGCGGGCGACTAATTAATTAATTACTTAAAAAGCCTTTTACTTAACTTCATGAGTGTATATATCTCTTTTAAAAATAAAAGCTTGAAATTCTTAAACATAAGCTTGAAACTCTCTATAAATTTACAAAAATATAGGAAGACTAATATCAGAGTATTCCTATATAAATAGTTTAATTCTTAAAACCGGCATTTATTACAGGATTTGACTGGAAAGGGGTTTAAATATGTTCTCATTGAATGAACAAAAAGCTATTGAACTTGGAGAATCTGGAGAAAAAGCAGTAAGGGAACAAAACGAGTACGACGCACTCCAGTATATTGTGTACCTCAGGGAACTCGGGGAAGAACTGCTCAACGCAGATTTTGAGACCGATTTAAAGAGGGTTGCGATTTCACTCCGGAATATTGGCAATAAAGCTGTTCAGAAAAGGAGTGAAAGTGTAGCATCCAATACAGTAGAGGCTATTGATGCTCTTGCAGAACCTTCCGTCGAAAAAGACTTCTCTAATGCCCTCTGGTCTTTCTCAAAGGCTGTGCAGGAAATCGGAAAAGGAGCTGCACAGATGGAGATGCTTGAAACTGCAGAAATTGCTGTTAAAGCCCTCGAAATAATAGGCAGAGGTGCTGTTGCAAAAAAGATGGAGGTTGTAACCCTCTGGACAACCATGGCACTTGAAGAAATTGGCTACCTCGCAGGCAAAAAACAACTTGAAGATCTGAGTAACGCAGCAAAAACCGCAAGAGAGGGAATTATAATCGCATCCGAAGATAATGGGTTCATTCCCAGGGAGCAGATTGTAAGATATCCTCAACTGATCTCCCAAACAGTAAGCGAATTTTCGGACATGCAGAATCTTCAGCCTGCCGGCTATGAGGGCAGCAGGCCCAATGAGGAATTTACGGAAGAAGAATTCTTCGAAGGAGAGGTCGAGGAAGAAGAGCCTGAAACCGGGGATTCGGGAAAAGAAAAATAATAATTGCATGCGCATCAGAGGGCAATTGGCTTAAAGGAAAAACTGAATCTTTGCCTGAAAAGATAAACCTTTTCGATAAGCCTTTTCGCCTGAAAGCAGAAAAAAAAATTCATGGCTGCTTTAAACAGCCGACTGTCTTTTTTTAAAGTTTCTTGAAATTTCCAGGAATCGTTCTATTATTTTTAGCCCTTCGGGAGTAAGCACGGACTCAGGGTGGAATTGCAAGCCATAGATAGGATATTCTGCGTGTTCGACTGCCATAATGGTTCCATCTTCTGCCCGGGCAGTAACCTTTATTCCGGGAGCCGGTTCTCCAATCTCAAGTGAGTGGTAGCGGCCTGCCTCAAACTGTTCTCTAAGTGTTGTAAAGAGTACTGATTCCGTGTGCAAGATCCTTGAACTTTTCCCATGTACGGGTCCCACTTTACTTCTCCTTACAGGCCCGCCGAAAGCTACGTTGATTGCCTGGTGCCCGAGGCAGACTCCCAGAAGAGGAATTTCCCTGCCCATTTCCCTGATGATCTCCAGACAGTTTCCTATATCCTTCGGGTCAGAGGGGTTTCCGGGTCCCGGGGAGATTACCAGCGCATCAGGCTTTATTTCCCTTAACTCTTCCAGGGTAACCGTGTTGGGAAGGACCAGGGTATCTTTTTCAAAATATGAGATATAATCCACGAGGTTCCATACGAAAGAATCCTTGTTGTTTATGAAAACGATTTTCACCTGAAAAACCCTCCAAAAGCCTTTTCTTCCGGACGTCCCCCTTTACTCATTTTTTCGAATAGAATTCTCTTCTCCAGAGCCATTTTTCCTGAATTATTTGTATTTAAATCTCTTTCCATAAGTCTCATCCCGGTAACTTTTTCTATTCTTTCCTTCCATTCCTGCGCCTGATTCCCGTTTCTCGACTCCTCAACTGTATTTCTTAACCCTGTCTAACCCTGTCTAACCCGGTCTTAACCGGAGTTTCAGCTCAGAGTTCTCCGCCAATAGCCGCAAGCATTGCTGCCATTTTCCTTTCCGTTTCCCTGAACTCATACGCAGGATCGGAGTCCGCAACAATCCCTGCCCCTGCCTGTACCGAAGCCTTTTTTCCCTGTATAAGCAGAGTCCTTATCACGATTGCAAAATCAGCATCCCCGTTCCAGCTGTAATACCCTACCCCGCCGCCGTAGATCCCTCTTGGAGCTGTTTCAAGTTCGGAAATAATTTCCATTGCCCGGATTTTAGGAGCCCCTGATAGGGTTCCAGCAGGAAAAACTGCCCTGAAGGCATCGAACTGGTCGCACTCGGGCCTGAGGTTTCCCGAAACCGTGCTTTCTATGTGCTGGACATGAGAATATTTCAGGACTTTCATAAACCCGGAGACCTTTACCGAGCCGCTTTCGGAAACCATGCGGACATCGTTTCGCCCAAGGTCAACAAGCATTACATGTTCTGCCCTTTCCTTTTCGTCATTAAGCATGTGTGAAGCCAGGGCTTCGTCTTCAGCTTCGGACTTCCCCCTCGGACAGGTGCCTGCGATGGGATTTATTATGACAGTGCGTTTATGTACTGTTAGAAGTGTTTCAGGGCTTGCCCCTACAATTGCAAGGTCTCCAAACTCGAAGATATACATGTAAGGGCTCGGGTTTATTTCCCGGAGCTGCATATAAAGCTCGAAAGGGGACTGTTTCAAATTGAATTCGCATTTCCTGGAAAGGACAGCCTGGAAAATATCCCCTGCGAAAATATGTTCTTTCGCCTGGAGCACGGAAGCTTCAAATTCCGACCTGTCAGCGCTGCAGACCTGTACAGGTGAAGATGGCGCTATTAACGGGCTCGAAACTACTGCATTTGAAGCGGCTGTTTCCCTTGCGACTGTCTCCCTTATCACTCCTTTTGCTTCAACTCCTTTTACTTCAACTCCCTTTGCTGCGTCTTCAGGCAGGGAAACTTCCTTAATTGCGGAATAAAGCTTATCTGCCTCTGAAAGAGTCTCTTCATATACTCTTTCTGCATCCGAGCACGGGCTTACGAAAGGAGTGATCACTATATACACTTCTTCAGTCAGGTGATCGAAAATAAAACTTTTCGAGACAAGGATGTACTGGAGTTCGGGAATCCCGGACTCAAAGCCCTTTTCAGCCCCGAGCCAGCTGTCGTAGATCGCATCATAAGCTGTGTAACCAATAGCCCCTCCCAGGAAGGTCTGCCTTTCAAAGCGCTTTGTATTGAGGAATTCAATCCCGTTTGTCGGAGGAAAAGCCAGGCGAAGGGCGTCAAAAGAATCTTTTCCGCGTGGAATTGCAACCGTGAACTTTCCAGGAGGCTGCGTTTCTTTTTGCTTTCCTCTGCGTTCTATCTCTCCGGTTTCATCTCCGTTTTTCTCTACGTTTTTTTCTCCGGTTTTCTCTTCAGTTTCAGCTCCGCAGACTTCCTCTGCTTTTGCGACAATTTCTTTGAAGAAAGCACAGGCTTTCGGGTTCAGGAGCTCAAGGGAGAGTTTTCTGTTACTTATCGTCAGCAGGGCATCAGGTTCGTTTCCAACAAAAGAATACCTTGCCTTATTTGCCTGTTTTTCCACGGATTCAAGCAGGTAGGAGTAACCTGCAGTTCCTGAGCCTCTTAAAGCCCGGTAAAGCTCGAGAGGAGAGCAGACGGGATAGCACCCAAAATCAACTTTTGCAAGGAGCTGGACGAGCCCGGGTTTTTTGAGCCCTGAGACAAGCTCCTTAAACTCTTCTTTTCCAAGGTCAAAGGAAAGCATTGGCACACCTCACTTCTTCAATAAAATTCCTGATTTTCACAGCGTCTTTGTTTCCGCAGGTCTCTACCCCTGAAGCCGTATCCACAGCATAGGGAGAAACAACCCTGATAGCTTCCTGCACGTTTTCGGGTCTGAGCCCGCCGGCAAGGATAAGGGGAAGGCTGGTCTCTTCTGCAATTTTCCGGCTCAGGTCCCAGTCGTGTACACAGCCTGTACCGCCTATTTTTCCGGCAACCCCTGAGTCCAGGAGTATGCTGTCAACAGCTCCGCTTTCTTCCATCTCGCGGACCTCCTCAAGAAGCCTTTTTACAAGGTTCTGGAGTTTGGAAGCTCCTCGCCCGGCAGGCACAGAAAGGGTTTTTATTACAGGTATGTCTGCTTTTTCCCTTATGATTTCAAGTTCTAGAAGGGGCAGGTCGGAGTGGATCTGCACTATGTCCGGTCTTACTTTATCGATAAGTTCCAGGGCACAGGTGGAGTTTTCAGGCATTATGACCATTACTGAATCAAGGTATTTCGGGACTTTTGAAACAAGGGCTGATGCGATGTCCGAATCAAGCTTTCTCGGGCTCTCCACAGGGACTTCGGTTATAAATCCTAGCGCGTCGGCTCCATAGAGAGCTGCAAGTTCAATATCTTCAGGGCTGCAGATCCCGCAGATTTTGATCCTGGTTTTTAATCCTGTTTTCATGCCCTCTCCCCGGAAGCCGGGCTTAACATGGAAATTCGGGACGGAGATAAAGTTGTTTTTCCAGGAAAAGAGCCCTGTTGTTTATCCTTTTCGTAAAGTTCTCTGGTAAAAGTCCGGAACTGGTTAAACTTGACCATGACTTTTCCGCTGTCAATAGCGTCTTCGGCAATGGGGATAGCCTGTCGGATTGAGCTCACTATCCCGCTTACGTAAAGGGCTGCAGCTGCATTCAGGATTATGAGGTCCCTTTTAGGTCCTTTCTGGCCTTTGAAGATGCACAGAAGGTCTCGTGCATTTTCTTTCGGAGTACCTCCTTTGATGTCCTCCGGATTTGCCCGCAGCATGCCAAGGGACTCAGGGGTCAACGTGTAGGTCGAAACTTTCCCATTCTTTAATTCCGCAACATAGGTTTCACCCGTATTTGTGATCTCATCCATCCCGTCCCCATGCACTACCAGGGCATGCTCTGTCCCCAGTTCGGCAAGGGCATAAGCTATAGGCTCACAGAGACTTTTATCAAAAACTCCAACAACCTGCCCTTTTGCTCCTGCAGGGTTTGTCAGGGGTCCAAGGATATTAAAGACTGTCCTTACCCCGAGCTTTTTCCTGACCCCGGCAACCCGCTTCATTGCAGGGTGGAAGACCGGGGCAAACATGAAACCTATACCTATCTTTTCTATTGTCTTTCTAACCTGTTCCGGGGGGAGGTCCACTTTAATCCCGAGAGCTTCAAGCACGTCAGAACTTCCTGACATTGAGGTAGCTGCTCTGTTTCCGTGTTTGGCTACCGGGACTCCGGCTGCTGCAGTCACAATTGCAGCTGCTGTTGAGACATTGATGGTGTTAAGCCCGTCTCCTCCTGTCCCACAGGTATCTACAAGCCTGAAAGGCGTCCCTGGCCTGATAATATTGGCAACTTTCTTCATACCGCGTACGAAACCTGCAATTTCTTCGGGCTTTTCCCCTTTTGCCTTCAGGGCAAGTAAAAAAGCCCCTATTTCCTCATCTCCGGCCGTGCTCAGGAGCTTTCCTACTGCGGTTTCGGCTTCTTCTGAACTCAGGTCATGACCTTTTTCCAGTTTTTTGATATATGCCTTCATTTCCTGCATCTTTTCTGCCTCCTTTGCAATTCCCTGGTTCAATTTGCTTCAAGTATGCCGGATTTGAGTTCCCTTGAAAGGGCTTCCAGCCTTTCTTTTACGTCTTTTCCTTCTTCAATGATCTTTACAAAAGCCGAGCCGACAATCACAGCGTCTGCACCAGCCTTCCTAACCTCTGCAGCCTGTCTTCCTGTTGAAATTCCAAAGCCTACAGCTTTCGGAATTTCAGTTTCTACCCTGGAAAGCAGTTCTTTTGTGGAACCTGCAACATTATCTCTAGCCCCCGTAACCCCGAGCCTTGATACCAGGTAGATGAAGCCCGATCCCCTCTGAAGGATCTTCCTGATCCTTGCATCGGTTGTTGTAGGTGCGACCAGAAAGATCAGGTCAAGCCCGTGTTTCTCACAGCTGTGTTTCAGGTCAGCTGCTTCTTCCACCGGGATATCGGGTATGATCAGTCCGCTGATTCCGGCTTCTGCGGCATGTTCTACGAATTTTTCCACTCCATACCTGAATACAGGGTTGTAATAAGTCATGCAAATAAGAGGGACTTCAACCTCAAGGTCCCTGACAAGTTCGAAGTAACGTTCAGTATCCATGCCTGCTGCAAGCGCTCTCTGTCCTGCTGCCTGGATAGTTGGCCCGTCAGCCACAGGATCGGAGAACGGGAAACCAAGTTCGATTATATCTGCTCCCCCGTTTGCCAGGGCTCTTACAATCCCGCAGGTTGCCTCTGCTGAAGGGTCTCCTGCCATTACGTAGCTGATAAGGGCTCCTTCTTTCTTCTCCCTGAGTTCGCTGAATTTTTCCGAGATTTTTTGCCTTCTAATTTCGGCTCTTAATTCGGCTCTTGTTTCGGTTTTCATTTCGGTTCTCATTTCAGATCCCTCTCTTCAGGCTCAGGACGGTTTCCAGGTCTTTATCTCCCCTTCCTGAGAGGTTTACTACCACAAACTCTCCGAGTTCCCCTGATTCAGCGGCTTTTTTCAGGTAGGCAAGGGCATGAGAGGATTCAAGGGCAGGAATGATTCCTTCAAGCCGGCTCAGTTCATTAAAAGCTTCAATCGCTTCGTCATCCGTGACATAACGGGCCGTAACCCTGCCGCTCTCAGCAAGGCATGCCAGCTCAGGTCCTACCCCTGAGTAGTCAAGCCCTGCAGATACGGATTCGGACTCAAGGATCTGCCCGTTTTTGTCCTGCAGCACCTTTGTCCTTGCTCCGTGCAGGATTCCTTCTTCTCCGGCGCAGAGGCAGGCTGAATGAAGGGCTGCTTTTTCCGTACACTTCAGGGCTTTTCCCCCGGCTTCTACAGCAATCAACCTGACCTCCCTGTCTTCGACAAAAGGATGGAAAATCCCCATGGCATTGCTCCCTCCGCCTGCACAGGCGATGATAGAATCAGGCAGTCTGCCTTCTTTTTCTATTGCCTGCTCCTTTACCTCACGCCCTATCACGCTCTGGAAGTCCCTTACAATCATCGGGTAAGGATGGGGGCCGACCACCGACCCGATCAGGTAGTGTGTGTTTCCGATATTTGTGACCCAGTCCCTGAAAGCCTCGTTGATTGCGTCCTTGAGGGTTTTTGAGCCGGTCTCTACGTCTTTTACCTCTGTCCCCATGAGTTCCATTCTGTATGCATTCATCTGCTGGCGTTTGATGTCTTTTGCCCCCATGTAGACAATCGTTTCAAACCCGAGGGTGGCTCCCACCATAGCAGTTGCAGTCCCATGCTGCCCTGCACCTGTTTCTGCAATCAGCCTGGTCTTTCCCATAAACTTTGCAAGCAGTGCCTGCCCTATGGCGTTGTTGAGCTTGTGTGCTCCTCCGTGCACAAGGTCTTCCCGCTTGAGATATATTTTAGTCCCGTATTTTTTGCTCAGGTTCCGGGCAAAGTAAAGAGGAGTTTCCCTGCCCCCGAAGTCCCTGAGGTAGTGGTCAAGCTCTGCAAGGAACTCGGGGTCGTTTTTGTACCGCTCGTACCCCTCTTCGAGCTCTTCTAAGGCCGGCATGAGTACTTCAGGTACGTACTGCCCTCCGAATTTCCCGTACTTTCCTTTCACCTGTAATTCTGAAATTGTAGTTCCTGTCAATTCGATTACTCCCTTGTCTCTTGAGTTCTGATGTCTTAATCGCTGATTTCGTGATTACTTATCTCGTGATTACTTATCTCGTGATTCTGATTCGTGATTCTGATTCGTGATCCTTAGTTTTTTAATTCCTGATTCC
This sequence comes from Methanosarcina sp. DH2, assembly GCF_020804225.1. Lineage (GTDB taxonomy): Archaea > Halobacteriota > Methanosarcinia > Methanosarcinales > Methanosarcinaceae > Methanosarcina. The sequence continues at coordinate 33,170 of NZ_WJBI01000006.1, forward strand.
TTTCTTTGTGATATTATGAAAAAAAATTCAGTCAGAATTTCGTTTTGAAATGAAAGCGGATTTTTCAACCCCATTTCCGCAGGTTGAAAGCTCCGAAAAATCAAAGAAAAGCAATTATTCACGCCAGCAAAGACTCTGGACGAATTCTTTAGTTTTCTCAAAAACTGAGTCGCTTTCCATAAGTGCAGATCCTATAAGCACAGCGTCTGCCCCTGCCTGTATTACACGCCTGACATCCCCGGGACTGTTCATTCCGCTCTCACTTATAATGATATGGCTGGTCCCGTGGTCAAGGTCATATTCCCGAATGAGTGGTGCAAGCTCTTCCGTTGTGGCCAGGTCGATTTTAAGTGTCTCAAAGTCCCGGTTATTGATCCCGATGATTTTTGTGTTGGTTTCCAGGGCAAGTTCAAGCTCTTCCCTATTGTGAACTTCAACAAGAGGCTCAAATCCTTTTTCGAGAGCAAGATCAACAAAAGCATTCAGCTCTTTTCCCAGGATACCTGCAATCAAGAGGATGAGGTCGCTTCCTTCTTCCTGGATCTGCAGCCTGTCAATAATAAAATCCTTTCTGAGGACAGGCAGGCATACTGTTTTCCTGACTGCGTTCAGGTTTTCGAGTGAACCACGAAACACTCCAGGCTCAGTCAGTACAGAAATTGCAACAGCTCCGGCTTCCTCCATCTCCCATGCAAGTTCAGCAGCCACTGCAGGCGGGATCTCCCTGAAACTCTTTCCAGGGGATGCAGGTTTGACCTCAGCAATTACAGGCACCCGCCCATCTGCCCTTACGGCTGCCACAGCGGCGATGAAGTTCCTTTTCTGGAACTGCGGCTGCGGTTCTTCTGTATGGATATCGGTCCCGAAAGCCTGAATCCGGGTCTTTGTTGTGTTGAGGATGTGGAGGATTGAATCGTGCATAAATTATCACTGGTGTATAGTTATGTACAACAATGTCTAATACCGTACTTGATATAAAAAGGTTTTGGATGAGGCTGAGAGTTCAAAAAATGGACCAATTTGAAGTGTTGAGTAAAGCTTCTAAGTCTGATATCCTGGTGAGCTGCGAATCAGTCTGTCAACTTTGTCGGACTCCGGGCTGAATAAATAAATTGCTGACAATTAATTTCCGTGCAGAGCGGCTGGCCCTGCCCTGCAGTTTAAGAAAAGCAAATTATTACTATGCTCGAAGGTTCAAGCAAGTCTGAGAAATACTTTTTTACCTCGAGGACCGTTTTTAATCAGCAGATAAATATGAGCACTCCCGCCAGCTTGTCTGGCGGCCCTTCAATAAAGAAGACGGAAGTTGAAGGAAGTACAAAACTTTAAAGAGACTAAACGACCCGATATGACAAATTACGGCTGTATGGGGAAAAATCCAGATTTAGAACGGAGATCGACTCGATATTTAAATTTTCAACAAATCCCCATGCACTCTCAACCATTCTTTTCTTTCTTCATAATCAGGCAGAATTTTCTGTACTTCATTCCAGAAAACCTTTGAATGGTCTTTATATTTTGTATGGCAGAGTTCGTGGACGACTACATAATCGATAATGGACATTTTAGCCATAACAACCCGCCAGTTGAACCTCAATTGATTTATGCTTCGGTAAGAGTGCAAACTGTACGTTAAAGTTCTGCATGTGAAATTAAGGTGTTGAAATCAAATAACATGGTAATTTCCAATAATCCTGTAAAAATTGTAATTTTGTTTTATTCATTTGGTGTCAGAGGCATGCTTTTAGGTAATATTCCAAGGAGAATAAAACTATATGTTAAAATTCTGCATGTGAAATGAAGGGGTTAGAATCGAATAATAAGATAATGTCTAATTAATGGTCCAGTAAAAAAATTGTGATTCTGCTTCGTCCTTTCAAGATTGAAGCTCTTCTTTAAAGCTATCCTTACAGGCATTAAAACAATTGGTATGAATATTATATTTCTTTTTAACAAAGTATGATTAAATTTTTCATTTTTTTTGCTAAAAACCGCCGGGTTCAAGCCGCGCCGGATCGCTGAAAAGGAAAGCAGAAGGACGCCATTCCGGTCCCCCTGAATAGTGCCTCCTAATTAAACGGGCCTCCCGGAAGCTTAAAAGTAAAAATGAATAAAAGGGAACCTGATCACAAAAACCCGTAAAACCTCACTTATCCATAAATTAGTCCTCTTGAGCGAAACGGAGTGGAGCGAAAAGGACCGCGTACTCCCGAGGCGCAATTCGGGCGAGGCGCAATTCGGGATCACAAAAATCCGTAAAACCTCACAGGTCCTCCCTTCCCGGTTAGTTCTCAATGTGGTCATAAATCGTGACCATCGCCTTTGTTATTTTGTACATATCTTCAAGTATCGGTGTTGTGTCTTCAGGCTGCCCGAGGGTCGCATTTGCAGCATCGAGCATATCCTGCGGGTATACGAGGCTTGCATTCAGGTCTGAAATAGCGCCGTCGAAGGTATTCATAGCTGATTTTGCGTTACTTATGTTCGTTGGATCTTCCACAACAACAATCGCTGAATCCACAGTGTCTATGCCTGTAGCCGTTCCCTCTATTGTGGACTGCAGAAACGGATATTCTTCAGAGTGTTCATTAAGGATTTCGTTTATAAGGTTCAGATTGAGGTTAAGCAGGCGAAGCATTGATTCAAGAAATCGGAAGCCCAGCCCCAGTTCATTCTCAATGACTTCAGTTTCATTATATGAAGTCGTTGAATACTCTGTTAGATTTATTTCTCCGGTTTCATTTTCGAGAATTGTTCCATCTCCTGTAGCCGCTTCGGCTGAAGCCGGAAGGACGGCCAGAATGATGAAGAGTCCTGCGGCTATCCACAGGCAAAAAACCTGTAATCTGTTCATTGCAATTTCCCCCACTATCTTTTATCGGAACTTCCAGAAACTGTCTATCGAAACTTCTATTGAACCTTAAGAATCTGAAGGAACTTAACGGAACTTAACGGAAATTAACAGAAATTAACGGAAATTAACAGAAATTAACGGAAATTAACCTATTTTCTTCCCTATTAAAAAATAAACTAAGCTGCCTATAAAAACGTAGGGATTTGTATAAAATAATCGAGTAAGTATAATATATAGAAGAGGACAATATATCATGGAGTTTGTACAGATTTTTTCATATTAGATAAAATCTAACCAACTGTTATACTGAAAGTTTAGAAAATAAAGTATCAAGTTACACTATAAGAAAAGAAAAACCTCATATCTCACTCAAAAACTTTATATATTTGCAAACAACTGAATTATAATTTTAGGATTATTTTAATGAAGTATGAATATCTTTATCATGTTTTCATATCTCCTTTTCAATCACCTTCCTCAAATACACTCTCAATAGAGAACTCGGGCATCTTAAACCCTGAACAATAATCAGGAATTAAGACACTTTACACCACTGAATTTTGCCTCCGAAAATGCCCGAAGTCCGAACTCTCTCCTGCCTGAGTGAAGTAAAAAGAACTGAAAGCTACTGAATTCATAGTGTAAGACAAGGAAATTCATAGTTTTTTGATCCCGAAGCGCAATCAGGGAAGAAAAGATGAAATTTTATAAATTAGTCCTCTTGAGCGAAACGAAGTGAAGCGAAAAGGACAGCGCACTGCAGAGCCGCAACTCTGCTGGCGAAGCATTTACATGTAAGGCGAACATACAGTGCACAAAAAGCCGACAAAAAGACAGGCACACATAAAAATCAGATCAAAAGATCGAAAGAGGAACAGAAATGGCCGTATGGAAGGGAAAGAAAGTGGTTCTGCACACCACTATGGGTGACATCACTCTTGAACTGTTTGAGGACATGCCAATTACGGCAGGAAACTTTGCTAAACTTGTGGACAAAGGTTTCTACGATGGCGTAATTTTCCACAGGATCATCGACAAATTTATGATCCAGGGCGGAGACCCGACAGGAACGGGCATGGGTGGGCCCGGCTATGAGATCCCGGACGAGTTCACAAAGCGCAACAAAAACGAGAGGGGCACGATTTCAATGGCAAATGCAGGCCCTAACACAGGCGGTAGCCAGTTCTTCATTAACCTTGTAAATAACACTCACCTTGATAAAAATCACCCTGTTTTCGGAAAGGTCGTAGAAGGCATGGATGTTGTTGATGCTATGGCTAAGGTAAAAACCGACCGCCAGGACCGCCCGAAAACCGAAGTAAAAATTGTGAAGGCTGAACTGGTCTGAAGTTTTTCATAACCGGATCAACTTCTCATTTTTTCAATCAATAATTTTTTCAATCAATCATTTTTTCAATCAATCATTTTTTGTTTTCCCTGTTTTCCCTATTTTGCCTGTAGGTTTTGAGATAATCCTCTGACTACTTTTCGTTCAATTATGCCAGTAATTATTTTTACGCCAACAATTACATTTCGAGTTTTGAACCTTAATCAACCTTTCTAACTTATTATTTCTGATTATTATTTCTGATTATTATTTCTGATTATTATTTCTGATTATTATTTCTGATCATATTTTCTAAAAGGATTTTCGGATAGGATGATAAAAAATCCCACCTAATAGGGAACACAAATTGTTTTTAGTAAAATAACAGGACATATAGCAGAACATATGGCGGGACATATAACGGGACCATAAAAGGACCTATAATAGGGCCTGCTGTTAAAAAGTCAGAATATTCGGGTGAAGTGATTTCTGTGTTAGAAACCGGAGAGGGATGGGATGTTCTGGCAGCGGAAACTCTTAAAACCAGATATCTTCGGGAGGGGGAGGAGGATTGGGAAGATATCTGTGAGAGAGTAGCAAAAGCAGTTGCAACAACCCATGAAGAGTATATTGAATTCTTTAACCTTATGGTCAGCAAAACCTTCCTTCCAAGTTCTCCTACTCTTATGAATGCAGGAACAGCCTCAGGGCAGCTTTCAGCCTGTTTTGTCATACCTGTGGAGGACAGCATAGAAGAAATATTCGACTCTGTCAAAACTGCTGCCCTTATACAGAAGACCGGGGGAGGTACAGGGTTTGATTTCTCAAAGATACGGCCAGGTAGTTGTTCCCCTGTGGCCTCAGGCGACGTTAATGCGAGCGGCCCTGTAGCTTTAATGAGGCTCTTTAATGAGGCGACCGAAGTTGTAAAACAGTTCGGGAGAAGAAGGGGCGCCAATATGGGTATCCTCGATGTTTCTCATAATGATATTATTCCTTTCATAAAGGCAAAAAGTACGGAAGGCGCACTGAGCAATTTCAACATCTCTGTTATGGTTCCTGATGCTTTTATGAACCTGGCTGCCGAAGGCGGAACAGATGAGATCTGGAATGCAGAAACAGACATAAAGGTTGGTGATATTTTTTCCGAAATCGTTGATGGGATCTGGAGAAATGGGGAGCCGGGAGTCCTTTTCTACGACCGAATAAACCGGGACAATTTCACTCCTGCCCTTGGTGATATCACTGCCACAAACCCATGTGGTGAAGAGCCCCTCCTGCGTTTCGAATCCTGCAATCTGGGCAGCATTAACCTTTCTCTTTTTGTTGTAGACGGAAAAATCAACTGGGATTTACTCAGGGAAACAGCCGGAAAAGCTGTCCGCTTACTGGATAATGAAATCGATGTAAATGTCTACCCTGTCCAGGAAATTGAGAAGGCGACCAGAAAGACAAGGAAACTTGGGCTTGGAGTTATGGGATTTCATGATATGCTTTTGAAACTGGGGCTGCCCTATGACTCAACAGAAGCTCTCGAGCTTGCAGAAAAGCTCATGGAGCAGATTAACTGGGCTGCAGTCCGGGAATCAAGGAAACTTGCAGCAGAAAAAGGGCCTTTTCCGGAACATGAAAGCTCCACCTGGGAACTTCCAATGAGAAACGCTGCATTGACCGCAATCGCCCCTACCGGCACCATCAGCATTCTTGCCGGTTCCTCTGCAGGGATTGAGCCTGTTTTCAGCTGGGTCTACAGGCGGACACAGACAGTAGGAAAAGAGTTCATGCTTGTCCACCCCCTTTTTGAGGCATATTTTAAGCCAGAGCTTTCGGGATCTGATTACTATGAGCTCCTTGAGCATGTTTACACCCATGGCACCCTGCAGGATATGAAAGACCATGAAATAGTGAACGAAGAAGAAAAAAGGCTCTTCAGGTCAGCCCTTGATATTGGCTGGAAGACTCATATTGATATCCAAGCAGCCTTTCAACGCCACTGCCATGCAGGAATCTCAAAGACTATCAATATGCCTGCAGATGCCACAAAAGAAGATATTGAGGAAACTCTTATTTATGCCTGGAAGCAGGGATTAAAAGGCCTTACAATCTACAGGACCGGAAGCAGACAGCATGTAGTTCTCAGCTTGAAAAAGTCAGGAAACTGAACTTTTGCTTGACACGGCAATTCTGGAGTACTGGCTTGCCAATACAGAATAAAAATAACTTTTTGTTAAATTTGTAAATTTTTTTATTAAGTATTATATCACTGGAATTGCCATTATCTTACTAAAAATATATATACATTCATACCCCCTGAATATATATGACTGCTGCCTCTAAACCCCATCTTGAACTGCTCATGGCATGTGTTATTTATGGTACCGTCGGAATTTTCATGGAATGGCTTAAGGATATGTCTGTAGGCTCTATTATTTTCTATAGAGTCCTTTTCGGGCTTTCAGCCATATTGTGTTACCTTGCAATTACCGGAAACCTCGGTCAACTCTCCTTGAAAAAGAAGAAAAAGTACCTGCTTCTTCTGGGAATTCTATACGTTTCGCAAATGTTTTCCTACTATTCTGCAATTCGCTACCTGGGAGCTTCTTCTGCTGTCCTTCTCCTGTATACTGATCCTATATACCTGACTTTCCTTGCACCCGTTCTCCTCGGAGAAAAAAATACCGAAAAAACGATTCTTGCCCTTTTCCTTGGTCTGGCAGGCGTTTTCTACGTAACAAGGCCTGAAGGCGGCTTTGAACAGCTTGCATTTGGAAGCAACTATCTGAAAGGTGTAATCTTCGGGCTCGTAGGAGGCCTTTTCAGCAGTGGTGTCATAATATCTGTCCGCTACCTCAGAGACGAGTACAACGGCCTTACTCAGCTTGTCTGGCAGAGCGTAATCAGTCTGGCATTCCTTTCTCCTTTCGCAATCTCCCTGCCAGGGCATGTGCTCGTTGAAAACCTTTACACCCTGGTACTTTTCGGAGTCCTTATCACCGGTGTAGGTGCAGTGTTCTATATAAGAGGTGTTGCAGGAGTAACCGCCATTACAGGCAGCATCCTCACCCTTCTTGAGCCTGTTTCCTGTATCTTCTTTGATTACACGGTTCTGGGAAACCCGGTCCATAGCGGGATGCTTATAGGTTCCTTCTTTATCCTTGCAGCAGCAGTCGTAGTAAGCCTGGACAATTCAGTTTTCCTGAGAAAGCTGCTTTTCGGGGAAAAGACGGTATTGAGCAAAAAGGTACCTTTCTGGAAAAAAGAACTTTTAAGGCCACAGGGTAAATAATCACCCTTTTTTCTCTTTTTAAGCTCATCCCAAAACCAGTTTTATTCTTAAATCAATAATTGCTCAGAACTATTCTCCATATAAGAAACTCGATTTATCGTTCGAGATATAGGATTTAGAGAAACAATTTTGAGTTTTGGGATCGGCTCTTTTACTATATTTTCAGTAAAAATCCAGTTCTTGATAAATCCAGTTCTTGATAAATCCAGTTCTTGATAAATCCGATTCTTAATTAAGCTTCCAGATAAACTGTGTATCAGAAATAAGCATTTAAAATAGTTTATGAAAGTGGTTTTCTACAAAAATAGATTTCTTACAGGTTTTACCAGATTTTTCCTCTTCCATAAAGAATAGTAGTCCCTGATTAATTGTTTTATATATTCCCGGAGTCCCGACAGGGAATCTTTCAGTTTTCTCTCCCTGTGCTGGGCGAGACCGGACTGTCAGGTAAGGAAAAGATAAGCGGCAAACGGTACCGCAATTAGGAGAATTATATCCTGAAGAATTGTCCGCTGGCCTGAAATAACCATTTCCTTTCCCTCGGAAACTATCTTTCAATGCAGGTAAACATAGGTGCCCATCCAACCTGGCTGGTGGTCTTTCAAAAAGAAGTAGAAGGAAGAAAGGAATAGAAACAGGATTTCAAAGAGACTGAGAGAGTATTTTTCAAGTAAAATTTACTTTTTTGGTCGCATTCCTACCGTTTTTCTGTTACTTTTACCTCCTGGATTTCTCCATTCTTCTGCTAGTTTTTTTCTATATTCGCCCAATAATTTTCACCTACTGGCTTTTATATTTCTTCTCTTTTTGGGAAAGACCGTTCGACGCAGGAGAGCATGACAGGATTTATGATTTATCCTCAAATTTAGTCCTCTTGAGCTAAGCTCACTACTATAACTCGTAAATTAGTCCTCTTGAGCGGAGCAAAGCGAAGCGAAAAGGACCGCGTACTGTTGCGATTATATCGCAACTCCCAGAAAATCTCTGATTTCCTGTAATCCCGAAGCGAAACTCGGGAAGTGAAATCTGTGATTTGATAAATCAGTCTGCTTGAGCGAGCGAAGCGAGTGAAACAGACCTCGTGCTGTTGCACTTGCAGTGCAACTCCCAGAAAATCTTCGATTTCCTGTGATCCCGAAGCGAAACTCGGGAAGCGAAACTCGGGTGGCGAAACTCGGGTGGCGAAACTAGGGCGATTAAGGATATATTCTGGATATCAAACAGCATTAATTTTTACTCCGAAAATCAGCCACTTCACAGTAAACTACAAAAAATATATATCTACGGTCTTTTAATTCCCAAATATGCCAGTGCAGGGAAACTCTTTCAAGCCGTACTCCGAGGTTATAACAGGTAGCATTATTTACGGCACTATAGGAGTTTTTCTGGACAGGGTCCAGGATATGTCCGTAGGATCCGTTTTATTCTGCAGGCTTTTTTTCGGCTTATGTATGATTTTCTTTTACCTGCTATTGAGCGGAAGCCTTAAACAGCTCATGCCAGGCAGGAACAAAAAATATCTCCTGCTTCTGGGTTTTCTGAATGCGGTAACAGGAATATGCTATTTCTCGGCTATAAGGTACAGTGGAATTTCCATTGCTGTACTGCTCCTTTATACGGCTCCCGTATATGTTAATCTGCTTGCTCCTTCAATCCTTGGAGAAAAAAGTAGCAGCAAAAGCCTTCTACCTCTTTTGCTTTCTGTTGCAGGGGTAATACTCATTACCCGCCCTGGAGAGGTTCTGGTGAGTCTTAGCACAGGATCCGATTTTATGAAAGGCCTCTTCTTCGGCTTACTTTCAGGGCTCTCCTTCGGCACCACCATAGTAACAATTCGTTATTTAAGGCACGATTATACGGGGATATCACAGACTTTCTGGCTGACAGGAATAAGTCTTCTGTTTATGTTGCCGTCTGCGTTTTTGACCCCTACCTCAGTTTTCTTAAGAAACTTCAATACTCTGTTTCTATTTGGTTTGACAATTACATTCGCTGCTATTCTGTATCTAAAAGGAATTTCAGGCATCAGGGCGCAGACAGGCAGCATTCTTGCTTTGCTCGAACCGGTTTCAGGAATTTTCTTTGATACTGTAATCCTGAAAAGCCCTCTCTATATCTCGACTTTTCTGGGTTGTGTGCTCATCCTTACAGCAGCCTATCTTGTGAGCAGGAAAGAAACCGAAGCCTGCAATCTGTCGACAGATCTCCAGTCAGTACTTTAACCATATATGTATACTGTCCTGTTTTATAACACGTACTATTATCAGTGATACGGCAAAGGTTTCAGGTCTGAAAATAGTGGCTGCTGGAGTATAATCTGGAAATTTTCATGGAGTCGCCTGCCCCTCTGCCCAAAAGCTCTTTACTTAAGAACCCCTCTATTTTTAATATTAAAGTTTTGGAAATGCAGGAAAAGCATGACAGACGGAAGCCGAATGACAGATGGAAGCCCAATTATAGAGCTTAAGAACCTGACCAAAGTTTACAAAAACGGAGTGGAGTTTCGCGCGCTCGACAATGCAAACCTGATTATTACAAAAGGGGAATTTGTTGCAATTGTAGGGCCTTCGGGTTCAGGCAAAAGCACACTCATGCATATCATAGGTCTGCTCGACACGCCCAGTTCAGGGACTCTACTTATAGACGGCAAAGATGTGACAAAAATGTCGGACAAGGAGCGTTCCGGAATGAGAAACAGGATGCTGGGCTTTGTTTTCCAGTACCACCACCTGCTCCCGGATTTTACTGCTCTGGAAAACGTAATGATGCCGCTCCTGATTGCGGGAAAGAGCAGGGAAGAAGCAAAGAGTGCTGCCGAAAAACTTCTGACAGAAGTCGGGCTTGAAGATAGAATGGATCACAGGCCAGGGGAGCTCTCCGGAGGCCAGAACCAGAGGGTTGCGGTAGCCCGGGCTCTTAGCTGTTCTCCGGCAATCGTACTTGGAGATGAACCTACAGGCAACCTGGATACTAAAGCGGGAGACTTGATCTATGAATTGCTCCGCAAGCTGAACAAAGAATATAATCAGACTTTTATTGTGGTAACCCATAACGAAGAACTGGCTGGAAAAGCCGATAGGGTTATCAGAATTGTAGACGGAAAGATAACGGATCAGTGAGGGGGAAGTATGGAATACGCAAAAGGAAGGATAGGCAGGGTCTTTACCGTGAGGGTTGACCACGGGGATGACCTCATCCTGGAACTTATCAAACTTGCAGAACTGGAGAAGATTGAGTCGGCTGTGTTTATGCTGCTTGGCGCGCTGAAAGAAGGAAAGCTTGTTACAGGTCCGAAAGAAAATAGAAGACCTCCGGAACCTGTCTGGTCTGCCTTTAATGATGCCCACGAGATTCTTGGGATAGGAGACATTTTTCAGGAGGACGGAAAGCCTAAAATTCACCTTCATGCAGGAACAGCCAGGGAAGACAGCATTAAACTTGGATGCCTGAGAGGTGAGAGCGAAGTTTTTATGGTTGTCGAGGTATTCATTTTCGAGCTGGAAGGAATTTCTGCCAGAAGGGTAATGGATATGGAGCAGGGCTTTGCTCCCGTGAACTTTATGCAGGCATCTGATAAGTGATATTTCTATTTCTAATAGAGTAAAAGTTATACCGGAATTGGGGGTAATTGAAGCCTGAAGCGAGTTATGGAAAATCAGATCTGGCAGATTTCCTTATAATTATTTTTTAATAAATTTCTCTTAGTAACTTATTTTAATGGACTTATTTTTTATTAACCTGTTTTTAATAGTAATTGCTTTTTTAGTAATAATTGCTTTTTTAGTAATAATTGCTTTTTTAGTAATAATTGCTTTTAGCAGGCTTGATTCCAGTATACTTGTTTTAGTAGACTTATTTTAAACTTAACTGCGGTGAATTTAATTTGCAGTAGATTTAATTTTGCAGTATAATCTCCAGTTCCCTTAGTCTTTTGAGTGCGATCATTTTCTCATTATTATCTTCTAAAAACTCCTCTTCGAGAATATGTACTATCTGCGGGAACGGCACTGTTAACTGATAATATTTTACGGGTCTCCCTTTTCCCTTATTCTTCTTTTCGGACCTTTCATCCACCCAGCCTCTATCTCTAAGAGGGCGCATGGCTACGCTCACTTCCGGCTGTCTGAGCCCGGAAACAAGTTCGATATGAAGGGATCTGAGTTCCCTGCAGTCCTTTAAACACACGATTGCGGTGGCCTCTGTCCTCGGGAGTCCCAGGCTCTGGAGCATATCAATAACTGAATACTCTTTTTCGGTTAAATTAACTGGAGAATCGTCGGTCATCGAGAGTGAATAATACTTTCAGGTTTATATATTTTATGTAGATAAAATTATTTTTCTTAATAAATTGAGTATTGTCAATAAGTAAAAAAGGCATCTAACCCAAGTAAGGCTTTTTTTTAGGAGTTTTTGTATAAAAGACCGCTGGAACAAATCTCCAGAAAAAAATAGGCTTTGTAGTTCGAACCAAAACCTTTAAAGCAAGTGTTTGCAGGAATTAAACATCCTTTAAGCAGAAAATAGACTATTCAGAAACATGAAGATAGATTTTGCCATATAAAGCATGGAAGTTCCCAAAGGTTGGAAATAAACATTTCTGATAAATGGAATAACAAGTTTTGAGCGCATGTATATCTTCAATTCTTCAAGTGAGGAAGATCCATTCTAAAAGAGGAAAGAGTCAAAGAAGAAAGAGTCAATCCTCAAAAATGAGACTCCTTAAGTACTGCTGTCCCGAGGCAGACAGGATGCCGGAAGCGTGAAAATAGGAGTCTCTTCTGTGAGAAACACGGGCAAAACTAAGGTAAATTTATTCGTTCTAACCGGATAAAGAATTAAATACGATTCGGACATGTAACGGTTAGGTTAAGTAAAAGTCAAGTTCAAATAACAGAATATATGTATAAATAGATCAGAGATTAGAAAGGGTGAAATGATGTCGTATATCGGTTTACAGCAGGATTCTGGAGAATATAAGATCCAAAAGATACATGCTCGGGAGATCCTGGACTCAAGGGGAAATCCCACTATTGAAGTTGATGTGTTCACACCTAAGGGATTTGGCAGAGCAAGCGTCCCTTCAGGAGCTTCCACGGGTACGAACGAAGCCCTTGAACTGCGCGATGCAGACCCCAACAGGTACGGTGGAAAGGGAGTCCTGACCGCAGTCAAGAACGTAAATACCATTATCCAGAAGGAATTGCTTGGACTTGATGTGCGAAACCAGCGGGAAATCGATGAGCTTATGATCGAACTCGATGAAACCGAAAACAAATCGAACCTCGGAGCCAACTCTATTCTTGGTGTATCCATGGCGGTTGCAAAAGCTGCAGCTGATTCCCTTAATATGCCCCTTTACCGCTATTTCGGCGGCTCTAATGCTTTTACCCTTCCGGTACCCACAATGAATGTCCTGAACGGAGGCAAACACGCAGGAAATGAGCTTGCAATTCAGGAATTTATGATCCAGCCCAAAGGCGCAGAAACCTTCTACGAAGCTCTTCAGATCGGGACTGAAATCTACCAGACCCTGGGGAAGTTACTGGAGAAAAAATATGGGCGCTCTTCCACCAATGTGGGCTATGAAGGTGGATATGCCCCCAAAATGAGCGAGTCCACAGAAGCCCTTGACGCCCTCGTACATGCAATTGAAGAAGCAGGCTATACCGAGACCGAGGTTACAATCGGGCTTGATGCTGCAGCGACAGAGTTCTATGAAGAGGAATTCTATTCAATTGACGGAAAGAAACTGGCTGCCCCGGAACTGCTTGACTACTATGTGGAGCTTGTGAACTCCTATCCTATCCTTTCTATCGAAGATCCCTTCTATGAAGAAGCCTTCGATGACTTTGAAGCCCTTACCAATGAACTCTGGGACACGATCATTGTAGGTGACGATCTCTTTGTCACAAACATCGAGAGGCTCTCAAAAGGTGTGGACATGGGATCAGCAAATGCCCTTCTCCTTAAAGTCAACCAGATCGGCTCAATCTCAGAAGCCTTTGATGCCGCAAGCATGGCTTCCAGAAACGGCTACACAGTAATCGTAAGCCATCGCTCTGCAGAAACCGAAGACACCACCATCGCAGATCTTGCGGTTGCAATAGGAGCAGAAATGATCAAGACCGGAGCTCCGGCACGCGGCGAAAGGACTGCAAAATACAACCAGCTTCTCAGAATAGAAGAAGATCTCGGTGAAGTTGCACACTACGTGCAGCTTTAACTTTTTTAATCAACTTTTTTTTAATTAACTTTATTCACTTTTTTAACTTTTATTCCTTAGTTTTTTGCTCCTTAGTTCTTAGTCTTTTAGCTCATTTTTTCATTGACACCTGACTTTTGAGTCTTTTTATGTTTCTAACTTCTTATGTTTCTGACTTCTGCTAATTGATGGGAAACTGGTTGATATTGATCCGATGCGGCCTGAATAGCATTATCCATCTCTTTCGTCTCGCACCGAAACCAGGTTGGAGCCTGCTTCTTTGATGAATGGAAAAGAAAAATACTCTGCTTGTTCGAGATAATACCTTCCTTAACTCCGAAATCGCTTTTGGATTCTGGTAAAATATAAGCGCCTCCGCCAACCTGTCTGGTGATCCTTCAAAAAAAGAAAGGAAATTGAGAATAAAAAAGAAATTTAAAAAGAGGCGTTTTTTAAGTAGGGTAATTCTGTTTATTTTCACACTGATAGGGCTTTGAGTACATCATTTTTTGGCCTTTTCAGCAGCTTTTCCTTTTGTATTTTCTCTTCTTTTTTCTCTTCTTTTTCCTGGGAAAGGCCGCTCTCCTTCGTCGAGCATGATAAAAACGGTTCGGTATAGCGAATAAGGTGGTACAGGTTAGAAATAATTGTAATCTAGTTCTTTTTAGGACTTTTGAGCCAAGCTCACTATTGTAACTCATAAATTAGTCCTCTTGAGCGAAACGAAGTGGAGCGAAAAGGACCGCGTACTGTTGCGATTACATCGCAACTCCCAGAAAATCCTCGATTTCCTGTGATCCCGAAGCGAAACTCAGGAAGCGAAACTCGGGTGGCGAAACTCGGGCGTGATAAAAACTACATGAAATAGCGGATATGGTTGTAAGGGTTAGAGTACGGGCTTATAAATTTCGAACGAGCTGTGTTTATTCAAAATACCACGCATGAATGTGGGCAACCTGCTCTTTCAATACAATTCATATCTAATTTTCTCTCAGCTTTTGCTTTTTTATTCCATCTTAACACCTTTTATTGTTTGTTTCTACTTTTTTATATTTTTTTGGTCTTTCTTCCACTTTTACATTTGCTCTGTCTTTTTTCTTCCCTGTATTAGAAACAGATTTATAATCAGCTTCCCAAAAATGAATACAGAAGTCTAAAGTATCAGGATTGCTCAAAAATCCATGTATGTTTTATCCCTTGAAAGTTAAATAAGTCTAAAAATCTGAAAGTTTGAAAATCTGAAAATCTAATAACTCAGAATCCCTTTAAGTCCGAATCTCTCCGAAATTTGAAACGCTTAGTAAGTTGAATCCCCTGACACTTTGAAGGTTTAAGGCTGCCTGAAAATTCTGACAGTCTGGTCGGGTCCAGGAGTTTATTCAGATGTATGAACTGAAAATCGCTTTGAGGCAGGTATTATCCCGAAAAAAGCAGACCCTTTTTGCCATCCTTGCTGTTGCCCTTGCGGTTGCTGTAATTACGGTGATGATGGCAATGCTTTCCGGGTTTCAGGACGAGCTTGTGACAGCAAGCATAGAAAATAACCCTCATATTGTTATCAGTCCTCAAGACGAGGAAGAAGAATTCATTCACCTTTACAGGTATACATCTGCCCGAATCGCTGAAAGAGAAGGAGTTCTAGCTGTATCCCCTAGATATCTGGGCCAGGCTGCGCTGGAATATCGGGACAGTGCCGAAGGGGTTTCTATTCAGGGAGTCGACCCTCTAGCTGAAGAGAATGTTATGAGGGTGAGTGAGGACGTTATAGAAGGGGACCTCATGAGCCTTGTCCATACAAGGTACGGGATCCTGCTCGGGGAACAACTTGCAGAAAACCTTGAAGTTCATATAGGAGACAGGGTGGACGCTGTTTTTCCGGGCTCGCAAACAACTTCTTTTAAGGTCGTGGGCCTGATCCATACCGGCACTGCTGCAGATGAAGTAACAGCCTATGCAAGGTTGGATTCTGTGCAGAATTTTTTTAATGAACCCGGAGTTGTGAGCACTATAGGAGTCAGGGTTGCAGACCCTTACCAGGCAGATACCATTGCAGCTTCGATTGAGAGAGATACCGGGCTTGATGCCGTAAGCTGGAGCGAAGCAAATGCTGAAATTCTCGGTCTCCTGGAAACCCAGATGATATTTGTAAATATTTTTTACCTCTTGATCTACGGGATTGCGGGTTTCGGGATCGCAAATACTCTTATTACCATTGTTGCCCAGAGAACAAGGGAAATAGGCATCCTGAAAGCTATGGGGGCTTCTCAAAAAAGCATAATGATTGTCTTTATTTTCCAGTCCATGGTCCTCGGAGCCATAGGCCTGGTCCTCGGTACAATTCTTGGTTATGTTGCGACTGTTGCCCTGAAGAGCTATGAAATTGAAGTCCCTCAGGAGATGTATTTCGGGCTTCAGACTCTTCCCCTTGAGGTAGAGCCGCTTAATTTTGTATATGCTGCTTTTTTTGCTTTCATAATCAATATCATCTCGGGCATCTACCTTGCAAGGAAAGCTGCAAAACTTGACCCTGTAACAGCTATTGAAAGCGCCTGAACAGGATTGGATGAGTAGCGCAATAACTTTTGAAATGCCCTGTCAGCAGGTATATCAGATAATTCATATCAAGCATGTGTTTCAGATAATTCCTATCATTTCCAGCCCCACATAGACCATAAGGAGCACAAAAAGGTGTTTCAGATATTCGGGATTTATTATATGGGCAATATCAGCTCCTCTTCTTGCCGCGAGAGACCCAGGCACTGCCAGCAAAACCCAGTTAAACAAATTAATATATCCCAGGGAATAAGGAGGAAGCTCAGGCTGTCCCCAGCCATTGACAATATATCCGAGTGACCCTCCAAAAGAAGTAAAAATTATTACAGCAGCCGAGGTTCCAACGGCTTTCAGCATATCAAAACGCAGAAAGATCAACATTATTGGAATTCCGATTACTCCTCCCCCTATCCCGAGAAGCCCAGAAAAAAAGCCTATCAGAATACCTGCAAAGGCATAAGAGAGTTTATTGGAGCTTATTTCTTCATTTTCCTTTACAGCCGGCGTTGTGTACGTTTTGAGCGCTCCCAGTATGACCACGATCCCGAAAGTTGTGCTCAGTACGGCTGCCGACAGGTAAGAGGCAACTGCTGCCCCCCCGAAACTAGCAGCTGACCCAAAAATTCCCATAAGAGTTGCCTGCTTCCAGAGCACTGCCTGCTTTCGCTGGTACTTTAAAGTTACACTAATAGCATTGAGCAAGATTACAAAAAGGCTTGTCCCGAGAGCTATTCTTATAGCCAGGTCAGGATGCAGTCCCGTTTCCTGCAAGAGCCAGTACTGGATAGGGAACATAATAAAACCCCCTCCCACACCCAGAAGGCCTGAGATCACACCTGTAAAAGCGCCTGTGAGAAAGAGGATTCCAATGTATAAGGGGTCTGTAGGGGTCATTTCCATTTCAGTATTTTGTTTTTGTTTCCGGATTTTTCCTGTTTAAAAACATGTTTCTAATTGTTCTCTGCATGAAACTGCGAGTTTATTTAAGTTAACAGTATCGTACTGAAAATATGCAGGGTTGCCACTGATGGTAATACGGAAAAATCCGGAACTTGCAGAAAGGTTGTACTTGAAAGGATAAATCATGGATCAAAAGGGTGATCGGTTTTCTTAAATAATTTACCCCTGGAAAGTCTATCTCTCTTCTCAAAAGTATCTGCATATTTCTCTCTTTATCTGAATTATCCAGAATATCCAGTGTGCTACGTATTTTTAAGGATGGGGTCTCTGCCTTATCTTCCAACTCTTTTTTCTGCGCAACAAATATTTAAAATGAGTTATAAGTATTAGCCAGAGCATGTTTACAGTATCTATCACTAGAAAGTATTTACCAGACCGGGTTTATAATTTATTTACATAACCGGGCTAAAGAGGCGCTTTCATGATCAAAATCGAGTTACACGGCACATACAATATATACTACGCAATTAAAGGCATGAGGAATCCCATGAATTCATGGCACCTTATGGACAGCAGCGAGCCTGATCAGGCAGGGAACTGCATACTTGGAGAAAAGGACCTTAACCTGGCAAAGCGTCTGACCCTTGCAGGAAACGAGCATGGCAAGTTTCTCAGGTTCATTACAGTCTGCTTTGACCTCACGGCTCCCCTATACTGGTGGAAAGAATTTGATACTTACAAATTTACGGAAAAGAATTCAACCTCAACAATGCATAAGCTGACCAGCAGGGATCTGGCTCCGCACGACTTTTCCTTTGATACTATGTCGGAATACAGGAACGCCCAGATCCGGCACCTCAACGACCTTATCAAAGCCTACAAATCCCGTGAAGGGGACAGTGAAGAGGACAATGTATACCGAAAAACAGTCTTCAGGGAACTTGTCCAGGACCTCCCGAGCGCTTACATGCAGAAAAGGACAGTCATAACGAACTACGCCGAGCTTAGAAATATTTATTTCCAGCGCCGCCACCACAAGCTCGATGAGTGGAAGGATTTCTGCACATGGATGGAAGAGAAACTACCATATGCTGAAGAGCTCATCTGCGTGGAAAAAGATGAAACTAAAAACTAAAATATAACGGTTAAAGAGAAGCCATCTCGCAGGGTTTTAACCCCTGTTTCTCAGACTTCTCTTTTTAAATTCTGCCTCGCCCGAATTGCGTCTCGCCCGAATTGCGACTCGCCCGAATTGCGACTCGGGAGTACGCGGTCCTTTTCGCTCCACTCCGTTTCGCTCAAGAGGACTAATTTATGGGTTATGGTGGTAAACTTTATTCAGGAGGACTAAATTACAATATATTTTATCAGTATTCCTTATTCGCTCTTCATAACTGTTTTTTCACGTTCGACTAGGAAGAGCAGCTTTAAAGATAGAAAAGAAAAACAAAGGTGACAAAAGATAAAAGTCAGTAAGTAAAAGTGATATAAAAATCTGTGGAGATGCTATAAAAACAGAACCAGATGTTAACTTAAAAATGCTCTTTTTCGCGTTTTGTCTTTTAAATACCTGGATCAATATTCACCGGTTAATAACAGATTATTAATTAATTTAAAAGTGAGAGAATTGCTTAATGTTTTATATTAATGATTTTATGTGGTCACGGATTTGTTATGTACATTATATGCTCGTTTAGCTGAAAAGGTACTGGAATAATTATAAAAAGCCTAACATTGGCATTAAAGGAAAAGAGTTAATACATTTCCTTTATAATATATATTATATGAACATAAATTCATGCGGATTTCTGGCATGTTTACCCGTGTGAATACCAACAACACAACCTTCATGGCAGGCGAAAGGGTTCAACTCCTTACCTTTCGCCTGCCAGAATAAACTATTTTTAATACCGGAATATAAAGAAGAATGAATTGTGCAGGAATTAAAAAATGAGAGTTCTCCGGGTTTAGTTGTAATCCAAAAATAGATAAAGGGCTCTTTACAGTGTTTTGGCAGTATCTTTTTAGTAATTAGAAATCTTCCATCAGGGCTGCTGCGTTTATTGCGGCTTTCTCAAGGCCCGCATCTGCAGCGCACCTTCCGATATCCCTGATTAAAGAAAAGAAGTCTTCATTGAAGGCTTCAAATTCATCTTCCGAGCCCCTGCAAAAGATATGGAGTTCCTTTAAGCATAACTGGCTTATAATAGCTTCTTTTTCCATTCCCTGTTTTATAGCCTCTTTCCCGACTTCTTTCAGGGAGATAGCTATCAGCCTGAGAGAAAAAAGAGTTTCCATATCAGCTGTTTTTTCCCCCAGAGCCTTAAGAGCAAGAGCAGTCTCCATTACCGCTTCGGTAGCTCCATTTCTTGCCGCTTCTTGCCCGACCAACCCGAGGGAAGCTGCCGCGTTAAGGACACCGGATTTCATGTCTTCGTCAGCTGCAGCCAGCCCCAGGGATTTTATACACTCAATTGCCCCGCCTGTTACATCCCGCGGGAGCTGACCGGAAAAAAACTTTATTCCAAGCTCACCCAGTTCATCTATTATCCTGAGAAGCCGAGCCTCTTCTCGAGCCTTAACTGCCTTAAGCCCGGGCTCAAGCAGAAGGATTTCTTCTGTTAAAAGCAAATTTAGCCTCCAGTTTCACAGCCGTTATTGCAATTTATGAGCCCTCAGGTTATTACTTTTTCGTATTTTACTGATATCTCTTTATTAATCTCAAAAGCCGGACTGAAAAAGTTTGAATTGGAAGAAAATTCGTATAAATAGAAAAGAATCTATTTAATCTGCTTAAAAGATAATGATCTATTTATAATAAATAAGATCCAGGGAAGATTTGATTTGTAATATATACCATAAAGAGATAAAATAGATCAAAAATAAAATAGAATCAAACCGAATAAAACAGAATAAAATCTAGTAAAATCTAGTAAAATCTAGTAAAATCTAGTAAAATCTAGTAAAATCTAATAAATTAAAATAAATTAAAATAAATTAAAATAAATTAAAAAGCGACATTTAAGGGGCTCTTGCTGATCACAGGCTTGAATAAACCTTTTTCTGCAGCTCCTTTATCTCCTGAAGTTTCTCGGTTTTTTCACCGGTTTCCGTGACTCCCGGGAATTTAAAGCTGTCAAGAGCCATTTCCGTAACAATAGGAGAATTGGTCAGGGCTTTTTCTTCAGCCTGTACTTTTAGAGTCTCAAGCGCCCACTGGCTCTGGAGTACAGCTTCACGAAGTTTGTTTTTCAAAGAAAGCTTTCCTGCATCTTCAATAGAAAGGGCTACTGAACTCAACGCCTCGTCGAAGTATTTTTCTGCAGCAAGCTTGCCTATTTCCTCAAGCAGCAGAAGAGTGCTGATAGTTTCAGCCTCAAGGCTTTCTGAGGCTACCTTTTTTCCGACCTCTCCAAGGCAGGTTATTGCGTTAAGCAAAGCTTCTTCCATACCCTGCATCGCGGCAGCAGACCCGATATCTCTTAAGAGCAGGGAAAAGGCAACAATTTCTTCCTGATCTTTTTTCTCAGGGTAGGGAAGGTTCCAGATTTCCATCATGGTAGTAGCAGCTACTTTTGAGCCTGCTTCAAGCGAACTTGAAGCTGCTGTTCTTCCGAGCTTCCCAGTTGCTATCATTGTCCTGTTCAGAACGGATCCGTACCCTTTTTTTGCTGCTAATTTTGCCAGTTTCCCGAAGGCAAGAGCTGAGTTGATCGTAACAAGTTCCATTCCTTCCTGCGCAGCTGCCTGTGCAATATCCGAAATAGAAAGGACAACTCTTGCTGCATCTGCCTCTTCATTTTCAGAGAAGAAACCTTCTGCGATCCCTGTAAGGGAATCCAGCGCCTGGAAAACTTTGCTCTCATTTCTTTCCTCAACTGAGGACAAACCTATGTCGACTGCCTCTGCCTCATTTAATGTGATCATTCTTTTTGCCCCTTTTACCAGTATATAATAATTCAAGTTTCAAGCCTGTTTTCCTGCATATTTACACAATAATTGAGCGTAATTTTTATGCGATTATGTCAGTTTAAAAATGTTTCACAGCATAAAACTACTGAACGGGATATAACTATTATACGGAGTAATACTGCCTGGCTTACTCTATGAAATTAAGGGATATTAGTGTTGCTATTTTGTAATAGAGGTACTCCATTATGAAACTTCTTAGGTTTGAGGCTGTCGGTAAACCTGAAAAGCAACCTTTCATGGAGAATAAAAACTTCTTTCAAAGTTCCAGGAAAAAAGGCTTATGGCTAAAAGAGTGGGTAAATTGAAATTAAGGGTTGGAAACTTGCCTTTTAAGTAAGACCCATTCAAGTAAATTTACTTATTTAAGTCAGATTTACTTACTCAACTCAGGTTTACTCATTCAAAAGATTCGGCTTCATGAATGTACTCGGAACTACTAAATGTTTCAAGAGAAAGTTTTGTCAGAAGCATATAACTTACCAGAAATTTTTCTTTAGGTTCAAGCATTATTGTTCCAAGCGCATCAGCAGCCTTTATAATGATATTTTCAAAGTTTCTGAAGTCAGTTTCTTGAAACTGATGTTCCGAAGAAACAGGCACTTGCTGGTGAGAATGGATTTCTCCCCTGTGTTCCATAAGGTGGGTCAGCGTACTCTGGAACTCTTCAGAAAAAAGTGGCTCGTCCATGTCCTGAGAGACAGATAGAAGAATGCTTGATCCGGGAGAAAAAAGTCCTCCGTTCTCCGGGACCCTGACGATCTGCTGCCTGGATGTTTCTTTTCCTATAGCTCCTATCGCAAGAGAAGATACGAGAGATTCTCTTTTCATGTTATGAAGGGATGCAGAATTTGCGATCTCCCCGAGGTATGCAACTGCGATCCTCACCGCTGCCTCCATTTCCTGTCCAACTGCAGACTTTCCAACTGCGCAGAGAGAGTAAATAATACTTAAACCGGTGTTAGACATTTTCTGTTCTCTGGCAGCCTCAGCCATCCTTCCCAGAGAGATCAGGGAAATTAAAACTCCGAGTTCCATTTTTTGAAGGGCAGCGGCATTTCCAATGTCTCTTATGCTGGTTATAGCCCTTTTTGCGTCGGGCTCAAGCCCTTGATTTATATATTTCGTCCCCTGCTCTGTTAAAAAATCTATGGACCTCAATACACCCAGTTCATCATTATCCTTGACAGAGCTTAAGCCAAGGTCTGTTGCCCTGGCTTCATTTAAAATAGACATTCGAAACACCCCAGTAAAATTTCTTAGATCCGGGAAGGGAATCTCGATATGAAATAACCTTGCCGGTATTCAGACCTCTTCTTTACAGAAGCAGGTGCTGTGCAGTTCAGACACTCACACGAATTCTTGCCCGGACTGTTCTTCTCCAGGACTCGAAAAACCCCTCAATCAATATCAGGAAACTTTCTCTTTCCTCTAAAATTTTTGTTTAGTTTTGATTCCAGATTCTCGATATCCAGGCTCTCAAAACGCATGAGAGCCACTTCGGCTATAATGGATGCACTCACGAGATAGCGATCCTCTGCATCAAACTTAATGGTTTCAAGGGAATAAACTGCCTGAAGTAGCGCCCTTTCAAGTCCCTGCCTGTCGGCGGCTTTCCCAATATCCCCGAGTAAACGGACACTGGTATCAGCAGTTTCTTTCAGGTTCTTCTCAATTGCCCCGGAGCCTATTTCCTGTAATAGAAGTTCGGCATTTAATGCCGCATCTTCAAAGTTCTGGCCTGCTGCAACTTTTCCTGTTTCCCCGAGTAAAGCTGCCGTACTATTTGCGGCATCCCCCAGACTTTGTTTTGTTACGCTTTTTCCAATCTCCCCAAGAGCGTAAATGACTGCTATTATCTCTTTTCGGGTTCTCGTAAAGGCTGCAGTATTTCCCATCTCTCCCAGACAGGATGCTGCAATCTTTGCTGGAACCTCCATTTTCTGCCCTGCTGCCGCCTTTCCAATTTCGCCAAGAACAAGCGCTATATTAACAACAATGTTTTCCATACCACGCCTGCAAGCCTCTTTTGCAATAGGGGCAAAAAGAAGAATGGTATTTGTAACAACCATTTCGCATCCAGAAAGAGCTGACGCTATTCCTACCTCTTTTATATATTCGATTAATCTTTTAGTATCACTTTCCAGCCCTTCCCTTGCATATTTTGCTGCAAGTTCTGATAGATAGTTAAGGATCTCAATTATACCGGCTTCGTCCTTTTCATCTACCAGAGATAACCCTATCTCTAACGCCTCATTTTCATCAAGCGGTAGAATCTTTCATGCCCCCAGATTGTCTCTTAAGTAAGTATGGATATGTGAGGATATTAGCTTTGTTATGAAAACGATAGGAAAAGTAATCTGAAGAATTCTCCCACTTATTCTATTAACTCATTTATCCTATTGAAGGAAAAAAAATGTTTGACCTTCTTATATATCATAAGGTATATCAAAAATGAACAAATAAGTCACTACCGAAATTTATAAATAGAATAATACGGTAGTAAGATACCGGTTGCTTACGAGTGAATCAAAGCCTCATTTCACACACACACGAGAATCGAAACGATTACTCTAGAAGGATAGGTTTCATCCCTTCTTCCTGTCCGTTCCTAACGTTGGCTCGTGAGCAACTATCCCTTTCATACTTGTCTTTCAATATGAAGTTTCAACTGCGCTAATTTTCGATTCTGCCTTCTCTTTACAAATCTTCCATTACTGCAGACAGGATCAAATGGTCACATTAATGTATGTTTGCTCTAACCGCCCTGGATGAATTGAATGTGACAGGAACCTGAAAACAGCTTTCCAACCTGAATTCTATGAACCCCCAACTTGTCTGACAACTCTATTGAAAAAACAAATTTGTGCTGGTGCACCCCGCTAAAAGCAACGGAGTATGTTCGCGCCCCCCTCCAAATTCCGTTAAAGGAAACAATAGCCTTAAACATTTAGTCTGAGCAGAAGTTAACACCAAAAAATGGAATTGATGAATCATATTATTATTAACGGTTACCTGGGAAGTTTTCCATCCCCGCAGCAAGCTAGCGGGGTATTCGACTGAAATAAAAAGAGCGTGAAAGGAAATATTTTTCAGGTTTTTGTAATTTTTGTCTACTTGAGCGAAACTCACTACTATAACTTATAAATTGACCTTTTTGAACATAATTCGGGAACAGTGTCCATAAATTAGTTTTCCTAAGTGAATCTCACTGCTCTAACCCGTAAATTAGTCCTCTTGAACGAAATGAATTGGAGCGAAAAGGATCGCGGGCTGTTGCACTTACAGTGCATGTAACTCCCAGGAAATCTCTGATTTCCTGTGATCCCGAATCGCAATTCGGGCAGCGAAGAAAAGAGATGTATATGCCCGGCTGTCCTGTAGCAAACATGAGGGAGATTAGAACATATGTACTACTGTACCAGAGGTTCTGAAAAAGACATACTAAGAACTGCCGCTCCGGAACTAGATATAGCCAGTCCGCAAAAGAAACAGTACATTTGTTTGAAACGGTTGACTCTATAGAAATGACTGGTTCGGTAGATGACTGGTCAGTAAAAACTAATCCGGGAATGGAATTCCCGGACTTAATTGACTGAACACCAAATATAAACTTTCGGCTTAGAATACAAGTCCCAGGTCTTCTAGCTTCTTTCTTGCTCCGTCATAGACCTGCATGTATTCGTCAGTTGGGGTTATTGTCTTTACATCGTAGCATTCCTGGAAAGTCTTTCCAGCTGGTGCGCTTGCATAGTTC
>NZ_WJBI01000006.1:58027-58587 GCF_020804225.1 Methanosarcina sp. DH2
TACCTGCGGTTGCCCTTGCTACTTCTCCCATCATTCTGGCTTCCATACCTGTGGTCTTGTCTGTTACTACACCCTTTGCTGCTGCAACACCTGAGAGAATTTCTCTTCCTGATGCCGTGTCAGTAATAGACTGGGCTGAAGCTTCGAGGAGGCACATCTCAGTACATGGTCCTGCACATGGGTAGTACTGGTTTCCTGAGAGCATGTCAGTAAATTCGGAGATTGTTGCACATGCCCAGCCTGCGATAGTCAGGGTTTCCCTCGTGTTGGTTGAGCCCCAGCGGATGTGGACCGGACCGTCCAGGTGCCAGCTGGCAGTGCTCATAACAAAGGCGTTGATGTGGGTTGCAATGTCAACAATTGTGGTTTCCTCAATGCCGCCTGCGTATCCTCCGAAGATGGGCATCTGCTCATCCATGATGATATTGCTGTTCCCTTTGTAGTGGGCAATTACTGCAATTGCATCGAGGTCGATCTTGAGCTCATTGAGCTGAGAGACTTCGTGGCTGTCCGAGCTTATCTGGCCGCCAACGCAGTCAGAAGCTATATTTCCCTGAGCG
>NZ_WJBI01000007.1:0-113559 GCF_020804225.1 Methanosarcina sp. DH2
TCTGGCGGCCATAGCGGCAGGGAAACTCCTGTACCCATCCCGAACACAGAAGATAAGCCTGTCCACGTTCCTTACTGTACTGAAGTGTGCGAGCCTTCGGGAACTCTGGATCGCTGCCAAACTCACCCTATACTACTTTCAAACCTATACTACTTTCAAACCTATTCTAATATTGTTTTCTAATATTGTTTTTCCTGAATATTTTGTTTTCTGACGCTAGTTTTTAATAATGTTTTTTGAAACTGCTTTTTGATAATGTTTTTTGATATCGTTTCTTGACATCATTTTTTGACATCGTTTCTTGACGTTGTTTTGCTATTTCAGTTGATTTTATTATTACTGTTGTTTTATTCTTTGAAGCTTCTTCTCTGTTTAGTACACTTTTTGTCTGTTGAGCGAAGCTTAGTATCAGTATCTCTCTACATTAGCCTTCTTTTTGAGGCTGTAGAAGTACATGCTGCCGCCTTTTGCTGGTCTGGCAAACTTTATTAATCAATCTTACTGATTCTCGTAAAAAAATTCTAAAAGTATAATGTTTTTTTTCCCATTGGATAAATCTCTCTAGATATCCTGGGGCATTGGAAATTTTTACTCTTTACCATGGCTTTTCACAGGTGGCCCCAGGGATATCTCAAAAACAGAAGTACAGCAGTTATTAGTCCTTATTCATAGATCTGTTGCGCCAGATAGTTCTGGATACCGATCTGGTTGATCTGGTCGAGCTGCGCCTCAATCCAGTCTATATGTTCTTCTTCTTCCTTCAGGATCGCCTCGAGAAGCACTTTAGTGTTATTATCTCCTATTTCTGATGCCAGGCGGATACTGTCGTTGTAGCCTTTAATGGCCCCATCTTCGGCCCTGCGATCACTTTCATGCATCTCCGGCACAAAGGAGCCGATAGTCATTTCGTTTAAGTTGCTGACGATAGGCTTCCCTTCGAGGAAGAGGATACGCTCTATCAACTTTTCAGCGTGCTTCATCTCGACAATGGCGCGCTTTTCGATTTCTTCTCCCAGTCGCTTGTAATTCCAGTTTTCACACATTTCAGCATGAACAAAATACTGGTTGATAGCAGTCAATTCCTCAGTTAAACGAGCATTTAGATGTTCGACCATCTTTTCATTTCCTTTCATACATAAACCCCCTATGCAAAGGAAATTATAGTTTGCACAATTTATAATTATACACTACAAAAATGCTTGAATACTTGATTATTTCTTGAAAACGTTGAGGTGATCGCTTTTCAGACTTCAAATTCCTTTCAGTCAACGGTATCGCTTCGTATAATTAATGGCCTCTGAGATGCGATCTGAAGATTGGATCTTAAGAGCATAGCTGAAAAAAGAGTCCAGACTGAACCCTGATTTATCCTGATTTGTTTTATCTCTAACTTGCTTTTTTGAATTCCCTTCTTAATCTGGGAACAAACTTTCATTCCTTCCTTACAAATCCTTTTATAAAGACTCTACCTATTTTTTATTGGGATAAACTATGGATTACATCGAAACCTGGAAAGAAGTTATACAAAAGCCATCTGATTTTTATAGAAAAATGCCAACGACTGGAGGGTATGCTGAGCCTCTCACGTTTGCAGCAATCAGCTATTTTATATACGGACTTTTGACCGCACTTTTTAACCGCGGAATGATGGGAGGCATGTACGGATATGGAATGATGGGTACTGGAAGATACGGTCTTTCTACTTCACTTATGGTCGCGATCATGATGCCCATTATGGGTATTATTTCTATCATTATCGGAGCTGCAATACTTTATATTATTTATAAAGTGCTTGGGGGCAAAGGAAGCTATGAAGGTACTGTGAGGTTCGTATCTTATGCGACTGCTGTGCTGCTGCTTTCCTGGATTCCATTTATCGGCTGGATCTTCGGGTTTTATGGAATATACCTCTATATTCTGGGCGGTATGATCGTACATGATGTAAGTATGGTTAAATCCGCGATGGCTGTACTCCTGCCTACTTTCCTGGTCATCCTGCTTGTCATAATTATGGTAGTTCTGGCAGGATCACTTGCATATACCATGATTTTTCCATCCTAATTTGGTTTTCTCCTTCTTGGAGATTACACTTTATTTTTTAATGTGTTTATCAAATTCTTTGAAATTTATTGCCGTAAGCTAAATATTTATATATAAGAAATTACTTTAATTGCATCTACACGACTAATACGTGCTCAAAAATGCCAAGATGGCGGAGCGGCTACGCAATCGCCTGCAGAGCGATACCATTCCGGTTCGAATCCGGATCTTGGCTTTTTTCTTCTATTATAACCGATTTGACCTAAAACTATATATTCAATAAAGTGCTTTAAAAGAATCCACTTTGTGCCAAGGTGGCGGAGCGGCTACGCAATCGCCTGCAGAGCGATACCATTCCGGTTCGAATCCGGACCTTGGCTTCTTAAGCACTTTCCACTTCTCTTTTAAAGTTCTTTTTCATTTCTTACCTTTTCTATATTTTTTATCTTTAACTCAGACCTCTCTAAAACGTCTGTTTTCGTTTTTTAAATTAATGAATTAATTATATCTTTAATCCTGTATTTTTATATTAAGAGAATACTAACTTTGGGCATGGATATTGATGAACTCATGCAGAGACTTTTCGAACTTTATCCGGACGGTTGCACTGTAGACATAAGGGAACCCTTTTTCGCATTAATCTCAACTGTTATGTCCCACAGGACCCGGGATGACGTAACCTATCCTGCAGCAAAAAGGTTTTTTGAAAAGTTCTCAACCCCTGAGGAAATGGTCGAGGCTAATGTTGAGGAGATTGAAGCACTCATAAGAGATGTGGGTTTTTATAGGGTCAAAGCCGGAAGGATAAAGGAAATCTCCAGAATTTTACTGGAGGAATACAATGGCAAGGTTCCGGATAATATGGAGACTCTCCTTAAACTTCCCGGAGTCGGCAGGAAAACAGCTAACTGCGTACTTGCGCATGCATTCCTTAAAGAAGACGCACTTGCTGTCGATACGCACGTTCACAGGATTTCTAATAGGCTTGGGCTGGTAGTGACAAAGAATCCTGATGAGACCGAAATAGAGTTAAAAAAAGTCCTGCCGCAAAAGTACTGGAGGCACGTAAATATTTTGCTTGTAAAATTCGGGCAAAATGTCTGCCGGCCTATATCTCCAAGGTGTGGAATTTGCGTCCTGAACGATATGTGCCCTAAAATTTTCCTCTGATTGGGAGTTTCCCGAACTACTTTTAGTTATAGAATCGAATTCATAAGGCTCTGTACAGGGGTGAAAACCCTTATGGAGGATACGAGATTATTTATATAAAGCTGGCATTAAGCAGCAAAAGGGTTACTTTTAACCTGAATTCGATGACAGATTCATTTAAGGTACACAGCTATCATACTTTACATAGTATATATTCTCAATACTCTGCACAGTATATGTTATCAGTAATCTGCATCTCATATTTACCAATTTACGAGGTCAAACATGTTTCAGATAGGAGAAGCATTAATGGGGCAGGGCTCAGAACTTGCCCATATTGATTTGATGATAGGAGACAAAGGAGGTCCTGTAGGGCAGGCTTTCGCAAACGGCCTTACGCAGCTTTCAGCCGGACATACTCCTCTCCTTTCCGTTATCAGGCCCAATCTGCCTCCAAAACCTTCTACTCTTATTATCCCGAAGGTTACGGTAAAGAATATGGACCAGGCAGCAAGGATTTTCGGACCTGCCCAGTCAGCTGTTGCAAAGGCGGTAGCAGACTCTGTAGAAGAAGGAGTTATCCCTAAGGATCAGGTTGAGGACATTGTCATTGTAGTAAGTGTCTTTATTCACCCTGAAGCCCAGGATTACAATAAGATCTACAGGTACAACTACGGAGCCACAAAACTCGCAATCAAGAGAGCACTTGAAGGCTTCCCTGACATCGACACTGTGCTTGAAGAAAGCAACAAGTCCACACACGCTATCATGGGCTTCAAAGTCACAAGGCTCTGGGACCCACCATACCTGCAGATTGCTTTTGACAACCCTAACATCGAGTTCGTGCTTTCGGCTATCTCGGATATCCCTAAGAGCGACCACGTCATTATCGAGGCAGGCACGCCCCTTATCAAGCGCTACGGCATGGATGTAATTTCCAAGATAAGGCAGGTAAGGCCAGATGCTTTCATTGTTGCTGACCTGAAGACTCTGGACACCGGAAATCTTGAAGCCAGAATGGTTGCAGATGCTGCAGGCGATGCTATTGTAGTCTCAGCCCTTGCCCCTATTAGCACCATTGACAAGCTCATTGAAGAAGCCCACAAGACAGGTATCTATGCGGTAATGGATACTCTCAACCAGCACGACCCGATTTCGGTCTTGAAGCAGCTTAAGGTCATGCCCGATGTCATCGAACTCCACCGTGGAATTGATATCGAAGGCACAGAACATGCCTGGGGCAACATTGAAGAAATCAAAAAGATTGCTCCAAAGGCTCTGGTTGCAGTTGCAGGCGGAGTACGCCTTGACAAGGTACCTGTTGCTCTTAGCCAGGGTGCTGACATCCTTGTGGTCGGACGCGCTATCACCAATGCAAAAGACATCAGGGAAATGGCTGAGCAGTTCATTAATAGTCTTAACAAGCCAGAGATCGACCAGTTCAGGGTCATGACAGACTTCTGAGCAGGTTTCGAATATTTCCTAAAAAGCTGCCGGAGAAACTGCTAAAACGGCTGTTGTTAAAAGTGTTAGAAACAGCTAATAAACCGCTAATAACAAAGTTACGGCAAAACCTCCGGCAGAAACTCTCAACGAAAGTGTGGATTTCCACGCTTTTTATTTTTCACTTTCTTTTCACTTCTCAGGAGGGTATCTTTCTTGAGTTCACCATTCATTTTACTGAACTATAAGACCTATATACAGGGCACAGGTCAGGGAGCAGTTGATATTGCAAAAGCCTGTAAAATCGTGTCCGAAGAATCAGGTATCGAGATTGCGGTAGCTCCTCAGCTCCCGGATATTTACAGGGTAGCTTCCGAGGTTGAGCTTCCAGTCTTTTCCCAGCATCTGGATGGAATAGGCGCAGGAAGCTTTACTGGCCATATCTTCGGAAAATGCATAAAAGAAGCAGGAGCTGTCGGGACTTTGATCAATCATTCCGAAAGGCGTCTGACTCTTGCAGAAATCGAAGCTTCTCTGAAAGCGGCAAAAGAATTCGGGCTCAGGACAGTGATATGTACGAATAACGTCCCTACAACAGCAGCAGCAGCAGTCCTTGGTCCGGATTATGTTGCAATCGAGCCTCCTGAACTTATAGGCAGCGGAATCCCGGTCTCAAAAGCCGACCCTGAA
Organism: Methanosarcina sp. DH2; assembly: GCF_020804225.1. Taxonomy (GTDB): domain Archaea; phylum Halobacteriota; class Methanosarcinia; order Methanosarcinales; family Methanosarcinaceae; genus Methanosarcina. The sequence continues at coordinate 5,323 of NZ_WJBI01000007.1, forward strand.
GTTGTTAGTGGTTCTGTTGAGGCAGTAGCAAAAGTCAATCATAAAGTAAAAGTGCTTTGTGGAGCCGGAATCTCAAAAGGTGAAGACCTCAGGGCAGCCCTTGACCTTGGCTCGGAAGGTGTGCTTCTGGCTTCTGGAATTGTTAAAGCTGCAGATCCAAAGGCTGCACTGGAAGATCTTATAAGTTTGATTTAAATTATTAACTTGTTTTAATTTTTTCTGAACCTTTGTTCTCAAAAAACACGGATAATCTAAAACATGCATAATCCCCGGATGAAAACATGAATAATCCGTATGGATGAAAACACCCGAGTAAAATACCAGAGTAAAATTCGAGTAAAGAATTATCTGAGTAAAAAAGAATGCGGCTTTTTCAGCCGCTTTTTTGAGTTTTTTCAGGACTTTCAGGTTTTTGATTACTGATAGCTCTAAATCACTGATAAGCCTGAATAAGGGGCTCAACTGCTCTCGGGTCCCCAATTTCAATAAGAATCAGGGCAGTTTCATCCTTAATTTTCAGGTCTTCGGTTTTCAGGTTTTCTATAAGAGGCTCAACCGCCGGTTCTCCCATATTTATAAGGGCTTCTCTAGCGCTAACTCCAAAGTCTTTATCTGCCAGTTTTTTTATGAAAAACCCTGCAGCTTCCTGATTTTTAGTTTTTCCAAGAGCAAGGAGGGCTCCGTTTCTTATGCCCATATTCATGGTCTGATTGTCAAACACCATTTTAAGGGTACTTACAGCTTCAGGGCTTCCTATATTTCCAAGAGCTGAGGCTGCAGCTACCCTTACTTCAACCATTTCCCCATCATCGGTTAGCACTCCGGTTAATGTTTCCGTAGCCTTTGGGCCTCCTATTCCTCCAAGGGCAAGGACAACACTTTTTCGGACATCTGCATTTGCGTTCAGGTTATCTTTTCTTCTTCCTTCAGCTTCTTTTCCGCTCGCCAGAACGTCTATCAGCGGCTCTACTGCCGATTCATTTCCCATTCTACCAAGCGTAAGGGCTGCATTACTCCTTACCGAAGCCTTTGAGTCTCTCAGTCTCTCGATAAGATATGGTACAGCTTCTTCTGCTTCTAGTTTTCCAAGGGAGACTGCAATACTGCTCCTGATGTAATCTTTCTCGTTATTTTTTAATTCCATCATCAGGGTATCTACGGCTTTTTCATCTCCGAGTTCTCCAAGTGCCATAGATGCGCTATATTTTGCCAGAGGGTAGTCCCTGGTAAGCATTTTCAGTAAGGGGTCTGTTGCAGCTTTTTCCTTTTCTTGTCCAAGAGCCATTGCAGCTGCAACTCTTACGTATCCATTTTCGCTTTTAAGAGCGTTAAGGAGTTTTTCAGTTTCGTTCCCCGGTTCTTCAGGGTCAATTTTTGAAAGTGCAAAGGAAGTATAGAGCGTAGAATTCTGTTCTTCAGCTTTTAGAGCCTCTTCAAGAATATCCGTGTCATTTCCGTATTCCATATTAAGGGATCTTGCAAGGCTCTCTCGCATGGCTTTATCTTTTGTTTCTATAGCCTGCATAATATCTTTTGGAACTTCTCCCTGACTCTGTTTTCCGGCTTCATCAGCTGCAGTCCTATTTGAAGCCCCGTTCTCTTCAAAGTTTCCTGAAAGAGTACTTTCCGCTCTTTCATCTCCGGTTTCAAGAAGTGCGAGAAGCATATAACTTTTTATTTCTCCCGAGCTTGAATTTCCGGCCTCAATCGATTCAACATTTTCAATCCTTTCAATGAGAGCGTTTGCTGCCAGCTTTCCGAATTTTCCAAGTTCAGCTATTGAGTTTAATCTTGTTTCACGGTCACCAGTTTCCAGCCTATTTATGAGATATGTGACCTGATTTTCGCTTGAAACTCCAGCTACTGCTGTGGCGTTCGTTGCATTTCCATTGCTTTCAATAAACTTATCACCGCTTAAAAGAAGTGAAAAAAATATAGTAAGAGTGATAAGTGCAAATAAAAGAGAAATTTTCCATTTGACCTGAGACATTATGTTTTGTATTTATTTATTTATTGTTTATATCGGTTTCTCTGCTCATTAAGTCACAGTTTTAGGAAATATCTCTTTCATTTCTCACGCTTCAGGTTTTTCTCTCTTATCCGGCACCCAAGCCCGCAAAGGAGGACTGTCACTTCAGTTTCGACATAATCTGCGTTACAGTCTCCAAAAATAGTTATCCTATAAGTCACTCCTAGCTTTTTTGTCTCACTTAAGTTTTTTTCGGATACTGTCTCATTAGCCCAGTTATAGATATCACTGATTTGACAATCTGCAAGATGCTTGTTTGTATTAACTGCTCCGAGAACTATCTCAGGGTCGGCACTTTCAGGGATGAGGACTGAAATATCCCGGATCGAATGTTTCAGATTTTTTCTTCTCCATTCCCTCAACTCGGACTCCGAAAGAAGTCGAAGGTTTTCAAGCTTGAGTTTTATGAATTTGTTTTTGATATTAGGAGCAGTACCTTTCGAAACCAGTTTTGTAAGAACTATCTCGTTCGGCCCCACCTTTTCCACTCTACCTACATGGACTTTTCCGGAGTAAATGTGAGAAAAACCGCAGACTTTTCCGACAGAGTTAAGGATAGTCTCGTATTCGGCTATCCTGGAATTAATAAGTTTGTCCGACCTGTGCAGGGCATGGGATGTATCATCATATTTTCGGGCAGCAGCCTTCATTTTTCTTACAAAGCCCTCTTCATCATGAGCCCGTACAAGGCTGGATAGTTCCTCACATTCCTTTATAAATGCCTCATGCACTTCCGGAACACCCGGGTTTTCCATCTGAATCAGGGCGTAGAGGTAGGGATTCTGTCCAAGAATTCTGCCCACAAAGTCAAGCATTATACTGTAAACCGGGCTTACGAATTTTCTGGATTTCTTGATGTCAAAGTCAAGCCTGTTAATAGTCGCCCCTATAGAGATATAAGCAAAATGAGTAAGACCCTGCACTACCGAGACCAGCCGGTCATGTTCGACTGCGGTCGTGATTTCAACGTGTGCACCGTTTTCCTCAAAAAGCTGCCTGATTATCGGAAACCATTTTTCAGAACGCCCTTTTACCGGAACAAGGATTACGGTTTGCCCCCGGATTGTGGGAATTGTGGGGCCGAACATAGGGTGTGTTCCAAGGATCTCAACATTTTCGGGTGCAAAGCTCTGCATAGCTTCTACAGGCTTTACCTTGATGGAGGTAAAGTCCATAAGAAGGCTGCCTGCTTTCATCTTTGGGGCAACCCCTGCAATAGTTTCTTCCGTTGCATTGATAGGGACGGATACGATTACTATATCACTTTCAGGGATAACTGCTTCAAGGTCCGAAGCAAAAGGCACATCCAGTCTCCTGGCGACTTCCACCTTGCCCCCTTTTCCCCATACAGTAACCTCATAGCCCTTTTCTTTAAAAAAACGAGTGAACCACTGCCCCATTTCTCCGGTTCCGCCAAGGATCAGAACCTTCGTTTTTCCGAAATTCTGTTTTTCCAGATCTGGGTTCCATATTTGGGTTCTTGTATGGTTTTGCAGCGCATGGCACTGATCTTTTTCGGCCTTCATTATTCCGGTCTCAAGATCCGTGTTCAAGCCTGCAGAGCCTCCAGTATGGTTTTTTTCATGAGTTCTATTGGAGGTTCAACTCCTGTCCAGAGTTTGAAAGCTTCTGCTCCCTGATACACGAGCATTAAAACCCCGCTTACGGTTTTTGCTCCGGCAGCCTTTGCTTCCCTTAAAAGCCTGGTCTCAAGCGGGTTATAAACGATGTCAAAAACAGTAAGGCTGCTGTGAAGTTCTTCTGCTGTTGCAATAGTTGTATCTGTGTTCGGGTGCATCCCGAGAGTTGTGGTATTGATCAGGATATCTGCATCCTGCAACAATTCTTTTAGCCCTGAAAGCCCGGCACCGTTTATTTTTCCCGGAAGGGTTTCAGCCGAGATCTCTTTTGCAAGTTCGAGTGCCCTTTCTTCGGTCCTGTTTATTACTGTGATATCGGCCCCATCGGCTGCAAGCTGAAAAGCGACCGCTCTTGCTGCTCCTCCTGCCCCTGCGATCACCACTCTGGACCCCTCAATTTCCACTGCAGCATTCAGGAGTGCTTGCCTTGCTCCCAATCCATCGGTGTTGTACCCCTGAATTTCTCCTGTTTTTTCAAAGATTACAGTATTTACTGCTCCAATTCTTTTTGCAAGGGGATCAGGCTTGATAAAGTCCAGTTTCAGAGCCTCCTCTTTTAATGGAACTGTCAGGTTAAGCCCTCCAAACCCCATAGCTTCTGCTCCGAGGATTGCTTTTTCCAGTTTTTCCGGCCTGACTCTGAAAGCGTGATAGATGCAGTCCATTCCAAGGGCTGAAAACGCTGCATTATGCATGGCAGGGGAAAGGGAATGCCCTATAGGGTTTCCAAATACACCAAAAACTTGCTTCATTTTAGCATTTCCATTATCTTCTTTACTTCATCCACAGGAAGCTGACCCGGGGCTGCGGCTGAATCCTTTTCCATCGAAGCATATGTCAGGACTGAACCGTAAAGAGGCGCAATTACTCTTGTATGTTTTCCTTGCTCCCCCATGGCAATAGTGCATACTGACTTTCCCGCACCCCTGAAATCCAGCGTAACTCGCAAAAGATTAAGGACATCTTCCATTGACTGGGGCATCACTGCAAGTTTGGCAATATCTGCACCAGAAAGAAACATTTCTTCAAGAATTGCTTTCATTTCCTGAAGAGAAGGAGTTTTTAAAAAGTCATGGGAAGACACAATTACGGTTTTTCCGTACTCTTTTGCCACTTTTATAACTTTGTCTCTTTCCTCCCTATCTGCAAAGAGTTCGATATCAACTGCATCAGGTCCGTTTTTATCCGGTCCATCTTTAAAAGAAAGGAGCCCTGTAAGAAGTCCGGTTCTTTCTCTCTCTTTTCCTTCCCATTTTCCTCCTTCCTTCCTGGAACGGTTAGTAACGATTACAGGAAGCCCTGTTTCAGACTTTATTTCCCTTACTGTTTCTGCAGCTCTCTCCAGGTCCTTGACTCCCAGCAAGTCCAACCGGACTTCAAGAATATCGGTTCCTTTTTCGGCTGCTTTTTTTGAGGAATCAATCGGTTTTTCGAGAATTACTGCAACAACCGCAGTTTTCTGTTCAAGGTCAAATGGGCCTATGTGGGTCATGCTTTCTCCGAATCCGGGAGCTGTTTATTTGTCTGTAACTGGGTATTTTGCCTGTAACCAGTGATTTACCTGTGTTGGATAATCTGCCTGTTTATCGAGCTTCTGCGTTTTAAGCTTTTGAATAAGAAGCTTATAATAAGTTACTTCTCTATGATTGTCTCCTGTATTTTTTTGCCGAAATGTCTGGCTCCTTCTTCGAGACGGACAAGGACCTCGTCTCCTTTCTTCAGTTTTGCAACTGAGATCGGGCTTCCATCCTTTCCTACAAGCTTGATGGTTTCGGCATTTTGCAGGATTGCAGTTAAAGTCCTGTCTCTGGCTCTTGCTTCAATTAACATTAGAGGGCGGCTTTCGATCTTGACTCTGCCAACTATACCTTCCCTCTGTTTTCCTTTCGAGTCTACAATAGTTACGGTATCTCCGGTCTGGAGTTCCGAAAGATAGCGGGTTTTATCCCCTATTTTAATGTAAGAATGAACTGCACCTGCATTTACCCTGAAGGGGCGGGCTGCCACGTAAGGGCTCTCCTCGGATTCTGAATTTACCAGGAACATCCCGCTTGCCTGCGAACCTATAAGCATGCCTTCTCCGCGCTGCATGAGGTTGCAAGTATCCACACAAACCCGGTCTCCCATTCCAAGGGGTTCTACCCTGGTTACCACTGCAGCTTCAAGTTCGGCGCTTTCGCTTTCCTGTTCTCTTGCAGCCTTGATCGTATCTTTTATTTCCTGAGGGTTTCCGCTGTCAAGGAGAACTCCATCAGCTCCTGCTTCAAGAGTCTGGAAGGCGAGCCTTGCTTCTTCAGCACTTTTTACCCCGAAGATAATCTTTACTTTCTCGCGCTGGAGATCGGCTATCAGGTTCTCGAGAGGAATAACTTTCCAGTCAGTGCCTGTCACAAGCAGATAATCGCAGATCTTTCCCATTTCGGCTGCGAAGCGTTCATAGTGTTTATCCTTGATGACCACATATCCGCCTACGTTCACGCCTTTATCCATGAGCAGGGTTGCTGCGTTTACATCAAAAGAACCCGGAAGCTCCGCGGGCAGGGGTTTTGTCCCGTCACCTTCTCCTCTCTTTCCCACTACCACGATATCAGCTCCGGACTTGTTGTCACGGGCAAAGGCTGCTACTGTAATGTTTCCGAGTTCCCTGACTTTCTCTACATCTCCCGGATTTACAAGTACACAGTCGGCTCCGGATTCCAGGCCTGTCGTGATTCTCTCTTTCTGTTCTTCCCATCCGCCTTCATCGGCTTTTATCCAGACGCTTTTCTTTTTCAAAGGCTTTCAACCCCGTTCATAAATTCTGTTTTTTACTCCGGCCTTACTCCGGTACTTTCATTTTCGGTTTTTATTTTTTATTTCGGGCTTAGTTTTTGCTTCTCAGCACCCTTTTCTTAATGTCTCTTTACTTTAATTGCTCAAGAGCTTCTTCTACAGGCCTTCTATGGTGTACGATTTCGCAAATAGCCCTGGTCAGCCTGACCGGATCCCTGTGCTGGAACACATTTCTTCCGATTGCAGCTCCTCTAGCTCCGGCTTCCATTGCTCCGTCAATCATTTCAAGAAGCTCGAAGTCGGTTGAGGTCTTCGGTCCACCTGCAATTACTACAGGCACAGGGCAGCCCCTTACCACATCTCTGAAACTGTCAGGATCTCCGGTGTATACGGTTTTTACAACGTCAGCCCCGAGTTCGGCTCCAATCCTGGCAGCATGTGCCACATTTACAGGGTCGTGAGGATTTGTGATTTTTTTGCCTCTGGGGTACATCATAGTAAGAAGAGGCATACCCCATTCCGTGCAGTCCCTGGAGATTGTCCCTAGCTTTTCGAGCTGGTCGGTTTCCGTGTCGGACCCTACATTGATATGCATTGAAACTGCATCAGCTCCCATTTTTATCACTTCCTCAACAGTACAGACCTGCACCTTAGCGTTGGGGTCGGGGCTCAGTATAGAAGAGGCACTGATATGCACAACAAGCCCGATATCATGACCGTATCCTCTATGTCCGTACCTGACCATTCCTTTCTGCATAAGAACTGCGTTTGCTCCTCCTTCGGCAACCCTATTAACTGTATCGGTAATATTAATAAGCCCTTCAATGGGTCCGTCGGAGATCCCATGGTCCATGGGAATAATGACCATGTTTCTGCTCTCCCGATTCATCAGCCTTTCTATGCGTATTTTTTTGCCAATCTCTGACATGGTAGTTCCCCTAAGTTCTGAACTAATTTACTTTATTTGTAAGTTTTATTGATTTTATCAATTGATTCTTTCTAGCGTGCTAGTATGTCACATAGTAGCACGCATCTTATATTTAAACTTATTCAAGCCCTGATCCTGTGCAGCTTCACAACTTCTTTGGGTTTAGATAACACCCATTGGACTAATTTGTACATCTATGTACTATAGTGCTCAGCTCTTAAAGTTTTCTCTTATTTGACAGTTCGTGGTTGGATAGTTCATTATAGTTAGATTGTCATGTCTGATTTCATTCCTTCGATAACTGCCCATACGTATTTTCTCTTTGTTGGGACACCTTCTCTTTGTTGGATGTATTTTCTCTTTTCTGAGATAGCTGCATGAACCTTGAAATGCGGATGTGAAGAATAAGAAAGTGCTGAAGCGAAGCCAGGAAGATACAAGAATTAAAATAGGATAACATGGGCTAATAGAATAAGCTTAGAGCGTAAGAACCATTTCACATTTGTAAACAGGAACGGAAAAAACTATGAGAGAATTAAAAATCCTTGTTGTAAACAACTACGGACAGTTTTGCCACCTTATTCACAGGGCTGTTCGGGACCTTGACATGGATACAAAGATTATTTCCAATATAACCCCTGTAGAGGATATTCTGGCGGAGAAGCCTGACGGGCTAATCCTGAGCGGAGGGCCGGATATGGAAAGGTCAGGCCTCTGCTCTGACTACATCCGGGAAATTGATATCCCTATTCTTGGAATCTGCCTCGGACACCAGGCAATTGCGCTTGCTTACGGAGGTCATGTCCATGCAGGAAAAAAAGGCGGGTATGCCGAGGTTGAAATAGAGGTCCTCGAAGAAGATGACATACTCAGGGGACTTGGCCCAAAAACAACTGTATGGGCTTCTCATGCAGATGAGGTTGCCATTCTTCCTGAAGGGTTTATCCACCTTGCCCGCTCAGATGTTTGTGAAATTGAAGCCATGCGCCATCCCACAAAACCGATTTATGGTGTCCAATGGCATCCTGAGGTTTCCCACACCGCGCAGGGAGAAAAGTTACTTATGAACTTCTTTGAGGTTTGTGATCAGTACTGATCAATCAGTACTGACACTTCTGTAATTTAGAAAAAAATCTCTAAATCTCTAAAAAGAGTCGGGGTTATCTTAAAGAATCCTGTAAATTCTAAGAATTACATAAAAAGAGCAAAAATAATCAAAATATAAAAACGATAGAAAAAAGTCCCGGGATTATTACATCCCGAGTTTTTTCTTCATCATCTTCTGAATATTGAATTTTCCGCCTCTGAAACCTTTCAGAGCCGTCTGCATGGTTTTGTGGTACTTCAGAAGCTCTCTTACATCTTCGGGACTGCAGCCTGAGCCCCTCGAAATTCTTTTGATCCTTGAGCCGCCTATAAGTTTAGGATCTGTCATTTCCTCTTCTGTCATTGAGTCCATGATTATCTTGTAATTTTTCATCTTGTCACTGGTGGCCTGGAACATTTCATCCGAGAACTTCGCGCCTCCCATTCCACCCATGCCCATAGGGAGCATTGACATAATCTGTTTCAGAGGTCCCATCTTATTCATTGCTTCGAGCTGCTTGTACATATCCTTCAGGGTGAAGCGTCCCTGCATCAGGGCTTCAACATTTACGTCTTCTTCGCTCAGGCTCTCCTCTGCCTTTTCCATCAGGCTCTTGAGGTCTCCCATTCCGAGCAGCCTTGAAATAAACCTGTCAGCTTCGAACTTTTCAAAATCTTCCGGGGTTTCCCCAACTCCGATAAAAGCAATCGGAGCTTTTGTTTCGGAAACTGCCGAAAGCGCTCCACCACCTTTTGCTGTCCCGTCCAACTTTGTGATGATAACGCCTGTGATCCCTACAGAGTTGTTGAACGCGTGAGCCTGCTGGCTTGCCTGCTGCCCTATGCCTGCATCCAGAACCATGAACTTGTGGTCGGGTTTTGCGATAGCATGAATCCGTTCCATTTCTTCTATCAGGTCGGCTTCAAGGGCGTGTCTACCTGCAGTATCTACGATTTTTATATCATATTTATCAAGCGCTTTAAGCCCGTTTCTGGTGATCTCGACAGCATCAGGGTTTCCTTCTTCTCCGTAAAAAGCCACATTGAGTTTCTCAGAGAGAGTCTTAAGCTGGTGGTAAGCCCCAGGACGGAATGTATCTGCGGCAATAACTCCTGCTTTGAGCCCTTTTCTCTGGAAGTAGCGGGCGAGTTTTGCAGTGCTCGTGGTTTTTCCGCTTCCCTGTAGCCCCACCATCATGATTGTCTGGGGCTTGAGCTGAATTTCCGCTCCTTTCCCGATGATTTCCATCAGTTCCTGATATACGATGCGGATTACGTGCTCCCTCGGGTTCATACCCGCAGGAGGTTCTTCTTTCATTGCACGCTCTTTGATTCTCTGGGACATCCCCATGACAAGTTTTACGTTAACATCGGCCTGGAGCAGAGCCCGCTGAATATCCTTTACTACTTCGTTGACCGTGCGCTCATCAATTCTCCCTGCGCCGATCAGTTTCTTGAGTGCCCCCTGTAAGGAGTCTCCGAGTTTTTCCATTACCATATGAGAATCGTCCTGCTTAATTTTGAGAATGGATAAAAAGGTAGTTTAAGTTCCGTTTATTAGCCTATGCAAGGAGATTACTTTTTCTTGCGTTTATTTTTACCTTATAGGAAGGTGATCTTTTCTGAATTTATTTTAATCCTGTTAATCCTGTATAAGAAAGTGATCTTTACTTAATAAGCCTTTGAGTTTCTGACGCTTTAAAAAGGTACGATAGAAAGCATAAGATAGGATTGATTAACTGGATATTAATGAGTGCCCGGATATAAAAAATAGAGGTACGGTACAAAACCTGAGATAATACAAATTATCGGGTAAAGAAAAATGAAACCAATATCTAAAAGAATTGTTTTGATAGCGGGGGATGGATTCGAACCATCGGTCTACGGGTTATGAGCCCGTCGGGATCTCCTGGCTACCCCACCCCGCTACAGGGTTTTTGCTTTATTTTGTCCAAAAGGAAAATTATCAGGAAAAGAGTTATCTGAAAGTTCTCTGATAGCGGGGGATGGATTCGAACCATCGGTCTACGGGTTATGAGCCCGTCGGGATCTCCTGGCTACCCCACCCCGCTACAGGGTTTTATAGGTCAGGCACCTTGCCTGAGACAACTACCTGAACATACTAACGATTACTTATATACTTTTCGCTCGATCCATTAATCTTTCCGGAAAATCGGATAACTTTGCATCTGCTTTAGAAGCTTCACAGTTTCAATCCTACCTTTTTCAGGTTTTTATTCATTTCTAGTTTTGCTGGTTAACCTGGAATTTTCAGGAAAGATATTTGAAAGCCGGAGACCCACATTATACTATGACCAGATGTTTGTTTTGCGGAGCCTATTGTGAAGTAAAATGCGGAGTCTACTGCGAAAGCTATTCCGGAAACCCCGAAGAAAAAGAACACAGGGAAGATGTAAATATACTTGGGTGTACTCAGATAGGCACGTCGTATATCTGCGACAGTTGCCTTAAAGACTTAAAACAAGCCCTGGGGCTCCCGTGAGATCGCTGGAAAATGAGGTGACTGCTGATAGGAAGTATTTTTTCATGCCCCATCTCTTAATTGGGATTCCTCCTAACTTGATATTTCTCTTACTTAATAAAAGATAAAAAGGAGGAAAAGGCATGAAAAGCAAGACTGCAGTTCAGACCACTTCGACACTAAGTGTAAATCTGTCTTCAGTGCCGGTTTCATTTTCCCAGGATCTTTTATATATTGCCATTACTTGCTGGTTGCCCTCGGAATCGGCTTTGATTTCCCAAAGATGAACTCCTCCGGCACCAACAAGAGGCTCTTCACCTTCTTCAGACTCTGGAGTATAGTACTCATCCGAAACCAGACTGAGTCCCTGGCTCAGGTTAAGTTCCCAGGAATAGCCCGTGGTAGGGTTTTCTTGGAGCCTGAGATAAAATGTCTCTTCATTTTCGAGGCTTATACTTGTTCCATTGCCAGCTTCGGTTACTACCTGCTGTCTCGGAGGCATGGGGCTCGGCAGTTCCTCTAATGTATTATCAACGGCAAGTTCAAATGATCCTGTTACCCCATTTACATTTACAGTATAGTTTCCGGCTTTGAGATCCTGCACGTCAAGTGGAATTGTTTTCTCAAAATCTTCTATAGCCTGGGTACACATTACATCTTTTGGGCGCTTTGTCGTGATATTGATATTGAAGACGTTTCCTTCCCTTTCAGTGTTTACTTCGTCGATTTCGGTGCATCCATCAGGAAGATAGCCTTCTGCTATCACGTGTATCTGTACGGGAAAAGATTCGAGAGTCAGAATATCGATGCTTTCCACGTTTGCAGTACCGTATATGTATTCTTGTTCGCTGGTGTTCTGGCCGTCGGTTACTTGACCTTCTGTTTCGTTATCCGTATTGTTTTGTCCATCGTCAACACAGCCGGAAAGTGAAACTGTAAAGATAACGAACAGGACTGCCATTAGTCTCACAGCTTTTACAGACCTGTGATTTATTACAGGCCTGCCATTTATTTTTTCTTTCATTTATCTCCCTCTTGATTCTTCTAATATATAGATAAAAAGATAAGCCTGTTCGAATTTATCCTTTGCTTAAGCTTCAGTTCTGTTCGCAGCTTTAATAATATGTTTATTTTCTCTGTTATTTTGAAATTATATGAACTACATCTTTCTCTTTATAGCGAATCGATTTTTGCCAAAAGGATTTAAAGAGTAAGTAGAGCGGCACTCAGGGAGTTTTTCGATTTGAGTTAGTAAAAAGCGGCTAAGATTGGCACGAAGTGCAGTTGAAAGAAAGGTTGAAAGAAAGGTTGAAAGAAAGGTTTAAAGGAAGGTTCAAAGAAGTGCCTGTAGAGGTTTTGTTTTCATCTGGTATCCGATAAAATTTTAGGTGGGATTCTATTGAGGGTTGTGGTTATTACACAGGGCATTCCGCAAATTCTTCAAGCCATTATAGAATCAAAACATAAAGTTGTGGGAATTGTTGATTGTGCCCCAGCAAACGAACCAGATAAGTTTCTCAAAGCAGCAGGAAGGTTCCTTACAGGTGTTCACTACTCGCTGACTTCAAATCCTTTGAGCCTGAGACTTTTTTCCCGAAAACTGCAAATCCCTTACTATTATCTTAGAAAAGAGAACAGTAAGGATCTGGAAAAATGGGTCAGGAGTGTGGAACCTGATCTTATTGTCATATATTCCATGTCTCACCTGTTGAAAGAGAATGTTTTCAGTATTCCTTTACATGGTACTATTAATATCCATTATTCGTACCTTCCGGAGTACAGAGGGCCCAATCCGCTGTTCTGGGAATACTATGATCATATACTCAATCCCGGTGTAACCCTTCACTGCGTGGATAAGGGAGAAGATACGGGAGATATCATCTGCCAGGAACGTGTCCTTATAAATTCTGGAGAGGCACTCGAAGAAACCGGTCAAAAGCTGGTCTCTACCGGAATTAAACTGCTCTCAGAGGCGATGGATGTTCTTGAAAACGGGAGTGTCAGAATTAAACAGCAGCCTATTGGCACTCCAACAGTAAGGGCCAGAAAAATCAAGCCCGAAGAATATGATAAACTGGTAAAGTGGGACGATTGGAGTGTTGAGAGAGTCTTCCATTTTTTAAACGGTACCCCGAAGTATCACTCCGCTCTGCTGAAGAAAAATAGCTTTTACAGGCTGGGATTCAGTATCAGGATTCTGGATTACGAAGAATGCAATACTTCAGGATATGAGACCGGCAACCTCTATAAAGAAAAATCAGGGCATTTTTTCGCCTGTAGAGACGGGAAAATATATGTTGAAATAAAACCTTCTCTTGATAACTTTTTTGTCCGAATTTATCCTTTTATCTCCTGAGCCTTGTCTTTGTAATGGAGAATAAGGTCTTCAGTCCATTTCAAAGGGGCGAGTTCAAAACTTATAATACTTTCCTGGTCATAAGCTCCTTTCCAAGTAAGGAAATCAGCCATCATGAAATGTTCAGTTTTCGTCAACATAGCTATTTTTATTTCGTCAGTGCAAACAAAAAGCCGCCTGTTTTTTCTGGCCAGATAAAGTTTCAGTTCTTTCTCGAAGTCGTTTTTTAATCTTTCATAAATTCTTTTTGTTACTACAAGAGTAATTTCAGTATTTTTATCTGCAGTTCTGAGAAATACCCCTGGAAGTGCCGGATGGAATATTGAAGACAGAGAAAGCAGGTTTTTTGACTTTTCTATATTTTTTAGAAACACTGCAGGAGTCTCGAAAATTTTATCAGGATCGGGTTTTACAAGAGAATATGGTTTTAGTTCGTTAAGTCTCTCAAGGAAGGCTGGAGACAAACCACTCAGATCACGCTCCTGCCAGAATTCTTTATGTTCCTCGATGACTTCAAGAATGTCAAGCAGGGGCTGCATTTTTTCAACCAGAATTTCTGCAAGAGGGGTAAGCCGGTATTCTCTATCATCCTGCAAAACCAGAAAATCCTCCTTTAACTTTTTGATCTGGGGAAGCATCCCTGTAGGGGTAACATTCAGGAGATCTACGATTTCTTCTATCGTTTTTCCTCCCTCCTTGAGGAGGAGCAAAAGGTCCTTTCTTTTCTGGGACATAAAGAGCAGGTCTATCAACATTTTGTCCATTGTTTTCACTATCCAGATTCACTTCTCTGCGGAAAAATTATTTTTGATCCTTTCTGCTTTCTGGAAGATCTCTTGAGCCTTTTATTTCCGGCAGCAGTAATCAAATATCTTTAGCTTTAAGGCTTTTTTCAAATAATATCTTAACTGCATCAAAATATGCCAGTAAGGTTTTCAAATTTGCCTTAAAGTGTTTCTTTTTAGTCCTTTTCCGAACTATTTTTTAACAAGATAAGAAAACTTAAAGTCTATGGTCTGAATTATATGATCTCGAAGGTGGAGCCTGGACATGAGTGCTCCTGAAATAATTAATTTCCTGACCAATGCACCGGGTTTCGGATCCGGGAGGGTTTTTCATAGAATCGTTTAGATGTGTGCTTACTAATTGGGATTACATTTACAACCTGTGCCGAAACATTTCAAGAGAAATCAAAAGCTCCGGATATGAGCCGGATGTTATTATCGCACTTGCCAGGGGAGGCTGGTTTGCGGGACGTGTGCTGTGTGATTTTCTTGGGCTCGATGACCTGTCCAGCCTTAAAATCGAACATTACATAGGGTCTGCAGCTATTGACACCGGAGAACCTTATATACGGTATCCTCTCTCAGACAATGTAATCGAAGGCAAAAAAGTGCTTATCGTTGATGACATTGTGGATACAGGGGAGAGTATGATCAGTGCTAAAACCTACATAGAAGGCAGGAATCCCAAAGAGGTTCGAACCGCTTCCTTACAATACCTGGGAAGCTCGAAAATTGATCCTGATTATGTAGGAGAGCGGCTTGAAGATTGGGCATGGATTGTCTATCCCTGGAATTTTATGGAAGACATGATAAGTATTCTGACAAAAAACATGAGAAAAGACCCTAAGAAGCTCTGGACTCTTGAAGACCTTAAACACAGCCTTTACATAAACCACGCCCTTGATCCGGTAGTTTTTGAAATTACCCAACCTGGCAGGCTCCAGGAAGTCATGGAAGAGATGGACCGAGTCCGTAGAACCCGTTCTGAGGTTATTGACGGGAAGGAGTATTGGAAACTTTTATAAAAATATTTATTGCTTGTTTGTGTGTCGATAGTCTGTGCACCAGTAATCTGGCATCAGTAGTTTGCATTTCAAGGTTACACTCGATACCGGGAAAACTAGACATAATCTCCCCAGAAATTACCTGCTGAAAGCAGGACTACTGAAAGCAGGAGGTTTGCAGCCGATAAGGGCAGGAAGCCCTCCGGTTAAAACAAATCTTTTGTTAAAATCACTATATAAAAAAATTGTAAATACAAATATACATATTTATTAAAGGTATTTACTTAAGATATTATTTAATGTATACTGATGTACGTATCAATGTATACTGATGTTGATGTCAATTTCTTATAAGAATCAATCTCATACTCAATCCAATTGCCTGTTTAAGTTGCCAATTTAATGATCAGTTTAAGATCTCTATCTAAGTAAATACGTATTTAAGAAGTATCTTAGATATACATATCTAAGAAGTATCTAAGTGCGCAGATCTAGTAAGATATCCATTATAAGATTATAGATCCTGCAGCAATTAAGTTTGTATTATCAATTACCGGTGAACTCATGCCCCATAGATGTACCAGATGCGGAACCATTTTTGAAGACGGAGATTCTGTAGTCCTTAGCGGCTGCCCGAACTGCGGCTGGAATAAGTTCCTCTATGTGAAAAAAGAGCCAGAAGGTTTGGAAAACCAGGGAAGGCCCGCTCTGGAAGAACAAAAACTGGATCTTGAAGCCTCTCTGGACGAGGTTGTCAGGAATATTGACGAGGCCCTTGCATCCGGAGAAAAAGACAGGGGTCAACAATTAGGAAACGAAAGTAAAACTGATGAGAACAGGGTAGAGTCCGTAAGGATTCTCGGCCCCGGCTCTTACGAACTTAATCTGGATTCTCTTTTAGAGCGAAAAGAACTTGTTATGGCAATCAGGGAAGAAGGTTCATATGCTCTCCATCTGCCCTCCGTTTTTAACCAGCAGAAGGAAAGGCAAAAAGAAAAATCAAAATCAAAGAAGCAGAGATAACCTCTGACCTTTATCTTTTTCATCAAGCCTTCTGCTTTAAATTCATCTGCAGAACTCCTTCTCTTTTCTTCATTATACAGCTTTTAAGCATAATTTTCTATAGTTATCTTTAGTGACCTGCCTTTTCTTTATTCTTTTTATTGGCATCAGGGCACAAACCCACAAAAGAATGAAGTAATAGAACAAAGTTCTTCTAGAAAGAGTGCAGATCTATATTTGATTGGAGAGTTTGTTATTTATTATTTCCGAGTTGGGGGATTCGAATGAAATTAAGTAGTACAGAAAGAGTACTTGCTGCCTTTCTGATTCTGGCTGCTCTCTCAGGATTTCTTGTTTTAACTGATGATAATAGTAAAGTTAAAACTCCTGAAGGTCCTGGAGCGCAACCCGATAAAATTGCTTCAGGTGAAAGGTCGCTCCGGGAACTTTCAGGGACCTCTGGTAATAATATCATTCAGAGGATTGAGGTTCAGGATATTCCATTTGAGTCCCATGAATATTGGGATGGTTTTGAAACTATTACAATAGACGTTGAAGAATTCGAGAACTCTGCTGCAAACGGGAGTGTAAATCTCAGGTTATTAGAGAGAAATTTTGAAGTAGAAATCGAGGAGATTTCCAGACTTAATGGGGGGAAATCACATCGCTACTCGGGGCATATTAAAGAAATACCTCAAAGTAAGGCAACCTTCTACGTATGCGGTGATTTACTTAGCGGCTCCATAGAGTTTGAAGACCTGATGTATAATATTGCAGTTACCTCTGAGGTATCTGACGGGAAAACTGTTCACACTGTATTTATAATGGACTGGGAAAAAGACAGAGAGAGACTGAAACACTCGTTAAATCCACTTAGATTCATTTTTGCCTCCGGTTCCGCAGGAAGTTCTTCAGAGATTAAAAGCTGCATGATCGATGAGAATAGCGTATTTGAAGAACTGGTGTTTGATAGACATTCTTTCGAGGTCCCTGTGGCTTGTGAGGATTTTGAAACCGTGATAGTAAACCCTCAAAGATTCAGGGAGTCCGCTTCAAACGGGAGTGTAAATCTAAGCCTGATGGGAAAGCACTTAAAACTGAAACTGAAAGAAACCAATACTACCAACTCACAAACAACCTATGCCGGATACATTGTCGGAAAGCCGGAAAGCAGTGCAGTTTTTGCAGTAGGCAACGATACAATTGACGGCTTAATTAATATTGACTTTTACACACTCTCCTATGGAGTTGCAGCTACGGATCAAAAATATGATGGAAAAGTTGTCCATCTTATATGCAGATACTATAACGAAGATACCGAAGAAAAATTAGAGCAGAAATTTTCTCCAGACTCTTTTCAGTTCTTTCTGAAAAATGAAGATAAGAAAACACATGAGATAGGTATCGAAATCCTGGACTTCTATAAGGAACCGATGTTCTGCAAGACTTATTCGTTGAATCCTCTCAATGAAATTTCTTTTTCTGAGATTAGAGCTGAACCCGGAATTTACATGTATGAAATTACTTTGGATAGAAACCTTACTTTCGAACAGGAAGTAAGGGCTAACTATGCTACCGGGCCTGGTTCTTCTGAAAAACTGCATATCGACCTCATAGACCATTCGGAATATCCTATCGCAATCGGGATTGAATCTGCCTAGGAGGTTTAATACATATGCAGAAAAAAGTAAAAACTGTAATTCTAATCATTATTGGCATGGCAGTATTATACTATGCTGCTCTGCCTTTATTCTATGAATCTTTTAATTATTATCCACCCATGAAAGAGGATATGCCTTATAAAGGGACTGTACGGATATGGAGCATCCTTACAAACCAAAGAATAACTCTTGATACTGAAGTTCCTTCAATACCTGTAAATCAGTTCCCTGTGTATCAAGGTAGATCTTCTTCCAGCGCCCTGAATGTCAGTTTTATTAACTCCGATGAGTATTATAATGAGTCTCATAATAACAGATATACCGGGGAAATTTGTTTCCTTGTTGCTAATAATGGAATTGCGGAAAGCATGTTTAACTTAACCGGTCATGCTACAGATCTTGAACCCAGACAAATAGAAAGTTCCCAAATGATGGGTTTTAATGATTCGGGTAAATACATAATCCAGCAGGTAAGTAACCGAAATTTTGTCACTCAGAAAGGTAATTTGCCAATGTTTTCACTGGGAAGGACCAGAATCACTGATGTCAAATTTATTTACTTCAACGGTTTTGACACTTATCCCTGCGAATATAAAGGCCAAACTACATATTATCCTGCCTGGAAAATCACTGCTGAAACCTCAAATTACGGGAATGAAATTTTGATAATTAAAGCGATTTAACGATGAAGCTTTTTAACGAATAAGGTTTTTAATAACCTATTCTTTTTTCATTCACTTTTTTAGCAAACAACCTCTTCTCTGTGCAGACCTGGATTTTTCTATATATATGCCGATAACCCTGAACAAATCCAGGTCCTGATAATGCTGAACAAGTCTGCACTGCTGGAAAATTTCTGATAAATTTTCGGGTAATTTCTGACATTACCAGTTTAACAGAAAACTTTATATAATAATATTGATAACTAATGGTTACTAACTATTGCGCACGTATAATAGTTAGTGTTCTGGCCAGGGGTTCCAGGAAGATTTTTCTGTGTAACTGCTTCCATACGGATCGTGAATTCTCTTTACCGGAGATTGGGTAGCAGGAAGACAACAACTCAAACGAACTGCAGAAAAAGCCTGGGTCACTATTAAATCTGTGTCAAATATAAAACATGTATTATAATAATTATGGCTAAAATATATAAAAAATAAGATTCAAAACTTATAGCTAATTATACATCATAACATTTCGATAATTACCAGAGGGAAAAAATGGACCCAGCAAAACTACTTGACATCCTGGGGAATGAAAACCGCAGGAAGATTATTCAGCTTCTTGCAAACCGCCCATGCTATGTCAGTGAAATCTCAGGCAGGCTGGGGGTAGGGCCAAAGGCGATTATCAGTCATCTGAGCCTGTTAGAACAGTCAGGGCTGATCGAATGCAGTGTGGATGAGCAGAGGCGCAAGTACTTCAATATTGCAAATAATATGAGACTTGAGGTGTCCGTATCACCTTATGCATATACAGTGTCTCTTCAGGACATTAATTTTGACAGGGAAAAAAAAGGGGAAGGATCTGCTGTCGAGAAGAAAGAAAATATTGCTAGGAATGAATCGTCCTGCTTCTTCCTGAAACTAAGTAACAGGCTCCAGGAACTCAAAGCAAGGCAGGAAGAGCTTGTGCAAATGCAAAAACAGCTGCAGGTTGAATATATGGAATTGATGGACAAATGCCTGGACTCAATTGAAGGGGCTGCCAGAAATCCTGTAGAATGTGAGCTTCTGTTCGAGCTTCTTAAAAATGAAGCTACATCGGCTGTCCTCTGCTATAATCTGCGTCTTCATCCGAGCGTTATAATGTCTAATCTTATGGACCTTGCAGAAAGGGGTTTTGTTGAATATACGATTAAAAATAATCAGCAGTACTGGAAAATATGTGAGACCGGGGTTGAAAATAAATGACTGAAGAAATGAATCTGAGAGTAGCTGAGGCTTATCATAAAGATGTGGGCAGGGGAATTGCAAGAATTGATACCCGCCTGATGCAGGAAATGGAGCTTGTAAGCGGGGATATAATTGAAATTTCGGGCAAATCCAAGACTTATGCAATTGTCTGGCCGAATGTCGAGCGCGGACAGGAGAACAGGATCAGAATCGACGGAAACCTGCGCAGCAATGCGAAGGTTGGAATTGATGATAGGGTTACGATTCAGAAAGTCCAGGCAAAACACGCTCAGAGGGTTACACTTGCTCCATCCCAGCCTGTAAGGCTTGTGGGCGGGGCTCATTATATCCTGAGAATAATCGAGGGCAGACCTCTGAACAAAGGCCAGCAGATAAGGGTTGAAACTGTAAATAACCCTCTGACTTTTGTCGTAGCATCTACAAGACCTGCAGGCCCGGTTGTTGTTACCAAAGATACTGAAATTATCATTAAAGAAAAATCCATTGAAGAAATTAAGACGCCTGAAGGTGTATCGTACGAAGATATAGGTGGGCTCAGGCGTGAAATCCAGCTTGTCAGGGAAATGATCGAGCTGCCAATGAGGCACCCTGAACTCTTCCAGAAGTTGGGGGTCGAGCCTCCCAAAGGTGTCCTTCTCCGTGGGCCACCCGGAACGGGCAAGACAATGATTGCAAAGGCAGTTGCAAGCGAAACCGATGCCAATTTTATCACCATCAGCGGTCCTGAAATCGTTTCCAAATACTATGGAGAAAGTGAACAGAAGCTCCGAGAGATCTTCGAAGAGGCTGAAAAGGACGCACCTTCCATTATCTTTATAGACGAAATCGATTCCATTGCTCCCAAACGCAGTGAAGTCACCGGAGAAATGGAAAGAAGGGTCGTTGCCCAGCTACTTTCCCTGATGGATGGGCTCAAGTCCAGAGGTGAAGTGGTGGTAATCGCTGCCACAAACCGTCCTAACTCCATTGACGAGGCTCTCCGCCGCGGCGGAAGGTTTGACCGGGAGATCGAAATCGGAATTCCTGACCGGAACGGCAGAAAGCAGATTCTCCTGATCCACACACGAGGCATGCCTCTTGAAGATGAAGTGAGCCTTGGCGAAATTGCAGATGTAACCCATGGTTTTGTAGGAGCTGACCTGTCCTCTCTCTGTAAGGAAGCTGCAATGCATGCTCTCAGGAGAATCACTCCTGAAATCGATATCGAAGAGGAGATCCCGCAGGAAATCATTGACAACCTCATGGTCACCAGGGAAGACTTCAGAGAAGCCCTGAAGAACATCGAACCTTCGGCAATGAGGGAAGTCTACATTGAAGTTTCGCATGTGGGCTGGGATGATATAGGTGGACTTGAAAAAGCAAAACAGGAACTTATCGAGTCTGTGGAATGGCCCCTCAAGTATCCTGAAATGTTCAAGATTGTCAGTATAAAACCTCCAAGAGGTATACTTCTGTTCGGACCTCCGGGTACGGGCAAGACCCTGCTTGCAAAAGCCGTTGCAAGCGAAAGTGAGGCTAACTTCATCAGCATTAAGGGCCCCGAACTACTCAGCAAGTATGTGGGAGAATCCGAGCGTGCAATCAGGGAAACATTCAGGAAAGCAAAGCAGGCTGCTCCGACTGTAATCTTCTTTGACGAGATTGACTCGATTGCTCCTCAAAGAAGCTCCGTTTCCGACACTCACGTTTCCGAAAGGGTGGTCAGCCAGATCCTTACGGAACTTGATGGGATAGAGGAACTCAAGGATGTAATCATAGTCGCTGCTACAAATCGGCCGGACATGGTAGATCCTGCTCTCCTCAGACCTGGCCGCTTTGACAGGCTTATTTACATCAAGCCTCCTGGAAAAGAAGGCAGGGAGAAGATCTTTGAGATCCACACAAAAGAAAAACCCCTTGCAGAAGATGTAAAGCTCTCAGAACTTGCTGATATGACCGAGGGATATGTGGGTGCAGATATCGAAGGCATCTGCAGGGAAGCTGCAATGCTCGCCCTCAGGGAAATAGTTACTCCGGGTATCGACCGAAAGGGCATTCAGGAGAGAGCAGGAGATGTTCGGCTTTCCAAAAAACACTTCGAAAAAGCAATTCGCCGTGTAAAGCCTACAACCTCCAGAGAAACACTGAATGCGTATGAAAAGAGTGCCGAACTCTTTGCCAGGTATGCAACTGAGTTTGAGGAAGAAGCTTCCGAAGTAAAACAAGAGAAGTCTGAATCAAAAGAACAGGAAAATAAAATAGAGGGAAAAGAAATCCCAAGTTTTCTGCAGGCTGAGTGAGACTTTGCCTGAAATGCCGAAGTGCCGGTAAATGCCGGCTTTTTTAATTTTTATTAAAAAGAGTAATCATTTCAATTAATAGCCTCTTGATTTCAATTAATGGTCTTATTGATTTGAGTAGTACTCATTTAAGAAACTCAAGACGCATAACTTAATAATGATGTGATGAGATGGACAGAGACAGGAGAAAAAGAAGTTTTTTCGATGAAATATTCGGAATTGATCCCCTGAAGGATATGGAAGAAATATTTGAGCGCCTTAGCACAGCTATGGGAATGAGCATGGATAACTTCGGGCAGCATCCCTTTGTTTACGGTTTTTCCGTAACCCAGCGTCCAGGGGAAGAGCCTGAAATCCGGGAATTCGGAAATATTCCGATGTTTGAGCAGACGGAGACCGGAGAAAAACGGTACCTTGACATAAGAAAACCCCTTATTGATGTACTGGAAACCGAGGAAACAGTCCATGTGATTGCCGAGATGCCGGGCATCGAGAAAGAAAATATTCAACTGAACGCAACTGATTTAATACTTGACATCGAAACATTAGATGGGAATCCAAAATATTCCGAGCGTGTGGAACTGCCCATAAAGGTGGACCCCCAGAGCGCTAAAGCCACATATAAGAATGGTGTGCTGGAAGTTACCTTTAACCGGCTGGAATCCAGTTCCCGAACTTCGATCAATATAGAGTGATTCGGGAGCGAGAGGAAAATAAGAGGTAATAATGGTGGGCACAAAAAAAAGAAAGGATTTCTTTGAAGATTTTGGGTCTGAACTTTTTGACAACCTGGAAGAGATGATCGAAGCCCTCCTGGAAGAAATGGGAGAGTCCGTCCCCTTTGTTTACGGATTTTCGATCATTCACCGCCCGGGGGAAGATCCTGAACTCCGGGAATTCGGAAACGTTCCGGAATACTCTCAAAACGAAGAGAACTTCTTTACCCCAGAAACAAAAGAACCTTTAATTGACATATTTGAAAATGAGGACATGGTGCATGTACTTGCAGAATTCCCGGAGACTGAAAAGGAAAATCTCCTGCTGCACGCTACATCTCAACACCTTGAAATTAAAGTCCTTGGGCTTTCTGAATATTCCGAAGACGTAGAACTCCCCGTCCTTGTGGATCCGAAGAGTGCAAAAGCAAGTTACAAAAATGGGGTGCTTGAGATCACCTTCAGGCGTTGCCCCGAAGAAAGTCCTGTAGCAATAGAGATCAATTAATTATAGAAAAGACAGAGAACCCCTTTCAGGGTGAAGGACAGGAAACAAAGCCTGAACCCTGATAAATATGCTCATTATAACCAGCAATACAGAAGATTATTGTTTTTCTCCTCTTTACTATGAAAGAGAAACAATTATGAACCTCTTTTAGCCATTTTTAATTATAAAAGAGAAAATAATTCTGGACTTTTTTATCAGCAGTTTCTACTAATGGCATTTTACGGATCTTTGTATTTTAATTCACTATACCTTTTTATCTTTGACCTAGAATGTAGTTTGTTGGTTCGCATAGATCTTTGTGTTAATTACCAAAACGGTTGCAAAGATCTGTCTGATGATAGATATGCTGTACTCTATCGACCTTTTACTGATCGGTGGGAACAGGTCTGGCGAAGGTTTCATTGGCGGCGTACTCTGTG
This sequence comes from Methanosarcina sp. DH2, assembly GCF_020804225.1. Lineage (GTDB taxonomy): Archaea > Halobacteriota > Methanosarcinia > Methanosarcinales > Methanosarcinaceae > Methanosarcina. The sequence continues at coordinate 28,906 of NZ_WJBI01000007.1, forward strand.
CTTGCGGAATTGGGCTCATCTATGTAGCGGTTCACTGCGCCTTTTTATCTGGCACATGTACTTTTTAAATATACGTCGTTTTATAATAGCTATGGAGTTTTTAAAGTCCGCCAGGTAAATTTTGTAATTATCATTCATTATCAGGAACCTATTCCTGAAAACATTTTCAGAACACTTCACTGACAGTTTCAGACAGAAAGTTTCGAAGAATTATGTTAGATATACTCTTTTCCTTTTTGTGAACTTTTTTTGTCAATCATTTCTTTTTTTTGACAAAAAACTTTTTTTCGAGTTTCTTTCTATTTTGATTTTTTTTACTTTCAATGCGCACAATTCTCTTTTTTATCTATTTAATTCATTTTATCTGCAAGTTTCATTTTTTTGGTATACAATCATATATATTTAAATATAGAATTAATTCAAACGAGCCTGCTACTGAATCATTCTCTGTTGCTTTCTCAAACTAAATCTTCTGATTCACAGTTTTAATGATTTAAATAAATTATACTGATCGAGGGGGTAACTTATCAATTAATTTAGTTAACTTTTCTGATCAAATTGCTACTCAAAAAGGAAAAAAAATTTCTCTGACCTTTATTTTTCATATTTTTTTCTCGAAATTGCTGTTTTTCTTTATAGTGTTTTTTGGAAATATTCAAATATTTGAGAATCCACATGGAAATTAGTGAACCTTATGCTATCGATTTAGTCCTTCATATTTATTTAGTTCTAATTTGGAGTACTTCGCATACATTCCATTAAACCTCTATCAAGATAGAATCGGTAGCATTAAGAACTGAGTATATCTAAAATTTCAATCAGGAAAGCGGGATGTACTTTAAATTATCTAATAAATCTGAAGTTCTGAAAGGGAGGTATCTACTGTAATAATGGAATAATTTGGGAAGATTTCGTGTGCAATTTTGGACGCAAAATAGTTTGCTTGATACTGAAGATGTGTCCAGTAAAAACCGAAACATTTTTACTATATGACAAAAGAGTATACGCGAGGAAATATAAGATTACATTATATCTTTATTTTCTATGTGGATTGAATTCTGGATTGAAACTTTTGAACCTGACTAGTATTCACTATTAATAACCAAAAACTACAGAGGTTGGGTTGATGATTAATGGATCCATTTAATGCAATAGTAATAGCTGTCTTTTTACCATTTATACTCGCATGGACATTACCTGTATTATATCGCGTATTCAAACAGAGGATTGGCTGGATTTCGGCACTTATCGCATTTACGTGTTTTGTGCTGAATGCTCAGGTAATCCCGTACGCTATGGCAGGCACTCCTGTAAAGGGTTCGTGGGACTGGATGCCGACAGCTGGTCTATCCTTAGACTTTTACGGAGACGGCATGGCTGTTCTCCTGGCATTAATCGTTTCAGGCGTTGGTGTTATCATCATGTCCTATTCAAACGGTTATATGTCCACAAAGGAAGATCTGCCAAGGTACTACCAGTGGCTCTTACTCTTTATGGGTGCAATGCTGGGCATTGCCTATACAGATAATACGATCCAGATGTTTGTTTTCTGGGAACTGACTAGTATAACATCTTTCATGCTTATCGGATACTGGAGAGAAAGACCGGAATCCGTATACGGCGCAACCAAGGCTTTTCTGATAACTGCCGGTGGCGGACTTCTAATGTTCGCAGGTTTCCTGATGCTCAGGGTTGTTACAGGCACCTATGGAATCTCTGAAGTCGCTCAGAACTCCGAAATCCTTTCAACATTCCATGGAAGTCCGTTTTATGTTGCAATCCTTGTTCTGATCTTCCTGGGAGCCGCTTCCAAATCTGCTCAGGGACCGTTCTATATATGGCTGCCCAATGCAATGGAAGCTCCGACCCCTGTCAGTGCTTTCCTGCACTCGGCTACAATGGTCAAGGCTGGTGTCTATCTGGTTGCAAGGATGCACCCCATCCTTTCGGGTACTCCCGAATGGTTGATTCTGGTTTCAGGAACAGGTATGATAACCATGGTGATGGCAGGTTTCCTGGCTTTCAGGCAGACCGACATCAAAGCTATTCTGGCTTACTCAACAATTAGCCAGCTGGCCTATCTGATGACTATGTATGGTTACAGTACTGCAGAACACCCGGGATTGGGCTTTGCTGCAGCAACCTTCCACCTGTTGAACCACTCAACCTTCAAAGCTACCCTCTTCCTGGTAGCAGGTATTGTGGCTCACGAGGCGACAACCAGAGATATCAGAAAACTGGGCGGTTTGCGTAAAGAAATGCCAAAAACGTTTATAGTTGCGGTGATCGCAGCGGCCTCAATGGCAGGTGTCCCCCCACTTAACGGGTTCTTGAGCAAGGAAATGTTCTATGAGACATCCGTTGAGATCGGGGCGCTGGTTTCGGAAACTTATGGAGGTCCATGGGCTATTGTCTTCCCGGCTGTCGCAGTGCTCGGTGGTGTATTTACTCTTATGTACTCTATCAAACTGATAGACGGGATATTCCTTGGGCATAGGACCCACGACCATGATGTCCCTCACCACATTCACGATGCTCCCTGGGTCATGCTAGCTCCTGCAGTTTTCCTTGCAGGTCTGATCATCTTCTTCGGGCTCTATCCCAAATTCCCGGTTGAAACCCTGATTCAGCCTGCCTACAGCGGCCTTGTCCCGCATGCAGAACACCTTCATATACAGCTCTGGCATGGAATTACCACACCGCTTCTGATGACGATAGCAACCTTTGCCATCGGTATTGTGCTTTACAAGTTCTATGACTCAATAGCTGCCTGGCAGAACAGCTTCAATGCAAAGCTTCCCTGGGTTAGCGTGAACTACTGGTATGACGCAACCGTAAACAATGCAAAAGGCATAGCTGCCAAGTTCGGAGCAGTTACTCAGCCAGGACCTATCGGAGGTTATATCAAAGCCGCAATGCTTTTCATGATCTTCCTGATCCTGTGGCCGGTGTATACCCAGGGTATAAGCCTGGGAAGTATCTTCCCTGCAGGGCTGAATTTCAATTCACAGCCTTATGAGATCGTACTTTATGCTCTGATGATTGTAGCAGCGCTCGGTGCTACGGTAATCCCGAGATATTTGCCTGCAGTCCTGTCTCTCTCGGCTCTGGGTTTCCTGGTGTCCCTGCTTTACATGTACCTGAAGGCTCCTGACCTTGCAATGACACAGGTTTGTGTAGAAACACTGTCAACCATTATCTTCATCCTGGCAATCATTAAGATTCCTCAAAAATTCAAGGAACCCATGCCAGCGGGTAAGGTTATGGTGAATTTTGCAATCTCGGCAGTAGTTACATTTGCGGTTTTTGCCTTAATGGTAAATGCAAATGCTGGAATGCTGGCACCGTTTGAGTCCTTCTCTCACTATTTCATAGATAAGAGCCTGCAAATGACAGGTGGACTTAACGTCGTCAACGTGATAGTCGTGGACTTCAGAGGGTATGATACCATAGGAGAAATTTCAGTCCTTTCCCTTGCAGCCCTTGGTGTCTATAACCTGATCCTGAGCAGAGCTGGAAAAGCTGAGGGAGGTGAAGAAGAGTGACCACAATAATTACCAAAACGGTTGCAAAGATCTGTCTGATGATAGATATGCTGTACTCTATCGACCTTTTGCTGATCGGTGGAAACAGGCCTGGCGGAGGTTTCATTGGTGGTGTACTCTGTGCTTGCGGAATCGGGCTCATCTATGTAGCGTATGGGCTAGATGATATCAAGAAAATCTGGAACCCTGACTGGCATACCTGGTTTGGCTACGGACTCCTGTTTGCAAGCATTACAGCATGGTCTCCTTTATTTGCAGGCCACAACTACTTCAGAAGTGCATTTGATTTCATTCCTGTAGTAGTGGGAGGTATTCATCTTGGTGAGCTTGAACTGGTTTCTTCCATGTTCTTTGACCTTGGTGTGTACTTTGTGGTGGTCGGAGGACTGCTGTTTATCGTGACTAAAGTAGGAACTGACAAAGCTTCGGAGGGTGGAAAATGAATAACACTCTTCTCGCACTTACCATTTCCCTGCTCTTTGGAATCGGAACTTTCCTGATTTTCCGCAGGGATATGATGAAAGTTATCATCGGTTTCGGGATCATATCCCATGCCATAAACCTTTACATAGTTGCAGGCGGTGTCTTCACCGACGGTACACTTGTGCCGATTCTGGAGCACCATCAAGCTGTTGAGGGTCTTAATCAGGGCCTTATCTATAATGATAACCTGACAGCTGGAATAATCGGGCCAATGACAACCAATCCGTATATGGACTTCGTGGATCCTCTTGTGCAAGCTCTCGTGCTCACTGCAATCGTAATCGGGCTTGCAACCACTGCTTTCGTATTGACCCTTGCATACCGCATTAATGAAGAATACGGTACTGTTGATGTCGGGGAACTCAGGAGGTTATGGGGATGAGCTTTTTAATGCAGCATCTGCCCATGTTCCTGATTGCCATACCTTTGCTAATGGCTCCTCTTACTATCCTGAGTAAGAGTTACCCGGGATTCCAAAAGGCTCTTGATATAATAGTGAGTCTCGGTCTGCTGGCTTTAAGCGGACTACTTATCTATACTGTCTGGAACGATGGAATCATAGTATATGAGGTCGGTGAGTTCGGAAAGTACGGAATCGTGCTTGTAGCCGATCTTTTAAGTTCAAGTATGGTTGTCCTGAGTTGCCTTATAGGCTGTATGGGTCTGATTTATTCCTATGATTACATAGAGAGTAAATCCCTGAACCTGACCTACCATTCTCTGTACAACCTTATGCTTGCAGGCATCAACGGAATCTTCCTGACAGGCGACATTTTCAACCTGTTTGTCTTCTTCGAGATCATGCTGCTTTCTTCAGGAGCTTTGATCGTTGCAAACGAAACCTCAAAGGTTACGAAGATCTCGGATAAGATGGAAGCTACAATGAAGTACATTGTCCTGAACATGCTCGGTTCAAACGCGATGCTGCTTGCAGTTACTTCCCTGTATGCATCCGTTGGTTCCCTGAACATGGCTGACATTGCACTTAAGGTCAGGATTCTTGCTGAAGCAGGTACAATGCCCTGGCACATGTACGCTATTGGTCTGCTCTTCATCATCGTATTCGCTGGAAAAGCAGCAGTCTTTCCTCTGCACTACTGGCTTCCTGATGTTCACCCAACAGCACCGTCCCCGATCAGTGCGATGCTCAGTGGTGTGATTATCAAAATCGGAGCCTATGGTATACTCAGGATCCTGTTTGTTATCTTTGCACCTCTCAAAGGAGTGTACGGACCGATCATTTTACTGCTCGCTCTTATCACTATAGGACTTGGAGCTACATCTGCAATAGGACAGAATGACGTCAAACGTTTGCTGGCTTATTCCAGTGTATCGCAGATAGGATATGTTTTCCTGGGTTTCGGAATGGGAGCGATTGCACTCGATGCAGGTGAAATTGCAGGCGGGACTTTAATTGTTGCGGCATCCTTTGTCTACATGGTAAACCATGCCATCGCCAAGAGTATGTTATTCCTTACTTCGGGTGGAATTATTCACCATGCAGAAACCAGGGACATGCGTAAGATGGGAGGTATGATCAACAGCAATCCCTTAATGGCTTTTTCCTTCCTCGTAGGGGCCATGTCCATTGGCGGAGTACCCCCGATGGGCGGATTTATTGGTAAGTTCTCCCTCTTCGATGCAGGACTCAGATCGGCATTCTATCTCCCTATCGCTATTGCGTTACTATTTGCAGTCTTTACTCTGTTCTATATGTTCAGAGGCTGGATGCTTATGTTCTGGGGAGAAAGGGACCCGCAGTATGGGGAATACTCCCATCACAAACTGTCCATGTTGATCGTAGGTCCGATCATGCTTCTGGCAGCTCTTGTGTTCATTCTCGGACTATTTGCCAACCCGGTCCTTGACATTGCACAGACGATAGCGATGCAGGTCACTGATCCGCAGCCGTATATTGATGCAGTATTATTGAGGGTGATTAGATGAAGCGTCGTTTGATTACTTACATGGCACTCCCGGTCGTCTGGTGTCTGGTCAGTGGGTATGTAACCATCGGCAGTCTGTTTCTTGGCCTCATCTTCGGAATGATAGTTGTAGAGCCTTTCAGCAAACTTTACAGGCTGGATGAAGTGGTACACCCGACAGGAGATTGGCTTGCAAAGATTCCCAAGAAAATCAAGTACTTTTATGTACTGATCAAAGAAATCATAAAAGCCAATATTGTTGTCGCAAAGATTGTTCTCAGCCCTACAATCAACATCAAACCCGGAATTATCGCGGTTCCCATAAGGGCCAAGACCAATATAGGCATCACCGGGATTGCAAACACGATTACGTTGACTCCCGGAACCCTGACCGTGGATATATCGGATGACCAATCCATTCTTTATGTCCATTCAATCGATGCAACCAATCCACAGGGAATCCGTGATTCCATCAGGGATGATCTTGAAAAATATGTTCTGGAGGCATTCGAATGATAATCTCACTGGAACAGGCAGATTTCCTGGCATTGATTGTGCTGGTAGTTGCCACAGCGCCCTGTATTTACAGAGTTCTGTACGGCCCGACCCTTGCTGACAGGATTGCGGCAGAAGACGCCATGGGTAATGCCCTGTGTGTTATTTTTGCGCTTTACGCCTATCAGGCAAGCTCGATCTTCCTGATGGACGTAGCCATGCTTCTTGCAATCATTTCCTTCGTAGGGACGGTCATAGTGGCAAAATACCTTGATAAAGGGGAGGTGCTCTGATGGCTGGTGAACTGGCGCTAGTTGCAGACATTCTGAGTATCATCAGTCTCATAATAGGGATCTTTTTCCTATCTCTGGGTATGATTGGCCTCCTTCGCCTGCCTGATGTCTATAACAGGCTGCATGCAACTACCAAGGTCGGCACCCTGGGAGCTTTCGGAGTTCTCCTGAGTATAATTCTTCAGGAGGGTGCTACCCCGATGGGCATTAAAGCCCTTACAGTCGCACTTTTCATCCTCCTTACCTCCCCAATCTCCGGGCACATGATAGCTCGGGCGGCTTACAGGATGGGAGTAAAATGCTGCGAAGGCACTTGCATGGATGAATATGCAGGAAAGAGAAGAAAGTAAAGATTAAATGAGTGTGTTTCCCAAACACATTCATTTTTTTATTTTTACTGGATCTCCGATCTTTTTATCGTCGGGTTTTAGTTCCGGATTTCTGGTTCAATCTCATTTTTTCTGTTTTCTGTCTCATCTGATTTTTCATATTTTCTGGCTCTAAACTCAATCTTTTGCTTTTTTTCTTCAGGGGGCCTTCGGATTTTTCTCTTATTCAATTTTCCTTATTCAATTTTCCTTATTCAATTTTCCTTATTCAGCTTTTCAAGTTAGGTTTCTTGATTTAATAGGGCTCTATTTTTAAACACTGGGGAAGTATATATTAAATATAGATCATTTGCTTATTATTTATCTATTGTTTAATACATAGACTAAATCGAATAACTATATATTATACTCTGCGAATTCTAATCCTGAAAAGTCAGAAATATGAACAAACAGGCATAGAGGAATAGATATTATAAGAATGGTACATCTTTCAGACATCCATTTCTCAGAGGCATACTATATTCCTGAGATTGCAGATTCAATGCTTGAAAAAATAAATCAGGATAACCCTGATATTGTTGTAATTACAGGAGACCTTACGGAAAACGGGCTCGCAGCCGAGTATAACGGGGCAAAAAACTTCATTGATAGGATCGAATGCAGAAACAAAGTGATAGTTCCCGGAAACCATGATTCCAGAAATGCGGGTTACCTTTTTTTTGAGGATATTTTTGAAGCCAGGACTTCTTCAGGTCGTTTTGGTGAGGTCACGATTGTAGGGCTTGATTCTTCCCAGCCGGAACTTGAAGAAGGGCACATCGGAAGGGAAAACTATGGCTGGATAGAGAATGCTTTCTCAGAAGACGGTTTTAAGGTTTTTGCCCTTCACCACCACCTGATTCCAATTCCCAGGACAGGCAGGGGAAATAATGTACTCGTGGACGCAGGAGACGTTCTTGAGCTTCTGGACCGTTCAGGTGTGAACCTTGTGCTTTGCGGGCACTGGCATATTCCCTGGGTCTGGAGATTAAACGACATGCTTGTTGTCAGTGCAGGAACAGTCTGCTCGTCCAAAATCCGGGGAAAAGCCTTGCAATGTTACAACTACATAGAGCTTGAAGTGCCTGAGCCCGAATGTACGCGCTGGCATCTGCAGGTTCACAGAGTTTTCTCCTCCGGAGAAAAAGAGCGGGTTGTGGATAGTATAATTTAATAGTATAATATGACAGGCGGGTTAAGAATACAAAAAGTCCTGAGAACTTCAGATTTCTTTTACCTGCATTCTCCGTATTACCTGTTTTTCTTTTTCACTGCTTCCTTCCCTGTTGCCTGCATTGTTCTTTTCTTTCAATATTTTGCCCCCTCTATTATTTCATACCCCTTAATATTTTACCCTCCTGCAGAATCTTATGCTCTTACAAAATCCTGATCGGCTATGTTATATTTTTTTGAAAATAAATTATAAACCATGAAACTTGGTTTAGGAATTGATACTGGTGGAACATACACAGATGCTGTTTTAATGGATCTTTCAGAAGGCCGGATTCTTGATTTTAACAAGGCATTAACAACGCATTCCAATCTGGTTGAAGGGATAGAAAATGTAGTTGCAGGCTTAAAGCAGGAGTATCTGGGCAATATAAAACTTGTTTCGGTATCCACAACTCTTTCTACAAACTCCACACTGGAGGGTAAAGGTCATCCTGCAGGGCTGATTCTGACAGGCTATACGGTAAACGGAGGTATTCCGGCACGTGAAACAATTTCCATAGGTGGCGGCCATGATTCAAAAGGAAACGAAGTTAGCTGCCTTGACCTTAAAGCTGCGGAACAATTCGTTAACGACACCAGAGGCAGGCTCTTTTCATATGCTGTATCTTCTTATTTTTCCGCGAGGAACCCGGAACACGAGCTTTCAGTAAAAAAAACAATAGAACAGCTGACCGATAAACCCGTGGTTTGCGGGCACGAACTTTCCCTGAGCCTTGGAGCTTATGAAAGGGCAGTAACTGCAGTTCTGAACGCTCGCTTGATCCCGATAACTTCTCAGTTCATCCGGGCTGTTTTATCGGTGATGGAAGCGAGAAATATCAAAGCTCCCATGATGGTAATGAAATGCGATGGCTCTCTTGCACACATAGAAGAAGCGCTCGAAAAACCTGTGGAGTCCATTTTTTCAGGCCCTGCCGCAAGCCTTGTAGGGGCTGCCCATATAAGCGGCTTGAAAACCTGCGTGGCTGTGGATGTTGGAGGCACAAGCACTGATATTGCTCTGATAGAAGACGGAGTTCCCGAAATAAGTGAAAACGGAGCTGTAGTGGGAAACTGGAAAACCATGGTCAGGGCGGTCAGGATCAGAACTTCGGCTATGGGAGGAGATAGCCACATCTGGGTACAGAGACAACTTTATATTGGCCCTAACAGGGTTATCCCCCTCTGCTTTGCAGCTTCAGATTATCCTTCCATCGAAGATAAGTTGAGGAAAGCCGAAAAAGTTTCGGACAGGATAATGAATGATATCTTCCAGCCAGCTAGTTTCTTTGTCAGGAGCGGGAGTCCTGAATCTGATGATGATATACAGGCACTTAATTACTCTATTGAATTTGAACTGGAAAACCATGAACGTCAGATTTTCGATGCTATAGGATATGAGCCAGTTTCAGTATCCGATATTGCAGAAATAGTTAAAAAACATCCACTGCAGTTCGTAAAGGCTCTGCGCTCCCTGGTCCAGAAGCGCTGCATTTGCCACATAGGTTTTACACCTACTGACGCCCTGCATGTGCTTGGAGAGTATGAGGCATGGAACAGCACTGCCTCATTGTTGGGAGCAGAACTTCTTGGCAGCTATCTCGGGCTGGACCCTGAAAGCTTTTCCAGGGAAATAAAAAAGACTTTTGCAAGGAATATTGCTCTTGACCTGCTGACGTTCTTTGCAAAAGATTTCAAACGGGAATACCTTGAAAAACTACTGACAAGCTCTCGTTTCACAAAGTTCAAAATCAATATTCCCGTCGTAATGATAGGGGCTCCTGTCAAAGCTTACGTACCCGAACTCAGAGAATTTATCGATGCAGATATCCGTATTCCGGAATTTCATGAAGTGGGCAATGCCGCAGGGTCCCTGGCTGGCAACATTGTCAAAAGAAGCGAAATTCTAATCCGTCCGGCAGGTCACGGGACCGAGCAGTATCACGTGTTCTCTGAAATGGAACGGAAGGTTGCAGATAATTATCATGAGGCTGTGGACTATGGGCTGGGACTTATGGAAAAACTGATTTTCGACCATATGGACGGGTACGGGCTTCAGAAAGAGCAGGTCCGTTTTGACCTTGAAAGAAAGGACTTTAATCCGGGTTTCGGAGCCCAGAAAGAAACCCGCCTGGTGGGCCTTGGTATCGGAAACCCTTTGAAACTGGAGCAATAAAAAGGGTTACATAAAGACTTTTACTTTCGAGAACTTTCTTAGCCATTTTTCCACATAGAGCAGCCAAATCTCTGGCTCCTTTTTTTATTTTTTCATTTCAGTCAAGATTTCAATTAAGGCCTTGTTAATACGAGTAAACAAATCTTATTAATGTTCAGTTACTTCCTTCAACGAAGACGATTATTGTATTTACTGGATTTTTACTGAATTCGATTCTAAAATGATTATTAATCAGGAGAAGACAACATGCGCAGGGACTACATAGATATTGGCTACAGCCCTAAAGATACGGATCTGATCTGTGAATTCCACATAGAACCGTCAGCAGGAGTGAATTTTGAGGAAGCTGCTACCCATATGGCAGGGGAAAGTTCCATAGACTCCTGGACTGAGATTGCTACACTGAGTCCCGAACTTGCAGAGAAATTGAAGCCCCATGTTTTTTACGCGAATGAGAAAGCACAGACTGTAAGGGTGGCTTATTCGGAAGACCTCTTTGAACTGGGCTCTGTCCCTCAGGTTCTCAGTGCTGTTGCAGGAAATATACTGAGCATGAAAGTCGTTGACAACCTCAGGCTGCAGGACATCGCCTTCTCTAGTTCAATGCTCCGTGAGTTTAAAGGTCCGAATTTCGGGCTGCAGGGAATCAGGAAATTTGTTGGTGTGCAGGACCGGCCGCTTATAGGGACTATTGTCAAGCCTAAAGTTGGCCTGAACTCCGAAAAACATGCGGAGGTTGCTTACAATTCCTTTGCCGGGGGCTGTGACCTCGTTAAAGATGATGAGAACCTGACCGACCAGAAATTTAACGGTTTTGAAAAGAGAGCCGAACTCACCCTTAAGCTCGCAGAAAAGGCAGAATCGGAAACCGGGGAGCGAAAAATGTACCTCTGTAATGTTACTGCCCCGACCTGTAAAGAGATGATCCGCCGCATGAATGTCCTTAAAGACCTGGGTGCAAGCTATGCAATGGTTGACATCGTGCCTGCGGGCTGGACTGCCATTCAGACCCTGCGCGAAGAGGCTGAGAACGCAGGCTTGGCTCTTCATGCTCACCGCTGCATGCATTCAGCCTATACCCGAAACCCACGCCACGGGATAAGCATGCTAGTAGTTGCCAAACTCTGCAGACTGGTAGGGCTTGACCAGCTCCACATAGGCACTGTAGTCGGAAAGATGCACGGAGAAAAGCATGAAGTTCTGAATCTCAGAGATCAGTGTGTGCTCGATAAAGTGCCTGCGGATGAAAGCCAGCACGTCCTTGACCAGGACTGGGGAGGGCTAAAGCCTATGTTCCCGGTAGCATCCGGAGGGCTTGCCCCTACAATGATTCCGGACCTTTATTCTATCTTCGGAAAAGATGTTATTATGCAGTTCGGTGGTGGAATTCATGCGCACCCGATGGGCACGGCAGCTGGAGCCACTGCCTGCAGGCAGGCCCTTGAAGCAAGCCTTGAAGGAGTCAGCTTGCAGGACTATTCGAAGGACCACAAAGAACTTGAAGTCGCTCTCGGAAAATGGCTGAAGAAATAAGCTTCTAAGTAACAACCAGACTGGATAACCGGAACCAACTACAGGCAGAAACAGTTACAGATGTAAAAGGCAGAAACAATAGCAGGATAGTAATCAGCAAGGGGTTTACTTCTGGTGAAAGCAGAAAACGGAAATAAAAGAGAGACCCGATTTTTCCGGGTATCCGAAGAGAACTTTGACGATATTCTTGACAAGGCTGCAGAAATTATCAAAAGGGGCGGGACAGTTGCCTTCCCCACGGAAACCGTTTATGGGCTTGGAGCTGATGGGCTCGACCCTGACGCTGTCCGGAAAATTTTTAAGGCAAAGGAACGCCCGCCCGGCAACCCTCTCAGCCTGCTCGTCCATTCCAGGGAAGACCTTGGAAAAGTCGCAAAAAATGTCCCTGAAAAAGCTTTCAGGCTTATGGATGCTTTCTGGCCTGGTCCACTTACGATCGTTCTTGAAAAAAATGGCATTGTCCCGGAAATTACCTCAGGGAACCTGCCTTCGATAGGACTCCGCATGCCTGATCACAGGATTCCTCTGGAGCTTGTAAAAAGGGCAGGCACTCCTCTGGCTGCTCCGAGCGCGAACCTTTCGGGAAAGCCCAGTCCCAGTCTGGCAGCCCATGTCCTTGCTGACCTTGCAGGCAGGATTGATGTAATTATTGACGGGGGAGGGACAGCCATAGGGCTTGAGTCAACCGTGATTGATATGACAGTAGAACCTCCTGTGGTTCTACGACTCGGAGCCGTGGGAATTGACGAGCTCGAGAACGTTATAGGTAAAGTCAGGCCCACATACATGGGAGCTGAAGCCAAAGATGGAGAGGCTATATCTGAGAAACAGGCAGGCCAGAAGTACAGTCACTATACTCCTGATACGCAGGTTGTGCTTGTAGAAGGAGAAAGAAAAAAAGTTTCTGAAAAGATTGGTACCCTGCTTGAAAATTACCTGCTCGAAGGAAAGAAAGTAGGGCTTTTAATTAGTAATGAGACCGCAGGCTTTTTTGCTTCTGAAGGACTGAGTGCCCACGGATGCTTTTTACTGGGGCCTTACGAAGAGCCGGAAGAAGCTGCCAGAAAACTTTTTGAAGGGCTAAGAACTCTGGACGCGAAAAGTCTGGATGTAATTCTGGCTGATGGTTCTTTTAACCCTTCAGGACTTGGAGCTGCACTTCTTAATCGGTTAAGAGAAGCCGCGTCCATAAGGCACGCTGTTTGAATCGGGAATGCCGGTTAAATTGCGATAGTATAAGTGAGAGTTTGACAGTCAGATTTGACAGTCATATATGATAGTTATTTTTGTAGTATACTGGAGAGAGATTTTCTTGAAGGCGGAAAAAAGAGAACAGATGGAAAAAATGCGGGCTTATAAAAAAGTCCGGAAGCAGAACAAAAAAACAACAGGAGTAAGCCTTGCGATCCTGGCTGCAGGTCTACTTTTGAAGACTCTCAATATAAATATTCTTGGTATTGATATCGGGTATTATCTTCTTTGGGCAGGAGTTTTTGTCTTCTTTGTAACTTCTATGTCGGGCCTCTTCGCTGCGGGATCTCTACGCAAGCAGAGATAATCTTTTTTCTTTCTTCTCCAAAAAGGGGCTTTTCAAGATGGGTGAAACGATTGCAAGTGAGGAAATGCATGAATACTTTAATGGGCTTGAGGCGAGGCTAAAAAAGGCAATTGATGTTGCAAACAGGGCCCGGGCCCGGGGCGGAGATCCGAAACCCTTTGTAGAAATTCCCCTTGCCAAAGACCTTGCAGATAGGGTCGAAAACCTTATTGGAGTCCAGGGGGTTGCTGCAAAGATCCGGGAACTTGAGGTCAAGATGTCCAGGGAAGAAGCTGCCCTTGAAATCGGGAAACAGGTTGCCGAAGGGATTGTAGGAAGTTTTCCAACAAAAAAAGATGCAGTGGAAGCTGCTATCCGTGTTTCCATGGCAGTCCTGACCGAAGGGGTGGTTGCAGCTCCTATAGAAGGAATAGATAAGGTAGATCTCGGGAAAAATGACGACGGATCTCAGTATATCCGGATCTTTTATTCCGGGCCCATCCGAAGCGCAGGAGGGACTGCGCAGGCTCTTTCCGTGCTTGTCGGCGACTATGTGAGGCGTGGGATCGGGATTGACCGCTACAAGCCAAGAGATGAGGAAGTAGAGCGCTATGTGGAAGAAATCCTGCTTTACAAGAGGGTTGCAAGCCTGCAATACATGCCTTCCGAAGATGAAATCCGCCTTATAGTCCGGAACTGCCCTGTTTGCATTGATGGGGACCCTACTGAAGAGGCAGAGGTCGAAGGGCACAGGAATCTAGAGAGGATAGGGACAAACCGTGTTCGTGGGGGGATGTGCCTCGTGCTTGCCGAAGGTCTCGCCCTCAAGGCCCCCAAAGTCAAGAAGCATGTTAACAAGTTGAAGATGGACGGATGGGACTGGCTGGAGACACTCATCGGAGGCGCTAAAAGCGGAGAGAGTGCTGAAGATGAGCAGAAAAATAAGATCAAGCCAAAGGACAAATATATTCGTGACCTGATCGCCGGAAGGCCTGTGTTCTCTCACCCTTCGAGGCCGGGAGGTTTCAGGCTGCGATACGGGCGGTCAAGAAACACTTCATTTGCTTCTGCAGGAATCAGTCCTGCCAGTATGGTCTTGCTTGACGATTTTATAGCTAACGGCACCCAGCTCAAGGTTGAAAGGCCCGGAAAAGCGGCAGCCATGTCTGCCGTGGACTCAATAGAAGGACCTACGGTAAGACTTTTTTCTGGAGACCTTATCCGTATAGATAATATAAAGGAGGCATATGAACTCCGCCCACAGGTTGAAGTAATTGTTGATATCGGGGAAATTCTTATCAATTACGGTGACTTCCTGGAAAATAATCACCCTCTTATGCCTTCACCCTATGTTTTTGAATGGTGGCAGTACGATTATCAGGCAGTCTGCCCTGAAAAAATTCCCGAGGATGAGCTGAAAAACCCATCTGTTGCCCTTGCTCTCAGGCTTGCAGAGGGATTTAATGTGCCATTGCACCCGAAATTCACCTATCTCTGGCACGACATAAACCGGAACGAATTTGAAGCTCTGAGAAAATTCGTGGCTGAAAAAGGGATCTTTCTGGCAGATGAGTCAACCGGCGCAGGAGTCCTTAAACTGCCCCTGGAAACTTCCCTTGAAGAAGGTATAAAATGGGTGCTTGAAAAGCTCCTTGTACTGCACAGGGTAAAAAAAGGTGAAATTTTTATTGAAGAGGCTCTTCCGTTTATTTTATGCCTCGGGCTTGAACGTTCCCTCAAAGAAAAAGCCAGTATGCCAGATACTGATAATATGGTGGAAGCTGCAGGTATTCTTAGCGGGTTTAAGGTATACCCGAGAGCTCCTTCAAGAATAGGGGCAAGGATGGGAAGGCCGGAAAAATCCGACCTGCGCAAGATGTCCCCTGCAGCCCAGGTTCTCTTTCCAATAAACAATTCCGGGGGAATTACGCGAAATCTTGTCTCTGCCTCCGACTACACATCCTGCATGAATGGAAAGATAGGAGAAATTGAAGTGGAACTGGGGCTTAGAGAATGCCCTGCCTGCGGGAAAGAGGCTTATTTCTGGCGCTGCGAATGCGGCGAATTTACGAATCCCAAACTTTCCTGCCCTCGCTGTAAAATCGATGTACGGGGTGCTGAGACCTGCCCCAAGTGCGGGAGAAAGCCGACTTCAGTTGCAAATGTAAAACTGGATTTTCGTTCTATTTACAAGCAGGCTTTTGAGAATGTAGGGGAAAGAGAAAAAATGGATCTGATCAAGGGAGTAAAGCGGCTCATGAACGGGCAGATGACTCCCGAGCCTCTGGAAAAAGGAATCCTGCGCGCAAAACATGATGTTTACATTTTTAAGGATGGGACCGTACGCTATGATATGTCAGATATCCCCCTTACCCACATCCGGGCTGATGAACTGGGAATTACGGCAGCCAAACTCCGGGAACTCGGCTATATGGAGGATATTTATGGAAATCCCCTTGAGAGGGATGACCAGGTTACCTGCCTGAAAGTTCAGGATCTTGTGATATCTTATGACGGGGGCGAGTATATGCTGCGTACTGCAAAATACGTGGATGACCTTCTTGTGAAGTATTATAAGATTGAGCCCTATTACAATGCCGAAACTATTCAGGACCTTGTAGGGGCACTGCTCATAGGGCTTGCTCCTCATACTTCCGCAGGAGTACTCGGGCGCCTCATAGGGTTTACGAAAGCTTCCGTAGGATACGCCCATCCTTTTTTCCATGCTTCAAAACGCAGGAATTGTGATGGAGATGAAGACTGCATAATGCTCCTTATGGATGGAATCCTCAATTTTTCAAGGTCATATTTGCCAGACAAAAGGGGTGGAAAGATGGATGCTCCTCTCGTGCTAACTACGAGGATCGACCCCAAGGAAGTGGATAAGGAAGCCCATAATATCGATGTTCTTGCGCACTATCCTCTCGAATTTTACAGGGCTACGCAGGAGATCAGAAACCCCACTGATCTTGAAAGTATTATGGACCTGGTTAGCAGCCGGCTTGGGACGCCCGAACAGTATGAACATTTCATGTTTACACATGATACCTCGAATATTGCTGCAGGCCCTCTTAATTCCTCATATAAGACTCTTGGGAGTATGATTGAAAAAATGGAGGCCCAGCTTACTCTGGCTAACAGGATAAGGGCAGTGGATGCGCCGGATGTAGCTGAAAGGGTGCTCAAGTCCCATTTCCTTCCGGATCTGATAGGGAACCTTCGCTCTTTTTCCAGACAGCGGATGCGCTGCATCAAATGTGCAGAGAAATTCAGGCGCCCACCCCTTACCGGAACCTGTCCGAAATGCGGAGGCAATGTGATACTGACCGTGCACGAGGGATCCGTCCGCAAATACCTTGAAATTTCAAAAGAGATCGGAGAGAGGTATGGGGTCTCGAGCTATACCAGACAGAGAATCGAGCTTCTGGATTATGATATCTGCTCTCTGTTTGAAAACCACAAGGTTAAGCAGCTGGGACTTTCAGATTTTATGTCCGGGTCTGCGCGTTGAGCTAAAGTGCAGAGAGCGTTAAGAATATGAAAAAACTTCTTACGACTGGTAGGAAGGAGATAGGGCAGTCTGAAAGTTGGAAGAAATCGGAATGTTTATAAATTATGTCTCCAAACTTCCCAGCAGAATTTTTTTTCTTCTGGAAAAGAGGTCTTTTCATTTTCTAGCTCTTTTTTACTGACAAAGACTTTACTATTGAACTGGATTATTTTCTATTGATTTTTTTCACAATTATATAATTTATTCTGGATTTATATAGTATCTGTTTTAATATCTATACTTACATCTGTATGTTTTTTTTATCAATGTTTGGGTCTCTTCAGAGTTCGACCCTATTGACTCTCGGGCAGGGTCAGATTTTACTTTACAGGCAGCCCTAGCGAGTTAATCTGGTTAATAAGCTCAGTAAAGTTCTCTATTTCCAGTTCCAGAACTTCTTCCCTGGTCATACCTATAGACATTTCTCCATCTACGGAAAGGCACTCAGGTCCTCTGCGTACAAGCCTGTCTACCCCGTCTCTTTTGAGGGCTTCCTTGACTTCCATATCATGGACAAAAGCTCTTCCCGGAATAAACACAGTTTCAGTCACCTGGGAGAGGTCAAGGATTTTGAAATCGTCAATAGTAATAAGGCATCCAATATCCTTTTTCAGTGGAACTACGTTTACAGTCCCTCCAAGGGCATCAAATATTTCAGTAAGCCTGGAGGATGCTACCTGTCCTGTAATGACAGTTGCTCTTCCGGTTACTCTGGGAAGTTTTGAAAGGGCTTCAGGAATGTTGCGGATTGCAAAAGGTGAGCCAATTAAGGGGTCTTCCAGTGGTGTTCCTGTGATCCTCATAGAAGGATGTTTTGCTGCTGAACTGCGCACAATTTCAGTAAATTCAGAGACTGTATGTGGAGTTATCCCTGGCATGATAGGTGAATTGTCAAGGATCAGGCCGTTTTCCTGGAAGTTTGCAAATCTCATAAAAATAGCTCCCTTTGCACCCATAGCTTCCAGGTCACTGAGGGTCTTTTCAAGAACCTCTCCATCATTTATTCCCGGAAGGAGAACTATTGCTCCGTAAACTTCACAGTGGGCACAGAAGTCCCGAAGAACCTGAATTGAAGCTTCGGGTTCAGGGTCTTTCATGTATTCGGCTCTCAACGCCGGGTCTGTTGCAAAGACCGTGAAACTCACTTCTGTAACCCCATGCTCTATGTAGAAAAGAGCATCATCGGGTTTACTGAAACCTTTCCCACTGGTATATCCAAGATGTATCGGGACGCCGAACTGAGATAGAAAAGTAACAAGATTCTTTAGTTCGGGATAACAGCTTAAGTCCCCTCCTCCGCTGACCGTGAATTTTTTCACCTCTCCGGTCGTGAAGTAAAGTTTTTTTGCAGTCTCTTCGAGTACCATCTGGAGGGACTTGAAGCCTGAGTACGATTCTTTTACACTGCGTGTACAGTAATCACACCCTTTTTTAAAAGGGAGGCAATACTTGCAGCCCAGGGGCTGAACGTCTTTGACCTTCTTAAAATAGCAATATTTGCAAAAGCCTTTGCAGTCTACCCCGGGATTTCCGCCTACGTCGACAACTACTTCCATATTAAAGTTTCGTATCACGAGGATATTACTAAATCTTTTTGGTATGATTTTTGTGGTTAGATTTAAACATTTAAAAAAAAATTATATGATATTAGTCTTTTCTAGGAAAAATACTTAAATAAGTGATCCCGGAAATTTCCGCCGATTTTAAGCGACCTTTAAAATTCATTTTTCTATTGATGCTGGTTTTTTATATAATCATAGAAAAATACATTTCATCTTAATAAAATGAATTTTAAAAAAATACATGAATTCATCTAGCGGAGAACACAAAAGATTTAAGTACCTTCTAAACGAATGAGATTTCATTGGGAAAGTGGACACTTAAAAACGACGCGGTACTTGATTTGTGAGTGCTTTTTGCACTCGAGTAGGTGACCAGTCCCAAAATGATTTTAATAAATTAAGGAGGAAATTATAAGTGTCTGACACAGTAGACATCTACGACGACAGAGGAAAACTGCTCGAGAGCAATGTCGATATAATGAACCTTGCTCCAACAAGAAACGCAGCAATTAAAAAGATTATCTTGGACACCAAGAGGTCAGTTGCAGTCTCCCTCGCAGGTATTCAGGGCGCACTTGCCAGCGGCAAGATGGGCGGCAAGGGCCGTCAGATCTTAGGCCGTGGGCTTAACTACGATATCGTAGGCAACGTTGATGCAATTGCAGAGAATGTAAAGAAGCTCGTCCAGGTCGATGAAGGCGACGACACCAACGTCAAGATCCTTAAGGGCGGAAAGAGCCTTCTTATCCAGGCCCCAGAGTCCAGGATGGCCGCTGGTGCTGACTACATGTCCGCAACCACAGTCGGTGCAGCAGCAGTCACCCAGAGCATCATGGACATGTTCGGAACCGACATGTACGATGCACCTATCGTAAAGGCAGCTGTCTGGGGAAGCTACCCACAGACAATGGACCTCATGGGCGGACAGGTTCAGGGCATTCTGAGCATCCCCCAGAACAACGAAGGTCTCGGCTTCTCCCTCAGGAACATCATGGCCAACCACGTTGCAGCAATCACCAACCGTGGTGCAATGAACGCAGCAGCTCTCTCCTCAATCTATGAGCAGGCCGGTATCTTTGAGATGGGCGGCGCAGTCGGTATGTTCGAGAGGCACCAGCTCCTCGGTCTTGCCTGCCAGGGCCTTAACGCCAACAACGTTGTATACGACCTTGTAAAGGAAAACGGCAAGGAAGGTACTATCGGAACCGTTATTCAGTCCATTGTCGGCAGGGCAGTTGAAGACGGCGTTATTTCCGTTGACAAAGCAGCACCCTCCGGATACAAGTTCTACAAGGCAAACGATGTTCCAATGTGGAATGCTTACGCCGCAGCCGGTACCCTTGCAGCCACTCTCGTGAACTGTGGTGCAGGCCGTGCAGCCCAGAACGTCTCCTCAACACTTCTGTACTTCAACGACATCCTTGAGAAGGAAACCGGTCTCCCAGGATGCGACTATGGTAAAGTACAGGGTGTAGCAGTAGGATTCTCATTCTTCAGCCACTCAATCTATGGTGGCGGTGGACCCGGTGTCTTCAACGGTAACCACGTCGTTACCAGGCACTCCAGAGGATTCGCAATTCCCTGCGTATGCGCAGCAGTAGCCCTGGATGCAGGTACTCAGATGTTCACAATCGAATCAACATCCGGCCTCATCGGCGATGTGTTCGGATCGATTGAGGAATTCCGCCAGCCAATTAAGGCAGTTGCAGGAGCGCTCTAAACAAATTATTTAAAAGGTCTAACGATGTCAGACTCTGCTTCAAATACGGAAGATTCTATCCAAATCGAAATCTTTCCCAGTAGAATCCTGTCTCCTGAAACCGCTCAGAAACTTATTACTGAGCTCTATCGGGTTGACGGGATAATCCGCGTTATGGTCCAGGGCTCGAGGCTCCCCGAAAAGGTGTCTTCAGGCCCGGGTACCGGGGAAAAGGTGGAACACCCCCTAAGGAAGCCTATTCAGATCGGAGATCAGGTTATTGAGCTTAAGATCAGTGTAGGCAGGATCAGGCTTGAAATCTCAAATGCCGAAACTAAAGAAAAGGTCAGGGCAGTATGCGATAAAGTGCTCCCGTTCTCTTTTGAATTCAGGGAAGGACATTTCTTCAGGAAAAAGCCCACAGTGACTGATTATGCAAAATATGGTCCTGAAACCGACCCTCGCTTGCTTGGCATGGTGGATCCCAAAGCCAAGGTAAACCAGCTCGTCTTCATCGAGAAACAAGAAGAAGAAGATGACAAAGACAAAGATGAGTGAAAGGATATGATGATCGATCGGGAAACACAGGTAGTTGACTGCCGATGCGGCGGAGGACTCGGCAAAGGAGGAGGGCTTGCTCAAAGAGGCACTCTTTCGGAAGCTGGTCGTGCCGATGTGGTAGCTATTGCTATGAGTCCCGGCCAGAGGCATATCACAAAACCGGTATGCGAGATTACATACGGGATGAGGAAGGAAAACATTCAGGTGAGTGTGCTTGTACTCTACTCAGGTTCAGGGATACCTGAATCCGGCATGAGGACAGGATCGTTTGTACTGAGTCCGGTAGAAGTCGCACAGATTGAAATGCACAAGCTGGCTGTTATTCACCTCGGAAATATTAAGGATCACGTGATTAGAAAAACCAGGGAGATCCTGAGCCAGGCTGATATCCCGGCAATTGTTGTCAGCCAGATTCCGGTGGATTTTGAAGATTTTGCAGAAGCAGGGATAAAGACGAGATTAGTGATGCCAAGGGATGAAAATATTCGTACGAAGGGAATTGTAATGGATATGGTAAGTGGAGTTACACGTGGTGACTTCTGTCCCAGGGATAAACTAAATTCAATCGTAAAATACGTCAAGACGACATTAGACCAGTTAGAAGATCATAAAGGAGTTGCATGAGATGGCATACGAACCACAATTTTATCCAGGCGCTACATCAGTTGGCG
Organism: Methanosarcina sp. DH2; assembly: GCF_020804225.1. GTDB lineage: Archaea > Halobacteriota > Methanosarcinia > Methanosarcinales > Methanosarcinaceae > Methanosarcina. The sequence continues at coordinate 50,516 of NZ_WJBI01000007.1, forward strand.
CTAACAGAAGAAAGCACATGTCCGGAAAACTTGAGAAACTCAGGGAAATTTCCGACGAAGACTTAACTGCAGTCCTCGGACACCGTGCCCCAGGGAGCGACTACCCAAGCACCCACCCACCACTTGCAGAAATGGGAGAGCCCGCATGTTCCGTCCGTGAGGCTGTAGCAGCAACACCCGGTGCAGCAGCAGGAGACAGGGTCAGGTACGTTCAGTTCGCTGACTCAATGTACAACGCTCCGGCTACCCCTTACTTCAGATCATACTTCGCAGCAATTAACTTTAGAGGTGTAGACCCAGGTACCCTTTCCGGTCGTCAGATCGTTGAAGCTCGTGAGAGGGACATGGAAAAGTGCGCAAAGGTCCAGCTGGAAACTGAAATGAGCTGCCCTGCACTTTCCGGTATGCGCGGTTCAACTGTGCATGGTCACTCAGTCCGTCTTCAGGAAGACGGCGTAATGTTTGACATGGTCGACAGGAGAAGACTCGAAAACGGCACTATCATTATGGACAAGGACCAGGTTGCAATTCCACTCGACAGGAAAGTAGACCTCGGTAAACCCATGTCTGAAGAAGAAGCCGCAAAGAGGACAACCATCTACCGTGTGGACAATGTGGCTTTCAGGGACGATTCAGAAGTCGTCGAATGGGTACACAGAATATTCGATAAGAGGACTACCTACGGATTCCAGCCGAAATGAGGTGACCATAATGGCAGCAGATATTTTCTCTAAATTTAAGAAGTCAATGGAAGTCAAGTTCACACAGGAATTTGGTTCAAACCAGCAGTCCACCACGGACATCACCGGCAAGACCGAGAAGTTCCTGAGACTTGGGCCTGAGCAGGACGCAAGAAAGGCCGAAATGATTAAGGCCGGAAAAGAGATCGCAGAGAAGAGAGGCATTGCATTCTACAACCCGATGATGCACACCGGTGCACCCCTCGGTCAGCGTGCAATTACCCCTTACGTCATTTCTGGAACTGACATTGTTGCAGAACCAGACGACCTGCACTACGTGAACAACGCTGCAATGCAGCAGATGTGGGACGACATCAGGAGAACCTGTATTGTCGGTCTTGACATGGCTCACGAGACCCTCGAGAAGAGGCTGGGTAAGGAAGTTACCCCTGAAACCATCAACCACTACCTTGAGACCCTCAACCACGCAATGCCCGGTGCAGCAGTGGTTCAGGAAATGATGGTCGAAACCCACCCCGCTCTTGTCGACGACTGCTACGTCAAGATCTTCACAGGTGACGACGAGCTTGCAGATGAAATCGACAAGCAGTACCTCATTAACATCAACAAGATGTTCACTGAGGAACAGGCAGCCCAGCTTAAAGCCTCCATCGGCAAGACCTCCTGGCAGGCAATTCACATCCCAACAATTGTCTCCAGAACAACTGACGGTGCTCAGACTTCCAGATGGGCAGCCATGCAGATCGGTATGTCCTTCATCTCCGCATACGCAATGTGCGCCGGTGAAGCAGCAGTTGCTGACCTGTCCTTCGCTGCAAAGCACGCAGCCCTCGTCTCCATGGGTGAAATGCTCCCCGCAAGGCGTGCACGTGGACCCAACGAGCCCGGTGGACTTTCCTTCGGTCACCTCTCAGACATCGTCCAGACAAGCCGCACAGTGACTGACGACCCCGCAAAGGTTGCCCTCGAAGTCGTAGGTGCAGGCTGCATGCTTTACGACCAGATCTGGCTCGGATCCTACATGTCCGGTGGTGTCGGGTTCACACAGTATGCAACAGCTGCATACACCGATGACATCCTCGACAACAACGTGTACTATGACGTAGACTACATCAACGACAAGTACAACGGTGCTGCAAACATCGGCAAGGACAACAAGGTAAAAGCCACCCTCGAAGTCGTAAAGGACATCGCAACCGAGTCCACACTCTACGGTATCGAGACATACGAGAAGTTCCCAACTGCCCTTGAAGACCACTTCGGTGGATCCCAGAGAGCAACCGTGCTCGCAGCTGCAGCCGGTGTTGCAACTGCCCTCGGAACTGCAAACGCCAACGCTGGTCTTTCCGGCTGGTACCTCTCCATGTACCTGCACAAGGAAGCATGGGGCCGTCTCGGCTTCTTCGGTTTCGACCTGCAGGACCAGTGCGGTGCCACAAACGTTCTGTCCTACCAGGGCGACGAAGGTCTCCCAGACGAACTCCGTGGTCCAAACTACCCCAACTATGCAATGAACGTCGGTCACCAGGGTGGATACGCAGGTATCGCTCAGGCAGCCCACGCAGGCCGCGGAGACGCATTCACCGTGAACCCACTCATCAAGGTCTGCTTCGCTGACGACCTCATGCCGTTCAACTTTGCAGAACCCAGGAGAGAGTTCGGCCGCGGTGCCATCAGAGAGTTCGTGCCTGCTGGTGAGAGATCCCTCATCATCCCGGCAAAATAAACTCTATAAATTAAACACTTTAAAACAGAGTAGGCCTTCTGGCCTGCTTTTTTCTCTTTTTCCCGAATTGCGCCTCGCCCGAATTGCGCCTCGCCCGAATTGCGCCTCGGGAGTACGCGGTCCTTTTCGCTTCGCTCAAGAGGACTAATTTTACGTGAAATTGCTTCTTTTCTCTCATTCAAAAAATGTAGATGTGTTAACAGTATTCCTTCCATTCCAAATTCATATAATTCCCTTCAAATCACGACAAGTTTTTTGCCTATTTTGTCTGCGGCTTCTACAAATTCTGTTGTATCTACACCAGGAAATGTATCTATAATACAAATGTCAAATTTTTCATCTAAACAATCCGTTAATTCTCTTATATCCATATTATAAACTTCAAATTTGCCTCCAGATGCTATTAATTCTTCTTTACTGCCTGGAAGTTTGACTGGAAATCCATTAGCTTCTAAATTAAGCAAAGTAGTTTCTATTGCAGGATTCCATATATCATTAAAAACAACTTTTCGCGCGCCGGCTTTAAGGCATGCGATTCCTAAAGTCCCAGGACCACATGTACAATCAAGAACAGTAGGCTCATCATTATCTTCTAAAGCTTTTTCAAGTATCTCTATTTTCGGCGATTTCACCGTCGGAAACTCTATATGAATTTCATGCTGATATTTGTATATTCCTAAAGCACCGTAAGGAGTCTGTATAATATCACATCTTAAATCGCATCCAGCAAGAAGTTCATATACGTGAGGATTAGAATCGGAATCCCTTATACCCACAGTTTTTCTTATATCTCCCTTTAAAACCCCTTTAACTTCCTCAACTTCCTTTACAATGGTCTCAGCACATTTTTTATCCACTTCATTAGATAATATCACTAAAGAATCTTCAGGCAAATAGGGAACAGAATTAGCTGGATAGCCAGGAGTCACAAGAGGGACACATGCATTCCTTAAATTAGCTTTTTTATCTTTTATTCCTTCATCCATCATTATTTTTAACACGTGAGATATTACAGTATCAAGTTGTCTCTTACCACATTTACAACTTCCAAAATGGTTATCTATTTCATCTAAATTAATCTGTTCTGCTAGAGGAGAGAATTTTTTTATTTTTTCGGTTTTGCAATCGTTGCAAGGTTTGTAGAATGATTCAATGTCTTTTAGTGCTTCTGAAACAGGCCTTATGCACGTATCTCCACACCTACATCTTATTTCCATGTACTTAAATATGGATATTCCATGTAAAAGTACTATTCCATTTTTTTATTATTCCTGAACTTTGGTTCAGATTCATCAGAATATAGGTGGTTTCTTTGACTGATTGGAGGTTAATTCAAAAAAGAGAATACTGAAAGTTTGAGGGTCCATCTCATGATCAGTTATCAAAATTAAGTGAACTATTCCTCCCTTTCGCTTACGTTCCGAGGAAGGAGTCATCTCGCCTTATCGAGATAGAACCCGTATTCAGTCTGCATCTAATCTGCACTTAGAAATTTAGATTTTATTTTCAACTTATTCTTCTGAAACTTCTTCAATTTTTGCTCCAAGGTTGCGCATATCTTTAAAAAAATCAGGATAAGATATCGATACTGATTCAGTGGTGTCAATTGTCGTGTTTCCCGCAACCATCCCTGCTATTGAAAGAGCCATAACAATCCTGTGGTCATCCCAACCGTGGACTTCGGCTCCTTTAAGGGTTCCTCCGGTAATTGTCAGGCTGTCCTTTTCTTCTTTGAGGCAAACTCCCAGTTTCGGAAGTTCGGTTGCAAGGGCTCGAAGCCGGTCAGTTTCCTTGTAGCGCACATGTTCGGCATTTTCTATCCTGCTAGTTCCTTCGGCAACAGCTGCCAGGACGGCAACAGTCGGGACAAGGTCAGGAGTTGCTCCGGCATCAAACGTAATGGCTTTTAATTTTCTTCCTCCTCTGACGGTCACAGTACCGGCTTCTCTGTTCCATATGATATCTGCTCCCATCTGTTTCAGAGTTTCAATAATTGCCCTATCTCCCTGTTTTGAGGGGAAAAGGTTTTTAACCGTTATTTCGGCTCCTTCGAGCATGGCTGCAGCTGCGAGCAGGTAAGATGCAGACGAGAAGTCTCCTGGAATGGTATATTCTTTAAGGTCATATTTCTGTTTTCCAGGAATGATGAACCTGGTACCGTTTTTATCGTCCGTATGTATTTTGACTCCTGCCAGTTCAAGCATCTCGATGGTTACATCCACGTAAGGTCTTGATTTCAGTTTTCCTGTAATGGAGAGCGTGGTGCTGTTTTCTGCAAGAGGGCAGGCTATAAGGAGAGCAGAAATAAACTGAGAACTGATTGAGCCATTAATTTCTATTTCAGATCCTTCAAGCCCGCCTTTGACAACAATAGGAGCTTTTTCGTTCCCTCTCGTAGAGCAGGCTTTTACTCCCAGTCTGTTGAGGGCTTCAAGAAGAGGCCCGTTTGGCCGCGTTCGAAGGGAAGCGTCTCCTGTAAGCACCGTGATTCCGTCAGTGAGAGCTGCAATTGCTGTCATGAAGCGGAGGGTTGTTCCTGAGTTTGCGGCATCAATTACATCGTCCGGAACACCGGGTTTTCCATTCATACCGTGGATGATGAGATTCTCTTCCTCTCTTTTAACCGAGGCTCCGAACATCTCAGAAGCTCTGATTGTAGCAAAGGTATCGGCGGAGAGCAGGGGACGGCGAACGATCGATTCTTTTGAAAGGGCTGCCAGGGTTATAGCCCGGTGGGTGTAACTCTTTGAAGGGGGGGCAAAGACTTCCCCTGTAACTGAGGATTTGCTGATAGAGATGCGCATGTGTATCAGAGCTCTTCGATTTTTTATTCCTGACTTTTTCCTGTCAACTGCTTGCTTTTGGCTTTCTGAATACGGTTATTCTGAATACGGTTATTCTGAATTTGATTAAAAACTCTCAGTTTATGCCTTTCACGATATTTTCTACCATATCCCAGTCGTGGTCGTAAACATGGGCTGAAATGCTGACCGTGGTGATTGTTCCCGGTTCGACTCCTACCCTTTCGGCAACATATTCAAGTAACCTGGAAAGCCCGTAAAGGTTTGCAGGGTAGGCTCCTCCGAAATCGTGGCTCCTGAATAGAGTAGTAAGGTGGACCTTCCCATTCCTGATTTTGAAGTCATCGAGTATCATGCAGGGAACTTCATTGACTTTAGTATCCACAGGCGGTATCCAGGTAACAGCTGTAGCTCGTCTGGAAGTGGGGCTCTCCTGCAGCTTTTCGATTACATATTCGATCTGATCCACTTCTCCATTCCAGTTCCTGAGGCGCTGACCGTAGGTGTATTCAAAGTCCTGCACGTTTTCGCCCGAGATCAGCTGTTTTGCATATTCTTCGAGCCGTTCTTCATTCCAGGCAGTATCTTCGGGAATTCTATCCGTATAGGGGTCTTCGATTACCACCATCAAGTCCATGAATTCCCTGATCTGGCTCCCCCTTTCGTCGGTAATCACCTGCCCGTGATTCCAGATAATATTAAGCCCGCGGTACCATGCATCAGAGATATTCTTTGCCCTGATAATCCTGCCAATCTCAAACTTGTCTTCCATAGAAAATTCCCCATTCAGGTTAAGGTAGGGTGTGGATAATCAACGTAATAATTTATTATTGAGAAAGTGCTTTTCAGCCCGATTTATTAATTTGCCTTTTCGAACGTTTTCTACAAATGGCAAGTAAAAACTCTAAATAAGAGCCAGTAAATATGCTGTTTTGGCGGGCTGGGTTCTTACTTCTTGTCAGTAAGTTCGTCATAAACTGATTCGTTTACTGACTTTTATTGTCTTTTATTAACAATTTGTCCTTCCTATTTTATCTATCACTTTCTTTTATAAGTGTTTTTTCTCCTGCAAAGCCCGGTATTTCTCTATGCAATTTGATAACATATAGCATGCAAAATTTAAAAGAATACCGGATAAACTTTCAGAGAGAAAGTAAAGCGAGAGAAATGAGTACAATCGTTGCGGAGAATGAAAATAATTGTGAAACGTTAAAGAAGTAAAGAAAAATAGAGAACAAATACATCAGTAAATAAAGGTTGAAAATAAGAATAAAAAGAAAAAATACAAAAAGGAAAGTTAAAATTAAATAAAAAATGTTTTTTCAGAGAGCTTTAGAATCTCATTGCCCTCAGGCGCTTTACACGTTCATCGGTTACAGGGTGAGTCCTGAAAAGGGACTGAATAGTTCCACCTTTGAGAGGGTTGACGATAAACATGTGGGCTGTGGTCTCTTTTGCCTGTACGTCCCTGATGCTTGGCTGGAAGTGGGAGTTTCCATATTCCAGTTTTTCCAGGGCATTTGCAAGTGCCCAGGGTTTTTTGCACATCCTGGCGCCTTCGTAATCCGCGGCAAATTCCCTTGAACGGGAGATTGCGAGCTGGATCAGAGTTGCAGCCAGCGGGGCAAGCACAGCCATTACGATAAAGCCTACGATTCCGCCGTTGTCGTCATCCCTGCCACCAAAACCGCCAAAGATTGCAGCCCAGCGGGCCCAGGTAGCAAGCATTGTGATGACACCGGCAATGGTTGCAGCCACCGCACTGATAAGGGTATCACGGTTTTTGACATGAGCCAGCTCGTGTGCCAGCACCCCTTCGATCTCCTCACTCGAAAGCAGGTTGAGAATCCCGGTTGTAACCGCTACAGCTGCATGTTTTGGGTTCCTGCCTGTTGCAAATGCATTTGGCATCCCGGACTCAACAATATAAACTTTAGGTTTCGGAAGTCCTCCTTTCATTGCAAGGTCACTCACGATCCTGTGCAGGTTCGGAGACTCTGCCGGGGTAACTTCCCTTGCTCTGTACATTTTCAGCACGAGCTTATCGCTGTACCAGTAACTCCCAAAGTTTAGGATGACCGCAAATAAGAATGCGATTATCATTCCGCCCGTCCCACCGAAGTAGTTTCCGATAAGGACCAGAAGCCCTGTAAGGGAAGCGAGTAGAATTGTGGTTTTAAACATGTTCTTCATGACTTCTCACACGACATCCTCCCAGGCTAACGTCTGGGTTTTCAGTCTTTGATTTCTATATTCTGGACTTATTTTATTAAGTTCAATCAAGTAGAATCAATAATAAGTATTCTGATTACAGATATATATTTCTTATCTAGCATAAGGTGGACTTTCCTTTTTGTGTCATTTTTGTTTCCCTGATTATCCAAATAATACTCTCAAATTCTATAAAATGGAGAGTTTATTCCCCAAACCGGAAATTTCAATTTTTATACAAAAAGTTCTATCCTGTCTTCTGCTGCAATCCCCAGATTTTAAATTCACAGCATTCATTAAAATATCGGTTTAGATATATTTATATTTAGTATGTCTTTGGATGCTGACATTAGTTTGATTTCAAACTATTATATGGGGACTTCAAGTATATATTTTTTATTGAAAGAAGGCTTTTGTGGAATTTCCAATTCTCAGACTACCTCTTCTTCAAAATAATCCGTATCCATCTTTTTAACATCGTAAGATTTTACTTTTGAAACTCCCACTCCATACTCGATCATCAGCTTTGCAAGCATTTCCCCATCAATCAGGACAATATTCCCTGTAAAATCGGCATATTCTAGAGCCTCTTTTGAAAAACCTGAAGTCGTTATGAAAACTCCTTTCTTTGCCTTTTTTCCTATAAGAGCTCCGGCAAATTTCTGGATTTCAGGTCTTGTGACCGTGCCTTCCCATCTTTTTGCCTGTATGTAGATGACATCGAGCCCGAGCCTGTCTTCTTTTATGATTCCGTCGATTCCACCATCATGACTTCTGCCAACCGCTTTTCCGGCATCGGCTCTTGAACCTCCATAGCCCATTTTTGTCAGGACATCAACGACCAACGACTCGAAAAAACCGGCTGAGCATTTCTTTATGATAGAGAGAATTTCGGAAACGAGTTCGTTATGGAGTTTCTGATACGCGATCTCAAGGGACTCTTCGGGATCGAGGGCTTTTGTTCCTTCTATTTCAGGAACATCTGGTTTATCGATTAAAGTCAGTTTGTCCTTATTGCAAAACTCATTAAATTCTTTATATCGTTTCAAAAAATTGACATCAATGGAGGCAGGTTTTTCTTTAATGACATCCGATCCTCTTCGGGTGATGGAAAAATATCCTTTTTTTCTGGAATCCAGTAATCCGGCTTTTTTCAGGTAAGTACACGCCCATCCAACCCGGTTATTAAAAATAGCCTGCCGCCCGCTCGGTAACAGTTCTTTTCTTTCTTCTTCACTTAGCCTGAATTCTTCGGCTAACTGTTCCACTGCATTACGGATTCGATGCTCTTTACCGTCTCCTGCATATTTTATCAGAGGGAGCATTATAGATTGATAATCTGGAATTACCATTGGATCACTCGAAAGCTGGATTAATTTTGTTAAGAACTTTGAGCGATCTTCTTTTTATGGTTTGCTATTTTTTTCTTATGTCACCCTCTAACTATATACTCCAACCTTACCAACCCACTCTCATATCTCTCTGTATTAATTATCCTGAGCTTAATTTCTTTCCCGATCCGGTCAAATAGTGGGATTCCACTCCCTAAAATGATCGGAACCACAAAAACAATCATATCCTCCACCAGATTTTCTTCGAGAAATACCTTGATAAGCTGCGACCCACCCACAAGCCAGATATCCTCTTCAGTATTTTCTTTTAGCCGGCGCGCAAATTCCCCTACGTCCCCGGAAACAAATTCTACGTTTTTTTCTCGACGCAGGGGTTCGTTTTGTCTTGTAAAAACATATGCCTTTTTCTCCCCGTAAGGCCAGTCTCCAAATTCCAGGACCTGCTCATAGGTTTTTCTGCCCATAAGGACTGTGCCGATTGATCCATAGAATTCGGAATAGCCATAGTCTGTTTCTGGGTTATTTTCGTATTTAGTTAACCAGTCGATGCTGCCGTCTTCTCGGGCGATGAAGCCGTCAAGGCTGCAGGCGATGTAGAGTTTTATTCTGGGCTTGTTTTCTTTCATTATCCCTTCCCCTTTTAGTGATTGTTACTTGATTTTATGTGATTTTGCTTCTTATTTATTGTTTCATTTCAGTTTTTTTATGGTTCAGACCGTTCGCTTGTGAACATGACAAGACAGACGGGGATAAGCTATTCACGCAGCCTGGGTGATGTATTTGCTCCGGGTTTTTCTTCTGCCTTTTACTGAATTAAGTTAAGAAACACAGGATTTCTCTCACACTGGTCTCTTATAGAGGACCAGAATATGGCAAAATTGGTCTCCTATATAAGACCAAATTTTAAGTAAAATGGTCTCCTATATAAGACCAAATTTTAAGTAAAATGGTCTCCTATAGAAGACCATGGAAAAAAAGGAGCTTTTCAAATACTTCATAAAGGAGTTCCACGAAAGGAAGCTCCCTGAAATTTATCCTCGTGCCCTTGAAATTCCGCAGACCAGGAAAATTGTAAGTCTGATAGGGGCGAGGAGGATAGGGAAGACTTCTTACTTTTTCCAGATGATAGGGGAGCTTGAAGCGAGTGTGGGGAGAGAACGGATTCTTTACATCAACTTCGAGGACGAGAGGATCCTGCCTCTGGATGTTAAGGACCTGAACTCGATCCTTGAGGCGTATTATGAGCTCTACCCTGAAAATGCGGGCCGGGAGCTGTATCTCTTTTTTGACGAGGTGCAGAATGTTCCGGGCTGGGAAGTCTATGTGCGCAGGCTCTATGACAGAGGGGATTTGAAGCTCTTTCTTACGGGCTCGAGTTCGAAGATGCTCTCAAAGGAGCTTGCAACAAGCCTTAGAGGTCGAACTCTTTCTTTTTACCTCTACCCCCTGGATTTTCGGGAGTACCTTGCTTTTCGGGGAGTTGAGCCTGTTAGGGATTTCGAGTACTCGAAGCAGCGTTTTGAACTCAAGAAACTCTTTGAGGAATACCTCTATAATGGTGGCTTTCCCGAAGTCGTGCTCGAAGCTCCAGAGCTCCGGAAGAAGATTGTTCAGGATTACTTTGAAATGATGATATACAGGGATCTTGTGGAACGCTTTTCCGTCCGGAACACCACCCTGCTCAAAGCTCTGACAAAATACCTGATCACAAACATCGGGAATCCTTTCAGTGTAACTTCCTACTATAAGGCGATAAAGCAGGATCAGGAAGTCTCAAAAGGTACTCTTCTGGAATACCTTTCCCATCTTGAGGATATCTCTCTGGTTTATTTTCTGCCCCTTTTCAGCTATTCTTTAAAGTCCCAGTCAATCAACCCGAAAAAGGTTTACTGTCTCGATAATGGACTTCGGAACGCCGTATCTTTTTCCTTTTCAAAGGACGAAGGCAGGCTTGCCGAAAACCTGGTTTTCCTTGAGCTCATGCGCCGGGAAAAAGAGGTATATTACTGGAAAAACGGGGGCGAGGTGGATTTCGTGGTGAAGGAAGAGGATAATTCGCTGACCGCAATCAATGTCACGTACAACGACAGTATTGATGAAAGAGAGGTAAGTGCTCTAAAGAAGTTCTCTGAAGAAGAGGAATTTGCTTCTCGCATAAATGAACTCATCCTGCTGACAAAAGACACTGAAAAGACAGAAAATGGGATCACGTACATTCCACTCTGGATGTGGATGCTTGAGAAGTAATATAGACACTTGAGAGGCAAACATAACCTTTTTACTCTTTCTCCCCCAAAAACTCCTTCATGTCCTCCCCCTGCATCCCGCTTCCCCTTAAAACAGAACATTCTGCTAGAGACCGCCTCTACTGGAACTTCTTTAATATGATTCCTTTTCTGATCGGTTCAATAGCAATTGCCAGGGATTCGCTCAAATGGGTCGCAGTTTACATAGGAATAGCCCTTTTTTTCTTCCTGATCATCGAATTCCGGTTCGCATGCACTCACTGCCTTTACTACATTAGGAGCAAAGGCTGCGTAAAATGCATGATGCTTTCGGGAGTACCCAAGATTTTCAAAGCCCGTCCCGGCCCTCACAGCCCTTTTGAAAAAGCGATGACAGCTCTGGGAGCTTTACCTATGTTTCTTTTTCCTGTTTACTGGCTTATCAGGGATCCTCTGCTGCTGGGGGCTTATATAGTTGCTTGGGCATTATTCTTTCTGACCGCCCGCCGTTACGAATGTATAAGGTGCCTTAACTTCGAGTGTCCTATGAACCGGGTGCCGGCAGGCGTAAAAGATGAGTTTGAGAAAAGCGATGACCGTTCAGAGAAGATTGAACTTTCAGGAAAGGAGCTTCTGGTATCAGGCTCAGGCAGATGTTCTTCCTTTAAAATGGAACACAAATTCAAAGACTTCCTCTACTGGAACTTTGTAACTCTAACTATTTTGTTTTCGGCTGGACTTGCTATCGGCATCAGTTCAACCGGGTGGCTGCTTGCCTATATTTTCACAGTCTTTTTCCACTTCAATGTTCTGGAGCAGCGTTTTTTCTGTACTCACTGCCCTTATTTTCCCACGGAAGGAAAAAAATTGGGGTGCATGATGAACCGAGGCTGGCCGAAACACTTCAGATCCAGACCGTGCCCTCCGGGCAAATTCTATCTTGCTATTACGTCTCTGGGATTCCTGATTGTGATTTTCTTCCCACTTCCATGGCTTTTGGAAGAGCCATTCCTTCTGGGAACTTACTCAGTTTCCATCTTGCTTTTTTTACTGACAATATGGCGGTATGAATGTTCCCGCTGTATTTATTTTGGGTGCCCTTTTAACAGGGTGCCGGCTGAAGTGAGGAAAGAGTTTGGGAATAATGGGAGTTAACTCAAAATTCTGATTTTTGCGTTTAGCTTCTTTTTGGCTCAGCTTGTCCGGTGCTTTTATCTATCTTCTTCAAATTAAGAGAAAATTATTTATAGGTTGATACGGTAATAGGATTCCGGACATCCTGTAGTGAACGGGAAACCGCAATATAAGAAACGGAGATCCAGGATATGAAAGAAAAAGTAGAGATAAAGGCTCCAAAACCCGTTTTGCATGGGTTTTTGTTCGGCAATGGTACGTTTATCACCCCGGCGGAAATGAGAATCATGGAAAGCCTTGGGGTCATTCCAGCAACAAGAGCATGAACTCGAAAGTGAACCGGAAAAAGCGCATTGTAAACGGGTCAGGGAATTGGTTAATAAACAATCTACAACTATTCTACAAAATATCTAGCTATTTGTTAAGCTAACCTCCAAAAATCCAACAAACCAACCTTCCAAGTATTAAATCGACCTTCCCACTACCAGTGATTTGCTCCAGCTCATTCTTAAGCTCAAAAGATGACGATGGAAGTCAAATTACCTGAAAAGTGAATATTTACAGAAAATTATCTCTTGACCCATAAGCTCTGTGCTTTTCCTGAGCTCCAATTCTTTCATTTCTTTCTTTTTTTTACTCCTTTTATTGTTTTTTAGTAACGTAAATAAACAGGATACTCCTGTACCTGAATCAACTACTGTCCTTTTTAAAGGAATATGTCCTTTTGCCTTTCTTTTTCAGCTTGAATAACCTCTTCCGGGTTGCACTTTCCATGATTTCTTCCTCTTTCATGTGATGGTCGCTAAAAGAAAGGGTTCCTTCAGGTTTCAGGATCCTGTGCAACTCTTTCATGACAAGTTCCGGCTTGTTCAGGGTGTGATAGGTATCATAGAAGAGAACAACATCCAGGCTCGCGCTGGGCAGGCCCGTATCGTAGTCAGAAAGGATAGTCTCTATGTTTTTTAGTTGTTTTATAGTAGTCAGGTGCCGAACCATCTCAATAGCAACAGGGTTGATATCCAGGGCATAGACTTTTCCTGAGGGGCCCACCATTTCGGAAGCATCACGAATATAAGAACCTGATCCGCAGCCGTAATCCAGAATTTTGAAACCGGGTTTTATTCCGGCTTCTTCCAGGATTTTCCTGCGGGGGAAAAAGAAGTCCCGGAACTTGAAGATAAGTGTCGTTGCGTGGAATCGAAAATCAGAAACTGGTTCTTCCGTGGTGTTTTCCTCCTCTATGGTCGGTCTTCTGGTTAGTAATGGTTCAGGCCTTTCTCTTGCAGGCAGCTTTTTCCTTCAAGCTATTTTGAGATTCACATATCTTATATTTTGCCTGCAGCAGGTTTTCACGACTTTTATTTTTTTATACTTGAATATTCGGATACATATGTAATCAAAGTGCTGCCTGAAGCAACTATCCATACTTCGGACCAGCACTGTACCACCACTACCCAACAGTGTGCCTAACACCGTACCACCAGTGTTATACTGCAGTTCAAAACCTTAATCTTAAATCAGAAAATAGAATAACCTTATAAAGTATCTAAGTAAAGTAATCATATTTTGTGAATGGAAGGAATAAAAGTGACAAGCATAATAGCTGCCTGCATCCAAATGAATATCTCACTTTGCTCGAAACATGAAAATCTTGAGCGTGCCCTCTCCCTGGCAGAAGAAGCGGTTTCAAAAGAAGCTGAGATTCTCGTCTTTCCGGAAGTTTTCTCAACCGGTTTTTGTTATGACCATATAGAGGAAGTAGCTGAAACTGTTTCCGGTCCCACGCTTGAAGCTCTCCGTGCCTTTTCCAGAGAATATAACTGTATTCTTGCAGGCTCAATGATAGAAAAGATAGAACGAAGTGAAGAGGATACAGTAAGTTTAGAAAAGAAGGCTCCTTCCCAGTATAACCTCGGTTTCTGCATCGAGTCCGGAAAGCTGGCAGGCATCCGCCGAAAAGTCCAGCTTTATGGCCCGGAAAAAGAGTATTTTGCATCCGGAGATAGCATAGCTCCTATCAGATTGCAAAAGTACGGGCTCTCCATAGGACTCATAGTTTGCAATGAGCTCCGATATCCGGAAGTTGCCAGAAAACTGGCCCTTGAGGGAGCAGATTTGCTGGTTTCAGCTGCCGATATCCCGGATTTTTATATATACCCCTGGCGAATTATGTCCCTTTCCCGTGCAATTGAAAACCAGTTGCCTCATATTGCCTGCACCAGAGTGGGAAAAGATAGGTATTCGACTTATCCTGGCGGCTCTTTTATTGCAGACGGCTGGGGCCGCGTTCTGGCAGAAGCCGAAAAGAAAGAGTGTGTCCTCATAGGGGAAATTGATCTTGATGAGGCAACGGAAATCAGGCAAACTGGCTCTATTTTCGAAGGTCGCAGACCTGACCTGTATTAAATCATACTTCCTCATAAGGTGACATTCAAGGCTGCGTTGAGGCGCTGGATCGAAAAAATCCTGCATTTATCCTGCAATCCCTACAAGATTTTCACCTAAATAAAGCTGCGGCTTCTCTCTGGTAGATAAAACACTTCCTTACCGCTCCAAAACAGAAGAGAAGTAATCCATAATTTCAGAATTCCACAAGTTCAATAAAAAGTAGTTGAAAAGGTAAGCCCTACCGGGTTACCCTTTAAGTTCCTTCACAATTAATTCGCGGGCAGTTTTTGCGTCTGCTGTGCCCTTTGTCTTTTTCATGACCTGTCCTACAAGGAAGTTCAGGGATTTTTCTGCTCCTCCAATGTAGTCCTGTACTGCGGCTGTGTTCTCGGCAATTGTTTCTGCAACAGCCCTGGTGACCAGGTCATCTTCAGCTTTGAATAGGCCTTTTTCTTCAATAATCTGAGAGGGAGTCTTTTCTTCAGTGCCGTCCAGAATTATACGGATGACCTCAACTGCAGCCCTATCACTTACTTTGCCTTCGGCAAAAAGGGTGACCAGTTCTACCATATCCGAGACCTTGAAGGAATTCTCTACTGCAGGATCTTTTGCGTGGATAAAGCCAATCGTTTTGCCGTCATAAGAAGAGATTGCAAGGTCGCGATAGTTTAGCTCCCCAAGGAAGACATCGGCTGCCCAGGTGGCGGCGGTTTTCGGGTCCACACCTTTCGCACAGACTCCTTCGTAGAAGTCGGCGAGCATGATCTTTGAGGTAAGGGCCCTCGCGTGCATATCCGTTATGCTGTACTGCTCTATGAAGCGTGCACGTTTGGCGTCAGGAAGTTCAGGCAGGGTTTCTTTAATTGCAGGAATCCAGCCAGTAACTCGCATTGGCATAAGGTCAGGCTCACGGAAGTAGCGGTAATCTTCTGCCTCTTCTTTTGTCCTCATGGAAATGGTTACGCCCCTTCCTTCATCGAAGTGGCGGGTTTCCTGAGTAATTTTTCCTCCTCGACGGATCACGTTCTTCTGGCGCATGATCTCGTAGAGGAGAGCCCTTTCAACTCCTTTATGGGAAGAGATATTTTTGACCTCAACACGTGTACCCCAGTAGACTGAGACGTTTGCATCGACACGCATAGCTCCTTCAAGGTTTCCATCAAAGACATCCAGGTACTCAAGGATATTTCTGAACTTGTCAAGGAAACGCCGTGCCTCCTTGGGGCTTCTCATATCCGGCTCGGTAACGGTTTCGATCAGGGGCATACCTGATCTGTTGTAGTCGATAAGGACACCTTTGGATTTCTCAATGCTCCCTATATGCACAAGCTTTCCAGGGTCTTCTTCCAGGTGAGCTCGTGTAATTCCGACTACATGCTCCCCGTCCTCTCCTTCGATCACGACTTTTCCTTTGCCAACAATGGGGTAGTCGTACTGGGTTACCTGGAAACCTTTGGGAAGGTCAGGGTAGAAGTAGTTCTTCCTGTGGAACTGGGTTTCTTCTGCAATCTCCCCTTCAAGGGCAAGCCCCACCTTAATTGCGGCTTCCACAGCCTTTTTATTTAGCACAGGAAGCGCACCTGGCAGACCAAGACATACCGGACAGGTGTGGGTATTGGGGGCTGCATTGTGGTAATCGGTAGAGCAGCCGCAGAACATTTTGGTCTTCAGTTTGTTAAGCTGGACATGTATTTCAAGTCCTATCCTTATGCCGTCAGGGTTTTCGTAGGCCATCACGCCACCTCCGGAGGTCTCTTTATGTGGTAATCGGTATTCTGCTCGAAAGTGTAGGCTGCACGCAGGACTGTAGGCTCGTCAAAGGGTTTGCCCATTATCTGAAGCCCTATAGGCAATCCGTCAGTAAAGCCGCAAGGGACGGAAATTGAAGGTACGCCTGCAAGGTTGATCGGGCAGGTGTTTACGTCCGAAAGGTAGAGGGTGAGCGGGTCTTCAATCTTTTCTCCTATCCTGAAAGCGGGGTTCGGCATTGTAGGTGCCATAAGCAGGTCAACTGCCGAGAGAGCCTTGTCAAAGTCCTGCTTCACAAGAGTCCTTACCTTCAGGGCTTTGAGGTAGTATTTGTCGTGATAGCCTGCAGAAAGTGCATAGGTGCCCAGGAGAATCCTTCTTTTGACTTCGGTTCCGAAACCCTCTGCTCTCGTCTTTGAAACCATTGTGTGCCAGTTTTCTCCGCTTTCTCTGAACCCGTAACGTGTTCCGTCGAAACGGGCAAGGTTTGAGGATGCTTCACTCATTGCAATGATATAATATGAGGCAAGAGCATACTTTATATTAGGCATTGAGACTTCTTTCCAGGTTGCTCCGAGGCTCTCATATTTGTGAATAGCATTCCATACAGCTTTTTCTACATCCGGATGGATGCCTTCTCCGAAAAATTCCTGCGGAATCCCTATTTTCAGACCCTTGACATCGTCAACAAGTGCTTTCCGGTATTCGGTTTTACTGTCAATGGAAGTAGAATCTTTTCGGTCATAGCCGGCTATAACATCCATCAGGACCGCGATATCTTCCACATTGTTTGCAAGAGGTCCGACCTGTTCAAGGGAATTCGCGTAAGCCACAACTCCGTATCTTGAAACTGCCCCATAGGTCGGCTTAAGCCCCACAACCCCGCAGAAAGCCGCAGGACAGCGTACGGACCCGCCTGTGTCAGAACCAAGGGCAAAAGGAGCTTCTCCTGCTGCAACAACCGCTGCACTTCCTCCGGAAGATCCGCCAGGTACTCTTTCAAGGTCCCATGGGTTTGCAGTCGGCCCGAAATGGCTGGTTTCCGTGGAAGACCCCATTGCAAACTCATCCATATTGGTTTTTCCAAGGACTACGGCTCCGGCAGCAAGGAGTTTCTCGATAACATGTGCATTAAAAGGAGGAACGTAACCTTCAAGGATTTTCGAGCCGCAGCTGTTTGGCAGCCCGACGACGGAGATATTATCCTTTATTGCGATTGGTACGCCTGCAAGGGGTCCATCGTGCCCTTCTACGTCGATCTTTTTTGCCTGCTCAAGGGCTTTATCGGAAACCGTTACGTAACCGTTGATTTTGCTCTTTCCGATAACTTCAAGGTAGCTGGCTGTTACTTCTTCGGCTGAGCTTTCTCCGATCTTCTCTTTAATCTGTGCAACACTCATCCATTTTGCCATTAAAACATCTCCTCAGCCGATCTTCGGGACTCTGAAAGCCCCGTCCTGTTTGTGTTCGGTGTTTGTAAGAACAATTTCCTGCGGGAGGCATTCTTCAACCATGTCTTCCCTGAATACGTTATAGATCTCAGCAACATGGTATGTGGGAGCAACATCTTCGGTCGGCAGTTCATCAATCTGCCCAAAGTACTCCAAAACTGAGTTAAGTTTTTCCATGTATTCGACTGTTTCCTGCTCATTAATTTCAATACGGGCAAGCCAGCCGATGTGTTCTACATCTTCTTTTGTAATCATAAAAATTCCTCAAAAATAGAATGATTTTGAATAGAATGCCATTGGTAATGCATAATAGAAACAGTTTATGAAATAAATATATATTCTTCCTATTCTCAATTCGCAGGGTAAACAGGAAAGTGTTTTCAATATAATTTAGCGTAAGTATTCTTTTCTCAGATAGATTAAGAGTTCATAATTATTCAGCTAACATTACTCCGAATTTATTCTTCTGCTATACTCAATGCGGGTAATTTTCATATTGGTTATAAATATACTTCGACGGCGATATTCCCTAAACTTATACCTGCAAATTTTATTGATTCTTTCATCTATCTCAATCGATTTAGGAAATTTCCTGGAATCACTCTGAAATCCAAGGTCCCAAAAATTCTCTGGAATGAGGTGAGAAATTGATAATAAATAGAATAGCAGTGGATAAATTCAGTGAAACTCTTCAAAAAGTAAAAGATGATCCTTCTAAAACTAAAAAAGTGATTGAGTTTGAAGGGAATTGGGAGATTGGCAGGACAGGGCCTCAATTTTCTACAAAGATAAATTCCGAGAGGGGAGGAGAGTTCCTGATTCAATCAGATGAACCGGTAGCTCTCGGAGGCGGAGGAACTGCCCCCAATCCCGTTCAGTATGGCCTGTATGGAATAGCATCCTGTTTTGCAGCTAGCTTTGCTAAATGGACTGCAATGGAAGGTATAGTGCTCAATCAGTTCAAGATTAAGGTTAGGGCTGATATGGATCTAAGTGTAAGCTTTGGAATTTCCCACGAACCTGCAATCCCTATCTATGAGTCTATTAAATTCGAAATCATAGTTGATTCTGGAATGAGCATGGAAGAAATCCAGAAATTTAATGAGATTGCAAAGCAACGCTGTCCCTGTTATTACTGTTTAACCACTGAAATTATTCCTAAAATTGTGTTCAAAAAGGAAGATTAGTAACCTTTAGCAGGTGCCTTATATTCAGATCTGCAGTTATATCCAATTTATGAGTGCGTTTGAAACATTAATCAATCGAGACTCTGGCTCAAGAGGACCGATTTACACGCATTAACATTAAGCTTCTATCAAGAGGACTGATTTACACGCATTAACATTAAGCTTCTATCACGCGGGCTAAAAAAATGAGCAAGCTGTTCTTTTCAGTATTTTTAGCCTGCTCAGGAAGAATTTTTTTTCTTCATTTTAAGATTTCACGCTTTCTGTCTCATATGCAGGGCGTACATCTGGACTTTTTTCATCTCCCGAATTGCGCCTCGGGAGTACTCTTTCCTTTTCGCTTCGCTCAAGAAGACTAATTTATCTGAATTTCCGCAGATGTTCTCTATAACGTAACATGTTTCTTGCTATCGTTTTGGATAATTTCTCAAAAATCCACAATTATTATCTCAGCTGAATCTTCGGAAAATGGAAATTGGAATCTTTGAATGAAGGCACAAGGTCGAAAAGTGTGAGATATTTCAAAAACACACGTTTAAATAATTAAGGCCATTTTCCTAAAAAACAATATCAAGAAAATTGTGAAAGTTGATAAGACATCTGCGGAAAGTGGGATTTATAGGAACAAACTCCAATCTTCAATCAGAAAAATGCTAAAAAAATGAGCAAGCTGTTCTTTTCAGTATTTTTAGCCTGCTCAGGAAGAATTTTTTTTCTTCATTTTAAGATTTCACGCTTTCTGTCTCATATGCAGGGCGTACATCTGGACTTTTTTCATCTTTGCCAGGTTGAGTACTTTTTCGAGTTCTTCGTCGGTAAGGTGCCGGGCTTCGATATAGCCGTTATCTACGGCTTCGTTGAAGATTTCGTAGCCTATGGCTGAACGGGCCAGGACTGTGGTGCAACCTTTTGGGCTGCCGACTCCGCCAAAGGAGATATCTGAGTTTTCGGCAGTCAGGTCTGTGCAGAAACGGCAGGAGGTGCTTCGGTATTCATCAAAGTCACTGAGTTCGAAGACATGCTCTTTTCCGTCTTTTAAAGTAATTTCGAACTTTCCTCGTCGGATTTTCATGGCATCGACATTCTCAAGCGTGATTCCATAATTTTCCAGTACGGTTTTGATTCCCTCATAGGAGAAGGTATCCATACAAAAAAGTCCCAGTTTGAGAACCTTTGCCCTCATAAAGAGGTGCAGAAAACCGTAAGAGCTTTTTTGCATTTTTGTGACGGCATCAATGTTACAGCTTGTCCCTACAAAGGCAACACTGTTCATCCCCTGCTTGACTGCGCTCATAAGGGCTTCAAGTGTCATCGAATGGGAGTAGATGCTGCCGCTGCTCTCCAGGATTTCTTCCCTGGTTTTTGCAACTATGGGTATTGGCTTCCAGGGCTCTTCTTTTGAACGGGTTGTAACTACTGCACAGTCGATAAGTCCCTCGTCCAGAGCGTACAGAAGAAGAGAGGTAACAACTCCTCCGTCCTGTCCCTGTATTTCCGGCAAGGCAGACTTTGCAGCATAGGCGTATCTGAAACTTCCTATTAGCCCTTCTTCTGTAGTAATAGTTCTCGGGCACTGGTAGTAGCAGACCCCACAGGCTTTGCAGGGACCTACCAGTTCGGGTTTTCCGTCTTTGATAGTTATGTATTCACAGCTTGCTGCACAGGCTCCGCAAAGAGTGCAGATACCGGGTTTTATTATATCCCGCTTTAACTTTCCAAAAGATATTTTTTCCTTTTCACTCAGGCTCCGCTTGAGACGGATAACGCTTTTTTCAAGTGCATCGAATTTATGCTTGCACTCAGTACTGCAGAAATAGTAATGTTTTCCCCCGTAATCCGAAAAGTATTCAGTATCGTCAGATATAATTTTCTTGCAAATAGGGTCTAGTGGCATTAAAGGCCTCCAATGAACATTTATCCGAAAATTTCAGGAACATCATATTGCTATTCCCGGGAAAGATCTAGATCAGTTCTTCAGCATATAATTATTATATTTAATGAGTATATATTAATCATACGTGGTATTATAATTATGCTCTTTATAATTATGTTCTGTAATTTATTCTTATGGGTAAATAATTTAAGCTCGATTAAAAGCATTGCTTTGAAATCGAAATATTTTTTAAGAAATGCTGTTGAGATATGAGTTAAAAGGTGTCACACTAAGAGAGAGTAATGATAAAGTAGACATAACAAGAATGATACTAAAAATATTACTCGAATACAACAAAAAGACCGATACAAAAATCAGGTGATCAGGATGGGTGAGCAGAGATAATAAAAAGCCAGGGTCGTGAATCCGCTGTAGATGGATAGTTATGATAGGACTTAACTGAAATAAACCAGCATTTTGAAGTGTTTTAGCAAAGATTATTATAGGCTTTGGTTAATACCTTCTTTAAACTTCAGATAAATTGTGTTCTTGTCATATCTCTTTATCAAATCCCGGAGATAAATATCTCCGGAATGTCCCGATGTTCAAAATATCCGGTTTCTAATTGTTGTACCCAACGCATTCATATTAGATTCAACCAGGTTTAAGCAGTCTATATTAATTTAAATCAGCTTCAAGTTAGTCTGGATTATTTTTGATTAAACTGCAAAAAGCAATCCGTCTTAAAATGAAATTCATTATTACATTCTATAGTACAAGTTCAATTGAATTCGACATTGGCAGTTCAACCTTACAGGACGTAGATTCAATTGAAACTATGTACAGATCCTCAGGAAGGGAAAAAAATGGCTCTGAAACCCAGAATTGCAGAATCTCCTCAGGTTCGCTATATTGACCTTAAATCAAAACCATTCTTTATCGTAGCTTCAGTAGAAGTAGGAAATACCACAACTAAATCTATCCTTACAGCCACCAATATGGACACTGGAAGGACGCATATCGTAAACAAGGTCCTGCGCATGACCAGGGATGTCCGTCCTCCAAAACCCGGGGAAACCGTGTTCGGAAAGACACTTACGGGAGTGGAACTCACGCGCGAGGCTGTTGCAGAACTGGTGAAAAGCACTCTTACCGAGTCCATGGAAAAAGCCAGTCTGGATATAAAGACTGACCTTAACTTTGTGGTACGCTCTACAGGTGTTGTTGCAGGTTTCGATTCTCCGGAAGAAGTTGGCGAATTCATCAAAGCCCTTGCTGACGGGTGTCTGATGGCAGGAGTTCCTCCAAAGAACATGACTCCGCCAATGTCCATCTCGAATATTTCTAAAAAACTCCAGAAATACAGTAAACTGGAAAAAGTCATTTTTGATGGGGCCGTAGCTGGCGTTGTGCCTCCGATAGGTTCTACTGGCGTTGAAATTGTTGCAAACGAGATGGAGGGAGAGCTTGCAACGGCAGGAATAAAAGAAGCTGCTAAACTAACGGATGTGGATTTCAGGAACCCATGTATCTCAATTGACTTCGGGACAACCCTTGATGGCAGGATAACAAGCCCTGACCAGCCGTATGCAAAAACAATTGGAAACTTCTGCGGATATGCAGGTGCAATTCCTGACGCCATTATTCGGGGCTCGAAGATTGTTGACTCAAAAGTGGGTACTGCTCTGGAGGTTTTTGAGAAACAGAAACCACCTTCTTTCCTCACTTTGAAAATGAAGGCTAAAGCTATCGAAGATTATTCAAGGCGCATTCATGAGCTTATAATCATTGAGAAAGTTCCTGCGGATAGAAAGAGATATGGCAGTGTCCCTGTCAGGCCGGACGCAGCCGAAGAGATAGGTGTAACACTTATAGGTTGCGATGTGGGGGAAAATGGCTCAAATATGGGAAAACTGAGTGCAATAGGCGTGGAGATATGCAAAAGCCATGGGTTACCTATTGTTTATGCTGTTATTGACGAGGTAATGGCCGGAGTGGTGTGCAGGCTCATAGAAGTTGCAAAAAAAGAAGGTCTCATCTTTGAAGACACAACTTTCGGAATTACAGGTAGGGCAGGAATTACCGGGAACAAACCTAAATTAATTCTGAGCTGCCTGGAGAAAATGAACCTTGCCCCTAAAATCGATGAGAGAGTGGTCTTTGTGGATGACGGGCTTGCCAGAGGTGCAGCTGTTATGGCACGCTGCATGAACTCCCTGGGTTCACCTCAAAACCCACTTGGTGGCAGGCATGGCGGAAAATGCATTCTTGCACAGCGGATGAAAATGCAGGAAAGATGAAATGGTAAATTGAGCGAAATGATAGATAAAGTAAAATGATAGATAAAGTAAAACGGTGAATATTTCTTATAATGAACAAAGAAATGTTTAGAAAGTATATCGCAAAAACTGAAAAAAAGCCGGGTAATGGAGTAAAAGCAGGGTGATTTATCCTCCTGCTCCTCCTCCGCCTGCTTTTCCAAGATCGAAGCCCTGCATTGTTTCTCTTTCTTTTCTGAATCTTTCTTCCAGTTCCTCGGCAGTAAACTCCCTTTCCTCTCTCTTTTCTGCGGGTCTGATATCTGTAAGCTCCATAGTTTCTTCTCTGTACCAGAGATCGGTGCTTTCGAGCAGGACCCAAACTTTTCCCTGTCCGTCCTTTTTGATCTCGGTCACATAACTTACAGTATCGCTATTTACATACTTGGCAGCATCTCCCACTCTGATGGTCTTTTTGTTGCGCCCTACCGCTGTGATTTCTTCAGCATCAGCCATGCTTTCACCTCAAGGGCTTCCAGGACTGACATTACAGGCCCTGCAAGTCCATTTCTTCTTAAAATAACTGTTTTCCTTTTTTAATAACTATTTATAGGTTATTCAGACCCTTTAGCGAACTACTCTCACCTGCCTCTTCAAAGTCGAGGAAAGGGCTTTCTGCTTCATGGATTATTTTTTAAATTTTCACAAGTTTAATTCGGGCATTCCATGCCCTACTTATGTTTCGTCCCTATCTCGATCCGGCTTTACATAGTTTCAAGCAAAGAAGAGGCGTTTTTCCATGACCTTGTGAGCCTGAATGTGAACATTATTTACATTGGTTTCCAGGTTCTTGAACCCAGTGTCTAAATTATATTGATTTGAGGGTATATAATGATTAGGGGTAGCGAAAAGGTTATCGGTACAGTTGACGGTTTTCATCCCCTACCTGTCTCCTTTTGGGTTGAAGAAGGGTATCCCGCTTTGAGGCAAGTTGTGGTTTTACCTGTAACAGCCTCTAAAAAGCTCTGACAGATTTAATAGAGACTTCACAGTTTGAAAAAATAAAAAGAGAATTTAAAGTTTGTTAATTTTTCAGTAATCGATTACTTTCTCTCAGTAATCGATTACTTTCTCTCACTATGGGTAATTTTCTTTTATTGGGTAACCTCTTTACTGGTTAATCTCATTTCTGAGTTCTCCCATGAGAGCTACCCTTTCGGCAAATGCGTTGTGCCTGTGTATGCTTTCCTCATTAATCTGTTTGATAGTGATTACTGCATTATCTGGAAGTTTCGGGAATTCTTTTACAATATTATCTGCCATTGCCCTTACACAGTCTTCCACAAACTTGGGGTTCATGTGTGCAGTTTCCACAACAACTTTCTCGTCTGAGCGCTTCAGGATTTCATAAACGCTTGAACTCATGGAGCGTTCGATTATCTTGATTATGCTTTCCAGGGAAACATCAAAATCGTGGGCTACTTTGATTGAGACAATACCTATTCCGCGCTGATTGTGGGTAGCCATAGGAACCTTTTCAAGGAATTTTATGATTGTGTCCCTGTCAACCCCAAGATCAGCAAGCTCATTTGCAGCCTTATCTCTCATTATCTCCTGAGCGCAGGGGCACGCAGTCATTCCCACAACTTCAGCTCCTATGAGCTTTTTCACATCAAAGTAGCCTTTGTTTCCGTCGCCTCTTACAGCCGAAGCTTCAGCAAAGATATTAACGACTTCCTGACACTTGATCCCCGTTGAGGGGGAAGTACGCCTTATCATATATTCGCTTTTCATCCTTACTTCAGCCTGATTTGCATATTCGTGGCGGCCAAGCAGGTTATGTGCAATATCACTACACAGTTGTTCTATTTCGTACACCGGTGTGCTGAGGACCTTTTCCAGTACTTCGTCTACAGCTTCGAAGTTCCTTGAAAGGTTTGCTCCCTTACGATCTGAGGGCAGGTCAACAAAGACATCAAAAGTTGAAATCAGCACTATCGGACGTTTGTCCTTTCGTTTGATTTCAACCAGCTTTTTCATGTTTGTTACCCCAACACGGGTGAGGTTGATGGCTATGCTTGGTCTGCTGGCCTGGACGTCCGGGAGGTTGAAAGTACAGTGTTCCATATTTAACCAGATCCGTGAAAAGATGAGTATGTGCTTGATTGATAGAATAAAACCTTAACAAATACATAATTTTTATTATATGCATTTGGAAAAATATAGTGACCATAAGAAGTTATAGCATGTAAAGTTTGTGCTTTCCAGGCTCTTTTCCAAAAGTACAATAAAATATATTTTGTAAGAGTATCTAAAAACCCTTTACTGAATCATATTTTAAACCATATTTTTAACAAAGGATAAATATTTAAATATTTCCCATTTTGACCACAATATATAAAAATTTAGTTTATATCTCCTGTACAGATTAAGAGCCTTTTTGTATAAACCAATAACTATAGGCAACATCCTGAAGAAAGATTTTATATACTTTAAAAATTAATCAGTGTCTAGCAATACAATTTGCGAGGTGACCTTTATGTCCAACACAAGAAATTTTGTTTTACGAGACGAAGAAGGCAATGAGCATGGAGTTTTCACTGGAAAACAGCCTCGTCAGGCTGCTTTGAAAGCTGCAAACCGGGGCGACGGTACTAAATCCAAACCGGACGTCATCCGCCTCAGAGAACGCGGGACAAAGAAGGTGCACGTTTTCAAGGCATGGAAAGAACTTGTCGCAGCCCCCAAAAATAGGCCTGACTGGATGCCTGAGAAAATCAGCAAGCCCTTTGTCAAGAAAGAAAAGATCGAAAAAATCGAGTAAACTCTATCCCTCACATGCCCTGGAAATCGGGGTTCTTTCTTTTTCTTTTTGATATTCAGATACGGAATTAGCCTGGACAGGCCTTTGATTTCTACTATCCGGGCTGGTTTATTTCTCTAACCATTATATCTCTTTAAATTTATAAGAGAGTTTGCATCTATTTGCTTTTTATTCAATCCCTTCTCAGCTTTTACCTGTGGTATTTAACGATAAGTTTAAAAAGAGATTTTCTGATTCCTAAATCATGGAACTCAAAAGAGAGAATGTGCTTATCGAAGCCCTGCCTTATATGCAGGAGTTCTATGGTTCGATCATGGTTGTCAAAGTAGGTGGAAACGCCATGGTCAGCGCCCAGATAATGGAGGATATCATAAAAGATATCGTCCTCCTGCGTTATGTAGGAATCAAACCTGTTATTGTACACGGGGGCGGGCCTGAAATCACTGAAAAAATGGAACGCATGGGCAAAAAGGCTGAGTTCTTCCAGGGACTTCGTATTACAGATGACGAAACTATGGAAATTGCAAGAATGGTTCTGGTAGGGAACATAAACACAAAGATTGTGTCCCTGATCGGGATATTCGGCGGCAAAGGTGTCGGATTTACTGGCTATGACGGAAGAATGATCCTTGGTCACAAACAGGCTGCAAAACGTGTACTTATTGACGGCGTGGAAACTGAAGTAGATATAGGCTGGGTCGGGGAAAGTGAAGTCATAAATCCGGAAATTCTCCTTATTATGCTTGAAAAAGGCTATATTCCTGTTATCTCTCCGGTTGCTGTGGATGCAAAAGGCAATGCCCTGAATATCAATGCTGATACCGTTGCAGGAGACATTGCAGCGGCTTTGCATGCTAAAAAGCTTATCCTTATGACCGACGTTTCCGGCCTCCTTAGAGACATGAAAGATCCTGGCAGTCGTATCTCCCGTGTAAACCTGGATGAGATTGATCCTCTTATTGGGGAAGGAGTTATCAGGGGTGGTATGATTCCTAAACTCAAAGGCGCTGCTGTTGCGGTTAAAAGCGGGGTAGAGAAAGCGCATATCATAAACGGAAGCGTTTCTCATTCCATGCTTCTTGAACTTTTTACTGACGGCGGAGTCGGAACAATGATTTACGGGCCGGATCACCCATCTGAATAATTACAGGCAGATTCGTCACCTTCTGGCAAAAAATCCAAAGCTCAAAGAATCCAAAGCTCAAAGAATCCAGGACTATAGGTAAAAGGCAGCCATGGATTTACTTATCAGACCTGTCAGATTAAGCCACTCTGAGGACATCAATTAATGAAATAAGAAGGGGAGAAGGTGTCAGGGCGAATACACTTCCCCTGGCAACTAAAACCACAACCTTTACCGAAGGGTTACTGAAGAACATGGGACGCGATGACCGTGTACTGGTAGCCGAACTAGATGGAAATATCGTAGAGATTGCGGGGTTCCATCTATTCAAAAGTGTCAGGTAAAGGCATGATATTAAGAGCCGAATACCAGGGTCAGGGCATTGGAAAAAAGCTACTGGAAAACATTCTGGACCCGCAGATAACTGGCTCATGCTTGTAAAGGTTGAGCTTGATATTGACCTGCCCGAGTTGAGATTTGGGATCATAGGAAATGGGGATTCCCTGGAAGTTGCACTGTGAGTGCAACAACCCGCTGCCCTTTTCTCTTCGCTCAAGAGGGTTATTTTATAGGCTCTGATACAGCTCTTCGCTCAAAGGACTAATTTATAAGTGAACTCATTGTTGGCTTTAGCACTTATATTTTTCAAGCGAAGTGTTTTTCAGCAGTCTTAGTCTAAAATGGGCATCCCATAAGTGAAGTCTTCGATTTCCAGGACTTTTTTCCAGAGTTCTTTACATTCACAGTCTGTTGTACTGAGGTCTGCAGGGTTCTGGGTGATTGAGAAAGTCCTGAGGGAATCGGCAACGTCTGAGCTGCAGATTTTACAGTTATGGGGGCCGCGTTTTGAGCCTGCGCCGACGGGGTCGGACATCAGGGGGAGATCAGGGTGGGCGGCTTTTGCTTTCTGGAGAATTTCAATGATGCTCCAGAGCCAGGGTGGGCGGTACTGGCCTTTTTCCCAGAGCGCTTCGACAAGGGTACCTTTCTGGACATTGCAGAGGTTGATGGATATAGTGTCCGCATATGGAGCCGCATCGTCTATGGAGCGTGTGATATCTTCCATTGCCTGTTTTTCGGAGAGGAAGAGAGGCTTGAGCATAAGGTAAGCTTTTATGGTTACACCATGCTTTTTTGCGATTTCTGTTGCGCGGACAAAGTCCTGGAACGTAAAACCCTTGTTAATGGAGTCTCTTCGGATTATGTCCGAACTTGTTTCAAGCCCGAACGCGAGTTCGAAGGGTTTATCTTTCAGGATATTCAGACAGGCCTGTATATTCTCCTCGGTTACGAAGTTAGGGCGTGTTTCAACAAGCACCTTAACGACTCTGAGATCCTCTGCAAGGGTTTTGAGAATTTCATCTCTGGCTTCAGGAGGGACCTCCTGCTCGTCAAGGAAACTGCCTGAGGTAAAGATCTTGACCATGAATTCAGGGAATTTTTCAGCTTTCCTCATCGCTTTTACAAGCTGGGCTCTATAGTCTTCGAGGGAAGGGGGCTCATTTGCACAGTCATAGACATAGCCGCACATTGTACAGCCTCCGGCTTTTCCCCAGCGGCAGCCTGCGCTTTTGAAGATGACAGTGAGGGTCTTTGTTTGAACCCCATTTACAAGATCCGTTCCGGTCCAGCTTGCCGCAGGTTCGTTCGTAGGTGAGGGCTTTACTTTAATCCGCTGCCGGATATCCAGTACTGCTTTATTAAGGGACATGGGCTTAAAACTCGCTTTGTGAATTAGTATTTGTGAATTAGTATTTGTTAATTAGTATTGTGAATTCGTACCTGTGGATTAATATCTCACTTTATGACTTTCACTTTATGACTTTCACTTTATGACTTTCTGTCCAATTTGTAAAAAAGCCGATTGAAGCCTTGAAAGGCTTCACTTTTATCTTATATTTTTATGATATCTTTATTTTCCGGTTCCAGTATTCTCCGGGTTTTACTCAAACTCGATTGTTGCAGGCGGCTTGGGCGTGATATCATAGACTACCCTGGCCACTTTCGGGATTTCAGAGGTGATCCTGGCTTCCAGATGTTTGAGCACATCCCACGGGAGTTCAAGCGCTTCCGCAGTCATTCCATCTCTCGACCCGACAGCTCTTACAGCTACTATCCATCCATAAGCCCTTATATCTCCTTTTACTCCTGTTCCCTTGCCGAGTACGGCAGCAAAAGTCTGCCAGGGACAGAATCTGTCAAGGAGCTCTTCTTCGACTATGAAGTTGGCTTCACGTACTACCTCGAGCTTCTCCTCAGTAACTTCTCCGAGAATCCGCACAGCCAGCCCGGGTCCAGGGAAAGGCATCCTTTCACAAATCTCATCAGGCAGCTGGAGAGCCCAGGCAACTTCCCTTACCTCATCTTTGTAAAGGTCTTCTATGGGCTCAACTATTTTCTTGAAATCCATTACGCTCGGCAGCCCTCCAACATTATGGTGGGACTTGATTCCGCCTTCTGACTCGATTCTGTCAGGATAGATCGTGCCCTGGATCAGGTAATCGGCTGCAAGCTTCTTTGCCTCGTCTTCAAAAACGCGGATAAAAGTCTCGCCTATAGCCTTCCGTTTCTCTTCAGGGTCAGTAACACCTTCCAGGGCTGCAAGGAACCTGTCCTTTGCATAAACAATATCCAGGTTCATATGGGAGAAGATATGCTTTATCCTCTCTGTTTCTCCTTTCCTCATAAGCCCTGTGTCGATGTAGATTGGCTGCAACCTGTCCCCAATTGCCCTGTAAGCCAGCTCCGCACAAACAGAACTGTCCACACCGCCGGAAAGTGCAATAATTGCTTTCCCATCCTTTATCTCCTGGCTGATCTTCTCAACTGCTTTTGGAATGAATTTTTCGGGTTTTACCATTGAAGTGCTCCTTCGAGTGAATCTTTCCTTTGAAGAAATGATAGTGATTGGTGAATGTATGAAAATTATTAAGATTTGATTATATTTTATTGTGATATATGAGTCAGTGCATGGGGTTTTTGATATTTAAAGGTATAGTCGGAGAATTCGTTTATTTCCTTCTTTAATTAAGCTAATTTTGAGTTCAGCCCCGTTCTCCTGAAGGCCAGATGGTTGCCTGTTTTTACAATTTCCGTAAAGCCCAAAGTTTCTCAAGACTCTCTTGAAAATATTTTTATTTTATCTTACTGTCCAGTACCTTACTCGCTGGTAAGATTTCAGTGGATGGCGTATCTTTGTTCCTTCAAGAGATGTATAAAAAATGCGGGTAATGACTTGAAATAAAAAGACCCGAGAGAAAATTAGGCAAAAAAATCAATGGGAGAAACTTATATGAGCGTTTTTTTAACCCTTAAGTTACTTTCCAACTCCCTCCAGAAAACCAGAAATTACAGTTATATATTAAGCTTCTCCAAAATATTGCTAGTAAAAAGGTCGGACCGGAGTTAGTGATAGGTATGGGTAATGAAAACTATGAAATGATTGATAAGCTTGAGAGTATTGCAAAGTCCCTGGAGAGCATGGCAGAGTCTCAGAAGAGAATAGTTGACATTCTGGAATTGCTAGCACAGGAAAAAGGCATTATGGATTTGGAGACCTAAGGATTTGTCGATAGTAAAAAGCAAAAATTAAATGAAAAAAACATAAGGACTATATGTGTTAATTTTATCTATTAAAGGACTTTTGCTTTCAGCAGCCAAGAGGTTTCCGGGGTAAATATGTTACCAAGTATTATGTTAACAAGTACCAATTTTTTCAGGACTGAAAAGATATGATAATCTCAAAAAAGTAGAAGTAAGTACCAGATTTATTTTTTTCGAGTACCTGTTTGATACCCCTCAACTTCATCTGGAAATTTATCCAGAGAAGTCTGTTTTAGTTTTTTGGATTAAAAGCTTAATTTCACTTCCAGGCTTGGCTTCACTTCCAGTATAATTTCGTCTATTTCTCGTGAAATACAGGTCTTTAGAAGAGATATAGTTCCAGGGAAAGTTTTTCCTGACATGTTATGTGATTGCATTGTTAGATATATACCATATATATTCTTCTTTCTTATATCATAGAGAGCATGAAAAAATTCTATAATTTAATCCAAAAAATTAAAAGGTAATATCTAAAAAAGGATGTATAATATAAAAGTGGCAATATAAAAGCTGACAATATAATAAACAACCTGACATGAAATACCCCTGTTTCTGAATATTTATTCTTGCATTTATATATCAGTACAGTTCAAATTAAGAAGAGGGGAATTGGAACTTTGAATACGGAAAAAGCGTTAAAGTTATGGATGGTTCTGATGTTTATATTGATGCTCGGAGTGCTGTTTATTCTAACTATGGTCATTGCTGCTGGTTAATAAAACACATCCTCGGACAAAAAAGCTCTTGTTGTTCCAAGAGGAGACCTTTAGCGAAATTTTATCCCATTCATTAATATGAAGTTTTACAGATCAATTTCTTTGAACAATTTACGTTAGTTTGTTCCCGGGCGATTGTGTTCCTGGAACCAGCATATATGAACTTAACTGAGAGTTGAGATCTGCTGAATATAAAATCGGCTGGATGTAATCTGCCAGTCGGATATTTAAAGCTCGAAATTAAAAAAGGTATTTTGCAAATGATGGAAGTAAAGATTGACGTGCGGCCATACTTCTTCCCCCTCCTTCTATCACCTCTTACCAGGCACTAACTTCCCAGGCGCTGAGGATGCCCGGTTTAGAGGTTTAGAGCCGCTCCATTCCCCCCTTCTTTACTTCCATATTTGCTTTTCCGCCTTAGCGGCCTCACCTTTTCTTCTTAAGTCCTATCATCTCACGAAGAAAAGGCACCATCATCGTTACTAAGAAGTTTTCCTCTTCAGTGCGGGGCTTTAATTGTCACGGCACTGGAACAGGAGTACTTTGCATATCCAGGGAATTATTCTGTTAAATATTCTAGATGAACTAGCCACTTAATCTACAGCTACTTTATAGTTACTTCCACATTATATCTATAAAGTTCACCGGTCTTGAATTTAAGCTGCTCTTTTTACACATTCTATTTACCAATAAAGTTAAACGTCATCATTACATAAATTTCTTTCTAGAGTATGCGTTAAGATTTCTTTCTAGAGTATGCGTTAAGATTTCTTTTTAGAGTATGCGTTAAGTTATCTCCTCTAAAGGATCTCTCCATTTGCTAAGTTACCTGAGTAAGGCAGGTCCGCATTTCTGTTTTTCTGATTTTAAAAAGAAGCTTATCTCTCATTTTTTGAAAATAACTAAATGTCTTTCCGATCTCCGGATGCGTAATACTTTCACCCTGCATACCTGCAACTTAAATAAGATGAGTCCAAAACATCACAGCATTGCGGATTCACAAATAAGTATAGTTGTTGTGCAAGTGTTATAATCGATTTCATGAGTATATTTATCTCATAAATTGACTCTATTTATCTCATAAATTGACTCTCAAGGATCTTCTCGATAACTATTATGGTATGGTACGAATTCTGCAAACTCAGGGATGAAACAATGGGCACTGATTACGGAGTATTAAGGGATAGTAAAAATGAGCTTGAGTCCAGAGTATTGATGTCTGCCAGAATGCACTCTGTACTCCGCCAGTACTTCGGGTATACTGCTTTTCGCCCTCTGCAGGAGGAAATTATCAGGGATGTCCTGGACCGAAAAGATGTCTTCGTGCTCATGCCTACAGGAGGGGGCAAGTCAATTTGCTACCAATTGCCCTCTCTTCTTATGGACGGGGTTACTGTTGTGGTTTCTCCCCTTATTTCCCTGATGAAAGACCAGGTGGACGGGCTTGAAGCAAATGGAATTGCTGCGGCATGCCTGAACAGTACCCAGAATGCCAGAGAGACCCGGGATGTTAAAACAGCTTTTCTGGAAAATAGGTTGAAGATATTATATGTTGCGCCAGAAAGGCTTATGATGCCCGGGACTTTTGCTTTTCTGAAGAAAGGTAAGGTCAGCCTCTTTGCAATTGATGAGGCTCACTGTATTTCGGAATGGGGGCATGACTTCCGGCCTGAGTACCGGAAACTGAAACTCCTGAGGGACTCAAAGACCGGTTTTCCTGATGTACCGGTTATTGCGCTTACGGCTACAGCTACCGGCAGGGTCAGAAAAGATATTATCTCCCAGCTTGGGCTTGGTATCGATCCTGAGAAAGGTACTTATGTTGCCAGCTTTAACCGGAGCAACCTTTACTATGAGGTCAGGCCAAAGAAAGACACTTTTTCAGAGATAACTGACTACCTGCTCAGGCACAGGGGTGAAGCCGGAATCATCTATTGTCAGAGCCGGAACAACGTGGAAACCCTTACAAAAAAGTTGAACGTCGCCGGATTCAGGGCTCTTCCCTATCATGCCGGACTTTCAGATACCGAGCGTGCCCGAAACCAGGATATGTTCATAAAAGATGATGTGGACATAATAGTGGCTACAATCGCTTTCGGGATGGGAATCAACAAGTCCAATGTCCGGTTTGTGATACATTATGACCTTCCCCGGAACCTTGAGAGCTATTACCAGGAAACCGGAAGAGGAGGCAGGGACGGCAGCCCATGCGAATGTATCCTTTTTTTTAGCAGGGGAGACCGCTTTAAGATTGAGTATTTTATCGCGCAAAAAACAAATGAGAAAGAAAAGGACATTTCCCTTGTACAGTTAAGGCAGATGGTGGCATACTGTGAAGGAAATAAGTGCAGGCGTCAGACCCTTATGGAATATTTCGGCGAGGAGCTTTCAGCCTCATGCGGGAACTGTGATACCTGCCTCAGACCTAAAAATACCTTTGACGGGACCGGGGCTGCCATAAAACTGATTGCCTGTATTCAGGAATTGAACCAGCGTTTTGGAACGAACTATGTTATTGATGTGCTCACAGGCTCAAAGAATAAAAAGATCAAACAAAACCGCCATGAAAAGCTGAAAGCCCATGGCAGCGGCAAGGAATTTACTAAGGAACAGTGGAGGTCGCTTGCCTCTGAAATGCTGAATACCGGACTTCTTGAAGTAAGCGGAGCGCAGTACCCTGTCCTGAAACTGAATGCCATGAGCAGGAAAATTTTAAAGGGATCAGAGAATGTTGAACTTGTCTGTCCTGAAGGTTTCATTCCCGGAACTGAAGAGAGTTTTATGCCGCCAGCGCCTGCAGGCAAAACTTCAGGAATGGATGAAGACGATATACAGCTTCCTGCCGGCGGATATTCAATTGCTACTGATATTCTTAAAAAAGCAAAGCTCAGAGGGCTTCCGAGATCGGGGACAGAACACGACCCCATCCTTTTTGAGCGGTTAAAAGCCCTGAGAAAGCAGATTGCTTTAAAGAAAAATCTTCCTCCATACATCATTTTTTCCGATACAAGCCTCAAAGAAATGGCTGCAAGGTTTCCGCGCACCCCTGAGGAGTTCCATTCAATCACAGGGGTAGGAGACCATAAACTCCGGAAATACGGAGACGATTTCCTCAAAGAGATCAACGATTATTGCAGGGACTACGACTTGATACCTGCGGAGAAAGCCGGAAGTTCCGGAGATAACTGGACTGAACCTGAAAAAAAGAGGAAAGCCTTAAAAAGCTCAGTGCATACGAGCCCACTTCAAGAACTCAAAGTCGAAACTGAGGCTCTAGGAAGTGGAACTCCTATCCCGGAAACCGGCGATGAGAACACATTAGAAACTTCCTCCGACATACCATCCGAAAGACCTTTAGAAACACGCAGGTTACCGGTTAAGAGAGCAAGGTATTTAGATATGAGTATCCAGGACTGGTCAGAAGCAGATTCTTCTTCTGATAACCTTAATGATATAGACTTTGAAGGAAGTTTCCCTGAATCAGTTGGCAATATCCCTGAAGCGGATAGTCTTGAAAATCATTCCGAAAATGTCTATCTTGAGATGGAACCTGTCGAAGAAGAGCCTTTCACGGCAGGTTCTTTTAAACCTGATAGCCTTGAGGCAAGTTCCCTTGAAACGGGTTCTCCTGAAGTGAATTCTCCTGAAGTGAATTCTTCTGAAACGATTTCTGACGAAATAGGTTTTTCTGAGCTCGAATCTTCTGATATAGATCTCTTCGAAAAGGCTTCTCTTGAGAATACTTATTCGCTCTATTTGCAGGGGTTCGATATTGGTGAAATTGCAGAAATCGAAGGCTTGAGTGTGAAAAACGTCTACAGGCAGTTTGAGAAATTAATACTTGCTGGAAATGTCAGAAAAATTGAAGGGCTTGTGCCTTCGGAAAGACAGAAGCAAATATCGGAGACACTGGAAGTACTGGAGATTGAACTTGACTCCCTGATCAGGGCAAGGGTTGGAGAAGGAAGCCAGGAAGAGGAACTGAAGCTTATAAGAGCTCTCCTCCTGTCAAAAATGCTCTCATCAGTCTGAAGAACCCGAAAGAAGTTCTTTTCTATAAATTATTTTGTTTTTCCTTTCATTTTTTACCATGATAATAACCGAATCTCCATCTTTCAGTTCAACTTCCTCAGGCAGGGATAGTTTTATACTGTTTGCTACTTCCAGAACAACAGGAGGATCAGGGCTAATTTCATAATCAATACTGTTATGCTGGAGATAAACGCCGGTGCTTTCCCCTAAGTTAACTGGCTCTCCTCCTTCATGTTCTATTTTTAAGTTCTTTGAATCGAGTATCTGGATATCCAATTGTGTAAAAGTTCCTGATTTCAGGGCTCTTTCCGTACTCCCTCCAAGGAGCACAGCTCCCACCATAAGAGCAAGGAGTCCCCCATACACATCCATTGCGAGGGCAACGACTAAAATGCGGTTTACGGCTTTCTCATCACGTCTTAATCTACTTAGGGGCCTTCTTAAGGATTTACTTAAGGACCTGGTTATAAATCCATTAATGAATCCTGAACCCGAAATAGCTTCACCCCCATGTGGAAGCAATTTGAATTCTTCAGATTAATTTATTAGCATTGCTATTTATTAGCATTGCTATTTATTAACATTGTTATTTATTAACATTGTTATGCACTTTTATGTATAAAAAGTTTCAAGACTCTCTCAGTCCTGAATCAGTCCCTATATTATGGGATTACTTACTACGTTTATATTAGATGATAAAGCCATGCAAGAATTTTCGTCATGAGATAATAAATGGGGTCTCCTAATATAACTGCCAGAATAAAACTTGCTGTTATAGGAATCATAAACGGAAGTCCTGGAGTTACCCAGACAATACTGTCAAGGAGTCCTTTTTCCTGATGTGATTCAAGTCGGGAGAGAATATTATGATTTACATTAATTCCTCTGCCTGCAAAAAAGTGAAGTAGCTTCCCGTTATTCAGCTCAAAACGTTCAGCTAGCCGGATATGTCTGCCATTTTCTAGAAGTTCTCGCAGGTCCTTAATTTCTATTCTGTATGCAAAAAACATATAAAATGGCTTTTTGAGCATCTCAGGAGTAAAATGTAGAAGGTTATAACAGAGAATTCCTAACGGTACGGCAACGGTAAGTAGGAAGGCATTTTCAAGGATAGTAAACGCAAAGATCCCTGCAGGAGGCACTCCAAGTAGAGGAAAATCATAGCCGTAAAATTCCAGGGTAGGGTAAACCGGAAAAAGAGTGCCTATCACTATCAGGGCTTTTGCATCCGCACCTCCAAAAATTCTTATCTTGAAAAACAGATAAGCCAGAAAAAAGCTGGAAAAAAAAGAAAAAACTAGCCGGAAAAGAAAGAACATTCCCTCATCCAAAGTCTCATAGAGTAAGAAGCCTGAAAGCGAAAGGAGCATAAGTTTCCATACATGGTCTGGAACCCTGCGGGTTTTCAGGTCAAGGTAAGATGAGTAAAGGAGAAAAGGCAGACAGGCTGCCAGCTTCAAAACTTCTATCATGTGTATGTTTCTGCTCTGTTATTTTCTGTGTTTCTCCGTTTACAACCTTTTTTTCGTACTGGTTTTTATTATTTTCTATAGCTTTATTAGTGCAGTTTTTTATTTCGGGTTTTGACTCCCGGTTCTCATCTATGTTTTTATTCCTTTGTCAATCCCGGTTTTTCTGTTTTTCTGTTTTTCGGTTTTCTGTTTTTCCGGTTTTCAAAAGTTTGCCAGAGAATTGCTTTTCTCAAAACTTTTCCCATTTCTTGAGTTCCAGAATCTCTGATAGGGTCCCACCTCTCCGGATCTCATCAAAGAGCCTCTTTTCTGTTTTATTTACTTCCTTTGCCCTTCTTGCGAGTTCGTAGGCGCGTTCCTTCGGGACAACCACAACTCCGCTTTCATCGCCTATTATATAATCACCGGGTTTTACAGTCTGGCCTCCACAGGTGATTTCAGCATTTATTTCTCCAAAACCTTTCGGGTCTCCGGCATTTGGCACTGTATTGCTGGTATAAATCGGAAGCCCGAGATTCTCCACTTCGTCAATATCTCTTACAGCCCCTTCTATTACCACACCTGCAATTCCCTTATTCAGGCTGCTCAGTGTCGCAAGCCCTCCCCAGCAAGCAATATCCTTGCTTTCGTTATAGATTACTATTACATTTCCTTCTTTTGCGATATCAATGGCTTCGACTGTTTTTGCCCAGTCCCCGGCAAAAGACTGCACCGTAATTGCAGTTCCTACCATTTTTCCTCTTACCAGAGGATGGATGCCTTTCATTGCCCCTTTTCTGTGCATGGCATCCGAGATATTTGAGGTGGAAACTTCCTTGAAGATCTCTCTTATTTCATGATCTACAGTTCCCCTGCCCCGAATGTCTACAGACTCCGGAGAGTCCACACTCTGCCTGACTTTTCTTGCAGCTTCTGTTACATTGTCAGAACGGGTTATGTTACCTCCCACTATCACAATCCTGGCACCTGCCCTGACTGCCTGAGCTGCACTTTCGGCATCAAGTCCTCCGGCAACTGCAAGCTGTACGCTCACCTTCTCTGAGATTTCCATTAAAATGGATATAGGGTCCTTTCCAATCATCTGCTGGTCTATGCCTACGTGAACATTCACATAGTCTACACCCAGAGCCTCGAGTTCTACTGCCCTTTTTACAGGGTCAGGAGCCGATATCAGGTCTGCCATCAGCCTGACCCCATATTTGTGAGCTGAACGGAGCGCGTCAAGAATTGTAGAATCATCTGCACTGCCGAGAACAATAACTACATCTGCCCCGGCTTTTGCTGCCATCTCTACTTCCATGGCTCCGGTATCTACGGTTTTCATATCGGCAAGAATTGTCCTTTCCGGAAAAGCTTTCCTCATGGTACGGATTGCATTCATGCCTTCGCTTTTGATCAGGGGAGTCCCCATTTCAATCCAATCCGCACCTCCTGCGATTGCTTCCTTTGCAATCTCAACTGAGCGGTCAAGTTCCAGAAGATCAAGTGCAACCTGAATTATGGGAATAGTATCACCTCTATGGGAAACCAGAAAATGGGGAGTTAGTTTTTATACGGTTTCCATCATGTTTTCATTTTTCAATTTTGTTATGTCTTATTTTTACTGCGCACTTTTATTGTCTTTCTGATTCAGTTAGTCTCTCTGTTTTATTTGTTACTGCCCATTTTTAGTATGTGAGTCCCTCATTATCTATATTACTTTTTATTCCGAATTCTTTCATTTGAACGCTTTTACCTCTAAAGTTTCATCTTCACAGCCAAAAATCCGACATTAAACGGTTGCCACAAAAATTTTTTGATCAGGGAGGACAATTTAGTTGTCGGGGATTGATCATGGAAAAGAACCTTAAAACAAATGAAAAAGAAGAATGCTCAAAAAAATTTATAACTGATGCGGAACGCAGACAGCTTTTATCCGCTTTACATTCCCGCCTTTTCTGGGTAGGGCAGCATATCCCGGATTATGTGGAATTTGAGGGAGAAACATATCCGCTTCATAATTATGTATGGGAATTAATTCAGAAAGACAGCCTTACTGCAGGTGAGAAATCCAGAATAGATAAATGCATCGATATTATTTCGGCAAAAGAAAAGAAGGACGAAAAAGAGCTTGAAGAGAAGCCTCTTACCCAGGAGCAAGCAAACTCTCTCTACCATGAGACTGCAGGCCTGCTGCGTGCAATAATGGACCTTAAAGAAATTGAGAGTGGTGCTCTTAAAGAGAGTACAAAACGCTTTCAAGAGCAGTTTGTCAATCAGAGGGTTAGGGATGCCAAGCTCTGGCTTGAATTCATAAAGAACGTATCAAAGTAAAATGGCATAACCCTTGTACGGATCAGGGCTTAATTGTTGCGGCACTGATCTGGAAAACGTCCGGAGCAAAGGTTATATCTCTGAGGATCATTTATGAAAAACGGATGTCATTCAAGAACCGTCACGTCATCTCAATGAAAGATTTTTCGCGGGAAGAAATCGATTATGTTCTGGACACCGCAGAAAAACTTGAACCTGTAGCCAGGGGCGAGGAAATGTCCCGGCTGCTGGAAGGAAAAATTGTTTCCCTTCTTTTCTTTGAACCAAGCACAAGAACAAGGCTGTCTTTTGAGGTTGCTACGCAGAGGCTCGGAGGACAGGTCCTGAATCTGGGCTCAGTTGAGGCGAGCTCCGTTATGAAAGGGGAAAACCTTGCTGATACTATCCGTGTAATCGGTAAATATGCAGACCTTATCGTACTGCGTCACCCGCTTGATGGGTCGGCGCGAATGGCTGCGGAGTTTGCTAGTGTCCCTGTGATCAATGGAGGAGATGGCTCTGTCCATCACCCTACCCAGACTTTTCTTGATCTCTATACAATCCGCAGAGAAAGCCATCTTGAAGGCTTGAAAATTGCTATGGCAGGAGACCTTAAATATGGGAGGACCGTCCATTCTCTTTGCCATGCCCTGTCCCTTTACGGAGCAGAAATGACCTTTGTTTCGCCTCCAGAGCTCCAGATGCCCTCAGAAATTGTCCGGGACCTCCGGAAGCAAAAGATCCGCATAAAGGAAACAGATTCTCTTGAGGAGATAATAGGAGATATCGAAGTCCTATACATGACAAGAGTTCAGAGAGAACGTTTTCCTGACCCTGAAGAATACGAGAAGGTTAAAAACAGGTTGAAGGTCACAGGTGAAATATTGAAGGCTGCAGACCCTGAGCTCAAGATCCTTCATCCTCTCCCGAGAGTAAATGAAATTTCTCCTGAGGTAGATGCAACCCCTCATGCATGCTATTTCGAGCAGGCTTTCTACGGAGTACCAATAAGGATGGCACTGCTCGCTCTGGCAATGGGGGTGATTGAGTGAAAGAAAAAAGGGACCTTAAGATCCAGGCAATTGAGAACGGGACTGTGATCGATCACATAAAAGCCGGACAGGCTCTGAATGTCCTGCGCATCCTGGGAATTTCCAGTGCTTTTCGGGCAACTATCAGTTTCGTGATGAATGCTCCAGGGGCGGGAGGAAAAAAAGATGTCGTTAAGATCGAGGGCAAGGAACTCAGTGTTGAGGAACTTAACAGAATAGCCCTTATTTCTCCTAAAGCTACAATCAATATCATAAGGTATTTTGAAGTGGTTCAGAAAAATAATGTTGTGCTCCCATCTTATGTGGAAGGCGTTGTCCGCTGTACGAATTCCAACTGTATTTCAAATAGCAGTGAACCTATAAAATCCAAATTTTCAGTATTGCAATCAGAAGAAGATGGAGTTTCCCTTCACTGCCTGTACTGTGAACACGTCATTTCCGAAGAGATTGCGGAAAATTTGCTGTAAAGGTTTTTGAAAACTTTGGCTTAAAGATTTTTCATGAAAAAAGGAGTGCAGGTCCTGAAAAAAACACAAAAATTTCCTGTAACCGGAGGGAGAACCTGGATCCGGTTAGGAAAATAGTTTTTGTTCCGTTTTTTCTCCTGAAACCCACCGGGAAGCCGGTGGGTAAGGATGTGTATGATTTATTGCAGTCTAATCTCACTAAATTTCACTAGTACAGTTCTTTTTAGAGCAGACCATTGTTATAAGCATCAAGCTTCTGATACAGATATTCTCCAGATGGAATCGAGCACTTTCCTACCTGTGTACGCTTCTGCCATGCGTCACTGTTTGCCTTTACACCACTGCCAGCCGGACCAAAGTAAGGGACTGCACCCATCCACTGGTCTGCATCTGCGATTGTATTCTTTATCTGACACGATGGGCATCCATTAGCTACATTCAGTTTGGCTGCAACAAGTGCATCGAACATTGTATAAGTTTTGTCCCCTTTTACAGGCATTTGCATGGTTTCTATTGCCTGTGCCTTGGTATACTCTGTATTACCTATTTTTATGCATTGAACGGGCCACGCTTCCGGATGGTTTTTCCAATAACCAGGGCTTTTGCATTCGTTAGTTCCACAGTCGCATGCTGCTGCAACTCCACTCAATGCTATCAGGCAAGCTGTCATTACTAAGATTTTAGTCAAATACCTCAAGTTTTTCACTCCCATTTTTATGTATAGAGAAAAAAGATTTCACAGGCTCAGATAAGGAAATATTATGTCTATAACTTCTACCTCTTCCCCAGGCTCCCTATCCGATTGCCAGTTAGTCTAAATTCCCTAACAACTATTATAATCTTAAATATTTAATACTTTTCTGTATAAAATTAAGGCTTCTGTTTTTGATGGATTTTCATAATAAATTATATGGTTTCCAGGAAAGAATGGTTTTCTTTTCTCCTTAAAGGCACAATGTAGCTGTTTTTTAGATCGAGATAAGAAATAGTATACTCACTGGACCCTGGACTCTTTGGCTTATTTTGCAATTATTGATAAAAAATTAATATTGATAAATGAAAATTGAGTAAAAAAATGTATATAGAAAAATTCAAAAGCAGCTAACTTGCTTGAAAATACAATAAACTGAGGTCTACCAGTATTCTGTTCAGATTGGTACTTTATCCAGGCTGGAGCCCTTTTAAATGAAAAGGAGATGGGAGACAGAGCAAATCCTGATATTATCGGATATCGGGAGAAAAGATCCCTTAACTGAATCAAACTACAGTAGTATGGCTTGAGGTAAGCTTTCTTTAGATTGTTTTTCGAGCCAGAATAGAAAAGAATATGAGACCTGGAGGGGAAATCATAAAAGTATACTGGATCTGAGGAAAAACTTATGCTGAAAGATGAGAAAAAAACAAACAAAACCGAAATAGGATGGCCTGGTTATCAGGAGCGTAATAAACTTCTCTGGAGCCTCAGGAGCGATTTTGCCTGGGCAGGAAAGAAAATCCCTGAAAGCGTGGAGATAGATGGTGAGGAGTACAGGCTGCACGACATGGTCCGGGAACTTGGAGAAAAAGAACTTCTCAGTCCGGAAGAAACTGCCGAAATCAGGGCTCTTATCCCTAAACTGAAGAAAAAGGCAAAAGCAGATGAAGAGCTGCTTG
The DNA here is from genome assembly GCF_020804225.1 of Methanosarcina sp. DH2. GTDB lineage: Archaea > Halobacteriota > Methanosarcinia > Methanosarcinales > Methanosarcinaceae > Methanosarcina. The sequence continues at coordinate 92,806 of NZ_WJBI01000007.1, forward strand.
AAACCGGGGAACTTACAAAGGCAGAAGCAGAAGCCCTCTATGAAGAGGCAGCCGGTCTTTTGCGGGCGACGATGGAGCTGAAGGGTAAGTTTGAAGGGAAAAGCGGGGAAAAAGGTGCCGATGAATTTAAGAAGATGCTCAATACCCAGAGGGTTGTGGATGAAAAGGGCTTTCAACAACTCTTAAGAAATCTGAAATAATGAGTTTGTTTTCTGCTTTTTCAGGGGATTTCCGGAGTGAGTCTTTCATCTGACATCACCCCCTCAGTTTTCGGAATGATGTCTCAAAAGCGATTTCACACGCCTTCACAAATGCCTTTCGATAATTAATTTAAGCTCTGCAGCCGAGGCTTCATCCGTGATCAGGGAATAATAAGGAGTCCATTCAAACCATCTTTTGTGTCTGGTCTTGATGTAAAGCTGCATATTCAGGTCTCCGAATCGAGTCTTTTGTTTCCTTTCCACCAACAACAGGAAGGGAAATACTGAGACCAATAGCAGAAGCGGCTTCCATTCTCCTTTTACGACAGCCATGTAAACAAAGAATCCACAAAGGGCAATTTCTCCAATTACTAGAAGCAGGGATATTTTCTTTGAACGCTTTTCAAGCTTGTGCGAAGTCACACTTTCAATCTCTTCATAAGGAATTCCAAGTTTTTTTAGTCTGAAGGCATGCAGGTGTACTCCGAATCTGTCTACCAGAACTGATGCCTCGAGAGTTTTGAGATATAGAAAGTAGTAGCAAATGTTAAGCAGGAAGATACCTACCAGGAAGAATGTAATGTCTTCCGGATACCTAAGAAGCAGGCTGAAACATGTATAAAAAAGTACAAAAACAAGAGTTGTATTTGCAGGAAAAATCACATTTGAAGTTTGGAACTCCGGGCGATTTTCCGCTTTTCCGGAAACAGGAGACGTATTTGAAAATTTACAGGGATATTTTGTTTTTAATGCCATTTTCCTGCAAGCCGGGCACCATCCCATCAGTTTCTTGATCCGGTCAAAGGCAATAGCTTTGGCAGGCATTTATTTCCTCTCCCTGATAATATGCGATCTTTTCCATATCCCGTACCTCTTGCCGGAATAAATCATTTTATGATTCTTTTTTTCCCAGTAAAGTAGCTGGAAATATACAAGCCACATGATAAGCAGGAAACCTCCGAAGAATGAAACCATTGCTTGCAGAGCTAGTTCCCAGCCTTTCATATCAAGGTAAAATAGCGCAATATATACAGACGCATAAAGTATGAAATACAGTATTTTCTTATCAGATTGATCGGTCACTGGTTGTTTTATTAGATTATCATATCTTTGCATTTGAGCTTTCCAGTCAAATATGATAAAAAACAGAGCAACGAAAAATCCGATGAATAAAAAGATCAGATTTAAGCCCAGCTGATTAATTATCAGAATATACGCGAGCGTAAAAAAGATATCAACCAGAAGAATTTGAGTACTCACTTTCCGAAACCAGCCCGGATTTTTCAGATCATCATTTTCTCCCTCTGCTCTTTCCGGGACATCGGAATCAAAAATCTCAAGGTTAACATGCTGTCTGACTTCAGATGATCTGGCATTCGGGCACCAGCCCATAAGCTTTTTAATCTGGCCAAAATCAAAAGTCCTATCGGGCATTTATTTTCTCTCCCGAATTATGTATGATTCCTTCCACAGCCCGTGGCTTTCGTCGAAATAAATCGTTTTGTGGTTCTTTTTCTCCCAATATATTAGCTGGAAGTAGCTAAGCCACATGCCGATCAGGAGACCTCCCACAAACGAAAACATTAATTGCAGAGCAAGTTCCTGGCCTTTAAAATAAAGATGATATATCAAAATAAAAAATGCAGATGCAAGTATGTAATACAGTTTTTTCTTATCTGAATATTCAATTACTGGATGTTTTATTAGAGCGTCATATCTCTGCATTTGAGCCTTCCAGTCAAATATAACTAAAAACAGGGCAATGAAAAATCCGGTCGGTAAAAGGATCAGATTTATACCCAGAGCTAGATTTATACCTAGCTGATTGATTACCAGAAAATATGCAAGTGCAAAAAAAGTGTTAATCAGGAGAATATAAGTACTTGTTTTCCGTAGCCATCCGGGATTTTTCAGGTCTTCGTTTTCTCCCTCTGCTCTTTCCGGAATATCAGAATCAAAATTCTCAAAACTAACATTCCGTCTGGCTTCAGCTGCTCCGGCATTCGGGCACCATCCCATCAGTTTTTTTATGTATTCAGTATTCAGGTTCACAGTTTCGCCTCCTTTTCTCCAAGTGCATACATTTTCTGGAACCCCTTCTCACTTTTTACATAAATTTTCATTTGGTTTTTCCATTCCCAGTAAATGAGCTGAAGATAACTTTCCCACATCAGGATCAAAGCCCCTGCAATAAATGAATACATTGACTGAGCATTAGGGAAATGGACCGTGTGAGACAGATAATACAGTAAAACCATAAACAAAATCAAGCCCAAAATTATGACTGAGAGAACCCAGATGAATGTTTTTTTAAAGGAAGAAACAACAGCAGGTTTTTTTGCCAGGGTATCGTACTTATTCATCTGCTTTTTCCAGCCGAGCAAATAGGTAAGTAAAGAAAGTGAAAGGCCTAGAAGGAAAGCCTCTGAGTTTATACCCTTTTGGGATAGTAAATTTATAAGATAAAAAGTAAAGAATAGTGTTGGTAGAAGAATTCTGACGTCAAATCTGGAAAAGAGCCTGGAGAATCGGCTCAGAGCCCTAGGATTTCTGGCTTTTTCTCCTCCAGACTGATCATATGCTTCAAAATTAGCGGGGCTAATTCGAGATCCGGTTTCGAATGTTTTTGCATAGAGGCACCATCCCATAAGCTTTTTTATGTATCTGGATTCCCGGCTCATAGTTCTCCCCCCTTTTCTCCAAGGACATACAGCTTTTGCTGTCCCTTTTCTCTTCTTATATACATTTTCATATGGTTCCTCTTCTCCCAGTAAATTAGCTGGAAATAGAAACCCCACATTAGAATCAGAGTTCCTGAAACAAAAGAGTCCAGTGTCTGATATTTAAGAAGATAAGCTACATGAGACGAGATATAAGGCAAGAAAGCCAGAAGCAAAGTAAAACCCAAAAATAGGAATAAGACCACACAGGCTAATGTCTTTCTAAAGGAAGGGTGAATTACAGGTTTCTCTTTCGCGGTATCGTATTGATGCATCTGCTTTTTCCAGCCGAGCAGATAGATCGGCAAAGAAAGTGAAAGGCCAAGAAGGAAAGCTTCCGTATTTATACCTTTTTGGAATAGGTTTATATAAATAGGAGTAAAGAAAAATGGTAACAGGAAGAGCTGGATATCAAGTCTGGAATGCTTGTCTGAAGCCTTCGAAACGTTTGATTTTTCTTTTCCCGATTGGTCATATGCTTCAAAATTAGAAAAGCTATTTTGATTTACGGCTTCAAGCTTTTTTGCATTTGGACACCATCCCATTAGTTTTTTTATGTATTCCAGGGTCATGGTCGTTACTCCGCTCCCTTATTTACAATGTAGATCTCTGGTGTGTAATACCCTTCCAGAATAATGATTTTTTTATTCCTCTTTTCCCAGTATACATCTGTGAGATAATACAGAAAAGCTGTCAAACAAAAGCCGGAAGCACAAGTTAAACTGAAAGTTAATACGAACTTCCATCCTAGCGATGAAGAATTTATGAGCAGTGATGTCAGGCCCAGTATTCCAGCCATAGTTATCAATTTATTTTTCATCTGAACTTTTTTGTTAGAGTTTTTAATTTTATCCAGAAAACGCCAATTCCAGATACAAAGAAGCGGGTTAAAAATAATTCCGATAATTAACCCCGGTATGAAAGCTTCATTTCTGAAATATTCTCCCTGAAATCCAATCCAATATATGGAAAAGATGGTAAGCACAGAGGACACTATTAATAACCTGTTATGGCGTTTGTTCCACCAGCCGGGAGATGAAACCGGAGAATTTCCTTCATCTCTTCCCCTGGATTGGTTATCAGCTTCCAAATATTCAGGGCAGATGGAATGCTTGGTTTCAAGTGCTTTAGCATTAGGACACCATCCCATCAGTTTTTTTATATATTCAGTATTCAAGTTCACATTTTTCCTCCTTTTCCCCAATAGCATACATCTTTTAGAAGCTATTTTCAAATATTATGTAAATTTTCATATGATTTTTCTTCTCCCAGTATGCATCCGTAAGGTAATACAGAAAAGCTGTCAAACAAGTGCCAAATATAAACGCCATAACTGCCATGTTGAATGAATCGAAGTAAAGAAGAAACACTAGGGGAGCTGAATTAAAATTAAAGTAGTACAGCAAAGCTATCAAACAAAAAGCAGAGATTAAAAATAAAACGAATCCCCAGTTAAATTTTGAAAATAAGAGATACAGTAACCCCAGGGATAGTATTAAATTTATAACTCTCCATTTCGACGATACAGTTATAATTTTTATTTTTCTGCTTGAGTTCTTTATGTCGTCCAGATAACTCCAGTTCCAGATACAAAAGAGCAGGTTACAAATAATTCCGAAAATTAACCCGTGTATAAAAGCTTCATTTTTGAGAGATTCTCCTTGGAATGCAACCCAATATATGGAAAAGATTGTGAGCACGGAGGAAACTATTAATGACCTGTTACGGCGTTTGTTCCACCATCCAGAGGGTAAAATAGGGATATTTCCTGCATCTCTTCCCTTTGATTGGTTATCAGTCTCTAAATATTCAGGGCAGATGGAATGCTTGGTTTCATGTGCTTTAGCATTAGGACACCATCCCATCAGTTTCCTTATACTCTCTGTGAACACATCCATCGTTTACCCTTCCTTCAGTTTCACCTGCCTTAAGTCAGGCCTGTTCCACCATTTCTTTCAATTTTCCAAATAATTCATCAGCTATTTTTGTGGGGTCTTCTGCACTCTTGAGTTTGAGCTGCATTTCTTCTGCAAAGTCCCAAAGGAGTTCGATACATTCCCTGTACCTTTCGCAAGACCCGCATTCTCCTTCATGTTCGTACCAGACCTGCATTCCGTGTTTTATCGAGACAAAGATTATTGCGCTGGTCTTGAAAGGAATGGATCTCCCGAAGAGAATTCCTTTCTTTGAGTCCAGTTTCTCTACTTCTATTCTGTTTGCCCTGGCCATCTCAAGCAGAGTTCCTTCGATGCGTTTATCCATACTCAGGAGGGCTCGTGAGACTGCCTGCCTGGAGACTCCAAAATGCTTTGAGATATTGATATTCGGGAGTCCGTTTCGACGCAGGACCCAGAATTCAAACTGTTTTTCACCTTCCGGAAGGAACATATGTAAACATCTCGATGTTGACTATTTATAGCTTTCTATATCCTGAACTTTTTAAGTTTTTTGTCTTGAAGATTTTTACTCACTTGCAGGAATATTGGAGTTTTTGTATGATTGTTTGATGATCTGGCCATAAAAGATATATTGAAAGAAGTTAGAATTGATTTTCAAACACTAATATCAATTGGATATTATAAAAATAAATAATATACTTAAATTATAAAGAGTAGAAGCCGAGGATAAAATGAGATTTGATATGCTGAATGAGGATTATTCAGAAAAAAACTTAGAAATCCTGTTTCTTTCGGAAGATTCCCGAAAACTAGTGCAGGCTCTCTCTAATGTAAATTCAATAAAAATCCTCCAGCTTCTGGAAAGCAAGGATATGTCAGCAGGTGAACTTGCAGAAAAGCTCGGGCTTGGCTTAAGCACCCTCAAATACAACCTTGATTCTCTCATAAAGGTGGACATGATTCGGGTTTCGGAGGTAAAATGGAGCCAGAGGGGCAGAAAAATAAAGATTTACGAGCCTGTTGAAAAAATAATAGTCCTTGTCCCGGGATGCAGGAATGGCTGCAAGACAGAAATTCTTGGCATGTTCCTTCACGGCAAGGAAGAAAACTTCTGCATCGACAGGGACTGATTTCTTCAGGATCTGAAAAGGGGTAGGAACTTGAATAAAACAGAAAAAATTTTTCTGATTATAGGGATTACGTCTGTCACCTCTTTCCTTGTCTTTCTGCTGGTAAATAATTGGATGCTAGGTTTTGCAGTAATCAGTGGTGTCTTTCTGCTTTCCACACTGATAGTGGATCCTTTGGATTCTAAATCCAAAAATGAAGAAAAAAGAAAAGATGAGGTTGAGACATTCGGAATTGAAGCAAAGACAGTTGTTGATTCCAGAATCTATGAACGTCCTTCTTTTTTCTCGGTATACCTTTTATTTTTGTTTTTGGAAGCATTGAAAGCAAATACGAGAGCGTTTTCTCTATTGAACACGAAGGAAAAATAGTGGTTGTATTTTACCATGGCCTTTGCCTCGTTTCAGCTGAGGATAGGCTTCTTATTCGAAGAAAATGGTATCGAGGAAAAAAGCTTGGAATACAGGGAAATGTTGTTGTTGCGGACAGAATTGAAAACCTGAGTTCGGGGATTGCGTTTTCCAGACAGTGATAACTCACTAAATCAGGCCATATAAATCAGTCAGTGAGGGTGAAACCGTAGAGCCGGAAGAATGTTGAAGCTGCTCAATGTAAGTTGAGATTCAAGAATTAAGATCAGGTGAAATCTTTATGAGAAGTTTTCGAAGAAGTTTAATGCTCGGAATTTCATTTCTGGTAATGATATTCATGCTGCTGTTTGTAGTCGTCCCCTATCTCATAGCCGGACCCCCTACTCCTCTTTTCCACGTTCAAAACCACGATGTTGGGGTTCACGAACTCAGGATAGAAATCTATGATTCGAAAAACAGCTCCGTGCTCGATGAAACATACAAACTTTCCGCAGGAGAGGAAGTCTATCATGTCAAACCCTTCAGATTTCGCGTGTCAGGGTTTGAGATTGTGGATTATACATTCAAATTTACACTTGACAACAAGTTTACGGAAACTTACCCGACAAATATCCAGCCCTGGAATACTGTTGAAGTAGAACTCTACTCTGAGTATGCGAAAGGCCAACCTCTTCTCATAGGCGAGACGACTGTTTAAGGAGAAATAGCTGTTAAGATCTCTTTCAGGTCTATCTTTAGAAAAAAAAGTTTTCTGGATTTGCAGGGCTCCGTTTGGTTCATGAGAGTCCGTTTTTCAGCTTCTGCTTTTTAGGAGCCTGCATTCCTGGGTGGTGGTCTTATATGATAATTTGCTTGCAAGCAGGTAACCGCATCTGTATTGTGGGATGATATGGTGTTTTCAGACTTCAGGGGTCGAATACCTGCAAGCAAGCACCCTCCTATTTCCTGTTTAATATAATTTATAGTTTTCGCTATGGTTGACATTAAAATAATTTATGAGTAAAGGTGCGACATACTCGAGATAGCTCAAAGAAGCCAGGAAAAACTAGAAAAAAGTCAGAAGAAAAAAATAAATGTTAATGCCGGTTGAGGCTAGAATAGAGGCCGGTTTGAATTGTTTCAGAAACCGACCTTGTTTTATAACTTTTAACTTTCTCTTACAACCCCAGCACATCATCCATGGAGTAAATCCCAGGATTCTGACCGCAGACCCATTCAGCTGCACGGACTGCGCCTTTGGCAAAGATCTGGCGGGAGTGAGCCATGTGATGGATCTCAATCCTTTCGGAGTTTCCTACGAAGAGCACTGTGTGGTCTCCGGTGATGTCCCCACCGCGCACTGCGTGAATGCCGATCTCTTTCCCGCGGGGTGCGATACCTTCCCTTCCGTATACGTACTCTTTGCCACCCAGAGCTTCGCTGATCACATCAGCTGCACGGAGGGCAGTCCCGCTTGGAGCATCTTTTTTCTGGTTGTGGTGAGCTTCGATAATCTCAATATCGTAATCTGAAAGGTACTTTGCAGCTTCTCTTATTATTTTGAAGAATACATTAACGCCTACTGAATAGTTAGGAGATATAACTGCACGTACCTGGTTTTTCTGAATAGCTTCATCAATTACTGTCCGCTGTTCTGGAGTGAGGCCTGTAGTGCCTATGATGAGGTTCACTCCGCACCTGGCTGCGATAGGGGCGTTTACAATGGTTGCACCGGCTGCAGTAAAATCAATAAGGACATCAGCCTGAGTCTTTTTAAGGACTGTTTCGAGGTCTTTAACATCTGAGATCTGGATCCCCAGGGTGCCAACATGGGCAAGTTCTCCTGCATCCTTTCCGACATTGCCTATGTCGAAAGCGGCAACCAGCTGCATGTTTGTTGAGCAGGTGATGTTTTCTATGATTAAGGAGCCCATCCTGCCGCAGGCTCCGAGTACCGCTGCGTTGATCATTCCATTACCCCCAGTTTCCTGAGTTCATTTACAAGCTTTGACTGATTGGCATCGCTAATGGGAGCGAGTGGAAGCCTCAGGTGCCCGCTTGCAAGCCCGATAAGTTCTGCAGCTTTCTTAACCGGAATCGGGTTTGTCTCAAGGAAAAGGGCACGGATCAGAGGGGCTATTTCAAAATGGATCTTTCTTGCAGTTTCGTAATCTCCTTTGAGAGCTGCATTTACCATTTCCGACATTTTGTCAGGCACAACATTTGCAGCGACCGAAATGACTCCTCTGCCTCCCATAGAAATGATCGGAAGAGTCAGCCCGTCCTCGCCTGAGAGAACCACGAAGTCATCATCTATAGTCTGCTCAAGGATCTGAGAAACTTTGGCGGCGTTCCCGCTGGCTTCCTTGATTCCCGCGATGTTATCTACCTTCGCAAGTTCGGTGATGACATCTACAGGCATGTCTTGTCCTGTCCGGGACGGGACATTGTAAAGGATCATAGGGATATCCACAGCCTCTGCAATTTTCTTGAAGTGCGCAAGCAGGCCTGCAGGATTAGGCTTATTGTAATAGGGAGAGATGAGAAGTACGCCATCAACACCCGCATCTGCGGCATGTTTTGTGAACTGGAGGGCTTCCCCTGTGTTGTTCGAACCTGTCCCTGCGATCACAGGAACCTTTGAGCACTCTACTGCAATATCGATTACTTCTTCATGCTCCACTGCGGAAAGGGTCGCCGATTCTCCGGTTGTGCCGCAGGGCACTATCCCTGAAACCCCCCCCTCTTCAACAAACGCTATATTCCTTCGTAGACCTTCCCTGTCAATCCTGTCGTCTTTCGTAAAAGGAGTGATCAGGGCAGGCATTGCTCCTTCAAACATATAGATATCCCTGCCTGTTTCCCGGAAATAAGTTCTTTATCTATTCAGCAAACTCATTCAGTTAAATTGTCCTGCGTGCTTGTTCAGTAAATTTTCATGCGTGCAACTTTTCTTGTGACGTAGCCTGCAACCCTGTTTCTGATTACTTTGCTTTCAATGGTTGTATACTTTGTCACAAGAAGTTTGTTGGTCTCAAAGTCCTTTGTAAAAACTTCTCCGTAGTTTTCAAGAAGGCTGAATGCAGTTCTTTTGATATTTGTCTGTCTTATATTTCCCATCGTATCTCCTCTTGGTTTTTTGTTTTTTTATTCCAGTTATTCAAGTTTTTGCGGTTTGTCTAACCATGTTTCCCTGTGAATTCTGGTTAACGTGAAGCGGTTAACGTGAAGCCGGAAAAAGAAGCAGTTCCATAAAATGGGTTTTCTTCTATCTCCGATTAATGATTTAGCGGAAACTGGATTCAAAAATTTGACTATACTGATTTTGTCGACTAATAGGTAACTTGAGATTTATAAGTTTTGGGGTGAAAAAAATATTTTTGGGGAACGCTCCTGCTTTTTCTGTAAATGTTTTTTTCTGTTTGTTCCCTTTTAATCCTTCTCATGTTTGATTCTGTTTACCGCTTTTTATCTTTTATTTTCTGCTCACTTCTGCCTTTTCGTCATTTCTTCTTAATCTGTTACTCTTTCTATAGTCCGTTTTTCCAAGGAAGCGGTCAAGTGTTCCTGCACTTGTAAAAACAGGCTCTCTTATCCCTTTACGGTTAATTACAAGTCCGAATAATACAATAAGCAGACCAATTTCCGGTTTTGCCTCAACACTAATTGCTCCTAAAAGGACCAGAGAAGAGGCTGCAAGCCCTCTGAGGGCGCCTTTCCTGTAGGAAAGATAGCCTGTCCTTTTAAAAATCCGGATATCCCGAATTGTCAGGAAGAGGACTACAAAATAGGCAAGCATTGCAATTTCCAGATACATTTTTTCTCCAATTTTTTAGTTTCTGCACTTTCCGCTCCTTTACAGGCTGATATCAGGAGTTTTCCATCGGGTAAATCGCGCTGATGAATTTTCAGGAGCTATTTGATGAATTTCAGGAACCATTAGGAGCCATTGAGAGATCCGTGTCACAATAATCTCTCAGTTTGCGATAGGACGATAATATTAAATGTGAAAATATTGTCGTTTATGTGAATAATATTATCGCCGGGTAGTTACGGATGAGCAATATTAATACAGGATTATGATGCAAAATCAGGTACTCCATATCATATATAAAACCAGCCGGTTTAGTTCTTTCTGTCAATTCTCCTTGAGCCAAAAAAGCAGACGAAAAAGCAGTTTTTTGTAGAGTAATCAACCGTGTAATATAATTAGTGATGTAGTATAAACGGTCATATAGTACAAACAGTCACGTAGTATAATAGCGCTTTGGTTGATTTGATCTTTGTTTCCGGGCATTATTTCTCTATTATTAATAATATTTTCCCGTTGTCATTATCCCTGAGGCTTCAGGTATCTTGAAAAGTTGCTCAAATATTTAATTTTATTCTGAAATATTTTTACAGCGTCCCCGGGTCAAGGAGCCCGCTCAGGAGCAAAAGCCCGAGAAAGAGAGGCTGGTGGATAAAATATATGAACAGGGAATGTTTCCCGACCATAGAAAAGGGTTTCTCAAGCAAGAAGTTATCGGCTTCAGGAATTTTAAACTGCCTATTCCCACCTTTATAAAGAGAGTTTCCAAGGAAGATTCCTGTAAGAAGTACTCCAAACCAGGGGAATAGAGGAAAGTAGTCAAGGGTTGTGAAGCCTTCGGGCCTGAAGCCCAGCCAGAGAAGAGCCGAAAACCCGAAAGTCCTGTCTTTGAGATAGAATCCTATGATGCCAAAAAGCAGGCCGAAGAGCAGGTTTTCCTTTCCGAACTTCAGGAAAGGGTAGGCAAACACTGCCGAAACTCCGAAAAAATGCAGGATTCCAAAGAGAACATACTGTCCCGGAAAGAAAATCCAGGTTATTCCTGTGATTACAAGTCCCATCGAAAAAAGTCTCAGCCCTCTTTTAAGGTATTTTGAGAAATTTCCCGCAGGCTTTCCTGATCTTTCGTTATCAAGAGTCCTTGAACGACTTATAGAAAGAGCGGCTCCGGATATAAGGATGAAAAGAAAAGCTGCACCTCTGCCAATATAAAGAAAAGTACCGGACCTTAATTCAATATCGGCAAGCCCGAAAAAATCAAGGTCGTAAAGGAAATGGTATGCAAGCATTAAAATTACGGCAAAACCCCGCAGGCAATCAATTTCCCAGAAGCGGCTTGAGCGCCTTTCCATAAACCTTTCTCCGAAATGTCCTGAAATCCCGTTAATAAAGAACTTTCGACTTCCTTTAAAGAGAGCCACACTTATATACTCTACGGGACACGGAGAATAACGAAAGTAGTACTGTTTACTTTTTCCTCCTAACCGCCAGTAAAATCCCGAACCCTGCCAGGATTCCGGCAGGCAAATAGGAGAAATTGATGGCCTGATTCACATGCTCCTGAATTTCCTGCCCTTCTGCTGATTCTTTTGAAGGAACTTCTCCGGCAGTTGCAGTCGTTTCTTCGTCCCATGAACTTTCAGTCAGGTAAATGCTGCGTCTTTCTTCATTCTCTCTGTCTGCTATTTCCGAGTCTGTGGAACTTTTGCCTGCAAGTGTCATTGATTTGGAAGTTTTTCTCTCACCGGGCTCTCCGGATGTCTGGACCTGATAAGAATCCGAAGAAGCCTGCAGGACAGGGGCGTTTCCTTTTCCGTCAAAGATGATTTCCCTTTCCGAATTCCCCAATTTAATTTCAAGTTTTCCTGAAGGAACCGATTCTGTGCTGTGCCGGTAGCTAAATTTTCCGTCTTTTCCGGCGTTTAGCTTTTGAATTGTTGTGACTTTCAGGTTAACACCTGAAGCTCCATTTTCTGCCATGCCATCTACTCTGACTCTATATTTTCCCGGAGAAACCCCGGAATGGGTCACGGTAGCTACCCCGTCCTCTGCCCAGGCGCTCTCAGTTTTTGAGAGGACCATTTTCATTTTTACTTTAAGGCTTTCTACACCTTCTGCTCTTACTGTAATAAGATTATTAAAATTAAGAATTTCAATGTCTTCGAACTCGTAGGTGTACTCTCTCAGGTATACAGGCACTGTTTTTTTAAAGGAAACCGAAACCTCCACCTCTTCTTCAGGCGAGGCAAGTCCGCTGATTATGAGAGTATCCCCGATTTTCGGGTTCTCAGGTTTTACTTCCCAGCCTGTCACGCTTGCAGCGACAGGAGTGGCTGTAGTCCCGAAAAACAGGATTATCATAATAAGTAAACAAAACAGGGTCTTCTGTCCTGCGTTGCTCGGTTTGAGCATTATATGCCTCATAGTTTTTCTTCCGTATTTTTAATTTCAACCAACTTAGCTAATTTATATTCCTGCTATATGTGGTTCCCTTTATTCTTTTCCAACAGCTTATATCAGTCCCAGTCCCGGGCCCAGGTGTGGAATTAACCCGAATAAAAATACGTTTATAAAACCGTGAATCATTACTACGAGGGAGAGGCTTTTTGTTCTGTAAAACAGGTACCCGAGTATACCTCCTGCAAGAAAAGTATATGCAATCTCGTAAGGGGTGCCGTAACTTGAGTGCATTATCCCGAATAAGAGGCTTGCAAGCAGGATACCTCCTGCAGGTCCTAAGAATTCTTCGAGTCTTGTCTGGATAATTCCTCTGAAGATAAATTCTTCTACAAAGCCAACCACAAAAATCATTATAATTGTAAGCTGCAGCAGATTAACAGGCGAAAGATCAGGGATAAGAGGGCTGGTCCGGATGAATAAATACTCCGCCTCTGCTAAGACCAGGCCTGCAAGGATAGAAAAGGGCAGATAAACCTTCATTTTCTTGAGTAAATCCGCTTTTTTCTCTCCCGGAATTTCCTGATGAACGGATATAATAGTTGCCGGAATTGCCATGGGTACATAAATGAATAAGAAAGAGTAGAGGTTTGATTCAAAGAAGATAGGCATTGAAAGGTTTACCAGGCGAAGGATAGGGAGGAGTATGAATGCCTGGTGAATTTTGCGTATCTCCAGTTTTTTTGAGATTATTATTGAAAATGAAAGGATGATAAGAAGCAGTGTATAGGCTACTGCGGCTTCATTTATTCTTCCGCTGAATATTAACAGTTCGGCAAAAGCAATAGCAATAACAGGAGCTCCTGCAGAGAATATCTTTTTTAATAATCCGGTTTTTTCGTCGGTCTGCACTTTAAACATTTTCCCAAGCTCCGGCAAAGAAATCGTTCCTGCGTCCAGCTCTGAAGATGGATAGTCCGGAGATGCCATGTTCAGCTCTCCTTCGTGACATTAATCCAGAGATGCACGTTCCTGTAAGGTACACTTTTTTCAGTTTCATTAAAAAGCAGAAATTCCAGTTTCATATTCTTTCCCTCAACAGGTGGAGTAATAGTAACCGGTTCTTCCCAGGTCACGTTATGGTCAAGGCTGATATATTTCTGGTCTTCCGGAAGAGGCAGGGAACGATTTTCAAGCCTGACTTCCATTGTGTAATCCACAGTCCTGCGCTCATGGTTTGTAATTCCTACAACAACCGTTCCACTGCCTCCCGGTGTATATTCTGTGGAGTAATTCTCAGCCGTTCTGTCAGGTCCCAGGATATAAAACTCGGTGAACGCTTCTCCGTCTCTGGGATTTCCTATGACATAAGCAAGGCTTCCAATAGAGGCAAGGATAGACATTACCAGTAACACTGCAAGGGCTTTGTCGGCTCTTGACCCCGTTTCTTCCAGAAACTCTGCTTTCAGAGTAGATATAGTGGTTCCGATCGAGATTTTAAAAGCCTCAGCTTCAGGCAACTTGATTCTTCTGTAATATGCCGCCCCACACATGAGAAGAGTAAAAACAGAAAGACCTATGAGTACTGGAACTTCTCTGATTCCCCAGTCAGTGTAGTTCATTCCAAGTCCCATCAGTGGGACTACGGCGATGCTTAACCCCAGGGAAAGCAGGGCTCTCTCAATTCCATCCATATCTTTTTTTGCAGGTAGGAGAGCTCCTGTCAGGGCATATCCTGGTAAGAATAGAACCAGAAGAAGTCCAAGGGCAGTGCGCAGAAAGCTTCCGCTGAGTACGGGCACAAGTACGAAGATATCCGTAAGGATTACAAGACCTGCCACAAGTAGCAAATCAAGAGGAAATTGTCTGTTTCCAGCCATTTTTATCACTGCGAAAATATTTAGTATTCTCTCTTTCTACAATTTATACTTATGTAGGCTTTCCGCCAATCTTCTATGGCTCTATCTTTTTCAATCTTCTACAATTCTATCTTTTTGCATTTATTAATACGCTTCATTGTCTCTATTTTATGCCTGCCCTGCGCTTTTTCATTTTATTCAGCCAGCATTCTATCTTAAAACATCGCTACTGCAGACTAATGGAGAATCTAAAAGGAATATTCGCTGAGTAAATTCCTGTTCTTAATACATCTCAATCTTTTTAAATATTTTTATTCCATCTGATTACTTTTACTTTTTTTAATAAATTACTTGGCCAAGTAAATTGACTTAATAAACCGACAGGTAACCCGCTCTTTGAAGTAAATTCTTTAAAGCATTATTCTTTGAAGCATTATTCTTTAGAGTAATATTCTTTAGAGTAATGTTCTTTAGAGTAATATTCTTTAGAGTAATATTCTTTAGAGTATTATCCTTTGAATATGTCTCTCCTGACAAATATCCAACCTCCTCAAGCTACGGCTAACTGTACTTTACTGATCAGTTTCCGGTCTATCTTGAAGACTCAGATTTCCCAAATTTCCCAAATTTCCCAAATTTCCTAAATTTCCTAAATTTCCTAAATTTCCCAATTTTTTAATTCCCCTGTATTCATAAGGTTTCTTTGAATGAAAAATTTTTCCCTTCTGATGTGACTTTATACCTAATGTCTATTTCCCCCATCTTCGTAAATATTGTAGTCCGAATTGAAAACTTTCAAGCCTGCATAGATAATTTTATTTTGTATCTTTTCCTTTTCTCGAAACATGAAAGTGCTGATTACAGGAGGAGCAGGTTTTATAGGCTCCCATATAGCTGAGTATTTTGCAGAATCAGGAAATAGTGTAAGGATCCTTGACAATTTCACTACCGGTTTTTCTCGAAATATCCCTCAGCACAGAAATGTCGAATTCATTCAGGGGGATATCTGTGATCCCTCTTCGGTTGAAAAGGCGGTCTCGGGTATGGACTACGTTTTCAATGAAGCTGCCCTCGTATCAGTACCTCTCAGCTGTGAAAAACCGGTTGAGGCTTTCCGGATAAACACCCTTGGAACGCTTAATGTATTGCAGGCATGTGTCAGGGCAGGAGTCGAAAAATTTGTTACCGCATCCTCAGCTGCGATTTATGGAAATAATCCTGCACTTCCTAAAAGTGAGGGTATGTATCCCGAGCCTGCTTCACCTTACGCAATCTCCAAACTTGACGGAGAATACCTGGCAAGAATGTTTTATGAAGATTACGGACTTCGGACTACCTGCCTGCGTTACTTCAATGTATACGGCCCACGCCAGGACCCGAAATCTCCGTACGCAGCCGTAATTCCCATTTTTTTGGAAAGGGCAAAGGCAGGTAAAGATCTTGTTATTTACGGTGACGGACTTCAGAGCCGGGACTTTGTTCATGTAAGAGATGTTGTTAAGGCAAACGCAGCAGCTCTCGAGCACGGGGATGGTCAGGTCTTCAATGTGGCTATGGGAAAAAGCTTAACAGTTCTGGAGCTTGCAGAGAACATTATTAAACTGACCGGCTCCTCAAGCAGGATCGTACACGCCGAATCAAGGGCAGGAGATGTCAGGGACTCAAAGGCAGATGTCTCAAAAATTGCAGGCTGGTGGAAAGGCGAGATAGAGCTGGAACAGGGATTAAAAAGTCTTATTTAAGTATAAATGGTATTCTTCCTTAAAAAAATCAGTATTAAACGCAGATGAGTCTCAAAAATGAAATTTAAACAGGAGAAATCATATCTCCTGTTTTTCCTTATTTTTCAGAACCTTTGTCTTCATTATTCGGGTCTGCTTTTTTCTTTATAATTGTTCCTATCGCGATGATTACAAGGAAACCTATAAAGAAACTGGCAATTTTTAATCCCGAATTTCCTTTTTCTTTAGAAGGCATCTCAGATTCCATAACTAATTCAGAACTATCTTGCTGCCCTGCATTTGGAGTTAACTGGCCATTATTTCCTTCTGTTTTTTCTCCAATTTCAAGGATATTCTTGCCGGCTGTAATTGCAAATGGGGAAAAGCTCGGAGTTTCGGCTTCGAAATAGATATATTTATTATCTTCGCCTACTTTTTCCGTTTCAAGAGAGTCCCATTGATCTCCGCTGTAGTGCTGCAAGGTTATTGTATCCATATTAATATGGTTTTCAGTTATCCATTCCTTACTTACTCTGAAGCCCACAATAGCGTTTTCAATGTTCTTTGAATTTGCAAATTCACCATCTCCAACCCGGATATTAAGGTGTCTGTATACCTCGCCTTCAGGATCAGTGGAAGCAAATGAGGATTTTCCTTTCAGTTCCTCAATAGTAGCTGTTATAGTGCCTGCAGTCTTTTTGGAGGTAAACTCCACATAGCCAATAGAGGTAGCTCCATTTGAGAAATCAAATTTTATTCGTTTCCCATTTGAAACAAACTGCTGGCAGAGATCTTTTATTTTGACATTTTTCGAGGGCTCAGATTTTTCTTTTTCTTTTTTATCGTTACTGTTTGAACTTCCTTTTGTTTTAATCTCGACCTCCAGCTGGGTAAGGCCCACAAGACCTTTTTCAGGGCTATATGCGCCAACAAGAAGGTAGTAGCAGCCTACGGGAAGATCAAATGCGGTAAGTGAAAGGTCATTATAGCCGGCTTCGCCTATTGCTATGGCTCCCTTTCCCTCTCCTATAAGTGTCTGGATTTCTGTCTGGAGTTCGTTTCTGGTGAGTTTTGACCTGTAATTTGAGGAGTTAATGTCAAACTCATCAATGATATCCATTTCATTTACTATAACTGAAGTCCCATTCTTTGTGCCGTCGGAATTGATTTCTATGTTAGCTTTATATGCCTTTTCTCTGATCAGTACAGCTCCATAGGTATAGTCAATCTCTTCTGGGGCACCCTCAAGGTTCATGCTTATGTCCAGGTCTTCTCCTTTTACTATGCATAAAGGAGCATCGACATTCAGTTCATATTCAGTAACAACAAAGGCGGTTGCAGAAAGGACTGTCAGGCTTCCGTCCTCATTTTCCTGTATCATGACTATGCAGTACTCACCTGCATCCTGGGGTCCAAAGTCAAAATCTAATAAGTCACCGTTATTTCCAAGGGGTACGTTAGAATATTTTTTATAATCCCCTTTCTCCATGTTGCTGTGGAAGAGGTTGCCCAGGTTCCCTATGTCCCCGGCTTTAAAGGCATCAAAGAGTCCATATGCATAGCCTGAACTTACTTTGAATAGGTATATTTCCACCTTTCCTTCCAGACAGGACTCCCCATAAAAAGACATATTCACGTTTTCCCCGGGCAGGTATACGGGGTGGGTGCAGTAGCGGGAAGTTGATGGGTAAGTTATGGTGTAACTTTCATCTTCATCTTTGTACAGGGTCCCGGAAGCTCCTCCATATTTCTTGTATTTCGGGCCTGAATATGTGAGTTTTATTGGCCGAGGAACCTCAACCCTTCTCCCTTCATAGGGGCATCCTATTGTAATCCAGTTCCCTTCATCAGGATTGCTGGTATGGTCAAGGGCGTAAACCACTCTGTCGGTGAAATTTATAGCGCCAACAGGGTTCACGTCTGTTTTTCCACCTCCTGCCATTGCTGGTGCAGAGGTTAATATAAACACTGTTAATATGAGTATTAATAAACTTTTTCTCAATTTACATACCTCCATTTTCCCCATTGAATCTTTTAGATTAATCAGTTTCAGGATGTAGTGTTTGTTACATGCTGTCTGGCTGAAACTATTATTTTTTTCTTCATTTTCTTTTAGAATACATAATAACGAGTAGAATTGCTAACCCCATTCCTCCCATCATATAGGCTATATCCACAGGTAGCCCTGCATCTTCATCATTTTCATGCCCCTCATTTTCTATCTCTAAAACAGGTGTTTCATTTCCGTTTTCAGGGATCTGTTCCGGATTTAATACGGCTTCAGTCTCTTCTGTTTTCTCAGTCTCTTCTGTTTCCTCAGTCTCTTCTATGGTTTCGGGCTCTATTCCCTGCGAAGAAGAACCGGAGGCTGAAGCTGAAGTTTTCCCCTGTTCAAGGGTTACTTTTTTCTTGACGCCTCCAACACTTATTTCAAAGTCTCCGGGAGGAACGGCTTTAGTATTATAGGAATAACTGAAATCTCCATCTGAATCCGCTTTTATTTGCTGAACAGCGGTAATTCTCAGGTTTACAGTTGAAGTTCCCCCTGTGGCATCTCCGTCCATCTTTATCTGGTAGGTTCCAGGAGGGACACTTGACTGTGTTACAGTTGCAATGCCCCCGGAAGCTTCTGAACTTTTAGTCACCCAGATTAGCATTTTTACCCTTACATTGAGGTCGCTGGCTCCGGTAGCCCGGACCGTAAAGCGATTGTTGAATCCTTCAGGGATTTTCACGCCTTCTAATATGTACTCGTACTCCCCTCCGGACACCGGGGCTTCCTTTTCAAAAGTTACCTGTACTTCGATTTCCTCTTCCGGAGATGCACTTCCTTTAATGCGAAGGGTATCTCCAAGAACCGGTTTTTCAGGGGATAAATCCCAGCTGCTAACTGCTGCAGCTGCAGGTGAAATTGTCAGTAGAGCCAGAATCAGAACCGAAAGGGAGGTGATTATAAAGGCATGTTCTTTTCGCCTTTTATGGAGATGAATGGATCTTTTCACGGGAACGACTCCTTTCAAACCAGGATATGCTCATTATTTTTATTATGTAAGTATTTAAATTTTTTTGACCTATGTCGCAAAATTAAACTTTTATAATAATGCTGAAGAAAGATATTATGTAGTCTTTTACTGTGAATGTCATATAAACTTTTATCGATAGTAAACTAAATTCTTTTCAAATTAATTTTAGATTTTTATATTTTGATTATGTTTTTTATAGCATATCCCGATTTCGACTAACATACTAATCTTTTTGGGTTCAGATCGCTAATGTTTCTCTGTTTCACTTCCTCTTATTTTTTTCTCAAATGGTTCAGTAATGTTATTAAATGTTTATATCATTTTCTTAAATTATTCTTTCAGATCCCTAACTGCTCCTTGCTTCGATGTTCCTGTTTTTACACTCATGGAGCTTAACATGATATTGATTATTCTCTTTATTCCTCTCTATTTGTAATATTTACAAACTGCAATTCCATGATAGTATTCTAATCAATATCATATCTTAATCGTTTAATATTTCGGGAAACTTTTTTATAATATGGTGTCTTTCTATATGAATAATTTCACAAAATCTTGAGTGAGACAAATTAATTATTTATGGGAGGTATCTTTATGCTGTTAAGTATAGTTTCATCGAGTGCAATTTCTTCAAGTGCAATTTCTATGGTTACTAGTCCCGGGCTTCCTCAGTACGGTGCTGCGGTAGTTGTCGGGCTGATTTCCCTCCTTTCTTTAAAGGAGGTCCTTTCGGCTTCCGAGCACTGGAACAGGTCCCTTGACAGTTCCTTTAATATGTCAATTCTGCCTTTGCTTTTCTGCTTTGGTGCAATTGTCGTTTTTAAGGTTGCGGAAATCATTTAAATTCCGGGCTTCCGGAATTATCCCATCCTTTTTGACATAATAATTGACATAATAAACATGTTTTGTGCATTCCTGCACTATTTTTTTCTTTTTGAGTAAGTTTTTTTTCAATTTTTGACTACATTTTTTCAGGTTTCTTTAGATTCCGTTTTTCAAGTTTTGTTTTAAATTACTTTTTCAAGTTTTTATCTGACCCTTCTTTGATTTTTCTTCTGTTTCTCACCTTTTTTTTTAAAATAAGGCGAATAGAGGCTTGAGTACCTTTAGCATTAAGGTTCAAGAGCCAGGAGTCTGGAGTACCTGAAGAACTGATAAACGAGAATATTCAAGAGTTACGAAAAAAGGAGAAAAGTAAACAATCCGGGAACGATTAAAAAATAGAATAACTCGACTAAAATAATATATTAAATAACATATTAAAATTACATAACTCATTGAGAATACGAAATCACTCAAGGAAAAAATAAAAATTATTCAAAGAAAGGATAATGGCGAAAAGTTGAAATGAACTTTGAGGCGGGAAGTCCCCTTCCTCGGAGGCATCAGCCGACAGGTGGGGGATGAAAGCCGTCAACTTCATAATAGGAAGTTTAACAAAACCTATAGATATCCTTAAAACGTATAATCTATCGTATGTTAAAAGCCTACAAGTACCGAATCTACCCAGATAAAGACCAAGAAGTATTCATAAAAGTAAATTTTGGTGCATGTAGATTTGTCTATAATTGGGCTTTAGAACAGAAAATAAAAACTTATCAGCAAAATAACAAACCGATATCAAGGTTTKATTTACAAAKGATTTTA
>NZ_WJBI01000007.1:113569-114232 GCF_020804225.1 Methanosarcina sp. DH2
ATTTGTCTATAATTGGGCTTTATAACAGAAAATAAAAACTTATAAGCAAAATAACAAATAGATATCTAGGTTTGATTTACAAAGGATTTTAGTTCATGAAGTAAAACCTTCTAACGAATGGTTRAAAAAAGCTAATTCTCAGGCTCTACTTGCTTCTTTAGTAAACGTAGAATCAGCATTTACGAAATTCTTTAGAGAGAAATCTGGTTTCCCTAATTTCAAATMTAAGAAAAACCCAGTGCAATCTTATCAAATGCCACAACATTATTCGGTAGATTTTGAAAGAAACCTTATCAAACTACCTAAGATTGGGGAAGTCGAAGCAGTTCTTCATAGAAAGTTTGAAGGCGATATGAAAACTTCAACCATTTCAAGATCGAGTACAGGAAAATACTTCATATCTATTCTTGTGGGACGGAGAAGAACTTCCTGCTAAACAAGTTATAAAACCTGTTTTTGCAGCAGAAACATATTCTTGTGGATGACGGAGAAGAACTTCCTGCTAAACAGAGGATATCAGAATCGAGTACCATAGGAATTGATGTAGGCATCAAAGATTTTGCAATCCTTTCTAATGGGGTAAAAGTTGAGAATCCCAAATACCTAAMAMACTATCTAATAAGTATGAAATGTTTGCAGAAAAGAGTGAGTAAGAAGGTTAAA
>NZ_WJBI01000008.1:0-8129 GCF_020804225.1 Methanosarcina sp. DH2
ACCTGGGGCCTTGTGTATTTCCAGGTTACTTCGGCTTTGCAGTCCTGGACTTCCCATGGATTGGCTATTACAACGTCGCCTTCGCGTATCCACATTCTCTTCTTTTTAGAGCCCGGGATCCTGCCCATACGGACAATTCCATCCATACACTGAAGCGTTACCCTTTTCGAAACCAGTAAACTCGAAACCGTTGCCAGGACTTCATTTCTGTCCTTKCGAGGGATTCGTACYCTGGATACTTCAGGGTTATCTCCTGAGTTTACCGGTGTTGTAGATCCTAATCTTCTTTTTCTAATAGTGCTTCTGTAATTAGCCAGATTAATTCCTCCTTACTAAACTTTCAATTATTTTTTATGAGTTAAATATTGATTTTTATGAGTTCATGTCGAATTCATGCCGGCTCTTACTCTTTATGCCATTTTGTTCTTACTTTTTCCTGCTGAATGAAATGGAAATAAGTAAAGAAACAAAAAGAATGAACCAAAAACAAAAAGAAAAGATAAACCAGGTGTTAATGTAAATTCAATTACAAAATTAACACCTGATGCAGATTATTTTTAGAACTTCCTGTGGTTAGGAAGACATTCTCTGCAGTATACTGGTCTGCCTTCGGTGGGTTTGAACGGTACTTCAGTCTCAACACCACAGTCAGAACAGGTCACTTTTGTCATTTCCCTAGGTCCGCTGTTACCGCGGAAACCTCCGGAATTTCCCCTGAAATTTCTGTCATTAAAAGCCATTTTCGTTTCACCTCCGCTTTAGCGGATAGTCAATAGTTTAAAAAATAAGATTGTATACACCTTAGATTAAAAACAAAAATTGGTTTTTAATAACAGATTATACGTCTCTTTATCTTCAACACACATACATAGCAATTAAAATATATAAATGTTTCTATAAAAATGAATGCAAAACACTTAAAGAAGAGAACACTTTCCAGTTTCTCTGAAATATATCATTTCATTTGGCAATTTTACAAGGTAATCTTCTCTGATTAAGGACACGATTATGTTTTCGATTCTATTTTTAGCGTTCTGGCGTACAACTTTTATTCCAAGAACACGCGAAGTCTGAACTATGAGGTCCTCCTGTGCAGTAGAATACTGATTTGTAAGGACAAAACAAATAGCTTGAATGATTTCCTCATCACAAATCCATTCGATTTTTACTGATTTGTCCCCACAGCGTCTTCTCAATATACTTTTGTGTTCGGAATTTGGCTCGAGAAAATCATTTTTAACCAGGATCTGTTTCGATTCTTCTGCATATTTGATTACACTGCAGATTCTACTCTTCATATTGCCCCCAACACGTGCAATTCCAAAATGCATCTTAATACGTTGAATTAGTTCATCTGAGTGTATGGGTCCCTCATATTCCACGATATCTATGATTAATTGTTTTAACTGAGATATGGGGATGTCAGAAAAATCACTCGTAGATACACCTGCTAATGGATAAATTTTATATTCTTGAACTTTCTCTTCAAGATTATCCAGTGATTCAACCTGTGAAGTAAACTGATTGTTTAGAACTACTTTTTCATCATACTCGATTTCAAAAGTAGAGCTTTCATAAATGCTTCTTTCCTCTTTTTCATTAAGTATCAGGCATTTTTTCGCATTTTCGATTGTCTCTAATAACTTATATCCACTTTCCATCGGATGTCGGTACCAATCTGTTGACCATATGCGATAAAGACTCCAACCCAATCCTTCAAGAATCTGCTGACGTAATCTATCACGGTCTCTTGCAACCGGAGATGAGTGATAAGTAGCACCATCACATTCGATACCAATAAAATAGCGCCCCGGGTTACTAGAGTCAATAATTGCAAGATCTATTCTATAACCTGCACAACCAACCTGTTTGTGAACTTCATATCCATTGTCCCTAAGGAATTCATACACAGAATCTTCAAAAGGAGACTCAGTATCTTCTTTTACTCCTTCAATTGCGACAAGATTTTTTGTTTCAGCATATTCCAGGAAAATCTTCAAAGCCCGCAAACCGAAAGGGTCCTTCTCATCAATCCTCAAATCTCTGGAAGTGAAATTAGAGTATACAATACATTTTTCGCGTGCACGGGTGATCAGGACGTTTAATCTCCTTTCGCCCCCTTCCTTGTTAAGAGGGCCAAAATTTTTGTTTAACTTGTGATTTATGTCAAAACCAAATCCAATACTTATAAATATAATATCCCTTTCATCTCCCTGAATCGTTTCAATATTTTTGACAAAAAAATTCTCCCCTTTTTCATTTGTGAAGCATTTTTCCATTCCAGGATCATGGCGTAAAAGTTCCTCTATTTCTTCTTGTATTGCTTCCTGTTGTTTTGCATTGAAAGTCCCCACACCAATACTTTTAGAGGGAAAATGTTTATAGTGTTCCAGTACTGCTTTTGCAACTACGCGTGCTTCTCCCCGGTTACCACTACTTCCCCCTCTGTCATATATGGTATCCGGAAGGTGCACGAATTTCAATCCCAATTTATCATCATCGTGCATTGGTGACGGATAGACATAAAGCCGGTTATCATAAAATTCCTGGTTAGATACTGCAATTAACGTCTCATGCCTGCTCCGGTAATGCCAGCGAAGTGTTTTTGAAGGGAAGCTCCTTTTGCAAACATTGAGAATACTTTCCATATCACTATAAATTGCGTCGTCATCAAGGTCAGTGTCTGAGGTATCAGCAACGTGGTCAAAGAAGCTTGTTGGGGGAAGCTGGCGAGAGTCACCCATCACAACAACCTGATTCCCACGCAATAGAGCTCCAATTGCGTCTTCAGGCTTCACCTGACTGGCTTCATCAAAAACTATTACATCAAATTTTGTTGTTCTTGGGTCGAGGTATTGAGCAATTGAAAGAGGACTCATCATAAAACAAGGTTTGATTTTTTGGATTAATCCCCCGGAAAGAGTCATGAGTTTCCTAATTGGCATATGCCCACGTTTTCGATTAAATTCGTTTAAGAGAAAACCGGCTTCAGACCCACGGGAAGCTCCGGAACATACATTAGGTTTATTGCTATACGCTTCATGTGCGATACTTTGGCGATTTAGCAAAATAATTTTGCTGTCAAGTTCCTTGAATTTTTTGATCTTATTGTCCTGAAGTTCTTTAACAAATGCTGGCAGGATCTTTTTTTCTCTAAATGTAATTTTCAATAAATTGTCTGCGTAGTTACCTTTAAAAGCAGGCACAAGGTCATCAGCAAGGATTTCATCGTTATCTATAATATGAATAAAAGGTGCTGCAACTGTATTCAAACATTGTTTTCTATAATTTACAAATTGACTCCAGGTTATAAGTGACGACAATTCCGATTTCCATAACTCTAATTTATTTTTTAACTCTTCAAAGGGAACTCCTTCTATATTTTTTCCAAAAATTGTTACAACTTCTGTATTGAGCAGCTTAAACAACGAATTATTCTGAGCTTTTAAGTTATCTATTTTCTTTATTGTGCTACTGATGATTGAATTTAAATCATCTTTCTTAACACCTTTACTTACAATCTCAATACTTTTTTCTGAGAGTATGCCTTGGACCACATATTTTCTAAAGTAAGTGATCCATTTACTAAAATCTTCCAGGATTTGAGGATCCGCTTTTTCATTTTCCCAGTAAGTCCCAAAGAGAATCCCCCCCCTATTCTGCATATTGATTAGTTCTTTTCTATTTGTTTCAAATTCAAAGACAAGTTTTAGATCTGAGATAATGCCTTTATCATTTGATACTAACCCGGTTTTATAGAAACCTGAAACTTCCTGTTTCTTTTCAGATAACATTTTTATT
Organism: Methanosarcina sp. DH2; assembly: GCF_020804225.1. Taxonomy (GTDB): domain Archaea; phylum Halobacteriota; class Methanosarcinia; order Methanosarcinales; family Methanosarcinaceae; genus Methanosarcina. The sequence goes on from NZ_WJBI01000008.1 coordinate 3,802, forward strand.
TGACGAAGTAACCCATCAGTATCTTGTTCGAAAATGGAATCATTAAACGTGTTTTCTAAATATGAATTTAGATAATGATATCTCCTCAGTTTTGAAATAATTGCTTCAACTTCATTGTTTGGAGAATCCCATTCATAATTATTTAATACATTCTGGTCTATGCCTGCTCTCAGAAGCTCAACCATATTTTGTGAGAGTACACCCTGTGAAAACTGTTTCTTAAATAAGGAAATCAATTTGACAAATTCACCTAAAATGTCAGCATCAGTTAGTTCATTTTGCCAAAAAGTCCCAAAAAGGTCTTGCCCTCTTGATTGTATGTTTCTAAAATCCTCCAGTACCAGCTTCAATTCAAATACATATTGGAGATCCTGTAGAATTTTAGCATCGTTAGATGGAGGTTCCTGTAGAATTTTAGCATCGTTAGATGGAGGTTGTGACTTATAACAACTTAATATTTCACTCTTTAACTTTCGGTACCCTGGCCTCAAAAATTTTAGTAATCCTGCAGACGATGATTTAAATGAAACAATGTCTTTATCAATAATAGAATTCTCAAATTTTTTCTGTACTAAAGAGTTAAGCTCTTTGTATTTTTTTAGTTTTGATATAAAAGTCTCAGTTTCATTACTGACTTCGTCCCATTTTGAATTTTGTAAAAGATCCCCGCTAATTCCGTTACTTAGAATTATAGATGCTTTTACAGAAAGCTTTTCCACCACCAATTGTTTTTTGAAAGAATCCATCCATTTACTAAATTCTTCCAATTTCCGTATATCTGTTTTTTCACCATTCCACAGATTTCCAAATATCTGTAGCCCGCTTACCTGCCTACTCTCAATATAATTCTTAATTTGCTTCCATTCACGGATACATTCAAGATCAGAGACAATATCACTTTCTTCATGAGAAACCTGTGAAATATAAAAGTCTGAAGTTTCGCTTTTCTTTTCAACCAGGTACTTAAACTCATTTAATAAAGAATAAACATCAATTTCGAGTACTGAAGCGTTAAAAGACTCCTTTACAAAAGAATCTAAATCATGATCTCTTTTTAATTTAGACATAAGTTCTTCTGCTTCTTTATTTTGTGAGTCCCATTTCGGATTTCTCAGAACTTCTTCATCTACTTGATAGGAAGAAGCAACAACTTTCGCAGCATCAACAAAAGGAATGAGTTTATCTTCTGATAAAGGAATGTAGCCGCCAGTAAGATCTGCCAGATTTTTGATTAAATGTTCAAGATCCGTGATTGAGGTATAATAATCATCAATACAACTGTCAATTTCTTCAAGGTCAGATGGTAAAATGTCCTCAGGTTCACAGCTCTTCCAGGGATTGTTTAATACTGTTTTTATGATAGGTAGGAGTTCGGTTAGTTTTTCAAGTGTTGAAATTGCCTCGGTCCATTGCTCGTAATCCCATTTATCTGGATCGGAAAATTCTACCCTTAGCATTGACCTGTCGTTTTTCATGAAATAACGGCGAACTTTTTCTTTTAAGCCGTACATTTCATATAAAGAAAAGTTAAGTTTTCCAACTGATTGATTAAGTACCATTACATATCCATTGAGTTCTAATTTCATCTGATCCAAATTATTGATTTCGTGATCAAAATTTATTGATTTTGGAGCAGATCTGTTTAAAGTGCGCTCGAGTTCCGCAAGTACCTCTTTTTTCTTTGCTTTACGGCTATGGAGTTCCAGACATAAATCTCCCAGCCCTGTGTTATCTAGACGGCTTTTTACGACCTCCAATGCTGCCATCTTTTCACTAACAAATAATACACTTTTTCCCTGTTTCAATAACTCTGCAATTATATTAGTGATCGTCTGAGATTTTCCAGTGCCTGGGGGTCCTTCCACAACAAGGTTTATTCCAGTTTTTACATCTTCGATAGCTGCAATTTGTGAAGAATCTGCATCCAGAATATGATATGTATTTTTTGCAGAAAGCTTCAAATCAACATCTTTTTCAGAAAAACTCTGTTGATTTACGGAATCTTCTGAAGGATTGAATATTTTTTGAATAAGGGAGTGGTTAGTAGGAGATAAATTTTCAGGCCAGGTTTCAAGATCCAGGTCTCTGTACATAACGAATTTTTTAAAATTGAAAAAATCGAGATAAATTTCACTTAGAACGCTCCAATCTTTCTTATCAGATATAGCATTCAAAACAGACTGAAAATATAAGTCAATACCAGATTTTTCATCAGGCATTTCAAATTCCGGAAGTTCAACACCCTGTTCAGCAAGCTTTGCCTGTAAGGTGATCGATGTAAAAATATCGTCTCCGGTCCACTTTAAAATAAATTTACGGCTCACTCCTGAACGTTCAAGCTCAACAGGAACAAGAATAAGTGGGGCTTTACATACCTTTAAAGAATTTTTATCCTCAGTCCACTTTAGAAAGCCAAGAGCAAGGTATAGAACTGGATAACCCTGTTCTTCAAATACCGATTTTGCCTGATTATATACGTAGAATAGCTTTTTCCCAAGGTCTTCAGGTCCATAAGGAGTGTTAAGATAATCATCAAAATAATGATCAGGTCCTTCGGCCTCATTGATAATGGGAGCCCATTTGAGATCTGAGTTATTAACCTTTTCAGAATCAGACTTCAAATTTTCAGGACTATCAATATCTTTCGGTAAAAATTTCATAGACTTTTCTTGAAGGACGAATATATTGTATATTTCGCGGGGATGCTCATCTATTATTGGTATAGTTCGCCCTTTTGAAGGTTTATAATTGATTAAATTATTTCTGTAAGAAAGGTCCAATAGATTTTGACGCAGCAGTTCTAATTCTTTTTCTATTTCTACCATAAGAACCCCAGCCTAAAGTCTAAATTAAAAAGTCGATACTACATAAAATGGGTCGAACTTAATAAGCTTTTTGATCATGTTCTGCAGTTTAAAGGGATTAATTATTTTAAAAATGATGGTCAAAAAGGTATATCTTCAAAAAGGTATGTCTTGACCATGTTACATTACAACTTACATTTCGAATTCTGGCATATTTGTACAAATTCACAGCACAGAGGCGCCATTTTGATTACCTCATATTAGTAAAATTGCCAGTATCTGGAGATTATTATCCTACATTGACAGGGGATCGAAATGTGGATTACAGGGCAAAACGCTAGCACTTAATGTCAGTATCAAATATGTTGCTCTTCATGAAATCGACAGGATTAACTGAAGTACTGTACCGATAAGGTAAAACCAATTGACCCTGTAAGGTGCTCCTTATAAATCTGTAAAAATCACGGATTTGCCTAAAAAATTTACTGTATCGACAATGGGCTCCGAAATTCAGCGGCATTCCCCTTTTCTGCTTATGAAGGGAAGCTTGCAGAGAACCTGGCCTTTGTAGAGTTGAAGCGAAGAAAAGTAGAATTCTTTTACTGAAAGAAAAAAGAGAAGTGGATTTGTCATCAAAGGTAGGGATGGAACGCTTAAAGGTATAACTGCACCTGTACGGACCACGTAAAGGAAGGAGAAATTAATGCTCTTCTGGGATCCAAAGAGCATTTAGGAGAGAAGGTTTCCAGGTTAATAATGCTTACGAAGAATCTCGAAAAAGAAGAATATGAGATCAGCTATGTCCCTCTATGGAAATGGGTTCTGGAAATCAAATAATTGAAAGCTCAAGTTCCTGATGCAGACCACCGACCTGAAACAATATTTTAATTAATTTGAAAATTATAAGAGAAACTTTCATTTCCAATTTAGTAATTCATTTTTTGATGACTTTCTTTAATAATTTTCTTTAATGATTTTCTTTAATTGATTTTCTTTAATAATTTTCTTTAATAATTTTCTTTAATTGATTTTCTTTAATAATTTTCTTTAATAACTTTCTTTAACCCATAATTCACTGGAAAAATTCACTTGAAAATGTTATTTTAATCCGAAAACAATCATTCTGGTTAAAAAAGATATTGATAACTCTTGAAAAGCCCCGAGGAAATCTATCAACAAAAGTAAAACTGATTAGCCTGTAAAAGGTCAATTCTCAATCTGTAAAAGCTCTGGATTAAGAAAAAAGTATCTTTCGGGTTAAGGTATATTTAAAAAAGTGTAAAAGAAATAAGTGTTGATGTAACCTCAGTTACACGGACAACGCTTAATAGCGGTTTTCTCTGGGTGTCCTGTGGTTAGGAAGACAATCCCTGCAATAAACCGGTCTTTCAGGGTCAGGTTTAAAAGGTACTTCTGTCTCAACTTTACAGTCTGAACAGGTTGTCTTGTGCATTTCTCTGGGAGCGCCGAAGTTAGAATTAGAATTTCCTCTGAAGTTTCTGTCATTAAAAGCCATATTTGTTT
>NZ_WJBI01000008.1:8139-45474 GCF_020804225.1 Methanosarcina sp. DH2
CCCTGCARTAAACCGGTCTTTCAGGGTCAGGTTTAAAAGGTACTTCTGTCTCAACTTTACAGTCTGAACAGGTTGTCTTGTGCATTTCTCTGGGAGCGCCGAAGTTAGAATTAGAATTTCCTCTGAAGTTTCTGTCATTAAAAGCCATATTTGTTTCACCTTTGGTTTTAGTTTTTAGATAATTGTTTTAAAATAAGATTGTATAGAACTCTTTGATTAAAAACAAAAATTGGTTTTTAATAACAGATTGTTATACGTATCTTTATTTATAAACACACATACATGGCACTTAAAATATATAAACGTTTGTATAAAAACGGAAAATCATACTCTTAAAGGAGAGAAAAATTTCCGTATATAGTTTGCAGAAGGTATAATAACCTACTTTTCTTATAGCTTCTGAAAACGGAGTTCGATTAACAGGTTTTCAATTTAAAACAGCTCTCCAAAGGAAAAGATCACTTCGATCAAAAAGGCTCCGCAAAGTGATCCTTCTAAATCTGAAAAAAGTCGCAAGCTAAGAACAAATATATTCCGAGTTAGATTTATTTTAAAAAGTGAAAAAGAAATAAGTGTTGGTAAACTCAGTTAAACAAATAACATTAGTATCTGTCTTCTCTGGGTTTCCTATGTTTAGGAAGACACTCTCTGCAGTAGACCGGTCTTTCCGGATCAGGTTTGAAAGGTACTTCGGTTTCAACACCACAATCAGAACACTTTGTCTTGTGCATTTCCTTTGGAGCTCCGAAGCCTCCGCGGTTGCTGTCTCTTCCCCTGCTTCCTCTGTCATTAAAGGCCATTTTGTTTCACCCTGGTTTTAGTTGTTGGTTATTGCTGAAAAATAAGATTGTATACGACTCTTTGGTTAAAAACAAAAATTGGTTTTTAACAACAGATTGTTATACATCTCTTTATTTTCAATATACATACATTGCATTTGAAATATATAACGGTTTCCATAATAGTAAAAATAATTCTTTTAAATGAAAGAAAATTTTGTGATCAGGGTTTATGGAGAAGATAAAATGCCTGAAATTCCAGTTCCGGCTGATTATCCGATAAAGCAAAATTATAGGCCCTGCAAAGTTCTCCTTTTAAATCGGCAAAATCACATGACTTATTTCACTTTTCTTAACACACATATTCGGGAAAAGATTCGGGAAAAGATTCAGGCAGATCGTCGCCATGAAACATATATTTCAACTGAATTGAAGGTTAATGGATTCAGCCTTCAAGATGCGCCTATTTATATGCCGTTCAACGCTTGGCGAAAGATTATCTTCACCATGTCTTACGGTTGTTACCCTCCCTGGATTGCGCAAGAAAGACAGAGCAGCCGGTTCAAGTCCGAGTTCTGTCCGAGTTCTAAAAATCAATTAACCTTGCTTTTAAACCTGGTCTTAAATCTTTAACCCATCATCGGTTAATACGATATTGCAGGATCCAACAAAAATAGTGTCATGCACATCCACGCCGTTTATAGTTTGTCGAGGCATGTCGTTTATTTCCACTTTACGATCAGTTATCTGAATTTTCTTGCCCCCTACATAAAAAATTCCGCTCACTGCCACATATCGATCTTCTGTAACTCTAGCATTGAAAATAGCGCCACCATCTTCTCTTCTTGTCAGCGTAAGACCGTTCCCTTTCTCTATTTCTCCTCGCACATCAAATTTTTCGTTAATTTGAGCAAACTCGTTTCTGTCAATTTTTGCTATGAGTTTTGAATCTTTATCTCGGATCTCTGTTGTCAGAATCAGATCGCCATCGCAGTTTTCCAGAGTAAACAGGTGCGTCCTATCTCCGGTATTTTTATCCTCGTATGACACTGTGTATACCGGGTCCACGTACACGTTTAATCCCATAATTAGCATATAATCATCGCGAGTCATGTGGTTTTCACCTGTGAATTTTCACCACATATTTATTGATTTAAATATATAAAATACTTCTTAACCAATATTTATTGCAAAAAATTGATAACATTTGTTAATAAAAGAGATACTCTTTCCTTAATGTTTTACAAAATAATTCGGAGAAAGTTCAGGCTGACCGCTGGCAGGAAAAATATATTTCAATTCAATTGAACAGAAGGAAAAAATCTTTTTTTGTATTCAGCGGTCCAGTTTCGAATAGCTCCCATGAAAATGGGATTCAGCTAACAGGTGTTCACTTTATTTGAAACCGGCTATCCAATCAAAAGAGATAGTAATACTCTAAAACTATCCTCAGAGTGATTCTTCTCAAACGCAAAAGATCACAGGTTAAGAAAAAATACCATTCGGGTTTAGGTATATTTAAAAAAGTGTAAAAGAAATAAGTGTTGATGTAACTGAGTTACACAAATGACACTTAATATCTGCGGTTTTCTCTGGGTGTCCTGTGGTTAGGAAGACAGTCCCTGCAGTAAACCGGTCTTTCAGGGTCAGGTTTGAAAGGTACTTCTGTCTCARCTTTACAGTCTGAACAGGTTGTCTTGTGCATTTCTCTGGGAGCGCCGAAGTTAGAATTRGAATTTCCTCTGAAGTTTCTGTCATTAAAAGCCATATTTGTTTCACCTTTGGTTTTAGTTTTTAGATAATTGTTTTAAAATAAGATTGTATAGRACTCTTTGATTAAAAACAAAAATTGGTTTTTAATAACAGATCATTATACGTATCTTTATTTATCAACACACACACAAGTCACTTGGAATATATAAATGTATCTATAGTTATGATATATACTCTCGTCTTAAGGCATGGAGCTTTATCAAATTTTTTAAAATTTCTGATTTCAGTTATTTGTGCTTAAGGATAGTCAACATAACTTTTGAACCTTCGTTTCTCAGGACAATGTTACTTCACACCTCAATGTTACTTCAAACCTGCTGGTGCAGGAGCCAGCCAGCCTTAGAACAGTTTTTAATTGCCTGCTTCCCGAAAATCGTCAACAGCCAGGACGTTTAAGCAAACATGTCAACAACTTTACAGGAGGAAACACCCATAAAGTAAGATTTAAAGTAAGATTTAAAGTAAGATTTAAAGTAAGATTTAAAGTAAGATTTTTAGATATTGGTGCGGAAACATTGAGATAATTGATTGATACCAAAAAATTTGACAGCCCTATCTAAATATTATGTGCAAGTTATTCAGATAAAATATGGAGATTTTTTTAATTGGTCTCGTCCGCAATTATCCCTATTTTTTCTCTGGTGGCATTTGCAGCTATTCACAGCCTTATGGCAAGCCTGCCCTTTAAACGCCTCCTGGTGCGAGTCCTGGGTTCCAGGGTAGATAGGTTGTATAATGCCAGTAATTCAGTCTCATCGCAAAACTAATGATACTGCCGCTTGTCTATCTTCTCTACAAAAATACAGGCCCGGTTCTCTACATCATACCTTCTCCCTGGCGCTGGCTCATGGTCGGCGGGTAATTAATTGCTGCAATCCTTGCCTCCAGAACTTTCCTGTATGCACCCCACAGATTCAAAATACGCTCGCAGCTATCTGCACCGGAGGCTCCTGAGGCGGGTCTTCTGAATATTCGAGGCATTTACCGGTGGATAAGGGATCCCTTTCTACTCTCGGGGATGGTCATAATCTGGCTGACTCCCTTTATGACAACCTGCTTGTCATATACCTTTTGACCACATATACCTGTATCTAGGGTCCCTGCACTGGAAATGCAGGCTGGTGGTACAGTTTGGTAATGAGTACAGGGAGTACCGGAAACGGGTTCACAGGATAATCCCCCAATCAGGGGGACGTTATTAAATAATTCTAATTTCCTCTGACTTTTATACTTTTATATACCACTAACCTTTCTCTTCAGTTCGGGCAATACTACGTCTAACCGTTTCAAAAATTTTCCAGAACGCCCCTTGAGCTTTTTATGAAACCGGAATTCCTTTAAGATGCTTCATTTTAATTCGAAAATAGCCCTCCAGCAGAAAAGATCGCTTTGATCTAAAGATCAACCCGCAAAGTGATCCTTCTAAATATGCATAAGAATACAGAGTTCAATTGCTTTAAATTAACAAAAGAGCCACCGCATTATTTGCGGTTGGCTGTAGCAAGATGTCAGGTTAAAGATTTACTAATGTTTTGAATCCACCGTAAGCCATGCGTCTGTAATCAAACAGATCCGAGTCGCCTGACTCCATCATTTCTTTCATCCGCGGATCATTCATAACTGCTTCATTTACTCTGTCTCTATGCTCTTTTGACTCATAAACAATCCATGAAAAAATTACGGTCTCTTCTTCAGATGTACTGGCTGCCTTTTTGAAAGAAACCATTTCTTCAATATCCAGGTCATCCCCAACACATTCGTAATACTCTAAAGCACCAAGCTCTTTCCATATCTCACCTGATTTTTGAGCAATTTCTCTGTATTTGCTTACTTTGTCTTTAGCGATAGGAATTAAAAACCCGTCCACATATCTTTCTACACTTTCCATGTTCTCTCCCTCTCTTTTCCTTCTCTCAGCTATATCCTGATACAGATAACTGGCGTTTTGTCCCCCGTCAAAAGCATAATGTACAGCCGCTTATATGTACGACCGCTTATCGAATTTTGCTCTTCGTCTTTTCGATAGCTATGGTCTCTTTTATTGTCATAGGTATTATTTTAATTCCTCCGTAACTATTCAACGTATCTGAAATCAGTCTACAGATATTGATTTAGAATTATCAAAATTGACGAGATTGTTTGCAGGAAAAACATATTAAAATAGAAAAAGAAATAAGAGAAATAAGAGACATAATAGAAACAAGAGACATAATAGAAACAAGAGACATAATAGAAGCAAGAGAAATAAGAGATTTATTCTTCAATAATTATAAAAACCACTGCATCAAATATGTGGGTAAGTTGTCGTCTATAGAACCTTGCTCGTAGCAACATAGACGCGCTCCTGCAGAAAAGTAAAATATGGATTTCAGGCGTCTTTTTTAGACACCTTTATTTTAGATACCTTTATCAGGCCTTTATTCTGATACCTTAAATTAGTACTTAATGTAGCCTTTGCGYTCAAGCCATTCGACCTGGGGCCTTGTGTATTTCCAGGYTACTTCGGCTTTGCAGTCCTGGACTTCCCATGGATTGGCTATTACAACGTCGCCTTCGCGTATCCACATTCTCTTCTTTTTAGAGCCCGGGATCCTGCCCATACGGACAATTCCATCCATACACTGAAGCGTTACCCTTTTCGAACCAAGTAARCTCGAAACCGTTGCCAGGACTTCATTTCTGTCCTTKCGAGGGATTCGTACYCTGGATACTTCAGGGTTATCTCCTGAGTTTACCGGTGTTGTAGATCCTAATCTTCTTTTTCTAATAGTGCTTCTGTAATTAGCCAGATTAATTCCTCCTTACTAARCTTTCAATTATTTTTTATGAGTTAAATATTGATTTTTATGAGTTCATGTCGAATTCATGCCGGCTCTTACTCTTTATGCCRTTTTGTTCTTACTTTTTCCTGCTGAATGAAGTGTAAATAAGTAAAGAACCAAAAGAATAAACCAAAAAAGAAACAATGAATCCAGCGTTAATGTAAACTCAATTACAAAATTACGCTAGATGTAAATTATCTTTAGAACTTCCTGTGGTTAGGAAGACATTCTCTGCAGTATACTGGCCTGCCTTCGGTGGGTTTGAACGGTACTTCAGTCTCAACACCACAGTCAGAACAGGTCACTTTTGTCATTTCCCTAGGTCCRCTGTTACCGCGGAAACCTCCGGAATTTCCCCTGAAATTTCTGTCATTAAAAGCCATTTTCGTTTCACCTCCGCTTTAGCGGATAGTCAATAGATTAAAAAACAAGATTGTATACACCCTTAGATTAAAAACAAAATTGGTTTTTAATAACAGATTATACGTCTCTTCATTATCAATACCTACACTATAGGGTCAAATTATATAACTCTATCTATACAAATGTAATTTTACTCTTTTAGTGAAGGAGTCTTTTTAGAATGGTTTATGGGAAAAGTAATACCCTTTTATTGATAGTTTCTGAAAGTAATATTGCTTGAAAAATTTCCACTCTGGTTAAAAACAGCCCGGAGAGGAAACGTGATAAAGCAGAACTGATCGGCCCTGAGAAGAGTTCCCTTTTAATCTGCCAAAAGTCACAGGTAAAGAGAAAAGTATATTCCGGATCTATCGTGTATTTAAAAAATCAAAGGTAAGGGTCTACCGAGCGAAGAGAAACGAACCTTGTGCTGTTGCAATTGCAGTTCAACTTTGCAGTTCAACTTCAAGAAAATCTCTGATTTCCTGTATCCCGAGGCGAACCTCGAGCTGCTGGGTTCAAGTAATAAAATTAAACTGGAAGAAACATAAAAAGCTTTATGTAACCAAAAAAAAGGAAGTGAATAATTGTTAGTAAAGTGTTGATGTAACTCAGTTACACGGATAACACTTAATATCTGTTTTCTCTGGGTGCCCTGTGGTTAGGAAGACAGTCCCTGCAGTAGACCGGTCTTTCCGGGTCAGGTTTGAAAGGCACTTCTGTTTCAGTTTTGCAGTCTGAACAGGTTGTCTTGTGCATTTCTCTGGGAGCGCCGAAGTTAGAATTGGAATTTCCTCTAAACATGTTTCTGTCATTAAAAGCCATATTTGTTTCACCTTGTTTTAGTTGTTAGATAATTGTTTAAAAATAGGATTGTATAGAGCTCTTTGATAAAAACAAAAATTGGTTTTTAACAACAGATATTATACTTCTCTTTATTTTCAACACACATACATCCCACTTAATATATATAAATGTATCTATACAAGTGAGGTACTTCCTCAAATGAGATAATCTTCAATATCAATAGAGGATTTAGAAAAGGTTGAGACAGGCAGCTAGCGGAAATTATTAAAATTGAATTAAATAAAGAATAAAAAACTTTCTTTCATTCTGATACTAAAAAGCTCTTTCATATTCTGGTTCAAAAAATATCTATTACTCGATTAGCTTCAGTAAAGTGGAAACAATGTTTTGCTGGCGTATGAAATGTTTTTTGAATTGCAAAAACATTTCTGCATTACTCATCTGACGGGATACTTTCGCTCATTTCGATCCAGTTCCTGACGGTCTTTGACTCTTCATCAAAATCATCCAGTTTTTCAGGAAGAAGTTTCTCGATGAAGTCCCTAATAGATGAAGCCCACTTTATATATCTTCTAAATAGTTCATCCTGCACAAGAAACTGGTCTTGAGTAAGTTTAAACCACCTGTAATGAAGAGCCGGATCTTCCAGAGGATCGATTTTCATATCCGGGTCGTACTCCCACATTTTAGGCAGGTCAGCTAAGCCACAGACCCCAATACCACGATAAGGATCGCAATGGATAGGAACCGAATGAAAGAATTCACGTAAAGATTTCAGCATGACATCAGATTCGGAGATCAAACCATCGATTTGCTCTCTAATTTCCTGAGACACTGCCATCCACCTCTCAAAAAAGCACAGATGTTTATTTCTTTGCAGATTTGCCTGCTGTTTTGTTTAAACAGGGTATTTTTGATTGCAAGAACACTGGTAGATGATACCCTATTATAAAATACGCTGTCGGCCCTTATGATATATCTATAATGGACAGCACAGCGCCTTGAAAAATTGTTTCTTCTCCAGTCTTTACTCGCGATTACTTAGAATTGTAATATTGATGCTCTAAAAGACATTCCCAAGTTAAAACTACTGCTAAATTGCCATTCCTGAAAGCGATCATGGACAGTGCTTGAAACTCCATAAAATCTTGGCAGTGATTTCCATTGGCAGCCAGTAAGAAAAAGATAAAAATGCCACTCATTATTCTCTTATCGTCTTTCCTAGGTCTTCCAGGCTTCTTTTTTGGCTTCGGTAGTGGTAGCAATGGTTTTTGTTTCAGCCAGAGTTATCAGAGATCTCCTAGTCGTGCACGATTCCCGTTTTGCCATTACCACATATTACCCTAAATAGCAAATAATCTACTTTTCGGATAGGCTCTAAGAACCACAAAACAGCGAAACATATCCTGGATGCAGCCTAGGACAAACCTGTAACCTATGCAACTACAAGCTGCAAATGATGGGAGATGTGTAGTACTTGTATTTAGGGTAATATGTGGTAATGGCAAATCCTAAGAATACTTCTAAGATGTGTTCGAATTGTAGCATGCTGGTAGATAAAGACCTATTAGAAAGAGTGCATAATTTCTGCGGATCACCTATCAACCGTGATCTTAATGCTTCAAAAAATATTCTCAGATTGGAATTACAATCGGTTTGCAAAACCGACAGATGCCTCTCATTGAAATGAAGGGAGCAGTTACGGGACAAAAGAAAAATTTCTTGGGACAGATTAAGTTTTTTCCTTTTGTATTATAATATATTCTGACATTATATGTTCTGACATTGTTTTTTTCTATCATCATCGGAAAACTCAGTGGGTAGATTAAAGAGTGGTTAAGATGCCCATAGAAAAGAAAGAGCAAGAACTACACGACTAATATATAAGTTACAAACGGTTAATAAAAACGGTTAATTAAAAATGGTTAATAAAAACGGTTAATTAAAAATGGTTAATAAAAACGGTTAATTAAAAATGGTTAATAAAAACGGTTAATTAAAAATGGTTAATAAAAACAGTTATTTAAAAACAGTTAATAAAAACGGTTATTTAAAAACAGTTAATTAAAAAATGGTTAAATAAAAGTGCTTAATCAAATGTGGAGGCTACACGTATATTCGATAAGGTCTAAAGCTGCTTCTGAGAGATTCAAATTTTTCATTATTAATCTTCAGTAACCTGATTTACTTCTAACAATCTGCCAGATCCGCTGTGAAAGTTCGGAATACTGGGCTTTAGGATCTCCTCTTTTTTGAATAAAGGAATCCGCTCCGTTTTCGATTGCCAAGCTCATAACTTCTTCTTTGCCCACTCCCGTAAACAGGATGAAAGGAATATCAATACTCTTATCACGGATAGTTTTCAGAAACGAAATGCCGTCCATATAAGGCATATCATAATCCGAGACCACAACATCATAGGAAAGTTCATCTAACTTCTCAAGAGCTTTTCCTGCAGATTCCACTGTATCGGAGTTTATGTCGTGGAACACTTCTAAGAATGTCTTTGATAGCTCCAGGAATACTGGGTCGTCGTCTACAAGCAGTACTTTCATGGGGGGTTTTCTCCGTAAAGTTATTATTCTACAGTATTAATTTAGGAATTTTTCGTTCTTTATGCTTTGACAAGAAATTTTATTATTTAATTATATTTTTGGTAGTTTCTATGTGAAGCTGAGCTATGCTAATCTAATGTATAATGTCATACTCATATCCCCCTTTTAAGAGCTTAACTCCGGCAGACAGGAATTAAGTCTTCTGATATTGTATGGCTTTCAGAATAACATCAGAGCATACTTATCAGCTAAACTTTTATGTTCTAAGTAAGAAGATCTTTCAGTTAATATAAAAAGTTAACTTACGTAAATAATCTCTCCCATAAGCTTCTGAAATTTTATTGCATTCCCGTCTATTTTATACAAAGAATATTTTTTTGTTTTTGAAAAAGTTAAGAAAGATGCGAAAAAAATAAGATGTAATAAGTCGGAACAAAAAAAACAGGAAAAATTCAACTGGGAAAGCAGAACAAAAAGGTATGATGAAAAGTAGTGGAGAAAGCGAAAAGTGTAAAGGAAGCGAAAAATAATGGAAAGAGTAGGACCAGAATATGGGTAAAAGGAAATAATTTAGGTGAAATATCTAAAGGTAAAAATAGCTGGGAAAGAAATCATAGGAATAAGAATAACTGGAGAAAAATAACTGGAGAAAAATAACTGGAGAAAAATAACTGGAAATGAATGACCGAAAAAGAATAACCAAAAATGAATAACTGAAAAAGAATAACCGAAAAAGAATAACTGGAGAAAAGTAACTGGAAAAGAAATTTAAGGAAAAGAGACAACAGAAAATTGAATAACAGAAAAGCAGATGCATAAAAAGATGTCAGGGTTTTACCCCTGATTGATAAAATTATCTATCTCTTTTTTCAGCATATGGCTAAGGATCTTTCCGTCAACGGTGCCTCTATACTCTTTCATGACAATGCCCATGAGAGGACCGAGAGCAGCAGGACCTTTATCTTTGATGAAGTCTCCTTTTTCCCTGACCATCTTTTTAATGAAGTTTTCAATTTCTTCGGGATCGAAGGTGCTCAGGCCGAGCTTTGAAATCGCCTGCTGAGTTGTCAGTTCGGGCTCTTTTGCAAGTTCGGTCAAAAGATCCTGAATAGCTTCTTTTGCGATTTCCTGGTTTGATATAGCTGCAAAAAGCCCTGTGAAATGTTCGTCTGTAAGGTTGTCTGTCTCAACGGCGTTTCTCCTGATCTCAGGGACAATTCCTACAAGGGTTCTCGCAATCAGGGTTGAGTTAACGTTTGAATCCTTCCTGTAAGTCTCCAGCAGAGTCTCGAAAAGAGGAAGATACTTCGAATAAGCCACCTTTTCGGCAAGCTCTCTATTCAGGCCACTTTCGGAGGCAAACCTCTTTGCCCTTTCTGTAAGGAGTTCCGGGAGCTCTATGGAATCAAAATATTCCTGTGAAATTTCTATCTGGGGAACATCGGTTTCAGGGTACATTCTTGCCGCACCCGGAAGAGGGCGCATATAAGAAGTATTCCCGTCCGGAAGGGCTTTTCGTGTCTCTTCAGGAATTCCCTCAATAGCTTCTTTTGCTCTATTAATTACTGCCTCAATTGCAAGCCTGGATTTTTCGGGCTCATCTGCAACCAGGATAACGGCATCTCCGGGGTTTGCACCAATAGCGTCCCTGACAGCCTGGACTTCCTTTTCAGTTATCCCATAGTTAGGAAGTTCATCAGTGTGGAAAATTCCTCCAACACCTGCAGTCTTTGCCCTATCCGAAAACTCAGTCCCGAGCCTTCTGCCTGGCTGGACTTCCCTGCCAACAAGCCCGTTGAATTGTCTCAGGAGGGCAGCAAGGATTGCGCCTTTCTTTACTCCTTTTTGAAGAACTTTGGACTTCGTGTCCATGAAAAGCCCTGTTACGTCGTAGATTTCTTCGCAGACAAAGGCTTTTCTTTCAAGCAGTTCCTGCCTGATAAAAAGCAGGTTCAACTGCCGTTCAACTTCCCTGCGAACGATGTCTTCAATGAGGTCAAGGGCCTGTACTCCTTTGATTTCGACTCTCGCACCTCTGGCAATTGAGATATTGACGTCCTGCCTGATCGTGCCAAGCCCTCTCTTTACCTTCCCTGTAGACCTGAGGATCATTCCTATGTACTCCGCAACCTCACGGGCTTGCTTCGGGGATTTGATATCAGGCGCAGTTGCAATTTCAACAAGCGGGATCCCAAGCCTGTCCAGGGAATAGACGATTGAATCTCCTATTTCTTCAATTTTCTGGGCAGCTTCTTCTTCAACACAGAGGCTGTCAATCCCGCAGTATCCTTCAGAAGTTTCAATGTACCCGTCACTTGCAAGGAACGCAGTCCTCTGAAAACCGCTGGTGTTTGACCCGTCAACGACTATTTTTCTCATTACATGCATCTGGTCTACAGGCTTCATGCGGAAAAGTTTTGCAACCCCGAGAGAAATGTCCAGGGCTTCCTTATTGAGTTCTCTTGGAGGCTCCTCGTCATTTTCTATAAGACAGGTCGTATCATAAGCTTTGTAGATGTACTTTCTTCTGATCTTGGTCTGCTCCACCGCAGCCCTATCCTTTTCTCCCATCTCGCTTTCCGTAGCCCTGAGATACCTGAAAAACTCACAGTTCGAATCTCCAATATCCCTGATCAGGGTCGGACACCTGCAGAAAAGCTTCTCCTTCGAATCCAGCTGCTGGTGAATTTCAAGCCCGGCTTTCAGCCCAAGTTCACTGTAATCGTATTTTTCCATATTTTCACCCGAATCTAAGCAGGAAGCGCCTTAATCCTTCTTAATTCTCCGAATTTTTCCTTTAGTTTTCCCTTAGTTTTCTTTTAGTTTTCTTTTAGTTTCCTTTTAGCTTTCTTTTATCTTTCCTTTAATTTTTCCTTCAAATCTAGCTCTTTTTGCTCTCCCTTTACTTTTAAGTCCATCGGCTCGTTATCCTTTCCTCTTCTTTTTTAAACCCTCTTTCTGCGCTTCATTCCTGTCTTAGTTCTTTTAGGCGCTGCGCTGGCAGTATCGGTTATTGTCAATAAGAAACTGAATGTAAAAGGTGCGGTAGAATGTATAAAGGTATCTCTGTATAATAAGAGTAAATAATTAGTGGCTCTTTTTACATAATAAAATAAATTCGAAAAACTGTATTGCTTTTAGTAGAGATTGCCTGAAATAGGAGTCATCTCAAAGTTCCTTTTTCCCAGACAAGAGCCTCTGTCGGATTGTGATGATATTTGCAGAGTTTACTTATGTGAATTTGTGGGTCTTTAGCTTCCTCAAGGGGTACGCAAAATACATCTGATGGAGAATCTGGACTACCTCCAAAGCCTAATACTACATGAAAGGGAATTTTTCTTTCATGAGCATAAGAAAAGTATCTGTTCATCTGTTCGGGGTATGACCAGTTAAAATATCCGTTTATCAGATGAGATCGATATTTGCACTCAATACAAAAAATCTCATTTGTCTTTCGATCTCTAATCACCAGATCCGGGTTGCAGTCTGATTCCACAAAACGATTGTGCTTTCTACTCATATCCGTAGTCCATTCTACAATGGAAAAAAATCTATCATCAAATCTATCAACAACATATTTTTCGAATTTGTCTCCCTTTTCAACATATTCGGACTGTAAATTTGACTCAAAATAGCTCTTGTGATGTTCGTTAGGATTTAACCCATAAGTTTTGAGATTTTCTAGTTGTCTTAAAGATTCACCCTCATAATCTCCCGTTGATAAATGTTCTTTTGAAGGATTGTGCGTTTCATGGAATGATATTTTTGGATCATTATATTCCATGTTTATAGTGCCCGCATTTCCAGAAGGGTACTTAAATTGAGAAGATTCTGATTTTTTGTTATTATAATATGCAAAATAGACGACAAAACTTATTAAAGCAAATATTATGAGAATATAATAATAAGTAATAATAATCTGCACAATAACTCCTAAAATCCATACAATGCCACCCAAAATCAAGAATAAACCTGCTAACACAGCCATAGCTTCATTCGATTTTTGTTTTTTGTAAGATCTGTAGTGGCTCCTTTTCCTGGATCTGTAATTTGATCTACGTGACACTATGGCTAACTCCATTAAATTTTAGAAATTGCTCATATCTTTTAAATAAAGAAAATATAAAAAGTTAATTACATTCTGGAGATGAGTGTCTTCTGGTAAAACACAGCATACATCTCTATGCCTGTTTTATATACGCAAAAGATCCAACCTTTTAAAAGCCATTTATAAAACATATGCTATAAATTGAGGAAGGGTAATCCTTAAATCCTTCTACTGTTATTCTGCATTGTCTAATTATTTTGAGGAAGATCTAATGAAAGTAGATAGTGTAACCGAAAAAGCAGTTAAGGCTGTTCTGGATAAATTCGCAGAGAGTTATGCCAGACGCGACCTGAAAAGCGCAATGTCTCTTATTGCTCCGGACGATGATGTCGTCATCTATGGCACCGGTGCAGATGAGAAGCGTGTAGGCCAGGAAGCAATTAAAACTCAGTTTGAGCGCGATTGGGCTCAAATCGAAGATCCGGGTCTCGAGTACAACTGGATTTCAATTTCAGCAGCCGGTAACGTAGCCTGGGTAGCTATAGATGCAGTTCTCAAGGCAAAGGTAGATGGGCAAAACCTTAAATTTCAGTCAAGGATTACAATGGTTCTTGAGAAGCGCGGGGATAGATGGCTGATAGTGCAGGGGCATTTTTCTTTCCCCGATCAAAGTCAATTTTTTGATTAAATGTTCTCTTCAGGGAATAAAAAATATTTATTTCTTCCTTTTATTTTTCAGTTTTTATTTTCTTGAGTTATCTGCCCAACCTTTCCAGAACCGACTTTTGTGATGCTAACAAGATATGCCTGGCAACTTATCAAGGGCATTATTAAACTTTTGAGAGCCTATAAGGTTCAGGTTCTCATCTACACGAACGTACATTTTTCATCCGTATGGACATAATTCCGCAAATTCACTATTTTACGCACTAATTATACATAAAAGAACAGACAAATTAAGCTAAAAATATATGATTTGGAACAAATATTTACTTTTATTTAAATAATTTCTTGAATTCTTATATATTTCGTATTCTTTAATATATATTTATCTAATTATTATATTAACTGGAATGTGGCTTCCAGATATGTTTTTACTTCATTATGAGGGATGTTATGGGGATAAAGCAAATCATTATTTGTTGTATATCATTTTTATTTCTGCTATGTACAGAAACTGCGGCTGCAGAGATAGCACAGGGAACAGAAATTCAAATAACCGTAAATGAATCGAGTCAGAGCAGTCCTGCCATCTACAGTGACAGGATAGTATGGCAGGACGAACGCAATGGGAACTGGGATATTTACATGTATGACCTTTTCAATTCCACAGAAGTCCAAATCACAACCAATGAATCAGCTCAATGGGACCCTGCTATTTACCGAGATATCATTGCATGGGAAGACCGGCGAGGAGATGATGGAAATGTTTGCATGTATAACCTGTCCAGCTCCACGGAGAGCCAGGTAACAACCGACGAATCTTATCAGGGTTACCCGGCTATATATGAAGAGAGAATGACCTGGCTGGATGGCAGAGAGAGTATTTATATGTACAATCTCTCCACTTTAACGGAAATCCGTCTTCTCACAAATGAACGGGGCGGCCTTTGTGATATTTATGGTGATAGAATAGTATGGGAGGAATGGGATAATGGAAGTTCTGATATCTATATGTACGACCTTTCCACTTCCACAAAAACTCCGATTGTGACCGATGAATCGAACCAGCGGTGGCCTGCCATTTATGAAGATAAAGTCGTTTGGGAAGATTGGCGCAATGGAAACCCGGATATATACATGTACGACATCTCAACTTCCACAGAAACCCGGATAACCACAGACGAATCTGACCAGCAGAGACCTGATATCTACGGAGATAGGATCGTGTGGGATGATTTCCGCAATAGAAACTACGATATTTATATGTATAATCTTTCTACTTCCAGAGAAATTCAGGTAACCACAGATGAATCTAATCAGGAAAATCCCGCTATTTACGATAACAGAATAGTTTTCACTGATTATCGCAAAGGGAATCCGGATATCTATGTATTTGCTTTCGTTACTCTCGGAAATGATCCAGTTGAGGGAATAAAAGAGCTTAAAAAGTACGTGTTTTCTCTCAATCTGTATTCGTCTGTGGAGAATATCTTTGATGCAAAAATCAAGAATGCAATCTGTTATCTCGAAAGAGGAGATGAAGATAACGCGCTGAGAGAACTTGAGAGTTTTATTCAGTGTAGCTATTTCATGCAGGAAAAGGGCAGGGTTGAAGATAAAGAAGCTGAATATATAGTCGGTGAGGCGCAGAGAATTATTAGTCTCATAAGGAATTCCTGAAGAGTTCATAAGATAACAGGCAGCGTCGATTTTAATGGGGAGTGGTGGTATTCCCAGGTTTCACCACTTTCTATCTCTTTTCAATCCGGACATATACTGCCTGAAAGATGTCTTTAGTTAAAAAGTGGTTTTTGAAAATAACGTAAAATACACAGGATATGCACTGGAGATACCCATCAAGCAAGGAATAATAAATAGGGAATAGTAAACAGGTAAACAGGATATCCTCGAATCCTTTTTGGAAGAATTATTTCATGACCTGTCTTGCCCTTCAGTCCAACAAAATCAGCGTATAAGGTACCGGTGCCGAATCGTCCATCGGAAACTTCTGAAGCTGACTGCCGATTTTTTCCAGTGTTTTGTCCATCCTTACGCCAAGCCCCATAAGGCATGGCCTGCGAAGGGTAGGGTGATGGCAGGGTCCGCTTGCGCCCGCACAGTTTACGCCGGAGTAATCTTTTGTTGCACACCACGTACACATACCGGGAAAAGTGGCAAGTGCAGTGTTGTAACCGAGGGTCCATGCAAGTTTTTCAAGTTCAAGGACTCCGGGCTGGATTGTTTCCTTGCGGTCTTTCATTATTGTTTTTAAATTATCATAGAACTGTTGTTTTACAGTCTCGTCTTCAGGAGGGGAGGTGCTGAATTTTACGAAATTTTCGCTAACTTCCTTTGTAAATACATTTTCAGACTTCCATTCTACGAGCAGGGCCCAATCGTAATCAGCAAGCATTTTCCGGAATTCGTCTACTGTGGGGACAAAAGGAGGACAGACCCGGCTACCGTAGCCGTTACAGCCGAATATGCACTTTAATATTGTCCGGTCTTCGACCACGATATTTTCTGCGGGAAAGAGCCTGATACTTTTTGCACCAAGTTCTTTTGCCTTCTCCTCAAGGCGTCTGTAGTTTTCGTCGTTTATTTTCATATATCATCATATAAGCCGGGGTAAGATAATAATATGCTGCATTGCGATGACCTTTATCCATTTCTCTGACCTTTCACCCCAAAAAAAGGAGCTGTTCCTGATCTTTCTTCCAAAAGAAACCGAAATTATCCTTGAAATTTTCACTTCGAGAACCGATATTTCCTGAGTTTTCATTCCTCTAGATCCGATTAAATTATATTTCTTGCAGGTGCATAAAGTAATTGAGGATTCTGTGTGGGAAATGTCAGCTTTAAGAAAATAATGGTTGCAACAGACGGCTCAATCTGCTCGAGACTCGCTGCAAATAACGGGATAGAACTTGCCCGTTTAAGTGGAGGGACGGTTTACGCAATCTATGTAGTATCTACAGACTACTTTTCTTCAATGGCAGTAGATATGGACTGGGAAAGGATGCGCGAAGCTTTGAGAAAAGAAGGGAATCAGGCTGTAAACTACATAAAAGGGGTGGGCGAGCTGGAAGGAGTAGTGGTAGAGCCTGTCCTGCTCGAAGGACATCCTGCGAATGAGCTTGTCCGGTACGCCGAAGAGGAAAAGATGGATATCATTGTTATGGGAACTCGTGGAAAGACAGGGATTGATAGACTGCTTTTAGGCAGTGTTGCGGAAAATGTGGTCAGGAACTCAAAGGTACCTGTTATGGTTATAAAAGAAAAATGCAGATCCTGAGCTGGAAAGTAGATATCTATAAATGAATACATGCTAAATCTCGAATTCTTAATTCAGCCAGTAAAACCATATTTTCTATCCGGGTCGTTCCCCGAGTTTCGCTTCCCGAGTTTCGCTTCGGGAGCACGAGGTCCTTTTCGCTACGCTCAAGAGGACTAAGTTATGGGTTCTAAATTACAATATTTCCGACCCTTATAACATTATTAGCTATATCGGTTCGTCCTCATAGTTCTTTTTTGAGACGCCCGCCAGACAAGCTGGCGGGGGCGCTTATATAATATGTGGATTTAAAAGCGGTGTCCGGTTAAGAAAGTATTTTCTCAGCCGGTGGAATTGTTTTGAACCTGACCTGTTCCTGATTCTATTCAATTTTCAGCTTTCAATCTTCTTTTTCACGGCTGCGGCAGCGTTTTCCGGCGAGTCGGTTTCCCAGAGCTTCCTGATCTTTGCACTCTTAAGGGCAGGCATGAGAGAATCGATTTTTGCCTGCACGGCTGCAAGTATCTCTTCATCGGCACATGGGGGCTCTATACCCATGAACTTCTGGGCTTTGAGGGTTTCCGTCTCTCTGAAGACAGCACGGTCCACTCCTTTTCTGACACCGGTTTTCAGGGACTCGATTGCGTCCCTCCACTGGGTAGCCCAGGGGGTATCCGGAATTTCGGTATGGTGGACATCAGTTCTTTCTACTTTTATAGCTCCAAGGTGGCAGGCTTTCACACAGGCACCGCAGTACATGCAGAAGTCTTCGGCAAAAGCGATCTTTCGCGGGTCTTCAGGGTCTGTCGGCACATACCAGAGTTCCGAAGGGCAGACATTGAAGCAGCCACGGCAGCCCTGGGGGTCGCATTCTTTCAGGTTGACATCAATAAGGCTCAGTTTCCCTTCCATGGGCTTTTGCAGGTCAACAGCTTCGTAGGGACAAACAGCCTGGCAGCGGGCACACTGCGTGCATTTGAGCTCATCGACCCTTACTTTGCCTTCCACTTTCGGAGCTTCGCACGGGCGCTCTCCTTTAACCTTTATTGCTTCTTCAGGGCAGATGTCCTGGCAGAGTACACAGTAGTCACATTTGTCCGTATCAACAAGGATTTGCTCAAAAGGCACCGGGTTCTCAGGGGTAGGTTCGCGTTCAAGCAGGATAAACGCGTCACAAAACCGGGCGCAGATCCCACAGAAGTTGCATTTTTCAGTATCGATTTCGATTTCACCTTCCACGCCTTCCTTAAAGGGAGCAATCTCCTCTTTTTTCGGGAAGGTAAACTCAACTTCTATTGCGTCCTGCGGGCAAGCTCCCTCACAGAGAGCACAGGGAAGGCATTTTTCATTTATATTTACATACGTATCATATTTTGGGTACTGCTTTTCGTCAGGAACCTCGCCCACGGCCTCAAAAGAGATGGCGTGCACAGGGCAGAGGTTTGAGCACATCCTGCAGAAGGTACACTTCTCAAGATCCATCATCACAGGAGGGGCATCAAGCCCGGTTGCAATCTCATGCATGGGTCCTAGTTCAAGGGCTTTTGTGGGGCAAATTTCCACGCAGATCCCGCAGCCGTTGCAGCGCTTGTAATCGTAATCCAGGGTCTTCAGAGACTTCTCGGTTGCCTGCGTATAGAGAAAATGGGTTCCCTGCAGGTCCATGCTGGTTGTAACCGTGATTTTTTCTTGGTTTTCACCCTCTCCACCTTCAGACTCTGCTTCTGCCGGTTCCTCAAACTCGAACTCTTCAGATTCAAGTTCTCCTGCTTTGTTTTCTCCTTTTTCGGGCTCTTCATTTTCTCCGGCTCCGCAGCAGCACCCGCCACATACGTGAGTTTCCTGTTCTGAACACTCTTCGGGATATTTCTCGCTCACTGTGCCACCTCCTCGAGTCCGGTTCCGGCACATTCCTGCTTGAACTCGGTTCCTATAGGTCCTATTTCTTCGAGTTCCTTTACAAACTCGGTAATAGTGTTCGAGAAACGTTCTCCTTCGGCAGCCGAGATCCAGAGAGTCCTGAGCCTTTTCGGGTCAAGCCCTATTTCCTTTATGATTTCTTTTAAGACATCCATGCGCTTATTCGCATCAAAGTTTCCGTGAATATAGTGGCATTCATCCATCCTGCAGCCCGCGACAAGCACACCGTCAGCTCCGCCTTTTAAGGCTTCAAGCACGAATTCCGGGTTTACCCTTGCAGAGCACATGGTACGGATGACCCTGATATTTGTCGGGTAATGTATCCTTGACATCCCTGTCAGGTCTGCGCAGGCATAACTGCACCAGTTGCAGAGGAAAGCCACAATAAAGGGGCTCTGGGACTTATGGGCTGTTGCAGCTCTGACCTGCGCAAGGACCTGCTCGTTTTCAAAGTTTCGCATCTGGATTGCACCAACAGGGCATGCTGCACTGCAATCCCCGCAGCCGTAACAGGAAACCTCGTCTACAACCGCTTTTTTGTCAACAATGCTTATCTTTCCGAACTTGCAGACTTCTACACATGTCTTGCAGCCTATGCATTTTTCCGTATCAACATGGGCACCCATGGGGTCGGCTTCAAGTTCTCCCGTCCCGAGGAGCTGCATAACTTTGGCTGCACAGGCACTGCCCTGGGCTATGGAGACCTGGATTTCTTTGGGACCCGAGGCGCAGCCTGCAAGGAAAACCCCGCTTACCGGCGCATCGACAGGGCGCATTTTCGGGTGGGCACTTGCAAAGAAGCGGTCCGGACGCCGAGAAAGGTTAAGCATCCTGCCTATCCCCTCTGCAGCCTTGCTGGGCTCGTAGCCTGTGGAAAGCACAACAAGGTCATGAGCTTCTTCTTCAACACTGGACTCAAGAGTATTTTCGTAACGGACAACAGGCCTTCCGTCTTCGCCGGCATAGACCTCGGCAACTTTTCCGCGGATGAAGTCAACGCCCATCCCCTGCGTCCTTGCGTAATATTCTTCGTACATCTCCCCTGCAGCCCGGATATCTATATAGTGAATTGTAATATCGGTATCAGGATAGCGTTCCTTGACCATCTGGGAATTTTTAAGGGCTGCCATGCAACAGACCCTTGAACAGTGTTCGTTGCCTACGGTTTTGTCCCGTGACCCGACACACTGGATAAATGCAACACTCTTTGGAGGCTCGCCTGTGGAAGGTACAAGGACTCTTCCACCTGTGGGTCCTGCTGAGTTCAGCATCCGTTCAAGCTGCATATTCGTTATGACATCAGGGTATTTTCCAAACCCGTACTCCTTTTTCCTGGAGGCGTCAAAGAGCTGGTAGCCGGTTGAAACGATCACGGCTCCTGCTTCTAATTCAATTTCTTCAGGCTTCTGTTCGTAGTCTACAGCTTCTGCAGGACATGCCTGCTGGCAGAGCCCGCAGCCCACACAGTGGTCAGGGTCAATAAGTACTACCTGCGGGACGGACTGGGGAATTGGCATATAGATAGCCCGGCTCTTTCCAATCCCATAATTCATGGGGTTATCGATTTCTACGGGGCAGACCCCGGCACAGAGGTCAACACAGCCTTTACATTTATCTTCAATAATGAACCTTGGCTTGCGTTTGACTTTAACATGGAATTTTCCGACCGATCCGGAGATATCGGTAACCTCGGAATATGTATAAAGAGTAATGTTCGGGTGGTTCTGGACCTCAGTCATCTTGGGGGCAAGCACACAGATAGAGCAGTCATTTGTTGGAAATACCTCATTCATGAGGGCCATTTTGCCCCCAATTGTAGACTCCCTTTCAACCATTGTCACGGGAAAACCGGATTCCGCAAGGTTTAAGGCTGCTTCGATTCCTGCAACCCCTCCACCTATGATAAGTACGTTTCTGCTGGCTTTTGAGCTTGTTGCACTCAGTTCCTTGAGGAATCTGGCTTTTGCAACCCCCATCCTTATCAGGTCAAAAGCTTTCTGGGTCGCCATCTGCGGGTCATCCGCATGCACCCAGGAGCACTGCTCCCTTATGTTTACCATTTCCATAAGGTAAGGGTTGAGGTCGGCTTTTTCCATGACGTGCCTGAAGGTTTTTTCGTGCAGCCTGGGGGAACAGGCAGCTACTACGACCCTATCGATTTTGTTGTCCTTTATATCCTTGATGATGCCTTCCTGTCCGGAATCGGAACATAGAAATTGTACTTCCCGGGCAAGCACCACATCTTCCAGTTTACTCGCCATTTCCTCAAGAGCTGAAACGTCAATTACTCCCGCAATATTCAGCCCGCAATGGCAAATGTAGACTCCGATTCGCATGCTTGTTGACTCCTTATATCTATGAATATCTTTAGAGGTTGAATTCTAATATGTCTGTTGATATATTAAAATATATAATTTATAAGTTAAAATTTCAGGATCATGATGTCGGAATACTTTTCTGCACAATATTCAGGCCCATGCAGAAAAAGTAAGGTTCTGTATATCCCTGGTTCAGTAAATCTTTGCACGGATCCGGAAAGGTTTTTCTTTAAGCTTTCTGGGCACCTGTGGACTATTGTGTTTTATAAATCTCAATATAAATTTTCCCTCAAACAGGATAAAAATGTAGTCGTTTTGTACAAAACCAAAACCTTTATTTTGTAAAAGTTTTCTTTAGCTTTTTACCTGCAACTTTATAATAACTAATTCATAAGCAGTAGCCATTTTAGTATTTTTCTTCCATAGCTTTCTGAGTTACCTTCCTTCAACATTCTTGCAGGCAAGTGCAGAAATATTCAAAGTAGTTGCAATCTCTTATCATACGGTAATTCTGGTCCTGCTTCCGGATAAGCAGAATCGTTTTACACTATATCATTTAATACTGTATGATGAGCTATTTAACCTGTGTACAATCTGTTTGATTCGTTATTTTGAATACATATTTATAAGAGCATTTGTATAATATATTTAATATTTATATTA
This sequence comes from Methanosarcina sp. DH2, assembly GCF_020804225.1. Lineage (GTDB taxonomy): Archaea > Halobacteriota > Methanosarcinia > Methanosarcinales > Methanosarcinaceae > Methanosarcina. Next base: position 30,164 of record NZ_WJBI01000008.1, read on the forward strand.
TTATACAATATTTGTATCTATATCAACTTTCGGATTCCTGTTAGAACCTGTGTTTAGGCTCCCGGGAAAGAATCTGATTAATTTAATCAGGTAAGCTCAGATTGGCTGACTGAAGATTATGATGCTCACCAATTGATTTATAGTTTGAGAACTTAATTCGTAATCGATCAGTCAATGCCGAATTGTTATTCAATAATTCATTATGTATGCGGGAATTTCCTGTGAGCAGGAGCCTAAATTAATTCTTAAGGAAGCTTAAAAGGTTACATACTATGGAATTGTTCTCGAACAGGATTTTTCCAGACTTCCTAATAATATTTCCGCATATAGCATTCTCACGAATAATAATTATCACTCTTTAAAAAACAGGAGGGAGCTCTACATGAGTGGACATGATGAAGTAAAAGATAAGATGTATGAATGGACAGAAAAATACGCAAGCAAAGCAGGCTACAGGCTTAATCCGGATAAAGAGGCTCTTGATTATGTTCTTGATGGGCTTGCTTCAAGAGTTGAAAGATTCGGGAGGCGTTATTGTCCTTGCAGGATAGTAACCGGGGACGAGAATGAGGACAAAAAGATAGTTTGTCCCTGTATTTATCATAAGGATGAAATTGAAAACGATGGAAACTGTCACTGCGAGCTTTTCTTTAAGCCTTCCTGATCTGACTTTGTTCTGCCAGATCTGCCCCGACAAGGGGTTACGAATATTATTGACGAAGGCGGGAGAGGACAATCTATATAAATACTTTTTGTCCACTTCCTCCACTCCAATCTTTTCACTCAAATTAAAATGCTTATCTCTCAGCCTGTAGAGGTAAAGATCTTAAGACGAAACCTTATTTAGAGCTGAAGTCTCTGGGAGCTGCCTTATTTGAGAACTTAAAACCTCTAAAGGCTGTTTACACTGTAAATTAAAATTAACACTGAGAATTAAAAAGCAATAGTTTAAGGTAGATTACATTCATCTCTTTAAATGAATCTATTTACATTATATTTCATACCCTTAGACACTCAATATTTCAATGCTCTTAGACACTCAATATTCTCTGACAGCGTTTCCTTCAAACCGGATATTCTTCAATAAGATATTTCCGGTTTAAAAGATCTGGTCTGTACAGACACTACTGACCTGATATGGTATTAACCTGCCATCTCTTTAACTAACTCTAGGATAAATTTGACTCAAGGGTGACCTAGTATGACAAATGCAATGGAACTCTATCAGATGCTTCCAAAGACTAACTGCAAAAAATGTGGAAAAACCTCCTGTATGGCGTTTGCAGTTGCCCTTATGGCTCGCGAGCTGACAGCTGAAGACTGCCCGCCCCTGAAAGAGGAATCTAAATACAAAGAAAGCTACGAAAAGATCAGCGGTCTCTTCAAACAGTCGGAAGGGGCGACCGAAACCGGACTTATAGTACATGAAGACCTCTGTTTTGGCTGCGGAAACTGTGTGGTTGCCTGCCCTCCTAATGTAGCAAACGACCCCTATGGAGTAGGCTCGGGAAATGCCCCCACGAATGTTAATAAGCTGGTCCTGGTCATAGAAGACGGAATTGTCAAAGCCCAGAACCTGGGGGAGTGCCGCAGATTTGGGAAGAACAAGATCCTCTGCAATGGCTGTATAGTAACCTGCCCTGTAGAGGCAATCGAGTTTGTGTGAGGCGAGAGGATGGAGAAAAATTATTACGTATGCACAGGCTGTGGGATGCTCTGCGACGATATCGAGGTCGAGTCTGAAAAGAACATCGTAAACAAGGTCTATACCGCCTGCAGGGTGGGGGTAGCCCACATGAAAGAAGGCAAGGAAAGTGCGGCTTTCAGGATCGACAATAAGCCTGTAGATGAAGCAACTGCAATCAGTGAGGCTGCAGCTATCCTGAAGAATGCAAAAAACCCCTTGATTTTCGGGCTTGGGACTTCTACCAATGAAACCCAGAAACTGGCAATCGAGCTTGCAAAAAAAGCCAGTGCAACTCTAGATGACACTTCTTCATTTTGCCTGGGGCGTGTGGTTGAAGCTCTCCTTCATAATAGGTTTAAGGTCTGCACTCTTGACGATGTAAGGAATAAAGCCGATGTTACTATTTTCTGGGGGGCAGACCCTTCGGACTCTCACCCGCGCCATCTTTCGAAACACTCCTACTTCCCCAGGGGAACTGAAAAACAACGGGGCTGGGAAGAAGAGAGGACTGCAATTGCGATAGATGTCCGGAAGTCCCACACCGCAAAGATCTGTGGGAATCATTTCTTCCAGATCCCGCCAGGAGGAGATGCCGAGTTTATCGACGCTTTGATCGCAGCGCTTGCCGGAAAGCTCCCGAAAACATCCTACAACTTCCCCCCTAAAAGAATTCTTGAACTGGCGAATATCCTTAAAGGGGCAAAATTCGGCGTAGTTTTTGTAGGGCTTGGCCTTATCTATTCCCTGGAAAACATTGAACCTCTTGTCCGGCTCATGGACGCCCTGAACGGGAAAGCAAATTTCCACCTGATACCTATGGTAGGGCATTACAACATGCGGGGCTTTAATGAAACTCTTTTTGAGGAAACAGGGTATGTGAACAGTGTAAAGTTTGAGGACGGTACTGTGAAGCACGGGCCCGAATATTCAATTGTCGAATCTCTTAAAGCAAAAACTGTAGATGCAGCCCTTATCATAGGTTCTGATCCGCTTTCAAGCCTCCCCAGGTCTGTTTCAAAGAACCTGCTTGAAATTCCCGTTATCTCGATGGATCCCTGCGAAACCCTGACTTCCAGAAACGCAAAAGTCTATATTAACACTGCAATCAGTGGGGTAGAGTCAGGAGGGAGTGCCACGCGTATGGACGGGGTAAAAGTAAACTTTAAGCCTGTTGTTGAGACAACCCGCCTTTCGGATGAAGCAGTTCTCAAAAAGATAATGGAGGCTCTCTGATGGACTTCGGATCTTTTCTTAAAGCCCCTGAAATAAAGATAAAAGTTGTAACATACAGGGATATCTTTCAGGACAAGGCAATGATTGAAAACCGTTTTGGGGAAGAATACAGGGACCGCTCTGCAATCATAAAATTGGACACTGCCGACTTCAAGCAGTTGAGCGTGAAAAAAGGAGACACAGTAACCCTGAAAAACTCTTTCGGAACTATTGTGGTCAAAGCTGAGGAATCCGGATACGAGACCCCTCACAGGGGCATTGCGTATATGCCTAACAGTGCATGGTCCAACATGCTGGTCTCGGATGAAACCGGCGGTACAGGAGTCCCGAAATTCAAAGACATCTCCGTGACCGTTACCAGCGCTAAAGGACAAAAAGTAACTGAACTCGATCTTTAACTATCCAAATTTTAATTGCCTTTTGACAGGCTCATAATAAACTTTAAAAACAGTTTAAAAAAGAAAACAGTTTAAAAAAACCTGAAAAAAGCCTGAAAAACAAAAAATTTCTTTTTTTCTATGATTATTTTTCATGATTATTTTTCTATGATTATTTTTTCTCCTTTCTAATATTTTCTTTAACAAAAAACCGGATGAAAATATGGCTGATTCACTCCTGAAATTTACCCGGATCTTGGAAAACGATTTTACTTTTTACCGTTTTGACGGCTTTGAAAACGTAAAATCCAGATGGGAACTGCCCTGCGAATACCTGTCAGGTTCTCATTTTGCAGCCTGGAACGGAATTTTGCTGTACTCTGACGGGAATGCTGTAAAATATCTGTCTCCAGGCAGTGTTATCCCGAAAAATGAGTACGTGGAACTGATAAACATTATTGAGCTCGGGAAGAAAAGGCTAAGCGAAATACAGGCTAAAATGGATATTTGACATATTTCACTAAAATTCAGACCCATAAAACGTCGTTCACTATAACAAACAGTTTTTTCACGCTCGATAAAGGAGATCGGTCTTTCCCATAAAAAGAAAAAACAAAAAATAAATCCCATAAAGTAAAAACGACTGAGGATACCTGCAATAAACTAACAGATATAAATGACTGGGGAATCGAATAAGAAATCAACAAAAATCAAGAAGAAGCTGACAAGTAAATTTATTGATTTTTACTGCTTTTTCCAGCTTTACTTTCTTCTTTTTCCAGTTTTACTCTCTTCTTTTTCTAGCTTTACTTTCTTCTTTTTAATTCTTTCTTTTCTTTGACGGATCATCAGACAAGATTGCGGGGGCGTCCTGTAATAGATGAATAAAACAAGCGCCGAGTTTAAGTGAAGATTTTCTCGGGCCAGGCAGAGTATTCCTTAAATTATTTAGCTGGGTCGGTTATTCACTGGTTTTCTGGCTGAGATCACAGCAAAACTCCCTGTCCCTGACCCCTTTTGTGGAAGTTCTGTATGCTCTATTTTCTCAGGCTGCATATACAGTGTCTGACAGACTTTAATTTCTTCGAATCCAAGATCTATAAGCCATCCTGATACTTCAGCAGTTGAAAGAAATCTTGCCTCATAAGAAAACTTGCCTTCTTTTTTCCCTGACTCATAAAAATCTCCGTGAAGGCTATTTCTGTCAAGTATCCCTGTGATTATTTTCCCCCCCAGCTTAAGGACTACTGAAACTTCACGGAGAGCCTGTGCCGGGTCCGTGAAAAGAGAAAGTGCAGCTACAATCAAAATAAGATCAAAACTTTGTTTTTTGAAGGGCAGATACTCGGCAACTCCAAGTACCGTTTGAATTCCTCGTTTTTCTGCAATCTCTGCCATTGCCCTTGCAGGTTCAAGTCCGTACCTGAAACCGAGGGGAGCTGCAGATCTACCTGTTCCAGCTCCGATTTCAAGGGTTTTAAGGTTTCCCGGGTTATTCGGGAGGAATGTTCTTAGGGCAAGAAGTTCGGATTCGTATGCAGGTTTATATTTCTCATACCAGGCATCGTATTCTTCTGCATACTTTTCAAAGGCTTACCAGGGTTTTATCAAGGTCCCTCCATATGAAGAATCAACTTTTGGATGCTTGCTTCCTTCATGATATTTTCTTCCTTCGTGATGCTTGCTTCCTTCGTGGTTTTTGCTTCTTCTTATGAGGAGGTTATTTCCCTATGAAACTTCGTTTTTCACTTCCTGTTATTTTCTGGTTCCTTTAAATATGTACATGGCAAGCAGACAAAAGACTCCGTAAATCATTTCAAAGCCAGGCATGCTGCTGAGTCCTTCCTGCCCTGAAATTTGCTCAGCCTGTGAGCCTGTAGTGCCCATGTTCTCCTCGCCAGGCACGTCAGGCTCTGATCCGGGCTGTATCTCCATTAAGTTCTCTTCCCCGACATTTATTGAGATAAGTTTTGAATCCGTGCCGTTCTCGTTGGCTGCGGTCAGATTAACGGTATAGGTCCCGGGAACTGTGTATGTATAAACAGGGATCTCATCTGAGGAATCAATGGTCCCGTCATTTTCAAAGTCCCAGTTCCTTGAAGTTGCGTTTTCCGAAAGATCAGTAAACTGCACAGAGAACGGGGCATAATCCTCCGGAGTATTGACGCTCAGATTTGCTACGGGAAGGACCGGTTCTGGAGGTTTGTACGCTACAAGAGGCAGATGATCAATGTAATAGCTGGTTTCAAACCTGTATCTCTCATCAGCAATTCCATCTCCGTTGGCATCAGTTGCAGTTTCCGAAAAGCCTGTTCCGTTAGGCATTGCCCAGTAATTTCCTCCGATGTAAGGCCCGCCTGCAATATTCGTGCCTTCGGTCTTTGGCTTATTATAAGCATTTGATGTCCCGTTATTTGCCTCTACATTGAGAGTGTTATTGAAGTAGTTATTGAAAACAAGATTTTTATCGCTTCTCGGGCAGACAAAAAGCCCGTTGACTTCGTTTGAGAAAATAGAGTTTTCTGAGAGCGTGTTGCCGTCAGAGTTCCCAATATGGATGCCCCTGCTGTTGTCAGAAGCTGTGTTTCCGGAAAAGGTATTGTCATTGGAACCCGAAAGTACAATGCCGTATTCTCTGTTTTCCAGAACCGTATTTTTAGAAATCCTGTTTCCTTTGGAGCTCAGGAGATAAATCCCGTACCTGCATTTAGAAATTTTATTACGTGCGACTGAATTATAGTCGGATTTCTCAATGATAATTCCTTTACCGCCTTTAGAGATTACGTTATTAAAAACCCTGTTCTTCGCGGAGGATTCGAGGTGTATTCCCTGAGGGTTATTGAAAAGTTTGTTGTTCTCGATAAGGCAGTTATTGGAATTATACAGGTAGACGCCTGAACAATTGGCTCCTGCCCCGGTAATCATGAAACCTTTAACTGTTATGTTATCTGCCTGTATTGTGAGTACATCCGTATCCGGATCGTAAGGCTCAATTACAGTGTCCTCGGGATTCCCGGATTCTGACCTGATTACCAGATTATTCCTTCTTACAACAATATTTTCGGCATAAGTCCCAGGTTTTACAATTATTATATCTCCCGGACGTGCACTGTTCACTGCTTCCTGTATTGAATCATCTGACTGGACGAAGGTCTCAGCCGCAGTTCCGATACCCGTGATTGATGCAAATAAAAGAAAAGCTGCAAGCAAAACGATTAGTCTATTTATTCTAACTCCTCCATCAGAGATAATTATGGATGATACTTCTTCAGTTAGGCGGAAATCCGCACAAGCAACATAAATATGCAGGGTTATAAATATTTAACTAAGTATAATAACTATCTTTAGTAAGTCTGATGTCCACGAAGTTTCGGATGGCATCTGATTGGGTAGAGATAAAAATAAGGTGAAGATTTATTCCTCCACCAGTTTTCTTCGATATCCAGATTTTTCGGTTTTACTTTTGCTTCGGTTAGCTGTTTATTTCCTTATATACATGAATACTGAAAGCAGGCAAGCTACTCCAAAAGACATTTCAAACCCTGGAACCTTTATCTTCTCGCCCTGCTCAGTTCCTTTTTCAACATCAGCTCCTGTACTTTTCCCACCTTTTTCAATGGAAAGAGTTTCCTGCTCAGGTTCGATTTCGGTAACTCCTTCTTCAAGAAGGGTTTCTATCTTTCCTGTTATTGCAAAGGAAGAGAAGCCAGGGACTTTGGCTGTAAAGTACAGATACTTATCATCTTCACCTGACAGGTTGACTGGCAGCTGCTCCCATTCTTTGTTGCTGTACATGTTGAGGGCAATGGAAGACTGGTCAATCTTTCTATCCTGTATCCAGTCTTTTTCAACCTTAAAGCAGATAACAGAATTTTCTATGTTCTCTGAGGTTGCATACCCGCTGTTTCCGACCCACACATTAAAGGATTTATATACCTCTCCTTCGGGCAATTCGGAAACCAGAGCGGATTTTCCTTTTAACTGCTCGACAATCGTTGTGGTCTTGCCCGCAGTCTTCTTTGCATCGAAACTCACATATGCAATGCAGGTTGCGTTCTTTTTGAAATCAAATTTAACAGCATTTCCGTTTGTAATAAAGACCTGTGAGAGTTCTTTAGCATCGACGTTTTTTGCAGGTTCAGGAGATCCACCGCCACCGCTGCTGCTACTACTGCTGCTACTACTGCTGCTTCCTCCACTGCTTCCTCCACTACTTCCTCCAGAACTGCTTTCTTTCAGCACAGTTATTGTAGCGGCTTTTGAAGAAGTGCCGTTTTCGTTAGTAGCGGTAAGGATAACTGTATACTCCCCTGGAGTTGTATACACGTAGACCACGGCCCCAGAGTCCACTTCAACCTGTCCGTCATTGTTAAAGTCCCAGCTTATTCCGGTTGCGTTCTGTGAAAGATCAGTGAACAGGACAGAAAGGGGAGAATAGCCTTCTGAAACATTCATGCTGAAGTCTGCAGCAGGAAGCCTTTTATTTTCATTTTCGTTTTCGTTTTCATTTTTATTTTCTTTGTTTCCTTCTCCTTCTGTTTCCAGCACAGCTACTGCGGCAGTTTTTGAACTTATCCCATTCTGATTGCTTACGGTCAGGTTAATTGTATAGTTTCCTGGGATTTCATACACATGAACAGGGTTTTGAATATCTGAGTCAGAACTTCCGTCACTGTCAAAGTCCCAGCTCCATGAAACTGTGTTTTGTGAAAGGTCTGTAAACTGGACTGCGAGAGGAGCATAGCCACTGGTAGTATTAGTAATGAAATCTGCAATTGGAGGCACTGGCTGTACTGGATCGTAAACGGTTATCGTCATAGCTTGCGAATTCGTACCGTTTGCATTAATCGCAGTCAGGTTAACCATATAGATCCCGGGGGCTGTGTACATATAGACCACGGTTCCAGAGCTCACGTCAGTAAGTCCATCATTGTCGAAGTCCCAGCCTATTGCGGTTGCGTATTGAGAGGTGTCTGTAAACTGGACGGCAAGAGGTGCATTCCCGCTGGTAGTGTTGGTGATGAAGTTTGCGACAGGGAGTACCGGCTGCTGCATTCCAGGCCTGGATACGAGGGACAAATAGTCGGTAAAGTTCCTTCCGACATACACAGAATCTGCAATGCCGTCTTCGTTTGAGTCCTGAGCTATCTGGGAAAAACCCGTACCCGAAGGATTTGCCCAGAAGTTGCCTCCGATATAGGACCCTCCGACAATGTTTGTACCTGTGGTTTTAGTTGTATTCCAGGTATTTGCTGTGTTGCGAATGTCTGCATTATAGGTATTGTTTAGATAATTGTTGAAAACACGGTTACTTCTACTTCCGGGACACATAAATAAGCCGGAAACGCTGTTTAAATCAACAGTATTACCTGAGACTGTGTTTCCGACGGCTGAATCCAGGAAAATGCCCCCTGTGGTTTTATTAGCCGTATTTCCGGAGATCGTATTATAGTTTGAATAAGAGAGCAAAATTCCATATTTAGTATTTTCCAGGACCGTATTACCCGAAATTGTGGTTGAGTTTGACCTTATCAGGTAAATGCCTCTCTCGTTGCTGCTTGCGATGTTGCCGGTAAGCCCGCAGTTACTGGAGTTTGTCAGATATAAGCCATATCCACTGTTCGAATTTACAGTGTTTCCGGTCAGGTCGTTGTAATTTGCGTTCTCCAGCACAATACCGTAATTGTTTGAATTTGCAATATTGTTTGAAAGTGTATTCCTCTGAGAACGCGAAAGATGAATTCCATATGGGGTGCTCGAATTCGCCCTGTTACCGGATAAGGTGTTGTAGTTTGAGTCCTGTAAATAAATCCCCTTGCTCTTTCCGAGGACAGCATTATTGAGGATCCTGTTGTAGTCCGAGTACCTCAAATATACCCCAAGAGAATTGTCCGAAAGGTCGTTATTGGTTATTGTGCAGTTACTGCATCTAACCAGGTAGGTTCCAGCTGCACTGGAAGATTCCACACCCGTAATTTTAAACCCGCTAATTGTTGTATTATTTACTTCAGTGTAAAATACACTTGTAACCGAACTCTTAGCCGTAATTATTGTGTCTTCAGGCCTCCCTGATTCTGACCTGATTACCAGATTCGGTGTTGTGGTGATTCTGATATTTTCAGTATAGGTTCCGGACTTTACGATAATTACATCGCCCGAGCTTGCGCTGCTTACCGCAGACTGTATAGAGCCTCCTGGCTGGACAATAATCTCAGCAGCTGTCACGATACCCGAACATGCCATCAATATTAGCGTACCCACCAGTAAGGTGGCTAATTTGTGCATTTAATTTCTCCCCACACTTATATAAATTTGATATTCGTACTTTCAATAATAAGATAGGAATTAAGAGGCCAACAATATAAATATATTGAATTATACTAATATTAGTAAAAAGTTATATTTATACTCTAAAATAGTAAAACAACAAAGTTAATAGTCTATTAATTAAAATCAGTTCAGATAATTTTCCTGAAGAACTTCGGGCTCATTTTTGCAGCTAAGCTACGCATCAACCTGTATTGTTAATGTTCTGTATTCTCTTACCTCTTTAAGGTCGCACATTTTCCAGTTGCTCAAAAATCAATTTTACCCTGAATACAAGAGGGTTTTGTCAGTCCTCAAAACAGGTGTACTTGCTATTTACTAATCAATTTTAGTGACTAAGATGATACTTAATATATTTCATAAGTGGACTTAAATTATGTGGTAATGAAAATAAATTTTTTTATTCAATTTTGTATAAGCTTATTAATCTTATAATACATATTATATCATGATGTAACTTAATATGGCAAATTTCATATGTGTTCTGCATGTGCTGGATGACTGGTAGCACCCTGATTTCATGAAAAGACTTTAAAAATACAGGACTGAAGGATAAATCTCAGCTAAGACAATTTCTGCAAGGTCGTTTTTTGGCATTTAATTTATCTCATAAGGCGGGAAGCCCCCTTCCTCAGCACATCGGGCTTTCGCCCGAATGGGACAGGGAGGGGATGAGAGCCGTCAACTTCCCAACATCATACCGATAGTTATCCTGTTAATATTGATATAGTTTCCAAACGTATATAATGCCGATGAAAAGAGGAATCCGATACAGAATTTACCCTAATAAGGAACAAAAAGCCCTTATGGAAAAACACTTCGGTAGTACTCGATTTRTCTACAATAAACTTCTTGAAATAAAATCATTAATGTATAAAAAATTCAGAATAAGTATATCTGAATTTGAACTTAATAACCATATTCAAGTTCTTAAAGAAGCTTATCCCTTCTTGAAAGAAGTAAATTCTCAATCTCTGCAACAAACTAGCAAAAATCTTAATTCTGCATTCAACCATTTCTTTAAGGATGGGTTTAAATATCCACAAAAGAAAAGAAAAAGRGATAATCATTTCTCKTTCCAAATTCCACAACATTATAKTATTAATTTTGCTACCTCTAAAATTAATTTACCAAAAATCGGYTGGATAAAAGTTAAGATACATAAGCAACTTTTTAAGGAAATGGRATTAGAAGGAAATATTATTAAAAGTGATTCTAATTCTGAATTTCTAAAAACAATARCGGTATCRAGAACCCCTACMGAAAAATACTATATCAGTATCTTAACTGATGATGGRGAGAAATGTCCTGAACCTGAATCATTTTCCCRTGCTACAATGATTGGAGTTGATGTTGGACTTTTGACTTTTGCTACTCTTTCTACAGGAGAAAAAATAGATAATCYTAAATTCCTGAAAATTTCTCTTGAAAGATTGAAATTCTTGCAAAGAAGAGTTTCCAGGAAAGTCATAGGTTCAAAAAACCGTAGAAAGGCAGCAYACAAACTTGCTAAGTTGCATGAGAAAATTGCTAATCAGAGACATGACTTTCAACATAAAGTTTCAAAAAAGCTAATCAGYGAAAACCAAGCRGTAGCWGTTGAAACTTTAAATATTAAAGGAATGAAAAAGAACCACAAATTAGCACWGGCTATTAGTGATTCAGCRTGGTATTCTTTCGTGCAAAAATTAACATACAAAGCTGAATGGTCTGGTAAAACAGTTTTGAAGATAGGTCAATGGGAAYCATCTTCAAAAACYTGTAACGTTTGTGGTTATAAGCATCCAAATTTGACAGAAGATATTAGAGAGTGGCTTTGTCCTTCCTGTAATGTTTTGCATGATAGGGACATTAATGCAGCTATCAATATAAAGAAATTCGCCGTAGGGACTACGGTTTGAGCCTGTGGACCGGGAAAAAACGGCAACCGCCTAGTGCATCGATTCCAAAACAAGCCCCTTGTTCAGTAGTGGGAAATTCGTTGACCTATAGGTCTATTCAAAATTCAGGATTGTGAATATACTTTGGAATCACAGTACTAGTATGAAGCAGGAAGCACCTTCCTCAAAAATCTGAGTTTACGAAGATTTTAGGTAGGTGTAGTTCACTTCTCCAGACCCGTCACCAATAAGTATATATTTTTTTGGAGTGCCTGAAAATCGGATTGAGCCTGTCGAAGTATTCTACAAATAGTGGTCTAGACTGGCATAATCTTCTACTTATGGTTGTCGAGTTTAATAACGGATCGGATCAGAGCCATACCTTGAACCCTGCCGTTTTTCATCTTTCACTTTTATTTTATGCGATACAGTTGAATCCGCTGGTTTTTCATCTTCTACTTTTATTTTGTACCAGCCACACAAGCAGCGACATTCTTTGCAATGCATGATATGTTTTACAACATGAGCAAGCCCTATTATCGCTAAGATGTAACCCACGATTTTTATAAATTTGTGCACAGTTATTCACCCCAAGCTACTATTGTACCTTATTGTTTATGAAGATACGCAAGCAAGCAGAAAACCGTCATTATACAGCAAATAAGCGATACGCATTACTACTAAAACGCAAAGTATCAACGAGATCATAGAAAAGATCGTTTCTATAATCTTTCATAAATACTGCAATTTCTACCATTTTCTGTCCTGTCATTCTCTGTCTTTTTCAATTTAAAGGTCTTAAATACTTTTTTTGCCATTATTTTGTCCTGAAATTAAATTGTCTAACGGTCTGTAAAGGACAGGGGGTATTTGTGACCCGCTGCGTTCCCTAAACATAAAACGTTTATATAACTTTTGTTCTAAAGATTTTTTAGGTCCTTAATACTTGTTAAATTTCAACTGGTTTATTTTTCTGAGCTTTGAACCTTCCATCCTCTAGCAGTTAAATTATTTGCATGTGCTATTCCTATAATTGTTGGTGCAGCATTTCCATTAAATCTAAAGACCCATCGTTAGTATTATAAGAGTCCAGCGTCTGGAGTATCCCATCTAGCGCTGTTTGATTTAGTGAATTACGACTAGTATTTAAATAAAGTAAACCAGGGTCATTGGAAATATCTAAACTTGTGAGGTTATTATCATCAATATTCACAGTAACTTTTTTACCAGCAGGGAAATAAGAAGAGAAATTAGCAGCATTATAATGATTATTGTATAATAGAACGTTTTTCAAATTTGTTGAAGTTAGGTGCAGAGTACCGCTTTGAGTACCGTTCCAGATATAACAGTCTTCAAGGAGCCTTCCTAATACAAGTGATCGATCATTATCCAGAGATAGCCTAGCCTTTTAGATTAGCTTCTAGGTATTTGTGCGTGGTTAAGTGGAGTATACTTCTTTTAAGGGATAGATGTGCAAAAATAGCTATGCCTGGTTCTACCTTAGCCTCGTATATGCTCCAATTTCATAAAAAGTGACTTCTGCACTATTAGTGAACTGGCTGGAACGGATGTTACTATTATCTTTCATTTGCAGGAGCAGGAATGGATGAGAAGAGCACAGAACAGGAAGAGATAATGAATGTTGTTTAAAGATGACATTGCCAGACAGCAGGAGCAGCTTAATAGGCTGGCAGAATGAATTAGAGAGATAGAATCGGAGAAATGATGATAAAAAGAAAGAGAGATAAAAGCAATCTGGTAAGTGATGGAATAAAATTAATAGTTCAATGCAAATACGGAGGACTTTGTATTAAGCACCCCAGGACTATGGCAGATGTAATTTGTTCAGGATGCGAGAGAGAAATAATAAGGTGAAAAAATAAGGTGAAAAAATAAGGTGAAAAAATAAGGTGAAAATACGTTTTTAATAGCTGAATAAGACCGGTTAATTGGGGATAGGACTTACGCATTCGAACTGAAAAACGTTAGCATTAAACTGTCAAATGTCGAAACGTAAATTTAAACCATGCTGTTTAAGGTACTTGATTTTATATCTCGAGTGCGTAAGTCCTATAGGATAAAGCACTATCCTTAAGGTCAATGTGTACCTGAATTTCGGAAAAATTCACTATTTGTCTAAAGTTAACATTACCCATTATCCAATTATAGAAGTTGTTTGAATTTTAAAACAGTTTCTTAAGACCGTTTTTTGGAAATTTGATATTATCGGGATGCTTAACTTTCCGAGTTGTTTCTTCTGATAAGTTTCTTGCATTTTTCAATTATACTTTTATTATTTGATACTGATTTTTGGTTAATACTTTTATTATCTGATATTGATTTTTGGTTATTCATTCCATCGCGTTTCATTTGATCGTGTTCTCTACGAGATTTAGGTTTCTGAATATTTTTAGACATTGTTAAACACCATAAAAAAATGACTCAAATCATTCCTTCCTTTCTGTATCCCTTTTTACCCATAAATGTTACCCTTTAATTTTTAGTGGAATGGCAGTTTGAAAGAGGATACAGAATAGAAATTCGCATTATAATAATATCTGGGCTTACGCGATTGGACCAAAAAATCAATATTCTTTAAACCTCAAGCTACCAAAAATCGTGTAAATGCATATATTTTGAAAATGTTTATAAGGTATCATCGATTAATGAGTAATTATAAAAGCATTCTTTAAGATAACAAATTATCCATAAAACTAGAAATATCTAGGGGTTATCATGAAAGACTCTGAAGTAAAAATGTTGGATGAAAACGACCATATTTTTATTAAAGCATTGAGTGATCTCGGGATGTCAAGAAATGCTGCTACTACCATGGCATATCTTATGACTGTAGACGAAGCTTCATCCCAGAAGATTGAAATAAGTACCGGATTAAGGCAACCTGAAGTCAGTCTTGCAGTGAGGCTAATGCACAACCAGTCCTGGATCAGTGTGCGTTCGGAAAAAAAGCCTGGAAAAGGACGACCGATGAAGATTTATTCTCTTGCCACTCCGGTTGACGAGATCATAAGTTATTACGAAAACAAGATTTATAAAGAATCTCAGGCAACCATTTCAGCAATTAAGAAGCTAAAAGTGATGAGTAAACAGGTATCTCTCATTCCCTCAAAGTGAAGGATTTCAAATAGGGTTAGCGACGTAGTGGATGCAATCCTTTTTGGGAATTCACTATTATCGTAAAAAATATTTCATATGGACAGCTTGCTTTTGGGCAACTTCGTTTAGCTTTTCTATCTGCTCATCCTTAGTATAGCTGGTCCTCCGACAGATAACCCCTTCACGCCTGGCATTCCCTCTCTTAACCCTTATCCTTGTCCCAAACGATAGCCCTGGTCTTTTAGTCCAGCTTGTAGGTATATGTGCGTGTTGGGTATGTGGAGTACATGTCGGATATTTGCAAGACCTCTCTCCTGCGTCGAGCGTGACAAAAACGGTTTAGTGTGCGAATACAGTTGTAACGGTTACAAATTCGTAATTTAGAACCCATAAACAAGTCCTATTGAGCGAGCAAAGCGAGCGAAAAGACCGCATACTATTGCCGATTACATCACACCCCCAGAAAATCTTCAATTTCCTGTGATCCCGAAGCGAAATTCGGGAAGTGAAATCTGTGATTTTATAAATTAGTCTGCTTGAACGAGCGAAGCGAGTGAAACAGACCTCGTGCTGTTGCACTTGCAGTGCAACTCCCAGAAAATCTTCGATTTCCTGTGATCCCGAAGCGAAACTCGGGAAGCGAAACTCGGGTGGCGAAACTCGGGTGGCGAAACTAGGGCGATTAAGGAT
>NZ_WJBI01000008.1:45484-120202 GCF_020804225.1 Methanosarcina sp. DH2
CACCCCCAGAAATTCTTCAATTTCCTGTGATCCCGAAGCGAAATTCGGGAAGTGAAATCTGTGATTTTATAAATTAGTCTGCTTGAACGAGCGAAGCGAGTGAAACAGACCTCGTGCTGTTGCACTTGCAGTGCAACTCCCAGAAAATCTTCGATTTCCTGTGATCCCGAAGCGAAACTCGGGAAGCGAAACTCGGGTGGGTCAGAAGAGAGCCATCATTTAAATATCGAGGATGATATGTATAACAGGATAGGATGATCGAAGAAGTGCTAAAGGTTTTTAAGACGCTTGATGCAAAGGATTTCAGGATACTTACAGGCATCGAGACAGGGATGAAACATTTTGAGTGGGTGCCAGTAGAAGAACTTGGTAAATATACAAAAATGCCTTTTGATAAGCTTGAGTACAGGCTGAGGAAGCTTGTGCGTGATAAGCTTGTTGTCAGAACCACCCAGCCTTACGACGGTTTCCAGATTTACTTTGAAGGCTATGATGCCCTTGCTCTCAATGCATTTGTGAAAAGGAAAAGCATCAGCGCCATAGGGGATGAAGTTGGGGTAGGCAAAGAGTCCGTCATTTTTGAGGCGATCCGGCAGCCTGAGCTTGCAATTGGGGGACCTATTCCGGTTATAATTAAATTTCACAGGGAAGGCAGGACCAGCTTTAAGCAAATAAAAAGAGTACGTGACCACCTCGGAGAAAGAGAACATTTTTCCTGGATTTATGCTGCCAGGCTTGCCGCTCAGAGAGAGTACGGGATAATGACCACGCTGTATCCGAAGGTCTCGATCCCGAAACCTTTTGACCAGAACAGGCATGCAATTGTGATGGAGCTTGCAAAAGGCAGCCTTCTTTCAAAAACAAAACTTCTTAACGCTGAATGGTATCTTGATGAGATTCTCAAGCAGGTAAAAATAACCTATTCTCTGGGAATCGTCCACGCCGACTTAAGTGAATATAATATCTTTGTCTCCGAAGAAGGCATCCAGCTCATTGACTGGCCTCAATATATCACTCTGGACCATCCTCATGCCGACGAAATTCTAGAAAGGGATGTTTCGAATGTACTGGTCCATTTCTACCGAAAATACGACATTAAAATGGAGCTTGAAGAAGTTCTCGAGGAAATTAAAAGTGGAGCAAGCTTAATCGAAGCAACTAAAGAAGAAGCAAGTAGAGACGAAACAGGCAGAGACGAAGAAGATAATGAAGAGTCAAACGAAGAAGAAACAAACATGGACGAAGCAATTATAGAAGAAACAGGTAAAAAGGAGGAAGGTCTAAATGAAGGGAATATCAGCGAAGAAAATAAAGATAAAGAAAATTATAGCGAAGAAGAAGCGTTCGGAGAAGAGAGGAATTCAAAGAAACAGATGAAAGATAAGTAAACTCAGATTGGATAAATAAAATAATAAACTGAAACCTTTTACTCTTCAGTAGCACATCACTGAGGATTCATAACCCTCCCTCAGTCCAGTTTATTGATTATTCAAAAAATGGATTTCAATGAGCTGGAACATTAGAGGCGAAGCTAATTCGACCCATCAGAATCTCGCATACTTATTCAAAAGCAGGAACCTATACTGTCAACCTGACAGTAAGCAATGGAAGTAGTACAGATTCGAAACTCGCTACTATAACTGTTCTCGAACATCCTGTTTATAAATATATTACGAACATAATGATGAAGGGCTAAACCTTTCATCTTATTTTTTGGTATTTTTGTATCCAGCAAATTAAATTTTTATTACGTTGAAAAAAGATCAGAAAAAGCTCTAGAGATTCATGCCGCTAAGGAATAAAGCTCGAACGTAGATATCTGGTTATCTGCTATGAGCAGGTAATATTTTGATACTTGGTCTATACAGCTAGGATTTAGTTTATACAACAAAGCTGCCTGCTTTTGCCTTTATCTCTCGAAGTCGGTGAGTTTCAGCCGTGCAGACGCACTGGATAAGAACAGTTGAGGAATGACGGTCAGATTTTCCTGGAGCACTCTTACTCGATTCTTTTACTCGATTAATCTCTTTTACTCAGTTTGTTCCTCTTTTGTAGGCCATAAAACTGTGAAAGTGCTCCCTTTTGTTAATTCACTTTTAACTTTTATTTCTCCACCCTGCATCTCAACCAGGTGCTTGACTATAGTCAGGCCTAACCCTGTCCCGCTGTACATTCTGGAAAGTGAAGAGTCTATCTGTTTAAATGGCTCAAAAATTACCTGCTGTTTATCTTCCGGGATTCCGATTCCATTATCTTTGACACAAATTTCGATTGTGTTTTCCAACTTTCTAGCCCAGATCTCTATGCGTCCGTCTTCAGGAGTAAACTTCAATGCGTTATTCACGAGGTTGTGGAGAATCTGTTTAAATTTTACTTTATCAATATATACTCAGATCAGCAGGTTTGACTGAGAATTCCATGGATATGCTTTTGGAAGTAGCGAAAGGGATTGCGATGTTTTTTACATCCTCAAAAACATCTGCAGTACGTACGGTTTCAAAAGATAGTGAAACATCTCCGGATTCTATTCTTGAAATATCGAGAATATCATTGATCAGATTGAGAAGATGATTTCCACTTGAAGAGATATTTCTCAAATATTTTAACTGCTTTTCATTTAGGGGTCCAAACATCTGGTCAATCAGTAGATCAGAATAACCTATTATTGAATTCAGAGGAGTTCGCAGTTCATGGCTCATTGTTGCAAGGAACTCACTTTTGGTCCTATTAGCCTCCTCTGCATTGATTTTTGCACTAACAAGAGCTTTTTCCACTTCAACTTTTTCCGTAACATCCCTCAAACTCCATACACGGCCTTTAAGAATTCCATTGCTTACCAGCGGCGCTGAGGACCTTTCAAATACTCGTCCGTCTTTAAAATATACATAAGAAATATCGGTTTCATTTGATCGATAAAGGGCCTGAATCTTTGATAAATCCTCTTCAGGATCTTTTACCCGCTCTAAAATCAAATCAGTCAGTTTTTCGTTATTATTCAGGTAATCCAGATTTTCCGGCAGCTTTAACATTTTGGCAAACTTTGAATTTAAAAAAAGAAGTTTATGGTTGCTGTCAGTAACAAAAATACCATCAACAGTTGACTCAAAAATTGATTTTAAAAGAGTGTCTCTATATTGAATCTGCATTGAAGCTCGCTTTTGCTGAAGTGCCAGTGCATAAAGTGCAGCAACTCGTCTGATTGCTTCAAATTCACAGTCAGAATATCCCTTTTTTGAATTTGCAAGGGAAATCTGTCCCATGATTTCATTTCCAACAACTGCAGGAATACTTATAAAATTTTTTAGCTTTATGTGCCCATCAGGGATTCCTCCCGAACATGGATGTATCTCTGGAAAATTTGTGTAAAAGCCCTCTTCTGTATTTAAAGAATGGCCGATTAATTTAGAATAGAGGCCATCCGGACCTTTTGGAAAAGTAATTTTTTTCTTATTTTCATTAATACAGCAACTTTCCATCATTCTGGTCAGAGTATGACATACATTATCGCCGGTTTCAGGATCAATAGAAGAAACATATCCGTGTTCGCTTTCTGTCAGACTTTGAGAGGCTGAAAATACAATGTCTGCTATCGTCTCAATAGAATTATTCGGGTCCAGCAGGGCATCTGCCAGTTCTGCCAGTTCTCTGTTGACAGCAAGTTCCCATTTTAATTTTCTTTCGGATTTTTTGTGTTCCGTGATATCCACTGAGAAGATATCAAAATGGGAAAACTGGCGAGAAGAATCGTAAACTGGATAAATATTATGGAGAAAATGAACTCCTTTTCGTATATCTTCGAATTTCGTGGGTTTTCCTTCAGCCAATACAGCGTCAAACATTTTTACCCTCTGGGTCAAGATATCTTCAGGATTTATATTATCAAGTTTTTTTCCAGTAAATTCGTCCTGTGTGATATTCAGCCTTTTAGCTGCTGTTTCATTAATGTAAGCAACCGTATGGTCGGGCTTAAAGAGAATTACAGATTCGGTAACAGCATCCATCATTGAACGCAGGAGCTTTTCATTTTCGAGAGCTTTTTTTTCAGCTTCTTTCTGTGCCGTTATATCCTTGAAAACGCAATGTATCTGCTTGAAGCTGCCATTCTCATTGTATGCAATTTTTCCATCAACAACAATGTTTATTATTTTACCATCTTTCCTTACAGCTTCACATTCAGCGCCCTGTATTTTCCCATGCAACCTGAAATTACATAAATTATTTCTAACTTTTTCCGAGAACTGCGGTGTAAGGAAATCCCTGAAAGACTTTCCGATTACTTCTTCTCGGGAATAACCAAGGGTTTCAAGCCATGTCTTGTTTACATCAATAAAATATCCATTTTCATCAAGGGAATGGTAGCTGAGTGGAGCCTGCTGGAAAAGGATCTTGAATCTGTTTTCAGCTTCAAAAAATTCTTTTTTTGTTTTGATATCCCGGATTCTTTTCGAAACATGAGTAACTATTGTTTCTATTGCAGGAATATTCTGAATTTTTTTCCTTCAGGCACCAGTATAGAGATACTGCCAAAAACTTTCTTTTCATTAGAAAAGCCACTGACTAAGATGGAACCTATGTTAAGATCATGTTCGATTTTTTTGTACAGATTAGGGGGAACTTTTTTTGCCAGTAAAGCAAAAAGTCCCCCTTTGAAATATTCAAGTTTGCCGCTTGAAAAGAGCCGACTGTTTAATTTCAGATCCTCAAAGCTAAAACAGATGTCATTGAAGTTCTAACCAAGAGCTGCTTTATCTGTCAGGCCTTCTATTCCTGTTACAGCTTTTATCCTGACAGCATTTATAAAGTTATCATATAGCGATACGACAATAAAACAGTCCTTATTTAACCTGTGAACAGCTTCTCCAGTTAACCTGCATATCCTGTCAACATCTTCTGATTGATAGGTTCCGGTTAATATCTCGTTAATAACCTGAAGTTCCTGTAGACGCTGGCGTAGCCGGATAAACTCGAAACACTTTCAGGAGACTTGTTATTACTGGCTTCGTTTTGATCGCTCATCCAGTATTATCTCTTCAGTTATATATATAAACATATTTACTCAGTTAAATGTTTCCGATAAAAACGAGGAGAAATCCTATAAAATTTTGGGTAAATCCGTCAACAAATTCTGTTTTCGCTTTCATTTGTACTCTGGCATTAATAAAAAGGTTAATTGCAGAAAAAGGATAATTCTAAAATGTATTTTTCTGCTAATTTAAGACCAGTAAATCTTCAATTTTCTAAAGTTCTAAAGATTAACTGATACGAAAAAGTAGACTTTATAGATTTAGTTAAGTTTATTTAATAGATGTAGAATCAGTTAAATATATATTCTACAAAAAATAAAATATAGGTGTTCATGCAAAAAAGGATTATCTATGGAATCGATATTGCCCGGGGCTCTCCCAGGGCGAGGGAACTTCCCAGGTATGCCCTTGCCATTCTCAGGGATGGGGAGGTTTCCCATCAGAGTATGCTCCGCCGCCAGAAGATCTTTAATATGATCCAGAGGGACAGGCCGGAGATAATAGCCGTTGACAACATTTTCGAGCTTGCGGCTGACAGAAGCGAGCTCCTTTCTCTTATGGAACGTCTGCCTGACGGCGTTAAACTTGTCCAGGTCACAGGCGGGCTGCACCCTGAACCTCTTGTCAGGATTGCACGCAAGCACGGGTTTTCCTTTGACCCCGAAAACCCCAATGACGAAGCTGAAGCCTGTGCAAGGCTTGCAGATCTCGGGGTCGGGCATGAGGTTTCTCTTTTTGAAGACATTACGAAAATTAAGGTCAGCAGGGCACGTTCTCTCGGGAGGGGAGGCTGGAGCCAGAACCGGTATAGAAGAAAAGTACACGGAGCCGTGCTTCAGAGGAGCAGGGAGATTGAAAACGTCCTAAAGGACCTTTCACGGGAAAAAGGCATCAGGTTCGAAGCTGTAAATGTGAAAGGGTTCGGAGGCTATGTGAGGTCCGAATTTACAGTCTATGCAAAGCGCGGAGAGATTCCAATACACCCTATGGCAAGCAGCGATGCGCAGGTAAGTGTGAGAAGTGTCGAACGCGACAAAATTCGCTACGTTCCTCTTAAACCCAGGAGCCAGAGGCGTAAATTCACAATAGTCGGGCTCGATCCGGGAACAACTGTAGGCATAGCTATTCTTTCTCTCGACGGGGACCTCCTGTATTTGAAAAGTTTTAGGGGGATAGCTCCTGACGAGGTTGTCAAGCTTATTGCAGAATACGGAAAACCTGCAGTAATTGCAAGTGATGTTACTCCGATGCCGGGCTCGGTTGAAAAAATCAGGAGGAGCTTTAACGCAGTTCCTGCAAGCCCTGGAATCGAGGTATCTGCCGAAGAAAAAATTGCGCTTGGGAAGACTTTTGGCTATTCCAATGACCACGAAAGGGATGCATTGACTGCTGCTCTTCTCACCTACAGAGGTTACAAGAATATCTTTACGCGTATCGAAAAGAAAGCTCCGGAAGATGCGGACCTTGAATTGATAAAGCTTCATGTAATCCGCGGAGACTCAATAGAAGCTGCTGTCGAAAAAGTCCGGGCTGCATCAGGTGCTCCTGAAAAGTCGAAGGCAAGGGCTACTCCTGAAAAACCCGAGGAAAGGGCAGTTGACGAGTCTCTTCTTAAAGTGAGAGAGACTGTCCAGAGGCAGGGAGAACAGATCCAGAACCTGCAGGATTATGTTGAGGAACTAAAACAGGCCCTTATTGCAAAAGACCGAAAAATTTCAAAACTTGAATCAAGGTTGAAAGGTTTCAAAAAGGAAGCTTACAGTGAAGTCAGGAAATTAAAAGAGCTCCAGATTAGAGATAGCACTATAGAGAGCCTGAAAAAAGAACTCAGCAATAAAAACAAAACCGTAAGAGAACTCAGACGCAGAAGCAACAAACTACGCAAAATCCAGAAAATGGAGATCCGAGGTGAAGGCACTCCTGTAAAGGTTATTGCAGCTTTTACGAAGGAATCCATTGCCGAAACACAGGAAAAGTACGGGCTCAAAGCAGGAGACGTAGTTTTTCTGGAAAACCCTAGCGGGGGCGGAGCTGCAACTGCTCAGATCCTTGTGGAAGCCAGAGTTCGGGCTGTAATTATCCCTGAGGATATCTCTCATGTAGCAGAAGAGACCTTCTTTAAAGGAGATGTGCCGGTCATAAGGGATATTCAGCTTGAGAGAGCTGAAGATTTTGCAATGGCAGAGCCGGAAGCCCTGAAAGCTTCAATTGCTGCCTGGGAAAAAGAAGCCGAAATAAAGCGTCACAAAGCCAAAGAGGATAAGCTCGAGAGCCTTTTTGAAGAATATAGAAGTGAACGGCGGAGGGGCCTGGTTTAAGGCTCCTTCCAACAAAACTCATCTGCTTTCTCGTAGTACCCGCTTGCAGAACCCTGATCTCCTGCAGCCCCAGAGCTTTTCCATCTATCCCCCAGTTTCCACTCTTTACCTCCTGGATCACGACCCAGATAGCGCTGCGCAGATTCTCTCCCGAAAACGAGACCATAACATCAGTAACAGCTTCAGTAATCTTCTTTTTCTAGTCTTCGGAGAACTCCCCTTCAAAAACTTTTATCTCGATAAATGGCATTTCACTTTTCCCCCAATATTTTAGTGTTTGTGCCTTTATTCCCAATTTCTAACGAGTCTCTGGTCAGGTGAAACCCATTCCTATCTCCATCCGCCTTTAAAAAACAAATTTTATTTTTATTTTTATTTTTCTCCTCTTTTTAATAATTATATATTTAGTTTTATTTAATTATTTTTTATTATATCTCTATTTTCCCAGAATAAAACCCCTTTTTCCTTTAAAGGTGTTTATCTCCTGTCAAAAAAGATATTCTTCCCGGTTACACTTAACGGAATTCCAAAAGCAACATCTGCATCCAGCAAGCCTGAAACCCTTGCTGCTGCACCAACTGTATACATGACCCTGTTGTCAATACAGAGATCCTTAGCCTTTGCAGCAGCTGCGCCTACGACAATTCCCATGTCTGTGCATTTGATCATGCAGTTTGGGCCCCGGAATTAGACTTCTACCTTCTGACGGTCCAGCATCTCTGCCCAGGTCTCAAAGCCGCAGGCTCCGCAGTTTAAGCCTGCAGCTCTGCTGGCTTTAACTCCTATAAGGATAACATCGGGCGTTTCTGAGGTTTGCAGCATCTCTTTTGAAAGGGTAAACGAAACCTGCACCTTTTTCATCTGCTAGCTTTTCCATTGTCTAGACAAGGGCTTCAATATCATCTTTTTCAACAAGAGCAGTTACTATATCGTCCATTCCTTTGGCTTTCGGGGCAGTCCTGGCAGCCAGAGAATACTTTTTGCAAACGTTTCAAGCATTTCGGATTCGTAATGGAGGATCATACCCAGATTATTGGAATTTTGGGGGCGTAAGTATATCGCAGGTTTTGTAAGAGACCTTCAGTCTTTGAAAGAGATTTTATACTTTGTTTTCTTTTTCCTTTCCCTTTTAAAAGCTGAAAGATTTCCCGTTTGCAGGCGCATAAGCCTCAACTCCGATTTCTTCTAAAATCCATTCTGCAAAGGCTTCCGTTTTCTCTCCGTGCATGACAAAAACTCTTTCAGTGCCCCTGTTGCAGAAGTCCTTTACTAGCTGCTTTAGCTCCCCGTCCCCACAATGGGCAGAAAAGTCATACTGTTCGACTGAGGGCTTGAGGGTAAGGACATCTCCCCTGGTTTCGATCATCCTGTGTTCGAGGGCCAGCCTTCCGTTCGTGCCT
This sequence comes from Methanosarcina sp. DH2, assembly GCF_020804225.1. Classification (GTDB taxonomy): domain Archaea; phylum Halobacteriota; class Methanosarcinia; order Methanosarcinales; family Methanosarcinaceae; genus Methanosarcina. The sequence continues at coordinate 54,227 of NZ_WJBI01000008.1, forward strand.
TCAACCTGGTAGCCGGTCAGCAGGACTTTTGATTTCGGGTCTTTGTAAAGCCTGCTCAGGTAATAGAGTACAGGACCCCCATTCAGCATCCCGGCAGTGGTGACAATTACCGCCGGTTCCCCAAGTACTGAATCCCGCTGCTGATCTTTTACCTGCGTGGCGCGATCAAAAGCCCTGTCAAGGAGGTCCGGGCTCCTGAGGTATTCAGGATATTTTTTGAGGATTTTGTACACGTCCCTGCCCATTCCGTCAACATAAGCCCTAATTCCGTAAGCATCAAGGAGCATCAGGACTTCCTGGGTTCTACCTATTGCAAAAGCAGGGATAAGGGCAGTTCCGCCTCTGTCAATGGTCTCATGGACGGATTCTATGAACCGCTCTTCGGTTTCTTTACGCGGGATATGGTCTTCCCCAAAGTACGTACTTTCAAGCACGAGGGTATCAGCCTCAGGAAACTCTTCCGCACCCGGGACAAGTCTTGTCTCCTGCAGATTGAGATCCCCTGTATAATACAGGCTTTCTCCTGATTCGGATTCGATGCGAATTCCCGAAGCTCCGGGGATATGGCCTGCGTTGTAAAAGCAAACACTGTAGCCATGAGTTTTGAAGGTTTCTCTGTAGTCTTTTCTGCGTGTTAGCTGGTTAAGCTTTTGGAGGTCATCAGGGTCAAACGGGGATACACCCGAAAGAGTGGTTTCTGCAAGCTTGAGGGTATCTCTCCCCAGCAGGCTGGTAAACTCTGCTGTTGGAGGAGTCATGAAAACCTCAGGGCTCAGGTACATCAGGTTAGGGACAGCTCCGCAGTGGTCCAGATGTCCGTGGGATACCAGGACGGCTTTCGGTTCCATACCATCCCTGGGATATTCGGGAATATCTCCAGCCTTTATACCGTAGTCGAGCAAAATTTCCCCGTTAACAAGCAAACCCGAACGTCCTACTTCCCTGCATCCGCCTTTAAAACTAAGCTCCAGAACAAACACCCCTTGAAAATTATTTTTTACGATTTAATTTTTTGAATAAGCTTATCAAAAAGCCTTATGAAATAAATCTGGCTTTACAGACCTTATAAGTTATGATACGACGGCTAAAGGCTTAAAGGTACGGAAACCCACAGAAACTGATTGAATATTATGATCTGATGATGAAAATCATAAATCATCTGATCAATCGGTTGATATTGTCCAGCATATCCAACACGGTATTTCTTGTTTCTCTACCCTTGCGCCGCGCAGAGCTTTGCCGACTTGCCATAGATAAGAAAAGACAATAGTTGAGTATACAAATCAATTGAAAGAAACTGAGTAATACAGGGAAACGGTCACCTAGTATGAAAAATAATTATCTTAACTACAGAAACCATATCTCATCTAAGGACATATAAGTGCCTCCGCCAGCTTGCCTGGCGGCCTTTTCCAAAAAGAAGGGAGAAACCGAAGAAAAAAGAAGGGAGAAACCGAAGAAAAAAGAAGAGAGAAATCGAAGAAAAAAGAAGAGAGAAATCGAAGAAAAAAGAAGAGAGAAATCGAAGAAAAAAGAAGAGAGAAATCGAAGAAAAAAGAAGAAACTGGAAAATTCAGTAAAAAGTAGCAAAAAGCCATGTTGAAAATAGTATTTTTCGGTAAAGTTTTATTTTGTTTTGATACACATTGCCGGTTTTTTCTGCCGCTTCCAGCTTTGCCTATTTCTTGTTGCTTTTACTATTTGCCGATTCTCTTCTTCGTGTTTGTTTGCAAGATCTCTTTCCTTTCTCGAGCGTGGCAAGAATGACCCCATATGGCAAATAAGGTTTTGTTGATCGGAATTAAAGATTCAAATTTATAACCAGCCATACTTTACTGAAAAATATCAATCATGTGATGGCTGATTTCCAAACGCTATAACAATTTGTCCCAAAAGAAATTATATCAATTAACTTGATTATTCCGTGACTTAATTTCGCTGTTTGTAGATATTCTCGAGATAATTATAATCTTCCAGCGTAATACTTTTTGGGTCCTTATTAACAGAAAAAAGTAGCATGAAATGTTGTTTATTAATGTGTATTCTTCTCCAGTTGTTTAGTGGCGCGTGAAGATTCTTATATCTATGGGGATTTTCCAGGATCTCGTCGACTGTATATTTTCAAAATCAGGCTTAATTTTTAAAATCAGAAGATTAAGATCTCATGAAAAACAGCAAGGGAAAATAGTATGGGAAAATAGTATGGGAAAAAATTAAGATGAAGGAGCTATACCTCCATCCAGCATTTTTCTTACTGATTAAGTTATTTAGTTATATTTCTTAGTTATGTTTCCTAGTTATGTTTCTTAGTTATATTTCTGTGAAACCGAGCTTTATATCCACTCCGTTTTGTTGATTGTGGTTTCATTTTTATACGTAGTTTCATTTTCGTAAGTCTTTGTTTCCGTTTCGTTGGTGCTTATCTCCGTCTCGTTGACAGCTACTTCTGTCTCGTTTGTAGATATCTCCGATTCGTTTGTGGATGTTCCTGTTTGATTATCCGTTAAATTTTCTGGAATTATGGGCTGTTGTGTTTCAGAGGTAGCGACAAGCGGGAGGTAATCCGTATATCCGCTATTTGAAATATTGAACACTCCATCGGCAATGCCGTCTCCATCTGCATCGGTTGCATTCTGGGAAAAGCCTGTCCCATCGGGTTTTGCCCAGAAATTGCCCCCTATACTGGATCCGCCTGTTATGCTTGTGCCCGCAGTTTTCGTTGTGTTCCAGATAGTTCCAACGCTTCCCTGTTTAACATCTGCGTTAATGTTGTTGTTCAGATAGTTATTAAAGACGGTGTTATTGTTGCTTGTTGAAGCTATATGTATACCGGAAATACCGTTTGAGACAACAGTATTGCCTGAAAGTATATTGTCGCTTGAGGTGCTCAGGTGGATACCCCGGTTGCTGTTAGAAGCCTCATTTTCCGAGATATTGTTACCTGAGGAATAAGCTAGCAGGACTGCATATTCGCCACTATTCAGAACAGTATTGTTCAAAAGAGTGTTCCTGCTCGATGTCATAAGGTAAAGTCCTCTATTATTGCCGGAGACTTCGTTGCTGCTTAGGTTATTGTTATTTGAACCTGTGAGGTATATGCCATAAGCACGGTTAGAACTTGCTATGTTGCTAGTAAGGTCATTGTAATTGCTTGAGTTCTCCAGCACAATACCATGGTCATTGCTTTCGCTTGCCGTGTTGTTTGAGAGTAAGTTCCAGCCTGAGCGCAGCAGGTAAGCTCCGTACCTGTTGTTCAAAGCTGTATTGTTTAAGAGTATATTGTAATTGGAGTCCTGCAGGTTAAGTCCTCTTCCCCCGTCCTGAATACTGTTATTAAGGACTGTACTGTTGCTTGAGAAAGCCAGATCTATTCCAAGTCCGTTGTTCGACAGTATATTCTCACTTATATTGCAGTTAGTAGAGTTTAGTAAAGATATTCCAGAGATGTTATTTTGCGAAATTGTATTCTCCGTGAAATTACTGTTTCCTGCGGATGTAAGCAGGATACCGTTCCCGTTATTTGAAACCGTGTTGCCCGACAGTATACTTTCGCCTGACCTTAACAGGAAAATGCCTCTGCTGTTATTCATTACTGTGTTGTTTGTCAGGTTGTTACCACTGGAATCCATCAGATGGATGCCATAGACCATGTTTGAATCTACCGTATTGCCTGTCAGGTTATTGTTACCTGAACCAATAATGTGAATTCCATTATCTTCATTTGAGCTTGCGTTGTTGTTTTCGAGGCTGGTGTTACTGCAGCTCTCCAGGACAATACCATGGTCAGCACTCATACTTACCGTATTATTTGAGATGATATTCCCTTCGGAGACAAGGAGATATATTCCGAATCTCTGATTCGAAACAGTGTTGTCTGAAACTATATTATAGTTTGATCTCTCAACATTAACTGCTCTCCTACCTTCTGCTGCCGTATTATTGATAATAAGGTTATAATTTGAGTTCTTAAGGTATATTCCGAGAGCGTCATTTAAAAACGCGTTATCTTCGATAGTACAGTTACCGGACCTTATCAGGTAAACCCCTGCGCGGTCGTTTCCGGCATTATTAATGCTGAGATCTCTAATTGTTACGTTATTTGCTTCGACATAAAATGCATCCTCAGCCTGATTGTTTGCCGTCACTATTGTATCTTCTGGATTCCCGGAAGCTGACCTGATAATCAGGTCACCTGTCGTTATTCTGATATTTTCAGTATAGTTCCCAGGGCTGATGACAATCTCATCGCCTGAAACCGAACTATTCACTGCGTCCTGTATTGATTGTCCTGGCTGGACAACAATTTCGGCTGCAGTTCCGATACCCAAGCTTAATGTCAAAACTAGTAAGGCTAAAAATAGAGCAATCACTCTGTGTATTTGAATCCCCCACGTCCGATATAATTTATTATTTTAATTTATATTCTCCAAGCTGAAATAAACATGAAATAATATAAATGTATTAGAAAATAATATCAGAATAATAGCGATAAAAGTACATGAAGAAAAGAAAATCAATCCTGGTCTATTGAAATAAAATCAATATTTTCTCTTTTCCGAGGTTTAAGATTAACTTTCAGAATAACGAGCTGACAGTTGATCCTTTAAAATTAGCCTTACCTGCCGTTTATCAGAGGCAGGTGTTCCACCCGGTAAGACATGATCCTGCTAAGATCTTTTTACTTTCAGGTTAAGAATTTGTTTTTCCTGTTCTCCATGAAAAATGGATTTTAGAATCCTGTAAGTAATGGATATAAATCTAAAAGTCAGAAGGAAGCAGTACATAATAAAAAGCTCATCCCAAAACCAGTTTTATTCTTAAATCAATAATTGCTCAGAACTATTCTCCATATAGGAAACTCGATTTATCGTTCGAGATATAGGATTTAGAAAAACAATTTTGAGTTTTGGGATCGGCTCAAAGAGTAAGATATGACAGAAAAAGGAAAAATGGAAGGAAAAAGTAAAGGATAAAAGGGTAAGCGAAAAAAAGCGGTAGAAAAGAGCGTGTAGGAAACGCTACAAGAAAAAGAATAAAACGAAAAAAAGAAGAATAAAAAAATAGGATAAAGACATCAAACCTTTATCCATTTTTTCTGCACTTATATCTACTGTTTTTTACTTTCATCTAACTGTTTTATTTCCTTTTATACAGGGATACTGCAAGTAGACCGGCTATTCCATAAATCATCTCAAAGCCAGGCGTACCTGGGCTTTCGTCTTCGTCGGACCCTTGATCAGCTTCTTCTGATCCCGTGTCTCCCATATTTTCTTCAGAGTTGTCAGACTCATCTTCAGGCTGTATTTCAGTTACGGTTTCTTCCGAAGAAACATCTGTCTTCCCTGTTACTGCAAAGAAAGAATATGCCGGAACATCGGCTGTAAAGTACAGATACTTGCTATCTTCCCCTGACAGGTCAACTGACAGCTGTTCCCACTTTTTATCACTGTACCTGTTAAGGGTGATAGAATCTTTATCGATCTTTTTATCCTGTATCCAGGACTTTTCAACCTTGAAGCAGAGCACAGGATTATCTATATTCTTTGAAGTTGCAAACCCGCTGTTGCCAACCCAGACATTGAAGTACCTGTAGACTTCTCCTTCAGACAGTACGGAAACAAGTGTAGATTTGTTTTTCAACTGCTCGACAATAGTTGTGGTCTTGCCAACAGTCTTTTTTGCATCGAAGCCAACATATACAACGCAGGTTGCATTCTTCGTAAAATTAAACTTCGTTTCTTTGCCGTTCGTAATAAATGTCTGTGAAAGTTCCTTTACGTCAACATTTCTTGCAGGTTCAGGAGAACCACCGCCACCGCCGCTGCTGTGGCTGCTTCCGCCGCTGCTGTGGTGCTCTTCTTCCTTGCTGGAAACAGTTATTGTAGCAAGTTTTGATTTCGTACCATTTTGGTTGCCTGACGTCAGGTTAACGGTATAGATCCCAGGAGCAGTGTACACATAAACAACCGGTGACACATCGGCGTCACCAGTTCCGTCATTGGTGAAGTCCCAGATTCTTGATGTTGCGTTTTGTGACAGGTCGGTAAACATGACCGAGAGAGGAGCATATCCGCTCGTAACATTAGCGCTGAAGTCTACTACAGGAAGACCGTTACTTCCATTTCCTCCCTGCTCTTGCAGTACAACTAGTGTAGTAGTTTTTGAATCCGTGCCGTTTGCGTTGCTTACTGTCAGGTTAACGGAATAGTTCCCTACTGAGGAATAAGTATGTGTTGTATTCCGCTCAGTTGAATTGGTTCCGTCTCCAAAGTTCCAGTTCCATCCAGTTGCATTTTGAGAGTTGTCTGTAAACAGGACTGCAAGAGGAGCATTCCCGCTGGTGACATTAGTAGTGAAATTTGCGATAGGATACACCGGCTCCGGTACATAGACAGCTAAAAGCGGGTAGTAGTCTGTTAAGTTATCTCCGTCATATTTAAAATCAATAATGCCGTCCCCATTTGAATCGTGAGCTGCATTTAGCTGGGAGAAGCCTGTCCCGGAGGGGTTTGCCCAGTAATTGCCTCCTATACTGGATCCACCCACAATGCTTGCACCTGAAGCTTTTGTTGTGTTCCACGTGCTTCCACTGTTTTTATTGTTTACATTCATTGTATTGTTCAGGTAATTGTTGTAAATACGGTTATTGGTGCTCTGAGCACATAAAAATAGGCCGTTACTAGTACTCGAAGTTACATTGTTGCTTGAGACATTGTTGTTTTTAGAAGAGTTCAAAGAAATTCCATATGTGTTGCTAATAGCTTTGTTCATATATAGGATGTTGTTATCGGAAAGCGAGAGCATTATCCCATTCGAGGTATTATGTACTGTATTATTAGATACTGTATTGTTGGAGATCATATTCCCGCTTGAAGTCATTAAATAGATACCTTTAGAATTGCTTGAAGCTATATTGCCGATCAGGTAATTATTGCTGGAACTTGCCAGGTAAATCCCATAAACACCGTTCGAACTTGCTGTGTTGCCGGTAAGGTTGTTATTGCTGACATTTTCAAGTTGAATACCATTACCAGTATTCGAATTCACAACATTACCCGAAAGTGTGTTTCCACTGGCTGAGGTAAGTACGTAGATTCCTTTACTGTTTCCAGATGCGCTGTTATTGGTCAGGGTATTGTCTCTGGCATTCCCGAGAACGATACCACTAGCAGTGTTTAACCTGGCGGTATTGTTGATAAGGTTGTTGTTGCCAGCGTTATCCAGAATAATGCCGTTCATTAAATTTGAATTTGCCTGATTGCCTGAAAGAGTGTTTATGCTGGATGTTAAGGTTAGGTAGATACCTCTATTATTGTTATAAGCATTATTGTTAACCAGGTTGTTATTGTTGGAATACCTCATGGCTATTCCATAGTCACAGTTTGAAACTGTATTGCTTTGCAGATTATTATTGTGAGAATTATTCAGGAAAATACTATGAGTGTTCAAACTCAGGGTGTCATCAAAAACAGTGTTACCCGAGACTGTGTTTCCTGAAGAAAATACCAAGTTGATACCATTATTGGTGTTATTAAACATCGTGTTGCTTGTCAGGTTATTGCTGTCTGCATAGTACAGATAGATACCATAAATTCCGCTTGAGTTCACATCATTATTTTCTATAATACTTCCTGTTGTGTTTTCCATAACTATACCGTGGGAAGCGCTCAGGTTCACAGTATTTTCTGAGAGCCTGTTCCCCCGAGAACCAGAAATACGAATACCTAAATAATTATTGTATAATACATTGTCCTCAATGGTACAGTAATTACTTCCGGTCAAATAGACTCCTGAAGTATTAGTTCCTGCACCGGTAATCTTAAACCCTTCAATTGTTACATTATTTCCGTTCTGTATACTGATTACGGATACGCCTGGGTTGTTAGCAGAAATTATCGTATTCGCAGGGTTTCCGGCTCCTGACCTTATTGTCAGGTCATTTTTATTTATGATGATATTTTCTGTATAAGTTCCGGGCGCGACGATAATCACATCTCCAGAAGATGCATTATTCACCGCAGCCTGTATCGAGTCTCCAGGAGCAACTGGATATTCAGTCGCTGCCTCAGCACAGGAGCTTAGTGTGAGTATGAGAGTGGTCAATATTAAAATTCTTAATATGTTTATTCTAATTCCTCCCTATGAATAGAAGAAATTTATACTGATACTTCCTCTAATTAATTAGGAATTAATTACATTTACAATATAAACGTACTGGTTATATTTAATATTTTTCAAAAGAGATATATTCTGGAAAACCGGGACGAAAAATAGCTATGTTTATTGAAATTAACGGTACGTCTTTTCTGTTAAATTATCCTTTTCCCAGTCTGGTTATAACGTTGCTTAAATCAGTTAGTGCCGACAACACATTATTTTGTCCATTCCAACAAGTCAAGATTAATTTAGTTTTATATGGGTAATTTTTCCGGTTGGGCAAGTGAGATTTTTCAAATAGTGTGATAAATTTTATGGATAATATAATTACTTCAACTGCACCAGGGAAAATCAATATATTTACAATGTTTTTCCCGAAAAAAGTGTTATCTTATCTAAATTATTCTTATAGAATAGCTTGCAGAATTCTGGTAAAGAAAAATGTAAAAAATAAAAGTTAAATAAGATTCACTGGAATGTAGAAAGATACTTAAAATTGGCGGGACTTGAGAAAAAAATGGAAAATTAAAAGGGTGAGAAGCCCCGGACTCTACTGGTTCAAGGTTTTATCAGGAGATGAATCGGAGCCTTCAAAGCTTCTCAATGCCCGGATAGTAACCGGTTTCCCGCTCTTAATAAGCGTTTTCTTGATTTTAATATGAGATTTCCTGTTTTGTCCTCATATTGTATTCTCTATATTCGTCCGCTTTCTTATCCTGAAGGTAAACGTACTCGTATTCTGGAGAATTGAGCCTTTTCCTGTACTCTTCCCCGGCTTCAGCCTGGCAGCGGTCACAGGCGTAGATAGGGATCGAAACCCCGAATATTCTGGTATCGTTTATGCTCCTGTGGGCATGAGAGTCTATGGTTACGTAACCCTGGCAGTCAGGGCACATCCGGACTGTTTCTTCCTGAAATTCCTGAATCATATCGGTGTCATAGAAGATCTGCTTTTTCCGGCGATAAAAGTCTCCGTGTTTTGCTATCTCTGTTTCTACAAGCCTGTCCCGGTTTTTCCAGTTTTCGAGCTGGGTTGCAATAACTTCCTCGAGGATCTGTCTGTCCCTTGCAGCCTGGACAAACATCCCGGGCTTGAAATCGGGTTCCTTTACGCAGGAATAGTCAAGCCCGGCCATGGCAAGGATTATTCCTGTGTTCACATATGGCAGTGCGCTCTGGATTGCATAGCCTCCTTCAAGTACTGCCATATCGGGGGCAAGTTTCTCATTTAATTTTGCATACCCCTGTGCGGAAAAGCGCATATTTGCAAGCGGATCCGTGTAATGGTTGTCCTGCCCTGCAGAATTGAGGACAAGCTCAGGCTTGAAGTCCTCAAGGATGGGCAGTACAAGGGCACCCAGCACGTAGAGAATACCCTCATCCGGCGTCCCGGGAGGAAGAGGAATATTTATTGTCCTTCCAAGGGCTTTTGGGCCTCCGAGTTCGTTCATGAAGCCGGATCCGGGATAGAGTGTCCTCCCATCCTGATGGAAGGAGATAAAAAGCACATCCGGATCATTGTAAAAGATCTCCTGTGTTCCGTCCCCATGATGGACATCAGTATCCACAATTGCAATCCTGCGGATCCCATACTTTTTTCTCAGGTACTCTACAAGGATTGCTTCATTATTTATATTGCAAAAGCCGCGGTTTCCATGGGCTACAGTCATGGCATGATGCCCGGGAGGGCGGACAAGAGCAAAAGCATTTTTAACCTCTCCCCTCATGAGCGCATCAGCAAGAACCAGGCAGCTGCCTGCTGCAATCAGGTGAGGGGTTGTAGCCTGAGCTTTTATATCAGGGACGCAGAAATGGACCCTCGCAATATCTCTGTAATCTGCAAGGCGTGGTTTGTATTCGGCTATTTGCGGGAGATCCATCAGCCCTTCTTCAAAGATCTGATCTCGCGTATAGAGGAGGCGCTCCTCTCTTTCCGGGTGGGTTGGAGAAATTGCCCAGTCAAAAGCCGGGAAGAAAATAAGGCCTGTCTTTCGGGTTCCTGTCTGGTTTGCCGGGACCATGGTTTCTTTTACCAATCCATTTAACAATCCGTTTACCGGTTCATTCACCAGTTCCTGTTTTGATTCACGTTTTGATTCATGTTTTGATTCATGTTTTGATTCACATTTTGATTCATTTCTCGGTTTATCTTCAGATTGCTGCTCTGAAGTTTTTATTTTCATTGTAACTTCCTCTAATCTCTCAGGCTCAGTTTCTTCATTGTTTTCGGCATCAATTTCAGCATGATTTTTAGCACCATTTTCAGGATATCTTCCGGAATTCTCTATTCTGTAGTTCTCTTTTCCTTTTTTCTGATTTTTCTCTTTTTCCCCTTTTTCTTTCTCCATTCCGGTATTTTTTTCGGCTCCGCCTTTGAGTGCATCCTTAATTTTCCCAAGCCCGAGTTTCATGCTTTTTCCCTCCTTTTCCATTCGTTAATCAGGCCTGCCGGGATCTGCATACTTATATCAAAAATCCGCCCTGCCGTAAACCAGCCTTCAACTACGTTAAATACCTCACTGTTAGCAATCTCGGCTTCATCTGCATACTCGGAAATGCCAAACCTATCTGCACGTTCCCCGAGGAGTTTTGCTGCAAGTGTTTCGGCTTCCTCTGAACGCATTTTATTGAAATTCCCTATGTTCGTTGAGTTAAGGCTTACAACCTCTCCTTCTTCAGCTACCGAATAGACCTTCTGCTGGGTATCGATTCGCAGGTTAAGGGTAAGAGTGGGTCTTGCAACAGCTGCCCCTATCGCGTTTCCGACTTCAGAGTATTCGGGAATAATCGGTTTTGCACTCAGCTTTTCCGCAACTACTGAAATCAGGCCCTTTGCCCCCCCTCCTATTCCGACCACATTTTCAGGCCTTTCTTTTTTCTTCTGCAGGACTTCCCATATCCTGTAAGCAGGCTCCTGTTCCCACTCAAGAAACATCTCCCTGACAGCTTTTTCAATCATTTCTGCAGTCATATCCACTATCCGGGAAGCAGTCTCTGTTTCGGATTTACCGAGGCAGACGGCTATGGATGCAACTGCCTCCTTTGCACGTTCAGGGTCCCCAATATCAATAAGCCCGAGTACTTTCAGAGCGTCCGTTGGAGTTGGCTCTTCTCCTCCCATGCAGTAAGAAGGACCTGCCCTTTCGGGGCCTATGGTTACCATCCTGATCCCACTGTCTGTTTCTCTAACCCTTACAATGCTGTCCCCTCCTACAGCTATAGAGCGGACGGCAAAAGCCCGGGCATGGGTCAGGAAGTTTCCGAGTTTTGCGCCTTTAGAACCAATAAGAGGTTTTCCGGAAAGGATAAGGGCAAGGTCGGTAGTAGTCCCGCCTATATCCACCACAACAGATGTCTGGCCTTCAGGGGTAAGGGCAAGAGCTCCTATCGTGCTTGCTGCGGGCCCCGAAAAAATAGTTTCCACAGGGAACTCTACTGATTTTTCAATTGGCAGAGTCCCTCCATCGGCTTTAAGGATGTATACCGGAGCCCTGATATTTCTTTCCTCCATAGCCTTTTTTATCTCCTCAACAAACTGCTGGTAACGCTCTCCCGTTGCAGAAGCCAGCATGGAAGTAGCAACTCTTCTCGGAAAATTCAGTTTCCCTGAAACTTTATGTCCGAGTTTTACTTTACAGCCCGGGTGCAGTTCCATGAGAATTTCTTCTATCCTGAGTTCATGGGAAGGATTCCTCTGTCCGAATTTGCTTACTATGGCAGCGCTGAAAAACCCCTGCTCCCGGATCAGGCTCACCGTTTCTCGAACTTCAGCTTCATCAAGGGGCTGAATTTCTCTTCCCCTGTAGTCCATAGCTCCTTTAAGATAGAAGCTGCCAGGAAAAGTATAGCTTGCAGGATTAACGCCAGGGCCAGGAACAAGTAGCAGAGCCACACGATCAGTTTTGCCCTCTGCGATAAGATTTGTTATTACGGTTGTACTGAACACCACCCTTTCAAACTGTTCCGGGGGGACTTCTCTGCTAACTTTATCAAGGGCATTAAGCAGAGATTTCAGAAGATTTGCTGGTTCGGTGGGAACCTTAGCTGTGTTGTATACCTCTCCGTTCCTAATAAGCACCGCATCCGTGGTGGTGCCCCCTACATCAATTCCTATGAGCATTCACAATTCGCCTATCCTCACTTGAATGAATTATCTGTCGCTTTTTTCGTATTTCTCTGCATTTTATATCTAACTTAATTTATAGCCAGTTCCAATTGATTTCGATATAGAAATAAGTGTGTGCTTTATTTCGATATGGTAAGGTCTATACGGCATCTTCTTAATAAATAATCCCGAGCCCCTAGAGCCTAATCCATCCAGTCTGATGCCCGGGTTAAATGCTTTCTTCTATTTTTTGCGTCTGAATGGTGTAGCCAGCCTGCCAGCCAAATTAAGTGCTGATCGTCTGTACGACTATTTATAGTACTATTAAAAATCTGAATTTATGAATGTAGTAAAAATTAAGAGTTACTTCCTTTAGTTACTTCCTTTAACTCCAGGAAACCGCTCTTCAATTATAAATCATATCAGCGCCCCCACCAGCTTTTCTGGCGGTTCTCTCCAAAAAGAAAATATAAACGGTAAACAAATAAAAAGAAGTAAAAAGAGTAAAAAGGAGTAAAAAGGAGGAGACTTGAAGAAGCAATATTTTCTGCAATCTCGAAGTGAAATTCGGGAGGGTTAAAATCTAGGAGGGTTAAAATCCAGGAGGCTGGATTTCGATCGATCTTAACTGTTATTTTCTCTTTAATCGGCTTTTTTCAGGCTTACCCAGGAGGGCTCTTATCATCGAATCTGATAGTAAATTTTGTTTCTTCTCCTTTCTCAAGTTCAATCATCCCATCGAGTTGTTCAACCAGAGCATTTACAAGTTGTAAACCAAGGGTGTCAGGGTTGTCAAAATCGATATTTTCTGGGAAACGACCCCCATTGTCCGAATAAATCAATGTAAATCCGGGGTATACCCCTGAGTCTGTGTCGGCTCCTTTTTCGGGTGCAACGCGATGTCTCGAAGCTTCAGGCTGTCTGCAAAGAGAAATCCGGATCTCCCCATCGGTACCTTTCGGAAATGCATATTTCAGGGAATTTGAGAAAAGCTCGTTAATTATTATTCCAAGGGGAATTGCAGTGTCGATTCCGAGGAATATATGACCTACATCAAGGAAAAGCCTGACTTTTTCATTTCCGACTCTGTAAGAGTAAAGAAGGTCAGAAGTCAGTTTTCTGAGATAAGCTGCAAAATCTATGCTTGTCGTGTCCTCGGATTTATGAAGCTCCTCATGGATTATGGACATGGAGACAACGCGGTTTTCGCTTTCTCTGAAAGCTTCAATAACATCCTTATCTTTGAACTTATCAGCCTGAAGGCTGAGAAGGGACGAAACAATCTGAAGGTTATTCTTGATCCGATGGTGAATTTCCCTCATACCTATCTCTTCGGCTTTTGCAAGGGTTTCTTCGGCTTTCTTTTTCTGAGTAATATCATAAGAATAGCCCTGGATAAATTCGGTCTCTCCTGAAGAGTTACAGATGTTGTGGATTAATTCATGAACCCACTTTACAGTTCCATCTTTCCGCATGAGCCTGTACTCATATTCAATAATGGAATTTGGGGAATGGCTCATTTTTTCCCTGCTTATATCGAGTATTGTTATATCTTCAGGATCAATGAGATCAAACAACTTTATTCTGCCGGAGATAAAATCTTCTTCTGTGTACCCGGTTATTTCCTCAACAGCCCCTTCCATAAATAGTGGGGTAAAATCCCTGTCCAGCTTAAATGAGATCCCTTTAAAATTCTGTAAAAATGAACGATAAAGCTCCTCGCTTTCTTTCAGTTTTTCCGAGGAAAGTTTGATTTCAGTAACATCCTTCATTACCCCAAGGGCTTTGCATACGTAGCCTTCTTCGTCCCTGAGATAGACGCCTTTGTTTTCCACGCAAAAATAGCTTCCATCTTTCCGCCGGAAGCTGAATTCTTCATTGAATTTTTCTCCTGTCTTCCAGCACATTTTAAATGTCTGCTGCACCCTTCTGCGTTCTTCAGGGTGAATGTGCTCAAGCCAGTCATAATAAGTAAAATTCTGCATCTCTTTATAGCTGTAGCCCGTAAGTTCCGTGACTGCTCCTGCCCATTCAACATGGCCGTTTTGCAGGTCAAACTCGTATATCAGCTGGCCTGTCTGTTCGGCAGCCAGCCGATATCTTTCTTCACTTTTTAACAAGTTGTCTTCGATACGTTTGCGCCCGGTTATGTCGAGCATTACTCCTACGAGCCCTTCCACAGTCCCATTAAGATTTCTGTATACGGCTTTATTGAAAAGGAAATCCCGGGTTATCCCATCAGAGCACATGACTCTGGACTCATAAACCTGGCTTCCTCCTCTCTGGAGCAGCTGCCTGTCAATTCTTTTATAAACATTATTCAGTTCTGCCGGAATCACTTCGGAAAGTTCATCTGTAGAGCATCCTATTACTTTTTCCTTTGAGCTCCCAAGAATCATCCTTGAAAAGAGTTCGTTGCAGCCGCGGTAAATCCCCTCTCTGTCTTTGTAGAATACGGGAGCCGGAATCGTGTCAAGAAGAGTTTCAAGAAAATGTACTTTATCCCGGAGGGTACCCTCGACCTCATCTCGCTCGATGGTTAACGAGATGAGGGATGCAACGCCGTTCAAAAAATAAGTATCTTCTTTTGTAAATCTTTCTTTCTTTGTACTGTGAACCGCGAGCACTCCATAGGGTTTTTCAACACTCCCGATGAGGATGCTCACTCCACTCTTTATTTCCTGGTATCCTTTAAATCCCATTCCTTCAATGGAACCTTTTCTGTTTAATTTCTCTATCCGAATAGGTTTTTTTGAAAGCACTGTATATCCGGCAGTCGAAGCTGCATCTCTTTTTATAACCTTACCTGTATCTTCGATCTTCCATCCAATTCCTGTCTCAAACAGAAAGTTTCCATCAGGCAAAAGCTTCAAGATTTTGCAATACTCTACGTCAAGTGCCGAAGCAGTCAAAATTAAGGATTCGTCCAGCAGGGTTCGAATGTCCGGGGTTTTAAGAGCCAGTTCGGCAACCTGGGAAAGAGCTTCATGGTGCCTATCTGTTAAAGATAGCTTTAAAGATAGCTTTTTCTCGGCCAGTTTGAAAAAAGTGGCATCCGATGCGTGAAGAATAATGTATTTACCGTCAGCAGAAGGTGTGAAAGTGGCTGAATACACCTTTTCGCCTGCTTCAAGTTCCATGTATTCTGGCTTCTTCTTAAGAGCTGCTTTTTGCACGTTTCTCCGGATTTCTAAAGGAGCCTTTTCTCCGACCCCACTCTCCCATGCTTCAAGTAATGCTCTTCCTGCTTCGTTAGCATAAAGAATTGTTCCTTCTTTTTTTATCCTCAGAACCGGGCTGGGGCTGTTTAAAAGGAATTCTTCCATCCAGTTTACTTTTGCTTCGGATTCTCCATCAGTAATGTTTATGCTATTACCCCCAGCCTTTAAGTGCCTGCTCTTTTTTTCTTAGAACGTTTTCCAGATTTTGAGTCTTTCTGTCCGTAACTCCGGGTTTCCTGAATTCGTTTTTATGAAACTTTATCCGATAATCACATGTATGATAAAGTTATTGACATATTAATATTTTGGATATAATATTAAAGGAATATTAATAAGTGATAATATAATGTGATATTATTCGCATCTTTTACCGAACATGAATATATATAAAAAGCCTATCATTAGAGATCTGTCTATTACCGGGGATTTATTAATACTGGCAGGCACCCGCAGCAGCCCTCTAAAATACTTTTGGGAACTCGCTGACATATATATGGAAACGTAAGTATAATTTCGCTTTTTGCAAGAGAGGTATCTTTTATGGAGGATTTTAACCAGCTCAAAAGAAAACTTGACGATATGACTGTTCCGGAACTTTACGAATATGTTAGAGAAAAATATCCTGAAAACGAAGACCTTGCATTCGGGTCCAAAAAGATAGTTGTCAGGAAAGTGCTGAACTTCGAAAGAAACCGGCTGAATGAACTGGAAGAAGCTGGTCAGTAAGAATTATATTTTTACAGTTCATTTTTTAAGCTTTTTCTGTTCTGAAAATATCCTGCCTTCGGGGCGTTTTCAGGAACACTTCCATTTAGAGAGTGAGCCTGAGGTTTCAGAACAGGTACATAAGTGTTGTTTTTAATACGAGGAAATCTGGAAACTAGAAATCACAGGGTTCCCTTTGATATAATCGATTCAATTGGTTTAATGGATTTTAGGGATGGATATCAGGAATTTGAAAAATATTGGAAATTTGGATAACAGCATCCTCTTTTATAATCCAGGGTTTAATGTAAGATTAAGATTAACCCATAATAGGGGGACTACTTACTGAAAAGTGCCAGTTTATTGAATTTCTGCCACCTGCCAGAGAGTCATTCTTTACTGATCATTTCTTTTACCGATCATTTCTTTTACTGATCAGTCCTTTCACTGATTAGCCTTCTTACTGATAAGTCCTGATATTACTAAAAAATACACACAGGGAAAAGTTAGAAAGATAAGCAAGGGAACTGGTTTAGGATGTTTGCAGCAGAATCGGAAAAATACGTTCTTGAATATGACAGGCGCCTGTTTGATATTGAAAAGCAGCTGAATATTCTTCGCTATCTCAACCCTGTGAATACCAGAAAAGAAAAAGAGAAGTTCCTCAGGGCATACACTGAAGGCAAACCTTACGACCCGGTTTTCGAGTACGAAAGCTGTGGGCCGGAAGTCGGGGCTTTTTGCAAGGAACTTAAAAAAATAAGAGGAAAACTTGAGTACTGTAAAGATTCTGTTTTTGCTCCTTTCTACATCAAAAAGATCAATTACCTCCTTCGCTTTCGTGAACTTTTGACTCACAGAGATTCCCCGGATTTCGGGGGTGAGCTTTCAGCCTTTTACGGAACCCCTTCAAAATCTCTCCTGCAGGAGGCCCGGAGAAACCTTGAAGACTTAAAAGACGAGCAGGTAGAGAAAAACCTGAGTCCTGAAGATATCAGAGACGTTTTTGAGAAGGAATTAAAACGTCTGGGTCTAGAATGGGAGGTCAGGCCTGCGGATGGAGGAGGAGTGAAAATGGCAGTAAATGCAGCATGCAGTGAGGTTCATATCGATTTTTCTGCCATTTTTTCTGAAGCCGGGGTCAAAGGGTATCTCTGCCACGAAATCGGGACGCACGTCTTTCGGGCAGAAAATGGAAAATTCCAGCCTCTTATGCTTTTCCGCTCGGGTTTTCCAGGGTATATGGAAACCGAAGAGGGACTTGCAGCCTATAACGAAGCAAGAAATGAGGTTCTGTCGCCGGAAAACCTTAGAAAGTACAGTGCAAGGGTTGTAGCGGCTGCGATATGTAATGAAGCTTCCTTTTCAGAGCTCGTGGACGAATTGGCAGATAGTTTCCCTCTCGAAGAAGCTTTTACCTTTGCCCTGAGAGTCAAAAGAGGGCTTAGTGATACATCTCTACTCGGAGGCTACACAAAAGACTGTGCATACCTGAGCGGTTTTCGGAAAGTGAACGACTTTTTACAAAAACAGCCCTCAGAGCAAGAGGCTTTGAAGATCCTTTACTGCGGGAAAATAGGTCTCCAGCACTTCCAACTGGTAAAGGACCTGCTGGCTGAAGGAATTCTCAAACAACCACGCTACCTTCCGGAAGCAAACTTTCCTTCCCCTGCTTTTTCCTTTGTCCGTAATTAAAGGCAGCTCCTGCTTAATTGTTTGGTCTTATCCAGGACGCCAAAACTGAGCCTTTCTGTTTTCTCTGTTGCGCCGCACAGGGCTGGTTGACCCGCCGCCTACCAAAAAAACAATAGCTGAACATATAACACAACTAAAAGAAACCTAATACTAAGGAGAAACGGTCATCCTGCATGAGAAACAATCCTCTTGGCCCCGGAAAGCCGCATTTTAATTCACAGGATATACAAACGTTCCCTCCAGCTTGTACAGGATATATAAACGTTCCTTCCAGCTTCTCTGGCGGCCCTTCAAAAAAAGAAGAGGGAAGTGGAAGGGGAGAACTGAAAATAACAATAAAATTAACAAAAACACACGTGAAAAGCGTATTTTTCAAGTATGATTTAATTCTGTTTTGTTTGTACTGTGTTGCTTTTTTCTGCCGCTTTGGCTTGTCAGTTTGTCGTTCTTACTTACAAGCGTTCCCAGTAGCTTTTAATTTTTGATTTTCTTTTTTTTCTTTTTTTTCTTTTTTTTCTTCTTTTTTGGGACCGGCCGGTCTCCTTCGTCGAGCGTGACAAAAACGGTTCAGTATGTGAATACGGTTATACCGGTTATAGAGATTCGTAGTTTAGAACCATAAATTAGTCCTCTTGAGCGAAACAAAGTGGAGCGAAAAGGACCGCGTACTCCCGAGTCGCAATTCGGGCGAGTCGCAATTCGGGCGAGTCGCAATTCGGGGCGAAAAGGACATTGTGCTGTTGAACTTGCAGTGCAACTCCCAGGAAATCTCTGATTCCCTGTGACCCCGAAGCGCAATTAGAGAGTAAAATCTGTGATTTATAAATTAGTCTGCTTGAACGAGCGAAGCGAGTGAAACAGACCTCGTGCTCCCGAAGCGAAACTCGGGAAGCGAAACTCGGGCGGGTGAGGAATATTTTTATTAGGCTCGAATGCCAATTCATTAAAAGAGCGTCTTTATAAATGTCCCGAAGGCTCTCATGAGCCTCAGTGAGTTTCCTGAAAACATCAGCTTCCTCATAAGGACAGATGGGTGGTCCATATCTCCGTACTCGGTAATTGTGTTCAGGATGGAAGGGCTATTTAATGAGCCTATGAGTTCGTTTAACTGGTGGTCTTCCAGCTTTCCCATATAATCATGGATTTTCATGCCTATTTCAAGTTCTTTTGACAGGCCTTTTCGCCAGAGCCTATCGTATTCGGAAAGCCTGCTTGCAGAGGTATCTCCTTCTAAGGAGGCTTCAGCTGCAATTTTTCCGGCAATTTTTGCTGCAAAAGCTCCTGTATAGACTCCGCCTCCTGATGTGGGCTTAGCCTGTCCTGCAGCATCGCCTGCGAGCAGGATGCCGTCGGAATAGGTTCTTTCCTGAGGGCCGATAGGAATTCCCCCAACTACAAAATCAAGCATACCTCCTGAGTACCTAGCTTTTACGTGGGGATTTGAGCGCAGGAATTTTTCAAGATAGAAAAGCGGTGAATTCTCGCAGTGTCTGCTTTTGCACGCGATTCCCGGCTCTATAGCAAGTGCTATCCTTGAGATTTTTTCGTCAAGGGGCACAGTCCAGGCAAAGAAACCCGGAGCTGAAGAACCGGGAAACAGTTCGACAAAGTCACTGTCTTCTGAGGCATAGGGAGCTTCAATCTGAATTCCCGGGAGCACACGCGCAGGTTTTCCAAGGTCTGCGTAACTGGCTATGCGGCTTTTTACCCCGTCCGCGCCTATAACTACAGATGCGGATATGGTTTCGAGCTTGCCGTTTTTAAGTACTTTGAGTTTCACGGGGGAGTTCTTTTCTTTATCACTTCTTTTCCCGTTTTCGGCTTTGAAGTTTTCCTTCTCAAGCCCTATAGCCCTCGTTTTCAGGGAGAGTTCAACGCCTTCTTCTACAGCCATTACTGCAAGGGTCCGGTCAAAGTTTTTCCTAGAAACAACATACGCTTTTGTCCGCTTCCCGTCAATTGGCAGGCACTGCCCATCTGGAGCATGCACAAAAGCGCCGCGAACAGAATTGAACACAAATTCGTCCGAAGGCTTGAGATCACACTCTTCAACAGCTCTTGTGCTCAGAAGCCCTGTACAGCCCACAGGAGAGCCTATTGAGGCATGCTCTTCGAGCAGAAGGACTTTTGCTCCGTTCATTGCCGCATATCGGGCAGCAGTGGAACCTACAGGGCCAGCTCCTACCACAACAACATCGTATTTCATACAGTATCACATTCGAATCGCAATTAAGTTTGAATTACGAATTAAGTTTGAGTAGTAAATCAAGTTCGAATAGTAAATCAAGTTTGAGTAGTAAATCAAGTTCGAATGAAATGCATGGCTTTTACTGAAAACTTGATTCCTTTCCTTCCAATAGACCTTAACGCTTCTCAGGAAGTTTAATATACCCCTGATTCATATAATTCGTTAATATCACAATTTAAATATAAGATTCATGTTATATTTAAAAACTGGCTATTTACTGATAAACCACATTTAATACCTTTTTAGAATTATTATCAGTTTTATTTTACGGATCTCCCTTTCTTTCAAAATATTGATATATCGATAAACGCATCCTTGCAGAAAACTGAACAATAAGGTACTTAATCATTTCTTCGAACTACCGGTCAGGGCTCCCATGCATCAGAAAAAAGAAAAATACCAGGCTTCCAGCTCACAAAAACAAAAAAGAAACAGTCCAGATATAAATAGTCAGGACAGAAAGGGTCCGCAAACCCGTGAAAAAGGCGCAGAAAACAAATCACGGGGTTTTAAAGAGAAATCCTCTGCCAGAAAGAGCTCTGGCTCTGAAAAGCGATCGGATATGGTAGCTTTCTCAAAGAAGAAATCCTCTCCGCGTTTCGAATATGAAGATGATTATATTTTCTGGTGCAGGAAATGCAACCTGCCACTCTTAGGGGAAGAATGCGGGATCTGTGGTAATAAAGGCGAGATACTCCACCTTTCCCAGCCTGCCGATGTAAGGTTTTGCTCTCCTTATGAGCGCGAGATCCTTGCAGGTCAGTTAATTTCATCATTTGGCTGCGATCCTCTTAGAAAAAGGCTTATTCTCCTGAATAAAATCCCAGGAGAAGACAAAACTGATGAAGTCATTGTAGACGGCTTCATTTTCGGAGTGTTACGCTTTGAACTTTCGGAAATGGACTACAGTTTTGAGCCTTCCCTTCAGGGAGCAAAAATTCTCATCAAATGTGCAGAAGGCAGAAAAGTCGAGCTTAAGAAAACAAACAGGCACCTTAATGGAAAAAATATACCGGCAGAGCTTATAGATTCCTTTACTGGCAACATAAAAGCAGGGGATTTCGTCCTTGTGACTGCTGGCAGCCTTAGCGGATACGGAGTCTCTTACATCAACGGCGCGGATTTTACAGATCTGAAGAGGCTGGCAAAGCCCGAAGCTCAATCTAAGATCTCAGCTCAATCCGATACCGGGGTTCAACCTGAACTCATATCCCTATCCGAGTCCGAATCCTCGCCCGAAACCGGAGCAAAAGTTCTCAGGGTTAGAAAGGTTGACAGCAGTGAGGCGTGCCTGCACCCCGAAGTTCCGGATCTCAGGGCATGCATAGATGCTAACAGAAAGCATCTGCAGATCCTGGGGAAAAATGCCATCAATACCATTCGCGGGATTATTTCAAGGAATGAATACCGGGACCTGCCTGTGTATGTGTCCTTTAGCGGAGGAAAAGACAGCCTTGTCGTGCTGGACCTTGCAAAGGCTGCTCTCAAGCAGAGGGAGTTTAAGGCTTTTTTCCTGAATACGGGGATAGAATTCCCTGAGACTGTGGAGTTTGCCCGGAGCTTCTGCAGGGAGATGAAAGTCCCGCTTGAAGAGATGAGTTCGGGTTCTGCTTTCTGGGATCAGGTAGAAAAGTTCGGACCTCCTGCAAAGGACTTCCGCTGGTGCTGCAAGGTTTGCAAACTGGCTTCGGCAGGGGATCTGCAAGCAGGAAAAAGGGCCTACTCTCTCCCGGAAAAGGAGGTTACAAATGAAGTTGCTTACCTGACAATAGATGGCAAGAGGAAGCATGAATCTTTTTCCAGGGCAAGAATTGCGACAAGTGAGACAAACCCCTTCGTCCCGACACAGCTCAATATTTTCCCTATCCGGGACTGGCGTGCACTTGAAGTCTGGCTCTATATCCATTGGAGAGGGCTTTCATACAACCCGCTCTACGACCTGGGCTTTGAAAGGGTTGGGTGCTGGCTCTGTCCGTCTGCCCTTGCTGCCGAGTATGCCAGGGTAAAGGATCTGCACCCTGAAATGCATGCGAGGTGGAATGCCTTCCTTCTTGAGTGGGCAAAAATGCGCGGGCTGTCGGAAAAGTTCATAGAGCACGGGTTCTGGCGCTGGAAAGAACTTCCCCCGAAAATGCTCAGGCTGGCAGAGGAGCTTGAGATCTCTGTCCTGCCGGAAGAAAAAGCTGAAGACTTTGAAATTGAGGTCGTGGGAGGAATTTCCCCCTGTAAAGCAGGAGGCTTTTCTGTTGAGGCAGGAATTAAAGGCATCAGGGAAAAAGAAGCCTCAGATTTCATTAATGTGCTCGGGAAGACTGTTTATGCAGAAGAACTTGGCATGCTGCTGGTAAAAACCGGCACAGGAACTGTAAAGTTTTTCTCTAATGGAAACCTGCTGGTAAGCTCGGAAACAAAGGAAAAAGCTGTCTGCCTTTTTAAAGAGACTGCAAAACAGTTTGTAAGGCTTTCCCGTTGTACAGGATGTGGTATATGTAAAAAAGCCTGCCCTGTCGGAGCGGTTTCAATTAAGGAAGGAAAGCCTCATGTAAATGAAACCTGTATAAGGTGTGGAAAATGCATGGAGTCCTGTGTGGTAACAAGATATTTTGACAAACTTGTGCCCGGGCTGGATAAAAAACTGAAGGTTTGAATAGAAAAATTGAATATTCGAATAGAAAGTATGATTGAATATTCTAATAGAAAGTATGAAGTTCGTAGAATCCGGTAGCAGGGACAAGACACCGTTTCTTAAAAAACGAGTGGCGGAATGCAGGTAATGTGTCAACAGTTTCAGCTTTAGTGTTTATTGTTTTGTATTTATACTGTTCATCAGCAGAAAAGTGAGGTAGTATCCCCAAACCATTAACTCAATTTCCTTATTTCCCTGATTTACTACGACAGGATTTGATTGTCCTGGTCTGATATTCCATCTTGGTTTGAATTCATCTAAAAAATTTACAATATCATATCTATCCATAGGATTTTGTATGTTTCGTACTGAAAGCCCATACGCTCCACATATGGCACTAACCTCTTCTATATATTAAGAGCCTATCCGGAAAGTCCACTGCTTTGAATATTATCCATGCAGATACGAAATACAGAATTGCAGGGTTAATGGTAGTCAATAATTGGATTACATGAAGTTTTGGGATAGGCTCATTATTAATATTGGAATAAAACAATCGATAATTACTATATTTTATCTAATGAGAAGCTAGCAACGTGCTATTTTACTCTCTGGAAAGCTTTCAATACTCTTAAGTAAATCAGAGAATATTCTAAAAATAAAATTAGATATTTTCGAGGAAACAGATATGAGAATTAAGTTAACCAGTGTACTTGTAGATGATCAGGATAAGGCTCTTAAGTTTTATACTGAGATTTTAGGTTTCGTTAAGAAAAATGATATACCAGTGGGAAAATTCAAGTGGTTAACAGTTGTCTCTCCCGAGGAGCCTGAAGGTATAGAATTACTTCTTGAGCCAAATGACAATCCAGCTGCCAGAACATTCCAGGAAGCACTTTATAATCAGGGAATACCGTTAACAGTGTTTTTCGTGGACGATATTCAAAAAGAATACGAACAAATGAAAAATATTGGCGTGAAATTTGCTCAAGAACCAACAAAAATGGAAACAACAATCATTGCCGTATTTGATGACACCTGTGGCAACTTCATACAAATGATACAGAATAGTTCTGTTTAAATCCTGTTGAATGTACTGTATCCTACGCAACAGTTACTTGCTATACCATAAAACAGAGAATATATGCAGTATAACCATGTTGGAATTTACTCCATACCATATGACTTTTCTAATACACTCTAAGCGCTTATATGAGACATACTTTTAAGGTAGCTCCTTTATGGAATAGTAAGTCTATAAATTTAATACTTTCATCCAGCTTTCTCATCCTTATCCTACTTTCCGCACTATTTTTTCACACATAATATTTTTCGTATTTTTCACCCATTATTTATAAAAAATAATTGGATGATTTCAAAAATATAAAATCCAGAAATTTTACTGCGGAAAATAGGTCCTAAAATAGTGCTGTTAAATTATTGCACTTGAGTTTATTTTTTATTGACCCGAATCTATAAAAATGAACTGATTTTTGCTAGGGCAATTATTGAATAAAAACGGCTGTGCATTATTCACACAAAACAGCGTATAAAAAGTTCGAGATTCCTATACCCCTAAAGGTTTAGTGCGAGGGTATACTTCAAACGCATAGTTCTTATGAGAATAATCTTTGAACCCAGCATTTGACTTGCCTAGACGATCCTCACACGTATAATATATTATCCCCTGTTTACAATCCTGTTTGCCTAATGCTTAATCCTCAATTTATGTATTCGAAGTTTCATTTGTGAAATATAAATATCAGATATTATAAATTACTTAAAGAAAAAAACCTCTTATTTGTAATAGAAATATATTATTACAAAACTATTCTGGAAAAATATTTACATTTAATACTGTATCTTTAGGGATGTTCCATGGGAAATGTGTGTCTAAGAGTTCTCTCAGATACCGCAGGATCTCACTGACAGACTATTCAAATCTTGACTGGAGAATTATGACCTCTAATTACCTGAGTGAAGAAGAACTGGAGAGCCGGGTACAAAGACGGACTGCTGAGTTAGAGAAAGCTAATCAGGATTTACGTGTCGAGATTATCGAGCATAAACGTAAGGAAGAAGCGTTGTTACAATCTGAATTCATATATCAAACTTTGTTCAACTCGATTGACGAAGGTTTTTGCGTCATAGAGATGATCTTCGATGAAAACGGAAAACCGGTAGATTATCGCTTTCTGGAAACAAATTCGGCCTTTGAGAAGCAAACAGGACTTATCGATGTGCAGGGAAAGAGAATGCGAGAATTTGCCCCAAAGCACGAAGAACACTGGTTTGAGATCTACGGCAGGGTTGCTTTGACCGGACAACCGGCTCGCTTCCAGAATCATGCTGAACAGTTGAACCGCTGGTATGACGTATACGCCTTTCGTTTCGGAGAGCCGGGAAAGCGGCAAGTTTCCATCCTTTTCAATGATATCACAGAGCGCAAGCAAACTGAAGAGGCGTTACGCCTTTCAGAAGAAAAGTTCTCCATTGCTTTTGCCAACAATCCAGCAGCTATAGCACTGACCCGTCTCGAGGATGGACTACTTTTAGACGTTAACGACACATGGGTGGCATTAAACGGCTACAGTCGGGATGAGGCAATTGGTGACTTCGCCAGGACAATGAATATCTGGCCGACCTGCGAGGCTGCATCCCGCTTCGTTCAAGAGTTACGGGAAAAAGGCTCTCTGAGTGGATGGGAACAGAAATTCTATAAGAAGTCTGGAGAATCCTATGTAGCTCAGCTGTCGGCTCAGGTTCTGACCATCAGAGGAGAAAAAGTTATTCTTTCGACCTTTGTAGATATAACAGAGCGCAAACGAGTTGAGGAGGCTTTACGCGAGAGTGAGACGCGCTTCCGCACGATGTTCGAGGCACACGGAGCACCCATGATGCTCATCGAGCCCGACAGCGGGCAGATTATCGACGCCAATGATGCAGCGGCCCGGTTCTACGAGTACTCGCGCGAGCAGTTGCGGGCGATGCGTATCGACCAGATAAACCAGCTGTCGCCCGAGGAAGTCGCCGCCGAACGCTACAAGGCTTTGGAACGCGGCAAGAACGTGTTTGTCTTCCGGCACCGGCTCGCCAGCGGCAACATCCGCTGGGTGGAGGTTTACTCCTCACCGGTAACAATCCAGCGCCAGTCCATTCTTTTCTCGATTATCCACGACATCACAGAGCGCAAGTGGGTAGAGGAAGCACTGAAAGAAGCATATGATTCCTTAGAAGAAAAGGTTAAGGAACGTACAGCAGAACTTAAAAAAGCATATAACTTATTGAAAGAAAGTGAAATAAGTCTTGCTGAAGCTCAACAGATGGCACATCTTGGAAATTGGGACTGGAACATTATAACCAATGAAATGTACTGGTCTGATGAAATTTACCGAATCTTCGGACGCACTCCACAAGAGTTTGGAGCAACTTATTATGAATTTCTGGACTATGTACATCCGGAAGATAGGTACTATGTGAATAGTGCTGTTAAAGAAGCCTTGAACGGAAAAACCTATAGTATCGATTACCGGATTATCATGGCCAATGGAGAGGAGCGTATAGTACACGAGCAGGCCGAGGTTATTTTTGACAAGAAGAATAGCCAGAATAGCCCAGTTCGAATGAAAGGAATTGTTCAGGATATTACCGAGAGAAAAAAAGCAGAAGAAGCCCTGGCAAAGATGGAACAAGTGCGCATAAAAGAAATTCACCATAGAATTAAGAATAATTTACAGGTAATTTCATCCTTGCTTGACCTTCAAGCGGAAAAATTCGGTTATGTAGAAGTGCTTGAAGCCTTTAAGGATAGTCAGAACCGCATAGCTTCTGTGGCTCTAATTCACGAAGAACTATACCAGGGTAAAGGAACTGGTAACCTGGACTTTGCAGCTTACATTAAGAGGCTCACACGAGAACTTTTTTCCTCATACAATCTTAGAAAAGAAGACATCAGCCTGGTTCTGGATCTCCAAAATGCTTATCTTGGCATGGATACCGCAGTTCCTCTTGGTATCGTTGTCAATGAATTGGTCTCTAATTCTTTGAAACACGCTTTTCCAGAGGGTAAAAACTGGAAAGTAAGTATAAGCTTAAGGAAAACGGAAGACTTCGATATAAACAAAGTAAATTCCGAAACAGACTATATATGCGGAGAAGAAGGTAATTTCCAGTACATAATCACAGTTGCAGACAATGGAAAAGGAATTCCAGAAGGAATAGACCTTCAAACTGCTGATTCTCTTGGACTTCAGCTTGTTAATGCCCTCGTAGAACAGATAGATGGTTGTATAGAACTTAAAAGAAATCAAGGAACGGAATTCACTATCTGGTTTAACAGTATAGAAAAATGAACCGCTATTGGATCATTAATATTAGAGAACACAATAGTCCAGTAAAAGTAGCATACAACAGAACTTTACAATACTCCTTTTCTTAAACCACAAGTACTCCCAACGTCCATCTAACGCTTTCAGCGCCCAAAATCGCCTCCCTGAATATAATAATCCCAGATTTCAGAACAGATTGACAGCCAGTGAATACCGAAATTAGGTAGTTTTAAATTCGGTGATAGCAGTGCCGAAAGTTATAAATGAATAGGGTTTGAAATTCCAGAAGAATTTCATACGAGATTGAAAGACTTCAACAAGACTACTCCCTGATCAACTTCGTTAGGCTGATAAAGGTACCTTTAGAGTCGAACCTGGACAAGGCAAAGGGCTAAAGCCCCCAATCTCTTTTTAAAACCACGTTGTGCAAAATCATAGTTTAAAATTATGAATTTTCATTTTTATAATCAGAATCTTCACCTTTATATTTAACAATGATTTCAAAATCACTTTTTGGACATTTTTTATTAGATATTCACAAATTTCGCTATCTCTGGATTACGTTTTTGAACTTATTGAACCTGTATATACGCACATCATTTTATATATTAAGAATTTCTAACTGTCCTATAGGATGCTGAAAGATGTAAAACACGATAGACCAGTTTTCCAGCAGGGATATCTGGACGGAGTCAGCCAGCTTATTGCCAGCCGATGGAAAATAGGAGTAGCCATTGCATTAGCTGTGCTTTTGTTCTTTGCTTTACTCATCCTGCTGCCCCTGGCAGACGGAATAGTGCTCGGGATAGTCTTTGCTTATATTGCCAGGCCTATCCAGGTAAAATTTGGAAAATACCGAAAAATTGGAGCTTTAATAGCCAGTCTTTTCATTTTTATTCCTATAGTATTCATTGTAGGAGCCGGAATTGTTGAGATTCTTAACCAGGTCTCCTGGGTTATTGAACACCAGACCTCAGTCATGGGTGGAATTTTAGATTTTATAAATGCTCTGGAAATTCCGGATACATATGTTGAAAGGATAAACAATGCTATCTGGAACCTTTTTACTTCCCTGCTCCCTGCAGTCGGCAGCATTGGACTAATATCATATGCCCAGAGTATCGGTCTTTTTGTTATTAATTTCATAGTTGCGATTTTCTTCTGTTATTTTCTGCTTGCAGATGGGGACAGACTTTACTGTGCTTTTCTTGGCATGATACCGGGTGATTACCAGAAAATTGTAAACCGCTATGCAGCTCACCTGGACCTTATCCTGAAAGGAGTTTTCATAGGTAATGCCTACTCTGCCCTCATAGTGAGCATAACCTCAGTGTTTGTCTTTTATGCTTTTGGATTTACCCATGTGCTGGCACTTGCAACCCTGATCTTCGTAGCTTCAGTTATCCCTCTCTTTGCCGGATATATGGTGCTCGTGCCTCTGGCTATAATACGCTACTTTGAACAGGGATTTGAAAGCGCATCTCTTTTCTTTGTAGTTTCTTCCCTTGTAATCTACGGCCCTCCGGAACTTATCCTCAGGCCTTTCCTGACCAGCCTGAAGTCAAAGATCCATCCTATGCTGCTCATGCTCGCCTTCTTAGGAGGGGCTTTTGTGGGAGGAGTTGCAGGTTTTTTTGCAGCCCCTATTCTCCTGGGAGCGCTCGTTGCAGCTTACAGGGTTTATCAGGAGCAAATCCACCCTGAATTGGCAGCCCAGACTGACCTCAACCTCAAAAATCCTGCAGAATCCTGCAGGATTGATTGAGGAAATCTTTTTCAATGAGGCGAAAGGGATTGCTTTATATCATTGCAGGATGTTAGGACTGTCATATATTCTTCTTTACTTCCTTTAATCAAGATCTACTGACGGGTACAGACTTCAAACAGCTCTGAAATCAGATCCTAGAACTGAACCGCAGTACTGAACCATAGTACTGATCATACTACTGTTTGATTCTCTGTTTGATCCAGAAACAAAGCCAGTTCGGAATATATTCGGCTTAGAAAACACAGGTGATAGAATGCAGTTATTGCTCATTCACTCTGATTATATTGAATACGAAACCAAAAAACAAACCCCAGTTGCTGAAAAAATAGAAGAGTCCTTAAAGTCAGGCAGACTTGAGGAAGCCCTTACCGCTTTTACGGCTGTTGAAAGCGTGGATGAAGCCAATCCAGAAGAAGCCATAGAAAAGGCTGTTTCTGAAATAGAAAAGGTTGCAGCCCAGGTCAAAACCAGCCGTATAATGCTTTATCCTTATGCCCACCTGAGCTCTGACCTCTCCTCCCCGAAAGTTGCAATAGAGGTCTTAAAAGGCATTGAAACAGCTCTCTCAGGCAAATACGAGGTCAAAAGGGCTCCTTTTGGATGGTACAAATCCTTTACCGTAAGCTGTAAAGGGCACCCCCTCTCCGAACTTTCCAGGAGCATCCGTCCCGAAGGGACGACAAAAGCAGTATGCAAAACCGTGGCAGTTGAAGAAAAAGGAGAGGTAGTTTCCGAAGCCCTGAAAGCTGAGAGCACTGCAAGGTCTTACTGGCGCATTCTGACTCCGGACGGAGAACTCCATGAGATCGAAGGCTTTGACCTTGCCCCTCACCCGAAGCTTCAGCAGTTTGTAAATTATGAAATTTCCAAGAGCAGGGCGGTTGAAAGGGCTCCTCCCCACGTTGAACTTATGCGGAGGCTTGAACTTGCAGATTACGAGCCAGGGTCAGATTCCGGAAACATGCGCTATTATCCCAAGGGAAGGCTTGTCAAATCCCTAATTGAAAACTATGTGCTTGATGTCGCAACTGATTTCGGGGCAATGGAAGTCGAAACTCCCCTGATGTACGACATGAACCACCCGACCCTTAAGAAGTATCTTGACAGGTTCCCTGCAAGGCAGTACTCTATCGAGTCGGATAAGCGGCAGATGTTCCTGCGCTTTGCAGCCTGTTTCGGGCAGTTCCTTATGAACCACGACATGACGATCTCCTACAAGAACCTGCCTCTGAGGATGATCGAAATGACTCGCTACAGTTTCAGAAAAGAACAGCGCGGGGAACTTGTGGGCTTAAGAAGGCTCAGGGCTTTCACCATGCCGGATATGCACACCCTTTGTGAGGATATGAACCAGGCTGTAAACCAGTTCAAGGAACAGTACGACCTCTGCATCAGTGTGCTTGAAAATGTGGGGATCCATATTAACGATTATGAAGTTGCCATCCGCTTTACAAAGGACTTCTATGAGTCCAATAAAGACCTTGTAGTTAGTATGGCACAAACCGTCAACAAGCCCGTGCTTGTGGAGATGTGGGACACCCGCTTCTTCTACTTCGTGCTCAAGTTCGAGTTCAATTTCGTAGACGCCCTTGCCAAGGCTAGCGCTCTTTCGACTGTCCAGATCGATGTGGAAAATGCTGAAAGGTACGATATTTCTTACGTGAGTACAGACGGCAAATTGGAGAGGCCTACAGTGCTCCACTGCTCTCCGAGCGGAGCAATCGAACGCTGTATCTATGCTCTCCTCGAAAAAGCAGCAATGGAAACCGAAGAAGGAAAGGTCCCTATGCTGCCTGTCTGGCTTTCTCCCACCCAGGTCAGGGTTGTGCCGATTTCCGAAAAACACCTTGCTTTTGCCGAAGAGTTTTCAAAGAAACTGGACTGCAGGGTTGATATTGACGACCGCGACCTGTCCATAGGAAAGAAGGTAAGAGAAGCGGGCAGGGAATGGGTACCATATGTCGTGGTTATCGGAGATAAGGAAATGGAGGAAAACACGATTAACGTAACCATCCGGGCCGAGTCCGAAAAGGATAAGCCGAAAAAAATCCAGATGGTTCCGGAAGAACTCAATACCCGCATAAAGGAAGAAACCGCTGGCAAGCCTTACAGGAAGCTGCCGCTTGCAAAGTACCTTTCTGCAAGACCGAAGTTCTTCTAAACCCTTTTAAATTTCCTTTTCCAGAAGATCTCAAAGGATAGAGAACCTCTACAACGAGCCTTTTCCTTTGAATTTTCCCCTTTTCGCGATAAATTGCTGCATTTATTTGTTTATTTATTTGTTTATTTACTTATTATTTATTATTTATTACGTATCACTCATTACGCATTAATTATTACGCTTTACTTATTATGTATTATTTATTATGTGTTCTTTATTCTATGTTCTTTATTATGTGTTACTTATTATGCATTATTATTCATTTGTTTATATATTTCTTCATTTCAATATTAGCTATAGTCCTTTATTTTAGTAGCATTCTCTGTGTTTTCACAGCTTTAATTAATAGTAACTCTTGTGCATTCGCAGTCCTTAATTAATAGTAATTCTTGAATTTTCACAGTCTTTACATCTGTACTTTCATAACCTTTATATCTTCACTTCCATAATCCTTATATTTCCATGGTTATTATACTCCACAACTTTATATATTCCATAACTTTATATTATAGTAATTCTTATACCGCCGTAATTCTTATATCGCCGTAGTTCTTATTATTGAAAAGGGATTCCTTTTAATTAAAAGCAGTTTGACATGCTCTTTTCGATTTCAGAACGAAAGGAGACAGCCCAGATTTTCTGGACTGGAGATTTTTATTCTTTATTTTGTAGTGAGGGGAATTAATTCTTAGAATATTTCCAGTTGCATGCACTGTTTCCTGTGCATGGAGCATTCAGTTTCCCAGAAAACTCTTTGAAAGGTAGCTTTCTGGTTTTAATGGACATTAAAAATCTCGTTGAGTGAAAAGCGTGAGGACAGCGTACTGATGACAATTTCAAATGAAGCCGCAGCCGACATGGAAACAGTCGAGCTCGAGCCTTTGAGGGAAGATAAGAAGAAAATCTTTGAGGATATTCTGGAATATTTTGAAACCCATCAGAGAGGATATATCAAAGTTCCCACTGGCTGGGGTAAGACCTTTCTTTCGAAACATATAATGAAAAAATATTACGAAGAAGGAAAACTTGTACTTTTCCTTATTTCGAAAAACAACCCCCTCCTGAGCCAGACTTACTACGACAGGAAAAAAAACAGGCCACTCTTTCCCAATAGTGCGCTCCTCTCTTCCGAACTTAAGGTATCTAGAAAAGATATTGCAGAAGCCCTTAAAAAATCCGGGCGGGAAATAGGTGAAGGTTTTGTGCTCTTTGCCTCGCTGCAGACAGTACTCGGAAAACAGGCGTCAGAAATCAAAGAACTGCTCCTCGAGTATACCGATCTTGCAATCGTGGATGAGATCCATAACTTCATCAATAACAGGGGAAACGACTTTCTCAACGAGTTCGGAGATCGGACCAGAATCCTGGGGATGACTGCAACTCCTTTCCAGGGTGTGGTCGGAAACGTCAAATTCGTGGACGAGATTGCCGGAGATATGAGGGAAGTCTATGCAAAGACCCTTCCTGAGTGTATCCTTGATGAAGAACTTTCGCCCCTTAAGTATACTATTGCCGAAAGTTCGGAAGATATCTTTGAGATCTTCGATTTTGAAAAAGGGCTGGATGAACTTGACAAGCAGGACCTCTTCCTTGACTGCAGTACTGCCGACAAACTGAAAAAAGTAATCCGAAGAACGCAGCTTGCAAAAGATGTGTACGATTCGATGGTAAAGCAGAGGAATGCAAAGACCCTCGTCTTCTGCGCCCCTGTCCGAAAGCGTGTCTATGGAGCCGGAGCTGACGGAGGGGAAATCAACGCTTTTCACGCAAAAATTACTTCTTCGGTTTTTAATGGGGAAATCTCTGCCCCGGAGCTGGAAAAGGACTCTAATCCTGTCTTGCCACTCGATTTTGATAATTATACCTCTGAAGGGAATTTCAAATATGCCGCTTTCATGACCTCTGAACTGCCTAAGGAAGAACAGAGCGCCCTTCTTGCAGCTTTCAGGGATGAAGGAAAGCCGCCCCATGTCCTGTGCACTGTCGGCATGCTGATCGAGGGCTTCGATTTTCCGGCACTTGAAACCCTTATTCTGCTGCGTCCCACCCTGAGCATGCGGCTCTTTGAACAGCAGGTAGGAAGGGTTACAAGGCTTTCTCCGGTTTCCGGGAAGGATAGGGGAAACATCTTTGAGATCTCAGACAGCATCGATTCCCTTTACCAGCACTTCGGAGAAGGAGTTTTCAACGGGGAAAAGGTTGACCAGGTCCAGATGCTCCAGCCCGAAATCCGCCTTGAAGAGCTTTTCTCCGAAGGGGATGCAGCCCGGGCAATCGAAGAAGGAAAAATCGAAATTATCAAAGTAGATTTCAGCAACCTGAAAAAAGGAAAGGGAAAAGGAAAGGATGCGCAGGCAGGAGAAATCCCTGTCAGGCTTCCCCCAACTGCCCTGAGGGCAAAATATTTCTCGCGCCTTCTTGCCCTTACAGAGGAAAAGGATATCGGAGCCTTTGAACGTGAAAAGCGGGAACTCATGCGGGGAGCCTTAAGGTTCAGGGTCAGGGAACTCAGAGATGCAGAAGAGCTCGCGAACCTTTCTGGCCAGTTAAATAAGCTCAAGAGGGAAGCTTACGAAGACCGCAGGCTAGGGGACGTTTCAAGACAGCACAAGCCCAAGGTTTTTGGAGAAGTTGAATGGCTCCTGAAACTTCGAGCCTTAAATTCCCTTAAGTTTGAAGGTAAACGCATTTCGATGCCCGAGAAAAATAGAATTCTAAGGACCCTGGGATTTGAACCTGACATTCGAAAGATAGACAGCTACAGGCTTAAATGCTTGAAACTCGGTTCAGCCCAGAAGACTATTCCTGATCTTGTAAAGGTACTCGCGTTTGTAAGCCGCCTTTCCTCTTCTGAAACCTACCAGTTCCTTGATAAAAAGAAAAAAGAGCAGTGGAAAAGAGAATTTCTGCCTGCAGTTTACTGGGGTTTCTGTTTCATTAATGATTCTCCCGAACTCAGGGAACTCTTCGAGTCCACGGAATGGGACAGGCGGGTTAAGAATATTATTCGGCAAAAGTAATCCTGTATCTGTGATTACCTGGTGATTCCTGATTAATCTGTAGTACTATTCAGAATCTCTTAAGGTGAAATCTTTTGTTTTTCTCTTCTGCACCTTGAAGATGAAGCCACTAGCCATCCACACATGAAAAATAACAGGTTATTTATGCTGGTATTGAGAGAAAACGAGTGCTATAGAGAAATCTCCCTGGCATAAGAAAAATCCGATACATACACTTATCTCGATCCGGAAGTTTCATTCCAACTCACAGGTAAATATAATCACCTATACCAGCTTGCCTGGCTGCCCGTCAAAAGAAGTGAAAAGAAAAGTAAAGAGAATTGAAACTTCTACTTTTTCGTTTCTCACAGGGACCTTAATAGTTTTTATTTACCGCATTTTCTCTTATTTTCTTCTTATTTTTTCGCTGGAAAGGTAGCTCTCCTGTGTTAAGCATAAAAAAATAATCCAATATGGAGAATAAAGTCCACACATAACTAATTCTGTACCTCATAGGTATATCGTCAATATTCCAAATAGATATTATGCAGAAGTTCTGGAGGAATGCACCATTTGGACAAAAAATACTCTATTATCCCAGAAACCGTTTTTAATCCACAGTTAAATTTAAGCTCCGCCAGCCTGACTTGCACCCTTCAAAAAAGAAGAAAGAAGTAGAAAGAAATTGAAAAAAAGAGTCTTGACAAAGCATTAAATAGCAATAAAAGCAGGCATGGAAGGATTGTTTTGGTAGTATTTATTTCGGTTTTTCTGCGTTTCCACGGACTTTTAATGTCATTTTTACTCTCTGGCTTTTATTTGTTGGTTTTTATTTGTCGGCTTTTATTTGTTAGCTTTTATTTGTTAGCTTTTATTTGTTGGCTTTTTTCTTTCTTTTCTCTTTTTTGGGACCGGCCGCTCTCTTCCTTCGAGTGTAACAAGAACGGTTCAGTATAATGAATAAGATTTTAAAGGTCGAGGTTGCAGTTTTGTCCTTTTAGTTTTGTCCTTTTAGTTTTGTCCTTTTAGTTTTGTCCTTTTTAGCCTTCTTGATTAAAGCTCATTGTTATAACCTATAATTTAGTCCTCTATAAACTATAATTTTTTTTCCTGAGCACAGTTCGCTGCTAATAACTATAATTATATTTTTACTCAACTTTTTTATACTCATTTTTTGCTGGTTGTTTAATGTATTCAAAGTTCCAGAGCGGAATCCCTTCAATTTCTCCTTTCTCAAGATGTTCCAATTCATG
This sequence comes from Methanosarcina sp. DH2, assembly GCF_020804225.1. GTDB lineage: Archaea > Halobacteriota > Methanosarcinia > Methanosarcinales > Methanosarcinaceae > Methanosarcina. Next base: position 89,493 of record NZ_WJBI01000008.1, read on the forward strand.
AGCTGCACTATAAGCCGGAGTGCCTTTCAATAATATACTTTTTTTCTTCAGTTCCCTGATTGTTATCTTTCTAATCTCCGGATTTACTTCTGCAAGTATTACTTTTTTCGCCTTCATAGTTATGGAATAGGGTCTTTCAACCAATTCTCTTTCTTCATTTGTCCCGCATTTTTCCAGCCTGCGGACAATCCCTTCTTCCTTTATAACTTCAGGATCGATGAAGAGATATATTTTTTCCAGAGTATAGCCAGTCTTGCTATCCTCATCGTAATAAGTGATCACGTCCTTTACTGCAATGCTTTTTGTTTCTTCGGAGGCATAACTCCAGGAGCCTCCTGATTTCAGCGATAGCAGAAAAGGAAGAAATAGCTCTTCTTGAGTTTCAAAACTGGAAACTATATTTTTTTCCTGGACTGAAAACTTGAAAATCGCCCGGATTTCTTCAGCATCCATATTCGCATCCCCTTCTTAAGAGATTGAATATCGAAGTCTATTTAATTTTTCTTTCTAAAAAAGCAATTTTAAGCCTTGAAATTAACTCGAAAATAATTCAGGAAAAGAATCTAGCATCCTTTTGGATTACCATCAAGAATCCATAATTAATGTAAAACAAATGAATTAGCTTCACAGGCAGAGAAATGAAGAAAAATAATAAATGCTGGCTGGTTATATATCTGCCCTCAACAGGATTTGATATAATGGCTCACATTATTGTTGATAAGGATCTTTGCACAAGGTGCAGTATTTGTGCAAAGGTATGCCCTTCAGGTGTTATCGATCCAGCTGATGAGGCTCATCTCCCGCAAGTGCAGGAACCAAACGTTTCACGCTGTCTCTACTGCGGGCACTGCGAGGTTTTCTGCCCGTCTCAAGCTCTCGTTTTGGACCTCCGTCCTGATGAGAAAATTCTCCTGCCTGCCGACGCAGTTACTATCTCTCCAGAGGATATAGCTTTCTATCTCAAGAAACGCAGGTCTGTCAGGCATTTTACCAGGGAGCCTGTGCCAAGGGAGAAAATTCTTGAAGTCCTTGATATCGCCCGTTATGCAGCGTCCGGAACCAATGGTCAGCCGGTGCAGTGGCTGGTTATCCATGATCCGGAAAAGGTCAGGAAGATTGCCGGGCTCACCATTGAATGGATGAGAACCCTGCTGAACACCCCACATCCCATGAGCGGCTATGTGCCGATGCTTATTTCGGCTTGGGATCAGGGATACGATATCATTTGCCGGGGAGCCCCTCATTTGCTCTTTGCCCACATTCCTGAGGAAAACCCGATTGCATCTATTGATGCCACTATCGCCCTCACCCATTTTGATATCGCTGCACCGGCGTTCGGTATCGGCACCTGCTGGGCGGGCTTTGTTGCAGCGGCTGCCATGTTCTATGAACCTCTCCAGAAGGAACTCAATCTGCCCACAGGGAGGAAATTTGCTTATGCAATGATGTTCGGCAACCCTAAGTACAAAATCCATGGAATCCCACGCAGGAAACCACTTGATGTTACGTGGCAGTAAGGCTTGAAAGGTTTTGGAAAGCTTCAGGGGTGAGGGACGTTCAGTCCCTTTTCCTCAAATACTCAGGAGCCTGCTGAATTTTATGCATCATACCGTATGACCTGCCTGACGGATAGTATCGGCACCGAGCTGAATTTTGCCCGCCGTTATTTCATTTGCCATGCATTCGATAAATGCAAGCGCCAGATTGCCAGCAGAAATGCCGGCCGAGATCCAGATATTTCCATCCCTTACAATCCGGTCCTCCATTACTTCAACATCACCCAGTTCTCGCAATTTCTGGAGTGAAGCCCAGTGGGTATTAGCTCGTTTGTTTGAGAGCTGACCAGCGCGGTGGAGAATGAATGTGCCGGTGCAGACAGAAAGCACGGCTTTACAATTCTTAGCCTGCGCGGCAACGAATTGAATAAGACACGGATTATCTACCTCTCGCGTGCCTTCGCCGCCCGGTATCGGGAGAAAATCAAGCGGAGGGCAATCTGTAAAGGTGACGTGAGGATTTATTGACATTCCCTTGTTACAGATCACGGGGCCGGGATTTTCAGCAATCATGAGGCACTTCTCAGGCCCCTGAGCAAATTTGCTCCAGAGCGATATTATTTCTCACGGGCTGACAAGATCAAGTTCTTCGAGCTCCGGGAAAACTAAAAATCCAAAATTCATGATACAAAGTTTATGGGTGTTTTGTAAATATTTTTCTATAGCGTAACTTGAATGAATTCTGTCTCTATACTATACATTTTTAGGATCAAAAATAAAGTGAAACTTACGCAGATGAACTGAAGAATTAACTGATTTTTTTTGTTGGTTGAGAATAAGTTTGGGGTAGAGTATCTTAAAAATAATGAATTTGTGACAAAGTCTGGAAATCGACTTAATGGATTCTTGATGTCTGGAAGAAAATCGATAATTTATAGATATGTTTGATCCTTATAGAAGTACTATGAGAGACAAAATAATTTATCACTACTGTAGCATGGACTCTTTTTTTGGGATCATCACAAATAAAAATATCAGATTGTCCAATGCCTATAAGACGAATGATTATACTGAGTTAGAGTGGATTTTTTCGATTATGGAATATTCAATGACTGATGTTTTTAAAACTGAATTTAGAGATTCACTTCGAAAAAGTTATCGAAGATGGCTGGAAAATTATTTTAGGCCGCATATAGCTTGTTTTTCAAGAGAAGGAGACTTATTGAGCCAGTGGAGGGCATACGCAAATAATCGAAAAGGCATTTCAATAGGGTTTAATCGGAGATATTTTGAATCAATTAAAACTTTGGATAACAAAGAATTCGAAGTACTTGATGTTGTTTACAGCTTAAAAGAACAAGAAAAAAAGCTGAAAGATTTGGTTTCTATTATTGGAACAGAGAAGTTAAAAATTTTAGAAGGTTTTTATATAAATAAAGGAGACAACAATTATTTTCATGAGATTGAACTTGCTAGTGTTCTTCTTAAATATGGAATGATATTTAAGAATGAAACCTTCTCTGAAGAAAAAGAGGTTAGATTAATACATGGCTTTGACAAAATAGCCGCAGAACCTGATATGTTTGAATATCGAGTTACACAAGATGATTTAATTTCTTTTGTAGAAATACCAATACATATTGAGAGTGATTACACACCAATTAAAGAGATTATTTTAGGACCAAACTGTAAGGTGAATTCAAAAAATCTGAGACATTTTTTAGGACAAAAATTACCTGCTAAAGCAATAGAAATAGAAATAAAAAAATCCATGTCGAGTTACAGGTCGTAGAATTTTTGATTAACGTTTAAAATAGTGTAGTTTGCCTGTACCTTTTTTCCTTGTCCAAGTCCTTTTCCGTCTGAGAGTAATTAATAATACCCATGAGTCTATCAAGAAAGCCGATCTGTCCCTTTCGTATTTTTTTCTTAGCCAGCTCAATATCGAACCAGCCTGCTCTATCGACCTCAGGATACTCCCGTATTTTCCCGGAGTTTTTTGGCCATTCAAAAGGAAATGTGTTACTTATAATATTTGTTACATCCAGATCCTTTTCAAGAGCCCATACATGCACTATCCTGTTGCCGGATTGATTTAACTCTCCCAGATCAATAAACTCGCCGTCAACCTCAAAACCTGTTTCTTCTCTAAATTCTCTTTTTGCCGTGTCCAGGGGGCTTTCATGCCCTTCGGGTAGTCCTTTGGGTATTGACCATACTCCATGGTCTTTTTTTCCCCAAATTGGCCCACCCGGATGAACCAGCATTACTTCGAGTCTCTCGTTCCTGAACCTGAATAAAAGAATACCATTACTATAAGTGCTCACTTTTCTACTTCCTCTCCCAACTGCTTGATCTCCCGGTTTCATAATAAACTCATAGGCGCCGCTTTCTAACTGAAGCAGAAGGGCGATAGTGGCATCAATAGATGTAGCCATTTAATTAGATCATAAATAGCTTATTACTGCCTGCGTCTTACAATCGGAACTGCCCCGAAAACTGCTGCAAGCACCCAGAAAGAGCTCATGAAAGGAATTCTTTTTGATTGAATAGTAGAACCGAATCCTTCTTGCTTACCTACTGTTTCTTTATTTGCTGCTTCTTTATTTGCTGTTTCTTTGTTATCTGATGCTTCGGTACCATTTGTGTTATTATCTGTTTGATTAATTGTACTCAACAATTCTTCCAGAGTAACAGTTTCATCGGGGGTTATAGCTTTCCCGTCCTCGGTTAGTGTATATTTTCCGCGGTAAAAATCTGTAACTATGAAGTGTTCAGAACCAATATCCTTTGTATTCGGATTAGCATCTTTTCTCAGATAGAGCAAAACTTTTTCACCAGCATTGAAGCTTGGATCAGCATCTGTAGTCATGCTAAAATCCCCAATCGTCCCACCGGTGACTCTTACAATGAGCTCTTCGGATGATAACGGGTTTTTCAGGTATTCATCAACACTTATAACGATGTCAGTGTAAATGATGTCGTCAGGATAGTCAAGTTTATGAAGTAATTTATTCGGCTGTTTTCCGTCTGCTGTATTCCATCTGGGTGGAAGCATTTCTTTAACTGTACCTATTACAATCGTATCTGAGTAGTTACTTAACTCTTTATGGGTGTATGGTATGAAATCTATACATATGTTAATACCAACGGGTTCATTGTTATTGTTTTCGAGTTCAGTATTATCGTTTGAAGGACTGGACAGCGCTAAAGCATTTAATGTCAGCAAAGAAAGAACCAAAACCAAAAAAATCCCATATTTCATAATATTTTTTATTTTACCGCCTCCATAGATGGAGTAAAAATTAGATTTGGCTAATACATTTGGACTTTTTAACTAAGTTTTTAATAAACCTTTGTAAATTTTTAAGTCCAATTCCTCAAATTGACCATTTTCATCTCTTTTTTCATCTATAATTATTTCCTGACCCTTGATTGTTTGATACTCTGGCCAGAAAACTTATAAAGAGATAACATAAAACAGTTTATGAAATTCAAGTACACAAGTAGAATGAATTTTTCTTGCGATACTGGACAAATATAATATTCAAATGAAAAGGTCTCAATTGACTGTTATATTCTCTTTGAAGATGAATCCAGGAATTGGATTCCGGAAGAAGATGCAATCTCAATAAAGTATGAGCTTAAAATGAATTAAAATATCTTTACTGTATCCCTTAATTATCGTAGCTAGTTTATTCATATTTCCCCGTCAATTTTTCGAAAAACTTTCGGTTGACGTTTAGAGTGATTCAGGATCAATTGCTCTATATGATAAAAAAAGTTAAAACCATACTATTTTTTCATTCATCAGAGATGCCGGACTGAAGGAAATCGTAGGGCACAATCTGGATTTCTATTTCTATTTCTATTTCTATTATTACTGTCAATAAGTATGGACTTCTGAGCCCTGAAAAAGCAACTGAGATCAATAAATATAGAACTTGCACACTTTAGGTATAAAAATAAGTTACAATAAAAATATCATGATTGAAAATGACGCTTCAGGTAATCAAAGGCTTAATTCTATTGATTTTTCAGTTCTACCGCATAATTACTAAAGAAAAAAAATCATAGATTGGAGGAAAGGAAAAATGGAGAAAAAATCTACGGAAGTATGCCCTTATCAGAGGGCCTGGACCCTTGACAACTGGATTCGCAAGCTTTTACAAAACCCCTACAAAATTGTTGGCGAATATATCAAAGAAGGTCAGGTTATTATGGATCTGGGCTGCGGGCCGGGTTTCTTTTCTTTGGCAATGGCGAAGCTGGTAGGCGAAAAAGGAAAGGTTATCTCGGTGGATATTCAGGATGAAATGCTTCAGATCTTAAGGCACAAAAGCGAGCTTAAGGGGCTTAATTCTCGTATCATCTTTCATAAAGCCCAACCGGGAAAGTTAGGCATCTCCGAGATGGTGGATTTTGCACTGGCTTTCTATATGGTTCATGAGGTCCCGGATAAAAAGAGTTTCTTGATCGAGGTCGCTTCCCATCTCAAGCCTGATGGCAGGTTTTTGATTGTCGAGCCTAAATTCCATGTCTCAAAGTCTAACTTTGACAACACACTGGAGCTTGCCCGATCCGCGGGTCTTGAACAGGTCTCTGAACCAAAGTTTTCTTTCGACAGAGCGGTGCTTTTGAAGCCTGTTTCCTGAATAAAAACTTCATAGAGCAATGTGAGTGGCTTTCCCAAGATGTTTTTTAGGGATAATTTGCCTGGTTTATTCCTAAAAGCGACATGATCCAAATTTTCTTGTAGAACATGGATTTTGTAAAATTTAGTCATCTATATCTTAAATTGACCAGTTTTACCACCAATATAAAAGTTGTAGACTCATGTAGCTTTTTTTATTTATCTTATGGAAACATTTGCGGTAAGTATAATCTTATAAGTTTTCTCTCCAGATCATCAAACTGACTGTTTTTCATACTCATTTCTAATCCGTAATTATTTCCTAATCTTTGGTTGTTTGAGACTATGAAGAGAAAATTTATAAGGAATTAACAAAAAGAAATTTATGGAGTTCAAATGCACTTCCCAAGCTCATAAGAACTCAAGGTATCCTGAGATTTGTAATTACTTAGGATCTAATTAGAAAGCTAGTTCTTCGATTCCAAAATAAATTCCTTATTTAATGGGAAAATTGGTGACCATTGGATATATTCAAACTTCAACTTTTGTGAACATACTTCGGAATCGCAATACTATATTCTATTTGAGTGGAAGTATAAAAATATCTGTGGTTAAGAGTTTTGCATCTTTGAAAAATAGGAGCAAGAACTTGAAGGATAGGATGTATATGGGAAATATTTACTACGTAAAAGTAGATGAAAATAAAAGAGACGAATTAAGTAAAGAGGAGAATTGGAATGAACCAAATAATTGGATTCCAGAGAGAGATGTAGTCAGGATGAAAAATGATATTGAAATGAATGAAAAAGTTTTGATCATAAGCCCTGACTATATTGACGAGTAAAAAATATGCTGCAATAAATTATCATTGGATAGTATTATGATATTATTGTAAAGTTACAAAGAAAATATCTTAGTATTTAGTGTTTCTGTTTCATTGAGTACTGAACGGGCACCATGTATTTTGGGGTGATAGAATGATTAAGAATTTAGAGTATAGAATTTTCCAGATTTTTCTTGTTTTAATTCTGTTTTCGCAGTTATTGAATGTAACATCTGCAGAAGCACCTGCAGAACAATGGAACAGGTCTTTTGGTGGAGATCTTGAAGATAGTTCCTGGTGTGTTCAACAGACGTCAGATGGCGGGTATGTAGTTGCAGGTATAACAGCTTCGTATGGCAAAGGCACGGAAAGCTATCCGGATGCCTGGCTTATCAAGGTTGATGAGAAGGGGAATCTGCAATGGAATAAAACTTTCGGGGGGACATACTTTGATGAGGGATACTTTACTCGACAAACCTCAGATGGCGGTTATGTGCTATCGGGTTATACATTCCCTTCTGGCTATGCTGAACCCTGGCTGATCAGGACTGACAATAATGGAAATGAGGTCTGGAACAAGGTATCTGATGAAATCACTCACGAGGACTATCTTCAATATCTGGCTGAACGTACCTCTGACGGGGGATACATTATTGGAGATACGGTTGAACAAGAAATTGGAGGTTATTACGCTTCTCTTCTAGTCGATTATGATATCAGGATTACTAAATATGATATAAATGGCAATCAGCAATGGGATAGTACATTTGGCAAAAATCATAGTCTTGAAACATTAGGTTCTATGCTAGATTCTGTTAAGCAGACTTCAGATGGTGGTTATATAATTGCCAGCTCGACTAGATCAAAAGAATCGAACAGTGATGATATCTGGTTAATCAAGACCGATGAATATGGTAAGGAGCAGTGGAATAAGACCTTCGGTGGCCCGATGGATGATATTGGAATCTCTATTTATATGACTTCAGACAGTGGGTATGTGTTAACAGGAAGGTATAACGATTCTTCATCTTTCGTGATAGATGGTTCTGCTTTCATACTTAAAACGGACGGTGAAGGTAATCAGGAATGGATAAAAGAATTCACAAATTGCACGCTGTATTCCGTTCAACAGACTTCGGACGGCGGGTACATAGCTGCAGGCGTTAAAAATGGGAATGCATGGTTAGTTAAGCTGGCAGGAGTTGGAGAAGGTGCTGATTATAAGGATGGAAAAGGTATTGAGCATGAGGATACATCAGAAGGTAGTTTCAGCCTAATAAAAGATTATATTTATGACGCTTTTCCATGGGTTTTTTCAGTGAAGCCACTTAAGTAAACGAATCGTTCCAAAACTCACTCCTTTTTTCTGCTTTTCAATTTTACCTGGACTCCTTGATACGTTATTACAATCCTCAAATCGTTTACAATCTCTGGGGCATTCTGCCTGCTCTCCTTTTTTCGTCATTCCAAATAAATTTCGGACTATCTGGATCCAGCAAGAACACACCTCTTCCCAATCAACGCCGAGGAGAATAAGAACCCGCATTCCATTGAGCAACGATACGATAGCGACTGCAAGGGTGCGCGGATCAGTCTCGGCCGGATTAAGGTCTTTCTGTTATTGTTCTGTGATTTCATGGACTGGATCAATGCTACTTTTCATGTCTTCGATCAATAGGACTTTTCATTAATTGCAGATTCACTTTGCGCAGCAATGTCCATTTATGATCGAGCCGTCCCCTGAAGGATCTAACTATTTATATCTTCAGTTACACTAATAATAAACAATATATAAAAATTTAGCAGATATTTCATCTGGAATAAAATTGAATCTAGCGCACTACTGCTGTAATTTAGGCGCTAGGAGACTTGAAAAAATGGCATTACTATACAAAAAAAATGAGCTGCAATTCCTAACAATTGCATTTTTTATCATTCTTGTCTTGAATGGAACCGCAGCCGCTACGTCTGTACCTTCCACGTTATATGTGGATGCAGAAGGTAATGGAAATTATACAACTATCCAGGCTGCGGTAAACAACTCCAGTTCCGGAGACACAATTCTTGTCTATCCTGGAACGTACACTGAGAATGTGAATGTTAGTGTGGCAAACATAAGTATCCTCTCTTATTCTGGAAATCCTGAGGATACAATTGTGAAACGCTTGAATGTGCTGAGCCATAATTTCAAAATAACTGCTAACAATGTGACTATCAGCGGCTTCAACATCACCGGGGCAGGTTCTACAGGAATTTATATGAGCGGGTTTTCAGGAGCTAATATTACAAATAACAAGCTCTCTGGAGTTGGCTGCGGTGTCCAGATAGAGAGTTCCAGCAGATGCAGTCTGACCAATAACACAATTACTGATTCTGCGGAAAAGGGCTTCTATCTCGATACTTCCAGTAACTGTACCATAGCCGACAACACAATCTCGCATACCGTGGAAGAGGGAATATTACTCGAGGATTCTATTAACTGTACTCTGACCAACAATGCAGTTACAAACTCAGATGGCATTTATCTGGTTAATTCCGATGAATGTGTCCTGAGAAACAACACCGCAAGTTCAGGAACTTATGGAATCGGCCTCCTTGACAGTGAGAACTGTACTCTTACAGACAATATCATGATTGGAAATAACTACAATTTTGATGTTTACTCCAGCAACTTTGATAATGCGACAGGGAATATAATCGACACCAGCAATCTTGTTGACGGAAAATCTGTCTATTATCTTGAAGAAGATCCCGATCCTTCAATTGGAAGCGATGCAGGGGTTGTCTACTGCATAAACTGTGGAGATGTCGAAATTAAGGATCTTGTCCTGAAAAACAACATATACGCAATTTTTCTATACAATACCAGTTCGGAACTGCAAAACAATACCATAAATAATACCATATACGGAGTTACGGTTTACTCTTCTCAGGATGTCAGACTTTCGAACAGTACGGTCGAAAACTCAATGTTTGGAATTGAGCTGGTCGAGTCCAGGAATGTTACAATTGAGTCTACGAATCTTACCTTCAATGACGATTTTGTTCCAGAACCCATATTCGGGATTGCTGCTCTTGGTTCTGAGGACTGCACATTTACGGACAATAATATTCAGAACTTCACACTTGGAATTGGCGTCCTTGGTTCTCAGAACTGCATACTTACGGACAATAATGTTAGGAATTCCATGCTTGGAATTGCCACCTTAGTATCCGAGAACTGTACGCTTACAGGCAATTCTATTCAAGAATCAATTAGCAGACGTGTCGCTTCTGGAAACTCTCAGCTTGTAAGAGGCGAGGAAAATACTCTCCTGACGGAAAATAAGTTCATTAATGCGAACCTCGTACTGTCCGAGGGACCTGAGTTCTCCGGGATCTATTCTGCATATTGCGAGAACCTGAGGCTTGAAAATAACATCATCGACAGGATATATAGCACAGGAATTTATCTTGCAGACTGCCAGAACCCCTATCTTGTGAACAACTCTGTACAGGAAATCGGATATAGGGGGATTTATGCGGTTAATTCTTCCGATGTAGAACTTCTGGACAACACGGTTCAGAATGTAACCGGTACATCCATGCTATTTGATGCTGGAGTAAGAGAAAGTACTCTAACAAACTCAAATCTCGTGCAGGGCATATCTTATGACTTAACAGGGATCTGTTTTATTGACTCACATGGTCTAAGGCTTGAAAACAATACTATTGATCATATAAATAACAAAGGAGTTTATCTTGCAAATTGCCAGAATGCCAGTCTTATGAGCAATTTTGTAAGGGATATAGGGGGTACGGGAATTTATGCGGTTGATTCTTCCAGTATTGAACTTCTGGACAACGTCGTTCAGAATGTAACAGGTGAGACTCGACATACTTATACTGGGAATTCTCCCCTTGTCAGCAGGATTCAGGAATCGGGATATGGAATTTATTTTGAAGAATCCCGGAATATCAAGCTTGCGAGAAACGCAGTAAGTGATATAGAAGGATATGTGGGTGTGGGAATTTATATAGTAGACTCTGCCAGTATGGAGCTTCTGGGTAATACCGTTCAGAATATAACTTATATGCAGCTGCCTGCAGCCGGGAACTTCTCATCTGTCAGTTCCTCCCTTGTCAGCAAAGGTATTGAATCTCCTGGATGTGGAATCTGTTCTGTTTATTCAGAGAACCTGATGATTAAGAATAATATTATTAACCAGACAGATAACACAGGAGTTCTTCTTAGCAGGTGCCAGAATATCGGGCTTATAAGCAACTCGATACGGGACGTTGGATATATAGGGATCTATGCAGCTGATTCTTCCGGTGTAGAACTTCTGGACAACATGGTTCTGAATGTAACAGGGAAGATCAGGATCTATAATGCTGGAAATTTCCCCACTGTCAGTTCCCCCATTGTCGGCATAAATCGGGTATCAGGGTATGGAATCTATTTTGATTCTCCAGAAGATATCAGACTCAAAGGCAACACCGTTAAGGACTCTTGTCAGGTCTGGGGAATTTATCTCTATGAACCTGTGAACGCAACCTTTGAAAGCAATACTCTTGAAAACTGTCAGGGCGGACTTGTTGCAGTCCTGGGTGAGAATTTCAGCATAAGTGACTGTTCCGTAACTAATTGCACTTCCGGAGGAATTCTGGTTATTAATCCCGAGGAAGGTACAGGGACCGGATATACGGTCACAGGCTGTACTGTCGAAGGGAGTGATATCGGTCTACTGGTAACAGGAGAAGGCACTTTTTCAGAAAATACTTTGTCCGGAAACTCCTACGGACTAATTCTCTATAATGTAAATAACAGTCTTATCCGTGACAATACACTGGATCAGAACAGTCTGGCAGGGCTTGCCTTTGATCTTGAATATGTTGAAATTATGGCACGCAGCGGGCTGATGAAGAGTATGGGAAGTCCTGAAAGCACAAATAACACTATTTATAACAATTATTTCAACAACGTAAACAATACCCTAATTAACAGCGAGGCAAACAACACCTGGAACATCAGCAAAACCTCAGGGGAAAGTATAGTTTGCGGTCCGTACCTGGGAGGTAACTACTGGGCAAATCCTAACGGAACGGGCTTTTCCGAAAACTGCACTGACGCTGATAAAGACGGAATTGCAGATTCCTCCTATGAAATTATAAACGGAACGTCTGACTATCTGCCCCTTACAATTATCCCTACTTCCACAACGACCAGGCAAAAAAGTTCTGCTAACTACATTCCATCAAGCGGAAGTTCCGGAGTTACAGGTATTGACAGTGCACAGAAGAGAGTTGCTGCAGGATCAAAAACAAGCTTTAGCTTCAACAATCCTGTTTCCGGTATACTGGGACTGAGTTTTACCTCACAACAGTACTCCGGGAATGTCATAGTAAGGATTGAGGTGCTTGACGGAAGTTCCGGAGAAAAACCTGACGGAGAAGTCTACCAGCTGATGAACATCCTGGTCGGAAACGAACGGTTTGAAAGTGGAAGCAATATCAATGGAGCATCCATTAACTTCAGGGTGTCAAAGAGCTGGGTCGAAGAAAACAATATTGGTGTCTCAACCATAACGATAAACAGATTCCATGACGAAAAATGGAACGCGCTTGTCACAGAAATGACCTCTGAAGACAAAGAATACTACTATTTCACGGCAGAAACACCGGGATTCTCCCGCTATGCAATTACAGGAGACAAGCTTGGTAATGCAGTAATCATTCCGTCTGAAGAAGAAACAGGAACAGTTACCGGAGAAGAACAAACAAATGGTGTACAAAAGAGTACACCTGGATTCGAAAGTACCTTTGCGGTTCTCGGAATCCTTGCTTCAGTATTCTTTGCAAAGAAAAGAATCTTAAAATAATTTAGAAACTAAACAATTTAGAAACTAAACAATTTAGAAACTAAACAATTTAGAAATTAAACAATTTAGAAACTAAATAATTTAGAAACTAAACAATTTAGAAATTAAACAATTTAGAAAATAAGGGAACATGAAGTAATATTCCCTTATTTTCTACTTTTTCTTTTGCCTTTAAGATTTTCTTCTCGAGCTTTTTTTACTTTATTTTTCCTAACTTCTCATTATCTTAAACATTAAATGCTCATAAATGGCTACCGTATATAATACTCGCTCATGGGCATATAAAATAGGACTATTTATAACACTAAGAGCCCATAAATTAAAAAATCAGACTATTATACGCATCATAATAACAACTTAAAAAGTTTCTTTCTTTTATTTTTCTGCATGATCTATTTTTCTTCAAAGCTTTTTTCATTTTTTGGAACTTAATGAATTATTATGTATTTTTCTAAGCTTTTATATAATTTAATGTAAAAGTAATTACCTGAATAACTAAATTTCTAAAAGAAGAAACAGACTCTTGAGACCCCAGCGATTTTTAATTGTGATCCCCCATGAAAGACAAGGAAAACCATTATATCCCGAATCCGAGAGAATTTGCTCAGGAAATTGCAGAGGAGACCAGGCTGCTTCGCCAAGAAATCACTGAAGGAATCACGCGTATTTATTACCCTCTGGATTTCAGGCGAAACAATTCCCTTAAAAACCTTAGCAATCAGCTTCGTGATTTACTTGAAAAGAAGCTCTGGCTAAAGATTCTTATAGCAATGGGGCTCGGAGTATTTATGGGGCTTTTCCTCGGCCCTTTTGGAGGGTACGTTGATCCCGTTTCCGCAGAAATCATGGGAGAATGGATTGCTCTGCCGGGTTATATTTTCCTCGGGCTCCTGAAGATGATTGTAATCCCACTTGTTTTTGCCTCCATTATTCTTGGGGTGGCTTCAAGCCAGAGCATGACCGCCCTCAAAAAGACAGGGGTTTCAACAGCTATTTATTTTGTAATAACGACTGCAATTGCAACTGCTATTGGTCTGGGAATGGCGCTTTATATCCAACCCGGGCAGTATATAAGTGGAGACCTTATTGAGAGTGCACTGGGGAGCGAGGTCCAGGTAGGATCGGCCGGCTTAAGTTTCAATCCTTCATTTCTTACTCTGCCCTCATTGCTTATTGGAGGTCTCCTGCCTTCTAATCCTCTCGGAGCTATGGTTAATGGAGAAATGCTGCAGGTTGTAATCATTGCAATAATAATAGGTATTGCCCTTGTGTCTCTGAATAAGGACCAATCAACTCCAATGGTCAGCTTCCTGACCTCCGTACAGGCCGTTTGTATGACAGTGGTCAAATGGAGCATGTCTCTTGCTCCGATTGCAGTTTTCGGACTTCTTACCAAGTTTACCATCAAACTGGGAATCGAAGCTCTTCTCGGAATGGCGGTATATGTGGGCACAGTACTTGCAAGCCTGCTGCTCCTTATGTGCCTGAACCTCCTTATCGTCACTTTTGTTGCAAGGTATAACCCCTTTGAATTCCTTAAAGCCATAAGAGACGTTATGCTCCTTGCTTTCTCCACGTCCAGCTCGGCTGCAGTTATGCCTTTATCTATCAAAACCGCAGAAGAAAAGTTAGGTGTCAGGCCTTCGATTTCACAGTTCGTAGTCCCTCTCGGAGCCACAGTAAATATGAATGGGACTGCCCTTTATCAGGGAGTAGCTACAGTCTTTCTGGCTGAAGTCTTCGGGATAGAACTCGGGCCTTTCCAGCTACTTTTCGTAATGGTTATGGCTGTTGCAGCTTCCATAGGGACACCTTCGATTCCGGGGGTGGGAATTGTTGTCCTTGCCATGATTCTCAGCAGCGTAGGGATTCCTACAAGCGGGATAGCTCTCATAATGGGAGTGGACAGGATTCTTGATATGAGCAGGACTGCAGTGAATGTAGCAGGAGACCTTGTGACCTGCAAGGTTATGGACCGCTGGATTGGAGGGGACGTTAAAGAAAGGGTCGATGAAATAGTCGAAATAAAAGTTGAGAAAGTCCCTGAAGAAAAAATTGAGGACAAAATTAAGGCAAATAAGGATCTTACAACATCTGAAAGCTCAAGTGTTTAACCCCTTAAGTAAAACCCTTTTTCCTGGCGCATGAGGGCTTCTACCAGTCAATGCGGTATGGAAAATACGCTCTCGAATAACAGGATATAGGGTGATAAACATAACTTCGGGGTTTTTTAAATTGATCCATAATCTCTTATTACAGGATCTTAATCTGTCTTTGAGGCATCTCAGGCTGCAGCAGATTTGAGATGCCTTAAACTCCCCTTTTTTCTCTATACATTTCAATTGCTTTCCTTACCCTTTCTTCTTCGAGCATCCCGGTAGTCGAGGCAGTTTCAAAAAATCTTTTTGGGAGAGTGAGATTTTCGAACCTGAAACCGAATTTCTTTTTTAGTTCGTGTTTTTTCCTGAAAATATCCTTGCCCAGTTCTTTCAATTCTTCTTCGGTTCTTTCTATCCCTATAGACTTAAGGGCCAGGATTATATTTTCGTATGTGTAGACATTTCTGGCAAAGAGACAGGCAACCATGCAATTCAGAACACTGCGGCGGTCTTCTTCTTCTATTATGTATTCAACAATTTTCTCGTCCGGAATCGGGCGGTTAAACGCAGCCTGGTCTGCTGCATAGCCTGCGTTGTCAAGATGAGAGTGCCGGGAGCTTACACTAAGCCCGAGTGTATTTCCAAGTCCGGTATGGTAACCTGGAATTTCCAGCCCTCCCAGCTGGACTGCAAATTCTTCTCCCCCGTACTTTTTTGAGGCATAATCCACACCTTTTCCAAGGGCTGTATAGAATTCGTTAGGAGCCTGGACTACAAGCTCTATTGCCCGGAGGTAAGAGGCTTTATCTCCCCATGACAGTTTGAGCCCAATGGTCTCTTGAGTGGAGATTTTTCCTCGCTGCTGCATCTCCGTAGCCCAGGCAAGCACCACTCCCATACTTATTATATCGACCCCGGCCTTTTCGCAGGCATCAATAAGTTCGAGCACGGCTTCAGGGTCCGCCACTCCAAGATTCGAACCAAGAGCATAAATCAGTTCGAAATCATAGGAAATATTCAGGGTCTCGTACTCATGAGCTTTTGAGAATTGACGCTTTAGCATAGCTATATGGACGCAGCCTATGGGGCAGCCTGCACAGGAAACCCGCCGGATAAGGTATTTATCCGCAAAGACCTCTCCCGATATCGTTTCGGCTCCTTCGAAAGAAGCTTCCTGCAGGTTTCGGGTAGGAAGGCCTTTGAGTTCATTTAAGACCAGGATATTTTCGCTCGTGCCCAGGTTGTGATACTTCTCGGTGAGTCCTGTTTTCACAATTGTATCGTAAAGCATGCTGACAGTCTTTCTGTAGGCCTTGTGCTCAGGGCTTTTTATCTCCCTGTTTCCGGAAATCAGAAGGGCTTTAAGTTTTTTTGCCCCGAAAACGGTTCCTAACCCGAGGCGCCCGAAATGGCGATAGGTGTCAACATTAACACTTGCATATGTGATTCCTTTTTCTCCTGCAGGTCCTATCCGGATAATACTGCGCCTGCCTGCTCCGGGCTCTACTTCGCGGAGGATTTTCCCCACGTCAATTGCTGAAGATAGGTGCCATATGGAAGACGCGTCCCTGAAAGTAACCTTATCATCGTGAACTGCCACATAAACAGGGTATCGGGAAGCCCCTTTTATAACAATTGTTTCGTATCCTGAATAACGCATGGACATAGCAAGGTGGCCACCTGCATAGGATTCTCCGAGTTCTCCGTTAAGAGGAGAGCGGAATAATGCAACGGTTTTGGTGCAGGTTGGATATACACCTGAGAGAGGTCCTGTGCTTAAGATTAGTGGCATTTCAGGATCTAGAGGACCTGTCCCCTCTTTATACTCTTCAAGCATGAGGTTTGTGGCAATTCCTATGCCTCCAAGATACTTTTCATAAAGATCCGGCCTTTCCTCAATATGATAACTCTGGCTGGTCAGGTCAATATAAAGTACATTTGTAAGACCTGGAATAGCATATTGCTCTGTTGTCATTTTTCCTCCCCGGATTCCTTTTCCCCGTAAAGTTCTTTATGGGATGCAGTAGGGCTAACCGGGTTTGTATCCTCAACCGGGCCTGTGTCAGTAACCTTTATTTCTCCGCTATCTTCTACTTCAATCATTTCCAGAACATCATGAGGGCAGAACTTCGGGCAGACCCCGCAGTGCTTGCAAATAACCGCTTTTTTTTCCGCGTCAAGATGAATGGCCCCCATTATGCAGGCTTCTATACAGTTTCCGCAACCATCGCAGATCTCTTCATTGAGGTTGACCCCTCCCCCTTTCCGTTTGGTCAGCGCGCCAAGCGGGCACGCTCTCATACATGGAGGGTCGATGCAGGCATGGCAGACAATTTGAGCGTAAGGAGTTTCGATTCCGCCTTTTGTCTGGATGTCAATCCTGCTGTTTTTCAGAGATATGGTATCGTACCAGGTCCTGGCACAGGCCATCATGCAAGAATAGCAGCCTATGCAACGGGCCGGGTTTGCAACTTTTAACCTTTTTGCCATTGCGTTCCCACTCTGGATTCCCTTTTACAAAAAATAGGTTTCCTCAGTTTATATAATGTAGTATTGAAATGCAGCATCAATCGAGCCCCGGATTTATAGATAATTTGAAAAATGGAAAAGACTTCCTGTGTAAGATTTCCTGTGTAAGATTTCCTGTATAATATATTAAGATTGCATTGAAAGAAATCCTTCCTTGAATGTAAATAGAAAGGTCTTTATCATCGGATCACATAACTAGGATAGCGGATTCCGGTTCTGTGAATCACCAAAAAATAGTTATCGGAGATATTTGGTCTGGAAGATTCGTATGCAACAGGATGAAATGATACAGCAAAACAAAATGATGCAGCAAAATAAAGTGATAATTGGTACCTTTAGTTTAGTGTTTATTTTGTTAGCGCTAATCAGTTTGTACTGGATCTGACCTCAAGCCCCAGTGGGGTAAGGGATGGTAATCCAGGAGGAAGCGTTAATTCGACTTTCAGAAGGATAAAAGCTTTCTTCCGGGCATGCTTGATACTGTTTCCCATGAAGCTCAGATGCAAAAAAATCATTTTAGATATGGAACCGAGCATTTTCTTTGTGGTTCCAATCAATTACCTGAAGTTCACCCTGGACCGCAGGAAATCCAGGGCTCCCCTGGCTTTTCCAAGCAGGTTGTACAGGTTGACAATAGTTCCAGTTTATTGGCCGGCCCGGCAGAGGACGTTGTAGAAAAAATGGCCATGGCTCAAAACAGCGGAACATGACTCATCACACACTTTATACCAGGTCCGGAAAAAGAAGCCTCGAAAAGAGACGTTGTTGTAAGAGGGACTTTGAAAGACCTGGAAAAGGTGCAAAGACAGGAAGTAGAGCAGGAAGTGTGAACCTGCAAAAGAGTAATCGTGTAGAGGCCCTGAAAAAAAAGGAAGGTGGAAGGAAGTTTCAGTTTTCCTCGATTTCAGGGTTACTTTTTTAGGATAGAATTTTTCAGAGTTACTCTTTTCAAATGGCGTATTTCAGGGTCAGTTTTTTGGACATAATATTTCGAGGCAAAGATAGTTCAGGCTCTCAAATCTGAAGAAATTGCTCTTTTAATCCTGTAAGTAAGTAAGTAAGTATGTAAGTATGTAAGTATGTAAGTAAGTAAGTAAGTAAGTAAGTAAGTGGGCTGTGTAAAAAAGTTTCTCCCTGAGCGTAAATAGAAAGCTTTTTATCCTTATTCTACATAAATAATACTGTAGATTTCGGTTTTTTTATAATTATAAATCAACTATCGGAGATATTTTACACATCTTTACGGAAGGTTCCCCATGCAGCAGAACAATGTGATAATTGGTACATACGGTTTATTATTTACTTTAGTTTTGATTATCGCCTTTTTGTTGTTATAAAACTAATACTCCTCATGCTGTTTTCGCAACGATTTCCGGCTGCCCTGAAATCGACAAAGAGATACGAGCTGGCCTGATATTTTTTGGGGCCTAATTCTGAAAATACGTATTAATTTTCCTGCGATCGAGTTCTTAAAAAGATTCTGCTGAAGAAGTGGTCGAAAAGAAGGAGCTTTTAGAATTGGATCGGCTTCTTTTATCAATTGAATATGCCAAGAAGCGTAGCTTATGGAAAATTTAGATTGGATTATAAAATCGGAAAAGCTCTTTAGCTTGATAATCAGCAAAAAAGGTCTTCAGGGTAAAATATCATACCCTGGATCTAGATTCTAAGTTGCTAATAATTATCGTGTTACTCAAGTAATACCGACGAGTCGTCGAAGTTAACATACATTCCGCCAGTGGACAAGCTACTGACAAGCTCTACGGCAGTAATAGGTTTTCCGGCGCTTTCAGTTCCATGGTTCGGGTTGAAGATGTCCCCAACTGTGGGAATAGAGCCTGTAGCTGCAGGCTCTCCAATAAAGCCCGTCAGGACGAAACCGTCAACCTGTTTATGAGTACGTGCATCAAACTGTACGTCACTGTTAACAGCTGTATTTCTTTCGTGGACCACTGAGTGAGTGATTATTTTTGGCTCTTTTCCACCGGTAGTAATGTTCCACTCAACTGTCACATTGTAGACTTCTACTACATTATAAGTAAATATGGTATGATTTTTCTACCCCACACGATTATATTGCCGTAAATAGAAGGAACGCTGCTGCTGTCTACATCTTTAGTATGTAAGACATGACCCTTGTTTTGAGATCATACACAGTAAGCCTTGGCACTCCAGTGCTCTCGTCATGCCATACTAGCTTATTGCCAGAGATAGCCGGATGAGACGCTGCAGAAGATCTAATTATAGTGTCTGTTTTAGTGGTCAGGTTGTATACATGAATAACACCATCATCTGTCCACGCTACTTTACTAATATCGATAGCAGGCTCAGAGCCACTGACAATTTTTGTATATTACACGGCTGAAGCCACTGTCGATACAAAAATCGAAATCATAAAAACTGACAATATCGAAAGTAATCTACCTTTCATTTTCTTCCCCACTATCTGTCGATATAAAGCCTTTCTAACTTTATATGCCGACATAAACTCATATAATTTTAATTTATTTATAATAATTTAATTTACTTGTTGATTTATTTTTTAGTTATTATATTGATAGAATTAGTCATCAATATTTTTATAAAAGTAAAATATCTTTGATCTCAAATCTCAGTTGTATATTGACATTTATTCTGGAACCTTGAGGAGTTTGCAATAACAAAGATATATGCCTGCAACCTCGTTTCCTGGCAATTTAACGGTTTGTGTTTACCTGAGTGAAAAGTGGTTAAAACTACCTGTCGGGTAAAAATAAGACTTCAGGTCTAAATCCATATGTCTGGAAATATTAGTCAAGGAACTTGCGAGCACGAAATTTCACAGGGGGGCCAGACGGGATATCTTCCTTACAGTTTCATCCCTGTAAATGTAACTGTCATGTAACTATCAATGTAATGTGAAGGTTCCATGCAGGGATATAATTGGGTCCCAGCAGGAAATATCCTGTACTTCAATTTTTCATGCCGTCAACGAGGGCATTTTGTTTTCTGGAATGATGCTGAAAAGAAATAGGGATGCCCATGTCCCGGTTCTTGCGCAGCATCCTGCAGGGAGTAATTCAAAGTTCTGTTGTTTATGGATAGCTGGGGGAAAAAATAAGAAATAAAACTAACCTAAATGAAAAATCAATATCAAACAGAGAGTTAAAGGCTAAAAAAAGGAGATGATTAACAAAAAGGAAATTTGTTGTCCAATTTCAATTTCTCCGCACATACTGATAAATATCCTTCTGATTTAATGATATCTTTCTGAACCTTAGTAGGCTCTCTCAGAAATTAACTTATAATAATATTTCCTTAAATAGTCTATCCTGGAAGCCGAATTGTCCCAACAATTAATTGTCCTTTTATTCTGTTCCTGGATTGATTTCATTCGGGTTTCAACGAATTATCTTGATTCGACTAACTCTACGTATTTAATTATAACTTATCTCTTAATCATGGAACTGATCAAAGGAATTCTTTTGAAAAGTTTTTCTCCATACATCTAAAAAATATTTAATTTATTTAAGCCAGAAGAATGGATCGGTAAAAGTACCAGTCTGATATCCGGGCCTTTTGCCTTTTTGAGCGTCACGTCTACAAAATGTGTTTTTAGGTTTTAATTAATGCAATAATTCCTCCAAAACTCTACTTTTTCATCTACTTGAAAACTTGTAATTCCCTGAAATGACGGGAAACTGTATAAATTATTTTAATAAAATACCAAAAATACTTTATAATAGGACCGCATAGGGTTTGATTGTCAGTTCAGTAATTCAATAACATGTGAATGGAAACATTTTCAAAAGAAGAGTTGACCTGACTAAATGCCGTGATAATTAAAACAGGAGATATTGACCAGAGGAGTAATGTCCCGTGGTCAGTAGCAAATTTTGATCGGTAGAAGTCGAAACTTCTAATATCCGGCCATTTCCAATGACTAATCCCTATATGTGATTGGATAATGGAGACTCTGTGTGCAAAGTGTTCGCCCCACAAAAATCGCAGAGAACCTAATTGGATAGGTTCAAAATATTACGCAGACGTAATACAGATTTTGAATAACAGCATAGACCCGACATGATTAGAGAATTAGGTACCTGATTGATCCAGGTACAGAATCAATCTGATCAAACAGTTCGGAAAAACTATTACGAGTACGTAATATGGAATTTTGAGAGATATTTGGGACAAGTATAGTTTACTATGAAATTTTGAGTTTACTTAGTCCTTACAGATCCAACCCAAAGGTGATACGATGCTAAATAGACATCCAGGAACCCTATTCCTGATAATAGGTCTTATTTTAACAACCGTACCGGCTTTGGGAAAAAATATAAAACTACTCTAAGTTTTTGAGTTTACTCAAATTCTAAAATCCAACCCAAAGGTGATACGATGCTAAATAGACAGCTAGGAACCCTATTCCTTGCAATATGCCTTACTTTAACAACCGTACCTACAGTATTAGGCGGAGAGAACACACAGATAATAACAGTTGCCGGAGATGGAAGTGGAGACTACAATTGTGATGGAATAGACGATCACATTCAGATTAACCAGGCACTTGAATATGCAGCAGGAAATCCGGGCACAACTGTCCAGCTTAAAGGCCCATTCACGTATGACATCGGCGATTCTCTTCTGATCGGCAGCGACACAACCCTTTCTGGAGATTCCGGTGTAACAATTAAGCTTGCCAAAGGACTACCAGTCTGGGGCGGGCGTGAGAGCAGTATTGCAGAAAAGAAAGCTATGCTTATGATCAGAGGCGGTTCTGCAAGCAATGTTGTAATAGAAAATTTAACTGTTGATGGTAGTCAGAGTGACTATTATCCTGGCGTCAAGCTCGGAACTTCAATCTATAACATGGCAACTATAATAAACTGTAATGGATTAACAGTTCAGAATGTTACATTCCAGAACGGATGTAATGATGCCCTGCTTATTTCAAACTCCAGCAATATAATGATAGATACGATAACTGTAAACAAATGTGGACATGACGGCGTATATGCCTATCATGTAAACGGTATTACAGTTAAGAACTCTAACTTTATTAACAGGACCAATTCGTCCGTTAGATTCGATTCCGTTACTGATGGAACCATGATAAACAATGAATGTACCACATCCGGCGGTGGATACGCAGGTTTAGAATTACAGGGAACTCTTAAAAACATAGAAGCCTCTGGAAACTATTTCCATGACCTGGATGCACCTGCAGTAGTACATTTAAACACAAAAGAAACAAATGTAAACATCCACGATAACAGAATTGAAAATTGTGGATAAAGAACTTTATTGATTGGGAAACTCTCAGGTGATGAACTGAGAGCCAGCTCAATTTACTGAATATACTAAAATTAGAACTTAAAAGTTGACTCTTTGAAGTCAACTTTCAAGTTTCTACGATTTTCACGCTAGATTAATCTGGTTTTAATCTGGTTTTTCGAGGATTAATTCACAGCTTTTCCTGTAATGCTTCATTTCGTTTAGAAATGTAATATCTGTTCTTATTCTTTGTATTTGTCCTTATTCTTGTATCTATTATCATTCTTTGTATCTATTATCATTCTTTGTATCTATTATCATTCTTTGTATCTATTATCATTCTTTGTATCTATTATCATTCTTGTACATATTACTGTGGAGGAAGCTTATATTCTATGGACCTTCATAGAATTTGATTGAATTCAGGAATTCCATTATTATAAATCTATAATTAAAACATAAGATTTTCAAGATAGGCCGGAAGACAATTGTTTTTCAAGGTTGTCCAGCAACCTGAACATTAATTCTCTGGATTCTTTAAGGAGATCATCTCTATCCAGTATTTCATCTTCTTTCTGAATGTATTTTCCCTCAACGAGTTCATCCCTGCAGTTTTCAATTATATTTCTGATTGTCTGGTTGTTCATTTCCAGATGAAATTGCAGCCTGATTACCCTTTTTTCATAAATAAACCCCTGGTTTTTGCAGGCTTCGCTTTCAAAGAGCCTTTTTGCTCCTTCCGGCAGGCTGAAGGTGTCTCCATGTCAGTGAAGCGCAGTGAATTCTTCAGGGTACCTTTGAGCAGAGGAATCAGGGAGCTCGAGAATATCTCTTCTTTTCCCGCAGATACTGGAAACCACCCTATCTCCCTGTAATTGTTTTTAAATATCTCAGCCTTAGGACGTCAGTAAGAAGCTGAGCTCCAAGGCAGATCCAAATTACTGCTCCCCTGTGCAATGGCTTTTTCGAGAAAACCTTTTTCTTCCCTCACCCAGGAGTATTTTTCATACTCATAAATATTTATGGGCCCACCCATAACTATCAGGAGATCAAATGACTCGGTTTCCGGAAGGTTTTCATTTTCGTATAAACGGGTGACTGACAGGAAATGATTTACTCCTTCTACCGGATAAGTATTTTCTATGACCCTAAATCCGGCTGATTATTCAAGATTCATTATTCAGAAAAGTAATCGAGTTTTGGGATAGTCTCATTGATTAAAAAGTTCCGATAAATTCTTTAAAATCCTTATGCACGGATATTGTGAAAACTCTTTTTCGTTTGTTGTTCCTGTGGTTACTGCCGCAAAGTCCACATGTGCTGCTAAAGCTGTTTTAGCGTCTACCAGACTATCTCCAATATACAGCACATCATTTAACTGTGCGTTAAGGCTGTCAATTGCAAGTAATAACCCTTCAGGAGACGGTTTTGGTACTTTAACATCTTCTCTCCCAACAATAATATCTATTAAATCCAGAACGCTGTGCAGATCTAATGTTTCGATTATTCTGTAATGATATTTTGTAGTTACAATTCCCGTATTAAAGCCATCTTGCTTTAACCGTTGCAATGTGTTTACCGTATCGTCAAAAAGTACGGTGTTTTTTGACATGACCTCATCAGCCTTTTCTCTGAATAAATTCTTAAAGCGATTTATCAGGATTTCATCTTTATAGCCCGTCAGTTGTATGAACGCTTCGTCCAGCGATAACCCGACAGTTCTTTTTATGCTTTCACTGTCGCATCCGGGAATTTCCAGCCCGCTGAAAGCGTGGTTAAAACTTGATACAATACCATCTGTTGCATCTGCCAGTGTGTAGTCAAAATCAAAAATAATGGTACTATATTTCAACTTTCCACCTCTTTTACCACCTCTACTTCTTTTTCTACCTCTATTACTTCAGCGGCTCTTAAAGGTTCTTCGTATTATTTTATATTTTTTTATCAGACTAAACTCCCACTTCCTGTTTCCTGATACCCTGTCTCCCTAACCCCTGTCTCCTGATACATTTTGTACTGCTGGCTTCCGGGATGCTGCTGTGCTGATAATAGAGTGGGCTATGGAGAGATAAACAGGGAATCTGGAGGGATAAATAGGGTATCTGAGGCCTTGCCTTTCTCCTGATATTTTGTAGAAAAGCATAGAACTCCTCATTTGCCCAGGTTTAAAAAGCGCAAAAATTTACCGACTTAACTAAAAAAGACCGACTATAAAAAGACCAGACTATACAAATTTTGAGAATCAATTTTTAATGCATTATTGAAGAAGCTCGGTGTCCTTTTGTACGATTAAGCTTATAAAAAGCAGACCCTTCATTAATCTGTGCTTTAACTGAGTCTGAGTTTTGTTTTGCCACTTCATCAAATGTCTTTAACAATCTATTCTACTGATCATGTTTTTTGATCCTGCTTTAAGAGGATAGGCCCCGTAAGACTTAAAGCATAGTTATCTTTAGAACTGTTTCTTAATTGTATTCGATAAATTTAGTTATTCTCCGTTAATTCCAGTATATGGATGATAGAGTTTTTTAAATTTAAAGCATCTATGTCTTTAGGATTAATTCTTAAGACATTCTCCATTGCAGATAATGATTGATTATATCTTCCAAGTTCAAAGAGAATAGCCCCTTTATTTAACCAGGCTTCAAGTATATTCGGATTCTTTTGTAGTGCTTTGTCAAATGCTTTCAGGGCTTCTTCGGGTCTGTTAAGCTTATAAAGAGTAGAACCTTTAAAGCTCCAGGCATTTGCGTTCTTAGGATTAATTTCCAGGGACTTATTAAATGCCTCCAGAGCTTCCTCGTACCTGCCAAGCATGTAAAAAGCGGAACCTTTGTTTCCCCAAATATCTGCGTCTTTAGGATTACTCTCAAGACCCTTATCGAATTCCTTTAATGCTTCTTCGTATTTACCCAGCTCATAAGAATCTCTACCTCTACGCTCCCATGTGTTAGAATTTTTTGGGTAGCTGTCAGGAATATCACTTGTTCCTCTAACCAGTTTCTCTTTTTTAAGGGCATGAATCATAGTTTTATGTTTTTGTATTTCAGAATCTGCAGGATAGATGGCTGAGATTTCATCAAGTGCATCCAGTGCCTCTTTATATCTTCCAAGTTTGCATAGGGAAAAAGCCTTGAATTTCAACGCATATCTATAGTTTACGCTGTTACTTTTTTTCCATATATCCATATTTTCTTTAGAAATCTCTGTTGGCATAGTTTCCAGAGCACCATCAAAGGCATCTATTGCACTATTATATTTTCCTGTTTTATAAAGAACTGTGCCTTTGATCAGCCAGGCTTCAGTGAAATTTCGATCCGTATATATTTCTTTATTAAGGAAGGAGAGTATTTTATTAATGGTCAGAACACTTTCATTTTTCAATGGAAAACTTTTATCTTGCATTAAAGTCTCGATAATGTTAATTATGTCCAGGTAATCTTTCCTTTCTTTATCTATTCCTGAACCTGTAAGTTCCTCTTTATCTAATGAGCTTCTCTTTAATTGTTCAAGTTCATACTTTTCATCTTTCTCAGTCATAACACCAGAACCCCACTAAGACCGCAATAGAAATTATTTAACTTAGTTATTTTAATTGAATTAATTCGGCTTTGTAAAAGCCTATATTAATTACTGCAAGAAGCTGAAAGTAGATGAACAAATATATCAAGGTCATTCGACTCAAATTAACAAAGATTTGTTATTTCAGAGAATTTATACAGAACCCTGAGCTCATTGACTTTAAACTCAATGGTTCTCTTCCAATCCCCAATTGTCCCTATATAATATATTTGCAACAAAATACTAAAACATACTTTTAAAAACAGATCTTGAAGGAAGTGCGTATTCTTAAAACGCCAGAATTTGATTAACACTTTTTAATAAAGGATTGTAAAAGAGAATGCTATCTTTTGTCAGTACAATTTTAAAATGATTGTAAAAGAGAATACTATCTTTTGTCAGGACAGTTTTAAAATGAAACGGTTGTGGGCAGTCTTACAATAGCGTTTCATTCTTTTGCGTTACGCGTTCCCGATGATTTCGTACAAAGCCGAGATTCGAATCCGCTGAACTCTTCTCTCAAGCTACCGCAACTTTCGGTTAAAATTATATACTGCTTCTGATACCTGCATCCAGACATGAGTACAAAAATACACCCGGATTAAAGTTTTACTTAAATACAAAATAATATCTGTAAAAAAATAAGCAATAAAAAAATTAGCAGTAAATAACTAAGCCGGATTTGATAATCTCTGGCACGAGGACTATTAATTATAAATACTATTTTTTTCTCTATATTACTCTACAAAAAGAAAGGAAAGTTTTAAGATAACTTTGCAAGATCACAAATTACATATAAAATAATTCCACACATATTCCATGTTTAAAGTACTCCGTTAAGTTTTAGAACATAACTTTTGTTAAAGTATGTTCAATATATATGGAATCCTTTTATGAATTCAGATTATACGGTGTATGAACTGCATCAACTGAAAACTTGATTTGCTGGAATAAATAGAGGTAGTTTAAGGAATGAAAAAATATGATGTAATTGTTGTTGGGGCCGGCGTAAGCGGGCTTCTGGCTGCTCTGACACTTTCCAAGCATGGAAAGAATGTCCTTGTTCTTGAGAAAGGACGGTATCTCGGGGGAAACTGCAATAGCTATATGGTAGACGGGTATCAGGTGGATACAGGAGCACATGCAATAACCCATCTGATCGAAGGTCCTCTCCCGAGGTTGATAGATAATTACTTTGATTTTCTGCCTGTATTTGAGGAATACGGGCACTACTATGTCAGAACTGAAAGTACTTTTACCAAAATTCCTTCAAACCTGAAAGATTTCGTGACTTTTGATGTGCTTCCGAGAAAGGATAGGCTTATTCTCTCACAGGCTCTTACGAAAGCTCTTACACTCTCATCTTTCGGAATAGACCTCTCGGACCAGTCGGTTTATGATTTTTTACCTAAAAATCTTTGCAAAGACACCTATGACTTTGTGGACACGATCTCGGGTTTTCTTTCGGGAAAGTCAATGAGAGAAACCTCTGCCCAGCGTATCCTCTCTGGCAGCAGTTTTGTCAGGGACAGCATTACACAGGAACAATTTGACGCCATGATCGGAAAGCTCGAGCCGAAAAAGCGTCAGTCTGCTGAGTCCATCCTTTCTTCAATACTTCCATACCATCTCCATGCTTCTTTGCAGGCCCGTGTGGACAAAGTAGCTCAGCCCTTCACATCCCTTGAAAGGCTTGCTACAAACAAGGTCAATTATTCCCAGGGATACCCGAGAAAAGGGTTAAAAGCCCTTCTGAATGCCATCCTTTATTCCCTCCCTGAAACTGTGGAAATAAAAAAAGAGTGCGAGGCAAAAAGCATCCTGGTGCAGGGTGAAAAAGTTTCCGGTGTGGAGGCTGATGAAGTATATTCAGCTGATCTCGTGATCTATACAGGTTTTGCAACCGAGCTCCCGAGGCTTATTAAGGACCTGCCACCGGCTTATAAAGAAGAACTTAAAGGAATCGTCCATAGCAAAAGCCTGACTATATGGCTTGGTTTGAAGGAAGAGCTTCCTGAGTTCAACTATACAGGCTCTGAGATCTGGTTCAAAGACTTTGCCTACTGGGCAATGCCCATCAGCAACTATGACCCCTCCCTTGCCCCAAAGGACAGGCAGCTTGTAGGCTTTTCCTTTGTAATAGACAAGGATCAGACCGAAGAGCATGAGCTCAAAAAAGCCTATGACACAATTTTCCGTGCCCTTCCGAATATCGAAAAATACATCGATATGCAGCATGAACAGATTATGGTCCCCGAAAAAGCTGCAGTCACAATTGACGGGAAATTTGCGGATATCAGGACTCCGGTCAAAAACCTTTATATTGCAGGTACTGATACTGACAAACGCAGCATGGGAATTACCAGGGCGTCGTACTCAATAATCGAGCTTTTAAAAATCCTGAATGAAGATGGAAATCTACATTAAATTGAAATCCTGATTAAGAACTGAACTTCATTTTTCTCTTTTTTACTTTTTATTTCCTTTTCTCCTTTTTATTTTTTGTTTCCCTCTTTCTCTTTTTTTATTTTTTATTTTCCTTTTCTCTGTATTTTTTTCTATTCTCTTTTCCCGTGATTTTCTCCCTCCATTTTTCTTCTCTTACATTTTTGTCCGCCTTTTTCCTTTTCAGCAAAACTTATACAGGCATCAAGCGTATTGTATAAATAAAAATTAAAAAGAATTTTCGAATTAAGTAAACATCAGGATCAAAAGTACAGCAGATCGAAAGATTCCGATTTTGGGCTGATAACATGCCAGATGAAAATATGCCTGAAACAGGGCCGAGCTCCGGGTTTGAGCCTCCCTGGTATTATGTGGCTGAGGAAAGCAGCCTGAAAGAAGGAAAGCTTCTGCACGTCGAACCTTCGGGAAGAAATGTGCTCTTACTTAAAGCGGAAGGGCAGGTCCATGCTTTTTCAAATCTCTGCCCTCACGCAAGGTGTCCTATGGATAAAGGCAGGCTTGAAGACTTTGTACTAACATGTCCTTGTCACGGCAGGAGATTCGACGTCAGGACAGAAGAGTGCCTTAATGACTCCCTGAAACTGAGGCGGTATGAATCAAAATCTGAGGGCGGCCGAATTGGAGTGAAGCTCGAATAAAGGCAGAAAGCGAGTAACAGTTAGTAAAATTTATTAAGGTTAATACAGGTTAGTAAAAGACAGTAAAAGACAGTAAAAGACAGTAAAAGACAGTAAAAGACAGTAAAAGTGAAAATCGAACTATTCTCAGCAGAAATCTCTGCCTCTAAAATTTGAATTGAGGGCTCATTTATTTATTTATTTATTTATTTATTTACTTATCTATTTATTTATTTATTTGGGTCTATGTTGTTATCAGGAGGAGACAAAAATTAACGGGAATTCTGACATCAAAGGAATCTTAAGCCTTTTTTTCGGACTGATAAGTGTCCTTTTTTCTCTTTCATTCTGGTTCGGAATAGGTAGCCTGTTCTTTACATCCTTTGCAATACCCTTCTCCCTTGCAGGTATTACCCTTGCCAGGTCCCGCCTCAAAAAGAGCAAGGACGCAACTGCAAAAGCAGGGCTTACAGCAAGTGTATTTGGCTTTCTGCTAAACATTGCGTCGTTCGTTATGTTTCTTGTCTTTTTCAAATGAGCCCTGTTCTTACAGAGCTCTGTTCCCGCATTTTGCGCTTTCTACTGAAACCCTTTTAGTTTTTATTAACTATTATTTTTATAGGAATTATAAATCTCCGGCTATGCTTTAGCCAAACATTATTTATAGTTGAATCCATAGTCTTGCTTTTTTCAAGGGAAAATTATATATATAGATCAAATCTAGAAGAAAGTTATATATATGTTTAATAGGTAAAGAGATTCCGTTACCCGGCAAACAGGGCAGGTTTCCTGTACCGGACGAAAATCATAAAACAGAAAGAAGTGATGATGGGATGACAAATACCGAGATTTTTAACAAGCTAACGAACGCGATCGTAACACAAAACATCGCAGGCTGTGCACAATTAACCCAGGAAGCTCTTGATGCAGGAATTGCGCCTATTGACATTATCACAAAGGGTCTTTCTCCAGGAATGAAAATCATTGGTGATAAGTTTGAAGCCGCAGAGATCTTTCTGCCCCAGATTATGATGTCCGGAAAAGCCATGAGTAGTGCAATGGAAATCCTTACTCCCGAACTTGAGAGAATCAAAGTGGCAGGAGATGAAGGAACCGGGCTTGCAATCACCTTTGTTGCAGAAGGGGATATTCACGACATCGGACACCGTCTTGTCTCAACCATGCTCGGAGCAAACGGATTTGAGATTCTTGATCTCGGCGTAGATGTCCTCAACGAGACTGTTGTAGATGAAGCTGCAAAACGCAAAGGGCAAAAGATCATCCTTGTTGGCTCAGCCCTTATGACAACCTCCATGCTCGGCCAGAAAGACCTTATGGACAGGCTCAGGGAAGAAAACCTCAGGGACAG
>NZ_WJBI01000009.1:0-102679 GCF_020804225.1 Methanosarcina sp. DH2
GGCTTCATGTAGCTTCTAATGATAAATACACATGTTATTTTCCTCACTCAAAAAGAGGAGCAGAGGCAATAAATGCTATGGGAATTCTTCTGGAGTTTAAGGGAGTAGCAGTTCACGACGGATGGAAACCTTACAACATTTATGACTGTGATCATGCTCTCTGTAATGCTCATTTACAGAGAGAACTTGCTGGAATTGAAGAGAACTATAAACAGCAGTGGGCTAAAGAAATGAATGAACTGCTCACTGAGATGAAAAAGTATACCGACGAATGCAAGGAGCAAGTCAAAGAACTGGATTTTGAGCAAATTAAAGCATTGGAAGAAAGGTTCGATGCTATCATAATTAAAGGAATTGAAGAAAATCCACAATCTCTAAATCCTGAAAAGCAAGGAAAACGTGGAAATAATCCAAAAACTAAAGCAAGGAATCTGCTGGATAGGTTTATAGAACATAAAGAAAAGATCCTGAGATTCCTGACAGATTTGAAAGTTCCGTTTGAGAATAATCAAGCAGAAAGAGATATCAGGATGATGAAACTACAGCAGAAGATATCAGGAACTTTCAGAACAACACAAGGAGCGGAAGCTTTCTGCAGAATTAGAGCTTACATCTCTACAATTAGAAAGAACGGATTACCTGTTTTGGAGGGTATTATAGCGGCGCTCAAGGGAGCGCCGTTAACTATAATCTGAATAGTTACGTATATTTTATACTTTTTTCTCTTTATTAAATATGGTTCCAGCATAATTATAGATCTTTACGGTAGAATTAAGTTTTAGGTTTATCAAAAACTCATCAATTACCCTCGTTGTCAAGATGGGAAAAAATGGGGGAAAAAGCCTTTACTTTTCGGTATACTTGCACTTACTGGCAAAGCTCCCTTCCTTAAAAACCTGAATCGGTAGGCGAAGGTATTAGGAGGATCAGTTCATTATTATAATATGCAATAGATCGTAAATGGGGGTTATCATAGCAGGTAAAGTCCTATAATGCCGATAATTCTCTAAATTCTTCGGCTTACATCTTTTTAAGGGCACTATAGCTGTGATCATTCTCCTGAATTAAAAAGAGAATTTATAAAATAAGAAGAAAGGGGGAGTACTATGAACGAAGGCACTAAGGAAGAAGCTAAAGGCAAGATTCACAAGGCGAAGGGTGAGATCAAGGAGACAGTAGGAGACCTGACTAATAATCCCGAGACAGAAGCCGAAGGGACAGTTGAAAAAAGAAAGGGGGAGGTACAGGAAAAGAAAGGTAAGGTTAAGAAAGCTCTGGAGGATTAAGGAATCCGAAGTTAAATATAAAAGCACTTTAAGGTGCTAATGAATCAATCCAAAATTCATCAACATCAAAATAGTTGAAACAAAATATTTATTACATCGGGAGTGCGGAGGGTCACGAATACCCCGCCCTTAAGGTTGGGGTGGCCGCACTCAATTTGATTTTGGGAAAAAATCCCTCATTTTCACAGGTATCTGTACTTTTTATGCGTTTGCGTAGTAGTGAGGATATAAAAAACATAAACTTTTCTTTTTTCTCTGTCAATTTGTGGAAGATTCAATCATTTCCTACCTTAAACGATATGCTGAGTCTCTATCCCTTTGATTTGCAAAGTTTGTCGACCCTTTTCCCTGTATTTTTAATTCTATAAGAAAATTGATAAAATTATATTAAGGTAGTCTAGAGATTAAGATAGTCTCGAAGCCAGGGAATTTTTTCTATAACTTCCTATTCTGATCCGTCCGGATATGGAACGGGCAAAGAAAAAGAAGGAAAAAATAGAAAAAAGATACGGCGGGTGCTTTTTTGAGAAGAAGTCTTTTTCTTCTTCTTCTACTTCTTTTTTCATTTTCCGAGAAAGGTTGGCTGTAAAGTAGCCGGTAGTAACTTTAGTACCAAAATCAAAACTAAAAACATTTTAAGGCATTGAATAGATATTTAAAAACACATCAATTTAGTTTATATATAAAACATCCAGGCGTCCAGATACCCTTTCTTAAAAACTTTATTAAGCGAAGCTTTTAAAAGTATTATCTCATTATTATAATAGTACTATCAAGTGGGAGTATCACGGCCAGTAATGCCGTCAATTCTCAGGAGTTTTTCGGCTTACATCTATTGAAAGGTAACTGAGCTGTGACACTCCCCAAGATTAAAAAAACCTTGAAACGGGGGAGTATTATGAAATCAAGCACAGACGATAAAGTTGAAGGTAAGTACCACAGGGCAAAAGGAGAGATCAAGGAGACCGTAGGGGAACTGACCGGTGATCGAGATCTGGAAGCTGAAGGTGAAGCTGAAAAAAGAGAAGGCAAGGCGCAAGAAAAGGTAGGCCAAATCAAGAAAGTGTTTGATAAATAAGGAGTGGCGTATTACACGCCTGCGCCTGACAGTGCCGGAACCAGGGATTTTTCCCTAATTTTTTCTTTTTCTGCCTCATTAAGATAAGGAACAAGCAAAGAAAGCGCCTGTGCCCTTCGATATTCGGATTTAATCCCGGATGCCATCCCAAGGGCTTTTTCCAAAATTTCTTTTTTTCTTGCTTCATCCAGATTTGGAATAATAAATGAGAAGGCTTCAGATTTCATGTCTTTATCTTTAAGGTTAGAAGCTAACTGAATGGCTTCTTCTATGATTTCTTCTTTGCCTTGCCCATGCATGCGCGGGGCGAGCAAAGAAAGAGCCTGCACCCTCAGATATTCAGATTGAATTCCGGATACCATATCAAAGGCTTTCTCTATAAGCTCTTTATTCAGGGGCTCATCGAGATAAGGAACTATCAAAGAAAAGATTTGGAACTTTGCATCTCCGTATTGAATGTGAGGGGCGAAGTCAAGGATATCTTCAATAAGTTCTTCTTTTCCTGGTCCCTTCAGGTGAGGGACAAGTGAAGAAAGGACTGTGGCTCTTTCGGCTTCGTCTTGAATATTAGAGGTAAAATAAAGGGCTTTTTTTATGTACTCTCCCTTTTTTGGTCCCTCCATATAAGGAACAATCAGGGAAAGGGCATATGCCCTCAGGTCTCCGTACTGGATATGGCAGGCAAAATCAAGAGCTTTTTTCATAAGTTCTTCTTTTTCCTGCCCGACTTCTAGTTGCTTCAAATTCTGGGTAGTGGTAGTAGTGATGACAACTGTGCTGGTTTTTGCTGTAAATTTTTCAAGCAGCTCATTAAATTCTTCAAGCACTCTGGTTCTATCACCTGAATCTTGAACTGCAGTACCAGCTGAACAACTTTTAAGTGTCACCCTGTGTACAGTCCCGTCTTTAAGAATGGATGAAATTTCTTTAGCTAAAGCAGGGTTCTTTTCAAACGATTTTATAACCTCCTGAACCAGAACCTGTTTTACTTCCGGATCAGAGGGTGCAATAACCATATCTCCTGCTGCCTCTTTTACTTCAGGCAGTGTTCTGGAACACAATTTTTCCCACAATTTTTTCTTAATCGCCCATGCCTCGAGCCCTGCTTTTTTGCCGGCTTCGGCATCCGCTTTTCTGGATCCTATGACCAGATACGGAATTACAGGCTCAAGAGAATCTGTAACTGTTTGTGCCAGTTGCTTTATTGTTAATTGCCCGATTGCCAGTTGACTGATTATTACGTCCTGTTGCTGCATTATTTCATCCTTCATTTACAAAACATTCTGTTCTTCTCTCTTTGATTTAGTTCCACAATAAAATGACTTCAGTAAATTCAAAACCTGTACTTGAATAAATATAATAACAGATAAATACTTTGTTGGAAGCTTTAGAAATCTAGATGGTTTGACTATAACCTAAAAGTTACAGGAGATTACAGTAATTGGCCACAAGCACAGGCTGCATGTGTACTTACCGTGCACTCAATGGCTACCGATATCCCTTCTTTCGAAATGTCATATTCAGTCAGAGATTAAACTGAGTATTGTGTGCTTTCGGTCCTGCAGATCTTACAGGGATCAGTGACAGTCCATTAGAAATATCCAGTGTAATTCACCAAACTTTTATAGATGTGCATGAAGAAGGTACGGAAGCTGCTGCAGCGACAAAGGAGGGAGTGAAGATAGGCGTGAGCATTTCATGGATTCTGAACCAAAAGAATTCAAAGACGACCCTCCGTTCGTGTTCTTCACAGAGGACAGAAGGACAAACTGTATCTTTTTCATGGGAAAAGTTGAATACCCTGAGTATGAAGAAACTGAAGATCTTTAGAGTGGCAGCGAAAAAGAAGCAGTAGAAAAGAAATAGCTAAAATAAAGGTTTGCTATGGCTTGAGATTTCAAAAATCTTCATTTTTTCATTTGGAAAAATTAACAATGCCGGTATCTAAACTCATTCACCAACATGGCTCGTCATCCCGGAGCTAATCGGCATATCCCCTGTCTCAAACTATCTAAAGCAACAGTGTTGAGCAAAAACAAATTTGGAACTAGATAAAAAGAGTGGATAAGAAGCTAAAAATAGTTACTGCCAGGACATCTTGTCAAGAATCCTGATTAAGTCACTTGCCTCGTCATAAGATAATTCAGGCCAACTCTTTTTGTATTCATCGCAATATTGACTAATTTTTTTATGTCTTTCCATATAACGAAGAGACTTTATTACGAGATTTTTTTGCCTAAAATTTATTGTAGAATCATTTAACTCCATAAAATACTCCTTAGATCATATCTTCATTTTTCAGTATTCTGTACTGCAATCAATCAAAAACCCAGAAATCTTAAAAACGTTATACTCTTTGATTGCCATCTATATATATGGCTCACACTATATATACATGCCTACGATGGTATACTTATTAGACATAAATTCTAAAATATCAGTATATAGCTCTCTATCTTTATACAAAATATTGCTGGCATTTTTATATTAACGATTTTTGGTAATATAATTCAATAATATTGGCTTCAAAAACTAGATAAATAATAAAACATCTCTATTCCTGGTTCTTTTTTCACTATTCTCGTAATCCCTGTAACCTGGCTAGACATCAAGGAACGGAATAACTAATTGTCATCTATTGATTGAAAATTATAGCAATACTGATCGAACGTATAGCAAAAAAGAATTGAAAAATGCATTCTGATCTGGTAAATGCTGGGTCCTTTTCCAGACAGGACGTTACATTTGTTGTGCTAAAGCGAGTGATCATAATGGAACATTTATGAGTGTAAGACATATTATTGAGATAACCGAAAATGGCACGGCTGCAAAGCCGATTAACTATCTTAAAGACATGATTAAAGAGGTAATGACCTTAACTGCTGAGTTATATATGAGTGTGGGATATATGCCGCCCTGAATTGGTTACCTGGCGATCGAAGAAAATAAATGTGCAGGCACAGTGCATTCAAGTCACCCCCAAAGAACAACTGCGTGGAAATTGTGTATTTCACTTTTTTCGGAGTTCGAGGGGAGAGGTGTAGCTACGCGGACGGCTCAGGCACTTGTACAGATCGCATTTGAGGCAGTACCGGAAATGACAATTGCAGCGCAGCCCTTTCCTGAAGAAAACACATCAAACAATGTGCCCAGTAAGCTTGGTTTTCAATTCTTTGCTGAATTGGAACATCCAACCGAAGTCAGACTGGCATTGAGGGAAATCTTCATTTCTTCAAGGTTTTTTGGGCCTTCTCTCTATAACAGAAGGATTTTCTTTCTTTTCTCAGAAAACAAAACCAGATCAAGATAACAGGTTTTCATGCAATTCCCCACTTTTTGGGAGTATTTCTGTATTTTAAGGTCTATTTGTGGTTCCACCCAGGTAGCCGGAGTTATAATATCCTGTAGATTTGAATCGAATAAGAAGATGTATGTTTTTATTCATATCTCTGGAAATGTTTCAACTCTGGAAGATTAGCTATCAGAAATTGATCCAGTCCAATTTTTACTTTCATGGAGACATCTCTTTCATGGAGACGTCTAATACTCTTAATACTCTTTTTACTGCCAGCTAAAATTCAAAATCAATACTTATAAGAATAAACCTGTCAAACTGGAATATAACACAGCAGGAACCTAATAGAGCAGCAGTTGGTGGGAATTCTTGAGTGATCAGCCCGGGATACATGATAGGACTTTCAGTCAGGTATCGGATGAGCGGATAAAAGCTGCAAAGCAGCTAGGAGTTCTTTTTGAGGCCTTTCCTGACAGAAAACAGGCTTTTGAAGACCTTTTAAGGCTTTGTTCTGACAGGGATAGCGAGGTAAGGGAGGAGGCCATCAGTTCCCTTGAGATGGTTTATCCTAACGTACCGGACAGGGAACTGGTCTGGGACAGGTTTGTAAACCTTACAGCTTATCCGTCGGAAAGGGTAATGAAAAAGGCAGTAAATGCTCTGATTTCTGTTTTTCCACTTATGCCTGATAAAGACAGGGCATGGAAAGATCTTGTCGGACTGGTAAATTCAAAATCAAGCCTTGAGGATATAAGCAGGGGAATTATCCGTGCGCTTCCAAATGTAATTTCTGAATTTCCGGATAAGGAACAGGCCTGGAAAGACCTGTTTGAAATGACTTTTTTGGATGACCCTTATGTGCGGGAAAAGGCTGCTTCTTTTTTAAATATGATTTTTCCCGAGCTTCCGGATGAAAGGAAAAACGATACATGGGGAGAATTAATGAAACTGGCAGACGAATCCGGGGATCTAAAGGTCAGAGAACGGGCTGCAAAGACCCTTGGAGAGGTTTTTTCCTCTTTGCCTGACAAAAAGAAAAATGAGGCGTGGGAAGAGATGCTGGAATTGGCAGGGAAGTCCATGGATCAGGCTGTGCAGAAGGAAATTCTGCTTGCTCTGCCTTCGGTATTTTCGTCTGTACCTGATAACAAAAAGGCATGGAATGACATTTTCCGGCTTACGGGAGATGAGAGCGGGCCTGTACGAAAGCAGGCAATAGATGCCCTTATTTCCATATTTCCTTATATGCCAGACAGAACCATGGTTTGGGCTGATTTCCTGAGGCTCACCAGGTCAAGGGGCGGGTACGTCAGGGACACTGCTGCAGATGCCCTTGTGAATGTGTTTCCAGGCATGGAAGATAAAGACTCTGTATGGGAGGAACTTATCGAACTTACAGGGGATGAGGACGAATATGTTCGGAGGACCGCAGCTGATACTCTCAGTAAGGTTTTTCCACACGTGTCCGATAAAAACCAGGCATATTCGGATCTGGTGAGCCTGGCTGAAAAAAAGGACAGTTATGTGCTCAGAAGAGTCATAAAGACTCTTGCTTCTGTCTGCCCTCAATTATGTGATGAGTTCGAAATAAATGAAGTAGAGATGGAAGAAGGAGAAAATAAAGAGAAAGAGGAATGGTGGGAAAACGAAAAAAGTAAACCTTCTGGCTTTTACAAACTGGCATCGGAAAAAGCTGCTTTCGTGAGGAGGGATGCAGCACATTCTATGGGGTCTACTCTCTCTGAAGAGGGAGAAAGGAAAGAAAGAGGAGTACAGGATGAAAAAGAAGTGAAGGTTGAAGGGGAACTGAAAAGTGAAAGGGGAGTGAAGGATGAAAGAGAAGTAAAGGGTAAAAGTAATATAGAAAGTAAGCAGGCCGGGGGAACAGAAAACCGAAAACCCGCTTTCGACCTCCTGAGGTTGACAGGTGATAGGGACAATTATGTAAGAAAAGATGCAACAGAATCCTTTGCCACAGCATACCCCTACCTGTCGGATAAAAAAGAAGTTATAGAAGAATTGCTAGGCTTGATCCTTGATCCGGACCCGCAGATGCGGAGAGGTGCAATCGAGTCTTTGCTGGCAGTTTATTCGCGAAAATCAGGTAAAATGCAGGATATCTGGAGCGAACTTCTTAAAGTATCCGGAGACGGGGATATTGGTGTCAGAAAGGGGGCTGCAGGGCTGCTTTCGTATGTCTTTCCAGCGGTCGAGGAAAAATCCGGAATTCTTATTGATCTTGTCAGGCTTACTGAAAGCCAGGACGCCCAGCTAAGAAAAAGAGCTGCAGAACTTCTCGCCGTTGCATTTACATATTCCGATAACAAGCAGAGAGCATGGAACGATCTTTTGAGGCTCACATCGGTTGAGGACAGAGAAGTCCGGAAAGGGGCGGTGCTTGCTCTTGAATCTGGATATACGGGTATTCCGGATAAAGGGAAAGCCTGGAGTGACCTTATAAGGCTTTCAACCCACAGCGACAGTTTTGTGCAGCGAACCGCAACGCGAGCTCTTGGGCCTGCCTTTTTTTATGTGCCTGATAAAACACGGGCCTGGAGAGACCTGCAGGTTCTTATTGATAACCCATATATCTATGTCCGCAGGTATGCACTCCGTTCCCTTGGAAGAGCTTCCCTATGGAGGGCACTGAGAGCAGAAAACGAGGCTGCTTACCTTTTTGGACTTAAGGAGGCTGTCAAATACTTTAAAGAAGCGGCTGAAACCTCTATCGACTCCTCCATCCCTGAGTTCTATTATCCATTTTACGAAACTCTTCTACAAATACTTTTTAGCGACAGCCCTGGAAGGACTGCCAGGCTCGAAAGTGAGAGGTACATCTCAAAGATAGCCCATGAGGTAAAGGATCTGGAAGATAATCAGAGGCTTCTCGAAATTCTGGAAAAGTTCACAGGGCTTCTTCGGGCAGCTGGGAATGTGACTGCCGGAGATTTGCCTGCCCAGAAGAAACTGCTTGAGACCTGCATTGAAGCTTTTGACAGGGTTTCAGGTCCTCTGGAAGTTATGGAAGAAGATATTATCCTTGCGCAAAAAACCGTGAAAAGAGAGTATCCAAAAATTGGAAAGGTAGTTCTGGAACAGAAACTAAAAGAGACACTTTCAGGGATACGGTACAAAGCAAGGACAGCTTGCCTGCAGGCAAAAGGCACTCCCACGGAGAAAATCACGTGCACTGTAAGCCAGAAGGTGAGGGAATGGATCTTCCAGGATCTTGAAAAGGACAGAAAAGAACTTGACAGACAGCTTGATTCTCTGCTCAATATCCTCAGAGCTCAGATTCCCAATGTTCCTGAAAACCTGTACATTTTTGAGAAACTTGAAGACATCAGGCAGGAACAGGACATGCTGGAGCGCTACAGGCGCGTTGGCAGATTCATAGGCCTGATCCCCGGTGTCAGGATGCAAAAAGCTTCAGGCAAATAAGTTTCCTTTACCCCGAAATTTATATCCGATCCTGCCAATCTCTTTATTATGTATGGAGCAGGCATTGAAGTGACAGATGAGGACTTTGAATTTGCAAAGCCCCCTCTTTCAAAAAAATTCATTCGCCTCGTATTCGAAAAGTATCAGCTGGAGTATATCGCCTATTTCGGTGAAAACAGGTTCTATGTCTCAAGGCAAAACTCCCAGGCTCTTAATCCATTATATCCCGATTCCAGCTACCCTGAGGATATTGAACTGGTTTTTGATTTTATGGCACGTGAAAGAATCCGCAGGATAAAATGCGAAAAATGGGTGCTTTTTCGGTCTTCAGTTCCGGGGCTGTTCGACTCTAATGAGCAGTAAATTACGGGCAGTAAACTATCTGTTTACTTTTCAGCAGCAAGTGGTGAGTCTAAGGGACGGAAACGAAAATAAACATCCAGTCACTTTTTTCTTTTGTCCGGGTTATTTATAGTTTCATCACAATATTAAATGCAAAGTTTCTCTTTATCGGTAACAGGAGGGGTATTAAATAATGAAACTATGGGAGTACGATTCTCGCAGGATTCATGGTGTGCACATGCCGCAGCAAATGAGTGACCTTGAAAGAATTGGAAATGAAGGATGGGAACTGGTTCTGATCAAGGATGACATTGATGATGGAGGAACAGTAACTGCAGTTTTCAAACGGGAGAAGAAAGAGATTGTATCACTGTAACTAAATGTTCTTTAAACGTTCTTAAATAATCTCTGAACATTTTATAATTTATTTAAATATCTTTTAAGTAACCTCTGAATATTCCTAAATGTTTTCGGAATGTTCTTTAACTACTCTTAAAATATTCTCTCTTTTTCTTTTTAGCTATACTTTTATTATGAGCTCATCCCAAAACCAGGTTTACTCTAAAATCAATAAGAATCTCAGAACTGTTTTCCGTGATCAAAAACTCTATTGATTATTCAAAATTCACAATTTAGAGGAGTAGTTCTGAGTTTTGGGATCGGCTCTATGATTATTTGTAAATCATTTGATTTTCTTCAATATAATAAGGTTATGCTTTTTAAAAATACAATTAGAAACATAATAATACATGTAGAGTGATGAGTTCTTTTATATTGGTAGTAAGTTATTTATCTACTTCCTCAGTATTTTACATATATGAAAAATTATGACCCTGTTAAGGCTATATATATTGCTATATTCATACTGGTTTCTTTATATGCTTTATACATAACATCTGCTTTTTTTTGTGTTCTTGTTCTCAGCGCCCTTTTTGCATACGTTATTCATCCTGTATACTTTTTTTGTCTCAGATTCATTAAGAGCAAGCAGATTTGCGCCCTGATACCTCTTGGCACAATCCTTCTTATTACGGTATCTTCCGGTGTTATGATAGTGAAGGCTTTAATGAATGAGATTTCAAAGCTGTTAGAGATTCCCAATACAATTAATGGGTTTGCAAGTATGGACCTCAGGCGGATAGTCGGGGTTTTTGAGCCTTTTATCCAGACTCATCCCGGGAAACTGACTGCAAGCATCGGTGCATACTTAAATTCCCTGGTCACTGATTATGTCCCCGAAATCCAGAATAATATTTTCCAGATCTCAACTGACCTTTCGATCCTGATTATAGAGCTGGTCGTAATTATTGTCCTGACTTATTATCTCCTTGTAGAAAGCGAAACTATAGCAACCGAACTCCCAAATCTCTTTCCGGACAGAAAACTGGGAGTTGTATTTCTTGGGGAGCTCAATTACATTTACCAGAGCCTCTTCATAGTCTACTTCCTGACCTGTCTCGTGACCGGCGTAATTGGAGGAGTACTTTACTGGGTCCTTGGGATACCATATCCTCTGATCTGGGGAGTTATAACCTTCATAATGGCTCTCCTGCCGGTTGTAGGAGCAGGCACGGTCTACGGCCTCCTTGCTCTTTACTATATTCTCATACAGGACTTTTTTACGGCAGGTGCCCTGTTTTTCCTGGGGATTATCTTACTGAATCTTGTCCCGGACTTTGTTATAAGACCAAAGCTCGCAAGAAGCCGGGGAGCAATCCATCCAGCAATTACTCTTATAGCCTTTGCGGCTCCCGTCTTTGTTCTCGGCCCTATCGGCGTCATCATAGGTCCTCTTACATACGGGTTTTTGCTTGCAGTCTTCAGGACAAAGAAAATACTTGGGACTCCCCCTGTCCAGACAGACAATTCAACCGCAAGCCCAATTGAAGGTCCGGTTGAAAATACTGTAGAAAGATCCTTTCAGTTGTCGGTTGAAAAATCCGTTGAAAGGTCAGTTGAGGCTTCCGGTGACCACATTTTCAGTCCGGAAATTAACCCATGGCATGATCGAAAAAAAGCTATATGAAATTAATGAAAACCCTGGTATAAACCTTTTAAATTAAAGTAGCCTTTATTTCAGTCGAATACCCCGCTAGCTTGCTGCGGGGATGGAAAACTTCCCCGGTAACCGTTAATGATAATATGATTTATCAATCCCATTTTTTGGTTGTTAACTTCTGCTCAAACTAAATTGTTTAGGGATATTATCTCCTTTAACGGAATTTGGAGCGGTGGCGCGAACATACCCCGTTGCTTGCAGCGGGGTGCGCCAGCGCAACTTTGATTCCGGCTTTATTTTGGTAGCCTGAATTTCGGCAATCTGCTTTTTAACAGCCTCTTGTTCATATCATCTTCTGAATCATGTATATTCGCTTCGAATTCTAGATTAATTGTGTTGATTTTGGATGGATGCCATCTATAAAATCTGTCTATAATATCTGTCTATAGTATCTGTCTATAATATCTGTCTATAAATGCTACTTCAGTACTGTTTGGTTCAGTAAACAAGGTTCAATAATTTCTGATTATATATAACTTTTAGGAGCATCTAAGGCTAATCCCCGTCATTTTAATGACGGGATACAGCCGTCAACTTCTACATAACAACTTTTATTTAGGTAAAATTACATTATACTGTAATATGCCTAAAGTTAATCGTTATAGAATCTATCCAACAAAATCACAGATTACAGAACTTAATTCTACTCTGGAACTTTGTAGATGGGTTTATAATGAAACTCTGGCATTAAGAAAAAACGCCTGGGAATYAGAGCAAAAGCGAATCAGTTATTATGATTCTAAGAAAATGATTCCTATCTGGAAGAAAGATAAACCAGAACTCAAAAATGTTCATTCTCATACCCTTCAAGATGTAACTATGCGTGTTGATCTAGCCTTTCAGGCTTTTTTCCGTAGAGTTAAAGCAGGAGAGAAGTCGGGATATCCCAGATTCAAAGGGAAAGGTTGGTACG
Organism: Methanosarcina sp. DH2; assembly: GCF_020804225.1. Taxonomy (GTDB): domain Archaea; phylum Halobacteriota; class Methanosarcinia; order Methanosarcinales; family Methanosarcinaceae; genus Methanosarcina. Next base: position 12,415 of record NZ_WJBI01000009.1, read on the forward strand.
ACAGCATTACTTACCTGCAATCAGGTTTTTCCTTAAATGGAAATACATTAAGCCTCTCAAAAATCGGAGATATAAAAATCAAACTGCATAAACCATTTGAAGGAAACATTAAACGCTTAATTATACGGAGAACTTCAACCRGRAAATGGTTTGTATCAATACTTACTGATGTTGAAACTTATCAACCACTTAAAAAATCTGATAAGTCAGTAGGTRTTGATGTTGGAATTCTTTCCTTTGCTACATTATCAAATGGAACGTATGTTCCCAATCCTAGATTTTACATACAAGAAGAAAAGGCACTGGCAAGAGCTAACAGGAAGTTATCTAAAGCAGAAAAAGGAACTCCTGAAAGAAAGAAATRCCTTAAAACATTATGTAGAGTCTACGAACGAATTTCTAACAAAAGAGAAGACTTTACTCAAAAACTCAGTAAAAGTCTTGTTGATAATTATKGTATAATCTGTTTTGAAGATCTTAACATTAAGAATATGTCAAAAAATCACAATCTGGCTAAACACATTCTTGATGCTGCCTRGAGTAAACTTGTAACTTATACTTCCTACAAAGCTGAAAACGCTGGTAGAAAACTAGTTCTTGTAAATCCTAAGAATACCTCTAAGATGTGTTCAAGTTGTGGTATGCTGGTAGAAAAAGACCTGTCAGARAGAACTCATAATTGTCCTTTCTGCGGTCTATCTATCAACCGTGATCTTAATGCTTCTATTAACATTCTCAGACTGGGATTGCAGTCTGTTCGTAAAACCGATAGATGCCCCTCATTTTAATGAGGGGAGCAGTCACCTGGACTGATCTGTTAACTGATTTGTTGGCTGATCTGTTGACTGATCTGGTATCTTATAAAAGAATTAATAGTAAAAGTGTTTATAGCGGATAACTCTGAAAGGAGTAGATTTTCACGTATTTTTTCCATACTTTACAGATACCTTTATATATTATATTTGTCTGGTAGGTCTATTAAAAATAAAGAGACGTATAATCTGTTATTAAAAACTCATTTTTGTTTTTAATCAAAGAGCTCTATACAATCTTATTTTTAAACTATTGACTATCCGCTATAAGCGGAGGTGAAACGAAAATGGCTTTTAATGACAGAAATTTCAGAGGAAATTCCGGAGGTTTCCGCGGTAACAGCGGTCCCAGGGAAATGCACACCGCAGTTTGTTCTGACTGTAACGTCGAGACTCAGGTACCTTTCAAACCTGACCCCGAAAGACCGGTCTACTGCAGAGACTGCCTTCCTAACCACAGGACTCCCAGAGAGAACCGCTATTAAGTGTTATCCGTGTAACTGAGTTACATTAACGCTTTACTAATAATTATTCACTTTCCTTTTTTTATATGTCGCTTTTTTAAGTAGATGCAAGCTTCCAGTAATCACTTTAAGTAAAACTTTTTCTTCATTTTATTTTATGTATTTTCAAATTTACATTTAAATAAAAACCTTTTTCTATCTATGTAAAGTTTATATCGAGTTTTGGCTAATTCTACTATAGTTACAACAACTGAAAGGCAATAAATAATTTTATCTCTTTGCAATCTGAAAACTCTGCCGAATGGGTCAATAAGGGCAATGTACTCTGCGAAATCGGGGAAGAAGATGAGGCAATAAAAGCTTATGAGCAGGCAATAAAGTTAAAACCTGATTATGCCGAAGCCTGGTATAACAAAAGTGTTGTTCTTGCTTCCATTGACAAAGTTGATGATTCTATCAAAGCCAGGCAGAGAGCACTGGAATTAAATCCTGAATTGAAAACTGCTATGGATTGCAAAATTGATAATATTCCGTTGTCACTAAATTCTGTAAAAGTTTTCTGGAAACAGGTTGCTTTTTGGATTTCCTTTTCTGTATGATTGACTATCAAATTACAAATGGCAGAATTTTTAGAACCCACTTTCTTTTCTAAGAAAAGCTTGTTGAGCAATCTCTAAAGTTTTTCCCTCTTCTTCATTTTGCCCTTAATTTATTATTTTTTACCGGATTTTCCGAGCTCTCAGGTTCAACCCGGCTGCAAAAATTGTGCTTCTCTTTTATCTTTCAAGCATTGTCTCAAAAGCAACTTTGGGCACATTGATACCTTCTTATTCAAAATATCTATGCAGAGCTTTGAGGATTTTATCAAAAAATTCCGAATATTCACTTTCTTTTTAAGAAAAGATTGCGTTCCCACCTAGATCTTGGAAGTTCCGAATACTTATAAGAGATGCTTTTGTTTTGGGAAGAGGTTTGAGGTACTTGACTCATAGGCTGTGAGTTTTTGTATTATCTCTTTACTTGTGGGGTAGTTTTTCGGAGTGGATGTTGAAGTAGGTCTTTTGGAATAGGTGTTTGCTAGTTGGTGTTGTAGTGAGAACGCAAATTATACTATGCACCCACTGTATATAATATTTTCAACAACTAATATTGTTCTATCTTTATATCGGTTAGTGCATTCATATAACATTTCATTACTGGTATAACGCCTTACTTTATATATGTCATATGCAGTTTCTCCTCCCGTCTGAAGCGTCATTAGAATTATATTTATTTGGATTTTTAAAAAACAATATATAGTACTTGACCCAATTCTTCTTTAAGATTTGATGTCAAATGATTTTTTTTAATTTTGATGTCGTTCCAAAAGCTGAGGAGGAAGAGGTATAAAAAAACTTAATTTAACTTTGGTGCTGATTATTGGGATATTGATCACAGCTAACTCTGCTCATGCCATACCACATGGGACTATAATAAAGGAAGGTGCACTGCTATATCCAGCAGGTCCCTATTTCATAGAGGATCCTCTTCTATTAAGTTCTGAAAATTACGGAGATAATAATACGTCGCAAATATCAAACGAATCTTTTGAAATAACCTCTCCTGAAAAGGAACGCCTGTTTTCCTATAACAATAGTTACAACGTTACTTCAGGGAATCTGAATACTGGAGATCTCTGGATCTGCCCATTAAATCTTTTTTCTATCTATTATGGCCGTAATACGGAAATGCTATATCCGGATTTTTCTCTTCTTTGCTGCTCTACTTCTTCTTTCAGCCTGATGGCTTTATCCACTCCACTCAATGCTACTTCTCGCTAGCCGTCATAATTTCTGTCTATAAAATTGTGTAAATTCAAATTACACCAAAATACTCAAATGAAGAAAAAGAAGCTTGAAAAAGCAGAAAAAGCAGAAAAAACGATAAAAATAGGCATAGAAAAAAGTATTTTTCAGGTAGAATCCAATTCTATTTTGTTTATACTCTGTCAGTTTTTCTAACGTCTCTAATTTTTATCCGTTTTCTATCGTTCTTATTTCTGGGAACTCTTTTCTCTTCTTCTCTCTTATATCTTTTTTGGAAAGACTATCTACTTTGTCGAGAGTGACAAAAACGGCATAGAATGGATAATAATGTTCCACGGGTCAGAGATACTGTAGTTTAATCCTCCGGAGTGAATTCCACTACTAATATCCATAAATTAGTCCTCTTGAGCGAAGCGAAGCGGAGCGAAAAGGACGCGTACTCCCGAGACGCAATTCGGGCGAGACGCAATTCGGGCGAGACGCAATTCGGGCGAGACAAATTGAGGCAGCGATTTCGAGCCACTATCCATGAAAAAATCTTACAGATCGGTTTTATTTTTAAAAGAGGTTGCGTTCCCATCAAAGTATCTGGAAGTTCCTAACTGTAATAAGAGATTTTTGTTTGGGAAGAGGTTTGAGATATTTGTGGGTTGAGAGGTTTATTTCATCTCTTTACTGTGGAGTAGGTTTTGGAGTAGGTGTTTGTTTGCTAGTGGAGTGTTCAGAGATGAGAACGCAAATTATACTATGCAGTTATCATATATAATATTTTTAACACCTAATGTTAGTTTATTATGATATTCTTTATCTTATCCTTGTAATTTTAGTTTATTAGTTTAATATTATATCATTAAACTAATGCAATTGCATATATCTCAGAATCTATCTAAATACATGAGGTCTCTAGCTACGGGTTACCCTTATTTTTGAGTTTACCTTATTCTATGGACGGGGTATAGATTTGCTGGTGTATAGATTTATCATACTTACTTAAATTTTTGTACTTTATGACTTTGCAGATCCCTTACGTTGCAGGTCCCCCATTTCACAGTTTCCTTACTTCGCAGTTTCCTCACTTCGCAGACTTCAGACTATACAGCCTGCTGGATTTTAGATCGATTTATTCCGGATACATCTTCATTTAATGCGTGTGTTATACGTGTGGTGGAGAGTATATAGAAGGTATATCAGGAAAGCAAAGACAAGGAAGTATTTCGTATAGAAGACTTTTGTCATGATTTTTTTCTTTGTGCTGGTTGAGGCGTCATCTATTATCCTTGAGTAGATATCTCCTTTAGTGTAGATTTTCCCTCCGTTTTCAAGTATTGCTGTCCTGAAAAGAGGATTCTCACCAACGTAAGTATATTCGTCCGGGCGGTTTACGGCAGCAGGCCTCCAGGACAAATTCTTGATTCCGGAAGTTTCAGGTATTAACTCCTCGGTCAGGTTTGCTTCAAGAGGGGTTTCGGAGATCTTGTGGAGCCCAAAGGCATTGGCTGTAACATATGATTCGTACATGTTGTTTCCGATGGATGTGATTTCCATTGGTTTTTTGTCAAAATAAAGCTCAGGTGCGCCTTCTTTTCCGGTTGTTATCAGTATTCTGCCCGGCTGGTTCATTTTTAGGTCAGGTATCTTTAGCTGGATACTTTCGGACATTTCAGTATCTGCAACTGCCCAGTTCAGAGTTCTTGTAATTATCAGGCTGTCGTTTCCAGAGTACAGGGGAGCTGCCCAGGGGATCCCGTTACCATTCCCATTGTCGGTCGTAACTGCAACAACCCTGCCTAACCCCAACCTCCAGACTGTGATTACCGGTTTGCCCAGCCTTGTTATAACAAGACGACTTGCTTCGGGTTTCGGGGTAACCTCATTATACCCCAGAATATTGTGGTTTATGTCGGAAATGTTACGGGTAATGAAATGCTTCGGGTCGTAAACTACAATTGATCCGCTAGAATATTCGTCTTCCCGGTCTACGGATTCCTCAGGGTCTTCGGAGAAGCTTAATTTTATTCTCTCTCCAGGCTCTATTCTATTGTAGTTTTCGGATAGGCCTATTTTGTTCATGAAGAGCTCGGCATAGTACTGCCCTTTAGGAGTGACCTGGCGGGTGGTCTTCGGAGCATGTATGTGAACAAAATGGATGCCAATGCCACTGTTTTCGTGAAGGTTTTCTGCACACTGGACTGCTCGCTCGAACCTTAGATCCCCTTCAGCTATGTTACCTATTCCTCCATCAGACACAATTATTATTTCAGCTTCTGCACTGTTATTCTGCTCTTTAAGCAGTGTTCGTGAAGTCATGAGCCCCCTTTCAAGAGATGTGGAATCCCCTGTAGGCGATATTTTACGGATTTCGGCATCAAGCCAGAGTCTGTTTGACTCTTTTGACATATCCACAAACCCGTTTGTGATATCCTGCCCCTTACTCCCGAAGGTGATCACATCTACTCTTGCATCTTTGAGGAGATCACTTTCAAGAAGGACAATGGCGTTTGACAGAATATCGTCAAGAACTCTCCCTCCCTCGCCATTGCTCTGCAAGGTACTGGGTGAAACATCAAGCATCAGGACAATGTTTCTGCCCCCTCTCCAGTTCGAGGGCTTTGAGGTAACAGGAAGGAGTTCCTCAAACTTTGTATCCTGGTAAGTGTCTTCTGCAGGGTAATCAAAAGAAGAGCCACCTCCTATCACTATCATGCCACCTCCGTTAATGATATAATTTTTGAGGGCTCTGGCTTCCATATCCGAGATTGTTGATGCCGCCTGATTGTCAATTATTACGGCATCTGTATTGTTAAGAGAACTGAATGATCCGGCTACTCTTACATCATAGATTTCTTTCATGGTGTTTGCAAGAGGAGAGTCAGGCTCATTTGTAACGAGCAGGACTTTTGGCTTGGGAGTTACGTATACACTTTTCATGTACTGGTTATTGTTCTCAAAATAATCCAGGTTTTTAACACTAATGCCTGCCGGATGCAGGGTTGCCTTTACGGTGTGAGGTCCCAGAGTCTCAAACGTGTGGTTGAAATCTATACTTTCTATTCTCCCGGTCTGGGTAATTTCCCTCTCAATTACTTTCTTGTGGTCGATTGTAATCCTTACCTGGTAGCTCATTTTTTCTTCAGTTGATTTCCGGATATTCACTCTAAAAAATGCCTCATTATCGACTATAGCCTCGTTTTCTCCTTCGAGCTCCACACTCAGGTCCTCTTTAATAGTCTCAGGAATAAGGGCTGCAACAGGAAAATTATTTTTATAGCAATAAGAGAGGGCTTCCTCGACTGGCGTCCCTGAATTGCTCTGCCCGTCCGATACTACAAGCACGTAGTTTTCAGGCGAAGCCTGCTGGATGATAGCATCCCCAAGGGAGGTATGTATCCCTGAAACCGTTGTAACTGTAACAGGGACTCTTGTATTGAGCTTCTCTGCGACCTCTTCGGAGACCCCTTTTTTCAGCAGTTCCATGCTCGCGCTTTCGTCGGAGATTATGGTTATACTGGACTGGTTGGTTCCTGGAGAACTCATCTCTACAGAGTAGGGTGCAGCCAGAGCCAGAATAAGGAGAAAGACCACAAGGGCATGGAAGAACAGATGTCTTTTATCGATCTTCTTCCAGAGCCCGAGAAGCACAAGAAGTGCCAGAGGGACCAGTAACATCAGTTCGCTCATATGTAAAAAATTAAAGCCGTAAGGCAAGTTAAAGGTCATATGATTCTCCTCCTTAACATAACTGCGTTTTCGACCAAGAGGAGTAGCAGTAAAGCGTAAATGAGGTACTTTCGGAGTTTGTCCGGTGACTTTGTACGGAGTTCGTGCTTCTGGATTTCTCCATTCTCACCTGCCAGGGTTAACCTTTTTTCCGTAAAAGTATTTGATTCACTTGAGTCATACAGATTGGCAGCAACAATCTTCTGGTCCAGGCTGTACAGTCCGCATTCATCATAATAGACAAACTCACTGTTTATGGTTTCTGTTGGAGTTTTCACTATAAGATTCTGGTCAAATGCCTGGTATCTTCCTGTGTTCACATTTGTCTCACTTATGTCCCCAACTCCCCACATGTACTTGAGAAGCTTTGACCAGAATACCGGATAAGTTGGAGTAGTGGCGAAATTGTTCCACGCGTCGGTCCCGGCAATATCACTGAACCCTACATAGGTTACTGTCCCGTTGTTTATGTTCCGCATGCAGACTAAAGGCCCGGCTCCTCTGACCTCTACAAGGACTGAAGCATCTTCTTTTGGGACAGCGCCCAGAAATCTGCGCAGATAGACCTCGCTGAACGAAACATCTTCAAAGATATTTTTGCCGCTTCCTGCAGTCTCTATCGTGTAACTGCCTTTTTCTTCTACTGAAATTAGATCTACCGGAAGGATGGGATAGAGTCCTTGCATCTGTAAAGAATCATACAGGCACTCATTTCCTATGACCAGCAGGTCTTTTCCATTTTTTGCGTAAGCTGCAATTTTCAGGGCATTGTGGGTCGAAAGAGGCTTATGTTTTGAGTTTACGATTATGGTATCATATTCTGTAACCTCATCCGGAAGCTCCTTTCGTACATCAACATCAACATTAGGCAACAGGGATATTGCTGTTATCAAGGGAGACTTGCTGACAGCCTGATCGACATCCGTTAACACCAGGATTTTTTTGGGTTTGATCTCAGGGATCGAAATATAGGCAACATTATCGCAGGGTATTGCATCCTCATTCAGGATTTCTACGGTTGATATTCCCTGAGGGATGTTTGAAAACTTTATCTGCTGTGATCCGTACTCTGCAAGCTGTATATAGCTGCTCACCTTTGTGCCGGGTGAAGAGTTAGAGTTGCTCTCCAGCTGGACCTCAAGATCTGCGCTTCTGTCATTAAAGTTTCTAACAGTACATGTGTATTCATATGTCCCGTCATTGCTGTCTTTCAAATATCCGTCCACAATTGCATAATTGACAGTTTTATTGCCTACCTGCCTGAACTCAATCTCCATGTCTTTGGTGTTTGCAATTCTGATGTATGTTTCAGGTGCCCTTCCTTCCCAGTTTTCGAAGTCCGATATGACCACAATTTTCCCGTTCTCATTCTCCTTTTCGTTTATGGCGGTCAAAATGGCTTTGGGCATATCTGAGGGAGTATTTCTCGCCTCAAGGTGGTCAATTACCTCTTTCGCATCCTTTGCATCCAGCGATTTTGCAAGTACCACAGGAATGCTTTCTGCAGCAATAATGGTATTTTCCTGGCCCAGACTGTCTATTGCTATTGACCTTGCTTCATCGGTACGGTCAGGTGCTGTCATGCTTGCAGACGAGTCCATTATGATTATTACCTTTTCAGCACCTGCTTTTACATCATCTATAAGGGGGCCTGCAATTGCTGTTGATATGATAATGAGAGCCAGCAGCTGTAAGTAGAATAGAGGGTCTGTTATTCTTTTATTGATAGTGCGCCGGGAATCAAGCACATTCTGGCTTATCCTTCTAACGAACATAAGGGAAGGCAGAATAATGTTTTTCGGGCGGGGTTTAAACAGGTATATTATTATAAGGGGAATTATCCCTGCAAGTGCAGCCAGACCCTGGGAAAATTCAAAGTCCATAGGCAGGATCACCCTTCACCTATGATTCTAAGAACAGTATCAAATGGCTGGTTTTTTATGCTGACACGGAAATAAGGGATTTTAAAATCGTATGCAATTGTCTCCAGTTCAGCCGTATGCTTTGCATATTCTGCAGCATACTCTTTTTTAAAGTTAGGGCCCACTGTAAAACTGATTTCTTCATTTGTTTCACTGTCAATGAATTTTACTGTTCCATCCACACTTTCAGGCAGGTTCATTTCGGTCTCATCATAAATGTGTACGAGAACAAGCTCGTGCCTGGACAACCTGTTAACGGCATTGCGGATCGAATCGATACTGTCCAGATAATCTGAAATTATAAGCACCATTGATTTCGATTTTATTCTCGGGTATATGGATTCGGCACAATCTGCAAGTTTTGTGTTTCCTCTGACCGAAATCCGGGTCAGGGAATCTATTGTCCGCAGGAAATCGTCCCTTCCTTTTCGGGTTTTTGTGTAATCCACATCATCTGCAAATGTTGCAATCGTATACACATCATTGTGTTTCATTACGATGTAAGAAACTCCTGCAGCTATTGTTGACGCATATTCGAACTTGTCTGGCGTACTGTCAGGAAAAAGCATGCTGCTGCTGGCGTCAAGAAGTATCACCATGTTAAGGTTTTTGTCTTCCTCGAACCTGCGTATGTAGAGTTTTTCCGTGCGAGCGTAAAGGTTCCAGTCGATTTTTTTAAATGAGTCGCCCTGATTGTATTTTCTGTGGTCTATGAGGTCAAGCCCTGCCCCTGTCCTGTTTGACCGGTGACTGCCTGTGTGAATCGCCGTAACTCTCCTGCTGAGCGGGAGTGCATACCTGTCTAGTTGAGTCAGGAATGACGTATCGATTGTGTGTTTTGCGCCAGCCATGTCTGATCGTTGCCTCCAGCCTTTTTCCCGCCGGCTGAATCAGATAATTGTCTTTCTATCCTCCAGAATTTTTTGTATGATTTTATCGCTCGTAATGTTGTTTCTAGCAGCATCAAAAGATAGAATTATCCTGTGGCGAAGAACAGGAAGAGCCATGGAGTCAATGTCCTCTTTATCGACATATCCCCTGCCGTCGAGGAATGCATTTGCTTTTGCACAGAGGATGATTGCAATTGAAGCGCGTGGCGATGCGCCTGCTTCTATCATCTCAGGCATGTTTCGTGTCTGATTTACGACATCAATTGCGTACTTTTTGAGTTTATTTGAGATCGGAATCCTGCGGGTTATCTGCTGCAGCTCGATAAAGGTCTGTTTGTCTATGCATTTTCGTACAGACGGTCTGAAGGCTTCTGCGTAACGGTTTACAATCTCAAACTCTTCTTCGGGGTCAGGGTAATCCAGGCGAATTTTCAGTAAAAACCTGTCAAGCTGGGCTTCGGGCAGGGTATAGGTCCCTTCCATTTCGATAGGGTTCTGCGTTGCAAGGATAAAGAAAGGCCTGTCAAGCAAATATGTCGTACTTGCCACAGTGACCTGTTTTTCCTGCATTGCTTCGAGAAGGGCAGACTGGGTCTTCGGAGAAGCACGGTTGATTTCATCCGCAAGCACTATGTTTGCAAAAACGGGCCCCTGCTTGAATTTAAAGTGTTTTGAGCCCCTTTCGTCTTCTTCGATAATGTCGGTTCCTGTGATATCTGCAGGCATAAGGTCAGGCGTACATTGTATCCTGCTGAATCTCATACTCATAATCTGGGAAATAGTGGATATGGTCAGGGTTTTACCGAGTCCGGGATTGCTTTCAACCAGGACATGCCCTTCACACAGCATGGCTATGAGGATCTGCCGGATCATTTCTTTCTGGCCGACAATAGAATTGCCAATTTCTCTAATAATAACTTCAAAAATTTTGGGGGCTTTTTCATAAGTAGGTTTTAAGTTAAGTTCTGAATCTTCAAGCTGGATTTCCTGTAATTCTCTCATATTGCAACTCCACTATTTTTTAAGTAAATGGTGCATTGACTGCAAATTCGGGCGCTTATATTTTTTTGCGGATGTTTCACTTGGATGAAAGCGCTTCAAAGTATTGTTTAATCAGAGGCTCGTACTCTTCCGGCAGGCTCTCAGAGTAAGTCTGGCTATACTTGAATTCTTCATTAAAGTTGCCTGAGTTTTCGTTGAATTTTTTTTCCGTATCCGCATCTATCTGGCTTGTGAACCCGAGTCCCAGGGTCGGGTTGATTTTCATTTCAACCTGATCTCCATTTTTTATAATGACAGCTTCTATCTTATACCTGGAATCCAGAGGAACTTCTTCATTTTCTTCGTAAGCTGCTCTGGCATTCAGGTTTGGAACATTATCCCGGATATTATCGATTAGCTGGCTGGGAGATATGTCAAAGCTGAAACCCTCATATATGCAGAAAGTGACACCTCCTGAAACCAGCAAAAATATCAAAAATGACCTGAAAATCTGGTTTTTTGGGACTATTTTTCCTATTTTGATGCCTGTAAGCTGACTGTGCACATCCTCAAGCAGTTTCTTTGTAACTATGTTGATATTCTGCCTGTTATCGTATGCAGTACTCAGTCTTGTCCTGAGTTCCGGAAAGCTGGTTTCAAGGAGATTTATCAGGTTAAACTTACTTCCTCTGCCAGACAACCTGCAAATTAGACTGACAAAAAGAGTTAACATGAGCGCCTCTGCAGCCATTAACCCGAGATTAAACCAGTAAGTATTAAGGTATATCTGGGACCTGAGCAGTTTATCCATGCCGGGAATATAGTAAGCAAGTTCATACAGGTTAAATAAAATCATTAATAAAAATAAAAAGGCAAATTTTCCGGCTGTTTGTAAGAATCCCAGGGTACGATAGGACCACATCAGGTATTTTTTATATTTATCCAGTAGAGGCACTACAAACATATAATCTCAGACCACAGTTGCAATTTTTATTAATTATATTGTGGATGTTACTTAAAAAACTTTTCTAATATTTTAATTTTCAATCCAACAAATACTCCAGTAATAAAGTGACCACTACCTGGCTAATACAATAACAAATAATCCGGTAATGTCCCCACAAATCCCCTTTTAATCTCCTTTTATATCCTGTATAATCAAAAAACTATATAATTCTATAAGAAGCATATTTTTCATTCTGTCTTTTCCATTACATATCTAAGAAATAATATCTGATCTCTGCACTGTAAAGTCTGAGAATACTTTCCCTGATTCTGCAAACCATTCTTTAACTCTGGGAGCGCGAATTACATCGGGAAAATCACCTTCCTCGAAGGGTATCAACCAGGCAGGTGGGGCAGTTCGCGCTCAGATCTTACGCATTCCTCCGCCAGCCTGTCCGGAAGCCCGTCGAAAAAGTCTAGAAGAGAAGAAGGAAAAACGACCTGAAAATGAAAATTAAAAAATATTTTCAAGAAAATTATTTCTGAGGCAATATTCAACTTTCTTTTGTTTGCGCCTGCCGGTTCTTCGGTTATTTTAAAATTAGTCCTCTTGAGCGCAGCGAAAAGGACGCGCACTCCCGACGCGCAATTCGGGCGACGCGCAATTTGGAAGGTAAAAGCTGTGGTATTATAAGTTGGTCTGCTTGAGCGAGCGAAGCGAGTGAAACGGACCTCGTGCTGTTGCACTTGCAGTGCAACTCCCAGAAAATCTTCGATTTCCTGTGATCCTGACGCGAAATTCGGGCAGCGCAACTCGGGTGTGGAAGCCCTGAGATTGACGTCTATAGGTAAAGTACGATAAAGGCCGTTTTAATTATTTGATGCCGCTTTTATTCTAAAATTCCATCTTTTAATCTTATCACCCTGTCAGCATATGCAGCATGCCAGTCTTCATGCGTGACCATTACGATTGTCTGCCCCATTTCTTTGTTGAACTTTTTGAAGAGATCCAGGACTTCCTTTGAAGTTTGAGAATCCAGGTTGGCACATGGTTCGTCTGCGAAAAGGACTCTTGGATTATGGGCAAGAGCGCGAGCGATCGAAACTCTTTGCTGCTGGCCCCCGCTCATTTTGGAAGGGAGCTGGTGAAGACGGTCCCCTAGTCCAACTGCTGTAAGGATTTCGGCTGCTGCTGATTCGTACTCTTCTTTTGTCTTGCCCTGCATCATGAGGGAGATATAGACATTTTCTGAGGCGTCCAGTTCCGGAAGGAGGGCATAATCCTGAAAAACATACCCCAGGTTATGAAGGCGGAATTTGCCTTTCTCTCTGTCAGGCATGCGAGAAGTGTCTGTTTCATCTATAATGACTCTTCCGGAATTTGGGGTATCGAGAAGTCCCAGCTGGTTTAAGAGAGTGGTTTTTCCGGAGCCGCTTGGACCCATGATCGCAACAAACTCCCCGCGCCGGATTTTCACATTTACGCCTCTAAGAGCTCTAACCTGCACTTCCCCCATTTTAAAGGTACGGACTATGTCTATTCCTTCTATAATTATATCGCTATTTTCCCCTGGAGTTGTTTTCATCTCAATTTCTGTCTTGTTTCCATTTTCCTTCTTTTCGGGCTCACCTTTCATCTCATTTTTTATCTCATTTTTCATCTCACCTTTCATCTCATTTTTCATCTCATCTTTCGCTTCTTTTTTTACTTTATCTTCATGTTCCGTTTTTACTTCCTCTTTCACTTTATTTCTTACTTCATTTCCCATTTTTTTCACCCCTTTCACTTACCCCAGATAAGGTCGAGGAGGTCTTTTTGAGCCAGTTTGTAGGCAGGAATTACAGAGCCTATTATGGAAGCAAGAAAAAGAAGGAATGCCCTGTTTATAGCTTCTGCATCATCAAGTCTAAGACTCATAGCACCCAGGGGAATTTCTACGGGGTTGGATTCGGTATAAGGGACAAGCCCAAAGCGCATAAAGGCATAGCCAAGTATGATCCCTGTGCCGGCATAGAGCATTGCCTGAAGCACGAAAGAAGCAACGATCACATTCTGCTCTATCCCGATTGCTTTCTGGACCCCAATTTGCCGCTTTTTATTTACGATGTTAACGTAAATTACCACGAAGATGATCACAAACGCTATCAAAAGCCCGATTGCATTCATAATGTTCCTGACAAGGCCAAGGGTGTTTTCAATCAGGCGGAGGATCCCTGCAAACTCATGCCATGTGCGGATATTTTCCCTTACGCCCAGGGAAAGGAGGGCATTTCTGGTTTCGTACTCGTCCGTGCCAGCTGTTGTTTTTACAGCTATTTCCTGGGCAAAGTCCCTGTTTTCTATACCAAGCATTTCTTCCATATCGGCTCTGCTGAGGTAAGCTGAAGCGTCAGCCATGAAGTAACGGGTTGTATAGATGCCTTTTACCCTGAACTCCCGGGTTTTGCCGCTAACTGTGAGCTCAACAGTATCGCCTACCTCAACGCCTCCCAGAGACCTTGACTCCATCAGGGCTCCGAAACTTCCTGAGACCTCCCTTCCCAGAATAATCTCTCCCCTATCAGGTCTGCTCAGGAATTCTCCGCTTATTACGGCATCCTCAAGGCCGGTTACAAAGATCTCGTCCGCAGGGTCAATCCCGTAAACGGTACCACCCATTTCTTTTTCCTTATAGCGGAAGTTTCCTGTGGTCTTCAGGCGGGCAGAAGTCCCTACCACCTGGGGAAGGCTTTCTATCTTCTTCTGCAGGGCTGACGCGCTCTCTATATAGCGTTCTTCTTCCGTCGGTTCGACCACGACGTTTCCGGTCTGGAAGTCCACCATAAGCTCATTGAACTTGAGCGTAACACCTGCCAGCATACTTGAGAAAAGCACCAGCTGAACAAATATCAGGGTCAGCACGAAGACCGTAAAGATTGTAATCCCTCTATTGCCCCGTACAATTGAGCGGCTGGCAAGAAAAAAGGAGACTTTGGCCTTTTCAAGCATAATAAAGCTCCTGTATATCTTATCCCTTTTCGTTTCTCCGGCTTAGAGTTTGCCTTTCTTTTTCATATAAAAGATTACAACTGCAAGGACCAGGACTGCACCCAGTACAAACGGAACAATGCTTTCGCGCGTTCTGATTACATTGAATGTCAGGACTTCACTGAACCTGTGCTCCCCGAAATCGTCCTCGTACTCTACAAGCAGTGTTACCTCCTGTTCTCCTGTCTTATCAGGAATAAAGGTAAAGACTGCAGGGGCATCGTCGTCTTTTTCGAGCCTTCCGAGAAAAGCGTCTGTACTGCCGCCTCCTTCAAGCCCTTCGAGCCTGGCTTTTACAAAGCGGGCTTCCCCTTCCCCTACATTTTCAAGTCTCAGGATCATGGAAGCCTTCTGGCCTCTCTCAGGCATTTCAGGGTCAAATTTGAGGCTTGCAATGTTAATTTTCGCCCGGTTCAGCACATTCACCCCGATCTCCTGGGACCTGTTGATCTGAAGGGTTTCAGCTTCGTTTGATGCGGTTATCCGGAGAGGAATCCTGTAAGGCTGCACACCTGTGTTGCTGCCTAAAAGGAGTTTGAACGATACGTTTTCCGAACTTCCGGCACTCAGGTTTTCAAGGAAAAATACATTGTCCTGCATAGGAATCATGGGTGAAGAGCCGTTCAGGTCAAGCACGACGCGGACATTTTTTGCATTCCCGTTCCCTGCATTTTTTACTGTAGTTTTAAGATAGAATTCTTCCCCTGGCACAAGAGCCCCGGAAGAAAAATTTCCTCCATTTGCCGGAAGGATTTCCGTGCCTATAAGTACAAGATCAGGGTTTCCCTCCACCCGGATAGGAATCCTTCTTGAAAAGCTTGTCACACCATCATCTTTGATGGTAAACTCAAGCTGGTGGACTCCTGACCTGGCTCCTGAGCTGACACTGAAGTGGAAATTCAATTCGACCTTTGAACGCTGCCTTATCTGTTCAATTTGAAAATCGCGTTCTGTATTCGTCCCTGAGCCGTACACCCCTGAGGTGCTGTATTTTAAAATAAAAGGGTCAAGTTCTTCGATCCCTATTTTCACGTTCTCCGCCGGTTCGTCTCCTGTGTTTTCAATATTGATTTTTATAAGCAGGTCTTCTCCTGGCCTTGCCGGATTCGGGGTAATTTCTGCAACCTCAACTCGAAGATGAGTATCTCCGGAGATTACAACCGCAGATGCCGGGGTTGTCAGGAATGCTGTTATTATCAGCGCCATAACTACAAAACTGAACTTTGTATTTCCCTTATTTACAGTACCCTGGTCTTTTCCTTGAAAGGTGAACTTCATGGGCAACAATCCCCTGTCTGGTCTGGTGAACATTATAATTAACAATTCTCAGGCCTGTAACTAACAATCTTAGGGCCTGCCTTATAACCGTTGTACTTTGTTTACAACCTGCATCAGGTTGTATTGTTTATTTTTCAGGCTTTAATCGGAACTCAGTTTTCGGTTCCAAGTTCTTCAACTCTCATTCTTCGGCTTTCAGTTCTTCAAAATACTGTATGGTCTCAGTTTTAATGACCTTTCTCAGCGCCAGGAGAGCTATTAGGTTTGGAATTGCCATGAGCCCATTTACAATGTCTGCCAGGACCCAGATCACGTCAAGAGTCAGAAAGGCGCCCGAGGCAACGATAAGGATATAGATTATTTTGTAGGGAAGAATTCCCTTTACCCCGAAGAGAAATTCCGTACAGCGTTCGCCATAATAATTCCACCCAATAATGGTTGTAAAGGCGAAGAATATGAGTCCGACTGTTACAATATAGCTCCCGACTTCTGCGAGTTCGGTCGAAAAAGCGTAGCTCGTCATGTACGCCCCTGAAAGATTTTCTGTCCAGGAACCTGTCATAATGAGCACGGTTCCGGTCATCAGGCAGACGACAATTGTGTCGAAGAAAGTCCCTGTCATGGAAATAAGCCCCTGCCTGGCTGGTTCCCTGACCTTTGCAGCTGCAGCTGCTATGGGCGCGCTTCCGAGGCCGGACTCATTTGAAAAGATCCCTCTTGCAATTCCCATCCTCACTGCAAGCATTACTCCTGCTCCAAGAAAACCACCTCTTGCCGCAGTTCCTGTAAAGGCCGAACTTACTATAAGAGCAAAGGTTTCAGGGATCTTTTCAAGGTTCAGTCCGATAATTAAAAGGCAGCCCAGAACATAAGCCACTGCCATAAAAGGCACCATCAACTGAGCAACAGCCGCAATTCTCCTGATCCCGCCAAGGGTCACAAAAGCTACAAGCAGGCTTATGACAGCTGCACTCAGGATCTCAGGAACGTTAAAGGCAATCCTTGCTGAGTCAACAATAGCATTGACCTGCGGGAAGATCCCTATCCCGAAAAGCGCTACGTTTATCCCGAAGAAGGCAAAAAGCGAGGCAAGTATCTTGCTGTACCTTTTATGCCCAAGTCCGTTTTTGATATAATACATGGGACCCCCTGACATCTGCCCATTTGCATCCACCGTCCTGTATTTGACTGCCAGGAGAGACTCGGAATACATGGTGGCCATCCCGAAAAAAGCTGCAAGAAACATCCAGAATAGCGCCCCTGGACCTCCCGTTTTTATTGCAGTTGCAACCCCTACTATATTTCCTGTCCCTATGGTTGCCGAAAGTGCGGTGCTGAGTGCTGCAAAGCTTGAAATATCTCCCTGTACTCCAATCTCGCTTCTTCTTGATTTCAGGACGTACCTAAGGGCAAGGGGCAGACTTAAAACTTGAATCAATCCCAGGCGCCATGTCAGAAAAACTCCTGTCCCAACAAGCAAAACCAGAAGAGGAGGTCCCCAGATGAACTCATCTATTCTCGTAAGGGTTTCAAGTAAATCCATGCTCAGCAGTTCCATTCAAGCCAGCTCCGGTTAAAGATAAAAATTAAAAGGTAATACCGAAAGATAAAGAAACGGTTTTAACTAAGTATTTGTTCAAGGCTGGTCTTAAAAGTTGATGTTTGCGCCCCTTGAGTTTAGAAAAGTTGTTCTTGGAGCTTCGGGTGCCAGACGGAGCAGCAATCCGGACCAGGGCCGGTGTCTGAGATAAAAAATCTGATAATAAAAATTAGCCCGGTATAAATCTAATACAAAAAAGGAGTCCTCTATAAAGCAAAACAAACTTACTCTATCCATCCTTGAAGGCAGGTTCAGTATTTTCAGGTTCGAAAAGGAGTCTGAAGTTCCTGCATGGGTGTATGGAGGCAATTTCTTTTCAATTAAGAGTACTTCTAAAAAACTCTCAGTTGCCTGCCAGGAAAGCAGTATCCCTGCAGATATTCCTGCAGGCACCCGGGCTGAAAAAGGATGGAGCTGCCTGAAAGTTGAGGGACCTCTGGATTTCGGGCTGACAGGAATTCTTGCAGGAATCAGCAGAACTCTGGCTGAAAACGGTGTCAGCTTATTTGCCATTTCAACTTATGACACTGACTATATTCTGGTAAGGGAAACAGATCTGGAACATGCGGCAGGAACCCTTAAAAAGGAGTACGGCATTCAAAAACCCTGAATTGAGAGGAGAAATCTGTTTTTTGAATCTTTTTCCCGATGGCTCTTATTAGTATGTTGATAATATGTTGATTTTATCCGATATTTTTTTCGGGGCGGTTTCTTATCCGAGACTAAAGATAAAAACCATGAAGCCGGAGTAGAGGAGAAGGAGGATAAGCCCTTCAAACCTTTTGATTCTCCAGCCTGTCCGGATAAAGAGGAGAAGCAGGAGACTGATAAATAGCATGAAGGGAGTTATGTAATAGACGCTGATCCCGGTTACCGTGAGGGGGTTGACAAGCCCCGAAAAGCCCAGAATCAAAAGGGTATTTGAAATATTTGACCCTATTACGTTTCCAAGAGCTATGCTGGCATAGCCGCTGCGAGCTGCAGAAATAGTAACCATCAGTTCAGGAATGGATGTCCCGATTGCAACAAGGCTTATGCCGATAAGAGTCTCCGGAACCTCCAGAAGCAGGGCAAAAAATATTGACTGTTCTACAAAGTATTTGGCTCCAACAATTATAGCAATAACGCCTGCAACCAGTTTGATAAACTCTGTTAAAAGGCTGCTTTCAGAAAGATTTTCCGCTTCATTTTTTATTTCGGTTTCGCTTTCGGCTTCAGTCTTGATACTGGTTTTGTCGAGTTCTACTGATCCTACTTTATCCTCTGCCCGAATCTCTTTTATTTCTTTTTCTATCTCTTTTATCTCTTTTATCTCTTTTAGCTCTCCCATCTCTTCTTCCGTTTTTATTTCTCTTTCCGTTTTTTCACGGCTCTTTTTTACGGCTTCCTTTATTCTTTTTTCTTCTATTCGCCCTCCAACTCCTGTTTCAATCCTTGCTTTTAAATCAAAAATATACTCAAACTTGAAAAAATAATTCATAAAATCTTTGAAATAAATATCTTCCTCATGTTTTTTCACCTTGTCGAGCAGGAACAGAAGATAAACCAGGTATAACAAGAGAAAAGTGAAGGCTTCGATCCTTGAAATTCTAAAATCCAGAACAAAAAGTAAAAAAAGAAAGGCAGAAAACAACATTATATATCCGTCTCTTCTAAGCATTAACTCTTCAGTCCTAACATTTGACAGAAGGGCAGCGGTGCTCACGATAAGTCCTATGTTTGCGATATTTGACCCGAGTACATTACCTATGACTATTCCGCTTGCCTGTTCGAAGGATGCCGTAAGGGAGGAGGCAAGCTCAGGTACAGATGTCCCGATAGACACGAGGGTTAGTCCGATTATAAACTCAGAAACCCCAAACCTCTTTGCAATTAATGATGATGACATTACAAAAAGGTCTGCCCCTTTTACAAGCAGCAGAAGCCCGCCAACAAAAATAAGAACATTAATTAAGTACACATTGAAATGTGAACTCGATTTTTATTTAAACATATCCTTTGAGCTGCAGTACTGGACAAAGCTGCAATACTGCATAAAGCTGTAACCGACAGGAAAGAATGAAATCTCATCAGGTAACGCTTTATTTAAATATCTTGTCAGATAAATCTTTACTGAAAAATTTCCTCAGATAAATCTTTACTGAAAAATTTCTTCAGATAAATCTTTACTGAAATAGAACGTCTAAAGAAAAATGCCAATTTTAAAAACAATTGGGGAGCTAATCAGGCAAGTTTTAACTCCATTTTGTAACATTTTTCTTTCTCGCCACATATGTCTTCTATTTTTTTTACTATCTGAAAACCTATTTTTTCGTACAACTTTATCGCAGGGATATTGTTTACATTTACATATAGGAGAATAGAAGATATTCCGTTCAGCTTCATTTCTTTTATGCTTTCTTCCAGAATCTTCCTGCCATATCCCATTCCTCTGAATTTTTTGTCGATTGCAATTGAGTAAACTACGGATTTTTTTTTCAGCCCTTTGAACGAAAGTTCTGGTTTCAGGTAGTATATGCAGTAACCTGCAACTTTATCCTGATTTTTAATTACGTAAAAGATCTTTCTTAGTTTCTTTGAGTATTTTAAAAGCTTTTCCTGATTCTTACTATCAAACCCTTCTGCCTGAATTCTAAGAATCTCCTGTAGCATAGTTTCATTTACAGGTACAATATCTTCCTTCTCAGTATATCTCCATTTCTTTAAAATATGGACCCCCATAGTATCCCGCAGCAGCTTCTTGAAACTTGTGAAGTATGAAACGAATCTTACATAAATTTGTTTGGGACCCATGGAATTACCTTTAAGCGGAGGGTCATTACTATAATTTTCCGTGAGTTTTGTCGCTTCTGCCATTAAAAAAAACTCTCTCCTTTGCTGCTGATATAAAGTTATGGGTCAAAGGCATACTGAACTGTAAACTGCATTTTTATTTAAATGTACCCTTTGAATCCTGAACTGACATAGAAGGCGTTTGTAAGGAAGTATGCCGTACAATAGTCTGAAAGTTACTATCGTATAAAAGATCTGTTGTATAAAACATTTTCACCGGGAAAGGCCGCAATAACTGCTGGCTGTAAAAAAGTACTGTACTGGAAAACGTACGAAAATTAAAAAAGTTTCAGCTCCATTTTATAGCATCTTTCATTCTGGCCACATAGGTTTTCTACTTCTTTGACTACGAGGAAGCCTGTTTTTTCATATAATTTTATCGCAGGAGTATTATTTACGTTCACGTACAGGAAAACAGTCAATACACTATTTAGCTTCATTTCTCTTATACTCTCTTCCAGTAGCCGCTTGCCAAATCCCTTACTTCTGAATTTCCTATCAATCGCAATTGAATAAATGACAGCTTTTTTTTCAAATCCCCTTCGAGAAAAAGTCGGTTTCAGGTGGTATATGCAGTAGCCTACAACCTTATTTTGGCTCTTAATTACATAAAAGATATTCCTAAATTTATTTGAATCTTTTATAATTTCTCCACGTCTTTTTTTTTCAAACCCTTCTGCCTGAATTCTAAGAATTTCCGGAAGCACGGTGTCGTCAACGATCTCAACGTTTTCTTTCTCTATTTGCTTCCATCCTCTTAAAAGAAAAGTTCCTGCCGTATCCAGAATTGCCTTTTCAAGACTTTTTATATATAAATTTGGTTTTGAGTGAATTCTTGCGAGATTCATAAATCTCCCTTAAATGCAGTATCGACATAAATAAAACAATTACTTTTATAGAAAGTTCATGTTAAGTAGTATATCGATAACTTGATTTTTTCCAATCCGGATTTCACAAAAAAATCCTGAAAATTTGTCGTGAAAGCTGTGGATAGATGAATTTTAAGCCGGGCGTTCAAGCAGATTAATCCTTTTTCTATCCTTTCAATTATTCTGTCCTCTCTTCAGGCACGGTTGTCAGTCTTGAATGTTTGACTCCTTTTATACTCAGGAGTCTCTGGGCGAGCTCTACTATTTTTTCTCCTTCTCCTTCCAGAATTATCACTTCAAAACAGAGATTTCCCTCCATATGAAAATGTACGGAAGAGTTTATCATATCCATATATTCATGCTGAATTTCTGCCAGGGTACTGGTTACGCCCTTTTTCGAGCAATCATATACAATAGAGATTGTCGCAGCCCTTGTACCTTTTATCTGTTGCATCCATTCATAGTGCTGGTTATATGTCCTTATAGCATCCCTTATTCCTTCCGAACGAGAGGAGTATCCCCTCTTCATAAGGGCCTGGTCAAATTTATTCAGAAGTTCCTCTGGAAGGGAAATTCCGATTCTCATAAGTTTTTTTTCCATATACCCCTCCTGAAAATGAAAAATCCTTTCTGTAAGGCTTTTTATGTCTTCAGTTATTCAACTGAGTGAAAAACCAAATCAAGCTGCCTAAACATATAAAACCCACTATATTTCCGAATCCCCATTAAATATAATATTCAATCTTATATTTAATATTTTATCACATTCGGAGACCTAAATGATATGAAAAATGAAAGTAAGAGGGCGAAAATAAGAAGATGAGAATAACAAGATGAGAATAACAAGATGAGAATAACAAGATGAGAATCGGAAGATAAGAATAAAGAGGATTATAATCGGAAGATAATAAGAAGATGAGAATAAAAAGATGAGAATGAAAAGATGAGAATGAAAAGATGAGAATAAGAAGATGAGAATAAGAAGATGACCTGGTTCTAAAAAGGATGTTTCTTTCAAAATCATACTGAAATAGATAACTCAATTGATGAAATGACAGCTTGAATAGCAATGTCCGGACAAAAATTCTCCTGCCGGAACTTCTGTTCCTGTCTGGCAAGGCTGCGAGAAAAGGCATTTTTGCCCTGAAGATTAGTTTCTAAGACAGAAGTCAGAGTGACTTTTCCTCCTGTTTCCAGGTCTGATCTTTTCTATTAGTTCTTTTTAATGGCGACGGATACGGGTTTAGAGATAATTTCCAATAAGTTATAATTTTTACAATGACCAGTGAGGTTTCAGATAACCCTGTTTATTCCCAAAAAGCTTATTAAAGCCAGAGTTCTATAGCGTGAAACGCGTTTACTCTGAAAGTTCAGGAATTAACTGATTAAGGATGAATTTCCTTACCTATCAAGTTTAATTAATTTAATATAAGAGTTGAGAATTATGGCAATCCAGAAAGGCGATTTTATAAAGTTAAGCTATACAGGTAAGTTTGAGGACGGCAGGACTTTCGACACAACAGACGAAGAGCTTGCCAAAAAAGAAGAGATCTTTAACCCCCGCGGTCTTTACGGCGGAGACGTCGTTATTGTCGGGGCAGGGCACACCATTGAGGGCCTTGATGAGGATCTTGAAGGAAAGGAAGCTGGCTATTCCGGCACGGTCTCAATCCCTCCGGAAAAGGCATTCGGTCCGAGCAACCCCAAGCTCATAGAAACCGTTTCCATAACAAAGTTCCAGGACAGAAATGTTCACCCTGGCCTGCCTGTTGAACTGGACGGCAGGAGAGGAATTGTTAGCAGGGTTATCGGCCGCAGGGTCACTGTAGACTTTAACAGCCCACTTGCAGGCAAGACCGTTACCTACGAGTACACCATTGAAAAGGTCCTTGAAGACGACGTTGAAAAAATCCAGGGTCTTCTTGCCTTATACACTGGCATGCGCGACACAGAAGTCGAAATCGCTGATGGTATAGCAAAGATCAATGTGTCTACAGGTCTGACCTTTAACCAGCGCTGGCTCATGGCTAAGAACAGGGTTGCATCCGAACTCTTCAAGTATGCCGGTCTCAAAGAAGTTCAGTTTATTGAAAAACTGACAGCTGAGTCTGAAGCCGAAGTCCCTGCACCTGCAGAACTTGAAGTCGAGGCTGAAGCTGAAACCGAAGTTAAAGAAGAGCCTTCAGAATCCCAGGAATAAATCTATCTGTACTTTACAAAATAGCGAAGAGTCCTTTCTCTTCGCAAATTTTATATATAATAATCAGGTTCTCTGTATACGCTCCCCGGAATATCAGGGCGACTTGCCAGGGTCTACCCGGAAAGCCAAAAAAATCTATCTTTCAACATGCTGAGGTAGCCCAGCGGACCACGGCGCCGGTCTTGAAAACCGGTAGTGCTCACGCGCTACGGGAGTTCGAATCTCCCCCTCAGCGTCTCATCCTTTTGGTCTTAATAAATAGTCTTTTTTGTTGCTTCTTTCTAAACATTTTCTCGACGAGTTGCAACATTTTCTTAATACTTATAACCACATCAGATTACATTGCTTATAGCTAAATGATTTAAATACCCAATATTAGCATTATTAGTTTCGTTGCAATAGCCAATCCAACTAATGTCACTATTACCATACCGACTGAAAATAGCATTCCGAGAATTATTGCCCCGAATACCCCCAAATGGGCTAGAGCAAATGCCTTGGTAAAAAAATCACATTCCTCAATAAAATTAAGTTCTTGTTCGCCATCTTC
Organism: Methanosarcina sp. DH2; assembly: GCF_020804225.1. Classification (GTDB taxonomy): domain Archaea; phylum Halobacteriota; class Methanosarcinia; order Methanosarcinales; family Methanosarcinaceae; genus Methanosarcina. Next base: position 36,308 of record NZ_WJBI01000009.1, read on the forward strand.
AGCTTTTTGCGTACCTTCTTTAGCAGTTGCCACCATATGTCCGCCCACCACACGCTTAATGTTTAGCCTAGTTAAATATAATCAATAAAAATTAGAGTTTGTAATGTATATAAGTCGTTGAACTTGAATGTAATTCATTGGTCATCGGTTAAGATATTTTATCACCTTTATGCTATCGATTTTATAGCAGAAATTGGCCTCAAATTTTAATATATTTACCTGAAATCTATATCCTGTTCCAGTTCAAACACCTTTTAAATTTTGGACATTTATCCTGGGAATGGATACAATCTATCATGATTCCTTACTTAACCGAAGACGCATGGAAAAATTTCTGAACTATTATCGTGACTGGAATTATCGTGACCGGAAGCTCGATTGATATTCCACATTCGAGATTTAGATAAGTAATTTCGATTATTAGGATCAGTTCGGTACTAACACTTTCTCCCCCACAGTTGCCACATGCCATAATCTGAGGTAGCATATTTACATCGGGAGACCGAAAATTTACACCCCGGCAAGCTCTAGTCTCACTTTTCCAGCGTTCTGAAACGGATACTGAATTTTGTCCCTTTGTCTCTTTTAAGTTCAATAGAACCTTCTATCTGCTCAACAAAAATATTTACAAGCTGCAGGCCCAGGGAATCTGTGTTTCGAAAATCCACCCATTCCGGGATTCCCTGGCCGTTGTCTTCTACGGTCAGCATAAATGGCAAGTTCTTTTCGTTTAGGTGGCCTGTTGCTGTACCTGAATCTTGAGGTTTTTTGTGTTCTTTTTCGTAATTTTTCATCCGGGAAAGACTTATGAGGACTTCTCCTTCTTTTCCAGCCGGAAAAGCGTACTTCAGGGCGTTTGAAACCAGTTCGTTGACAATAATACCAAGAGGTACTGCAGTATTTGTTTTCACATAAACCTGGTTGAGGTCCAGTTTCAGATTGATTTTTTCATTCCCAACTCTGTATGAACTGAAAAGGCCTTCAGTAAGTTTTCGAAGATAGTCTGCAAAGTCGATTGTGTCTGTTTCTCCTATGTAGAGTTCCTGATGGATCAGGGACATCGAGGCTATACGGTTCTGGCTTTCCCTGAGGGCTTCAAGGGTTCCTGGATCAGTAGACCTTTCGGCTTCGAGACTGAGCAGGGATGAGATCACCTGAAGATTATTCTTTATCCTGTGGTTAATTTCGTTTATACGTGCGTGTTCAATTTTTTCCAGGGAAATTTCTGCCAGTTTATGTCTGGTGATGTCGCGAACAAATCCCTGTATCTCTCCCGGTTTTCCGGAACCTGCGGGAGTTTTTTGAATAAGCTGCCTGACCCACTTTATTTCCCCATCCCGGTTTCGTATTCGATACTCAAATTCAGTAGAAACAGCCGGGTTATACATAGCTTTTTCCAGATTTTCAGAAACAAGAGATTGGTCTTCAGATACGACTATTTCTATCCATCTCATCTTACACGATAGAAAATCCTCTTTGCTGTACCCGGTTACATATTCTACAGCTCCATCAATGAATACCGGCATAAAGTTCTCATCTACCCTGAGTCCTATAAGGCCCTCGATGTTCTGTACAAGTAAACGGTAGTCGTTATCCTCGGTCTGCAGGTTCTTTGCCGAATATCTGCTTTCGGGCTCATCTCTCCAGAAAAAAGCTGCCTCTTTCCCGGGTTCAGCATTCATTTCTGCTTTTTCTGCCCCGTGGTCCATTAAAAAAAGAGGAGCTAACAGGAGAACTATGCTTTTCATACGTCTTGCAGCCATTCGGGAAATTGTGGCGCAGCTTCCTGATATTGTATTTGTCTTCTTATTCAGTATTTTCCCTCCTTTTTACAGTCTTTCTTTTTCTGTATTTTTACTCTATTTTTCCTGTACATTTCTATATCATTGGTGAATTAATCATACAATTGTATTAACTATTCTCATAAATAGTTTATTATCGGTTCTAATTTCATACAATTGTTTATATTATAATCAACGGTATGATTTAGTGATGAAAGAACGGTTCACTATCTCAATGGATGATGATCTTGCATCATGGCTTGACGGACTATGTGATGAAAAAATATTCAGCAGCCGAAGCCACGGAATAGAGTTTTGCGTCAAGCAGATCAAAAGAATGGATATCGAAAAAGTCGTGCTTTTACACTGGGGTAAAGAAGAAGTAGAACCGGTTTTCTTATCAAAAAAGAATGTTCAAATTCTTACCAGAATATCTGAAAAATTAAATCTTAGTCCTGAAGATACCCTTGGCGTTCTTTTATATAAGGGATTGGAGAATATAAGTAGAAATTCCCACGAATCGGAAAAAGAGAAAGGAATTAAAGAGGATAATCTCAGAAGAGTTTTCTTTGAATAAAGCATAAAATCCTTTCAATTAAATTAATGAACTACATGTGAGCTCTATTAAAGCATTATAATTTTATTCTCTGCCTGTAAATACAGGTTTAAGATACTATTTTTTAGAGTCTGATTATGTATGTATAATTCTGGAAATTCTGTTTTTTCGTTTTTCCGTTTTTCCGTTTTTCCGTTTTTCCGTTTTTCCGTTTTTCCGTTTTTCCAAGTTTTATATAACTTGTTAATTCTTAATTAATTTTATAATATTTAAAATTTTCTCATAAAGTTGGGGGGGCACAAGTTTATAGGACTTACGCGGTTGAAACGAGAAATCAATAGCTTTAAACCTTTAACTGTCTAAAAACTGGAGTTAACTACAATGTCTATTGTGTTTGATTTCGGATCCCAAGTGCGTAAGTCCTAGTTTATTTACATAGATGCATTTTTCAGTTAACTGATAGATCTATAATCACCACCCTTACTCTCAATATTGAAACTGATTCTTTATTGAGGTTTTATTTACTTTCAGCACGCTTGCTCATTTCTTATATAATCAAAGATGGTTTTATTTTCCGGATTTGGGGTTAATAATGTTCATAAAAACACATTGTCCGGTCTGTGGCAACAAAGTGTACCATGATATCAGGCTGTCCGCTCTGGAACACCTTCTTTTTGAAGGGGAGAAGCAGGCTTGCAGATATGTGATTGAAAATATCAAGGTGCAGGATTCTTTAACTGAAGAAGAGCTGGTCAGGAATATTTTACACAGCCTGCAAAAAATTATCTATGACGGGATTGAGGTGGAAATCCTGATAGGGGTCCTGGAGGAAAATTATGGAGTTACGGAGGCCTGCTGCAAGGACCTTATAGAGAAGATTCAACTTGAGCTTCAAATGTACTGTCCTGACAGAAAGAGGCTTTATTTTGCTGACCCTGAAGAGCTTGGGAGTTACACGAAAAAAACGACTTCTAATTTAGTGTTTGATTCTTTTTCAGTCTACTTTATTTCTTTTTAATTTCCATCAATAATTTGTTCAGAGAGCGCAGTAAAAGGTCAAATAGCTAAAAAGTTAAAAAGATTAGGTTAGTAAAATATTTGAAAGCTGGATTTTCCAGAAGAATTCTGGAAAGCCCAAAATCAGATAAATTTATTTGGATAACTCTTCTTCTACTTCTTCAGCTCCGGCTTCCAGTTCCTCTTTTTGCTGGGGGTCAAACCTGAGGAGGAGTGCCTGAAACTCTCCGACATGCGTTTTTTCTTCTTTTGCAATATCCAGAAGAATCTTTCTTATATCCTCATTCCTGGCCAGGCTTGCCATCTGCTCATAGAGATTTATAGCATCAAGCTCTGCAATAATTCCTGCTCTGAGGATTTCCTTGTCTATATCGTTTTCTGATACGTTTTTAAGGTCTACTGGTATTGTGGATAACAAATTTATCACCTTTACTATTATATCACATTTTTACAATTATAAGTGTTTTTATCATATCAAAAAAATTCTTGCATTTTATAACTTTAGCTTCTTATTATTTTTATTTATTGAAACCTGTGATAAATCTCGTATAAAGCAAGTTTTTTCCAGGGAATTGTCTATTTGAGAAATTATCTTTTAAATTTAGTTCCAGTTTTTGAACGTGATATGATACAAAAAACAACAGGGGGATAGCTACAAACACCATAGTGATATCGCGCAAAATTGAAGAACCTATAAAGTTTGTTCCCGAGTTCCACAGGTTAAAAAACGGTCTGTGGAATAAGTAAACACAGTATGAAGATGTAGCAATGTAAGTAAAGAATGAGCTTAAAGAGCTTGAGAATTTATCGTTGATAAACTTCATAGCAAATAAATACTCGAAAACACAGAACAGAACTATAAAAATATTTAAAAGTAGTGTGTCAATGAGGAACTGTAGTAGAGGTGGGTTAATACTCAGTAAGCCTGCTATACTGTCCAGCATAGATCTTACCATGGAAGAAGCTATTGTGCCGGTACCTGTATCAATGGTTACCGAAACTCTTGGATCCAGAAGCAGAGATTCCCTCAATCCCGTAACGATTGTCAGTACGAAGATAACCGGAAGAACTGCCAGCAGGACCTGAACAAGAGGCGTTTTCACTTGTATCTTTACGGCTTTTCCAAACTGGCTCTCCTTGCAGGTAAGGATTCCAAAAACGAATATAAGGAAAAACATGAAAAATCGGTGGTCAATAACATTGAAAGCTTTTGAGATCAAAAAGAATCCGAAATATATAATCAAGGAATAAAGCAAAAGGTGTTTTGTAGTCTTTGAAAACATAATCAGAAGCGGGTAAATTGCATAGAAACTGATAATTAAACCCACAAAATACAGTGTTAGCATAGGAGAAGCATAAGCGGGAGAAAGCAGGATTTGCAGCCCAAGTCCATGTACAAGTACATTATAAAAACCAAACACATTCTCCGAATTAGGAAATACAAAGCCTGAGTTTAATCGCGGAGCAGATACCGAAAATACCAGTATAAATGTGGCGAGTGCAGCCCAGTAAAGAGGATAGATCCTCAGAAGTCTTTTTCTATAGAATCCAAATACATCTTGAAGCGAGTTTATTGAGTGGTTATTGTAATATATAAGGTATCCGCTCATGAATATAAATAGACCCAAACCCATGTTTGCAAAGTAAGGGTCAAACGCATAGAGTGCTAGCTTACCATAAGAAGAAAATAAATAACTACTCAAATGAGCTGGAATAATCATAATTATTGCTAACGCTCTTAAGAAGTCAAACGCAATTATTTTATTGTTCATTCTACCGATTCCTACACGTTTTTTTAAATAGTCCCAGAAGTTTATTTCATAATGTTATCTAAGCTAATTCGAATTTTAGCTAACGGTTTCAAGCTTTTGCTTTAAGTGTAGAAATAAAGCTCAAATATATAATTATTGCTAAATGTAACGCTATTCACTGCTGCCTAAAAATGATGTTATTCCGGGACATAGTATCTCATTAATTCCAATCAACCAATATCAGCCAATTCAACCAATACCAGCCAATACCAGCCAATATCAGCCAATATCAGCCAATTCAACCAATACCAGCCAATATCAGCCAATATCAATTACTCAAAAAGTATTAATGAGAATATCGCCCGGTTTTAAGATAATAGGGACATTACAGTACCAGCATGCTGATAAGGGACAAAAGCAAAGCTCTTGAGTTCAGGTTTTACAGGATAGAATATAATTAAATAGGCTGTGTACTTTTTATTAAACAAAAGCCGCTTTAATTTCTTACTAATTTTACCAATTAAGAATAATTTTTTCTGTAAAATTAAAAAAGAGGAAAAAAATATTGATTGAATTTTAATGTGTGATCTTTGCGCACCTTTTAATGCACTTATTTGATTTCTGTTTAATCTTCTCCCATTTCCTTTCGGAATTCCACATAATCTCTTTCGACTTCTTCGAGTTCGTATTCCATTTTATGTACCCCCATATTCAAGACATTGACAGTCTTTACTTGTTTTCTTAGTCTATACGTGAAATCATTCTCTTTTGAATCTGACTTTATCCCCATTTTGAAAAATGCAGTACACTTATATATAGTTTTCCGTAAACCCGGTTATCCTTTTACTAAATGTCAAAAGTTTACATTTCTTACTATTATTTATGAGACTGATAAAAGCAAGAGAGTAATAAATGTAATAAGATATTTTTAAATTAAAGTTCGGGTATTTCCCTCTTTCATGTGTAAAAGTCCAGGACCGGAACTCATCATTGGCATCAGGAATCTTGCAGGGCTTGAAGCCTGTTACAGGTATGCCGATGCTGTCTATTTTTCAACTGATAAACTCAGCCTGCGGGCAAAGGCAAAAGAGATAACTCTTGAAAGTCTGGAGGATTTTGTCTCCGAAGTCAGGGGAAGGGGTCTAAAGGCTTATCTGGCTGTAAACTCGACTGTAGATGAAGCCAGGCTTGACGAAGTAGAGGATGTGGTATCTGCAGCTATAAAAGCCGGAGTGGATGCAATTATTGCCTGGGATCCGGCTGTTATCCTTAAGGCTCGTAAAGCCGGGCTCAGGGTCCACATCTCTACTCAGGCAAACATTACAAACCACGAAACTGCAGAATTTTATAGAACTCTTGGGGCGGAGCGTATCGTTTTTTCAAGGGAACTTTCGTTAAGAGATATCCGGCAAATCAGGCAGCAGACCGAAGTAGAAGTCGAAACTTTTATTCACGGAGCGATGTGTATGGCAGTTTCAGGAAGGTGCCACCTATCGGCATATGTACTCGGGAAATCCGGAAATTGCGGGGAATGTACTCAGCCCTGCCGCTGGGAGTGGGAGCTTCACGGGGAAAACGGGCTTGTTATGGAAAGCAGGGGAAAATACCTTCTCAGCGCAAAAGATTTATGCATGATAGGACATGTCCCGGAACTTATTGAAGCCGGGATAGACGCATTTAAGGTAGAGGGCAGGCTGCGTGACCCCGGGTATCTTGAGACGGTCTCCCGCTGCTACAGGGAAGCAATTGATGCCTGCAAAGAAGGCAGTTACACCTGTGAAAAAGCAGATGCTTGGAGAGCCGAACTGGCTTCTGTGTATAACAGGGGCTTTTCAACTGGTTTTTACTTTGGAGTTCCTGGTCTGGAAGGCTTCTCTCCCGAAAAAGGCATGAACGCCTCGGAAAAGAAGCGCAGGGCTGCAGGGGTTGTAGAAAATTATTACCCCAAACAACAGGCTGCAGCGGTAAGGCTGCTTGAAGAAGGGCTTGCGGTAGGAGACGAGATCCTGGTCGAAGGAAACACTACCTATCTGAAACAGCAGGTCCGCTCTCTTATGAAAAAAGGCATCAGCCTGCAAAAAGCTGAAAAAGGGGATGAAATCGGGCTTGCCGTTGATGGGGAGGTCAGAAAAAACGACCGAATATTTATAATCTGATTAATGATATTATCTAAGCAAACTAGTATTATTTCATTAAAATATTATAACAGTATCTATATATTGGATTCTTCCTTATACGGATAACAGATTACAGAAACAACCAGAAGACTACGGAAACAACCAGAATATTAAGGAAAAACCTGAACTAGTTGACCTGGTTATTCAGTACTTATTTATTCAGTAACACTCATCTGGCAGGACAAACTTCCAGCCGGGGAAATCGACTCGATTGGTAGCCAGCCATCTGATCAATAATAGGTTTACAGCTAAATCCTGGCCTGTAGACGATTTCAATAACTTCGATAAACAATTTCGATAAATAATTTCGATAGACAACTTCGATAAACAATTTCGATAAACAATTTCGATAGACAATCCTCTTACCGATAAGTAAAGGTGATATTTTGATAAGCGTCAACGAAATGGGATCATACGTCATAGAAGAGATGCTCGACTGGAGCGAAGACCTGAAAACGGAAGTAATCAAGCTTGAAAATGGCGCCACAATTATTGACTGTGGAGTTAAAGCCGAAGGCGGATACGAAGCCGGAATGTATCTGGCAAGACTCTGCCTTGCTGACCTTGCTGACCTTAAATACAGCACCTTTGACCTCAATGGCATCAAATGGCCTGCCATCCAGGTAGCAACTGACAACCCGGTAATTGCCTGCATGGCTTCCCAGTACGCAGGCTGGAGAATCTCCGTAGGAGGTTACTTCGGGATGGGTTCGGGCCCTGCACGTGCACTCGGTTTAAAACCCAAAGAGCTCTACGAGGAAATCGGTTACGAAGATGATTTCGAAGCTGCGGTTCTTGTCATGGAATCTGACAAGATCCCTGATGAGAAAGTTGTCGAGTACATTGCAAAACACTGTAGTGTAGACCCCGAAAATGTCATGATCGCGGTTGCGCCTACAGCTTCAATTGCAGGCTCTGTCCAGATCTCGGCCCGCGTTGTAGAAACAGGTATTCACAAGTTCGAATCCATAGGCTTTGATATCAACTGTATCAAGAGTGGGTACGGAATTGCCCCGATTGCCCCTATTGTCGGAAACGATGTCCAGTGCATGGGCTCAACCAATGACTGTGTAATCTACTGCGGTGAGACCAATTATACTGTCCGTTTCGAAGGCGAACTGGCTGAACTCGAAGACTTCGTAAAGAAAGTCCCCTCAACAACCTCAGGTGATTTCGGAAAGCCCTTCTACCAGACATTCAAGGCAGCAAACTTTGATTTCTTCAAAGTTGACGCAGGTATGTTCGCTCCTGCCAGGGTAACCGTAAACGATCTCAAGAGCACAAAAACCATCTCAAGCGGAGGCCTCTATCCCGACATCCTGCTTGAGTCCTTCGGAATCAGGAACGTTTGAGAGGGCATTTGCCTTTTCTTATTTTTCCTTTTACCTTTTCTTATTTTTCCTTTTAGCTTTTCTTATTTTTCATTTGTTTTTTCTGCCCTTTTCTTTTGCTTTCTTGCTTTTTTTCTTATTTCTGGTCTTTCCTGAATCTTGGAGGACTGAAGCCGGCTCGCCAGCCACGCAAGAAAAAAGATAACAGGCGAGTCCATACTGTTATTAAGAGAAACTGAACCCAAAATGCCTGCCCGGTCTGAGAAACACTTCCCTTAACCCCGAAAACCGTTTTCAATCTAACTTTCATAGGACGCCTCCGCCAGCTTGCCTGGCGGCTCTTCAAAAAAATCAGTAAAAATCAGTAAAAAGCATTAAAAATCAGTAAGAAGCAGTAAAAAGTGATAAAAATAGGCTTAGTAAAAGTATTTTTTAGTAGTATTCATTTTTGTTTTTCTGCGTTTCCATGAACTTTTAACTTCACTTTTATTTTCTGGCTATTGTTTTCCCTCTTTTCTTTTTTTGTCTTTTTGGAAGGCCGCTCTCCTTCGTCGAGCGTGACAAAAACGGCTTGATACAACGAATAAGTCTGTACTGGTCAGAGATATTATAACTCAGTCCTCTTGAGTGCAACTCACTGCTATAACCTATAAATTAGTCCTCTTGAGCGGAGCGGAGCGTAGCGAAAAGGACCTCGTGCTCCCGACGCGAAACTCGGGCAGCGAAACTCGGGCAGCGAAACTCGGGCAGCGAAACTCGGGCGAGGCACAATTTGGGCATGAAAAATACTCAACCTTGAAAAGTTAACAAAACAAATGTAATTGTTACTTCCGATAACTAATTGCGGCTGGATACAATAAAGCCTGAAATACTTCTTGCTCTAAACTCAACTTATTTATGGGAATGTCTCCAATCTTATTGTAAAAGTAGATGATGCTACAAATAAAGTGGTCAAAAAGCAGGATTTTTATTAGAGATTAATGGAGAAGAAGTGTCATGCCGATAATAAATACCTCACAGGGAGTAGGAGGCATCCTGAATAGCTTCAAGAGTCTCATGGACGGAGTAGATAAAATTACATTTGTAGGGACTCCGGGCTTCTGTACTCCTTTTGCCGAACTTCTGGGTTTTGTGGTCAGGGACAAAAAACTTGTTTTTATCCCCAATCTGGATTTTGATAAAGCCAGGTCAATCTCAATGACTCCTGAAGGGATGCAGCTTGGAGAACCTGCAGATGCCCATGCTGATGCTGTTGTCTTGCTCGGTGGGCTTGCTATGCCGAAGATCGGTACAGGCTCCGAAAAAGCTAGAGAAATCGCGGGAAAAGTCCTCGAAGGATCGGAGAAAAGAAAAATTATAGGAGTCTGTTTCCAATCGATGTTTATGCAGCAGAAATGGGACGAGGTTATCAACTTTGATTATATCATCAATGCCGACCTGGCTGTTGATGTGCTTGAAATCTGAAACTGGAAACTGGAAACTGGAAACTGCAAAATGAAAAATGAAAAATGCAGGAAATGCGATAATTATACTGTTTAGCGCAATTTAGTTTACTGCTTTAAGCAGCTTACTTACTGCTTAAAGCGGTTTTTTAACAAATTTCTCCCATTCTTTTTTATCGAAGCCAGGTATTTCTGATTTTCAGTCCATCTTTCATTCTTCAGATAGTCTATCATTTCTTAAAATATTTTGATATAAGTATAGAATAGTTCTTTATGTCTCCGAGAGCAAAGAGAGCTATTCTTTTCAGTTAAAATTATCTGATGTATGTAATGAGGTTAGGCTTCCTGTCCGGTACATTGACAACTGCAGCTTTCTTATACCCGAGCACAGCCGAAGAGTAAGGCCTGTAGCCCTCGGGTATTTTCAGTTCTTTTCGCAATTCGGAGCCCTGTGGTGAATAAAAGGCTAACAGGATAAAGAAAATCCAGCATGTCCCCAGCCCGATTGACTCTGCGGCAAGCAGCAAATTCTGAGTAGCGGCGGCGCAATCCGCTTCGAGAGGTACGGGCGCATGCTCATTGCCAGAGACTATAATCAGTGTCGGTGCACCGTACAAACAGTCGAACTTCTCACTATTTGCCAGTTCCCTTAAATGTTCTATATCCAGTTGCTTGGCGGCTTCTTTAGCTGCAAGATTCAGTCTATCCAGCAATTCCTTGTTTTGAATTACTGTAAAATGCCATGCCTGATCCCCGGCGTTAGGAGCATACAGCCCCGCTTCCAGTACTGCCTGTAATTCTTCCTCCTGGATCTGTTCATCTTCAAAACTTCTGATACTCCTGCGCTGTTTAATGATTTTTAAAGTTTCATTGATAATCATCAAATTATCCCTTCTATAGTTTTGATCCCTAAGAAAAATGCATGCACCCTACTATATAAGGGACGCTGGATTTTCTGAGTTTATGTTTCTCTTTGATCTTTAAGACAGCATCTTGGACAATAGTTGTTATTGCGATAATGCCAACTTTAACATGTTTAAATATATGACTCAGATCCGGATCGAATTTCGTCATCAGGTGCTAAAAAATAAACTACAACTGCAATCAAAAGAGCAGGAGATGACATTAACCACAAAAATATACTAACAAAGTTTGCTATGGATATTAAATCTCCAGTAGACTCAGCCCATTCACCAGCAGCTGGCAAAAATGGAAACATAGCATTAGTCGTTTTTATAAGAGTAGGATCCATGTAATAATAAACGTTAAGCGGAACTCCAAATGTTAGTTCTATAATTAGGATAAATAATTCGGAAATAATAAAACTTAAAAAAACAATTTTAGGCTTAGACATATTAAGAAACTTTGCATTCATTCTTAATAAAGTTTTCAATGTTTGGGTTATGTGTTAGAAAAGCAATACTATCTGGTTCTTTTGAATATTATTTTCCCTTTCGTTATCCCATACCTTTAATCCTTTTGTTATCCCATACCTTTTAATATTCCCAACACCGTAACTATGCAGACTTACACACCCATAATCATATTCAGGTGACTTTTCCAATGTATTCTGACCGCATAAACGCACTACCCCCATATCTTTTTGCAGCGATTGATGAAGCTAAGGACGAAATGATTGCAAAAGGAGTGGACGTTATCGACCTTGGAGTGGGAGATCCTGACCTTCCGACCCACCCGCACATTGTTGAGGCCATGCGCGAGGCTGTCTGCGACCCCAGGACTCACCAGTACCCCTCTTATGCCGGGATGCCAGAGTTTCGGAAGGCTGCGGCTGAATGGTGTAAGAAATATAAGGGAATTGAGCTTGACCCTGCAACTGAGGTAATCTCACTTATAGGTTCAAAAGAAGCTGTGGCACATATCCCGCTTGCTTTTGTCAATCCCGGAGATGTCGTGCTTTATACCGAGCCGGGATATCCGGTTTATAAAATAGGGACTCTTTTTGCGGGTGGAGAGCCGTATCCACTGCCGCTGAAGGCTGAGAACAACTTCCTGCCTGACCTGGACTCAATCCCGGCAGATGTCCTGAAAAAGGCAAAGCTCTTCTTCTTCAACTATCCCAACAATCCGACGGCTGCAACCGCGGACATGAAGTTCTTTGAAAAGGTCGTTGAGTTCTGCAAGAAACACAATATTATTGCCGTGCACGACAATGCTTACTGCCAGATGGCATATGACGGGTACGAGGCTCCTTCTTTCCTTACAGCGAAAGGGGCAATAGATATCGGTATGGAACTTTATTCCCATTCCAAAACCTATAACATGACCGGCTGGAGACTCGGGTTTGCAGTTGGAAACAAAGCCCTCATAAAGGGACTTGGGAAGGTCAAATCAAATGTGGATTCAGGCGTTTTTGATGCGATCCAGATTGCAGGCATTGCAGCCCTCTCGTCCCCCCAGGACTGCGTTGACGAAACAAACAAAGTTTATGAAGAGAGGAGGAATGCTCTTATCGAAGGGCTCACTGCTATGGGACTTGAGGTAAAGCCCCCGAAAGCCACTTTCTATATCTGGGCTCCTGTCCCGAAAGGTTTCACTTCAATCAGTTTTGCAAAACTCCTGCTTGAAGAAGCAGGAATAGTTGCAACCCCCGGTGTCGGCTTCGGAGACGCTGGTGAAGGCTACATCAGGTTTGCCCTCACAAAGCCGGTTGAAAGGATCAAAGAAGCTGTAGAAAGAATGAAGAAACTGCAGTTCTAACTGGATATTTGATCCGAAAACAACTTGGACCAGGCTCAAAGTAAGTTAAAACAATCCAAAATAGGCGGCATACTCGAAAAAGCCGCCAAAAATCTCTTTTTTGACCAGAATTTTTTTACCTTCACTTCTCTTTTTCTTTTTTGAGTTTCTATCAAATGAGCTTGGTTTTTAAGAAACTTTTTTTAAATTTACATAACTTTTTATGAGTATCGAGCAGAAATAGCTCTGTAGTTGGAATTGTGCAAGTACTTAGTAAAATAATTAACACTGTTTTAAAAGATAATTATTAACACAGTTATTAACACGCAACCAAATGCAACCTTTCAAAGTCATAATTGTAGCTGGTGATAGAATGAACGACAGGTTAAGGAATTCTGATACTCATATTATTGGAGATAAGAGAGCAGCGAAAAACTCACTCGACGTAGAGTACAGGCAGAACCTTCAGACCGACAGACTCGATTTCATGAGCCGGTGATAGAGAAGATTACTGGTTTCTCTGCCCAGGAGATAATCGAGATGGGCAGCATGAGTGTTTCTTCCAGGCTCATTCATCTCGACGACTTCCCTCTCCTTATTGCGGGATTTGCCCATGCAATAGATGTTGGTTTCGGAACCCTGGAGTACCGGTTCAAACATAAGGACGGCAAATATAGCTGGTTTGCCGATCACTTTACAATCATCAATGATCAAAATGGCAAGCCCCTCTTCAGTGAAAGTGTCATGCGTGATATTAACGGGATCAAAAAAGCGAAGAAGAGAAAAAAGGCAGCAAGTAAAAATGGCTGGTGACGCCTGTAAGAAACTAACATGTAAAAGTGACAAAAGAAAAACCATAACTCCTGCTTCTTTTGCTTTTCTGTTTTTGAGGGCTGCCAGACAAGCTGGGGGAAGCGCGAATGTTTACCAGTGATTTGAAAACCGGTTTTCGATACGAAAGAAAGTATTCTCTCAGCTTTAAAGACATTTCTTCAATATATTGTTTCTCTTAATTGCGTCACTGGCTTGCAAGTTGTTTTTTATCTTGCTGGCAGACCTGCCAGATCCTCACGCTGCACAGGAAGAGTAAAACTCAAAAATCCCTCCCGGATCTGGAATAGTTCAATCAATTAATTAAAAACCGCCAGTTTTCATATTCCGGTTCAATGCCCGGAGGTCCGCTCAGAAAAGCATTTCTTTTTTAAGCAATAAATCCTAAGTGGACAGCATGCCAGAATCCACGCGAGAACCCACTAAAAAACCTGCCAGAACCCCGATAAAAGAACATTTCCAGCTTAAAGAAACGATAGTTACTCTCGCAGCTTACGACCCGTCTCATATAGAAGCCGCAAAAAAGGCGATCCGTACCCACAGGGCATTTCTCGAGACCTACATCCTTTCCGACCCTTATTTTCAGCTCACCCTGGAACCCTACGAATGCCCGAAAAATGCTCCTGAGGTCGTCAGGAGGATGATAAAAGCAGGAAATACAATGGGAATCGGGCCAATGAGTGCGGTTGCAGGCACAATCTCTGCCCTTGCAGTGGAAGCTATGGTAAAAGCCGGAGCAAAATATGCTATAGTTGATAACGGCGGGGATATTGCGCTTATAAACGATCGGCCTGTTGTTGTCGGAATTTATGCAGGGCAGTCACCTATCAAAAACCTGGGGTTAATTTTCGAACCAAGAGACTCGATTACAGGGGTCTGCACCTCAGCAGGGACAGTAGGTCCTTCAATCAGCTTCGGGATGGCAGATGCAGCTGCAGTTTTTTCGGATGATGTTTCTCTTGCGGATGCAGCTGCAACAGCACTTGGAAATGAAGTGGGAACAGGAAAAGAATCAGTAGAAGCTTCCTTTAAGGCTGTGAAAGGGATTCCTGGAATAAAAGGCGCACTCGTTATTCAGGGGGAATATATAGGTATGTGGGGAGAACTGCCAAAAATTACGCGGGCGGATGTAAGGCATGAATATATCACCAAAGCGTGAACGTTCTTACCAGATCGTGAACATTCATCTGAAATCTGAAGCTTTTTAGAGGCGTTTTATGCTTTCAGGACTTCTTTTCATAATTTTTGTAAAAAAATCTTTCTGGCTTGAGTTTGCAATGGTTTGAGGGCACAAATATTAATATATCTTTAATTTTTATTTATGGCAAACCATTAAATTAACAAAAAGGTCGATTCTAATTTTTAAAATATCAAAGGATGTATTTTGCTTAATTTGCAAGGGGTTCCAGAAGAGTTCCGCGACTCAAACCAATAGTCTCAAAAACTACAGTTATTAGTGAAGTTAATAACAGGCAATCAAAATACAATCTTTCAAACTCACATTCAATAATTGGGGATACTGAATGAATGGAAAGTTAAGGAAGTCTGGTATTGATATTATTGTAGATTTGCCCTGGGGAACTCACTTCTGTCTATTTTTCCGGACAAAAGAAGATTTGTTAGATATACTTGTCCCCTACTTCAAAGCAGGGCTGGAAAATAACGAATTCTGTATCTGGATCACATCACTACCTTCAGAAGTAGAAAACGCAAAAGAAGCTCTAAAAAAGGTTGTTTCTGATTTTGATGTTTACCTTGAGAAGGGGCAAATCGAATTTATCCCTTACATAGATTGGTACTTAAAAAATGGTATTTTCGATTCGGAGAAAATCATAAACACCTGGATCAAAAAACTCAATAATGCTCTGGCAAGTGGCT
The DNA here is from genome assembly GCF_020804225.1 of Methanosarcina sp. DH2. Taxonomy (GTDB): domain Archaea; phylum Halobacteriota; class Methanosarcinia; order Methanosarcinales; family Methanosarcinaceae; genus Methanosarcina. Next base: position 51,772 of record NZ_WJBI01000009.1, read on the forward strand.
ATGACGGGCTAAGAATAGCAGAGAATACTTCCTGGCTGGATAAAGAAGACTGGAACAATTTTGTTGATTATGAGAAAAAGGTGGACTCCCTTACTGGAAAATACCGTATGATAGCTCAGTGCCCGTACTGTCTTGATGCTTATAGTGCAGCTGAGACCGTTGACGTGATTGTTAATCATCAATTCACTTTAACCAGAAGGGAAGGAAAATGGGAACAGGTAGAAAGTTCCAGACGCAGGCAGGCTGAAGAGACTCTCCATGAGAGCGAAGTAGAATACCACAGGCTTCTTGAATCCATGCGGGAAGCCTTCTTTGTGGCCGATATCATAACCAATGAGGCAGGAGAGCCAGTTGACTATCTCATTGTTGAAGCAAATCAGGCTCTTGAATCTCAGACAGGGGTTCCACTGGAACAGTTTATTGGAAATACGGCTCTTAGAATGTACCCGGGTCTGGATAAATTCTGGATTAAGACATATGGTCGCGTAGCCCTTACTGGCAAACCTGAGCAATTCGATTATTACGCTGACGTACAGAAGCGTCATTATGAGGTCTCAGCATACCAGATCCGACCAGGCCGATTTGCCGCTATCTTCTTGGACATCACAGATCGAAAGCGGGCTGAAGAAGCACTTATTAGAAATGAAAATGAATTTCGTACTCTGGCTGAGAATTCCCCTGATATAATTTCTCGCTTTGACAGGCAAAAGCGCCACATATATGCTAATCCTGCAGCTGTGGAACCTTATGGCAGGTCTCCAGAAGAAATCATAGGGAAAACTAATAGTGATCTGGGAATGGACCCTCAACAGGTGAAATTCTGGGAAGAACACTATGAAAATGTTTTTGCTACAGAAAAACCCGAAACAATGGAATTTCATTATAAATCGCCTGAAAGAAAAGAATACTATTTTAATACGCGAATAGTACCTGAGTTTGTTGATGGTGAAGTGACTTCTGTTCTTGCTATCTCGCGGGACATTACGGATATAAAGGAAGCAGAAGCTAAGTCGAAAGAAACGCTTGACAATTTAGAAAAATTAGTAGAAGAACGAACAGCAGAGCTTAAAACGGCATATAAATTGTTGAAAGAAAACGAAAAAGGTCTTGCTGAAGCCCAGAAAATGGCTCATATGGGAAATTGGGAGTGGGACATTGCAGCTGATAAAGCATACTGGTCTGAGGAAATGTATCGTATTTTCGGACGCGATCCCAAAAAAGGAGCACCACCTTACAATGAATATTTAAGTTACATACATCCCGATGATCGAGATTATTTTGATAATGCCACCAAGAAAGCCGTAAATGGAAGACCTTACAGTATTGAGTACAGGATTGCCCTGGCTAACGGGGAAGAACGCATAGTCCATATGCAGGCCGAAGTTATTTTTGGTGAGAAAAATATCCCCATTCGAGTAAAAGGAATAGTCCAGGATATTACTGAACGTAAAAAGGCTGAGAAAGCTCTAATAAATCTCGAGATTGCCCGTAAAAAAGAAATTCACCACAGGATTAAGAATAATCTGCAAGTTATCTCTTCTCTCCTGGATCTTCAGGCTGAAAATTTCAGCAACAGAAAATGTGTTAAAGACTCCGATGTTCTCAATGCTTTCAGGGAAAGCCAGGATAGAGTAATGTCAATTGCCCTGATTCACGAAGAGCTGCACGAAGGAGGAGGAGACAATGCACTCTACTTTTCACCTTACCTTGAAAAACTCGTTGAGAACCTTTTTCAGACATATAGCCTTGGAAATGCCGATGTTAGCTTAAGCATGGATCTTGAAGATGATGTCTTCTTTGATATGGATACAGCCGTCCCCTTAGGGATAATTGTCAATGAACTTGTCTCCAATTCCTTAAAACATGCGTTTCCAGGCAGGGACAAAGGGAAAATTCAAATAAAATTATTTAAAGAAGCAAAAGCAGGAAGTGAATCTAACAATAACAAAGAAAAACTTACTGGAAAAGGTACCGGATATACTCTGATTGTTTCAGATGATGGAACTGGCATTCCTGATAAAATTGATTTAAAAAATTCAGACACGCTTGGTCTGCAGCTTGTAAACATTCTGGTAGATCAGTTAGATGGTGAAATCGAGCTAAAAAGGAATAAAGGCACAGAGTTCGTTATAAATATAAATATATAACCGGTTCTACAGGCTTCTTGGCTGATGAAACAAAATCAGACGAAATAAGATCAAAATATATCAGGTATCTCTCCTTAAAACCAAAATTGTACAAAATCATGCTCATTAGCAATGGTCATCCTGCTTTCCTGGACCAGTTTATTATTAACCGAAGAGTCAAAAGAATCCGGTTTACTATCTCATTTATAAACTCTCTAGTGCATCGATTCCAAAATAAATCCCTTATTTAGCAGGAAATTCGTTGATCGATAGATTTATTCAAAAGCCGGAATTGTGAACATACTTTGGAATCGCAGTACTAGTTCCGAGTATAATAAACCCCGGGAGGCAATAAATAGAGGGTGTCTTTTTACTAATTAATTTTATGTGATACTTTTATTAAGGAACTTTTGTATAATTAAATATAATTCAAATTCATATTTCATTAAAATTGTATGTCTGACACTTATCCGGCAGGCTCTCGTTTGAGCTTTGTTCTGAAACTGGCGAGTAAGGGGAATTGCCGGAAACTGGAAGACGAAATTGCTCGGAAACTGAAAACACACTCTTGGAGGAAACTATCTATGTTAGGGGGCTATGCAGGAAAAATTCTTGATGTTAATCTTGAGACCAGAGAGCTTAAAGATAAACCGCTGGATGAAGAGACGCTGAGGATGTACCTCGGAGGAAAAGGGCTTGGCCTGAAACTCATATATGACGAGTTCAGGGATGATATGCAGCCCTTTGACCCGGATAACCTCCTTGTTTTTGCCACAGGTCCTGCTACCGGGGCAAGAGTGCCAACGAGCGGGCGTTATCATATCCTTACAAGCAAATCCCCGCTGACAGGGGCAGTCGGGAGCGGAAACTCAGGAGGAAAATGGGGGCCTTATCTGAAGTTTGCAGGCTATGATGCGGTGGTTGTCAGGGGCATCTCGGAGAAACCCGTTTATCTGAGCATTATAAACGGGAAGGCTGAACTTGTCGAAGCTCCCGATATCTGGGGCATGACCGTAACTGCAGTCACTGGTGAACTTATCGACAGGACAACAGGAAATCCCAGAAAAACATCTGTTGCCTGCATCGGGCCTGCAGGAGAGAACCTGATCTCTATGGCCTGCATAATGAATGATGAGTACAGGACAGCAGGCAGAACCGGATCCGGGGCTGTTATGGGCAGCAAGAAATTAAAAGCAATTGTAGTTTCCGGAGACAAGAGGCATGAATCCTCAAACCCGGAAATGCTTGTTGAAAAGGTTGCGGAGTCAATGAACCTTATCAAGGAAAATCCGGTTACAGGCCCCAAAGGAGGGCTGCATGTTTATGGGACTGCAGTCCTTGTGAATATAGTAAATGCACACGGGGCGTATTCTTCGAGAAATTTCCAGCAGGGCTACTTCCCTGAAGCCGATGAACAGAGCGGCGAAAGGCTTACTGCAACCTATCTGACAGGCACTACAGGCTGCTGGGGCTGTCCAATTGTCTGCGGAAGAAAATCCATAGTTCCTGAAGGACCATTCAGTGTGAAGTATACCGAAGGCCCGGAGTATGAGACCATTTTTGCCCTGGGGTCCAACTGCGGAGTAAAAGAACTTGATGCCGTTGTAAAAGCCAACCATTTCTGCAATGAGTTCGGGATAGATACAATTTCCATGGGAGGGACAATTGCCTGTGCCATGGAGCTTGTTGAGAAAGGAAAGATTCCTGAAGAAAGCCTACAGGGTCTGAACCTGAAGTTCGGGGACGCCGGAGCAATGGTTGAATGCGTCTGGAGGACAGCATATAAAGCAGGGTTCGGGGCTGACCTTGCACTTGGCTCGAAAAAGCTCGCGGAAAAATACCAGGCTCCCGAATACTCCATAAACGTTAAAGGCATGGAACTGCCGGCTTATGATCCGCGTGCGATCCAGGGAATAGGGCTTGAGTATGCAACAGCAAATCGTGGAGGAGACCACGTTTATGGCTATACGATTCCATCCGAAATTCTCGGAATTCCTAAAAAGCTTGATCCCTATTCAACGGAAGGCAAGCCGGAATGGACTATTTTCATGCAGGATATGGTCTCTGCAATTAACTCGACCGTTATCTGCCTCTTTACCAGTTTTGCCCTTGGGCTCCCTCAGTATGCAGGAATGCTTCAAGCTATTACGGGCATGGAACTTGATCCTGATAAACTGCTCAGAATAGGGGAGAGGATCACGAACCTTGAACGCCTGATGAATAACAGGTACGGCTTTAACAGGTTACAGGACGTCCTGCCCAGGCGCCTTACAGCAGAACCTACTCCTGCAGGACCTTCCAAAGGGCAGATCTCTCATGTGCCTGACATGATCGATAAATATTATGAACTCCGAGGATGGGTTGATGGGGTCCCCACGGAAGAAAAGTTAAGGGAACTCGGGATTGCCTATGGAGAACACCGGAAAAATGAAAGTAAATGTTAAATTTCTTGCCTCAATCCGCGAAATAGCCGGCGCTCACGAGATCCAGTTCGAACTGAGTTCAGGGAATACGGTAAAAGACCTCCTTGAATTCCTGGAATCTCGTTTTGGAATGGAGTTTAAAGAAGCAACGGGAAAACCCTTCGAAGATGAAAATCCTAGAATAAGGTTTCTTGTTAACGGCAGGGATATTGATTTTCTCCAGGGACCCGGAACCGAACTGAAAGAAGGGGATGTCGTGGTCCTTATCCCTCCGGTTGGCGGGGGATAAAACTGGAATACGGAGCTTTTTTCTCCCCCACTTAGAGGACTGAAGCTGTTTTGCCAGCCACTCAAGAAAATAACCGGTAATTCATCCTGGTATCATAGTCAATGCAAGAAATATTTATACCGTAAACAAGAACAACAACCTTATATAACATCTTTAAAAGTGAAGTTAATTGTTGAGATTACTATAAAGTGAACTACCCCTCCCTAAAGCTCTGGCCTAATGGCTCAAGCTTTTGAGGGAGTTGCTTCCTGCTTCATTCTCCAGAGCAACCTCTGCGAGTCCACAGGCTCTACCTCTTGTCCCAAGAGTGCAAATTTTTTGATGTTAATAGCGGCATTAATGTCTCTATCGTGGTTAGTTCCGCAATCGGGACACTGCCACTCTCTTATTTCTTCAGTTAGATCTTGATATTTGTATCCACAAACGTTACAGGTCTTTGATGAAGGTTCCCATTGYCCTATCTTCAATATAGTTTTTCCTAACCATTCTRCTTTATACTGTAATTTCAGGACAAAACTATACCAACCTGCATCTCCGGTTGATTGAGCACGATTGTGGTTTTTCATCATTCCCTTRATATTCAATGYCTCAATAGCTATTGCTTGGTTGTTGCTTATGAGCTTTTTTGAGACATTGTGTTGGAAGTCATGTCTTTGAGTTGAGATTAGTTCGTGCAGTTTAGCAAGCTTATGTACTGCCTTTCTTCTGTTTTTAGAACCGATTACYTTTCCCGAAAYTCTCCTCTGCAAACACTTMAGCCTTTCAAGAGAATTCTTCAGGAATTTAGGATTATCAATTTTCTCTCCTGTTGATAGTRCAGCAAATGTTTTGAGTCCTACGTCTACTCCGATGAGAGTAGCATGAGAAAAAGGTTCGGGTTCTGGTAGTTCTATTCCATCATCCGTTAAGACGCTCATATAGTATTTTCCAGTAGGAGTTCTCAATACTGTTAATGTTTTCATCTCTCCTTGAAAAATGTCTCTGTGCATCTTAACTTTTATCCAACCGAATTTAGGCAACTTAATTTCTGACTTTTCTACATTAAGATCATAATGTTGTGGAAGCTGGAAAGAAAAATGATGATCCTTTTTGCTTTTTCTTTGAGGATAACCGAATCCGAAATTGAAAAAGTTTGTGAAAGCTTTATTTAGATTTCGGCTTGCTTGCTGAAGTGCCCCGGCGTTAATCTCTTTTAGCCAGGGATATATTTCTTTTAGAACTAACAAGTGATTATTAAGATCAAATTCAGAAATACTTATTCTACACTTTCTATATAATGTAGATTTAATATTTAGAAGTTTGTTATAGACGAACCGAGTACTACCGAAGTGTTTTTCCATAAGAACTTTTTGTTCTTTGTTAGGGTAAATCCTGTATCGATTTCCTCGTTTCATTAGCACTATATATGTTTTGAAACTATGTTAAGATTAACAGATTTACTATCTGTAAGATGTCAGAAAGTTGACGGCTTCCATCCCTCACCTGTTCGATCCGGTAAACCGGATCTCCTGAGGAGGGGTCATCTCGCCTTACGAGATAAAAACCTATTCGAGCTTTCCTTTTACAGGAGGTGAATGTTTCGCTTCCAGATCATTATCAGACAACCTGAAAACCTGGAAACCTAAAAACCTTAATAAGGAAGTTTAAATTAAAAAACCTATGTCTGGGATTAAAAATTCTAGTAAAAATAGATATAAGTTAGCTGTTCAGAAGCCGGACATCAGGTTAATAATTTTATTCCATTATAAGCTAGTAAATTTTGGATACATTTTAGAGGTATATAAAGAAATGTAAAATTTCTTTCACGAGGGGCAAAGTTAGATATAATAGATTTATAAAGTTACAGTACAAATAAGAGAAGATTTTAAATCCATAGCTGAGATACAGGAAGATTTGTAATTTCAGAAATTTATACTTTCATAACTTCAAGGACCTTGAATCCGTAAATCCTTGGGTCCGTAAATATTTGGATCCGTAAATTTTGAAGGTTTTGAGAATCTGTCGTTTCGTGCAAGTTGTGGTTTATGAGAGTCAGGGTATTCATCGGAGAGTAAGCGCTTATGACAAAAATAAAAATAGCAATTGCAGGAATCGGGAACTGTGCAAGCTCTTTGATACAGGGCATCGAGTACTATAAAACCGAGGATAAAGATCCCATAGGACTTATGCACAGGGACATCGGAGGGTACAGGCCCGGCGATATCGAAGTTGTTGCTGCCTTCGACATTGATGCCAGGAAGGTAGGAAAGGATGTTTCCGAGGCCATATTTGCTCCCCCGAACTGCACAGCGGTTTTTTGTCCTGATATCCCTCCCGCAGGTGTGAAGGTTAAGATGGGCAGGGTTCTTGACGGGGTCTCCGACCACATGAAGAACTACGGGGAAAATTACACGTTTGTCGTCAGCAGGGAGCCTGAAGCCACAAAAGCAGAAGTTGTAAAAGAGCTGAGAGATTCAGGCGCTGAAATGCTTCTTAATTATCTCCCTGTCGGTTCTGAAGAAGCTGTCCGTTTCTATGCCGAATGCGCCCTTGAAGCCGGAGTGGCTCTAATCAATAATATGCCTGTTTTCATTGCAAGCAACCCCGAGTGGGCAAAGAAGTTTGAAGAAAAGAATATTCCTGTTATAGGCGATGATATCAAAGCCCAGCTTGGGGCAACGATTACCCACAGGGTCCTTGCAGACCTGTTCGAAAAGCGTGGTGTAAAGCTCGAAAGGACATATCAGCTGAACACTGGAGGAAACACCGATTTCCTCAATATGCTCAACAGGAACAGGCTTGCTTCCAAGCGTGAATCAAAGACTGAAGCAGTCCAGTCCGTGCTCTCTCATAAGCTTGCGGATGAAAATATTCACATAGGACCTAGCGACTACGTTGCCTGGCAGAAAGACAACAAGGTCTGCTTCCTCCGAATGGAAGGAAAGCTCTTTGGAGATGTACCTATGAATATAGAACTCCGGCTTTCTGTGGAAGATTCCCCCAACTCCGCAGGCGTAGTTATTGATGCTGTCCGCTGTTGCAAGCTTGCTCTTGACCGCGGGATAGGAGGCGTACTATACTCCCCGGCTTCCTACTTCATGAAACATCCGGCTATCCAGTACCCTGATGATGTGGCATATCGCAGAACTGAAGAATTTATAGCTGGTACAAGGGAGCGTTAAAGCAGTAGGTAAAAAAATTCCAGAAGGAAAAAGATTCTAGAAGGAAAAAAATTCCTATAAAAGCGATTTTAATGCCAGAAAATCCCGGAAAAATCCGGGACTTTTACTTTTTCAGGACTTTTATTTTTTCTGTTCAGAAATTTTTTTTATTAAATGAAATTTTCTACGGAATTCACTCAATCTTTTTACCGATTTAACGAATCCCTTCTGCTGTAATTGTAAATTCTGCGCTTGAGCCTTCAGGACGTGAGCGGTGTTTATAGAGAATGGCGCGTCTTGTACCTGTACCTGTTTTTTCCAGCTGGATGATTGTCTTTGAAATGTGTTCCAGAGAAGTTCCCCCCAATGGGCGCACTCCTCCTGCAGTCATGTCTGAATATACCTGATTTGTTATAATTGCGGTAAAACCGTATTTACGAGAAAGGGCATGCAAGAACCCTATCTGGTTAGCAAGTTCTCTACGGTTTTTTATGCCGGTCTCCTCATCTTCGAGTTCAAACCTGTAATATGAAGTCGCAGAGTCCAGAACCACGAGTCCGATATTCTCACCTGCTATTCTCTCCACCTCTCTTACAGCTGCATACTGCTCTTCAAAACTCAGGGGTTCATAGATAATTATGCTCCTGGCTATTTCCTTTGCATTTTCTCCTGCGATCTGTTTGAAACGAACAGGAGAAAGCCCTTCAGTATCTATGAAAATGACTTTCTGCCCCTGCTTTACACATTCCACTGCAAGCTGGATGCAGATGTTTGTTTTTCCGGTCCCTGCGGCTCCGAAGACCTGAGTTACGATCCCTCTCTCGAAACCTCCTCCCAGGAGGTCGTCAAGGGGCTTACAACCGGAAGGTAATAGTTTCTCTATGACGTGACACCTCTTTTTGCACTTGAGAGAGGTATGAAAGACCCATGATATAATGCTTTTTTCGTCACTTTTTGTCTTTTTCTAAAAATAAAGCTGCGGAGACATAAAAAGGTAAAAGAAACAGGAGAAGAGGAAGATAGAGATAGGGAAAAGAAGAACATGAAATCATAAAAAGAGGAACACTGAACCGAAGAGTTAAAAAAGAGGGAGTTTAAGAAATGGAGAATTGAAATTCAGGATCTAAATTAGGAAACCCGAAAGATTCAAAGGTTCTATAACGAAATAAAACTATGGAAGACATATAAAAGAATATGTCATAAAAGAGTCTCTCTTTATTTATAACCATAGTCTTTTGCTACAGGTCACATTTTTTTACGCGGCAAAAATACACTGGAGACGTCCTTCACTAATATATTATAATGTTCTCAAGGAATAAAGCCATATATATGATATCCATAACTATATCCATTAAAGTGCCTTCCACACCAGATAAAGTCTTCTGTACTTGAAAATGTTTTCACAAATCAGGCATTTTTTTAAAAACAGAAGCCCTTAAGTTTGTCACCAGATCTGATAACAAATAGCTATCTTTGTATACAAAGTAAGAGGGTTATTATATCCAAAGATGGGTTGAAAAACCATTATAAGTAAGATCGGGCATTTAGAATAATTACCTGGAAATAAAGATAACCTCACTCAATAGAGTGAAAAATGATATCTAAAGGGCACTCTTTGGAAACTGCATGCCCTGTTCCGATATTGCTGACTAGTTTGGGAGAGTTATTATACGATTAATAGGGTTGGCTAAGGAATGGTACCCGTGTGGAGTTTTGTTTTATTGTTGCGATGCTCTGCACCAGCATACTCATTCCCGACACACTGAAAATAAAAGAGATATGTCAGAAAGATGCATGTAAAAAACATGCAAGATACGAGAAAAAATGCAAAAATATACTGTACCATAAATACTGTACAATAAATAGAGGGGCGCAAAGCATGGCAAAAATAATAGTATACACAACGGAACGTTGTCCTAAGTGCAATAAATTGAAGAAATTTCTGGAATCAAATTCAGTACCTTTCGAAGTAGCAGATATGTCTACACCGGAAGCCCTGACTGAACTGCGCTTCAATGGAGTCTTTACAGTGACAGCGCCTGTTTTACAGATTAATAATGACATGTTCCTGACACATGAAGAGCTCTTCCGCGGGGAAGAAGTGGACTCGGAAAAACTCCTGGGAATTGTATAATGCAGGCATCTGAAAATATAAAAACAATTAAAAACTTTGCAGATTCCATCCTATCCTATACAACTGCTGAAGATGAGAAAATGACAGGCGAGATTTTCTTAACCAATGACGAATTATCTGACAGCCAGCCAGTGCAACAGGCACTTATCGGGCTCTCTACCTCTTCCCTCCCCAAAAATGACCAGTTATCTGACAATCAGCCCGTACAAAAGACACTTGATGGGCTGTCCGTCTCTCCTCTCCCCAGAGTCAGGACAACAGAAGGTTTCATTCTTAACTGGGACAGGAATATCATTGTAAGCCAGCTCCTGAAAGAAACAAAATTAAGCGAGATCTTCTATAATAAACCCTCAATCACAAAAGAAGAAGCCGTTGATATTGCAAAAGAAGCGGAAAGAATCATCCGAAAGATGAATATTAAGTTCCTGTCAGGGCCTCTTATCCGTGAAATAGTAAACAATATTCTTCTTGACAGAGGGCATGTGGAATGGAGAAATATAATGACAAGAGTCGGGGCGTCTGTTTACGATGCCTATGAAATCGACTCCGGATACGGCTTTGGGGCAAACGATAATGCAAACCAGCTGAACAATGCTGAGACTTCGCATAAAAGAAAAGCCGACAAAATGTCCAAAGAGCAAAATCTCCTACTGATGCCAAAAGAGCTTGCAGACCTGCACCTTAATGGCGACTTCCACATCCATGACCTCGAATACATGGGCACAAGACCTTTTTGCCAGGACTGGGACCTTCGCTACTTCTTTTATTACGGGCTTATGCCTGACGGAGTAGGAACACAATCAAGTGTTGCAAAACCCGCAAAGAATGCCGAAGTAGCTTTCCTTCATGCTGTAAAGGCGATGGGCTCAGCCCAGACTAATTTCGCAGGCGGGCAGGGCTTTTACAATTTTCTGACCTTTATCGCCCCTTATCTGGAAGGCAAGTCCGAAGTTGAGATCAGGCAGCTTATGCAGATGTTCGTTTATGAAATGATGCAGATGATGTGTGCAAGAGGCGGACAGACTGTCTTTTCTTCTGTGCAGCTTTCCCCCGGAGTTCCGAGGCTCTGGAAAAACATTCCTATCGTGGCCATGGGCAAAGTCTGGGACGGAAAGCAGGCTCCTCTCAGAACCTACGGAGAATTCGAAAAAGAGGTCCGTCTCGGGTTCAGGGCTCTTATGGATGTCATGCTTGAAGGAGACGCCTGGGGCAAACCTTTCAGCTTCCCGAAACCAGAAATCTCTCTCGAACCCGACTTCATGGAAGAGGACGAGAGTTTTAACAGGGTTCACCCCGAGCTTCCGACTTACAAAGAACTTTACAGGATGACCTTTGAACTGGCTGCCAAATTCGGAACCCCCTATTTTGATAACCAGCTTCCGGAGTACAGAGGCGCAGGAGAAGGAATTTCATGCTACCAGTGCTGTGCCTACCAGTTCTCTGCAAATCCTACCGACGATAAAGAATTCGGTGATAAGCTTCGTTTCAAGGATGGAAAACATTTCTCCATGGGCTCATGGATGGTCCTGTCTTTAAACTGTCCCAGGGCAGCATACAGAGCTGAATATGATGACGAAAAACTATTCAATGAGCTCAAGACCCTGATGAACAGAGGTGTGGAAGTCTTCAAGATCAAGAGAAGATGGATGAACAGCCTGATCAAGAAAAACAGGATCCCCTTTGCAGCCCAGTGCCCCAAGGACCCGAACACCGGGGAGAAAGGGGCAATGGCTGTGGACTTCGACAGCCTTGTGTATACTATTGGAATAGTAGGGATCAATGAGATGGTCCAGTACCACACTGGCTACCAGATCCACGAGTCTCCTGCTGCGTATAAGCTTGCCATCAGGGCTATGTTCGAAATGAAAATGCATGCTCAGAAGCTCTCGAAGGAAAACGGCATGGAAATTGCCCTTGCAAGGACTCCTGCAGAAACTACAGCCCAGCGTTTTGCAGTTTCAGACCTCCTGCACAGGGAATACGCTGACAAAGCCGAACTCACAATTAAAGGGGATTTGAAGACCGCAATGAAGGAGTTCAACGAGACGCGCGATCTGCCAATTTACTATACCAACGGAACTCACATTCCTCCCGGAGCCGATATTTCCCTGCCTGAAAGGATAAAGTACGAACACACTTTCTTCCCGATAGTAGATGGCGGAAATATCATGCATATCTGGCTTGGAGAAGGGAAACCTGACCCTGACGGCCTGCAGGAGCTTGCCATGCATATAGCAAAGAACACACAGACGGGTTACTTTGCCTTCACAAGGGACATGACAGTATGCACTGACGAGGGATATGTAGCCACTGGCCTGCTGGACAAATGCCCGAAGTGCGGGTCTGAAAACGTGCAGCACCTCTCAAGGATTACTGGCTATCTCCAGTCCGTAGAAGGCTGGAACAGGGGCAAGCGCCAGGAACTTAAGGACAGGAAGCGCTACAACACAGGGGAACTCAGGTGAGTTCCCTTAAACTCTTTTTTTACGCAAAATAGAAATCGTAATTATGTAAATTGGAAATGGTAACTGCTATGAAAGTGAATTACGCAGGCACTGTCCCGATCTCAACTCTTGACTGGACAGGAAAGGCTGCGATCACCATCTTTTTTCGAGGATGTCCTCTTCGCTGCCCTTACTGCCAGAACCATCCGTACCTTGAAAGATCGAGTCTGGTAGAACTTGACTTTGTGAAGGAGGAGATTAAAACATCAAAACCTTTTGTAAGCACGGTTGTTTTTTCGGGAGGGGAGCCCCTTATGCAGGAAGCTGTTATTCCCCTGGCTGAGTTTGCAAAGAGTCTCGGGCTTTTAGTTGGAATCCACACAAACGGCTGCTACCCTGAAAGAGTGAATGAGCTTGTTGAGCGAAAACTGGTTGATAAGTTATTTATCGACATAAAAGCCCCTCTTGATGATCCAGAGCTCTATGGAAAGGTCGCAGGATGGAAGGAATATAAAGGGGCAAGCAGTGTCTTCAAAAAAACTCCAGAGGAGATCATTGTAGCCGTTGCAAAAACGATAGAGACTGCAGATGCCAGCGGCGTGGAACTGGAGCTACGGACGACAGTAATAAGGGGTTTAATCGGAAGCGAAGAAGACATTGCCAGTGTAGTTGCCTGGATTTCGAAAAACGTGAAAAACAGGGAAGTTACCTATGTATTGCAGCAGGGAATCCCGGAACACAGCCTTCAGGAGGATCTCAGGAAAATCAGGGTTCTGGAAAGGGAAGAACTTCTAAAACTTGGAGAAATAGCAAAAGGCTTCCTGGGAAAAGTAAGGATAAGGACAAAAGAAGAAGGAGAAGAAATTGTTTGATTCGATTTGGAATCATCAAATAACCTTACTCTAATCTGATCATCAAGTAACTTTATCCTGACCTGATCATCAAGCAATTTTACTGGCAGCTGATAATTTACCAGAACTTATTATATATTTATGGTATTTTTCGCTGCATTCTACTGCATTTTTGCATTTTTGCTTATATTCTTCTAAACATATTTTGATCCATTAACCCTTTCCACCTTTTCATTGATTCCTATCTCATTGATTTTACCTACCAAGTTTTTACCTACAGGTTTCTACCTACCAATTTTTACAGAAAAAGTATGCTTTAGGTTCAAATTCATTTGAAGTTTACAAAAGTCTTATACATGCCAAAGCATAAAAGACACTGATTAAACCCCTGGTAAAACCCCACTTGCTTGGAATTCAATACACTGTACCGGAAAGTACAGATATCCGGAAAGTTTCCCTATAGTTTCTCCGGCAATATCCCTTCTGTATTCCTGCATAATACCGAAAACTCCTGTATGCACGCCACCAAACTTTTGTGTAACCTTCAGGGTTACAAAAGTTAAATAAAGGAGAGGAACTCAGTCCATTTTAACCCGGAGAAAGGGACGTATCTATAAAAAAGGAAAGCAGAAGTAATCGCTCCCAAAAAATGACCATGAAAGAAATAAAAGTATCTTCCGTCGGAGAGCGCGCTCTAATCTCCCGCTTATCTGAGATTTTCAATGCCCCTGAAGGAAAGGATAGAGGACAGAAAGGAATCATTATAGGTGCCGGTTCCGATGACTGTGCTGTCCTTGACCTGAAAGGTGAAGACTGCCTGGTTGCTACGACTGATATGCTGCACAGGACCACGGATTTTCCGGCAGAGATGACTCCCTGGCAGATGGGCTGGATGTCCGCAGCCGTAAACCTGAGCGATATTGCAGCCATGGGTGCAGAGCCTGCAGGGCTCCTGATGGCTATAGGCATGCCTGCAGATACTGAGATTGCTTTTGTCGAAGATCTTGCAAGAGGCATACAGGCGTGTGCCGAGTTCTGCGGTACTGCTGTTATCGGAGGTGACCTCGATACCCATGCAGAACTGACAATTACAGGGACAGCCCTGGGAAGAGTTAAAAAAAGCCAGCTCCTCCTTCGAAAAGGGGCAAAGCCCGGAGACCTTGTCTGCGTTACAGGATATACAGGGTCAGCCGGAGCCGCCCTTAAGGCGATTCAGTCAAAAAAGTCGGTCAGCGAAACCGTCCTGAAGGCTCTTTTTGAACCTATTCCCCGAACACAGGAAGCCCGGAAACTGGCTGAGTCGGGTGCAGTCACATCCATGATGGATACAAGTGACGGACTTGCTATGTCTCTTCATGACCTTGCCAGGCAGAGTAAAATAGGTTTCAAGATAAGGGAAAATGCCCTTCCCATCCTCCCGGAAGTCAGAGAGTTTGCCTCAGGTCCGGAGGAACTGCTGGAATTTGCCCTTTACACAGGCGGAGACTTCGAACTTATTTTCACAGTTGACCCTGAACGGCTGAAAAAAGTACAAAATATATGTAACTTGACTATCATAGGGGAATGCACAAAGTATGAAACGGGCATTATGCTCGAATCCCCGGAATTCAGGCTGACAGCTATAGAACAGCGGGGATACCAGCAGCTAAAAGCTGAAACGGCTAATTAGCCTTCCTGAATAAACTGACGTTAACCCCCCATAAACTAAAAGCCTGGAGTGAGAGAAGGAAAATTAAAAATTATTGGCTGATAAAATTCACACGATCACAAAAATAGAACAAACTTCAGGTTAAACTGACTAAATTCGTAACTATATAATTTATGCACAAGGTTCAGAAGGATAGAATATGAAAAAAGCTAGTCTACAAATATTTACAGCAATTCTGGCGCTCGGGCTATTGTTCTGCGGGACTGCAAGTGCAGTTCCAAGTATAGTAGCACCCGCAGAGAATTCGACTGTGCAAGGGATAGTGGACGAACTTAAAACGTTCAGTATCCAAACAAACGAATCAACAACGATTGAGTGGTTGGTTGGTGGATCCTCGGTATCAGAAACCTCATATGATGCTGGAACGAACACTTCTTATCTCGAACATACAGTTCAGACCGGCCCGTACAATATTATAGCCACTGTTCAATCAACTGGCGAGAGCAGAACTTGGACTATTGAGAACACTCAACTAGAAATTACGAGCACATCTCCTGAGAAAGATAAAAGCACAGGAATAAATGAGTCTCAAGAATTCCGTGTTGAGACAAATAAGGTCGCTGATATTACCTGGTACATGAATGGAGCCCTCGTTGATTCGGCCACTGGAGTAACATCAGAAACATATCAAAATGTTTCATCTTCAGCAGCCACACATAACGTCACTGTTATAGCACAGAATGGTACAGAAACCGCCAGCTATCAATGGACGTGGACAGTAGGTTCTTCAACAAATAACATGTCCATAGACTTTAATCCTCAAAATGAAAAAGTTGAGATATCTCAGGGAGCGTCACAGACTTTCTATGCCAACTCTACAACCACAAGCATCTCAAATATCAAAGTAGACTGGATTGTCGGTAACGAAACGAAGAAAACAGATAGCGGAAGCGACATAACTTCGTCTTTATATGAATTTAAAGGAGATACTTCAGGCCCCTACACTCTTAAAGCAGTGGTAACTGACCCCAGCGGTACTTATGCTCCATCGACAAAAACGTGGAATATAACAGTCCAGTCTAAGTACTATTTAAGCGGGAACAGGATCTGGGATGAAGACCTTGGGTTATCCACTACATACACATGGAACGCTCAGAGTTACTCAGGCTTCTACTATGACCTTGATACCGGAGAGTCTTCTGAAGAAATGACCATTACGGGAATAGGCAGAAACATAGATGACGGAGACATCGAGTATACCACAAAACCTACCGAAACTGCGTTTGAATACGGGAGCTGGGGTTCATACCAGATAATAGGATTCATGGCAGAGAAATATTTCGCAGGTTACAGTAAAACTAACTCCACTGTTATAGGGGAAGATGTAAGCCTGATATCCGACGGCGTACTTTCCAAGATCCTGATCGACAGTGATGATAAAGAGTCCGCATATTCAGGAGATTCCTTTGAGCTTGAAGACGGTTATGCCCTGAATATTGTGGAAGTTGATATCAATGGAAAAAGCGTCTGGGTCCAGCTTGAAAAGGATGGAGACGTAGTAGATGATGATTTCATCACCTCGGATAGTAATTACATCTATGAAACCGAAGTAGGAGAATCAGAAGACGTACCCATAATCATTGTCCATTTCGGCACGGTTTTTGCAGGCGCTGAGACCTCTGCTGTCTTCATACAGGGTATCTTCCAGGTCTCAGACACCTATATAGAACTTACAAAAGACGATTCCTATGGGGAAATGGAAGTAACGTCCATCAGTAGCAGTGAAATAAGAATGAAGAATGAGGATGATATAAGCCTTGATAAAGGGGACACAATCGACCTTATGGGCAAGATACAGATTCAGGTGGCTGATGACAGCAAACTGCGCTTTGCCCCGGTCCTTGATACCTCGGAAGAAGGAATTTATGAACTGCGCGGGACTGTCTATGATAAAGATGTCGATGGAGACTCTCTTCCAACCTGGACTCCCTACAACTTTGAAGGCTTCTATTACAACATAGATGAGGGAATAGGAACCGAAAAGCTGGAAATCCAACAGTTAGATGGCAGGGAAATTCCCTCGGGAAAACTTGTCTACACATCCACACCCCAACCTGTTGAATTTGAACATGACCAATGGGGCAATTTCACAGTTGTCGGGTTCATGGCAGAGAAATACTTTGCAGGATATCCTGATAATACCGTCAATGGAGAAATTGATGGTGTAAGCCTCCTCTCGGATAATGTCCTTTCCAAGGTCCTTACAGACAGTGATGACAAAGAGTCCATGTACTCAGGCTCTGCCCTTGTGCTTGAGGACGGCTATTCTCTGAACATCCTGGAAGTTGATATTAACGGAGAAAGCGTCTGGGTCCAGCTTGAAAAGGACGGAGAAGTTGTAGATGACGAATTCGTCACCTCGAATGACGACTACATCTATGAAACAGAAGTCGGAGAAGCAGAGGACGTACCCATAATTATTGTCCATTTCGGTACGGTTTTTGCAGGTACTGAGACCTCTGCTGTCTTCACCCAGGGTATCTTCCAGATCTCGGATGATTATATTGAGATTAATAACGGAGATACCTTCGATGAGATGGAAATCAGCAGTGTCTCCTCTGAAAATGGCATTACAATGAAGAACGATGATGGCATCGGGCTTGATGACGATGAAACCATTGATATTATGGGCGATGTCAAGTTCAAGACAGCTGATTCCAACACTCTCAGGTTCTACCCATTCGTTGAAGTTGAAACTGCAAGTGGAGAAAGCAGGGAACTCAAGATAAATTTGCCTGATGAGATTATTGTAGGCGACACTTTTGATATTGAAGTGACTGCAGGTGAAAACCCGATAGAAGGCATTACCGTAAAGGTCAACTCAACAAGTACGGGCAAAACCAATGCCGATGGGATTGTTGAGTACACTGCCGAAGAGGAAGGAACTTTCAAGGTTACTGCAGAGAAAGATGGGTACACTACAGCAAACAAGAACATGAAGGTCATTCCTCCGAAAGAGAAAATGAGCCTCAATATCTCTCCTGAAACAGTATATGTGGGAGATGAGATTACTATAGAGGCCTTAAAAACAATCGGAGGAGACCCTATTGAAGGTGCAAACGTCTCAATCAATAGTAAAACTCTTGGGAAAACCGGATCCGACGGAAAAATTACGTACACTGCTGAGGAAGTCGGCAAATTAAAAATAAGCGCCACCGGAGAGGGTTTTCTTGATAAGAGTGTTGAGGTTAATGTAAAGGACTACGAAGCTGTCTTCGAGTTCTCCAACCTGGTAATCGACCCGATAGAAGTCAGAGCCGGGAAGGAAGCAACAATCACTATTGATGCAGAAAATACAGGTAATGCTGCAGGAGAATACGACGTAGAACTGTTTGTGAACGGAAGTTCGGTTGATTCGCAGCAGATTTCCCTTGATGTGGGTGAAAGCACAACAGTGACTTTCGAACACAGCGAAGAAGTACCAGGCACCTATACTGTCAAAGTAGGAGGGCAGGAAGCCACCTATACGGTAAAAGAAAAGTCTTCTATGCTGCTTTATGCCCTGCTGACTATTATCCTGTTACTGGGCGGCGGGATGGCTTACATGTTTACCAAAGGCGGCTGGACTGTGGCAACCTTGCAGGCAAAGATGAATGAACTTGTTAAATCAGCGAACCTTAAAAAGTAAGATTAACAGAAAGCTGAGAAAGAAAACTGAGAAAGAAAACTGAGAAAACAGGAAGCTCAAACAAAAACGAAATTCAGATTCCCGCGTTAACTGAAAAACGCGGGTTTTTTTTATTTTAAAAAATATCCGGGTTTACTCCATTTTCTTAATCGCACGTTCGATTGCATCTATCAAGCTGTTCTTCGGGGCGATGGTTGTGACGGGTATATTCAGGATTTTTTCCACAGTAGGGCCCACTATGGGGGCACATACCAGGGCTTTTGCTCCGTCCCTTTCAGCATTTACGGCTGAAATAATTGCTTCTTCCATAGAGATTGCCGAGTACTCCCTGATGGTTATAAGCCTGCCGCCAATCTTTTTCTTCGTCTCAACGATGTTATCGAGCACCGAGCGGGCAGCAATTACGGCGATAAAGTCCCCACTATCTGACTCCTTGATATCACGGATCGTTTTTACAATCTGGCGGAGGGTTTTGATGTTAGGGTCCCGGTTCCCTGATAGGATCTTATAGAGAGTACTCGGAGGGATGTTTGCCTTTTTCGCAAAATCCACGGCAGTAAGGTTAAGATCCTCCTTAATTACAGCGGAAAGTGTTTTCTGAAACACTTCATCGGATTCGAATGCGGATTTGATGACCTTCTCTGCAACATTCATTAAAATTCGACCTCTGATCCTGTAAAAAATTTCAATAAATGTTAAGGATCTACGTTTTACAGGAGTTTTGTTCCTGAATGAGAAATATCTCCAGATGTATTAATACATTTGGGTTATAATGGAAAGGTATTTGAGAAAATATATATAGTAAATTTCAAAGAATATTAACGCGTAAGAGACTGACCTTTATTTTCACGGGAATTTTCATTTCAAGCAAGAAATGAAAGAATGGGATGGGATGGCTTTTTTAACAAATTTATAAAAAGCCAGCAAAGAAAGGGTGAAAAAACCTGCAGATTTTCCCGAAGAAAACTCAATCCCAGTATATCTTATTTAGCAGGTAAGATCTATTATTGATAGAAGAATTGATAGAAGAGGCAATTATTGAGGTGAAGTTTTGAGAAAATCAAGCATACTTATCCTTGCTTTACTGCTGATCGCATCTATCTTTGCATCCGGTTGTGTATCCGAGGATGAAGATACAGATGAAAACGTAACTGGAGAAGCCCCTGCAATTACCCAGCTGAACATCGGTTACCAGCCGAGTACCCACCAGATTGCATACATGACTGCCTATGAGAAAGGATGGTGGCAGGAAGATCTTGCACCTTACGGAATTACAAAAATAAACGAATACCAGTTTCCGACAGGCGCTCCGGAAATGCAGGCAATGATGGCTGGAGACCTGGACGTAGCCTATGTTGGGGCAGCCCCTGTGATTCCAGCTCTTAGCCAGGGACTTGATGCAAAGATTGTTGTGCCTGTACAGATAAATGGCTCAAGTCTGGTTCTTCGACCAGAGTACGAATATGAAAGTCCTGAGGACTTAAAGGGGCTTAAAATAGCTACTTTTCCACCAGGAACAATTCAGGATACCGTGCTCAGAGACTGGCTCAGGGAAAACGGACTTGATCCTGAAAAAGATGTTACAGTTCTTGGGATGAGTCCAGGAGATGCAGTCAGCGCTATCTCAGCAAAACAGGTTGATGCTGTATTTCTGCCTCATCCTTCCCCAACAGTTGTCGAAGAAGAAGGTAACGGGCGTACCATTGTACAATCTGGAGAGATGAGTCCGAACCATGCCTGCTGTGTGCTCGTAGTAAGTGGAAAACTTATCAGAGAACATCCTGATCTTGTAGAGCAGATTGTAAAAACCCATATTAAGGCAACTGAATACAACCAGGCAAACGAAGATGAAGCCGCCCAGATCTATTCAAACAAGACTACAGAGAATGTGGAAGTTGTTAGGAAATCTATCGAGGGATGGGATGGAGCCTGGATTACAGACCCTTCACTGATTGAAGACTCAACTGTCAATTACTCAAACATTCAGTATGAGCTTGGGTACACTCAGAAACCTCTGACAGAAGAAGAAATATTTGACACTAGCTTCTATGAAGCAGCTATAAACGAGGAATAAAAAAGAAAATTAAAATATATTTTTGAATAAGTTCAACTGCCCCTATTGTAGAAAGGGCAGTTTGAACTCCAATTTACTTTAAAAACATGAAACATGCCGGAAAGATAAAAAACTAAGAATCCTTTTAATAAGACATGAAAATTAATTTCATAAAAACAATCGAAGAAAAAGGCGTTGAAGCATTATCTCTTATATTCGCAGTTGCTATATGGCAGCTTGCAGCGGACAGGATCGTACAGAACAAATTGCTTCTGCCGAGTTTTTATGACGTGGTAATCTCTTTTTTCGTTATTGTCAAAAACGGATTACTTTATACGGATACCCTGACAAGTTTACTTCACTTTTCAATTGGTATTGCTGCTGCGTTTATACTCGGAATCCCTCTGGGAATTGTCATGGGATGGTTTAAAGCAGCAAACAGGGCACTAGACCCTATAATAGAAATCCTGCGTCCGATTCCTCCTCTTGCCTGGATTCCCTTTGCAATAGTATGGTTAGGGCTTACCCATCGGGCAGCAGGTTTTGTTGTATTTGCAGGAATGATCTTTCCCATTATCATCAATACCTATACGGGTCTCAAAAATGTACCGAGAGTTTATGTTGAAGCAGCAAAGGTTCTTGGCTGTACCCGAAACATAGACCTCATCCGGTTTGTTGCGATTCCCTCAGCCATGCCTTCAATTGCTGCAGGGATCAGGATTGCAATGGGCGTAGGCTGGATGTGCCTTGTAGCTGCAGAGATGTTCGGGGTCAGCAATAGTGGGCTTGGCTACCAGATATGGCACAATTATTATCTGCACAGGATGGATTTTGTACTTGTTTATATGCTCCTGCTGGGATTCATAGGTCTTTTGATCGACCGCTTCTTCAGGAATTATGTAGACTCAAAGCTACTCAGATGGAGTTCAGGAACTGTGGTATAAAATGGGTAGAGT
The DNA here is from genome assembly GCF_020804225.1 of Methanosarcina sp. DH2. GTDB lineage: Archaea > Halobacteriota > Methanosarcinia > Methanosarcinales > Methanosarcinaceae > Methanosarcina. The sequence goes on from NZ_WJBI01000009.1 coordinate 73,524, forward strand.
AAGCGTAAAAAACGTTTCACGTATCTTCAGTAAAAAAGAAGATGGATCCGGGACCGAAGCTCTGCATAATATAAGTTTTGATGTGCAGGATGGGGAGTTTATCTGCCTCCTCGGACCTTCGGGCTGCGGGAAGACAACACTGCTCCGAATAACCGCAGGGCTTGAGACCCTGACCTCAGGAGAGATCACACTCAATGGAGTTCCTATAACAGGCCCTGACCCCAAAAGAGGCATGGTTTTCCAGCAGTATTCTCTCTTTCCTTGGAGGACAGTTATAGATAATATCACTTTTGGACTGGAAATGCAGGGGATAAAAAAGAGTGAAGCCCGGAAACAGGTGGAGAAATATGTAGAGCTTGTGGGCCTGAGGCAGTTCAAAAACAGCTACCCGCATGAACTCTCAGGGGGTATGCAGCAGAGAGCAGCCATTGCAAGAGCCCTTGCTAACGAGCCTGAGGTTCTTCTGATGGACGAACCCTTCGGAGCTCTTGATGCTCAGACTCGAAATGTACTCCAGGATGAACTCCTGAGGATATGGGAACAAAAACATGTAACATTCCTTTTTGTAACGCATAGTGTGGATGAAGCTGTCGTCCTCTCTGACAGGATAGTGGTCATGACTTCAAGACCTGGAAGAATAAAGGAGATTGTAACTGTGGACCTGCCTCGCCCGCGAAGCCGCACCAGTCAGGAAGTAAACCGTTTAAGAGACCACGTCCTCAAACTTCTGGAAGAAGAAAGATTCAGCAAGTGAATTGTTGAAAAAAGTGCAGGCTATGAAGAGAGTAAGCTGCCGAAAGAGAGTTACCAAAAGAAGTTGTGTAGAAAAAGTAATCAGAAGAAGTTGTGTAGAAAAAGTAATCAAAGAAGTTGTGTAGAAAAAGTAATCAAAGAAGTTGTGTAGAAAAGTAATCAAAAAAAGAGTTATCGAAGAAGGGGTCCTTCAAAGGAAAGCAGCTGTTAAAAGAAATCTGCTAAAGAGAAATTTTCTAAAAAAAGTAAGAATAAGTCATTAACATGAGATATAAGCGAACCGAACTCATTGTTCGGCACGAATAATCACTTTTGTTAGCGGCTCTACTCTTTTTACGGCAACTTTTCCCACAAGTTCAAGAGTCCCTCCCGCTTTAACTGAACCGAGAGAGCAGCCAGGTCTTACACGGATATCCCCTTCGCAGGCTGCAAAATTTACCTTCGCTCCGTCAAGAAGGACGAGTTCGGAGACCGTTTCCATACTGCCCAGAATTTTTGCTGCCGCACAAACAAGGGCACTTTCGGCTTTCACATTGCCCTGAACAATCGAACCTTTCCCGAGTTCAAGCCTTCCAGACACAGTGAGACTTTTCCAGAACTTTACTTCCTGCCCGACAATAACATTGCCGTCCAGAATAACGTCCTCTTCAAGAAAAACTTTTTTTTCAATCACGTAAGTGTTGGACCGGGGGTGGTACTTGATAAAGCGCATCATTAAAAATCACTCCGGGTTAATGTCCCCGGCTATCGATAGAAGAAAGCCGTAAACAACTGATTCTTAAGGCATTTATAAAAACTTTGCCAATTCGATTTCAAAGTATGATTGAATACTTATTATATAATAGCATCGAATGTTCATTATCAGAAAACCTCAGAAATCCCAACTTAGAGCCTCAGCAAAAGATTGGTAAAGGACTATATATGAATAAAATATGAATAAAAAACCAGCTCATGAAAATAGGACTGCAGAAAAAGAGATTCCGGCACATCAGGAGGCCGGAAATTATTAAGAATATTTGAAATTAGCCATAAAAAGACTGAAAAATGATTTATTCATAATTTTTCAGTCCTGTTTTTCTTATTTTAAATTGTCCTGCTTACTCAACAAGGCTGGCAAAACCGTATTTGGGAAGTACCCTTTCGATTTTGATCCTGACTTCGTCGCCTACCTTGGTGCCCGGGACAAAGACTACAAAGCCCTCTATGCGGGCAATGCCGTCTCCCTGGCGGGCGATGTCCTGAATTGTAACGTCGTAGACTTCGCCTTCTTCAACAGGAACAGAACCACTTTCTTCTCTGAACATGAAAACCATTCCTTTAAAGGTTAAAGTTTATTATAACCAGGTAATTCTCTCAAATGCATTTACTCGACAACGCTTGCAAATGCAAATTTCGGAAGTACCCTTTCGACCTTAATGCGAACTTCATCGCCGACCTTGGTGCCCGGGACAAAGATTACAAAACCCTCAATACGAGCGATGCCGTCTCCCTGACGAGCAATGTCCTGAATTGTAACATCGTAGACTTCACCCTCTTCGACAGGGACTGAGCGACTTTCTTCTCTGAACATGAAAAACCATTCCTTTAATTTACTTTAGTTAAATCTTTAGTATTAATTTAATTCCCTTGCGGAATTACTCGACAACACTTGCAAATGCAAACTTGGGAAGAACCCTTTCGACCTTAATCTGGACTTCGTCTCCAACACTGGTGTTAGGGACAAAGACTACAAAACCCTCAATACGAGCAATGCCGTCTCCCTGGCGAGCAATGTCCTGAATTGTAACATCGTAGACTTCACCCTCTTCGACAGGGACTGAGCGACTTTCTTCTCTGAACATTAAAATCATTCCTTTAATTTACTTTAATTAAAACTTGTATAGTAATTAACTTCTCAACCCAAACTTACTCGACAACGCTTGCAAATGCAAATTTCGAAAGTACCCTTTCGACTTTAATCTGGACTTCGTCGCCAACACTTGTATTCGGGACAAAAACTACAAAGCCTTCGATACGGGCGATGCCGTCTCCCTGGCGAGCGATATCCTGAATAGTTACGTCGTAAGTTTCGCCCTCTTCAACGGGCACAGAATTACTTTCATCTCTAAACATCAGATTCATTCCTTTGACTTCTATTAATCAGCTTACGAAAGCTCCATCTATAGAACAGAAAAGAGTAAAAACAGTACTTAACAGGCCAAACTTGAAAAACCAAATTTAGGAAGTACGCATTCTACTTAATCTATTACGGTGAACTAGTCCCCAATAGAGCCTCGAATAAGTCAATTAATTGGTCATACTCATATCCGCTTGTATATAATATTTTGCTTTAATGCATGGTAAAAAAGAAAAATAAAAGAGTTAGGAAATTATCTGAAACCCGATTTTCGGAGTTATTAGTTCTTATTTCAAAAACATAATAAGTAGTGGCAAATTAAGAATAAAATAACATGAAAAATAAAACTATCCAGAATAAAATTCAGTTTCACTATAAAAAGCAATTGTTTCAGATGAAAGTAGAATTCTTCAGGACCTCAAAGGAAATACAGTAAAAGTTCTGTACACATATACTGAAAAACTATAGAGAGTACCCCTCCAGGGCGCAACCTATAAATATTTGAAAATACATTCTGAGAGTCGCTCATTAAATGAGAACAACAGTGCGTGGGCCCGTAGCTTAGTCAGGCAGAGCGATGGACTCTTAATCCATAGGCCGGGGGTTCAAATCCCTTCGGGCCCGCTAATCTCATCAATTTTTTTCACAATATTCTTTTTTTATAATTTTTTTATTCTAATTTTATTTTCCTATAATTTTATTTTTTCACAATTCTTTTGGAAAACAATTTTAAACCTTCATCTGGCTCTTTTATTCAGTCTCAGGCGATTCAGATAACCTGGCTAAAGAATGTTTTGAAACCTGAGCAATGTTTGATGAGAAACCTTATGCTATATGCTCCCCTAATCATTACACAGCTCTCCAGGCATTGTATAACTCTAGCAGATCTTAACTGTTCTAAACAGGCATACTGTTTTAAACGATTTCTGTGAAACCCTGTGGTAAAAGAACTGATCAGGTCCAAAAGAGGCGAAGATAAGTTGAAGGAAGAAGTTATCAACCAGGAAAGACAAAAAATTCAAAACAAAGAGAAGAAAAACAATGGAGTGTAACCCTGATGCCAAAAGTAAGTGTTGAAATCCCACAGGAGCTACTGGATGACCTCAACAGGCATGTAGGAGATAACAAAAAATTCGTCAGCCAATCTGATGCCATCCGGACTTCTATTCGAAAAATGCTGGATATGATGGATGACATAGACAGAAGGCGTGGAAGGTTGAATGAGTAAACAAATGATGAGTTAATGAATAAACTCATAAAAACTCAAAGACAGAAAGGTATGTAAAAACATAAATAAAACATAAATAAAACATAAATAAAACATAAATAAAACATAAATAAAACATAAACTTAACCAGAAACCTTATCCAACCGGAAAAGCGCTGAAAAATGCCGAAAAAGACCACCCCTTTATTTCTACTGTGCTTTGACATCAGTGGACTAATTTTAGGAAATTCCCATTGTCCAGCAGAATTTCCACTGGAGAGAAAAATGAGGGCTGACCCGGATATAGTTCAGAGAATTTCCGAATATTTCCGGCTGGACTATCAAAAAGAAATGGTTTCAGGATTAGCAACTTTCCCTGAAATCCCTGATACCCTGCGCAACGTTTGAAAGCAGGATAAAAGCTATCCTCTGGTTAGGCCAGGAGCCCAGACCGCAGTCAGGACCAACATATTTTATCAGGCTGCCAAAACGTCTGTAAGCCAGCCTCAGCCTTTTCTCAATTACAGCCGGAGTTTCGAGCTGCGTAACAATTTCGGGAAGGTACTGCTGGTCTTTCCAGATATTGGTGCAATATCTCTCATTAAGGATTCCTGCCAGGGAAAAAATATCTGTTCTTGCAATCCCAAGCCTCAGAAAAGAATCCGTATCTTCAAGCACTTTTTTGTCAATAAGCTCCAGGTAGGAAGGAGTGCCCGCAGATTCTACCCCTATCACATTGATCGTAGGGGTCTCGCAGGCAAAATTGTAATAAAGGGCGGAATGAAGGTGTATCTCCACATCAGCCCCTCGCTTACTCGCTGACTTGGAAGCATCGGTAAGGGCAGAGACGACATCGTTCTCATCAAAGGCAAGTTCAGGGTTTAGCCCTATGCTCGGCTCGTCAATTGAAACCGTTGCAATCTTGAAATGCTTTGCAGATTTCATTGAATTCCGGACGAATTTATTTACGTTTTTTGCAAAAAGAGAATATATGTCCGTATACCGTGTACCCCCAAACTCCTTCAGGTAAAGTTCGGTTGGGCCGGTTACGCAGATCCGGACCTTTAGGGTTTCCCCGAATTTTTCTTTATAGGCTTTTGCGACAGTTTCCAGAGCCTCAAGCTCTTCAATTCTTGCGCACTCCAGTTTTACCTCAAAGGGACTTTCGGTGCAGTCAGAGTCCCGGATAACCTTCAGGAACTGTTCATTCATGTCCTGGTACTGAGGGTAAGTAGGGATCTCTACACCTGCATCGATTTTCTGCTGAAAGGCATCGTTGATTACAGTAAAGAGTTTCTCATCTTCTGCTCTCGTTTTAAAGGCATTTCGGATCCACTCCTTACTAACTCCTTCAGGAAGTGGATAGCTTCCGATATCGTCAAAGATGATTTCTTGCATGCTCTCTTAGTAGACCTGTAAGAATTTATCATTATTGGAAAGACAATAGAATTATAAAAAAACAGATGAGAAATGCCAGGAGTTATCCTGCTCATATCCCAGGATTATTTATAAGATTATTTATGAGATTATTTCCCGAATTATTTTTCAGAGTTATTTTTCAGAGTTATTCTTGATTCTTCATTTCTGCATTAAATGCGCTGATGCCTTTTGCCGTGTTTTCAAGCAGCCTGAAAGCAAGTTCCTGGTCCGGCCAGAATGCCAGACCGCAGTCAGGACTTGCATATTTTATGCGGTCTCCGAGAATAGAAGAGGCTTTTTCCAGTCGTTTTTTTACGACATCAGGAGTTTCCATGTCAGTAACAATTTTTTGCATATACTCTTTTTCCTTCCAGGCATTGACCCCATAATTCTCGTTAACCATACCTATAAGGCTGGAAATGTCAGTCCTCGAAACTCCGAGCCTTATATAAGTGTTTGAATCCTCCAGGACGTCTTTATCCATAAGGTCTATGTAAGAGGGAGTTGCAGCGTACTCAAACCCGATAACATTAATAGGAGTCTCACAAACGAGTTTGTACTTTAAAGGAGAGTGCAGATGGATCTCCATATCGGCTCCCTGTTTTCGCGCGTAGGTCGAAGCCAGAGTGAGGGCGGAGATGATATCAGAGTCAGGAAATTGGATTCTATCGTTCATTCCGAGGCTCGGTTCATCCAGAGCAATAATCCTGATTTTGAAATTCTTTGCAGCTTTAAACGCCTGCTTTATGAAACTTTCGATATCCAGAGCCATTACATGGTATGCATCTGCAAAAGCAGTTGCTCCGAAAGCCTGAAGGTAAAGGTCCGTAGGACCGGCAATGCAAACTCTCACTCCCAGAGTTTCCCCTGTGTCTTCTCTGTACCTCTTCGCAACCTCATCAATTATTTCCAGCTCAAGGATTTTTGCATTTTCCTCTTTTACCACATAAGGCTCATAACAATTCTTTTCATCTCTAATAATATCCAGAAACTGCCCGATCATATCCCGGAACTGGGGATAAGTAGGAACGTGTATTCCAACATCGATTTTTCTCTGGAAAGTCTCCCTTACCAGGGAGAAGAGTTTTTCGTCCTCGTTCCGGTTTTCAGCTGCAGCTTTCATCCATTCCCTTGTGAGTCCTTCAGGTAAGGGGAGGCTGCCTCCGTCGATAAAAGTGATGTCCTGCATGTGTGTTATGTAAGACAGATCGAGTATTATAACTATTGGAATTACTCTGGAGAATAAATTAAGAAGAATTGACACTAAGCTTTTTTAATTAAAGAATAGATACTGAGACTTTTTAAAGTAAAACAACATAAAATATTTTACTTATTAAATATAAAAAGAAATTTAAGGCATTGAAGTTCATATAATGAAAGGAAGTTTCAGGAGCTTATGCCCTGAAAAGTTCTGAGTGGGAAAAAGATGGCAATTAAAGGGAAATAAATAAAGACTTGATTGGGGGCAAATAGCTGGATAGGACCTTAACTGGTCTAAATTAGAACATGTGTTACTTCATTAGAAACGCACGACTTTATAGAAAAATAAAAAATCCTCTTGAAATTACTTCTGAGAAATGGATCAAAAAGATTAGTTAGTGTCTGAATTGACTAAAAAAAGTTCCCCAGAAGAAGGGGTTCCAAAAACTGAGTTTTCCAGAGACTGGACCAGAAATAAGATCAAGAGCTAGATTAAAAACTAGATCCAGAAATAGATCCAGAGTTAGATCCAGAATTAGATCCAGAGCTAGATCCAGAGCTAGATCCAAACTAGAATCTCACACTTTCCAGCCTTTTCCTGATGTTGTTAAAATAATCCTTAGAATTCAACCAATTACGTTCTGCAAAATGTCCAATTTGGGGGTCTAAACTATGAGAAATGAAATAAAGTTACTGAATGAGTATTATCCCTGGAGAGAAGTAAAACTTAAGGAAGCCAGATGTTATTTAAAAGGAAACATATTTTTTGAGGATAAACTCCTGAGCGAGGAAAAACTTGCCGAGTTGATATCCCCTTTAATATTTGAAGAGAATCAGGGAAAGGAAAAAGGAACCGGAGATTTTCTCGAAAAGTTAAATGGGGAGTTTGCTCTTGTTGTCGAGACTAAAAACACTATATTTTGTGCTGTTGATAAAACAAGAAGCATTCCTTTGTTTTACATAAAAACAAAAAGCAGTTTTATTGTATCAGATAGTGCCTACTATTTAAAAGATAAAATAAATCAGCGCCTGAATGAGAAAAATGCAGCAGAGTTTATGGTTGCAGGATATGTAACAGGCAATGAAACACTCTTTGATGACATAAAGCAGGTAAGAAACGGGGAGTTTTTAATTTATCAGAAAAATGAAAAGCGTCTGAAATCCTGTTGTTACTTCAGATTTTTACATGGAGACTACTGCGAACTGCCTGAGACCGGATTAATTGAGATGCTGGACCAGACCCTTGTAAATACCTTCACAAGGCTTATAGAAAGCACCAGCAAGCAGGGAAAGAGGCTAATAGTGCCTTTAAGCGGTGGGCTTGATTCGCGCATCATTGTTGCAATGCTGAAAAGACTTGGAGTTAATGATGTTATATGCATAAGCTATGGAAAAAAAGGTAGCCGGGAATCAGATATAAGCAAACACGTAGCAGAAGCTCTTGGATATGAGTGGCTTTTTGTAGAATATACAGCGAAAAAATGGCGTGAGTGTTATAATTCAAAAGAAGCGGATTTATTCCGGATATGGGCTGGAAACCTGTCATCTCTCCCGCATATGCAGGACTTTCTGGCAGTAAAAGAATTAAAAATCCAGGGGAAAATTCCGGAAAACTCAGTATTCATTCCCGGGCACAGTGGAGATATGCTTGCAGGCAGCCATGTTCCTCTATATTGCCTCGATAATTCAGCGGATTTCAGTTCGGAAGCCTATCTGGAAGCCTCCCTGAAAAAACATTATAATCTCTGGCAGTGGCCTTATGAACAGGGGTTTGAAAGTATCTTCAAACAGAAGATAAGCAAATCAACATCAGGATTGGAAATTAAAGATAATGAAACATTTGCAAATGCAATAGAATACTTTGATTTTAATGAAAGGCAGGCAAAATTTATTATCAATTCAGTCAGGGTCTACGAGTTTTTTAGATATGAGTGGAGAATTCCATTCTGGGACACCGAATTGATTAAGTTCTTCTTAAAAGTCCCGATAAAATATAGAGTAAACCAGTTGCTCTACAAGAAACATGCCAGAGATTGTCTATTTTTAGGAGATTTGGAGATACTTAGAAAGATAGACTGTACTACTGATATCCTGAACCTCAAAACCCTGGATAAGCGTTCAAGGTATGAAAGACTCCTTTATTACAGGACATTCGTTCACAGTTACTATGATGAAAGAGTGAATCCCGTATGGGGAAGGTACTTTGAAAACCCTCTTATCTCAAGACTTTTAATTAAAGTTTCCAGATATGATAATGAAAATATTAAGGAATATCCACTGCTAAAAACGATTCTGGAATATAGAAATGAAGAAAAGTATCCAATGTCAGTAAACGGAATAAGTGCTCTGGAATATCTGGCAGGCATCAAAGGAGAAACTTATTCGCCCAGAAGCAAGAAGGTGCTGAAGCCAGTCGGTTCCCCGGCAAAAAGGCCTCTTTAATGAAACTCTGATAGAACTTGAAAAATACAGGTAAAGCAAAATCTATTATCAAGTTTGATAAAAGGTAAGCAGAGAAATTTGCTTACCCTCTTCGATCTCTCTTCTGGCCTGTATACTCTTTTTCTTTGTTTTTTCGTTTAATTCCTTTTTCATCTTCGCTGTTAGTAGACTCTTTTTCGAATAAACTATCCTTCGTTTACCAATATATACCCTCGAGTTAAAAACTGAAAATTCATTACAAGTAAAAGGTACCAGTCTTCAGCCATCCAGCTCGATTTTGCTAGAATATATTTTGGAATATTGAAGCAGTATACTTTGGAATAATATACTTGAGAATATATTCTTAATTCCTGAAGATTTTCTTAATTTCTGGCAACTCTGGAAAATTTTTGGACCGTTTTCAAAATAACGGAATGGCATACTTTACTGTTTTTTGTTCTGTTAGCTTGGGAACGGGCTTCCCCTGTATAAAACCAAAATAAAAAGAAAGGATAAATGGATCAAAAATAAGAGAAACGAAGCAGCTACCTACAGCAGGCTACTTAAAAACAAGCATCTCCTCAGTTTCCAGAATCAATACCTTTTCCTGTACTTCGCGAGGACTTCGCTATTTGCTTCAAAAGCTTTTTCTTCAATGTAACCCTTTTCCCGGGACCATTCAAAAAAGCTCTGGAGGACCTTTGCAGCTGTCCCGATGAACTTTTTACCTCCTCCTACTTCAACCACGTAGTCGTCAAGGAAGTCCTTAATTCCGATGGGACTGAGGTCTTCGGGGCCAAAAACATCAAAGTAACTTTTGTTTTCTCGTTCGGGCCCTGTGGTGTGAAGAGCCCTGTCTTCTTCTGACAGGTAGTCCTCAGCACTGAGTTCAAGGAATTCCTCGTAAAGAAGAATTACATCTTCACAATCCAGGAAGGCATCAGGCTTTAAACAGGCTTCCTGTTCGCTCAAGAATGTTCGAAAAGCTTCATTTATTGTGATCATACTTATCGCTGCAACGGTAATTTGTAGAATATTATCAGTTTGCTATAAAAAATCATATATTTTCTGGAAGAAATTAGGTACAAAATTTTGTCGTTGTTTCTATTTAATAGTGTTTCAAATAACAAACTAAAAAGCAACTTAATAACAGGAAATTACTAACAGAAATTAGTAATAAGAAATAAGCAACAGGAAACTAGTGTCGAGTCCACAGTAACGTGTCGTATAATATCGATTACAACTATTCAGAATCGTTCAATCCTTGAGGATTGACGCGACACTAGTAACAGGAAACCAGTAACCGAGAACCAGTAACCGAAAACCAATAATGGGAAATTATAAAAAGAGAGAGGATAAAAAGAAAAAGGAAAGGGGAAAGAATACTTTATCACTATTTTCCCTTTTTTCTTTTCCATTCTTTCTTTTTCCTTTTTCTCTTTCCTTTTTCTCTTTACCATTCCCGCTTTCCTTAATCTTTTTCACATTGATTCGGGGGCACCTATCCCCAGGGTATCAAGAGAGTTTGCAAGGACAATTCTTGCGCAGTCTACAAGAGCAAGCCTTGCAGCCCTGACATTCTCATCCTCGGCTGCGATAACCGGGACGAAGCGGTAGAACTGGTTGAAGGCGTCGGCGAGTTCACGGGCATATATGGCAAGAACATGAGGCTTGAGTTCGCGGGCTCCAAGGTCGATTACACTGTCAAATGTTGCCATTTTCTTGATAAGATCAATTTCACTGTCCTCGATAAGGAGAGACGGATTAATCTCTTCTGCAGGATTCCAGGCTGCTTCTTCTTTTGCTTTCTCAAGGATGCTGCAGGCACGGGCATGGGAGTACTGGATGTAAGGGGCGCCCTGCTTCTCAAAATCAAGGGCTTCTTTCCAATTGAAGACTGTGGATTTTTCGGGAGAAACCCTTACAATGTCATAACGGACTGCGCCTACTCCGACCATTTCCGCAACCTGTTTTTTAAACTCGGCTGAGGTTTCGGGGCGCCGAGTTTCAACCTGCTCAAAAGCGGCTTTAGTGACCCTATCAAAGAGGTCATCTGCACTTATGAACTGGCCGCGACGGGTACTCATAGAGCCTTCAGGCAGTGAGACGAACTCAAAAATTACGACTTCAGGTTCCTTGATCCCGATTGAGTTCAGTGTAGCCCTTAGCTGGCCGGAAATAAGCTTGTGGTCGGCTCCAAACACGTCAATTATTCGGTCTGCCTGTTCGGCTTTCCATTCGTGATAGGCGAGATCGCGGGTTGTGTAAAGGGAGGTGCCGTTTGAGCGCTGGATAACAAGGGTTTTTTCATACCCGTAATCCGAAAGGTCAACCACAAGGGCTCCTTTGTCCATCTTAGTCCTACCGGTAGCCTTGATGCGTTCGACAATATCATGCACTGCCCCGGATTTAAGGAAATGCGACTCACTGACGAATTTATCATGAACAACATTCAGACGGAGCAGAGTCTCTTTTATTCCTTCAACAGCCAGCGAAACTGCCTTATCAAAGCGTTCAATTGTCCTGACATCCCCAGTCTCCACCTTTTCCATGAGGGCATCAATTTCCTTTATATACTCGGGGGTTTTGTCCAGTTCGACATTGGCTTTGATGTATACGTCAGCAATTGCAGAGTCAGACTTCCTGAAAAGGTCAAGCTCAAAGCGCTCGCATGCCCAGGAAACTACTGCAATCTGTCTCCCCATGTCATTAACATAGTATTGGACCTCCACATCGTACCCTGCGCGCCTGAGAATGCGAGCAAGGGTATCTCCGATAATTGAGTTTCGGATATGCCCGACATGAAGAGGACCATTAGGGTTTGCCGAGGTGTGCTCAAGGAGAATCCTATCCTTTGGAGCTCCACAACCGAATTTCTCTTTTTCTCCCCGTACAGAAGTTACGGTCCTGTCCAGGTAGTGTCTGCCTGCAAAGAAGTTGATGTAAGGACCTGCAGCGCTCACTTTTCCGATATACGAGCCGTCAGGGATTTCGATTGCAGAAACGATACGGGATGCAAGCTCTTTTGGGTTTTGTTTGTGAATGCCTGCAAGCCTGAAGGCGGCTCTGCTCGCAAGGTCAGCATGGGGAGAGGTTTCGAATTGAAGTTCAGAATCTTCAACTTCAAACCCGACCTTTCTGATAGCTTCTTTTAAGATTGATGTAGCCTGCGCTTTGAGTTCCAGGAACAAGATAAATCACCTATAAATTATTTGTATAAATATCTGTAAAAAACTAAAAATCCTTAGCGTACTTTTCATGTTAATATTAAAACTGTCAAACTCTGATAATCTGTCGAATCCTGAAAGCCTGTCAAATTCTGATCTATTGATGATTGATATAGACTTTATTTACCAGCTTCTGATCCACTGATCTAAAGGACAATTTAATTAAAAAAGTATTGGGTAAAAATTACTGGATAGGGGACCTTGCCCCTGAGTAAGATCAGACTCCAGTATTGTACCTCAGGATTGCAGCTATACCTCCGAAGGCGTTCATGAGCTGGGAACCCTCATCAAAGTCGGTAGACACAAAGACTACCTTTGCATTACTCTTGTCAGCAAGCTCTGAGAATTCGTCCACAACATCCGTAACATCCGTGACGTCAAGGGAAGAGCCGCATTTAGGACAGTTCCCGGCTGTGGGAGCGGGTTCTCCAGGTTTCCATCGCCGCGTCCACTTATTTTCGTATTCGCAGACACTGCACTTCGTGGTTACCCTTTCTGCCCGCAGGTCTTCAGAGAGCAGGAGTACATCTACTGAATTGATCTCAAGATTTGCCCTGACCTGTGCTTCTCCATAGGCCACTTTGCCAGAATCAGCAATCAGTTCCTTGAAAAAGGCTCTGACAGCATTCTTCTGTCCCATGAGCTCAATGTCCTGGAGCTTGTCCCCTGCAGCATTAACAAGCTCGGAAAGCCCGGATTCGTCAGTATATGCCGTATCAAAGAGCCCAAGGATTTTCTTCAGGAGTTCGTGGTGAAGGAACTCCCCTGCATAGAACTCTTCCTTTGTCGGAGAGGGACCTCCTATCAGGACACCTTTAAGGTCTTTATGATCTACACCCATGAAGATCTCACTTGCAGCATCTCCTATCCTCTTGTAGAACTCATGAATTGCAATAAGTCTGAGCTGCTGAAAACGGTGCGCACTCTGACCGCCTTTCCTCTGCTTTCCAGGAACTGTTGAGGTCAGGTTTCGGAAAGCCTGGATTCGGTTTCCTATCAGAAGCCCTACAGTTGCTTCTCTGCGGTCAAGAACCAGAAGCCCGTAGGTGTTCTTATCCTTGAGCATATCCTCAAGAGGCTCAAGGTAAAAAGATGAGTCACAGTGGTACTTGTAGACAGTAATGGGATCTGGAGGGACAATTACCTCGCTTTCCATACTCGTCTTATTGGCCCCGATATCCACAGCCCCTGTAAAATACACTATCCCATTCTCAGGTACTTTATCCAAATATCTGAGCCTTGAGAGTAGAGACTCGATTGCTCCCTGCACATTCGTTCTCGTAAGCTTGGACTTGATGTTCGCAGCCTGTCCGTGCTCGTCTTTTAACTGGTTTGTAACATCGAAAATCTGCTTGTCAACAGGGATATAAAGGGAAATAAGCTCCGTACTCCTTCCTTTTTTATTCCTGAGGCCTTCAAGCTTCTTTTTAAATTCATATTTTTCATGTGCGGATTGTTCAGTCATTTTAAAAATTCCCCGATAATAAATTAGTGAGATTCGCGATTATCGCGGTCTGATAGTAAATTGAAATTTGAAATTCGAAATTTGAGATTTCAAATAAGTAAGCTAATTTTCAAACTAGCAAATCTAAGATCAATGGAATAGATCAATGGTGTAAGGTCAATGGACTTTATCTGTTTAACTTAATTTGCAATTACCGGATATGGTTAAGGTTTTCAATAAGAAGTTATCAAATCCGACATCATAACAAATTTAGTTATTCAGTGGATATTTGTTTAGCATATCGGTTGCATACAACGGATAACCGGAGGATTTGATAAGGAGAAATCACACAGTGAGTTCCTGTCTCACCCGAAATCCGGGTATAAAAACCGCCTGGAATGCGAAGAATCTGAGAGAAGTACACCTTTCAGAAGGCCGGCATCTCAGCAAGCCGCTAAAGTAGTTGCTAAAGCTTGCATTTATGCTGCGCAAACCTGCCAGGTTTCGCATTCTTTTGATCGCACTAGATATGAGACATAATCTTACTCAGACTGTATATGATAATTAAAGGTTTGTTTAATTTAAGATTGGATTAACCCATGACGGGATCATATCCTAATTGAAACTTAGGTTTATATTTGTTTCCATCCCCGACTTATTTTATATATTCATAAGACTATAAAAATCTTCCTGTACATGGGTCTCTACTTTAGAGTTCACCTCCGGACAGAAGAGAAGTAGAGAAAATTAGGGAAAAAGAATATGGAAAAAGCAAGCTAAAAAGGTTAGATAAAAAGGTTAGATAAAAAGGTTAAATAAAAAGGTTAAATAAAAAGGTTAAATAAAAAGGTAAAATAAAAAAGGTAAAGTAAAAAGGTAAAGTAAAAAGGTTAAATAAAAAGGTTAAATAAAAAGGTTAAATAAAAAGGTTAGATAAAAAGGTAAAGTAAAAAAAGGTTAGATAATATGCATTTAATCCAAGCAGGAAGCCTTTTTTACAGGAGATTTTTTTCCGTCCTTTGAGAGGAGAACAACCCGGCTGATTTCGGACTCATCTGCGACCTCGTACCCAAGGTGCTTTGCAAGCTCTTTTGAAAACTGAAGCACCTCTGCATGTGTCGGCATGGCAGAGCGATCCAGGCGAAGGCGTGAAAAACCAAGATGCATATAGGCTTTTATTTCCACGAAATCTGGGGAAGCTTTTTTGATTAGTTCGGCGTAACCTTCCGGACCGAACATATTTTCGCCTTTGACCAGCGTAGTTCGGATGACTGTTCTTGAGCATTTCTCTCTCATAATGTCCAGAGACTCGTTAATCCTGTCCCAGAGTGCAGGAGATTTTGGCTGGCAGACCCTGAGGTAAGTCTCGAGATCCGGAGCATCAAGGCTCATGTATAACTGGGAAGGGTTGACCTTTGCAAGCATCGAAGGAACCGTTCCGTTTGTTACCAGAAAGGTAGTAAAACCTCTCTTTTCGTATTCCGCAATGAGTTCCGGAAGGTAAGGGTAAAAGGTCGGCTCTCCAGACAGGGAGATTGCAACGTTATTGGGTTCATTGCCTTCAAGCCAGCGTTCCCTGAGTGCATTTGGAGAGCCACCGAAGCCCGTAATTAATTTGCGCTGGCAGGCAATGCTTTCCTCTACTATTTTTTCAGGAGAGTCCCATTCCCCAGGCGCAGGAACCGGTACCTCGGTCGGACGCCAGCAGAAAAGGCAGCGTTGATTGCACAGGAGAGTAGGAGTCATCTGAAGGCAGCGGTGGGACTGGACTCCATAAAACTTCGATTTGTAACAAAAACCCTCGTCATTCATAGCTTTTCTGAGCCAGAGGCAGGTCTTTACTGCTGAATGGGAGCCTGCAAGAGCATAGCCCTGTTTCTTCAGGAGAGTTGCAAAGTCAGGGATATCGAAAGGAAGAGAGGTCTGCTCTTTATCCCGGTTTTTTTCCTGGACTTCCGAAAAACTTTCCCCGAAATATTCCTTTTCTTCTTTCTCTTTCTTTTTTTCTTTAAGAGGCATTTCCCGAATATTAAATCTTTGTGGTATATATAAGGATCGGAAAATAATTTTAGAGAACTTCGCATGGTTGGAGGATTTAGAGAAAAGGAAAATTTCATGGACTATAGGACTGATCAGAAGTTTTTGAGACGAACTTGGCTGCCCTGACAGTCGCCCGAATTAACCGGATCTGAATTTTCAGGCCCGGAATTAATCAAATGCCAGGATCTTTACATCAAAATCCGCAAGATCCACAACCGGGACCCGGGCTGGCACTGGCATCAGATTCACACGTTTCTGGAACTCTGTCTGAGCCTGCCAGGTTCCGGAATTAACCAGGAGAACATTTTTGTATCGCTGGACTCCCAGAGTATGGACGTGCCCTGTATGAATGATGTCCGGGACAGGGTCAATTATAAAGTAATCTTTTTTCTCCGGGGATATGGAAACTCTGCTCCCGTAAGTTGGAGCAAGATGCCTGCGTTTAAGCATCTCAAGGACTGCGCCTGCAGGTTCCTGGTACGAGACACCGGGAACGCTTGCCACCAGATCGTCAATCGACCTGCCGTGGTAGATAAGGATCTGAACGCCATCAAGATCCACAAGAGCAGGGTTGCCCACAAAGGTGACATTCTCCGGAAAGTCCGCGCAGATCCTCTCAGGAAGGGCAGGCTGTGGTTCGGCCTGGCGTACAGCATCGTGGTTTCCAGGGCTTATGATCACATGTATGTGCTCAGGCACTTCTCTGAAGTACTCTGCTGCTTTTTTGTACTGTTCATAGATATCCAGGATGTCCAGTTCCATTTCCTGATCAGGATAAATCCCTATACCATCCACAAGGTCTCCTGCAACAACGAGATAACGGACCTGGGACGCAATCTCCCGCATGTCTTCCGAGTCAGATTCTCCTTTCAAAAAATCCAGAAATTCCAGCCAAGAATCTTCCATGAACTGGGAACTGCCCACGTGGACATCCGATATCAGCACGGCTTTTCCGTGGCTCCCTGTTCTGCGCTGAACGCTGTTCGGGACATCTGGCTGGATCACCTTTGTGGCAAGCATAAGCTTCCCATCGTTAGTAACCGAGCCTGTTACCCCTATGACTTCGTCCAGAAGAAGCCGGCAAGCAAGCTCAAAAAGTTCCTTGTCACTGTTTCGGATGAGAACTGAAAAAGAACCTGTCGGGTCTTCAAGAGAAAGGATTTTGTGTCCGTTGGTGGTGCTGCTGATATCAGAAACCATCCCTATAATCGATAGCTCCTCAGTTTCTCCGCCTGATCCGCGGCGAAAACTCTTCCTTTTCAAACTCTCTATAGGGCGTGCATTTATTCTGTTCCTGATGATTTCAGAGAGCCTGCTGTACCTGTCCCTGAAATACTGAACAAACTGCATATACTCCCCTACACAGGTCGAATGCCCGGTAATGTCAGAAAAAACGGTAACCGGGTTGCGGCCTGGAATATACCTGACTCCTTCGTCCCTGGAATTTAAAGGAAAAGCATTCCCCTGGTTTGAAAAAAGAGAATCTGTACTGGATACACGGTTAGAAGAAGGAACAGAAGGAGAGCCTGGATGTCCGAAAAAAGCGGAGGGGGGCTTTTCTGCACTTCTTGAAGAAGAGGAATAAACCGGATTGGAAACAGAGCCAGGAACGGGATCAGCGACAGAACCAGCAACAGAGCCAGCAATAGAACCAGTAATAGAAGCAGGAACAGTATTAGTAATAGAATTAGCAATGGAATCAGGAGCAAAATCTTTAGAAGAAAGGATATTCGGTTCAATCTTCGTATTGGATCCCGATATTTCAAACGCTGAAGCCGCGTCCGATTCAACTCTTGAGATTAATCCTGATCCTTTAAGTGCATCCAGAGAAGGATCAAAAGCTTTCACCATGTAAGGGTCTGAAGGTTCTAAGGCAGGAGAGGAAGTTTTACCTGAAGCTATCTGGGAACCTGTCCCGGGAGATGTTCCAGAAACCATCCCGAAAACCGTTTTAGAAGCTTCAAAACCCTTCAGGTCAACATGTTCGGATTCAATAACGAAAACACAGTCATCAACAGTTGAAAGGATATATTTTAGAAGGCTTTCAGGAGAGTTACTTGATTTGATTAGTTCTACTGCTTGCGGGCTTATCTGATACCCTTCTTCTGTAACTGCCCGTACAATATCGATTTCATTCATAATTCCGACCTGACTTTCTCGACCTGACCTTATGACTGCCAGGGTCTGTTGAATCTTATTTGACCCGAATCAATTAGCCTGAGATCAAAAAGATTTAAGGCAAAAACCCGCTTAAAATATAAAAACTAAACACATACAAAACTGCTTTGATGCTAACAAAATAATATCATACAGTTTTAGTAAGGTTTTTTGTTTCGAAATCGATTGAGAACTGATGAATATTCTCATGATTACCAGTTAACTATCAGTAGATTACTGACAATACCCTAATATAGGCATTGATAACACTCTGATAATTATAGACTATACATCATAAGATTACTTATTGACAATTTTAGAGTTCATGCATCAATATTCATTTAAACTTTATAATTAACTTTTAAAACCTTTCCCTTAAATGCCTGTAGCACTGTTATATTAATCGCAGTGTGATGCCCTCATAGTGGTTCGTATTTTTCCGGCAATTAAAAAGTTAATTTTGAAAAGTTAATTTAAAAGTGTCTACTATCCTTGATATTACATATTGTTTGCGTGAGAATAATCTATCGACAGGACTGATAATTTTATATCTGAATTAACAGCTTATCTTTGTTATTTCCGGATCATGCCAGCAATTAGGCTTCTAAACAACTCATTCGACTAGACAATTTACTTGACTAAACAATTTGTTCGAATTCTATAGAATTTCAGACTATTTTTTAAATAGTTGCTCATATAAATATCATAGCCCGATGATAAATTGTAAATTAATATAGGATAAAGACAAATCGTATAGGTAAGTATACTGAAAAGAATTTTACAGTAAAACAAAGAGTCCAGTACACTTAAAAATGAGATAGCGGGATTTATACAAAAATATAAATTGCATAGCTGATGAAGTGCTGGCACAGACAATACAGACCGAATGAAATATAAAACAGTACCGGAAGAATAAGATAAAGAGAATAAAGGCTTACTATGAGCAAAACTAATACACAAAACAGTGCCCAGGAGGAGGAAAGCTTCCTGGTTTCCCTTGGAAAGGATTTGCTGTCGGTTGCGGCTGTCCTGATAGCCTTTATGGTTCTTTCCAAACTGGCGTTCGGCCTCTGGACACCTATGGTCGCAGTGGAGTCCGGAAGTATGGAACCTCATATGCAGGTAGGAGATATTATCTTCATCAAAAATATCGATCGAGTTGATCTTGTTACCAATGAAGAAGGAAAAGGTTCAGGCTATGTGACCTTTGGCGACTACGGGGACGTGATTCTTTATCGACCCTATGGGCAGGAAAGCATAACTCCTATAATACATAGAGCGATGTACAGGGTTGAAGCCGGAGAGCCAATGTGGGAAAACGGCCCTGCTGCCCCTTACTCGGGATACATTACCAAAGGAGATAACCCCGTGACCAACAGGCACTATGACCAGGAAGGACAGATAAGCTACTATGTGCCTGTCAAAGATGAATGGGTAATAGGAGTTGCAAGATACAGGATTCCTTATCTTGGACACATAAGGCTGCTCTTTTCATGAGACTGTTGAGCATATCCATGAGATCGTTGAGCATATAACAATCAGTAACTGTCAGGAAATAATATCTTCAAATTGTATGACTAAGGGACATATTCTCTTTAAGTTGTATAACCGTTTGACCTATATTCAACTTTAATTAACTACCGTACTCTGCATCAAGATCCTGAACCGGATTTTTAATGCCTGTTCAGTTATCTTACTTTTAATTTATTTTTATTCAAATCGTTGTAATTCATTCTTTCAGTTGAATTTGTTTCTCTTTTCTTCGCTTTCATATAGTGTCTTCAAATATTCACCTTCTAATAATCACCCAAAACTTTACTTTACTAATAGTTACCTGAAATTCATCTTTTAGCAGTCATTCTCCTCAGCAGTCATTCCTCTAAGCAATTATCCCTCTAAGCAGTCATTCTATTCTTTTCCAGATATTTCTGTGAAATCTTTTTGAACTCCAACAAATCAGGATAGACCATAAATACCAGAGTAGACCGTAATGCAGGTTGCAGGTGAATCTAAATTGAAGACGAACCTGGAGAACAGAAGCAAATTAAATACGTGAAGGTAAGAGATCAGAAATAGAAAGTGAATAACGCGAAGAATTAAAAAACGGCTAAAAGTTATAAATACAACTAAAAACTATAAAAACGGCTAAAGGTCATAAAACGGTTAAAATAGTAAGAAATATGAGACTTAAAAAACTGAAAATTGGCAGGACAGAACTTCCTGGAAACCTTCTCCTTGCACCTATGGCAGATGTAACAAATCTGGCTTTCAGGCTTCTTTGCAGACGGTACGGAGCTGACCTGACATATACCGAGATGATCAATGCAGATGCCCTGCTAAATGAGAACAGGAAATCTTTCATTAAAGGGCTGAGTTCACCAGACGATAGGCCCTTCGGGGTTCAGCTTGTAGGAAGTTGCCCTGAGAAACTCAGGGAGGCTGCGCTTTTTGTTGAAGAAGAATTCAAGCCTGAGGTTATAGACGTTAACGTAGGCTGTCCCTCACGATGCATCATAGGGGCTGGCTGTGGTTCAGCTCTCCTCAATTCTCCGGAACTTGTCCATACAATAATCTCGGAACTGACAGGCACCCTGAAAACCCCGGTAAGCGCAAAGATCCGCCTCCTTGGAAGAGAGGAAAAAACTCTTGAAATTGCCCGCCGGATAGAAGAAGCGGGGGCGTCAGCTTTGACCGTGCACGGTAGGACGGCAGCGCAGATGTATTCAGGCAACTCGGACCTTATGAGTATAAAGGCTGTCAAAAATGAGCTTTCGATCCCTGTCATTGCAAATGGGGACATAAGAAACGAGGAATCGGCAGAAAGGACGCTGGAACTGACAGGCTGCGACGGGCTGATGATAGGACGCGCGGCGATGGGAAACCCTTTCATTTTCAAAAGGATCAGGCACTATCTGGAAACCGGTGAAAAGCTTGAAGTAGATAAGCAGTCCAGGCAACTGGAGGATTTTGACGCTTATGTATCTCTCCTTGAGGAACACAACCTGATCTCATCCATAAACCTCAGGATGCACGCCCACTGGTTTACCAAAGGGTTGCGCGGCTCGCGGCAGGTTAGGGAAAAACTTAATGGTTTGAAGGATGGAAAGGCCATAACTGAACTG
Organism: Methanosarcina sp. DH2; assembly: GCF_020804225.1. Classification (GTDB taxonomy): domain Archaea; phylum Halobacteriota; class Methanosarcinia; order Methanosarcinales; family Methanosarcinaceae; genus Methanosarcina. The sequence continues at coordinate 94,629 of NZ_WJBI01000009.1, forward strand.
ATAAGGAGTTCCTGCCAGGAACAATATTAAGATCTCCTGAATTTTTAAAAGTGGGCTTTGTTTACATCAACATTAATAAAAAACGTCATCAATAGACAGGTTAACCTGAAAATAATAATTATAAGACATCTAAAAAATAATTTTGAATTATAAGTATTTATAAACGATTTCTCGACTTTCACCGAAAAACTAATAATAATCTACACTATTATCCATGAACTATCAGGCACCAAACGGTGTGAACATATAATTGAAAATATATTATACTCGGGATAACCATGATCCATCAATTATGAATACGTTCAGGTTAACAATCTTGCCGTTCAAAATATTGAATTGCTAAAAATCCGCCTTTGACATTCAGAGGTGCCTGAAGAAAAAGCCAGATCGAACCGTACAGGGGTCAGGTGCGGGGTCCTTAATCTGGCGAGAATAAATATAGGATTAACATCAGGTTAACTCAATCAACAGCAGTGTGCCGACAACTAATTATAAGTATGCCATACAGACTGCCGAGAACAGCGAAAGTATTAGAAAAACAATAAAAAACGTAGAAAAACGTAAAAAAGCAATAAATAAAAACCGCATTTAAGAAGGAGAATCCAGATGAAGGAAATCAGAATACACGGTCGAGGAGGCCAGGGTTCTGTTACTGCAGCTGAAATGCTTTCCATTGCAGCTTTTGAAGACGGAAAGTTCAGCCAGGCCTTCCCCGCTTTTGGGGTAGAGCGTAGAGGCGCTCCTGTGCAGGCATTCACCAGAATCAATGACAATCCAATCAGGCTCCGAAGTCAAATTTACACCCCGGATTATGTTATTGTCCAGGATGCCACACTGCTTGAAACGGTTAATGTTGCAAGCGGGATAAAAGATGATGGAGTCATCATAATTAACACCACAGAAAAGCCGGAGAGCCTGAAGCTTGACACAAAAGCCAGGGTCATGACCGTGGACGCTACAAAGGTGGCAATGGACGTTATGGGCATCCCCATCGTTAACACTGTCCTCCTTGGAGCTTTTGCGGGCGCAACCGGAGAGATTAATGTGGAATCCATCCAGAAAGCCATCAGGGCTCGCTTTGCCGGAAAGGTTGGAGAAAAGAATGCACAGGCAATTCAGAAAGCCTATCAACTTATCAGGGGAGAAGAAGAATGAGCTCTGAAACCGAACAGGACCGCAAGATTCGTCCGGAAGTCCTGAAAACCGATCAGGAAAAAGATGGCTTAAACATCACACGCTGCAATATTTGTAAGCCCGGCTCAACCCTTAAGAACAAGACCGGAGGCTGGAGAAACTTCCGTCCTGTGTATATATATGAAAAATGTACCAAGTGCGGAATCTGTGAGATTGTGTGCCCTGACATGTCTGTCAAGCCCAGAGAAGATGGCTTTTTTGAGTATGATTATGATTATTGCAAAGGTTGCGGCATCTGTGCAAACGAATGTCCTGCAGATGCAATTGAAATGATTCTGGAGGAGAAATAAATGATTAACCCGGCTCATAAGGGGAAAATGGTGGTAGTGGAAGGCTCCTATGCTGTAGCCCATTCAGCAAAAATATGCCGTCCAAACGTCATCTCAGCATACCCGATTACTCCTCAGACCCATATTGTTGAAGACCTGTCTCAGTTTATAGCAGATGGAGAAATCCCCAACTGTGAGTACATTAACGTGGAGTCAGAGTTCTCGGCAATCTCTGCCCTGGTAGGAGCATCCGCAGTAGGTGCAAGAACCTATTCAGCTACTACTTCACAGGGGCTTTTGCTCATGCATGAGGTGCTTTTTAACGCTTCAGGAATGAGACTCCCGATTATAATGACAGTGGCAAATAGAGCTGTTGGCGCGCCAATTAATATATGGAACGACCATCAGGACTCAATTGCTCAAAGAGATACAGGCTGGATTCAACTCTATGTAGAAGATGTTCAGGAAGCATCTGACACCCTACCTCAGCTCTACAAGGTTGCAGAAGACAATGAAATCATGATGCCAGGTATGGTCTGCATGGATGGTTTCATCCTGTCTCACGTTTATGAGCCTGTTGTCCTGCTTGAGCAGGAACTGACCGACAGCTTCCTCCCTGCATTCCAGCCAGAAAATGTTCTTGACCCTGAAGACCCAAAGACTTTCGGAGCCTTTGCAGCCCCGGATACCTATGAAGAGTTTAGATACCTGCAGGAGCAGGCAATGCAGAAAGCTCTTCCGAAGATCGAAGCCGCGGCAAAGGAGTTCGAGGAAGTCTTCGGCAGGTTCCATGGAGGACTTGTTGACGGGTACAAACTCGATGACGCTGAAATTATAGTCATGTCTATGGGTTCAATTCTTGGGACTATTAAGGATGTTGTTGACCAGTACAGGGCAAGAGGAGAAAAAATCGGCGTCTTAAAGGTCAGGTCCTTCAGGCCCTTCCCTGTGGAGCAGGTCCGTGAGGCTATCAAAAATGCCCATGCAGTTGTCGTGCTTGACAAGAACATTTCCATAGGTACAAATGAAGGAGCTCTCTTTACCGAAACGAAGTCCTGTCTCTACAATAGTAAGATCCGTGTACCTGTAATGGGCTATACTGTGGGGCACGGAGGCCGTGACATCCGCGCGGAAAGCATTGCTAAGGTTATTGAAGAAACCAAGAAAGCTGCAAAATCCGGAATATCGGTTGAAAGCCAGTTCCTGGACCTCAGGGAGGAGTTGCTATGAGTAAACCCGCACCGAAAACATATATTACCTCCGGGCACAGCGGCTGTGCAGGCTGTTGTGATGCCTTTGCTGCAAAGTTCACACTCATGGGCGCAGGCCCCAACTGTATTGTAGTCAACCCTACAGGCTGCCTTGAAGTGATGTCCACTCCTTTCCCGCTGTCCTCATGGCAGGTCCCCTGGATCCACTCCCTCTTTGAAAACGCAGGCGCAGTGGCATCAGGTGTGGAAGCAGCCTTAAAAGCCCTTGGAAAGAAAGATGACATTAAGGTTGTAGCAATCGGAGGCGACGGTTCTACTATGGATATAGGAATCAGGTCCCTCTCAGGAGCTTTTGAGCGCGGCCATGATTTTACCTATGTGTGTATGGACAACGAAGCCTATATGAACACGGGAATCCAGCGCAGCAGCGGAACTCCTTTCGATGCCAGCACCACAACGACTCCCCCTGGAAAATTCTCTTTCGGGAACCAGCGTCCAAAAAAGAATATGGTTGCGATTATGGCAGCCCATGGGTCTCCATACGTGGCTACAACGTCAATCGGCTACCCGAGAGATATGATGCGCAAGGTGAAGAAAGGCACCGAAATTGTGGGCCCTACTTATATCCACGCCCATGCCCCCTGTACCACAGGCTGGGGTTTTGATACCTCCAAGACCCTGGAAGTTGCCAAACTTGCAGTAGAGACATGTCTCTGGCCCATGTATGAAATGGAAAACGGAGAAATCACGCAGGTTAGAAAGGTCAAGGATCCGAGACCTGTAGAGGATTACCTGAGAGTTCAGAAACGCTTCAAACACCTCTTCACAATGGAAGGCGGCGAAGAAGAAATAAAGAAAATCCAGGCTACCGCAGACTGGAACATAAAACATTTCGGACTTCAGTAAAAAACTGAAGTTCTACTTTTTAATTTTCTTTAATTTTCCTTTTCAAGTTTTTTATCTCTTCTATTTTTAGCTCGCATGATATTATTTCGTGATGTCACTGTTTTTAGATTTAATCTTCTTGAAGGTTCCAAATCTTAGGAAATAACGTGATCTAATTAACGTGAGTTCATCTTTTTTGATGCACCCATTTCTTCACAAGTTGGCTACTGTTTAAATTTGATAAACTTATGAAACAAAAGTCAGAAGCCAGCTGCGACAAGATCACTGGTGTGACGGTAACACTCGGAGGCTCCAAGGTCAACCTTCATGCGGATAATCTGCCCGCAGCACTTTTACTACTTAGGCATTAAGTATTCTCTAAGTAGCCTGCAGGGCTTTAAGCCAGCAACACCATCGACTATACTTTCGTGGCGTCTTTCAATGGCAATGTTATCCTTACGAGCGAAGACAGTATTGAGAGCGAAGACAGTATTGACCTTGTACCAAAGAAATAAACAGCCCATGTAAAGCATGAAAGCAGACTCAGGCCCTACCTGAGCCTCTTTTCTTTTATAAAAATCAACTAAAAACTCATGGAGGTCTGATCAGCCATAAGTAATTTTCGTATAGATGGTCTTTGAACTCCTGGGTAAGAAAGGTCAGGTATCCGGGGTCGTCCGGGGCCGTGAGGGATACCTTAGAACCCGGAAGCGCTTCAACCACCTCTTCGCCAGGGAAAAAGGCGAAAGAAATAAGAAAGACGCGGGAATCAGGAGATTCGGAAATCTTTGCGTATTGGAACATGAAATATGCAAACTTTATTAAAAAATAGGATTTTGATCTTTAATTTTTCTTTTATTTTTTTATTGGGTTTTGCAGGTCTTTTAGATTTTTATGTTTTCAGCATACTATTTCCAGATAATACTTTTTTGATCATATCTCTTTTATATCTCTTATTTTATCCCATTGGGATATTTGAAGAGTTAATATCATTTTTTGGAATTCATGTATTTTTATGCGCAGAATGCTGTTGAACTGTAATAAAATTTTAATGTTTTAGTCTGGAAATTTCATTTAAAAAAATATTTATTTTCTCCTCCATAGACAATGTGAATTAAATTAAGAGCATTTAAGACAAAAAAAAATACACATAATAAAAAAATGATTTTTTGAAAAACATTAATAAGCTTTAGAAATCAAAAATAAGGGTTTTTGAGCATTAAATAACAGGCTAAATTCCTTCAAATACTTCCGATTCTAAGATATATATCACTGAGAATCTAATAGTAATATTGTCAGGAGTATTGTACCAGTAAATGCAATAAGTCTGGCAATTAAAGACTCAATGGGAAGGGAAAAAAGAGTAAAAATTTAGAATTTGTTTATCTCAGGCTTTACGGTTTAAAAAAGCCGAGTTTCCAAATTCATTTACTATCAGTATTATTTATAAAATATATTCAATGGGGAGTGGGGGATTAAAGATTGGTATTTGTCCAGCTTAGGTTACCTTTTCGACAAATGCTAATTTTTTTGATTTCACTTCTGAAATATGGATTCAAATTTTTGGGGAGGAAATTTGGAAGTGAAAAAATGAGAAAGAATAATACAGACCTTGTGGAGAAGACATTAAAACTGCTGGATAGGATTCCAAAAATATTCAATATCACACCAAGGAATACATTGAAGAACAGACAGCACAGGATCGGACAGCCTCTAAAGCGTCAGATATTCTCACTTATGTTTTCATTAATGATTTGCATGTCTACTGCAGCTCCGTTTGTGCCAGTAGCAGCAGCTTCTGGAGGCTCATATACATTGAAATGGTCCGCTGCAGACCCTAAAGCGGGCAAAGCTCCATATTTGCCTACCTATGAGAAGCTAACGCCAGCCCAGCTAGCCTGTCCAGGAAATGATGGGAGATATCCAGATCCGCTTAAGGATGCTGTGGCTTATGGACCTACTAACAGTTCTTCTGATTTTGATGCTGTGGCTTCACTGGCACCAGAGTATATGGCTCTCGGACAGATTGTGCCTTTCGAGGTAGAGATTAATGTCGACGGCAGCATAAGTCCAGAGAACGGTACCATTAATTTCACCGCTGAATGGTTAACAAAAACAACAACAGGTGATGATTTCGGCTACGACCCAGCATACATGGTGTACTGTGCTTTCGTTGATACCGCAGATGCCGGAACCTATGATCCTGGAGAGAATGCGAAAGTAGATTCTTTCACTTCCACACTTGTTAATCCAGGTACATCAAACGAAGCTATACAGGGCACATTTACCGTTTCGGGTCTCGATGATGGCGATAACGTGATCGTTGAGTATGGGTTGTACTCAAAGATCAGATCCCCGAAAGGGCCACAGGTAACGTTCAGACAAGCTTAGTCAGCGCACAAACTGCAACTAACGATACAATACGGACCGGTCAACAGACAATTCCTCTTTTGAGAGTACAGGAATTTTTCTCAGCAGATGCCGATGTCTCAGTTACAAAGACCGACAGCCCTGACCCTGTAACCCAGGGAGATCAGCTTACTTATAGCCTTATAGTTACAAACAATGGTCCTGCCGTTGCAAATAATGTTGTGGTCACAGATACTCTCGATGCCAATACAAACTTTGTTTCAGCTTCAGGTGCTCCTTACACAATTAGTGGAAATACTATAACCTTCACTGTTGGTTCTTTGAGCCCAGGTGAATCGATGACTCTCACTATTGTCACTACGGTCTCCGATACAGCCCCAACTGAGAACGACATATCTACAAACCCGGAGGCAGGTTCTGCAACTCCACCTACTATACCGTATGACCTGCTTAATTTCGTCTCAGTGACTGCTATCACCGATGATCCCACTCCTGCTAACAATACCTACTACCAGCCGACGAATGTTTTGTCGGCATTCTTGCCTAATCCGTCTTACACTATTGATAAAATAGTGACAGACGTTGCAGGAAACGGACCAACAGGAAATGTGACAAAAGCTGGAGATGTGATCAGCTACCAGATTAATGTAACAAACACTGGAAATGTTGATCTGACTAACGTAAATGTTACAGATCCTCTGCTCGGAAATCTTACAGGTCCAGTTGAGTCTCTGAATAACGATAATATTCTTGAAGTTGGAGAAACCTGGACGTACACTGGAACTTACACGGTAACTCAGCAGGACATAAACAGTAACGGTAATGGAGATGGAGACATCGACAACACAGCWACGGTTGATTCGGAAGAGTTACCTCCACAGGAAGACAGTGAAGAGGTGCCAATTCAGCAGAACGCTTCTTACACTATYGATAAAATAGTGACAGATGTTGCAGGAAACGGACCRACAGGAAATGTGACAAAAGCTGSAGATGTGATCAGCTACCAGATTAATGTAACAAACACTGGAAATGTTGATCTGACCAATGTAAGCGTTACAGATCCTCTGCTCGGAAATCTTACAGGTCCAGTTGAGTCTATAAATTCAAATGAGATTCTTGAAGTTGGAGAAACCTGGACATACACTGGAACTTACACGGTAACTCAGCAGGACATAAACAGTAATGGTGGTGGTGATGGAGACATCGACAACACAGCTACGGTTGATTCGGAAGAGTTACCTCCACAGGAAGACAGTGAAGAGGTGCCAATTCAGCAGAACGCTTCTTACACTATYGATAAAATAGTGACAGATGTTGCAGGAAACGGACCAACAGGAAATGTGACAAAAGCTGGAGATGTGATCAGCTACCAGATTAACGTAACAAACACTGGAAATGTTGATCTGACTAATTTAAGCGTTACAGATACTCTGATTGGAAATCTTACAGGTCCAGTTGAATCTATAAATTCAAATGAGATTCTTGAAGTTGGAGAAACCTGGACGTACACTGGAACTTACACGGTAACTCAGCAGGACATAAACAGTAAYGGTRATGGAGATGGAGACATCGACAACACAGCWACGGTTGATTCGGAAGAGTTACCTCCACAGGAAGACAGTGAAGAGGTGCCAATTCAGCAGAACGCTTCTTACACTATTGATAAAATAGTGACAGATGTTGCAGGAAATGGACCAACAGGAAATGTGACAAAAGCTGGAGATGTGATCAGCTACCAGATTAATGTAACAAACACTGGAAATGTTGATCTGACTAATGTAAGCGTTACAGATACTCTGATTGGAAATCTTACAGGTCCAACAGGAGATAATGAACCACTAAACATTCTCAATGTTGGAGAAACCTGGACATACACTGGAACTTACACGGTAACTCAGCAGGACATAAACAGTAACGGTAATGGAGATGGAGACATCGACAACACAGCTACGGTTGATTCGGAAGAGTTACCTCCACAGGAAGACAGTGAAGAGGTGCCAATTCAGCAGAACGCTTCTTACACTATTGATAAAATAGTGACAGATGTTGCAGGAAACGGACCAACAGGAAATGTGACAAAAGCTGGAGATGTGATCAGCTACCAGATTAATGTAACAAACAC
>NZ_WJBI01000009.1:102689-103677 GCF_020804225.1 Methanosarcina sp. DH2
AACTTACACGGTAACTCAGCAGGACATAAACAGTAACGGTAATGGAGATGGAGACATCGACAACACAGCTACGGTTGATTCGGAAGAGTTACCTCCACAGGAAGACAGTGAAGAGGTGCCAATTCAGCAGAACGCTTCTTACACTATYGATAAAATAGTGACAGATGTTGCAGGAAACGGACCAACAGGAAATGTGACAAAAGCTGGAGATGTGATCAGCTACCAGATTAATGTAACAAACACTGGAAATGTTGATCTGACCAATGTAAGCGTTACAGATCCTCTGATTGGAAATCTTATAGGTCCAGCTGAATCTCTGAATAACGATAATATTCTTGAAGTTGGAGAAACCTGGACGTACACTGGAACTTACACGGTAACTCAGCAGGACATAAACAGTAACGGTAATGGAGATGGAGACATCGACAACACAGCAACGGTTGATTCGGAAGAGTTACCTCCACAGGAAGACAGTGAAGAGGTGCCAATTCAGCAGAACGCTTCTTACACTATTGATAAAATAGTGACAGATGTTGCAGGAAATGGACCAACAGGAAATGTGACAAAAGCTGGAGATGTGATCAGCTACCAGATTAATGTAACAAACACTGGAAATGTTGATCTGACTAATGTAAGCGTTACAGATACTCTGATTGGAAATCTTACAGGTCCAACAGGAGATAATGAACCACTAAACATTCTCAATGTTGGAGAAACCTGGACATACACTGGAACTTACACGGTAACTCAGCAGGACATAAACAGTAACGGTAATGGAGATGGAGACATCGACAACACAGCTACGGTTGATTCGGAAGAGTTACCTCCACAGGAAGACAGTGAAGAGGTGCCAATTCAGCAGAACGCTTCTTACACTATTGATAAAATAGTGACAGATGTTGCAGGAAATGGACCAACAGGAAATGTGACAAAAGCTGGAGATGTGATCAGCTACCAGATTAATGTAACAAACACTGGAAATGTTGAT
>NZ_WJBI01000010.1:0-149071 GCF_020804225.1 Methanosarcina sp. DH2
AGTGAAAATAATGGAAGCGTTGATTAAGACGAAAATATAAGAAACAAAAATAGTAAGGTAAAAATTCTCAAAATGGTGTAAATTTGGGTAGAAATAAATTGTGATACCTACAAAAATGAGTTAATTTGACAATGTCAAGCTAATTAGACCGAGTATATTCCAAATATCTAATTATGTCGGATCTATACGGTAATTCAAAAATCTAATTACGTCTGCGTAATATTTTTGAATCTATCCAATTCTATTCTCTGCATTTTGTGGGGCGGACACGGTGCAGAGGATTTTCCACTCTCCAATCACTTATAGGGATTAGTCACTGGGGTAGAGTCGAACATTAAAATTTTGCCTTAAGCATTCAAACTTCGATGCTGATCACAGGATGCTGCTCCTTCTGATCAATACTGTCTATTCACTAAATATAGCGTCTAGCCAGGTCAACTCTTGTGAGGAATTTTCGCTATTTACTATTTATTGTTTAATTGCTGAGTTGACATCTAAGATTCATAAGGGTTATATTATAAAAGATTTTGCATTAATAGATAGAAAGTTGAGAAAAATAATACCTAGTATTAAAATATGTTTAAAAAATAACAAATTTTAAGTAAATAACTGAAAAAAACGAAAAAGCTAACGAAAAAGCTAACGAAAGTAGATAAAAGAAAAAGGGCAGTTCTCCACCCTTTTCTTTCTGAGAATCACTTGTGGGCAAAATATGCCACAATTTCTTCTTCGTTCACTGCATCGATCCTGCAGAAGCCGAAACGTTCGAACTGCACGATTTTGTCAAGTTCGGCTGCAATCCCATATTCTCCAATTCCTTCGATGTCGCCTTCAGGACCTCGAACTTTCACCGGAATTCCATCAACTGGAGCCCAGTGGATGATTTTTGCTTTTGTTTTTTTAAGGGTTTCAAGAGAAACATTAGAGCGTTTTGCCTGCAGCGGGGAAAGGGAAATGATTTCGATATTGCAGAAATCTTTTAAGCGGATGATGGAGCCTACTTCCAGCTTTTCGACATCATCCTTACAGGCAAGCACTTTATTTTCTACGGCAATTTCCCTTACACCTCTTGCGTGATCGGTAGGGTGAAGCGGAAGTTTAGCAACTGTAGGCTCGGTATCAATAAGTTCCAATTCTACAGGGTCCCAGACAAAGAAATACCTGTTTGCAATGGGGTCTATGATCTTGCGGTTTTCTGCATAGAGGGACTCCATGCTTATACTCACGTCAGTCATCCCGACTCCCATCTCTATCATGAACTTCCTGAGAGCTTCAGCCATTATTCCGCGGCGCCTGATTGCCCGGATTGTTGGCAGGCGAGGGTCATCCCAGCCGCTGTATTCTCCGGCTTCAATGGATTTGCGCAGGGTGCTTGTGCTGAACTTTCCGAACTCGTGGATCTTGACCCTTCCCCAGTGGGTTGTTTTCGGGTACGTCCAACCGAAATACTTGTAGATATATGTCTGCCTCTTTTCACTATCTATAAGATCTTTACCCCGGATGATGTGGGTCATGCCGAGCTCGTGGTCTTCGATAGCGCCTGCAAAATCCAGGAGGGGCCAGACAATGTATTTATTTCCAATTTCAGAGCGGGGATGGGACATTTTTCTAATCCTGAATGCCCCCCAGTCCCTCAGAGCAGGGTCTTTATGGTCTATATCTGTCTTTATACGCAGTACAGCCTGCTGGTCTTCATATTCCCCGGCAAGCATCTTTTCCCAGTGCCTGAGGTTTTCTTCCGGGCTTTCATCCCTGTGCGGGCAGGCCTGTTTGGCATCCTTTAACTGCTTGAAATCTTCTCCTTTACAGAAACAGACATAGGCTTTACCCATCTCAATCAGCTTTTTTGCATAATCGTAATAGACAGGGAAATGGTCAGAGGCGTATACGACCTGGTCAGGCACAACCCCGAGCCATTTGAAGTCGTCCAGGTACCATTCATAGGCTTCAAGCATGGGGCGCTTTATATCAGGATCAGTATCGTCAAAACGCAGGATAAACTTGCCTTTGTATATCTTTACGTACTCGGAATTGACTACCATGCCCCTTGCACTCCCCATAGTTGCGGGCCCGTTGGGGTTAGGGGCAAACCGCATCACTACCTTACCGGCTTCTGCCCCTTCAAGGGGTTTTAAACCTTTGTCAGGCTCTTTCTTTACACTCAGGGCTTCTATAAGCTCGGGGGCAATTTCTGACAGCCGGGCTTCCCAGGCTTCGGGGCTCCCTTTAGCAATTTCGGAAACAATAGTTTCAAGGGCAATGGATACCCCATTGGGGTCAGCCCGTAGCTGGGGGTATTCCCCCATCACTTTGCCCATTACAGCTTTGGGCTGGGGGGCTTTTCCGTATTTTACAGCGTTTTGAAGAGCGTATTTTTCGATTATTTTAATATCTTCAGGACCTAAGGTCATAAAAACTTCTCCGGAAGTAAACCTTGATTAAATAATCACTGGATAAGATGAGAATATTACGCGAGTTAAACTGTATGGATAAACCCGCGGTAAGGTGGGCAGCTCCATTAGCTACACTGAATTCGATGATTGCAGGAAAAACATGTAAATAGGGTTATAAAAAGCCACCGAAGCCCGGAACTCCACAGAAAGAACCGAGAAAAAAATATGATAACAAAAAAGCACATCCGTAAAAGGCTTTTAAGGGCAAAGCCTTTACTTCGGAATGGAGGCTTCAATTTCCCGGATGAGAATTATTTTTTCATTGATTTTGCCCAGATCTCGTTCAAAGTCCTGCAAGAATTTAGGGACAGCATCCCCTGGCACGGCACCCTGAGCTGAAGGCTTGATAAGATTTGCCTGTTCAAGGACTCTAAGGGAATAACGTACCTTATGGTTCTGCATCCCGGTAACCTCTGCAAGTTTAAGGATTCCTATGGGACCTTCTTCAATTACCTTTTTGAGCACAATCAGGTGGCGCTCTGTAAGATCAAGTTCAGTTCCAATATGCTCAAGAAGCATCAGACAACCTCGTTTCTAAGTGTTCCGATTCCCTGGATCTCGACTTCCACGATATCTCCCCTTTGCAGTTCTCCAACTCCGGGGGGAGTACCGGTAGCGATTACATCTCCTACTTCCAGGGTCATAATCTCGGTGATGAATTCAATAAGATGAGGAATGTCAAAAATAAGGTTTGAAGTGTTAGATTCCTGCCTGGTTTCCCCGTTTACTCTACAGACGATCTTTGCATCGCTAACATCAATCTCTTCTGCAGAAACGATATAGGGCCCGAATGCCGCAAAGGTATCAAAACTCTTTGCCCTCGTCCACTGCCCGTCCTTTTGCTGGATATCACGTGCAGTCACATCATTAAAGCACGTATAACCTGCAATCACGTCCTCAGCCTTTTCAGCTGAAATATTCTTGCAGCGCTTTCCGATTACGACCGCGAGTTCGGCTTCATAATCCACCCTCGAGCTGGATGCAGGGTAGATTATCTTATCTCCATGCCCTATAACTGCAGACGGAGGCTTTAAAAAGAGAATAGGGGTTTCAGGAACTTCCATGTAAAGCTCCCCGGCATGGTCCTTATAGTTCAGGCCAACACAGACGATTTTAGAGGGAAAAGAGGGCGGTAGAACGCGAAGTTCCGAAAGTTCAAATGTCCCGACAGAGATCCCTCCATTGGGATACACCTTCCCGTCTTCGATTTCTCCATAAAAAATGTTATCTCCCGACCTGAACCTTCCAATCATAGCTTTGCCTTCCTTATTCTATTTTCGAGGAGCTTTTTACCTGCTCTCTTTCATTTTTTAAAAGGATATATCGAAACTTAAATTTTAACTCTTCGCCCACTGGCATCCCGTGAATATTTTCCGAGCTCAGAACCAATTAGTTGAACCCCGGAAAACACAGGCCCGTCCTTGCAAACCCGAAGACCGGACTGGTCTATGCAGCATGCCCCGCAGACTCCGATGCCGCATTTAAAATAGCGGTGGAGGCTGAACTCTGACTTTTCCAGAACCTGTCTCTCTTCCAGGAGCCTGAAAACCGAAGACATCATTATTTCAGGACCACAGACTGCAATTCTGTCATAGGCTGCGACATCAAGGTTTTTGAGGACATCGGTCACAAATCCTTTAACTCCTTTTGAGCCGTCGTCGGTAGAGACATAAACCTTTCCAAGGGCTTCAAATCTACCCTCAAAAAGCAGGTCTCCGGCGCTCCGTGCTCCAAGAATTGTATTCACTTCAGCACCTGCAGCACAGGCTGCCTCGGCATAGGGCGACAGGGGAGCAGCTCCGACCCCTCCAGCTATAACAAGTACTTTTTCACCTTTAGCAGGAAGGGTAAAGCCCTTTCCGAATGGGCCCCTGAGCCCGAAAGAATCTCCTTCTTTTAACTCAAAGAGCTTTGAGGTTGCCTCCCCTACCTTCTGGACAGTTATGGAGTTATTTCTGGAGAGGCCCATGGGAACTTCGTCCACGCCCCTGATCCAGACCATCACAAACTGGCCTGGCTTCATGTCCTTAAACATGTGGTTAAAGAAAAAAGTCCTGACAGCAGGAGATTCTTCAGTTATCTGTGTTATTGTAGCATTAAGAGGAAGCATCAGACCATCTCATGGGCAAGCCCTATAATTTTCTTTATATCCGAATAACCTTTCCTCTCGAGGAAAGCTTCTATCCCTTCACCGATTTCAGAGAATACATCCACCCTGTTGTATACCGCAGACCCGACCTGAACAGCTGCTGCTCCTGCCATCATCATTTCCACAGCGTCTTCCCAGGAAGAAATCCCTCCAACTCCGATTACCGGAATTTCGAGGGCGGTGTAAAGGTCATAAACGCATTTGACAGCTACTGGCTTGACAGCTTTTCCGGAAAGCCCTCCTGAGCGGTTTCCAAGAACAGGGTATCCGGATTCAATGTCAATAGCCATTCCTTTTAAAGTATTGATTGCAACGACAGCATCCGCGCCCCCGGATTCTGCTGCATTTCCGATGCATGTGATATCTGCAACATTGGGTGTCAGCTTAACCCAGACAGGAACATTAACAACATCCTTAACCGCCGCTGTAACTGCCTCTACCAGGCAGGGGTTCGAACCTATTGCAGCCCCGTACCCTTCGGCATGCGGGCAACTCACATTAAGCTCGAAAGCGTCAGGCTTTGCAGGAAGCAGGCCCTCTGCAACTTCAGCAAACTCAGAGGGATTTCCGCCGAAAATGCTTGCAATTACAGGCGCTTCAGAGTTCTTTTTTGCAAACTCGAGCTCCTGCAGGAAGCCGGTATAGGAAGGGTTCGGAAGCCCCATTGCATTTAAAAAGCCGCAGTCCAGCCTGACCATGCTGGGGTTGGAGTGTCCGGTCTTAGGAGCAGGACCTATGGATTTGGTCACAACTGCGCCTGCTCCCCCTTCACGCGCGACTCTGTAGAGGGAAGCGCCGGTGGTCCCGAGCACCCCGGCTGCAAGAATGGTCGGGTTTTTTAATTTAAGTCCGGTGAGAGTATACATTGAATAACTCCGTTTCCTGCCCGCAGGCAGTTTTGTATCAATAATCGTAAGAATCTCCGGAATCGCATGCATCTCTGGAGATCTGAAGGAGCGCTTCTTCAGCCAGCCTCTTGCCGCCCATCTTCACAAGCCTGTGCCCGAGTTCCCTGGCTTTTTCAACACCACCCCTCATCGGGATAAACTCATCAATCCGAACATCTTCCCTGCCGTCAAGGGAAAGGACTTCAGCCCGAACATGGATTTCTTTCCTATCAGGTGTAAGCTCTGCATAGGAACCAATAGGAGTAGTACAGCCCCCTCCGAGTTCGGAAATAAGGATGCGTTCAATTTCAGTAACAATCCGGCTCTCGGTATGGTCAAGCCTGGAAACAGCGGCTTCAGCTTCAGTACCTGCTCTTGTTACAACTGCAACCGTGCCCTGGTTCGGGGAGGGGCAGAAAAAGTCAGGGGAAAGGATTTCTCCTTCAAGCTCCCAGCCCATGCGTTCAAGCCCTGCTTTTGCAAGCAGGATACCATCATACAGTCCCTCTTTAAGCTTCCTGAGCCTGGTATCGATATTGCCTCTGAGGTCCTGGGTGATAAGGTCAGGCCTGTAACGCCTGATCTGTGCAGTCCTTCTCAGGGAACTGGTGCCTATAATGGCCTGGTCGGGCAATTCGTCAAGAGTACTCCCATCGTACGTAAGCAGGATATCAAAAGGGGTATCCCGTTTCAGAACTGCAACAGTAGGAAGTACTGGCGGGCGGATCGTGGGCATATCCTTCATCGAATGGACAGCGATGTCGATTTCTCCTGAAAGCATGACATCATCCAGTTCCCGGACAAAAGCCCCGACTCCTCCGGATACGGCATGCAGAGGGCGGTCAGTAAACCGGTCTCCGCTTGTTTTTATTATCTTAATACTGGTTTCAACGCCCTGCTCTTTAAGAAGGCGGGCGACATTCTCGGTCTGGGCAAGCGCAAGCTGGCTGCCCCGGGTACCTATGATCATGTGGAATCCTCAAACGTTTTCAAAGATAAATCTTGAGAGAAGATAAAATCCTCAGAGATTTTCCATATAAGCTTCAAGGGTCTTTTCAATGTCCTCTTCGCTGTGGGCTGCAGATATGAAGTTGGTCTCAAACTGGGACGGAGGCAGGAAGACCCCGCTTGCAAGCATCCTGTGGAAGAAAGCAAGGTAGCCTTCCTTATCGCATTTCAGGACCTCCTGGTAGTTGTGAGGCTCTGCCCCAAAGAAGATCTTGAACATGGAAGCAATTCCGCATACATTATAGTCAAGCCCTTCGTCCTCAACGATCTCTGAGAGTACAGCCCTCATGTAATCTCCGGTTGAATTCAGCTTCGCGTGAATATTTTCCTCTTTCAGGTAATCAAGCACGGCAATGCCCGCGGCCACAGAACATGGGCTCCCGCTGAAGGTTCCTGCCTGATAAACAGCTCCGGAAGGTGAGATCATTTCCATAATTTCACGGCGGCCTCCAAAGACCCCAATAGGTAGACCTCCGCCCACAATCTTTCCAAGGGTGGTCATGTCAGGCACTACCCCGAAATATTCCTGCGCCCCACCCATTGCAAGCCTGAAACCGGTAATAACCTCGTCGAAAATGAGAAGTACATCATTTTCTTCCGTGAGTTTTCTGAGTTCTTTAAGGTATCCAGGTAACGGAAGAACAGGACCTATATTCCCGAGTACGGGCTCTATTATCACTGCTGCAAGGTCGTCCCTGTTCTTTTCCACAAGCGTGGCCATTGTTTCTATATCGTTATATGGGGCCTGCAGGGTATGTTTGGTAAAATCTGCAGGGATACCGAGGGAATCAGGCTCTCCAAGGGTAGTAGCTCCTGAACCTGCCTTTACGAGCACAGCATCATGGGCGCCGTGAAACCCTCCTTCAATCTTGATGAATTTATTCTTGCGTGTAAAGCCGCGAGCGAGGCGGAGGGTGCTCATAGTAGCTTCCGTGCCTGTGGACACGAAACGGAGCATATCAATGCTGGGATAATAGCTTGCAATTTTTTCTGCAAGGGTCACCTCAAGCTCGGTAGGAGTTCCGTAGAGCCAGCCTTTATCGAGCTGCTGTTTGATTGCCTCCTTTATTACAGGATGGTTGTGCCCGAGGATAGCAGGACCGTAGGCAAGACAGTAGTCAATATATTCATTTCCGTCAAGGTCCCTTATCTTCGAACCATCCGCAGAAGCGGTATAGAAAGGATAGGGTTTGATTGCTCTCACCGGACTGCTAACCCCGCCCGGAATAAGGGTCTTTGCTTTCTCATACATCTGTCTGGACTTATCAAGTGTTACCTCAAACGTCATGGGAATCTCACCGGATGGACTTAAATGTTCGATAAAGGACTGTAAGTAGATTAAATTGATTAGATTTTAGTAAATTAAATTGATTAAGCAAATTGAAACGGGTTTTGACTTAACCGGAAATTGAATTAAACGGAGATTTGTTAATGTTAATATATGAATGACATGAACTCCCGGGTTAATATGTAAACCTTGAAGTGAAGCAAGCTTTCGTTTTCCAGTGAGCTTCTGGATTAAGATAATGCTCTTTTCTGTGCTTCTTATTTATCTTTATAACAGAGCCTTCACCTATTAAGCAGTTATTGATGGAAACAACCATTGAAGATAGCATACAGGCAAAAGGCAGGCTAAAAACAAAAGGTAAGAAAGGGATGCGGGAAAGAAAGCTCTGACTGAATCCCCTTAAAAGCAGAAGTGCCTGGAAAGAAAGCAGTTACTTAAGCATTCGGGCAGCATCCTTTGCAAAGTAGGTAATAATGAAATCCGCCCCTGCCCTTTTGATCGAGATCAGGGACTCGTAAATAGCTTTTTTCTCATCAATCCATCCATTAGCTGCAGCTGCCTTGATCATAGAATACTCCCCGCTTACATTGTATGCGGCTGTTGGCATTCCAAATTCACTCTTGACCCTGTATATGATATCCAGGTAGGGGAGGGCAGGCTTTACCATAAGGATATCTGCCCCTTCTGCCACATCAAGGGTTACTTCCCTGAGAGCTTCGTCGCTGTTTGCAGGGTCCATCTGGTAGGTCGAGCGGTCCCCGAAGGAATACCCCGATTCGGCAGCTTCCCTGAAAGGTCCGTAGAAACAGGAATGGTACTTTGCGGCATAGGACATAATGGGAATGTTTTCAAATCCGCTGAAATCAAGCGCCTGTCGGATTGCGTCTACCATCCCGTCCATCATTCCCGAAGGAGCCACCATATCAGCTCCGGCTTTTGCATGGCTGATGGCAATTTTTCCCAGGACTTCAAGAGTAGGGTCGTTAAGGACTTCCTTAGTCTCAAAGTCGATTATCCCACAGTGCCCGTGGCTTGTATATTCACACATACAGATGTCAGTGATCACTACAAGCCTGTCTCCGAGTTCGGCTTTGATTCTCCTTACAGCTTCCTGAACGACATCTGTTTCCCCACAGGAAGAGCTACCCTCAGCATCTTTAAATGCTGGCACTCCGAAAAGAATCACTGCAGGAATCCCGAGCTCTGCAATCTCTCTTGCCTCTTTTACAACCTCTGAGAGAGGAAGATTGTATATTCCCGGCATGGAAGAAATCTCAACAGGGGAATCAATATTCTCGTTCACAAAAATAGGCTGGACCAGGTCATCCACGGATAAAGTGGTCTCCCGCATAAGGTCCTTGATCTTTCCCCTTCTCAACCTTCTTAACCTGACTTCTGGAAACATGTGATCACTCCTGATTATAAACTATTTTTGAAATATGAACTGCTTTATTTGTGAATAGATTTATCTATGAATTGATTTATCCGTGAATTGATTTATCTGTGAATTGATTTAATCTGGAAATTCTTCTGCCTGTAAATTGTTTCTTTTTTCCCGTACGCCTCAGCTTAATCTTTTACAGCGTAATGTTCTTTAACTGTTGTCTGTTCTTTAACGGTAGTCTGCTCTTTGTTACATCCGGGCTTTATTTTCTCAACCCTTACTCTGTCTTTATCGAGACAAAAGACTCTTGAAACCACATCAAGAAACTCTTCATTTCCGAGTTCTGCAGCCTGGCGGAGAACTTTGGTAGGCTCTGCTAGGATCTTGTTAACGATTGAATGAGTGAGATCGTCAAGCACCTCGGTTTCGATCTCCCCGATCGTATGATAGGCACAGAGCCTGTTGACTGCTTTTTCCCGTTCCCTTACGCGGACATCGTAGATCTGCCGGTAAAGCTCGGAAATCAAACGGTCAGCTTTCTGGCGCTTGTACTGGAGGTTTAAGAGCCTGATTTCTTCCTGGATAATAGCTTCAGCTTTTTTTGCTTCTTCTTTTCGCATCTTAAGGGTTCTTTCACTTATGACCCTGAGATTATCGATATTGCAGAGCTCGACACTTTCCAGTTCCACAACAGATTCCTCGATATCCCTGGGATTTGCAATATCGATAAGAAGGAGCTTTCTATCTCTACCCCGAATAGCTTCTTCAACTATCTCTCGTGTAAGGATATAATGGGGAGCTCCAGTGCCACTGATCACGACATCCGCGCCCGGTAGATAGCCCCTGATATCATCAAGCCTGACCGCGTGCCCTCCGAGCTCGTAGGCGATTTCTTCGGCTTTCTTAAAGGTGCGGTTTGCAATGTAAATAGCTTCGATATCCTTTTCGGCAAGAGCTTTTGCGACCAGGACTCCTATTTCTCCGGCTCCGATTACAAGCACGGATTTTCCTGTGAGCCCCCCGAAAATATCTTCGGCGAGGTCCACAGCCGCAGAGCCTATGGAGACCGAACCCTTATTGATCCGGGTCTCGTTCCTGATCCTTTTGCCTACCTGAATGGCCTTTTCAAAAGCCGTATCAAGGATCTTGCCAGTTGTTCCGGCTTTCTTTGAATAGGCGTAGAGGTCTTTTATCTGCCCGAGGATCTGGTCTTCTCCTACAATCATAGACTCAAGCCCACCTGAAAGCCTGAGCAGGTGCTCCAGGGACTCATCGTGCCCGTAAAAGTCAATGATATGGGTGGAAGCTCCCATTTCCTTTGCAAAAGAGAAAAGTACACTGCTGCTCTTGGGGGAAACAACGTAAATTTCAACACGGTTGCATGTTTTTAAGACAACGCACTCGTACACATACTCACGGCTGTACAGGTTATGGAGCAGCCCGTCCAGATCTCCGTGCCAGGCGGACTCCATTTCCTCAACCTTCGCTTTTTTATGGGATATAACCATACTTGAGATTTCTGTCACAGAGAGCCTCCGGATAGAATGAATACAGGAAATAGAATGAATAATATAAGGAGTTATAAATTAAACTTTGTCCAGAAATCCTCAGCCATTTTTCACTAAAGGGTTTCTATTTAATGGTTAGTTATTCAAGATTAATCACTCAAGATTAATTATTCAAGGTTAATCACTCAAGATTAATTATTCAAGGTTAATTATTCAAGGGTAGATATTAATGAGTAATTATTAAAAGGTAGTTATTAAAGAGGATTATTACAAACATTTTCATACACAGAAAGTTTATTTTCATAGAGTAATTATTTTCCTTTCAATATGCTCTGCATGTTACTCTGCACAGGCCTTTGAGCCTCCAGCCTGATTTTACGGTTGGAAGTTCCCGAAATTGTCCTATATTATCCGAAATTATCCTAGATTATCCGAAATTATCCTAGATTATCCGAAATTATCCTAGATTATCCGAAATTATTGCATATGCTTCTTCTGTTGCCTTTTCGTACGATTCGGAAAAGCCATTCCAGACACTTTCGCTTTCAAGGACTTTCCAGAGAAGGGCTTTTCTTTTCCTCTGTTCTTTCACATGCAACTTGAGGTAACTCCTCAATTCGTCCTGAAGCCTGATCATATCGGAATATGCAGGAGTTATCACCCCTTCGATCCGCCTGCGAGTGTATTTCGAGACCGCAGGGCTGTGCCCTAGGGTGGAGATCCCTATTACCAGGTCTCCTCTTTTGATGACTGATGGGATTACAACACTACCTAAAGCATCCACCTGATTAATCAAAATATCGCTTTCCCCTGCAATATCAGTGATTTTCCGGTTAAGTTCGGAACTGCTGGTTGCAGGAATAACAAGAAAAGCCCCTGAAATGATTTCCCTGAGTTCTGAGTCCGCTGCTGCCGTGAGGTCAAGCATAAGCAGTCGAACCTGTCCCGAGACCTCAAGTTCCTGCAGCCTTTCGGAAAAATCGAGGCTGACAACAACAGTGTCCGCGCAGCCGCAGAAAAGTTCAGCCTTGCGTTCCCCGACAGAGCCGCCCCCGAAAATTACGATTTTCCTGCCTGAAAGGTCAAGCATGAGGGGGAGAAAGTTATTAGTTCCAGTCATTTTCAGGGACCTCGCAAATTAAAGTTTAAATAAACGCTTAATAAATGGACGATAAACGCCTAATAAATACCTGATAGACGGTTAATGATCGATAACAAACGATAATAGATGCCTTAAAAGCAGTTTTTACAGCCATCCTTAAAGCCTGACTCCTGTTTTCTTGAACTCTCTGTCACTGAAGAAAAGGGTATAATCCTTAATTCCGGTAGCTTCAGAAATTTTCTCAGCCACTTTTTCGCAGTCTTCGGGGTTATAGGAATGGACCATTGTAAACAGGTTATACTGCCAGTCAGGATAGCGGGGGCGTTCATAACAGTGCGTAACTTCGGGAAATTCAGCCATGATATTCCCTATCTTTTCGATCTGCTCATCAGGAACGTTCCAGACGCACATTGCATTTGCTGTTATGCCTATAGCCCTATGCCCGATTGAAGCCGCAAAGCGACGGATCTTCCCAGCTTTCTGGAGGTTTTTAAGCCTGTCAACAACCTCCTGTTCACTGATTCCAAGTTCAGAAGCAAACCCTTTGAAAGGAGAATGAGTGATTGGAATTCCGTCCTGCACGAGTTTTAGCAGTTTTACATCCGTTTTATCCATAATTTCACCTGATATCAAACTTTACCTGAATCTTAAATAGGTGCTTTGTAGGAAGATCAAGAAGAGGACAGCCTGTTTTCTCTCTAATCTCGCTGAGAATCTCCTCAAGCCTGTTTTTGTTTGGAGCAGAAAGCGTGAACCAGAGATTATATTGCGCAGCACTTCTGAGATAATTATGGGAAACTTCGGGATACTCGTTAACAAAAATAGCAATTTCCTCTATGCGGGATTCGGGCACTTTCAGGGCTACAAGAGTACTTACGCCCCCCATATTTCTCGTGCTGAGGACAGGGCCTACCCTTCTTACTGCCCCTTTTCTATTGAGTTCACGCAGCCTTTCAATTACCTCAATTTCCGGAAGCCCGAGAATCTCGCCTAACCTTGCAAAAGGTTCGATATCAAGGGGGACTTCCTGCTGGATAAGGTTGAGGATTCTTTTGTCGGTCTCATCAAGTTCTATTACCGGAACTTCCCTGTCATTAGGATCCATCTCACAGGAAAAATCGACAGCCTCTTTCCGGAGCTGATCTTTTAAATTATCAATGCCAATCATCTCGATCACTATCATTTTTTTCCGGGCCTGTATATACAGTAAGGCTCTTCTCCGAGATAGTCGCCTGTAGCAGCATAGGCTCTTGCCCTGCAGCCTGCGCAGACCTTTTTATATTCACATATCCCGCACTTACCTTTAAGCTCTTCGGGATCTCTCAATTTCCTGAAAACCTCAGAGTTTTCCCAGACGTCCCTGAAAGGCTGCTTCCTGATATTACCTGCAAGCACGGGAAGGTAGCCGCATGGATAGACCTCACCAACGCTTGATACGAAACAGAAGCCAGTCCCTCCGAGGCAGCCCTTTGTCATGGCTTCGTAGCCGTGGGTCTTTACAGAGATCTCAATTCCTTCTTTTTTCGCCCGCTGGCGCATTATCCTGAAATAATGAGGAGCACAGGTCGCTTTCAGCTGGATTTCCGATTCTTTCTGCATGTCGTAGAACCAGTGGAGGAGACGCTCGTAGTCTGCAGGAGAAACCTCATCTGACTCCTCCCCCCTGCCTGTAGGCACAAGGAAAAAGACATGGTACGCAACTGCCCCGAGCTCTTTTGCAAGCTCAAAGGTCTTCGGAATCTCCTCAAGGTTACGCCTTGAAATCGTTGTGTTGATCTGGAAAGGAAAATCTGCTTTCCTGAGGACTTCAATGCCTGCAAGTGTCCTTTCAAAAGCCCCGGGCATGCCCCTGAACTCATCGTGAGTCTTTGCAACCGCTCCGTCAAGGCTGATGCTAAGCCGCTGGACTCCCGCAGCTTTCAGTTTTTCCACAACCTCAGGGGTTAGAAGAGTGCCGTTTGTTGCGAGCACTACTCTTAATCCCGCATCAGTCCCGTATCTGGCAATCTCGAAAACATCCGGTCTGGTGAGAGGTTCGCCTCCGCTCAGGATGAGGATGGGTTTTCCAAGCTCTACAACCTCATCAATGAAATGTTTAGCTTCTTCGGTTGTAAGCTCCCCTTCGGGAACCGAGGAAGTGGAAGACCCCCTGCAGTGCACGCAGTTCAGATTGCAGCCCGCAGTAAGTTCCCATGCGATAAGTCTTGGTGGATTTGTCATGGTAATCAGAGATTAATGGTTTATATTAATGGAAGTCAGAGGGAAATGAGATTTACGAACTAACGATAACTGAAAGTGGCATCATATTCTATAGACAGAATATAGGTCAGAACCAATATTACTTAAAGTTAGTATAAATGAAACTTGAGAGGTCATATTAATAAAGTAATATTAATATTCTGCCATTTCAAACAGTGACCTGAAAAAAGAGAACAGAAAGTCAGGTATTTATCTGACTGAAAGACCGAAGATTTATGATTTAAATAGTTAAACAGTTAAATGTCTGCCCGAACAGGGAGAAAAAAAGGTAAAATCAGAAGCTATTCAGGTTGATATCAGTTGCTGCCACCCTCCAAGTAGCTCCCACCTTAATTCTTCTCCATATGGGTTGGGATAATCAAATTCTTGTTTGAACACAGTTATCGTCTGAACGTCGTATTCCATGTCATTTTCTAAATCGAGAGTAGTTTCGTACTTGAATGGTTTTCGGTATGTTAAAGTAATATCTTCTTCAGAAAGCAGCGTATAAGGTATTTCTTCGCCTTCGTCGGGATTATATTCCCTTGAAAATATCCGGACCCTTGCAGGGATAACATCAGTTTGTGAATCTTCGGCAAAACTGTAATCGTATGCTTGTTTACTCCTGTAATTAATATCCATTGATAGAGTAACCTGTGTATGCGTTTCATTAATTTTGGAAGAATTATACCAGCTGAAATTATTAATTTCTACATTGTTCCTGGGAAGACCCGATTCAAACGGGAAGTACCAGGCAATAATTGCAATCAAAAGTATTACTATTAAAATGCCTAAGCTTTTAAGGGCTTTTTTCGACAAAGGTTTTCTAATTAAGTAAAACGCAAGACCGATTCCTGTTAGAAGAATAAGGATAGTATAAATTGGCATGGAGGAAGAGGTTAGATTGTCATCTCCTTTTTTATTATCTAAAAAAATATTCTCCTTGATAGTGTTATTTTTGTTTAAATTAGAGTAGAAGTAGAATATGCCGTACTCTTTATTAGAACTAAAAGTGTTGTTAGTAACAAGGTTATTGCTGGAATCTCCGATTGAAATGCCATTGGAATTGTTAGATAAAATGTTTCTAATTAAAGTATTTTTATCAGAAGCCAGGAGATAGATGCCAGAGTTTCCATTCTCTATGAAAATGTCATCTTTTAAGTTATTTGACTCGGAGATCCATAAAAGAAAGCCGGATTGTTTGTTGTTACCGGCAACGTTATCTGCTATTACATTTTCATGAGAGACAGTTAGACAAAGCCCATATTTGTTCATGAAAAATTGGTTATTAATTAAATTATTGGCATTTGATTTCCTGAGAGCAATTCCATAGTTTTCATTATTACTGGCATTGTTATTAACTAAAGTATTTTGATTTGATAGGTTCAAGTAAAGACCACGTTTATTTTCAGTGATGAGATTGTTCCTCAAATCGTTGTCCGTCGAATTAATTAGATAGATTCCATGCAAAGTGTTTGAAAATAGAGTATTATTTTCAATACTACAGCCGGAAGAGGCATTTAGAACAATACCATCCTGAAAATTTGAAATAATATTGTTTTGAATAAGTGAGTTATTGACGTTGTCTAAATAGATTCCTGAGATTTGACTTTCGTTGCTGTCTTCAAGAATTATCAAGCCGGTTATTTCAACATTGTTTGATTTAACGTGAATTACTGGTATAGAAGAAATGTCAGAGTTGAGAATCACATCTTCTGGATTGTGAGAAATAGAACTGATTTTTAGTTGTTTATCGATAGTGAGAGTTTCCGAATAGTTTCCTTTATAAATCAGTATTGAGTCATTTTCCTGTGCAAAGTTTATTGCTTCCTGTATAGAAGAGAAATTACTGCTATTTTCATTATTAATATCTACAGTAATTGTAGTAGCAGATGCGCAGTTGATAGTAAAAATAATCAGCAATGTAGTAAATAAATTTTTGAGTCTCATACTATAACCTGATCTATTTATGGAAAAAAATAATCAAAGTTGCGGTGGCGCACCCCGCTGCAAGCAACGGGGTATGTTCGCGCCACCGCTCCAAATTCCGTTAAAGTAGATAATAACCCTAAACAATTTAGTTTGAGCAGAAATTAACAGCCCAAAAATGGAACTGATAAATCATATTATCATTAACGCTTACCGGGAAAGTTTTCCATCCCCGCAGCAAGCTAGCGGGGTATTCGACTGAAAATAAATGAGCCAAGTGGCTCGCTTAAAGATATTTCGCTTTATTTTCTTATCCCAAATAAGAATATCCAGTTGATGAGGTATCATCAGACCCTGTGTATTCATAGACATTTTCTTCATAGTTGAATAAAGGATTACCTGTATCGTACCAAAACATCGTATTTTCACCAGTCCAAGTATTTGGATCATTTAGTTGGAAATATTGGCTGCCTGTAGAGTATCCTCTAAGAACTACTGCATGGCAAGCACCATAGAAACTTTCTTCTGTAAGATAAAATGGTCTTCCATTATCGATCATACTTTCAATTTGACCGATTGTGTAAGAGAGTGAGCCAGTTTTTAGACCTTTAATTAAATATACGCCTTGATCATCCAGATAATCTTGAGCTTCACCAGCGCTCATTCGATCATAACCATTATAAACCCAGATACTCCATATAGATGGATGGTCACCTGACCAGTATTCTTCAAGCATTGCAGCGCATGTTTCACCACAGGCTTGGCTTGCAGCATCGTAATTTTGTTGGTATGTATATATTTCCCACTGACTTCTTTGAGGAACATCAAGGGATATACTGCTTTTAGTTGTTGCAGTTGGACTAATGTTTTCGTACATGCTGATAGATGATCCCAAGAGACCTATTTCACATTCAATTCCATTTCTTATAACTTTCCCAACAATGCATCCTTTTCCATCTTCATAGAATTCTCCATGTAGGTTGTATTTTTCTTCTGCATCTTGAAGATCGACATATGTTGCGTACATTTCTGTTGCGCCTTCGTAACGGGTCATTGTCATGTTGTCTACTTTGGAGTAAATAGGCTTGGCTCCGTCCGGGACATTCCATCCAATAAACACTTGAGTTGCTTCACCGGATAATTGAACTTTCTCCTCTTCTCCATCAAGTGTGATTATGCCTTCAAGAACAACAAAGTTGTTCTTATCGATGGTGCCTGATAGATAAGCTGTCACTGATTTTTTAGTAGTGTTTGCTGTGCTCAAGTCAGTGATCTTTTTGTCATCTAGAGGAATTATCAGAACCCCATCTTTTTGGTCCATTGTTAAGGTAACTTGTTTGACATCTGAGCTATCAGACAATGTTTCTGCTTGGGCACTTACCATTGGTACAAATGTCATGCCTACCAGCATCATTGCCGCAAGTAGTGCGGCAATTTCAAATTTTCTGTTTGCAATCATTCTTTTACCTCGTAATTTTATTCCCGAGGCAAGATCAAGCAAGCTTTAAATATCCACAAAGATATCATTTCCTTGCCTCAGGGCATGTGAAGTTCAAATGTGCTCTGGAAAGTTTGTTTGGACTTCACATTCAAAAATCTCTCTTAATCTTCTCCTATACATTTATTACGGTGATGAACTATTCATCAGCCCGATTAACATTCATTAAACCAATACTCTTTTTCATCAAAAATAACGAAATTTCAGAGCTTTAACTGATGTCTGAAATTCGATTCACTTTTAGCAAATAATCTGGAGATTATTTTCTTCACTAAATAATAAAATTAACAAAAAAGGTAGCAACATACATGCCCCAACAAAAGAAAAGAATATATGATGTCAAAATAATTTAATAAGAAAGTAAGGAAAAAAATCTGTAGATACGGCGACATGAAATGAACGGCTTCGAAATTTATAAAAAAAGGGGAGATGACGTTCAGGCAATATATAGGTCAAGACTTCTAACAGAGATACTTCTATCATTAAACGAGGGCAGCAGAAAGCTTTCTCAACTGCGTGAAATTACCGGAAGTACATCTCAGGCACTAATTCCAAAGCTCAGGAAAATCGAAGCGGATCATCTGATAGAAACAAAAGAACATGAGTATTTCCTGACGTCAGCAGGAAAAATTGTGGCTTCAGGAATAGCTGACTCTTTTGTAACATTTTGGACTATTAATAAGTTTAAGCATTTCTGGTTAAGACATTACCTCGAAGGAATTCCCAGTCCTTTGTTAAAAGAAATCGGATGTCTTTATGAGTCTGAAGTCCTCAAGGATCGAGGCATGAAGATCCTTAACGTCTACAACAATCAGTTAAAAATGATTAAAGAAGCAGATCATATATACGGTATATCGTCCGTTGTAACCGAAGGATATGCTGATGCTATCTCTGAAAGAGTAAAAGAAGGAGTCCCTGTCGAGCTTATAGTTCCTCTTCACGTTGCAGAAGAATTGAAGCGATCACCTTATCTGGAAAAAATAGAAGCACTGAAAAATTATGAAAACTTCAAATTAATGGCTATGAATGAAGATATTAAAGTGGGACTTATTGTTACGGATAAACGTCTTTCTCTGAACCTGTACAAAAAAGAAGGCGTTGAGTACGACATAAGCACAGGCCTGTTCAGTTCTGACTCGAAGGCCATTGAATGGGAGAGAGGCTTTTCTGGTATTGTAAAGGGAAGGCAGATTTCACAAAATTTCAGTGATGCGGAAATTTGTTAGAGAAAAATCTGGACAAGCCTCCTCAAACAGTTTCTATCATTATCATTATTGGAGCCTCGTTATTCCAATCTATTACTATAATAGGTGTGCTGCAACGATGCAAAGATACTGGAATAGTTTCTTCTAGAACTCCATTATCCAGTGTAATCCTGAATGTATAATTTTTCATTCCGGTAGAATATAGAAGATCAAACGGTTTTGCTTCTGAAGCCCTTTCATCCGGATAAAGCTTGTATGATTCCTTGAACATGGAACTGTTGTACGAGTCCAATATTTCTACAGTTACTTCATGGGTCCCTGCATCATTATTTCTGATTTCAAAAAAATTAGGTAAAGCCGGACCGCCCAGAAGAAATATTAATACATTATAACCCACGAATGCAGCTACAAGTATGATTAACAAAAGTAAAAGTATTTTTTCAAAGTTTCGCATTTGTAATCCTCACATCTTGAATTCGGATTTAGCAAACAGGCTCAAAAAGGAAAGTGAAAAGATAGACTATTCAGAATCGTATTTTTTACCCCCTAAAGGAACTTATCCACTCCGGTCTTTCAGGAGGGTTATTATTCAGCATTATTCTCCATTCTTCATCAGTCAACCTTTCTCCTGAAGGCTGCCAGAACTCATAGTAACTCATTACAGGGCCTGCTCCAAGCACGATCCTGCCGTCAGGCTGTTTGTACGCTACTACCATCATGTCCAGTTTTCCGGTCCCTTCTTCCAGGATACTTCCTCCCGGACCTGTATAAACATCCGCAACCAGAGTGGACATCTGGGACTTGATATCTACGTTCTCAAGCATTGGAGCTATATTCTGGTCGAAATTCCTGATGAACTCGTACTCTTCATCCGTCAGCTCTTTATTTTCAAGCTCTTTAATCGAGATTTCCAGCAGCCTTTCAAGGGTTTTTTCAAGAGTTGTAAAGTCTTTATCCGACTGCTCATCAAGTACTTCCATATCATTTAACCCCGTGTGTGCCATTTTTGTAAGAGCAAGCATCCTTGCATAGAATTCAGGGACTGGCTCCACATATCCCTCTACAGGTTTTTCTTCCTGAATTTGGGGAGCACCCATGAAGTAGGTCTGCTTTCCATAGAGGATAGTATCATGCCTGAGCTCGGTCCAGGAAGCAAGGGCGGTGTTAAGCTGCTTATCCTCCCAGGCTTCGGTCTGCATGAAAGTGGGATACCCCTCAGGATAGCTTACAAGGAGGGGCTTTAAGGCGTATAGCTGTGCCCAGTAGAGGTTTTTATTCCAGTCTTCTTCATCAAAAGCTTCAAATTCGTTTTCCAGAGATTGATGGCTGATTTCATATTCTGCGTTTTCGGAAACATCCATATTTTTAAGGTGTTTCGCGGCTCTTTCAGAGCCGAGAAGATCCATGATATTCAGGGCAGGGAAACCGAGCTTCTGGAAGATATAGGAATCCGGGGTATAGCGCTGCCCCATGAACCTGAAACCTTTTGTGGCATCAAGGGTTTTGCTTTCAGTTTCAGAGCCTGCAGGAATTATTTCCCCTGTTCCGCCATAGATTTTCGGGCTTTCGTATCTTTCCAGTTCGGTTTTCAGTGCTGTAAGGCTTTCGTTGTCGAAACTCACTCCGGATCTATCATTTCCAAAGACGGTATCCAGAGCTTTTGCATATTCATAGGGGCCAAGGTCATCGGAAAAACCGACATAGAAAGCCGTTACCTCGTAGATTCTGTCCCAGCTGGCCCGGAGGTTTTTGTCCCTGTCAAAATGGTCAGAAATTAAAAGGGCCTGCATAGTCTGAATTCTCGCTTCCTTTTCCGGGGTTTCTGCAGTAATCATATCCGACTGAAGGAGCATGCTCATTCTGCCGTGCCACATCATGGCCTTAAAATAGTTCTTCAGTTTCTCGGAGCGAGTGTAATGTCCCCTTGGGGTGTACTGAGAGTAATCTTCCCTATACTTGAAAATCGGAGATATTCCATCCTCACGTGCCCCTATCAGGCGCAATTCAGTATCTACATCGGTCTTTACAAAAGAGGGGACTTCGACACTGTATTGTTTTGCTTCCTCAGAATCAAAGAGTATGATTTTCCCCGAATCTTCCCGTGATTGCCCTATCTGATCAGGTTCCGGTTCAAGAAGTCGCAAAGCCACTGCAAAGTATGCAACATTTCTTCTTGCGGCTTCCTTTTCTCGCCCTGAGGCGCTGTCATAATCTTCTATGGAGGCTTCAAGGAGAGCTTTGTCAAGTTTCCAGAGTTCGTCGTAAAATTCATCAGATTCTGCCCTTTTTAGCGTCTCATCAAACTGGATATGATAAAGGTGAAGAAGAGAATCCGAAGTGATGAAAATAGGAACGTCAGCAACTTTCAGGTCTTTATAAGTAGAATTTACCAGTGTATGCCCTGCTCCAGGCAGATTTTCGATAGCCGGATTTTCAATCACAACAAACCCATTTATGTACAGCAAATCCCTGCTTTCGTTCTTCAGGGGAATTTTTTGGACGAAATCGTCATAATTTGCAATTTCGGAGGCCTGTAGATGTAAAGAATAAGGGGAAACATTTGCTTCAAACCGTAGATTTTCTTTACTATAATATTTGGAAAAAGAGCTTTGCCTTTCAGGTTCGAGGGTATCTTTGCTCTTTTCGGAGTAATTCTCTACAGGAGCGATTTCTACTGTAGCATTGAGTGAACTGTCCTGATTGTCTGTTACTTCATCAAGTTTAGCTTCTTTTACTGGTTCGCTGCTGCTATCAATACAGCCTGATCCAGGTATCAGTGATACTGCCAGCAAGCAGATTACTATCAATGCCTTTATTTTCAAGTCAAATCCCTCACATTTTGATTTTGGTTTTAGCAGGCACATTTATAAAAAATGAGAAAATTTAAGAATTGGAAAATTTAAGGTATACGGCAACCTGAGAATGTAAAGTTTAATTTTTTACTATTATAATTCCAAAAATTACCAATAACGTTGCGCATAACCCAATCGCTGCGACATGATGAATATCATCTATTGGAAAGATAGTGCCTTCTATTGGAAAGGTAATATTTTCTGTGTCGTCTAATTCAGCAGAGTTGTTTAATGTAGAATTCTCTATTCCGCCATTACTCCCTGATGCCGGACCGCTGGGCAGTAAATATGATTCATTATAGTAATTATCAAAACGTACTGTACCTTCCTGGTTGTAAAACATAACCGAAACGCCACTGAGACCGGCTTTATCCGCATATTCTTTCACGATATTGCAGATTTCGTCAAGTTCGCTCTGAGGATAAACTGTTTCGTTTTCTTGATAGTAAAGTGATATCAGGAAAACGTCGTCCATCGTGTCTGAACCATATGCAACTATCGGCCCTTCTGGATAGAGGTACGGTTGTATTTCATTGAGAGAACCATCTTTTATAATTTGTAAGGATGACGAATTGGACATATAATAAAAAAGCTTCGGAAGTGTAATATCTGTTAGCTGAACAACGTCCCTGCCAAATGTAGCTTTATTTTCAGAAAAATAAAATATTGCTGTTTTATCCCAGAGACAAAATATGACCGGTACTTCATCAAGCCCGGCTTTAATGGCATTCTTTTCCACAATGTTGTAGATTTCTTTTAACTCGGCTTCGGAATAGACAGTTTTGTTACCTTTATAGTCATAGAGTTTAATCAAAAAATACCCGGGCATAGGACCGGCACCATAGTTAACTATCGGGCCATCAGGATAAAGATACGGCTTTACCTCACGGATAGAACTGTCTCTTACAGTCTGCAGGGTTGAACTGAATTCAGCTAGCTGGGAAGCGTTTTTAACTGCCGGAACACTTCCATACGCTTTTAGAACATTGGGGTCGTATATAGGACTTTCAGGATTTGTACAATTTTTAAAGGACTCTTCATTTAATTTTGAGAGCAGGGAGATTGTTTCTTCCGGATTATCCTGCCAGGCATAGTATGGTACATCATATACGGGTATCTCTGACCAGCCAGTTGTTTCCTCTATAATTTCATTCTGGTCAGGCAAATGGAGACTATCTGCAAGTGCATATCCTGAAAGCAGGACTAGAATCAAAAAAACGATAAGTAGTTTTACTGGCTTTCTACTCATATTCTCACCAAAATTCCCAAAAATTAGAATGTCAGAAAGTAAAAAAGGCACGACTAGTAACTATTCGAATAGTGACCACTCAAATTTACAAAATTTCCTCCACCGGTAATCCCTCTGCTTCAGTAATCATCCATGGCTCCGCAACTACTATAGCGGTTGATTATTCAGTTAGTGTTTCAGCACCTGAAAACGGCACAGATATATTTTATCAACATTGCCGAAATTAGCGTTCCGATTCTAGGTTATTCTTTGTTCATGCTTTGCTCTTTTCTTACTCAAGAGGCAGGATCATGCAAGCCTAAGGACCCTCAAAGCTGGCATATCATGCCTCGGAAGCATGGAGTTCAGGCGAGTCTGGAAAGTATATTTGAACTCCATAATTGACTTTGAATAGACTCTATATAAGTTTTCTAGCCAGATCATCAAACTGACATTCTTTCATACTCTTTTGGAGTATACAATTATTCTCTGACCTCTGATTGTTTGATACCTTGGACAGAAAACTTATAAGGCTACAGTTGCCACAGTTGTTTTCCACAATATAAAAAAACGAACCTCATCACTCTACAGGTATCTACATCGAAATTCAAGCCAGTTCATCTAGATTCGGATGATTACATACCTGATCGCTCTTTAATAGAATTAAAAAAGAGGTGATTTGCGGCGGAAGGTGTTTTATGATCGGAGTAAATTTTGGGGGATCGAAGCCCGGCATCAGTCCCATACCTTGCAATCTCGAAAACATCCGGTCTGGTAAGAGGTTCGCCTCCGCTCAGGATGAGGATAGCTTTTCCAAGCTCTACCTCATCAATGAAATGCTTAGCCTCTTCGGTTGTAAGCTCACCTTCAGGAACCGAGGAGGTGGAAGCTCCCCTGCAGTGCACGCAGTTCAGGTTGCAACCTGCAGTAAGTTCCCATGCAATAAGCCTTGGTGCATTTGTCATAGCAATCATAAATTAAGGGTTTATAGGAAGAAGCGTAAAACCCATGAAATCTTAATTTCATGGGATATAAGCGTCAACTTCCTCAACATTATTTTCGATACGTGTTGCCTCCATATATACCATCGTCTAATATAATCTTAGATTAAGGTATGCGAAAACCAAGCAACCTTTTTCCAAGAGTTTACCATCAGGCTCAATATGTCTTGAATAAATCCACTGTACCAAGTTCGTTTTCATGTAAAGCCGAAACGGACGAATGGACAGAACTCAGTAGGGCTGGTATAGCCCGAATTAACGCTCATGGAGATGCCGATGGTCTTCTATGAAGTGAGAAGCCGCTAAGTCTTTAGCTTAGTGGTAGTTCACGTCAATGCAATCTTTCTAAACTGATAACAGCGAAAAGATTTAAGAAAGAATTGGAGATACCCACGCAGCAGGTGACGGGAGTAGTTACGTTCTGTCTTCCTCATAGATACCAATAATTTGTATTAGGTTGGATGCGATCAATAAGGAATGGGTTTCTTTCGTTGCAGCTTATGTAAACCCATAAGTCTAAATCGAAACAAATAGGTTAACCGAACAGCAAGAAAGGTCTTTTGAATATGAGTGTCTTGAAGATTATGTACTTTTTTTATCCGGGCTTATGATCTTTCCGCTACCCTGAATGTAATTCTGAATTTTGTTCCCTGGTCTCGTTTAAGCTCAATTTTTCCATCCAGCTGGTCAACCAGGATGCTTACTAACTGCAGTCCGAGTGATTCAAAACTTTCTAATTCTACGTTTTCAGGAATTCCTTTTCCGTTATCTGAAATTGTCAGGCTGAAAAGAGATTTATCTATTTCGTTATTCTTTTCTTTCCGGCAAAGCTTGATTCGTATTTCCCCTTCTTCTTTCTCAGTAAATGCATGTTTGAGAGAGTTGGAAACGAGTTCATTAACAATTATTCCTAACGGGACAGCAACATCCATATTAAAGAGTGTATTTTCTTCCAGATCCATGCAGAGGCGGACATTTTTACTACTAAGTCTATAAGTTTGGAAAAGGCTTTCAGCTAATTTTTGAAGGTAAGCAGAAAAGTTCAGTGTGTCGTTTCCTTCCCCTTTATAGAGTTCTTCATGGATAAGAGACATTGAGGTTACCCGGTTCTGACTTTCCCTGAAAGCTTCGAGTACCTCTTTATCCCGGAACTTTTCAGCCTGGAGATCTAGCAGGGAAGAGATTACCTGCAAATTGTTTTTGATTCTGTGGTGAATTTCTTTCATTCTCGCCTCTTCAGCTTTTGCCAGTAATTTTTCTGCCTTAATACGTTCAGTAATATCTCTGGCAATACCTGAGATAGCTACAAGCTTTCCATGTGAATCAAAAATCGGAGAAAGAGTTATCGAACCATTTATTATTGTACCGTCCTTTTTTACCCGTAAAGTTTCGTAGTGCTGGACCTTTTCTCCCTGTTTAATCTTTTCAATTAACTGTTTTACTTCCCCTTTAATAGTATCTGGTTCAAGTATTGATACGTTTTTTCCCAGAATTTCTTCAGCTGAATAACCATAAATCTGCTCTGCACTCTTATTCCAGCTGGTAATAATACCATCAAGAGACTCAGTTGCAATAGCATCGTTCGATGATTCCACAACATTTGCGAGTATCTTAATTTTCTCTTCTGATTTTTTACGTTCAGTAATATCCTGAACTATTCCCTTCACTCGAACAGGAATTTTCTGCTCGTCAAAGATAACTTCAGCTTGTGAATGGACTGTACGTTCTTCCCCATTAGCTAAAACAATACGATAGTCAATGCCACTTTTGGGTTCTTCATTTAGCCCTTTCTGAATATTTTGTTCTACATAGTCTCTATCGTCAGGGTGGACATAATTAAAAAGCTCATAGTAAGTTGCACCTGGCTCTTGAGGATTACGTCCATAAATACGATACAGTTCATCAGACCAGTATACTTCACCAGTTACAAGGTCCCAGTCCCAGTTTCCAATATGGGCCATCTTTTGAGCTTCAGCGAAGCCTTTTTCACTTTCTTTCAATGAGATGTAAGCCTTTTCAAGCTCTTCTGTTCGTTTTTTAACTAATTGTTCTAAATTATCATGTGCTTTTTTTAGATTTTCTTCTGCTTTTTTGCGCTCAGTAATATCGTGTGCCGCAGCAAAAACCCCAATAATTTTGCCAGCTTCGTCTTTATAAACTGAGGCATTATACAAAACAGGAGTTATACGCCCATCCTTATGCTGTAGCTCTAGAGGATAATCCCAAACTTTGCCATATGTGAATACCTGTTGATAGCCTTTATGGGCTTTCTCAGGCTCAGTAAAGTAATCTGAGAAATCGGTACCTATGAGTTCATCTCGAGAATAACCGGTAACTGTTTCAGTGGAATTATTGACATCCGTAATCTTACCATCATGCCCAATGGTTACTAAAGGGTCCAGGCTGGCTTCAATAAGGCTACGATTATAAATATTAGATAATCTGAGAGATTCTTCCGACCTTTTCCTCTGTAGAGCCTGCACCACTGCTGGCGCGATAGCTTCGAGATCCTTCTGGTGCTCGCAGCTATAGCCTCCTTCACTGTTTGCGACCGCAATCAAGCCCATCGTTTTCCCGTCCCGGACAAGGGGCACGCCAAGAAACGACGTGAGTGAAGGATGGCCTTGAGGCAAGCCAATGCTGTCGGGATGTGACAGTGGATTATTGGTAAAGAAGCTTTTCTCGTTGATGACGACACTGCCGTACAGGCCATGGACAACAAAGTCACTCGGGGGACGCGATGCCCTGTCTTGTCGTACATAAGGCACTGTTCCCATGCCAGCTCGCTTTTTGCAACATCATGCAGCATTCCGTCAGAGCCCATTTCATTAATGAAACCAAACTTACTGCCTGTAATTTCCAGGGCCACAGAGAGACATGCATTTCCCAGTTCTTCTTCTGTTTTTGCCTGCACCACATTGCTGAAGATCCGGTTGATTCCCTCAAGAATAAGGTTGTATCTGCTTATTCTGTGCTCTTCTTGTTTGCGTTCGTTGATATCATGGGCGACATAAACACTCCCAATGAGTTTTCCTTCCGAATCATATAGTGGCGAGGCGCTCACTAAGAAATAACCACCAAGATAATCCTCGAAAACCTCTACAGTGTGCTCAGCCCCATCCTTAAGCAACTGCCGGTGCGGGCAAAAAGAGGGGGGCCTGTCTGTCCCATGGATAACACGATCGCAGGTTAACCCTACGCACTCTTCTGGTGTCACCCCCAATCTTGCCGCCATGGCTCTGTTTGCACGAACAACTCTATATTTATCATCAATTATGGCTATCAGGTCTGGCACGGTATCGAAGGTGTATTTCCAATTTTGTGCAGCCTGAATAGCTTCTTTTTCCGCCCTCTTCCTTCCGGAATTTTCTATCCGTCCCCATTTACCGTCCCTTTTGACCAAAGCAAATTGATGGTTGGAGACTACATCGATAATCTCGGCTGTGCTGCACATATCGAGATAATATGGGCATAGAGCTATTACGTGGTGTTTGTCGATAATAGCATCCACTTTATTCTCATAATCAACAAAATCATCCCAGCCTTCTTTTTCCAGCCAGCGATTGTCCCCTGTAGCTCTCAGTCCATCATAGCCCCTTGCCAGAACCTGATCGATTTTTTCAACCCATCTATTTACGGCTCTCTCCGGATCGAAAACACCCTCCTTCATATACCCGTGAGTATAGGGGATAATTTCCATTTGCCCTCTCTCCAGATAAACATCAAAATCAGGAACAGCCCTTCTAAGAGCTTCTTTTGCCTCTTCTACTTCCAGAGGTTGTAATGTGATCCACACACAAAGCTCGTTATTTTCCAGCCCTGCTTTGAAATAAGGGACCAGTATATCCATCAAATCTTCTTTTGTCTGATAGAATTGACAGAGGTGAGTTCCCCAGGGCACATCTCCAATTATATCAATGCCAGATTTTCTCAGGATTTCCCTCATTCCAAAATTTTCTCCTGCTTGGCTATGTATAAAGCAAAAATTCAGTTGTCTTTTTAGTGGGCGGTCTTGCCTTCCCGTACTTCATAATTAGACTTTCACTTAAAAATCCTGTGCAGAGCGATATTTGGAAGAGTCAAAAACCTTATTTGGTGGGAGAGGTGACAGCTCTCACAGTGCTATATAGCCATATGACAAATCAATATTAATTTTCTTCTATTTATTTTGTCATCTACATATGTTTTATTGAGCCTACAACGGTTATCAGATTTGCGTTATAGTAATTGAATCGCATATCTTTATTCCAGCAGGGTTCTTGGATTGATAAAGCCGCTCCTGAGCATATGGTCTGCAAGCACAAGGGCAACCATGGCTTCGGCAACCGGCACCATACGCGGGGGAATCGTCGGGTCATGCCTTCCTTTAATTGAGATTTCAGCATTTTCATGGGTTATAAGGTCGACAGTTTGCTGGAGTTTCCCTATAGAAGGGGTGGGTTTTACTGCTGCACGGCAAACAATATCCAGGCCTGTTGAGATTCCGCCGAGGATCCCGCCTGCGTTATTGCTCGTACAGGTGATATTTTCCCCCTCCATACGGAAGGAATCGTTCATTTCACTTCCACGCATACGGGCAGCCTCAAATCCTGCCCCGATTTCAAAGCCTTTGACGGCGGGGATACTCATCAGGGCCTTTGCAAGGTCTGCATCCAGACGGTCAAATACGGGTTCTCCGAGGCCTGCGGGCACTCCTTTTGCAATAACCTCGACAATTCCACCGACACTGTCTCCTTCCTTCCGCAGGTTTGCAACCTTTTCAAGCATTTTTTCAGCAGCCTCGAGATCGGCACAGCGAACAGGCGTTTTTTCAACATTTTCAAGGATTTCTTCAAAAGAGAGAGGTTTTGCCCGGATTCCGCCAAGTTCCATGACGTGCCCAGCTACCTGGATTCCGAAGCTTGAAAGCAGAAGCTTTGCCAGGGCACCGCCTGCAACCCTGCCTATTGTCTCCCTTGCAGAGGATCTTCCCCCTCCGCGGTGGTCCCTTATTCCGTAGCGGGCCATGTACGTAAAATCAGCGTGTCCGGGGCGGGGAGTATTTTTAATAGCATCGTAAGAAGAAGACCTAGCGTCAGAATTCCAGACCAGCATGGAAATGGGAGTGCCTGTACTCATGCCTTCGAAAATTCCGGAAAGTATCTCCACCCTGTCAGCTTCATTTCTAGGTGTGGAGACTTCGCTTTGTCCGGGGCGCCGCCTGTCCAGTTCTTTCTGGATATCGGCTTCGGAAAAAGGAAGTCCTGCAGGCAATCCGTCGACAACAACACCTACAGCCCTGCCGTGAGACTCGCCCCATGTCGTGATTCGAAACATTTGCCCGAAAACGTTTCCAGCCATGCATCTTAACTGGTTTTTTTGCTATTTGATCCTTGGGGTAAGGCGGGCTCGAGGTGCACAACCACATCAGTAACGTCTTTATATTCAGCCTTCAGCATTTTGCTTACCCTGTGAGCGATAAGGTGTGCTTCTTCAAGAGGCAAGTCAGGCTGCACAAGCACGTGCATATCTATCCGAATATCGCCCATGCCGCCGCGCGTCCGGATCTTATGGCAGCCGATTACTCCTTCAACTCCTATAACAAGGTTGCAGATCTCCTCTTCTTCAAGCCGGGACATATCGAGCAGAACCTTTGAATTCTCCTTCATAATCCTGAACCCGGCTCTGAAGATAATAAAAGATATGAGAAGAGCGATTAAAGGGTCCAGAAGAGGAAAACCCAGTTTTATAGCAGCCAAGCTTACTATTACCGAGAGAGAGACATAAATATCGCTTTTCGTGTGCAGAGAGTCTGCAATAAGAACCTGGCTTCTCAGGGATATGCCCTGCCTGTATTCATAGTGAGTGACCAGATAGTTAATGCACATCGTGCCCAGGATTACGAGGAAACTGATAGCTGTAACTTCAGGCACGCTCCGGATAAGAAAACGGTCAAGTGCATGCCGGAAAATCTCAAAACCTACATAAAGTAGAAGTAAGGCAATAAAAATAGAGGCTACGGTTTCATACTTCTGATGGCCGTAAGGGTGTTCTTTGTCCGGAGGGCGCGCTGCAATAAAACTTCCCACAAGCCCCACAATGTTCGAGACCCCGTCAAATAAGGAGTGGTAGCCGTCCGCGGTCATACTGAGGGTATTGGTAAAAGTGCCGTAAATGATTTTAGCAAAAGCTACGGCGAGATTCAGGAAAAGTACAAGGACAAGGACTCGCTGGACTTTTTTAAACCTGTGTATCACCGGACGACACCCCTAACTGCAAACTGCGAAATATCAGGACAGAAAATGAAAAAATCAAAGGCTATGTAAGTCAGAATAATGCTATTATTGTATACTAACTTGCGTTGTTTGATATTATAATATTCTGCTGTCAACATGCAGATTATCCAAGGTCAAGAAGTAATAATTTGTCACTCTATTTTTCCAGTGCGGTTGAAAATTGATCCGTATTTTGATTGAAACCGGCCGGCTAAGCCGTGCTCGACGTTTGCAAAGAAAGGTTGAAATATGCCATTCAGGCTGCCCTATAGTAATATCAACCGGCTAACTATGGACCGCGAGCATTCAAATAAGAGAAAAAGAAAAATGAAAAAGAAAAATGAAAAAGAAAAATGAAAAAGAAATCAAAAGCAAAAAAGAAAAGACAAAAAGAGAAATAAAAAAGACAAAAAGAGAAATAAAAAAGACAAAAAAGAAATAAAAAAGACAAAAAGGGGAATAAAAAAAAGATGGATTTCAGCACTCTGAGCCTGTCCATATCATGTAGGCTTCAACTATTTCCTGCCCTTCGAGAAAGATAAGCCCGTGTTCTTCGCCGTACTCTTTTGACATTTCTTTTGAGAGGGCTTTCCCGCTCTCATCGTCCAGCATCTCACAGACAACCATTGCAGGGGTGATTCCTGCCATGCGGGCAAGTGCAACTGAAAGCTCTGTCTGGCCCATGCGCTCTTCGAGAAGTCCTTCGGCAGCCCTGAGGAGAGCTACATGACCAGGAGTCCTGAATTCGTTTCCAAAACGGACTCCGTTTCCGGAAAGGGAGTTTTCCGTGATTTCCCCGATTTTTCGGATTGTAAGGGCTCTTTCAAGGTCAGGGATGCCTGTTCTCGTATCCCTGTGGTTGACCCAGAGGGAAAAAGATGAGTGTGAATCGTACTTAAGATCCCCGTCCTTTTCAACAACTTCTCCGAGAGACTCACTGGTTTTGCTGGCCTCCCGAACAAGATCTGCCATAAAAGGCAGCCTGAGCTGTTTTGACGCCACAGGATCTACTGCCACGCAGATAAGCCCGCCTGCATCTTTTCGCATCCACTTAACATCCGTGTAAGTAACAACCTTTGCAGGGATCACAAGATCTGTTTCTCCTTCCCGGGAGTCCGAGTCATAGATCTGGATCATTTTTCCGGCACGCAGGGCTTCCAGTGCCCTGTTGATGTTCTCATTACCATACTTCAGGCATTCGTATACCATGCTCTCGCTCATTCCTGTCCCTCCATACCCTGTTTTTTTACCCGTGTCACAATTCTATCTCCATCTTTCAATTTCAGGGCATCCCTGAGTTTTAGCGGTGCAATAATCTCAATTAAATCCAAGGGGTAATGTGTCCTGTCAGGGACGATCACAGCAGCTTCTATACCCCCTACTCTGATAGGATAACAGTTCCCGCCTCCGAAAGTGCGTTCCCCGTCATTGAAACCGTCTATCCGGACAGCAGGCATTTCTCGAAGCCGGTTTCTAAGAGCCGAGCTACTTTCCGAAAGCTGCACATTCAGTGTACCCGGGAAAGGTACAAAGTGCAGTTTTTCTTCAAATTGTTTCCGGTATCCTGGAATGTTTATATAGTACTGACCTTCGCCAAGGCCTTTAAGCACATTTCCTTCGAGTTCCAGAGTATCTGGCTCTGAGGAAAAGATCCTGCTGTATTCAACGTATTCGTTCTTTAGGATTTCAATCCCTTTTTCTGTCATTTTTATCAACTGGCCACCGGGAACTATCTTTCTTTCGATTAACCGCTCTTCCTCAAGCTGTTTTAGCTTTCGTGCTGCGGTTTTAGAGCTGTCCCCCGTATGCTTGTGAAACTCACTAGAAGAGACCTTAACAGTTTTATTCACTGCCCCTATAAGGGCAAGTTTCTTCAGATATTCAATGTCCGGCACTATCGGCACCTGTATTGCCTTAATTTTGAGACGCATCTCATAATTGAGATGTAAGACTACGCATTTCATTATAATAAAACTTTTGATATCGGGCAGGGACAAAAGAAAACGGAAGTAGCTTTCCTAATTATCATATAAAAGGTTTTACCAAACAATTAAGTAGAATAAAGAGAATTAGAAAACGGACCTGCCATGACACAGCATATCAATATCGAATGCCCCTCATGTTCGCCTGGGGAAGAAGTCTCGCATGAACTGGTAAAATTTGGAAAAAGTCCTATAGTGCACTGTCTTGAGTGCGGGCTTGTCTATGTTGCCTCAGGAATAAAAATCCCGAACAAAATAAGCGTAAGGGTTTTTGTAAACAGGATAGAACATCCTTTCACCCAATGGGTAAAACTGGACGCAGGAGAGCTTCTTTACGAAGACGAGGAGATAGTTCTGGATACGCTAAAAACCAGTGAAGAAAATCCATTCATTATAACCTCGCTGCAGGCAGGAGTCAGACGCGTGCCTTCTGCTTTTGCTGAGGAACTTGATACAATCTGGGTAAGGCCTCTTGAAGAAATCACCTTCGGAAAGAAAAGGAAAATGAGACAAAAACACCCTGTATCCCCGGAGAATATGAAACCCGCAATTGAAGTTTCTGCTTCTTCAAAAGGTTTCAAAATAGTGCAGGAAACATGATTTGCAGGCACACAGAAAAAATTAGTTGGTGTTGTCTAAAACACCGGTAAATAATGTATGACGCCTTCTTTACCCTACGCCAAATGAATCTTGGGCTTGCTGGATATAGTAACAAAATAAATCATTAGCCTGGCTGGAAAAACTTAAATTCAGTCTACTAACCATAAAACCGGAGATGGTTGATTTCCAGGATAATGGACGATAAATTGATGATAAATGGATGATGGATGATAAATGGATAATAAATGGATGATAATAGGATAACAGTGTCCAGATTCCGGGCTCAATCTAAGGAACCATTTGCTTTTTTACTCTTTTCTGAGTCTTTTATCTTTATCTCGAATTTATTTTAAATGGGACTTTTCTGTCCTGACTTATTCTGAAGGTAAAGATATGGCAGGCGAAGACGTCACCGGAGAAGTTAAGTATTTAGTATCTTGAATCCATGTACTGATTAGACCATGACAAGAGAAATTGATATTGAGTGCCCTTCCTGTTCCCCGCGGGAGGAAGTTGCGCACGAAGTTCTGAAAGAAGGACAGAGCCCGCTTGTCCGCTGTATGAAGTGCGGCCAGGTGCACCCTGCAAAGATGAAAACCCCGAAAAACGTCAGCTTGAGGGTCATTGTTAGCAAGATGGACGTCTCAAATA
This sequence comes from Methanosarcina sp. DH2, assembly GCF_020804225.1. Taxonomy (GTDB): domain Archaea; phylum Halobacteriota; class Methanosarcinia; order Methanosarcinales; family Methanosarcinaceae; genus Methanosarcina. The sequence goes on from NZ_WJBI01000010.1 coordinate 33,218, forward strand.
CCTTCAAAACCGATCTGGACTCCGAGACCGTCCTTCATGTGGATGACGAGCTCGTCGTTGATGACGAGGAAACAGGAATGGTATGCCCTATCCTGATCACCTCCATTGAAGCAGGGGGAAAACGTGTCAATGCAGGCAAGGCAGAAGGAATAGAAACAGTGTGGGGCAGGGCAATTGATGAAGTAACTGTAAAATTTTCCGCACAGGAAGGTACCGACAAAACGGAAGTAATAGAAAAACGTGTTCCCGGAGACTATGAGTTTGTAGTGGGAGCGGAGGAGAAAGTTGGAAACACCAGGCTTTTCATCACCAAAATAAAGGTAAGGGATGGACTGTTCAGGTCAAGAAAAGGCGATGTTGTATTTGCAAAATATGTAAAACGTATATTTGCCAGAAAGGGAAGAAGAGAAGGGTCAATACAGGGTGGGATCAGAAGAGGACCGTGGTAAAGAAAGCCACATCGAAAAAAAGGGAAGAAAAAAACAGGAAGACAAGGAAGAACTGCATAAACTCGAAGAGATGCGCGAGCGTCTCGTAAGAGGGCTTGAGATCCAAGGAACGAGCGAAAGAGTTCTCAAAGCCATGCTCAGGGTCCCAAGGCATATGTTTGTACCTGAATACGCGAAAAAGGGGGCTTACATTGATACGCCTCTGGATATCGGTTTCGGGCAAACTATATCTGCCCCTCACATGGTTGCTATCATGTGTGATCTCCTCGAACTTTCGGAAGGGCTAAAGGTTCTGGAGATAGGGACAGGATCGGGATATAACGCAGCTGTAATGGGGGAACTTGTAGGGAAGAGTGGGCATGTATACACTATTGAACGAATAGAATCACTTGTGAATTTTGCAAGGGAAAACCTGAATAAAGCAGGCTACGAAAATGTTACCGTACTGCTCGAAGACGGGTCCATTGGCTATTCCGGATATGCTCCTTACGACAGGGTAGCTGTGACATGCGCAGCTCCCGATATACCCAAACCTCTACTTGAGCAGTTGAAACCCGGAGGGATAATGGTAATTCCTGTTGGAAATTATGTTCAGGATCTTATCCGGATTAAAAAAGATAACGAAGGCAATGTACACAAAGAGACAAGAGGCGGGGTTGTTTTCGTACCATTGAGAGGCAAATTCGGATTCTAAAAAACCGAGGATATGGTTCAGATAGAAAAAATTGGAATACATGCCTTTTAATTGATAAAATAAAAGTTAGGGTGGGGTACTGAGGTCCAGAAAAGGCGACATTGTGCTTACAAAATATGTGAAACGAATTTTTGCCAGAAAGAAGGGGATGGTTCTGGTCAATACGATTTCTGAAAAGGACTATGGCAGGGACAGCAAGAGAAGAAAAAAAGAAGAAAAAGAATTCGAAAAGCTTCGCAAGCTCCTTGTAGAAAGGCTTAAGGATATCGTATTGGAAGAAAAAGTGCTCAAGGCTATGCTCCATGTTCCCAGGCACAGGTTTGTTCCGGAGTATGAGCAAAGAGCAGCTTATACGGACAGACCTCTGGAAATCGGATACGGGCAAACAATATCTGCCCCTCATATGGTTGCTATTATGTGTAAAATCCTGGAGCTTTCCGAAGGACATAAAGTCCTGGAAATTGGGGCAGGCTCCGGATATAATGCTGCAGTGATGGCAGAGCTCGTAGGAAAAACCGGACATGTATACACTGTGGAACGTATAGAACCTCTTGTAAATTTCGCAAGGAAGAACCTGGAGGAAACAGGGTACGATAATGTTACAGTATTACTTAAGAATGGATCAACGGGTTATCCCAGGTATGCACCTTATGACAGGATAGCTGTAACGTGCGCAGCTCCATCTATCCCTGAGACTCTGCTGGAACAGTTGAAGCCCGGGGGCATAATGGTGATTCCTGTAGGGAACTATTCCCAGGAACTTATAAGGGTTAAAAAAGACAGCAATGGCAATATACATAAAAAAAGAAAAGGTGAAGTTACCTTCGTGCCCATGCTCGGTAAACATGGCTTTCCAAAAAATTGAGAATGCAAAAATTTGATATTAGAAAAAGTCTGAAGCAAGGCTATAAGCATCTCTTTTAATAATCTTTAAAGAATTAAATAAGGTATTAATATATGTGAAATTAACTACTGGATATGGACATCGATAACTACGAGGATTTTGAAGAAATTCATGTCAAGGATGTCTATATAGTCGATGTTTTCAGTGACCCTACTCCTGTTGTACTTCTAGAGAATTTGAAAGGCGAGATGCTTCCCATATATATTGGACATCTGGAGGCTCTTTCAATAGGAAACGTGCTTAAGAATATATCTCCTCCTCGCCCGATGGCCCACGACCTCATGGTCAATATTTTCGACCGCCTGGAAATAAAGGTAGAGGGCGTAATGATCGATGATAAGGTGGACAAGGTCTATTATGCACGTCTCCTGGTAAGAAAGGACAATAACATAATGCAGTTCGATGCAAGACCAAGCGACTGCATTGCCCTCGCCCTCAGGGTGGGAGCCCCGATAAGGATTAGAAAAAAAGTGCTTGAATGTTCCGAAATAGAGATGTCCAGACTTGAAGGCGCACGTGTGATGAATATTTTCGGTTAGATCTCCCGAGTTTCGATTCCCTAGTTGCGATTCGGGAGCCCGCCGTCCTTTTCGCTCCACTTCGTTTCGCTCAAGAAGACTAACTTATGGATGAGTAACGTTACTTTTCTCTTTGTTCAGAGGGACTAAATTATAGATATTTTTACACGTGCAATTATTCTCTATCTTGTGTTGTTCCTATCACGCTCGACGCAGGAGAGCGGTCTTCCCCCAAAAAAGCAAAAAAGAAGAAAATAAAGAAAATAAAAGCAGGAAAGTAAAAACTGCTGAGGACTTTTGTGTAAGAACGATAATTTAACATATCAAATCGGCATAAATTTAGGTCTAATCTCTCTTTCAAATCTGTTTTTCTTCTTTTTTCGATTCTTCAGACAAGCTGGTGGAGGTGCTGATGTTTACCTGAATTAAAAACGGTTTCCGGGGTAAAGGAAAATATTCTCCTGGTTCTGAAGATATTCCTCCAGTATCCGTCTTTTAATTACGGTGCCGTCCTTTGGATCGCTTTTTATCTGGCTGGCAGGTCGGCCCAAGCCCGAGCGGCGCGAAAGAGAAATACGAAATCTCTTCTTCCGTTCAATTTCAATAAGCTTTTAATAACAGTTAACTTCATTATCCCTTAGATGCTCACCAAAAGAATCATACCATGCCTTGATGTGACCCTTGACAGGGCAGGCGGCTGTGTTGTCAAGGGCGTGGAGTTTGTGGACCTGAAAGAGGCCGGAGACCCTGTGGAGCTCGCCAAGCGCTATAATGAAGACGGCGCAGACGAACTTGTTTTCCTGGACATCACAGCTTCAGCTCACGGCAGGGAAACCATGATCGATGTGATTGAAAGGACTGCAGATGAGGTCTTTATCCCTCTTACAGTGGGAGGCGGGATCGGTTCGATTGATGCTATCCGCCAGATCCTCAGGGCAGGCGCGGATAAAGTTTCGGTCAACACTTCAGCAGTAAAGAACCCTGATTTTATCAAAGAGTCCTCTGACATATTTGGAGCCCAATGTATTGTTACTGCTATTGACTGCAGGCGAAATACAGATATAAAGAACAATCCCGGCAAAACTGTTCTGGAGCTGGAAGACGGGACCCCTGCCTGGTATGAAGTGGTAATTTACGGAGGCAGGGAAGCTACAGGGATTGATGCCGTGCAGTGGGCAAAAAGAGCAGAAGAACTGGGCTCGGGAGAAATCCTGCTTACAAGTATGGACAGAGATGGAACCTGTGCAGGCTACGATCTCCCCATTACAAGAAAGCTTTCTGAAGAGCTGGATGTACCAATCATCGCCTCTGGCGGAGTTGGAAACCCGCAGCACATCTATGAAGGTTTTTCAAAAGGAAAAGCAGATGCCGCCCTTGCAGCAAGCATATTCCACTTCAGCGAATATTCAATACATCAAGTAAAAGAATACCTGAAAGAGAGGGAAATCCCTATAAGGCTCTGAATTCGGAAAAAAACAGCAGGACACTTATCCGGCAGGATACTTTATTCAGGTTGTCGGCTCGCTTTAACAGAATAGAGGCAGGAAACAGGAGAGAATATGGAAATTTCTGAGTTTCAGAAGCTTATGTATGAACTCTACGCCCATAACGACAAAAGGAGGGGTGGAAAGGCTACGATGCTCTGGCTGGTTGAGGAAGTAGGAGAACTTGCCGAAGCTATTCGCAGAGAAGAACCTGAAAATATAGAAGAGGAACTTGCGGACTGCTTTGCCTGGATAGGGGCTCTTGCCAACCTCTATGGAGTCGATCTTGAAGAAGCTTTCTTTAAAAAGTATCCCGGTGTCTGCCCTACTTGCAGGCAAAAGCCCTGCGTCTGCATTGACTGAGTACGCATAAGTGCAGAGTGGTGTATTATTCAAGCATTTATTTATTCAAGCATTTATTTTGTTCAAGCAGAAGATCCTGATAATTGGAACCTTGCAGTCAAGAGCAATAATCCGATAATTCCTATGACTATAATCTTTCAAGGTCCCTGATTATCCAGGAATATATTTTTAAGAACTTTAGTTTATCCGGCGCCTCTATTATTTCAACTGTTACGTATTCTATCAGGTAGAGGCTCACTTTCAGATATTTTGAGATACTTTTTTATTTATTAGAGGCAATCTCTTGTTCGGAATTTATCTGGATTGTTTATTTATCGGGGTAATCGAAGATGTCAGAAACAGAAACTATCGAAACTCTTGAAGGGTTACAGTTGAAGATCCTGAACAACACCGGTGAGAACTTTGTGCTTCAGGCTCAGAAAATTGAGAAGGGAAAATACAAAAAAGGCCACCTTGCTCCGGAAAAAGTCGGATCTTATGAGGAAGAGATCTTTGAACTCATTGCATGCGAAGGAAGTTGCGAGGGCGGGGCGGATATCGAAGGCTGGATTAAATACGGGATAGGGTGCTCAGAAGGGTTCTTCAAGATACACTTCAAGTACATTGGAAAGCAAGATAAAGTTAGCTATTCCTGTGAATCCCATATGCACGATGGAAAAATACTTTGCGAAACCTCAAAAGATAAGAAGAGCGATAGGATCGTGACCTGGATAATAGGACCAAAGGCATAACTCGAAAAAACGTTATATCGGACTTGTCCGGTAATTCCTTAATCTACACCTGTTATTATTTTTTCCTTTTATTATTTTTCCTTTTCATTTTTTATCTTCCCAATTTTAATTTCAGTACCTTAAATTTTCCAGCAGGAAAGGATGCCAAAGATTAATTAAGAGCATACTCTGTAATCCCATCTGATGAAGCCTGCAAAACCTGAACTGCTGGCTCCAGCTGGCGGCATGGAAGCCCTTATGGCAGCCGTAGAAAACGGAGCCGATGCTGTGTATCTCGGAGCCAGGGCTTTTAGCGCCCGGGGATATGCATCCAATTTTTCAGAAGAAGAACTTGAAAAAGCCATTGATTATGCCCATCTAAGGGGCGTGAAAATATACGTAACTGTAAACACCCTGCTCAAAGAAAGGGAAATGGAAAGGGCTCTTATATTGCTTTCCCGTCTGAGAGAAATGGGGACAGATGCGATTATCATTCAGGACATTGGGCTTATTTCCCTTTCCCAAAAATACCTGCCTGACCTTCCCCTGCACGCAAGTACACAGATGACTTTGCACAATAGCGAAGGAATCGGGTTTGTAAAAGAGCTGGGAATCGAAAGGGTTGTGCTCTCAAGGGAAGTTTCGCTTGAAGACATAAGAAAGATAAAAGAAAAAAATGATGTGGAGATAGAGGTTTTCGTACACGGAGCCCTCTGCATTTCCTATTCAGGGCAGTGCCTCCTGAGCAGCCTTATAGGGGGAAGAAGCGGAAACAGGGGATACTGTGCCCAGCCGTGCCGCAAAAAGTACAGGCTGTACTGTGCAGGAAAGCAGATAAAAACAGCCGGCAGTTATCTTTTAAGCCCTAAGGACCTTAACACGACCTCAGGCCTCGGAGCCCTTATAGAAGCCGGGATAGAGTCCTTCAAAATAGAGGGTAGGATGAAAAGGCCGGAATATGTTGCAGGTGTTGTTAGGATCTACAGCCGCCTGATTGACAGTTACCTGAAAAACCCTGCCGGTTATTCGGTTTCTGAAGACGAGCAGGAAACCCTTACCCAGCTTTTTAACCGCGGCTTTACCTCAGGATATTTTTTTGGAAACCCGCGCGGAAAACTTATGAGCCGGGAAAATCCACATAACCGCGGCATTCCTGCAGGCACGGTTATTAGCTATGACAGGCGTACGGAACGCATCCGTGTAAAACTTTCGAACTCCCTTCGCCTGGGAGACGGTATAATGGTCGAAAATGCCGAGACAAGGCCTGAAGACAAAGGAAAAATAATATCCTCAATGTATTCTGAAAAGGGCCCTGTATACAGTGCAGGAAAAGGAGAAGTCATAGAGATCCCCTTTGATTCGAGGGCGCCATCAGGAAGCATGGTTTACAGGACCCATGACAAGAAGCTTATGGATTCCCTTAAAAAAGAAAGCGAATCCGGATCTTTGAGGCCCAGGATTCCGTTATTTCTCACGGTAACCCTTTCCCCGGGAAAACCTGCCAGGCTCGAGATAAAGGACAGCGATTCAAATACAGTGACAGTTGAATCCGAATATCTGGTCGAGAAGGCTGAGAAACTGCCAACCTCAAAAGCTCAGGTAGAAAAACAGCTTACAAAACTTGGAAATACGATTTTTGAGGCATCAGGACTTAACGTGAATATAGATAAGGATATTTTTATTCCAGTGGGGCAGCTGAACGATCTGAGGACGAAAGCGGTTTTACAGCTTGAAAACCTGCGCGTATCAAAATGGAAGCGGAAACCTCTCGAAAATCTGCAGCTCCTTGCACCTGGAGAAAGAAAGGCAAAGGAAATAGAGGAAACAAAGGGAACAAAGGGAACAACGGAGACAGAGGAAATAAAGGAAGCAGAAGAAACAAAGGGAACAACGGAGATAGAGGAAACAAAGGAAATAGAGGAAATAAAGGAATTAAAATCCCAAAAACTTCCGGGAAAGCCTTTGCTCTCAGTTTCCGTGTATTCCCTCGAAGGGCTTGAAGGGGCTCTTGCAGGCGGAGCAGACTGCGTTTACTTCGGAGAGGGGCTTTTTAGAAGGCCACAAACAACAGGAAAAGAGAAAAACTCCGAAGTGGAGGAATCCTCCTTTAGATGCCTTGATTCCAGATTTGAAAGTGCTGTTCTGAAAGCCAAATCTGCAGGCAGAAAAATCTATTTCAATACTCCTAAAATAGTGAAGGATTCCGAGATGAAGCAGGTTGAGGAGACCCTTTCCAATGTCTTAAAGTTAGGAGCTGACGGTGTCCTTGTTTCAAACCTGGGTACATTTAACCTCGCAAAAGAAAAAAAGATCCCGTTTATTGCAGACAGTCCCCTGAATATCTATAACGGTCATACATTTGCCCTTCTCTTGCAGAAAGGGGCAGAAATGGCTGTGATTTCTCCCGAATTGACGCTTGAAGAGCTCAAAGAAGTGGCTCCTCACGGACCTGCAGAGTGTGTTGTCCACGGCCGTCTCGAACTGATGGAGTCCGAACACTGCCTCGCAGACGGGCTGCTCGGGAAAGAAGGAAACCATTGCAGTGCTCCCTGCACCTCAGGAAACTTTACGCTGGTAGATGAGAAGAATTACGAATTTCCCCTGCTCATGGACTATCAGTGCAGAACCCATCTCCTGAACTCAAGATCCCTCTGTATGCTTGAATATGTCCCTGCATTTATAGAAAGTGGAATCTCAAGCCTGAGAATTGAGACTCTCGGAATGGATAATGCAGAAGAAATCAGGAGAATTACAGGAAAATACAGGAAAGCAATTGATGCATTTTGTGAGAGAGGAGATAGGGCAAAGGAAAAATGTGAGGATATCGGAAAAGGTTTTACCACGGGGCATTACTTCAGAGGCGTGCAATAAGAGGACTGAAACAGATAAAAAACAAACAAAAACAGTCCGAAAAACAGACAAAAAAGCTGTGTGGTATAGCAGATAAAAAGGGTGGTAGGATAATGGAAAAAAAGAAAGTTGCAGAACGTCAGAACCCGAAAATTTTCCTGTCAGGCTCGATCAGGGGAGGAAGACAGCTTCTTGAGACATATCGGTTTATGTACGCTGCCCTCGAGGAAGCAGGAGCAGAAGTGCTTAGCTGGCATGTTGCAGACCCAGATCTGGAAGAAAACGAATCAAAAATGACTGAACAGGACATTTATGATAGAGACATGGGGCTGCTTGCAAAAAGCGATGCTCTGATTGCAGAGGTGACAGTACCGTCTACGGGCGTGGGCTATGAAATATGCAGGGCGCTTGACCGGAAAATTCCTGTGCTCTGCCTGCATAGGCCCGATGCTGTAGTCTCTGCAATGGTGCTTGGGAACCCTTACCCTGCGCTGGATATACGAGCTTATTCAAACGAGTCAGTACTTAATGAAATTATTATAAAATTTGTCCGGGCTCTATGAGGGAAAAAATGCCGTAAAATAGTGTACCTCTCTCAAATAAAAAAGATCGGTAGCCATTTTCAATTATGTCTGGCACAAATTCCCAAAAAGCCATAACTGGTTCAGAAAACTCAGTGATAAATATAAATAATTTGAACACTATGTATAATCTATGGTAGTCGGAGTTCCCGAAATCTCAGTATTAATCCTGGCAGCTATAGCAGCGTTTGTGCTGTACAAAATGCTCAAGACTGCCACCAGCCTTGCAATAAATGCAGTGCTTGGGATCTTAGCCCTGATAGTAGCAAAATTTTTGCTAGGACTTGAAATCGCAATCACCTGGGTAGCAGTCCTGGTCTGCGCAATAGGAGGTATTTTCGGAGCCCTTGTAATAATTGTGCTTAATTACCTTAAGCTAGCTTTTATATGAAAATAAAAATAAAGTATTCAGGTTGTTTTTAAAGTTATATAGAGGGTCTGGAACGGCAAAAAACAGATGAGTAGAAAGATTCAGAGAAAGTATGAGTTAAGTTCAAAGTTTCCGGAAAACTCCCCTGACCATATGCCGTTGATAAGATTTCCCTCTAAAAGTTTTCTCTTTTATTACATTTTCCAGTTCAAGGACTTCAAACCCGCAGAAAAGTTCCTTTACCTCTTCTTCAGTAAAATAATGGTAAATTATCCCGTTTTGACGGACAAAAGTTTTTTCTTCAAATGGGCTTGAAGGCTCTCCTCCACAGCGCATATCCTCACAGCCGAACGCCTCGAAAAAAACGAAACCTTCACAGCAGAGAAGGCGCAAGAATTCCCTGACAGCAGCTTGCCGCTCTTCTTTAAAAAGGTGCTGGAGTACACCATAACAGAGAATTCCGTCAAATGAGCCGGATTTGAAAGGAAGGGCATGCACACTTGCTCCAAGATGTTCTGCAAACCTGCCGCTTCTCGCAAGCTGCGTACGGGAACTTCCAAGAGCGGTTAAGGAAATATCAGCCCCGACCGAAGTATAATGCCTTGAAAGCTCTCCAAGGTACCTTCCATTCCCCGAACCTGCATCCAGGACTCTCACTTCTGGCGCAAGATAAGCCTGCAGACTCCGGATAGACGCTGGGCCCCCCCATTTTAGGTGGACATATTCCTTATCCCAGGCAAGGAAGTGCTCTTTTGAAGAGCCTGCAGGCTTTTTCACCGGTTCATCTGTATTATTTGGTTCATCTGTATCCTTTGTATCTACCGTGCCGGTCATCTCTGTGTCCGTGATACCCATACCCTTTATGATCTCTGCATCATCTATTTCCATATTTGTCTGTCTTTTTCCACGTCTACTTTTCTTTTTCCATACCCATCTGACTTTATTTATGAGCGTTTTTCAGGGATGTATGTTGAAGCTTCCCTGAACCGGGTTATAAGGAAGTCCTTCTCAAAAGAAGATAAGAACCAGCCTGCTTTTGGGCCCGAGCTCTGCCCGAGAATTGAGGTATAGATCGCTTTGAAAAGGTCTTTAGGGTCTACCTGTGGGACCGGTTCATTTAACTTTTCCGTGATCAGCCCGTTCAGTTCAGAACCTTCATCTTTTGCGGAATATACCAGCATATGGTATTCCTCTCCGCTGATCTCTCCTCTCGCTTCAATAAGGTCTGCAAAAGCCCCAAGGAAGGCTTTCTGGAGTTCCGAAAGGGTAGCTGCCTGCACAGGCACTCTCTCTTTTACACTGAACCTGGCAAAAGGCGGAGCATAGAGTTCAAGCCATCTGGAGACATTATCTACAAGTTCCCTGATACACTTTTCATCTTCAATTGAAAAGCCTGAACGTTTTACGATCTTCAGCACCTGCTCGAAATCCCCCCTGGCAACCTGGTAGATTGTTACCATCTGCTTGAAAGGAATTTCCGGATGGCAGATGCCAGTTGCCCTGGAGAGTTCGTAAATCCTCTTTTCAAAGTCTCCAAGGGAGGGGTCATTTTCCCGGAACTTATCTCTGAGCCGCTCGTATTCGTCCACCATTGTAAGGAGAGGCTGCCCAGGGTCGAACTGGATATGTTTTTCAGGTTTTGTACGGATAATCAGGTAACGGAGGACTTCGGGAGGCACCACCTCAAGCATATCAGAAATAGAGACAACCACTCCCGTAGAAGAAGACATCGCCCCTTGTTTTCCAAGCATTATCCACTCGTAGACTATAGGATAGGGAGGTTCGTGTCCGTAGATTTCCCTTACTATTCTCTTTCCTGTATCATAGGAGCCGCCTCTTGAAGCGTGGTCTTTTCCGAAAGGCTCGACAGTTACCCCGAGAACAGCCCAGCGGGCAGGCCAGTCCACTCTCCAGGTAAGCTTTCCCCCTCCTGTCATCGGCACCGTCCCTGAGTGCCCGCAGGCACAGACGTAATCCACAGTTTCGGCTTCCAGATCAAACCCTGTGACTTTTGTGGTCGTTATTTTCCCGCACTCGTTACAGCGGGGGTTAAAAGGGCTCCATTCTTCTGCGACTGTTTTTCCAGAAACCTCTTCAAGGATTTTTGCAATTTCGTCCCTTTTCACAAGGGCGGACTTTATCGCTTCGGTATACATTCCTGCCCTGTACATTTCGGCCGCCCTGTAGACCTCGGGGTTGATGCCAAGGCGTCTGAGTGCTTCAAGGAAAGGCTTCAGGAAATGCTCAGCGTAATTTGCACATTCCCCGCATGGGCAGGGAACCTCTGAAATGGGTTTTCCCACATGCTCGGCATAACTTTCTGGAAGGAAAGGGTAAACCTTACGCAGCGGGTCATAATTATCGGCAATGTAGATAAAACGGGCATCTGCTCCCCTGTCAAGGAGAGCACGATAAGCAGCATCAGCAGTCACTACCTCCCTCATATTGCCTATATGGATGTGTCCGGAGGGAGTGATTCCAGTGGCAACAAGGTGCTTGCCACTCTTATTTAACGCGTCTTCGGCTATGACGTCTGCCCAGTGAATTGTGTCAGCCATGGTTCTCACCAGAATATAAGATAAACCGTAGAATCAGGTATGAAGACAAGAAATCAGGATCTTTTCATTCATTTATCTACAGGTTTGGATTTCCTGCATAATTATCGTATCAACTGATAAACTTTGGGCTGGCAATGAAAACCCTGAAAGTACTTGATTTCTTTCCATTTCAGGGCACAGGGAACCAAAGAGAATGAAAGACAGAAAAACAGAAAAAAAGGTAGAGACTGGTAAATTAAAGAAGGAAAGGATGAAACAGGGAAAAAAGAAAGAGAGAATCAACTCAGGGAGACAAAAAAAGGAAAAAAAGTAATGGAGGTTCAAAGGCAAATTGTTTCAGGAGTCTACAGAATTACGGAGATTTAAAATGGCGCTTTACAAGGCAAATCAAGTAAATTTGATTTACCAATAAATAAAAGCACGTATAAATATATAAATTTATCGTATTTAGTCGATTACGTCCTTAAAAAAAATATAATTACAGAACAACCAGACTAAAAACAACTAAACCGGAAATCCGAAATGAAAACTGTTCAGACCCGAAGGAAAAACTGCAAATTGGAAAAACAAAGAAGAATGACTGCAAAAAAATAAAAAGGGTTTGAAATATAATAATCCGTTGAAATAGCAGTTTCTAAAACCCGGGCTTCAGTACAGTTTTATAAAAAAAACTCTGTTGAAACCAATCAAATCATGATGCTTTCTTTTTAACTCTCAGCTAAGCAGTGTAAACCTATTTTACCATTAATGTAGAAAGATAACCGTTCCTGTAAAAAATAAGGCTAAAAAGCAGCACTTAAGGCTAAAAACAGCGTTTTTTCAAAGAAAAGAACATATAATCCAGATAAAGCTGCATGTCAGATTCAGTTGCTCCAGAAACTTTTGCAAGTGATGTGGATTTTGCCTTTTCTTGACCAATATACGTATTGTTATCATCTGACTGTGTACTGATGAATGCCGCATAGTTTTCCGCATCATAGTTGTAGCTTAAAATATCTCCCATAGATGCATCAATATCATAATCATATTCAGTGTTAACTATAAAATTCGATTTCATACTCCGGTCTGCCATCATCTGTGTCAGGTTTTACCGTGAAAAAAGTGACATTAGCTTCTGCAAGTCCGGCATGAACAAGAGCGATTTCCTTTGCTCTGTCTGCAGTCATACTATCCGTACTGTTAATAATTTCATCTATATAGGAGTTTATAGAAACTATAGAGTATATTATTTCATCAGCAGTGCCGGGTGTCGTATCGTCTGTAGCCGCACAACCAGCAGCACTTATTGCTAATACACTGACCATTAATATCGTAAATAGTGTTTTTTTCACTAAAATACTTCGAGATATAATTTTGTTTTCGTAGAAAGAGGAGTTTTTAATTTTAGAGACATAAGTGTTACTATTAAAATCAAAGTTTGTACTTCAAGATCAAAAATCAATTGTTATCTGATACTTGTCGAAAGCAGTGTGTGAACATGAAAACCTGTTTTCAAAAGAAAAAGGCATGAACCAGAGCCCTTTCCTCGCTTCTGAAGGAAGCAGGCAGGAGTAAGTCACCAGAGATCAAAAAGAAACAAGCGAAAAGAATCCAATAAGACATTCAATAAAAAGAAAATGGAAAGGACGGCAGAGATTCATCCCCGGAATACGGATCGGGAAGGAAATTTCCAGAGCGGTTTTCCGGAGATATGAAAGCATTTTTGAGGGCTGTTCCCGTTTTTTGCTTCCTGCCGTTTTTCCATTTCATGGACGAAGGTACAGGCCGAAGCCTGAACCAGTCCATCTTAAGCAATCTGTCTTCTGAAAAGATTACAGGAGTTTATCTTGACATCGAGAACTTTCTCGATATTCATTTTTGCAGCAATGCCCTTTGCGGCACCCGGGACTGAGGTGATCACGCCAATATCGAGCTCTTCACGGAGTTCGCGCATAAYGTGCTCATCTGAGAGATCCATTGTGTCAACACTGAGCTTCTTTGCCACATACTCTTTTGCTTCTTTTATCCTCATGTTCTTTGAGAATTCCATCCTTGCTACAAGGTCTCCGGCTGCTCTCATACCTGTCATACCTGAAGCCATTATGTGGGAGATCGGCATACCCAGAGGGTCGCCGACCCCGACCTATATGCCGTCTACGCCGGCAATCTCGACCATTGCCTTGCTTGCCCTTGTAACGGCATCGATTGGGGGAGTCTCAAGCATCGGAATTCCGCCCACACCCATACCCATATCAACGTGACAGGGGATAGTGGACGCTTCAACCGCTGCCTTCATGAAAGTTACTGCCCGTGCCAGGTTCCACGGAGAAGTCTTGCTGGTGTTTGTGTTGCATACAGGTCCGAAGACATTTGCTCCTGCCTTTGCAACAAGTGGAGCCTGCTGGTGTGGCCAGAGCCCTGCAAGGGTCACGCCGTCATACTGCAGGTTTCCGTGCATACCAAGCACGCATTCTCCAGCCATACCGGCTTCGATGTACATGTCAGGGAATTCCTTCCTGAGGGCTTCGATTGCGTGCAGGGTTCCGTACATGTCAGCGTCGCCTGCTGCAGCCGTTGTGTCAAAGTTAACACCATCCGCACCCGAGGCAAAGAGCTTCTGCATAACCCAGACAGTGTCCCTTGTAAGGTGCTCGGCTGCATGTTCCATGGAGTCCCAGGCTTCCTGAATTTTGAAAGCCTTCATCAAGTCACCAGGGTTTTCGAAAGGCCCGTCAGGAGTGTAGTAGAGTCCCATGTTAGGCATTGCACCGTAGAAGAGAGGGATAACCATGTTCTGCTGGCAGACTTCCATTGCCTGGCATTCGTTTGAGACCACGGGTTTTACAGGTTTGTAGCTGTAGTCAATGTGCCCGAGTTCCATTGTGTCGGCGCCAAAAGCTCTCTCGTGCATCATGCAGCCGACAAGCCGGCTTGAGGGAATACCTACGCCACTGTTCCCCTGGTCGCCGTCAAGTCTCAGAGTCCCGATATCGTGAGTTACAGGCACTTCCATGCCGTGTTCCACACTGACTGCCTTTCCGGGCATCATAAGGATTTCTGCAAGCTTGTCGACTTCATCGGCACTCAGACCGGAGATCTCACCGAGGTCGGCGGCATTTGCCACACCTGCCTCAAGTTCCTCTACGATCTTTTCTTTTGTAAGGAAGATACGTTTCCCGTCTCCCATTCTCAAAGCATATTCAGTTGCCATTTCTTCACCATTTATGTTGTTTATTAGTATTAGATCTGGAATAGCTATATTCTGTTGGGGTTCAGAACTTAGACACGAAAGTCCTTGCCTGCCATAGAGCAATTACTGCCAGAACCAGAATCAGGACCATCCACATGACATGCCCGGCGGGTATGAAGGAATTTGCCCAGTAAGCGTTGTAAGCTTCAAGAGCTGCTGCTGTTTGTGTCATTTTTTTATCCTCCGTTGATTACACATACCTCAGGCAGGCGTCAGAGCCACGGGCTTTTCCAAAATCGGTGATCATATATTTGTGCAGTAGGAAATCTTTTTTGTAGACCCCTGCCTCATCGACTTTCTGCTCGACATCTTTTAGCATCCCTCCGGATGCCAGTTCAATAATATCGAAGTTGATGCTGTCCCTGCCATATGCACTCTTCATATTGTATTCTTCCTGGATCTTTGAGACAATCTCATAGTTCCAGTGTTCCTTTCCATCCAGCAAAAGTTCCAGGATCCTGAACTTAATAGGTCGGTTTCCACTCATCTTATTCGCCTCTCAGGGTTTCGAGTTCACTTGCATCTTCAGTGAACATAATGAAGCTGCCAGCAATACAGAGCGTGCCGCCGACAAGAATAGTCCACTGCGGAACATCCCCGAAGAAGAGGAAAATAAATATGACCGCGCAGAACCCGTAAAGGTTTCCTATACCCTGACCTCTTCCAACCCCGATAAGTGGGAAAGATTTGTACCAGGTAACATAACAGAAACCAAATGTTATACCTGCAAAGACCAGGACCAGCAGAGTTAGAGGTTCAAAAGCCTGGAATGCAAAGGAATACATCGGGAACCCAATGAGTGCCAGGATAGGCACAATAATGATCCACCAGATGACGTTTTCTCCGAGGAAACGTAAGGTCAATCCTGCATCAGGCTCTGCAATATCAAGCCCTTTGCCTGCGATAGCGCCTTCAATGCCCCAGCCAGCAGCGGCCATCAAACCTCCGAGGTACCCGATCCACTGAACGTTGCCAGACGAAAGTTCTGTAAGAAGTCCACCACCGTAGATAGAAATACCTCCGAGGACGATAACCCCGATACCAATTGCTGCCCTCTTTGAAATCTTTTCTCCATACCAGTAGTAGGCAAGAATCGAGCCCACGACAGGGTAAAGAAGTCCGGCAACAGCTGCAAATGCTCCACCTATAAATCCCATGGCAATAAAAGAACCGAGGATTGCCAGAGGACCACCGAAAATAGAGGCAAGGAAGAACCATTTGGAACACGGGTGGAATTCCTTGAGAGTTCGGCCAAGTTCCCCGTATTTACCAAGCACTCCGTTCCAGAGCATAAGAGCGACCATAACGGCAAGCGCATTGAAAGCAGTAATCAGCACAGCAGTTACAACCAGGGATACACCGTCCCCACTTGTTGCGGCAATGGCGCTGTACATTTCATCGAACGGGTTAAGAACCCACACAACGGTCCCTGGCAAATACCAGACACCCCAGAATAAAGCACAGAAAAAGGCCCACATGTACCCTTTACTGATCTTTCGTTTATTTTCCTGTTTTTTTAAGGCTTTTAAATCCACGGAAAATCCCTCCATTTTTCAAAGTGCTGTAGAATTCCCTCAGGGCAGGAGTCCGTCTCAGCCCTATTCCACAGCCTGAAAGCACAGTTTGCGAACCCTTTACGGGCATATTATATCTCAGGGAATTATACTTACTGTAATATTTAATTTAGGAACTATACTCTTTGGCTTACTGTATATAAATTTAACTACAGTAGTGGCTTGCCATTTTTTTCTCCGTTTTTTATCCGTTTTAACTGCAGTTTACAGGCATTTTGACAATTGCTTTAAGCTTTCATTTTAGACAATTGTTATAGCTTTAAAATTGTCAGTTTGTTGCCGCAGATCAGCATATCTACCTGATATAATAATGAACAGGCTCACTGCACAGCCTTTTCATAATTGCTTATTCCCGTGAGTTATGACCGGATTTGCAGAGTTTTTTGCCTATACCCTCAGCTATCGGTTTCGCAAAACTGTACAAAATAAAATGGGGCAGAAAATGCATTTGATAAAATCTTTTGCATTTTCTGCTTATTGAGCCTTTTAAAGTAAGGCTGCTTTTACCTTGCTGACGACATCAGTGGCACTTTCCCCATAGAGATCTGCGCCGATCTTGTCAGCCCAGTCCTGGGTAACGGGTGCGCCTCCGACCATGGTCTTGATCTGTCCGCGGATACCTGCTTCTTTTAGCTGTTCCTCGATCTGGATCTGGTTGACCATGGTAGTGGTCATAAGGGCGGAGGATGCGACTATCTGTGGTTTGAGTTCCTTTGATTTTTCAACAAAGGTCTTTATTGGGACATCTCTTCCGAGGTCCACTACGTTAAAGCCTGCAATATTGAGCATGGAGGCAACAATGTCCTTTCCTATGGAGTGGATGTCACCTTCGATAGTTCCTATGACAACGGTTCCAAGGCTCTTGGTCTGAGATTTGCGCTTTTCCATTTCCGGCTTGATGACTTCCATGCCTGCATTCATCGCTTCGGCAGCTGCAAGCACATGGGGCAGGAAAAGGGTTCCCTGTTCGAACTGCTCTCCAACTTCCTGCATGCCTGCGGTGAAACCTTTTTCAATGAGCTCTACAGGGTCAATCCCTGCAACAAGGGCTTCCCCTGCGATTTCTGCTGCGAGTTCATCATCAAAATCTGTAATTGCGTCTTTTGCTCTTGCAATAATGTCTTCTTTGCTTGCCATTTTTAGATCTCCTGATATCCTGATATAATTACTCGCCTCTGAAAGCTTTGTCAGCTCTGTCAACGACTGCCTTCATGTTCTTGAGGGTGTCTGCATCAACCAGTTTGACTACATGGTTCTTGAGAACATCTACTACTTTGTCATGTGCGGCGGCTGCGAGGTCCTTTGATCCGGCTGCTGCCCAGTCCCCGAACATGCGCCTGTCTATGAGCATTGGGTCAGACGGATAGTTCACAAGCATCCTGGTCTGTTTGAGTGCAAGGAAGTTGTTTCCGATGCCTACTTTCTGGATAGACTCGACTGCAAGGGTTTCCTCATTTACAGGGACTCCCTGAAGGACTTTTTTGGTCATCTTGATGATGTCGTTGTCAATAACGAGCTGTTCCATGGAGAAAGTCATACCAAGCTCAAGCATCCCGGCGCCGTAGAGGGTGTTTGCCCCTGCGAGGGCGGGAAGGAGGCAGGTAAGGGTCTTCTCGTGTCCAGCCTGGCTGTCCGGGACCTTTGCATCAGACTAGGTGCCTGCCACGAATGCGGGGAGGCCATAGAACTGGGCGAGCTTTGCGACGGATGCGCTAATCAGGCCGAGTTCGGGAGATCCAACGGGAGCAGTACCCTTCTTCAGGTCGAAGGTGGTAGTGGAACTTCCGTACCATACTTTGGTTCCGGGTACTGTAAGCTGAGCGAGAGTGATACCTGAGAGTACTTCGGCGTTGTGGGTAACAAGGGTCCCTGCAAGGTATACAGGAGAAGAACCACCTGACATTGCCATACTCAGGACGTTTACAGGCATTCCGAAACGTGCGCCTTTGATAATGACCTGGCATGCGTTAACGCTGAGCTCAAGAGGGCTTGTCGGGCAGACCAGCATGGAGAAGATTGGCTTTTTCCTTGCTTCTTCTTCATTGCCGCCGTAATAGGCATTTACGATGTCCCGGTAGTATTCGACATTTTCGCCGACAGGGTCAATGTGGTGGAAATGCTTTGAGGTGTTGGTGATAGCAGTGAAGGTCTCGTGGACGTCCTGGGCACCCTGACCTGCAATATCTCTTGCGGAAACAGGGAGAGAGAAGTAGTCGATATTTTCTGCCCAGTCACAAAGCTTTGCAATGTCTGCAATGTCCTGTTCTACGGAGTCAACGGTTACGTACTTGCCGTCCTCGTACTTGCACATCTTAACGCCAGTACCGAAACAGGTCCAGTGCACTTTACCGCCGGCTTCCTGGACGGTATTGTGCTTCTTGTCGCGGCCCCAGAGGACAAATCTGGAAGGAGCGAGCTGAAGAGCTCTTCTTACAAGATATTCAGGGATTTTTACAACATTAGTCTGTTCGTTTACTTCACAGCCATTTTCCTTGAAGATCTGCCTTGCCTCGGGATCAGAGACCTGGATACCGGGGTCCATCAGAACTTCCATTGTGGCGTAGTGAATTGCTTTGAGTTCGTCAGTGGTAAAAAGGTTTAATTCTACACCGTTAAGTGAGTTGAATCCTGCAACTGCATTATTTTTTGCCATTTTTGTGACCTCCGAATAAGAATGATTTAAACGAGCAGTTCTTTTGCCTTTGCAACGGCTTCGCTTGCGTTTTCGGCATAACAGTCTGCGCCGATCTTGTCAGCCCATGCCTGGGTTGCGGGTGCGCCTCCGATCATGACCTTTACTTTTTCTCTCATGCCTTCTTCTTTGAGAAGTTCGATAACTCCTCTCTGGCCTGGAAGAGTTGTGGTCATGAGGGCAGAAAGTCCGATCATGTTAGCATTGACTTCTTTTGCCTTCTGGACAAAGTTCTTGATCGGGACATCACGGCCGATGTCATGCACTTCAAAACCGGCAGACTGGAGCATTGTGGACACAATAGATTTGCCAATGTCATGGACATCGCCTTCTACGGTACCGTTCACAATGACGCCCATCTTTGAGCTGGCAGAGCTTTCAGGCATAAGATCCTTAAGGGCTGCAACTCCGGCAGTCATTGCATCGGCAGCCATCATCACATGGGGTAAGAAAAGTTTGCCTCTTTCAAAGAGGACCCCAACCTGGTTCATGCCTGCTGCAAGTCCGTTTTCAATTATTTCGGAGGGATCCAGTTCTCCTTTAGCCTTTTCGACGGCAGCGAGTACCGCATCCTTTTTACAGGTGATTACAGCGCCTGCAAGTTCCTGAAGCAATTCTTCTTTGCTAATAATGCATCCTCCGTGTTAGTTTTTAAACTATGGAGACCTCTCGACCAAAACTATCACGAATAACCATGATCATTTGGACTGCAAGCTCACGCTATACGAGCCATGAGATGCACGAGAAGTAACTCATGATTACCATGGGTGGGAAACCAGGATTACCACAAGCGAAACTACAAAATCATGAAGGATTCATGATTGTCATGATTGGGGTTCATGAGTATTTTAGCAGAGGGAGGATTTTTGGTGCCATTTTAAATCCCGTCTGTTTAACTCATCTTCACAGATGTCTCCAGATTAAACTTCTCTTTACTGGTATAAATATTTTGTTAAAAAAGAGAACTCAAAACCAAGGGTTCTATATATAATTTTTGGTTTTAACTTTTTGAAAGGAGTATTCGGGAAAGAATTTAAGAGAATAAACGAAAAATATAAATATCAAACATTAAAGATGGCCTTTTAAAGGTATGTGAAAGAAGGAAAATTAAGGAAATCATTGTAAGAGATTAGAGAAACTACAAACATAATATAATTTTCGTTCTTCAATGTGCAAGATAAAAATTAAGGCTACTGAGATTGTTTTTTACAAGAACTTCAAACAATATGTTAGATTGGCGATCAATTATTTCTTTTTTTGAACATTGTTTTTTTTATTTCCCGGAGCCTGAACACAATTGAGGTAAGGGAATAGGAAGAAAGAGAAAATAATATATAATAGAAATTTTACTGAGCCAGATTTTGATTACAATTCCGTGCCTATAGAAGAAAAGAATGATCTAAAACTCTGGTGTGCCAGAAAGAAATACTTTACTAATAAAAAGTCGAAGACAGAAGAAATAATAAAGGTAAGAAATAATAATGAAAATAAATAATAAATGGAATAAATAATGAACGGAAGGAATAATAAATGGAAGAAATAATAAATGGAAGAAATAATAAAGGGAATAAATAATAAACAAAATGAATAATAAACGGAAGGAATAATGACTTGAAACCCAGGTGTATAAAATAAGAGGAAAATTTGAAAGAAAAGAGTAAAGAGGACTTATGAAAAGTCCGGTTCTTTATAATCCAAAATACATAAGCTGTAAGCCCTATTTACAAACTCGGACATTTTCTGATCTTCCCGTCGTATTTTTATACCGCAAGCAAGGGCAAGGTATTCAGCAAGGTCAAAAACCTTTGTTTTCCTATCCTTTCCGGCTTCGATAAGGTTCTGCATGCAGCCCCCGCAGTTAGTTATGATCACGTCACACCCTAGTTTCTCGGCAACCCGGTAGCGGTCCGAAGCCACTGACAGGGACTCGGAAGAATAATTGACCCTTACCCCTCCACCAAAACCGCAGCAGGCTGAATTTTCAGGGGTTTTATTTGAGAGCTCAGTGCCCGGGATATTCTCGAGAACGTTTCTTGCTTCCCTGTAGACCCCCATGCCCCTTGTAAGGTGACAGGGATCATGGTAAAAAGCTCTGTGTTTGAGAGTAGTTTCCGGAATAAGTTTGCCCTCCTTTAAAAGACGTTCTAGGTACTGCGAGACCTGCAGCACCTCAAAGTCCAGTTCCCCAAACATCCTAGGGTAGATATCCTTAAAAGCCCTGAAACATCCCGGACAGGCAGTGATAAGGATTTTCGCCCCTCTTCTCCTGACCTCATCGATATTTTGCTGCCCGTGCCTGCGGAGAGGGCCCGAATCTCCTGCGCCTGCAGACACTGCCCCGCAGCAGTACTCAAGCCCACTAAGGACAGTGTAATTGATCCCTGCCTTTTCTAGAAGAGCAACTGAAGCCTGTGCCATGCATTTGTTAATATAGGTGCCTGCGCAACCAGGGAAATACACAACAGAGCCCGGACCACTCCTGTATTCAGGTATTTCATCCATTTCTGCAATTTTTTTGAAGATATTATTTTCAGATTCAGGGTCCACTATAGTCTGCCTGTCCGTAAGGCCATTTTCACTTACCCATTTCTGCCGGGCGGGAGAGATCAGTGGCTTGATTCCCAGTTCTTCAGGGCAGGCAGAAACACAGAGCCCACAGGTAAGGCAGCGCAGCAGAGATTCGGGATCGATATTTGAAGACCCGTCCAGATACCTGTAAAGTCGGTCAAGCAAACTGAAGTCATCGTACCGAGGGCAGACTTCAAGACACTGCCCGCACTGCGTACATTTTTCCCGGTGTTCTTCCACTATATTCATATTTTAACTCCATATCATTTTAAACTCATGAGACTTTATTCTTATAGCGATCCTTAAAACCTCTTTCTGGAGAATTCCATCCCTGCAAACCATTCAACAAGGCAATCAATCACGAAGACTGCCTTTAAAAATATAGAGGAATATCTTAATGGGGCTTAGAACCCTGGCGTCCAGATATCTTTCGGAAAAAGATAAGACTAATATCCAAAGGCGCAGTAACAATAGCCAGATAAAAGGAAGGGATTGAAATATTTGACGACTTAAAAAACAGTGCAAGAGAAATTGTAATTCCTCTAGCCCGTACAATACCACTCTCTCCAAACACCCTTACCCTGCTGGGTTTTGCAGTAAGCGTAGCTGCCGGAGCTGCATTTGCCCTGGGAAAACCTTTTGAAGGAGGGCTCCTGATCCTCTTCAGCGGAGTTTTTGACATCCTTGACGGGGGAGTCGCAAGAGCAAAAGACAGGATCACTCCTTTCGGAGGCGTGCTTGACTCGGTATGCGACCGTTATTCAGACGGGCTCATGTTTCTCGGAATAATGGCAGGAGCGATAAACGGGAGGCTTATACTTCCCCAGATCATGGGAATTGACGGATGGCTCTGGTCAGGTTATGCCCTCATAGGTTCTTTTCTGGTAAGCTACACTCGCGCCCGTGCAGAATCTGCAGGCTGCAGGAAGCTGTCTGTCGGAATTGCCGAACGCACGGAAAGGATGCTCATCCTGGCTTTCGGCGCCCTTTCAGGATTTCTTGGTTGGGCACTTCTTCTGATAGCGATATTCTCGCACATCACCATGATCCAGAGAGTCCTGCGGGCAAAAAGCATATTGAGCAAGCCGTTGGAACCCGGTATCCAGAAACCATAAGCTGAAAAATCCCTGAAAGGGCTCGTGTAAAAAACACAGGTTAATAATTGGAAAAACAGCAAGAGTAAAATGCTGGCTATTCTCTACCGATACTCATTTATACTACATGTTTAATTACAATAGTTGGTTGATGGCAAGTAAGGTAAAATCCTTTGTCATCGAAGAAATATAATCTGCTCTGCGGGGCCGTAGGGTAGCTTGGTCCATCCTGCAAGACTGGGGGTCTTGCGACTTGAGTTCGAATCTCAACGGCCCCACCATAATTCCATTCCGCTATTTTAGATATCCTGCTTCAGACATTATTACGTATTTTGTTACAGATTTTACAATTACCTGCCCTGTTGTGCAATTTTGTTTTTCAGAACCCGTATCGTTACTGCCAATATCGTTACTGATTAAACTTTGAAGTTAAATCAACCGTTTGAACTTAGTATGCTGTTGAAGCTAATTTTGAATTCAGTCCCGTTCTCTTTTTTAAGCTCCAGATAGCCTTCTATCTGGTTTACAAGAACATCTATAAGTTGAAGCCCGAGAGAATCCGTATTTTCGAGATCTATTTCTTTCGGAATTCCAGGACCATTATCAGCTACTATCAAAGTGTACTTAAACTGCTTTTTACTTTCGCTTTTTCTTGTTACGGCTTCTGCAGGACTTTCGTGCATTATGTCGTGGTTTTTATTTTCGTAGAGGCTTATGCGAATTTCTCCTTTCTGCCCTGGCTGAAAGGCATGTTTCAAAGAATTTGATATTAATTCGTTTACAATGATGCCCAGAGGTATTGCGGTATCCATACCAAAGTAAACCTGCTCGGTGTTCAGTTTCAGGTTTATATTATCGTGGTCCACAGTATACGAATTGACAAGGTCTGCAGTTAGTTTCTGGAGGTAAGCGCCAAAATCTAAAGTAGTCATATCTTTGGATTTGTATAGTTCTTCATGAATGAGAGCCATAGAAATTACACGGTTCTGGCTTTCCCTGAAAGCTTCGATAATTTTCAAGGTATCACATACTTTGAGGTCAGAGAATGTTCCTGCCTGAAGGTCAAGCAGGGATGAAATTACCTGTAGATTATTTTTTATTCTATGATGAATCTCTTTTATCCGGGCCTCTTCATGCTTTTTCACGGATTCTTCAATCATTTTGCGCTCCGTAATATCATAAATCAGACCCTGGAATTTTTCCCTTTTACTGGAGTTTTCGTTAATTTTCCGAATTGTTACCCTTACCCATCTTACCTCTCCATCTTTCTTCCTTATACGATATTCCAGCTCCATAGACGATTTACGACCGGATTGGAAATCAGCTGTCTTTTTAGAGACATATGGAAAGTCCTCAGGTTCGATAAGCTTCTCCCATTTCACATTTCCGGAAAGAAAGTCCTCCTTACTATAACCCGTAATATTCTGTGTTCCCTCTGTAAAAATTGGTGAAAGGTCTTTATCCAGTTGAAAGAGTCTTCCACTAAAATGTTTTATAAATGAATAATAATGCTCTTCTTTTTTCTGTAAATCCTCTATTACAGCCTTTTTTTCAAAAGTGTTTTTATTTACTCCAAGAATAGTGTATATGAGCATCTGTTCATTAGTAAGGAAAGTTGTTTCCTCTGTTAAAGCTTCTTCTCTTTGCTTAAGTTCCCTGAAAAGAAGGCTGTAAGGCTCTTCAAAACCGGTCACTACAATTGCTCTATATATAAGGTAATAGGACAGCACTTTAAACAGGTGGCCCATAAAACTTGGAAAAATATCCATATGACTATAAATCAGAAAAGGCAGTCCTTCGAGAATTGCCAGGAATATGGATAATGCAATTAAAACGAAAACGTCTTTGTCGAACCTTTCTCTTTTTGCATATAGAATAACCAGTGAGAGAATAAAGATTAAAGTTACAACCTGCTCGCTTATTAATTTAAAAGAAGTAAGACCTGAGCCTTCGACATAAGAAGCAGGAAAATTTTTAAAGTAGAGAACTGAGGTAAGAAGATATGCGGCAATTAGAGCATATATAAAGAATGTTCTCCTGGAAAATCGATAGCTATCAAAGGGTATTGAGCTATTCTTTTCATTTTTTCTACCCTGAACCAGGAACAATGAAGCTATTAGAAAAGAAAAGCCTTCTATGTACCTTCCAATTATCCAGAATTGAACAGGAAGATTTGAATCAAATCCAGGGAATAGCCCGAATTCTTTGAATGATAGAGTATGCAAGAGGTCAAAGCTTCCTATAAAAAGATAGGATATTCCTACCAAAAGTAAATATCTATTTAATAGAGAGTTTTTTGATTTCCATATTATAAGAAAGACAATGTATGCAATTAGGATGTTGAATAACTCCGCAAATGTATGAGAAAGAAGATGGTTTTCAAGACTAATTATGTAAAGTGAAAAGGCAATAATTGCCCCGATTATTAGATCGTTTGAGTCTAATCCATATTTTTTTCTTCCTGTTTCTTCTATTTTTACACAACCCAATTCGGTGGTATTCTTCTATATGTCCTCTCTCATATAATAAATTACAAAATCACCTCAGTCTGCTATTAAGAGAATTTCAGAATTCCCGTAAACAGGAATGGCACGAAGACGCCAGGCAGGTTGCCCGGGAAATATATTGATTAACCATAGAACATCAGAAGTTTATTACGTTTTTTTGAGCTTATTTTTAAGGATGTGCCCACATCTTTGAATTTGCTTTTTAGTCCCCGGGCTCTCAACGACTGCGAAGCAGGTGGCCTTTCCAAAACAGAACATAAGAGTGAAAACAGGATACAGGCAATTTATGACCAGCAAACACAACGGCGGGGAATATACGGAAGCTAAAGAAGAACATGCATAAACAATTGCCCATATTCAGACCTTTATTCAGGAGAACAGAGGGTTAAATATCCAGCTGTTGACGGAGAAACTGGAAAACAAGAAACCAGCGCATAAGTTCGGATAACGTCCGAAAAGAACATTAACTGAAGGCAGGTACCAAACCTTTTTTATAATGTAAACACTGTTTACATTTGGGGTTAATATGAGGCTTCACTGGATTGACGCTTTAAAAGGTATTGGAATTATTTTTGTAGTGTTTGCACACCACAGCTTGCCGGTAGGGCTTGACACTTACATATTTTCATTTCATATGCCACTCTTCTTTTTCATTTCCGGATTTCTATTTGACTTTGGGAAATATGCAGGATCAGCTGCAGATTTTGTTAGAGGGAGGTTCAGGTCTCTTATCATGCCTTACTTTGTTTTTGCAGTGCTTACCTGCCTGTTCTACTTTTTGCTGGATACGGGATTTCAGCCAGGGGTCACAAATATCGAGTTTTTCGAAGCCACTGCTCTTTATGGCATTTATTCCATCCTGTATGCATTAGGACCCCTTGTCTCCTATAATCCGCCTCTCTGGTTCCTGACCTGCCTTTTCGTAACCGAACTTCTCTTTTACGGACTTGCGAAGAACTATTACAAGAAACCGGGTAAACTTATATTCTGGCTTACTGCAGCCGGAGTGATCGGGTATCTTTATTCGGTATATATACCTTTCAGGCTGCCCTGGAATGCTGATGTGGCTCTCTCTGCGGTGGTATTTTACGGAGCTGGAAATCTATTTAGAAAATTTACAGAGTTGGAAAAAGAGTCAGGATCAGGTTTCAATCCGGAGGTAGATTCGGTTATGGAGCCGGGTTCGAGGTTCAGGAAGGGGTTCGCCAGAGCTGAGAGATTTTTCCCTGGAATATTTATCCTTTTGAACCTGCTTTATTTAGCTTACCTCCTGGAGTTTCCTGCATCGGATAAGGTCAATATGAACGTGCTGAAATATGGGGGTTTCTTCTCGTATTACTTCTTTGCTTTCTCGGGGACTTTTGCCTTTGTTTACCTTTTCAAAAAAATCGGAAGTTCAAAGATTCTGGAATATTACGGGAGAAACAGCCTGATTGTGCTTGCGCTTCACTTTCCTATCAAGGATATCCTGACAAAACTGGCAGTTCTCAGTTTCGGGGTCGAGCTTGAGTATTTCTATTACAATACCGCTTTTGCTCTGAGCTTAACAGTGCTGAACCTCCTGCTCCTGATACCTGTGATTTTCCTTATCAACAATTATTTTCCTTTCCTGCTTGGAAAAAAGAGAGCTTCTGCGAAACTTGAAGGTTTTAAAGCTCGCTTCAGAAGAACCGTAAATTAATAAGGCTGATCTCTGATCAAAGAAAAGTAGCAGATAAATACCCGGATATCATGTGAAAACACGGAGGGTAAAAGTAAATATTCGGGTAGCCCTCCAAAGTAGGAGATAGTAAAACTTCTGCAGCAGATGATCTAAAACTGTGGAAAGTAAGACAGGTTCCAAAAGTAATTTAAAGAATTAAAGCATATATAAAATGCAAAATATAACTAACTTTATTGCTCTTCTTTCTCTCTTTCACGCTTATATTTTTCCTTGATTTTCTCAATCATTTCTTCATTGGCTTCAATAACAAAAGCTCCAACATACCCGCATTCTTTGCAGTGGTAGACCGCACCTGCGTACCCGCCAACTTCATAGTATATATTCGAATTCCCGCAGACAGGACAGACTTCAACTAACTTTTCCCGACTCAGGGCAATTTCCTCCTTTAGCTAAACTAACAATATCATTTAACTGAATACTAAAACGTACCGAATTAATGGAACCGTTTTTCTCAATCTGCGCTAATAACCAATTTTCATGCATAAATGACTGATTTGTGGGCAAAAAGCCTTAAGTCACTAATCAAACCAAAACCAAACTTGTTTCAATCCTTATATAAACAAAATTAGAAGAAATGCCTTTTGGTAGCAGTACAATTATTATCATCGGTTCTAAAAGTTGATGGACTCTTATATTAAATCCAGAAACAATTGGCGATTAAAAGACTTTAAGATTAATTTTATTACTTCGGGAGTGCGGAGGGTCACGAATATCCTATCCTTTAGAGGCTGTCCGACAATTACCCTCAATAATCAAAGTTGCGCTGGCGCACCCCGCTGCAAGCAACGGGATATGTCCGCGCCCCAGCTCCAAATTTCGTTAAAGTAGACAGTAAACCTAAAAAATTTAGTTTGAGTAGAACTTAACAACCAAAAAATGGAATTAATGGATCACATTAGATTTAGCGGTTCCCGGGGAAGTATTCCATCCCCGCAGCAAGCTAGCTGGGTATTCGACTGATAAGAATCAAATTTCTTTTTTTCGATTTGAAGGCTTTAAATGCCTTCTTTTTTACGTGTTTTTGCCTTGAGATTGAATTGTCGGACATCCTGTTTAGGTTGGGGTGGCCGCACGCAGTTTGATTTATTGAAAAAAGGAGGCTAAAGCACTTAGAGCCTATCCGAAAAGTGGTTACCTGCTATAACTTTTACAATATGCAATATGCAAAACCGGAACGGATACTCTGACATTATGGACCTATTGTGACTTTTCAACATGCATTACTGACTTTTCGGATAGGCTCTTAGTAAGAATTACTAATTAAAATAAGAAAGTATAAATAGACAAAAAAGGAAAATGCAGGCAGTTTAGAAATAAGAACCAATATAGATTAAATATAAGATCTACATATTACGCATATAAAGAAAAGATGTCAGGTCGAAAGGGGCATGAATGAAACTAAAAGAAGTATACTATCTCAAGAAGAAAAACTAATACTTGAAATATTCACATATAATAAAAAGGGAAAACCCATATATCCGTCAAAATTGGAAGAAATATATAAAGATCAAATTAGTAAAAGTAATATAAATAAAATAATTGATAAATTATTTAATCTCAATGTGATTAACGCAAAATGGGAGAATGATAGAGGAAAATGGGTCAGGTCTCTGTACGTTACGGAGGAAAACAAATCTAAAAGAGATTTTTTATCTAACGAAGAAAAAATTGCTCTCGAGATATATAGATATAACAATATAATAAAACAGCCCATATATTTTTCTAAACTAGTTGAATTATTAGAAGGAAAAGTAAGTCGAAATGCGATAAGCAAAAAAATAGATAAGCTGTTTGATCTTTGCATGATTGATGCGAAATGGGAAAATGATGAAGGAAAATGGGTAAGATCTCTTTATATTGATGGTGGGGAATATAAAGAATATTTCAAGCATTTATATAACAATTATTCAGACAGACTAGTGTCGCGTCAATAATCAAGGATTGAACAATTCTGAATAGTTGTAACCGATTTTATACGAGATTTTACCGTTGAAGCGACACTAGTATTGCGATTCCGAAGTATGTTCACAAAAGTTGAAGTTTGAATATATACAATGGTCACCCATTTTCCCACTAAATAAGGGATTTATTTTGGAATCGAAGCACTAGTATTGCGATTCCAAAGTATATTCACAATTCTAACTTTTGAATAGATTTATGGATCAATAAATTTCCCGTTAAGCGAGGGACTTACTTTGGAATCGACGCACTAGTAAACTCACGAGTATAGTCTTTAGAGAATTTATAAAGCCGAATAGGACAAATCTTCTACAACAGTTGTAGTAAAATTATTGGAATCGATTAAAGTTCCATTAAATATCCACGGTAAAGGCTCGAATTTGAGCGTAGAATTATAATTTAATCTTAGTTTGTTAGACTCCAAAATCCTCCTTAAAAAAGATCTAATATACATAGTGACGTTGTAAACTGAACATATGAAACATTCAACTCTCATGTTTATTTCTTTATTACAAAGAAAATATTTGTAATTTAATCTCCCAGTACAATTAGAGAGAGTTAAATTTGTCGGAATTGGGGTAATAACATACTCAAGATAAATCTGTGTTTGATTTTCTAATATATGGATAAAAAACCTAACCTTGCATTGGTCAAGTTCAAAATTGATACCGTTAGAAACTGCATATTCATACGTTTTTTTGCGTAGCTCTTCATCAAATTCTAAAACCATTTTAAAACGGTCTTCAAATTGGATGGAACTGTCTATGATTTCCGGCTCGTACAATTCTGTACTAAATAATTTAACTACTTCTTCTTTTGATAATTTTCTGGAAAAAGTAATTTTGTCAACTATCAAATTCAAATTAGGTATACATATAGAGTCAAAATAAGCAGGCATGAAATTATAATAAACTTTTAGGAACTCGATCTCAGGAAGTATTTTATGGCTAACAAATCTGACATTAGGATATTCATTAACCAAGTTTTCATAAGTATCTTTGCTAGCTAATATAGTTACCACAGTAAGAGAACCAAAATCATTTATAGTAGATAACATTTTTTTGATCGTCTTGCCCGTATGAATAGAATCATCAAACACAAGAATATTTTTCCCTTTAAGAGTTTGTGGATCAAAGCAAGAGAAATCAAAAAACGTGATCTCACTTACATTTAAAGGATAACCTTTACAAAGATCCTCAAAAACAAAGGCTCCCTTCCTACCAATCTTTATTACAACATCTCCATAGTTACAATTTTCACGTATTTTTTCATCGAAAAAAATGAGCATTTCCGATCGGAAATTTTCTAATTCATCTTTATTTAAATTTATATTAAATGGATTGAAAATCATTATATATACCCCAGATATGGATCTATGCATTTAGTTCCTTGTTCAATATTGGAATATATTTTTATTCCCTCCAATATTTCCTTTAGCTTTAAACTTGTGTCTCTATCTCCCTCAAATGAATTCTTAGAATCGTCCAAGATGTCTTTAAAAGTTCTATAATTAGTAATTGCAGTATTGCAGCAGTTATACATGCAATATTCGACGCAGCATTCGGCAATTTTGTTCAGCACAACAATGACAAAATTTGAGAAATTTAATTTTTCAATTATGTCAACAATAGAATTATTAGGAGAATTTATCTGGCCAAGAGAAATAATTGCTATTTTTCCTAAAATCACCAAAACATTTTCTGTAGGAGCTTCAAAATGATATTCAGCAGAAATTAAACCTATTGACCCTATTTTAGTTAAATAAGGCAGAGGAATTTCATTTTTACCTTCAGTCATAGCGTCAACTAGCTCATCGACATATTCTAAGCTTCTTAGAGTTGACCTTTCATGTTTCATTTCAGAAGAAACCTTTCCGACATTAAGTAAGGAATTCAATATATTTGTGTGAAATTTGGAGATGTCAGAATCATCTTTTGGGATATCTGACAATATGCTCTTGGAGATATTAAATAATACATCTACACCAATTATTGTTGAATTTTCAAGATTTTTTCTGGCACAGTACTCTATAAAATAGGATATATTGTCAATATTATAATAAAAGTAATCTCTTCTATTATCCGTATTTAATTCGAGAAATAGTTTTTTGATTTGATCAAAAACAAGCGCTGTAGCTTTATCATTACCAAATGAAACAGTAACAGTACCAATATCTATTAGATCAGATATGATTTTATTAAATTGAGATTCGTCGAGGTTCTCTTCAGAAAAACTAGAATTATAAAAATTAGATAAGCCTTCTTTAAAGGAAAGGAAGTCGTGCCTACTAATGGAACCGACTATGAAATCAAAAATTATAGAGTTACTATGTGGAAATTTATTATTTCTTTTTAATAAAAAACTAACTAATGATTTGGGGTTTAAAAGTTTAATTGTATGATATACATATTTACCTATTAGAAAATATGCAAGAACTGCAAATACAATAGAAAATATGATCAGTGGATACAAATAACTAGAGACTTTATCTGAAATAAGTAGTATAAGAAAAAGATCATATAGTATAGAAATTCCACAGAAAATCCATACCATCCTGAAGTCTCTTGTAAAAATATCTGAAAAGTTTAAGGAATAATTTGAAGAAAGTAGTTGTAACACTATTGAATTTAAGGCAAATGCTATCGCAAATATAGTAACTTGACTTTGTGCTAATACACTCAGTAAAGACAATACAGAATTTGGATAAAATGAAAAAACATCAATGAGATGAGATATAAAAATAAAATAAATACTATAGATGTAATATTTATAAAGAAAACAATTATTTACCATATTAGATATAAAAAGAAGAATAAAAGTTAAACTCTCAAAAATTAATACAAGTAGAAAAGGAGCGAAAGTACAAGAAAACATAGGATAACAAACATTATTTTTATTCTTCATATTACTCAGAATTAACTATAATAACAATATTTAAAAAATGATCGAAACTTCAATAATTAAGTT
Source organism: Methanosarcina sp. DH2 (assembly GCF_020804225.1). GTDB lineage: Archaea > Halobacteriota > Methanosarcinia > Methanosarcinales > Methanosarcinaceae > Methanosarcina. The sequence continues at coordinate 65,012 of NZ_WJBI01000010.1, forward strand.
ATGTTCTTTTCTTTACTTTTAGAAATAAATTACAATTCAAGGTTAATTAAGACTAAAAGTCTAATAAAGAAACACAGAATTACGTAATCATTGAATTACTCCCAATCAGTTCATTGATATTGTTTTGGAGTTATGTAAAATATGTAATTATCAGTCTATTAAAAACTAAAAAACGAAATCGATAGCCAACAATTATATAATAAATATATACTAAAAGAAACTCGCCCATTTAACTGTAGTAAGATGGCTAGACATGATTGTGTCTAAATTAAACAACTACAAATTGCAAGGAAATTGAAATGCAACGATAACTGTTAAAGTATATCATATATAACCTTCTTGGTGATTGCAAAAATAATTCAAGGCTTAAAGTGAGTTAAAAAATGACTGAAATGATGACACCTGCAATGCGCCAGTACTACGAAGCCAAACAGGCACACCCTGACACCCTGATCTTCTTCCGGATGGGAGATTTTTACGAATCCTTTGGAGAAGACGCAAAAACCATTGCAAAAGAACTCGAAATTACCCTGACAGCCAGGGGAAAGGACAAATCAGGGGAAAGAATGCCGCTTGCAGGAATTCCCTACCATGCCATTGACACATACCTGCCCAGGCTAATAAATAAGGGGTACAAGGTAGCCATTTGTGAACAACTCGAAGACCCGAAGCAGGCAAAAGGGGTTGTGAAACGGGGAGTTGTCAGGGTGGTAACCCCGGGAACAGCAATAGACTCATCCATGTTTTCGGATGCCTCAAACAATTATCTTATGGCAGTTGCAGGAAAGGAAACAGGAAAATCCGGAAAAAGTGGGGAAAAGGAAATGGAGTTCGGGCTTTCCTTCCTGGATATCTCGACAGGAGAGTTCCTAACAACCCAGTTTACGGACTCTGAAAGCTTTGAAAAGCTCCTTAGCGAACTTGCCCGTATGCACCCTGCAGAATGCATCCTGCCCCCGTCTCTGTATGGAAATTCGCAATTGGTGGACAGATTAAAGGACCAGACAATTGTGCAGGAATTTGCTCCTGAGATTTTCGGAACCGAGGAAGCCGGGGAAAAACTGAAATCCCATTTCGGAGTCGCAACTCTCGAGGGTATGGGCTGCGAAAAACTGGAGTTTGCAGTTTACTCTGCCTGGACTGCCCTTGAATATGCAAAGACTACCCAGATGAGAGACCTTGACCATATCAATACCCTCAGGACTTACTCAAACACCGAATTTATGGTTCTCGATTCTGTTACCCTGCGCAACCTTGAAATCGTGAAAAACGTGAGGGATGAAGGAGATCAAAATTCCCTTTACAGGACCCTGAACTGCACACGGACACCTATGGGGAGCCGGATCCTGAAAAAATGGCTCTTAAAGCCGCTTCTCTCCGTAGAAAAAATCAACCTGAGGCTGAATGCAGTAGAAGAGCTGGCAGAAACCCCTCTGCTCCGCTACGATATACGGGACTGGCTCTCAGACGTGAGGGACATCGAACGCCTTGTAGGCAGGATAGTTTACGGAAACGCAAATGCAAGGGACCTCGTAGCCCTAAAAAAATCCCTTGATGCCGTACCCTCTATTCGAGACTGTCTTCTGGAAAAAGCCGGGGCAGGGATTTTAAAAGAGATTGCGGAAGGGCTTGCAGCTTTTTCGGAACTGGAAGACCTGGCTGAAATGATTGAAAAAGCAATCGTTGAAGAGCCTCCTTTAACTGTCCGGGAAGGGGGAATGATAAAGCCCGGATACAGTGCAGAACTTGACGAGCTCCGCGATATTGCAAGCAACAGCAAGCAGTGGATTGCGGCTTTTCAGCAAAAAGAAAAAGAGAGAAGCGGGATCAAGTCCCTTAAAGTCGGATACAATAAGGTCTTTGGATATTATATCGAGATTACCAATGCAAACAGCAGCCAGGTGCCTGAAGATTACATAAGAAAGCAGACCATGACAAATGCCGAGCGCTTCTTTACGCCGGAACTTAAAGAAAAAGAAAGCCTGATCCTGACAGCAAATGATAAAGCTGTGGCTCTGGAATATGAAATCTTCACTGAAATTACACAGGCCCTTTCAGCGCATTCAAGGGAACTCCAGGAAACAGCAGAAAGAATAGGCACCCTTGATGTCCTCGCAGACCTTGCCGAGGTTGCAGAAAATAACAACTATACACGTCCGCAGCTAACTGAGGATTGCACCATCCTTGTCAGGGACGGAAGGCATCCGGTAGTTGAAAGTACCGTATCAGGAGGCTTTGTCCCAAACGATACCGAAATGGACTGCAAGGAAGACCAATTTTTACTGGTAACAGGACCGAACATGGCAGGAAAGTCCACCTATATGCGCCAGACTGCCCTCATTGCAATTATGGCTCAGGCAGGCTCCTTTGTCCCGGCATCCTATGCCTCCATAGGCGTTATTGACCAGGTCTTTACAAGGATAGGGGCTTTTGATGACCTTGCAAGCGGACAGAGCACTTTTATGGTCGAGATGGTAGAACTTGCAAATATCCTGAACAATGCAAGCCCGAAAAGCCTTGTACTGCTCGACGAAATCGGCAGGGGGACCAGCACTTATGACGGATACAGCATTGCAAAAGCTGTTGTTGAGTTCCTGCATAACAGGGGAAAGGTCGGTGTAAGGGCTCTTTTTGCAACTCATTACCACCAGCTCACAGCCCTTGAAGAGAAATTAAAAAGGGTAAAAAATTATCATATTGCAGTAAAAGAAGAAGGTCACGAGTTAATTTTCCTGCGGAAAATAGTGCCGGGAGCAACCGACAGGAGTTACGGGATCCAGGTTGCAAGGCTTGCAGGAGTCCCGGAAAAGGTTATAGAAAGGGCAAACGAGATCCTCAAGGAACTGGAAAGGGAAAACGTGCTTGAGGAAGCAGAAGACAGCGAAAACGGAAAAAAAAGGAAAAGCAAAGTAAGTGCACGCTACACCCAGATGATGCTTTTCGATCCCGGGAACGGCAGTGGGAATTCGGAGAGGGCAAAAGGGTTGAGCCCTGTGGAAGTAGCCCTTAAAAAAATAGATGTGGACGAGATGACGCCAATAGAAGCCATGAACAAGCTCCATGAGCTGAAAAAGCTGCTTGGTTAAAGGCAACAGATAGAAAAATGGATAGAAGAAGAGACGGGAAGTCCGGTAAAAGAGTAGATAGAAAGGAAGATGGAAGGGCAGATGAAAGAGCTAGTTGAAGAAAAGCTGGAAAAGCAGATGAAGAAGCAATCTGAAGAAAAGTTGGAAGAAGAGCTAGAAGAACTGGAAGAGCTGCAAGAAGAGCTGGAAGGGAAAATGGAAAAGCAGGTAAATAAAATCCGGATCCTTGACAGGGACACGATAAATAAGATCGCAGCCGGGGAAGTAATAGAACGTCCTGCGTCCGTGGTAAAGGAACTTGTGGACAACTCAATAGATGCCGGAGCAACGGAAATCCGCATCGAAATTGAAAAAGGAGGAAAACATTCGATCCTTATCCGGGACAACGGCAGTGGAATGAGCAGAGCTGATGCTCTCCTTGCGTATAAAAAACACGCAACCAGCAAACTTACACGGATAGAAGATCTGGATACGATCTCTACGATGGGCTTCAGGGGAGAAGCTCTTGCTTCCATAACTGCTATTGCAAAGGTAGAAATCCTTACCCGCCCTCCGGAAGAAATTGCAGGCACGAAAATTGTAATTCACGGAGGAAAAGTAGAGGAGACATCGGACGCAGGCACGGCTCCGGGAACATCAGTGCATGTGAAAGAACTATTCTATAACACACCTGCAAGGCGCAAGTACCTGAAAACCGACCGTACCGAACTTGCCCATATCACTGACACCATTATGAGACTGGCTCTGGCAAATCCGGGAATTTCTTTTACCCTGCTCAACGAAGGAAAGCCAGTTCTCAGAAACACGGGCTCAAATGACCTATTTAACAGTATGGTAAACCTGCTCGGGCCTGATACTGCGCGTTCAATGCTTCCTCTTGAGTACCGGACAGAAGATTTTCAGATCCTGGGCTATGTCTCTAAACCTGAACTGAATAGAGGAGATAGTGACCAGCTCTTCCTTTTCGTAAATACCCGTCCTGTAACTTCAAACACTATCAATAAAGCCATCCGGGAAGGGTATTACACAAAAATGCCTAAGGGCCGCTATCCCGTTGCAGTTCTTGCTCTTACCCTCGACCCGGGAGAAGTGGATGTAAATGTACACCCCCGCAAAGCCGAAGTCCGCTTCAGCCGGGAAAAGGAAGTTGGGGATGCAGTCGTTCATGCAGTTGAGAAGGTCCTCTCGGAACACGGACTTGCCCCCGAGATAAGGGAAAAAGAGGGAAAAAGGTTTCAGAAAACCTTTGAGGAACCCGGATCATCAGGAAAAATTCAGGTATCGGATATCCCGGGAGCACTGCCTGAGAAGGGAGTGGCAGAGGGAATTGGGAAAGTAGCCGGAAAAGAAGTCGGAAAAGAAACTGGAAACGAAGCAGAGGTTCCAGCGGAAGTGAGGGTTCAGGAAAGCGGGGTCAGATTCCTGAGAGATAAGTCCGAAACTTACACTTACCCGATAAAGGATACTGAGAGAAGGCTAAAGAAATCCGAGCGCCTCCTGGATTTTAAAGAAAAGTCAGGAACGGTGGAAGCCCCGGAAACCCTGCAGGAAAGAGGGCAGGAAAGTAAAAAGAGAGAAGAGAAGAAAGGAGAAGGTGAAGAGAAGAAGACAGGAGAGAGTGAAGAGAAGAAGACAGGAGAGAGTGAAGAGAGAAAGGCGGGAGAGAAAGAGGAAAGGAGAGAAGGAGAGCTGCTAAGCAAAAAGACAGTTGAGAAGGCAAGTGAAAGAATAAACATAGAGGAAACACAAATCCAGAAGCCGAAGCAAAAAGCAAATACTGACCTTCTCGAAGACCTGCGGATCATAGGCCAGGTTTCCAGAATGTATATCCTTGCCGAAAAGGGAGAAGACCTTGTAATAATCGACCAGCATGCAGCCCATGAGCGCGTTCTTTACGAGCAGGTCCTCAGAACTAAAAAATCCAGGGTGCAGGAACTGATTACCCCTGTAATGATAGAACTTACCCCCAAAGAAAAGGTGCTTATGGAAGAATACATCCCCTGCCTGGAAGAGTACGGCTTCGGAATCTCGGAATTTGGGGACAACACCTATGTCGTTACCTTTGTCCCCGAGGTTTTCGGACGGCTCGAGGATACGAGTGTAATCCATGATGTGATATCTGACCTGCTTGCTGAAGGAAAGGTCAAAAAAGATACAGGGATCTCGGAAAAGGTAAGCAAGACCCTTGCCTGCAGGGCAGCAATCAAAGGAGGGGCAGCCTGCAACGCAAGGCAGATGGAAGAGCTGATAGAACAGCTCAAAGCAGCTGAAAACCCCTACTCCTGTCCGCACGGAAGGCCAACGATTATAACCTTTACGAAAGGTGAACTGGACCGCATGTTTGCAAGGACTCAATAAACAGTATTAACTAAAAAAAGAGAATTTTTAAAAAATCCGGAAAAAAAGGCTGTTCAAGACATTGGAAATCCTCATAAAAACCGCGATCTGTCGATAGAATAAATAGAAAGAATGCCTATTTATTAGTCAGTAAGGAATAAAAAATGTTTCCATTAGAAATCTACCTTTATTTTCCTATAGTTTTATATAATATAACTGAAATGTAGAGTAGGTGTCAGGCGAGTACTGACATCTAAGAGGCATCATTCCACAAGGCTATTTTTCACACACCAACCCCCCAAACCCCAACAAAGAATGGTAACCCCCCATTCAAACCCCAAGAGAAATACCCCAACTTCCAGAAAAACGAAAAAATCCCCACTCCTGGAATGATGCCACTCTTTTCTATTATTGTTCTTTTTCTATTATTGTTCTTTTTCTATTATTGTTCTGTTATTTTTACACCGCTCAATGATACTTCTATCTCGATAAGTCGAGAGAACTCCTTCCTCGGAGCGTAAGCGAAAGGGAGGGTAGTTCACAGCGCACTGACTGTTTACTATTATCCACTGACTTTTCTAGATTGAGTAACCTTCTTTCCGGAGTCCGGCACTCTTTTTTCCCGGAGCCTTGCAGTCTGTTAGAACTCCGCAGCCTTTTTTCCAGAAACTGTTCTCTTACCATGGTTTATCCTGTTTATCCTAATTCTTATGGCGGCTATACAGGTTCTGAGTATACAGGTCCTGAGCAAGTATCGGTGGTGTTTTGGTGAGGCTTTATTTTTCTAATTCTTTTCCGGTTTTCAGGTCAATACATTTATAATAAAAAACCTCCGAGTATTCTTCCATGATAGATCCTGTTAACAATTTCAAGATCCCTGAAGAATGGATTGCCCGTACAGGGCTGCTCAGGGAAGAGCTTGAAAAAAACGTGTCATCCGGGATGATCGTGGTCCTGAGCGACGGGTCCGTACTCAAGAGAGGATATACTACAGGAACCACAGCCAGTGCCGCTGCAAAAGCCGCTGTCCTTTCCCTTAAAAAAACAGTTGACAGCGTATCCGTCCCCACCCCGGTCGGACTGAGAGCCTACCTTGAAGTCAGCGAGTCCTCTCCAGGGCGTGCAGTCGTAAAGAAGATCCCTAACGACCACGAATCCGATATTACGCGAGGGCTTGAATTTGTGGGCGAAGCCAGGGAAGCCGAAGGAATCAGTGTTCTCGGAGGAAAGGGCATAGGTGTTGTAAGAAGGGACGGACTTCAGGTTTCGAAGGGCAATCCAGCCATCAACCCAAAACCCATGGAACAGATCCGGGCTGCAGTGCAGGAAGCTGTTGAGGAACTGGGCTTGCAGGGAGCCGAGGTCACAATATCAATCCCTGAAGGTGAAAGGATAGGAAAAGAGACTCTGAACAGCAGGATAGGAGTCGAAGGCGGAATTTCCGTCCTCGGGAGTACAGGCTTTGTCGAGCCCTGGAACGACCACCTTGGAGAGATGAGAGGAGACCTGATCCGCTGCACGGATAAAGTGGTCCTCACTACAGGCAGAATAGGGATGCGCTACTCCCACATGCTCTTCCCTGACTACACCGTTGTTATGGTCGGGAGCAGGATCTCAGAAGGGCTCGATAACGCTTCAGGCGATGTAGTTATCTGTGGGCTTCCCGGCCTTGTCCTGAAATGGGGAAACCCTGAGATGCTTGAAGGCAGCGGGTATGCAACCGTTGTTGAGATGCTTGAAAAGGCTCCGGATCACGAGCGCCTGAAAGAAGCCTTTGAGATGGCAGTTGAAAAAGGCAAGGGTGCAAGAATCGTCGTAATTGACAGGGAAGGATCTGTCCTTATGGACAGCAAACCTGAGAAGTAAAAGTGAGAATTAAACTGAAGAAATGGGCTAAAAGTAAAATTCAAGCGTTGAAATCAAAGAGTGAATTCAGAAATGAAATTCAACTTTTGAAATTAATAAGCTAAATCGGACAACTTAAACCGGACAAGGGGAAGAAAAACTATGATTGTGGTAGGAGTCGGGGTCGGACCCGGCATGCTTACGGAAGAAGGGATAAAGGCAATAAGGAAGGCTTCAGTGGTTTACGGGGCAAAGCGAGCCCTTGAACTCGCACAGGAACATATTACCTGCGAAGCAAAAACTATTAAGGACTATAAGTCTCTCCACCTCCTGCCCGCAGATGCTGTTGTCCTGTCCACAGGAGACCCCATGTTTTCGGGGCTCGGAAAATTTGCAGGGGAAAAGGATACCGTGATTCCCGGAATTTCCTCAATGCAAGCAGCCTGTGCCCGCACGAAAGTAAACCTGACCAACCTCTGTGCAATAACAGCCCACGGAAGGGATTTTGAGCCTGCAAAAGCCGAGCTGATCCAGGAGTTGAAGAACGGGAGAAACATCTTCCTGCTGCCGGAAGAGACATTTGGCTCCTGCGAGGTTGCGAAAGTCCTTAAAGAACTTGGAATAGAAGCCGAGCTCTATACCTGCGAAAACCTCGGTTATCCGGAAGAAAGGATCGCAAAAGGTACACCTGATAACCCTCCGATTGCGGAAACTATTCTCTATGGGCTGCTTGTCGTGCAGAAAAGATGAAAAAGGTTAAAAGAGAAAAAAGGTTAAAAGAGAAAATTCTTACAGGCTTTCGGTTTATTTCAGAGATTTTCGAGTTACTCCGTAACCGTAAATGTTCAGTTAGCCCCCGATAAAGCTAAAGACGGCATAAAAGATCAAATCCCCGAAAACGACTGCGGTTATAAAGCCTGCTGTAATTGAGAGCATAAAAGGCAGGCCAGGAGTAACCCAGACTTCTTTTTCAATTAACCCTTTTTTTACGTATTCCTCAAGCTCAGGCTTCAGGTTCGCATCAAAATCGAGCCCTGTCCGCGCAAACTTTCTTATGACGGTCCCATTTTCATCAAGCTCGAACTTTTCAAGTAAACCGAGATGTTCTTTATTCTTTAGAGAGGAAACTTCAGTCCTGTACCCGATAAACATGTAGAAGGGTTTTTTGAGCATTTCAGGCGAGTAATGCAGGAGGTTGTAGCAGAACATCCCTAGAGGCACGAGGACAGTTACAAGGAGAGCGTTTTCCAGCACAGTGAAAGTAAAGAGCCCTATAGGAGGCAGCCCGAGCAGGGGATAGACCTCTCCCGAGAACAGGAAAACCGGATAAAGAGGAAATAAGATGGAAAGCACTATCAGCCCTTTTGCATCCCCGCCCCCGAAGGCCCCAAGCTGGAAAAGGATGTAAATCGAGATGAAAACAATAACTCCGGAAAAAATAAGAGATTTAAGGTAAGGAATCCCTCCGGTAAAAACTTCGTAAGCTACAAATACCGAACCCGATGCGAGCATGTATTTCCACACCTTATTTGAGACTCTACGTTCCTTCAGGTCGGTATAGCACGCATAGAGCAAAAACGGCATGGTGAAGAAGATTTTCAGGATTTCTATCATACAAACCAGGCAATTAAATTATTTCTATAGTTATTTACATTATTACTTCTTTACTTTTTTACCTTATCGCTTGAATGAAAACTTCTGCTATAAAAATGGAAATTTCAGCCATGGACTGAGAAATTCAGGTCGGCTGCTCTCCCCCTTCAAAACTCCAAAAAAATACAAAAAAACTGAAAATCCTGCGGCAAAAATATGAAAATCAATCACATAACAGGTCCGGGTAAGCCCAAAATCAGCCCGCAAGCGATAAGCTTATACATAAGAAGTTCTATTTTATGGTTGCTTAACCCTTTTAATTTTCGATTTAAATACATGGGCTCGTGGTCTAGACGGTTATGACGTCGCCTTCACACGGCGGAGGTCCTGAGTTCGAATCTCAGCGAGCCCACTTTCTGTTTCTTCTTTTTTTCCGATTTAGAGGTTTTATAGACTTCCTTTTCTAATGCTTCGATTCTTGCTTAAAGATCATACTTGATATTTGGTTTTAATTCGTGTTATATAACTTTAGAACTCGCTAAAAATTTGATTTTTCTTTTTGTTCTTTTAATTACTTTTCTTACTTTCGTAGAAACACGGCAAATAAACTAGCTATCCCACCAACCACTTCAAAACCAGGAGTGTTTGCATTTTTGGTCTTCTCAGGCGTCTGTTCAACATTTGTTACAGCAGTTATATTTTCGTGTTTAAAATCCTGAGTATTATTTTCAGGCTTTATTGAAGTCTCAGATTTAGTTTTCGTATCCATCGAGCTGCTGGCTGTACTACTGCTGACAACTGTAGTATTGCCTTTGCTTTGAGAAGTCGAAACTATAGACTGCCCAAAGCCACAGGGCCATTTTCCTACTTTCACAGTTGCTGTAACAGTGTTTCCTGTCGTGTCAATTACAGAGACAGTTTCACTAAAAGAATTAGCCACATATGCCTTTCTTCCATCGGGGGTGACTGAAACTCCAAAAAGCTGTAGTCCTACATCTACCGTATCTGTAACAGTGTCAGTTGTTGTGTTAATTATAAAGACAGTGGTGAATCCTGTCACATACACTTTTTCCCCATCTGGAGTTATTGCAATCCCTAAAGGATCACTTACACCTACTGTGGCTATAACAGTATTTGTGGTTGTATCAATTACAGAGACCGAGATGCCAAAGTAATTCGCCACATAAACCTTTTTTCCATCTGGAGTTACTGCCAATCCCCGAGGACTACGTCCTACTTTCACGGCGGCTGTAACAGTATTTGTTGCTGTATCGATTACAGAGACAGAATTACTTTCAGGATTCGTATTCGATACATATACCTTTGTTCCGTCTGGCGCGGCTACAGCCCCAAAAGGTCCGTCGTCTACATTTATTGTGGCTACAACAGTATCGGTTGAAGTGTCGATTACAGAGACAGTATCGTCTTCGTTGTTCGCTACATACGCTTTTGTCCCATCAAGGAGAACTGCAATTCCCCGAGGACTAACTCCTACTTTCACGGTGGCTGTAACAGTATTTGTTGCGGTATCAATTACAGAAACAGTGTTTTCGTGAGAATTCGTCACGTACACTTTTGTTCCATCGGGAGTAGTTGCAACTCCATAAGGTTTGTCACCTACGTTCACTGTGGTTATAACAGTGTCTGTTGCCGTGTTAATTACAGAAACATCATTGGTGCGTAAGTTTGTAATATATGCAAATGGTGCCGCTCCTGCGATACTTACCAATATTAAAAGCACTAGCACAGATGCTCCTAAAACTCTAATGAAAACACAACCCCTTCCTGTTTCATCATGTTTTATTTCTTTCATTTTAAACCTCAGACATTAATTGCGTACTGACTCTAAAAATAAATTAGAAATGTATAGTATATAACATTTTTCTCCAAAAAGAGAGAGTTTATCCAAAAAAAGAAAATATTTATATTTAATTTTAAAACACTTATACTATTTCTCATGGGCTAAATAATATAGAAAATTCTAGGCTTATCAAAATGTACACATAATTACCTTGAAGTTGTCAAATTACACGGCGGAGGTCCTAAGTTCGAATCTCATCGGGCCCACTTTCGTAATTATTCTTGTTCTCTGATTCTAAGTGCTTATTAAGCTTCTTTTCTAATGCTTCAAGTCTTGCTTCAAGATCAGATTTCATTTCTGGTTGTACAACTTTAAATTTCGCATTAGTTCTTGATCAAGAGCAATTAAATAAACAGGTTTACTATTTTACTAAGAGGAAAACAACAATGACTGAAATGACTGAAAAAGAAAAAGCAGCCCAGGGTTTATTATATAATGCAATCTATGATAAAGAGCTGAACGATGAACGAGATTATTGTAAAGCACTTTGCTACGAATATAATCAGCTTCATCCAGCAAAAATTGGGGAAAGGACATCTTTAATTCAGAAACTTTTTGGCAAAACCAGGGGTTCTTTTCTTATTGAGCCGCCATTTATATGCGACTATGGTTACAACATCGAAATAGGAAGCAATTTCTTTGCAAATCACAACTGTATCATCCTTGACGGAGCAAAGGTTGTTTTTGGTGATAATGTGATGATTGCTCCACACTGTGGCTTCTATACAGATGGACATCCGCTTGATGCAGAACGTCGTAACGCAGGACTGGAGTATGCTTATCCCATTAAAGTCGGTAGCAATGTATGGATAGGCGGCAATGTTGTTGTACTGCCTGGAATAACTATCGGAGATAATACTGTTATCGGCGCTGGAAGTGTTGTGACAAAAGATATTCCGCCTGGCGTTGTCGCCGTTGGGAATCCTTGCAGGGTTATTCGTGAGATTATCGATGAAGATAAGAAGTTTTAATCCTTATTTTTGTGTATTTCAGACTCTGTTTCTTTTATATTTGTGACAATGGCAATATACAAAATATTGTCCTTTCTGCCTCTGTACAGCCTTCACACGGCGGAGGTCCTGAGTTCGAATCTCAGCGGGCCCACTTTGTTTTAGTCTTATTTTTTGGTTTTAGAGTATATAGAGCATCTTTTCTGACTTTTTGAAAAAATTAGACCGGATTATAGAATCCTATAAATCACAGCTAAAACTTACTTTTTATAACCGAATTTTTTATCGTACTTTCTATGGTCAATTATGTCAAGCACCAATACGATAATCTCAATACCTGAACTTCCTGCTGTAAGCGTGTAAAGCATTCTCCAAAAATTAGGAAGCTCAACTCTAAAAAGATTCACTATCCCGTACCTTGTTTTGTATTCCGCAGGAATCAGTTTTTTGGCAATTGGTTGTCCATAGTGGATATTTTCCTTTATCAGTTTCACTTTTTGAAGAAAAGCATTAAAGATTATCTCTTCCTGCTTTGATTGTTGTGCTTTATTCATGAGAGAATTATATGTATCTGCGGCTTCCGGTGATAGGATCACTCGAACATGTTTCATAGTTCAAGTCCCTGAACCACTGCCTTTCTCAGGTTTTCATTCCTGCTGTGAATCCAGGTTATTCCCTTAAGCCCGACAGCAATTTTATTACTCTGCTCCAGATAGTCCAGAATAACCATCAGAGTATTATGATTTACCTGTCTTGGCAACATTTTTTTGAGTTCGGCAACTGTTACAACACTGTTCGGGCTGTTTTTCAGAGTGTCTTCGACCATAAGAATAGTATTAAGAGTTGGGGAAGGCTTTGCTTTATCAGAACTTAATGCTTCTGTCATTTCTGCGTCTCCAGTAGATTTGTAACAGCTCTTAGTGTTTTGAATTTCATAAATGATTACGTAATAGAAAGTTATTGATTAATAACTAATTGATATTTATAGATACTTATGTTTTCCGGAGTAAGATTTTTTTGGGTTACTACAACCTTGAACAGAATTCAAGAGCTCATATTTTATTTACATTGCTAAAATTGAAATTCTGAAACCTGTCTTTTAACTTTGAGAATAAAAGGGTGGATACAAAAAATATAATAAATTATAAATGTAAAAGAGTTTAGTGATAAATATGAATACTAAAACTCTTTTCATTTCTTTTATTTTATTTATCTGTTTTTTTTCAGCAAATTGTTCAGGTGCGGTTATCAATGTAAGCCCAGGAACTTCCTTTAGCCCTGCAGGCTCAGACGACCAGAATGTTATTAACGCTGCCATACAATCAGCGAATTCAGGTGACACTGTACAGCTTGCACCGACTATGTTTCACATAAGTTCACCAATAATCATGAAATCAGGGGTAACCCTTAATGGAAATGGGATTGGTGCGACTGTTATCTATTGTGACAATCCGAGCTCTAATTTTGCAACTCAAAATATTATTCTCTGTGAAGGTATTTCTGATATTGAAATTTCAAATTTCTTAATTGATGGTGGTTGGGAATCATTAAGCATAATGCATGCGGCAAGCAACAAGTATAGGGAGTATGAAAAAGGAGTTTATTTGTCTGGCTGCTCAAATGTAGATATTCACGACTTAAAAATGCAGTACAGTATGGGTGACTTTATTTTCTGTAAAAAAAATACCAGCAATGTTCAGGTTTATAATACAGTCTGTAAACCCGGTCATGACAGTTTTGATGCGTGGTCTGCCGGTGATGGAATTTCAATATTTAATAATTGCTGGGGCACTTTCATAAATTCTTGCATTAAAATTCATAATACGAAAAACGTTCAAATTTACAGGAATACTTTCTACTCTGATGCTGGTTCTGGTAATGCTGGCGTAGAAGTAATGGGAGGAGATGTAACAGGTCTTAATATTCATAATAATATATTTTCAGCACTTCAATTAAATACAGTCTACCAAGATCCGGCTGATGGTGCCTGTTCAGGCAGAGGTACTGTTTCGAATAACATATTCTATAACAGCCCTGCATATAATGGAATTAATGGAATGTATATTGCATCGACTGGCAATATTGTAACCAGCTCCTATTCAAGCTCCAGGGGCACAAAAGATTATGGATATGTTGCAGAAAATGGTACAAGAAATTTACCTGTTTACAACGGTTCTGAGGTACCTTCCGTTACTTTTCCGGCTAATGGCAGTACAATTTCAACTGTTAACGGATACGTAAGCATAAGCTGGACTTATTTAAATGCAACCAGTTATTCTATCAATGTATATAACAGTACATCGAAATTCGATTCTTTTCACTTAATATATAGTCTTAACACTTCACAAACATCTGCAAATGTACCGATAAACCACAACGGGTTGTTTGCTATTAAAATCGGGGCACACGATGACGTTCATAATTTATGGGTATACAGCAGTCCTGCACGTTCGTTCACAGTAAATGGCAGAAAATCGGCTACAGTTAATTCTGGTATATTTGGATATTTAACAGATGCAACTACGGGTCAACCTGTTCAGAGTGCTGTAATAACATTATCAAATAATACGTGGGATAGTACTCAAATTACCGATGTTGATGGGCTTTATCAATTCAATATGGACAGTGGAAAAGGCACGTACTGTTTAACTGCTTTAGCAATAGGCTATCTTAACAGTCCTGAATTACCAGTAAATTTGACAGGTATAAATACAGAAATAAATTTGAAAATGGCAAAAGCACCTGATTATTTAGAACCGCACTATGTACGGTTATATGTCTGTACTAATTCAAACGAGAAGGTACCTGGGTGCGAAGTTCAGATTTATACGCCAAATAATGACCCAAGTAATGAAAAACCGAATTTTTGTGCCTGGACAAATAACGACGGTAGAGCAAATTTCCATTTGACTAAAGATGTCACATATAAAATTGTAACAATTACTTTAGATGGACAAAAGTACACCAGCACATTGACACCTAATTTGGATCAATATACTATCACAATACCTGCAGGTGACACATCTGCAATACCTGCAATGCAGACTGTGATTAGTGCAAATTGTACATATAAACAGATAAACAGTACAGCAACTTATATTAATGCAAGCTATTATGATTCTTCATCACAGTCTAGCAACCTAACTTTTGTACTGGGGACTATGAGTGGTGGAAAAACGTTTGTACCTTCTGGAATCTCAGGTACTAATGATAACATAAGTAACCCTACAGGAGTAGTAACTGACTCTTTTATGGTCACTAATTATTCTGGAAAAACATACATTGTCAGAATTACTGCTCAGTCTCAAACTTATGGTTCTGTGTGTGAAACTGTTAATGTATCATTTCCAGGTAGTAATGTACCGGATGTAGGGTCTAATATGAGTTATTTCTGTGTTTTAATCTTAGTTATTGCAGGACTCATATTGTCAAAAACCCGTAAGGCGCATTAATCATCTGCGCCTTATTCAGGATTTTTCATTTTATAGAACAGTGTTCTGGTGATTTGACCTCGTTTAATGAAAAAGAAAGGTCTACCGCATTTGACTAGTCAATAACGATGCATACGTCGTATGTTCCAGCCTTCACACGGCGGAGGTCCTGAGTTCGAATCTCAGCGGACCTACCATACACTTCACTCCTCTTCGTCGCCTTTCTTTGAGTGATGGATTTTTTCCACGAACCAGCACTTTCAGTACTTCCTCTTCCCGAATATGGCAGAACCCACACGTATCATCGTGGCTCCTTCCTCGATGGCAATCCTGTAGTCACTGGACATGCCCATGGATAGCGTTCTGATATCGATGTTGTCCCGGTTTTCCTGCTTCATTTCATCAAAAAGGGCCTTCATCTTCCTGAAATAGGAACGGGTTTGTTCAGGGGGTACAAAAGGAGGGATGCACATGAGGCCTTCCACACGGACATTCCTTAAAGAGCGGATCTCTTTTATTGCGTTTTTTATCTCATGAAGTCGGAATCCGTATTTTTGTGGCTCATTGCCGATGTTAACCTGAAGATAGACCCTCTGTACTTTGCCAATATCCCTGGCTCTCCTGTCAATATTCCTTATCAACTTCAGGGAGTCAATTGACTGAATAACATCAAATAGATGTGCGGCTTTTTTGACTTTTTTTGCCTGCAGATGGCCTGTAAGGTGTGTCTCACAGGGCAGTAGATCATCACGTTTATCCTCGTACTCCTGAACCCAGTTCTCTCCAATGATAGTGGCTCCGGCCCGAATGGCTTCGTTTATCCGTTCAGGTTCAATCGTCTTGGTAATGCAAACCAGTGTTGTGCTTCCGATCTTTTCAAGGATAAACTTTGTATTTTCATAGACTGGCATTGCTGTCCCTAAATCTGTTTTTATTCAAAAGTAGTTGTATTTAAATGATTCCAATTATGGCTTTATGGAGTGAGAATATAATCCATCCTATAGACTATGCGGAGATATTTTTCAGGCTGTTTTTTACTTTTGTCTTAGCTTTCTTTTTCGGGTTGAAAAGCAAAGATCACATAAACCGATTGGCTTTGGCACTTTTGTATATGTATCTGTGAGCGCTTGCTATCACTGCTACGATAAATTGTTAAGAGCCTGACCTTTTTGTTCGTCAGTATTCTGTTGATTAAATTGCTCATTCAATAAAAAGGAAGACTGATCGAAGTTGGCTCGTCATTTACGGTGCATATCTCATTTTCCAACCTTCACACGGCGGAGGTCCTGAGTTCGAATCTCAGCGAACCCACTTAATTTCTCAGCTTTTTTTCTAAATTCGAGTCTTTATAATCTCCTTTTCTAATGCTTCAATTCCTGCTTCAAGATCAGATTTGGCATTTGGTTTTACTTTGTGTTTTATAACTTTAGACTTCCCTAATAGTTTCATTTTTCATTTTGTTGTCTTAATTACCTTTCCTACTTTCTCTTCGTAGAAACACGGCAAGTAAGCTAACTATCCCACCAATCGCTTCAAAGCCAGGTGTATTTGTACTTTGAGTTTTCTCAGGCTTCTGTTCAAAGTTTGCTACGGTAGTTACATTCTTTTGTTCAAGATCCTGAGTGCCATTTTCAGGCTTTATTGAAGTCTCGACTTCAGTGTTCTTATCCATTGAGTTGCCGGTCGTATTAGTGCTGACAATGACTGTACTATTGTCTTTGCTATGAGAGGCAGGAACTATAAACTGCCCAAATCCACAAGGCCAGGTTCCGACTTCCACAGTGGCTGTAACAGTGTTTGTAGCCGTGTCAATTACAGAGACAGTATGACTTGCAGAGTTCGCTACATATACCTTTGTTCCATCTGGAGTGACTGCAATACCCTCGGGCCATATTCCTACATCTATCATAGCTGTAACAGTGTCCGTTGCTATGTCAATTATAGAAACAGTGTTAAAGTTCGTCACATATGCCTTTTTCCCATCTGGAGTGACTGTAACCCCAACAGGATCTACTACATTCATTGTGGTTATGACAGTATCTGTGTTTGTGTCAATTACGGAGACAGTTGTGCGCGCAAAGTTCGCCACATATACCTTTTTCCCATCTGGAGTAACTGCAATACCCCGAGGACTACGTCCTACTTTCACTGTGGCTATAACAGTGTTTGTTGCTGTATCAATTACAGAGATAGTGTTTCTGTTAGCATTCGATACATATACCTTTGTTCCATCAGGGGTGACTGCAACCCCAAAGGGTCCATCACCTGCATTTATCGTGGCTACAACAGTACTGGCTTCAGTGTCAATTACAGAGATAGTATTATCCCCGTAGTTCGCCACATACGCCTTTACCCCATCAGAGATGAATGCAATTCCCCGAGGATTTGCTCCTACTTTTACCGTGGTTGTCACAGTGTTTGTTGCTGTGTCGATCACAGAGACAGTATTACTGTCTCTATTAGCAACATATGCCTTTGTTCCATCAGGAGTGACCGCAACTCCATCAGGTGTGTCTCCTACTTTCACCGTGGCTGTAACAGTGTCTGTTACGGTGTCAATTACAGAAACATCGTTGGTGCGTGAGTTTGTAATATATGCAAATGGCTCCGCTCCTGCGATACTCACCAGTGTTAAAAGCACCAGCAACACCACTCCTAAAACTCTAGTGAAAGCACAATCTCTTCTTGTTTTGTCACGTTTCATTTCTCTCATTTTAAACCTCAGTAAATGAAATTTTTGTACTTCTAATGGAAAAAAGTTAAAAATGTGACATAATATAATGTGTTTCTAAAAAGAGAATTCTTAGTATAAAAACGGTATTTTTCGATATGATTAGAAAATTTTTAGATTATTTTCAATCGCTTCTATAATAGAAACATTCTCTGACTTATCAAAAATTACAAGGCCTCAGAAACATACACAGTAACCACCTCAATATCATCAAACTGCAGGGAGAAGGTCCCTAGTTCGAATCTCAGCGAACCCACTCTTCTTTTTTGTCTTTAGTTTCTTTGTTTTCGGATTTAGAGGTTCATAGAGATTCATTTCTAATGCTTCAAATCTTGTTTCGAGGTCAAATTTTGCTTCTGGTTGTGTAACTTTAAGTTCACATTTAAGCTTTTCATCAAAGACGGTTACATAAACAGGCATTCCTTTTCTCTTAAACTTGAAGGAATAACCTCAGTAAAGGCTGAAGATAAATGAAGAAACTGATCAAAGTTATTAATTAAAACATTAAAAATAATTTTTGAAGAAATACTCATTAGACATTGTAGCGAAGACCAAAAAATAATACATAAATGAGCTGTCGTCAATTATTTTTCCGGCTTTTATACCCATCTGACTAATATGATATCATCAATATCTCAGAAATACCGTTTAACTAATATTAGTTCAATGAGATAACTATTTATAGAAAGTATTTGTATTTACTATCAAAGAAGTACAATCAAAAAGAACTTTACAGTGGGGAAAAACAGTAGGGGAAATATATGAAACAGAATGAGACATATTTCAGGCAGTTTGACAGCGCAATATGTTATGATGGTACTGTAATCCGCGGGGGAAACAGCATTGAAGTTCGGATGATGAGAGGTCTGAGCTCGCTTGGATTTTTTCTGTACATGTTTCTAGCATCATTGCCAATAGCTTACGTGCTGATAAAAGTAACCTCAATGATCTTTGGAAAAATAATGTAAATATATGTTTCCAAGTAAAAAGGTGTGAATCTTGAGACCACACTGGAGATTAGATTGCACAACTCATCGATTCCAAATCACCTTTATCTGATCTCCAACTTAACATTTTTTTATGGCTTTTAGGAGTGTCCATTCTTTGAATTTGTCCTTATGCTCAGCCCATATATTGTTAAGAGCATTATCCTTTTGTTCATCATTGTTCTGTTGATTTAATCATTCGATCAAAGAGAAAGAAAGTGCTATCATACTTGGCTCATCAAACACGGTGCTTGTGTCCTTATTCCCCAACCTTCACACGGCGGAGGTCCTGAGTTCGAATCTCAGCGGGCCCACTTTGTTTTTTGTCTTTTACTCTGATTTTAAGAATGTATTGAGCCTCTATTCCAGCTATTTATTTTATTTCGAGATCAGATTTTATTCCTTGATGGCAACACTATTTAGTTTATTATTCATTCTCAATTATCTTGAGGTTTGCATGCAATCAAACTTGGAATCAACCTGAGCTCAGGATGAACGAGATATTCTGGATATAATTTCATTTACTAAAAATATTCATGAGTATAGATTATATTAAAATTAAAAGAGTATTTTTTTAAAAAATGTATGAAGTATTCAGGATTTATATTATCAAATATATGAAGAAAGGAACATAAAGAATAGATGGGATATTTCTAGTATTTAATCCACAGGAGGAATGAAAAAATATATAATATATCTTTTCTTCTTCTCCTCTTCTGTATTTTATCCATTTTCCTTAAAATTGTTATAACTGTTCTTGATGCTCTCGGTTAATTTTGAATTCTTTCATTTTCCTGGTATGTTGTGAACCGATTAAGTATTAATAACTATAATCTGTAACGATTTATCCTTGAAAAAATATTTATATATTTATACAGCCATGTTAGTAATGGGAGGTCCAAAATGATATTCGAAAAAGGATACACGGTTAGAAAAGTAAATACTTCACATGGCCTGGATATGTACATCTCCAGATTTGGTGAGATTGTAAGCGTTCTGCCATACAACCCAAGAGCTAATATTTCTAACTTAATTAAAAGAATAGAATCAATGAATTATTAAAAGTCGAGTATGCGAAGTTAACAAAACTTCAGCTATCTCTTTTTTCCTCCAGGTGTCTCTATAACCTTTTCATTTATCAATGATTGAACCTGCAGGGAATAATTATGATATGTAGTCTTAAGGTCCTCTTTATCCGGCTCTGCTTTACCCATCTCTTTTTATGCGTAAGCAAGCTGCCCATATTTAAACCCTGATTCAGGAAAATAGCAGGTTAAACGCAAGCTGCTTCCGGATAATACGGAAAATAAAAGCCCTAGTGGAAGATCTGGTGATATCTAGAAGGTCTTATTTTTTGGATATGATTTATGGATTGAGCTGGCTTTTATTTGTCCGAATATTAACATTAATATTTAAAATAAGCCAGTATTTTGGCATCATAACGGTTTTTTTGGCATCATAACGGTTTTTTTGGTATCATAACGGTTTATAGTTTTTTTGCATCGATCCTATAGTGGGTCCCAAAGGTTCGGATCGGGGCTACATTTTTCGCTACGCCTTTCACCTTTTTCATTACATCTTAACCACTAAATTTTGATTGTTTTATACATATGAAATAAATTTTAAATATACATGCCTATTTATAGGTTTAAATACTGTTATGTCATGCAGGATATTTGGGGAATCTAAATATATAACTCACCTGCATGAAAGGTCATATGGAATATGTGAGAAAGCTAAAATATATTTGGAGAGCTAAATTTATAGCTCACCTGCCTGAAAAAGATAAAGAGGTAAAAACCATGAGTAAAACAGACAAAATTATTGCACCAGAAGTTACTAAAGAAGCAGTAAAAGATGAGAAAGTATCAAATCCGGATGTCAAAGTAGAGACATCTAAATAATAATTCTTGTCTGTGAGTTATTAATTAAATCTGGAAAACCAGGCACAATTTACATGTTTGGAGAATGTAGAGATTCTCATGTTCATGGTTTTCAGTAACTCACCCACTACCCGATTTTGGTAATTGCCGTTGATAAAAGTCAGGGTAGTAATCCTGCAAAACTGAAAATTGCTGTTATCTTATTTTGATCTGGAATTTTATCTGGATCCAGATTCTGGTAGTAATGGGGAAAGAGATTTTGAAGTTGTGCTGAGTGCACAGGCTTTAATATATATCTCCTGAAATTTGAGGAGTTAGAAAAATTATAGGAGTTGGAAATATGGAAAGTACAGAGAATTCGCATTTTTTGTCAGCAAGCACGATAAAAGGGGATAAGGTAGTCAATAGAGCCGGAGAGGACCTCGGGAAGATTGAAGAGTTAATGATCGATCTCGAAGATGGAAGAGTAGCATATGCAGTACTCTCTTTTGGCGGATTCCTGGGTATGGGTAACAAACTATTCGCTATTCCCTGGAAGGCTCTTTCACTGAAGCCGCATGAGCACTCCTTCATCCTTAATGTCGATAAAGAAATCCTGGAAAAGGCAGAGGGTTTTGATAAAGACCATTGGCCTGTAATTGACCGCGGGTGGCTTGGCAGCATGTACATTTATTATGGCCACAAACCTTACTGGCAGGTAGAGTTGCCAGAGCAGACAGAGATTACACAACCGCTTAATTAAAAAGGAAAATATCTCTAGGAAGCTGTTTTAAAGTTCAAGTCATTCGTACAATTGGGTAATGAACAATACCAACTTTAAAAATCGTACTGTAAATTTTTTTCGAAATTCAGGTACATATCGGCCTTAAAGATAGTATTTTATTTCATAGGAATTACGCACTCGATATATGAAATCAAATGCATTAGCCATTATGGTTTAAATTTGCATTTTAGACATTTGACAGCTTAATGAGACTATTTTTCAGTTCAAATGCGTAAGTCCTATCCCAATTGTATACTCAAATTTAATTTTAATACAGGCACTAAATTATCGGTTAAATACCACTGGGGGAATGAAACATAATTGACTTGATAGGACTTGCAATATTCTTTTTAATATTAGCATTGATTGCATATATATTGGGCGCAAAAGGAATTGCCGGTTTCTCTATGCAGATTGCAAAATGGCTCATCATAATCTTTGTCATACTCGCTATTATCTCGATTTTATTTATCTCGAATTTATGAGGGCATGTTTAAAAAACTAAACCTTCAATTTTTGATAAGTTCGGGAAGTCCCTATTGTATAAAGAACTAATAGAATATAAAATCTCCAAAATCAATTTTATAAGCAGATAATTTGGGAGCAGAACTTACCATAACATATTCTTCCAGAAAGTAATCTGAAAGATTAATTGGCAATACAATCTTCACTCAGTAAATCTGCTAAGAAAGTGCATAAAAATAGACACTCTTAAAATTAAATAAACACTCTTAAAATTAAATAAACACTCTTAAAATTAGATCAAATTGAACGAAAATTAGAACTAAAGATACAATAGGATAACAACTGAATAGGATAATGACTGATGGGAAATAAAATATTTGACAGAATTAAAAAGGTACTGACTGCTAAAAAGGTGCTGAGTATTTTTGTGGTGCCTTTTTTTGTAGCGTCAATAACAGCTATAGTAGTAATCTCATTGGCATATAACATGGGAATAAAATTTGCCAATAATCTATTCTTCCAAAAATGAATCTGGAAGATTAATTGTAAAAATAATCTCTACATTTAAGTTTTTTATCCCTCAATAATTTCTGTGTTCAACTCATTGAGAACAGCAACGTTTTACCTAAAATGGTACTATTTCACTAGTTTTCAGGTTTTTTTTGGAATTAAAGGCTTTCGATACTTCCTTTTCGAACGCTTTAACTTTTGTTTCAAGATAAGATTTGCTTCCGGTTTGCACAACTTTAAGTTCGCCATTAAATTCTTCATTAAGGGAAATCACAGACAAAGACTTGCCATTATATCTTGTTTTGAAAACATAAGCAGTTTCTCCGACAAGATTAATTTCCGAT
Organism: Methanosarcina sp. DH2; assembly: GCF_020804225.1. Classification (GTDB taxonomy): domain Archaea; phylum Halobacteriota; class Methanosarcinia; order Methanosarcinales; family Methanosarcinaceae; genus Methanosarcina. Next base: position 87,797 of record NZ_WJBI01000010.1, read on the forward strand.
TGCTGTAAACTTATAAAAGGGTATTTGATATGTAGTTTTGCCCTGTGTTGTATGGCTCTTCGTAGTATTTTGAATCCATTATGTTTACTTTAAATATCATTCGTACAGTACGAAAACTATAAATAGTATACGTCTGGATGGTCAGATAGACATAGTAATTATATTAAAACAAAAGAGAACTCGCAAGAATCAAAGTGAACCAAATAAACTTTATTGTTAGGGATGAGGGAGACCCATATATTTTTTATTTAACCGGTTTGTGGGCAAGGTTATCGGTTATCATGGGTAAAGGTATTGGTTATATGAGTAATACAAGGAGATATTAAGAAAATGATAGAAGATATATCTTTTTTTGGATACTTTATTTTCTTTTTTTTATTCAGTAGGGTCATACTTCAAATTGTGTCAGGTGTTATTCGGCTGCTTTTGAAAAAAGGCGGAACCCCCGTAGAAAATGAATACCACAAATTGTATGAAGAAAGCATGGAATGGGTAAGGAAATCATGAGCTCAAAACTTTCAAATAAACCGAGCAAAACGGGAGTACAAAAAGAATACCTCCCTAAATAAAAGAATATCCCCCTGAATAAGAGAATATCCCCTAAATAAAAGAATATCTCTCTAAATAATCCCTTGGATTTTTTTCGAAACTCTGACTATTGTGCTCCTATGATCACAGAAAATGTTACAACATACTACATGCGGTTGACGAAGGATTCGTCAATACTTCTGATTTTCACGTAACCAAAATTATGATTACTTGAAGTTCTGATTAATCTCAAGAGACTGCTTGAATACGTAGAGATTGAAATGATTGATTGAAATGATTGATTGAAATGATTGATTGAAATGATTGATTGAAATGATTGATAGATACCTGGGAATAGATACATGGAGTTAAAAAATGAGTGAAAAACCGTCAAACAAACCATCAAAATCGATTTTATGGCCGATTAATCACTGGCGGATTATCATTATTCTTGAATCAGTTAAAGAAGTGCTCCATCAGACTGTGATGGCGAGGGGAATACCCACAAATGTAGGTATCGCTAATGCAGGAAAACATTGTATAGTGATTTTAGGGCATAAAGAGATACAGGATCACAAAATAGAATTGCTTGCAGATGATACGGTTTATACTTGTGTGGCTGATTCGAAGGGGAGATTATCATCTATAGGGCCTAAGAACGTGGGAAAGGATGTTACTGTTCTCTTGCGTTTGGAATTACATAAAGAGGATAAAAAAGGCACAGAGCAAGAAGAAAAATTGAAGAAGCTTAAAGATAATCTGGCTGAAAAACAAGAATAGCTTAACTGGCTGGCAAAGCAGACTGAAGAATTAGAGAGGGAATGATGATAAAACCCAAAAGCGATGACCAAAAGTAAGATATATCGATCTATCATTATTATATATGGTAATTGGAGTGTATGAACTAGGAAGAGTTCGAGTAAGAATTGGCCCGGTCATACTCAACCTTTTGATTCTTTTATTTTTGGTACTGCTTGGGTTGTTTACAGCTGAGTTGGTTCTCAAAAGTTTGATAATTTATAGTTTTTTTTGAAAAGCCTCGGCTTTTCTTTTGTTTTTCTTTTGTTTTTCTTATTTTTCTTTTGTTTTTCTTATTTTTCTCTTATTCTTCTCTTATTTTTCTCTTATTTTTCTCTTATTTTTCTCTTATTTTTCTCTTATTCTTCTCTTATTTTGCTATTTTTTCATATTTTTTAATCTGGCTTAATTTCAGTCTCTACATTCGACTTTCTCAGGTATTCCTTTGTTCCCATATTCAAAGAAAAAAACAGTCTAAAACATCATAATTAACTCCTAAAATCAAGTTATGCGCGGTCACCCCGCAAAAAAGGCAGAAGATATGGAGAAAGAGAAGTGGCGAGGAAAACTGTGCCATGCCCTGTGAGAACTACCTGTTTTCTGCACAATGGCATGGTTACTCGAGAGTAATTTTGAGGAAACACCTATTTTGAGAAATTAAAAATATAATATTCACCCGATACCGGGCTTTTTTTGAAATCTATGAATTTAACGTCGACTTCAAACGGAGGAGGTCCTGAGTTCGAATCTCAGCAGACCCATCATGCTTGTTTTACGATTTTAATATTAAAGAGAGGTTCTGTTCTACAACTTCAAGCCTTGATTCAAAGTTGATGGTTCTTCAAACTGTGCTAGATTTGTGTTATTATCGATCTGAGTGTTGCATATTGATCACATTCCAGTTCCTTAGAACAGTTTAAATTCAAAATTTATTATATTAATAGAGTGGTCTTTGCATAGTATTTGTGAGGTCATCCCGCCCTGTAGATACGTTTACAATACTACTGTTATCCGGAATTTCATTAGAGTGCCTGGGGAACACAGTTAATCAAAAGCAAAAACTTATGAGAGACAGCAATTAAAACAAAGGAAATTATGGCAAAATCTAATGAACTAAAAAACAGAAACAAAAATAATTTAATAAAATATATATATTACATTATACTAAAATAATAATGAAAGCTATCCACAATATATGGTATTTTGATCACTGGAATTTAACTGAAAAACATGACCGAAGAGTATCACAACCATACCACTGAGCCTTCAGACCTGTCGGCAAAACACCACGAATGTTTTGAGAACCTCATTGACGACCTACCCCTTGGAATACTTTCATGTGATAGAGAAGGAAATATTACCGCACTAAATGATTTTCTGTTGAATCTACTTGGGTCTCCTTCCGCGGATTTCACAAAGCAATTCAACGTACTTACTTTTCTACCTCTGGTTGAAAGTGGCATATCAGCTGCTATTGAAGAAACATTTACAACAGGCAGGAACTCTTCGATAGAAACGCTTTACAGATCGGTCCGGAATAAGGAACTTTTTCTAAGTTTTAAGGTCTTTCCCCAAAAAGATGAGAAAGGATTCGTTTACGGATGTCATGCGATTATTGAAGACCTTACTAATAAAAAAAGAGAAAAGGCTGCACTTGAACAAAGTACACGCAAGGACAAACTGATATCACAGATATCTGATCGTTTTATAAATAGTAACTTTAAAAATATTGACAGGGACATCAATAAGACTTTAAAAGACCTGGCGGATTTCATAGGTGCAGATCGAGCGTTTCTGTTCAGTGTTGCTGAAAACACAGACTACATCATCAAAACACATGAGTGGCGTGCAGATGGTGTAATCTCCAAAATACAACTTAACGAGAAATCGGATACTAAAAAGCTTGTATTTGAACGACTGAGTAATTTTCAGATTGTTAATATCCCTGACATTGATAAAATTCCGAAAGAAAAAGAGTATTTACAGAAGATGCTGCAGGATCTGAATATTAAATCCGTTGCGATGATTCCTCTTTCACGCTACGGCACTTTTAAAGGCTTTATCGGAGTCGATTCAAAAAGAAAAAGGTGTAATTGGGATAATAAAGAACTTAATGTTTTGAAGATTGCCGGGGGTATGATAGCAAATATCCTCGAACGCAAAAATACAGAGTCGATGCTACTTAAAAGAGAAAAGGAATATGAAGAGATCGTTAATTCCCTGGATGCAGCGATCTGGAAAGCTACCTTTGACAAAGAAGGAAATGTACTGAATACCTATATTTCCAAACCTGTAAATAAAGTACTGAGACTCCCGGATGGCATCATAGAAGATGACTGGGATAAGCTTTTTGCGCATATCGATCCGGAAGATATGGCGAAAGTAATGGAAGCACTTGAACAGTCTTTTAAGCAACCTGATACTCCTCTGAGCATAGATTACAGACTGGTATCTAATGACGGCAGACCCGTCTGGATAAACACCATAGGATCTTCTCACCGCCTGGATGATGGAACCTTTATTACATACGGAACATCAGTGAACATTACCGACAAGAAGATGGCTGAGGAAGAAGTCATTCGTAGTGAGAAGCGATACAGATTTCTTATAGAACAACTGAGCGATGCTGTTTTTATAAATACTCTCGAAGGGCAGATACTGGAAGTGAACGATAGCGCCTCTAAGATGCTCGGATATTCAAAGGAAGAGTTACAAAAAATGAATGTTCATGACCTGTTGATCCCGGAAAGTCTGAAGAAAGGTCAGGAGGTAATGAAAAGATTAGGAATTGAAAGGGCTGTACGGGGTGATACTAAATGTCTCACTGCAAATGGGGATATTTTAGATGTGGAGATAAGTGCCAGACTCCTTGAAGGATATCATGGTATAGCCCAGGCAGTTGTCAGAGATATTACACATCGCAAGCAGACAGAAAATAAACTGCGTGAAAGTGAGGCTCTTCTGAGTGAAGTCGGCAGAATAGCCAAAATCGGAGGATGGGAGCTTGATGTAGTGTCCGGTGTGATTATATGGACACCTGAAATTGCAAGGATTCATGGAAAAGACGAGTCTGTGAATCCAGAGAACAGGTTGTATAGCTTTCCCTCCGGCTCAAGAGAAATCTTTGGAAAAGCAATTAATGATGCTGCGAAGAAAGGTAAATCATTTGATCAGGAACTGGAATTCATTTCAGCAAAAGGTAAACATAAATGGGTAAGAACAATTGTCAGTCCGGTAATAAAAGATGATAAAGTTATAAAATTAGTTGGTACACTGCAGGATGTAACAGAGCGTAGAGAAGCCCAGGAAGAACTGAAGCGCAATGAGGAAAGATACAGGGCACTTTTCGAACAATCAAATGACGCCATATTCCTGAATCGGCTTGACGGTCAGATAGTGGAAGTAAGTAAGAAAACCTGTGAGATGTTTGGATACACAGGGGAAGAACTTCAGGCAATGAATGTGGTAGATCTCTTGCCTCCTGACCAGAGAGATGCCGGTACTCTGGCAATGGAGAGATTAAGAAAAAAGAGATTTATTCATATCAATACAGTGTACGAAAAAGCAGATGGTGAGACCTTTGATGCAGAAGGCAGTTCCAAGGTGCTTGAGGGACACCCTAACCTTGCCCTTGCCGTGGTGAGAAATGTCAGTGAGCAGAAGAAAGCAGAAGAAAAAATAGCCAGAAGTGAAATTAAATACAGGAGCGTTTTTGAGAAGTCGAATGACGCCATAATAATCCACAACTTTACCGGACGAATACTTGAAGCAAACAAAATGACCTGTGAAATATTGGGTTATAGTGAAGAAGAATTAAAACAAAAATCAATAAAAGAACTGATTTACCCAGAAGAAAGGGAAGAAGCCAGATCCGAAATGATGAAAGTAAGGACAACGGGTTCCACACGTAAGGAATTCAGAATGATACGATCAGACGGATCTTTTATCTTTACGGACATTAGTGCTTCACTACTCCAGACGCAAAATAACACCATCCAGGCTGTGATAAGAGATATAACCGACCGTATACAGGCGGAAGCAGCTATGCTCAATGCCAGGATAGAAGCAGAAACTGCCAACCGCACAAAGAGTGAGTTCCTTGCTAATATGAGTCACGAACTGCGGACGCCTCTGAATTCCATCATTGGTTTTTCGGATATTCTCATTGAGAGAATTTTTGGGGAACTCAACGAAAAACAGCTGAAGTACATTAAGAATATATCTGTAAGCGGAAGACACCTCCTGGGACTTATAAACGATATTCTTGACCTCTCAAAAGTGGAAGCTGGAAAAATGGAAATACATTACAGTGAGTTTTCTGTTGTCTCGGTTTTCGAAGAGGTAAAGGCTACTCTCTTCCCCCTTGCCCAGGACAAATCCCTTGAAATAGACTTTAAAGTAGGACCGGGCTCTGGAGATATTCAGGCTGATAAAAACTATCTTATCCAGATCCTTTATAATCTTGTTAGCAATGCAATTAAGTTTACTCCGGAAGGAGGCAGGGTCTCGATCCACTGTGAAAAGAGCAGAGACAGAGCTCTTTTTTCCGTAAAGGATACGGGAATAGGTATTTCTTCTGAGGACCAGAAAAAACTTTTTCAGTCATTTACTCAGATCGATTCCTCATCCGCCAGGCAGTACTGCGGGACAGGGCTTGGGCTTGTTCTCGTGAAGAAACTTGTAGAACTTCACGGCGGGAAGATCTGGATTGAAAGCGAAGTTGGAAAGGGAAGCAGTTTCACATTTGAATTACCAGTAGGGAATGAAGACGACATCAAATTAGAATTTGATTTTAAAAATTTAACCAGTGCACAAAAATAATCACGAATCGCGATTTTAGAGATATTTTTAGAATAGAGCCAATCCTTAAATGAATCAATGTGCTATAACCGGGTATCATTAAGAGTTGGATTGTCGTTTTTTTCCTGATCTGCCTGAGATATTTCTCATGACATTGATGTTGCAATTACATTGGCCTTCACATGTCGGAGGTCCTGAGTTCGAATCTTAGCGGGACCATAATACGTACTTTTTCAACGTACTCTTTTTAAGGAAATATATCATAAGACTAAATATGGTCCGGAAAATGGACATAATATGATTTTCTTTCAGAAAAAATGAAAATTTGATCCACATACACCAGTAGATGAGGAAGTTGTAATGTTTATGTCAGCGGGAGAGACATTAGAGTATTGTCCGGGAAATTGAATTGCCCTTTACCACACGCGATGGAAACCCTGAACTTGCCGGGGGTTATGAATATTTAGAGTCAAAAAATGTATTTTTTCCTAACAAACATTTCCTGAGTGAACCAGATAATAAATACTTACTGAAAGGCGGAAAAGTGCCTACGCTGCGATGTAAATGTGTGATTCTGGCTATTTCCATCCACTCCATATAAGGATCATGTCCAGAAAGACAGGGCAATATGGAGTGATTTTGAAAACCCATGGAATAGATCAGAATAGATGAAAGAGTTCTGGGATTACTCCACTTTATACTTTATTTTCAGTAGGGACCAGTGCGAAACCCAGCTGTCCGTAATAGGAAAAGAGTGTTAACGTTCCAGTTATTGCTGACATCTAAAGTTGTTGCTGGCATCTAAAGTTGTTGCTGGCATCTAAAGTTGTTGCTGGCATCTAAAGCTTAAACGTCAAAAACATTAAAAAGAAAGGCTCTTTGCTGTTTTTAATGGGTAGCTTACATCCGTTTCCAAATATCATATTCAATCTCTTTATTTTCTTTATTTCTCTTTTTTGATTGGAAACTTACGACGATCAATATTCAAAAGTTGATCTAAGATAACAGCAGGTTAAGCATCAATCTGCTTCCGGAGAATACAGAGAATAAAACGCTATAATGGAAGTATTGGTAAACAATTCCACAATTTCAAGATTCCACAATTTCAAGATTCCACAGTTTCAAGAATAGAAAATATTACCATCAGGATTTTCCACTCAAATACTGTATCTCTGCAGTTTGTCTATTTGAGTTAAACCAAACGAATTAACATAGCCACTTCGAGTATATATCACGCTTTGAAGCTTAAAAACAAGTTCCCTTAAACCCGACAGCAATTTTATTGCTCTGGTTCGATTCCGATTCAAGTAGACATAACTCAAGTTTAGACATTTCCAAACCGGATAGCGAATTTTGTTCCACGATTCTTTTTGAGTTCTATACGACCATTTATTTGCTCAACAAGAAGATTTACAAGCTGAAGTCCAAGGGAGTCCGTGTTTGAAAACTCAATTTCTTCGGGAATGCCTTTTCCGTTATCCTCTACAGTGAGTATGTAATGTAAACCGTTTTTTCCCATGCAGGAAGTGCACGGGCCTGGGGTGTCAGAGTTTGCGGCAAAACTTTCTTTTTTGAAGAAGCTTATATGAATTTCGCCCGCTTTTCCAGAGGGGAAGGCATGTTTCAGGGAATTTGAGACCAGCTCGTTTACAATAATGCCAAGGGGTATTGCAATATCCATATCAAGATGAATATTCTCAAGGTCCAGCTTCAGGCTGATACTACTATTTCTAAGATTATATGAATCGAAAAGATCTGCAGTCAGCTTCTGAAGATAAGCTGCAAAATCAAGTGTGTCCAGCTCGTTTCCCTTATAGAGTTCTTCGTGAATCAGGGCCATTGAAGCTACACGGTTCTGGCTTTCCCTGAAGGCTTCAAGCATTTTTGCATCACTGAATTTTTCAGCTTCGAGACTGAGCAGGGAGGAGATTACTTGCAGGTTATTTTTGATTCTATGGTGGATTTCTTTTATGTGGGTTTCCTGTATTTTTTCCAGAGCTTCTTCAGCCTTTTTACGCTCAGTAATATCCTGAATTATCCCCTTGGCTCGAACAGGGATATTATTCTGATCAAAAATAATTTCTCTCTCCGCATGAACTGTGCGTTCCTCCCCATTATCCAGGACGATTCGATAATCAATGCCATGGCGCTCCCCTGTTAATTTTCCCTTAATTATATTAATCACATAATCCCGGTCATCGGGGTGCACATAGTTTAAAAGCTCGTCATAACTTGCATCGGATTTTTGAGGATCACGTTTAAAAATACTGAAAAGTTCTGCAGACCAGTGAACTTTACCGGTCACAAGGTCCAAGTCCCAATTTCCAAGGTGTGCCATTTTTTGAGCTTCAGAGAGGCTTTTCTCACTTTCTTTTAATGATTTATAAGCACCTTCAAGCTGCATTGTTCGCTCTTCAACCAGTTTTTCTAAATTATCGTGTGCTTTTTTTAGAGCTTTTTCTGCCTTTTGAAGTTCCGTAATATCACGTGCAGCAGCAAAGACCCCGATAACCTCACCAGATTCGCCCTTATAAACTGAGGCATTATACAAAACAGGAGTTATACGCCCATCCTTATGCTGAATCTCAAGAGGGTAATTCCGTACCAATCCTTCCTGAAACACATGCCTATAGACTTCTTTCGCTTTTTCAGGCTCAGTAAAATAGTCTGAGAAATCGGTACCTATGAGTTCGTCTCGGGAATAGCCGGTAACTGTTTCAGTGGAATTATTGACATCGGTTATTTTTCCGTCCGGCCCGATGGTTACAAGGGGATCCGGACTGGCTTCAATCAAACTGCGGTTATAAATATTTGATATTCTCAGAGCTTCTTCTGCTTTTTTGCGCTTGGTGATGTCCTGCGTTATACCGAAACCGCCGATCAGCGTTCCGTCTTTTTCAAATTCAAGATATGCTTTTTCACGTACCCACTTGATCTTACCGTCCACGATAATACGGTGCTCTATGTCGTATGGTTCCCCTTCTAGCCCTGCCTTCCATTCTTTGTCGACATATTCTCTGTCATCCGGATGAATCGTTGAAAGAAAAGTCTCATAGGTCAAAGGGGTACCTTTTGGGATGCCGAAGATAAGGTGATTTTCATCAGACCACGTCAATTCATTTTTACGTACATCCAGACGCCAGCTTCCGATATTTCCCACAGTCTGGGCGCGGTCGAAATCTTCCCTGTTCTCCTCCAGCGCATTCACAAGGGCATCACGTTCCGTCAGCGCCTGGGCCAGTTTGATGTTGCTGTAGCTTAGCTGTGAGAGCATATTGGCAAAGGTCATGAAGAAGCCCATGCCAGTGTCCACAGCCTCCCTGCTCAACCGAGGAACTTTTTCAAGCGCTTCTATGTATTCCTCTTCATTGAAACCGTATCGTTTAGCCTGAGACCGGAAAAGCTCATAGTCAAGAGGCTCGTCCTCAAAAAAGAATTGCCCTGCGAAGACATAGCCGACGTGCCGCCCGCCCACGATGATAGGGGTTACTACGTCCCACATATTGTTCCTGCACCTGTACAGCTTGAACTCTCCCGGAGAAATGCCCTCCGAGAGCTTTATGTTGCTTTCTACGCAATGTTTGCAGGTTTCGGGATGAACCCTGTGGAATCTGGTGCAGATATCCTGCCATCCAACGCCTACCAGAACATTGCCTTTGAGATCGTTTAAGCCCATGGGGATGTGAGTAAGTTTATAAAAATTATCCATCAGGGGCTGGATAGCCTCGACATCAAGGATCTCGGCCAGCTCCAGGTTCTCTATCGTCCGGGCAGGAGAGAGACTGTTCTTCGACTTCAGCCTGAAACATTGTTCACTCTGGCTCAGAACTTCCTCTACTCGCTTTCTATCCACGCCAGAATTATTCAGTTTTTCTCTCATTTCATATCTTCTCCAACCAGGAAGAGTTAACTTGTCTGTCGCGTCAAGCAGGAAGATCTAACCATATATTTTCCTATTTTCCAGGAAGATTGTGTCTGCTTGCGATTGTCACCATATATTATTAATAGGTTTTTATATAAAAATTGCATATAAGTTTTATCAGGTAATTGATAATCTAAAAGCTATTACAATAAGTAGTATGTGTTTTTGATGAATGATATTAAACACAGAATTGTTTTCTGATCAATTATAAGATATGGCAGAAGACACGGTTTTGTGAATCAACTTAAATTAATGTCTCGTACTTAAAAAAAGTAGGCAGCCAGAAGTCAGAAACACCAAAGACATGGAACTAAATTTGAAAGCCCTGAAAAAAAACTGATCCTGGAATTGCCATTGAATACCTGAGTGTGACTTTGACTACATCATCCCACAAAAAAAGATTATGAAAAAACCTGCAGACTGCAGGACAGGCGTTGAATTATTCCAGAACACGTCCGCTACTGGGTTTCAAAATAACGACCCCTTTCGTCATTATGGCTGGAGCCACCTCGAGCATGGGCAATTCAGCAAGTGCCTTGATGATATGCCACTGTCCAGGGTTCTGTTCCCAGCTCAGTTGTGTCCATTTGACAGTGCCACTGCCTGCCCAGGCGCTGTGGATCTCGGCACCCTGGGGATAAAGTATAGGCTGGCTCAAATCCGCTCCTGAACCACCGACTTTTGGAATATAGCGCCACCAAATATGCAGTGATCGGGATGAGTGAAAGCATGAGGTACGAATTTGCAGAAGAGGGCATTCATTTCTCAGTGGCATGCCCTGCAGCTGTCGTTTCGCGCATCTGGAAAAAGCCGATACTCGGCCCTGTTCATGAAGAAGTAGAAGCCCCTGAAGATGCAATTCCAGCAGAAGAAGCCGCGAGGATAATCCTTGAGGGTGTTGCAGAGAAAAAAGGAATCATTGTGGTACCAGAAGAGCCGGGGGGCTGGCTCTGGCATGAATATTGTATTTCTTCTGAAGCCGCAGAGGACTTCCTGATGAAAATGGCTCACGAGCGGCGGATAGAATGGTCAAAAAAGCAAAAAGTATGAAGGAGAAGGTGTGAAGGAATAGAAACGCGGCACCTGATTGCTTTCGGAATCCGGGGTTTAAAACCACCTTAACATGGAGGAGGGCGAGAGTTCAAGTATCAACGAGCCCTTTTCTATTTAATCTTTGTTCATTATTTCCGGCTTTTTATTTTCCAGTTTTTTCGTGCTTAATTTCATTTCATAAATAAGTATAGGTAGTGGAAGAGTCACTGAATTTGATCAATAACTCTCCAAAACTTATTATAATTCAATCTGTTTTAATCTGTTTTTCAATCTGTTATTCAATGTGTTATTCAATGTGTTTTTAAATATGTTTTTTATTATATTTCGATCTGTTTTACCGTCTCCTATCAAGGACACACCAAGCAAACCGATGATAAGAAATAATTTCAAACCCTGTGATATTTTTGCTTGTGCTTTCTTCCCTCTCCGGCTCGGGGTTAACCTCTAATCCAGATGCCGGGTTAACTTCTGACCTTATTTCGGGTTCAACTTCTGACTTTGCATCCTTCCCTAAAACAGTACACACATAGATGTCATTGTTTCCATTGCGGTGGTCCCGCCACATGATCCTGTTCCCCCAGATATCAAGCTCCCCCCACTGGTTTGATTCGTTGGTTGTTATCTGAGTTTCAGTGGAGGTGAAAAGGTCATACATGTAGATATCCAGGTTTTCCCACCCTTTGCGATAATCCACCCACACTATCCTGTCTCCGTAGACTGCAGGCCCGTAATCTACTGATCCGCTTGCGGTTATTTGAGATTCGACGGAGGTAGAAACATTATACATGTATATGTCTGCTTTTCCGTTGCGGGCATCAGTCCAGATTATTCTGTCCCCGTAGATGGCAGGAGAGTACTGTGCTGCAGGGTCGGTGGTGATTTGAGTCTCTCTGGAAGTTGAGAGGTCGTAAAGGTAAATATCCAGATTTCCATTGCGGGAATCCTGCCACACTATCCTGTCCTCGTAGATGGCAGGGTATTCCTGCATTGACTCATTGGTGGTAATCTGGTATTCAGTGGAGGTGGAAAGGTCATACATGTAGATATCCCAATTTCCAGTCCTGTTACCCTCTTTATCCCAACCTCCTCCGTTGCGTGTATCCTCCCAAACTATCCTGTCCTCATAAATGTCGGGGGCATATTGACCTGACATGTTTGTTGTAATTTGAGTTTCAGTGGAAGTGGTTAGATTATACATGCAAATATCCGCATTTTGATAGCTATTGCATGTATCCTCCCATACTATTCGATTCCCGTAAATAACAGGGTTTCTGTGATCGAAACTACTATTCGTAATCCAGGTTTCCTCTTGAGTCGAAAGATTGTACATGTAGATGTCCCAGTTCTTCCCGTTGCGCAAATCCTGCCACACTACCCTGTCCCCGTAGATTGAAGGACAGGCTTCATCCGAAATGTTTGTGGTGATTTGAGTCTCATTTATGGTAAGCCGGTTACTGTGTAGAGAAAATGCCAGCGCCACAGGTAAAGTGGAAATAAACAAAACAAAAACCAGAGCTGTTAAAGCTAAAAATATTAAGTACCGATCTTCCCTATTTTCCATTCACTATTCCCCTTAACAATGTAATATCTGAACTTCAGGTAATTTTAAATGTTTTCATTTGAATCCAGATTTTAGGGAAGTGCCCCAAGTTAGGACGATTTATCGAGGGAAAAATGACAAATCAAAGATTTCCGGAATAAAAAAGAGTATTAACGTTCCCGGTCATTGCTGACATTTAATTTTGTCACTGATATCCCTGTGTAGGATTCAGCATAAAAATAAAAGTGCCAACTTTTTTGTGAAGAGATAATTTACGCATGGTTTCCATGAGGTGTATATTGTTTGAGACTAAAAAATATGAAAAAATACTGAAAGAAAGTAAGATATATTTAAAAAAATAAGAATGTGTTTGCATAGGCAGACAATAGTTTCAATTACCGTCCCCATTTCCATTAATTGTAACCATAATCTCCTTGAAACTTGCCAGTGAAGCCTCCATATACTCAATAATCTCATTTGCAAGAATATCGGGATCCGACAGGTTGTCTAGATCAGCGAGACTTTTGTCTTTGAGCCAGAATATGTCCAGATTTGTTTTATCCCTTGATACAATTTCGTCATAGCCGAATTTTCGAAACTTGCCTTCGGGAGATTCTTCACTCCAAGTCTCTTGCGGCTGTGGCGATTTTCCGGGTTATAGCATTTGATGAAGTCTTCCAGGTCTGAAAACTTCATCGGGTTCTTCTTCAATGTATGGTGCACATTGGTGCGGTAGTCGTAGATCCACACTTTTTTGTCCATGGTTCTTTAGCTGCAGATTTTGCTTCAAAGAAAAGCACACTTGCTTTTACGCCGTTTGAGAATTGAAGTCTGCAATTTTATTTCATAACAAAAATTGATATGTAATAAAGGTTGGAAAATATTTTATTCGCAAAATTATATAATTGCTTAGTCTCTTTACTAATATATCACATAATTTATTGGGTAAATAGTCCAGATTTGGATTAATATACCTTTAGTAATAAATGATTCAGATATTATTACAGAACCTGAAAAAATATCCGAATCATATAAACTGTACATTAACTTTGAAAAATAAAGCTATCTGGGGGAAAATAAATGAAAAATAAGGGGAAGCTATGTTCAATAACTTTAGCTTCAACATTCCTGGTTTTTGTTTTTTTAATTTTAATTTCAGCTGCAGCTTCAGCGGCTCAAGTTACGAAAATTGGCACAGGATACGATCCTGCTGTTTATGGTAACGAGGTAGTATGGACAAATGGGGTTGTTATTCATCTATACAACCTGACCGACGGAACAGACACTAAGGTTAGCTCTTCTGGAGCATCCAGTCCAGATATTTACGACAACAAATTAGTGTGGCATGATGAAAGTAGCGGAACACCAAGGCTTACTGTATACGATATTCCTACAGCCACAAAAAGTTACATCACGCAGGATGTAGACCAATATAGTAAACCTGCTATTTACGGCGACAGAATCGTCTGGAGTGCAAATGATAGTGTATATCTGATGAACATGTCTACATCCACACAGACAAAAATAGGAAATGGTAGTAATCCTGACATATATGACACAAAAGTGGTGTATTACTCATATTCAGAAGATCCAGAAGCGGATATAACTATCAGAATGTATGACATCAATACGAAGGAAAAAATAACTGTCAATTCGTATGGAGATCCAAACATACCGCATATATGGGGTACTAAAGTCATCTGGTCTGACGTATATAATCATCAGGGATATATTGCGATGTACGATACGTCAACAAATGAAACTATAGACGTTACAAATCAACTTGACACCGATCCAGATGGAAATGAATATGGAGCCAGTACAGGGACACACATTGCCATACAAAATGATAAAATTGCATACAATAAAGTTGTTGATGATTATGAAGGCAAACCTGGAGTATACGTATATAACATAACCACAGGACAAAGCACACTGATATATGGCTATCTTGAAGATGTTTATACGACACCAGAAATATACAATAACACTGTTGTATGGGGAATAGACAAGAACTACGTTGATGGTTCGCAAAGCAATGACATCTATTTATATAACTTTTCAGAACAACCCGAAAATCTCACAGTAAGGTGAGTGGTGGACATCCACCACAACATTTTACTGAAAAACATCTGAATTTTTGGATTTGGCGAGGATAGAAAAGGATATTATAATATTTTTTAATCTGAAGATAAAAGAATGTCAGACCTTCTTTTATCTTCAGACATATTCGGAATTTCTTTTTTAATTCTCTTCACTTTCTCCATTGATCGTAGCCATAATTTCTTTAAAACTTGCCAGGGAAGCCTCCATATTCTCAATAATTTCGTTTGCGAGAATATCAGGATCCGGTAGATTATCCAGATCAGCCAGGCTTTTGTCTTTGAGCCAGAATATGTCCAGATTTGTTTTATCCCTTGCTGCAATTTCGTCGTAGTTGAATTTCCGGAACCTGCCTTCTGGAGATTCTTCACTCCATGTCTCGTTTCGGCTGTGGCGATTTTCAGGGTTGTAGCATTTAATGAAATCTTCCAGATCAGAGTATTTCATCGGATTTTTCTTCAATGTATGATGCACATTGGTCCGGTAGTCATAGATCCACACTTCTTTTGTCCAGGGCTCTTTAGCTGCGGATTTAGCTTCAAAGAAAAGAACGTTTGCCTTTACGCCATTAGCATAGAAAATACCTGTTGGCAGGCGCAGTATCGTGTGCAGGTCGGTAGTTTCAAGAAGCTTTTTGCGGATGGTCTCTCCTGCTCCGCCTTCAAACAGGACATTGTCAGGAAGTACCACTGCTGCCTGCCCGCCTGTTTTGAGGATCGTATGGATATGCTGCACAAAATTGAGCTGTTTGTTGCTTGTGGTTGTCCAGAAGTCCTGCCGGTTGTAAGTGAGGTCTTCTTTTTCCTGCTCCCCTTCTTCGTTGGTGAAGGTCATGCTGCTCTTTTTTCCAAAAGGCGGGTTGGTGAGGATGTAATCGTAACGATAACCTGGGTCGGCTATGAGAGCATCGGAATTTGAGATCATGGGCTCCCCGTCTATTTCCCCGATGTTGTGCAGGAACATGTTCATCAGTGCAAGCCGCCTGGTCCCTGCGACTATCTCGTTGCCGCCAAAAGTTCTGTTTTTCAGGAAGCGGCTCTGTTCCCGGTCCAGCCGGTGGTGTGAAGTAAGGAAGTCATAAGCTGCTAAAAAGAACCCGCCTGTGCCGCAACAGGGATCTCCTATTGTTTTCATGGGTTCGGGCTGCAGGCACTGCACCATTGCCCTGATGAGCGGCCTCGGGGTGAAGTACTGCCCAGCTCCGCTTTTTGTGTCCTCTGCATTCTTCTGCAGGAGCCCTTCGTAGATCTCTCCTTTCGTATCCACACCCATCATGACCCAGCTTTCCTTGTCGATCATATCAATGACCTTGTAAAGCATGGCAGGATCGCTGACCTTGTTCTGGGCTTTGAGGAAGATCTGCCCGAGCATCCCCGGCTTTTTCCCAAGCTCTTCTAACAGCTTCTTGTAGTGAATATCGAGTTCTGCTCCACGCTGCTGTTTCAACCTGTCCCAGGTGTATTCCTCGGGGATGCCAATATCCCTGTTGTACGGCGGTTTCCTGTACTCTTCAGCCATTTTCAGGAATATGAGGTAGGTCAATTGTTCCAGATAATCGCCGTAGCTCACGCCCCCGTCCCTCAGGACGTTGCAGAAGCTCCAGACTTTGGAAACGATGGATGAGGTGTTTTCAGACATGGTTTGGATCCTTGAGATGAGAGTAATATTTTTGATTAGGGCTATTCGGTTTGTCAGGAATGGAGAGGAAAAGTTTTCCTTCTTGAATAAGTGGATTTAAGATTTCTAATCTGAAATGCTTTCTATCTTTTAATCCCATAAACTCTTGAATTTCGTCTCTACTTCTTGGTTCAATACAATATTCTAATAATGCGTTGATCTTGTCGTTTTTAGCTTGGGGGGTAGCTTGGGGGGTAGCTTGGGGGGTAGCTTGGGGGGTAGCTTGCGGGGTGACAGGAACAATTATCTTAAAAATGTCTCCTTCAAGAAGCTGCGGGTCAACTCCACCGGAATAAATTCTTGTATAGTTTTAGAGGTTCCTGACACCTGAGCCTAACTCATCCGCCCTCCCGATTTCTTTGAAAATCGAGCAATCACCGGATTCTTAGGATACGGTGTGAAATTGGAAGGATTTATTCTGCCATGTCCGTGTGGACGGTTCGCATTCTCTGCAAGAACCTGATTATTTCCTATTATGAATTTTGCAGGAAACCCGTTTATATACTCTCTGTGGATGAGCATGTTTGCGACGACTTCTCTGAAAACATGATCTCTCAGGCTGATTCTCTGATCCTTTTCCAGATAGAACGGATCTGGCAGATGTTTTGCAACAAAAGCCATCAACCTGTCATAGCTTTCTATCAGGTTGGTCCGGATGTCGTCCCTGTCGTCATAACGGTCAAGGTTTATTCTGCGAAGGATGGCATCAGTTTTGAAATGCGGCAGTATGCTCTGGATAACTTCGTCTTTGCCCAGCAAAAGAACAGCAGCAAGAGTATACCCTTCTTTACCGGTCTGGTAGTCATGCTGATATAATCTGGCACTACTTAAGAATTCCTCATCGGTCATTATTCCCCATGGGTGGTTGGGGTTTTCGGCGCGGACCATTTTCCGTACCCTCTGGATAAGGTCGCCCCTGAGGTCTTCAAGCCTGACATAGGGGTAAATGCGGCTCTCGGAAAAAGAGCTCTGTTTTCGAATATAGAGATGAGCCACAGCATCAGGATGGTTGGTTATATCGAGATCCCCATCTTCATTTCTGTCAAATATCTTACCATTACAGCGGTGAACCTGAGAGCTTTCAGGAATGCTGAGATAAAGAAGGGTTTTTCCTTCAATGATCATTGTTTCCGGCAAGATGTACAAAGGCGGATTGATCTTTTGGGAGTTATTCAGTGTAGTGACCAGGTCCTTTTTGATTTGCAGCAGAGCATCCGCATCAATTCCTGTAATATTTCCATTGTCATCAACCCCAAGGACAATATGCCCTCCACTGCGATTTAAGAAAGCGCAGACGGTCTCGTACACATCCTTGTTCACCTGATCCCTGCACTCCTTGAATTCCACAGTCAGCCCTTCACCATCCCGGATGATGCTTTTCAATTGTCCAGAGATCATGTTTCTTCACTTTTTCCCATTCTCTGCTCTTTCCGCCCTTATTCTTTCCAGCAAAACCTCAGCTGGTTCCCAATCCTCTGCCCCTCGAACCTCTGCCAGCTCCCTTTCATTAAGCAACTTCCCCTCAAACGCTTTTTTCAAAATACTCTGCCGCAGTGCTTCGGCTTTTTCCAGATTCTCTTTTATATCCTGCTCTATCTTATCGCAGACTGAAAGGCGGGTTTCGATTTCCTGAACGATGGCTTGTTGTTCTAGAAGCGGAGGTAAGGGTATCTCTAAATCCAAGAACCGATTTTGTGTGAGATTCACGCCACTGTCACTAATGCCCGTTTTTAAATCTTCCATCTTGCGTGTATATCTAGGTGAATTCAGAGTATATTCGAAAAACTGCGGTAAAATAAGATTTTCTTTAAGTCGGATACGGTATGCTTTGTCACAATTGATTAATCTTGGTCTTACTTTTTTAACTAAACAACATACGCCTACTCTTACTCTAGGACCAGCACGTGTTATTAATATGTCACCTGCTTTAAGTTCATGTTTTACTCTTGGTTCCAAATCAGCAGGAAGTTTCTTATTTTCACTTTCATTGAAATAACCGGCTTGAATGGCTGTTGTTTTTATTACTCCCCATTCTTCGTTATTAATTGATGGTTCATTGTGACATTTAGGACTCCACCCCTGTCCCAGCTCATCAATGATATTATTAATGGGTACAAACTTTTCAGTATTCGTTGTCTTATCCAGCACCGCCTGCCGATAAACCTTGAGTTGTTCCTGTGCCAGTTTGAGGTTGGCAATGCCGTTGTCCAGTTCGCTGAAGAGAAGCTCGATTTTGGAGACTATGGCGCGTTGTTCGGGGATTGGGGCTAGGGGGAACGGTTGTTCTGCAAAATAATTAGTTGAAACACGAAGTTGTCCGGCGCTCCCGGTCATACTTCTTTTTGCTTCTTTACGAAACATTTGCTGTACTAAATAATGAAACAAGTATTTGCCCGAAACACTTGATGTGGGACGTGATACATGAAATTCCGTGGAACCAAATCCAATTCCATTAACCAACTTTTCTAGAAGGGCTACTTTTCCATTTTCCATACATGGAGTAATCTTGGCAAAAATAACATCGCCCTCAATGAATCCAGTATATCCTTTTCTTACTTCTCCTAGCTTTCGAGTTTCTGATAAAGAGTATCTCCCAGTTTCTTCTTCGACCGCAGGCATGGGTAAAAAAGAAATCTCCAATGATTCATCACCAGTTGGTTTTGGAGGGTTAATTATTGCTATTTCGGAGTGAGATACCCATTTCCAATCCTTCGGTAGCTTGGGCAATTTTTCCAGCTGCTCTTCGGTAAGAGGTTCGGGTTCTTTAGATTTTTTTGATTTCGTGGGCTTTTTTTCCTGTTTTCCAGAGGTTTCCCATTGTTCCATTTTTGTAATATCAGGTTTTTCCATTATAACTCCACTAATGCCTCATTTAATTTGTAAATAATATCGTTCATGAGCCGGAGTATTTTCTCCCAACTTTTCACCCCACTTTTCACCCTACTTTTCTCCTAACTTTCTCCGAACCTTTCATTATCAGTTTTGGAGTACTTTTAAGATGTCAGTGGATTAAATAATTGTCTACTTGTGTTCTTTGGGATTATCTTCTATAAATTGGTTGATGCTGTTTCAGAAAAGCCCTTTATGTCGTCCCAATACCTTTCTTCTGCGCTTCAGTGAGGTTGTCGCGGATTCTATTATCAAGATACGCACATTAATTTATACTTCAAAATTAGATACTATTCTGATCGAACCGGGGAAATTTTTGAGCGGTGGCTAAAAAAATATTGCGACTATTTTGAGCTGTTTTTCATCGTATCGGAGATCAAAAAGACTCAGAGGCATAGAATCAAAGAGTATAGGATCAGGAGGTATAGTATGTCAGCCGAAGAAAATAAAGCATCAGATCGTCGTTTCTGGGAAGAGGTCTTCAATGGGAGGAAGCTTTCTCTGATGGACGAATTTATAGCCCCTGACTGGGTCTATCACGGGCCAGCAGGTCAGGAGATGCACGGGCCTGAAGAGCTCAAGCAGTTGTTTTCCATGTACTTCAATGCTTTTCCCGACTTACATGCTGACATCGAAGATATCATCGCCGAGGGGGATAAAGTAGCTATCAGAGTAATGTGCCGTGGAACACATAAAGGAGAAATCATGGGGATAGCTCCGACCGGCAGGCAAATAAAAGTTCCTTTGATGGGCATCAATCGTTTTAAAGACCATCAGGCGGTAGAAACCTTTGAGCTTATTGACATATTTGGGATGCTACAGCAGCTGGGATCAGCCTGACAGCCGGGCAGAGCTAAAGTTTGTTAAACATAAAATGAAAAGAGGAGAAAAGCAGTAAAAGAAGAGAGAACAATATCTATACGCTTTAACTTTGATTGAAAGAACGAATAAAGGGTTCACAAGGTTTGGCCTGCAACAATGAAGTTTATTGCGGGATCAGATTTCACCCGTTCCTGAATCTGCTTCATTTTACAGCTTAATATATCAATGAAGGTATCACGGAATCAGATTTACTCTGTCCTGAATTTGCTTCATTTTAAGCTCGTACGTCAATGAAGTAATTACGGGATCAGCTTTCGGACTGTCCTGAATTTGCTTCATCTCGCAGTTCACGCCATAAATGAAGGATACTACGGGATCGGTTTTCAAGCCGTCCTGAATTTGCTCCACCTTATAGCTACGCGTCAATGAAGTATATTGGATCAGCTTTCAAACTGTCCTGAATTTGCTCCATTTTAAGCTTACACGTCAATGAAGTAGATTTCGAGATCGGTTTTCAAGCCGTCTTGAATTTGCTTCATTTTAAGCTTGTACGTCATGAAGTTCATTGCGGGGTCAGGTTTTACTCTGTCCTGAATTTGCTTCATTTTACAGCTTAGTTCCTTGTGAACAATATATAATATGTAACTTCTAGTATAAAACACTGGCGCTTATATTACTCTGAGTAATATAAACCGTTCATTTTTTGCTGAGTCTACCTGTAAATCATCAATCAAATACTCTGTCGATCAGTGTGTGCATCAAATGCTTTACTAATTTTTACATTTTTTAAACGACATTTTACGGTTTCCCTAGATGGCGAAAAAGCCTTCGTAGGTATCTCGTTTAGAAATGTGTGTCTCATTTAGAAGGAAGACAGATACAGCAGGTTCCTTAAGGAAATAAGGCACACAATGAGAATATGTGATATTCTCAGGCGGAGCACCTGTAGCATCGTCCTTTAAATATCCTTTAAAACCTAAATTCTAATTGTAGTTACGATATAAAATATTTGACTCGTTTACAACCTGATCATTACCCAACTTATCTCCCAACTTATTCTTTACTTCTGTTTTTAAGCCGTCAGTGCCTCGTTGAATTCAGTATCTAATCTTTTCCCCACAATTTCCCCACAGTTTTCTCCTAACTTATCTCCGAACCTTTTTCTTAATCGTTCTCCGAATCTTATTCCTTGCTTTAAACCGTGCTTTCACCCAACTTTTCACCAAACTTTTTACCCAACCATCACTCAATTTTTCACCCAACCTGTTCTTTTCTTCTATTCTTATGCCGCCAGTGCCTCATTCAATTCACTGATAACCATATTCATCTCGTCCCCGAAAAGCTGGTACATTCTGCCGCGCCCGCCAAGAGCATCAAAGGGAGTGTAATCAAGGTCATCTATTTCCAGGTGGAAACTGTTAGCCACATAATCTTTTATCATGCGGAGCCAGTTCATCTGATCGTCATTGAATTTCAGGGTTCCTGCCTGTTTTTTAAATACCCAGTCCTGGAAGTTGCGGTTTACGGTCTGGTCGTAGGAGGTCAGCACAGGGTCGATTTCGGTTATCCTGCGTATCAGGGAAACCAGGGCTGTGAGTTCGTTTTTCGGAGAATTTCCGTTCACCTTTTCCAGCTGCTCGTAAGCCTGCCAGATCCTGAAGGGCGCGAAATAGGGCTTTTCGAGTTTCAGTTTGTCCAGCACTTCTTTTATCATCGTAAAGGTAACTTCCCTGTGCTGGTAGGGCTGGTTGTAGAAAATTCTCAGGGCTATGATCTCGTCTTTGTTAGCTTCCATATATGCTTTAAAATCGTTGACCAGCTCATCTGCCTTTACAACAGCGTCTTTGTCCCATTCGGCTCTGAGAAGGACATCGGTATTTACGGTATCGATTATCTGCTCATGGACTCTGCGGACATTCTCGATATAATCATTTAGCTCTCCGGAAAAGGTAGACCTGGCAACATCAAGCAGGTTCTCCTGCGCCTTTTTCTTTGCATCAGCTTCCTGAATTTCCGGCTGGTACAGTTTAATTTCAGAAGCCTGGAGATCGATGATATCAGGGTTATATGCACTGAGCAAATCCTTCACGGTCTGATTGATAGTTTTTCCGTTAGCCTTCTGAGCAAAAGTGGCTCTTTCATCCTCACTTATCTGCCGGTTCAGCCTTGCCAGTCGGGAAGCCAGGGAAATGTAAAGGTCTTCGTCCTGAGCGCCAAAGGTTACTGCTGCCAGCAGGTCTTTCAGCGGCGTATTTTTCTTGCGTTCCAGAGGCCGGCTGTCGCTCTTCATGGTCTTTGTAACGCCCACGGCATCTACAATTACAAAATGCGTCTTAGCCGAAACAGCCGATTCAGTCACCTTTTTCAGGTCATCATAGCCCAGTGTCCGTGTGCCTCGCCCCTTCATCTGCTCAAAATAGTTCAGACTCTTGACGTCCCTCATAAACAGCAGGCATTCCAATGGCTTAACGTCCGTTCCCGTGGCAATCATATCCACTGTAACTGCTATCCTGGGATTGTAATCATTGCGAAAAGCTGATAACACTGATTTTGGATCTTCTTCCGCTTTATAGGTAACTTTCTTGCAAAAAGCATTGCCTTCTCCAAACTCTTCCCGCAGTATATTGATAATATCATCTGCATGGCTGTCATTCTTGGCAAAGACCAGAGTTTTTGGAACTTCTCTTCTGCCGGGGAAAATCTCAGGCAGCTTTTCCTTGAATGTCCGTATCACATGGCGTATCTGGCTGGGATTGACCACATCCCTGTCCAGCTTTTTGGAAGTATAGGTGAAATCTTCGTCAAGCTGTTCCCAGCGTTTTTTGCGGGTAAGTTTCTCCCTTCTGTCCACGAACTCCCGCGCATTTATTTTTGCCCCGTTTTTGCTAATTTCAGTCTCGATTGTATAGACGTCATAACCCACATTCACGCCATCTGCCACTGCTTCTTCGTGGCTGTACTCGCTCACCACATTTTCATTGAAAAACCCGAAAGTACGTTTATCAGGTGTCGCTGTCAGACCTATCAAAAATGCATCGAAATAGTCCAGTACCTGCTGCCACAGGTTGTATATGGAGCGGTGGCACTCGTCTATGACTACAAAATCAAACTCTTCAATGGGAATCTTCTCATTATACACAACAGGAAGCGGTTCCTTTGGCTGCCAGCCTCTCTCAGCCGGATTTTCTTCCTCGATTTTTTCGTCCAGCTCCTCGCCCTTCAAAATCGAGTAAAGCCGCTGGATTGTGGAAATGCACACCTGGCTATCCGAGGAGATGTAACTGGAACGCAGGCGCTGCACGTTGTACAGCTCGGTAAATTTGCGGTTATCATCATTCGGCACATAAGCCATGAATTCCTGCTCTGCCTGCTCGCCCAGGTTTCTGGTATCGACAAGGAACAGCACTTTTTTAGCATCCGCAAATTTTAGTAAGCGGTAAATGAAGGTTATGGCAGTATAGGTTTTTCCAGAGCCCGTTGCCATCTGGACCAGAGCCCTTGGGCGGTTTTCCTTAAACGATTTTTCAAGGTTTGAAATCGCTATTACTTGGCAGTCCCGCAGCCTTTCGGTCCGCAATTCCGGAATATTAAGTAACCTTTCCCTCAAAGGTTTCTTTCTGAGCCATTCCTCAAAAGTCTCAGGTCGAAGAAAAGAAAAAACAGGTTTTGACCTTGGCTTCGGGTCGCGGAAGTCTGTAAAGCGTGTAAGTGCGCCGGTGCTCTCGTATACAAAAGGAAGCGGGTCATTATTCAGGTACTTTAGCTTGCTTGCAGCGTATTCGGCTGATTGTTCTTCAACAACGGTTAACCGGTGGCCTTCTTCGTCCCTTTTCGCCTCAATAATCCCGACGGGTTCTTTATCAACAAATAATACATAATCAGCCGGCCCCACATCAGTCAGGTATTCTTTAATCGCAATACCTCTGGAAGCGCTCCAATCGATCCTGCTCTTTTCCTGAACTACCCAGCCAGAGTCATTTAGCTTTCCATCGATTCCATTTCTCGCTTTTTGCTCCGGGGTCTGGTTGTTGCTCATTATTTTTACCCACAATTCATTTTCATCTTTCTGTTCCTGGATTAGAATGTCGAGGCTGCATTCTTATTGTAACAAAAACTGGAGATTCACAAAGAATAGAGAGATCTTTTCATAGTCACTGCACCTTGAATTTAATTACCGCAACCTGCTAATAATATTCCAATCCATCATTTATAATTTTGTTTTTAATCTTTCAATTTTAGAAGAGCCTTACTAAAGTAACCTAAAAACGACTTAAAGAAACTTATTAATAATTTACATCGTACTAAATAAAAAGAGTATTTTCAGGACACGATGGAGGGAGTATCATATCCTGATATCGCAGGGCTTAATATTCAACGCATTTTAGAATTCTTAAGATTCTTTTTCCCGTGGAAATTTTGTGGTTTTCCAGAAGAGGGTCGATTGTTTTTCTCTTCTCCTGAGATTTCGAAATTTTCGAAGAGGGTGTTGAATGTCTTCTGGGCAAGCTCGCTGACGTCCTGTACGGCACTACTTACTTGCTGCATGGCGGCGGTCTGTTCTTCGATTGCGGCAGAAGTTTCTTCACTGCTTGCTGCGTTTTCTTCAGCTGTGGATGCAGTCTCACTGATGCTTTTTTCGACGTTTTCGATTTTGTTCAGGCCTTCTTCCGCAAGCCTGTCCAGTTCAGCAAGCATGGAGTTTATGGTGGCAACGGCAGTGGCAATTTCATGGCCTTTATTCAAAGCCTGTTTAATGCTCTTGCTGCCATTTTTAGCCTGGACATCCGCTGCATTAATAGCTTCGGTCACTTTTTTGGTCTCTTTCTGGACGTTTGTAACAATCTCATTTATTTCATCAGTACTTTTCCTTGAATCGGCAGCAAGTTTTCGGACCTCATCGGCAACAACGGCAAATCCCCTGCCGTATTCACCGGCTCTTGCGGCTTCAATGGCAGCATTCAATGCGAGAAGGTTGGTCTGGTCAGCAATAGATTTGATTTTCCCTGTAACAGCACCTATGTTGTTGACAGCATCATCCAGAGAGTGAACTATGTTTCCGAGTTTGAAAATTTCTGCAACAAACTGTTCCACTCCTTCCAGAGCCATGTTGTTGAGATCCTGGGCTTCTTCGCTTGTTTTGCCTGCCTGGGAAGCGTAGCTGGAAGATTTGGTGGAAGATTCGCTGAGCTTTTTGAAAATTTCTTCGGAAGCTTTTATGTCAGAAGCTGCTGTGCCTGCATGCCTCGAAAGGTTCTCCGAGCCGGTTGCGATCTGTTCTGCTGCAGTTGAAATCTGTTGCATGCCGGTATTCATCTGGCCGACGGCTTCTTCCGATTGCCGGGCTTCTTCAAGGGTTGTGAGCATGTCTGCAAGGATATCCTCAATAACACATTTAAGATTAGTAACAAGCTTATTGAACTCGTCAAAAGTATTGCCAAAATCATCGTCCTTGATCTTATCCAGGTGAGYATCAAGGTCCCCCTCGCCAATCCTTCTGATACCCTCCCCAAGRTCTTTCAGACAGCTATTAGTATAATTTAAAAGGTCTTCAACTTCCTTTTCTTTCTCTTTCATCTCAGTCATATCAGTAAAGATTGTAAGACTGCCAACAATGGAACCAGTCTCATCTTTTATTGGGACAGATGAGAGCACTATAAACAGAGATTTATCTGCACCCCTGAGTTTGACGGATCCTTCAAGATTATAGACCGCTTCTCCGGTTTCCAGTACTTTTTCAGCAATCGATTTAGTTTTCTCATTACCGCGTGCCAAACTACTACTTTCCACTATTTCAGAAGGCGACATCCCGACGATCTCATCCGAACTATTAAGGTTGCAAACTTCTGCAAAGTAATCATTAAGATATTTTATCTTTCGAGACGAATCTACATAATATGCAAGTGATGGCTTGGGTATGCTGTTAACAATTACCCTTTGAGATTCTTCTCTCCGTATTATCTGCGGAGTTACATCCAGAAACACACCGTCAATATAATTGATGTTTCCTCCATCATCTTTCACCGGACGAGCCTGCTCCTGAATAAAGACTATACTACCGTCGGATTTTTTGATTCTGTATTCAGCCTGATAAGGAGTTTTGTTTTTCATAGATTTTTGTACAACCTTATCGACAAGAGAAAGGTCCTCTGGAAGAATAATATCAGACCACGATATATTTTGGGAAGTGAAATCCAGCTTAGAATAACCGGTCAGTTTTTCCACACTTTTACTGATATAATGTATAGCCCAGGAAGATTCACTCGATACTCTGAAAACAGTTACAGGAAGGTTATCTATTAACCAGCTTATCTCTTTTGCTTTTGAATCCACATTTTCAATAAATTTTTTTTCAGAGTCTTTTTGAGGTTGAAACTTCAAATCGCAATCTTTTGAAGTCATAAAATACCAATCTCCTAAATATATAAATACAAACTATTAATATAATTATAGGCAGTATATAAGATTATAGGTGAAAATAAAACTCTTACAAACAATAAAATTTCAATTACTGCTAAGTATTTGCTTCACTCGGGCAGTGAAAAGCAAACATAACAATTCAGTTATCTAACATTGAAATGTGTAGTAATACTTACGCGGAGAAAATTTGTTGAAATGTTA
Source organism: Methanosarcina sp. DH2 (assembly GCF_020804225.1). Classification (GTDB taxonomy): domain Archaea; phylum Halobacteriota; class Methanosarcinia; order Methanosarcinales; family Methanosarcinaceae; genus Methanosarcina. The sequence continues at coordinate 114,547 of NZ_WJBI01000010.1, forward strand.
ATTTTAAGAAATTTTTTAAATATGTTTCCGGGTTGTAATAGCAGTTCCAGAAGTTATTGAAAATGAAATATTCCACTTTCTAACTTTATGCCGTATAGAACTACAAATGCTCTGTTATGAAATAAAAAAGTCTGATCTGACACCATAGTACAATAAGAAGCAAAAACGAAGAAGGAGAGGAAGAATGTTTATAGAAAAAATACTTTACCTGACTGAGAGATACCTTCATGGAAACTGTCTTACAGTAATAACTTAACAGAGCACCATGTAAAGATAGATGACCAGCTTGCGTAAGACTTATAATTTCAGCCAGATACAATTTCAAAATTGGTTCTATAATTGTCTTTAGACTTTATAAATTTATTGAGTTTAGGGAACTCAAACCTCTTAAGAGTTGAGAAGCAACTTAATGTTTTCGAACTACAATAAAGTTAATTAAATTGTGCATAAGCGTACAGATTTCACAGGCTTATGAGGGAGTTGATAAATTTATATAAATGAAGTGAAAAAATGAGTATACCCTCGTTGTCAATGTGAAACTTTATATACATCCAGGTAATCTGTTTCAGAAATGTATTATTCAGACCTGGGGTTCTTATGACAAAAGTCGAAAAGGTACTACTGCTACTCAAAAATATGGTGTATGAAAGCACCAGCCCGCAGGAAACTCTCAAGTTTGCGAAGTATTATAGGAGCAAAGGACTCGATGTGCTGGTTATTCTGTGGGGACCTATGGGAGTATTGCTTGCAAAGAAAGATAAAACGAGAGGGTCACCTAAATACGATGCCTCAGTTCAGGAATGCATTGAGATGGGAGTAGAGTTTCGATGCTGTCAGCTTGCCTCAGATATGATTGGCCTTAAGAAGGAAGAACTGATCCCGGGAATTGAGTTTATTTGCTCAAAAGATGTAGCTGAACTATTTCTGACGTACAGAGAGGAAAACCAGCTTATTATAAATTTTTGAATCTAATAGCTAACTCTAAAACCAGCAGCCAATCTTAAATCAACTTTAAAGAGTATTTAAAACTCCAATAAAATCTCTTTTAAAATAATTAGTTAAAAATTATCAATTAACAACTGTTTTTTAATGACCATTTTTTAAAGTTACCTTTCTAAAGGTACTTTTAAAAATATTTTTAAAATTATTATTATTACTATTATTACTATTATTACTATTATTATGTTGAATAACATTAATTTCAATGATCTAATTAGAGATTGAATTAGAGATTGAATTAGAGACAGAATTAGAGACAGAATTAGAGATAGAACTAAAGATTACAAGCTGGTTAATTGAAGGCATATTTGCTAAACATAGGTTTGATAAAGAAAATGTTCTTAAGCTATTTTTTATAAATGCTGCTGTAAAACAGACAAAAATTTTTATTCTTTCAGACATATTCAGATAGGCTATCTAAGAAGTATGGAAACTGTTTTTGAGGAATGAATTATATGTTAATATGCAGATATTTAGAGTAAAAATGGATCTTAACACAAGGGTGCCATATTCAAACGAGCAAAATATTCGGATTAGCGCTTCTTACTATAGTACTATGATAAGATATCAGTTTTTAGCAAGGAGATAAAGAGATTAATTGGTGGTTTCATGTTTTTAAAAGATTATGAACTTGGTGAGGAAGAAAAGCTTCTTTTACAGAAGGTTATCGATGGGGATATAGCCTTTCGTAAGATTGAAGAGTTTGCAGACCCGTTAACAGCCGTAAAAATCCGCAGACTTGCCATTCAGGAGTACGCAAAACTCGAATTTGAACATATACATAACTTCTCTCTGGACGTGGAAACTGTAACAAAGAAGAATATTGAAAACATGATAGGGGCAGTTCAGATCCCTCTGGGAGTTGCCGGGCTTCTGAAGGTAAATGGAGAATATGCGGGAGCTGAATACTATATTCCTCTGGCTACAACTGAAGGAGCCCTCGTTGCCAGTGTAAACCGCGGTTGCTCAGTTATCACCAGGTCTGGTGGGGCAAATGTAAGAGTTTTTGAAGACGAAATGACCAGGGCACCGGTCTTTAAGCTTGAAAGCCTTGACAGAACCAAAAAATTTTACGACTGGGTGAAGAGTCCAGCAATTTTTAAGCAGATGAAAGAAGTTGCCGAAAAGACAACCAGGTTCGGAAAACTGATCTCAGTAAAGCCCTTTGTGACCGGAACGTATGTCTATCTCAGGTTTTCCTATGATACAAAAGATGCAATGGGCATGAATATGGTTACCATAGCTACAGACGCAGTGATGCACCTTATAGAAGACGAGTTCGGAGCACAGCCTGTTACTCTTTCAGGAAATATGTGCACTGACAAAAAGCCTGCGTCCATAAGCACCATCCTTGGGAGAGGAAAGACTGTAGTAGCCGAAGTTACTATTCCTGGAGAGGTAGTCAAAGAAACTCTCAAATGTACCCCGGAGTCAATGTTTGAGGTAAATTACAGTAAAAATCTGCTTGGTTCGGCAAGAGCAGGAGCCATTGGATTTAACGCTCACGCTGCAAACGTTATTGCTGCTATCTATCTCGCCTGTGGGCAGGATGCTGCTCATGTTGTTGAAGGCAGCACCGCAATTACAAGTATGGAACTTACAAAATATGAAGAAATCCATTGTTCGGTCACACTGCCAGCCCTTCCTGTAGGTACAGTCGGAGGAGGTACTGGCCTTGGGACCCAGAGAGATTGCCTGAATATCCTTGGTGTGGCAGGAGCAGGAGACTCTCCGGGCATAAACTCGCGGAAGTTTGCAGAAATCGTAGCCTCTGCAGTACTTGCGGGAGAGATTTCTCTTATAGGAGCACAGGCTGCCGGACATCTGGCGCGCGCCCACGCACAGCTCGGCCGTGGAAAGTTTTGAAGCCACGGAAAAAGATACAGGAAACTCAGTCCAATCCATCCGGTAAGAAAAACATAATCGTGACTATGCACTAAAAAAGCAAAAACCCCTTCATAATGAAAGCAGCAGGGAGGGGTATTGTATTTTCTTCTTTATAATTTACTGCTTTAGATATCCAGGTTACTTCTTGAAGTATTCAGGTTACTTCTTGAGGTATTCAGGTTGCTTTTTTGTAATTAAGGTGATCTTAAGCAATTGAGGAAACTTTTTACGAATTCAGGTAAACTTTTACTGAGTAAGAGAACTATTTACTAATCCATGCAACGTTCAGGCACTTTAAATACTTTCTATAAAAGATATTTTTGAGATATGATATTTTTGAAATCTGATATTTTTGAGATATGATATTTTTGAAATCTGATATTTTTGAGATATTATACTTCAGATTAATATTAAAATTTCATTCAAAGTAGAAATGTTTATCATAATGTGAATTTCTAAATAAGAATGGAGGCAGGTATGAGCAATCCTGTTGATATTCTGGCCTGTGCAGTTACTTCACTAGTTTGCTTTTTCATATTATACGCCGTACTTCAGCTGGATATACTTATACTGGGAATTGTTTTGATAGGCTGTATTCTTTTTGGGAAGATACTATATATGTTTTAAAATTCCTGATTTATTTGATTTTTAATTAGTTTACTGTTATCAATTTAAATTAATTCGCATGCTTATGGTTTATACTATCCCCTATCATGTCCAGCCGCGCAATTAGTATCTGTTTGTTTTATTTTATTAATTTTGTTTATTTCGTTTTTTCGTTTACTTCACCCTTATCTTTGTTATCTTCACCAGTTCCATTCTCATTAACCTTTTCTCCGGGCAATTCTCTCCCTATTATTTCGTCTTCACTTTCCTCTTCATGTTCAATAACATAATCACTCATCGTGAGAAAAAGGATCCCGAGAGTGACTGTAACCAGGCCCAGAACTTTGTGAAAAGTAAACAGAACAGCGCCCAGGAATATCAGGGGAAACCCCAGTAAGACGCCCCTACCTTTGATAAAGAAATTTTTTACGGGCTCTAGAAGTGACATTTTAATGAATTCTCCTTGTAAACAGCCTTATCCGTACGTCCCTCTTTAAAGGTCGAGTCAACAGAATATTTTGATTGCAATTAAAAAGGACAGGAATCTTAGTTAAGTTCTCTGTGCGGACTATTCCTGTCAATATGTGAACTTCTTGCAGGTATTTGAATATCGCCTTTTTATCAGCAGTTTTTTATCAGCAGTTTTTTATCAGTAATATATCACTCTTTGTTAGTATGGTTTTTTCGGTTTTACACATCAGGCACGGAGGCAAGAGTATATAAGGTTTAATTATAATACACCCTTAGGGGACTGAGAGGAGAAAAGGTAAGAAATAGCCGGTAAAATAAGTAAAGCCGAATAAATAAGCTCATTAAAATTTTCTCTTTCTTGTAAGTTATTAAAATATACAGGCTTTATTCTTATTCAAGTATCAAAAACATTTTTCAGTTGACCCTTAGAATAATCAAAATAAAGAGCTGAATTGTTTAGATTAAAGATTTAACATATATCAATAAGGAACATTAGAGTTTCAAACAACAAATTTACCTGGACAGGTAGAAAAGTAAAAGAAAATTGGGGGTTTAGTTTCTGGACTATACACTTCGGGTAGGAGGGGAAGCCGGGCAGGGGCTGCAAACAATAGGAGGAGCTCTTGCAAAAATCTTTTCCAGAAAAGGATACTATGTATTCACGCACCAGGACTACATGTCCAGGATACGCGGCGGACACAATTTCTATCAGGTCCGTTTTTCTGACCGTAAAGTATTGGCTTCAAAGGAAATTGTTGACATTCTTCTCGCTCTTGATCTGAATACGATCGAAATTCACAAAAACAGTGTTAAAGAAGAGGGGTTTATTCTCTACGACTCTGAGAGCATGAAAAAGAAATTTGAAGGGGCTCAGTTTATAGATATCCCTTTCAGAAAAATCGCGTTTGATGTCGGAAAAAATAGTGTGATGGCAAATACCGTAGCAACAGGGTCAGTGCTCGGGCTGCTTGACCTGGGGCTTGATGTCCTGAATGATATTTTAAAGATGACTTTCCGAGGGAAAGGGGAAGAAATAATTGAAAAAAATATAGCCTGTGCAGAGGCAGGGTATAACTATGCCCATTCTAATTGTCCCCGCTGCGAAGCTTTCGGAATCCCGGAGCCGGATGGAAAAAAGCTCCTGCTCATAGACGGAGTCCAGGCAATAGGGATGGGAGCCCTTGTGTCAGGCTGCAAGTTTTATTCAGCATACCCTATGTCCCCTTCAACAGGAATTTTAAATTATCTGGCTTCCAGAGCAGAAGAATACGGGCTGGTAATTGAGCAGGCTGAAGATGAAATATCAGCAATTAATATGACAATAGGAGCCTCTTTTGCAGGCGTAAGAGCTATGACCGGCAGTTCGGGAGGAGGGTTTGCCCTTATGGTAGAAGGCCTTTCCCTTGCAGGGATTACCGAAACTCCTCTGGTGGTAGCAGAAATGCAGCGCCCGGGACCTGCTACGGGTTTGCCCACACGTACCGAACAGGGAGACCTGCTTTTTGTCCTGTATGCAGGACATGGAGAGTTCCCACGGGTAATATTTGAGCCAGGAACCCCGGAGCAGGCTTTTTATCTTACCAATAAGGCCTTCGAGCTATCAGAGAAGTACCAGATACCTGTTTTTATCCAATCTGACCAGTATTTAGGAGAGTCCGAATGGACTTTTGAAAATTTCGACTTCGAGCGCCTTGTATATAATGATTATCGAGTGAGAGAAAAAGACCTTGAAGGGGTAGAAGAGTACAAACGCTACAAATATTCGGACACGGGGGTTTCTCCTCTTGCGGTTCCCGGAGAAGCAGGGAAGCATCTGGTTGTGGCAGATAGCGATGAGCACGACGAAGAAGGGCATATCATAGAAGACTCTGAAACTCGCATAAAAATGGTCCAGAAAAGACTGCTGAAAAAACTGCCTCTGATAAAGAAAGAAATCGAAGCTCCGTTGCTATACGGGGATCCATCTCCGGAAATAGTGCTTGTAGGACATGGCTCGACCTATGGTGTGATAAAAGAGATAGTAGATATTTATTCAAAGGATAGAAAGATCGCGATGATGCATTTCAGCCAGATCTATCCTCTTCCCGAACAGGATGGTTTCGATTATATAGAATTTCTCAAAAATGCAGGCCTTGTTATTTCTATAGAAAACAATGCCAGCGGGCAATTTGCAAAATTCATAAGAGCCGAAACAGGGTTTGAATTTACCCACCAGATCTTAAAGTACGATGGAAGACCGTTTACCATTGAAAACCTGAAGGAGGAAGTAGATGCCTACCTCTGAAGATTATGAAGGCCAGGTCCCTGCCTGGTGTCCCGGATGTGGAAACTTCCAGATCCTCTCAACCATCAAACAGGCGCTTGTCGAACTTGGCATCGAGCCCTGGGAAGTCCTGCTTGTTTCGGGAATAGGACAGGCAGGAAAACTGCCCCATTACATTAAGTGCCACACCTTCAACGGGCTTCACGGAAGGACACTACCTGTTGCCACTGCTGCAAAGCTTGCCAATCACTCCCTGCACGTAATCGCAGTTGCCGGGGATGGAGACTGTTATGCCGAAGGTGGGAACCACTTTCTTCATGCGATCCGCAGGAGCCCTAATATCAGCCTTTTCGTGCATAATAACCAGATCTACGGACTGACCAAAGGGCAGGCTTCTCCCACATCAGCCAAAGGTACGCATACACCGGCTCAACCTTTCGGGTATCTTGCACATCCGTTTAATCCGCTTTCTCTCGCAATCTCTCAGGAATGCAGTTTCGTAGCCAGGGGCTTTGCAGGAGACCAGGAGCACCTGAAGGAACTGATGAAAGCTGCCATAACACACAGAGGCTTTTCTCTGCTTGATATTCTTCAGCCCTGCGTCACTTTTAATAAAATAAATACCTTTAAGTGGTACCGGGAAAGAGTTTACAAACTTGACGATGACTATGACCCTTATAACCAGATAAAAGCATTCGAAAAGGCTCTGGAATGGGAAGATAAAATCCCTAACGGCATATTTTACAAAAAAGATAAGGAAACCCTGGAAGAAATGGTGCCGACAATCCACGAAACACCGCTTGTGAGGAAAAAGTTCTCATTTGAGGATGTAAAGCACGAAATTGAGAAGTTTTATTGAAAACTTCACTTCCTTTCTATTTATTATGGGCTTACGCGGTTGAACTGAGAAATCGATAGCATTAAATCTTCAACTGCCTAAAACATTACGCCAGTAACAACGCCATATGTGCTTGATTTTGTGCTTCAAGTGCGTAAGTCCTATATTATTTAGATATTTATTACCTTCACTCGGTCCAAAATTCTAATTTTCCCCTCAAAACACTCTACCCGAAGATCTTTGCTTTTCTAAATAACCTCAAAATTTTAAATAAACACTAATATAAAAACTTTATAATTTTTTGGCAAAAGTTAATAAGTTAGAAGATAATAGTATCTGTTGTAAAATTAAGAGTATGTAGATAGGGGTCAATTAACTTGGAACCATAAATATCAGCTCCTGAGTAGATATCTCCTATTGCAAATTTGAATCAAAAAAGTTGGAATGTAGGGCGCTGGGGAATGGAGCCTTTTGACTTTTCTATATACTTTCATTCAAATCTGAATAATGGAGTGAAAACAGAATGAAAGGTATTTTTAGCATCTTTAGAAAAGACGAAAAAGCCTTTACGGGACTTGAATCCGCAATCGTGCTGACTGCTTTTGTGGTGGTGGCAGCCGTTTTCTCTTATGTAATTCTCGGGGCCGGGTTTACGACCTCTGATACCGCCAAGTCAACAATTGATGAGGGTGTAAAACAGACAACTTCTTCCGTTGGGCTTGCAGGCGACGTGATTGCAAAAAGTAACGAAAATAAAGTGAACGAGATAATACTGACTCTTCAACTAACCGCAGGTCAGTCCCCGATGGATATAGGGGTTGACAGTAGTGAAGGAATGATGGTTGTATCCTACTCCGATAGCGCTGCTTATGAAGCAAATACAACCTGGGCTCAAGAGTTCATAGGAAATAACGACGGAGATAACATATTGGAGCAGCACGAAAAAGTGCAAATTACCATTCAAGTTCCCGAAGATGCAATGCTGCAGAGAGGTAACATGACTGATGTGGTTAACAGAGAGTTCAGGCTTGAAGTAAAACCAAAAGTTGGTGCAATCGTACCTATCACCAGAGTCACACCCCCGCAGATTGATAACGTTATGAACCTGAAGTAATCCGCAGGGCATCAGGGATGCTTACCCCTCTTTTACTGTTATGAAAACGGGAAAAATTTCATTTTCGTTTTCAGGTGGTCAGTATGGAACTGGATAAAAGAGTAAATGAAATAGAAACCGAACTTAAAATCATTAAAGGGGAGATTAAAGAATTACTTGTGGATATAAGAGATCTGGTGAACAAAAATGAAAATCCTTTCTGCGGCATCCCGAGCGTTGAAGCAGTGAAGATTTGGGTACCGGAGAAAGAGGAATCTGCAAATAAACAGCTAGTTGTGGCTGATAATGGAGAAAACGGACTCAAGCCCACTCCAGGAATTTCGGAGCCTAGAAATCAAACTACAAAAAATAATGAAAAATCCCTGAAATTAGCCGGAGCTGGTCAGGAATATTCTGTGCAGAATGTTCATAAACAGGAAATACACAGACCTGAACCTGAGAGTTCCCGAAGAATTGACATATTCATGCTTGTCGAGCTTATGCGGTGGGTGGATTACGCTGTCAGAACAGTGGGACACAGCAACCTCGAAGAACTACTGAACCTTTATACTCTCATTGGACAGCTCCCTGAACACACAAAAGAGATTATTAAGAACATTGCAAACCTTTCAATAGAAGAGCCCGCGGTAGAAGAGAGGGTTAGCATGAAGGACAACATCATGGTGCTTTCGCAGTTGAGTGCAATCCTGAATCCGGAAGACATTAAAAAGAGTATTCAGCCGCTTTATGAAACCTCCCCGAGCTGGAAAGAGAAAGAAAAAGAGAAGAAAACAGGGATTGTCTTCAACTGAGTTTGAAAGCTGAGGAAAAACTAAGGTAATGAAATTAACTGCTTCGGCCAAAGTCTGCTTCGGCCAAGGTCTAATTCGTCCAGTCTGAACTAACTTCAATCTGTTTCGTATGAAGTCAATTAACCAACCATCAATCGATTAATATCGGCTTACATTCCGATTTACGATTAATCAATATCATCTTACATTAATTAATCGACTTACATTAATTAATTGACTTGAATTAATTAATCGACTTGCATTAATCGGTTCACCTTACCGAATTAATAAAACCTTCATTTAACAGTCTCATCTGAGACCCGTATCATTTGACATGAATTAATGTCGTCAGATATTAACCGGTCTATAACCAGTTTAGTTAGCCAATCCGGTTAACCAGTTTAATCGGGATCAACATCAATTTATTCGATCTGAGAATATCCGATCTGAAAAGAAAGGAAAGTAAGGCGGGGGTCAAAAATTGAGTGGGGAATCGATAAGCTCTGCAATTCTGACAATAGCATCCGTTATCTGTGCATTTGCTTTTGTTTCAACTGTGTACCCCTCGGTAATCTCTGCCGGAGACCCCATAATGAGCCGTACGGACTCTATGGGAGACCAGATCATGACAGATATAGAAATTCTGCATGAAGCAACAGGTGCTGAAGGTACTGAAATCCACGTATGGGTAAAGAATGTGGGATGCAAGGAAATATCTTCAGGCATAATTCCCGAGTCTGACCTCTTTTTCGGAGAGGCGGGGAACTTTGAACGCATCCCTTATGATGAAAACGGAATTCTGGTTCCGGGTTGGAACTACCTGATTGAACAAAATGAAGACAATAACTGGGATAAAGGAGAGACTCTGCGCATAAAAATAAAACCTGTAGATTTACCTATTAGCGGAGAGAAATATTTCATCAAGTTCAGTACATACAATGGGGTTTCTGAAGAGGCCTATTTTACGGTGTCATAATGGGTTTCGGGTCAATAATTGCAGCAATGGTCTCGATTGCAACTATTCTCCTGGCATCTTATGTCTGCTCGAAAGGAGGGTTCTACATGGCAGACGGTCTCTCTAATTCAGTCGTTGAGATGCAGGAAAACAGGAATGAAATATTAAAAACAGAAATAAAGGTTACAGGCGTCTCTACAGACAGGGAAGATATTCTGGTATTCCTGCAGAACACAGGCTCGATAAAAATTGGGGATTTCACTTACATGGACGTAATCATCGCCTATCAAAATGAATCAGGCACTGTGAAGACAGTCTGGATTCCCTACCAGGAAGGCGAAGTCCTTTCTAAGAACAGGTGGACAAAATTAGATATTGCTCCTGACCTGATGAACCCTGGAGTCTTTGACCCGGGAGAGAAAATGGAATTGCAGGTCCGGCTGGATGCCTCAGATCCACCGGGAAACTCCAGCATAAACTGGCTTCTGGTAGCTGCCCCCAATGGAGTGAAGACTTCACAGTATTTCAGTGATAATCTTTCAGAGGATGACTTAGGAATTTAGAGATTATTCCGTAAAACCAGCTGACAGGAAAATTAAGGGATTCTGGGTTCCAGAGAAGGGTAGAGAGAATGGAAGGAAATAAGAGTGAGGGAATACTGTTTGAAAGAGAATTGGTCTATGAAGAAATATTCAGTGACCTGCAAGAGGAAGAGAGAACATTATTGAAGTTCATATCTTCCGGAAACCTGGAAATAGACCGGAAACTGGAAGGAGGCGTCCCTGTAGGTTCACTTTGCCTTCTCGAAGGAGGAAACAATAGCGGGAAGTCCATTTTTTTGCAGCAAATAATGTGGGGAGCTCTGAACCAGGATAAAAAGGTCCTTGCTCTAACAACGGAAAAGACCTCAAAAGAACTTCTAAACCAGATGGGGAGCTTGAAGCTTGGGATTTCGGATTACTTCATAATAGGGAGATCAAAGATATTCGAAATTAATGCAAACTATATTGAGAAAAATCCTAAATTGAGCGAGAGCCTACTGCAGATGCTTCTGGAATGCATAAAAAGGTGTGAAGAAGAACTGATCCTTATAGATTCCCTGACGATCTTTGCAGTGAACGCTTCAGAGAATGCGGTGTTAAACTTCTTTACTGAATGCGTAAAGCTATGCGACAGGGGAAAGACTATTCTCATCAGTGTGCATGGGTACGCATTTTCTCAGGTAACGCTTTACAGGCTAAGGTCCATTTGCAGTGCCTTTTTTGAGCTCAGAATAGAACAGGTGGGGGACCAGTGGGTAAAAACTATGGAAATCCAGAAACTAAGGGGTGCAAGAAAGACTACAGGAAATCTGTTGAGTTTTAATGTGGACAGTGAATTCGGGCTGAAAATAATTCCTTTTTCAAAGGTTAAAGCCTGAAAAGATGAAAGAGCGTCCGGAAAGACGGCAATCGGAGAAAAAACCCGAATGAGGAGTTGAGATGGAAGCTCTGCCTTTTGAACCTTTGCCTGCACCGGATAAAGGGGGACGCTCCAGAAAAGAGATGTTCTCAAGCCTCTCTTTAGAAATGCAGGAATTTATTGGCAGGGAAGAAAACCTCCATATCCTTGATTATATCTGCAGGCTCCCTACAAAAGAAATAGGATTTCCGGAATTCTATCCAAGGATTTCGAGATCCATGAAAAGCATCAAAACCCCTAACCTGATCTATCCTTCCGGAAAAGGGCTTGCAGTTCATATATATCCGGATAAGGAAGATATAAGAAATTATTATATCCCCATAGAGCCCTGCCTTTTCCAGAATCTGGATAGTACAGTAGAGACAGTGGAAAAGTTACTCATCGATGTAATACATGATCAGGACATTACTACAAAAGATCCTGAAGAAAAGAAAAAGCTCCTGGAAAAAGCCCTGGAAAAAATCTGTGAAGTAGAAGAAAATTTAAAGGAAAATACAATGGCATTGGGAGGAAAACGCAGGGGAAAGAAGAAAGATACATATAAAGGAGAAAGCTCCCTGAGAAAAAAGGGAGAAGGCTCCCTGAGAAACGAAAATAACAACGAAAAACCCGGCATTTTTGAAAACCTGAAGGAAGCTGGCAAAGCATTCCGGATGAGAAAACTGCAGAAAATTTCCGTAACGCCTGAAGAATTCAATGCAATCAAATACCTGATGATCAGGGACAAGGTGGGGATGGGAGTGCTCGAACCTTTACTTCTTGACCCAAATATAGAAGATATAAGCTGCAGTGGGCTTGGCAGGATCTTTGTTGAGCATAAGGTATTCTCATCCCTTAAAACAACAATCTCATTTGAGGAAATTGAAGAACTCAATTCTTTTGTCATACAGATGTCCGAAAAAGTAGGAAAACCAATAACCTACAGGGACCCTATAGTCGATACTGCTCTTCCGGACGGATCAAGGATTAATATTGTTTTCGGGGAAGATGTGTCAAGGCGGGGGAGCAATTTTACCATCAGGAAATTTATGAAAACCCCGATTTCAATCTTCGAACTTATTGAGTTCGGAACAATTGACTACACAATGGCTGCATACATGTGGATGATGCTCAGGGCAGGAATGAATTGCTTCATTTCAGGGGAAACAGCCTCAGGAAAGACCACGATGATGAATGCAGTGACTACCTTTCTTCCACCTGACTCCAAAATAGTCTCTATTGAAGACACCCCGGAACTGCAGGTTCCCCATAAGAATTGGACCCGAGAGGTTACAAGGACTACAAGGGATGACAGCGGATCTGATGTCTCTATGTTTGACCTGTTAAAAGCATCCCTGCGCCAGCGCCCAAATGAAATTATAATAGGAGAGATCCGTGGGGTTGAAGGAAATATTGCTTTTCAGGCAATGCAAACAGGACACCCGGTAATGTCCACCTTCCATGCCGCCTCAGTTGAGAAACTTATCCAGAGGCTGACGGGTGACCCTATAAACGTCCCCAAAAGTTATGTGGATAACCTGAATGTTGTTCTTGTTCTGAGTACTGTAAACGTTCCGGGAAAAGGGCTTGGACGAAGAGTCATGAGCATTAACGAGATCATAGGCTATGATTCTGTGAATCAGGCTTTCAATTTTATGGACATCTTCAAATGGGACCCAGGCACAGACACATTCAAGTTCACAGGAAAAAACAACTCTTACCTTCTGGAACATAAAATTGCCCCACGCCTCGGAATTTCTGAAAACCAGGTACGAAAGATATATTCTGAACTTGACAGAAGGGCAAAAATCCTGAGAAAAATTCACCAGGCAAATATCACCAATTTTTATGAGCTATTTAACACGCTGATCCAGCTAGAGGAGGCGGGGTTAGCATCATGAAGTGTATGCAGATGGCTCCGAGCTTAAAAATAAATGCTGCAAAATCGGGAGTTGAAGAATACATTAACTTTGCTCGAAAACAGAAGAGCACAAAAATTGCTGAAAGAGTCAACGATGATATGCTCTTCCTGTTAACATATATGGCAGCTATCTCAACTGCGGATATTGAAAGGGACAAAATATTCGATTATGCCGGGCGCCAGAAAGAATATGAGGCTTCAAAGTATTTCAGGCAAGTACATATTCTCGCCTCAAAGTGGGGATATGAATACGCAAAGGCCTGTAAGTATATTTCCCAGAAATTAAAGGACGCCTATCTTTCAAAACTATTTGGCACGATGGCAAATATCCTTTCTTCGGGGGAGCCTGAGAAAAATTTCCTAAAACAGGAAAAAATCACAAGAGAAGAGATCTACTCTAACGAGTACGAACGAAGTATTGAATCTCTGAAAAAATGGACAGAGGGTTATACTGCCCTGATGGTATCCGTAACTCTCGTTGTTACCACAGTCCTTGTTTCGGTCATGATTTATAATACAGCAAATATAGAAACCCTTGCATCCCTGGTTGTATTGTTAACCCTTTTTATATGCGGACTTGCCGTTTACATTATATACAGGTCAGCTCCTGACGAAAAAAAAGTACATACCCTCAATCGCAAATCAAAGGAACAGGAGCAGATCAGGTTTCTGAGCCGAATTTTACTACTTCCGGGTGCAGTTTCTCTTACTGCTCTAATTTTGCTTGGGATAAGACCGGAATTTATCCTGATTGGAGTGACCTTTTTTACTCTTCCGATAGGAGCCCTTGCTATGGTTGATGATCGAAAAATCGATGAAAGGGACAGTAGTTTTCCTGCTTTTGTAAAGACGTTGGGGACCCTTGCCGGGGCAACGGGGATCACTTTAAGGAGTGCAATGGAAAAACTTGATCGGGAAAACATAGGTTGTCTCAAGCCGGGAGTCGAAGAGCTGCACACAGGCCTTTCTATGGGGTTTAAATCCAGGCTTTGCTGGGAGAAATTCATAGGGGAAACAGGCTCCGAACTGATCAACAGGTGTTCAAGGATCTTTACTGATGCAGTCGAACTGGGAGGTGACCCGGCTGAGATAGGGAACATAGTTTCAGCCTCAAGCCTGACAATTGTCCTCCTGAGGATGAAACGACAGCTGATCAGTTCCGGTTTTAGGGGACTTGCCATAACCCTACATACTGTAATGGTTGGGCTTCTGATTTTTGTAACAGAGATTATTTCCAAATTCAGCGGACTCGTATCCAGGATGAGTGAATCTTACACGTCCGTGGAAGGGGGAATGAGTGGGATGTCTGAAATAGGGATGAGCATGTTCAGTGTAGCCGAAAGCATACCCATGCTATATAAATTCACTTTTTTCGTGATAATTATCCTTACGATTTCAAACACTCTCGTAGTAAAGATTGTGGAAGGTGGAGGGAATTACAAACTCTTTTTCTATGGGGGCCTGATGTCCGGAATTTCAGGACTCTGTATGATCCTTATCCCGCCGGTCGTATCAAGGGTATTCACATTCCAGATATGAAAAATATTCTCATTGAGGCATAAGAACGGTCTTAGAAGAAAGTTTTGAAACAAGAGTAAATCAGACTTTATGGGAGATAATGGGATGAACAGCCTGAAGAATATAAAGGTTAAAGGATTAAGAGAACTGAGGGATAACGGATTAAAGAGTCTGAAAGTGAATAGCTTAAAGGATTTAATGCTCAAACCAAAAATAGCTGAAGTAAACATCGGAAGAAATATTGAAGATATAGAGGATTTGACAAAAAGTAGAGAGCAGGTTAAGAGAAAAATAAAAAAGCTAATAAAAGAAAAAAAAGAGATTGAAACCCGCATTGATTTGATCCAGAAAGCAGTAAAAGAAAAACGCGAAGAAGTATCGGAACTCCCCTGGCGGGAAGAAATTTTTCCTCCGCTTTCCAGAAAAGTACATGTAAAAATATCAGGGTCTCTTGAAGCCAAAAATGATTCTTTGGATGCTGAAGATACCGGATTGTCAGAGGTAAAAGTAGGTGGAATGGAGATAAAGGTTAAAGGAATAGACAAAATATCTGAAGATAAAACACCTGAAGATAAAATACCTGAGGATACAATATCTGAAGGAAAAATCTCTGAAGATGTAATACCTTCCATTGGCCAGGCTATTATTGTAAATGATGCGGAAGAAGCAGACCTGAAAAGCAAAACCGGAAAAAATAATGGGGATAAGGTTTTTTCGGAGAAAGAAGAAAAAATAAAAACCGTACATCCTTTCTCATCGGGGAAAGTAAACGAAAGTAAAGTTTCCAGTGGGAATTCCAGCGAAAGTTCTATTGAGAAGAACAAGCCTGAAAGCAAAAAGAACCTTGCTACTAGTCTTTTTGGAGATAACCTGATTGAAGATCTACTGAATAGTGAGGATCTAAACCCTGAAGAAGAGCAGGGTTTTATGAAATATCTGGACGAACAGGAAGTTGGAGAATTAATTACTGATTTAAAAAATGTGCGGGCTCTCCTGACTCGAGCAGAACAGGCAGGTTAAAGATGATGAAAAACTAAAGGCGATGAAGAAATTAAAGGTGATGAAGAAATTAAAACTGACGAAGAAAATAGAGCTGACGAAGAAAGTAGAGCTGACGAAGAAATTAAAGTTTGTGAGAAACAGAAGCCAACGGAAAAAGACAAAATCAGAAGTAAAGAGAAAAGGTGACGGGAAAAGGCCCGGCACATAAATAATGAAGAATTTGTTATGGCATTTAGCCATTACAGTTATTTATGGCTATGAAGATGGAAAAGTCCTTCTTTTGCCTTGTTAAGGCGTTTATTTGCTTCCTCGATTTTATTGGCAGCCTCAGAAATATCTTCGGAAGCTTCGAGAAAACCGTCTTTTTTGGCTTTCAGAGCCCATTCTCTAAAACTCTGTATGTGGCTCTCGTTATGCTCGATCCAGTGCTCAATCAAATGGGAAAGGTTATCGTGATTAAGTTCTTCAGTTATAGTTATTCCCTCCTGTTCAGATATATGCAATTCATCGTATAAATTCCCGCTGGATTTAAGATGGATTTTCATACTGTTAAGTACAGAAAAAGGAAAATAAAAAGAAAAAGAAAAATAAAATAAAAAAAGAAGAAAAGAATAAATTTTCCGGATCTTTTTTATTTCAGTCATGTTTTACTTCTATTTGTAGAGGGCAGCAGTACAGACTGCCTGTTCAAACGGTCTTCGGAATTCAGATCGTCCTCGGATCAGTGATTTCGCCAGTCAGTGCAGAGGCTGCTGCGGTTGCAGGGGATGCAAGATAAATAAAGCCGTCTTTTCCCATCCTGCCTTTAAAGTTTCTGTTTGCTGTCGAAACGCAGACTTCTCCTTCTCCGAGCACGCCCTGATGAGCTCCAAGACATGGCCCGCAGCCAGGGGTCGCAAGCGTCACACCGGCTTTTAGTAGTGTTTCCATTGTCCCGTTCTCGATTGCTGAAAGAAGAGTCGAGCGGGATGCGGGGATCACGATTGTCCTGACCGCAACCTTTTTTCCTTTAAGGACTGCTGCTGCTACCTCGAGGTCCTCAAGCCTTCCGTTGGTGCACGTTCCTATAAAGACCTGGTCTATGTGAGTGCCTTCTACTTCAGTTACAGGCTTTACATTATCCACCTGATGCGGGCAGGCAACCTGAGGTTCGATATCTCCGGCATCGTATGTGAACTCTTGCAGATAAGCAGCGTCGGGATCGGCATAGACAGGCTCATAAGGAGCAGCTGCCCTGTTTTTCAGGAAATCAAAGGTCTTTTCGTCAGGAGGGACAATCCCGGTCTTTGCTCCCATCTCAATCGCCATATTGCAGAGTGTCATCCTGCCTGCGACTGAAAGCTCGCTGATAGCCTGCCCGTAAAACTCAACTGCTTTGTAGGTCGCACCGGCAATTCCTGTCTTTCCTATCAGGTAAAGGGTAAGGTCCTTTGCATAAACACCTGTCTCAAGGCTGCCTTCAACCGTCATCCTGAAGCTTTCAGGCACTTTAAACCAGAGTTTTCCCGTGGCAAAGATTTCAGCCATATCGGTTGCTCCAACTCCTGTTGCAAAAGCGCCGAAAGCCCCGTAAGTACAGGAATGAGAGTCAGCCCCGACAACCAGCTTTCCGGGTAATGCAA
The DNA here is from genome assembly GCF_020804225.1 of Methanosarcina sp. DH2. GTDB lineage: Archaea > Halobacteriota > Methanosarcinia > Methanosarcinales > Methanosarcinaceae > Methanosarcina. The sequence goes on from NZ_WJBI01000010.1 coordinate 131,953, forward strand.
AGCCGTTTTCCGGAAGCACCTGGTGGCAGATTCCTTCCCCGACCTCATAGAAGTTGGGTATTCCCTGCTCCCGTACCCATTCCCTTATCTCCTTCTGAAGGGTAGCTGAAGTCTCGGTGTTCGCAGGGGCTATATGGTCAAAAGGAATCACGATTTTTGAAGGGTCCCAGACCTTTTCCAGTTTCATTTCCTTAAAAGCATTTACTGCCAGCACTGACGTGCCATCATGCGCCATTGCATAGTCCACATCTGCCAGCACAAAATCATTAGCCTTTGCCTCTTTTCCCGCTGCCCGGGAGAAGATTTTTTCGCTGATCGTTCCCAAAAGTAAGCCTCCTTTCCTAGAATAAAGTGATACTGAATAAAATGCACGCTAAAGAATTAAGGTTTCAGAACTCACTATAACGAAATTTACCATTCAGTTTAATTAGCTTAAAATTAAATTATTTATCTAATATTTTTGATTTAATTCCTGTAAACTTTATTCTTTGGCATGAAAGTACTTGAAAGAACTTTCATATTTTTGTGCCTGTAATTCGAAGAGTTCCATGTTCGTTTTTTGTAATTTTCATATTTTGTCTTAAATCTCTTTTCGTTCCTATTTTCCCGACAAAACTCCAAGGTTTAGCATATGGTTAAGCCCTTTGGAAGCCCCCTTATCTTGCAAAAACTTTAAGAGTGTTTCCAGTAATGGTCGTGACAAAAACTATGCATTTGGATTTTGTTCTGGTAATAGATACATTCAGCTTGTTCAAACTATAAATAAATTCAGCTTTCAGGCTCGCAGTATTCAGCATGACCAACTAGCTGTTCACGCTTTTCCAGCTGTTCTCCAATTTCCTTAACCTTACTACTTTCAGGCCAGTATTTCTCAGCAAATCTCAAGCATTTTTTTTGCAGTTTCAAAATTAAATTTTTTAATGGAATATTAGCCAAGTCAATAAATTCATATGTGTATGGAGTTATCTCGACTTTGCAAAAAGTGATAAAAACATTTTCCGCCGATTCTCTATCTTTAAACTATCCGTCATAAATTTTTTTGCTTTTTTCAGCCTTAAAAACCAGCTCACAATCTTTACATATTTTTATACCAGTCTCTCTTACAGTATTATCAACAGTTTTATCATTTTTTAACTCGTCTTTTTCTCTGCATCCACCGTCTTATCCAGCAGCTTGAATAAATCTCCAACGTTATCTGCATGAGTAACTGTTTCCTCCAGTGCCTGAACTCCAAGCCTTCCACCTGTAACACCAGGCAAAGCCAGACATGCAACATCAGTAGTAAGACCTATGTAAGTCCATTTATCAGCGTTACCGGTACGGATATCGTTAATATCCATTGCAAGGAAAGCTAAATCAATGGCAGTTTCAATATAATGCCCGCTCGGATCAGTATATTTCACCGGATTATTCAGTGCATAAGCATACCTGTTCAACGCCTGCGGATTATACGGGTCAGGAAGCATCGTATCCGGCTGAACGAAAATCCTGTACTCAGGCGAATAATACCTTGCGCCGTAGTACATCAGCCCTGTATCAGCATCATTTTCCTGCCCTGTAAACCCGTATTTCTCAAGACCGCCTGACCTCACCTGACCGTATGGGAAATAATCGGTGCATTCGACCACAAGGCCGTTCTCGTCAACCATCAGGGAAGTGCTGCCGAGGTGGTCGGAGAGGTACCACTTAATGCCCTCGGATGTTTGTTTGGCTACGCGTTCATCGTCGCGGAAGAAGTAGCTGGTGGACGTGCCGTTATCGATTTCGTAGAACTTATTGATGTAGTAAGTGAATTCACCATCAGAGTTCTGTTTCTTGATTCTCTGGCCGTTTGCATCGTACCAGTACTTTTCCACAAGAGAATTGTTAGCGGAGTAATGGACCTCACTTAACTGGTTGGCATCGTTGTAAATCGATTATCATTAGAAAAGTAAATCGTGGTTTGAGAACCATAATTGGTGAGCTTATCCCAAAAGCCATTTCACTTCATTCATTAACAAGTTCCAGATTATTTTCAAGATCAGGAACTTGATCGATTATTTGGGACATAAGATTCGAGAAGCGAATTCTGAGTTTTAGGATGAGCTCGAGATTTATTAAAATTACTTATTTGCTTTTAGCTCCTCTAAATCAAGTTCATCTCTCAAAAAAGAAAGGAAGATTTCCACCTTTTTAGGGGTGAGTTCTTTTCCTTTTTCATCTATTTCTTCCAGCTTATCCAATATGTATCCAATTTTATCTTGGTATTTTTCACAATACCTATACCACTCAGAGAATAAAATAAAATTTGCCCAAGTAACTACATCGGCATGAGAAATCTCATTACTTTTGTACTTCTCCAATAGATTGATTATATGCTCTTTACATACCTCCACGGACCAGTAATATTCCGGAGGAGCGAAATTATATGTAGCTTCATCCAATTTGTTAATTGTGATTTCCAAATCCCTATACATCTCAAGAATCTTCAAATCAATTGTAATAATACTCACCCCTTCTTGATTTTGTTGTGAACTAAATTTCCTTTGGGGTCAAAGGTTTCTTTCCAGACTTTAGTGGTAATTCCTTCGGAGGATATTTCCTTGTAGTATACTGCATAAGAACCGGGGACATTTCCTGGTTTCGTTGCAGTGACTAAATAACTTCCATCACCCCCTGATTTGATTATAAAGTTAGTATAGTCATTTTTTCCTGCTAAAAAACGATTAATGTTAGTTCTTACCTTAGGATCTAAATCCAGATTATCTAACGATTCTCGTGTTTTTTCAAGATTGTCTGCTTTTACAAAATACTTTGACGTATCTAGTGCATCATCAACGTGATTAACAGCTTGCCCTGCATCAACCCCATTATCTACTTTCTTCTCTATACCCGCCGTCTTATCCAGCAGCTTGAATAAATCTCCAACGTTATCTGCATGAGTAACTGTTTCCTCCAGTGCCTGAACTCCAAGCCTTCCACCTGTAACACCAGGCAAAGCCAGACATGCAACATCAGTAGTAAGACCTATGTAAGTCCATTTATCAGCATTTCCAGTACGGATGTCGTTAATGTCCATTGCAAGGAACGCTACATCAATGGCACTTTCAATATAATGCCCACTTGGATCAGTATACTTAACCGGGTTGTTCAGAGCATAAGCATATCTGTTCAATGCCTGTGGATTATACGGATCAGGAAGCATCGTATCCGGCTGAACAAAAATACTGTACTCAGGTGAATAATACCTTGCACCATAGTACATTAGCCCTGTATCGACATCATTCTCCTGACCTGTAAACCCGTATTTCTCCAGACCACCTGACCGAACCTGACCGTATGGGAAATAATCGGTGCGTTCGACGTCAAGTCCGTTCTCGTCAACCATCAGGGAAGTGCTGCCGAGGTGGTCGGAGAGGTACCACTTCATGCCCTCGGATGTTTGTTTGGCTACGCGTTCGTTGTCGCGGAAGAAGTAGCTGGTGGATGTGCCGTTGTCAATTTCGTAGAAATTGTTGATATAGTAAGTGAATTCACCATCAGAGTTCTGTTTCTTGATTCTCTGGCCGTTTGCATCGTACCAGTATTTTTCCACAAGGGAATTGTTAGTCGAGTAACGGATCTCACTTAACTGGTTGGCATCATTAAAGATGTAGATGAAATCCTCATCGTCGATAAGGTTTCCGTTTGCATCATAGTCTAGATCGTTTGTATCATAACCCAGGTTGCCTACACTATAAGTAACAGGAGCATGGAAAGGTGTTAGAGAGTATTCATAAAGTGCAGTTTCGACAATAAAAGGAACGGGTCCATATATAGCATGGTTGATCTCGATACGGCCATACTGGTCGTAAGTGAAGTCTATCATGTCGTTCGGTATGCCATTGACCGACATATCTGCGCTGACTAGCCTGTCAAGGTCGTCATATTCGTAGGTTTTTATGGAATTTTGGGTATTGTCTGCTATCTCGAGGACATTGCCGACATTATCGAAATCGTAGTTGAGGTCCTGGAGGCCTGCGGAATAGATTCTGTTAAGCAGAAGTTTTTGACTGTCGTAGGTGTAAGTTGTGACCACGCCGTTCGAATATTCCTTTCTTGTTAGCTGGTTCCTTGCGTTGTAATCAAGGTCGTCGATCACGCCGTCAACGCTTTCAAGAAGGGTCTGCGAATTGTATGTCAAGCGAACACTTTCGCCGTTCGGATAGGAAATCCCTGTAACCCTGTCCAAGTTGTCATAATCATATGACGTAGTGTAACTTGCACCGTCAATGGTTACAGTCTCGCTCTCTACCCTGTAGCGAAGGTCATAGTCGTAACCTGACGATGCAGTTTCTTTTGATACCCTCGAAAGCGTACCGTTAAACTCAAGATCATATGTGAAACTTACATCCTCATCGTTAGGATAATCGATTGCAGTAACTCTGTTCAGATCATCATAACTGAGGATTGTTGAAACTCCCCGTGCATCGGTCTGATTTAACAGGTTACCGTTCAGGTCATATTCATAGGTCCAGCTTCCCATGTCAGGGTCGTTCATTGCAACTTTTCTGCCAAGGGAATCATAGGTAAAGCAAACACTTGGTGGAGCCTGAGGGTTGTTACAGCCTGGAGTAATCTCTATTAGATTATTCCGGGCATCGTAACTGTAGGATGTAATGTAAGTTTCATTCCCGTTGAACTCATAGACCTTGATAATATTCCCGAAGACATCACTTGTCAGTGTTTTGTTAACTCCATTCTGATTGGTTATCGTGGTGTTACTAAGCTTGTAATGATACCTCAGGGTAGTGCCATCAGTATTGGTGATGACCGTTGGTCGTCCGACCGTATCATATTCGTAGGTTATGGATAAGCCGGATTGATCTGAATAATGCGGGACTTCAGCACTTTCTACAAGACCCAGTTCATTATATGCAGTATTCTGGATAATCCAGCTGTCTTCACCTTCATACTTTTTCTGGATTAGTTGTCCGAAGCCGTCATATGAATCAAAGGAATCAAACGTGGAATAATATAGAGATTTGGAAATTGTGTAAGTTGGTTCAGATGATGCATATTGACGGACATAAACATAATCGACATGAGAAGTTGATCTGATACCTCTAAAACCTATATAATCTTCTGTAGTATGCGCAGTGGTGTCATTGATATAATTAGTCCAGGTTCTACCATCGTCACTTCCATAAGCTTTTATGCTCATTCCTGAGAAATCCACTCTTAAGAAATGCCATGTATCATAGTTTGTTGGATTTGAAGCAGGTATATCGACATTTCCCCAATCAACATATGCATAGTCATGGTTATCCAATCTAGACAAGAAAGCAATACTATGGCTATCATCCCAATTATTACCATCACCACGAACAAAGATGCCTAATTCATCATCATATCCGTCACTTGCTATTTTAATTTTCGAAACGAGAACACCATCAACTATTCCATTTGTTGCTAATCTGTTCCAAATGTATGGTGATAAATTATGCACAGCATTTCCATCTGACACTCTCCAGTTGGAGTCGATTGAAACCCATTTTGAAGTATTAAATGAAGTTCCACTAAAATCATCAAAAAAGTCAAAAACTGCATTACCGTTTGATGCTGAAGGCACACCAGAGTTCCCATAGTACATCTTGATAGTTGTACCAGATGTTCCATCTATCTCAGGAACTTTGACCCAGACTTTTGCTGAGATGGAATCCGTTTTCTCTTCAATCCAATACGGGAGAAGAAGACCATTTTCATCAATAAAGCGCAGATCATCAAAATCCGATTGCATCTCAAGTTCATAAGCAATATCAAAACTCACCTGGTAATCAGTCAGAGTGCCATCTGCAGATGGGGAAATTGTGATAGTCTTGTAATTTTTGAATATGGAACCATTAATGATGTAATTGTTCTCTTCACTACCATATTCCTTTGTTTTGGTTAATAGTTTTTCAGGTGCTACACCATCCTGATAGTACGTGTACACCATAGATGGAGAATCAGGCGTGTCGTCGACCTTCAGTATCTTCGATATCCTTTGCAAGTCGTCATAGATGTATTCTGTAGAAACGCCGTTGCTGTCTGTAGTTTTCGTTATCCTGCCAAAGTCATTGTATTTATACAATTCTTTTTGACCCAGAGCGTTTTCAATGGAAACAGGGTATACATGGTTTCCATCATACTTTATGTTCTCCAAAGACCCTTTTGGATTTGTAATTTGTACAATGTTTCCATAGTCATCATAATCGTACAAAACAGCGGGGTTATCTCCCATATTGTTCCATGACACTGTTTTTGTGAGCTGCCCTTTGCTGATGTTACTGTTATCATTTGTTCCGTCATAATAGTACCATGATTCGCCCTTCTTTATCTGATCTGAATCTTCCAGCCATTCATGCGTTTTTTTCCCGAGGACCCACGGACCTTCTGCATTGGCATATTCAAAATAAAGATATTTTTCATCCCCTGCAGTATTCACATCACCATAATCTGTTATGGAAAGCGGGTTCCCGTAATCATCATAGTCGTCATATTCGGTAAGAGACGACCAGCCGGCTGAACTGGTTGGGTTCTGTACAAGCCCGTCGAACTGTGTTTTAGATTCCGAGTTCAGCAAAATTAGGTTGACATCGAGGTATATTCCCTGAGCAGTATATTCAATGTCTGAAGAACTGTAAAGGCTCCCGTCCTTGTCCCATACTTCAGTATGATTTTCGATACCCTTCAGTACATCGTCCTGATGGAAAAAGTGTTTTACTATCGAGTACTCGTTTTCAACAGTTACCTCGCCAAATCCTCTGAATTCGATTTCCTCTGGTGGATTAAAATACTGCATTCCGTTTTTATAGGTGTAATCTGTTGTTGAAACCACGCTTCCGGTGCCTGTAATCCCATTATCTCTTATCACCCTGCTTGTGACCCACATACTCATGGTCAAATCTGAAATGCCATCATTTCCAGTGTTATTGAAAATCGTGGAAGGTTCATATTTTATGGTCGTGCTTCCACCTGTTGGATGCTGTATTTTTTTGAGCAGACCCGGAGTTTTATAATCTTCTGTGCTATCAGCGTTAGTGTTTGTCCAAGTACCACCATAAGCCCCTTGGATAATATCTGTCAGCCCATCCCCATTCAAATCTGCAAACCGTACTCCCAAGTCTGAGCTATAGCTTGCGATCAGTGTAGGAGGATTCCATGAATTGTCCCTTTCCCAGCCACTACCAGTGCTTATCCAGGCATCGTAAGTGTATCCTACATTGTTATAAATGCTCTTAAGAATATCTGCCAAACCATCTCCATTAACATCCACTAAGACTACACCGTATTTAATGAGTTGAGCGATACTGGGGATCCCCATGAATTATCATGTTCCCATCCACTACCATTATTTAACCAAGCAGAGCCTTCCTTAACGAGATCAACCAATCCATCACCATTGATGTCAGCGAGAAGTATTCCTTGATCAAACCCAGTATCTACAAAGTAAGTAGGAGGGTTCCATGAATTATCCTGTCTCCAACCCGCGCCGGTATTGATATAGGCATCATATTGTTCTGTTCCGACATATCTGTAGCCCTTAATTATGTCAACTAATCCATCTCCGTTAACATCTGCAATTCTTACACCTTGGTCACTTGAATAACCAAAATATAGAGGAGGTGCCCACGAGTTGTTTTGTTCCCAACCGGTGCCGTTATTCAACCAAGCAGAGGAAATATCAATACTGTGTTGGATAATATCAACCAATCCATCACCATTAACATCTGCAAGGCGTGCGCCTGCATCTTCAGTATAATCTCTGAAACATGTTGGTGTTGCCCAGGAACTATTCAGTTCCCAGCTATCTCCGGTATTTATCCAGGTCGAACATCTAACTCGATTAAGATCATCTACATAACCCTCAAGAATATCTTCCAATCCGTCGCCATTAACATCTACAAACCGTATTCCCTTGTCTCTTCCGCTCGTGGAAACTGATGTACTCCATAAACTGCTTTCTTGCCACCCTCCGGTAAGAGAGTTATATTCAAAAATAGTGGGCGGGAACTCCGTGCTGTTTAGCCCTGTCTTTGTAATAGATTTTAGATATGATTTTGACTGTTGTGATTCATACTCAAGATTGTATTTCCAAAGAACAGTTTCATCGTTACGAACAGTAATGCTGGATATTAAGCTTTTTTCGCTAATTTTGTTACCATATTCATAGCCAGTGAAAGAGCGTGGTTTTTCCGTAAACTCAAAATTAATAACTGCATGGTTATCGTTATAGGTTATGCTGTCAAGATATGTGCTTCCTATTTCTCCACTTGCCGGGTTTTCAAAATATGTGTATCTAATCTGATTACCATTGATATCCTCTATCAGATCGAGCCACCATTTACTGACATAATTTCTTGATTCAATGGAATTTCTTTGTTCAGAATCACTATTATAACCAAAACGATATTTAGTTCCGTCCGGCATTTTAAGGATCCAGTAATCCCCAAAAGAATTGCTACCAGTTGTACTTTTTTCTATTTTCATAAAACTTTCAATTTCGCTGTGATATGAGTTGTCACCCTCCACATAAACGAGTTTGTATGTTGAGCCATCCAAAATAAGAATAAATCTATCATCACTGATGTTTTCAGGAGTATATCTGGTATCCCTAATGATGCAGTTCTCATTCAATGACCAACCCATCCCCAGTGAACCGTATGTTCCTCTTGAGCCCATAAAACTAGAATAGGTAAGAGAAACCTTTGGGCCTAAGCCAGTTCTTCCTCTTAAAGTTTCAATTGGATAAGAATATACGAAAGAACCAGTAAACAAACTTGTGTCAAAGTAATCGTTTTCATTCTCCAAGGTGGGATTGAGATATGCTTTTGCATTCCCTAAAGGTTCGATATCGTCTTCAGAAACTGCGCTTTCAGGTACCACAGTATCTGTAGGGATATTTTCAGAATTATCGTCCACGCTTTCGCTGTCAATAACAGAAACTATTTCGCTCGTTTTTTCCTCATCTATTATGTTTTCATTATTTTCTTCATATGAATCAGAATCCGCTTGTAAGCTCTCAGAACTTCCATCCGGACTTGTTTCTACGTTTTCAAGACAATATGCATTCGGTGTAAGCAATATGATTAGCATCAAAATAGAAATCAGTCTTTTATTATATATTGGAGACATTTTTATAATAGTGACCACCAATTAATTCATTTATATATCTGGAGTTATTGTACAAATTTTATATAGTATATTGTATAGTTTTGAAATTTTTAACGATATTTGATTATTTTAAAAAATATATTACTATTAAAAAAGGCATACATATATAAAAAATTAAGGTCTATAAAGAAACACTGTTAAAATAAATTAAGTATGTTGATCCTGCATTTTCCTTCCTTTTGATTGTAAAAGGATAAATCACACTATATCTCGCATTTAAAAAGCTATATAAATGAATTTTTGTTCATTTGTATTCGGTTAAGGATCTTGAGCTGCGGATCTCGATTTCGACGGAAAAACTCAAACCCAAATGTTTAGTGTTTAAATTGAAATCGATATCAGATTCCAGTTTTGCATTTGATGAATAATTTAACAAATTTTATGAAAATCAATGCAAGTGATAATGATTTTTCCTTAACCGATGACCAATGAATTTTTGTTATAAGTCGTAAAAATATTTTTTAATAAGTAAGATGCTTTTGAAGAGAAGGACAGACTTGCAGGTGTAATGTAGAGATTTTGAGTGACTGGTACCTTCACAGACGAGAAGATTGTTCAAAATGTTTTGCAGAGGCTGGAAGAGTCATTTATACTGGACTAATTAGATTCTTACCGGGATTCTGAAGTAAAACTAGTGCATCGATTCCATATATCCTCAATAAACCACGGATAAACACAGATGATTTCAACTCGTGCTTATCCGTGTCCATCTGTGGTTCTTTTATGGAAAACCCATTGACCTGTGTTAATTTTAAAGTCCAATTTTATTCCCATAATTTGGAATCGAAGCACTAGGGAATACTACAAAAATTACTGACATCACAAGACATGACCACTTCGCAAAAGGCATTAACATAGAAGAGCAATTCAGAGACAACATCATACAGGAAAAGCAAATAAAAGAGAAAACAAAAAATAAGAAATTATCACTAGAATAGAGCAAAAGATATTGAAAATTTGAAAAATAATTTTACAGTGGTTTAGTCGAAGATTATAAAGGAGCTCATCCCAAAACCGATTTTATTTTCACATCAACAAGAATTTCAGAATTATTTTCCTAATCAGAAGATCGATTGATTATTCCAGATTCGAGATTTAGGGACTTAATCCTGAGTTTTGGGATCAGCTCAAGAAGAAATAAACAAATGGGTAAGAATGAGTTAAAATTTTAGTGTCAGGGTGCAATTCGAACGCACGAATTCATATTTTTTCATTATGTTAAAAAAATATTTTTTTCAACAATAAATATATTACCTTTTAACCTAAAATAACGAAATATAAATACTTAATGGATTTGTGAGATAAATAGCCGCTTTTGAAAAGATTATGCCTCCCTTGAAAGCGATAAAATCCCAAAATGAGGAAAAACAGTAATGGTTGATCCTGAAGTAGAACGAGGATACCGATGAAATAAATTACAGACTCATTAATATCTTTTCTGGTTATACGAAATAATCGTTCATTATTAAAGAAAGCGCTGGAAAAATTTTACATATATTAAATATCATCCCCCACCTTATAAAATTAATTTATTAAATATTAATTGTTATATACCACCGGACCAATAATTAAACGGATAATGCTACCAAAGTGTTATCAAAATATTAATGTGAGGGGAGAATTGTGAAAATCAAGGGTTTTTTGTTTATTTATTGTTTTTTAGCCCTGCTTTTGATTGTAGGGAGTACATCATCAGCTGGTGCGATACCAGCAGAGCAGTGGAACAGAACTTTCGGAAACATAGAATTTGACTGTGGATATTCTGCATGGCAGACTCAGGATGGAGGATATGTAGTGGCAGGAGAAACCATGGTTAATTACGATGAAGCTAATGCTGATGCCCTCTTGATGAAACTGGACTCAAACGGAACTGAAGAATGGAACAGGACTTTTGGAGGCTTGGCATATGATTGTGCATACTCCGTCCAGGAAGCTGAAGACGGAGGCTATGTACTTGCAGGTTATCTTGAAGAGGGAGAAAAAATCGAAGAAAGAGACTCTGACGCCTGGTTGATCAAAACTGATTCTAACGGAACTGAAGAATGGAATAAAACATTTGGCGGTGAAAAAACAGACCGTGCATATTCTATCCAGAATACCGGAGACGGAGGATACTTACTAGCAGGATATACAGAATCTTTCGGGGCAGGAGCATCTGATGCCTGGCTAATTAAAACTGACTCTAACGGAACCGAAGAATGGAATAAAACCTTCGGAGGAGTAAATGAGGACTATGCATCCTCTGTCAATCAGAGCAAAGATGGAGGATACGTAATAGCAGGATACACCAATTCTTCAGCCGGGAAAGATGAAGCATGGTTAATAAAAATTGACTCCAACGGAACCGAACAGTGGAATCAGACTTTTGGTGGGGAAGGTTATGATTATGCATACTCCGTCCAGGGACTCGATGACGGAGGATACATACTGGCAGGAACTACAGAATCTTTCGGGGCTGGCGGAACTGATGGCTGGCTGATAAAAACTGACTCCAACGGAACCGAAGAATGGAATAAAACCTTTGGCGGCACCTATGAAGACTATTTCTATTCAATTCAGAAAACCGCAGATGGAAGTTTTTTGCTTGCCGGCAGCACCCAGCCGAGCAGCAATTATGACAATATCCAAGCCTGGCTAATTAAAACGGATTCTGACGGGAACAGAACGTTGAATATGAGTTTTGGCGGAGAAGATAATGACGCCATAATGTTTGCTCAGGAAACTCTTGATGGAGGACATATACTGGTAGGACGTACCTCCTCATATGGCACGGTTTCTGACATCTGGCTTATCAAAGTTGGCTCTGAGAAAGATATGATGGCCGAGATTGATAATAACATTACAACGGAGCTTGAAAATCTCACATCTGAGTTTGAAGATCTGATGTATGCATAAGTACTATAAGTATTCTGGAATTGTAAAGAGTAGTACTGAAACTACCCTTAACGTACACTGGAAAAATAATTCTACTTAAAAAAGGAATGTAAAATCATTAAAAAAATTATTAAATTAAAGTAAACTGCCATGGGGCCAAAAACCCCGTGGCTTTTTTATCTTATTCTTCCTTTCCTCCTTCCCCTGGACTCGGGTATAAGTTTTTAAAGCCTTAGTCATAGCGAGGCCGCCGCAATAGATCAATGATTGGACACTAAGGATTCTATGCTGGTCGTCTATCCATAAGGAAAAAGAATTACTATTAATTTCTTTTTTGTTAATTCAGCCATAAAATGTCACTAAGATGAGTTATAAATTGTTACTAAAATAACGAAATACCTTAATTTTTAACATGATTGTATAGAAACATGTTAACATTTAAATAGTAGATGATCATTGATATTAATGCTAACAAAAGTTAGGCTTCCTTCAGAGAGCTTTAACAGGCATCTATTTTCCTGCAAAAAAGAAGATGCTGTTAAGCGCGAAGGGTGAGAATGCTATGGACGACATTCTGCGGAATATAAATAATCCCGGAAAAGGAGTATACAAACGCTGCAGATGTCGCCAGGGAACTTAAAGGAGAATAAACAAAAGTAAAAGGGGAATATCATGGAAACTGAGAGTAAAAGCGGATTTATTACAGAACTTCCGATGGAAACTCAGGAGATATTAAAAAATATAGCTTATCCTGTAAAAAGGAACGACATTATTGGGCAAGCAAGAAAGAGTGGAGCAATCCCGGACATACTGCGGGAACTTGGCATGCTTCCGGACAGGCAATACAATAGTGTTGAGAATGTCGCCGAGGAACTTCATATAATTTACATGGGGATCCCCGCCTAAAAAGCGTAACTTACTTTTTTCATTTTTTAGTAATCGATGATCAATTCAATCCTTTTCTATTTCTTTTTTAAACTTACCCTGTGGAAGCTGGAAACGGATTCTTTTCATTCCGAGCCGGTCAAGAAGAAGCTCGAAAACCTTCCGCTCTTTGTCCAATTTATCCCTTTTCGTCTCTTCTCTTCTCTTTTCCCAACCACTACCTCCTTTTCTTCCTTTCCTCCTTTACCGGAACCTCGGCTTTAAGTTTTTAAAGCCTTAGACATAACAAGCCGCTACTGTGGATCATTAAGTTAAAGATTTCTTGCCCAGTCATTTGCCACCAGGATTCCAAATGGAGTGAAAGCGAAAAACACTTCTCACCCATCAAGCGAAGTTTTAAAAATACCCACGACTCATATTTATCGCAGCTTGCAGATGTAATAAAGCTCTTTTCCGGGCAGTATTTTCGGATCAAGCGGCCTGCTCATTCAATTTATCAGGGGAAGAGCGAGAAAATAAGTTTGTGACAGGGGATTTAATATGACGTCAAAATTGATGGACTACTTTAACAAGCAACCGAGAATTGGGGTTCTCAGCACATCGAGTAAAGACGGAAAGGTAGATTCGGCTGTTTACGGTTCACCTCAGATGACCGATGAAAAGACCGTTGTAATAGCAACGGGTAACAACCGTACTTTTTCAAATATCCAGGAGAACCCTTATGCGATGTTCCTGATAATGGAGCCAGGAACAGATATTATGAGCTGGAAAGGGATCAGGGTTTATCTGAAAATGAAGGAATCTGCAACTTCCGGCGAGATGCTTGATATGATTAAAAGCCAGATCTCAAAAATAGCTGGCGAGGAAGCGGGAAAGATGATATATGCAACTGTCACTTTCGAGATTATTGAGCTGAGGCCTCTTGTTGATATGGGACAGGGCTGGGAGAAATCGATCTGAATTTTCGGAAGTTATAGAGATAAAAATAACAAATCAAAATCAAAGTTGTGGTGACGCGCCCGGCTGCAAGTAGCGGGTATCGCGCCACCGCTCCGGTTGTAGTGGCTGTTAAAAATCAAGAATTTTTATATCCGATATTTTTCTTTTTTCCAATCACTATCTTTTCCAAATATACAAGTTCAACTTTGCTGCCCAGCGGCTCCCGCCGGAACTCCTGATACCCCAGTTTATGATAGAGGTGAAGATTTCTGATGCTATTCGATCCGGTGAAAAGTTCAAATCGAGCTACATCCCGATACATGAGTTCAACCTCTGTCATCAAACGAGTGCCTATCCCCAGATTCTGCCATTTAGGATGTACAATCAGCCTGCCTATATGACAAGTATTTTCTATTATGTGAGATCGTAAAGATCCTATAATCGAGTGCTCGCTAACGGCTTTGAGGAACACACTGGTACTGAACTCATCTCTGATCTCTTCGACAGTTTGAAGCAGAGGGAGGATGGACCAGTCATCATAGATCTGAGCTTCACTCTGGTATGCCAGTTTCTGGAGAGCTAAGATTTCAATCGCATCTTCAAGGCTGGCCCGAAAAATATCTACCTGTTCTGCCATATCTCTCATTCCTAACTTCAAAAGTTAACAAGTTAGTGCAGATTTCAATAGAGTATAGACTTGAGAATGGTACGCTGAGAAACCTGCAAGCTACTTTTTGCCCGAAAAGACTCGTTTTGTATTCAATACCTTTCATTCTTACTCCTGTAACATTTGCTTTTAACAACTGAAACCACGATAAACATAAAAGAAATATATTCTTTTCTTCCATATATGTAAATTTGTTTCGATTGAATACCTTTAGCTTATTCTTCATGGATTTTGGACATATTTTCATCCATAGAGTCTCGAAGGTCTCTCGAGTATACAGATTATCAGAGTAAAAAGTTTTAAGCATACTTAAGACGATTATTATTGCAGCCTGAAGATTAATTATAGTTCTTTTCATGACAGTATTTTGTGACCAAGCAGCTTCGCAAACTCAACTCTTAAAGGAAAGAGCGCTAAAACAGGCTATTAGAAGAGGTTTAGATATGACGTCAAAACTGATGGACTACTTTAACAAGCAACCGAGAATTGGGATTCTCAGCACAGCGAGTAAAGATGGAAAGGTAGATTCAGCTATTTTCGGCTCACCCAATATGATCGATGAAAAAACAGTCGTAGTTGCAACAGGGAAGAACCGCACGTTTGCAAACCTTCAGGAAAACCCTTACGCGATATACCTGATAATGGAACCAGATCCGGAATGGAAAGGGATCAGGGTTTATATGAAGATGAAGGAATCTGCAACTTCCGGGGAAATGCTTGATACGATTAAAAGCCAGATCACAAAAATGGCCGGAGAGGATTTTGCGCAGATGATGAATGCAACGGTTACCTTTGAGATTATTGAGCTGAGGCCTCTCGTTGATATGGGACAGGGCTGGGAGAAATCGATCTGAGTTTTCAGAAGTGATGTGAATCAAAATAAAAGATTAAAAAATCGGAATAAAAAGATCAAAAGAAAAAAAATAACCGGCTTAAATTTTAGAATGGGGATTAATCAGGATTTTATTATGCCGGCCTTTTCAAGAAAACCTTCCAGAGGCACGGAGTGAGTCTGGAAACCGCAAACTTTGTAGGGGTCTGCTCCCATTGAAAGAGCTACTAACTGGGCAATATTCATGTGCACCATGTCATACTCTACCCCATACTCTTTTTCAATTACAGGCTGGTAGCGGTCGTACTGGATATGGCAGTTCGGGCACATATGGATCATTAACTCCACTCCGGCTCTCTGAAGGCTGTCAAGTTTGGTTTTGGTTACCTGGAGAGAGGTGTTTTTGTTAAGGTGGAGCTGGGAAAAGCCCATTCCGCAGGCAAGGTTACGGGCGGTATTTTGTCAGAATTTGTCTAAAAAGAGAGGATTTAATTTATGGAGAGACTTGTCAAAAATTAGACTATTCACATGCCCCACATGCCCGTATTGGATACAAACAATGATTTTTTGCAATAAAACGGCGAGGTTTTATAAATATCACGATATGTGAGTATAAATTTTGCTCTAGGCGTTTATATATAAGTTTTTGAATATATTGTGAGGCAATATGTTTATATATATAATTTCTGGCCAAATCATCAAACTATCAAAGGTCAAGGAATTATTACAGACTATTACAGACTCAAAATCAGTTCGAAAATCGAATTGTTTGAGAATTTACACAGAAAACTTATAAGGAGTTAGATAAGAGGGATTTATGGAGTTCAGAAGTGCTTTCCAGGTACCGCCCGAACTCCACAAAACACGCCTTGAAGGCATGAGTTATGTTAGCTGTGTCTGTATTTAAGGCTTAGCTTGCCTGATTCTGCCTCCTGGGTATAAGATACACAGGAGATTAAAGTATGAACCATAATAAAATTGGAGTAAGTATACTTGTTTTAGCAACACTGCTGGTTGGTATGGTGTTAATACCGGCAGTAAGTGCACAGGAAGAAAAAGATTATTCTGTAACTGCTGATGAAGCTTTTAAACATGCTAATGCACACATGATAAGTTTTATAGCAACTAACACATCAGGATTTGAAAACTGGACAGGAGCATCTATTGATTCCAAACCACTGGAGCTCTACGATCCAACTGGTCAAAAGTTGTATTATCAATTTTCTGTATTAAAAAATAAAACCCTGATAGGTATAATCGACATTGCTGCAGATAAAAGGCTTGGGCAAACAGTCCAACTTGTTTTATTTGAGCCAAAGCCTTTTGATGCCACTACAGTTATGAATAAATCAATAGAAATCGCCAAAAATGAATACCCAGATGGAAAAATCAAATCAACCCAGATGGTTGTATACGATTATCCTCTCGTAGGAGCAATGACTATTGTAAAGGACAAAATTACAGGAGATGAACATCGGATATTTGTGGATGCTTATACCCTTGATGTGGTACCAGATAAACCTGCAACTGAAACCGAACCTGGAATATGGTCAATATATGAGCAGAGATTAAAGAATGGGATAGAAAATAATATAAAACACTGGCAAAAAAGTGATGAACTTGTTAAATCTATAGAACAAGCAGCAGCTACTAAGGGAGTTAGTATTAATGCGGCAGTCACTGAAGAAAATATTAAAAAACTCAGTGCCGATATAACAAAATCGAGAACCGATGTTGAAGTAGATCTC
>NZ_WJBI01000010.1:149081-152311 GCF_020804225.1 Methanosarcina sp. DH2
GATCTCGGTGCTACTGTATATGCGCAAATAACGAGCTACTACTGTGCTCCAGCAACTGCCAAAATGCTTACTAAATATTACAATGATGAAAGTCCTCACCAAACTACTATATATGAAATGATGAACGGGGTAGCTCCTAACGGGGTTTATAATTCCGAGCAGTTACTTTATTATCATTCAAGCAGCGGATTAAATAAACCTAATTCATATGTAGAAGATTCTATTAACTTTGAAGAAGCTACTAATGAAATTGATAATGGAAGGCCTTTCAAGAGTGGAGTTACAGGTCATGCTCGAATGTGTCGTGGATACAAAATCAGTGGTTCGGATGAGTATTTGCGTATAGGTGATCCTAACCCTGTGTATTTCCGTATACCTTATTGGGAAGCATTTGGTTCTGAAGTTGACCGTATATATGTGAGGAGTTAAAACTCCTCATTTTTTTGGTGAATGATATGAATAAAATTAGCAAAGTAGTACTTGTTTTTATAGTCATTCTAACTATCGTAATACTGATAAAGCAATCTCACGAAGTTAAAGTGGCTGCTTTATTTATTCAATTTGAAAATGAAACTACTGAACCGGAAGTAGAAGCCATTCTTGAGAATTACGATATACCTGTGAATTATACCATAGACTGCAATTCTAATATTTCGCGTGGAAAGTACTACATAAAAGCAGATGAAGATAAAATCAATGAATTGAGGAAAGATGAAAACTGGACTTCTGTAGTTGAACTCAAAAAAGGAAATTATAACATAATTATGTTATCTGCAGAATTTGTTCCAGATGAAAATTTTCTTACAGTACTGGAAAAAAATAACCTTCAGTTGAAAAAGGCAGTCGTGTGTTATATCCATTTTGGAAATGGATCACCAGACCGGGTTGTGGGAAAGAATTGTGTTCTGGAAAAGGATGCAATAAGGATAAAAAATGAGCTTGAAAAAAATGAGAAAGTTTTGATTGTAGGCCTCGATTATATTCAAGGATAATATTCTAAGCTTCAGGTCATTGGGAAGCTTGGCCGGCCTGTACGGTGGATGGAAGTTCAGAAAGAAGTAATAGGGGGATCGGAGGGATCGGATATTCAAAAGTCCTTGGCGACGTTTGTTCATTTTCTATCCGGATTGATACACAAACTGTTGAAGCCTCTGGTTCTGAAATTAACCGTATGTAAAAGGGATTAAAACCTCACATCTTTTTTAGGTGTTGGTATGAAAATCAGCAAGGAAATAACTATTTTTATTGTATTTCTAACTCTCATAGTGCTTTTGGGATTGTTTACAAACACACTAAGTGAGATTAGAACGCCAGCTAACAACGAGCTTAAGGTGGGTGGGATGAACATCCGATTTGAATACGGAACTTCCTAATAGAAAGTTAAACATGTTCTTGAAAACTATAACAACTATAACATGACTACGAACTATAGCATAGATTGCAACACGGGTTCTATGGGAAATAAATATTACATTATGGTAGACAAAGATAATCGGGATATAAGACGCGAATTGAGAAAAGGGATGGAAGAAGAGAATAAAGATTGGATTATATCTTCTTCTGCTACTGGCATTCGAAAAGGACATTCTTACGTAATCGCGGTATCCGAACAGGCTGTCAATGATGAAAAGTTTCTTTCGATACTGAATAAATATGACACTCAGGTGAAAAAGTTCGTCTGGTGCTATATTCGCTTTGAAAAGCCGGACGGGTTCAGGTATTGGATTCCGGAGGAAGATGCAGTCAAAATGAAAAACGAGCTCGAAAATAATGAAAGTATTATTACCGTATCTATTGACTATATTAATGATCAGTAAATCAGATACATATTTTTAAAAACGTTTCAAGCCGTGACCCTCTTCACTCCCATTGTAATAAAAAAGATAGCCAGTTCTATTTAAAAACTGGATTTTATATTATTCCGGCCTTTTCAAGAAAACCTTCCAGAGGCACGGAGTGAGTCTGGAAACCGCAWACTTTGTAGGGGTCTGCTCCCATTGAAAGAGCTACKAACTGGGCAATATTCATGTGCACCATGTCRTACTCTACCCCATACTCTTTTTCAATTACRGGCTGGTAGCGGTCGTACTGGATATGGCAGTTCGGGCACATATGGATCATTAACTCCACACCGGCTCTCTGGAGGCTGTCCAGCTTGGTTTTGGTGACCTGTAGAGAGGTGTTTTTGTTAAGGTGGAGCTGGGAAAAGCCCATTCCGCAGGTGAGGGCGTGAGCGATATTTTGTCATAATTTGTCTAAAATATAGGAGACATAATTTTTAAATAGACATGCCAAAAATTAGAAGGCTTAGAATATATACAGGCTCGTATTAGATACAAACACTGATTTTATGCGGCAAAACTGTAATAGTTAAACAAAAATCAATATATGAGAATATTCAGTAGAATTGGGAAGTTTATAGAGAAGTACTTGAATATATAAGGAGACAATATACATATATATATAAGTTCTGGCCAAATCATCAAACTGTCAAGGTCAAGGAACTATTACAGGCAATTACAGACTCAAAATCAGTTCGAAAATCGAATTGTTTGAGAATTTACACAGAAAACTTATAAGGAGTTAGATAATAGGGATTTATGGAGTTCAGAAGTGCTTTCCAGGTACCGCCCGAACTCCACAAAACACGCCCTAAAGGCATGAGTTATGTTAGCTTTGTCTGTATTTAAGGCTTAGCTTGTCTGATTCTGCCTCCTGGGTATAAGATACACAGGAGATAAAGTAATGAACCATAATAAAATTGGAGTAGGTATACTTGTTTTAACAACACTGCTGGTTGGTATGGTGTTAATACCGGCAGTAAGTGCACAAGAAGAAAAAGATTATTCTGTAACTGCTGAGGAAGCTTTTAAGCATGCCAGTGCGAACATGATAAGTTTCATAGCAGCCGATGCACCAGGCTTTGAAAACTGGACAGGGGCATCTGTTGATCCCAAACCGGTTGAGCTTTACGACATAAATGGTCAGAAATTATTTTATCAATTCTCAGTATACAAAGAAAAAAAATTGATAGGTACAATTGATATTTATGCCAATAAAACGCTGGGACATTCATTCAACGACATTACGTTTGATCCTGAACCCTATAAAGTAGCTGAAGCCATGAAGAAGTCAAAAGAAATTGCCAAAAAAAATTACCCGACCGGAGAAATAAAATCAACTAAAATGGTTGTATACAGTTATCCTAAAATAGGGGCGATGACTGCGGT
>NZ_WJBI01000010.1:152321-223628 GCF_020804225.1 Methanosarcina sp. DH2
CAAGTATACCTACTCCAATTTTATTATGGTTCATTACTTTATCTCCTGGGTATAAGATACACAGGAGATAAAGTAATGAACCATAATAAAATTGGAGTAGGTATACTTGTTTTAACAACACTGCTGGTTGGTATGGTGTTAATACCGGCAGTAAGTGCACAAGAAGAAAAAGATTATTCTGTAACTGCTGAGGAAGCTTTTAAGCATGCCAGTGCGAACATGATAAGTTTCATAGCAGCCGATGCACCAGGCTTTGAAAACTGGACAGGGGCATCTGTTGATCCCAAACCGGTTGAGCTTTACGACATAAATGGTCAGAAATTATTTTATCAATTCTCAGTATACAAAGAAAAAAAATTGATAGGTACAATTGATATTTATGCCAATAAAACGCTGGGACATTCATTCAACGACATTACGTTTGATCCTGAACCCTATAAAGTAGCTGAAGCCATGAAGAAGTCAAAAGAAATTGCCAAAAAAAATTACCCGACCGGAGAAATAAAATCAACTAAAATGGTTGTATACAGTTATCCTAAAATAGGGGCGATGACTGCGGTAAAGGACAAGTCAGGAGTTGAACATCGGATATTTGTAGATGCATACACCCTTGATGAAGTACAAGACAAACCTGTAACTGAAACCGAGCCTGGTGTTTGGTCAATGTATGAGATGAAATTGAAGAGTGGAGTGGAAGAGAATTTAAAAGAGTGGGAGAAAAGTAGTCAATTCACAGAATCTATTGAACAAGCAGCGACTAATAAAGGAGTTAATATTAATGCGGCAGTCACGGAAGAAAATATTGAAAAACTCAGTGGCGATGCAGCGATAAAATCTATAACAAGTGGAGACATTTATGTTCCCCATCTTGGACAAGAAACTGAATACTACTGTGTTCCAACTAGTATCCGAATGCTTTGTATGTACTTTAATGACCCGAACCCTGCCCCTTCACAAACGTCTATCTACAACTATTTGGATGGGGTACCCGATGATGGGCTCTCATATGATGACATTGAGGAATGGGTTGAAGATAAATGGGATAAAACGCCAACTGTCAGGACTTCCGCACTTTATAATATTGACGCTGTTACCGAGATTGACAACGGAAGACCTTTTTTCAGTATGATTTCTGGACATTGTCGACTTTGTCGAGGATACCTATATCAAGATGGGTATTTCCATTTGCATATTAATGATCCGTGGCCTGTTGGGTCATCCGGTCAAGTAAGATATGAATGCACTTACGGTGGCCCAGAAGTTGGACGTGTATATGTGAGGTAAAATTCCTCGGGAGTTCGATAAACCTTGGTTCCAATGGTTGATTATATGTATATATAAAAGCCAAAGAGTGGAGTTTATCGAACTCCTTTAATTATTAGATCCTATTCCAAAAATAATATTGTGCTAAAATTATAAATTTACTCTTACCTCCTTCTGTGAAATAATGCTCTATGGAAATTCATAGAACTTTTCTTCCTCTGTAGAAATGATATACAGGAAGGGCACTTCATATATTTGTTTAAGTTGAAGTTTTGCCAAAATTGACAAAGATACTTAAAAAGCAAAAAATAGATGTGTTCCGAAATATAAAATTTAATTTATAAATAAAGTTATTCCATCCTGAAATTATCTCAACTGTAAGAGTCTATAAAAGGGAGGCTAAAATGAAAGAAATAATATGTGATAAAGCATGTCAGCGTATCCTTATAAAAGCTTTTGTAATAATGGCGCTTGCACTTATAGTAAAGGCGAATATCACATATGCAGCTCCATTTGCATATGTGACAAGTCCGGGGAAAAACATCAACATTGGCACTGTCTTTGTAATTGACACAAAAACTAATAATCTTACAACCATGGTGGAGATTGAAGGCTACCCTGGCAAAGTTGCAGCCACACCAGATGGAACGAAAATATATGTGACAGATTCAAGTATAGGTAGCACTACTGTCTCTGTAATTAACACAGAAACAAATACACGAAGTGCCACAGTGGATGTAGGAGGAAGTTCTTGTGGAGTTGCCATTAACCCGACAGGAACGAGGGCATATGTGGCGATCCGTGACAGTAACACTGTCTCAGTAATTAGTACAGCCACAAACAGTGTGATAGATACTTTAAATGTTGGAACTGATCCTTGGGCAGTGGCTATCAATCCAGATGGAACGAAACTATATGTCACGAACCGTCGCAGCAACACTACTTCTGTAATTAACACGGCTACAAACAATATTATAGCCACTGTAAATGTAGGAAATTTTCCGATTGGAGTTGCAGTCACTCCAGATGGAACAAAAGTTTATGTGTTGAACGCTCGCAGTAATAATGTCTCTGTAATTGACACAGCAACTAATAATGTTACAACTACAATTTCTGTGGGGAATCGTCCTGGTAGAGTTGCAGTCACTCCGAATGGAAAAAGGGTATACGTAACGAACTGGGAAGATGATTCGGTTTCCGTAATTGACACAGCAACTAATGATGTTACAACTACAATTTCTGTAGGAACTCATCCAAATGGAGTTGCAGTCGATCCAGATGGAACAAAAGTATATGTGGCGAATTATGACAGCAATAACCTCTCCGTAATTGACGTAGCCACAAATAATGTTATAGCCATTGTAAATGTAGGATATCATCCATCAGGAGTTGCTTTTGGCCATTTTATAGATTCTAATACGACTGGTCAAAGTACAGGGACAAACTCCAGTTCAACTGAAAATTCAGGAGTTGAAGAAACTAACTTATCATCTGAAGAAAAAAACGCTCTCAAACTCAGTAGTTCAAACAATAATAATTCTGAATCGGGTAACGGTAGTAGCTCAGGTGAAAATGAATCGAGCAAAAATAGTTCTACTCCAGGATTCGGGTTATTGGGAGGCTTGGCCGGCCTGTACGGTGGATGGAAGTTCAGAAAGAAGTAACAGGGGGATCGGAGGGATCGGATATTCAAAAGTCCTTGGCGACATTTGTTCATTTCCTATCCGGATTGATACACAAGCATTTGTAAACCATTAATTCTGAAATTAACCATATATAAAAGGGATTAAAACCTCACATCTTTTTTAGGTGTTGGTATGAAAATCAGCAAGGAAATAACTATTTTTATTGTATTTCTAACTCTCGTAGTGCTTTTGGGATTGTTTACAAACCCACTAAGGACCCACCGCGAAATAACATAGGTAACTTTTTAGACTGTCCTCAACCATTTCCACAAGCAAGCAGCTCGATTAACTTCTAACATAATTATGCGTTACCTAGGTTATTTCGTAACGAGTCCTAAAAATGAATACCCTGAGGGGGAAATCAAATCAACACAGATGGTTGTATACGATTATCCTATCGTAGGAGCAATGACTATAGTAAAGGACAAGACTACAGGAGTTGAACATCGGATATTTGTGGATGCATACACTCTTGAAAAAGTAGAAGATAAACCTGCAACTGAAACTGAACCCGGAATATGGTCAATATATGAACAGAGATTGAAGAATGGGATAGACAACAACCTAAGACACTGGCAAAAAAGTGATGAACTTGTTAAATCTATAGAACAAGCAGCAGCTACTAAGGGAGTTAGTATTAATGCGGCAGTCACTGAAGAAAATATTAAAAAACTCAGTGCCGATATAACAAAATCGAGAACCGATGTTGAAGTAGATCTCGGTGCTACTGTATATGCGCAAATAACGAGCTACTACTGTGCTCCAGCAACTGCCAAAATGCTTACTAAATATTACAATGATGAAAGTCCTCACCAAACTACTATATATGAAATGATGAATGGGGTAGCTCCTAATGGGGTTACTTCTCCCAATCAGTTACTTTATTATTGTTCAAGCAACGGAATGAATAAACCTGATTCATTCAGTACAGACACTGTATCTTTTGCTGGAGCTATGAATGAAATTAACAATGGTGGACCCTTCGCGAGTGGAGTTCCAGGTCATGTTCGAATGTGTCGTGGATACAAAATAAGTGGTTCGAATGAATATTTGCGTATAGGTGATCCTAATCCCATATATTTCTGTGTACCTTATTGGGAAGCATTCGGTTCTGAAAATAAACGTATATATGTGAGGAGTTAAAACTCCTCATTTTTTTCGGTGATTGATGTGAATAAAATTAGCAAAGTAGTAGTTGTTTTTATTGCTCTTCTAACCTTCTTAGCACTGATGATGCAATCTCAAGAAGTTAAAACACCTGGTTTACTTATTCAATTTGAAAATGAAACTAGTGAGGCGGAAGTTAAAGCCATTCTTGAAAATTACGACATACCCGTGAATTATACCATAGACTATAATTCTAATATTGGGCGAGGAATGTACTACATAGAAGTTGATGAAGATAAAATATATGAATTAAGGAAAGATGAAAACTGGACTTCTGTAGTTGAAATCAAAAAAGGAAATTATAACATAATTATGTTATCTGAAGAATTTGTTCCAGATGAAAATGTTCTCGCAATGCTGGAAAAAAATAACCTTCAGTTGAAAAAGGCTGTTGTGTGTTATATCCAGTTTGGAGATGGGTCAGCGCCCTGGGTTGTTGGAGAGAATTGTATTCTGGAGAGGGATGCAATCAGAATAAAAAATGAACTCGAAACAAATGAGAAAGTTTTGATTGTAGGTCTGGATGATATTGTAGGGTAATACTCCAAGCTTCGTCATTGGGAAGCTTGGCTTGCCAATATGGGAGTGGAAGTTCAAAAAGAAGTTACAGTGGATTGGATAAGCAAAAGTCGTTGGAAAAGTATATGCATTTAGATTCTGGTTCGAAATAAAAATAATTGAAGTCTCTGATTCAAAAATCAACCGTATATAAGTGGGATTTACGCTCCCCTCATTTTATAGGTGTTGGCATGAGTAAAATCGGCAAGGTAATCACTATTTTTATTGTATTTCTAACTCTCGTAGCGCTTTTGGGATTGTTTACAAACCCACTAAGTGAGATTAGAACGCCAGCTAACAACGAGCTTGAAAATAATGAAAGTATTTTTACTGTATCTATTGACTACATTTATAATCAGTAACTTAGATACATGTTTTTAAAAACGCTTCAAACCGTGACCTCTTCACTCCCGATGTAATAAAAAAGATGACCGGTTGAACTTTAAAACGGGATTTTATATTAAACCGGCCTTTTCAAGAAAACCTTCCAGAGGCACGGAGTGAGTCTAAAAACCGCATACTTTGTAGGGGTCTGCTCCCAGTGAGAGAGCTACGAACTAGGCAATATTCATGTGCACCATATCGTATTTTACCCCATACTCTTTTTCAATTACAGGCTGGTAGCGGTCGTACTGGATATGACAATTCGGGCACATATGGATCATTAACTCCACTCCGTTTCTCTGAAGGCTGTCTAGCTTGGTTTTGGTTACCTGGAGAGAGGTGTTTTTGTTAAGGTGGAACTGGGAAAAAACCAATTCCGCAGGTGAGGGTGTGAGCGATATTTTGTCATAATTGTCTAAAATATAGGTTACCTAATTTTTAACTAGATATGCCAAAAATTAGGAGGTTTCTGGCATATACAGGCTCACATAAGATACAAACACTGATTTTATGCGGCAAGACTGTAACGTTTAAATAAATATCAATATATGCGAATATACAGTGGAATTGGAAAGTTTATAGAGAAGTACTTGAATATATAATGAGACAATATATAATTTCTGGCCAAATCATCAAACTGTCAAGGTCAAGGAACTATTACAGGCAATTACAGACTCAAAATCAGTTCGAAAATCGAATTGTTTGAGAATTTACACAGAAAACTTATAAGGAGTTAGATAAGAAGGATTTATGGAGTTCAGAAGTGCTTTCCAGGTACCGGTCGAACTCCACAAAACACGCCTTGAAGGCATGAGTTATGTTAGCTTTGTCTGTATTTAAGGCTTAGCTTGTCTGATTCTGCCTCCTGGGTATAAGATACACAGGAGATAAAGTAATGAACCATAATAAAATTGGAGTAGGTATACTTGTTTTAACAACACTGCTGGTTGGTATGGTGTTAATACCGGCAGTAAGTGCACAAGAAGAAAAAGATTATTCTGTAACTGCTGAGGAAGCCTTTAAGCATGCCAATGCGGACATGATAAGTTTTATAGCAGCCGATGCACCAGGCTTTGAAAACTGGACAGGAGCATCTATTGATTCCAAACCGGTTGAGCTTTATGACATAAATGGTCAGAAATTATTTTATCAATTCTCAGTATACAAAGAAAAAAAATTGATAGGTACAATTGACATTTATGCCAATAAAACGCTGGGGAACTCATTCAACGACATTACATTTGATCCTGAACCCTATAAAGCAGCTGAAGCCATGAAAAAGTCAAAAGAAATCGCCAAGAAAAATTACCCGACCGGAGAAATCGAATCAACTAAAATGGTTGTATACAGGTATCCAAGTATAGGGGCAATGACCTTAGTAAAAGACAAGACCACTGGAGTTGAACATCGGATATTTGTAGATGCATACACCCTTGATGAAGTACAAGACAAACCTGTAACTGAAACCGAGCCTGGTGTTTGGTCAATGTATGAGATGAAATTGAAGAGTGGAGTGGAAGAGAATTTAAAGGAATGGGAGAAAAGTGATCAACTCACAAAATCTATAGAGCAAGAAGCGGCGAATAAGGGGGTCAATATTAATGTTACAGTCACTGAAGATAATATTAAAAAACTTCGTGGCGATGCAGCAGTAATGGCTTCAACAAGTGTAACACTTGGTGTTCCCCTTCGTGGACAAGAAACCAATATTTTTTGTGGTGAAGCATCTATCCAAATGATTTCTCTGTACTATGGATATCCGACCCCGAGCCAAACGTACATCTTTGACTATTTCTTCGGTCCTGACGACGACCCTGCTGGACTCAACCCTTCTGAAATGATAGAATGGGCTGAAGACAAATGGGGAAAAACGGGATCTTTAGATACTAGTTTGACTAATGCGGAAGTTGTTACAGAGATTGACAATGATAGACCTTATTACAGTATAATTCCCGGCCATTATCGAGTTTGCCAAGGATACCTTATTCAAAACGGATATTTCTATATATATTAATGATCCATTGCCTGTTGGGTCGAATGGTACTCCAAAAATTGAATTAGGCTCCAGTCAAGAAACTAAACGCATATATGTACGCTAAAATTTCTCAGAGATTTCGATAAACTTCTAGCTTCAAAGGCTGTATTTATACATTTTATAGATAATCAACCAAAAAGTGGGGTTTATCGAAATTCTCACTACTTTTTAATATATTTGTTAAAATCAAGAGACAAAATACTAATAAGACAGTAAAAAATGTTTTTACCCTGAAAATTATTTCGTCTTGTGACTCGTTTGTTTTATCTTGAAATTGACTTAAATTAATGAAAGTTTTAGAAAAATATCCAAAGTCCAAATCTTTTGATAATAGCACTGGCATGAAAGAAATATACTGCTTGGCGAAAAAAGATGAAAAGTAAAATTATATCAACAATACCGATTGACACTTTTTCGATTTCACTCCCACCTGTAGCAATGTCTAATAAAGCACGCAGAAAAGATACCCTCATAAGAGCTTTGGGAATAACTGCACTTGCAATTTTAATACTGACGGGCGTAGCAGGTGCAGCTCCATTTGCATATGTGACGAGTCTGGGAGTCGACACTGGAACTGTCTTTGTAATTGATACAACTACTAACAATCTTACAGCCGTGGTACCTGTAGAAGGCTGGCCCTTTGGAGTTGCAATCAACCCTGCAGGAACAAAGGTGTATGTGGCGGACTTGTCAGGCACAAGCACCACTGTCTCTGTAATTGACACTGCGACAAATACGGTTGAAGCTGTGGTGGATGTAGGAGGTTATCCTCGGGGAGTTGCAGTCGATCCGACAGGATCAAGGGTTTATGTGACAAATCGTTACAGCGTGGTGGATAATGACAGCAACAATGTCTCTGTAATTGACACATCCACAAACAGTGTAGTGGGCAGGGTTAATGTGGGGCTGAGTACTTATAACGTTGCATTCACACCAGATGGGAAAAAAATTTATGCTACAAACAGTCGCAACAACACTACTTCTGTAATTGATGCTACTACAAACAAAGTTACAGACACTGTACCTGTAGGAGACCATCCTACTGATATTGCAATCAGTCCTGATGGAAATAAGGTGTACGTAACTAATTCAGGCAGCAACAATGTTTCTGTAATTGATACAGCTACAAACACAGTTACAACCACTGTGCCGGTAGGAGACGGTCCCTGTGACGTTGCATTCAGTTCTGATGGAAAAAAGGCATATGTGCCAAATAAACGAAGCGACAATGTTTCTGTAATTGACACAGCAACAAACACTGTTACAGCCACAGTTCCTGTAGGAATTACTCCTTTAGGAGTTGCAGTCACTCCAGATGGAAATAAGGTATATGTGACAAACGCCGAAAGCGACAATGTCTCAGTGATCGACACTGCCACAAACACTGTTACGGCTACGGTGAATGCAGGAATCTATCCTACTGGGATTGTAATTGTGCCTCTTAAGGATTCCAATATGACTGCCCAAAGTACAGGGGCAACATCCAATGCAACTGAAGACATAGGAATTGAAGAAACTAACTTATCATCTGAAGAAATAAACACTGTCGAACTCAATAATTCAAAAAAGAATAATTCAGAATCTGATAATGGCAGTAGCTCAGGTGGAAATGAATCAAGTAAAAATAACTCTACTCCAGGTTTTGGATTATTGGGAAGCTTGACCTGCCTGTATGGTGGATGGAAGTTAAGGAAGAAGTAAGTGCCAAAACGGGTTTTGCTGTCGTTAGCAACAACACTACTTCTGTAATTGATGCGACTACAAACACTGTTACAGCCACAGTGCCTGTAGGACTTGCTAATTTAGGAGCAACTTTCGGCAAAGTCAAAAAATTAGTTGGAAAAAATCGAAATAAAAAAAGTGACCGGTTCAACTTTAAGCGGGGTTTTAGATTATACCGGTCTTTTCAAGAAAACCTTCCAGAGGCACGGAGTGAGTCTGGAAACCGCATACTTTGTAGGGGTCTGCTCCCAGTGAGAGAGCTACGAACTGGGCAATATTCATGTGTACCATGTCGTACTCTACCCCGAACTCTTTTTCGATTACAGGCTGGTAGCGGTCGTACTGGATATGGCAGTTCGGGCACATATGGATCATTAACTCCACTCCGGCTCTCTGAAGGCTGTCGAGTTTGGTTTTGGTGACCTGGAGAGAGGTGCTTTTGTTAAGGTGGAGCTGGGAAAAGCCCATTCCGCAGGTAAGGGTGCGGTCTTCGTACCAGCGGACAGGAGATGCCCCGCAGGCTTCAGCTATCGTGTCTATAAGCTGAGGGTTTTCGGGGTTTCCGACAACATCGAGGTATTTGACTTTATAATAGTGGCAGGCGTGATGAGCGGCTGCTCTAATGCCTGAGAAATCGAACTTCTTCTCTTCCTGTATCTTTCCGACTTTACTCAGAAGGATCTCGACTGCATGATAGAAATTCGTCCGGGGGTTCATATCACCCTTTTCGTAAACAAGGTCGTCAAAGCCCTTTTCTATAAAGATGGAATTGACTTTATCCCGGACCTCAGTATTGGTATTAAGGAGTTCACAGGCTTCCTTGTTTATGGCATAGCAGGTTGAACAGAGGCAGGTAATGTTCGGATAGCCGCACTTCCTGGCGACTGCAAAGTTTCTGGCTGCAATTGCTGTTGTTGTAAGCCCTTCAAAGACATCGGTGTAGTGCCCTATGCCTGTGCAGCAGGACTGCTCATCGTTTATACAATAATCTACTCCGAGCCGGTCAAAAACATAACGTGTGGCTGTTTCAACCCCGGGGTATTCCTGACCGACCATGCAGCTCTTAAACAGTAAGAGCTTCCTGTCCGGTATACTCTCTATCGCTTTCAAAGCCAAAGTCTCCGCTCTTTTTTTCGTTTTTACTGCAGTCTGTCTTCAGGTCTGTCTTCAGGAACCCGTGAATTTTTTTTTCCTGTATCCTTGCTTTAATCCATTTTTCCCTTTCAAAATAGCCCGTGCTCTCAAGTATAGCCTGGACTTCTCCATGGGTGTCCCTGAAATCCCTGGAGCTGAGCCCAAGTTCGGAGCGGATGGGCTCCATATTCCTTTTAATGCCTATCCAGCGCTCTCCAAGGTCCTTTTCCATATTCCTGATACCGGCACCCGGGACTTTGCTGGCTCCGTTTTCTGCAAGGCACTCTCCGATCTCAAGGAAATAGGCTAGCTTTTCAATCCCGATCCCTTCATTAATAGCCATCTGCCGCAGTACCTGAACGATTGTTACAGGACTATTGTTCCTGGGGCAGCGAACATTGCAGGAGTAGCAGTAGAAGCAGGACCAGATCATTTCAGATTCAAGCACACTGCGATCATTTTCCAGCACCTTTTTTACGATCTGCCGCGGGCTGTAGTCCGTAAACCGGGCTGCAGGACAGGAAGCTGTGCATGCTCCGCACTGGATACAGCGGTCAAGTCCCATGGATTCAGGGGTTCGGATGCTTTTTTTTGCGGTCTCTGCAAGAGTTTTACACTCCGGGGTGTCGTATTCGTTTACGTATGACATCATTTTATCATCTCTCCTTCCCGGGCAAGGCTGGTAAAAGTTCCTGCAAGCCCTTTCGTGTTCGGAACATAGGTTTTTTTGAAATAGATCCGGCTTCCTGAATCCCCAAGCTCTTCTTTGAGTTTTTTAAAATGGCTGGTAGTAAGAGGATATATCACTTCGGCTCTCGGGCTGTCAGGCGGATCTTCTACAAAAAGAACAGAAGATGCACCATGCTTGAAGGCGTGCAGCACCAGGTCTCTGCCAACTACCAGAGTAGTAGGAACCTTGATCAACTTAACATTTGAAGGATATGTGAGTACGCTGTTACCAATATTATCGCAGGTAAGTGAAGCAATCCCGCTGTTTACAAAGCCAAGCATGTCCCCTTCTTCGAGCACACCTTCAATCTCAGCTTTTAGCTGGGATTTCGTAAAGCCTGCAACCTGAACAGCTCCATCCTTGCAGAGCTCGGTACAGTATCCGCAGCCTGTGCAGATAAGAGGGTCAAGTACAACCCTTCCGCTCTCATTTAAGGAGAGGGCGTTGAAAGGACACTTAAGGCATTCTCCACACCGCGTGCAGAGCAACTGATTTATTGCCGCAATTTCGTTATCCAGCGATTTCGGACTGTCCGTAATGAAAGCCCTTGCCCTTACGGCTGCAAGTCCGGCCTGGGCAATAGCGTCAGTAACATCTTTAGGGCTCTGGGCAGTGCCGCAAACAAAGATCCCGTCAAGAGAACTGTCGACCGGTTTTAGCTTGGAGTGCCTTTCTTTAATAAAGCCGCTTTCGTCCTGGCTCAGGTTCAGCACACTCGCAATTTTCCTGGTCCCCGGAGAAGGGACCATTGCTGCGGAAAGTACGACAAGATCAGCAGGAAGTTCCCTTATTTTCTGGTTAAGGGTATCTTCGACCCTTACAACAAGGCTCTTGTCCGGCTTTTCAATGACTTCTGCAGGCCTTCCCCTCACAAAATTGACGCCGGTCTCCTGAACTGCACGGTAATAGTTTTCGTAAAAACCAAAAGCGCGCACGTCAATATAACAGATGGTGATTTCTGTTTCAGGATATTTTTTCTTGATCAGGCTTGCGTGTTTCAGAGCCGCCATGCAGCAGTATCTGGAACAGTAGCGGTTTCCCCCCTCTTTTTCGTCCCTTGAACCGACACACTGGATCATCACTATTCTTTTCGGCGTTTCGGCGCCGGAGGAATTATCAGAAGAGTGGTCAGAGGAACTTTCACACCCTGAAGTGCAGGTTGCAGACTTAGGAGCATTAGAGAGTTTACTGAAATCAGAAATCCTGAGAAGTTCACCTTTTGTAGGGCCATTGATGCCCATGATTCTTGCAAGTTCCATCTGGGTCAGCACGTTTTCAAAAATTCCGTAACCGTACTGGGGTTTCTGGGATACGTCATACTCCTCAAACCCGGTGGCAACAATAACTGCACCTACATTAAGTTCAATAATTTCTTCTTTCTGGGAAAAGTCAATTGCTCCGGTTTTACAGGCAGTTGCGCACTTTCCACAGGCTTCCCCGTTTAACTGCAGGCAATAATCGGGATCAATACAGTAGATCTTGGGAACTGACTGAGAGAAGCGAAGAGAAATTGCCTTTTTATCCATATATCCGCAGTTGAACTCGTCTTCAACAGGGACAGGACAGACCCGACTGCACCTTCCACATGCTGTACAGCTGTCCTTTACATATCTCGGTTTTTTCTTTAGCCTGACCATAAAGTTTCCAGCGCTTCCGCTCAGGCTTTCAATTTCGGTCCAGGTCAAAAGTGAAATTTTCGGGTGGGCTGCGACCTCATTCATAAGAGGGCTGAGAGAGCACATTGCACACTCTTCCGCAAGCTTATCAGGTGAAAATATCTTCCCGATTTTCGCCATCTGCCCGCCTATGCTTGAATCTTTCTCAACAAGGAAAGTGGAAATTCCGTTATCTGCAAGGTTCAGAGCAGCTGTAATCCCTGCTATCCCGCCACCTATCACAAGGGCCTGCTGAGCAATATCCACTTTTATCTCTTCCAGCGGCTCGATATTTTCCAGGCGTTTTAGCTTGGCTCTCAGGAGGGAAAGAGCTTTTTCAGTAGCTCCTGTTCTGTCAGGATGCACCCAGGCACATTGCTCCCTTAGATTTGCAATCTCAAGCCCTCCCCGGTTCAACCCGGTTTCCTGTACGCACTTTTTAAAGAGAGTGCCATGCTTGGAAGGAGTACACGAACCTATTACTACCCTGTCCAGGTTCCCTTCCAGGATCTTATTTTTTATCAGGGACTGCCCCTGGCTTGAGCACAGGTACTCATAATCAAAAACCGAGATCCCCTCTGCCTTAAGGGTCTTTTTCACCGCATCTATATCAACATGTTCGGAAATATTCCCGCTGCAGTGGCAGATAAATACGGCAGCTTTGTCCAGCCCGTCAGTCGTCCCATCAGTCATTATACTAAATCTTTCAGGGATTTGTATTTAAGGCTTGCCGGAAAAGGCATACAAACTGACCCAAAAAGGACATTTTAAAAGAAGTTGTTGCAAAATTAGGATAGATTTTTAAGGAAAGGTATAGTTCAATGCCCGGATGTTGCAGTTATGTTCTGGTTGGTGTCCAGGTATCGAATAAAGTATAATGTCAAATGCTTTAATCCTATATATACCTGAATGAAGCCCTGCGAAAAATCACGTTGCCGGACTCATTGCCGGACTCATTGCCGGACTCATTGCCGGACTATTCCTTACTCTGTCGTTAGATAGATTTCATAAACAAATTTAGCGTCTCCTATTGTCAGAAAGTTTTTATATGCATATAATTATATATAGGGAGAGAGTATTATTATTTAAATCGACTGAGATACCAGATTTGGCAGGTTTTTCTTACAGGTATTTGTCAGGTATTTCTCATGTCCAAAATATATAGATAGAGATATATAAGGAAAAGAAATAATATTTATTTGAAAATAATGACTGAGATAATTTATTAAAGAAAATCTTTAAAAGAATTAATCAAAGTTACTCGTTTGAGAATAATATGTTTCTATGATCTGATATACTGGATAAAACATAATACCGGAGCCTAGTATGAGGTGTTCTACCGGTATAAATGGCAGATGATAGTTGTGGCAGATAATGGGCTAATTTCAGAAGACAATGATTTTAAGATGGGAGAGGTTGAGTACGAAATGGTCGAGCTTTTGAGAAGGCTTAATATCAACAGACCAGTTGCCTTAACCCTTGCATGTCTCTCAAAAGGAGAAGAGATTTCTTCCCAGTGTATAGAAATGGTGTCAGGTCTGAGACAGCCAGAAGTCAGTATTGCAATGCGCTACCTTCGTGAAAATGACTGGATAAATATGAGGGAAGAAAAAAAGAACCATGGCAAAGGCAGACCTGTAAAGCTCTACAAACTGACAGTCCAGATGGAAACAATTATTAACACAATAGAAGAAAACGTCATTGAGGAAAGCAGGACTATACTTCAGAATATAGAACGTCTAAAAAACCTTTCTTGAAAAATTAGTAAAAAAATTGAGGTTATGATAGTTTTTTCTTACATGCTCATATGTAAAAAGTTCGATCTCAAATTAAAAATCTGATGGTATAATCAGGAAACACCTTTCCATAACTTAAGCACTAAAATTAAAGTTTTCTTATTCTCTTTTTACTTTCTCTTTTTTATTCAGGTCCAAGCTTGAACCCCGAAATTCATTCTGAGCTTATCCCAAACCAATTTTATTCCCGTATCAATAAGAGCTTCAGAACTATTTTCAGTGATTAGAAACTAATTGATCACTCAAAATTCACAATTTAGAGAGGTAATTGTAAGTTTTGGAATTGGCTAGTTATCAATTATTCAATGTTCCTAACAATCATTGTTTCTACAACTCATTGTTTCTACAACTCATTGCTTCCACAACCCATTCTAGTTGCTCGAATTACCTGATATTAGACTGTACAAGTAAATTATTGGCACTATAATTGCCAGTCCATTATTTATCAGTACTATTATACTTTATTTTACGTACATATTCAGGTACATTATTTTATAGTAGATTGCTTTGGTACACTGCTTTAGGTTCACTGCTTTAGGTACATTGCTTTAGGTTCACTGCTTTAGGTGCATTGCTTTTGTCTCATAATTTTTTGTTTGTTACTTTCTACCTGTAGATTCATTTATACATTTCATTATGCAGTTATCCTGAAGTTAAGTTACAGAGGACTTAGTTTTCGTGCTATGAACTGCATTTAAAATGGTTCTTTAAGGGAACGAAGAAAAAACAGTATTCGAAAAATAATTAAAGCTTTTTTAGACCTCTTTTGGAGCCAGGGTAGTTATTAGAGGAACTTAAATAGAAAAGTTTCATGAATTCGCCCCCACATATTAAATTAATTAATTTAAGGAGAGAAAGGCCAGGGCACTGAATAGATTTTATTTAGAAGAGGAACCAGAAAAGTTAACCATGCCCAGTTTAATAAAAACAGAATCATCAGCCGGATTTACTGAAATGTCAACCACAGTAACAGTATGAAATATAATTATAAATTGACATATATTAAAAATAAAACATAAGTAAATATTTATATTAATTCACTCTATAATGGTTCTTCGGGTGATTTAATGGTAGATGAAAGTGGTTTAGCTATAGAAACTACTGACATAACGAAAGAGATTCCCATATCCATGGGATCAAGCGAATATGAAATGATAGAATTATTTAGAAAGATTAATGTTAGCAGGCCAATTGCTCTTACCCTTGCCTGTCTTGCAAAAGGAAGGGAGATCTCTTCCCAGAGCATTGAAATGGTATCTGGCCTGAGACAGCCGGAAGTCAGTGTTGCAATGCGGTACCTCCGCGAAAACAACTGGATAAACATCCGGGAAGAAAAGAAATCAAAAGGAAAGGGCAGACCGATCAAACTGTACAGGCTCACAGTCCCTATGGATCGTATTGTCAGCAAGATCGAAGAAGAAATCATAGCCGAAAGCAGACTTGTGCTGAGGAATATAGAACGCCTGAAGCACATTGCCTGAAATTTATGATAGGGAATGGAATGGTCCTGAGTCCGGTGCAAACCCCCATACAAAAAATTGCGTCGACTTATACTATCTAAAACCATTCTGTCTTAAGGGGATTACCCCTACCCTCAATTTTTTCCTTACCTGCACCTTTTCTGTTGTTTGCTATTCTTCGGTTATTGATATTCTTCGGTTATTGATATTCTTCGGTTATTGATATTCTTCGGTTATTGATATTCTTCGGTTATTGATATTCTTCGGTTATTGATATTCTTCGGTTATTGATATTCTTCGGTTATTGATATTCTTGTCAACCCCGAGTTTTGCCGCCCGAGTTTCGTTTCGGGATTTTTCGCTGTGATCAAGCGGATCGAATTATAGATTTTTGACAGTACAACGTTATTCGCTCTACGAAACTGTTCCAGTTACTCCCGACGTAGAAGAGCAGCCTTTCCCGCAAAAAAGAGAAAAAAAAGAGAAATCTAGATAGTAAAAAATGAGGACGCCTATAAGAAATTCATAAATAGAAGTGATCAGGGGAATCTAGAAGAAATAAGCAAGAAACAGACAGTGAGCGACAGATAAGATCCACAGAAAAATCTTATGGTAAAAACAAAAGAGAGTAGATTTAACAGAGAGTAAAGAAAAAAGTTAAGTAAAGAAAAAAGTTAAGAAATATATGTGGGCCCGCTGCGATTCGAACGCAGGACCTCACGGTTATCAGCCGTGCGCTCCACCAGGCTAAGCTACGGGCCCGAAATGAATGTAAATGCAGTTAAGAAAACCTGAAAGTTTCTCTGAAAAGAGATTGTTGAATTGTGGTGGGCCCGCTGCGATTCGAACGCAGGACCTCACGGTTATCAGCCGTGCGCTCCACCAGGCTAAGCTACGGGCCCAGATGTCAGGTTTTTTTCTAATTACCGGAGTTGAAAGGCTTTTTTAGGGAAAGCGTCCCAATCCGACAACACTTCTAATACTCGAATTACTACTTATAACTTTTGCTCGAATATTCGGAATTTCTCAGACTCTAAATTTTATTTACAGGAAGCTGAGCCTGTATGGCGACAGTTTTATATACCATACTGAGTGTATGAGGGAGTGCTGACAAAGCAAAACGTAACATGGGCCGGTAGATCAGGGGAAGATCGCTACCTTGGCATGGTAGAGGCCTCGGGTTCAATTCCCGACCGGTCCACTAAAAATAATTAGCTTAACATTTTTGGATTTCTCTTTTATCAGATCAATGCCTTTTTTAGAGTTGTTTTTTATATGAGCCAACCTGAAAATGAAGGCTCGGTCCTTTGAATCCTGCTGTCCTTCCCGAATTGTGCCTCGGGAGTACGCGTCTTTTTCACTACGCTCAAGAGAACTAATTTATGGGTTATAGCAATGATCTTTGCTGTCACGCTCGATCCAGGAGAGTGGTCTTTCCCTAAAAGGAGAAAAGCTTCAGAGAAGCAGGCTTTACAATCAATTATTTCTTACAAAAAAGTATGTAAAATGGAACGTTATAAAACGTTCCAGTCTCATTTCTTCATGCTCTTCAGTACCACTCCAGCTACCACTAGAGCCCCGATGACGATCCCGACGCTTAAAAGGGTACTACCATTCCTGCTGCTTTCATCTGGCTCAGCTCCCTCAGTCCCATTGTCTTCAGAGGAAAATGCACCAGCCGATCTATTTTCGGCAGGAATCTGGGAGTTTTCGTCCTGAACCTGCAGGGTAGACTTGCCTGTTATTGCAAAGGACGCATAACCGGGAACCTTTGCTGTGAAGTACAGGTATTTCTCATCTTCTCCTGACAGGCTGGCTGGCAGCTGCACCCATACTTTCTCCTCGTAACTGTTAAGGGTAATGGAAGACTTGTCTATCTTTTGATCCTGTAGCCAGGCCTTTTCAACCTTGAAACTAATAACAGGGTTTTCAATGTTCTTTGAGGTTGCATACCCGCTGTTTCCGACCCACACGTTAAAGGACTTATAKACTTCCCCGGAAGGCAGTTCGGAAACAAGTGCAGACTTATTYTTTAATTGTTCAACAATGGTTGTGGTCTTGCCTACGTTCTTGATTGCATCAAAACCAATATACACAACACAGGTCGCATTCTTCGTGAAGTCAAACTTTACAGCTTTTCCATTTGTGATAAATACCTGGGAGAGCTCCTTAACCTCTACATTCTTTGCAGGCTCAGGGGATCCGCCACCACCGCCGCTGCTTCCCCCACTGCTGCTTCCCCCACTGCTGCTCCCTCCACTACTTCCTCCACTACTCTTCTCCTCAACAGCTATTATCATAGTTTTTGTATACGTGCCGTTTGCATTGATTGCGGTCAGTTTAGCGGTGTAAGTCCCTGCAGAGGGGTATATATAAGTAAAGCTTGCTTCACTTGAGTCTTCGATTCCGTCACTGTTAACTTCCCAGCTCCTTGATGTTGCGTTTTGTGAAAGGTCAGTAAAGAGGACTGAAAGGGGAGCAATTCCGCTGGAAACATTTGTACTGAAGTCTGCTGTAGGAAGTACATCATTTCCTTTTTCCAGCACAGTTATAACAGCAGTTTTTGAAGTGGTCCCATTCACGTTTATTGCGGTGAGATTAACGGTATAAGTTCTTGGATCTGTATATACATGAATTTCGCTTTCAGCTGTAGAGTCCACTTTTCCATCGTTATCAAAGTCCCAGTTCCTTGATGTTGCATTTTGAGAAATGTCGGTAAATTGGACAACAAGAGGAGCAGGTCCCTGGGTGATATTTGCCTTGAAATTTGCTGCAGGGAGTATCGGTCCAGGCTCCGTCCTGGGAGTTACCAGAGGTAAAGAATCAATATTCACCTCATTCATTTCGTATGGTACTTCAGCAAACCCATCGCCATTAGCGTCTAGATGAGTCTGAGAGAAGCCATCCCCTGCAGGTGTTGCCCAGTAATTTCCGCCAATATAAGGGCCTCCAATAATGTTCTTTCCAGATTTTTTCGTAGTATTCCAGTGACTATCAGCAGCAGATTGTACATTTCGGGTGTTGTTAAAATTATTATTATAAAATCGAGTGCCATAAGAATCTATTATATCTATTCCTGTCTCACAGTTTGAAATCCTATTCCCACTTATTTCATTAACACTACTGGAAAAGAGTAAAACTCCGTCACCGCAATCAAAAATATCATTATTAATGATTGAGCCGCCTCCCCCTCCATCCACATTAGAAACTCCAATGCCGATATAAAAATTAGAAATTTTATTATTCTGAATAGTACAGGAGGGAGAAGAGTCGGCAATGCCATAGTAACCTGCACTACCTGTACCTATTATATTGAAGCTCTTAATTGTAATATTATTAGCTTTTAAATTGAAAGCATTCTCTGTAGATCTGATTACGGCATTATATTGACTACTTGATGCAAGAACCAGATCAGGCACTGAAATGGTAATTTCTTCAGTATAAGTTCCCGGATTAACTATTATAGTATCTCCAGAAGCCGCATCGTCAACTGCATCCTGGATTGTTGTATAATTTCCAGACCCATCGTCATCAACATAAAGTATTGCAGCTGCCGCACTGCCAGCAATAGCCTGAAGTGCAAGAGCCACTGTAAATAGAATTGATAATGCTCTTTTTATTCGCCACACAAGAAAAACCCCTTAAAACTATTTTAGCATCCCAACATCGATAGTTAACACAAATTCTCACTTTTGACCGCATAAGGTGCACTGAAATGGTTGAGACATTGTATTTACAGACATAAAAACTCCTTAAGATAGACTCTTTAATTTTTAAAATGAATTTATTTTACAAAATTGACAATGTTATATAAAATTAACTAATCGTTTTACATTTCTACTGAAAGATTGTTATTTCTTAGTTAACCTGTCAATATTAAGCTGACGTTTTTTCAGAATATTCACACACTTTAATTCGTCTCACGTTTCGATCTATGTACTTTTCGGTTTTCTGTGTGCAGAAGAAATTGAAAATAGAGATGCTCAAGGGCATTCAAAGTTGAATATCAACCAGCGGAGATATAACCCATACAGAATCTGTGCACTGCACAAAACATTAGAAGATTAAATAAATAAGTATTGATTTATATAAAATACAATATATAATATAGAGCAGAGGTTACCCTCTTATCCAGGCTGTAATTTACAGAAGAGTCAGAAGACTTGTATTTAGATAAACATATTTTTTTGATACCTGTACTTTTTATCGGGGTAGCCGAAAGCATCAAATTTGCTATTTAAAGCATTCTGGAGGTAAGTTTATGGAACAAGAAACTGCAGAATACCGTACTGTGGAATACGAGGTACTGCAGGTTCCCTGGTGGCTGGTTGTACTGGAAGGAGTTTTCGCAATTATCATAGGCTTGTATCTGTTATTTTCGCCTATAGTGACCACCATAGCGCTGGTTCGGATACTCGGCATTTTCTGGCTTCTGGGAGGGGTTCTTTCAATCCTCTCACTGGTGATGGATAGAGAGAACGCAGGATGGAAATTACTCTCCGGTATCATGGGTATTCTTATCGGGCTTGTAGTAATTGTGTACCCTTTCAGCCCTTTTGTAATTCTGGCGATTCTTGTAATGATACTCGGGATCTGGAGTATTATATATGGTGCAATCAGACTTGTCTGGGCATTTAAGGGAGGTGGACTGGGAATGGCGGTTCTCGGGATTCTGACAATTGCCCTCGGGATACTTCTGCTGATTAACCCACTGGCAGGTGCTATTGTCCTGCCCTGGATATACGGTATCTCCCTTGTGATAGGCGGAATTGCAGCACTGATTGGCGGGCTTAGAATGAGGTCCGGGAAAAGTGACTCATATATGGGTTAAGATTCCGGACACAGAAAACTTACAGGCAGATAGGCACTCCCGACTTTACGTGTATTAGAGGATTTAGAGGGCCCGCAACAAGTCAACTGGCATTGACAGGCCTTTAAGCATTCCGTATTTTTAAATATATGAAAAATCTAAAAAACTTACATGCGGAAAGCTACAGCAGCGATAACAGGACTGGTCCTTCTTTCCTTCATCATTTCAATCTATTTTTACCCGCAGGTGCCTGAACAGATGGCAACTCACTGGAACTCTCAGGGAGAAGTAGACGGCTATATGTCGAAACTCTGGGGGCTATTTTTCATGCCTCTCGTGATTACGGGTCTTACAATTATGTTCCTGGTAATTCCCAGAATCGACCCCCGGAAGGAAAATATAGCAAAATTCAGGAACTACTATGACGGGTTTATAGTACTTTTAATTTTATTTATGGTCATTGTCCATATTCAGATATTGCTCTGGAACACAGGAATTAAGATCAGCCCCAACGCCGTACTTCCTCTGGGGATAGGGCTTCTATTTTACTACATCGGGATACTTACGGAAAATGCGGAACGGAACTGGTTTATCGGCATCAGGACACCCTGGACCCTCAGCAGTGATAGAGTGTGGAAAAGGACTAACCGGCTTGGAGGGAAACTATTCAAGATCGCAGGAATAGCAGCAATCTTCGGGGCTTTCTTTCCGGAACTTGCAATCTACTTCATACTGGTACCAGTAATTTTTGTAGCCGGGTTTACTGTTGTTTACTCATATATCGAATATCAAAAGGAACTTAAAGAAAACAAAAGGAACAAAGAAAATGAAATCGGTAAGTGAAAGAAAATGAGAGAACTGAAAGGGAGAACTCAGAGAATTTGAAATTCTTAATCAAAACTTAAAAAATAAGGTTTAAAGATTCCTGCGTTTCCTATTTCCGGGAATCATCTTAACCGGTTTCTAACGCCTTTTTTATCAGTACGTTTATCTAAGATGTTCTCATTTTGTCATATTGATTGTTATGACTGAGGATATAATTAAAAATTCGAATAAAACAGTCGAAAATGGAGATACTATTTCCGTCAATTATGTGGGAAAACTGGAAGATGGAACGGTTTTCGACACATCGGAAAAAGAAGCGGCTTCTGAGGCAGGAATATATAACGAAATGAGAGACTACGAACCTCTGACCTTCACCGTGGGAGCGGGACAGATGATTAAAGGTTTTGACGAGGGTGTAGTCGGAATGAAAGTTGGGGAAGAAAAAACTATTGAAATCCCTCCCGAGGAAGCATACGGAGAATATATGGAAGAGTACGCAAGGGAACTGCCACGTGATGCTGTAAATTTTGTTCCGGAAGTGGGGATGCAGCTGGCCACGGAGACCGGGCTCAAAGGCACTGTCACAGAAGTAGGCGAGGAAAGCTTCATTGTGGACTTCAATCATGAACTTGCAGGCAAGACCCTGATATTCAAAGTAAAAGTTGTTTCAGTGGAGGAATAAAAAATGAGGGAAGGGAGGGGGGCAATTTTTTTCCTGGCAATGCTGCTCCTTGGGAGCATAATCTTTGGAAGCGGGTGCACGGATAATGGAAACGGGACAGGCAGGGCTGTAAAGTCCGGCGATACCGTCCAGGTAGACTATGTGGGAAGACTCGAAGACGGCACCGTATTTGATACCTCTATAAGTGAGGTAGCACAGGAAGAAGACATATACATTGAGGGAAGAAATTACAGCCCCCTAACCTTTACAGTTGGTGCGGGTCAAATGATCAAAGGCTTTGACGAAGGCGTAATCGGGATGAGAATGGGCGAAGAGAAAACCATTACACTTCCTCCCGAAGAAGCTTACGGAGAATATGATGAAGCAAAAATTGAGGCAATTCTCCTTGAAGAACTGAACATGTCGGAGAAGCCTGAAGTCGGGCAGACATACAGCAGCATATACGGTAGCCAGTTCAGAGTCATTGATGTAAATGAAACGCATGTTACTTTTGACTCTAACCACGAACTTGCAGGCAAGACTCTTGTTTTCGATGTAGAGCTGATTTCAATAGAGTGAAGTTTGAATAAGGTAAACCGGTTTAAAACCCGGTTTATATTTCTTTAAAAAAACTGCACCCCTCCGGAAGCCAGAAAAAGATTAAAGGGCGCCGAAAAAGCTGTAAAGAAAAAAAATTATCAGGAGAAAATATAATGGAGAACTCTCGTACTGTGAAAAAGGGAGATTATCTCCTTATTAGTTATACTGGAAAGTTTGAGGACGGAACAGTATTCGATACTACGATAAAAGAAAAAGCTCTTGAAGCTGGAATATACAGCGAAGGAAAGGAATACATGCCTTTCTTTTTCAGGGCAGACACAGGCCAGGTGGTAAAAGGTATCGATGCAGGGGTCCTTGGAATGCGAGAAAGAGAAGAAAAAACCCTTAAAATCGCACCTGAAGAAGCTTACGGAGAATATAAAAGTTATCTCGTTCAGAAAATTCCTCTTTCAAGGCTTGAACTAACGGAGCCTCCGGAGATAGGAACAAAAATCATAACTCCCGGGGGAAGGGAAGTTAAAGTGCTCGATTCCACGGAAACTTACGCAACCCTTGACTTCAACCATGAACTTGCAGGCAAAACTCTGGTCCTTGAAATAAAACTTGTTTCTATTGTTAAATAAAATTTATCTGTATTGAGAACTAAAACTTGTCTCTATTCTGGAATAAGTTTTATCTTTATTGCAAACTGATCTTGTAAAATTAGCTGATTAAAAATTAAGCTGATTCTTCAAATAAATTCATCTTTAAAGTGATTCAAAAACATAATTTCAGAACCCACAAACTGGAAAGTGGCGGAAGATGGAAAAGGAAGAGAAAGTCGTGGTAGTGCTGCTCGTAATGGCATTGTTCTCTCTTTCAACAGCGTACCTGTTCTTCGGGCAGGATCTTGCAGGAGCTGGACAGAAACAAGGAGGAAAAGCCCTGCAGTACACCCACGAATCCGAAGTTGGGGAAAAAGTGTCTCTTGACGCCGAGGTTTTAAGTAAGCGATTTACTTATACCGGAGATCATCTGCTTTTAGAAGTGAACTTCGACTCCGAAGTCCTGAGCATATTCATCCCGAACACAGCAGGGGCTGAAGCCCTGGAAGAGTTAATTAATGAAGGGGATTTTATCAGCATAACAGGCATTATCTCTGAGTATAAGGGGAAGAAAGAGATAAGAGTTGAAAGGAAAGAAGATATTACTACTCTTAAATAAGCCGTTTTTAAGCTTTAAAACAGGAAAGACAGATCGTTAACGATAAACCGAGCATTGACAATAAACAGATCGTTAACAATATATTCATAGAACAGCATTTGAAGAAGTATGAAAGCATGTATCATGTGCGGAGGCGCAGGGACAAGGCTCAGACCGCTGACCTTCAAACACCCGAAACCGAGCATACCGATTCTTAATAAACCGTCAGTCCGGCACCTGATAGAACACCTTTCAAGGGAAGGGTTCAATGAAATAGTCATGACCCTGGGATATATGGGAGAACGCATAGAAGAACAGCTCGGAGACGGGCATATGTTCGGAGTGCACATCGACTACGTGTATGAAAAAGAGAAGCTTGGGACCGCAGGCGGGGTTAAAAATGCAGAAAAGTACCTGAAAAATGAGCCCTTTATCGTGCTTGGGGGGGACCACGTCCTTAATCTTGACCTGAGAGAGATGTACCGCTTCCATGAGACAAACGATGCAATAGTAACCATAGGGCTTCTTTCCATTGACGATCCCAGGGAATTCGGGATTGCGGACATGGATATAAACAACCGGATTCACCGTTTCCTTGAAAAACCCAAATCCGGACAGATTTTCAGCAACCTTGCAAGTACAGGCATTTACATCTGTGATCCTGAAATTTTTGACTGGATTCCTGAAAATAAAAAGTATGATTTTGCAAAAGATCTTTTCCCTGCTCTGCTTGCAGCAGATAGGAGAATTAACGGCATGCTTGTCCGGGGAAAATGGACTGATGTAGGAAGTTCGGCAGCTTACAGACAGGCCCAGCGCTGGATGCTGGATGCCCTTCCCGGAACCACCATAGAAGGAAACTTTACAACAAGAAATGCAAGGATACGAGGTCCCCTATCCATAGGAAACAATGTGTCCATAGGTT
Source organism: Methanosarcina sp. DH2 (assembly GCF_020804225.1). GTDB lineage: Archaea > Halobacteriota > Methanosarcinia > Methanosarcinales > Methanosarcinaceae > Methanosarcina. Next base: position 176,875 of record NZ_WJBI01000010.1, read on the forward strand.
CGAATTCTTCACTCGTTGGACCAATTGTCATAGGGGAAAACACCGTAATTGGCGATAATGTCCTTATAGGGCCTTACAGTGTGATAGGTTCAAACTGCACTATCGATAATAATGCAAAGATTCTTTCTTCTTACCTTTTTGATGATGTATGCATAGGTAAAAACTCCAACATCTCCGGAGCTGTAGTTGCAGATGAAACAAGTGTAGGAGAAGAGTGCAGCCTTGAGAATGGGACAGTAATTGGGCATAAAGTCATTATAGGGAATAGTTCGACCATACATTCGGGAGTAAAAATCTGGCCTGAAGTGGTGATCTGTAACAATTCCAGCATAAAGGAAACTGTCATCAACTCGGATTATGATATCACTCATGAAGGTTCCTGAAATACAGCTTTAAAAAAAGAATAAAACCAATCTAAAATTAAGAATGAATCTGAAATTAAGGAATTCTAAAGTTAAGAGTGAATAAATAGAAAGGCAGAAAGAATCTACGTAAAAAGAATCTACGTAAAAAGAATCTACGTAAGAAGAATCTACATATGTAGAATCTACATAAGGACCCGTATTCCAGGTCAAAAGGCATGTTCAGGATTCATCCTAAACTCAAGTAAAAGTTATTTATAGCCTGGAAATACGGGTTCTTTCAGATTCAAATTAAGTTTTTCACTGACCCGAATTTTGCTTTTGTAATTATTCATAAGCTCTATGCTGGATTTTTATTTGATAATTGTTGTTTCGTGACACGGATAATTCTCTATTTTTTGAGTATCTATTTCATTACTATTTCATTATAAATTTCCTGTTTTTGGGTGCTGCATACTTAAAAAAAGGACTGTTTATAAATGTGGGTTATTAATAGGCGTAAATTACTTAGAATATATAAAAATCTTATAAGAACAATGGAATTATTTTAATATTTTACTTAAAAGTTAAGAAAACGGTTTCGTCGGGCACATATTATTTCTCCTATGCCGTTCATTATATATTGAAGAAACAGATTTCCTTAAATAAGATAAGGTCTTTACTAAAGAATAAAATTCAGAGATTTCAATGACCAGGTATAAAAAATGGCTTATAGGGTCGCTGGTTATCAGCGCAGTATCAATTGCCCTGGTTACATGCCTGACTTTTAACTCGGATACTGTTGAAGCCCTGAGAAAGATAAGGCTGGAATACATTCTGGCAGCTGCCATCCTTCATATTATCTCATACCCGGTATGGGGACTGAGGACACGCGCTCTCTGCAAAGCCCTGGGTTACAGGATCGGCGTCCTGAAGGTGACAGAAATAGTCATATCGAGCACATTTCTAGCCGGGATTACCCCTTCTTCTGCAGGCGGAGAGTTCCTCAGAGTTCACAGCCTGAACAGGAACGGAATTCCTCTGGGCAAGGCTACTGCAATTGTTGTAGGGGAACGCCTGCTTGATGCTATTTTCATCTTTTCCTGCCTGCCTTTTGCCTTTTACATTCTTGGGGATATCCTTTCGGATTATAAGTTCGATGCAGCTTTCTTGACAGCAAATTTCCTTGTCTTTGTACTTCTCGTCTTCTTTATTTACGGTGTCTGGAAACCTGAAAAAGTAAAATATGTAACTCGCAGGCTGACAGGCAGGTTTGCCCCTTTCTTTGGAAAAAAGACAGATGCTGCAGTTTCACACCTCATGGAGCAGATAGACAGGGAAATAGACCATTTTCACGACAGTGTGAGGGTCTTTTTTTCGGAAGGTAAAAAAGGGCTGCTCTGGGGAATTGCCTGCACTTTTATTTTCTGGACCGTAGATTTTTCACTGCTCATCCTCATCCTGATAGGCCTTTCGCAAACACCTTCAATTACTACCGTGCTTGCAGCCCAGGTGCTCCTGGCTGTTATTATGGTAATACCCGCAACTCCCGGAGCAAGCGGAGTTGCTGAGTTAGGAGCAGCCTCTATATTCTCTATTTTTGTAGATTCATCCATTCTGGGAATTACCGTGCTTGCCTGGAGAGCCCTGACATACCACATGAACCTTTTAATAGGAGGGCTCATAAGTCTGAAAATAATTAAAGACATGAACCTGATTAAAAAACTAATCGGAGACTCTGCCGAACCCCAGCACAGTGCCTGAGAAAACATCAGGTCTGGAAAGTTTCAGGACAGTAGAGAAAACTTCAGGATAACAGACCAGTATAAATTTATATTCTATTCTCACAAAACCTTTAGCTATGCCCTCCAGAGAAGTCGTCTTTGAAGTCCTGAGAAAAAGTGTGCATCTTGTCTCAATTTTTATAGTGCTCATCTACGAACTTTTCGGGAAAGAGACAATCCTCTGGGTGCTCATGCTTTTCCTGGTAGTAGTCCTTTTTCTGGAATACTTCCGGCTAGAACAGGGCATGAAAATTCCTTTTTTTTATATGATGTACAGGGAACATGAAGCTGATAGCTGCGGGGGACACATCTTCTTCGCCCTGGGTGCAATTGCAGCAATCTCCCTCTTCAACAGGGAAATAGCTTATGCTGCAATCCTAATGACAACCTTCGGAGACCTGGCTGCAGCCCTTATAGGAAAATTCTACGGAAAAAAAAGGATTTTCAAAAAAATCTTTAAAAATGATAAATCTCTTGAAGGTTCGGCTTCCGAATTTATAATTGATCTGCTAGTCGGACTCGTTATAGTCGGAGATCCCTTTGTGTCCCTTGTTATGGCTTTTTTTGCAACCCTTACGGAAACAGCAGTAAACCAGATAGATGATAACCTTGTGATCCCGGTTTTTTCAGGTTTCTTCGGGCAGATGACCTTGTTACTGCTGGTGTATTTATAATTAGAATAGAAAAAGGGCGGCATATTATTAATCGGTTGATCGATTTCGGAATACTGAAAAAGACACCTTCAGGCCTTTTCCTCTGGGCTACACGGCGGTAGCCAGCCACTGGCCTGAGAAATATATTCATTGACCCCGGAAACCGCAATTCACAGTAAATATAAACGTCTTTGCCAGTTTGTCTGGCGGCCTGCCTAAAAAAATGAGAAGAGAAACCAAAAAAACAGTCGGCGAGTTGAAAAAGCAGGCAGCAAAAAGAACGGAAGAACGAACAAAAGTAAAAATAACAGAAGAACGAGCAAAATTAAAAAGTAAAAAGACTGAAAAAGAGAAAGGTGAGCAGGAAGAATTTCAGGTTGCTACCTCACCCGCCCCTGTTTCACCCTGTGACTGTTTAAGTCTTTTCATTTCCCTCAGACGCCTGACCAGGACTTCCCCAAGGTAAAGTACAAGAGCTGCAAGAAGTAAATACATTTTCAGACTAACCGGCTCGTTTGATTCTCTTTCGGAGTTTTGTCTAGCATCTTTAAGGAGAAGGGCTCTTGCCTCCTTTTCAGTATAAATCTTCCCTCCGGTCGCAACAATAAGAGATTCGATATCTTTATTGAGCCCGACTTCAAGGTACTCAAGAGGGTAATTTACTGCAAGCGGGTAGCCGGAAATATCATTAATCCCGATATTTTTCGGGTTTATGCTTGTTTCATATGTGTTCCTGCCCGTAAGGGCAAGGTCAAGCCGGGCTCCGTTCAGTTTAAGCTGTGGGATTCCTTCATCGTACATTACCAGAGTCAGATCAGAAGGGGTGCCAAGCCATGTATCCGGAGCTTCAACGACAGCTCCTTCTTCCGCCTGAGGATTTCCAATTGCCCAGTTAGTCATGCCTGAAATGAGTCTGCTGTTTGACCCATTGTACAGGACCGAAGACCATTGAGTGCCTCCGCCTTCCCCATTATCCGTGGTAAAGGCTGCAACACGTCCGAGCCCGAACCGCCATGTGGTGAGCACAGGCTGCCCTGTAACCGTAATGACCAGGCGTTCAGCCCCGGCTTTTGGTGTAACCTGGTTATATCCTGTGATAGTCGTGCTGGTAAGGTTTACACTCTTGGTAATGAAATGATCAGGAGAGTACTCAAGAAGCAAATAGGACCCGAGATCCTCAATTTCCTCTTCTTCTTCATCAGGAGACTCAACAGTCTCTTCAAATATGATATTTGCTCTCTCACCCATGTTGATATGTTGATAGTTGCCTTCAAGTCCCAGATCCTGCATTAACTTTTCAGCATAGAAGTTTCGGGTCTTATCAGTTTGAGAGGGAGCAGAAGAGCGGATATGGATAAAGTAAAGGTTTACGCCCATATCCCTCAGCTCGCGTGCAGTCTGAACACTCTGGTCGTATGAGTCCTCAATTCCACCGTCAGAGATTATAATAGCATCAAGCTCACCGTCTTCGCCTTCAAACATCTGTTTTGTTATACCAAGCCCCTGATCCAGTGAGGTTTCAGTCTGGTTAGTGGGGGTCAGCTGCGAGACTTTCTCTTTCAAAAGGGAGAGGTTATGAGGAAGCCCCATAAACACAAATCCACCTGAAACATCATATGCCGCGTTACCGAATGCTATAATGCCAACATTTGCATCTTTCAGGTTATCATTCTCGAGGATCCTGATGGCATTTGACAGGATATCTGCCTGAGTGCCATGAGCAACTGTGCTTGGGGAGACATCAAGGATCAGGACAAGGTTTCTCCCTCCCCTAAACTCGGAGGGTTTTGAAATTACAGGCAGGACTTCCTCAAGTGAAGAATTAAGGTAGCTTCCGTAGTTATAAGCCCTATCTCCTCCGATGACAATAAGCCCGCCCCCATTGCTGACGTAACTTTTAATTTCCCTTATCTCAGCCTCTGAAAGAGTGTTTATGAACTGGTTGTCGAGCACCAGGACCTTACTATCTGTAATATTCCCTGCTCCGGGGTAGCCATTCACAACCGAGACTTTGTAAAGGTTACTCAGGACTTTAGCCAGAGGAGAACCGGTCTCACCTGTTACAAGTGTGAGTTTCGGTTTAGGGATTACGTAAAGAGACTTATAGAACTCATTGTTAATTTCGTTTAAGTCTTCTCCGGAAGGGGTGATTTTTACACTTATGTTATGGGCACCAAGGGTAGTAAAGTTCTGATTAATTGGAATGGTATTATTCCGGGCATCCTGCGTGAACTGCCTGCTCTGGGAAAGCTGTCCATCCACAAAAATTTCAAGGAAATAGCTGACACTCTGTTCCGAAGCCTGGCGGACAACTATCTCAAACTCATTCTGGTTGTCCACGACAACTGTTTTGTCCCCGAGCACCTCAACGCTGAGGTCGTTTGTTTCAAGCTCGGGCTGGACAAGATAGACCGGAGTACTGGTATCTCTTGCAAACTCCAGGGCTTTAGTAAGGTCCTTTCCCGCATTATTATTCCCATCAGTAACAAGGACAATCTGGTTACCGAGCCCGGAATACTGGGTCACAGCGTCCCCGATAGAGGTTTTTTCCCCGGTGAGCTGCACGAGGGTGGTCGGAGTGTTCGCTGTGAGGGCTTCGTACAGGTCGGTGCCTGTTTCTTCAGGGAAAATTCCCATACTTGCTGTCTGGTCCTGAACAAGCACAAGCGAAGGGTCTTCTTCATTGATAGTCCGGGTAACAGTTGTGTAGGGTGAAGCCAGGGCAAGGACAAGAAGAAGGGCAACAAGCATTCTCCACTCCACAAGTTTTGTTTTTGTCTTTCGCAGTAAATAAAAACCTGCAATAAGTACTGGAATAGTGAGGAGAAGCATCTCGGGGCTCTCAAGAGCTATGTTCACAGTTCACCCCTCCCGCGGACGATAAGGATTTCAAGCAGTATAAGCAGGAACAGAATTCCTATAAGATAATTGGTAATATCGTTTCTTGCAGTATAGGTGTCAGCCCGGACTAGCCTGGTCTCATCATTTGCAACTGCCCGGCTAATGAGTTCAGAGGCATCTACCGTAGTATTCGATTCCCGGTCATCATAGAGGTTGACTGCAATGTTTTTGTCCGATATCTTGTATATTCCCACTTCATCAAAGAGCAAACGGTTTGCTGTCAGGGTCTTTGAAGGCGTGCGGACCTCCTCGGTCTTTGAAAGGGAGGTCAGGGTGCCAGTTTCAAGATTGTATTCCGAAATGTCCCCAATGCCTCCGAGCCATTCAACGAGTTTTATCCAGAATACCGGGTACTCAGGCAGGTTATGGAAATTGTTCCAGGATCCGTCCCCGAGCTCGTCATTAAGCCCCATATAAAAGATGGTCCCCTTACCTACCTGCCAGTAGCTCAGGACAGGAACGCCGTTTTCCGTGGCTACGAGAGTTGTAGAACCTGTCCTCTCAGTTGCGTTCATGTATTTGCGGACCGAAATCTCGTCGGTTTGCAGGTCCTGCGTAATGCTGCTCTGAAGGACTTCTTCAACCTCAAGCCCGTTTTCTGCTTCCTCAACTCCGATAGGCTTTACAGGCAGGAGCTTAATAAGGTCGACCTCGGTTTTCTCAGGGGCAAGAGCTTCGCTTGCAATGAAAACTGCATTACCCCCGTTCCGCACATAAGTTTCGATCCTTTCCACCGAACTGTTGGCAATTGGAGTTTCTTTCTGGGCAAGCACAACAAGCGTATAGTTGTCAAGGGAAGAAGGTACGGATTTCTGGATTTTCAGGTCACTGTTAGGAAGCAGGGAAAGCGCTGTTTTTGAAGGCAGCTTTCCATTATCCGTGACGTAGAGGATCTGCTGCCCTGAGGTATCCGGAATGGAGATGTAAGCCCTGTCGTCAACAGACAGGTCATCTTTAATATTGAGGCTGATTGTGGTAATCCCTGGAGCAAGGTTTGCAAGTGTGAACTGGTTTGTGCCACCTGCAGGAACATCAAGGGTAAACGACTTTGAAGCATTTCCCGAAGTCCCTCTTCCGGTCGTGATTTCAACAGTTCTGCTTTCGCTCCTGTAGTTTTTGACCACACCGGTGTAACCGTATTCTCCATCCATGGCTTCAATCCAGCCATTAATGATTCCTATATTGTCTGCAGGCTTTCCGACCTTTACGAAATTGACCTCAAGTCCGTAAGATTCAGCCAGGTTTTTGGAAGCTACAGGGTCGTCTCCTCCCCAGTTCGTGAAGTCTGAAATGACAATAATTCTGCCCCCTTCATTAGAGAGAAGGCGCATACCTGTAGTAATGGCTGCGGACAGGTCAGCAATACCGGCTCCGGGGTTGACCTTATCAAATATTTCTCCGGCAGCCGAAGCGCTTCCGCCTTCGAGGGCGAGCTGAGGGGTGCTGGAAGCAAGGATTATGCTGTTTTTCTTGCTCACATAGCCATCAGCAATTCCAACCGCATCTTCAAAACGGGAATCAACCTGCATACTTGCCGAAGTGTCCAGGATAAGCACTGTATGCTCTCCACTAAGGGGCTCTTCTGAGGTATAATAGTAACCTGCCGCACCAATGGAAAGAAGGATCAGCATAAGGAGCTGAATCAGAAAAAGAGGGTCACGCACGATTTTTGTAATAGAAGCATAAACCCTTTTTCGTTCCCTTTCAAGCTTGAGGACAAACATTAACGAGGGAATAGAAAGCACCGCTGGTTTTGGGCGGAGCATGTAAATAATTATAAGCGGGATGACGCTCAGGAGGGCAGCAAGAGCAAAGGGGTTTTGAAAAGGCATTTTTAGCGTCTCCGTCTCCTGATTGTATGGTAGAAAGCATTAAAGATAGGAGTGTCGGTTGTAAAGGTGTAAAATTCGGCTCCGACCTTCATACAGGTTTTTTTAATCCCTGCACTGTGGTCATCAAGCTTCCGAGTATAGCGTTCCTTGAACTTTTCACTGATATATGTCCTTATTTCGTCTCCTGTTTCAAGGTCTACAAGTTTGCTGTTTCCCTGAAGGGGAAGCTCTTTTTCAGTAGGATCAAGCACCTGTATAACGATAAGGTCGTGGTCTGAGAGCCGGTACAGAGCTGTTTCTATTGCCTGTGGGTCCTGCATGAAGTCCGAAATCAGGATTACAAGGGACCTGGACTTGATCTCCCGGCTGTATTTAATGACCGCCTCACCTATGGAAGTCCCGCCCGACAGTTGAAGTTCGCTAAGCCGATCGATTGTCCGCATAAGGTTCTTCCGGCCTCTGCGGGGTTTATTGATATTAATTTCTTCCGTAAAGGTGGATATGGCAAACCTATCATTATATTTCGTTACCATGTAAGCAAAACCTGCAGCAAGCATGGCAGAATACTCAAACTTTGATGTCCCCTTTTCAGGATAGTCCATGCTTTTGCTGGCATCCAGAAGGATATGGGTTGTAAGGGTTTTTTCTTCCTCAAACTGCCGCACATAGAGTTTTTCAGTCCTGGCATAAGCTTTCCAGTCTATATCTTTTAAAGCGTCGCTTGAGTCATACTCCCTGAACCCGATAGTATCGATGCCGTGTCCGCTTCGGGTTGATGGACGGTTTCCGGCATAGACCGTAGATACTCTCTTCCGGACAGAAAAAGTAAAGCGATCAAGCTGCCTGAAAAAATCCGTTTCGATTTTTTGTTTTGTGCGAGTCATTCTGGATCGTCAACTGAAAAGCCCGGTTTTGCCCGGAACTGGAAAAAACCCTGGGGTTTTAATTTTGTATTACTTTTATGCATTTCAAATCTCAGAGCCTGCTCATTTACAGGTCTATCAGATTTCATTTTTTCAATTTATATTATTGGCTGGCTGTTTCATTTAACTTTTTTGAGAATTTCCTCAACGACTTCATCAGGGCTCATCCCGCTTCTTTCGGCTTCGAAGGTAAGGATCAGTCTGTGGCGGAGGACCGGATAAGCCATGTAATCAATATCCTCTTTGCTCACAAAATTCCTTCCGTGTATCAGGGCTCTTGCCTTTGCTGCGAGGATAAGGCCAATGGACGCACGGGGAGAAGCTCCGTATTCAATGTGCTCTTTATCTTTGCGGGTCATTGCCACAATGAAAAGCACACGCTGTTTGAGTTCTTCGGAGATAGGGACCTGCCTGGTAAGCCTCTGCAAATCGAGAAGTGTGGACTTGTCCAGTCCCCTTGTGATCTTAGGGAACTCGGACTTCGTATAACGGTTTACGATTTCCATCTCCTCTTCAAAGGAGGGATAATCTACAAGGACCTTTAAGAGGAAACGGTCTAACTGGGCTTCAGGAAGGGGATATGTACCCTCCATTTCTATGGGGTTCTGAGTAGCAAGGATAAAGAAGGGGCGGTCAAGAAGAAATGTATCGTTTCCGACTGTTACCTGTTTCTCCTGCATTGCTTCGAGCAGGGCTGACTGGGTTTTCGGGGAAGCACGGTTGACCTCATCTGCAAGCACGATGTTTGCAAAGACAGGCCCGGGTTCAAACCTGAATTCTTTTTTATTATCCTTCTCCTCAATAACATTGGTCCCTGTGATGTCAGAAGGCATCAGGTCAGGAGTGCACTGAACTCTGCTGAATTTCAGGTTCATCGCCTTTGCGATTGTGGAGATCATCAGGGTTTTTCCAAGCCCTGGGTTGCTTTCCACAAGGGCATGCCCTTCACACAGGATTGAGATTATGATCTGTTCCACTACCCTGTTCTGACCCACGATTACATTTCCTATTTCATCAAAGAAATTTTTAAAAATCCTGCCTGCGTTCTGGTAGGTCGTGGAGGCCTCACCTGAATCAATATTATTCTCACTCATATCTGCTTCACCCTTTGGATTGCTGTTTTTCGCGAGTCCCGATGCCCGCTCCTGCTGAACCTTATTCATTCCTGCGACAGAATGCCATTCAAAAACAACCTGTTACTCCAAATACAGTCTGCTACCTATACAGCCTGTTATTCAAAAAACAGCCTGTAATTTCAAAATTGCTTTCAATAACTTTCAATTAAACCGAATACAGGTAAGTCTGGCTTAAGATAATTCTTTTTCAATTAAGTCTAGCTTAAGATAATTTTTTATTCAACTCAATATAAATTTTCATATTATTCTTCTGCAAGTTGTTCAAAGTAACTCTGAATAACACTTCTGTACCCTTCAGGAAGGTTCTCGTAGTAAGCCTGAGAAGCAGTGGGGTCCGAGTTGTAGATACCTGACTGGACAAATGATTCGTTATTCTGCTCTCCTTCTTCCTGGCTCGTAAAGCCCTGTCCTGCGCCCGGAGGTATCTTTAAATCCACTTCTGTACCTTCGACTACGATAACGGCAGGTTCTCCAAAAAGTTCGTCATCGTTCTGCGGATCTCCGGAAGTCCCGCCATCTTCCTCTACAGAAACAAGATCCGAACCCGATCCCGGCAAGGTAATGGTTTCGATTACTTCATTCATGTCGTAAGGGCTGAAAGTCGTCTGGTATCCTGTCTGGGCAACATATGCCAGAAGCGCGACAGCAAACACGGTTACCAGGAGATCCTTAGCAAGCTTCTTTCGATTCAGGAAGACAGAAGATTTTACAGGCTTCGAATCGATTACGACGCCGCCTATAAGGTCACGGACAATAATGTTATCCGTGTCCCGGTTGTCATAGGCTGTCCTCATCCTCTCCCTGAGTATAGGGTATTTTTCTTCGAGAAAGGAAATTGCATCTTTCTTATCAGCCCTGTAAAACCTGACTGCTGTAAGTATAAGAGAGAAGATAAAGGCAAGAGTAACCAACCCCAGAGTCTCAAAGGCAATTTCGGCACCAAGTATGCTGTATTTTGCACCGGTATAAGGTTCGAAGGTGCTGAACATTAAAAAAATATCCCTCATGTTAAGGAGTACAAAAAGGGCATAGAGAACCAGAAACGCTGCAAGAAGGTCTGCAAAAACATAGAGTCCCCTATATTTTTTCAGAACCGATTCATGTTTATTTACGATATTTTCAATCTCCAGAGCCATTCTGCTCCCTTCTGCAACCGGAAGTCCCGGCGTTCGCTGTACTTAAGAATGTTCTATAAAGTTGCATAAAGACATGTGAAGATACTATAGAAAGATATTATAGAAAGATACTATATAAAGATACTATATAAAGGTACACGTTCTAGCTGTAAGTTCCAACTGTTAGTATCTCCCACATGTATCATAGCGGGTCCCCTCTCTGAACCTGAAGCTCTTTTCTGAACCTGAAGGCTCCTGATTGTCCGGAATCCAGAGAAGCTTGCAGCACCTCTGCGGCCAGAAGGGACCTGTTTACGTCCCTGTATTCAAGCCTGATGAACCTGAAGTCTTGAAGGCCGGATAGGAACCCAGTGCCTTTAATGTATTGGCTTTTGATTTTGGACCAGCCTTTGATTTTATATCTTCCAGGGCATCTTTTATAAGTGCATCGCTTGTGTGACCTTCAAAATCGATGTAGAAGTAGTAATCTCCTAGCTCCTTTTTAGAGGGTCTGGACTCTATTTTTGTAAGGTTAATTCCTCTTTTTGCAAAAGCCCCCAGAAGTTCATATAATGCCCCTGGTCGGTCTTTTTCCAGGTATACGATAAGGGAGGTTTTGCAGGTCGAAAGCCTTACTTTTTCTTTCCCGGTTTCGGGGGTTTCGGGTCTGGAATGTAACTCATATCCTGCACTTCTGCAGGGCTCAGAGTAAGGCTCCCTTTTATCACCTGCAGCCTTTAAGGTTTTCTGCGATGAAATTTTTTCTTCAGCCCGGATAACAATAAAACGAGTGTGATTTTCTTTTCTGTCCTGGATATTTGAGAGCAGGATTTTCAGCCCGTAACGCTCTGCAGCCTCAGGGGAGGCAATTGCTGCCATTTCCTCAAATTCCCCTGCCAGTCTGGCTGCATGGGAAGTGCTGCCCGTACTTCGGAGTTCCGCTTCAGGAAAATGCTTCTTCAGGAAATGCCTGCACTGGGCAAGCCCCTGAGGATGGGAAAGAATAACCTTGATTTTCTCAGGCTCTCCTTTTGAGAGCAGGCAGTGCTCTATTTTGACGACTATTTCTCCAACTATAACAGCCTCGTTTTCAAGGAGGAGATCGAGAGTTACTCCTACGGAACCCTCTATGGAGTTTTCTACAGGAATCACAGAGATATCTGCTTTTCCTTTAACTGCAGCCAGGAACGCATCTTCTATGTCTGCGAAGTACCTAAACTCTGCAGCCCTCATGCCATTTTCCAGCGCCCAGAGCTTTGCAGCCCTTTCCGAATACGAGCCTTCCGGACCCATTACGCCTATAATCATCTGAAGGTTAATTGGGGGGATGGTAATAATAATTTTTGATGGCATAGTTACCCGCCCGAGTTTCGCTTCGGGAGCACGAGGTCCTTTTCGCTTCGCTCAAGAGGACTAAGTTATAAGTGTAGAAATAAGCTGAGCTCAGGAGGACTAAGTTATAGCTTTTAGCGGTGAGCTGTGCTCAAGAGGGCTAATAAGGTACTGATGATAGCTTCGTTCAAGAAGGTTAATCTATAGTTGATTAATGTTGGTTTTCTATAGAGAGGGATGATTGATGGGAGCTGGTACCGTGTTTAGCGTCTCAGGTTTTCTTCTTATTGATCGTTTGCTTTTCCAGTTCCTCGTGGAGGTCGAGTTTTTCTCCTGTATTCCACAGGAGTTCAAATTCTTCTTTTAGATTTTTTGCAAGCCCGGTGTCCCGGATTTTTACGACCGAAAGGACTCTGTCCTTGTCTGCGGGATGAGGCTGTAAAAGGACGACTACGCTATCATCAACGATGCCGAAACAGGAGTTGAAATTCTGGACCAGCCTGATATCAAGGCCTTTTTTCAGTTTTTCAGGGATTTCTCCCTCCTGATTTGAGAGCATGGAAGTAAGAGCTCTGAAACGCGGGGAAACCATCAGTCTGATCCGGACTCCTCTGTCAATAGCTTTTGTTATTTCCGGGAGCAGGTAAAAAACAATTGGTATTCCGAAAACTGGAGGAAGGATACAGATCGACTTTTTAACTTCTCCGTAAATAGAAACAGCAAATTTTTTAATTTCAGATTCAGTGATAGCGGTTGTCCAGAAGATTTCATTTTTTCGCTTTTGAATAGGGATAACTGCCAGGGCCTGTTTTGCTTCTTCGATAGAGCCTTTTAAAACCGCGATTTCCCTTTCGACTTCGGCTTTTCTCCTCTCAAAAATAGTGTCCAGAGAGAGCTCAGGGTCAACTGCCCTGAACTTTTTGGGCCTTGAAGCCTGAACTTCCACAAACCCTTTTCCGACCAGGGACTCAAGGACAGAATAAATTTTCCCGTAGGGCACCTCCGAATCTCTGTAGATGGCGCTTGCTTCGGAAACACCGAGTTTCAACAAAGAAAGATAGGCAGCCGCCTCATAGGCGTTGAGGCCGATATCCTGGAGGAGCCTTTCATTTTGCATGCCGAAACTTGGATTTAATATCTTAAAGCAGTTTCGAAAAAAGATAGGTGCATAAGATGCCAGGAAATACTGACATCTGGTGCAAAAAGTTTCTGATTATATAAGGAAATTTTCTGGCTCCGGAAGGTCCGGAAAAGATATGCCTGGCCTTAAACGGTTCTCAGTTTATATTTTAATTTCATTTGAGTAATTTCAGCGCGTCTCTGCAAGCTGCTACGGCAGGCGCCCCCGAGGTTATGAATATGACGTCCATAACTTCCATAATTTCCTCTTTGGTAGCGCCGTTCTTGAGTGCACTCTGCATCTGTACAACAGTACACCTTTCACACTGCTTGGATGCAACGACTGCAAGCGCGATCAGAATCTTGGTCTTTGCAGGCAGAGCACCATCTGACAGCAACTTTTTGTTACACCTGTTATATTTTTTCGTTGACTCACTGTCAAGACATCCAAGTATCTCAAGAATATGCGGAGTAAATCCCAGTTTCTCACTCATACTTTCCAGTAATTCTTCATGTTCCAGATCTTTATGCTCTTCCATAGTGGTTAACCCCCATTTGAAATTACATTAAAATCTATGTGCATATTATTTATCTATTCCTGAGGCCCTGAGGCTCCGGATGCGAACTCTCAAAAAGGACAGGTTGGGAGAGAAAATAAAGTGCAGCCAGCCAGAGATGGGAATGAATCTATAGTTGAATTCATAAATAAAAGAGTGGGGAGAATAGAATGAAACCAACCGATGACCTGAGAGAAGAACACAGGGCTGTCAAACTGATGCTGAAAATCCTCGACAGCATCTGTACGAGTATAGAGTCCGGAAGGAGTGTTAAACAGGAGCACCTCGAGGGACTCGTAGAATTCATGAAAGTATTCGTGGATAAGTGCCATCACACAAAAGAAGAGGCTTACCTTTTCCCTGAAATGGAAAAGGCAGAAATTCCAGGTGCAAGCGAGTTGATAACTTCTCTTAAGAAAGAACACGAACAGGGGAGAGAATATGTCCGCAGAATAGGAGAGGCAGTTTCAAAAAAGGTGTGGGACAGAGCAGGCTCGCCCATGATTGAGGATTCACAGGCATATATCCGGCTTTTGACCCAGCATACCGATAAAGAGGATAATAACCTTTTTCCGATGGCTGATGCCCATTTTGAGGTGGAAGTGCAAAAGGAGTTGCTTGACTCTTTTGAGATTGTGGAAAATGAAGAAATAGGTGCAGGCAAGCACGAAGAGTTCCACATGCTGCTGCACGGTCTCAGAGATAGATACGTAGAGCCTGAGTGAGTTTGTGAGACTATTTACTCTTCAAGCTCCCGAGCTTCGCTGCCCGAGTTTCGCTTCGGGAGCACAGGAAATCGGAGATTTTCTGGAAGTTGCACTGCAAGTGCAACAGCACGAGGTCCGTTTCACTCGCTTTGCTCGTTCAAGCAGACGGACTAATTTAGATTGAGGTTAAACGGATCAGCCATGGATCAACCTGGGCAGGCAGCGAGTACAGACCCAGAGGCTTTCCATATTGTGCCTGAGGGGCATGAGGTAATGGGTATCTTCTCCGGCTCCGCATTCAAAGCAGTGAATTGAAACATCTTTCTTTTTTGGTTGGGCTTCGGCTTTTTCCCTGTTAAATTCAACTGTGTGCCTTTCTTCAATAGAGAGGGCGCCTTCAGGACAGATCCCGATACAGTAGCCCATACCATCACAGAGTTCTTCGGATACGACTTTTGCTTTGCCGTTAATGATTTGAATAGCGCCTTCAGCGCAGGGTGCAACACATTTTCCGCAGCCTGTGCATTTTTCCTCGTCAATTTTTATAATTGTTCGTTTTACCATGAAAATTAACCCCCTTCCTTTAGGTCTACACCTTTTACAGAGAGATATTATTTGATTTGCCGAAGAAATCAGATATCGGTTAACATTAACTGCAGTTTGAAGTCCTGCAAATACCCTTCCCTGTACAATGTTACTTTATAATCATTTATTAGCTTGCTCATTTTACAGGTATACTTAATGAAATCCGTGCCTGCTTCCCCTTTGAACAGTATTCTTTCTGCTTTCTCCAGAAGTTCCGGGTAAATAAATACCAGTTCTTCTTTGGTGTGTAAAAAGAGAGCAGAAAAATCCCTGTGAATGCCCATGCTTCTTTTCAAAAGCTCCGTATTTAAGGTATCTTCAGAGATATAGTTCTTAAATTTTAGATAAGCATGAAAATTCGCTATGTTCTGATTTAAAGAGTTCAGAATCGAATACAAGATATTATCGGTTGTAGGAAGGGGAAGGTCCTGAAGCTCAGGATTTGCGCCCTCATAGTTTTCATCTTCTTCAACATCTTTGTCTCTATCCTGCGATGTATCATGGTCCATTTTATCATCCTGGTATACCCACAACTTGCATTCTCAGTCTATTATTCGCAATTTGGATTTTGAAAAGAACTAAATTTTGAACTGAGCTTTTATCCCATCAAAAGGCTTTTTCAGCCAATGGGAGTAAACTCTTTTATCCTATTTTGTTAAATTTGGGATTTTTAGTGGTGTGTTCCTTCCACCACTTTTATACCCGCATCCCGAATTGTCTTTCTGATAAGATATATATTGGGACATTTCGGATATCTGTCCTCCATGAGCATGCAGGAACTCATGTGCACGACATCGAGGTTATGCTTTTTCAGAGCTTTTAGTAGCCTGTAAACCCTTCTTCCGGAGCAGCCCCCACATGTAAAGAAAGCAATTATCTGCGCTTCCCCATCATATTCCTTGAAGTGAGACTTCCTCTCATTGAAGGCTTTGAAGCAGCCTACTCCGGGACAGGTTTCAGAAACAATATCACAGCGGACGACTGCGATTTTTGTTGGGTTTGTTTTCTCAGCCAATTTTACCACAGTCCTGCCCGAATATCTTTTAGTCATAAATCCCTTTTACAGAAGGCGAGTGGGCTCAGTCTGCCTCGGAACTTTTACAACAAGCACCCTGAATATCCCGTCACTGGGGTTCAGAAGGCGGTGAGGGATCTTTGCAGGGCTCTCGATCAGCATATCCCTGCTTACTTCTTCCTGTTCATCCCCTATCTCGACTACACCTTTTCCCTCGAGAATATAGAAAAACACATCCACAGGTGTGATATGCTTTTTTAAAACTTCACCTGGCTTGAGTTCGATGTGTACCGCCTGGGCGTGTTCAGTATCATAGAGCAAGCGTACGCTCACATTGTGAGGGTTAGGCTTTTCCGGCGAAGATTTCATCTCAATAGTTTTCATTTAACTCTCCCCTTTCGGACTATATTTTGCTTTTTTGCTGCCGTATTTTGTCAGAGTAACCTGAGTGTTTTTAACCGAGCACCCATTTATCCCGCATATACATTCTGGAATCCGTTTCATATATGTCTGATCACTATAAACTTATTAGATCAGTCTCTAAACCAGCTTTTTTGCTGGATTCAGCTATATCAGAGCCTGAGAATCTGAACCTCAAGCCCTGAAAGGAAATAAGGCTCGATATTCATGGAGGAAACATATCACACAGTTGCTGGAGGTCAAACAGCGGATGTCGAGTTTTAATAAAACGCCTGTAAGGCAAAAGATTTATAATTTAACACGTAAGTTACAACCCAACCTGCGTTTTGAACTCGTCCAGACCCATATCTTCAATAAACTTTCCAAGCCTCTTTTTTGTGCCGGAGCTTTTGTAAAAGTTAAGGATTCTGTCCACGACTTCAAGGACCTCAGCTTCGGAAAGTTCCTTTGCTACAACCTGGGCAAGCCTTGGCATTGCAGCAGCAGAACCCCCGACCATGAGGTTGTATCCCTTTGCTGTACCCATTAACCCTATATCCTTAATAGCAGGCTCAGCACATGAGTTCGGACAACCGCTAACTCCTATTTTCAATTTGGAAGGCATCGACATCCCGTGATATTTTTCATCCAATTTGAGACCCAGGCTTACTGCATCCTGTTTTCCCTGCTTGCAGAAAGTTGTCCCCGGACAGAACTTAACGCTTCTCACACAGAGCCCTATTGCTGCCCCTGGTTTAATGCCAAGGTCAGCCCAGACATTATCAAGGTCCTCTTCTTTCAGACCCACAATTGCAATTCTCTGTGCAGAGGTTGCTTTCAGAGCAGCTGCCCCATATTTTTTCGCAACTTCAGCAATTTTTATGAGAGTATCAGGGTCCACGATTCCGCCCGGGAGATGTGGGGCTATTGCGTATGTCTCACGGTCTCTCTGAACGATTGCGCCTTTTTCCGGTAAATTGTCTTTCACGGTTGATCCTTTCTCCTTATTTTTATTATAGAGTTATTATACACAGATATTATACACAGATATATCTTTTAAAAGTATTTTTATAAAATTGAATTATATAATAGTATCCTTTTGATACCAGTATATTAGAGATACTAATTTATATATCAGACAGTTTCTATGCTTATACTATGAAGGACTGCACAGTCTACAAGACAATGAACATTATCGGGAAAAGGTGGACCATCCATATTCTCCTTGAGCTGCATAAAGGGGAAAAGAAAGAAAAGCGCTTTAATGAGCTGAAAAGAAAGCTTGGATATATAACCCCGAAAATCCTTTCGGAAAGACTTACAGAACTTGAAAATGAAGGCCTGATAGAAAAAAAGGTCGATAACTCTACAAACCCCCCAAAATCCGAATATTACCTTACTGAAAGCGGAATAGATTTTGTAAAGATAATACAGGCAATAAAGAGATGGGGGCTAAAGTGGAAATTCCAGAACGAAGAATGCGAGAAAGCTATCTGCATGTACTGTGATCACTGAGCCCGGAAGCCAAAAAGAAATCAAGACGAAATCAGAAGGAATCAAGAAGAAAAAAACTGTGAATTGCTGAGTGAAACCTCTGCTCCTCGAATTGAAATTGTTTTATACTAACGAACCCTAGTTTATATCAGGCAGGGGAAAGGGCTTTAGAAAACAAGGGGTACTTTAAGGCAAAGGAGTACTTTAAGGCGAAGGGGTACTTTAAGGCAAAGCGGTACTTCAAACATAACTTCAGGATAAAAAGCTTTAAGCCTGCCGGTCGAAAGAAAAAAACATCAAAAACGGTCTCAATTGATTCGCATAATCCTGGAGACAGCAATGAATACCGAAAAATCGATTGACTTTTTCTTCAATCCTGAAAGCATAGCTCTTATAGGAGCATCTCCGAACCCTGAGAAACTTTCCCATACAATCCTGGAAAGCCTCCGGAAGATGAATTTTAAAGGAAAGATCTATCCTGTAAACCCTGGCTATAGAGAGATTGAGGGGCTCAAATGTTATTCGTCCCCAGGGGAGATCGAGGACAGGATTGACATCGCTATTTTCGCAGTCCCGGCTAAAGCTGTTCTTGAAATTCTGAAAACGCCTGTGGAAAATATAAAAGGAGCCATAATTGTTAGCTCCGGCTTTCGGGAAATGGGGCCCTGCGGAAAGAAGATGGAAGATGAGCTGAGGGCTCTTCTAAAGGAGAAGGGCATAAGGGCTATGGGTCCCAACTGCCTCGGGATATACGATACGATCTCAAATGTAGATACCTTTTTCATAGAGCGGGAAAAGATAGAAAGGCCTGTCAAGGATGGAATTTCCGTGCTTACGCAGAGCGGTTCTTTTGCGGCCATGATTATGGATGAACTGGCAAATGAGGGAGCAGGCGTTGCAAGGGTCGTAAGCTACGGTAACAAAGTGGATGTGGACGAAAGCGATTGCCTTGAATTCCTTACACAAGACGAAGCCACAAAGGCAATTGCCCTTTACATTGAGTCCGTAGAAAACGGGCGGAGGTTCCTTGAGGTTGCTTCCAGCTGTGTAAAAAAGAAACCTGTAGTAGCTCTCAAGGTTGGAAAACGGGAACCGGGGGCAAGGGCGGCAAGCTCTCACACAGGCGCTATTAGCGGGATGTATGAAGCCTATGAAGCCGCATTCAGGAAAACAGGCATAATCGAGGTTGCCAGTTATGAAGAACTGAAAGACGCCTGCAAAGTCCTGAACAGGTATTCCCCTGTCGAAGGAAAAAGGGTCCTGATAATAACTGACGGGGGAGGGATAGGCATTTACATTGCCGATTCCTGTGAAGAGTCAGGGCTTAAAGTCCCTGAACTTTCCGAGGTTGCAGTCAGAAAGCTGAAGGAAAAACTTCCGGCTTTTGCTTCCGTAAGAAATCCGATAGACCTGACAGGCAGCGTGCGGGATGAACACTATGTTGCTGCCCTGCAGGAAACTCCTGCCGAAGAATATGACCTTGCGCTTGTTAGCCTGCTATGGGGCCCGCCTCTTCTTACCGAAGGGGTTGCGGAGAAAATAAGAAACTTTGCCGATAGCTGCAGAAAACCTATTTTGATCAGCTCTCCAGGCGGAAAGTTCAGCCGGGAACTTGCTTCAGCATTTACAAAAGCCGGAATGCCTGTATTTTTCACTCCTGAGAGTGCAGTGAGGGCTGCAACTGTACTGTGTTGTAGAAAAAAGTAACACATACAAAGTTAAGTCTATCAAAAGTCAATAAGAGCAGCCTGATTCAAAGCATCTTTAAATTATAATTATTTTTTTAGTTCTTATTTTAAAGATAGCAGGATATCAAAGATTTTTGATTTTAACTGCTAAATAACTGCTAAATATTATGTCCCAGCGCTTTTAAGTCATAGATAAGGAGTTCCTTCCTTCTTGCCTGTCATTCCAGAAAATCGGACAATAAAAAAGGACAGTATTTTTTTTCAGAACAATTATTTCAAAAACTTTATAATAATCCATGAGATTTGTATTACCAAATATATTTTTCAATATAAGTTTCAGAAAAATGCAATCGTTTGTAATCATTTCGAACTTTAATCTCACTTTCTATTTTTTTCTCCAGGAAATAACCCGGAAATTGGAAGGCCAGGCAAAAAGCAGGATGGTTAACAATGGAAACAGCATTAAAAAAGTCAGAGTTTTCCTGGGAAGAATATTTTTCAGATAAAAAGAAAGGCGGACACAGGTTTTCAACTGAAGAGTTTCTTGCTAAAGAGGCAAAAGAGAAGCTATTTCACCTGAGTGGAGGGAAAACCCTTCTTGACTTTGGATGTGGGGCAGGAGAACTTCTTATACACTACGTGCCAAATTATGAAAAAGTGATTGGAGTTGATTTTTCCAGATCCATGCTCCTGGAAGCAGAAAAAAAAGTCATGCAGCACGAGTATCGAAATGTAGATTTAATCTTTGCTGATGACAGAACAGTATGGGATGAATTAAACGTGAAGTTTGATAGAATAACGGCAACAGCAGTAGTCCAGTACCTCACACCTGAACAGTTAGAAGGTTTTATTCGTAATGCTTCCGAACATCTAAGTAAGGAAGGAAAAATAATATTTTTTGACATAATTGATCCAAAGTTTTATTATTTATGGAAAATCGGATGGTTTTCACAGAATTTCATGTCATGGAGTATATTTACAGGAGCATGTTTGGATTGCTTGAAAAGGATGTCAGCTTTTTTGAAAAACAAACCCTATGATATAATAGGGAATTCTTACAGTCCCCACCTGATTGAAAAAATTGCCCGTAGAAGTGATTTCCATGTGGAGTATGTGAAATCGATGTATTATGAGTACAGGTACCACGCTATACTCTCAAAGATTTCCTGAACTAAAAACTGGTTTTCTGCCTTACATGATTAATACCTGAATTCTGCCTCGCCCGAATTGCGCCTCGGGAGTACGCGGTCCTTTTCGCTTCGCTCAAGAGGACTAATTTATAAATTTTAGTAGTGAGATTCATTTAACTGACCTTCCGCAGATGTCTGATTAATTTATTTACTTTCCTCATTAATATCTAAATATCAAAAATATCGTATATTGATTCTGAATTCATTATGCTTGTTACAACACGTTCTCTTGATCATCATGGAATCGTTTCTGGCATTTATGATGAGCTTGAAATTGGAAAAGTGATTGATGAAGTGCTGCACAAGTTTGGGCAGCACAAGTTAGCTCATTCTATTGTAGTAAAAGCAATGATTCTCAACTGTCTTGGTTTCACTGACAGTCGCCTTTATATGTACTCTCGGTATTTTGAAACTCTTCCTGTTGAAAAGCTACTTGGTTCAGGGATCAGTGCGTCTGATCTTACCGATGATGTTTTAGGGCGAACTCTTGACGGGATATATGAAGCAGATTCTACTCAACTTTTCATGAAACTTGCCTTGAAAATGATGGAAATTGTGAACATCAAGACTCAACTTCTCCAAAGTGACACTACTAATTTTAGCGTTTATGGTGACTACAAACATATCGATGGCAGTTCTGCCATCGAAATTACATATGGTCATGCAAAAGACGGTAGAGATGACCTTCAGCTTTTTGGACTTGGAATAATAACAAATCAATATGGAATCCCATTATTTGCAAAGGCTTACTCTGGTAATGCATCAGACAAAGAAACCATAATTGAGACAATGAAAGAACTTCAAGAAAACATAACTTTCCCTGATGATGTTTATTACATAGCTGACAGTGCTCTATACTCTGACAATAACATCAAATCAATGAGAAAAGGCATGAAGTGGATTACTCGTGTCCCTTCAACCCTAAATCTTTCAAAAGATTTGTTGGTTTCTGATCTTGAGTTCAAACCGGGAGAGGATCCACGCTATTCATTTTACGAAACTATTGTTGAATATGGTGGTATCGAGCAAAAATGGATATTTGTTCACTCCTCTGAGATGCAGAAAAGAAAGGACATTACTTTTGAAAGGAAAATCCAGAAGAAGGTTACGGAATCTCAGAAGGATCTTAAAGATCTAATAAAGATAAAGTTTGCCTGTGAAGAGGATGCCAGAGCAGCTTTGAAAAGATGGAAGAAAGAGAATCCGCACTGTTTACTGGAAACCGTGGAGATTTCCACGGTTTCAACAAGGGAAAACGGCAAGAGAGGAAGGCCAAAAAAGAATGAAAAGCTTATCGTCCACTATGTTGTAAATGCAAAAGCAGTCAGGAACGATGAAATTGCACTGAATGAAAAAGAGTATCAGGGAAGGTTTATAATCGCAAGTAACGACCTCAATCTTGATGCTGAAAAAATGCTGGATCACTACAAGAATCAGAGTAAGGTGGAGAGAGGGTTCAGGTTCATAAAGGACAAAAGTTTCAGGGTCTCCGAAGTTTATTTGAAAAAACCTCAAAGAATTGAAGCTCTATCAATGATAATGGTTTTAACTCTGATGGTTTATTCGGTAGCGGAATGGAAGCTAAGAGAAAGGCTAAAAGAAACAGGGGAGACAATACCTGATCAGGTAAAGAAACAAACTCAAAAGCCCACATTAAAGTGGGCTTTTATGCTGATGAGGGAGATTACAGAAGTAAAAATGGAAGTAGACTCAAAAGTGGTAACTCAAATAGCCAACATGGATGAAGTTAAGGGTAAGATAATAAGGTTGATGGGAAAAAATTGTGAAAAATACTACTTTTGAGGAGAGATCTGCGGAAAGTCGGTTGCATATTTCTATAATGGTGATTGGACAGTTTACATGGACAATTATGACCTCGATAACTATATCTCATCTCCATATAACAACGGATGGGCTACCAGAATATATGAATCGTAATTTAGTGAGTTATACTAACTCTCACTTTCATTTTTTATAAAAAATACTTTCAATCTAATCCGTTTAGAAATATGCTTATCCAAAATATCATAAAAACTATTGCAATGATAAGAGAATCAAACTGTTCTTTTGATGCAAAATACCCTTCCAGTCCGCCAATAATTGTTAAACTTCCAAAATAAGTAAAAATATTGATAATCCGCTCTGTTTCTGGAATATCTCCAGCAATAAATGAATTTAGATGTAGTTTGTAGAACAAACATAATATTGATACTGTTCCAACTATAACAGATCCTATTCGATCTTTTGTCTGCAATCCGTAAAAGATAGGAGCTATTGGGTATATAAATATATTAATCACTGCAATAAAAACTACAAGTAGTTGTGGCAGTATGTGAAAAGTATCAAAAATAAAGACAGATAGTGTAAAGAGATGAATCAATGCAGATACAAGTAATGGTACAATTATTGATCGAATCACTTTTGTCTTCATTTTCTCCATAATAACACAACCATTACAGTCAAAATTAACAAGTAGGTTAATTTTTACTCATGTTTTTCTAACTTATAAAGATATACTAAGAGAACAAACATTTTGAATCATACCTCTTATGTTTCAAAAAGTTGAGTGATTTGTTGATAATCCACTTTCCACAGATGTCCTTTCAATTTTTACAATTTTTCCTGCTATCGTTTTTTCTGAAAATCGCCTTGGTTATTCAAACATTTATTTTTGAAATTTTCCAAAATTTTCGACTTTTTGCCTTCATTGAAAACTTCCAGCAGCTATTTCCATGAGTTTCAGTTGAGATGATTACTACAAATTTTCGAATAATTCTCCAAAAACGATAGCAAGAAAATTGTTATTTTTTTGAAGACATCTGCGGAAGGCCAGATTTAAGAGGGCAGAATTAAAATATCCATAACCGGTATATCCTTATCCGCTATACTGAACCGTTTTTGTCACGCTCGACGCAGGAGAACGATCTTTCAGACAAAAAAGAAGAGAAAGGAAAAGTTAAAAAAGAAGAGAAAGGAAAAGTTAAAAATTAAAAGAGAACGAAAAAAGAAGGAACTGATAATCAATTAGAAAATATACCTGAAAAGTACTTATCAAATTTCTTTTACCATGGCTCCTTTTTTTCGACAGACTTTCGGACAGATTAGCGGAGATGTCATATATTTATCTATATTGGAGACTGGCTCCAGGAATAGAGAGATTATTTTTGAAATTATTTTTTAACCAGTAGAATAGTTTCCCTCAACGTTAGTTTTCTCGTAAAGCAGACAGGTTTGATGTTTTCTTTTCTTACCTGATGCAGATCCTGGACAGACCATGCAGGTTTGAATGTATAGGGGGATCTTTATAATATTTTTTCCTGACGGATTAGAAAACTCATGAAAAGCTATAAGTAGAACCAATTCATCTAGTTAGAAATTGAACAATATAGAATCAAATAATTAGTAATCAAACAATAGACTCTTTGATCCTGAATTCTTCAGCTTATTCACTAGCCAGTAGCTCTGTTAAAATAACCACCGGAATTGCAAAGATCCTGTAACTTCAACCCTTGATTTAATAACTTCAATTCCTGGCTTCTTTTAAACATGCACTGTTGATTGGAAATTGTCCATTGGTAGAAAGCCAGTATTGACAGTTGAGAAAGCGAAAAAGAAGCCAGAGAATGAAACGAGTTAAGAGAGCAGGCTAAAGGGCAAATTTTGAAAGATGAAATCTTTAAGGAAGATATAATAGATGACAGATAATCAGCATAAAAATGAAATTGCTGCCGGGCATGCAGGTAGAGTAACAGAAGGGGTGAAAGCCCTTCAGGGAGATCCGAAAAAAGCCATCGTAAAACTGGCGATCCCTATGATTGTGGCTATGTTTGTGCAGACAATCTACAGTCTGGTTGATACTTATTGGGTTTCAGGACTTGGAGCGGATGCACTTGCTGCAATGGGTTTTGTGTTCCCGTTCTTCTTCATAAGCATGGCTCTATCTAATGGAATCGGGATAGGGGGAGGAGCAGCCATCTCCCGCAGGATAGGGGCAAAAGATAAAACAGGCGCAGATAACGTAGCCGTACACACAATAATAATAATATTTCTGCTTGCGCTAGCTTTTACGCTTCCATTCTACATGTTTGCCCCGCAGCTCTTTACCCTTGCAGGCGCAGGAAAAACCACAGAGCTTGCAGTAGCTTATGCTCGCGTTATTTTCCTGGGAAGCATAATCATTTTCTTTTCCAACGTGGCAAATTCAATTCTTCGAAGTGAAGGAGACTCGAAGCGGGCAATGAGGGCAATGATTCTTGGAGCAGTCCTGAACATAATCCTTGACCCTATTTTCATATACAGTTTTGAAATGGGAATAGCAGGTGCAGCCTGGGCTACAGTGATCTCTATTGCAGTATCTGCCCTACTGATGGCTAACTGGTTGTTTTTCAGGAAAGATACCTATGTCACTTTTGACTTCAGAGATTTCCATTTTGATAAAAAGATTGTAAGAGATATCCTGAATGTTTCAATTCCTGCTTCTGCCGAGCAGCTTTCAATGTCTCTGTCAATGCTCTTTATGAACTTTATTATTGTTAGCGTAAGCAGTACTGACGGGGTTGCGGTCTATTCCACAGGATGGCGAATAGCAACAATTGCAATTGCCCCCCTTATGGGAATTGCGACAGCCGTAGTTTCGGTATCAGGAGCTGCCATAGGGTCCAGGGATTATGTGAAAGCAAAGACCGCCCTTTCCTATTCGACAAAACTCGGTTTCCTTACAGAATGCGGAGCCGGAATCCTTATCTTTACCTTTGCGACGCAAATAGCTTCTATCTTTACTCAGGCTGAAGGGGGAGCACATATCACAGCAGACCTTGCACATTTCCTGCGCGTAATGTGTCTTTTCTACCCGATTGTCGCACTCGGAATATTCTCTTCCTCTTTCTTCCAGGGAGCAGGCAGAGGAGTAAACGCCATGATCGCAACTCTCTTGAGAACCATAGTTTTTACTCCTTTCTTTGCAGCCCTCTTCGCCTTTACCCTGGATATGGGACAGGTAGGAGTCTGGTGGGGAATGGTCGCAGGGAATGGAATAGGGTCTGTAGTGCTCTTTTTATGGGCAAGATACTTCCTTAGAGGGCTTTTGAGGACAGAACGCATTGGAAGAGCAGAAGGTGTTGCAGCTTGAGGAACTGAAAACCAGGCACTCTTCCATCAATATTTATTTGTATTTCCTGAGATTAGGGATACTTTTCCTTTTTCAGATTCTTATTATTTTTCACCCAGTTATCAATGAGTTCCCATAAAGCAGGGGAATTTCGATCGATCAGTAGACTGCCGTGCCCCTGGTCGTTCCAGTTTATGGAAGTAACCCTGCTATTTGTTTTTCCGACCTCGTTTTCATACCACCATGAGCCATAATCGCCAAAGCCTCCTCCGAGCCCAACATAAAGTAATGGAGAATCTATTCTGGAAGAATTAATTTCATAGCCCTCCACATTGCCCATCAGCCCGGCCATATACTGGTCCAGGTTATTTGGCGTATAAGGGACAGTTCCCCCGGTCAAAGTCAAATAAAGTAAATGATTTTCATCAACGTAATCGAGGCTGTTAGCATTCCCACTCCAGTAGTGATAGTCCGGAGTATAGGGATATCTGGAGAATCTATATGTCTGACTGGCCATAAGCCTGAAAAACTGCCTGTTTGTAAGTTCTGACTGAAAATAGGACCCGGCATCAGGTTCTGTGGAAGCCATATAGGCAATGTACATCATACCTGCCATGCCATTGTCAGTATAAACTCCACTCTCAATACTTTCGGAAATTGCATTAAATTCCTTTGCCTGATCCTGTATTAATTCAGAATTTTTGGGATTATATGCAATGATAATATCAACAGGAACTACCCTGTCAACAGAGCCTGCGGACAGATCATCATATTCGCTTGCTTCATAAGCTGTAAGAATTAATGCTCCGTGACTGTGGCCGATTGCAGTAACCTCTATGCTTTCCGCAGGTTTATCACTTAAGAGAGGTATGGCTTCGTGAAGCATTGATGCCTTCGTATGTATCCTTAAGGTATTCATCAAAGGTCCAGTTTTTCATATAACTGAAATCAGTTTCGTCTACCGGAAGATTTGTCTCTCTCCTGTCCAGGATATATGTACTGTACCCCTGCCAGGCATAATATATCGCCATGTCAGAATAGAATTTCTCAGTCAAAGCATGCCCTGGCAAAATAACCAGATTTTTGTCTGCTTTTGTATGCCAGGGACTTTTCTCCTGCACATAGTTAGTAAGAGTGACATTGTCATATTTTCCGGGCCCAACTTTTACCTTAATACTATACTTTGCCACATTCCCGGAAACAAGCCCTATTCTGCTGTTTTCAGTCAAAGGCAGATCCGGTTTCAAAATAGTAAACTGAGAAGGGATGCACATAATTTCCAGATTCTCCGGCTGGCTGTAAACATCGTCCAGCCATAGATCAGGAGTGAGGGCTGAAATTGAGGAAGAAACTGCTAATAGAAGGAAGAAAACAGCTATTAAAACAACTCGCATTTTCATGAGCTCACCTTTTTAATGTTTTGAAACTAAATTTTTGAAACTAAAATACTGACTTGAAAAACTATACGTTTTAAAAGAAGGCATATTACCCCTTTTTGACGTCAAAGATAGTAGTGAAAACAATAGAAGTAGCCTACGTGGCTAAAATTACGATATAAAGGAGAAAAGGCTTTGACAGGTATCTTAAGATGACTCTTAAGGTCGCCGGAAAATTATCTCATCGGTCGTACTCCTGTGCATCTCATGCCCTCAAAACACTACATTTCAACCAAACATAATTTATACAGATAAGAATTGTGATTTTAATTTTGAGCCATACTTTTTTACTATGTTCCAAGTATTTCCATATAATTGTCTGAATCTTTCCAAACTTTCCAAACAACTGCCAGAATATTCCGAAACATTTCTCCAATATTTCTATATAAAAAACACACTCAAGATAAAACACAGACAAGAGAAAGAGCTAAGGAGAGTATTATTTCTCAGCTCTTAATAAATTACCAGCTATATTGCCAGTATTGATGTTTATTTTTTCAAACAGATTTCCATAAATAGCGACATAAGAAAAGCTGGGAAATTGCAGAAGCTTTTTCCGGCGTTCAAAGATATCACAATTGGAAGGCAGGATTTTCATAATTTTACTGCAGTAAGCCAGCCGAAAGTGAATTAAACCATAGGCTCAATAAACCCAGGACGTACTTATTGGAGAAAAATAGTTCCTGGTGAGGCCAACAGTCAAAATTTTGAAAAATATATTTAGCAAAACAATTCTACAGGTAATCCCCTGGAAGAGGTATAGAGGATGAAAAAATATCTGTCAATACTATTAGTTTCAGTCCTTATTTTTGGGGCTGTACTCCCGTGCGCTACTGCAGGGGCGAAGGCGAATTCATCAGGAGACAATTCGACTATTGAAGATGAAACTACTGTTGTTAGTGTTTCTGATGACACTAATGAAGATTCTGTTGAAAAAAAAGATACTATTGTTGCAGATGATTCTGTTGTAGTTGATACTACAGTAATAACAACTTCAGATGATGATACAAATATAACTCAAAATACAATTGTGGAGAACAGCTCACAGATATATGATTCTTCATATGAATACTCGGATAAATCTCAGACCAATATCCAGCACGTAGAATCAACACAGGTAAATGTAGATAATAGCCAAACTGTAAATGTTTCTTTTACAGATAATTCAGTTGTCAACAATATATATTTTGAATCAACAAAAAATTCCGGCAAAGCAACAATAGTTGTTGAGGACCTGAAGGACAAATCCGTTTTAACTGAGGAGCCGCCTGAAGGAAATGTTTACAAGTCATTTAACATATGGATTGACAATGTAGATGTAAATAATAATATTGAAAATGCAGCTGTTGATTTTAAAGTTGAAAAGACATGGCTTAAAGCAAATGGTCTTGATAAATCATCTATTGTCCTGAATATGTATGATAATGGTAAATGGGTAGAAGTACCAATTACAATAACAGGACAGGATTCAACGTATGTGTACTTTACAGCTGAAGTATCTGAATATTCTACATTTGCAATTACAAGCAAAACAATAACTGTGGATAAAACAATAACTGTAGATAATACTCTTACATCAACATCTTCGGATAATACATCTTCGGATAATAATACAGAAGAAACAAATGGTCTAACAAAAAGTGAGATAATACATATACTTGAAATGATTCTCGCATATCTTAAGGGAAACTAATTTCCCTTATTTTTTGATGAGTTATCATGCGTAAACATACAAAATTAGCATGGCTTTTTCTTTTCACCTGTATTCTAAATTTATTTTGTGGTTGGCACAATACTCCAATTGATATCTTTTTTGATGAATTAATTATAATTTTGGTTTTAATCTATTTAAATAAATTTCATAGTATTCCATTTGATGTCCTTTAGCATCCTCTTAGAGGCTGTCTTAAATTTAAATAATCCTTATTTCCTGTTTATTCTTTAATGTTAAAACGATCTAAAAGACTTCCTTATCCCAGTGATTTATCCGATAAAGGATGGGAATTAATTAAGCCTCATATTCTACTTTCCGAAGTAATCGTGGTCGAAAATCTATGCTGTCCACTTTCCGCAGATGTCCTTTCAATTTTTACAATTTTTCCTGMTATCGTTTTTTCTGAAAATCGCCTTGGTTAYTCAAACATTTATTTTTGAAATTTTCCAAAATTTTCGRCTTTTTGCCTTCATWGAAAACTTCCAGCAGCTATTTCCATGAGTTTCAATTGAGATGATTACTGCAAATTTTCGAATAATCTCTAAAAACGATAGCAAGAAAATTGTTATTTTTTTGAAGACATCTGCGGAAGGTAGGATGCTGCGATTCACATAATTTTGGAGCAGCAGGACTGGCTGCATTTAGTCTGCTGGCTGTATTTATCCTGATAAGAGACTGAAAATCGCAGAAAAAGTTGAAAGGCCTGATCTAACACTCAAATTTAAAACAACCCATTATAAAACAATCAAACTTAAAACAACCAAATTTAAAGCAATCAAACTTAAAACAATCAAACTTAAAGCAATCAAACTTAAAAATCAGATACATTTCTGCAGCACAGGAGGAATTTGCGCCTGAAAAAGGCGTACCCTCTCATTATCCCCTGTCCTTACGGTCTTTTCTCAATTTTTGAGCTTTAGTATTACTTTTTTAGAAATAAGTTCCCACAAATAAGGGTGCAAAAAGAGTGGTTATGGGAACAAGAATCCATACCCTTCCTTTGAAAATGTTATAATCGGCAAGCAGAGTTTCCCATGGATGGCCCATCACATAGTGCCCGAAAACAAATTCAAACAAAATAGTCATTGCCAGCCAGAAGCCACCTATCAAAAGCAGGTCATTTCTGGAGAGGGTAGCGCTCAAATTGTCGAGAAACAGGTAGGTCCCGGTTAAAATTGCGCACATAAAAATGAATGTGCTGATAACGTGTGCTGTCTGTTTGCCCAATCTGAGAGTCACGAATTTCTCTCTAAATCCTCCGTTCAGAATTGCTGCGATAACAAACACGAACCACATTCCAAAAGTGTAGAGGAGAATTTTAGTATCCATTTTTTATCTCTCCTGAATTATGATCTCCGCCGGTAAGTCATTAGAACAGTTATAGGTTTTTGTTCAAAATGGTTTCTCAGCAGATGTGAAGCTATGTAGCCCGATATTCTTTTCGATAGAGTTGAGACGCTGAAGTGCGGTCCTCTACACTTCGCTCAGGAGGACCAATTTAGCATAAAAGTACTGCAACTTGAAAAGTACTTTCATATTTTTGTGCCTGTTATTCGGAGAGTTTCATGTGCGTTTATGATGATATTAACAGTGCTTTGTGTTCCTGTTTCCAGAATTTCCTGCATCATGAATTTACCCTCACAGTTGACCCGTTTTCCTCATATCACCAAGTTAATTTGTGATATTATATTTAATTTTAATATTAATTAATATTAATATAATATTAATTAATAATACTTTTTTATATAAGTAGCAGTTTAGTAATAATTCTTAGAAGAGCATAGAAACTGAGATACCTCGAAAGTTAGCAAATAAAACCTAGTGTTTCAGGAAAAGCTGCCGGATCAATATAAGCTAAAAAACAAAATTCGTAAAATAAAATTAGGAAAATGATAATTCATAAAAGGGGAGAATCAAGAAAATGATAATTCACAAAAGGGAAGTAGGATAACTGATAATTCAATAAGAGGGGTGGGATAGTTGATCATACTTGATGAGCCATACGTTTCTCGGATTTTGAAGGACACCATTACAGAGATGAAACTGCCTGTCCTGAAAAACGCAACCTCTGAATGCCTGGGCTTCAGTAAAGATGTAAAACTTCTTGAAGACGCCGAATTCATTGAACTCCTTAAAAACCAGAAAACCTGCAAAATATACAGCAATTCCGAAATCTCCCTTGTATGGATAGCAAATAACCTCGGGTTTACCGGTATCCTCGAAAAAATCGGGCTATTCAAAGATAAATTCAGGTTCAGGCAGCTGATTGAGCATATCTATCCTGACTTTTCCTACCTGGAAGTGGAATTTGAAAACCTGGATAAACTGGACATTGAAACTATTAGAAAGCCGTTCATAATCAAACCGACAATCGGGTTCTTCAGTTCGGGAGTTTATAAGGTCAGTAACAGGGAAGAATGGGAAAATGTCCTGCCAGCCTTAAAGCAGGAAATGGAAGCGTCCAGGGGCCTGTTCCCGACTCAGGTCTTAAGTTCAGGGAAATTCGTGCTTGAAGATTATATCGAAGGGCCGGAACTGGCTGTGGATGCTTACTATAATGGCGAGGGAAAGCCAGTGGTCCTGAATATCTTGGAGCACCTGTTTCAGGCGAAACATGATGTTGAAGATAAAGTTTATGTGACTTCAAAAAAGACTATTGAGACCTATCTTGAAGTAACCCTGGAACTGCTGCGGCAAATAAATGAAGCTACAAAGCTGCGGGATTCTGAGCTGCAGGGTGCTGAGTTGCCGGATGCAGGGCTAAAGGGATCGGGGCTACAAGAACCGGGAATGAGGGACTTCCCGCTGCATATCGAGTTCCGGGTGGACAAAAACAACCGACTGGTACCCATAGAGATGAATCCGATCAGGTTTGCGGGGTGGTGCACCGCCGATATCGCGTATTATGCCTACGGGATCAACGTTCACAGATATTTTTTAGAGGGTTTAGAGCCGGACTGGAGAGAAATCCTTAAAGATAAGTATGAGGCTCAGGAGAACGAGAAAGATAACAGAACTTACTGCCTTTTGATTGCAAAAAAGCCGGATGACATTGAAGTGGAAGATATTGAAGCTTTTGATTACGAGGGTTTTGTTTCTCGCTTTGAAAAGCCTCTGGAACTCCGGAAGCTTGACTACAGGCAGTATCCGGTTTTTGCGTTTCTCTTTACTGAAACAAGGAACTGTAATCTTGGAGAGATTGATAGGTATTTGAAGACAGATTTGAAGGAGTACGTAAGAGTAAAAATCAGAAATTGACTGAAAACCAAATTTAGAGATTTATACCTGACAAAGATTCAGAACAATTTTGCAATAAATATAAAAAAGCTAATGGATTTAATGAGTTTTTTTATTGAATCGCTAAGTGCAATTTCACAGGATATAACCCATTAGCAATTAATTTTTTCATGTTTTTCTGATCATAATGTTCTGAAAGCGGTTCCGGACTTTTTATTATCTCGCGAATAATTTTACTGCGTTAATAATTTAGACCACACCTTATTCCATGACTCATAGGTAGCTACAATTGGATATCCTTCCTTTACCCACCTGTCGAGACCCTCGTCTATGTTATATACATTTTTGTAACCAGCATCTGCCAACAGACTGCCTGTCTCAGCACCTCTTGTTCCTACCTTACAATAAACAAGTATTTTTGTATTTTTATTACACGGTAATTCTTTCATTCGTGCTGGTAATAGTTCTTCAGGAGATAATGCATCAGGGTCTGATTTTACATTTTTCAGTGGTATCAATACCGCTCCTTCGATATGCCCCAGTTCGTATTCAACCGGTGTACGGACGTCCAGAAGGAACACATCCTCTTTTTCGATCATCTGTCTAGCATCACAGGCACTCATATTTGTGTATGTGTGTGTATGCGCAGCTGCCATTCCAGGTGCGATTATAAGAACCACCAAAAGAACTGCAGCAAAATACGATAAATATTGTTTATTCAATCGAACTCCTCCACATTCAGTTCTTTCCGAATTTTAATATTGGGATTTTCAGGTTCATTCGTTCAAACTTACTAATTATTATTAAAATCCGCATTTAGAAGTAGTACCCATAAGTGATAGTCATTTGCTTTATGCAGACATTTGTCAATATTCTTCAGTCGCAATCCACCATATTGTACAGTAAATTGGTATAAAAAAGCAAAAACCCAAAATATGGACTTCAATAATTATATAATTTATTAACTTAAAATATATATGGTATTAGGAATAATTGTTCACTATAATAATAATCTACTATATATTATCCAGCTTATTTTATCTCTTAATAGATTCCCTATAAATAGGCAGCTTAAATGAATTTTAATTTGGGTGCAGTTCATGGGAAACATATCGCTCCAGCGCCTGAAAAGATTATTATTTTATTGAATTTACCGGCCCCAGCCGCGTTAGATGCAGGGCAGGATAGGAAAGATGTAAGATGCAGCCATATTGCCCCGGAATAAAATAATATCAAACAACCAATTGCAGACAGTAAGAGGGACTAAAAAAACAGTTAAAGTCACATCGTTCTTGAGTTATCGGACCTCTTCAGGCTTCCAGCCAGTTGTTTGAAAGAAACAAATAAAGAAAAGGCGTTAAAAGAAGAAAACGTTAAAGGCAGAAGAGACCGAAAAAAGATGGGATAAAAGATTTGAAAATCTAAAAACGGCGGGAAAAATGAGCAGGGAAACGGCAGAAGAAAAAGGGAAGACCGGAGAGAGAGAGGCAGAGGAAAATAGGAATGAGAAGGAAAAAGAAATAATCATCCCGCCTCAAAAAGTGTCAGAAGGTGTGAATGTCCTTCTAGGAGACCCGAAAAAAGCCGTGCTCAAGCTCTCAATTCCGATTATAGTTGCAATGTCCGTACAGACCATTTACAGCCTGACCGATACCTTCTGGGTTGCAGGTCTAGGTGCGGATGCCCTGGCTGCCGTAGGGTTTGCTTTTCCTTTTTTTGTGATTCAAATGGCGCTTACGAGCGGGATTGGGGTTGGTGGAGGAGCTGCGATATCACGCAGGATAGGAGCCAGGGACAAAGCCGGAGCGGACAATGTTGCAGTGCATACTTTTGTGATTATGCTCACACTGACAGTTGCCCTTACAGTGATAGGGCTTGCCGTTGTAAGGGACTTATTCATGTATAGCGGGGCAGGAGAAACTACACCTCTAGGGGTTGCATATGCCAGGGTTATCTTTGCAGGCAGTTTTGTATTCTTCTTTACAAACGTTGCAAATTCCATACTAAGGAGTGAGGGAGATTCAAAAAGAGCTATGCAGTCGATGGTTCTCGGATCTGTCCTGAATATATTTCTTGACCCGGTTTTTATATATGTGTTAGGCATGGGCGTAGCGGGAGCAGCATTTGCAACTGTGGTTTCTTTCGCCAGTTCCGGGATGCTCATGTTTTACTGGTTTTTTATCAAAAAAAATACCTATATCTCCTTTGTTTTCCGTTCTTTTAAATTCAACAGGGCTATTGTCAAAGATATCTTCAGGGTAGGCATACCTTCGTCAATAGAGCAGGTTGCTCTTGCACTTACTGCACTGACAATGAACTTCATTATCGTGACTGTAAGCGATACTGATGGGGTTGCGGTTTATGCCACAGCCTGGAGAATCACAAGCATTGCAGTCGCTCCTTTGATAGGGATCGCGATTTCCGTAGTTTCAGTCTCGGGAGCTGCTTTCGGAGAGCGGAACTTTAAAAAAGCGCGGAGTGCCCTTATCTATGCAACAAAAACCGGCTTTCTGGTAGAAGCAGTAATCGCAGTTGCTGTATTTATCTTTGCTCCGGATATTGCTGCCGCCTTTACGCAGGCAGAAGATACTGCCCTGATAGCTCCGGAACTGACAAGGCTCCTTAAAATCATGACCGTATTCTATCCGGCTGTTGCCTTCGGAATGCTCTCTGCCTCTCTTTTCCAGGGTGCAGGAAAGGGCACAAGTGCGCTTGTTGCTACCCTCCTGAGGAGTCTGGTCCTGACACCTTTGTTTGCCCTGCTCTTTGCCTACGAATTCGGCTGGGGACTGCTCGGAGTATGGTGGGGACTTGTTATGGGGACGGTCATCGGGTCTCTGGTTACCTTTGTATGGGCTCAGTTCTACCTGAGATGCATGATAAAGACCGAGAGGATGGGAGGGAAGTGTTGAAAAATTAAAATCTTACTGCCGTCTCCGATAAATGTATGCATTCAAAATCAAATATTTTTGTATAAATTACGGAAAGCATGGAAACATCTATACTTCTGTTTATTTTGTTCCTTTTTCCGTGATGATATCTGTGATTATAGAGCCTTTATTGAATTTTTTCGTGCCCGGGTTTATTTCATAGTTATAGCATTTGAGTTTTTTATAGCATTTGAGTTTTGGCGTTTAAAATTGTACTAATTTGTGCGTTGGATAATTTTTGAGAGGTTATAAATAATTTTTAAGGGGAGGAAGTTTTTTATACTGTTAGCTTTAAATAATCATCTGACTAAATCATTTCCAGAAGTTTCAGATTAATAATAGAAGAATTATTAAAAATTATAGTTAGAATAAAAACAAAAATTTATACTAGAGTTAAACAAAAAATGAGGTGAAATGATGACAGTTTTGATTCAAAAAGACTTAAATGAAATAATCATGGAGAAAACTGGAATAAATGAAGGACAACTTAAAAAAATGGAGAAATTGCTTGAGGAAAATTTAGGAGGTGCCATAGACCAGAATTTTTCAATGTCTATCAAAAATGGTACCGGAGCTTATGATTATTCAAAAACAAGTTGGGGAGTAACTATTGATGGTTACGCGGTGATAACGGCCCCGGATAATGGCACTTGGCATCTCGTCGCAAAAGATGGTGACAAAGTGGTTTTCGATAAACAAGGAGTTACAAAAGATCAACAGGTTTCTTTCAGCTGCCATTCAGGCTTTAAGTTAAACCTCACTGTGACTGCAACATGGAGCGAAAAGAAAGATACAACTCTCAACGGGCGTATACACGCAAAATATTAACCGATAAAAGTAGTATTTCCGGATCTTCTCAGTTCCGAAACCCTTTTTTTACAAGAGCCCGGCAGAATTCGATTTTTTATGAGGAAGATACTCTGGATGAGTGGTGAAAAACAGTGGAGATAATCCTTTATTCCCATAACATCGATTCTTTGCTGCAAATAACCTTTTTTGTTTTTCGGGATTGTATTAACTTTGGTTCATTTTTATCTTTAACCGGGTTTTGCTAGAACACGCTGTACAAATTATAACTGCAAGTTTTGCATCCATCACTTCATTCAGTATTGTTTTTCAGAACCCCTGTTTCCAAAATTATATCCTTTTTTAAACACATCTGAATTATAATAAAGCCCTCTAATACAGAGCCATTGATTCTTAAATATGAATCATCTTTTTCTGGCAGATTTGGGAAATAGAGTCTAAATGAACTTTTGCTTAAACTCCTATCAGGGCTTTTGCTAAAGTATATCAAAAATATATAATAACCAGGGTTGGAATATGAGAATATCGAAAATTTGCATTCAGCTTGTCCTGTCAATTTCTCTGATTCTTCTGTTCCTGAGCATTTCAGTTTACTCTCAGCAGGAGGATCAGGTCCGTGAAGAAGAAAGGGAAGAAAATTGCTCCCAGCTTCAGCTGCATTCGAAACTTTCGGCTCAGAAGGATGATACCGCTTTAAAGGTTCGTGAGGCTGCAAACCTTGTAGAAGAAAAAGGAGAAGAAGCCTTTCCCGAATTCAGGGAAAAAGACAGCAAATGGCTTTATGATGGTTTCTACATTTTTGTATGGAATATTAATGGAACCAGGGTTGTCTATCCCCCTAATCTTACAGGAGAAGGGCAGGATGTAAGTGGGCTTACGGATTTCAACGGTAAGCCTATAGGAAAACTTTTCATTGAAACCGCTCTCGGTGAAAGTGGAGAAGGTTGGATATCTTATGAATGGACAAAACCCAACGAAACGGAACCCTTCACAAAATACAGTTTCATAAAAAAAGCTGCTTTCGGGGAGGAAACGTATCTTATAGGTTCGGGCTTTTATGTGGAAGATTACCTTTTCACTAGAAATACGGGAAATTGCGAATTCATTAATGCAACAGGTATTTCCTTGTGTGAGCTCATGCACCCGGAAAGAATGGAAAGCGATCCAGGGATCAATTACAGCATTGCATATGTAGTTATGGACCCCGGAGAAAAGAGCCTTCCACACAGGCTTTCAAACCCCGAGATATATTATACCCTTGAAGGTAACGGAACGATCTTCGTTGACGATGTGCCTGTCTCCCTCCATAAGGGAAAACTTGTACTTGTTCCTGCAAGTGAAGTTCAGTATGTAGAAAATACGGGAAATTCTTCCCTTCTCCTGCTTGTGATAGATCAGCCAGCCTGGAAAGCTGAAAATGAAGAAATTGTGGGATAAGCAGGAAAAAATATCAGAATGAATAGTGAAATAAGGTGGAATCCAGTCTACTAGATCTCTCTTTGTACCATCTTTTCAATTCTTTTTGGATCTTTTCAAGACAGAATTGACAGTTAACGAATGCGAAACCTGGGAAAAGTGTTGATTACACCAGGAAGCCCGATACTCACATACACCTGACTCTTTTATACTGTCTAGATTTAATTCTATATACTCGCATGTATCCTGCATGTATCCTTATACTGGCATATATCCTCGATTATCAAATCATAAAATATAAATAAAACATGTCCCTTTTTAGTTTGAAATCGAATAGTAAGAAAGAAAGATAGTAAGATTAAAGACGGTCATGATTCGGATGATAAAATATAAATTAAAAACCAGTCAAACCCATAAAATCCATAGAAACCAGTAAAAACCCGTCAGAAACCAGTCAGATTGATTAAAAAACGCCTCGCAAAAAGATCTACTGGACAGAAACGCCTCGTAAAAAATTTCTGATGGCTCCATCCCTGGCTTTATCATCCGGATCAGGACTGAAAAAAGCGCCTCACTGTGATAACCGATGAAAGAAGAACGAATAAAAGAAACGGTAAAACTTCAGTTTGAGATGATCCATCTTTTCCATAAAAATTTTGCCAGAGCTTTTCATCAGACAGGTAACAGCTCGTATAACCTGAATAAAAATCAGAATAAGGCTATGCTGATTATAGGAGCAGTAGGCGAGATAATGCCTACAACCCTTGGAAAATGCCTGGACCTTCAGAAAGGGAGCCTGACCAGTATGATTGACGCCCTGGAAAGAGAGGAGCTTGTCTACAGGAGGGGAGACCCCGGAGACCGGAGAAAGGTCCTGGTTTCACTTACGGAAAAAGGGAAGGTTTACATAGACTGGTTCAAAGGAGAGCTTGAAAAAAATGCTTCCGGAATTCTTAACAGACTCGCTGAAGAAGATATCGCAGCTTACCAGGAAAGCCTGAAGACAATGCTTGTCACACTGAAGAAACTGGATGAGAGTGCCCGATAAGGGAAAGCCATACCTCCGGAAAACTATATTGAGGTCTGCAATGCATACTGAGCTCATAGGCAAACTCAAGAAGCTCGGATTCACAGAAAACGAGGCGAAGATCTATGTGGGGCTCCTGGGCCTGGGGGAGGCAACAGCAAGGGAGATCCATGAATTTACGCACGTTCCGAGACCAAAAATTTATGCTACGCTGGAGAGAATGTCAAATAAAAAGTATGTGGAAGTCATAACAGGAACTCCGACATATTTCAGGTGCATAGGTCCGGAACAGCTGACCGAACGGTTGAGAGACGAATTCCTTTTCTCCCTGAATGAGACATTGAAAGAACTTAATTCTGCAGGTTACGGGATAAAAAACAGGTGCTGTTAGTTCCAGGTCTGAGTCCTCTGAGCTCCGGAAAAGAATTCAGTCCTGAAATGGAAAAGGGAAAAAGCCGTATTAAAAGGAAGATAATTAAATGAAATCCAGAACATCAGCAGATTCAAATCCCTGCAATCCTGAAAAGAGTCCGGGAACTAAAGGCGTAAAAATACTTGAAGGGGACCCGAAAAAAGCCATTATCAAACTTGCAGTCCCTATGATTGTCGCAATGTCTGTCCAGACCATTTACCAGCTGGTAGATACCTTCTGGGTCTCAGGGCTTGGAGCAGATGCGCTTGCTGCAATGGGTTTTGTATTTCCTTTTTATTTCATAAGCATGGCTTTATCCAACGGGCTGGGTATAGGAGGAGGAGCAGCCATCTCCCGAAAGATCGGAGCACGGGATAAAACAGGAGCAGACAACGTAGCAGTACATACAATTATAATGATGCTACTGATCGCCCTCATATTTACCATACCCTTTTATGTGTTTGCCCCGCAGATCTTCTCTCTTGTAGGAGCAGGGGAAACAACCGATCTCGCAGTGGCTTATGCGAGGGTGATATTTCTAGGGAGCATAGTAATATTTTTTACTAACGTAGCTAATTCAATTCTCAGGGCTGAAGGTGATTCAAAGCGGGCAATGAACGCAATGATCCTGGGCGCAGTCCTGAATATTGTCCTTGACCCTATTTTCATATACACCTTTAAAATGGGAATGGCAGGCGCAGCCTGGGCAACCCTGCTATCTCTTGCAGTTTCTTCATTGATGATGCTGAACTGGCTCTTTTTCAGAAAAGATACTTTCGTTTCTTTTGATTTTAAAGACTTCAGTTTTGAAAGAAACATTGTAAATGACATATTCAGGATAACGGTCCCTGCTTCTGCCCAGCAGCTTTCGATGTCATTATCCATGCTTATACTCAATCTTATTATTGTGAACGTAAGCAATACCGACGGGGTTGCGGTCTATTCCACTGGCTGGCGGGTTGCAACAATTGCAATTGCTCCTCTAATAGGGATTGCAACGGCTGTAGTTTCGGTTTCCGGAGCCGCTTTCGGGGCGCGAGATTATGAAAAGGCAGAAATTGCCCATACTTATGCAATTAAACTGGGTCTCCTCATAGAAGGAGGGGTTGCTGCGTTTACTTTCATTTTTGCCCCTCAGATTGCGGCTATTTTTACACAGACAGCAGAAGCCGCCCATATAGCTCCAGATCTTACCCACTTCCTGCGTGTTATCTGTATCTTCTACCCATCCGTTTCTTTCGGGATGCTTTCGACATCTTTCTTCCAGGGAGCAGGAAAAGGCATGAGCGCACTTACAGCAAACCTCCTGAGAACCATAGTATTTACCCCGATCTTTGCAGCTTTTTTCGCCTTTAATCTGAATATGGGCCAGGTAGGAGCCTGGTGGGGAATTGTTGTAGGCAATGCTATTGGAGCTGGAATAACTTTTGTCTGGGCAAGGCTCTACCTCAGCACAATTTTGAAAACCAGGTCCCTGAAAAAGCCTCTCGAACAGGGAGTTTGAAAAGATTTTCTGGAAATTTTGAGAGGCTTTTCTCAGAAATATTTTGAAAAAGCGATTTAAGCATTTTCTGGCAAATATTTATATAGTATAAGTAGGTAATAAGTTACCGTCTGCCGTTTGAATAAAAAACATAATTTTAAAAGGTGAGCCAGAATGAAAGAAACAGTTACTCAGAAACCTCTTGAACCAGTTTTGCACGGGTTCTTGCTCAGAGACCGTAAGTTTGTCCCGTCCTCGAAGACAAAAATCCTTAATCTCTTCGGGCTTATTTCCACACAGAAAAAATAAGACCAAAAAACGTCCCTGAAGTGCAGGAAGGGCTAACCTTCTGTGATCAGAGGCTAAAATTAAAAATTATTCGGAAGGCGGATACCTTTACAGACAAAGCTAAAATTAAAGCTAAAATTTCCTCCACCGAAAAACGCCTATTTACCTGAACCAATTGGCAGAACAAAACCCTGCAACCAAAAATTGCCCGGATTCAACCCCTGCCGAGTCAACCCCTGATAATAGAAAAGAGTATTATTTCCTGAAAAATCTCCCAATAAATATTCCTGAAAAAATATTCCTGAAAAAGAGCCTGAAGAAAATCTCTTAAAAAACAACACTTCCAAAGAGCAATAAAAAAGAAAAACAATAAGAGCAGGAAATAAAAAAACGTATTCAGGAATATTTCAAATAAACAAGTCTTCCCAAAAACGTCTTCAAGTCTGTCTTCAAAAAACGTATTTAAGAACGACACCCAACAGGTAATGAAGCCGGAACAATTTGAAGAAAATAAAATCAAGACACCAACAGCTCCATCCCTGGAGTAATCAAAAAACGTAAAAACGGCGGTATGAAAGTACAAACCTTCCCAAAAAAACGAACAACAATCGGGGAAGGGAAAAAGGAGAGAACCGGATATAACTTCCAGTTCTTTCCAAAAAATAAATTATTCTCGATATTTCTCCCGTTCTGTTTTCAATCATTTTTTTAAGATATTGTCCTAATTTGCCTTATTTCTACATGACTGATAATTAAGGCTAGGTCCATTTTGTTTCGCTCAAGAAGACTGAATTACTGATACTAACCCGTACAACCTTATTTCACTATACCGACCGTTCTCGTCACGCTCGATAAAGGAGAGCGGCCTTGCAAACGAAAGAGCAAAAAATAGGCAAATAAAAATTTACTTTTTACTCATCCTTTTTGCTACTTTTTAA
Source organism: Methanosarcina sp. DH2 (assembly GCF_020804225.1). GTDB lineage: Archaea > Halobacteriota > Methanosarcinia > Methanosarcinales > Methanosarcinaceae > Methanosarcina. The sequence continues at coordinate 218,441 of NZ_WJBI01000010.1, forward strand.
GCTTCTTCTACCTAAGTTTTCGTTTTTCCATTTATTTTTTCCTTCAATTTCTTTCTCGCTTTGGGAATTTATTTATGTGGCAAACAGGCTTCAAACTTTACGGGATATGAGTAAAGATAGATAAAATGATGCCATACAGATAAAGAGGTCTGAGGCAAAAAGACTATTATGTCAAGAAGGTTTTCAGACAAAAATACAGCAGACGGTATAAATTAAGAGGGAAAGATTTGAAACTTAACATTGAGACCTCCAGGCGCATAGAGCTGATAGACATTACCTCAGAGGTAGAGGAAGAGGTCAGAATAAGCGGAACACAGGAAGGCGTATGCATTATCAGTACTAGGCATACGACTGCGGGCATTATAATTAATGAGAATGAAAGCGGGCTCAGGGAAGATATTCTGAACTTACTGGACAGGCTCGTTCCTCCTGGTGCCGGGTACAGACATGACAGAATAGACAATAATGCTGACGCCCATCTGAAAGCCGTATTGCTTGGAGCAAGTGAAACCCTGCCAGTCACACAGGGAAAACTTGAACTGGGTACCTGGCAGAGCATATTTTTTGCCGAGATGGACGGCCCGAGGCACAGGACGATAAATATGACGATATTAAAAATAGAATAAGAGCATGAAAATTCAGACGAGCATGAAAATTCGGAAGAGTTAAAACACAGAACGGAACCAAAAAATCACGCAAGGTAGCCAGAAAGAAACACCAGAAGAGACTAATAAAAATTAAAAAAACACAAAAAATATTAGAAAGAAATGTAAGAAGAAAGTAAAAGAAGAAAGTCCTTAAAGGCTGTCTGAAGAGACTGCCTGAGAGGAGCTTCCAGTCTTACTGAAATCGTCCAGACGGGTCTGTTTTTTTCTGCATTTCTCACCAGGGATTTCTACAGGATACTCGCCTGTAAGGCAGCCAACACACATATCGTTCTTATCACACTCAAGAGCTCTCATGAGACCTTCAATGCTGAGGTACCCGAGAGAGTCAGCGCTGATAAGCCCTTCAACCTCTTTTATAGTCTTGTATGAGGCGATGAGTTCCTGCCTGGTTGCCATGTCAATCCCGAGATAGCAGGGGGCAATAATTGCCGGACTTCCGACCCTTGCGTGGACTTCTGAAGCGCCTGCCTTCCTGACCATATCGATGATACGCCTGGAGGTCGTGCCGCGGACAATACTGTCGTCTACCAGAACTACACGCTTGCCTTTGACATTATCCTGAATAGCGTTCATCTTGAGCCGGACTGCAGTTTCACGCAGGTCCTGTCCCGGAAGAATAAATGTGCGTCCTATGTAACGGTTCTTCATAAGACCTTCCAGGTACATGATCCCGGATTCCCTTGCATAGCCGATTGCAGACGTAATCCCCGAGTCAGGGACAGGAGAAATGATATCCGCTTCGACGTCATGCTCGCGGGCAAGCTCCCTTCCGATTCTTTCCCGGACCTTGTAGACCAGTTTACCATCTATGACGGAATCTGGCCTTGCAAAGTAAATAAACTCGAAAACACAGTGTGCCGGATGGAGTTCGTTTGTAAGCTGGTGGCTCTCGAAACCTGAACCTGTAAAGATTATAACCTCGCCTGGCCTGACATCTCTAATAAGGGTGCCGTTTAGGGTGTCGATTGCCACGCTCTCAGAAAAGATTCCGTATCCACCGTCAACTTCTCCAAAACAGAGGGGCTTGAAGCCGAAGGGGTCCCTGACAGCGTAGACAGTGCCGTTAATAAAGATGACCAGGGAATAAGAGCCAACAAGCTTGCGCATTACAGTCCTGATAGACTCGATGGGATCGTGCTTTATCAGTTCTTTTACAAGCAGGTGACCGACGACCTCGGTATCGGAATCGCTGATAAAAATCCGGCCTTCATTTTCCAGCTCGTCTTTAAGTTCTCTGGCATTTACCAGGTTTCCGTTATGGGCAATGGCAACTGTTCCATCCTTGAAATTCAGGATAAAAGGCTGACAGTTTTCAATCTTTGACCCGCCAGTTGTAGAGTAGCGGACATGCCCGACTCCTGCATTCCCTATAAGACGCCCAAGAGAATCCTTGTTGTACACATCAGGCACAAGCCCCATGCCCTTGATGGAGAGCGGAGAAGTACCATCATGAACCATTATACCCGTGGATTCCTGTCCTCTATGCTGGAGTGCATAAAGGGCGTAGTAGAGCTTGAATGCAACAGCATTTGACTGAGGCCTGTCGCCAGGGAGGATTATGCCTGCAACCCCGCATTCTTCTTTCAATCTTGACCTCCGGAGCAGGTAAAAAATAGAAAAAATTGAGAAGGCAGGTTTAGTACTTGCACTTTGCCTGCCACTTGTAAGTTCTCATACGGGATGTTTTTCCAAAGCCGCATGAAGTACACTCTTTTGTATGTATGTTTAACGAAACGCTGCCGCAGCGCCTGCATTTGGCGTGGGTGCGCTTCTGCCTTTTTCCCATTGATGCCGTACCTTTACTCATTCATAAATCTCCTTATAAAATCAACTTATTAGTGTGTAATATTCGATAATTCGAAGCGATTTTGTTATTCTGAATTGATCTCAGCCATACAGATTCTGCTGTACCGAGGTTTAACGATAATAGATGAAGTGCTTGATATAGATTACGGAGATACGTATACCACGTTGTCACCGCGGATAACGACGCTGCTGAATTTACTTACGATTTCTCCTTCTCTTAATTCTTCAGCATTGTCAAGCACGAGGTTCATGTGAATATCGTATCCTTTCAGCTCGCCCCGAAACTCACGTGCGCCTTTCAATCGAACTATTACGGGTGTGTCCAGTGCGTTGTTCAAAATATCCAGAGGTCGGTTTGCCATCCTTACAATCCCCTTAAAACATTATAAATCAAGTCATTATCTATATCAATATAAATAGTTAATCCAGACTTAAACTGATCGCCGCGCTTAAGTATTTGATTATTTGCATCAAAGTCGTAAATACAATATATAAATGTATCGAAGAAATTCACCCTATTCAATTGCTAATTTATAAATGAACTCAAAATATAAGAAAAATACTCTATTTTTGAGGGAAAAATACAATATTACTAAAACACTTTCACACAACGCTCTAAGAAATGCTTCCAGAAGTTTCCAGTAAATAGTATCTCTAAAAAATAGTAATTCATAACATTGAAAAACCTTATGCAACCCCGTTTTCTATAAACCAGTTCTTCAAAAATCAGTTTATTCAGAAACCAGTATTCAGAAACCAGATGTCCGGGAGTCTCTGCAGTATTTACAGATAATACAGATCATTCATGGAATTAAAATAAAAATTCCTTTGCCCGGCCCGAGAGGCAAAGAGCAGACATTTAAAAAAGTCAGTATATGCCGGTATATTACACATAAAGAAATGAGTATCAAAAAGAGGAATACAATGACAGGAAAGCCCCAAGTGCCAAAAACCCATATTGTGATGACTATTGCAGGTTCTGACTCAGGAGGAGGAGCCGGAATTGCTGCTGACCTGAAGACCTTTGCCGCGTTTGGAGTCCACGGGACCTGTGCCATTACTTCCGTAACTGCCCAGAACACTACAGGAGTTCTTAAGGCATTTGACCTTACCCCTGAAGCTGTTGGAAGCCAGATCGAAGCTGTCTGTAAGGATATGGATATAAAGTGGGCAAAAACCGGAATGCTTTCCTCTTCGGAAATAATTAAAGAGGTCGCAAGGCAGGTAAAAAAACACAGGCTTTCCCTTGTACTTGACCCTGTAATGGCTGCTGAAGCCGGGGGAGACCTACTTCGAAAGGAAGCCCTTTCAGCCCTTGTCGAAGAGCTGCTGCCTCTCTGTAAGGTTACAACTCCGAACGCCTCTGAGGCAGGCGCACTTGCGGGAGTTTCTGTCAAAACTCATGAGGATGCAAGACTTGCGGCAAGAAAGATTGCAGACCTTGGAGTTGAAGCCGTGATAGTTACAGGAGGGCATATTGACGCAACTGACCTTCTATACGAATCCGTCTCCGGCGACTTTACCCGCGTCCCGGGTGTTTTTGTCAAAGGAGGGACCCATGGTTCGGGCTGCACCTATTCTGCATCAATGACTGCCTGCCTTGCCTGTGGAGACAGCCTGCAAGCCGCTGCCAGAAAGGCAAAGGAGTTCGTGGAGCAGGCAATCCGGAGGAGCGTACCTGTGGGAAGAGGAGTGGGTCCTGTAAACCCGCTCGGAAAGACCCTTGAAGAAAGAGAGCGCTACCTTGTCTTGAAGGATGTAAAAGAAGCCGTTTTGATCCTGGAAGATAGTCCTGAGTTTGCAAAGTTCATTCCTGAGGTTGGCTGTAACATCGGGATGGCAATTCCGGGTGCCAGAAATTGTGAGGACATTGCGGCTGTTGAAAGCAGGATAGTAAAATTCAGGGAAAGGGCACGTCCCGTAGGCTGCGTTAACTTTGGAGCCAGCAGGCACGTGGCAGGGATAACACTGGCAGCTCTTCGCGAGAAGCCAGACATTAGAGCCGCTATGAACATAAAATGTTCAAAAGAAATCCTTGATGCCTGCAGAGAGATGGGACTTGGCATCTCCTCTTTTGACAGGGCTAAAGAGCCTGAAGATGTCAGTATTGCTGACTGGGGCATTTCTGAGGCGATTAGGGAATATGGAGGAGTGCCTGAAGTAATTTATGATGAAGGAGGAGTTGGAAAAGAACCTGTGACCAGGCTCCTCGGTACATGTGCTTCAGAGCTTGCAAAACTTGCAGTGAGACTTGCCAGAGAGATGGAATAATACCTGGTAGAAAAACTGGCGTAGATATTCTTTTTATTCAATTTCTTTTTTCATTACTTCTTTTTCATTATTTCTTTTTTTATTCTTTCTTTTTTCGGTCGTGTCCCCAAATCATTGACTTAATTTTATATAATTTTGAATCTATTATTATTTGGGGGTATTGAAATCACTTCTGAAATCGATTTTTCACAATTTTTTTGCTGGAACAAAGATTGCCCTGATTATGGGATTAAAAATCAGGGGAATATAGCCTTTAAAGAGAGATACGGTAAAAATAATCGTGTTCTTCTTAAATGTAAAACCTGTAATCGTTGCTTTAGTGAAACAAAAGGTACAATATTTTTTGGACTTGATACTCCTGAGGAAGAAGTTCTTAGGACATWAGGTATTCTACCTTAAAAAGGAGGTATTCTTGGAGATGAACTAGCTCCTGGGCATGATAA
>NZ_WJBI01000011.1:0-1620 GCF_020804225.1 Methanosarcina sp. DH2
TGGCAATCAGGGCTCTCCTGTACTTTGAACTGTGCGGGCCGAGCACTGCCGGAATACCATAGATGTTACATCCGGTACCGATTGCAGCTGCCTTCTGTGAGTATGCACCCCAGGCAAGTCCGCATGCACCTACACGGGTGAGTGTGTAGTCTGCAATTTCTGCCAGGTTTCCTGCAAGGGTTCTGCCTGCGAAGATTCCGGCAACTTTCTCAGCAGCTCCACTGATGTGTGAGTTGGACACACAGGAACCGGTGTTAAGCAGTCCGCCACCTGAGAATGTACCGGGGAACCTCTCGTAAAGGGTTTTGCCGTCCTCGTCCTTGTACATACCGATGTCCATTGCGGAGCATCCGCTTACTGCCAGGAGGTAGTTTCTCTTCAGGAACTCTTCGGCAATGTTGTAGACGTCTTTGGTACCAGATGGGTAATTCGGGCATCCGATGATTGCGATGATACCAGGGGTAGTTCCCATAACGAGGTTCAGGCCTTCTTTCCTGATTTCCGCGTCACTTACCTGTCCTCTGCCGGCTCTGACCAATCCTTTCTCTTCGCTGATGGCTTTTTGTGCAGCTTTCTCGATTACGCTCAGGATTGGGATTTCCTTCTTACAGACCTGTTCGCAGCGGCGGCATCCGATACAGACATCGTGGATGGCTTCTAGGTACTCGTAGCTACCCTTGGCTGCAGATTCCAGGGCTTCTGGGATGTCGAGCTCTTCCGGACATGCCAGCAGGCATTCTCCGCACTTGGCACACTTGTCTACGTATGCCTTGAATTCTTCATCAGTTGGAATTGCTGTTATGCCTTCTGCATCACGGATCGGAGCCATTACCTGGGCAATCTTCGGGACGAGTTCTCCGAGTTTTTCATAGTTAAGCATTACACAACCCGGAATTGCCCCGGACTTGAGTTCCTCAACTATTGAGTCCACATCGGCATCAGAGCGGTCCGGCAGGCCCATCATGATCTTTTCGTTGGAAGCGATCACAGGGATTTTGAGTTTCTGAGATTCAGCTAAGACGTCACCGCGGACGCACTGTTCGTCGGTAACAATGACATCAGGCATTCCGGAACGGATAACCTTCAGTTCCTTTGCCAGGGATCCTACGATCTTTGCGTATGGAGCTCTCCTGTCAGCCTCCTTGTACCTGGTCATGTCGAACGATGTACAGCAGAGTCCTGCAATTTCCATCTTGTCGGTGAGGTTGTTGTCTTCCATGTAGTCCATGATGTAGGTTACACCGGCTACGTTGTGACCGATTGCAACTATAAGTGGCTTGGACTTGTCAATGGTTCCCATACCGACTTCAATGAGTGGGGCGCCTGGGTCAGCTTTCGGGTAGTCATATGCTGAGACCTGGGCAATATCAGAAACTTCCATACCGACGTGGTCCAGACTACCGCTGAAAAGGGCTTTTGAGTCGTAGTCAATTTCTGCGCTTTCCTGACCTGCGTGGATGACTGCAAGGAGCTGGGTGAGCTGTTCTTCAACATACTCCATTGGGGCTCTGCATTCTCCGAGGGTCTTTGGGCTGAGTCCTGTACAGATTGTGACGTTGGGGGTCAGGACGTTTGATTCTCCAAGGTTGAGGGGGAGGTCTTCTCCAAAGACTTCTATTA
>NZ_WJBI01000011.1:1630-42488 GCF_020804225.1 Methanosarcina sp. DH2
CATGTCAATTCCGCAAGCACCTCTCTTGTTTCCGGAAAGGTCACATGGTCCGTAGGTACAGTAGCAGCACTGGTCACACATAGGGGTCAAAACAGGCTCATAGCGGTCAAGAAGAAGCAAGTTCCAGCTTCTGTAGGATGCCAGACCTGCAAGAGCAGTGGGGCCCATCGGACCTAACTCTTTTGCTTTTTCTTCAGCAGCCTCCTTTGCTGCCCCTACAATGTTGTTAATAGTGATCTGAACGGATTCCAGATCTTCTATAGAAAAACTCCCGGTAGTTAGTTTGCTCATGTGAGCTTTACCTCCTAAATTTGTTTAAAGTCGACTTCGCCAAGACGATTGCAATTCTGATAAGCGGCATATTCTTAATGATTATACTTTATATATCTTGCCGTCTGATTTAAAGTTACAACCGTTTAAATGACGCTTTATGGTAAAACGTTCTTAGCTCTCTATTTGAACATTAAACGCTATACCAACGTTTTTTCAAATAAAAACGTTTTTATAGGGAATATTTTCTTGTAAAAGTCGTTTTTAGGGCCTGAGTTCTCTTCCAAATCCCTTTTTACGCCCTATGTCTCAAAAAAACCGTTTTTGCCAACGATTGAGACCTTAATATTGAGCAGAGGTCGCTACCGATGGATAATAAACACTAATTAAAAGTCTAAATGTACCAAATCTATATAACATTTTCTAATTTGTAACACCCTATTTCGCGATGGGTAAAATGGAATGTAGATACTCAGTCTTCATAAAAAAAATCTCAGAGATCTTCTATGTAAGAAAAATCTTCAACGTCTGAAGATGCTGGTTTTTTGACTTAGTATTCTTGAGCCTTAATTATTTTTTCTACGGATTTTAATATTTGTTATTAATTATTTCTTTTTTTCATACTAATAACAAATAATTTTAAAGCTTCTTCTTATCTGGGTGTCAAACTTCGCACAAATAAAACTCAAACTATTCCATATCAGCTTTTAATATATTATTCGTAATAATTATTTAATTTATTATACTTCTCGTTCTTATAAAAATATCAAAACTTATTTATATCGGTACGTTCTCCAAATCACTTTATACAGTAAACGCTGTAAACCGTTTTTATGATTTTTTTCTGGAAATGACTACTTATAATAATTACATTTGAATATTAAATGATATATTCTTTGATTTAAATAAAATCTGCTCCAATATATAAGAAGTGCTGGGCTTATTTCCGGATACGTGATACTATTAATATCATGGAATTATATATCATTAAATGAGTTAGAGATTCAAGACTGCTTATTTCCAAAATTAGGGGTTAAAACCAATCAATTTGATTAACTCAGGGTTGCAGTTAATCTTTTTGTTTACAGGTTTTTCAAGACATGGGATTTAGAGTGAAGATTCCAGGCTTGAAGGCTTCAATGATATAAATCTGGGTTTCTGACACTGGATCAGAGTATGGAATTATTTAAGGTGGCCTTTTCAGTTTATGAAGCCTGCTATTGATCAGCTTACTTACTGGTATTTGTTCCTTACCTTATGTTTGGATAATATTCTTGTGTTTGGACGCCATTCTTGTGCTTGAATGATACTCTGATTTATTTTGAGGCATCGCAAATTGCCTTTTATAATTCGCCTTATTAGTCAGGTGCTTTTATTCAACAATTTTATACCGGATTAAGATAGAGAGTAATTAGAACATGTTTAACCGTGATACACCGTATGAGTCTCGAGGTGGAACAACTGATAGAATCAAAAGCTCTGTTTCCACAAGCCCGTCGATGGCAATCATCTTCCTATGCATAATTTCTTTCTTTCTGGAAATGGTTCCGGGCATAGGGTCTCTCTATGTAAGCGCTTTTCAGTTTGACCCGGGTTCTCTTCTGACGAGGCCCTGGACACTTGTCACATACATTTTTCTGCACACCGGCTTATGGCATCTTTTTTTTAATATGCTTGTCCTGTACTTCTTCGGGACTGCGCTTGAGCGAAGGGTTGGGAATAAACAGCTCCTTGGGATCTTCTTTACTGCAGGAGTTCTATCTGCAATAGGATACACTTTCTTAAGCCGGCCTATTTTCAATATTTACCCCGGCCCTATGGTTGGTGCGAGCGGAGCTATCTACGGAGTCTTTGCAGCGCTTACCGTACTTGAGCCGAACCTCAGGGTATATGTTTATTTTATCCCGATGCGTTTAAAGCATGCTTTAGTGCTCTTTGCTATGTTTGATTTTCTAATGGTCAATTCTTCAGATATGATAGCCCATACTGCTCACCTGAGCGGACTCTTTGTAGGCCTCTACATGGGTTTTCGTATGAAGAAAATCCATGAAAAATATCTGAAGTCGAGGTATGCCGGCAGGTGGTGAGTCTGGAAGAGGAAGTCTTTTCTCAGGACAGGTATTATTATCCGAGACCCGGTCCAGGGGAAAAAATTCCAATTCAAATCTTAAATTTCAGGCGGGTCTTTGCAGCCTGGTCCCCAAAGCTGAAAAGTACTCTTTATTTTGAAAAAGCCCCCGAGGATCCTGAGGAAGAAGGTCTTAAAAGGGTAAGAGAAGTTGTCCTCCTTCAGGTCTATGACTGGTTCGCGGGCAAGGAAGGGTTAATACAGCTTACGGGTCCGGAGTTCGAGCAGTTTATGGAGGTCTACGAAGCTTTCCTACATAAATTAGGGGAAATTCAGTACAGCAGGCAGAAGAAGGGAAGGAAAATTGAAAATATCTTTGAACTTCGTGAGTCTCCTTACATTATTCGGGAAGTTAAAAAAGGCCCTTTCTCCGATAAATTATAATTCTATAAAATATATATCGTGTTCTATAGTTAAAAATATTTAATTTTGAGGGGTTTAATTATTACTCAGGACTTCCGGGAAGGTGAGGTTTTTCGGTCCAAACACTCATATAGGGCAAAATTAAAACCTTTAATTGTCAAAGTATGCAAATGTTTTACTACAGAAAAGCAAATATTTAGATATAATCAGATTATTACCCGGACTGCCAGGTATCGGGCTTTAAACCTGAAAAACCGCAGTTGTAGATTCATGGTTATGGGAACTAAAGCTGCGACTTTTTGAAGGTTAAAGCAAAAACTTGTATCGGCAGGCATGAGATAGCTGCTGGAAACTATATTGCCCTCACAGGCCAATTCTCCCTGAATCTTTGAGGGCATAAAAGTAAAAAAAGCAGGTTGAGTAAAACTGTAAGGATCACAGAGGACATTGATAATGAAGCCTGTAAAAAGCGGACTTGATTCCATTTCTAGATACCTCCGTACTAAGAAAGAAGTTGGAAGGAGGAAAATAGGACTTCTGGTAGATGGGCCGAATATCCTCAGAAAAGAGTTTGATGTAAATCTTGAGGAAATAAGGGACGTTTTGAAGGACTACGGGAATATCAAGATCGGACGCGTTTTCCTGAACCAGTACGCCTCTGACAAGCTCGTCGAGGCTATTGAAAACCATGGACTTGAGCCCATCATCTGTTCCAGTGATGTGGATGTGCGCCTCGCAGTAGAGGGCATGGAACTGGTCTACAACCCTAATATAGATACCCTTGCAATCGTGACCCGAGATGCGGATTTCAAACCGCTCCTGAACAAAGCAAATGAACACGGGAAAGAGACAATTATCTTCGGGGTTGAGCCCGGATTTTCCACAGCGCTCAAGAATTCTGCGGATTATGTCATTCTAATGGACAAAAACCGCATGAGCGGTTACGATGATGAAGTCGAAGGAGGAAAACTTGACGCCTCGGAGCTCGAAGATTATCAGGAAGATGAGTATGAAGAGCCTGTGGAAAAGACCTGATTCTTCTCTAAGGATGGCTCCTCTTCCCACTCTTTAAGGATAATCGACATCTACCCCAAGGATCTGTTTTTCTCCGGCAAAAACGTCCCTTGCTATCTCGGCACAGCCAATTGCAGCGTGCCACTTCCCGAGGCTATTACAGTCCTGACCAAGATGTTTGCAGATCCTTTTCTGCACGTATTCTACTTCCCCTACCGAACCTGCAAGAAAGACCGCTCCGGTAACCTCATAGTCTTTGAGGAGAAGCTGCATTGAAGCAATTTCCATAGCTGCAAAAAGAGCTATGGTATCAAGGGCAAGCAGGGCAGTTTTTTCGCCTTTTTCGGCTGCATTGAGAAGTTCTTCCCTGTCCTTATAAGGGGTCATCTTCAAAGCACCTGCTTCTATAAAAGCCTGATTCGCTGTCTGGAGACCATCATCAACATTCCTTATTGCCTGCAGGTCAAGAGGTCCGTGGTGAACTCCCGGAGCAAAAATGCAGGCGTCAATTGCACCGATTACTTTTCCCGAAGCAATTGCGAGGGTCACAGTGTTGGAGCTGATATCGGAAACTACAAAGTTTTCATAGCCCAGACACCGGATATGGTATGCAATCCCCAGCTTTTCCGGGCTTGTTAGATGGGAAAATACCTTCATTCTCGGATCTACTTTACTTCCCGTGTGAAGACCAGGAAGTGCTATCGCCGGAATTCCGGAGTTTCTTACCGCATCAAACACCCGTGTGCCTCCTCCAGTCTTTTTTCCTGCTCCTTCCGTACTCCGAAGCCCTCTTCCCTCAAGTTTTTTTAAGTCTTTGATTTCAGAAAAACCGTCTCCCATAGAGTATGTCAGAGCAATAAGGTCGATGTTTCCAGTCTCAATTCCAAACTTTTTTTCTATGGATATCAGGATTTCTTTTTCTGACATTGCGGCCGCTTCAGCCCTTCCGAGTTCAAATGTCAGGACTTTTTCACCCTCAATAAGTGCAAAGCGCATTGCTGTTGTTCCGTGGTCAACCCCTATGAATGCCAAGTAGTAATCTCTCCTTCAACGCCTCAGAGGGCATTTTTTAATATCTCATTCAATTCGTTCATAATTCTGTCCCCTTCATCAGCTGTACCAACCGTTGTCACCAGCCTGACTTCCTGGAAACTTCTACCTTCAGAGAGCAATAGCCTGAGGTTCCCTCTGGCGTCAGCGCGCAGGACTTTTCCAGCCAGTTTTCCCCCTGCAACACCTTTTACGGAAATTATGGACGGAATTACTTTTTTTATTTCTGGGTGCTGGCTTACAAGCTTTACGAGTTTTTTTCCAGCTCTTCCCCCAATAATCGTGGTATGAGTTCCGCCAAGTTTATTCTTTGAAAGGTTTTGAGCGTTTTCCTGTAAGCTATCTTTATTCTCTGTCATTTTAGTCAAATCGGCTGATTTTACCTTTTTGTCGGCTCAATCTCTGTTAATGTTATATGGACTGCCTTTTCCTTATTCTCAGAAAAGTCTTTCTCTGTTTGTTCTTTTTATATTTATAATGTATATCTATTTACGCAGTAAAGGTTCAGAGAATCCCTGATAAGTAAATTTCTTAATAAATATTTCCGGCTACAGGTATCTCCCGGCTGCGAAACTTTTTATAAAAAAATTGCCACTCAGCCAGGATTATGTAAAAAGAGTACTCCAGATGCTCAGGCAGATAAACAAATGTGCCAGGCTCTGGATATTTTCTGGTTTTTTCTTTAAAGCTGCTTTCCCGTAAAATCCGGTACTCAATCAAAATCAGATCTTTTCAAGTTCTTTCATGCCGATTAGCTTTATACCGTTCTCTTCCAGTGTTTTTACCGCTTTCTCGATCTCATTTACCCGAACAATGAGAAGAGCTTTCTGTTCCCGGGTGACAAAAGCATAGGCGTAATCAAGGTTGATACTGGATTCTCCGAAAACTTCCGCAATCCGGGACATGCTGCCAGGGACATCTTCCATTTCGATTCCAAGAACGCTGGTCTCTGAAACCGTGAACCCGGCATCATGGAGCACACGGTGAGCATAATCCGACCTGTCCACAACCATACGAATGATCCCGAAATCTCCTGACTCGGCAATGGTAAATGCTCTTATGTTTATGCCTGCACTCTTCAATTTATTTGCCACGCTTGCAAGTCTGCCAGGTTTGTTTTCCGCAAAAAGGGAAATTTGTTTTATCACTTTGTCTTCCATTCCAGCACCCATGTCCTTTTATCCCGTATTCCTTTTTAGATTTTATTCTTTTTTCTATCAAATTAATCAAGATATTTCAACTTTTTCTCTTTTCTACTTTTTCAGTTCCCTGTTTTAACTTCTCTTCTTTTCTCAATATTTTCCTCAGAATATAATATAAGTTTTTGTCTATTTTTAAGTTTACATTTGGGTTGTTTTACTAATACAAAGAACCGTTCTGGATTTAAAGGAAAAGCTTAAAAAGGAACTGGAAAAAGGAACGCCCTGAAAGAAGTAATATTTCACCTCTTTTTTCGGATATTCCTTTCTTTTTCTAAAGTTGAAACTTTTTGCCTTTTTACTTCATATTTCAAGCTGCAAAATCTTCAGACCTTCCGCTTGTCTATAACCTTCTTTGATTTTCCTTCCGAGCGCGGCAGAGAGCCATGTTCCACAAGTTCTACCTCAACTGCAAGGTTCAGCACGCTTTTTAAAGCGCTTGCAATTTTCTTTTTGAGTGCCATCATGTCCGACATCTTGTCACTGAAGGCAGACTCGTGCATTTCGATCTGGACTTTCATTGAATCGAGTGGGCCTATCCTGTCCACGATAATCATAAAGTGATTCCCTACTTCAGGAATATTCATCAAAACTGATTCGACCTGACCAGGGAAGACATTTATGCCGCGCACTATAATCATATCGTCCGAGCGCCCGCTGATGCGTGTGATCCTCGGGTGAGTCCTGCCGCATTTGCAGGGTTCAGAAAGTTTTCTGGTAAGGTCCTTGATCTTGTAGCGGATGAGGGGGTTTGCTTCTTTTGCCAGGGTGGTGATTACGAGTTCTCCTGTCTCTCCATCGGGCACAGGTTCTCCTGTTTCGGGATTAAGAATCTCTACCAGGAACAGGTCTCCCCAGATATGGATGCCGCACTGTTCCTCACATTCTGTAAAGAGGGGACCGCTAAGCTCCGAAGTCCCGTAGATGTCATAGGCTTTAATCCCTGACTCATTTTCTATCCGTTTCTTGAGTTCCTCAGACCAGGGTTCAGCCCCGAAAAATCCCCTCTTTAATTGTGTATCGTCCCTGATATTGATGCCCTCTTTCCTTGCGATTTCAATCATGTATAAAAAGTAAGAGGGTGTGCAGGCTATAGCTGTCGTACCAAGGTCTTTCATGAGTTCAAGCTGGCGTTCGGTGTTCCCTGAACTTGTAGGGAGTACGGTTGCTCCTACTTTTTCACTTCCATAATGGGCACCGAGTCCGCCTGTAAAAAGTCCGTACCCGTAGCTTACCTGGAGGATATCATCTTTTCCTACCCCGACGGATGTGAAAGCCCGAGCCAGGGACTCTGCCCAGTCGTCAATGTCTTTGTGGGTGTACCCGACTACTGTCGGTTTGCCGGTGGTGCCCGAGGAAGCGTGGAAGCGGGCGAGCTTTGAATTAGGGACGCAAAACATTCCGGTAGGGTATGTATCTCTGAGATCCTGCTTAAAAGTAAAAGGTAATTTTCTAACGTCCTCAAGTGTCCGGATGTCTTCCGGGCGAACGCCATGTTCGTCAAACCTTTTTCTGTAAAAAGGAGAGTTCTCATACACATAATGTACGAGGTTTTTCAGTTTTTCTTCCTGCAACTTTCTCAATTCGTCTACAGGCATTGTCTCTATTTCAGGATCCCAGTATTCTGGCATTTTTTTCACGCTCTGTGTTCTTTATTTTGAGACCTTTTAGTTTCAGGCCGCGTCTCTTTCGACCCTCTTTTATGTATGTCTTTCATCTCATGTCCCTTTAAGGTCATGCTTTAACGACGGCAGCTCTCATTTACCGTCTATTCGTTTCTGAAAATTGAGGTGCTCCCGGGCGGATATGAATTTCCGGTAGATATGATAATGTGAAGGTAAGTTGGATTCTCATATAAATAATACTTGTTGTTATCGAGTAAAAAAGATGTTTTTCAAATTAAATTGAGAAAAGTAATAGTATGAATATATCGAAATTAGATTAAATTGAGAAAAATAAATTGAGAAAAATAAATTGAGAAAAATAAATTGAGAAAAATAATAAGATTAATACATCGAAACTCAATTAAATTGAGAAAAGTGATAGGATATCTCGAAAAAAATGATTACTTTCAGTCAAGGAAAAAAATTATAGTTATTCTAACCATTAAACAGGTATTTTAACCGCTTTTTACTATTTATTCGTCCTCTTTAATTTCAATTTCATCCTCGGAAATCTCTTTTGAGGTCGCTCCAAGGGAATTTTCAAGGATTTTCTTTGTCATTTCCCTGCATTTATGCAGTACTTCTTCCATATTGGCAATTATATCTATTCCTGCAGCTCCTGAATGCCCGCCTCCGGTGCCGTTATATTCGTTACTGATATCTTCCATCAGCTGGCCAAGGTTAACTCCGGCATTTACAGCATCGCGCTTCGCCCTTGCACTTACCCTGACGCTTTCTCCTTTGGTAGTGCCAACAAAAGCCACATCAGCTCCGATGTTAATAAGCATGGAAGATGCAGAGCCTCCGAAAGAACTCACATGAGAAGAAGCTATAAGCATATCTCCTATCCTCTCGAGTTCAACCCTGCTTGCTGCTTTCAGGATAGCTATGCGCATCGAGATATCCTGTGGGGTGGCAGCCATCAGGTCAAGTACTTCCCCGTACTCAACTCCGCTAGCCTCAATAATTTTTGCCACTGTTCGGAAAGTATCAACAGATGCGTGCTTGAAGTGCCCGGTATCTGTTACGATGCCTGTGAGCATACCGATTCCTACCCTGCGGTTAATCGGCGCCCCCATTACTTTTAAAATATCATAGACTATCTCTACGGTTGAAGTCGTGTTCCTGTGCAGGTAAAATTCTGCGTTCTCGGTAAGGGCAGTGGTAGTATGGTGATCAATTACACAGTAACTGGTCAACTCAATATCGTTTAACTGCGCTTTTGTCGAAGTATCAACTACGACAACAAAACCGTAATTTGCAGGGTCTGGCTTATCCACTACCTCAATTCCGAGCCTGTCGATCAGGACGGACGCCACCCGGTTGCAGCCGTCCACGAGTCCGACTGTCCCCCCTATCGCCTCGGAAAGAGCAAAAGCACTGCTAACAGCATCCGGATCTGCATTCCTGTGACACAAATATAAAATGTTTCGATAGTCAAGGAGCCGGTTAAAAAACTCCGCTTCATCAACTTGCATTGTTCACTCTGGATACCGTTTTTTATAGGTATCGAAATTCCCGGAGTTCCGGGATTTCGGCACAATCTCCGTTACAGCTATACTTCTGTCCTGTATTCTACTTATATAAAAGAAAAATAAAAGGTTATTGTGCTCTGGGTCCCAGTGCCTGCTGGATCTGCTCCTGAAGCTGTTTGAAGCGGGTAGTGAGCCTTTCTTCCTGCCTGGAAATAGACTGAAGCCTGAGTGAGAGAGTTTCTTCCCTGTCTTTAAGTTTTGAAACGGACTCCTCTTTGCTTGTTTTTATCACCAGTTCTCCGACATTACGGTAAATAACCGCATCGTCAGCCAGTCTTTCTAATTCTTCAAGAGCCATTTTGGACTCCTTCTGCATAGCTTCAATTTGAGATTTTTGCATGGTCAGAGCTTGAACCTGCTGCTGTACTTGCTGAAGCTGTGCTATCTGGTTCTGGATTTGAGGAGGTAATTCTGCAGTCATGTAATTTTCACCTGAGTCCTCAATAAACCTGAAGGGATTTTAATGTTTCTGTTCTACAGCTTCCGAAAATAACCTTTACCATCAACCACTAACCTCTACCAGCAGGAAGAAGCTTAACAGTCTCTGCCAAAAACTTAAACAACAAGTTCAACTTATATAAAAACACTCTAACAATTTAATTAATATGCAAAAGATGGTCTGGCAAAAGTTATGAGTAGAACACGATTGCGGCCAGGAAACATGTATTAAATACATAGGAACTAAAAAGCCTCAGAAAGTTTTTCAACAAAAGATAATCATAAATGGTCATTTATAATATGTCATATTAAACATATTATTTAGCAAATTAACTGAGTGCACTCCAAACTGAACAGGTATTAGTCCGAATTAACCTGTGCACACTCAGACTGACAGTCCAGATTAAACCACTATTCAGGAGATTTTCTTAATGGAAAAAACTATGGAAAAAGGCGGAAACCTTGAAGAAATAACATCTCTTCTTGAAAAGTTCACAAACGCTCACGGAATTTCCGGCTTTGAAGATGAGGTTCGGAAACTGCTTGAAAAAGAACTTGAACCCTATGTCGACAGTCTGCGGGCAGATACCATGGGGAACCTCATCGCTGTTAAAGAAGGGAAAGGACCTTTTGTAATGCTGGCTGCCCATATGGATGAAATAGGGCTCATGGTCAGGTATATTGATGAAAATGGATTCCTGCGATTTGTCGGGATCGGAGGATGGTTTGATCAGACTCTTCTGAACCAGAGAGTCATGGTTCACGGTAAAAAGGGCACCATTCCCGGAGTTATAGGCTCAAAACCTCCTCACGTAATGAAAGATGAGGACAGGAAAAAACCTGTAAAACTCGAGGATATGTTTATCGATATAGGGGCAAAAGACAGAGAGGATGCCGGAAATCTGGGAATCGAGATAGGCACGACAGCCTCAATTGATCAGGAATTTGTTGCCCTGGCAAACGGAAAGGTTACTTCCAAGGCTTTTGATGACCGCGCAGGAATTGTAATTCTTCTTGAGGTCATGAAACAGCTCCATGAACGCAAAATTGAAGCCAATGTCTATGCCGTGGGTACGGTTCAGGAAGAGGTAGGGCTCAAAGGAGCAAGAACGTGTGCTTTCGGGCTCTGTCCGGATATTGCTCTTGCCCTTGACACCACTATCCCTGGAGACCATCCGGGCATCAGCAAGACCGATTCAGCCATGGAGCTGGGAAAAGGGCCCGTAATAACTGTGGCAGATGCTTCTGGAAGGGGTCTTATAGCTCATCCACAGATCCTCAAATGGCTGAGGGAAACAGCTGATGAAAACGAGATCCCCTATCAGCTGGGCGTGGGTTCCGGCGGCACCACCGATGCTACCTCAATACACCTCACAAAGGAAGGTATCCCTACAGGCACGGTCAGCATAGCCACACGCTATATCCACTCTCCAGTGGAGGTACTGGATACGGCAGATATAGAAGCTTGCGTTTCCCTCATTGTAAAGGCAATAGAAAATGTTAAAAAATATTTCTAAATTATAATCCTTAATTTTTAGTCTAAACCCTTATTTTAACTTTTTAAGGCTGGTTAGCAAGAGCATAGCAGGATCATTTTTCTGCAGTGCAACCTGTACGGAAGTTTCTTTAAGGGTTATAAGCACGTGATTTGTTCTAAACTTCCCATTATCGGTTATTCTTGCAGGTTTATGGGAAACATCTTAAATCCTTTTTTTCATTTTCCTTTTTTCTTTTTTCATTCTGCATGTTTTCTGGTCGGCTGTGAGGTTTCCGATCAACTTATATTCTTTATTTTTCTTACGAAGTACGATATATTGTTAACTGGAAACTAAAAATAGTATGGTCTACCTATTGAAGAGAAGTTTCAGAGAGCCCTGGAGTAAATTAGGGAATGTTCCCGAATAGAACGGGGGTTTTTGAGATTAATATATTACATTAAAAATGGGTTTGTAAAACAGGATATAATTATATAATATATTGCAAATATTATCCTCCTGTTCTGCAGGACCAATCTATTAAAATAAAACCAAAACTGAGGGATTGTATTATTCGAAAATATCCGCTTCCTGGATACTACTTTGAGAGACGGTGAACAAACACCTGGCGTAGCCCTGACCAGAGAGAAGAAACTCTTAATTGCCCGGGCCCTTGATGAGATGAAAGTCTCCGTAATCGAGGCAGGCTCTGCAATTACTTCCGAAGGTGAAAGGGAATCCATCAAGGCTGTAGCTAACGCAGGGCTCAATGCCGAAATCTGCAGCTACTGCAGAATTGTAAAAATGGACGTTGATCATGCTCTTGAATGCGACGTAGATTCAATTCACCTTGTAGCTCCGGTTTCGGACCTGCACATCCGGACGAAAATCAAAAAAGATCGCGATGCAGTAAGGCAGATCGCAGCCGAAGTCATCGAGTATGCTAAAGACCACGGCCTGATTGTGGAGCTGAGTGGAGAAGATGCCTCGCGGGCAGACCTTGGATTTTTAAAAGCCATTTATGCTGACGGGATAGACGCTGGAGCTGACAGGTTATGCTTCTGCGATACCGTGGGGCTTCTGGTGCCTGAAAAGACCACCGAGATTTTCCGTGACCTGTCTTCCTCCCTGAAAGCCCCTATCAGCATTCACTGCCATAATGACTTTGGTTTAGCAACTGCAAATACGGTTGCTGCGCTTGCGGCAGGAGCAAAGCAGGCACATGTGACAATTAATGGTTTAGGGGAAAGAGCCGGAAATGCTTCTCTTGAAGAAGTCGTAATGAACCTTGAATGGCTGTATAAATACGACACCGGCATCAAGCATGAGCATATATACCGGATTTCGAGGCTTGTAAGCCGGCTGACCGGAATTCCTGTTTCCCCAAACAAAGCCCTTGTAGGGGGAAATGCGTTCACTCACGAAGCAGGGATTCATGTGCACGGGCTTCTGGCTGACAAGGCAACCTATGAGCCGATGAGCCCTGAATATATCGGACGGCAGCGCCAGATCGTACTTGGAAAACATGCAGGAAGGAGCTCTATTACCCTTGCTTTAAAGGAAATGGGGCTTGAAGCTGATGAGGCTCAGACGGAAGACATTTTCAACAGAGTTAAGCAGATGGGCGACCAGGGAAAACATATTACCGATGCTGACCTGCAGACCATTGCAGAAACCGTGCTTGATATATACAAAGAGCCTCTGGTAAAATTAGAAGAGTTCACCATAGTATCCGGAAACCGTGTGACTCCAACTGCTTCTATAAAGCTCAATGTAAAAGACAAACCTATCGTACAGGCCGGGATCGGAAACGGGCCTGTTGATGCTGTAATTAATGCCATCAGGACAGCTGTAAGTTCCTGTGCGGAAGATATCGTCCTTGAAGAGTACCATGTAGACTCAATTACCGGCGGAACTGATGCGCTTGTAGAAGTAAGGGTAAAACTTTCCAAGAACGGGAAGGTAATTACCGCAAGCGGAGCAAGAACGGACATTATAATGGCATCTGTAGAAGCTGTAATGAACGGGATGAACCGCCTTATCCGGGTAGAATAAGTCCCAAAGGATGCGGAATTCAAAAGTTTCTCAGGAGGACTATCTGTCCTCTCTTTTTTTCGGTTTGAAGAAATTTTTGAAATAGGGGATCTCTGGCACTCTGAAAACCCGGAGAAACCCTCATCCATATATAACATGATTGATTATGATGTATTTGCGAAATTCGCGAAGAAAAAAATGTGAGTGTGAGAGATAAAAAAGTATTTCTTAAACACACCTTTAACTGGAAAAGTACTCACCTGGAATGTGAGTATCCAGTTAGACATCTCAAGAGATAAATAAGGAGATAAATAATGACAACCGGGTCAACAGAAAAAGTTAACGGTGCAAAGGCTCTAATAAAGTGCCTTGAAAATGAAGGAGTTGACACTCTCTTCGGATACCCCGGAGGGCAGATCATTCCTTTCTACAACGAACTCTATGATTCAGATCTGCGCCACATACTTGTACGCCACGAACAGGCAGCAGCTCATGCTGCGGACGGGTACGCCCGTGCTACTGGAAAGACCGGGGTCTGTGTTTCTACTTCAGGTCCCGGAGCAACCAACCTGGTAACAGGTATTGCTACCGCATATATGGATTCAGTGCCGATTGTAGCCTTAACCGGCCAGGTACCAAGATCCCTTATCGGAAACGATGCTTTCCAGGAAGCAGATATTACTGGCATTACTCAGCCAATTACCAAGCATAACTATCTCGTACAGGATCCAGCAGAAATCCCGAGGATTGTAAAAGAAGCCTTCCATATAGCATCCACCGGAAGGCCTGGCCCGGTATTAATTGACCTTCCAAAGGATGTACAGAATATAGAGATCGACTTACACTATCCTGACAAGGTGGAGCTTAGGGGCTATAAGCCAACTTATAAAGGTAATACCCAGCAGATTAAACGAGCCGCCGAAGAAATTGCAAACTCCTGCAGGCCCATAATCTATGCAGGAGGTGGAGTGATAAGTTCGAATGCGAGTGCAGAACTCGTTGAGCTGGCTGAGACTATCCTGGCTCCGGTTACCACCACTCTTATGGGCATAAGCTCTATCCCGACTGAACATCCTCTCTACGTCGGAATGCTGGGAATGCATGGGTGCAAATATGCAAACTATGCAATTCAGGAATCCGATCTTATCATTGCTGTGGGAGCAAGGTTTGATGACCGCGTAACAGGTAAACTTGAATCTTTTGCCCCCAACGCCAGGATTATCCATATTGATGTTGACCCTGCCGAGATCTCCAAGAATGTAAAGGTACATGTACCGATTGTCGGGGACGCAAAGCAGGTGCTCAAGTCCCTGATTAAATACATCCAGCGCTGCAACTCCGCGGAATGGATTGAAAAGATAAACCAGTGGAAAAAGGAATATCCTCTTGGCTACAGGCAGGTGTCCGAGGATGTCGTAATGCCCCAGTTTGTTGTCGAGCAGATATCCGAAGCATGCAAAGATGCAATCATAGTTACAGAAGTTGGACAGCACCAGATGTGGGCTGCCCAGTTCTTCAAATACAGTACGCCTCGAACCTTCCTGACTTCAGGTGGGCTTGGCACAATGGGATATGGGTTCCCAGCAGCCATAGGAGCCAAGGTCGGCAGGCCGGATAAGACCGTTATAAATATCGCAGGTGATGGCTCTTTCCAGATGAACTCTCAGGAACTCGCAACTGTGGTTCAGAATGATATCCCTGTTATTTCCGTGATCCTGAATAACGGTTATCTGGGCATGGTCAGGCAGTGGCAGGAACTCTTCTACGACCGCAGGTATTCCTGCACCTTTATCAAGGGCAGTGTTGACTTCGTAAAACTTGCTGAAGCCTACGGGGCTCTCGGGCTGCGTGCAGAGAAGCCGTCCGAAGTCAGGCCTGCAATTGAAGAGGCTATCAGGTCCGGAAGGCCGGCTGTTGTCGAAGTGATTGTCGAGTGTGAAGCCAATGTTTATCCGATGGTCCCGGCAGGAGCTGCAATTAATGAGATCATTGACCTGGAGGAACACTGATGAAACATACACTTGCAGTTCTTGTGGAAAATAAGTCAGGTGTGCTCTCCAGGGTGGCTTCGCTTTTCTCAAGGCGCGGATATAATATCGACAGCCTGGCTGTGGGAGTTACTGAAGATCCTGATATCTCGAGAATCACCATTGTGGTTCATGGAGACGACCATGTGCTCGAACAGGTAACAAAGCAGCTCAACAAGCTCATAGATGTCATCAAGGTCTCGGATATCGGAGGCGATGAAGCGGTTGAGCGGGAACTTGCCCTTATCAAGGTCTCAGCTGATGCGAACACAAGGGGAGAGATTATCCAGATTGCAAATATCTTCAGGGCCAGAATAGTGGATGTTGCCTCAAAATCCATGACCGTTGAGGTGACAGGTGACGAGAGCAAGATCCAGGCAATCGAAAAACTTCTCCGCCAGTTCGGGATCAAGGAGCTTGTCAGGACAGGCAAAATTGCAATGGTCCGCGGGTCAAAGAAGGTTTAAATATTAAGGGCAGGTAAAGAGAGGTAGCTGCGCAATTATTTTTCACAGATTGGGGCAGCCGGAAGCCTTTTCAAATCCTAAAGGTCTTCTTAAAAACACTCCGGGTTTCCGGCCTCTCTTTCACTTCAAAAGCTCGCCAGGATCCAGAGACAGCAATTTTTCAAAAATCAATTTAATTCTCGGGAAGTATCTGTGTTTGTAAGTCCGGATACTCCCCCGAATAATACAGGGAATTTTAATTAAAAAATTAAAGAATTTACAGGTAATCAATCTGTAAAATTAGTCAGTAAAATCAATCAATAAAATCAATCAATAAAATCAATCAATAAAATCAATCAATAAAATCAATCAATAAAATCAATCAGTAAAATCAATCAGGAGAATCAAATAATGGCAACGATAATTTATGACAACGAAACCACTTTTAATGCACTTAAGGATAAGACCATTGCAATAATGGGATATGGAAGCCAGGGACATGCACATGCCAGAAACCTTCACGAATCCGGGCTTAATGTCGTTGTTGGGCTCAGGAAAGGCAGTTCCAGCTGGACCAAAGCCGAATCTGATGGCCTGAAGGTCATGACTGTCGAAGAAGCTGCAAAAGCTGCAGACGTTATCATGATCCTCCTGCCTGACGAAAAACAGTCATCTGTTTACTATTCCCAGATCGAGCCCAACTTGAAAGCCGGCAACGCCCTTGTTTTTGCTCACGGCTTCAATATCCACTACAACCAGATAGTGCCCCCAAAAGATGTGGACGTTTTCATGGTTGCTCCCAAAGGTCCCGGACACATTGTCAGGAGAACATACACAGAAGGTATAGGAGTGCCTGGTCTGATTGCAGTTTATCAGGACGCAACCGGAAAAGCAAGGGACCTTGCTCTTTCTTACGCCAAGGGTATCGGCGCAACCAGAGCAGGAGTTTACGAAACCACCTTCCGTGAAGAAACTGAAACCGACCTTTTCGGAGAACAGGTTGACCTCTGCGGAGGGATTTCCGCGCTTATCAAGACGGCTTTTGAGGTGCTTGTGGAAGCAGGGTACCAGCCTGAAATGGCTTACTTCGAAACCTGTCATGAAGTCAAACTCATTGTTGACCTTATCTACGAAGGCGGGCTTGAGAGGATGTGGCACTCTGTCTCCAACACTGCCGAATACGGTGGCATGACCGTTGGCCCGAGAATCATCAATGAGGAATCCCGCGAAGCCATGTACGTGGCCCTTGAAAGGATCCAGAACGGCGAGTTCGCAAAAGAGTTCGTCCTCGAAGGCATGGTCAATCATCCTGTACTTAAAGCCATGGAGCGCCAGGAAAAGGAACACCCACTTGAGATTGTCGGCAAGGAAATCCGGGCAAATATCCCCTGGCTCAATAAGAAGATTGATGACGACTGAGTCTTAAGTTATTTTTTTCAGTTTCAGGCCAGGCCGGTCAGATGGCCTGGAGACTTATTTTTTCTGGTTTCTTCTAGTTTCTTCTAGTCTTTTTCGGTCTCTTCTAGTCTTTTTCGGTTTCTTCTAATTTTTTGGCCTTTTCTGAAATTTTTCTGGATTTCTGGATTTCTCCAGGCTTTTTTCTATACTTGCTTTTCAGATTAGTGTTTTTTCTGTCTTTTTCGGGGTTGCACAGATTTAATTGCTTCCTGCTTGCCGGTAACACTTAATAACTTGATTTCAATCTTCTATCAGAAAGTTCATAAACCTGAAATTGAAAATCCAATCCGGAGAGAAAATATGCCAGTAACAGGAGAAAGTAAAGTCATTGACACAATCCTCAACAGACGAAGTGTCCGGGAGTTTACGGACAGACCCATCGGCAAGGACGAAATCAACATAATCCTTAATGCAGGCCGCTGGGCTCCCTCCGGGTTGAACAACCAGCCCTGGCGCTTTGCAGTTGTCAGGGACCCGAAAATTATCCACGAGCTCTCTGAATGCACGCATTATTCCAGTATTGTCTCAGGAGCCCCTCTGCTTATCGCAGCTTTCCTGGATACGGAACACTCGTACAACAGGACAAAAGATGTCCAGGCAATAGGGGCTTCTATCCAGAATATGCTCCTTGCCTGCTGTGGGCTTGGCCTGGGCACAGTCTGGCTCGGAGAGATCTTAAACCAGCATGAAAAGGTTAATTCAATCCTTAATTGCCCATCTAAACTCGAACTCATGGCTGTGATTGCCATTGGAGAACCTGCTCCGGGAAAACGTACTTCCACACGTAAAGCCCTTTCGGAACTGGCATTTGAAGAAGAGTACGGGCAGAAATGGGAAGAATGAGGGCATGAATTAGATGCGAAAAATATCCTGAATTCAAAACAAAAATATCCTGACTTCAGAACGAAATATCCTGAACTCAACGTAAAACTTAGGAATTTATAAGTTGGCCTGACGAATGTTTGTTCGAATCGTTTTCTTTGAGGACATTTATAATTTCGTTGAGGATTAAATTTATAAGCTATTTAGCTCTATAAAGAGCCAGTTAACTGATGACAGCTTTATGAGTCAGTTAATCGATCATAAGTTTTTCAAAATGAAGGTCTGTAGTGTAGCGGATATCACTGGAGCCTCCGGAGCTTCGAACCTGGGTTCGATTCCCAGCAGACCTGTTGCTAATTTTTCTGTTGAGCTTTTGCAAGTTTATGTGATATTTATTGAAAAACTTAGGGGCTTAATTCCTGCTTCATTTTTTGTATTCTTATTAATGATTTCGATTTCTTTTGTTAATATTGTAGAGCCGCTTCGGGTTAATTTCATGAAATCTTTCTGAAAATGCTGTCCTCGACGGGCAAAAAATATAAAAAGAGAAAAGAGATAAATATATCTAATAAAAGAAGTCTGGAAGGTCTACAGCATGGCTCATAGGTTAAATCGTCGCTTTCTACGTGCAGGGAGAAGAAAAATTTCCTTAGTTCAGTTAATTCTCATAGCAATAATAATATATTTTCTGCTTCGGATTCTTTTGCCTCTTGTGTGGACTCTTTTTTTAATCATTGTGTTGATTGTAATTTTGAGAATAGTCTTTGACCTTTGACTTTGTCCTCTCTTTTTAATTTATTTCATTTATTAATTTATTTTATCTACTCTTCTTTTTATTATTTTACTAGATTATATGTGTTCGACAAACCATATATTTAGTAAACTTTATCATCATTAAATCTGAATTAATTATTATTAGCAAAAATAGGTTTTTCAAATGGAAGGTTCTGAATTTACTTGAATTAATCACTTATTGTAGAAAGCATGAATATACAACTTTAATTTTCTTTAGTATTTTAGTTGGGGGTTGAGAAATACGGGGATAAGGAAGAAAATAGTCATGGGCAAGAGTGGTCTTGTTCTTCTAGGGCTTGTATTGGTAATGTTTTTTTCTGGATGTGTGGAGAACGAAGTTTCTGCTGCAGAGGTAGAGAATAAGCTTTCTGCTGCGGAAGAAATTGATACTTCTTTTTTACTTATCAATAGTGCTGAAAGCAGAATTGTATCTATAAGGCAAGATATAGAGTCTGGTACCTATACTACGGCAAAAACGAGTCTAAAAGCTTCAAAAATAGACTTCGAAGAGGCTTTAAAGATCCTTAACGATACTTCTTCGGATTACGAAGAGGAAAATCAGGAAATTGAGAGATACAAAACTTTAGCTGAAAGTGGTCTGGACAGGGTTTCCTCCCTGGAGAGTCTGCTTATTGCAATGGAACATTTTGATAAGTCTTTTGCGTACATGTATTCAGAAGAATTTAACTTGAGTAAAAAAGAACTTGACAAAACGAATGAAGCTTTGAATGATTCTGCGGTTTCATTAAGTTCGGCAAAAGAAAAGGTCTTTACGATCGATCCCAATTCGGTGCCTGTAGAGCAGAAAAGCTCTATTATTCTGTTAAGAGACGACATGGAAACCAGCGAAACTATGCACGTGGAAATCAAAAAGATGATTAGTGGAATGTATCCATATATGGACGGGTACGAATGTCTTTTAAAAGGAATAGAATATGGTGACGCTGAGAAATGGGATAAAGCCGCCGATGAATTTGAAAAAGCTTCCAATAAATTTTCTGAATCTCAAAAGGTTTTGGAGAAATTGAAAGATTCGGAGTATTCAGAGGTTTCTGTGGGAGCTATTGAAATGTGTGGGCTTCTGATGCAGATGCAAAAAGACTTGCCGCATTTTGAAGCAGGTTGCAGGTATATGGAGAAAGGCCGCTATTCTCAGGCGCAAAAAGAATTTAATAAGCTTTCTGGCTTTTGAGTAAGCTGTTCATAAAAATATTACGAAAAGGTTGCAAAAAACATCACAAAAAGTCGGGATAAAAGAAACGAAATAAAAGTAATTTTTAGTTTTTCTTTTATCCCCATACTCTATTTATTTCCACTATTTTCTTCACTTTTCTTTCAAATACTCATCAATTGCCTTTGCCGCCTTTTTGCCTGCACCCATTGCACTGATTACGGTTGCTGCGCCTGTTACCACATCTCCACCAGCAAAAACTCCGCACTTGGAGGTTGCCCCGGTCTCTTCGTCGGCAACTACAGTGCCCCGTTTGTTCTGCTCAAGACCTTCTGAGCCCTTGAAAATTATCGGGTTCGGAGAAGTCCCGATCGCAATAACCACAACGTCCGCAGGTATAAGGAATTCCGAACCTTCTACAGGGACAGGGCTTCTCCTGCCGGATTTATCGGGCTCGCCAAGCTCCATTTTTATGCATTCGACGCCTGTAACATTGAATTTCTCGTCTCCGAGGATGCGGACAGGGTTTGTAAGGAGCCTGAAGGTAATGCCTTCTTCTTTAGCATGCTCGATTTCTTCGCGGCGGGCAGGCATCTCGTCTTCTCCGCGGCGGTAGACTATACTTACATCTTTTGCGCCCAGGCGGAGGGCGGAGCGGGCTGCGTCCATTGCCACATTTCCGCCTCCCACAACCACAACATGCTTGCCGCGCCTGACCATGGTGTCATATTCGGGGTCATAGGCTTTCATGAGGTTTACGCGGGTCAGGAATTCGTTTGCGGAATAGACGCCATTTAAGTTTTCGCCTTCTATTCCCATGAAGTTCGGGAGCCCTGCGCCCGTGCCCAGGAAAACGGCATCGAAGTCGTCGCAGAGTTCGTCCAGGGTTTTGATCCTGCCTATGATATAATTGGGCTTGACCTCTACACCGAGCTTTTCAATGTACTCTACTTCCTGCCGCACAATCCCTTTTGGCAGCCTGAACTCCGGGATGCCGTAACTCAGAACTCCTCCGGCTTTGTGCAGGGACTCAAAGATCGTTACTTTGTGACCAAGCTTTGCAAGGTCTGCTGCGGCAGTAAGCCCCGCAGGACCGGAGCCCACTACTGCTACCTTTTTGCCGGTAGGAGGCATAGCTTCAGGAGCCTTCACACCCTTTTCGCGCTCATAGTCCGCGCAGAAACGCTCAAGCCTTCCTATTGCAACAGGCTGGCCTTTCTTCCCGAGTACGCAGCTGGCTTCGCACTGGGCTTCCTGGGGGCAGACGCGGCCGCAGATTGCAGGGAGGGCGTTTGTGGCTTTGATCCTCTCGATTGCCCCCTCAAAATTTTCCTCACAGACCAGCTGGATAAAGCCCGGAATATCCACATTCACGGGGCAGCCCTCAACACACTTCGGGTCTTTACAGGCGAGGCATCTGGAAGCTTCTACTAGGGCATCTTCTTTCGTGTATCCGAGAGTTACTTCATTAAAGTTATTTCTGCGCTCTTCGGCAGGCTGCTCTGGCATCGGGGTTCTTTCTTTCTTTACTTTTCCTGTTTTTTCTCCGTGTAGTTCTTGCATTTTTTCATCCCCTCCTTCTCAGTGCAGTCCGCACCTGCATTCCTCTTCATACTTTTCCACAGCTTTTCCTTCTTCGCCGCGGTACATTGCGAGCCTGTTCATGAGCTGGACAAAATCAACCTCACGGGCATCAAACTCAGGCCCGTCAACGCATGTGAACTTTGTTTTTCCATTGACTGTAACTCTGCAGCCTCCGCACATCCCTGTTCCGTCCACCATTATGGAATTGAGGCTGACCAGGATTTCAACATCATAGGGGAACGCAACCCCTGCCCCTACTTTCATCATGATTGGGGGTCCGATAATTACAACTCTTGCAACCTTTTCACCGCTGTCCAGAATCCTTTTCATGATATCGGTTACAAACCCATGGTGCCCTTTTGACCCGTCATCGGTTGCTATGTACAGTTCGGAACTGGCTTTCTCCATTTCATTTTCAAGAATCAGGAGGTCTTTATTTCGGGCTCCTATAATTGAAATTACCTTGTTGCCTGCATTCACATAAGCCTTCGCCTGGGGGTAGATAGGGGCAACTCCTACTCCTCCTCCTACAAGAATTATAGTACCGAGTTTTCTGACATCAGCAGGAGTACCAAGGGGTCCGACAAAATCTTCAAGGGAATCGCCTGCAGAAAGCTTTGCAAGCTGTTTTGTGGTCTTGCCCATTTCCTGATAAATTACAGTAACCGTGCCTGCCTCTCTCTCAAAATCCGCAATTGTAAGAGGAACTCTTTCCCCCCTTTCATCAATCCTGAGGATTATGAACTGTCCGGCTTTTGCAGCCTTTGCCACATCAGGGGCATCTATTATCATTCTGTGTACCGATGGAGCAATTTCTTCCTTTTCCAGTATTCTATATGCCATGAGATCACATTTTCCTGAGTAAAAGCATATCTTCTGAACAAATGATAGGGTAAATTTAAATGTAACTTAGCTTTATGCGGGTTCCTGTCCTTCTGCGTTTTCGCATGGACGTTCCCCTTATACTGATTAATGGGATATATATTCTCCCAAATAATTTTAGTTATTCTACCTGGTCTTCATTACCTTTTTAGTTTAATCATAAATGCCTGTTTTTTTGACAAATTTATCGAATAGGAACGAAACTTCTTCAGATCCTTTTAACCTATCTACAAAAATTTAATAAATCTAGAGGGTGTAATAAATTTAAGGGTAAATTCCCAAACTCGGCTGATCCGTGGGTTGGATTGGTGTAAAGGAGGGGTGAAACAAAGGTACTTCAAACGATAGCTATAGCTGAAGCTACAGGTCTTAAAATCCTGAAGAAAGGAATAATTCATTCTGATGATTTACTGGCAGAATAGGTTAATTTCCTTTTTGAGGGCAAAATACAAAGACAATATGGATTTACGAAATGAAACTTCTGAAACGAATCTGTTCATAATATACAAACTATAAAAGGAGTTGGATTATGCCGGAAGAACGAAGAGAAGGGGAACAGGGAGAAAAGCTGGAAAAGAAAGAAGGAGAAGAGGTCGCAGACGTTGACCCTATCCATCCGTCCGAAGCAAGGGGTGGCAAGAAAAGATCACTTCTTGACACCTGTAAATAACTTAATTCCTTTCTATTTTTTTGTGCTGAAATAAGTAATAGAATATATAGGGGTTTATTCTATGACCGAGGAAATTGGTGTTGAGCCTGTAAATCCGGTGGAGAAAGAGCACGGAGGCAAAAAAAAGCCTCTGGTAAGTTGTGAAAAATACGATGAAGAAGAGAGAAAAACACTTCTTAAGGAAGAACGGGGAGATGACGAAGAAGCTAAAGTTGAGCCTATACATCCCTCTGAACAGAGAGGAGGTAAAAAGAAAGGCCTTCTTGACACGTGCAAGTAAACAGGCTTTTATTCTTACCTTATTACTACGAGAGCGTGGAGAGTCACGAATACCTCGTTTTTCATATCGGGGATGAAGTGAACCCCGCCTCTTTTTAGTTTCGGTTTAAACATTTAAATCATCTTTTCTTTGCAAAATGACAGGGAGTCGGATAGGAAACCGAAAGCAGAGTTTCAATCATTTATTTTAAGGAAACCTTGTTTAAGGGATGCTTAACTATTCCCTTGAAACCGAGCTGGCAGCCCGAACACAGCCTGAAGCACAGCCTGAAGCACAGCCCGAAGCATGCTCCATCATTTAGGGTGGGGTGGCCGCACGTAATTTGATTTTTTTAATTTTTTATCCTTTATTCTTTATTCTTTAATTTCTCTTTTATCCTTTGATTTTACCTATGATCTCATTTCATTCTATTTTTTAGCTCTTTACTTCTGGTTGATTTAAAATATCCTTCTTTATCGATTTATCCCGATAATCCCGTTAAGTGCATGTTTTTATGTCTGCCCAAATCCCTTCCGGCAGCTTTCCATTAAATATATATGGATATATGCGCATATATTCATATACTTATGATTGATAGTAAAGTAAAGTTCTTTAAAGCTCTCGGAGATGAGACACGGCTTACTATCCTTTCTTACCTGCTGGAACACAGTTATTGCGCCTGTGACTTTTCTTCCCTTACAAAAAAGGACCAGACTACAGTTTCAAAGCACTTGAAGGTTCTTGTTGAAGCTGGAATTTTAAAGTACGAAAAACAGGGAAGAAACATCATCTACAGCATCAAAAACGAGGAGACCAATTGCTTGCTTTTATCTCTTGGAATCCGGGATATAAAACCCTGTTGTGATAAGCAACATTTTTCCAGAGTGTGTTCTACAGATAAGACCTAAATCTGAATTAACAACATCCTAAAGAAGGAACTAACGATCAGCTGAGGGTAAAGCTAGCTAAGGATAACAGAAAATAAATTTAAGGTAAAAAAGGAAGATACGAACAATAAGGAATGGGATAAAAGAATGGATGACACTGAGAAAAAAGAAATTATCAAAAAGAAGTATCAGGAAATTGCAACTTTAGGGGGCTCCTGCTGTTCTGGCGGCGGGTGCTGCGGTGATTCGGGTCCAGTAGACCTTTCCAGGTCTCTTGGCTATTCGGAAGCTGATGTTCAGGCTGTCCCGGATGCAAACCTTGGCCTTGGCTGTGGCAACCCTACTGCTTTTGCGGAACTGAAACCTGGAGACATTGTCCTGGATCTGGGTTCAGGTGCGGGATTTGATTGTTTTCTTGCTGCACAGAGGGTCGGAATCTCAGGCAAAGTCATCGGAGTTGATATGACTCCTGAAATGATTGAAAAAGCACAGGCCAACGCCCGAGAGTATGGCTATTCTAATGTTGAGTTCCGCCATGGAGATATTGAAGATCTTCCTATTGATGACAGTTCTGTGGATGTTATTATTAGCAACTGCGTGATTAACCTGGCGCCGGATAAAGAAAAAGTTTTCAGGGAAGCATTTCGAGTTCTGAAGCCCGAAGGCAGGATGTATGTTTCGGATATGGTCCTTCTGGCTGATTTACCCGAAGACCTTAAAAACGATACTGGTCTGCTTGCAGGCTGTGTCGCTGGTGCTGTGTTAAAAGAGGAGTATCTAAGGCTTTTAAAAAAGGCAGGGTTTTCGGTTGAAATCCTGGCTGAAGATGCGGATATAAGTAAAAGGCAATACGGAGGTCTGCCAGTCGAAAGCCTGAAATTAAAAGCCTGGGTATAAAAAAAAGATACGAATGACATATGGGGAGAAGGTATGAGTGAACGTATAGGAAGAAAGTATGAGTGAAAGTATAGGAAGAAAGTATGAGTGAAAGTATAGGAAGAGGATGTTAAAGTGAGATTTTTCAACTTCTTGCTTCCTTTTCAAACTGCAGTCACTTATTTCTTTTAATAAAGCAGATTTGATGAAAAGAGTTTTGTCAGCAAGATTCCTCAGAAACTCTGCTTCAATAACTATATCCATCAATCTATTTATATTACTATTCAATTATTATTTTTAATGGTCTGAATATTTCGGGTTTGATCTTCCGAATTCAGGGACCCTCCTGAAGATGGGGTACAGGGTAGCAGGAGTCGGTCTCTTTGAGGTGATACTGCTGAATACTATAAGAGCCGTAAAAATCTGTTTTACAATAGGTTTTATACTTCTGTTGCTCAGCTCAGGCTCTGCAGCTGCCAGAAGGATTACTGTGGGGAGTGATGAAAATAAGGATTTTTCTTCTATTCAGGAGGCTGTGAACGCAGCAAAGGCTGGAGATACGGTTTATGTGTATAACGGGCTTTACATGGAGAATATATATCTTGATAAAGAAATCTCAGTTCGCTCTATCTCCGGAATACCTGAAAAAAATATTGTTACGGCAAAAGACCCCGGTGATCATGTATTTCATGTAACTGCAAATAACGTAACTATAAGCGGCTTTTCCATAAATGGCGCTAACGATGCTCAGAAAGCTGGCATTTATCTGGAGAATGCACAGGGAATTATGGTAAGCAACAATAATCTTTCCAGTAATCGCCTGGGAATTTATCTCGACTCTTCTACTACTAATATGTTGAATCTGAATGATGTCTCCGAAAATGAGGTGGGGATCTTCCTCAATACCTCAGAGGACAACTGGATTATAAATAATAAAGTAAAAATGAACAGTTTGAATGGAATTTTCCTTGAAGCTTCTGATGGAAATCAATTAAAAGGAAATCTTTTGCATTTCAACACAGAATACGGCCTTATGCTCTCAAATAGCAGTAAAAACCTCATTTACGATAACTATTTTCAGAACTCTGAAAATGTTGGCTATAAAGGAACCAACCTGGAAAATGCCTGGAATATGAGTATGAAGAGAGGAATCAATATTGTAGGAGGCTCATATCTCGGTGGAAATTACTGGACCGGCCCTGAAAGTACTGCCCTGTGTGTTATCGAAGACCTGGACGATAATGGTTTCTGTGATTCGTCCTACGATCTGGGAGAGGGTAATATTGACTACATGCCTCTTATCCGGCGTCCTCAAGCTTTTCAGAATAGAGAGCGTCCAATTACGGTTACCCTTTTTGGGTTTGCTTTACTAGTATTTGGCCTTACAGCGTTTATCGTAAAGAGGGTAATGGGTTGGGGAGGAAATGATTATGGAAAAAACGAAAAGTAAAATAAACAGATATAGAGTAATAAAGTGGAGCGAATAAAGCAAAGTAAAACTAAATTTGGTGATCCATAGCTAGTCGGTTGATATTACTACAGTGCAACCTTAATGGTATCTTTTAACCTTTCTTTATAGACGTCGTGCGCAGCATGGACTATCGGCTTTGATCAT
Source organism: Methanosarcina sp. DH2 (assembly GCF_020804225.1). Lineage (GTDB taxonomy): Archaea > Halobacteriota > Methanosarcinia > Methanosarcinales > Methanosarcinaceae > Methanosarcina. The sequence goes on from NZ_WJBI01000011.1 coordinate 28,293, forward strand.
ATTAAGGATCAATCTTCAACTGCACAGGATAAAATATAGTGTCAAAATATCAACTACTTGACCCTAGACGATCAAAAACTGAAAGCAAACAAAATATGGCACTTTTAAACAGGCATCAAATATACTTAGCAAACCCGGAAAATTTTAAATTCACTTTTTATTTAATAAACTTCCCGGAAAAAGCTTATTTAAAGGCTTCTTTATATATTGCTTGAAAAATTATATTTTCAGATATGTGTATCTGGTTTAAAGTGTATTTAGTTAGTATATTTGTTTCAATAAATTACTTCAAAAATTTCGTTACTTCAAAACAATCTATGTATTAATATAGAGTGGGTTATACTAGATTAGATATATTTTATCAAACACCTAAAGGAGATGACAGAATTAAGTCGATAATTCTTGCAGGTGGCTCAGGGACGAGACTCTGGCCTCTCAGCCGGGAAATGTATCCCAAACAATTTTTAAAATTCGGGGACACATCACTTTTTCAAGAGACTGTGCTTCGATGTCTTGAGGTTTCAGATATTTCTGAGATTTTTGTTGTAACGAATGAAGCTCAGAAATTTTTCGTAATTGGGCAGATCAAAGAGATAGGATATCCAATTCCTCTTGAGAATGTTCTGATCGAGCCTGAAGGCAAGAACACGCTTCCTGCAATTTTCTTTGGAATGAAAGAGATTGAAAAAAAATTCGGGGATTCAATTGTAGGGGTATTCTCCTCAGACCATGTGCTTGACAGAACTGCAATGGCAACGATCTCTTCAGCTGAAAAACTGGCTTCGGATTATCTGGTGACTTTCGGGGTTGTTCCCACATTTCCTCATACGGGATACGGATACATTAAATCCTCAGAGTCCTGCGAGCCTGGTTACAGGGTTTCGGAATTCAGAGAAAAACCTGATTTTGAAACCGCGCAAATATACATTGAAGAGGGCTGTCTCTGGAATAGCGGAATGTTTCTCTTTGAGACGCGGCTCTTCTTTGAAGAAGTCAAAAAACATGCGCCTACGGTTTTTGCCTGTTTTGAGAAAGGGGACAATATTAATGAGATTTATGCATGTGTTGATAAGGTTTCCATTGACTATGGCATAATGGAAAAGTCCGATAGGGTCGCTGTTGTAAAGCTGGACCAGAAGTGGAGTGATCTTGGAAACTTTGCGGCAATTTATGATGAGCTGGAAAAGGATTCAGTAGGAAATGTGATCCATGAATGTGACCCGGTGCTTCTTAACTCTGATGGAAATCTGGTATATTCTAAATGCGGTAAAATCGTTTCCCTGATCGATGTTAAAGATATGGTTGTTGTTGATACGAGTGATGCCCTGTTAATATGTCCCAAGTCCAGCAGCCAGAAAGTAAAGGAAATAGTCTCCGAGCTGAAGGTCAGGAAAGATGAAAGGGCATTTGTAGGGCAAACAGTCTATCGGCCCTGGGGCTCATATACACTACTTGATGCCTCTCCCGGTCATAAGATAAAGAATATAACTGTACTCTCGGATCACAAGTTAAGCCTGCAACTGCACTACCACAGGAGTGAACACTGGGTGGTCGTAAAAGGTATGGCATGCGTACAGGTGGATGGGGAGCAATTTTTCCTGAGACCCGGGGAAAGCACATATATCAGAGCCGGACAAAAGCACAGGCTGTCGAATCCCGGAAAAGTCCCTCTTGAAATTATTGAGGTGCAATTAGGAGAGCTTGTGGATGAAGGAGATATTGTCAGGTTTGATGATGTATATGGGAGAAGCTGAGGAAAAGGTATGAAGATAATAAGTACTGAAATAAATGACCTCTTCATACTCGAACCTGAAGTTTTTGGGGATGATAGGGGCTACTTTTTTGAGAGTTACAATAAAATGAAACTTGATTCTCTTATTGGAAGTGTATACACCTTTGTTCAGGACAATGAGTCAAAGTCCTCTTATGGGGTGATTCGCGGGCTGCACTATCAACTGGCGCCTTTCAGTCAGGCGAAACTCGTAAGGGTCTTGCAGGGGAAGGTATACGATGTTGCCGTAGACCTAAGGAAAAGCTCTCCCTCCTTCGGGAACTGGGTTGGAGTTGAACTTTCAGATGAAAACAAGAGGCAATTTCTTATTCCAAAGGGTTTTGCCCATGGATTTTCCGTACTGAGTGAAACCGCAGTCTTTGCATACAAGTGTGATGAATACTACCATCCAGAAGCTGAGGCAGGAATCGTTTTCAATGATTCTTCGTTGAATATTAATTGGAAAGTAAAGGATGAGGATCTAAAAGTTTCTTCTAAAGACGGACTACTTTCCAAATTTGAAAAAGCCAGGATGAATTTTTAATACACAAATTTTATCTTTTAAAACAGTTTGTATAATATTGTTACGTATGATTTGCAGAGGTGACCTGAACGAAACTGCTGGTAACAGGAGGCTGCGGATTTATAGGCAGCAATTTCATCCGTTATATGCTGAAAAAGTATCCTAATTATCGGATTATAAATCTTGACAAACTAACATATGCCGGGAATCCAGCTAATCTTAAAGATATTGAGAATAATCCGAATTATTCTTTTGTCAAAGGAGATATCTGCGACTCTGTAATTGTGAATGAGGTAATGAAAAACGTAGATCGTGCAGTTCATTTCGCAGCCGAAAGCCACGTTGACCGTTCAATTGAAGATGGCTCGGTTTTCGTCAGGACAAATGTGCTCGGTACAAACACTCTTCTCCAGAGTGCACTTGCAAACGACGTCAGAAAATTTATCCATGTTTCAACTGATGAGGTATACGGTAGTATAAAAAAAGGTTCTTTTACCGAAACAGACAACCTGAACCCTTCAAGCCCTTATTCTTCAAGCAAAGCCGGCTCAGATCTTCTTGCAATGTCCTACTACACAACTTACGGGCTGCCAGTATGCATTACCAGATGTACAAACAATTTCGGGCCTTATCAGTATCCTGAAAAATTGATTCCTTTTTTCATCAGCCGATTAATGGAAGGGAAAAAAGTTCCAGTGTACGGTACAGGTCTGAATATCCGGGACTGGATATATGTTGAAGACCACTGTTCTGCAATAGATTTTGTCCTGCACAATGGAAGTAATGGAGAAATCTATAACATCGATGGCGGAAACGAACTAACTAATCTCGAAATAACTCATCGCCTTCTAAAAATGCTTGGCAAAGATGAATCTTCAATTGAATATGTGGAGGATCGAAAAGGACACGACTTCCGGTATTCCCTTGACGGCAGCAAACTTGAGAAGATGGGTTGGAAACCGAAATACGACTTTGATACTGCTCTTGGGCAAACAGTCCAATGGTATGTTGAAAATCGATGGTGGTGGGAGCCATTAAGACACTGATCATTGGCTCAAGCGGGATGCTCGGCTTCGATCTTTGCAAAGTGTTTCCTGATGCTGTCAAACTGACTCACAGGGAGCTTGATATAACAAACAAAGAACAGGTTTTAGAGTCTATTCAAAGAATAAAACCGGACCTTGTTATAAATGCTGCTGCTTATACTGATGTTGACGGCTGTGAGGATAATCAGGAACTGGCGTTTCAGGTCAACGGATATGGGCCCGGGCATATTGCCGAAGCTTGCAGTAGTATAGGGGCGACACTTGTACATTTCAGTACTGATTATGTATTCGACGGGTCCAGACATGAGTACATAGAATCTGACACTCCAAATCCCATCAACGTATATGGTCAATCAAAACTTCTTGGGGAACAGGAAATTACCGAAAACACAGGTGACTACAGGATTATCAGGATTTCCTGGCTTTTTGGCACTCACGGAAAAAATTTCGTAGAGACGATGCTGAAACTGTCTCCTCAGATGGATAAAGTTAAGGTAGTAAATGACCAGTTCGGAAAACCCACCTATACAATAGACCTTGCAAATAAAATCATGGATGTTCTTGAACTTGAAGCAGGGATATATCATTTAACGAACGAAGGTGTATGTTCCTGGTATGAGTTTGCATCTGCAATTATAGATAACGTTGTTCCGTGCACAAGTGAAGAGTTTCCAAGAAAAGCAAAACGTCCAAAGTATTCTGTTCTTACAAACACTAAAACCGAACCCATGAGGCACTGGAAAGCGGCACTCAAAGCTTATATGAAGGAGAAAAATACATGAAAGGCGTGATACTTGCAGGCGGTACGGGCAGCAGGCTCTATCCCCTTACTAAGGTTACAAATAAACATCTTTTGCCAGTCTATGATAAGCCAATGATATTTTATCCCATCCAGACCCTTATTAACGCAGGGATCAAGGAGATAATGATCGTATCTGGTAGGGGCCATGCAGGGCACTTTCTTGAGCTTCTGGGTTCGGGAGCAGATCTTGGGGTTAAGTTCACATATGAAATTCAGGAAGAAGCCGGAGGGATCGCACAGGCTTTAGGTCTTGCTGAGAGTTTTGCCGATGAAGAGGACGTGGCTGTAATTCTTGGAGATAATATTTTCCAGGATAACATTAAAATTGATGTCTCAAACTTTACAGGCGGTGCCAAGATCTTCCTGAAGGAAGTCCCGGACGCCCACAGGTTTGGAGTTGCGGAGCTGAAAGGCGATAAAGTAGCAGGAATCCAGGAGAAACCTCGGGAGCCTAAAAGCAGTTTTGCAGTTACAGGCCTTTATATCTATAGCAATAATGTGTTCAAAGTGGTTAAAGCCTTAAAGCCTTCTGCACGAGGAGAACTTGAGATCACTGATGTGAATAATTATTTTGTTAACAATGGAACTATGGAGTACCGTATTCTGGACGGCTTCTGGAGTGATGCCGGAACTTTTGAAAGTCTGTTAAGAGCAGGGGTATTGATCCAGAAATATAATAAAAACAAAAATCTGGAGTAAAACTCATTGACTACAGTTAGAAAGATAGCCAGGAACAGTTTATTCTTACTTTCCGGTCAAATAGTAAATCTAGTTTTTGGCTTCTTTTATTTTGTTTATATGGCCCGATATCTTGGGGCTGAAGATTTAGGAGTATTAAGTCTCGCGCTGTCTCTGAGCATAATTATCGGGCTTTTAGGAGATATTGGATTAAGTTCATTAATGGCAAGAGAAGTCTCACGTAATCAGTCCCTGGCTCCTAAGTATCTTGGAAATATTTTTTTCATAAAAGTCATATTAGCAATAGTTACTTTTGGAGTTGTTGCAACTGTAACAAATATTCTTGGTTATTCAGAACAGACAATAAAGGTAATTTATTTAATTACACTATCTAATATTGCGACAAGCTTCACTCAAACGTTTAATTCTATTTTTCAAGCATTTGAAAGATTTGAGTACCAATCCATTGGTATGATTCTAAATAGTACACTAATGTTGATAGGGATTTTTTTTGCAGTAAAACATAATTTTGATTTAATTTATTTTGCATTCATTTATCTTATTGTAAACGTGATTATCCTTGTATACAGCTTCATTTTTTGTCTCTGGAAATTTACAATTCCAAGTTTAAAGATTGATTGGATCTTCTGGAAGCAGACAATCTTAGAATCAATACCTTTCTGGTTAAATAGTGTTTTTGTTGTAATTTATTTTAAAGTAGATATGGTAATGCTTTCGACAATGGACGGAGATACTGTAGTTGGGTGGTACGCAGCATCTTACAGGTTAATAGATGCTCTTGGCTTCATTCCTGCAGTCCTTATGAGTACCATGTATCCTGTATTCTCTAAATTTCATATTAGCTCAAAAGAATCCCTTGAATTTGCTTTTAAAAAATCATTTAAATTTTTAACGATACTTGCGATTCCCATTGGTATAGGAACTACTCTTCTGGCAGAAAATATTATTCTATCTATATATGGCTCAGAGTATACACCTTCGGTTATTGCTTTGCAGATTCTAATATGGGCGAGTGTATTGAGCTTTATTAATTATACTCCTGCAACCTACTTAACTTCCACAAACAAACAAAGGATGCTTATGATTCTTACCTTCATGGGAGCAATTTTGAATGTTGTTTTAAATTTTATTTTAATTCCATTGCTTAGCTATAATGGAGCTGCCATTGCGACTGTTTGCACAGAGCTTGTTGTAGGATTACTAATGATAAACAGGATACACAGGGTACAGGATTTATCTTTTTTATTCTCGGATGTTATTTTTAAGTCGTTAATTGCAGGGATTTTCATGGGCATATTTATACTATTTTTCCGGGATTATTCATTTATACTGTTAATTTTGTCTGCAGCAATTCTATACTTCATTGTCCTGTACATTATAAATGGTTTTGAAAAAGAGGATATTAATTTATTTAATCAAGCATTGGGAAGGTAAATATGAACTACCCTAGAGTTAGCATTATCATCCTTAACTGGAATGGCAAGGAAAATACCATAAATTGCCTTGAAGCACTTAAGCTAACAACTTACTCTAACTATGAAACTATAGTAGTTGACAATGGATCTACAGATGGGTCTACAAAATATTTCAAAGATAATTATCCCGGGATCAAACTTATTGAAAATAGGACAAATTTAGGATTCGCTGAAGGAAATAATGTAGCCATAAGAGAAGTTTTAATAAAAGAGAAAAGTAAGTACATTTCTTTGCTGAATAACGATACAATAGTAAAACCCGATTGGCTGGAAAAACTCGTAGAGGCTTTAGAGTCCGATGAAAAAATAGGCTCTTGCCAGCCAAAGATATTGTCGTTAATCAATCCCGATATGATTGATGCAGTCGGGATTTCTATTGACAGGTACGGAGGAGCAGCACAGGAAGGTCATAACGAAAAAGATCTCGGTCAGTATGATCAGATTACAGAAGTATTTGGGGTGTGTGCAGGTGCCGCTCTGTATAGGGCAAAAATGCTAGGTCAGATAGGTCTCTTTGATGAAGATTTTTTTGCTTATTATGAAGATGTTGACCTTGCTATACGTGCAAGGTTATTCGGATGGAAAAGTGCCTGTATCCCTCAAGCTGTGATATATCACATACATTCCGCAACCCTTGGAAATGACTCTCCCTTTAAGAGGTATCTTCTTGAACGAAACTCCTACTATTATGTTATTAAGAATTTACCTATGAAGACCATTATGCTATTTTTTATTTCAAAAGTTCGTTCCACCTTTTTCTCATTAATAAGTTTAACCAGAAATAAAAAATTCAGTTTAATTAAATCTCTGATTAAAGGGAATCTGGATGCTCTGAGAAATTTTCCTATCGTAATCTCTAAAAGGGCAGAAATTCAAGCTAAAAGATCAATTTCAGAAGAAGATTTTAAAATGTGGTTGAAATAATGATCTCGGTTGTTTGTGTTTATAACGATGAAAAAATATTTAACGATTTTCTGCTCAAAAGTCTGAAGAATCAAACTGCAGAATTTGAGCTTATCGGGATCGATAATACTTCAAATGAATTCAAATCCGCAGCTGCAGCTCTTAACTTTGGTGGAAATAAGGCCAGGAATAAATACATAATGTTTGCCCATCAAGATGTGAGTTTTCTTCCAAATTCCTGGCTTGAAGATACAGAGAAATTTCTTGATTCCACTGGTAGTTTTGGGATTGCCGGGATAGTTGGCATGAGTGAAATCGGGAGTTCTAATCAGAAACGAGGACGAAATATTATAAAACACGGAGAACCTCCAGAAGCATGGTCATGGGGAAACAGAATACAAAAGCCAGAGCCTGTACAAACACTTGACGAGTGCCTGGTAATAGTACCAAGATCTACTTTTGATGTTCTCCAATTTGACGAAAAGACCTGTGATGGGTGGCACTTGTATGCAGTAGACTATTGTCTCAGTGCTAAAGAAAGAGGATTTGGAGTTTATGTGCTTCCAATGGAGATTTACCATTTATCCAAAGGAGCAGTCAATAAAAAAAAGTTTAAGCTAATAAACGGTCCGCTCCCAGATGATTACTATGAGATCCTTGAGAAAGTAATTAAAAAACACGCTGATACTTATAAAATAATTTATACTACATGTGGAGAGTGGAACACTTTATATCCGGTAACTCTTCAAAAATGCAGCTTTTTGACAAAAACGCTTACATACCTACATAAAGTGTTGAAATATAAATGAAAGGCTAAGGACATATGGGTTTTAACCCAGATATATTCCTCGACTCTAAAAATAATAAATTGAATAATTTAGATTATTTAGATTATTAAATAATATTAGGTAGTTCTAAATGCATTTTATTTATTGCTCTAAATAAACTGGGTCTTGAAAATAGGTCGTTGATCAAATATGAAAAGATGAGTATATTCGACATTTTAGGGAATAAATAGAAGGGTTTTGAGACATATGTTTTTAGCAACTATCTCTAAGACTAACTTTTATATCCCATTAAATTTTATTGCAGTTATTCGGGGACAGAATAATGAATATTGCTTTCCTTACTACCAGGTTAACAAAATACGACGCTATAAGTAATTATAGTGTGGATATGCTAAAAAAGCTTTCAGATAGCCATCATGTTGATCTTTATACTTTTGTAACTCAGACCGAAATACCCGCTAAAGTCAGTCAATACAATTATACTAGCATAAAAGACCACAACATTAAATCTGTCCTTTTTGCTGTGACAAAAATATATCCACTGGCTCAAAAATTGAAAAAATATAATTTATTAATTTTATATAGTCCAGACATACCTGCTTTATTCAGTGCTCATCTTGCTAAATCCTTTAATCCGAATTTGAAATTAATATGGGATTTTCAGGGTATAACTCCAATACGTTATATGTACTTTAAAGATAAGTTGTTGACCTCTGTAAGACGTTTTGTAAGCCTCAGATCAATGAAATCAAGCAATCTGATTTTAGTCCGAAGTGAATCTGTAAAAAAGGAAATCGAGCCATATGTTAACGCAAGGAAAAACCGAAAGATATTGGTAACACCATTGGGAATACATCTTGATCGTTTTAATTATATAGATGCTGAGGAAATTAGAAGAAAACATAATCTGTACGGCCGTTTTGTTTTATTGTACGTGGGCCGCCTGGTGCCGTCAAAACAGGTTGATTTCCTGATTAAAGCTATACCCAACCTTAGCGAAGATTTTTTATTAGTTATTGTGGGGAGCGGGATCGAAAAAGAAAACTTGGAAAATCTAGCAGTTTCTTTAAATGTCAAGGATCGGGTCATTTTTGCCGGAAGAGTCTCAGATGATGACTTGCCGAAATATTACGCTTCTTCAAATGCATTTGTTACAGCAAGTTTACACGAAGGTTTTTGTGTACCAATTATAGAGTCTTTTGCGAGTGGTAAACTAGCCGTTGTCCCTAACAGGGCTTCAATGCCAGAGGTAGTTGCGGATGGTGGGCTGATTTATGATGGATCCATGGAAGATTTCTTGTCTAAATTGGGGAGTTTAAAAGATCAGGCAGTCCTTGACAATATAAGTATAAAGGTAAATCAAATAATTAAAAAATATGATGTCTCAAAAGTGTCCGAAGAATATCTGGAAACTATAGAAAAAGCCATGGATGGATTCTGATGATCAATTTTCCCCAAGTTTCTTTTATTGTTTTAACTTTAAATAATCACAAAACTATACGGAGTTGCATTGAATCAATTATTTCACAAAAGTACTCTTCTTTTGAGGTTCTTGTTATTGATGGCGGGTCAAATGACGGAACACAAGAAATTGTTAATGAGTATAAAAATTTAAATGTGCATCTACATGAATTTGCAGGGTGTGGCATTGGAAAGTCAAGACAAATAGGGATCGACATCTCGACCGGGGAAATATGTGCATTTGTAGATTCCGATTGTGAACTTCCGGACTGTTCATGGACTGTAAAAATGGTCGAACCTTTCCTCAAATCTACCAGAGTGGGTGGAACATGGGCGCTTGGTGCCTATAAGAAGGAATATCCAAGTATAGCTCGTTATTCAATACTGCAGCATCCTTATCGCCGAAATGGAATTCCTGAACTTGTTGATGCTAATAACTACGTTGAAATTGGCACAGGACATACACTTCTGAAACGAAGTGCGATACTGGAGGTTGGAGGTTTTCCTGATTTTAAGTCTAAAGAGGATGTTGACTTAACCTGCAGGATTGCAAAAGCTGGATATACATTTGTTTATGTTAAAAACTGTGAAGTGTATCATCTGCATGCAACTACTTTTCGTGGTTTTGTGAAAAAATATGAGAGGGATATAAAAGCAGGTCTCAAAGAGAAAAGAGATAGTGGTGGAGAAAATAGCTGCAATAGTGGAGGGAGTAGTGGTGCAATTCCGTTTTTTATGTCAAATATGCTTATATATCCGACTGTATTAGCTCTCTACAGTATCATAAAAGATAGAGATCTTGCATGGCTGTGGCACCCTGTAGTATGTTCTGCAAAACTTATTATTGTAGCCAGATCCTTTTTGAAGATTAAACTTATGAAAAGTGGAAAAAAAGCCTGAAGTGTAGTAGGTAATTATGTTATCCGTTATCCTTTTAAATTATAATCAACCGGATATGACGATTGATTGCATAGAATACCTCCTTAAAAACAAAAATTACTGCAAAGATTTTGAGATAATTGTTATTGATAATGGTTCCAAAGATAACTCTGTTGTAAAACTCGCAGAGATTTCAAGCAAACACAATCTCCTTTTTATAGACAATAAGGAAAACCTAGGGTTCGCGGAGGGAAATAATGTAGGAATCCGAGAAGCTCGGGGAGAATGGGTATTATTACTGAATAATGATACTGTGTTTAAAGAAGAATTTATCTCAAAGATGGCTAAAGCTGCAATAGATAATCCTGACGCTGCAGCAATAGGGCCGAAGATTTATTATTATGACTCTCCTTCTAAAATTTGGTATAATGGTGGAAAAATCACAAAATATTATAACTTTGTAGACGATCAGTCGGTTGATAACGAAGATTATAAACAAGTTGAGTGGATAACTGGTTGCGCTCTAATGGTTAATAAAAAGGCATTCGAAAAAATAGGTCTTCTGGACAAAGATTTTTTTATGTATAATGAAGACGTTGATTGGTGTATAAGAGCCAGAAGAGCCGGGTTGAACCTGGTTTATACTCCTTATGCTGAAATCTGGCATATTGGTTCTAAAACAGCAAACGAGAGTTTTAAAAAATCCTTCCAAATCTACTATGGATATCGAAATAAATTATTTATTGTAAATAAAAACACTAAAGGTTTTGAATATATATATCTTATATTTGTTATCCTTTCTGGAATTTGTTTTAGGATCATAGACTCAATTGCAAAAGGGAATTTTGACTCTGCTAAAGGGTATTGGTTTGCAATGATTGATGGGTTAATGTACAAACCTAAAAATCGATTTCTACGATAAGTATAGAATATGGTTGTGTTAATTGTCACAACTATTGATATATTCCAAGCTTTTAATCGAGCTCCCAATTAAGTAAATCAGGTTTACTTATGCATTATATATCTTTTTTATTTCTTCTGTTACGTAATTCCAATCGAAAACTGTAAGATTCTCTGTAATAAATTCGTTATTTGATTTTACATCTTTTAGCTGATTTATTAACTTAATTATCCTTTCTTTTCTGATCGGCTTATCTACCCCGAAGCATCGAGTTCCATCCACAAATTCATCCAGCGCGCTGCCCAATACTACCACGCATGGCGTCCCGGAAGCCAGTGCTTCTGCGACCGTAATCCCATATGATTCATGAGACGAAAGCATCAAAAATATGTCCGCATCTGCATAACATTCAAGAAGCTCTTTTCTTGAAAGATTTTTTAGCCATTCTATTCTTTCCTTCACTCCAAGTTTTTCTGCTATATTGTGAAGTTCCTTTTCGTAAGGTCCTCTCCCTACAATTTTTAATCTAAAATCTTGGAGTCCGGGTAAGCTCTGAATTATATACTGTACTCCCTTATATTCTTCCAAACGCCCTACATAGAGAAGCATCTTTTCTTTGCTTTCATTTTTGTGATGTTTCAGATTTTTAAATTCTGAGAGATTAAGCCCATTCGGAATTTTTATAGTTTTTTCCTCAACATTAAAATCAGACTCTACCAGCCTTTTTTCGTATTCGGATATACATATAACGGTATCTGCACGAGAAAATATCATTTTTCCAAAAAATTTATAGGGCTTATGGAGCAGATTTCTGAATGGAGTATGTCCCCCACGATGGTAATACGGAGAGAACACAAACTTTTTTTTGCGTTCGCTTAGAGCTGCAAAAAGAGCCGGAAGCGCATGATAGCTATGCGCATGAATTACATCATAGTTATGATTCTTCAGATAGATGTATATTTGTGGAGCAAAGTAATACGCACTTCCAGGGGCAAACGATTTGAATCTTGTAACCCTCACCCCATTTATTATGTCCTCTTTTTTCAGTTTACCGCTAGGGTCTGTAGTTATTACTTCTACATCATGTCCTTCTGAAACCAGTCTTTCGCTGATTTCTTTGACATCGGTTTCAACTCCTCCAATGTCTGGGGAATATCTAGGGCAAATCTGTGCGATCTTCACTCACAAACCTCTCTTTAAAATCTAATGCATTAGCTTAATATAAAGATAATGTGATAGTTAAGGTAGATGGCATCAAGTAGAAGCATTTGCATAGTCGGACCTTCCAAGCGTTTTTTAAGTGGCATCAGTTATTATACCATCCGTCTGGCAAATGCAATGTCTGCAGAAAAAAATGTTTCTGTGATTTGCTTTAGGCAGTTATTGCCCACTTTCCTTTTCCCTGGAAAATCTCATGTCGGAAAAGACATTTCAAACCTGAACTTTTCATCCGGAATCCCGGTTTTCGATGGAATGGATTACAATAACCCGCTGACATGGGTCAGGGCGTACAGTTTTATTAAATTACATAAACCGGATGTTATAGTTTTGCAGTGGTGGACTTCTTCGGTTGCGCACATGCAGCTCCTACTAAAGATGTTTGCGGGTCTGTTAAATAAACCTAAAATCATAATAGAGTTTCATGAAGTTGTGGATCCATTTGAGGAATCCATACTTCCGATTCGTTTATATTCAAAAATAACGGGAAAACTGCTTCGCAAAAACCTTGATGCATATATTACCCATTCTGAATCCGATAAACAGCTTGTTTCAGAAAGATATGCAATTGCTCCTGAAAAAATCCATGTAATCCCACATGGGCTTTATGACCAGTATGGGGAACTGCTCGACATAAAAGAGGCAAGAAAGAACCTCTCGATAAATGATGAGTTTGTCATCCTTTCATTTGGTTTAATCCGAAAGTACAAAGGTACTCCATATTTGATCAGGGCTTTTGAACAGTTCCCTTCAGAAATCCTTGAGAAAAGCAGATTGCTGATTGTCGGAGAAATCTGGGAAGACCGGAAGGAACTGCTCGACCAGATTAAGGCTTCTCCAGCACATAACAAAATTACGCTTATAGACGAGTACGTTCCTGACGAGAAGGTAAATATTTATTTCAGCGCTGCAGATGTGGTGGTTCTGCCCTACCTGAGGGCTTCGCAGAGTGGAATTGCCCATATTGCCATGTCCTTTGGAAAACCTGTTGTAGTCTCCGCGGTGGGTGGTTTAAAAGAATCGATGGCTGGATATGAAGGTACTTTTTTTGTTCCTCCAGGTGATATCGAATCTATCCGAAAAGTTATACTGAGCCTTCCTGGGACGAGCAAATATTACGAAGCTCCAGATCAAAAATGGGATAAAATTATAAACCGTTACATCGAATTAATACAATCCATTTAACTTCTTCTGTAGCTCTAGATTAGTTGTATGTATTTCCCGAAGGGATTACTATGAGTTCTCAGGGTCGTCCTGTATTAACGTTTCAGTCTAAAATCAAATCCAGCTTGCCTTATACTCTGGCAGTTGCGATAATTGGTTTTGTAGCCCTATGGATCAGAATGCGTCCTTATGATTCTGTGTTTTTAGCCAATGGGTTTGTAAAGTTCACGAGCAATGACGCCTGGTACCATATGCGGACCTTAAATGTTCTTCTTGAAAACTACCCGAACAGGATGTTTTTCAACCCTATGACCAACTATCCTAACGGGAGCTACATCCATTTCGGTCCTCTTTATGATCAGATGATGGCCATAGCATCTCTATTTTTGGGACTGGGTAATCCTGGCCAGGATCTGATTAATACTGTAGGAGCCTATTTCCCTGCAGTGCTTGGGGCCCTGACTGTCATTCCTGTTTACTATATCGGAAAATATCTCGGAGGGCATAAAACAGGGGTACTGGCTGCRATCCTGATCGCGTTTGCTCCTGGGCAGTTTCTTTCACGT
>NZ_WJBI01000011.1:42498-45193 GCF_020804225.1 Methanosarcina sp. DH2
TGAAGATGTATTAAATAAAAATCTCACTGTCTTTAAAGAACCGCTAATCTATTCCGTTATTGCCGGTGTCATGTACTCGGCTTACCAGCTTTCGTGGCCTGGAGCTTCTCTTTTCTTACTGATTGCTCTGGCTTATGCTGTGGTCCAGTATATCCTTGATAATTTCCATGGCGAGTCAAGTGATTATCTCGGGTTTACAGGTATAATCACATTCCTGGTAAGTGCAGTACTTATACTCCCATTTGTCCACCCTGATATGGGATTTTCCATGTATTACTACTCATGGTTCCATGTCGCTACTGCTATTGGAGCAATGGCAGGTTTCGGGTTTTTAAGCTTTATTCAAAGGGAGTTCAAAAATAGAAATCTAAAAGCTTACTATTATCCTCTGGCAATATTCGGGATTGGCATTCTGGGACTGATAGCAGCAAAAGTCATATCTCCATCTATTTACTCTCTCGTCATAAATGCTCCACATACTGTATTTGGAATTCAAACGGGGGGTCCTTCTACAATCCTGGAGGTCTCTTCCATATTTTTCGAGAATAAGGGTTTTACCCTATCGAGAGTCTTTGGGAACTTCACAGCCTCCGGGTTTTTAGCTTCAATCCTTGGTATGATTATCCTTCTCGTAAATATACTCCGGAAATCAAAACCTGAAGAATTGCTGGTTCTAATCTGGAGTATTTTAATGCTTTTTGCAATTTATGGCCAGAACCGCTTTGCATACTATTATTCTATAAATGTAGCAGTCCTCAGTGCTTATGTAGGAGGTCTGCTGCTTGAAAAGGTAAAGTGGAATGAACTTAGTCAGAAGTTTAAAGCCAGTGTGAAATCTCCGGCAGATCTCTCAGGTTTCCTGAAATTCGTCAAAATAGAGCAGATCATTGCTGTCCTGGCTATAGTGGTTGTTCTTATTTATCCGGTATATGGAGCTGCAATGCTATATACGCAGACTACCGGAAATGATCCCGATGGGACGTGGATAGAAGCCTGTCTGTGGCTTCAGTCCTATACTCCTGATCCTGGTATGAATTACAACGCTATTTATGAAGCCCCTGAGGATGGAGAACTTTTCAATTACCCGGATTCTGCATACGGAGTCATGTCGTGGTGGGATTACGGTCATTACATAGAAACGCTGGGCCACAGAATGCCCAATGCTAATCCTTTCCAGGCAGGAATAGGAGGGCGCAGGGGAAGCATAGAGGAGGAAAATCAGCCAGGGGCTGCAACCTTTTTAACTGCTCAGTCCGAAGAAGAAGCAACTTCAGTGCTTGAAGCCATCCACCCTAACCCTGACAAAGCCGGAGCGCGTTATATCGTGTCCGATGAGATGATGTCTACAAGCAAGTTTTATCCGATAGCAGTCTGGACCCTTGATACCGAAGGATACTACCAGCCTTACTGGACAGGGAGTGGGTACCAGTACATTCCTTCCACACGCTACTTTAACTCAATGGAGTCAAGGTTACACCTGCTCGACGGAAACGGTTTGAAACAGTATCGTCTTGTCCATGAGACCTGGGCGTATCATACCCAGGAAGTCTGGTACAAACAGGTTTACAATCTCCTTTATGGAGGCAGCATTCCTGAAGTCGATACGGGTTACATTAAAATTTTCGAGTATGTTGAGGGCGCAAAAATTACAGGAACCGCCTCCCCTAATGAGGGCGTTAATATAAACACGACAATTTTAACAGGCCAGGGAAGGACCTTTGAGTATTCTCAGTCCACAACTTCAGACTCTGAAGGCAGGTATGAGTTTACCGTGCCTTATTCAACCGATGGTCCTGTATCCGGGGAAACCCAGTTCGATACTGCTCCGGCAGGTGCTTATGTTGTAAGCTACGGGGATACAACCAGGGAAGTAAGGGTCAGTGAAGAAGCTGTGTTAAAAGGAGAAGAAGTAAAGGTCTGAGCCAGTCTGAAGCATATGGTTATATTTTACTGGATTTTTTCTCTTCCCCTTTCCTTTTATGGTTCTATTACTTCGGGACTTTTTGAAGAAGTCTGTCGCTTTTTTATAAAACATTTTCTTGTTTCTCTTTCCTGTCCGCTACTTTGATATACTATTAAAAAAGTTATTTTACAGGTCTAGGGTTTCTCAAAGTGTAATTGTACATTTTATATTATCTTTTAGAAAACGCGTTATTGTCTTTGAGAAAGATGGCTTGAAAAATCGATGATCACTATAATCGAGAGGGACTTTTTTGTTCCTGCGGGATCAGTGAATCCATCCAGGAAGCTGTCTGAACCAGTTTTACGGCGAGGGCATCGAAGCTACGTCAGAAGTAAAACCGAATCATATGTTGCGTTTTAATCTATTTGGTTCTCTTCTCACAAATTATATATCTATCGCAAAATGTACCTCTTGAAGGGGATTACTATGAGTTCTCAGGATCGTCCTGTATCAACGTTTAAATCTAGAATCAAATCCAGCTTGCTTTATACTCTGGCAGTTGCGGTAATTGCTTTTGTATCACTATGGATCAGAACACGCCCTTCCGATTCTGTGTTTTTGTCCAATGGGTTTGTAAGGTTTGGGGGCAACGATCCCTGGTACCATATGCGGACCTTAAATGTTCTTCTTGAAAACTACCCGAACAGGATGTTTTTCAACCCTATGACCAACTATCCTAACGGGAGTTACATCCATTTTGGTCCTCTTTATGATCAGATGATGGCCATAACA
>NZ_WJBI01000012.1:0-19364 GCF_020804225.1 Methanosarcina sp. DH2
CGACAGAGACATAAATGCTGCWATCAATATCAAAAAATTCTCTCTTCAAGATCAAAATCTTATAGTTATCTGACACCTACGGAACGTAGGGGATGGGCTTGTGGACTTGCGAACAGTCGTTTGAGGGATGAAGCAAGAAGCCCCTTCCTCGCCATCAGGCAGGAAGGGGTAGTTCACTGAACTATCGAGCTTCTCACCAGAGAAGATGTTCTCGAAAAATATGACATTTAAGAATAAAAGTAGAGGGGCTGTAATTCTGGTTTTCAGAAGTCTGAGCCGTTTCTCGATATCCCCCACGCTTGTACCGGAGTCAGCCATAGGTCCCAACAGGTCTTTTTTTATTCCTGAATTTCCTCCTCCCTGCTTTCTGGTTTGATCTCCCGCTCAATAGTCGAAATGGCATACACTTCACCGGCTTTCACCAATGCTGTGGCTGTTAGCCATACATCCAGAATTCGACCGTCCTTAGTGAGTCTCCGGGTGCGGTAAGGTTCAAGAACCTCAGCCTGGCTAAGCTTCTTCAGCATGTCTAACTCATTCTCTTTCCGGCTCTCGGGAACCAGCCTGCTAATGTTCATCGTCAACGCTTCAGCTTTGCTCCAGCCATACATCCTCTCTGCCATCGAATTCCAGGCAAGGATATTTCCCTCCATATCCTGCAAAGTTATCGCATCATTCGCGTCGCGAATTACTACTGCCAGGCGGCGCATGGCCTCAGATTCCTTCAGAATCTCCCTTGCCTGCTTCATCTCTGTAATATCAGTAAAGGTAATCACAGCTCCTTTTATAACGTTTTCAAGGGTGCGATAGGGTCGGATACGCATCAGATACCATGTACCCTCCTTGATTTGAACTTCAATATCTTTGGGTATCAGGCTGTCCAACACCTCCTTTATATCCTCTACCAGGTGGTCATAGCCCGATAGATTTGAGACAATGTGCCCAACAGGTCTTCCCACGTCGGTAGGGATCAGATTGATTATCTGTGTAACAGTAGAAGTGAAACGCAGGATGCGCAGTTGATGGTTCACAAAGATAGTGCCTATTCCTGTGCCTGCCATCAGGTTATTCATATCATCAACGGCCTGCGATAGATCAGCCACCTTTTTTTCCAGTTCGGTATTGACCGTAGCCAGCTCCTCATTAACGGACTGCAGTTCTTCCTTGGAGGTCTCCAGCTCTTCGTTAGTGGATTGAAGTTCCTCGTTGATTGACTGCATCTCCTCGTTTGAGGATTTGAGCTCTTCATTGGAGGTCTCCAGTTCTTCATTGGAAGCTTTGAGATGTTCTTCCTTAATCTGCAGTTCCCGCGTCAGCTCCAGGATACGCACATCAACTTCCGTTGGGCTATCACCGGCACCTACCGAAGGGGTCTTTCCGATTCCGCCTTTCTCCCACTCAGTCGGTTCCTCAAAAGTGATCAGGAACAGGTTTGGTTCGGTGGCTGCAACAGAGCCTGCTGTCATAGGTCGTACAGCCAGATTAACTGTTGTGAAGTCTCCGTTGGTTTTGACCCGCAACCCGGAGTGGAATACCGGCTCTTTACGAGTCACTGCTTTATGCAGGGCTGTGGACAGCTCCTGCCGCAATCCTTCGCGGGCCATCTTCAGGATACTCAGACCAGCTTCACCGGGAGCCGGTTCCAGGTACATACCGGTACGACCATGAAGATAGAGGATGTCGCCTCTCCGATTGATGAGCACACTGACCGGGGCATAATATTGCAGCATCGCCTGTTCGGTCAGCTCGCGCAATTGAAGTTTGCTTTCGACAGGAATCTTACCTGGAAGTCTTTTGGTCTCCCTGCTTCCCAGTCCCGGGGGGATAAATGTCCCTATGGGAAGGCGTCCACCGCTAACACCTTTTTTGCGATACAGCTTCGACTTGCGGTCCAGCGTGTCAAAAAGGCCCTCGAATTCACCCACGGTCTCGGAGGGACCAAGGAAGAGAAACCCTCCCGGGTTCAATGCGTAGTTAAAAAGGGGAATGAGCTTCTTTTGCAGGTCCCTGTCCATATAAATCAGTAAGTTACGGCAACTGAGCAGGTCAAGTTTGGAGAACGGCGGGTCTTTGATAATATCCTGCTCTGAAAAAACTATCATGTCACGAATATTTTTCTGGATGCGGTAGTTGCCGACTGAATCCCTGATAAAGAAGCGCCCCAGCCTTTCCGGTGAGATATCGATGGAGATGGTGGCGGGGTAGACGCCGCTGCGGGCTTTTTCGATGGCTCTCCTGTCAATATCGGTTGCAAAGATTTGTATCTTAAAAATTTGCTTCAACATTTCCATCTGTTCATGGAGCAGGATGCCAATGGAATAGGCCTCCTCGCCTGTGGAGCAGCCAGGAACCCAGACACGTATCGTTGAGTCTGAGTGCTTACCGCTAAAAAGATGGGGGATGATTTTTTCCTGGAGTGCATCGAAAGCTGCAGGATTACGGAAGAAACTGGTGACGCCGATTAAAAAGTCTTGAAAGAGCGCCTCAACTTCGGCAGGTTTTTGCTCTAAATGACGCACATACTCGTCTACACTCTTGATATTCTGGATAGCCATACGCCGCTCGATGCGGCGGCTGATGGTGCTCTGTTTGTAAAGGGAAAAGTCGTGACCGGTCCGTGTGCGCAGCAGGTTGAATATCTTTTTCATCACATCTTCGGCCTGGAGAACCACGTGGGGCCTTTTTCCAAAGGCCTGGTTGACATAGGCAATGAGCTGGGCTGGCATCTCAGCAGGCGGCAGGATGTAGTCTACAAGACCTGTGGCAATGGCGCTTTGTGGCATGCCTTCGTACTCACTGGATTCAAGAGTCTGTGCCATCACCATGCCTCCCTCGGTTTTGATAGCCTGCACTCCCAGCGTGCCGTCGCTGCCTGTACCCGAGAGTACGATGCCAATGGCCATCTCTTGCTTGCTTTGAGCAAGGGATCTGAAAAATAAATCAATCGGCAGGCGATGGCCGCGCGGCTCGGCAGGTTTCAGCAATTGCAGCGTACCGTACTCAAGGACCATGTCATGATTAGGAGGAATGACGTAGATGCAGTCGGGCTGGACAACCATCCCATCCTTGATTTCGTAAACCGGCATCTGTGTATAGCGCCCGATCAGGTCGGTGAGGATGCTTTTGTGGTTCGGGTCTAAGTGCTGCACCAGGATAAAGGCCATACCGAGACTGGCATTGTCGGGAATAGCTGAAAAGAAAGCTTCGAACGCAGCCAGCCCCCCGGCCGATGCGCCGATACCTACAACAGGAAAGCTCTCTTTTGGGGATTCGTTCGAGTCTGCATCCGGGACAGGCTTTTCGTCATCTACAGAGGTCTCTTCTGCAGAATGAAGTTTTTCCTCTTCTGATATTTGTATTTCCTCTTTGCCTGTAGCTTCCTCTTTTTTAGCCATATTACCGCCTCCTTTATACCTCAACCTGGATTATACCTCAACCTGGATTATACCTCAACCTGGATTCTTATAATATCTTTCAAATGCACACTCGACGATGGATCGCCGCCAGGTTTAAGTGCACGATCCGGGACAGGTTTGAACTCATAGCAATTGGTGAAGTCCAGAGAGTTTTCCGCCAGCTGGATGTATTTTTTAAGCTCTTAACCTTAATATAAAGATATTTTCCAGATGAATATAGTATTAATTTCTTAATTGTGAAAAATAAACATGTGTAATAACAGTATAAAACACTGATATATAATATCTTTAATCGAATTCCAACCGGGGAGTTATTTTCAACCCACAAAGACCAGTGAAAACCAGTATTACGTTTAAGCACTAAGAAATAAGATACCTTAAGAGTCCGATAAACATTCAATACATTATTTATGGCTTTATTTTAAATTAAAAGTTTAGAAATACTTATTTTCTTATTTAAACTGTTTTAAGCTATTTTTAATTATAAGTATATTTATATTTGAGCCTGTCAATATAAGTATTATCAATTAATGGACAAGCCTGCAAGACAGCTAAAACGAATTTTTCCAGGGACGAAAGGTCTAGTCGAAGAATGGTCTAGTAGAAATTGCAGGCACAAGAAAATATTAAGTGAGTTAGTTTCAAAGGTTAAATTTTTGACTATAAATCCAAAAATCACAGAATTATATACTAATTAAAGGATTATATAATAATTATAGAATTATATAATAATCATAGAATTATATAATAATCATAGAATTATATAATAGAATCTTTGCATCGATCTATAAATTATTTTCATTCAATTGAACAGAATTAGGAGTTTAATGTATGAGAAACAAAAAATTTGATCGAATAAAAAAGACTCTTGCTGTTTTGCTGGTGCTTTGTTTTGCATTGTCAGTGACAGTTACATCAGCAAACGCAGCTGATAATAGTAAAAATGGCTACAATGATGGCTATAACAAAGGCTACAAAGACGGCAAAAACCAAAGCCAAAAAGACTGCGAGAAATACGGCAGCAGAGAAAACATCTCAAAAATCCCTGATCCTTCCAACAATGATAGCTGGACCAGGCACTATAAAGACAGTTACAACACGGGCTACAAAAAAGGATACATCGACGGCTACAACGGAAATAGATACTCATGCTTAAAGTGAACTCTCCCTTACAACCCTGCCTGAAAGATCAGATTTTTGAGGGGTGAGCTTCCTGGTTAATAGCTCTCTTTTGAGACAAGGTTTCCGGGCTCTTCCTCTCACCCCATAGGTCTATGTTCCAAAGATCAATATCCCAGATATCCTAAAAGGTTTTAATCCTGTAAAATAAATTAGGGGTTTTAATCCTGTAAAGTAAATTAGGGGTTTTGATCTGTAAAGTAAATTCGTTAATATTAAGAGCGGCATTTATACCTCTGTCGTGCTTTGCTTGCAAGCAGGGTAAACTCATTTTCTATCCTTTAACATTAGATCAGCGTTATGGAATTCGCAAACATTACATAGTCTAGAAAAGAGTTCGAGTTGACGATATTCAGAATTGTTTTTTCAAACCATTTTGCTTTGTATTCTACTTTGCTGCAAAGTCCTCAACGCAGAACCCCTATAGCCGAGCAAAATAATGATTCTATTGTATATCTATTATATCCAAAGTTTCTATATTAAAAGTTTCAACAGCTAAAACCTGGTTCCCGCGAAAAGGTTAAAAGAGCTCATACTGGAAATTATTTAAAGACCTCATACTGAAAAGTATTTCCGTGATGTTTATATTTTCATGGAGTTTTGCGAGCCCCCGTTTAGCATTCTTCTTATTGGATAAGCCTTCTTGCTTATTGAGACTCTTTTATGCAGAACTTGAAGAAAAAGTCCTAATGTGTTATAGAAAAGGTGAGACCGTCGGCATGAAAAATTTGCCGCGTTATTGCAATTTTATTGCAATAACAGATTAAACTATATGGCTGTCTGCATATATTTCATAGATTTCTTTAAAAGGAAATAAATAAAAAATGAAATATTTATCTACCATATATACTTACTTAAATATGATTAGTAACCACGTCGATTTGGTATTATTTAAACTAAAAACGTTAATTAATGTATACAGTGAAATCGACCCGTAAATTGATACTAGATATTTGGATCGCATTTTTTATAATATGGGGGTTTGTATTTTATAAAAAATGTCATATAATTAATAATCAAGACTAAAATGGATTTTGACAGACTCAATAAACAGTACATATCAAACGGGGACAGAAAAAGACTACAAAAAAAGAGTTTACAGGCATGAAGAAAGTTCTCATTAAGCCTGCTTCAAAATTCATTATTTACCTTTCCAGGATCAGTTTTGAAACGTGCTCGTAGATAACAAATCCAACCGGACCCTGGTGACTAGCCTTGATCAAAACTGAAAGAACATCCCTCCTGTGTTCAGAAAAAATGTAGATTTTATGATCACGATTTTTATCAGCTGATCCCCACAACTTCAACTTACAATACTGGATTTCTGGTACAAATGAATCTGAGGCTCTACATTATCTGCACTGCTGCTTTACTCGCTTCAGGGGCGCCTGTTTTACTCGCTTCAGGTATACCTTTCTTAGCAGACAGCAATATCACTGCAACAGTTCATGGGGGGACGTATGTATGGGATACCTTTGAACCCATAAACGATACTGTAATTGACATAAATTCCACTCCCCCTCAATCCATAGTAGCAAAAGACGGCACATATTCCTTTGAACTGGTACCCGGAGACTATGCTATTACAGCCAGTTATTACAAGAACAACACCCTAATCTATTCAAAAGAAGCAACTCTCAAGATTGAAGGCGAAGGAGATTATGTGTTAGATCTCCTGCTTTATCCCGTCTCCGAAAATACAGTAACGGAAGCAACCGCAGCTAGAATAAACAATCCCGATAGTGTAAATCCGACCGGGACAGGGAATGACTCTTCAACTATAAGTTACCTACCAGTAGTTCTTACACTTTTTCTTCTACTCGGCGGAAGCTATAGATTTTCCAGAAGGCATAAAAAGATGGAAAAAAACAGGTTTCAGAAAGAGAAAAGTAATACATCTGGACTTCTGGAAAAAATCCTCGGGGAAAGCATCGGTTATGGAGTAAAACCGGAACTCGGAAGCATTAGAGAAACAACCTGCGTTACAGAGCCGATGATGGAACCCGCAGGTAATTCCGAAAATGAAACCGCTGCTCTAAGAAAACCCCCAATTTCTACAGATCTGCGTGAAGTCCTGGACGTAATTAGAGGACATAAGGGAAGGATTACCCAGAAAGACCTGCGTGGCAGGTTGGAGTATTCCGAAGTAAAAGTCAGCCTCTTGCTTTCAGAGCTGGAAAAGAGAGGACTGGTTAAAAAGTTCAAGAACGGGCGCGAGAATATTGTGATTCTAATAGACGAGGACGAGAAAAATTAAAATTCACGTGACTTAGCAACATGACTTAAAATCCTCATTTTATCATTATCATTAACTTTCTTTAAATCAAAGTTGCACTGTCACACCGCTCTGCAAACAATAACGATGTTTATACCATCGCTTTTCGTCAATGGAACTACTCAAAATAAAATATTCTTATATGCAGGATTTCCTGAATCTTGGTTTTCTGAATTTACGCGATTGAAACTGTTTTTCGGTGTCCTCTGCTGTTCCTCAATAAGTGCTTGATTGTTTAAGCGGTCAGATGGTAACCGGTCCATTTCCAATAGCTCGACAGAACTTAGGAAAAGAAACAAAAAGAAAAGCTCGACAGGAATAAGAAGCAAAAAGAAAAGTAAGAAGCAAAAAGAAAAGTTAGTGAGGGTTCACTTTACCCACCTATCCGAAGGGCAGGATACTCGTGACCCTCCACACTCCCTCAATGGTAAAGAGCCTTACTTTTTTTGGACCTTGCTGCTTCTTTACCATGAGAGTGTGCGACAAGACATTCATAGATTTATTTTTACAATCTGGTTTCACTATTTGGCTCACGGTTTATTTCATTAACATCCGTAACTGCCGCAGGAACTCTTATAGCTGAACATCCACTTCATATACATTTTGAACCATTTCATGTAAAGTATGAACCATTTATGGTAGTCATTGCCACGTTTCTTATTGTCCCACTTTTTCCTGTCGTTGTCCCATTTCTTTTTATCGTTGTTCCACTTTTTCCTGTCGTTGTCAAATTTTTTCTTTTTGCTGTCAAATTTGTTCTTGTCGTCAAATTTGTTCCTGTCGTCAAATTTGTTCCTGTCGTCAAACCTGTTCTTGCCGTCGTCCCGTTTATTCTTGTCACCGTACCCAGGTGCTGCGCTTGCTGATGCGGCTGTCACTGACAGTAAGAAACATACTGCCATGAAAATACCCAGTATCTTTTTCATTTTCAAACTTAACCCACTCCCAGAATTTATTTAAACATTTTATTTTATTTTATTTTATTTTATTTTACATATTTCTTTAATACTAGTAAATCAGTACCGATAGACAGACCTACAGACCTTTCAGATTTGTTTCTGAACCCATCGGTTTTGTTCATTAAGCTAGCTTCCGGCCGTCTGCCGATAGCTGAAACCAACTTATGTTCTAATTGTCTTGCCGACTACCTGCGGCTTGACAACTCTAAAATTGACTAGATTAAATATAAATATACTTATAGTAATAATGGCTTAAAAAGGTTTAATTAATAAAATAAGAGTTCAAAAGGATTCAATTCGTAAAATAAGGGTTTTTAAACTTTTAAAGTAATTTATACTCATAAATAGCATATTTAATACTTAAAAAGCAACTTAAACTTAAACTTTTGAGGAAAAGTTACTGAAAATCTCAGGCATAAAAATCTCTCTTTATTTTTCCAGAATAGAGGGAAGAGGTTCGTTTTTTCAAATTTGATCAATAATTCACATCCATATCATATCTCCCAGGTATTCCTTATTGACCGTCGGTTAAGGAATTTTCTTGTCTAAAACATAAGTTCATTTTAAAGCAAAAAGAGTTTTAGGGGGATTTATCTATGAAATAAGTCTTTTTAAACCTTTAATTTAATATATATGCAGAAATAACATATTAAACCTTATAAAACCCTTTGAAAATCGCATATTTATAAAAAGAAGTAATGTATTGCATATTCAGAGGTTTCAAGACACAAGCATAAAGAAACCTCTATTGCAACTGTTGAAAGTGCAGGACTTACTCAGTCTAACTGAAATACCAGCAGAATGAGACTTGAAAATATATATCATCTTTGTGATTTGCCGGGTGCGGTAAGGTTCCATGAACCAAGCTGGTTGCTGCTTCAATGTAGCCGGTTTTCCTTCTTTTCAACTCCTTTCCTTCCCTTCCCTCAGGCTCCTTTTTTTCTCCAGCTGCTTTTTTTCCTTTTCAGCTATTTTTCTTCTCTTCGATTCCTCCGGAACCAGGCTGCTACGTTCATTGCCAGTGTTCCGTCTTCACTCCAGCCACAAATCTTCTCAACCTTCTGTTCCAGGCCGATAGGCTCCTCCATATCTCGTGACATTAGATCATCGCATTTCATCGTACAATCGCCTGAATTCTTCACCACCGCAGTCAGGCAGCGACAGTCAAGCTGGAAGGATTCCCATCCATATGCAAGAGCAAATGATATTGCAGACAAAAGAAGATCCTGGAGATTTTAATTCAAAGGGCTAAAAAGAAAGAGAGTAAACTACCAAAGATTAACGCAATATATACTACCAAAGATTAACGCAATATATACTACCAAAGATTAACGCAATATATACCAAAGATTAACGTAATATATACTACCAGAGATTAAAACAGCAGACACGATGAGGTCAACTATTAACGTAATGCTATCTTACAAATTAAAAAATTAAGTAAGATGTGGACTATAAAAACATCTTACTTTTCAAATTAATTGTCGAATGATTTGTATCTTTAACTTTAAAAACCACTTTTAACCTAGCAGAATTTTCATGTCCTCTTCAACGGTTGTGTTAGGTCTGATATTGAAATTTTCGACCAGCACTTTGAGGACGTTAGGCGAAACAAAGGCTGGAAGCGTTGGGCCGAGGGTAATGTTTTTTACGCCCAGGCTCAAGAGGGCGAGCAGGACAAGCACGGCTTTTTGTTCGTACCAGGCTATGTTATAGGAAACAGGCAGGTCGTTTATATCCTCAAGCCCGAAGGCTTCTGCAAGTTTCTGGGCTATTACTACAAGCGAGTAAGAATCATTGCACTGCCCGGCATCGATAACTCTCGGGATTCCCCCTATGTCGCCCAGGTCCAGTTTGTTGTAACGGTATTTGGCACAGCCTGCAGTCAGGATTACAGTGTCTTTCGGGAGCGCTTTTGCAAAGTCGGTGTAGTAAGCCCTTTCTTTGTGCCTGCCATCGCAGCCCGCCATGACCATGAATCTGCTGATCTTTCCGGTTTTTACGGCGTCTATGATTTTATCCGCAACCGAGAGGGCTGCTTCGTGCGCAAAGCCTCCTATAATAGTCCCGCTTTCTAGCTGTTCAGGGGGCTTGCTCGTTTTTGCCTGTTCGAGAAGTGGGGTGAAGTCTTTTGTGCCGTCCTCTTTTTCGTAGATGTGCGTGAGCCCTTCGAAGCCAACAACTCCTGTTGTATAGATCCTGTTTTTGTACGACTCTTTTGGCGGGATTATGCAGTTTGTGGTCATGAGGATCGGACCGTTGAATTTTTCAAACTCCTCGTTCTGCTTCCACCAGGCATTCCCATAATTGCCTGCGAAATTGTCGTACTTCTTGAAGGCAGGGTATGAGTTTGCAGGCAGCATTTCTCCGTGAGTATAGACATCGATCCCTGTAGATTTTGTCTGCTCAAGGAGTTGTTCGAGGTCTCGCAGGTCGTGTCCGCTGATGAGGATGCCAGGCCTATCCCTTACACCGATGTTGACCGCGGTCGGCTCGGGATTTCCGTAAATTTCGGTATTTGCTTTGTCAAGCAGGGCAAGGACGGATACACCTTTTTGCCCGCATTCCAGAACCAGGCCGATAAGGGTTTCAACACCCACGCTGTCGTCTGTGGTAGAAACCAGTCCTTTTTCTATAAATTCAAAGCTTGCTTCGTCTTTATACCCGAGAATATAAGCATGATGAGCATAAGCAGCCAGTCCTTTCATTCCGTATATTAGCAGTTCTCGAAGAGATCTGACATCTTCGTCCTGAGTGGAGTGAACAGCAATGTCCAGACTTTCTATGTTTTCAGGGGTGACTGTAGCCACAGCAGGCAGGTCTTTTTCGGCTGGCAGCGTTCCCGCAGGCAGTTTTGCCTTAATAGAATCACGGATCACAAACCCTTTTTTTATAAGGGACTCAATTGCCTGTCTGTCAAAATTTGTATTTGTAAGGGTGGCAAAGAAACTCTCAAGCATAAAACGATCTGTTGCTTCTTCATTAAGACCTGCGGTCCTTGCCTTCTGATTATAATACGAAATGCTTTTGAGAACATAGAGCAGCCTGTCCTGGAGATCTGCAACTTCCCCCTTTTTGCCGCATACCCCGTTCTTAGTACAACCTTTTACGTTAAGTGCTTCCTGGCATTGGTTACAAAACATACTACTTCACCTCTAAACCTTTATTCGGTAAACTCCCAGTTTTTCTTTCTCTAGGATCTTTTATGCTCTTTTTACTCTATTAAATGTTCTAAGATAAGTATCAAATTCTCTTCTCCGGGACGTGGTGTCTTTTTAATACTGGTATATTTAGAATACTATCCTTTATACGATACCAGCTCATATATAGGAGACAGTTTCGATGTAGGTACCGGGAAAAAACTGCTGCCAGTAATAGTAAAGGAAAGTGATGTCAGTTTGAAGACCTTCCCTTCTTTTACGCACGTTTTATTCTCTTTCAAAGCAGCTACTTACATCAGCCTGAAAGTCATCAGCAATCATTATCAGCAACCATTAAATCATTAGTTTCAAAAACTTGTCAGTCAGGTTTCAAGGTATTTGTTCAGAGTTTAAAAAGGGTTTATACATTAAGTTCAAAAAGTAATTAAAAAGAAAACTAATTTTCGTCGGTTATTCATGTTTTAACGCTTTTTTGAAAATACTCATTATTCCTTTTAACCAGGTAAGTCTCAATATTCTTTCACTTCTTCTGTTTTTCAGGCTCATACGGCTGGATTCCTGCTTCTGGCAGGGGCCGTTTTTTGTACAGCCTTTTCCACTCAGGACTTCGGGATACTGGTCACAGTACATTTTGCTGCCTCAAACTTTTTGCTGAATTATCTGGTTCTTTTGTCGTTTTCTCTTTCTTCTGGATTAATTTCGATAGAAATTCGAGTATATTTTTAATACCGGTATATTTAAGATACTATGACTATGCTGTATTTTAATGCATATATAGCAAGCAGTTTCAAAGCCGATATCTTGATGTACCTATTGTCAACGAAAACATTTATCTCCAAGTAAACATTCTTTTCCGCTACCAGTTTGAGATTATTTTAAGGTTAACAATAAGGCAAATTTTTAACAATAAGGAAAGTTTAACAATACAGCCAGTAAGACGATTGACCTGGCAGCCGACAAAAAAAGCAAAAATCCGAAAAAAATCTGAAAAAAAATCTGAAAAAAAATCTGAAAATTTGCCCTGTAAGCAGTGAGGGTCCAGTTTCATGAGCAGGAAAACAACTTATCCGAAAGTAATGTGCACGCAGCATCCGGATTCTGCATCAAGGTATATTTCCACGCAGGAAGAGCCCGGAGAAGCCATTGAAGCTGCGGTGGTGTTCGGCTGTGACGAATACATGCCGGATTATGAAGGGAAAGCAACCCCCTACCATCAGAATGTTCAGATCGTATCAAAATTCATAGAAGAAACAGACCTTGTGCCCGGAAAAGATATTTTTATCACACCGCGGGCTCCGAGTGCAGTTCAGGAAAACCGGTTCAGGCAGCTCATGGTCATGATGTCCATTGCCGAAGCCAACCATAGCGCCCTTGAATACTCGGATGTACAGGCAATCAATGAATTTGTACATCCCATGACAGGCACTGTCAGGGAAATACTTGATGCTCAGCAGCATATGGTGGACGTAAGCGAGCTTGCAAAAAAGGAATTCGGGTTTTCAATGGAAGTCCCGCGAATAATTCCTCTTATAGAGGATGCTCCTGCGCTGCTGCATGCAAAGGAACTTACAGAAAGTACAATCCTTTCCTGGAAAGATCGCTTCGGAACAACTCCTGAGAAATTCAGGGTTTTCCTCGGCAAATCCGACTCCGCTCTTTCTTTCGGACATGTGGCAAGCACGCTCTCATGCAAATACGCAATAAACGTGATTTCCGAGCTGGATTCGGAACTCGATACCGAAACAGGCATTATATTCGGAGCAGGGACTCTGCCCTTCCGAGGCCATCTGGACCTGAAAAATGCGGAAAACTTTTTCAGGGAATACAGGGGCATAGGGACGATCACCCTGCAGTCAGCTGTCAGGTACAGCCACGGAAAAGGAGATGCTGAAGCCCTGGTCCGCCTTGCAGAGACAAGACTTCCGGAATCTCCGAACATTTATTCCAGTGAAGAAAAAGAGGAGATTGTAAACCTTATAGGAATTTTCGGAACAAGATATAGCCGTATTATCCGAGAACTGTATTCAACCATAAACCAGCTCTCAGGCCTTCTACCCCAGCAGCGGGACCGCCTGATGCATAAAGGAAGCGGCGGTTACTCAAGAAGTACTCCCGATATCTCAGGCCTGGTAAGCCTCTGCCGCAGCGATATCGGAAAAGAACTCAAAGCTAGTATGCCTGCAGAAAACCTGCACCTCCCAAGAGCTATCAAGTTCACCGGCGCCCTCTACTCCATCGGCCTGCCTCCAGAATTCATAGGAACAGGTACTGCTCTTGAAGAAGCTCGGGAAAAGCTCGGCGACGAAGCCTGTGAAAGGCTGATTAAGAAATATTTCCCTTCCCTTGGCAGCGACCTGAGCTTTGCATCCGGCTACCTGGACCTGAATGTAGCCTCCCGTTTTATCTCAGAAGCCTGCCTGAAAGAACTCCGTAAAGATGTCGAGGTTTTGCGCGATACCTTCAGCCTTAAAGTCCAGCCCGAACCCTCATACCGCATCCTGCTCGAAATGATGCAGCCCGATCTCCTGCAGGCAGGAAAGAATGGAAACTGTATGGATGAGGAAGTCTCGCAGCTCGTCTGCTCCACCCTTACCAAAATGGGTAAAATAAGAAAGGCTCTGGGTTAATAGAAAAACTTCCCTTAATCTTTTGAAGCCGGTTTTGAATCGATGTATTAATAGGAAGCCTCCGCCAGCTTGTCTGGCGGCCCTTCTCAAAAAGCAGAGGCAAAAAGATGAGAAAATAAATATGACAGGTTAGGAATATTAAGTAAGTACCCTCATAGAATAATTTTTTCTCATTTTTACCTTTTTGATTTCATTTTCAGTCGAATACCCCGCTAGCTTGCTGCGGGGATGGAAAACTTTCCCGGTAAGCGTTAATGATAATATGATTTATCAGTTCCATTTTTGGGCTGTTAATTTCTGCTCAAACTAAATTGTTTAGGGTTATTATCTACTTTAACGGAATTTGGAGCGGTGGCGCGAACATACCCCGTTGCTTGCAGCGGGGTGCGCCACCGCAACTTTGATTTTTAATTTTGGGCTTTTTTCTCATTTCTCAGTTGCTTTTTAATTCCCTCTCTCTCGCTATTCTCTTCTTTTATTACAGGAAAGGCCGCCTTCCTGCGTCGAGCGGGACAATAACGGTTCGATATAGCTAAATAACGTTGCACTGGTAGGAGATATTTATAATTTAATCTTCTTTTAGTCCTCTGTAATTTAATTACTTCAATAATCCATAAATTAGTCCAAGTCCGGCAATAAAAAGAAAGCGTGAAAAAGCCCTTACTGCTGCGTACAACTTAATAAAGTTTAGGAAAAGGGAATATACATTAAAATGGTTCGTTTGTTATCGGTTTGTGAGCTGCCCATCCTGTCTTTCTGTGGAGTTTTTCGTTTACTATTCATCATTTAGTTTGAGTTAACTATACTCATGGAAGCTATGGAATGGTTTTGTTACCAATCGACTTTCATATAATATGTAAAAATAGAACTACTGTAAACAATTCACATTACCTTTAGTTCCTATTAATGGAGCTTATAAAAAAAGTAACAAAACAATCGATAAGGTATGGTGCAAAAATAATATTTATGCAGTTTGATACAATAATTATTATTTCTATGTACCTTTATCAATAACAGACAATAAGGAGTTAAGAGACCGTGACATACGAGATCGCACTTAACAAGGCATGGGGTGAGATTGTAGCGCTAGCTCCTTATCAAAAATACACCGTCAAATTTTTAACTGATATTTATGAAGTAAAAATAATTGATAGGACCGTGCTGATGAGGTCATCTGATGCTCCTGCTAGCGAGGAAACATCCGTACTTATCCTTCGTTACCTCATAGGCATCCTAAAGCATGGGTATAACCAGAAAGGAGAATGGATTTCATTCAAAGAACTTAGGGGTGGACCAAGCTATTATCCAGCTTTTAAAAAAAATACAATCAAACCGATACTGAAAAGCCTTAGAGAAGATCCAGATAGTTTGATCAAGAATCTGACGGGTCGCTTTGGAGGCAAGCTTGTTGAAGGTGGTGATGTCTCGATAGAGCTGGTTACCTTTCCAGATGTTCGTGTCAAGTTTATTTTTTGGTTTGGGGATGAAGAACTTCCACCTGAAGTAATTATACTATTCGATAGGGAATTGGCAGAGATTTTTACCACAGAGGAAATTGCGACCTTAATGTTTTTCTTGGTTATAGCATTGTTGGCTAATAAATTAGATCCTGTTTTAGAACTCAATTTGACCTCCATAATTGGGACAGAATTGTAAATTCGGGTTCTGTGCACTAATCACCCAAAATATAGAAGGTTCATATTTTTAGCAAAAAACCACTTATTTTTATTACTATTTTCAGAATATTCCTCACAGAATACGAACTTTTTAATATAATATTCATGAGTTCTGTCAAGTCTATGGGAATAAGAGTTTTTCCCAGCAACTGTTAAAATGATACCTGTATTAATTTTACCTATTTGCTTCTAATACTTTTTTTGCATTTACTCTTGGGGTTATCAATAAGCTGGTTTCAAAATTCCGTCTATTAATGTTTTTGACCAAAAATAGGGATCTCATTTAATTCTATTGTCCTTGATTTCCATGCTCACAAATATTAGTTTAGAGGGATCGAGGTAGTTTTGAAACGAGCTCAATAGGAAAAAAACTTCTACCAAAAATGGAGTGAACTTCATGATGCTTAATTTTCACATATGTATGGGTTTTATATTCCATAGTATCTGGAATGAATATAAGCTCAAACACATAGCCAGGTTTAACCAATTATGATTTAAAAACGAGTAAACAAAAGATTCCCTGATATGAAGCAAAATATCTGATTTCAAAGATGACTTTATAAAGTAAATTATTGAGAGTAATCAAATTCAAGCGGTTTTGAGAAAATAGTCAACCGTGTTACAAACACATATAAATTTATGGTGATTTGTAAGATTTATCTGCTTTTTAGTAATTAATTTATTTTTTATGAACAAGATTATAGCTAAAATTTAGAGTAAGCACTTCAGCAGCATGGTATATGAAACTTGTAGATCTCATAGAATCCATAGAGCGCATGGAAATTATTGCATTTTTTTACTATTTTCTAAATACACTTACATAATTGGTGCAAAGAAAAAATAATTCTCTGCACCTCAATACTTTCTCATAAACCTTCACTTCTTATGCAAATCAGGTTCTTTTATTAGGGGCTACCTTTTGTAAAACTGGCACAAAGTGGAAGCATTCGCCTGGAGCTGTGCTGGGATCTATATGAATAGTAGTGCCTGAAAAATGTGGCAAATTCTTCAGAAGCTTTTCTCTTATTGCATTGGCAATTTCGTGTCCCTCTTCAACTGATAGTGAAGATGAAACAGCAACGTTGATCTCTGCATGAAGCCTATGACCTATCCAACGAACTCTAAGATCCGTGACTTCGCAAACCCCATCGACACTTTCAGCAATACTTTTTACTTTATCGATGATATCAGGCTCAACCCCATCAAGAAGACGAGTAAATACAGGCTTACTTGTATCAATAACTATTTTCAGAATAGTTATTGTAATCAGCAGACCAATAAGTGGATCAATTATTGGATACCCTAACCATACTCCTATTGCTCCTATAAGTACTGCAAGACTGGTCAAGCCATCAACTCTGGCATGATAACCATCAGCAACTAGGGCTGCACTGCCAATTTCATTTCCAACTTTTATCCTCACCTGTGCCACTATTTCATTTCCAATGCAGCCAATAATTCCAGCAGCAGCTACAGCATATAAATGCTTTATTGGCTGGGGATTAAAAAGCCTGTTAATAGATTCATATCCTGCTACAATTGCACTGAACAAGATCAGGAGAACGATAATCACACCTGCAATATCTTCCATTCTGCCATATCCATAGGAAAAGCTTTTGCTTGGCTTCCTTCTTGCCAAGATAAAAGCTATTGCAAGGGGGATTGCAGTTGCAGCGTCCCCGAAATTATGAATTGTGTCCGCAAGAAGGGCAACACTTCCAGACATAAAAACAATGATAAATTGCAGAATCGCTGTTACCATCATTCCTATAAATGACCATTTAAGAACCCGGAGCCCTTTACTCGTAGCAAGTGTAGAGGGATCCACCTTTCCATGAGTATGGCTGTGCCCGTGAAAATGAGAGAAAAACCCATGTTTATGATTTTGCTCATGGAGGTCCTCAGAAGTATTGTTATTCTCACTTAATTGATTGTTAGTATTCTCACGGTTCATTTTTTCACCAAATTTAATTTAGTTTTTAAGTCTAAGCTTAGTAAATGTTTTTATAAATAATTATTTATAAATATGATCTCATTTCTTATGCTTTTCATCATAAGTTTTTATAAAGAATTAATACCGATAGAAAGTTTCTCATAATGCCATTTATTCCAAATTTAAGGCAAATGTGGCAAGCATAGAAGAATCTACTTTTCCGTAAGTCAAGTTGTGAAAAACACCACCAGGGGAATCGTCACTATACTTACAGCCAGCGTTGCAGCCGTTATTCCAGCGGCGTAGGCACCTTCGTGTCCGTATAGCTTTGCGATCATTGGCACGACCGTCATCGTCGGCAGGGACATCAGGATGATCATGGACCAGATCATGTTATTCGGCAGACCCGTCATCAACAGGAGCTTGCCCAAAAGGATCGGCAAAACGATCATTTTAACAACAATGCCGAAATACAGATCTTTTGTTTTGAATGCGGTCTTCCAGTCGGAGTAGAAGATCAAGGCGCCCAGATAGATCATGGCCATAGCACCGACCGCGTTTTTGATCGTCTCAAGTGTATCATCAACGACCGTGGGCAGCTTGACACCGATCATAATGAAGATGAGTGCCAAAGCAATCGCAACGATGTTGGGGTTCACAAAGCTCTTTAATGTTATTTTCGCTTTTTTATCGGATGCAGTTGCAAGATACACCCCATAAGTCCAGAACAGGAGTTGATCGACAATACTGAACAACGCTAGATACAAAATGCCGTCCTTCGGAAATAGAGCTATAAGCAGCGGTACACCGACAAATCCGGTGTTTCCGAAAATGAACGCAAACTGAAAAACCTTTGCTTTGTCGCCGGTCGGGCGAAGCCCTTTTGCTATAATCCAGGTAACGGCTGAAATGATCACATAAAACAGAGCCGCAAGACCGATCATTGCGGCATTCTCCCAGACCATCTGCCTTGTCGTTCCGGCATAGGTCATATAAAAGATCAGCACAGGCAGAAAGATCTTTGAAACCAGTTTAGCAAGATCCGGTAGATAATTTTCCTGGATAACACCCTGCTTAGCCGCCACATTTCCGACTAGAAGAATACTGAAGAAAAGGATCATCTGATGAATGACGATTGAAAACAACATCTTGTAAATCTCCTTTTTGTTTATCTTAAAAGCGCGATAGGAATGCTGAGCCACACACGCGCCTGCGATATTTGCGAATCAGTTCATGTAATTATATTCCCATCGTCTATAAGACTATAGGCAAATACTTATAGTCAAGACGTTATGTATTTACTAACACTCAAATACTTATCATCAAGACTCAATATCCGCTTACTGATGCTTATTATTACTATTATTACTATTATTATTATTATTATTATTATTATAAGGACATTTGTTACAGGCAAAATTATATTGGCATCTCTCAAAGGCTGTCTTAAATAGTTCATCTATGTCCTTTCTATATTCAGCCAACACATCGGAATTAATTTTATAGAAGATTCTAAAACCTCTTCGATTTTCTTCAAGTATTCCAATATTCTTTAAAATTTTTATATGCTGGGATGTGGCTGGTTGAGAAATGCCAAGTTGTTTAGCTACATCAGAAACACAAAAGATTTCGTTATTATTAGAAGCAAATATTTTTATTATTTTTAGCCTTTTCTCATCACCAAGGGCTTTGAGAACTTCAGCCATGTTTTTTATATGACCTTCCACTAATTCACCTCTTAATTATAAGCATATAAGCATTCTCTTATACATATTTGTCAGGTATTATAAATAATTTTTTCATTTTCCCTGTTTCGCCAAATACTGGAAGTTATACTCTAGCAAAAGAGGTATCTTCTTCAAGTTAGGTGGAAACCCCTTCATTTTTCAATTAAATCCACTTTTCTTTTTGTTTTATCCTGAAATTATTTCACTTTGACACTTTTAGGAGCATCTAAGGCTAATCCCCGTCATTTTAATGGCGGGATACAGCCGTCAACTTCTACATAACAACTTTTATTTAGGTAAAATTACATTATACTGTAATATGCCTAAAGTTAATCGTTATAGAATCTATCCAACAAAATCACAGATTACAGAACTTAATTCTACTCTGGAACTTTGTAGATGGGTTTATAA
>NZ_WJBI01000012.1:19374-59770 GCF_020804225.1 Methanosarcina sp. DH2
ATAAAAAACAAACTGCATAAACCATTTGAAGGAAACATTAAACGCTTAATTATACGGAGAACTTCAACCAGAAAATGGTTTGTATCAATACTTACTGATGTTGAAACTTATCAACCACTTAAAAAATCTGATAAGTCAGTAGGTGTTGATGTTGGAATTCTTTCCTTTGCTACATTATCAAATGGAACGTATGTTCCCAATCCTAGTGAATCGATTCCAAAATAAATCCTTTATTTTGTAGTAGGTTCGTGATATATAGGCAAACTCAAAAGTCTAGGTTTGTGAACATACTTTGGAATCGAAGTACTAGATTTTACATACAAGAAGAAAAGGCACTGGCAAGAGCTAACAGGAAGTTATCTAAAGCAGAAAAAGGAACTCCTGAAAGAAAGAAATGCCTTAAAACATTATGTAGAGTCTACGAACGAATTTCTAACAAAAGAGAAGACTTTACTCAAAAACTCAGTAAAAGTCTTGTTGATAATTATGGTATAATCTGTTTTGAAGATCTTAACATTAAGAATATGTCAAAAAATCACAATCTGGCTAAACACATTCTTGATGCTGCCTGGAGTAAACTTGTAACTTATACTTCCTACAAAGCTGAAAACGCTGGTAGAAAACTAGTTCTTGTAAATCCTAAGAATACCTCTAAGATGTGTTCAAGTTGTGGTATGCTGGTAGAAAAAGACCTGTCAGAAAGAACTCATAATTGTCCTTTCTGCGGTCTATCTATCAACCGTGATCTTAATGCTTCTATTAACATTCTCAGACTGGGATTACAGTCTGTTCGTAAAACCGATAGATGCCCCTCATTTTAATGAGGGGAGCAGTCACTAAGTTAATATTAACGATTGTTATAAAATCCAAAACTACGACTGTTTTTCGATATCAAGAACAGTATAAAAAAGAGACTATGTGTATCAGATAATTTTTTTGCATTTGATAGTGAGTAATCGAAGGTAAATGTATGAATTTCCAATATTAAGTCAAATGATAACGATTTTAGAATTATGTCTAAAGTCTATGGAGTAGATATTTACTAAAACACATAGCTGCATTTAGCCGACATCGGTTTTATTCATTGAGTCAACAAGATCCAATAAATTTCTCGTTCTTAATTTATAATCGTTTTAATATAATGGTGCAAAAAAGAATTCATCCATTAGATTAACGTGTTACTTCTCATTTTATATTTTCATACTATGCGTGTTTTGTACATATACTGAGAAATTCAGAAAAATTGATTGGAATTTGTCCTAGGGAATCTATCCGAGGTAATTTTTCATTTTAGAACGGCTTAATCGGCGGAAACTCCAGTATTCCTATAGTCTCCTGAATGAATGAGTTTAGAAAAGTAGGTTTAAAGCAGACTGTTAAAATTACTAAAGTTGCGACATTATCTTCAATTTAATTCTTTTTTAAAAGTATGTTTGCCGGATTATGTTAAACACACCATAGTTACATTTATACAGGTTCAGAAATTTTGTGTTTTTTAACAGAGGTATGCTAAGCCTTTAAATCGAAAAAAACGTATATCTTTAAAGAGGGTTTATAACGCCTCTAAATTGAAAAAAGCCTCTTTTAATTAATATTTTGCTGAACCGGCATAGTTATAATTATATAAGCATAGACATTTCATGACTATGACTATATAACTGTGACGGAGGATTAAAAAACCTTTAAATAAAAAAATGAGTTCTTTTTACCCTCTTTTTTCAGACCAAATTTTAAATACTTGAAAAGATATCACATGTTAAAGTGTTTAATTCGGAGGAGTATACGGGACTCCTCCAAACACTTTAAAGAAAAAAGTGCTATTATGAAACTCACATTGAAACATAAGCTTTGTTGTGATGTTAGAGACTTCCGAAAGACAGATGAT
Organism: Methanosarcina sp. DH2; assembly: GCF_020804225.1. GTDB lineage: Archaea > Halobacteriota > Methanosarcinia > Methanosarcinales > Methanosarcinaceae > Methanosarcina. The sequence continues at coordinate 21,260 of NZ_WJBI01000012.1, forward strand.
TATCTTCATCGGGCTGCTATTTGGATTAAATAACTTTTTCCCCTCTGTTTGAATGAAGAGTTTTTCCTGATTATTTTTTTCAAGACTTTATTTCCTTGAGATAGTTGTCCTGCAACTAGCAGAACAGATTTCTTTTTTCGAGTTCTTAGTAAAGAAGGTCTTTCCGCAATTCTTACAGGCTTTTTCTATCAGCGATTTCTCTCAATTTCCTGTCCTTGAGCGAGCGAAGATAGTGAAAAGGACCTCGTGCTCCCGAGCGAAACTCGGGTGCCGAAGCGAAATTCAGGCGTTCAAACTCCTTTAAAATAATGCCCGGTAGTATATTCAACCCCTCTTGCAGGTTTCAATTTTACCTCTTTTCCTGCAATAGCCTGTTTATACACTTCTGTAATCTCTTTTACCTCGGCAGGAGTATTGAAAGAAAGGTCAAGCCTGATCACGTCCACGCCATACCCTTTAATATTCTTAATATACTTCAGCATATCAAGGATCTTAGAATTATAGATAAGGGTCCGGGTGCCCAGGCGCTGGACTGGAAACTCAGAGCCGCTCTGATCAACAAGGAGCACTTCGCTTTCTTTTCTTACGATTTTTCGGTCAACTAGGGGCTTTAAGAGGTCATTCTCCGTAATAAGCATCAGTTCCCTGCCGTAAACTAAAATTTCGGTCTGGCCTGAAATCCCACATGTATGGAGCGTTTCACAGACATGTTTTATTTCGCTCAGGTTCAGTTCACTTGAAAGGGTTGCCCTGTAAGCGCCTGCCTGATACAAGGTGCTGGCAGTAAAAGCATTGAAGATATTGAAGTCCTTCTGGGCGACAAAGGGTATGAAAAGCTCTTTTGCAAGCTGAGCGGCTCCGAGGCTGGAACATGCCACACTGAAACCGGCATCCCTTATTTTTTCCAGCACGGGTTTTAATTCATTCAGTTCACTGTCGTGTGTAATTCTGGGGATCCTGAAAACGAGCTCGGTTCTTTCTGCTTTCAAATCCTCAAGTTTCTCCGCATTTTTGGGAGACATCAATTCTTCAAACAGTGATGCCGGAATATAAGCAATATCTGCTCCAGCTATGGCTGCCCGTAAGAGAGAGGAAATCTCCTGTACTTCAACGCTCAGGAGGAGTTTCTTTGAAGCTGTGCCTTTTACCCTGGCCCTGTTTATGCTGATTTCATTTTTACCGATTTCATTCTTACCGACTTCATTTTTACCGATTTCATTCTTAATTTCTTCGTCTTGATTTTCTGTACCATCTTCTACAGTGCATAGTCGGTTGAAATCTGCCAGATCAGGGTGTTTTTGCTCTTTTTTCTTTGCCGTAAGGGTTTTTTCCAGAAGGAGTTCTGCGGCTTTTCTCCTCGTATTCTTAAGCACGCCGACCGGGATAAAGATATTTTCGTCAGCTTCTATCTCAATAGAGGCGGCTTCAAAAGGAGTGTCCCCAAGGCTTTCCATTGCCTTTCTTATCTGCTCTTCAGTTGTTGGGACTTTCTCGGCTTCCTGGACGATATAGTCATCCGCAAACTCTGCATACGCGGATTCTTCTTTTCTGCTGCCCCTTCCGTTTTCTTCCCTCTTTCCGCTGTATTCCTTTCTGACGTTTTCTTCTCTTATCTCAACCTTAAACCGCTCCCCTTTCCTGGCTATTGCCTTCAGGCTTACGGGGAGAGCTTTCAGTTTTGTTTTCTGGAGGGTATCAAGGAGCTGAGTATCTGTTGTAAGGTAAATTTCATCTCCCCTCTGGACGGCTCTGCCTGTTTTCGAGCTGATTTCAAGCCCTACCTTTTCGCCTTTCTTTGCGTTTTTTACGCGCTCGCCAGTAATTGTAATAATGCCTGTTACTGCAGAGCCGAGCATCCTTTCCCGCGTAAAGATGCTTATGCCGTCTTTTACCTGGATGTCTTCTTCCAGCCGGACTGTAAGTTTTGTGTTCCCTTTTGAACGGGAGATGTCCAGGACTTTCCCGAGGAATGCACCGTAGTTTGAGCTGTATCTGGGGTGGGACACACCTTTTTCCCCGAGTATGAAACCCCTGGTAAAGCCTCTGTAAAAGAGTTTTGCAAGCTCGGCTTCTCTTGTTTCGAGTTCCTCTCGGGTCGGGTTTTCTCCGGGACTGCATATGCTTTCAACTGCAGCTTTATAGGCAGCTGCACTTGCAGTCACGTATTCGGGCTTTTTCATCCTGCCTTCGATTTTAAGGCTTACGACCCCTGTTTTTACTATTTCCTCAAGCCCTGTGAGAGTTGAGAGCTCGGCACAGCTTATGGGGTAACTGCCCCCTATATGCCTTTCATCAATTTCCCTGCCGTTTACAAGGAAACTGTATCTGCGCCTGCAGGGCTGGGCACAGGCTCCCCTGTTTGCGCTTCTGTCGTGCAGGAAACTGCTGAAGAGGCATTTGCCTGAATAAGAATAGCAGAGGGCTCCATGAACGAAGACTTCAATACCCACGTTAGAGTGGTCCACAATATCCTTTACTTCGTCAGTAGTAAGTTCCCTGGAAACGATCACCCTTTTTGCTCCCAGGCGTGCTGCAAAATCCGCTCCCTCTTTATTGTGGATAGTCATCTGCGTGCTTGCGTGAAGGTCCAGGTCCGGATAGATCTCCTTTAAAAGCCTGAGAAGCCCGAGGTCCTGCAGAATAATTGCATCGATTCCGGCTGCGTATGCGCGGTCCACTATATCAAGGGCTTGCTGCAGTTCTTTTTGTTTGATAGGAATGTTCAGGGCAAGGTAAACAAGGACTCCGTATGAGTGAGCCAGGTCAACGGCAGCTTCCAGGTCATCAGCTGTGAAGTTTTTGGCTCCCTGGCGGGCATTGAATTCGCCGACCCCGAGGTAGACGGCATCGGCTCCTCCCTTGATTGCGCCGAGCAGGGCTTCGTTATCGCCGACCGGGGAAAGGATTTCAGGAGGATTGCAGGAAAAATTTTTGTCAGACATATCAGATCAGGGGATATTTTATTCAGATAACTGTAACTTCTGGTGAATGGAAAATTTCGGTAGCTGAAAAGCTGTGGTAACTGTAAAGAAAAAGGGCTTATGCAAATCATTTTAGAGCCGGTTTAAAACGTAAAGGTGCTTCTCGCATAAAAAATGGATGGTAAGGTCCGGAATGTCTACAAAGTAGACCCGCATTTCTTACCCGCTTTTATTCCCTTTAAATTATTTTAAATTATTTTTGGTCTTTTAACCTTCCTTATTGCTCTTTAACCTTTTTTATTGTCTTTTTTGTCTCTTAACCGCTCTTATTGCTCCTTAACCTGTTATATTGATGTGTCTTTGATTTGATGGTTTTGAGGTTCATCTGAACTTTATTAATTTATTAATTTAGATATATACTGAAACTTATTTAAATAAATAAGTCTAATATCCTAACAAACATTAGTATTATTGGAACATTCTTTATTTCTGGAGAATGCTTATCACATTCAAATGAAGCTATGAATTTAAAGAAAAAAAATGAAATTGAATAAAGTAATTTCGTGGTTGTTGCCTATGAAAAGTATACTTGTCGTGGAAGACAATCCTTTAATTATGGAACTTGTCAGGACTCTACTGGTTTCATTTGGATACGAGCCAATAGAGGCTGTGGATGGATCTATAGCTATAGAACTATGCAAAAAAAGTAAACTAAACCTTATATTATTAGATATACAGTTGCCCGGGATTGACGGGACTGAAGTATTAAAAATATTGAAAGAAGATCCTGCCACACGGGAGATCCCGGTTATTGCCCTTACAGCCCATGCTATGCGCGGTGATGAGGAAAAGTTTCTGAAAGCAGGATGTAGCGGTTATGTTTCCAAGCCTATCGATATCCATAGATTCAAATCGATTATAGCAGAATTCATCGCATGAAGTGAAAACAGAGAGCAGGGGTATTATTTTTGTTTTATGGAAACTATATAATGCCAGGTTTTTTCAGAAATATATTTGGGAAAAAATCGGATGAGTTATTGATTATTTTAGTTGCAGGACTTTTTTTTACATTCTTTGCCTCCTACTTTGGCCTTTTTGAATCCATTGTTTTATTCGTTGAAGAATACAATTCCCGGAAGCTCGGAGGGCTGCTTACTCTTTCTGTCTATCTCACCTTTGCTCTCGGAATTTTCTCTCTGAGGCGCTGGATGGAACTTGAAAATGTCCTGGTACTCCAGGAGCAGGCAGAAGAGAGCCTCAGGGAGAAAGATAAAAGATACAGGGCTCTGTTTGAACAGTCAAATGATGCAATCGTGATTCTGAACGAGGAAAAAGTCCTGGATCTTAATAAAAAAGGCCGGGTAGCCCTCGGGCTGGGCGATGGGGAGCTTGAGAACGTCTCATTGGAATCACTGGTGCCCGGAGAATATTTGCCAACAGTCAGGGAAGCCCTGAAAACTACCCTTGAAAACGGGGATGCACGTTTTGAAATGAAAATTCAGAAACATGACGGGGCTCTTATTGATGTGGAGGTTAGCTCTTCTTTCTTGAGCCTTGAAAACAGAGAAGTCCAGTTTGTTGTCAGAGACATAACGTCACGTAAAAAAGCTGAAAAACTCGAGAGGGAAAGCCATGAGAGGTTGAAAAAGCTAATTGACAACGCTCTCTGCGGTATTTTGCTGGTAGATGCCACTACACACGAAATAGTGGAAGTAAATCAGGCAGCTGAAGAAGCAATAGGGCTTTCGAGGGAAAATCTAATCGGACATGTTTGCCATAAATTCATCTGTCCTGCTGAGAGAAACAGGTGTCCGATAACTGACCTGGGGAGGACTGTCGACAGGTCTGAAAGAATACTACTCAGAAATGGAAAAGACGAACATTTACCTGTCCTGAAAAGTGTGGTGCCTGTAAAAATAGGAGATAGAGAGTACCTGATAGAGAGCTTCATCGACCTCTCAGAACGCAAAAAAGCCGAAGAAGAGCTGTTGCAGGCAAAGCTTGCTGCTGAAAGTGCCAATAGGGCCAAGAGCGAGTTCCTGACAAACATGAGCCATGAACTTCGGACCCCTCTTACCGCAATCATCGGATTTTCGGACGTGATGCTTGGCGGAATGAGCGGAGAATTCAATGAGCAGAATAGAAAGTTTCTCAACAATATAGCTAACAGCGGAAAACATCTTCTCACTCTAATAAATAATATTCTTGACCTTTCCAAAATTGAAGCAGGCAAGATGGAACTGGAGCCGGAAACGTGTTCAGTATCCGAGGTATTTAACGATACCAGAGCTATAACCTCAGCTCTTGCTCTGAAAAAAGATATCTCAATGAAATATAGTGTGGAGCCCGAGCTTTCGGTCTATGCTGATAGGGTGCGTTTTAAGCAGATTATTTACAACCTTATAAGTAATGCCATAAAATTCACATCAAAAGGCGGGTCAGTAGCAGTTTCAGCCACAAAAGCAGGAGACTCTGTCAGGGTCAGTGTTTCGGATACAGGGATAGGAATCTCAGAGGAAAACCAGAAACTCCTTTTCCAGCCATTCAGGCAGATAGATTCCAGTATTAATCGCCAGTATGAAGGTACAGGCCTCGGGCTGGCTCTTGTCAGGAAGTTTGTAGACCTCCACGGAGGCAGGGTCTGGGTCGAAAGCGAAACTGGAAAAGGTTCGATTTTTACATTCGAATTGCCTTTGAAATACAGGAAACCTTCCGAAAAATACGTAAGCGGTCCGGGTATTTCCGAAAAAGCTGTCCCGCTGATAGCCAAAAAGGAAGAAAAAGAAGAAAAGGAGGAAAAAGAAGAAAAAGAAGAAACCTTAGAGCCAGAAAGAGATGATAAAACCGGGACTCAGGTAATGACCCCCGTAATTATAGAGCCTTACGGAACCACAGGGGATGAGAACCTTGTACTTGTTGTTGAAGACGATGAAATGGCAAGGGAACTTCTAATTATCACACTTTCTGAGGCAGGATACAGGGTTGCTTCAGTTTCCAGCGGGAAAGAAGCTCTTTTGCTGGCGCGTAAATTGAAGCCTTCTGTGATTACTCTTGACATTATGCTGCCAGGGGTTAGCGGCTGGGATATTCTGAGAAATCTTAAAAAGGATTCTGCTACAGCCGGTATCCCTATCCTGGTTATTTCCATGGATGATGACAAAAACTGCAGCATCCTATGGGGTGCGTTTGACCATTTGATCAAGCCTGTAGAAAAAGAACATCTCCTTTCCAGTCTGCAGAAAATAAAAGGAAGAACAGCTGCAAACTTATCTCCTCAGATTCTAATCGTAGACGATGAACCGGCTATAATCGAACTCCTCAGTTCCATTATAGAGCAGGAAGGATACGAACCGGTCTGCGCATACAGCGGCAGGGAAGCAATCGAGAAAACCAAAACATGTCACCCTGATGCGATCCTCCTTGACCTCATGATGCCGAAATTTACGGGTTTTGATGTCATCAAGGCTCTTAAAGAAAATCCGGAGACTATAGACATCCCTATCATCGTATGTACTGCCAAGGATCTTAGCTTTGAAGAAAAGGAGCTGCTCAACAGAAATGTTTCGTGTGTTATGCAGAAAGGAAACATAAACAGGGAAATCCTTCTGAACGTCCTGCATGGGGTTGAGGATGGAAAATTTAAAAGCAGACTACTAAACCCCTTAAAAAACTCTCAGCAAGCCCTTAAAAAACCCTTAGCAAGCCCTTAAAAAATCCTTAACACGCCCTTAACAAAACCTTAATTCTATTAGAAGCAGGAGCGATTTCAATAAAGAAGTAGGTTTCAATAAAGGAACAAATTTCAATAAAGAAGCAAATTTAATTATCTGCAGGCTCTTCTTTATTAAGGAAGTCAAGAATTGCCTCTGAATATTTATCAGGGAAATAGCGTTCTCCGGAGTGCTTTGTGTTCTCAAAGATAATAACCTGTACCTCCGGAAGCTTCTCTGCCATTGCTAGAGTAATTCCGGGGGGCGTGTACTCGTCTTCCGTACCAACAATAAGCAGGGTTTTGCTCCTGATTTCAGGCAGGCGTTCGTAGGTGCCGTTCCATTCCAGGTTTGCATCTGCCTGTTTCCGGATTGTCGGGCTTATTTCAGAATTGTCTGCAAAGGATTGAAACATACTTTTGAGAAGTCCGGCTTCAGGGGCATTAACACTGTAAACCGCAGACGAGAAAATTAACTTATCAACTTTTTCAGGATAATTAAGAGCCAGCTCCTGGGCAATTGATGCACCCATTGATGTCCCGAATATACTGGTTTCCGGAATTTCAAGCGCTTCAAGCAGACCTGCAGTATCACTGGCAAACAGTTCAAGGGAGTAATTTTCCCCGTTATCCGAAGAGTAACCTACTCCTCTGTTATCGAATGTGATAACCTGGTAGTCCTGAGCCAGCTCCCATACAAAAGTTTCGTTCCATGTATCCATGGTTCCCCCAAATCCCATTATCAATAAAAGTGGCTCTCCTGACCCAAATTCACGGTATCCGAGTTCGACTCCGTTAACAGAAACATAATTTACAGGGGAAGAGTCGAGGGAAAAGTTTGAAGCCATTAATTGCTTAGCTGAGTCTTTTTGTTGAGCACCTGTACACCCTGAGCCTGCAATAAATATAAGAAATAACACCAGAAAGAGAAGGCTCGTCAGGATAAACGGGTTCTTCCTGATAAACGGACTCTTCAGAGTATTCAGAGCAAACAAGTTCTTCAGAGTAAATGGATTCTTCAGAATGATCGAATTCTTCAGAATAAATGGGTTTTTCAGAATAAGTGGGTTCTTCAGAATAAGTGGGTTCTTCAGAATAAGTGGGTTCTTCAGAATAAACGAGTTTTCCAAAGATAATAGGCTTTTAAGACTCATTGCCTTTGGTTAAACGCAGCCTCTAAGCATAAATGTTCCTGCTCCGATTTCCATATCTGGAGATAGTTTGGAAACAACGAGGAAGTATCTCACATCAGAATTATCTTTGTGTTTCCTGAACAATCATCAGGCCAGTCCCTCATTCTACCCTGATCCTGAAAAGAAAGCTCCTGTCCAGAATCCGGACCTGTAATAAATTTTCAACTCTCATTGAATTTTTTCCTTATTAGAAAATCACTGCCAATTTCTAAACTGGAGTTCATAATACAGTGTTTTTTGAGTTTTATGAATTTATCTCCAGACTTTCAAAGAATATTCAATACTTATAACAGAGAATTTATATATATTTGGGACAATTAAATTAACCTGAACTAATAAATTCATATCAGGTTTAGAAACAGCTCCTGCAAAGATTCCTTTAGGAGGGATGGTAGCAGGTACGTGAAATTCATAAAATACGAGACTAATGATGCCCGGGCAGGACATTACAATCAAGAGGCAAAAGCTGACCCTCTTTACCCCTTGCCTGAAAATCGTTTCGTATGGCTTTTTGATAGCAAACTTAAAGCTCAGCTTAATGGGAGATGCCTCCGCGTCATGAAGGATGTCTCCAGATCGAGGCCAATGCGTGCGTTTTTGGTCTTAGGAAAGTAACCTGGTAAAACAGGAGAGACTGTGAATGTATAAATATGGCATAGATATTTATTAGTAATTAAATATTAGCTGATTAGACGAACAATCTGAGTATTGGATAATTTGCTTTATTTATAATATCATAGAAACTCTATTTAGAATTCTTATCAGGGATTTTTACTCAGGATTTTCCTATCAGGAATTTCTATTTAGAAATCTTTCTTCAGAATTCACTATTATGATTGAATCTGCTTTTACCGGTTAAAATATGATGAAGCTTTGTAAAAAATTGAAGAGCATTGCAGAGATGTAATGCAAAACAATCCGGAAAATAACCAGCCCAGGAATAATATCCTTAGAATATATGCAATTATTGGCTCAGTACATGCAGAAAAATTAATTCTGCGATAAAGCAACCACACCTTTGATTAGCATATTTTCCGAAGCTTCATCCGGAACGAAAAATGTCTTTATAGCAACAATTCAAAAAAGTTGATCGACGTTGTCTCAATTTTTTAAAAGTATACAAAACCCCGAAAAAGTCTAATGTCACTGACCTCTCTTTGAACAGGTCCTTCGTGAGAAAAGCCCTGGCCTTTCCCTATCTGAGAGGGCTGGAAATCAGGCTACAAACTCCAGAAAACATAGCTTTGAAACTCCAGGAGACCAGGGTATGATAAGCGATGAAGAAATGAGATCCGGGAATATTTTGAATTTGTTCTGGAAATTTGCCTTCCCGGCAGTTGTGGGAGTCGTCATTGCCGGAATCCAGGGAATAATCGACGGTTTCTTTATAGGGAACGCAGTTGGAAGCCAGGGACTTGCAGGTATTACCCTTGCTTATCCCCCTTATCTGGCTATAATCGGAGCAGGTATAATTATCGGAATCGGCTCTTCCAGTCTTACAGCCCTGAAACTCGGAGAGGGAAATACCAGGGAAGCCCTGGAGATTGTGAACAATGCTTTTCCCTTAAGTCTCCTTGCAGGAGCCATTCTTACTGCAGGCGGGCTGATCTTTTGCGAAACCTCTATTAACTTACTCGGGACCAGCGGGCCTGCCCTCTCCTTTGCCCGTGAATACCTCCAGGTAATTTTTGCGGGTTCGGTTTTTATGATTCTTACTATTGCCCTCGAGCCCCTGGTAAGGAATGACGGGAAGCCGAAACTCTGCATGAGCATCATGGTTGCAGGCGTGGTCGCAAACGTCGTACTTGACTACCTTTTTGTCATGCGCATGGGAATGGGCATGTCAGGTGCAGCCACTGCAACAATGATTTCCTTTGCCCTGCCGGCAGTACTGCTTACGAGCTACCTTTTCGGCAGCGAGGCTAAGTTGAAACTCAGGCTTAAAGCAATGAGAATTAAAACCACTACCTCGGTGCAGATCCTTAAAGCAGGTGTCCCATCTTTTGTGATGCAGATGTCGTTTGCTCTCGTACTCTTTGTGCAGAATTACATGCTGCTCAGATACGGTTCCGAGCTTGCGGTCTCAGCCTATGGCATTATAGGGTATGTATTTTCAGTTTTCTACATGCTCTTTGAAGGGATAGCCCTTGGTGTGCAGCCGATTATAGGTTTTAATTACGGAGCTGGCAACTATGGAAGGGTTTTAAAGACTCTCAAACTGACAATGCTCTCGTGTACCCTCATCGGAGTTCTGGGATTTGCACTGGTCTACCTCTTCCCGGAAAGCCTGGTACAGATCTTCAGCCAGAATGACTTCGAACTTCTGGAAGTTACACTTAGAGGAATGAACATTTTCATGTTCTCTCTGCTCGTTGAAGGCATCGTGCTGCTTACTGCCATTTATTATCAGTCGATTAACAGAGTGAGGGCAGCACTTTTCATCCATCTTGGAAAGATCTTTATTTTCCTCTTTCCCTTGCTGTTCATTCTGCCTCAATTTTTCGGCCTGGACGGAGTCTGGTCTGCACCGCCGACTACGGAATATATTATGATGGCAGTGGTGACAGTTATGCTTGCAAAGGAATTCAGGTTCCTCAGGAACAACGGAAATGCAGAGATCAAGCAGCAGCCAGCAGAGACGAAACATGTAACATCGGTTTCCAGAAACAGTGTAAAAGCAGGGAGTGAGGAGAGTACAGGTTTTATTACTCTCAGACATGCTGAAAATGCAGAAACCTCGTGAATCAAACCCTTAATGTTTTATTTCATATGGTTGCGGTTTTGAGAAGGGGTAGAATGCCCCTTACCCACCATAAATTAAATCGGTAGGTTATACGCAAACCGGGAGTTTACTGATCTTTCTATCCGGACTTTTTATCCAGACTTTTTTACCTGAACTTTTTATCCGGACTTTTTACCTGGATTTACTTTTGCTGCGCTGCAGACTTGCTTTTCATATTTTATTCGATGAAGTGGCGGAAACAGGTCTTTTTTATAACTTAAAACAAAAATTTATATAGTCTGAGCCCTCTGTATACTCTGAAGCATATTATTTACAGAGTTAGAAGAGTCCGAACTTTCTAAGGGCTAAGGGCCTTTTCTGAATACGATAAGTAAGACAGGATACAATAAGGGAAATGAAATGAGGGTTATCTATGCCTGATAACGAACAGAATTATTGCAAGGCAACAATAGAATATTCCAGGGTACTTTCTGTCTGGAAATTTGCACTTTTCTCTGTAGCATCTTTAGGGATTTATCAAATATACTGGAATTATAAAGGATGGAAATTTTTCAAGGAAAAAGATAACCTTAATGTCTCTCCTTTCTGGAGAACGTTTTTGATGCCCTTTTTCATGTCTTCATTATTCTACAGGTTTTCTGATATGTTGAAAAAAGAAGGTCATCATGTCAACTATCCAACATCATTTCTCATACTTTTCTGGATGTGGATAAACACAACAACTATATGGAAAGAGCCAGTTTGGCTGCTTGCTCATCTCTCTTTTCTGTCATTCATTCCGGTTTTAAATTCCCTGAATGTTTACTGGCATGAAAAATCTCCTGAACTTTCAGAAAAACCCCTCACAGCTAAGGAGATAGTTTTTCTAGTAGCAGGAATACTCGTTTTCCTAATTGCCCTCGGGGACTCTTTCAACTTTAATTAAAAAGGAACCTGAATATATTGAAAAGTACCCATGTACTAAGAAATACTCCTCTTGACTCCGAAAATGGTTTTAATCTACAGGTAAATATAAGCACCTCCGCCATCCTGTCTAGCGGTTCTTCAAAGTTCCAGTTCCTTATTATATCTTACCAGTAAAAATTTTACAGTTAGGCGCATTTATTCCTGAGTAAAAGAACTCCAGATGTCTCAATTGTAATAACCTCCGGCTGAGAACTTACAAAAAATATATTTACTTTAACATAGTAAGTGCAACATTATAAATTTTTAATTGTGAGCTTCGATTCTTAATTATAATACAATTCTTAACTGTAGTCAGATCCTTGACTCAAATCAGATTTTAACTCTCATACTAAATTCTGAGCCTATAATTCAAAAAGGATACTCGACCCTGATGAAACAAAACGATAGTACACAGGAAAAAGCCCTTAAAGTAAAAAGGTTTGTCAGTTATCTCTTACCGGCTATCATATTTGCCCTGGCTTTATGGACTCTGGATAAACAGATGCACCATCTGCGTCTGAGCTATGTTCTGGAAAGTATTGCCGGTATTCCTCTAAGCCATATAGGGATCGCTATCGGTTTAACTTTTTTAAGTTATGCCGTGTTGACGGGTTACGATTATCTTGCAGCCCGCCATATCAACCAGGCCCTGCCTTATAAACAGGCTGCAACGACCTCTTTTATCAGCAAGTCTATCAGTCACACTGCGGGCTTTAATTTTCTGACAGGAAGTTCTCTCCGCTACAGGCTATACTCAGGATATGGGTTGAGCTTGAGCCAGGTATGGGAAATCATAGTTTTTAGTGTCTCTACCTTCTGGGTCGGATTTTGTTTTATTGCAGGCTTGCTTTTCACATTTTATCCTGTAAAACTGTCGAATTATACACCTGCGATCCCTATTCCTTTAAATGTCGTAGGAATCCTGTTACTGCTGCTTGTTGCTGCTTATTTTTATCTCTCATTCCGAAGACGGGACCTTGAGGTAAGGGGGTATAAGATAAGGATCCCTGAGCCGAAAATTGCTCTCCTGCAGCTCGCCTTATCCTCCGGGGACTACCTGATTCCAGGTAGTATCATATATCTCCTCCTGCCCTCAAACCCGCAGCTTACTCTGCTACATGTGCTCGTATTCTTCATGCTGGCGCAGCTGATAGGGTTGATAAGCACTGTCCCTGGTGGGCTCGTTGTTTTTGAGACTGCCATGCTGTTTATGCTGGAACCTTATTTCGGCACGGTCGATATCCTGAGGCCTCTTGTACTCTTCAGGCTTATCTATTATTTTGTCCCATTCCTGCTCGGTTTTCTGGCTCTTATATTTCACGAATTTGAAGAGAAAAAAGAGTTTCTGAAAAAAGCCGGAAAGCTCACCTATTCCAGCCTGTCGGAAATAACACCCCAGGTCTTTTCGATCGTGATCTTTTTTGGGGGCATTTCCCTCCTCTTCTCTGGAGCCCTGCCTTCAAACCCCAGGTATCTGCATGAAATTACTTACATGGTCCCTCTTCCTCTGATTGAAGCTTCCAGGCTCTTTGGAAGTATAATAGGTGTATTACTCTTACTTCTGGCAAACGGGCTATGGAAGAGGATCGACGGGGCTTATGTGCTCTCCCTTATAGTCCTTTTACTGGGAGGTGGCTTTGCCCTTCTGAAGGACTTTGATTATCACGAAGCTGCAGTGCTTTTTACTATGTCTGTCCTCCTGTTTCCCTCGAGGAAGCATTTTTACAGGAAGTCTTCACTTTTGCACCAGTCTTTTAGCAGGGAAAATATAATTGCAATAACTCTGGTGCTTGTAAGCTTTGTCTGGCTCGGATTTTTTTCATACCGGAATGTGGAATACTCAAACGAACTCTGGTGGCAGTTCGGGGTAAATTCCCAGGCATCGAGTTTTTTAAGAGCCGTAGTAGGAGTCTTCTTCCTTTTACTGGTCCTCGGGGTCATGAAAATGCTGAGCCCCTTTTCAAAGGATATCCACCTCCCGGGAGCTGAAGAGCTGGAGCTCGCAAAAACGATCGTGAGGGAAAGTAAGGAACCCCTGGGGAACCTGGCGTTTACAGGTGACAAATATCTGCTTTTTGATGACAAAAAAAAGGCTTTTTTGATGTACGGAGTCTCAGGAAAGAGCTGGATTGCTATGGGAGACCCTGTAGGGCAGAGCGACAGAATAAAAGAGCTGATCTGGGACTTTTATGAAATGAGTAAGCTGCATCAGGGAAGAGCCGTCTTTTACGAAATAAGTGAAAAACATATCCCGATTTACCTTGACCTTGGCCTGACCCTGATCAAAATAGGGGAAGAAGCAAAAGTCCCCTTAGAGTCCTTTACACTGGAAGGAAGTGCAGGCAAAGATTTCCGTTATGCAGTGAAAAATGTAGAAAAGAAAGGGTACTGGTTTGAAATTATCCGGCCAGAAGACGTAATTGCCCTCATCCCTGAACTTAAACAGGTCTCGGATGCCTGGCTGGAAATGAAAACCGGAAAAGAAAAGGGATTCTCAGTAGGATTTTTTGACGAAAAATATCTAAGTAATTTTCCTCTTGCGATTGTCAGAAACGAAGAAGAAATCGTTGCCTTTACAAATATCTGGACAGGAGCAGGCGCAGAAGAATTCAGTATTGACCTGATGCGTTACAAATCCAGTGCTCCGGCAATGGATTACCTTTTTGTCAAACTCATACTCTGGGGAAAAGAGAACGGATACAAACGCTTCTCCCTAGGAATGGCTCCGCTTTCAGGCCTTGAAAAGAGGCAGTTTGCCCCCCTCTGGCATAAAGTCGGGTCTTTAATCTTTGCCAACGGCGACTATATTTATAACTATAAAGGTCTGAGGGCATATAAAGAAAAATTCAATCCAATCTGGAGCCCGAAGTACATTGCTCTCCCTACAGGGTTTAAGAAGAGCCTTGCTCTGAAAGATATTGCAGCCCTGATCTCAGGGATGAAAGATCTCTTTTAAGAATGCGTAATTTTTTCGAACTTATCCAGCACCATAAACATAAATTCCTTCGTTCCAGCCAGATGTTTCTCCTTCCCCACCATCTCTTCCTTTTTCTGAATAAACGGCCCGTTCCCCATCTCATTTCCGAACCGCCCTATCATGGACTTGACCCTCCCTTCATGCACTTCAGGATGGAACTGCAGAGCCAAAACTTGGTTGTCATATATGAAAGCCTGGTGCCTGCATCCCTCACTTTCATAAAGGTGCACAGCTCCCTCGGGCAGATCAAAGGTCCTGGAATGCCAGTGAAAAACAGTGATCTCTTCCGGTAGCCCTTTGACAAATTCAGGTTTATTTTCTACTGCTACCGCCTTTATAGGGAACCAGCCCATTTCCCTATGCCCGTTTTCATAGACGCGGGCGCCGAGCACATCGGCAAGCAACTGAGCGCCGAGGCAGATCCCAAGAACTGGTTTTCCTGCTTCGATTGCCTGTTTGATAAAGGCTTTTTCGTCTCTCAACCAGGGATTTTCGTCATAATCGTAAATTCCCATAGGACCGCCCATAATAATTAGAAGGTCAAAAGAGTCAAACGAAGGTGGATTTGTAATTTTGTAAAAACGGGTTGAATCAAGGAGGTGGTTTTTAGTTCTGGCGTATTCTTCAATTGTACCAAGGGTGTTAAGAGCGGAGTGCTGGAGAACGTGGATTTTCATAGATAATCAGTTTAACTTTGAGACATGAACGTTTAGAGTTTTCTATTCATCTGTAACATGGAAAAATGGGTGATTCTTGATTAGTCGGTTGATGCTGTTTACGAGAATGCTAGAGAATCCTATAGAAAAACTGTAAAGAAACTCACTACCTAGTCCGAGAAATATATCTCTCGAGCCCGGAAACAGCATTTTAATTTACAGCTAGATATAAACGCCTCCGCCAGCTCGTCTGGCGGTCCTTAAAAAAGAAAGAAAATTGAAACTGAAAAATAAATGTTGGAAAGAGGTATTTTTCAGATAGTTTTAGCTTTTTATTTGCTCCTTGATGGGATTTTGGTTTTTTTCATTTTTGACTTTTTCAGTAATTTTTTATGTTGATTTTATCAGCTTTCTCTTCTTTTTTGGGTAAGCCGCTCTACTGCGTCGAGCGTGACAGGAAGGGTTTCATATAGCTAATAACGGTACATAGTTCAAAGTTCAGGATTCTGCATATAGAGCCAATCAGTTTTCCTTTATGCTCAAAAATCAATTATAAAGGCGTCCAATCTTTACACCTTTATTTCCCATGAGATGTGCCGACCCACTCACAAACACGAGACGAGAAATATCGTATGATCGTGCTGCGGTTCACGGGTGTTTTCATCTATCGAGGAAAATTTACGAACACCCAATCGAAATAAACTTATTTATATTCCAGAATGTTCTAAAAGATGATAGACAATGAAACTTGACACTATAATACGCAGTTTTCTGATAGCTGGTTTGATATCTCTTTTAGCATTGATTCTGGAATCGGCTTACTACGGGCTGCGCAACGCGGCTTATTCTATTACCAGCCCTTTTGTCAGTACAGGTATAAGCAGCCCCATAAATATGATATTGATAACTATAATATTCGTATCCAGTTTCTTAATCATGTTAAATAAGCTATCTAAAAAAGAAAGAGTGTGAAAAGATACAGATTTTCTTCACTTCAAGTCCCGTATAAGTTTAATTCTTATCAGTCGACCCTTATCAGTTGAACCTTTATCTATTGGACCTACCAATAAGATCAATAAGATCAATAAGATCAATAAGATCAATAAGATCAATAAGATCAATAAGACAAATTAGTGTGCTTTTAGAGATGTGAAGCTACATTGATAGAAAGCTAAGTACTTGTTGTCAAAAGCTTGAAATGTCTTAAGATGGTCTCATTTCGTCCTTTGATATCCAGAATAACTCCTTCCCACTTGCATGAGGCAGTAAAAAGAGAGGAGTGTTAATTCTAAAAACATGTGGATAGAAAAGTTAAGAAAAAGGTTACCAGGAACCCGATTAAGGTCTGCACTGCTGTTTATAATCTGCAAGATTCGTTTTGATAACTCTGAATTCTGAGTTTTTGGATCACTCGTTTTCAGAATGAAAGGATTTGCACCATTTTCTATTGCCTAGTGCATAAGTTCTTCTCCGACTCCCGTAAATAGAATGAAAGGAATGTTGATTCTCTTACCGCAGATAGTTCTCAGGAACGTGATACCATTCATATTAGAACAAAAAATAAACATAATTAACCAACCTGCTTGTTGCATTCACATAACTATCTGTAAATCTATCAGACAAGACCTACCATGATCTAAAACCAGTAAACTAGAAAAAAGAAAAAATTTAATAAAAAATTAAAAAAGCAAATGGAAAGCAGTTTAAAGCTTGATTTTCGTAGCCAGTTCTTGGAAAATCTTTCCTTTATCTGTAGTGATGAAAAGCCCGTTTTCATGCCTGATAAGCTCTTTTTCTTTTAACATTTCCAGATATTTCCGAGCGATGTTGAAGTTAAGATTTACCTCATAAACAATATGGGTTTTCTTTGCTCCATTATTTGCAATTTTTAAAATATCTACTGCAATATCAGTCCTGCTTCTTCTCTGAATATTGACTCCTCCCCCACAATAGATTCAAAAAATCTTTGCTAGAATCCCACACTCTAAAATATCTCAAATAATGTCTTTTAATCGGTAACAAAGATTTTAGATATTAGATGCTTTCCTTTCTATATAATATTTTCTATGATATATAGATAATAAAAATATAATTTAATCTTGGTATATATTGAATTCAAGAATCATGAGGATTTCAGAGAGATTTTGGAATAAGTAATTGAAAAAAGGAGGGTATTGTTGGAAGTGCTGGCAAAATACAGACATCATGCGCTTGTCCAAGGCTTCATGGTCTTTATATCCATTCGAAGTCCTGTCAAACAAAACCTACCATAACCCCTACTACAAGCCCCCTATAGAACGAGACTCGAGAAATTTGATTACAAAGGCTTCAAGCTTAAAGAAAACCCGTATCTGGGCTTCTTATTGCATTACATATTCAGAAGATTAGTTATCCAGTTTAAAAAATAGAATCGTTAAATGTCTATAAATGTATACTTAAACCACGGTATCTATTATGCTTGATTTTGGATCTCAAGTAAGTAAGTCCTACGGGACAAAGTACTATCCTTAGGTCAATGTGTAACTAAATTTCGGAAGAATTTTCTTTCTGAATTTTAAGTTAACGTCACCCATTATCCGACTGTAGAAATTGTTTGAATTTTAAGACAGGCTCTTAAAAAAAGCCAAGATTCAAATTATTTCCTGGCTACTACATTGAAGGATTAGAAAATAGAATAGTGGGTTGGGTTGTGAGTCAGTAAACAAAACGGTTATAGGAATTTTAACAAAGAGAAGTGGAATATTAGTTTTATTTTTTATATTAGTTTTATTTTTTATATTAGTTTTATTTTTTGTCTTCTCTATTCCATTCCATTAAAGCCTTTTCAATGGATATTAAAGTGAACATAGTAGTATTGAATATCTCGTCCGGGTGTTGTGGCATCCAGCTGATTTCATCGAGAACGTCTTTTGGAAACCTGACAATGTCGTTCAGATCTTCTCCTATCGTCATGAAATTTTCAGTATATCGTAAACCATACCTGCTATTATTACGCGCAGTGATAGAAATGTACTGAGTAAATGACCCGTCAGTCATTATATCCCTTGAATATCTGTACTGAATTTCTTCAGCACAATCCGAGTAATCATTATTCAGTCTTCTGACGGTATCCGGAATCGATTCACCAGCTTTCTGCAAAGCTTTCAGGTCTGATAATACACTTTTAGAAAGTCTGATAGTTTTGTATTGCTTCATATTACTGTTCATGTAGTTAAAACGTATAAATAGACTACTACATAAGTAGTTAAAATTACATGTGCCTGGAGAAAATTTCATGGATTTTTTGAGTAATAATTAACGAGCTGGTCCCAAAACTCAAAATTGCCCCTCCGGATCTCATATTCTGAATGATCAATTGAGGTTATAATCATGAAAAATAGTTCTCAAACTTTACTGATTTGAGAATAAAATAGGTTTTGGAATGAGATCATAAACATAAACGAACCCGTCTTTAAAATAAATTGCAGGTTTTAATTTAGTGAACTCCGCTTTTGTAGAAAACTTATGGGATCATAAGTTTTCTAAATAAATTTTTCAATTTCAACTGAATGGCCTGATATGTTTTTTATATGTCTATTTTTTGGCCTTTTGCAGACAATTTAAATAATCTTCTACAAAGCATTGTTTTCAGATCTTTTTAAGCATAAGGGACATTATGCCCGACCTGGAAGGCTTCATAGATTGAGGCTGGAACATATCCATCATGCCAGAGGATCCGAACATTTCCTCGTTGACCCGGCTGGTTATTTCATCGAATATCATCTTATAGGCGACGCAATGCGGGTCGACAGCTTTTACTTCCCCCTCAGTGGGTACTAAAGCATTGTAAGGGCATCCGCCTCTGCAGTACTTGATATGGGCGCATTTGCCGCATGCAGTGTCTACAAACTCCTTAAATTTGTGCATGAGCTTCCAGGCATCGGATTGAGCGAGGTCTGCCATTGTCGGGCGGTCATAGACGTTTCCCATTACATATTCAGGCATCCCTACGAAGCGGTAGCAGGGATATATTCCTCCGTCCGGACCAACTGCAAAGGTATCTCCCATGCAGTCCACGAAGGTGCAGACAGTGCCCCTGCCTGTGAACACACATTTGCACAGGTGGTCAATATTCATAACCTCAATTCTGCCCATGTTTTCGAGATATTTGTCAAGAAGGTAAATTAAGAGTTCTCCGTACTCTTCAGGGTCAAGTGCCCATTTCTCGGGGTTGTCACCCTTCAAAGACGGCAGGCAGGGATGCAGTTTAAGTGTCAGGCCTTTTTCCAGGTAAAAATTAAAAATATCCTCTTTGAACTTCACAGAGTGGGAAGTAAAAGTAGTAATGAACCTCACATTCAGCCCATGGGCTTTTGCAATCTCGTAGCCTCTCATTGTCTTTTCATAGTATCCCTTTCCCCTCTGCAGGTCATTAAGCTCCTGCGGACCGTCCAGGCTGGAGCCGATCGGAATATTGTATCTGGCAAAAATCTCGGCTATTTCCGGAGTAAGTTTCCAGAGGTTTGTCTGTATGGCAAAAGCAATTTTTCTGGAACTCAAACCCTCAACCAGCAGGGGTAAGGCTTCTCTGTAAAATTCTTCCCCTGCAAGGAGAGGTTCTCCACCATGGAAAGTAAAAGTAACCGAGTCCTGCCTGAAGATTTTCAGCCATTCAACCACTTCTTTTATGGTTTCAATGCTCATTATCGGGGATTTTTCCTCAGAACTCCAGCAATAATTGCAGTTAGCAGGACAGCCCAGGGTAGGGATTAGCATCACATGAAAAGGCATATTTAAAGCTCCTTTTTTTTAAGCTTCTTTAAATTATTAGTAGTTTTCTAAAAGTTATCCTTTCCATTAACCAGGAGTTTAATAACTCCTTGATAATTTTTTAGACTTCTTTTTTGATAATTTCTTTTTCTTCTAAACCTTGCAGGGCTGAAGCCATTTGCCAGTCACACCAGGAAATAATTACAGGTAAATTTGCATTACTCAGAGAATCTGAATACAGAAATACGTTCCTTGCCTGAGAAATACTTCCTTTGACCCTGAAAGGCGGATTTCAATTCACAAATAAATATAAGCACCTCAGCCAGGCAAGCTGGCGGTTCTTTCAAAAAAGACAAATGCAGGAAAAAGATAAAAGAAGGAAGGATAAAATGTTTGAAGCAGGTGGTCCATAGTTAATCGGTTGATATTACTACAGGGCAGCCTTAATGGCATCTTTCTTAATGGCATCTTTCAACCTTTCTTTACGACATCGTGCGCGGCATGGTCGATCGACTTTAATCAAATTAAGGTCAATCTTCAACTGCACTGGGAAAAATATAGTGTCAAAATATCAACTTCTTGACCGTGGACGATCAAAAAGTAATAAAAATCAATAAAGCAAATGTAAAAAGAGTATTTTTCAGGTACAACTTAACATTCTGTTTTGACCGCATTCCCACAAACTCTTTACTTTACTTTATTTTCAGGTTTTTTTACTGGTTCCTCAGTCGTTTCTATTTGTTGCTTTTTTCTCTTCTTTTTTCTCTTTTGGCTTTTGGGAAAAACCGCTCTCCTGTGTCGAACGTGACAGAAACGACCCGGTATAACGAAAAAGGTTGTACCGGTTATGGATATTTTTAATTCAGCCCTCTTAAGTAAAGCTCACTATAAACCATAAATTAGTCCTCTTGAGCGAAACGAAGTGGAGCGAAAAGGACCGCGTGCTGTTGCACTTGCAGTGCAACTCCCAGAAAATATCTGATTTCCTGTGATCCCGAAGCGCAACTCGGGTTTCATTTCAGTTTTGCCCTTGCGGACTCTACTGAACTTTCACTAACAACTTTTCCGGCAAAAACGTCAGCAAGAAGCTCAAGTTCGTCCTCAGAATGGTTTTTTGTGAAAGTCATGAGCGACAGCTGCCTCAATACAGGAGTTTTGTTATTATGGCGAATGTGCCATACTTCGTGAGCAATTACGGCTTTTAATTCCGAGTCGTCCATCAGTTCAAGCATTCCCATTGATAAGAAAATGCTTTTTCCCGAAGCAAATGCCCCGGGTACTGCTGAATCATAATAATACACCTTTGCTCTGTCAGTTAGACTATTCACAAATGCCTGAGGCCAGTCCATGATATCTGTAATTGGCTGGGCGCCATATCTTCGGATCAGGATTTTGTAATAAACTCTTGGCAGGAGTATAATAATTACAGTTGAAAGAATGACGTAGGCGGTATAGATTTTAATTGTCAGCATTTGACTGCACTGCATAGCGGAAACAATCGTGCCTATAACAGAGACCATGAATAGCTGTGCAGCAATGAACGAAGAAATCCTGAGAACCGGTTTTCTGGCTCTAAGATAAAACGTGAAAAGCAGAAAAGCCAGGAATGCCTGTATCCCTATTAATGGCAAAAGGTCGGAGCCGGTGATGCATGTAATATAACAGTCAATTTCCTGTGTTATGGAGAACATGTCTACTACTCAAAATCAACCGGAATATACTTGTTTCAAGGATTTACTTATTATTTTTGTAAGTATGAAAGTTTTCAATAGCTACCTTGCCGAAGGTATCTACAAGACTGTCCAGTACTTTCTTTGTGATGGTGTTTGCTGTATTGTCCATAGACTCGGTTGCAGAGTACAGATACCGGACTCTGTGGCCGCTTTTATCTATAGTTCTTTTTGCATAACCGGCTTTTACAAGTCTGTCAAGTGTCCCTGCTACGCTGGATAAAGGGATACCTGTTTTTTCGGTAATTTCCGGCGTTGTTGACTCCTGGTTTGTCCACAAAACATGCATAATCTGGGCTTCAATGGGACTGAAAAATTTGGTTAAACCCTCATTGGAAAGATTTATTCGGTCTAACTTAACCATGGCTTTACAACTGCTGTAAACAAATATAAGCCTTGTGATGAGTTCTAAGGTCACTGTTTTTCAGTCCTGACATGTTTAACCTCGGCTAGTTTATCCTTTTTGTCTCAGGCAGTTTACATCTGGCGTAAAGTTAAAGTACGTTTACACTCAACGTAAAGTCAGGCATTTACATCAGATGTATAGTAAATTCTATTCAATGTAATATTCGATTCAGTTGTATCCGATTTTATTTGATATTTGATCCAATGTAAAAATTGAAAGGTAAGCCATTGAAAGGTGAATCGGTAACATATATTGAGGATTAAAAATGCGTTTACATTCGTTAGTCTTAAAAGACATATCCCGCAGGAAAACAAAACTCGGGCTGGCAGTGTTGAGTGTGGTAATAGCTGCTGCAGCAATAGTAGCTGTAGTCACCACATTTTCCGCAGCAACTGACGGTCTCTATGAAGAATCAAATAAATTCGGAGCAAACATCATCGTCAGACCCGAAGTAACAACCATTCCGCTCGTTGCGGGTTCAACCTCTATTGGTTCTTTGTCTACGGGAGAGAACTACATTGAGGAATCGGAAATTCCCAGAATTCATACTATCCAGAATAACAGTAACCTGGCAGTTGTAGCTCCCAGATTGTACGGGGTTGCAGAACTTGATGATTCTTCTGTCGTTATAATGGGTGTGGACCCTGAAAAGGAAAAAACCCTCAAGCCCTGGTGGAAAATCCAGGGGCACTGGATGGCTGCAAAAACCCCTGAGAAAACCGAAGTAATGGTCGGCTCGGATATAGCCGGTCCCCTTGGGCTCAAAGAAGGATCTCCAATAACCCTCAGCCAGGGGAATATTTCAATTGATGCTCAGGTTGCCGGCGTAATAGAGAGCACAGGCGGCAATGAAGATGGGTATGTGATTCTTCCTCTTGCGACATCCCAGTACCTGCTTTCCAAAGAAGGGAAAGTCAGCAGTTTAGAAGTCCGGGCACTGTGTAATGACTGTCCTGTCGAAGAAATAAGCAGGCAAATAGAAGAAGTGTTCCCAGGACTTGAAGCCAGATCCATGAGCCAGATTGTAGAAACCGAAATGGCAGTTGTGGAACATACCGAGTCTTCGGCAATGGCAGTATCAATAATTACCCTCCTCGTAAGCACATTAACAGTTGCATCCACAATGCTCGCATCCGTAAATGAAAAGCTAAAAGAAATAGGAATTATGCGCGCAGTCGGAGCAAGTAACAGGCAGGTCGTTTCCATGCTGTTCTTTGAAGGAGCAATTATCGGAATAATCGGCGGAGGTATCGGTTTTGCCATCGGAACAGCAGCCTCGTCGATTGCTGCGCCTATGCTGGTCTCGGTGTCGCCTTCGCCAATGTGGGAGATCCTGCCCGCTGTTGTCGGAATTTGCATAGTTACCGGAATGGTAGCTTCTATTATCCCTGCAAAAAGAGCTCTCGGAGTTGACCCTGCGGAGGTGCTAAGAAGTGTCTGATTATCTTGAAACTCTTGAAACATCCAATAATCCTGAGAACCTTTCAGAAAACCTGCTTGCAAACCTGATTCAGGTCAAAGACGTGACAAAAAAGTACAGGCTTGGTAATAACGAGGTAGAAGTCCTGCATGGTATTAATTTGGAAGTCAAAGCCGGAGAATTCGTATCCATAATGGGTCAATCGGGTTCCGGAAAAACCACTTTAATGAACATTATCGGGATGCTGGACAGACCGACTGAAGGAAGCATCCTTATCAAAGATATCGATATCACGAAAAAATCCCAGAAAGAACTTGTCGATTTCAGGCGAAGGACTGTTGGGTTTGTGTTCCAGCAGTTCCATCTCATCCCCTCTCTAACAGCCTATGAAAACGTCGCTCTGCCCCTTGTATTTTCCGGGGACAAGGATAATAGTGCAGTTGAAAGTGCTCTTGAAAGAGTCGGGCTGGCTCACAGGATGCACCATAAGCCGGTAGAGCTTAGCGGGGGAGAACAGCAGAGAGTTGCAATTGCCAGGGCTGTTGTTATGAAACCGAAAATTTTGCTTGCAGATGAGCCCACAGGGGCTCTTGATGCAACTACAGGTTCCATGATAATCTCTTTACTAAAATCACTGGCAGGAGATATGACTGTCATAATGGTCACTCACAACAGTGAGCTTGCAGAATATTCGGACCGCATTGTATACTTAAAAGATGGAAATGTAGCGGAGTGAAAAAAATGAACATAAAATTAATCGGTATGGTTTTGTTAGCAATTGCAGTATCCCTTATGGTAGCGGGATGTACGGATATCGGGTCCTCGGGTAAAGCTAATGCAAGCTCTGTAAAAGCTACCTGGATTAATGCTGAAGTCAGTGCAGATCAGGTATCCATTCCACTCAGTTCCGTAGAAGAGAACACAAATGTTCACTTTAAAGTAAACTCCGACAGCGGGGAAATTGCGGTCATGGCATACAAGTTTAATGATGAGATTTTTGTCAGGTCCAATGTATGCCCTCCATGCAATTCAATAGGGTTTACCCTTGAGAAAGACACTCTTGTGTGTGATTCCTGCGGCACTGTCTTTGATACTGCAACAGGAGCAGGCATTGGAGGAGGATGTGTGTCATTCCCTAAGGAAAGTATCCCTTACACGGTTTCGGACGGGAATATTGTCATGAAACTCGATGATGTGGTAATTGCCCACGAAAAAACCGTGGAGATTAATTAAGAGCCGTTAAGGGAAACGAAATTTCCATATTAAGCCTTAGGCAGTTGAATCATAATCACGCGAAACGGATTAATCAAACGCAATAGACTTACTGCCCAAAGACAAAACAGGGTAGTCGAAAGTTTATTGCTATTGATTTTCAGCTCAACTGCGTAAGTCCTGACTCATTGCATGTACGAACAACCATTTATTTATGCTGGGCTTAAAATGAATGAAATTGAAGTTAGAGAATTAATGCCATCCGAGTTTGAAGAATGGGATCAGCTTGTAGAAAAAACCCAACCCGGTACACCATTTCACACAAGCGATTGGCTGGAAATCTACAGGGATGTCCTATTAAGAGACATCAGGATTTATGGCTGTTTTAGAAACGATGACCTCGTTGGAGGATGCCCCCTTTTTGTTAAAAATATCAAAGGAATCCTCAAAGTGGCGTCTTCGATATGCAGTATGACTGATTACTGCGGACCCCTTATAAGTGAGAGCTCAAGCTCCAAAGCAAGTAAAAAAGTACAGGAAAGCCACGCAATTCTTAACTCCCTCAGGGAGTTCCTCTGCATGCAGGGCTTTGACAGTATTCACCTTAAGTTCTCCCCGGGATTTGAGGATATCAGACCATTCACCTGGAACGGATGGGACTCAAAGGTTCACTATACCCATCACCTTGACCTGAAAGAAAATGTGGATAATAATATTTCAAGGACGATCCGGAAAGACCTTAAATCCGCATCTGAGGCAGGACTCGAGACAAGGAGATGGAGCGATCCTGAAACATATTATGGCCTGCTTTCCAAAGTATACGAGAGACAGAACCTGAAAATACCATTACCCAGGGATTTTTTCGAAAAGGTCTTTGACCTGATCAGGAAAAAAGACATTGGTTACATGCTTGTTTCCGAAACTCCAGAAGGAGAAGCAGTCGCAGCACATTTAACCCTTTACGGAAAGAAAAGTACGATTTCCTGGTCTTCTGCCCGAGACCCGTCTTTTAACCTGAGGGGAACGAATGCTCTTCTTTATTATAATGAGTTTCTTGACCTGCAGTCCAGAGATTTTGAATACATGAACGTTATGGCAGGAAATGTTCCCAGATTTGCAGACTTTATTATGGCTTTTTCCCCTAAACTGGTACCTTACTACAGTGTAACTTTAGAGAATAAAAAGTATTCAGCCCTGAAGATTTTGCACAAAATCGTGACTTAATCCTATTTTTCTTTTTTTCTTCTTTTCTTTTTTTCTTCTTTTCTTTTTTTCTTTTTTATACTTATTTTTCAGTAATTGATCTATTTTCAGGTATTTTTTGCCTTAAAATATAGGTTTAAATATTAACAAGAGGTATGATCTGTTGCCAGTTCACAATTGTGAACACTGCGAGTGCTGAGATGGCAGAATGGCTACGCGATGGACTGCAAATCCATTATACCCCGGTTCGATTCCGGGTCTCAGCTTAGGGGTAATTTGTTGACATAATGCAGAGAAAACATATGGGGGCAGCTATTCAACCTCTGATACCTGCCACAAACCTTTCAGACTGATAAAATAGACAGTCTACTTATTGCCCCGTTTCAGGAACAACTTCTCAACTTCGTTAACATGGGTGTTGCTCGCGCAGTGCCCGGTGAGGTACAAGGTGCGATATTCAGGCAACGGTGTCTACTCCTATGAATAAAGGAGATTTCGCAATAGTTTCATTTCTAGCTCGTTATACATAGTTCCTGGCTGTAGAAAAGGCAGGTGGGACAATAAAAAAACGTCGATAAAAATGAATCACAGGTAAAAAATCATCAGGAAAAAAGGAGAATCATATTGATGGCGGCAAATAATTACAAATTAGGAACACTTGCCCTTCATGCTGGACAGAGCCCTGATCCGACTACAGGATCACGTACAGTACCGATATACCAGACAACATCATACGTTTTCCGCGACACGGAGCATGCAGCCAACCTATTTGGCCTCAAAGAGCTTGGCAATATCTATACCCGTCTGATGAACCCTACCACTGATGTGTTCGAGCAACGCATAGCTGCCATTGAGGGAGGGACCGGAGCCCTTGGAGTTGCATCCGGTTCGGCAGCAATAACTTATGCCCTGTTAGCGATTACCCGCATAGGGGATGAAATCGTATCCGGCAATAACCTGTATGGCGGGACCTATGAACTTTTTAACTATACTTTCCCCAAACTGGGAAGGAAAGTTACATTCGTAGATTCAGCCGATCTAGAAGCATATCGCCAGGCTATCACGGAAAAGACCCGGGCTGTTTATATCGAATCGGTAGGCAACCCGAAGCTTGACGTTCCGGATTTTGAGGCGATTGCAAAAATTGCCCATGAAGCAGGAGTCCCGCTTGTTGTCGACAATACAAGTGCTGTAGGGCTTGTCCGCCCCATTGACTACGGAGCCGATATAGTCGTGCATTCCGCAACCAAATTCATAGGCGGGCATGGGAATTCGATCGGCGGCTCAATAGTCGATTCCGGAAAGTTCGCATGGAACAACGGCAAATTCTCGGAATTCACAGATCCTGACCCTAGCTACCACGGCCTGAAATACTGGGACACTTTTTCAGACTTCCCTGAGCTTGGTAATGTTGCATTTGTCTTTAAAGTAAGGTTGCAGCTTCTCAGGGACACAGGTGCTGCTATTTCGCCTTTCAACTCATTCCTGCTGCTTCAGGGACTTGAGACCCTGCACCTGAGGATAGAGAGGCACGCCGAAAATGCCCTTAAGGTGGCAAAATACCTGTCAGAGCACCCGAAAGTCTCATGGGTCAATTACCCCGGCTTACCGGACCATCCAAGCCACGAGCTTGCAACCAGGTATCTCAAAGGCGGTTATGGTGCACTTCTGGGTTTTGGCGTAAAAGGTGGTGCAGAAGCAGGAAAACAGTTTATTAATTCTCTAAAACTGTTTTCACATGTTGCGAATATAGGCGATTCCAAGAGCCTTGTCATCCATCCCGCAACCACCACTCACCAGCAGCTAACCCCTGCCGAGCAGGAAGCTACAGGCGTCACGCCGGATTACATCCGCCTATCCGTGGGCATTGAAGATATAGAGGATATAATCTCAGACCTCGAGCAGGCTCTTGAAAAAGTATAACTGCACACATCTGTACAGAATCTGTACAAATCCAGACAGCACAACATAAGAAACGCAAACCTTTTTTATTTTTTGATGAGCAATAGCTCATCCCGGCTCTTTTTGATTTTTAAGTTTTTAAGCAAAGAGGATAACATAAGCTAGAAAGATTCTTTATCAATTTTTGAAAGTAAGGTTGCTTGCCAGGTGGATAATTGTAGAAATCCAAACATAGTTCCTTACATTATAATCCCACAAAGATATAGTCCCACAAAAGAGAATGTAATATAACTATGAAGAAAGGAACTGAAAAAAAAATCAAAAATTCCGGAAAACTCTATGAAGATCACTGTGAGCAGGAATGGCCCGTATATCGTGACCGGTAAAGTTCCACTTATTGTCTCGGAGATTTGCAATGACGAAGAGGGCTACTGCAGAGACTGGCGGGAAGTCAAAAGATACCCTTTGAAGGAACGGTATGCTCTATGCCGTTGCGGTCATTCAGAGAACAAACCTTTCTGTGACGGGACACATACAAAGGTTCACTTTGACGGAACCGAGACCGGAGACTATAAGCCCTATACTGAAGGCGTGAACATTATTTCCGGCCCTGTGCTAACTCTAACCGACAATAAACATCTATGTGTCCATGCTGAATTCTGCTTACGAGCAGGTGGAATATGGAAGCTTGTGAGACAGTCCTATGACCCTGAGGCCAGGGATACAGCCATTGAAGAAGCATGCAACTGCCCTTCCGGCAGGCTGGTAATCCTGGATAATGCCACCGAAAAGGCGATTGAGCCTGAACTCGAGAAGTCCATAGTTGTTGTTGAATATCCCCCTCGCGACGAACACGGTCCGCTCTGGGTACGCGGTGGCATCCCCATAGAATCCGCAGATGGTAAAAAGTACGAAATCAGGAATCGGGTCACTCTTTGCAGGTGCGGAAAATCGAAGAACAAGCCTTTCTGTGACGGTAGCCATATTGAGAGATAAGGATGAAAAAATGGAGAGTATGAGAATCGAAAGATAAAGATGAGAATATCTAGAGACAAGGATAAGAAAATGGGATATGGAAGCGAGTTCAAAACCCTTGCCATTAAGTTATTGGGTGATTTAATTGAATGATGAAATTTTTGAACAAATCCACAAAAGTTTGACCGTGGAACAAATAATGACCCCAAAAGAAGAGTTTTATTTTCATCCTCAAGATTCAAAATTTCATAAAGAAATAACTGTTTTTCCTATTGAAAATGAAGACGGGTCAATCATTAAGTATTTTGATAGTAAGGGTTCCAGAGAACACTATATATTGCCGGATAAGATGGTTTCAAAAAGCCTGGATATAATGTCTTTAATCAAAATGCTGGATAAAAACTCCTTTTTCTTTGTGATCCATGCTGAGATTGTAGGAATAGTTACTGTTGCAGATTTAAGAAAAGGGGCTGTGAGGATGTTCTTCTATTTACTACTTTACAGGCTGGAGAATCAGATGAAAATGTATTTCAAGGAAAGAATGTCCGAAACTAAATTTATAGAGCTTGCAAAACCAAAATGCAGGTTACAAGAAAAGATGTATGAACTCTCTGTTTTTGAAGAGTGTAGCTTTTACGATTACCTTGTAGCCCTGAAAAATTATGATGTTTTTAAGCAAAAACACGGTTTGTCAATAAGAGATGTTGAACAATTTGGAGGCCTTGATAAATTCAGGAACTGGATCATGCACCCTTCAAGGGAAGAAGTCAAAGTAAAAATAGACTCAGACATGGATTATAATCGTTACCTGTTCAAGCAACTTGACAGAATTCAGAAGCTCGAAATATTATTGCAAGACTCCTAACATTATTTTATCCACCCTGTATAGAGCTGCAAAGAAAAAGCATCATTACTGGAATAAACAGGCTATTTGTTCAACAATTCTTAATTAAGAATCATATTGATTTCCATACTTTAGCCAGTGATTCTCCCTTCACATGAATTTTAAATTCGAATAAATATCCAAAAGGCGTCATCGAAGTTTCAAATCCCTTTGCAGTTAGTTTGTCCCTGATTGTTTTAATCGCATCTTCTGCAAATTCAATACTCGACTTACTTTCAGATAGGTGTCCGAAAGAATGCAGGACTACCTTGTTTCTACCTGTTTTTTTAGCCAGCCAGCTGATATTATTTACAGCCTTTTTAACAACCCTGTCCTTCTGGTCCTCATCTTCTTTCTCAACGTTAATGAAAATGACCAGGGAGTCTGCTGTGGCTTTTTCTACATCATATGTTTCAGCAGAGTCCACGGTTTTGCTGAATGTTTTATACCAGAAATCGTCTGTGTCAAACATTAACAATTTCATTTTTATCACATCGAAGTACTCAGTTCATTCCCTTCGGTTCATTCCTTTTCAGGCTTTGAAAAGACAAGTCCATAATGATATGGCTTCAGGTCATGCCTGTTTTCCAACTTAAATCCCAGATCAGTAGCCCATTTGATGCACTGTTCGGGTTCTGGCCTTATAGCCATTGGCGGACCTCGCGGAGTTTCCGGATCGTAGTTCCAGTGCATAATGCCTAATTTGCCTTCTGGAGCCAGGATACGGCAAGCTTCTTTAAGAAGTTCTTCCGGTTTTTCTGCATGCAGGATATTAAAAAGCATTACATAGTCCATACTCTGATCTTTTAGCCCGGAACCTTTATGGATAACGTCACAGAGTGCTGTTTTTATGTTTTTTAAATTCTCATTACTTGCTCTTTCGGTTACTCTTTTTACCATTTCTTTTTCAATATCAATTGCGTATATTTCTCCTTTTATCATTTTTGACGCAGGTATAGTAAAAGTTCCGTAACCACATCCAAAGTCAACTGCATTTACTATGTTATTATCAAATCCCATGATCTCCAGGATCTTTTCCGGCTCAAAAAAGTCTTTCCACAGGCTTTCAGGCGGCATACCGCTTTCTCTGATTTTCATATTCAGTGCTCCTCCATCAGTGCTCCATAAATTTTGCCTGCAAAATTTCCGCTGGCTTATTTTTCCCAATTCTAATTCCAGTTCTTTCCAGCTTTAAAAAGTAAAGGATAAAGGGAATGGGCGAAGGATAAAATTCCCGAATTTGAAAGTGAGTGAAAAAATTGAGGCAAAGTACACTCACATAGGTAACCACTTACATAGGTAACCACTTACATAGGTAACCACTTACATAGGTAATCACTTACATAGGTAATCACTCATGTAATCACTTACATAGGTAATCACTCATTCAGGTACAATCACAGAGGCCCTGCATACTTACTCATAACGTCTTCCATTAAAGTAAGCCCTCCACTAAACCCTGCGTAATTGTGCTCGAGTATTACGCGGTCGTATGACGGAAATGAAACCGTCAGATGTATGGCATTGAATTGAGAACTGGCTATAAAAGTTTCAAGGGAACTTGCAAGCAAGAACATGAAACTTCTGTCTTTCAAATTCTCTCTAATCCTGTACGCATCTACTTCATAGATTATTTCCGGCCAGGCAGGAGTCTCAAGACCTGCTGTCAGTTCTTCGTTTATTAATTCGCGGGCTTCCTCAGGAGGATTATCAGTTATCTGGACAATATCAGGCAGATAACCCATTTCATTTGCAAGGTATTTTGTAATGCTTACAGCCGAATTGCTGTCAGCAACCACCGCAAAATAAGGATGCGGTCTGGCGATCAAAAGTATGTCACCAATATACTCTGCAAATCTGTACGCCCGCCTTTCCTCTCTGGCAATCAGATTTTCAATAAGGTCTGCTGAAACTCCTAACCTTTCTCCGATAACTCTCAAAAACTCTGAGGTTTGCTTTGGCCCTATAGGTACCCCGGGGAAGGAGATGTGGGGAGTATCGAACTTTTCTTCCAGCTTCTCTGCAGTTTTATGCCCGATCCAGCTTGAGAGGACAATATTATATTCAGCAGCCGGGATTTTTTTCAGGTTTTCAAGGGAGTCAAACTCTCCTACTATCAGATTCGGTCTCAAGCCTATGCTTTCAAGAAGCTCTTTTATCTCTCTTGCTTCCCCTTTCCAGAATATATGCTGGGAAGGAACTATCCCGAATACATTTACCAGCCCTTTTTCTTTCGGAGTCGGTTCGAGCAGCTGGTCAATTACGGCATCAAAGAAATACTCATAACCGTCGTATGAGGTTCCTGCAAACCCTGAGGTATTCACATGTATGATCGGGACTTCGGGGTGCTTTTCCTTAAATGCTCTGATAACCGATCCAACATCGTCTCCTATAAGGGAAGGGACACAGCCAGAGATGACTGCTAATAGTTCCCCATTTACAAGTTCTGCCGTTGATTCGATAAGCTTTTCGAGCTTCCTTTCGCCGCCGAAAATCACGTGCTCTTCAACTAAAGAGGAGCAGGGTGTGCTTGTCCCTCCGTAAGGGCCTCCGGCATTCTGGCCGCCTGCGTAAAATTGGCCGAAAAGCTGTCCGATTCCACACCCTGCCCCGGAATGAAGTATGGGAACTACTCCAAATATGCCAACTGCAGTTGAATACGCTCCTCCGAGTGCACAGGAGTAGCGCGGCGCTTCAATGGCGCCTGAAATAATATTAGTTGTCTGTAAAGATTCATCAATTACCATGATTACACCTGATTCTATACCTGATTCTATACCTGATTCTATACCTGATTCTATACCTGATTCTATACCTAATTCTATACCTGATTCTATACCTGATTCTATACCTAATTCTATACCTGATTCAATCCTCTGTTTATTCCTTAGTCCTCTGATTCAAGATAATATAGCGAATTCGGCTGTTTGTACCACCAGTCTTTGTATGTGCTCCTGGTCTTTTGGAGCATGGTTCTTTGATATGAATGGCTTTTTAATGACTGCAAAAGGAAATTTCCAAATGCAATAGCTCCCGTATAGCCGCTCTGGGCACTCCAGGGGTGCGGGTCGGACCTTAATGCATGCACCCTTGTGACCCCTTTGTCTCGCTTGAATGCACCTCCCTGGAAAGGGCAGGTCATTGCGATATCTGGATTTCTCCTGTTGGTAATATGCGTCTGTTCTGCAGCCTGGAACGTATTTACGAGAATGTCAAAATCCCCGGTCTGGGCGAGCAATTTCTCCAGATCCTTGAGTATGAGATTGTCAAAGTCCTGGCACATTGCAGCTGAAGATTTAAGGCCGAGTTCATCAAAGTACGGGACCTGAGCCAGAAGCCTTCCCTGCCCGAGTGCGCCAAGCACTTCTACTTTTTCTCCGTTGCCTTTGAAATTTTCAAATTCATGTCTAATCGCTTTCAGTTTTGGAAGCCACTTTTTGTGCTCTTCTTCAATCAGGGCTTCTACTTCCTGTTCCTTTCAGTAAATTTCCCGATTTGCCTAAGCCACTCATCCGTATTGGCGATTCCCATTGGAGATGGATAGAGGAATTAAGGAACTCCATATTCCTGCTCAAGCCCACGTGCGAGATAGTCCGTGTAAGTCGGGCAGAGAGGAGCAGTCACTGCAGCTTCGGAGAGCTGTTCAAACTGCTCCACAGATGCAAATTCAGGCACGAAATTAACTCTCAGCCCAACCTTTTCCAGCAGGCGTTTTATCTCCAGTCTGTCCTGCCAGGTGTACGAGAGCATACTTGCTACATTTACGAGATCTTTCTGCTTCTTTTCCGGCTTTTTAACAAGGTACTTTAAGACCGCATGCCAGAATGCATCATAGCCTGTCTGGACAAGCTTTGAGCGTGAGCCTTCACAATGGACAGGGACTATTGTTGCTTTTACCTGCGGCTGATATTCCGCAACAACCCCTTCTATGTCCTCTCCAATGATTCCCGAAGTACAGGATGTAAGTATAAAGATCGCTTTCGGATTGTACCGCTTCTGAACTTCCAGTATTGCTGCACCAAGCTTCTCGCCTGCACCGTAGACCACATCTTTTTCTCCCATGTTTGTTGTAACCCAGTGCAGGTCATAATTAGCAGGACGGCCAAGTTCAACAGGCACATGCCGATAGAGTTCACGATAGCCGAGTGCTGCAGACGAGCAGCCTACAGGTGCGTGATATATGGCTACAGCGTCACGGATTGTTCCGATCCTTACTGAAAGATAGAAGTTCAGAACACAACCACTTGACTGCTGGAAATTCCTTTCTCTCTGTCTCAGGCAGCCTGAACGGGCTTCTTTTGCAAGGTCGCTTGCCTTTCCATACCAGACATTTATACCGTTTGCCCTCTGTTCTCTGTTTGGGCATGTAGCC
The DNA here is from genome assembly GCF_020804225.1 of Methanosarcina sp. DH2. Classification (GTDB taxonomy): domain Archaea; phylum Halobacteriota; class Methanosarcinia; order Methanosarcinales; family Methanosarcinaceae; genus Methanosarcina. Next base: position 55,256 of record NZ_WJBI01000012.1, read on the forward strand.
CGTGATAGGTCGATTCTTTCTTCGATAAGTTCATTTTCAGTAAGTTCTGTTCCTGACATTCGTATTACTCCGTAGGAGACCTTTTTTTCTTAATGAATTCATCTTTGAATTCGTCTCCGGTACGTTTTGTTCCTGGCATCAATACCTCTAATCGAGATCGGTAGATATATAAATCGGGAATTCAGCAAAAATGCGACCTTTTTTTTCATTATCCGAATTTTTGCGGCAAAAACCAATATAGGAGAAATTCAAGAAAATTCATCAACCCTGCAAAAGGAAGTTAGCGAGGGAATAAAATGGCTAAGGTAACAGACGAACTGGTAATTCGTGGGAATTGCTATAAACAGGACAAGAATTCTAACAGAAATTCTGCCAGAGGTTCGGAACAATACTCATGAAAATTTCATTTTCGGCGTGCGCATGGGTGAATATCTTCCAGAAAGCAAGGCTGGCGTTGAAGTGGCTAAAACCTTTGAAAAAGCCGGCATTGATTTACTGCACATTTCATCTGGCATGCAGCCTCCAACACACCCGGTTCCGGAAGGTTTCATATGCAGCCCTATTACCTATAGCGGATGTAAGATTAAAAAAGAAGTAAACATTCCCGTTATTGAGGTCAATGAAATCCGCACGGAAGAACAGGTTCGATTTTTAATTGAAAACGATTATGCGGATTTTGTTGCCATTGGCAGGGGCATGTTAGCTGACCCTGAGTTTGCCAATCATGTGGTGAACAGCGAGCCTTTAAACAGGTGCTCCGCATGTAAGAATTATCTCTGGTTTACTGACCATACCCTGTGCCCGGCGAGAAGTAACAAGTAAATTGAGGTTTTCAGGGTTGATTCCCATGAAATAAGGCAAAAGATTCTAAGTATTTTCTTGGTCTGATTGGAGAAAATTAGAGTTTTCGAAGGGGACTTTGTATTACATGAAACAAAACGCAAAGTCAGATAAACCGTTTACTCTTAACAGCCATGTTCTGGAAAGTGTGAATAAGTGGGAAGCTCTGGTTTTAAGCCAAAAGTAAAAATATGTATACTTTTACTGTAAAATGTAAAAATGTAAATTTTACTGTAAAATATAAAATGTAAATTTTATAAGTAAAATAGTAAAACAGCTTAAGGAAATGCTGTAAAAAATCTTAAAACCAAATAGATATAAATTGTATTGCTAGTCAGTTATTGATTTATATTTCAAACTCATTCATTGTTATATTATTTAGTATTGTATTCAAATTGTTTTTGGGGTAGTAATTTGTGAATATAGAAAAGAAAAAAGGGGATGTTTCCGAAGAACATAGAGAGGTTGATGAAACTCTTGATGATGTCTTAGAACTACATGATAAGTTGTTGAAAATGGGTTTTGAGGGGATCGCTAAAGATGCGTTAAGAATATATGACAACCTATCGAGGATAAAGGAAGAACAAGATAAACCAAATATTAAACCAAATATCGATAAACAGAGTAATAAAATTTCTGAAGAGGGGGGGGGGTAATGCTTCAACATTGACTTCCCTTTTTCTTAGAGATGAAAAGGGACACATATATGGGAAGGTTGGAGTAAACCCAGACGTATCTTCAAAAGAATTACTGGAGAATGACCCTGGTAGAAGCGAAATTTCGAAAGAAGATCTACAGAAGAACTCAGAAAGTTATCGCCTGTTCTTGCAAGATGTAAGAAAATCCATAGGGCTCTGGCTTGATGAAAATCTTGTTCCAACCTTTATAGATGGATCTGTTAAAGAAATTACTGGTTATGATAGGGAAGATTTTCGCTCTATAAATCTTAAGTGGATTGAACTGGTTATACCTGAGGATCAGTTTTTGGTTCTTAAACACATAGAGTGGGTAAAGTCGAATCCTAACACTTATGCAGAACTTGAATATAGGATACGAATGAAAGATGGAGAAATTAGATGGCTCAGGGAGATTATACATGTTCTTCCTGAAAACAAGGAATATCAAGCTGCCTTCCGAAGTTTCATCTATGACATCAATGAACAGAAACAAGCTGAAGAAAGAAGGATGAAGATTGAAGAAGCTCAAAAAAGAGAAATTCACCACAGAGTAAAAAATAACCTGCAAATAATTTCATCGCTTCTCGATTTGCAAGCTCAAACGTTAGCTGGCAGTAATGTATGTGACACTCCAAAAGTTCTTGAAGCCTTTAAGGATAGCCAGAACCGTATAGCTTCGATGGCTTTGATTCATGAAGAACTTTATAGCTCTACAAGCACAGGATATGTCGGTCTTGATTTTTCGGCATACTTAAAGAATCTGACGGCATACATTTTTGACTCATACAATGTGAAAAATGATGCCATTTCCTTGAAGTTAAAATTTGACCAGATTAACTTGGGCATGGATACTGCAATCCCTCTTGGAAATATTGCCACTGAACTTATTTCTAATGCCCTGAAGTATGCATTCCCGAGCAAAAGTAAAGGAGAAGTCAGCATTCTTCTTTGCAAAAAAGAGAATTACAAACATTATATAGAAAATTCAGGGGGTTTCAGGGCAGATTCTCAATGTCAAGGTATGGAAGATCTACAGTTCGTTCTTGTTATAAAAGACAATGGAATCGGCTTGCCAGATGAAATTGACTTCAAAAAAGCAGATTCCCTTGGACTTCAGATTGTAACCATTCTTGTTGAACAGATAGATGGGTGTATTGAGCTTAAAAGGGACAATGGAACAGAGTTCACTATATGGTTTAAAGATACTACCCATGTGTAAAAATAAAAGTTAACGTTTAGTTTGAATCAAAACTCATCTCCAAAAATTAAACTTTACAAGAAATTGTCCCCATAAATATTAGACTTTTTATCAAACAAACTTTGTAAAAAATAATCAGGCTTTTTGTTATGGCAACTTCGGAAAAAAAGTTGTGCATTATCTCTACAAAAGCGCACACTTTTTTTGAGTTACCTATATCTCTAAGTTTAATGCCAGGGTTGAGATTCGAACCCACGGATACCTTCTTAAATGTATCCTCAGTCGATTGCCTTTGACCTGGCTGGACAATCCTTGCATATTGAAGGACATATTTAGTCTACTGTTTGAGGATTATGCACGTGACAAAAATAAACCATAATTCAAATTATTTCCTAGCTACCACAGTGATAGTCCACAGTAGTCGATTGATATTATTCTAAATTTATCAAAATCCATTTCTTCAATACAAAGTTCACACTTTAATCTTTTCAGAACATCCTGTTCAAGTGTATTATAACCTGCACATTAATTATTCAGGTGAGAACACCCATAACAATTTGCTCCGTATACACAATCATCTTATGCTTTCAGTAAACAATTTCAGAAATTATAAGAAAATTTAGATATTTAAGGTGAGTGAATTTTTTAAGTTATTCAAAGAATTGAATAGATTTATTAGTCCTTTGAATCTCAACACTATTATATTCACCTTTATTTCCAAAAACTGTACTAAATTCATTAGTATTTTCCAAGCAAGTTGAAATTATTCTTCTATTTAAAAAACTAATCTTTTCAGAGTAAAGTCTTAAAAATATTAAGAATATTGGGATGGGAAATCAGTTATTACCGTCAAAATTATGCAAAAACCTTTTTTTGTCAGTTGTGAAACCGCAGCCAATGAAATAACAAAATTCGTAAAAGAATGCCACCTGCGTTGTTTATGTGACTTTCGATGCAAAGAAGACCGTAGACAAGACCATAACCATTGCAGAACAGCTCAATGGAAAATCAACTCTGGTTTCAGAGCTGAATTCGACTGAGGTCCACAAGTACTTCAATCTTTGGGCTGGAAACAGTGGTTTTGCAACTCCAAATAATGTCGAAAACCCGGTTGTATACTTCAAGGTTAAAAGAGCTGGATACAGGATAAAAAGATCAATGAGTCTTCAATCGTTCTAATCAGGTTCAGTGACAGTTCAGTGACAAAAAAATGGGATCAGTTTCAACCACCCAATTAGGGGAAGATAACAAGTACATGTATTTCACAGCAAAAACCCAGGATTTTCCTCCTTTTGTAATAACGGGTAAGACAGTAAATGGGACTGAAACACAGCCTTCGACTGAGAACAAAACGCATTTAGCCATGGATAATACTCAAAATGAATCTACCAGTTGAAATATGGCAATAAATGTTGAACAAATATCTGAGCAAAATCAAAACCTAAACGCTTCTGAAAAAGAAAGTAAAAAACGCCTGGTTTTGAAATAGCTTCTGGTATTGTCTGTCTGATTAGCGTATTATTGTTCTAAAGAAAATAAAACCACGTATTGCTGGACTACCCAATGGTTTGGTTCTTATAGTGAACTATCGCTAAACTAAAGATTCACCGGCTTCCTGAGTCATCCTTCCCTCTACTGAGGACTAGTCATACAGGCTCTACCCCGCGTACCACAGGTGAAATAGAATATATAATCGTGAGATTACTTGAGATGCTTAGAGCTTCCGGTTTTCTCCGGCTTAATGTTCCCAATCCCTTCAGGTATACGATACCCTGTTATCCAACTCCCTCAGCTTGGTTT
>NZ_WJBI01000012.1:59780-228511 GCF_020804225.1 Methanosarcina sp. DH2
GGTTGTGGTGACAGTATCTACTATTAAAGTAACTTAATACGAAAAATAGTTTAGCAGAATCAACAATTGAAAAATGTATGGAAGTTGACGCTTATATCCCATGAAATAAAGGTTTCATGGGTTTTACGCTTCTTCCTATAAATCACCACCATAGCACTGCAAGACATATTGAAAAAAAGTGGATGGAGCGGCGCGCATCAGGCAGGATATGTCAGAAGAGAGGATCTGTAAAAAAGCCAATCTGAAAAAGGGTACGATAAATCAGATAAAATAAACACTTTGTATTAAAAATGAGGTTCTAAACTACAGTCGTTTTTCGGTGATATCAGCAAGAGTTATTGGTGGCTGCTCTCAGAAGCTTCAAATAGGAAAATCTGGACCGGACATAATGTTCTAGACCATATTTCCATTCCTTGCATTCGGGTCGACCCTTATTAATAAACATGGCATGGTGGGCGCAACCTCCCATACAGATGGGTAGCATCTTGCATTCTATGCAGTCTGAATACTCGAAAGGTTCCCAGGTCAGCCACTGAATCTCGTGGTTTCCCTTCTCCTTGTTTTGTTGTGTCAGGTCACCAATTTTACCAATACTTGCAGTCTTATTACCTATTTCAGTCCAGCACTTGTACATGTCTCCATCAGGATCAAGCACAAAAGCATTGGTCCGATTGGCATCGCAAGCCCGGGCAAATCTTGGATAAAAGGATGTTCTACCTGTCTCGAATCCCATTAGACTTAAATTCTTCTTAAAAGCCTGGTTTACTGTAGAGAATTCTTCTGTCAATATACAGGAACTCTCATACGACTTGCATCCGGTTGTATAAGGTATAACATGGCCCAGGTAAATGAATATGTCACTCAGGTTGTTATCTTTTAACACGTTCAGGAGTCTGTTTATATTGTCAATATTGGACCGGTCAATATTTACGCGAACATATACCTCAATGTCGTTTGCTTTCAGAAGTTTAATCCCTTCAAGAATCTGGTCAAATGTTGGGCCGTTGTTCCCTTTAAACATTCTGCGGCTGTCATGCACTTCGCGAGGTCCGTCTAAGGTAATATGGACGAACTGAATTCTGCTCTTATTAAAATTCTCTACGATGCCAGAATCTTTCGAAATTAGGTATCCGTTCGTGATCATGCCAGCAGAGTATCCAACTTTATTCTTTTCTGTAATGGCAACTATTTTCTGAGATAAATCAAAAATAATTTCTTTTGCCAGGAGTGGCTCTCCGCCATACCAGGTTACGAATATATCTTTTCCAGTCTTAACTACTTTTTCAATATATCTCAATAAGTCGTCCTTTACCTCGTCTGACATGAAAACATTTTGGCTATCCTTGCTATTTTGACTTTTATCTATTTGTTCAAAGCAATAGCTACAGGCAAAATTACAAGTTAAAGTTGGAGCAATAACCAATCTGACCAGCGCGCTGTCATACTTATCACTGCTGTAGGCAAATTTGACCATTCTCAGCTCATCAGCAGTATCGTCAACGATAAATCCTCCCTTTCGCAGCTCATCAACAAACTGCTTTTTGTTTTCTGGCAAGAGAGCATAATCAAACTGAGGAACATTTAATAAATCTATGCGGCTCTTTCTAACTTCAGCTAGTGCTGTAGTAAGACTGTTAAAAATCATTGCCTTTTCTGGATCATCGGTTGACCAGACAAAATTATAGATAGATGGTTTCATAGTTTTAACGAATATCTAATTTATTACCTATACTGCTTTTACACTCACAGAATCCGCAGCCTCCTACACCATCGCATCCCATACACCCACCATTCATTCCAGTCAGTTTTTGGGGCAATACCAGGTAGATAATATCAGCAGATTCCTCAACGACTTTAAGATTCACACCTGCATTAATTTTCAGGCCCAGTTGTTCGACTGCTTGATTCGGATTATCTATTAATGCTTGCTTGAACTCAGGGCTTGACCCTGCTTTAGAGATAACATGTTGCTGGAACTCCTCACGTGAGAGGGTGTCTGCCATTTTGATTCCTTTTTTAACTGTTCTCATTTTGTATCTCCCGTCAATTATTTACTAGATTATTTTATTTTTCCAATTAATTCTTAATAAGCTTAGGAATGGCTAAAGAAATAACTTCAAGTTTTCACTCTGAGAACGGATCTATTATTCAATTTTTTAAATAATTACCAAGAGCAATATCAGTGACTGTATACTTGAAATTATATTTTTTAATATTCCTAAGTAAAAATTTTAAGTTTTATTAATAATTAATACGGTTTCGTACTATAAACATTTAACGACGTATATAAATATTAATTATAGTTGATTGAATATAATAAGCCGATATTGATATTTATATACTATTAATGATATAAATAAATAAGTTAGATAATAATTATTAATACTGCTTTTTTAAAATCAAATATTAAAAATCAACAAGAGAAAGTTGAAAATATTATAGCCTATTGCAACTTTATACTAGATAATAACTAAGAATACTGAAAGAAAAGTTCGACTAGATGTTGAAACCTTCACACTCAAGAAAATGAAATGATATTTTATTCATACAAAATAAGGCGGTACATCCCTCTAAAATTGGATATAACTTTTTAACCATGAATTACTTCCAACAACCTCCTCTTAAAAGTCCCCGTGTATACCACATCTTCCCCTTTTTGAAAGTATTATGTGAAATTAAATTCTGGCATACGAAAATTTCTCATCGATCAGGGAGATGAGATACACCTTGATTTCTGCCGCATCCTCTTTTGGGTAGACATACTTGTACCTGCCGAATTTTCCCCATTTCAGGTTGCGTTTGCTCACGTCGATGTCCAGGCTGTTATTGGGGAAACGCTCCAGTATGAACTTTTTTGCGACGGGAGTAAACCTGTGCTGGATGAGCTCGAAGGTGACGGGTTCAGCCGATTTGCCCATATTAATCCTGCTCCGGAGCTTTCCAAGCAGTTCAAGATATTCCTCCTTCCAGCGGTCATAAATCATGATCTGAGCCACTATAAAACCAATAGTGTACCCTGCTGCAGCGAGCTTTGAAGCCGCTTCGATCCTTTCGTCGAAGCCGGCGGTATTGTGTTCAAAATTTTTTATGACATGCCTGAAGTTAATGCTTACTCGGAAGCGTGTCCGACCGTTATGCTTCAAATTTACACCAAAATAAGCGTGGATTATAACTTCCCTGATCACTACCGTTTTTCTCCAGAGAACAAATGGATATTCCTTTCTTACCGCTTCAGGAATATGTTTTGTTGCTTCCCCGATAATTTCAAGCATGTGGCTTACGGCAAAAATTTTTCTGATAAGGACATTACTCGAAGAAATCTGAGTCGAGGTTTTTGCCCTCTTTTTTATTTTGTTCTAGTATCCGGGGCAATTAATTAAGGTCCGAAGATTTATTTCCTTCTATACTAATATAATTGTAAGATAAGTATAAACAATAATGACCAAGGGGGCAGAATATGACAGTGAGGATGACAATTACAATGCCGGATGATTTGAAAAGCTTAATAAATGACTATAATACCAGGAATACATTCAATAAATTAGTCGTAAGTCAAGTTGCGCGGAGAGCGATCATTGAATTCATCAGGACGAATGATCCGGATTTAATTAGCGAGGAAGCCCAGGTTAACCAGTGCAAGCAGAAAAAGCAGGAGATACCGCAAGTAACAGAAGATCAGGATTCTGAAGAATCTTTGGACACCTCTGCAGGAGATCAAGATTTTAAAGAATCTCCAGATACTTCTGTAGATGCTTCAGAATTTGTACAGGAAGTAGTGCAGGATTTTCAGGATACGGAGGTGCTATTAACGGAAGGAAAAGAATTTACCTGCGAAAGATGCAGGGCTCTTTTTACATCGAAAAGCCCAAACGCACGTTTTTGCTCTCCTGAGTGCATGCAGACTAATCAAGGAGAAAATAATGGTAAATGATAGTATTAAAGCCTTTATAAATGTATAAAGTACTGAAAAAATAAGTCCACTTATTGGTGTTCCTGTCTGTAACTAAGAACTTTCAACATTTAGCAGTTATTATAAATCGAAGTAAATTTAAATAAATTTAAGTTAAAATTTTAAACCGAGAAATAATTCCTTATTTCATTCATTTTTAGGACGCCTCAACTGTACAATATACACATGTACATTGAACAGTTCGAAAGTAAAAGTTAAATGAGGAAGAAGATACTGATAAATGCTGTCTGCCTTCTGAAGCAGAATGGGAATATGCCTGCAGGGCGCGTGCTGCCACGAGGTATTCGTTTGGTGACTGCGAATCAGAACTGGACGAATATTGTTATTGCGGGAATTTCAAATAATGGTTCGAAATTCAGTGAAAAACCCAGCAACCCTGATCTATGGACGGTTGAGGTCTTTAAGGAAGGAGCAAAAACGAAGATCCTTGAACTTGAAGCTGGTCAGGGAAAAGATACTTTATTTTTTGCGAAATTTACACTCTTCTGTTCAGTTTCCCATGCTTCTTTTCTTTCAGCTAAAGCAGAATTATAGAGGCGTCTACACTGYTCAGATAATTGCCAGAGAACATCTACCTGTTCTTCAGTTGGATTGATCTTGATCTTCTTCGTCAGATGCATATTTGCCTTGATTCTCCACATATTCTTTAAGTACGTCYAGGGTTACTTGCCCTGTCGATGCTATAAAATACGATCTTGACCAGAACATATCTTTCCATAGMATAGTCTTTACTTCAGGGAAGTTTTTACGAATCTCCCTTGAAGTTATGGTTTTAATGGTGTTGATGTACTTTGGAATATCAAGAGAAGGTTTTGCTGTGAATAATAAGYGAAAGTGGTCTTTATCACACTCAATATTCAGTACTTCAACATCGAAAGTTTCACTTATGTTATGGATTTTAGTTTTGAGAAAATCAACAAYYAGCGGATTYGTTAGAGCCTTTCTTCTATACTTCACACACTGAACGAAATGATAATGGAGTGAATATACAGAATGGCTTCTCCGATCCAGTTTATAMTGCATAGTTATCATTATGTTGATGTAACTATAAGTATAAATGATTATGCTACTGTTGTTTTGTGGAAGTTGACGGCTTTCATCCCCCACCTGTCGGGCTACGCCCTCCGAGGAAGGGGACTTCCCGCCTTAAAGCTAAATTGAAACTGCTTATAAATCGTAAACCATTTATGATTTAGATCTTTTTTGAATTGAGTTCATTTATAAATTTGAATAGTTTAATCTTACACACAGTCCGCAAATATGATTCAAAAATTATCTCTGACTTGCAATTTAGAAAATATAAATTTGATTATATAATTCTAAATACCTTTCTAACCATATATCTTAAAAGAATGAATTTGAAGAATAGTAGTTTTTGGTAATACCGGTTTTTGCGAGGACAGTAGCTTTTTGGAAATAATAGCTTTTTGGAAATAATAGCTTTTTGGGGTTAGTGGGGAATGGAAGAGACGATTAACATAGTCCTTGTTATCATAGGCGGGCTGGTCTTCTTTCTGGGGCTTATTTCCGAAGTCATTAAAAGGTTAAATTTCTCGGAGCCTATTGCAGCTCTGGTCCTGGGGGTTTTATTGAGTTCGGCGGCCTATGGGATTTTTGATCTGGATATCTGGAACCACAGGTTGCTCGAAGAGGTTGCCAGGCTAGCGGTTGCTGTTGGTGTAATGGGAGTGGCGCTTCGAGTCCCTTCCTCGTATACTAAAGAACACTGGCGGTCCGTAGTAATGATGCTTGTAATTACAATGCCTTTCCAGATGGATTGCCAGCAGTTTGCTCACGTACTGGATTACAGGCTTTGGGTTTACCGTATCCCTGCTTATAGGAGCTATTGTAACTCCAACCGACCCCATACTTACTTTATCCGTAGTAAGCGGGAAGCTGGCAGAAAAAAACCTCCCTGGAAGATTAAGGCACTTTCTTTTGACAGAAGCAGGTTCCAACGAAGGTCTGGCTTACCTTTTTGTAGTTCTTCCTATTCTATTGATGACTCTCAGGCCTGCTGAGGCTTTAAACCGCTGGACAGTACACACCCTCCTCTGGGAAATGGGCTTTTCCATAGTCCTTGGATCTGTAGCAGGCTATATATCCGGCCGCATGCTGAGAATCGCCGAAAGTAAGGGCACCATTGACGCATCCTCTTATTACTCATATTGCCTGGCTCTTACGCTCCTGGTACTCGGGGGAGTAAAACTCCTTAAGGGTGAGGGAATACTTGCTGTTTTTGTTGCAGGGACTATTTTCAGTATGGTCTCAACCGAAAAAGAAAGGCACGAAGAGGAGCATGTTGTTGAAGGTGTAGACCGCTTTTTTATGGTCCCTATATTTACCCTTCTGGGCCTTGTTTTACCCTGGCAGGAGTGGGCAAAACTCGGGTGGGAGGGTTTATTGCTGGCTTTTCTGATACTGCTGCTGCATCGCCTGCCAATTCTTTTGTTTACTAAATCATTTATCCCGGATATCAGGAATAATAGGGATATGCTTTTTGCTGGCTGGTTCGGCCCTGTCGGGATAGGAGCTTTCTACTATTCCCAGGTCTCAATGAGACAAACCGGAATAATGGAAATATGGCCTGTTGTCAGCCTCATAGTTTGCATGTCAATTGTACTTCACGGAATAACTGAAACTCCCTTCGCAAAACTCTATAGGAAGCTTTCCCCTGAAAAATCAGAACAAAATCACGAAAAATCAGAAAATCACAAACCTGAGCCTCAGAAAAAGGAATATTTGCATATAACAAATTTCGGCAAGAAATTTTAAAAAGGGAACTTTCAGGAAAGGTACTCCTCTGCAGTCATAACAGTTGCAAACATGCCGTCCAGTGCAGCCATGAAGACAGCATGAACAGTACAGGCAGGCAGAAGCTTATTTTCTAATTTAAGATCACGGGTGACACAGGCATCGGCAATCAGGGTAGAAGTAAAACCAAGTTCTTTTGCAGCTCTGACGGTTGTGTCTATACACATGTGGCTCATCGCCCCGCAAACTACCAGATTTGTCACATCTGCTTCTTTCAGCCGCGAGAGAAGTTCGGTCTGGAAAAAGCTATTCGGGAAATGTTTTTCAATGACCGTTTCCTCAGGAAGGGGCTGGATGCTGGCATGGATGTCTGCCCCGAGAGTCCCGGGTATGAAAAAAGTGGCTCCGGGTCTGACAGACAGGTGCTTAATAAAGAAAATAGGCTTGCCCGTAATACGGAATGCTTTAATGAGGGAAACTGCCTTTTTTGCCGCATCTTCCATGCCTGCAAGTTCCATCCTGCCGCCTGGAAAATAATCTCTCTGGATATCAATAAGAAGAAGGGCTTCTTTCATACCGCTGAATGAAGCTGTCAACAATGATATTTTTGACGGTTTTTTTCACGACCCGGAAATGTGTCTAACCTTTTAAAGCTTGACTTACCTTTTGTGTTTCATATGAGTTTATTGAGGCCGGAAAAGTAGAAAAACAATTACTTTAATTAAAATAGTAAATGGTTAAATTCGAAAATAGAACCGAAGATTGGATCAGCTGGAGTATAGGTATCTTCATGCTTTTGCTGGCAGCTGCAGCCTGGATGATTATGGGTGAGACATGGAGCTCTTTAAACCATCTGCCAGTTTATGTTTATACAGGAGTCCTCGTATTCTACCTGCGGGCAGAAAAATTCGCATGCAAAGGCTCGGACATTACAGGAATACAATCAAATAAATGGACTCGCCATCTGCTTTTATTCTTCTGGTGGCTGCTTTTAATTGTTCCGGCACTTGAATACAGTCTTTTTTCAAGGTATTCTTTTGCCGTTACAGCCATAGGAGCAGTGCTGGTAGTGTTTGGAACAGTCCTCAGGGCCTGGGGCATATGGACACTGGGAGAATATTTCTCTGTCCATATAGAGATCAAGGATAACCATGAGCTGGTCGAAAATGGTCCTTACAGGTTCATAAGGCATCCGGCCTATGCAGGAAATCTATTGCAAACTATCGGCATTCCGCTTATACTCAATACGTTTTATTCCCTCAGCATTTCGGCAGTGCTGGTTTTTCTATTCTTATACAGGTTGAAACTGGAAGAAGAGACCTTAATCAGGGAAGTGAAAGGGTACAGGGAGTATACAAAGAGAACAGACAGACTGATCCCAAAGGTATGGTAATCAGTATCCGGGCACCAGAGTTCTTTCACAATCTCAGTCAAAGGCGTAAATCACGGAGAACACGGAAATAAACCTGATAACTGTACATACCCCCGCTTTACTCCATGTTTTTTCCTCTCCACATTTTTTCCTACCGAAAATACTATATCTCTTAATAAATATTTGTTCACTTACAGTAGATAATTTTTGATGGGCGGGAGAGCATAAATGTTCGATATACACTCCGTCCTATTATGTTTCCTGTACTCAGATTTACTATATCTCCTAGAAATTCAAGAAACTTCACTTAATGGAAATTTTAAATACTTTGTTCTGATTCCCAGAGGCGTAAAACGAAATGGAATTCTCTGTACTGGCACATGTTGATGTAATTCTCGGCTTTGCTATTCTTATCCTAACAATATTCTACAAATTTGAAGTCCCTCCGGTACTTGGCTTTCTTGTTACCGGAATGCTGATAGGGCCTCACGGGCTTGGGATCCTGGATAGCGGGCAGAATATGGAGCTGAATGCCGAACTCGGCATCGTTTTCCTTCTCTTTACGATCGGAGTAGACCTTTCTTTAAAAGAACTCTGGAAGATGAAAAAGGCTGTAATGGCAGGAGGAATTCTCCAGATCCTCTTTACAACAACTCTTACCCTTATTGTCTGCTCATGGATTGGTTTTAGCCCTGCAACATCTGTTTTTATAGGGTTCCTGATATCACTTAGCAGTACTGCAATAGTTCTCAAAGTCCTTCAGGACAGAAATGAAGTCTATACTCCACATGGAAAAACCTCGCTTGCAATTCTGATATTTCAAGACCTCGCAATCGTACCCCTTATTTTGATTACTCCTATGCTTGCAGGAAGTTCTGTGAGTTTTGAGGGGGCACTTCCTAATATTTTCTTCAAAGGCTCGCTGATCATTCTGGTTTTTATCCTGAGTGCCAAATTTCTTTTTCCCTGGATATTTTATCACGTAGGTAAGACAGGCAGCAAACAACTGTTCTTCGTCAGTGTTGTTTTCATCTGCCTATCAGCAGCTATTTTTACCTCCAGCATAGGGCTATCTCTAGCTCTCGGAGCCTTTTTAGCGGGAATTGTTATATCGGGATCTCAATACAGCCATCAGGCAATGAGTAATATCCTGCCTTTGAAAGACATGTTTATGAGCTTTTTTTTCGTGTCCGTAGGCATGCTTCTGGATATCAGTTATCTGCTTGATAACCTTCCTCTTCTTATTCTTGCAACGGTGATTCTCATTGTTATAAAATTAATAGCCGGAGTGGGTGTAACTTTCCTTCTCGGGTCTCCTCTCCGTACAACTATACTGACAGGGCTTGCTCTATCTCAGGTAGGGGAATTTTCTTTTGTCCTTTCCAGGCTGGGGCTGGAATATTCTCTCCTCACAGAGGAAACCTATCAGGCTTTTCTGGCTGTCTCTATCATAACTATGGGAGTTACGCCTTTTGTGATCAATGCTTCTTACAGGCCTGCTGATTTCATTGTTAGGAAGGTTTCAAGCACGGCTTTTGGTATGAAACTGGTACAGGGCATTTATTCGGAGCCTCTTGATTATGAAGAAAAAACCGAGCCTCAGATGAAAGACCACCTTATATTGGTAGGATTTGGCTTTTCCGGAAAGACAGTCTCGAAGGCTGCAAAAGCCGCAGGTATTCCCTATACTATCATTGAAATGAACCCTGAAATTGTGCAACAGGAGAAATCAAATGGGGAAAAAATACAGTATGGAGACGCAACCTTTGGCGCTGTTCTGGAACATGCAGGAGTTAAGAGTGCAAGAGTCCTTATAACCGGGATGTCCGACGCTGCCGCCACAAGGAAAATAGTCAAGGCCGCAAAGGAGCTGAACCCTAATATCTGCATTATTGCAAAGGTACATGACCTGCAGGAAATGAAACGGCTCAATGCCCTGGGCGCGGATGAAATAATCCCTGAAGAATACGAAACCTCAGTAGAGATTTTTGTCCGGCTGCTTGAAAAGTATCTTGTCCCGAGGGAAGACATTGAAAAAATGGTAAATGATGTGCGAGCTCACGGTTACAGGAGACTGCGGAAACTGACCGTTGATACAGGTATTGACAGTGGTTTCAGCATAAAAGACGGGCTTCCGGGAATCGATATTCAGATTCTCAAAGTGGGCAGAGGCTCTGATTTTGACGGAAAAACTCTTGCAGACCTGGAGTTCAGGAAAGAGCATGGGGTAACCGTGCTGTCGGTCCGCAGGCGCTCGAATTTTTTCTCCACTCCAGCCGGGGATTTCCTTCTTCAGGCTAATGATGCCTGTATCCTGCTGGGAAAACCTGAGGACCTGTACAACGTCAGAAAGTTCTTCGAAAGCGTCCGCGCATAAGCAAAAATTTACCACTTATTTACTTTTTATGCATACAAATATATCCTATCCATCCAGACTTTTCCCCATGCGCAGGATAATTCTCGCGTCTGCCTCCCCAAGGAGAAAAGAACTGCTTAGACGCTGATCGGAGATCATTTTCTTGTTTATCCGAGTTCTTATGAAGAACCGCCTCAGCCAGGACTGGACCCTGAGGAGCTCCTTATTAGGCATTCCGTAGAGAAAGCCAGGGATGTGGCAAAACACTTTAACTCAGGAATTCTCATTTCTGCTGATACGTCGGTCATCTTCGAGGAGGAAATTCTGGGAAAGCCGCACCTGCCTGATAAAGCTGAGAAGATGCTCGAAAAATTAAGCGGAAGAAAGATTCAGGTTATAACCGGACTCACGGTTCTGGACCTTGACAGTGAGCAGGAAATTAGCGAATCCGAATCAACAAATGTCTGGATAGCTAAAATGAGCAAAGAACAGATCTCAGCGTATGTCAGGACAGGGGAACCTCTTGACAAAGCCGGGGCTTTTGCAGCTCAGGGAAAAGGCGCAGTCCTGGTAGAACGGATAGAAGGGGATTTCTTTAATGCTGTTGGGCTCCCTCTTTTTCGGCTTGGAAAGATCCTGAAAAGGCTTGGAGTATCAGTATTTGAAGAAGATTTCTCCTGACCTTTACCCCCGATTCCCGGTTTCAGGCTCTTTTATTAAGGAGTTTACAGGAGCTACAAAAGTAATAAAGCAATTGGGAGTAATAAAGCAGTTGTGACTAAATTAAAAGTAACAGGGCAGCTATGCTTAATTAGCTGAAATATAGAGCAGTTTAGCTGATTAACAGGCCAGAAATTGAAACAATTAATCTGGCTAATTAACAGAGAACAAATGCGTTGAACTGTATTTTTTGCTTTCTTCTATATGCTTTCAGGCATTTTCCAATAATCAGAGGCGTTCCGAATGCTGCAAGTCTACAATACCCTGACAAGAACAAAGGAAATATTCAAACCTGTAAAGGAAGGCGAGGTTTCGATTTATGCGTGTGGGCCTACGGTCTACAATATGCCCCATATAGGAAACTACCGAACTTTTCTAATGACTGACAATATTGTCAGAACCCTTGAGTATCTGGGGTATAAGGTAAAACTCGTGATGAATATTACGGATATCGATGACAAAACTATCAGGGACTCAAAAGAAGCCGGAATGTCTCTTAAGGACTTTACGGATAAATACACTGCAGAATTCTTTAAAGGCCTTGATATGCTGAACATAAAGCGGGCTTCAGCATATCCCAGAGCTACGGAAAATGTTGACGGGATGATCGAACTTGCACGGAAGCTGATCGAAAAGGGGCTGGCTTACGAAAAAGGCGGGTCTGTCTATTACAGAATTTCAGGGTTTCCGGATTACGGCAAGCTTTCAAAGCTCGATTTCGATAATATCATAATTGGCGCATCCGTAGATGTGGATGAATACGATAAAGACAATCCGAGGGACTTTGCTCTTCTGAAAGCCTCAACTCCTGAAGAGATTGAAAGGGGGATCTATTATGAAAGTCCCTGGGGGAAAATCCGCCCTGGATGGCACATCGAATGTTCGGTAATGGCAATGAACAGTTTTGGTCCGACTCTGGATATGCACATCGGAGGCGTAGACCTTATTTTTCCTCACCATGAAAATGAGATTGCCCAGTCAGAAGGCGCAACAGGAAAACCCTTCGTATGTAACTGGGTTCATGGAGAGCACCTTATAGTTGAAGGGGAGAAGATGAGCAAGTCCAGAGGAAACGTTTTCACCCTGCCCGAAATTGTTGAGAAATACGGTGGAGAAGTTGTACGCTTCATGTTCCTTTCAGTACACTACCGGAAAAAGCTGGATTATTCCGGAGCCTTTGCAGAAAATGCAAAAAATAATTATCTGAAGCTCAAAGAGACCCTTGATAACCTTGAATTTGCTCTGAAGAATGTAGAAGATGAATCAAATCCCGGAGACCTGGAAACCCTTAAATCCCTTCCTGAACTTGAAATTCAATTCAGAGAAGCATTAGAAGACGATTTTAATACTCCTAAAGCCATAACAATTTTCAGGGAGCTTTCGCGCACATCTAACGTATACCTTGAAACCGGAAGAAACAGGCAGGTTCTGGAGCAAATCCACTCCCTTTATAAGCAATTTTCAGATGCTTTTGGCATCTTCGCACAGGTAGGCAAAGAGGAAATCCCGGAGGAAGTTGCCAGCCTTGTGGAAGAACGTGAGGCAGCCCGGAAAAAGAAAGACTGGGCAAATTCCGATGTGATCCGGGAGAATATAAAATCTCTTGGTTATATCGTTCAGGACACAAAAGAGGGGCCAAAAGTCAAAAAAGCCGAAGAAAGTTAAAAGATAAAGTATTCTTCGAGTAAGCTCGGGTTAAAGAGTTAGATCTACTTTTCTTTCTCTTTCTCTATCCCAGCTCTTTCTAATGCAGCATGGATAGAAAAGGTAAGATGAAGAGTATATTCATTCAGTCTCTTCATTCAGTCTCACCAGGACTTTTAACCTTTTTTTCCATGGAAATCACAACATCTTCTCGTAATTCCTGTAATATTGCAGGATTTTATTCAAGAAATCCTGTAGAATCCTATCGAATCCTTTCTTTACATTTTTTAGCTTTACTCAAAAATACCTCTGTTCCAGTTTTTAAAGCCACTGATCAGGCCATTCTGGTATATCAGTCCTTTTAAAGCACAGCAGGCATTTCGCATATTTTGTTTCCGATCATGTATATATCAATAGTAGATTGATTACTAATGGGCAACAGATGCCCACACCGGGTAAGAGGAGGTGAAATGGGTATGGTAAAGTGCGGAATATGTCAAGGTGAGGCTCCGAGGCAGCCTTGCATTACTGAACAGGGGACCTGTAATATCTGCAATAAGAAAGTAAAACTTGCAGAAGGAGAATCCGAGGAAATGGAATAAAAGCATGAGGAAGATCGTGCCAACTATTCCTTATTCTGGTAGGCGAAGCTTGCACCAGTAAAAACTCTGCAAAGGCAGGGTAATCACTGCTCTTTCCAGAAAATATAGATTCAGGAATATAAGGTCCAGAAAATGTAAAAAGTTCCAAGTCTGGGGAGTATAAAAAATTCCCATGCTTTCAATCTTTTTTCCTCAAATTTATTTTCCCTCTAGTTTATTCTTCTTTCTTTGTATTTTGGCTATTTTTACCTTATTTTTTCCTTGAACTTTAATTAATTTCCTTAAGAATTCCAACTTTAGTGCTACCTTCTTAGCCATAGTAGCTGAAATCTAAAATCCGAAATCTGATATGTCAACAATTATTTATCCAATTATATACTATTTTATATATCTTATTCGCTCTTTCTGGACGTATCCTTTCTTTCTATCATACGTCCTTTTATTGCCTATGGGGGTAACAATGCATGAACTTTAAAGGTATTATCAATAAAGGCTCGACCAATAATGAAGATAAAGATGAAGATAAAAATGAAAATAAGAAGCCTAATAAGGAACCTGTAAAAATAGGGCCGCTTTTAGCCGAACTGGGGCATGCTCCAGGCACAATAAAAATGACGCTCGTATCTCCTAAAGCTGTGGAAGAGAAGTCCGTAGATTCGATTAATAATGCAATGCGTCTTATCAAGGAGTTTTCAAGAAAGGTTGGAGATACTGTGGAGGAAATACCTCTTGAACGCAGGCCTTCTCAGGTACAGCTAGGCTTCAACCTTCGCCTGACTACAGATGGAAGGGCAGTCATTACCAAATCGGATAAGGAAACAAACCTGAAAGTAACACTGATGTGGAGGCACGATGGAAAAGATAGCGAAGAACTTATAGAGCAAGGCAGAGAGCAACATAGAGCTGAAAGTGGTGTAAAAAGAGGAATATACTCCTGAAAGACCAGCCATATAACCAAAACAGGTTATGGACGACAACCAGTACAACCGGTTATAGATAACCTTGCTGATAAGTCTTTGTTCAGCGAATATACTGCTCAAAAATACGGGTTTCTTGAAGGGAGATACATTTCAATTTACTCGCTGAAAAGATAGTCAGTCCCATACATTATGCTGTCTGCTCCGACTCTGCTCTTTTCTGTAGTGTCTCCCTTTATCCGAAGGAAGAAATAAGTACCAGCCGGGACAAATTGATTCATTATATGAAATCCAAGCTTCTTGCCTTTATTCTTGTCCTTTCGCTTGTTGCGAATGCTTACCTTCTTCTGTTCGAGCAGGCTCCGGTTGAGGGAGAGCAGATCCAGGAAATGCAGGCACAGATAAATTCCCTTGAAAGGGAAAATAAAAGACTCGAAACGCAAGTAACTCAGAATAACCAGTCCCTTCAGTCTTATGCTTCTCAGCTGGATTTCTACAGGGAAAGAGTTTTCGAACTTGAAAATAACCTTCAAGCCTGTCCTGCAGGTATGCAGGGTTTTGCCACTTTACAGGCTCCTGCTGTCTTTCAGAATGTTGAACTGGAAAGATCAGGTCCTTTTGTCCGGGAGGTAGTCTCTGAAGAGGGAGCTCTACTGAATATCTCGGTTGAAACCAGAGCCGGAAAGGGTCGGGTGCTTGTCCAGACTACTCCTCTTATGGGCGTGATCTTTCAGGATGCTGCAAATACTGCAGTTTTCGTTGCACAGCAGGAAACCGGAGTTTCTCTTTCAGGCAGTGATGTTATCTTCAGCATTACTGCAGACCAGGAAATCCCTGGTGTCGATGGTTCCAGTGCAGGTGCTCTCATGACTCTTCTTACGATTTCCGCAATCAATGGAACCGAACTTAATGACAGTGTAACCCTTACCGGTACCATTGACGATGAAGGCAATATCGGCGCTATAGGCGGGGTTTTCGAAAAAGCCACTGCAGCAGAAGCAGGTGGGAAAACTCTCTTCCTTCTGCCCAGAGAAAACAGTGAGCTTGTTATTTACAACATCGTGGAAAGAAAAGTTGGCGGTTTTACTGTTGTTGAGAGGGTTCCGGAAGTTGTAGACGCTGAAGAATACATTGAGGAAGAAGTAGACATTGATATCCAGTATGTGGACACGATTGAGGATGTGCTGAGGTGGATGTAAGGCAAAGTGTTATCTCTGAGTGATGAAACTGAGATCGGGACTTGAGTTTACTTGAGTTTTGCTTCGGTCCTGAGATCTACTTTTTAATTTTTACTAACTGTGCCCAAAATTTATTATGTTTGCGAAACATCATCCTAATAAAAAACAGGTTATCGATATGTTTGATCAACTCATCCCTCGCCAGCGCAAGATGACCACAAGGCTGGGTGGTTTCCTCGTCCTTATGAGTGAAACCATGTTCCTTTTTTCAATTTTGAACTTTCTCATGATCAGCCGCTTGCAGTATTACAGTTCCGGAGATTCATATATCCGGGCTGTTTTCCCGCATTATCTGCTTTTTCTCGGAGCTATGGGACTCGTTGGAATAACCGCCATGTGGATCATTTACGTATATATCCTGCCGAGCAAGCAGCGTTTCGCTGAGGAACAGGCAGTTAAGGACAACCGGAGTCCGACATATGATAAAATTCTTCAGGTACAGGCTGAGATTGCAGAGATGCGGAAAATGATGGAGGAGCTATCGGTGAAGATAGAAAAGCTTGCAGAGCAAAAAACAAAAGGTTCTTAACGATGGCTCTTAAAATTTGGGAGTAAGACTAATTCTAAAGCAGGACAAACAGGAAAAAAGGGAAAAAAGGAATGAAGGGGAAAAGAAGAAAAAACCGGAAAACCTGAAAAAAGGGAAAAGCAAGCAAAGAGAGGTAAAAATAGGTATAATAAGATAAAAACAGGTAAAAGAAGATAATATTAGGTAAAAAAAGATAAAAGAAGGGAATTCCAGACCATTATTTCCGGATCGGTTTTTAACTAATCTCTAGATTTTTTACCATTTTGTAGTATCTTAAGTTTTGCCCGTTTCTTATCGGAATTATCTCTTCAGACTGTGTTTGATACCCAAGAGCCCTGTAAAATGGATAAGCTACAAGCGAAGCATCCAGACCCAGCATCCTGACTCTCTCTTCTACAGATTTGTCTTCAAGTCCGTGCATAATTCTCTTTCCGAGCCCCACTTTCTGATATAAGGGCTTTATGAAGACCCTTCTGGCATTAGAGTCCAGGAGAGTGCCTGTCCCTATTATTTCTTTCCCGCAGGTAAGAATCAGGCAGTATCCTTTGAGTATGCCATTAAGGATATCTCTGTATTATGGTACTCTTTAAAATAGTCAACAGCTTCGCAGGGATAAATGTCGGAATAGCACGCATCAATTGTCTCATATATTAGCCGTTTCAACGTCTTAATATCTTCAGGTTTTGCTGTTTCCATTTTTATTTCTTTGGATATTATTTCTACTTCTTTAGCTATTGTTTCTACTTATTTGGCTATTGTTCCTACTTCTTTAGCTATTGTTTCTACTTATTTGGTTATTATTTCTCTAGATGCCCTATTTCCTTCCCGAGTATTTTATTTAACAAAAATACCTTTTGATTGTTTCACATCGATTTAAATTTTTTAGATGTTTCTTTCTTGCCTTGATCGAGTGTTTTTAATCTCATCCGATTTTATCACATCTATTTTATTTATATATCATGAAGTACATATTCTGTACCTGAACGCTGACCGCCTGAGAACCACCAAAAACTTCTCTACTGAAATTTTTATCCTAGCATACTATCACATTTAAAAACCCTCTCTACTGATTCTTTATGCCGCCTGAAATCATACCTATTCTTGAAGAACCCGCACTTACAGCCACGAACACGGAAACTGCCCTGGTTATCGCCGATATCCACCTTGGGATCGAATGGGACCTCTACAGGAGCGGAATTAATCTGCCCAGCCGCATGAAGGATCGGCTGGACCGGATTCTGGGGTATATACAGACAGTTTCTCCTGACCGGGTGGTGCTCCTTGGAGATATAAAGCACAACGTTCCTCAGGTATCCTGGCAGGAAAAAGACGAGATTCCGCACTTTCTTGAAACGCTTGCAGAATACGCGCATGTGGATATTCTACCGGGAAACCATGATGGAGGAATCGAATTTCTCTTCAGCGGGCAAAAGGATATAAAAGTCCATTCGGCAAGGGGTGCTGTCCTTGACGGAATAGGGTACTTCCATGGGCATACCTGGCCTGCTCCTGAACTGTTGACTGCGTCCCACGTGATCGTTGCCCATAACCACCCTACAATCCGTTTTACCGATACATTCGGGTATTCTATAGTTGAACCTGCCTGGATCAGGACAAAGTTCAAAGCCGAAGCTTTTAAAGAACGCTTTGGAAACCTTGATTTTGAAAACGGGTATGACTGGGTTGACCCTGAAGTTTTTATCATGCCTGCCTTTAACGAACTTTGCGGAGGTGTTCCCTTTAACGAGTCAACGCAGGAAGATCTTCTGGGTCCCGTTTTCTCGTCCGGCGGGATAGAACTTGAAAATGCCGAGGTGTACCTGCTGGACGGGACAAGGCTCGGGCAGATCCGAAACATCCGCAAGCTGCAGCATACAAAGGTTAGAAGCAATATCGGGAGTATGAGGCGCAAAAACCCGGAAAAATCAGTATGAGCCAATGGTCAGACAGCCAGAGGATTTAACTTTAAGCGTCGGAGCAGGTTTGTTACATAAAAATAGCTTTCGGCTGTATCTTTTGAAAAAGATTTCAAGTTTCTGGCGAAAATAGCCTTGTTCTTTTTCTGACTTTTAAGTTCCTTATCTCAAATACCTCCTCTAATTTTTTTAGTCTACTTTTTCTTTTAAAACCCGTTCAACAAAACATTTATCAACATATCCAAATTTCTTTATGAAATTAAAGATATATTACTGACTCAAATAATTACTGACATGAATTTTCAGATTATTTCGAGAGAAAATCCAAAGACAGAAAACAATTCAAAGGTATCAGAAATAATAGCATGTAACTTATATTCCCTTATTACTTTCATATAATACTAAATTTGTCAGGCTTACTTACAGACAATAGAAGGTTGAAGAAGTGCGGCAGGATAACCGGGAAGACCCCGAATCCCGCATCACCGCAGATAGTGATACGAGGTGGGTGCGCGAAGAGGCGGATCTGGAACTTGATAACAATGGCACACTACCTGGTGGTTTCTATATTACTTAGGATATCACCAGGGGCATGAGGGCAGAAGAAGCTAAACTGACAGGCAGACTGTGTCAGATTGAGGAACGCATCAGACCTAAATTGGAAAGCATTCTTTCGCCTGTTCTGGGGATGGAGAACATGGAGCTTGCTGATATTATTGATGCCCAGGCAATTCAATCCCTCATGGATGATTTTTATAAGTTTGCTCACATAACCATGGCCCTGGTCGACCTCAAAGGCAACGTTCTGGTAAGTATCGGATGGCAGGATATCTGCACCAGATTCCACAGGGCTCACCCTGAAACCTGCAAGCACTGTATAGAAAGTGATACAAAGCTATCTGCGGGCGTTCTCCCTGGAGAGTTTAAGCTGTACAGGTGCAGGAACAATATGTGGGATATAGTGACCCCGATTATTGTGGGCGGTCAACACGTCGGCAATATTTTCTCAGGTCAGTTCTTTTTTGAGGATGAGTTTCTGGACTACGAGATTTTCCGATCCCATGCTAGAAAATACGGCTTCAATGAAGAAGAATACATGGCAGCGCTTGAAAAAGTTCCGCGGTTGAGCAGGGAGACTGTAGATACAGGCATGACCTTCTTAACGAAACTTGCCCACATGCTCTCACAGTTAAGCTACAGCAATATCACGATGTTCCAGGCGCTGGCGGAACGTGATGCTGTTGTTAATGCATTGCGGGAGAGTGAGAAGCGTGAGAGAGCTCGCTCGGATGAACTCGCAGTATTACTGGATGCAGTGCCCACTGCAGTATGGGTAGCCCACGATCCCCAGGCACTTCATATAACTGGCAACCGGCTCTCTTATGAATGGCTCCGGATTCCTGAAGGCTCAAATGCTTCCAAATCCGCTACTGAAGGAGAGATACCGGAAACCTTCAGGGTGTTCAAGGATGGAGTAGAGCTGTTGCCTGCAGAGATGCCGCTTCATATTTCGGCTGCAGGCACAGAGCTACTCGACTACGAGTTTAACTTTGTCTATCCTGACGGCACGATGCGACACTTACTGGGTAACGCTAAACCCTTGCGCGATGAACAGGGCAACCCACATGGATCAATTTCTGCATTCATAGACATCACCGAGCGCAAACGGGTCGAGGAGACATTGGCTTTCGAGCGATCCCAGCTCCTGTCAATTTTCGATGGTATCGACGATGTGGTGTATGTGACTGATCCGCATACCTATGAGGTGCTGTACGCGAATAAGGCGATGAAGGAGAAGTTCGGCGGTGAACTAGTAGGAGGGATTTGCTATCGGGAGTTCCAGCAGAGAGACTCTCCCTGTGATTTCTGCACCAGTCCGATTATTTTAAAGGAGAGGGACAAGCTCTACCATTGGGAGTATTACAACCCCACAGTGGACCGGCATTTCATGATCATGGACCGGATCATCAAGTGGCCGGACGGCCGGGATGTACGGTTCGAGATCGCCAAGGATATTACCGAACGCAGAAAAGCAGAAGTAGCTCTAAAAAAGGCATACGACGATTTAGAAGGAATAGTTGAAGAACGAACAGCCCAGCTTGAAGGCGCTTATAAATCATTGAAAGAGAACGAGAACGGCCTTGCTGAAGCTCAAAAAATGGCTCATATCGGGAACTGGGAGTGGGATATTGCGACTGATAAAGCGTACTGGTCTGAGGAAATGTATCGTATTTTCGGACGAGATCCCACAAAAGCAGCACCATCTTACAATGAATATTTATGTTACATACATCCCGATGATCGAGACCACTATTGTAATGCCATTAAAAAAGCTGTAAAAGGAAAATCATCTGGTATTGATTACAGGATTGTCCTGGCTAACGGGGAAGAGCGTATAGTCCACCTGAAATCGGAATTTGTTTCGTATAATGTAAATGTCCCTGTTCGAATAAAAGGAATAGTTCAGGATATCACTGAACGTAAAAAGGCTGAAAAAGCTCTGGCAAATCTTGAGACTGCCCGCAAAAAAGAAATTCATCACAGGATCAAAAATAATCTGCAGGTTATCTCTTCCCTTCTCGATCTGCAGGCTGAAAAGTTCCGGGATAAAGAGGTACTTAAAGCTTTCAGGGAAAGCCAGAATAGGGTACTTTCAATGTCCCTTATTCATGAAGAATTGTATCAAGGGGAAGGAACCGATACTCTGAACTTCTCAGAGTATCTTCGAAAACTAGCTAAAAATCTCTTCCAGACTTATAGCCTTAGAAGTAAAAATCTGCATCTATTAATGGATCTGGAAGAAAACGCGTTCTTTAATATGGATACTGCTATTCCGTTAGGAATAATCGTCAATGAGCTAGTTTCCAATTCTCTCAAACATGCATTTATTGAAGGTGAAAAAGGGGAAATTCGCATCCAGCTTTGCAGGGAAGAAAACAATGATAAAATACACGAATCTGTTTTCAGCCTGACAATTTCAGATAACGGAAAAGGAATCCCTGACAATATAGAACTGGGGAGTATTGAATCACTTGGACTGCAGTTAGTAAGTATACTTATTGACCAGCTGGACGGTAATATTGAGCTTAAACAGGGACCAGGGGCAGAGTTCAGAATTTCATTTAAGGTCGAGGAAAGATTATAAATCCTGTGAATTAATTCACAGAATGATATGCAGTGTGTATTTCTGCAGCAAAACCTGTGTAAAGAAGTTTCTCAGAGAAAAATAGTATTTTCATTAATATGTAGACTCTTTTCTCAATATTTATATAAAATGCATGGATTTATGGAAAAAAATAAATTCCAGGAACCAGGCTAATAGACAGTTATTATAATAGACAGTTATTATTCTTGATAATTAAACTTCAGTATTCAGCCGCAAAGTGAATGTATAATTCACAGTAATTCACGGACTCCTGGCAGACACTTTAAAACCCTCTTCTGCTGTGGGGTTGAGCTGATTTATTGATTATTGATTCATTTATGGTTAATTTATAGCAAGTTGCTGATTGATTGTTGATCGGTCAGCTAATTGATTAGTAACCAATTTACTAATTTATTTATATTACCCGAAGAGGATGTATTGATTAAATGACTATGGAAATTAACAACACGGACTTATCTGAAAAAATGCCCCTGCCTGATGATACCAGTTTATCAGGTTCCGGAGCTTTTGACGACTCAAAACTTGTAAAATTAAATGGTATCATAAGTCAGGGACTCAACCCATATCCCTATAAGTTCGAAAAGAACGGAGATATCTGCGATATCCTGAAAAAGTTCGAAGAATTTGAAAAAAATGATGGCTCATCTGTCAGGACTGCAGGAAGGCTCTATAATATTAGAAAACACGGAAAAATGATATTTGCCGACCTTGGCGACCAGACCGGCAGGATTCAGGTGCTTGTAAGGAAAGGAAACCTCCCGGACGAAGAGTTTGAGACTGTTAAGAACCTTGTGGATTCCGGAGATATCATCGGAGTTCAGGGCGAGATT
Source organism: Methanosarcina sp. DH2 (assembly GCF_020804225.1). Classification (GTDB taxonomy): domain Archaea; phylum Halobacteriota; class Methanosarcinia; order Methanosarcinales; family Methanosarcinaceae; genus Methanosarcina. Next base: position 81,795 of record NZ_WJBI01000012.1, read on the forward strand.
TTCAGAACAAAGAGAGGAGAAGATTCCATCAGTGTGTCTGAATTTGTCCTGCTTTCCAAGTCCCTGTGTGCCCTCCCCGAAAAATTCCACGGCTTAAAAGACGTCGAGACCAGGTACAGAAAAAGGTACCTTGACCTTATAGTCAATGCCGAAAAGAGAGAAATTTTCGTTATGAGGAGCAAAATGATCTCCGAAATCAGAAGATTCCTTACTGAAAGGGAATTTCTCGAGTTTGAGACCCCTGTGCTCCAGACCGTATACGGAGGCGCAAATGCAAGACCCTTTACAACTTTCCACAACTGCCTCGGCCAGAACCTGTTCCTCAGGATTGCCCCCGAACTTTACCTAAAAAGGCTTGTTGTTGGCGGATACGAGAAGGTCTTTGAAATTGCTAAAAACTTCAGGAATGAAGACATTGACACAACCCACAACCCTGAATTCACAATGATTGAGGTCTACGAGGCTTACAGAGACTATAATGATATGATGGACTTAACCGAAAGTCTGATCTCTGAACTCGTATTCAAGTTGACAGGTGGCTATGAGGTGCAGATGGGAGAAAAAACTATCAACCTCCGCTCTCCGTGGAAGAGGATTTCCATGGAAGATGCCTTAAAAGAATATGCTGAGCTTGATGTCTTTGCTCATTCTATTGAAGAGCTGAAGAAAATCGCCATCGAGAACAGGATTGAAGACTACGAAAAGGCAAAAAGCCACGGTGAGTTTCTTGCCTTGCTTTTTGAGGGTCTGGTAGAGGACAAACTCATAAACCCGACTTTCATATACGATTTCCCTGTAGAAAATTCCCCCCTCGCTAAAAACCACAGGGAAAAAGCAGGTTTTGTCGAGCGCTTCGAGCTTTTCCTTAACGGCTGGGAACTGGCAAACGGGTATTCCGAATTAAACGACCCACTTGAACAGGAAAAGAGGTTCGAAGACCAGGATAAGAAAAGAAAGCTTGGAGACCTTGAAGCCCAAACAGTCGATTACGATTTCATAAACGCTCTCGGGTACGGACTGCCCCCAACCGGAGGCATGGGACTCGGAATTGACCGCCTTACCATGATCCTTGCGGGCCTCGAATCCATCAAAGAAGTAATCCTTTTCCCGCAGATGAAAAGGGAAGACTGATTGATTGATTGATTAGTTGATTGATTAGTTGATTGATTAGTTGATTGATTAGTTGATTGATTAGTTGATTGATTGATCAATTCAGACTAATTCTGTTCCGCAGGTCCGAGTTTATACTGCTAAGCGGACAGGCCAGCCGGGGAGAAAATCCCCTTCTTTTTTATTCCGGACAAGCCTGAAAGGAACCTTCCGCTTATTCTTTATTTGCAGCACCGCACGCCGCCCGTGTCCGCCTTCATCAATACCGGAAAACAAAAATATTAACATTAACTGCGCGGGGTGGCTCGGATTTTACATACTGATATTTATACTCGTGCGTATTAACAAAATATTAGGTTATCCATTATTGAAATTAATTACAGGGAAAATGACATTCAATAATATCTTTAACTCTTTCCACCCGAAAATTCAGGGAGTCCTGGACACTCTGGGGTTTAAAAAACCTACAGAACCACAGGAAAGGGCATTTCCTCATATAATGGACGGAAAGCACACCCTTCTGATAGCTCCGACAGGGTCGGGAAAGACCGAATCTGCAGTGCTTCCCGTTTTTCACAGCATCCTGAAAAAGAAACCTGAAGCGCGAAGAGGCATTTCCGCTCTTTATATTACTCCCCTGCGCGCGCTTAACCGGGACATGCTTTCCCGAATTGAAGTCCTCGGGCAAATGCTTGACGTTAAAGTTCAGGTCAGGCATGGGGACACTCCTCAGAGTGAAAGGCAGCGCCAATCGAGAAACCCGCCTGACGTGCTGATCACGACCCCTGAGACCCTGCAGGCAATGTTTACAGGCTCCCGTCTGCGGCAGAACCTTGAAACCGTAACCCATGTCGTGGTCGATGAAATCCATGAGCTTGCAGGCTCAAAACGCGGAGCTCAGTTAACTGTCGGGCTTGAGCGGCTTGTGGAAATCTCAGGGGAGTTCCAGAGAATAGGGCTTTCTGCAACAGTCGGGAACCCCTGGGAGATTGCAAAGTTTCTGGCAGGAACAAACCGGGATTTTACGGTTATTGAAGTTGCACTGCTGAAATTGCTGGAGTTCGATGTGGTCAGCCCTCACCTCTCCGGAGAGAACCATGGTGGAGATACAGTCGGAGGTGCAGCCGAAGATGAAGCAGGAGATAGATTAGGGAATAAAGTAGGGAATAAAGTAGGGAATAAAGTAGGGGAGAACGTAGGGGATAACGTAGGGGATATAGTTGGAGATACAACCGGATATGCAGCCAGAGAAAAGGAAATTCTGGAAATTTCAAGAACAGTCGGTTGTGATCCTGAATTTGCCTCTCACCTTCTCTGCATCAGGAAAATAGTTGAAGAAAGCCAGTCCACCCTTATTTTTGTGAACACGCGGCAGAGTGCAGAGGCTCTTGCAGCAGGTTTCCGTAAGCTTGGAGCCTCCATTGGAGTGCATCACGGTTCCCTATCCTTCGAAGCCCGTGTTGAAGCCGAAGAAGAGTTTAAGTCCGGAGCCCTCAGGGGCCTTATCTGCACCTCGTCAATGGAGCTAGGGATCGATATCGGAAATGTTGATCGGGTAGTCCAGTACGGCTCTCCTCGCCAGGTCTCAAGGCTGCTTCAGAGGGTAGGAAGAGCAGGGCACAGGCTGCACGAGGTCTCACGAGGTACAATCATCTCCATGGAAGCGGATGATACCGCAGAGAGCATGGCAATTACAAAAGCTGCACTCGAAGGCAGGGTCGAAGAGATTTCCCCGCACAGGAATTCCCTTGACGTTGTGGCAAACCAGATTGCAGGCATGGTCATGGACTTCGGGGAGATCGGGATAGACAGGATTTTCAGGATTCTCAGAAGGACCTATACCTTCAAGGAACTGCGGATTGAAGAGTTGCAGAGAGTGGTTGACCAGATAGGAGACTACAAACTTGTCTGGCGCGATAAAGGCTCAGACCTGCTGAAGAGGCGCAAGAAAAGCCGGGAATATTATTACGATAACCTCTCCATGATCCCGGACGAAAAGAAGTACGAGATCTATGACATCGTGAGCGGAAAATCTATCGGAGTTCTGGACGAAGCCTTTGTAGTAAACTTTGCCGAGCCTGGAGCCGTTTTTATAACAAAAGGGGACATGTGGCGCGTCATTGAGATGCCTGACCGCGAACGGGAACCTGGCCGGGACAGGATCAAGGTCGAGCCGGTCGAAGGCATGGGCGAAGTCCCGAGCTGGTCCGGAGAAGAAATCCCCGTACCCTTTGAGGTAGCCCAGGCTGTGGGAAAGCTCAGGGCTGAAACCGCAGCCCTAATCCGCGAAGGGCTTGATGATGAGGCAGTTGCGGAAAAGCTGCAGCGCAAATATCCTGTGGCAAGGGCAGCCGTACTTGAAGTTATCCGCCTCCTCCGGGACCATGTAGAAGGAAATTTCCCGCTTCCGGACGCAGAAACAATCGTAATCGAAGACGAGGGAGACGCTGTAACCCTGAACGCCTGTTTTGGCCACAACACCAACGGAACCCTTGCCAGAGTCCTTACCTCCCTCCTTTCAGCTCGTTTTGGAGGCAGCGTAGCCCAGGAAGTGGACCCGTACAGGATCAGATTGACCCTCCCGCGCAGGGTAGGACCTGTCCAGATCCGGGACATGCTCCTCTCTCTCCGTCCGGAACACGTTGAGCCCATCATCGAAATGACCCTGAAAAATACCACCCTCATGAAATGGAAAATGGTCCACGTAGCCCGCAAGTTCGGAGCCCTCTCCCGGGACATCGACTACGACAGGATCAGCATGAAAAAGCTCCTTGAAATCTATGAAGGCTCCTCAATGTACGATGAGGTAGTCCGTGAGATATTCCACGACATGCTCGACGTCCCCAGGGCAAAAGAAGTCCTGACAAAACTCGCAGCCGGCGAAATATCAATCGAAGTTTCAGGCCCGACCCCGATAGGATCAGCCGGCTTTGCCATGAAAAGAGACCTCATAGCGCCGGAAAAAGCTGACCGTTCAATTGTCCTCGCCCTTAAGGAACGAATTATGAACGACAAAATCATTCTATTCTGTACGAACTGCAAGAAATGGACCTCCCACCGCCAGGTGAAAAGCGTCCCGGAAGAAATTGTCTGCCCGGTCTGTGAGTCTCAGATGATTGCAGCCCTCAAGCCCTGGGAAGAAGAGGAAATCAACCTTGTCAAAAAGCAGGGTAGAAATGTCAAAGTTTCTCCTGAAGAAAAGAAGCGGATACAGAGGGTTTACAGGAATGCAAGCATAGTCCGCTCGCAGGGAAAAAAGGCGGTTATTGCGCTTGCCAGCAGGGGGATAGGGCCGGAGACGGCGTCAAGGGTTATTGAGAAGATGAGAGTGGATGAAGAGGCGTTTTACAGGGATATTTTGATTGCGGAGAGGAATTACGTGAAGACTAAGAAGTTCTGGGAATGAAAATATGATAAATTTGCCTTCCTCTAACCCATATATTTAAAGGACATGAAGATATTGGTTGTAAATAAATAGATTATAAACTATTTTATTCAATGAGCTGATTCCAAAACTCAAAATTGCGTTTCAAAATCTCGAGTTTTGGATAATCACCCGAGTTCTCAGTAACGAAAAATAATTTTAAAACTCTCACTGTTTGGGAACAAAACTGGTTTTGGGATAGGCTCAATTAAATTCTCGAGGTCTTTTTCACATCTTGAAGTATGCTTACATAATTTGATCCACAAATTTTCTGGTACTACATCTAGACATCTGGGAGACAACGCCGTGTGAATATATCCAAGATACACCTTTGCTTCCTTTACTAAACTTGGATTTTTGTCAGATGCTTTTACTCCAATATTTCTTATTGTTGAAGTTATCCCATATACTGGATTTTCAAGATCTTGGTCTATTGCAACTTCAAATATTGAATAAAGGGAAATTAATACCCGTCTTTCTAAATTTTCGATATCTCCTGTAATTCGTTCGTTTTCAATAATCTTCAAACCAATAGTACCTAAATTTGTTATTACAACTCCAGTTTCTATTCCCCATTTTTTTTCAGTAACTTCCTCTCCAAATTCTTTAAGTATTTTTATTATATGCTCGATAAGTACAGGAGGTTCATTATACTGTGGCGTGATATAGCCAATTCCTATCTCTCCAATTGAATTAATTGTCTTCTTAACTATATTTTTTTCATTGTTTTCAATCATCATTTTTCCAATTTTTTGTAGGTTATCTATGGTTTGAACTGAAGAATCCAACAAATTATCCTTAGTTGATGAATCTCTTCCAATTTTTTTAAGTGAATCGATTATTAAAGGTATTGGATTATGCAGTCCTTCTTCAATCAAAACTTTTCCAATATTAAAAAGTGTATGAGATGCATCAATTGCTGTTCTTTCCATTTCTTGTCTCACTGCAATAATACCAACTATTTTAATATAATCAATAACTCTATTTGCTATAGCTTCTTTACAAGTTAAATCGTGATTTTTGTCTTTGAGAATTTGGATTGCTTTGTTTTCAACTATTCGCAATCCATATTTTGTTGTTTCATAATCATAAGCCATCATTGAACCCTGAAGCACATCAATAATTGGCTGAATTGTATCGTTAACAGGTTGGATTTCGCCCCTCTCATCAACGTTATTTGAGTTTTCAAGTTTAATTGCCGATTCAATAGCCTCTCTGCTGATATTTTCTGAAAGTAGCTTTATCAAAATAGATGGTTTGAACATCTCAAGTGTATCTAAAATATATGATCCTAAAGCTAAAAGTGAAAAAATGAAAGATGCGTATAAAATCCAAATATAAGTTTCAAATGAAGGGTCTACTATTGTATAAATTTGATTGCCTAAGTTTGGAGTTTTTATTATTTTTGCCAAGTATGCCCCATAAATGATGCAGATCGCATATGTTATCATCAGGATGAAAAAGTCTGGATTTCTTCTACGATCTTTGAATATATTAATAACGCGTGCAGAATAAGATGAGGATGCCTGTTGAACGGCAACTAGACTTAAAGTGACTACTATAGCAATTATCGCAGCTTCACTCTGTACTATTAAACTAATAAAATAGCCTGCGCTATCCACATCTGTATGATAATAAGTCAATTCTTTAAAAAAATAAGTTATTACTCCTGCTATAACTAAAAGCAGGATGTAATGAACAACCTTTTGAGTTAGTTTTGTTTTAAATATGTGATCCAATCTTATTTTAAAAATTATAAAAATACTCAAAAGAAGTATTCCAATTAAGACAAAATATATGAATCTGTTATAAGCGACAGAAAAAAACATAATAATCATCATCAGTAAATAAGCTTTGATAACTAATAGAGGATATTTCTTATCGAAGTTACCGTTCAAATAAAATTGAGATTTCGTAGTTTTAATGCCATGAATATTGTTTCTCAACAAATTTTCTAAATTACTTCCTCTTAACATATATCCACAAAGGTTAGCAATAATATAAATTTATTGTAATTGTATTATTTCAGGGATAGATATCAAGAAATGTCCATTTGTTTTGCTTTACATAAGCTGAGTAATTACATTCAATTTACTAAATTTCTTCATAATCATGATAAAATAGAAAAAGTTATTATTGCCTTCTTTTATAAATTTTCCCAATACTTGGAAAATATCAGTTTCAATTACAGATGATAAGTCCGTTATACATTTGTGATCTTGTTTAAAGTTATTCAGGTGCGGAGAACATAGTATGATTACAATGCAGCATTCTGAGGAGTTTTTGAGTATAGCTGCTATGAATGCTATCGCTGCGATGGCAGGGGTTGAGTTGGAATGCAGAGCTACCCATGATTATGGAATTGATGGAACTATACGTGAGATCCGTGATTTTCCAGCAATAGGTAAAGTTCCCGGTTTAACCATGGATTATCAACTTAAATCTACTGTAAATTGGAACTGTAGGAAAGATTTCATTATTTACAATCTAGAGGTTAAAAATTATAATAAGATGGTAATCAGGTTCAAAGATAACATTGCAAAAACCCCATATGTATTAATACTTTTATGCCTTCCAAAAAAGAGAGATGAATGGTTAAGTATATCACCTGAGGAGATTATATTAAGGAAATGCTGTTACTGGTATGAAGTGTCAGCAGATGATGATATTTCAGAAAATGAATACACTATTACGATAAAAATTCCTAAAAATAACATATTTCTGCCTGAAACAATTTCCAAAATGTTTGAATATATGAGGTGTGGAGATGAAATGTGAAATTGAGTATTATCCCGAGAAATATAGTCTTCACTACAACTTGATACCTCTTTATCTTCAGCAAACCGGTTGGAGCAAGGCAGATGAAAAAGATGGGGCTGTAAAGTATTACTTCTCGATAGACGGCGTTAATAAGGTGCCTTTAACTGTTCCAAATCCTAATGCAAGTGATTTCCAGTTTCGTCTTAGGGATTTGATTAGAGTATTAGAGGCTGTTGAAAAAAAAGGAAGAAAAGAAATAATAGAATCCATCAACAACGTCGACAAAGATGTCTGGAAAATCAGTATTGCAAAAGATTCAGCTATAAATTCGTTAAGTGTTAGTTCATTTGAAAAAATAATAAAAAATCTAAAGAATTTGATTGAATATTCCGCTTCTGCTGAACAAGTAGCAAAACCCTATTTTGAACAAAGCCTTTCTACTGGAAAAAGTTACTCCAAAAAATGTAGGATTGGTCACACATTTAGGGGTAGTTATGGGATTACTATAGAAACGCCTGTAGAAGAACCTATAAATGATACTGAAAATTATGCCCAAAAGGATCAATACACTCCTATAGGAAGAAAAGTCACTGAGCGTATTTTTAGGAGCTTGAAGTTAATTGAGCAGGAAAAATATATTGAAGATTTGACATCGCTGTACGAAGAAAGTATTAATGGAAATATTTGTGTAGCTTTAAGAAACTTATTGGAACTCTCAGAAGGAGACATTGAATATGCTGTGAACTTTTCCCCTATTTGGGATGCCCCTAAAGAAATGGTGGAAAATCCAAAAGTTTGCATTAAACATTCAAACATCAGTTATTTGAATGAAATCTATGAAAAATTGCATCAAGAATATGAAACTATAACTAACTGCACAGTAATTGGTACGATCATAGAATTAAAACATATTTTTAATGAAGAAGATGAATCCGACTATAATATAAGAATCTTAGGTCATCGTGCAGAAAGTCAGGAAAATGATTATCATATAACTCTTAAAAAAGGAGATTATCTTAAAGCATGTCTAATACATACTGATAGTGTTAAAATTAAGAAGAATAAGTTAATAGAGGTCTCTGGAAATCTTAGGCGAACTAAAAATAAATGGTTTATAGACTCATATTCTAATTTTAATGAAATTCATGATGAAAGGACAAGTAAGGCTCTAAAAAGTAAAAACCAAGCGCAGCTAATTTCTTTTAAAGATGTTGACTTTTAATTAGTTTTTCAGAACCAAAAACATTTGTTCATTTGTATTCTTTTAGAATCTTTCTCCTATCATTACTTTCCTATCCTTTTTTATTTAGCAGATACATAGTAAATCTGATCAGACGTCATTACCTCAGTTTTAGGTATAAGCTGTATGGACTTTTGTTTTAAATATAGAAATTTCAGGTTCCTTTTTCATATAACAGAGATGCCGGCAGTTAGACGGAAAATATAATAAAAACTGTTTTCTTGGATAGATCGGAAAAGAAGCAACTCTCGATGGTTCTGTTAAAAAATGAATCTTCTCTGTCTTATGCCTTCAAAAACTAACTAAACTTCAAAACAGCGGCTCAATCGAGGTATTTCCAATCGAAAGATTTGAGGGGGATTGGATGGAAATATAATAAAATAGTTATATCGCTTCGGTTTATAGTTCAAACTTAAAGTCTCGGGTCACTTCCTCTACTTTCATAAGAAATAGTACTGTCCATACTAGAGAGACCTTTCTGTATTGCAATATTTATGTGTCCGCAGCCTTCGCACCGATAATACCTGATGTCGGTTGTAGCCATGTAGTCGACGACTTTTGCATCAGGTCTTCTGCACTCGGGCAGGATTCCTGTTCTACTGCATTTCTCGCATTTTATCTCTACCTTACGTTCTTTTCTTACTTTATAGCATCTTACTGTCTCTGGAATTTCGCTGATATCTATGTTTCCACAGTACTTGCATTTCCAGTATCGAGTTATTGTGACTTTATATGATTTTTCAGTGCTCACTTCTTTGACATCTGGTTCTTTTCTTTCTTCGTATGTATATTTTTTATGACATTTTTTGCATGTAGTATTTTTTATATAGGGAATATTTAGAAAAGACCCAAGACCGATCACAATAAGTCCTGTAGGTATTAGAAATAATACGCTTAGTATGAACCCTAATAAAAAATTGATGTTCAGAGCATGATACGTTATCCACAGAACCACTGACATCGAGCATATTCCCAGAACAATATATATTATCCCTGCAAACAGTATTGCAATCCAACCCAGGTAACCAATAAAAGGAATTCCTTTGAATAACGCTCGATTGTAAATTTCTCCTTTGTATCTGATTATGCATGTGTTTCCAAACCACTCTATCGAGTAATCTTTATCCGATTTTTCTCCATTTTTTCTCTGGGTTTCTCCGGCAATTTCGGTCAATTGAGCTTCATCTATCCTCTAATGTTCAATAAAAAAAATTATAGATGCTTATTTAGATTATAGATTACTTATAATTTTTTATTTTGGATTTATGGGTGTAAATGCAGGCATTTTTATTAAATAATCTTTTTTAATGTTTTTTTTTTCTAAAAATAGAATCTATTAGATGCCTGAGAATCCATGCGCCTATTAATAAGGTAAAATCGAAGGATTTGAGAGGAACTGGGGCGAAACTATAATAAAAAAGTAATTTACAAATTACGTTTGTCAAGGTTTTTACTCTCTTTTATCAAATAGACGGCGAATCGAAAGTACAATATTTTTCCTTTTCCACTTTAATATTGACATGTCTACAGTATTTGCACCTGTAATATCTGGTTGTTATGAAAGTAGCTGTCGTTTTAATCTCCTCCATTTTTATATCGGGATTTCTACACTCGGTACTGATTCCCATTTTTCCGCACTTTTCACACTCTATTTCTTTAGATATTCCCTTTTCTCCTTTGTAGGCTATGATATCCTCTGAACTCTCACTGCTATCTTTGTATCCACAGTATTTACATTTCCAGTATCGAGTTATTGTGAATGTGTAAGAATCTTTAGTGCTTACTTCTTTTATATCCGGTTCTTCGCTTTGTTTATAGGCATACTCCCGATGTCATTTTTTGCACTTTGGAGCTTCTACATACTCTTCATCTGATAATGTTCCCATTCCACTCAAAAGAAGGAATATGAATACAATTGATGTAAAAAATAGTAAATCTAATATCCTTTCTTCAAAAAATGATCCTGGCAGGAATAGAAACGCTAAAGGCACCAAGCAAAAGGCTATAATTTGTATCAACCCTCCAGTAGTATGAACATCAGCTTTTCCATGGGTTTCAATCGAGGGCATCCATTTTAGAATATTTCTGCTTCCTATTTCTCCTTTATAAGTAGTTATGTAAGTTTTTTGTGTGCACTCTGTTGAATAATCCTCTGTTTCTCCTTCGTTTTTTGTCTGGAGCTTTTCTTCAATCGCTATCAATTGACTACCTTCTAATTTCTCAAAACATCCTTTAAATATTAATTATGTCTTTACCTCACCTATATTTTTTCTTTTTCTATTTGAGAATAGTAAGCTGGAAGGTTTCCAAAATTGAAATCTTGACAACGACGCAATTGGAGAACTTTCGGTTGAAGGATTTGAGGGGGGCTGGGGCGGAAATATAATAAAAACGTTATATATTTGCTCTTATCTCCATTTCCTCTTCCGTGGTATTTAAATTTCCGCAGTAAATGCATTTGTAATACCTAGTTGTGTTTATAACGCCTTCTGGTCTTGGTCCTATCATCGGAAAAGATTCCTTTTTTACATCGGGATTTCTATACTCGGAATTAATCCCTATCTTTCCACATTTTTTACATTTTATTTCTTTAGGCTTTCCCTTTGTTCCTTTGTGAGCTTTTATTTTCTCAGGGCTCTCACTGCTATCCATAAATCCGCAATGCTTGCACTTCCAGTACCTTGTTATTGTGACGTTATATGAGTCTTCAGTACTTGCCTCTTTGATATCTGGTTCTTCCCTTTCTTCATAAGCATAGTTCATATGACATCTTTCGCATCTGGTAGCCTTCACATAATTTACGTTGTAAATTAGAAAATCGCCGATTAAGTGAATACCCAACCCTACTACAGATCCTAAAATGCATATTAGGAAACCAGTAAATTCCTCAGACTTTTCTATATATCCAAAAAAGACTTTAAAAGAACCAAGATAAATTATAGCTCCCAAAAGAGCATTTAACCATCCGGTTACCTTGGTGGCAATTACTCCGAATCTTCCAATGAAAGGCACCCAGTTGAGAATTTTCCTGTCTCTTATTTCTCCTTTGTATGTGCGTATAGTTGTCCGGTCTTGATCGCATTCTATCGAATATTCTTTATCTGTCTTTTCGCCGTTTTTCGTCTGGGTTTCTCCGGCAATTTCAGTCAATTGAGCTTCATCTACCCTTTAATTTTAATCAAAACAAGCTTAAAAGGTTAATTATATTATAGGCTACTTATAAGTTTTTATTTTAGATTCATAGGCATAAGGATGGATATTTTTGCTAAATTTTCTACTTTTTATGGCATTTTTGAAGATCTAAGGTATACAGTGCCTGAAAAAAGCAGCCATCCAAATAAGATAGAACAGAAGGATTTGAGGGAAGCTATGGTAAAAATATAATAAAAAAGTTATATTGCTTCGGCTTTTTGAGGTTCGAAGTTAACTTTTGATTTCAGTTCTGCCGGTAGCAACTTCAAATACTCACAGATTAAATATTATTCCGGTAAAGATGGAAGGCAAGAGCTTGAATTATACATTCCTGATCGAGCAGGATGAAGACGGGACATATATTGCAAAAGTTCCTGACATACCGGGTTGTTATACTCAGGGAAAAACAGTTGAGCAGGCTATGGGGCGCATAAGAGAAGCGATACAGGTATGTCTTGAGGCTGAATAACGTGAAAAGTACTTTTTAATATTAGAGTCCCATTTCTTTCTTTACCTCTGAAAGGGATATCAAAGTTCCTTTTTTCTGGCTCTCATGACTTTCATCTACGAGCTTTCTCTCTTCATCAGTAAGTATGCAGTCTATGTCTATCATATGCTCTCTTATGTCATCCTCTGCCATAATAGATGGTTAATACGAATCTTATTTGCAGATATCTTTTTCTCTGAGATCTATTTTTTCTTTCATTGTCCTTGCATGGGTTATGAGGTCACAGAACCTTTTTTTCCGTGTAACCTGTAAAAGCCTCACTTCTGCGTAGAAAATACACACTGAGAATTCTTCTCTCTATCAAATGTATCCTCTACTTCCAGCGCTAATTTATCTAGACACTGCAAGTCCTGTCAAACTCTCTCTTTTTCCTGATCATGCATTAATTTTTAAAGATATCATTTTTGCGATCTTCCTAATTTTTTTATAATACACTGGCTGAAATTGCTTGATTTTAGTATGTATTTTCTAAAGGTACTATTATATATTTATTCTATAACTGAAAAGACTTTTATCTCCTAAAACCAAAGCTTGGTATCGAATACTAATGGAATACCAAATTGGGGGGAAAATATGAGCAATGGTAAAAATACATCAACTGAAAGGGAAAACCAAACAACACCTAGAGACAGAAATGTATCTTTTCAAAGAGAAACAAATTTTGTAGTTCCTTATTCACGAGAAAACATCAATAGGTGCAGATGCCCACAATGTCCGGTTCAGGCTGATAGTAAATGTGTAAAAGACAAACTTGAGAATTCGAAAAAGGCAATGGAGGAAATGCCTGAAGGAGAAGTTCCCAGTTCTGAGGACGTTCCGGGAATATATTGCTCGACAGGCAAAGCGGCCTGCCAGGATCTTAATCCTGATCAGCAGTGTATCTGTAACACCTGTGATGTCTGGAATGAGTACGTTCTTGAAGAAGCAACACCATCTCAGTACTTCTGTCAGAATGGCAGAGCAAAATGATTTATTTATAGGGCTCTAGCCCTTTGTTTATACATTATTACAATTTTTTTATTTGTTATTGACTATACCGAAAGTATAGAGAAAGATGAGTATGGAGAATGATGATTTTCTATCCAGTAACTTTATTCCGGATAGGACAATCAAATAACTTTATTCCGGATAGGACAATCAAATATGGATAATTGGGCAAATTAAGACCACAGGCGAACAAATCGCTATCAATTACTCATTTTCCAGGCTCTATAGTTTTCCAGGTCATCTTTAATAAGGCTAGATGCAAAAGCAAGCACAGCAACATCATCTGCAAATCCGAGTAAAGGAATAATGTCTGGGAGGAAGTCAACCGGACTTATGAGATACAGGAGAGCAACTGTTATCACTAATACCGTTTTCTTCGGAACCGGGTATCTCTTATTGAAGGAATCTGCCAGCATAGAAAACAATAACCCTAAATAATCCCAAATTTTTCTAAGATCTGTTCGGCGTTGGTGAGCGCCTGTTGCTTCTTCAGGAGAAAACGTGCTGGTATCAGAAGTTTGATTTGAATTGACATCAAATTGGTCAATATTTGATCCAACTTTTTTCCTTCTGAAATTATTGATTTTATCCATAATAATCCTCCAATCTTAAATTGGATTGTACGCAGGGTCTCTTAAACTAACTATAAATTGAATATTTCTTCCTCTTCTTCGGATCAATTGAGGCAGTTAATGGCTTTCTCAAATATTCAATATTATTTTGGCTCTTACAAATACTACTTCACTAATTATTGTAAAATAAATTTTAAATTAAGCGTTTCTTCCTGTTTTCGTGAATATTAAAGGACCACTAAAATAATCTAGTGCAAATAAAAATTGTGGTAATAGGTATATTAAGTTTATTGAAGTTAGTTTGAAGGTTACTCAGTTTAACCTGACTGAACCTTTACGGGACCTCCACTTTAGTAATCATCAAAAAGGAATTATACTTAAAATTAATATTTTTTCAGGTCTTGTTTGAGGAATTCCTGGAACAGACTACTGCGGGATTACTGAATATTGTCGAATAATTAAGAGGATAAGTAAAAAGTGATTGCAGGCCTTGGCGAGATATCCGACTCTACTATTCTAAAAGGGTTGTATCAAGAATTTCTGTCTCAATAATCTCTTTTCCATTGACTGTCAGGAGGTTACTATAAATGGAGAAAACAGTAAGACTATACAAATCCGAAGACTGCAAAGTGATAGTTAAGTTGTTTTATGATACTATCCATGCGGTTAATTTAAAGGATTATAATTCAGCACAACTTGACGTTTGGGCACCAGAAGAAATCGACATGGATATGTGGGATAAATCAATTTCTAATAACTATACGGTTGTAGTTGAAACTAATGGTCTGATTATTGGCTTTGGTGATCTGGAGGATACCGGATATTTTAACCGGCTTTTTGTGCATAAAGATTTTCAAGGACAGGGAGTAGCAACCATAATCGCAAATGAATTAGAAAAATACGCGAAACAAAACGGTATTACGGTTGTTACTGCTGAAGCGTCAATCACAGCAAGACCGTTTTTTGAAAAGCGAGGTTATCGAGTAATTGAGATGCAAAGCATTAAGCGTAAAGGTCAAACTTTAACTAATTTTTTGATGAAAAAACACCTTGACAAATAAGCATTAGTCCTGTGACACGCTCTACTTGCCCACTTTCGAGGTAAACAGGATAATCTCTATATCTGGCAACTTTTACGTGCTCTTAATAAGATTTAAAAGTAAAATGGACTTTCATTACTGTAAAAAGGGGAAGGTATTATCCGTCTTAGATGTAAATTTCCTCAAGTAAATTCTGAAAGGCACTCAGAACTGATCATAAGAAACTGGATACAGCTACGTGAGCCTAACAATTTCGTGTCCGCTATACTTGCAGCAATCCCATTAATGATCCTGAACACTCTGCTTTCTATAACGGTTCTTGGTATATTTTCGCCTTTCTCTTTAGCAGATGTCGGCATTAATCCTTCACAAACAATAACGCTAACTATACACTTACAAGACCTTGCATACCTGATCGGGCTGGTTTTTATCCATGAACTTATTCACCTTGTCTTTATTCCAGGTTTTTTAATGTCGGATAAAACATTTTTAGGAATTACTTATTTTGGCGGATTTGTTTATTCGGAAGAAGTAATCTCTAAATCAAGGTATACTCTTATTACACTGGCACCTTTTATCTTGCTCTCAATAATACTGCCTGGAATTCTGGGGGCTCTGGATCTATTAAATCCGTTAGCAAAGATCCTGATATTATTAAACGCTATGAGTTCTGGCGTTGACATGCTAGGCTTGATCCTTATAATGATCCAGGTGCCTGCAGGTGCTTACTTAACTTTCAACGGGATAGGGACTTACTGGAAAATGATAGATAAGAGCATTCCCGGAAGCAACTGAATATATATATCTCAAGGTAGACAAGCGAATCCTTTTTTCAATAAGATGTTTCTCACGCCTTTCATGAATACGGATGTGAGCCTATCAGTGCAAACAACTTATGTAAGGACTGTGACCTGTGCTGATAATGAGAATTTCAATGCCATACCTTTCAACATTTAATGAATCTTTAAAGCGATTGGCGCAGTCAGAAGATTTGAGGGGGGTCGGGGCGGAAATATAATACTAAAGTTATGTTTTCATGTCGAGGGCTAAATAATAATATCTTCTTTTTTCTTCAAACCCATTATGGAAAAGTCGCGCCACTGCGCGAGAAAAAACCCGTAAAGACAGCTAATACGGTTGCTTCGGGATTAGAGGCAAATGTGCAGTCTTGATTTTCAGGAGAGCAGGGGAAGTTGTCAAAGCAGAGAAAAAACGTACCATTCAGGGAATCAATACCTTAAGAGGAAAATTACAGAGCATTTTAATTATAAACATGCTTTTATAATCTTCAATCCATACTATTTAACCGGGGAACAGGAGATTTTCAATTCTCATGCAGTATATTGAAATAAAAACTAATTTTGTTCCTAATTAAGGGGGTTAATGAATGCAAATTAAACTGGTAATTAAACCGATACTTGCAGTAATCTTCGTGCTTTTAGCAACATCGAATGCAGCTCTTGCAAATGAGAGCAGCAATCATATTGACGAACTACTGGTAAGTGATGCTTTCCATCCGCCTGGGGAGGGGGATCCCGGAAATCTGTACAACGAATGGCACTACTTTAATATGATCGACGAAGAACAGAACCTGTCAGTAATATGCACTTTCAAATTGAACGGGGGTACTAATTCCTCGGAGGTTCTTCTGGGCTATTACGTGAATGATACTTCGGCTTCTTTTTATGAGGCATATCCTCTCACTCCGGAGGTTGTAAATTATTCTTCTCAATCTCCTGATGTCAGGATAGCCAACAATACGGTAACCTTAACTGGCGAAGGGTATCGTGTGCATATCGAATCCGGGGATGGTTCAGGAGTTTTTGATGCCCTGTTCAAACCGCAAACCAAACCTGCTCCTGTCTTTAATGCATCTAATTTATCTATTCCTGGGACGACTATCAACTGGCTGGTAGCTTCACCAAGAATGGAGGTTTCCGGAAACCTCTCTGTTGCTGGAGAAACTTATTCCCTGAATAACTCAAGAGCTTACCACGACCACAATTGGGGTTACTGGTCATGGGGAGATGATCTTGGGTGGGACTGGGGCCAGGTCTCCCAGGCAGAAAATTACTCAAGCGAGACAACTGGGGAGTATTCACTCAGTTTTGGAAACATCACCAATGCCAACCATTCACAATCAGTAAATTCAGTCCTTAATGTTTGGGAGGATGGAGAAATCATTGCCAATTTTAGCAGGGAAGAAATACAAATTGAACATTCTAATCTGAGTACAACAGATATTGGAATCCCCCCGGCAGAAATGTTTCCGGAATATATTCTACCCCAGGGTTCTTTCCCCTTCCCTCAAAGTACCCTTCTGAACGCCTCCTCAGGTTCTGATTCTCTTAATATAGAGTTCACCACTCAGCGCCCTGTCCCACTTCCAATAATAATTCCGGATAGAAATGAATCTGGAAATGAATCTGGAAATGAATCTGGAAATGAATCTGGAAGTGGAACTAAATACAGGATAATCTGGGAAATGATCGGGACCTATCAGGTTAACGGGGTAATAGACGGAAAACCCATTTCATATGCCGCAGACGGATTTCTGGAATACGTAGCAGGGATGCCTGTTGAGCCTGAGCCTTTTGTTCCCGCTCAACCGCAGTAAAAGTATCCGTAGGACGATGGCATAAATCCAGCGGTGTTCAGAATTCGTTGAAAAACGGTCTTTTTAATTTTTTAACCATTCAGGTTTCCTTTTTATCCTTAATTTTTCCGGATTTGATGGAGAATATACGAAAATGGTTATTTTTTATCTGCCATTTTTTATCCAGAAGTTCTAAATCCTTTTTAATTTTCAATGGTCGTTAGCTTCTCTCTTTTTTATTTTTATATCTTCTTTCTATCAATTTCTTTCCCGATAAGTATGCGATCTATCCGGGTTTCTCATGCTTATCGTTATTTACTAATCCGAGATATTTATTTTCTGGACAGTTTTACGGCAGGTCGGCAAATAGCAGGTCTTCCTATCTCTCCTTCCAGCTTTTCATCGGGAAAGCTATGCTGAAGCACAGGAAAATAACCGGTCAAAGCACGGCTAATGAGGTTGCTCCGCTTTAGAATTTTATCTATCTGAATTTGCCGTTTTTCCTTCTATCAGACGAACCCTGATTTACATAGGGTCTTCTCCTACGAGCAAAACAATCTTCCCGCGCGTATGGCGGCTTTCGCTCATCTCATGTGCTTTTTGTGCATCTGAAAGAGGAAGTATGGTCGTTACAATTGGTTTGACTCGCATCTCATCAATGACCTCTGCTATCTGGGCAAGCTCCTTCCCATCAGATTTTGTCATGAGGGTTTGTGCACGCACACCGTGTTCTTCTGCAGCTCCTTCGGGAATGCTGGCTACGGTGCTTACCAGAAACCCGCCGGGCTTTAGAACGCCCCAGGATTTATCGAAAGTATCTCCTCCGACTGTATCCAGTACGACGTCCATATTACAGGCAATATCCTCAAAGTTCTGGTTTGTATAGTTTATTACTACATCTGCACCTATGCTTTTTAAAAACTCTATATTGGTACCTGAAGCTGTGGCTACAACAAACGCTCCTTTCCATTTGGCGAACTGGACTGCAAAAGTCCCGACTCCGCCTGCAGCGCCGTGAATGAGCACTGACTGTCCCTTTTCGAGGCCTGCAATATCAAAAAGACACTGCCAGGCAGCCAGTCCGGCTGTTGGGATGGCTGCACTTTCAACGAACCCTATACTTCTGGGTTTTCTTGCCGCCTGTGTAGAGTTGACAACTGTGTACTCGGCATAGCCGCCTTCACCTATCGAGACTTTAGCAAAGACTTCTTCTTCGGGCTGGAAGAAGACTCCTCCCTGTCCCAGAGCGTCCACAACGCCTGCAACATCCAGTCCCATAATCATTGGCAAAGGCAGTTCCCCAACCAGGCCTTTACGTATCTTCCAATCCATTGGATTGACTCCAGCTGCAATGATCCTAATCCGAATTTCACCTGGACCTGGCTGGGGCTCAGGGACATCTTCGTACTTCAGAACCTCCGGTCCGCCAAACTCATGAATCCTTACTGCTTTCATATTTTCACCTGAATATCAAATTTTTCTCCTGTGTACTGTATTCGTTGTATCTTTTCATTCTATCCAGTTGTCGGCATCTCTCTTCATCTGCTTTACTGCGAGTACCTGCGTCGGAGCACGGGGTTTCGGTATCTCAATTTTTCCGTAACCTGGGAACTCGTCCTCGCAGCACAACTGCTTTATTTTACTTTTGATGCATCTTCTCAGGGTCATTTCGCAGAGCGTATTTATCCACTCCCTGTATTTACAGCAGCGCGGGTACAATCTGCTGGATATCCCGGGTTTGTGAAATAATCAAAATTATCAACTACCCCATCCCTGTATTTCTCGTCATAATTTCTGTTTATCTCTCCTTCTATCGGGTTAGTTAATAAATCTCCAGCTGTAGAACCGGAATTTCCTGCATACTTTATCCAATCTGTGTTTGCAGATGGAAGCGCAATAAATACAATGAATACCAATGGCAGCAAAGCTCTCTTACCCTTCAAATCAACTCCCCACCATTCATTTATATTTGGATTATTCTATTTTAATTTTCCCTATTTTTCTAAAAGAGCGTAAAAAAACTTTATAATTATCACATTTTTTAGTTAAATTAGACCATTTAAAAGAAGGAACTAATGTGAAATTAACACAAAACCATTTCTCATTGATGAGAAAAAGGTGTATTCAAAGAGCAACTTTCCCACATATGAGTTAATTTTATATAACTGTAACATTTTTTTACATATTAATTAAATTTCAAACCTTAGGTGCCCAGGCTTAAAACGTTGTTCTTATATTCTTGAGAGCAGCGAGGCAGCTGTATTAATTAATCGGATAACAGTATAACCGGGAAATTTTCAGTGAGTATTTGGTTTTCTTTCAGATCCTTATCACAAGACTCTTTCAAAGTCTGAAGTTCACAGGTGGATCAACTTCACAATCCTGACTGGATTGTTTTTCCAGCAGTTTCGATATCTTCTGTACGCTTCAGATAAATTTTCTCACCAGAATTTCTGTGTATCCGGTCGTTAATCAAAATAATTATCATAAAAACAGGTCTCGTTACAGAATTTATAAATTTTGTTACGGAGTTTACCATGCATCAAACAAAAAGAAAAGGCATAATCGCTTTCATAGCGGTTCTCGCGTTCATTTTCGCGATTGCAGGAAATGCAGCAGCTATTGCAATTACAGTAAATAACAGTACAGGCCAGGCTGCGGATTTTACATCCGTTCAGGCTGCGGTAAATGCTGCAAATCCGGGCGACGAAATACTTGTCAAACCAGGTATTTATGAGGAAAATATTGAGATTACCAAACCTCTGACCATTCTTTCCGAATCCGGCAACTCTTCAGATACCATAATTCAGGCAGCTGACAGTTCTAAAGACGTTTTCGGCATATGGGCAAATGAAGTAAACATTAGGGGTTTTAGCATAAGAGGCTCGGATTCAGCTGCCGGAATTCACTTTTTTGGAGTTACCGGCTGCCGCATTGAGCACAATATGCTCTCGAATAATAGCTGTGGTGTCGATCTTTATATGTTCAGCTTAGGTAACACACTGGCTGATAATGATGTGTCAGACAGCTTGACCGGAATCAGCCTTGGTGACAGCCTGAACAATACCCTGAGAAACAATTCGATTTCGTACTGTAACAGTGGAGTTTCATTTTTTGATTCTCCTAACAATACACTGGAAAATAATACCATTTTGGAAAATAATGGGGGTATTTCTCTCACAGGTGAGTCAAATGGCAACCTGCTGGTCAGTAATATCATAAAATCCAATAAAAAAGTGGGCCTGCACATTTACGAAACTTCCGGCAACCTGATTTATAATAACTATTTCAATAACACTGCAAACGTGGAATCCGAGCTGGTTGCAGGGAATAATGTCTGGAACACAACAAGATCCGAAAGCACTAATATTATAGGGGGCTCTTACCTTGGCGGCAATTTCTGGGGAAAACCTGATGGGACTGTCTATCCGAGAGGTGTCAGGGATACTGACCTTGATGGCATCTTTGATTCCATGTATAATATTGAAGGCAGCGGCTTCATTGATTATCTGCCACTCAAAGAATCGAAGTCTATGACGATTACCGTAAGCAATGATGCGGACAAAGCTGCAGATTTCACCTCCATCCAGGCTGCGGTAAATAATGCATACCCGGGAGATACAATTCTTGTTTATCCGGGTGTTTATGTGGAAAACATAGTAATAGATGTGGAAGACCTGGTTATTGTTTCGGCATCCGACAGCCCTTCAGATACCACGGTTCAGGCAGCCAGCGGCTCGGAGGATATTTTCTCGGTCACAGCAGATGGAGTGGGTATTAACGGCTTCTGTATTACAGGAAGTATAAGCTCCTCAAATTCCGGAATTCACCTTTATGGGGTTGAAGACTGCCGCATTGAAAACAATGAACTATTTGACTCTCATGGTACTGTCCAAAATTCTTCGGATAATTATACTCCGACTGCCGAAAACGTGCCTAACTTAAATCCTGGATTCGGCATCCGTCTTGATTTATCAGGTAACAATACTCTTAGCAACAACATAGTATCATTCAGCAATGTCTGCATCCTTCTGCGTAACTCAAACGAAAATATGCTTTTTAATAACAGTGTTTCTAACAGCAATTATGGCATCTGGGTGGATTCTTCCATTGACAATATACTGGACAACAATGCTGCAGCAGATGATAAGATCGGAGTATATCTGAAAACTTCAAGCGGAAACACAGTTACTGGCAGTAAGGCGTTCAATAACTCCTGGTCCTGCATCAATCTCTGGAATTCCAACGAAAACATGTTAGACAGTAATATGGCCTCAAACAGCAGTAATGTCTGTATTATTCTGCATAGTTCCAGCGGAAACAATCTCAGCAATAATACGGTATCCTACAGCAACTACGGAATCTGGCTGGACTCTTCAAGCAATAGCAATAATCTGAGTGAGAACAGTGCATTATATAACAAAGTGGGCATTTACCTGAAAGCTTCAAACGAAAACGCACTGGACAACAATACAGCACTAAACAACAGTAAGTATGGTATCAGTCTGTGGAACTCTACTGCAAACGAACTGGACAGTAACGCAGCTTCTTACAGTGATGTCTCTATCCTTTTGCATAATGCCAGCATGAATACGCTTGCCAGCAATACGGCATCTAACAGCAGTTATGGTTTATTGCTCGATTCTTTCAGCAATGACAATATACTGAGTGACAGCAGGGCACCAAATAACAGAATTGGCATATACCTGAAAGCCTCCAGCAAAAATGTTCTGGAAGGTAACAGCGCAAATCTGAATACAGTGCACGGTGTCTATCTCAACTCTTCAAGCAATAACATGTTTAACGGCAATATAGTGGATTCAAACTCCGGATACGGCATTTATATTCTGAACTCAAATAATAATACAATCTATAATAACTATCTGAATAACGCGAAAAATATGTATTCCGAAGGCAAAAGTTCAGGTAATGTCTGGAGTGTGGACAAAAGCCCGGGCACCAACATTATCGGGGGTTTCTTCCTGGGTGGGAATTTCTGGGCTTCACCTAAAGGGAACGGTTTCAGCCAGACACATTCAGACATCGATGATGATGGCATATGCGAGACAGCTTATGATATGGGTAAAGGAAACATTGACTACCTGCCTCTTGCAGGTCCTTTCTAATGCACTTTATCCAATTCTCTTTTTTTATTTCTGATCCTGCCCAAGAAATCTCTTTTTTACTTCTGGTCCTGCTCAAGGAACTTTTGCAGCCATATAATATCAAAATAGTTCTCAAACTTTGTTCCTACTTCTCTGAACCTCCCGCATTCAATAAAACCGTGTTTAATATGAAAGTTCAGGCTGGCTTCATTTTTTGAGGATAAATTTGCAAGGAGACTTTTCATCTTTTTTTCCCTGGCTTCCGTACAGAGTTTTTCCAGCATCCTGGAGCCAAGACCCTTTCTTGTGTGTCCTGGCAGGATAAAGTAGGAAACCACACCCGTACGCCGGAAATTCGGGAAAGGGAAATATGGCCTGAGGGCTCCGATTCCTATTATTTTACCTTTTTCTTCGATCACGTAAAAAGGAAAATGTTCATTTTCACTCTGCTCTTTTCCGCTCGGAATAGCTTGAAAAAACTCGGGTCCTACCGGAGTTTCGATATAGGCCGCAAAACTGCTCTCAATGTAATAGTTAAAGACCCCAAGCATTCCGGAGATGTCTTGATTTTTGGCTTCTCTTATTATATAATTTTCAGAACTTTTGCTTCCTTGCATATATAATTAGTCTGGAAATTGATATTTAAATTTTTTTAATCAGTCCTTCTTTTTCTTAAGTATCAGAATCAGAGCTGAGATTTGAAAATTGAGTATTTGAAAATTGAGCATTTGAGAATTAAGTCTTTGAGAATTAAATCTAAGAATTGAATCTAAGAATTGAATCTAAGAACTGAATCTAAGAACTGAATTTAAGAACTGGATCTGGGGACTGGATCTGGGGACTGGATCTAAGAACTGGATCTAAGAACTGGATCTGAGAACCGAGTCTTTGAATATAGAGTATTTAAATCTTAGAAGCAAGACCTGGAAGATAGGCTGCTTAGTGAAAATGTGGTGCTGAACTTTTAAAATTTATATGCTTGAAACTTTACAACAAACAGAGATCTATTTCTTCACTTCTTTACTTTTTATTATAGTCATAGCTACTCTTGTAGTATTCCTTTAAATCATACGGATCGATGCTTCACGTTTTTTGTATCAGTCTCTATTTACTCCGCCTATTTATCATGATTTATATTTATAATTAATTTTCAGTGAGAATATATTTATATACTCATGTTATTCTACTATTTCCTACAGGTAATTATTCAAACCCTATCCTGTATTTCAGGCCGAATTCTGATGATTTTAATGGGGCACCAGAATCCAGAATGCCGAAGTAAAATTATTTTTTAACAACCCAGGTAAGATCCATCCCCTGAGAGTGAAAACAGAAGAAAAGAAATTTTCTCAATATACTTCTACAGAAGTGAAAAATAGATGTTCCTGAATGAAAACAGAATTATAGAAAAGATGTGTGAACTTCCGACTACACTTGGAGATATCTCTGAAAGCATTTTCGGAGGCATTAGTACAAAAAATGGTTTACTGTACAGGCTTGCTGTTCCCGAAGGAAGTGATTCTGATTCGATTTATCTTTGTGAGGGCCTCTGTAAACCCGTAATTTTAGAGCCTGAACTTATTTATCCCTATGTCTCAGGCGCATTTTCCGAAAAATTCGCATTCAACTCTTCACCTTACCGTTTTATGCTGGCGTATGATCTGTCAGACAAAGGTAACAGAAAGGAGTTCAGAATAATCCCTCCCGAAGAACTTAAAGTCAGGTTCCCTATGGCATACGGGAGAATCCTGGAATTCAAAAATCAGTTCAGCCACGATAATTCTCCTCTTGACTCTGCGGACTATTATAGTGTAAGGGGCAAGAAATTGATGGAGTACCTTAACACTCCAAAAATCATTGCTACCGAAGGTTACCGCTTGCAGGCAGCCTATGACGCTATCGGAAATCATGTCTTTGAAAACGGCTGCGGCATTGTCCTCAAGGAACCGGATAAATATCCTTATGTAACTGCAGTCCTTAACAGTCAGATTGCCAGGCTTTTTCCATCAGTTTGCGAGTCTGAGATGATGTACTCAAGCTCTATAACCCCTTCAGTAATGAAGCGCTTCCCAATTGTGTTTCCTGAAGAACGGCTGACTGAAGACCTGGTCACCAATATTTCCGGCTACCTGATGTTCCTCAATAAGCAAAAATATGCATCTGGGAATAGTGTTTCGGGCTGGCTTGATGAGCTTGCAGGCTTTTATGAGCAGATTTCAGACCTTCTGATTATGGATGCTTACTTTGCTACTGGCATTGATCCCAAGCTTCTGGATGCCCTTGAGGAAAACATTCACCCGTATGCAGGAGATATGGAATCTGAAAGTGATGAGAGCCTTTTGAGTGTGCTCTACTATATCAAGCAGAGGATTCTGGAAAGCTCTAACTTTAAAAAGTATGCTTTTGAAACAGAATTCTCTGGAATTCTCAGTTTCCTTTAAAAAGCAAGAAGATCTGAATAACTCTTTATTTGGGTTTATTCAGAATTTTTAATTTTTCTTCTATAAGTGTTTATAATATTTTACCTGCTCATTTTTAAGATTTGACTGTTATTTTTTAAGTTTTCATCTTTTAGTTTAATATTTTGAGTTTAATTGTAGTTCTTCACATGTTTGATTCTTCATATGTTTGATTCTTCATATGTTTGATTCTTCATATGTTTGATTTAGACTTTTGTTATTCAACCCCAAAAGTATTTCGTATTAATCATGTTAGCTGGAATCATTCTCCTTTATTAAACTTAATTATAAACTTAATGCTGAAGATCAAATGGATTATCACTAGAAAGTAGAAAAGAGTAAAGAATAGCATAAAGCTTTCTAAGAGCCTATTCCATAACTCAAAACTGCGTTCCTAAATCTCGAATTAGGAATATTCAATCGATTTTCTGATCAGGGAAAAAATAGTTCTGAAATTCTTATCAATTTTATCCTCAAATTAATTTTGGGATGAGCTCAACGGATTTGCTTCCAACTGAAGATATTTTTTTAATTATTTAATCCAGAAGAAATTTCGAAGACGACTGTTTTCATATTCTGTTTTCATATTCTGTTTTCATATTCTGTTTTCAGATCCTGGTTTAAACTGATCCATGACAGCAGCTGTGTAGTAACTGCAAAAGGAAACGGGGGAACTATTGTTATATTTGCAACTCTTTTTCAGTTATTTCTTTTTCCATAAAACAAAAGTTCTTATAGATGCCATTTGCTATATTAAAGCGATGTTTGGCAAATATAGAAATCATTAAAGATAAATAATAATGGTAATATATATTATGAAATCATAGTCTGTGTATATTTACATCCTATAACCAAATCTCAAACATCATCCAGAAGAGGGGGGCAAATGAAGAGGTCATACCATATAAAAGTATTTCTTTTCATATTGTTGACGTTAAACTACTCATGTGCCGGAGAACTCGGAGTTCCCCTGGACACAAGCAGTTCAAAAACGATCGACAATATTAATCAGGGTAATATTGTGCTTTTCGCGGGTAATTTTTCAGAAGATAACGGTGTTCCGGGAAATGCCTTTGTCGCAAAGCTCCAGAATAATGGGACTTCCGATATACTATACTCCACAATTTACGGGATCCATGAATCAAAAGTTATTTTTGATAATTCTTCGGCAGGGTTAAAATATACAACTACAAGAGACTGCTCTCCAGTTTCTTACTTCATACTTCCGGTTGTGGATCCTATCACTAATTTTGGAATAGATAAATATGTAGGATATTTCAGGGGGTCTTCAAAGACATACAGTTTCTGTAAATGCGCTTCCATTCCACTGCTACATTATCTTGAACAATCGAAACAGGTAGGGCCACTTTATATATGTGGTTTTACGCCGATGGCCAAATGTACCTATAAAATTTCAATGGATATAAACGCGGACGACCCTGAAAGTTTCGTTGAACTCAATAGTCCGGGTTCAAGGTTGATAATTTCAGAAATAGATAACAAATCCGTCCTGAACAGCTATTACAAAAGTCCTTCCGGTGAACTTAAATGTGAAACTATATACCTGGGAAATGCCGGTGAAAAATATGATTTCGAAATAATGTTTGATGGATATAACAAAACAAATACTGTTGTCGTAAATGATGGCACATACATAGTAACTCCGTTTTATGACCTTGAGAGGCAGCAACTGCCTTATGTGGATTTTTCAAACGGGTACATCAAGTTCACGAGTTTTGTCATCAGAAGAGGAACGTACATTGATGTGAACATATATAGTATAGACCAGTATGCGGACAGAAAGTTCATAACAGCAATTGGAAACAACAGAATGCTTGCCTTTGGACTTGACGGGCCACATCCCATGAATACAACGGAACAGGGTATTAATTATCTCATAAATAAAGGGGATAAAGGCACGATATGGTTCGATGTAGGACTTCTCAAGAAATGCAATGAAACGGAACTTGAGTACCTACGTAGCCTGGTGGAAAATGATTCCTGGGATACAGGCATACATTATTCGAAAGAATTGACCCTCCTTCCCCTTGAAGAAGCATACGGATTGATGAATGAGGAGTATTCGTACGTTTATGAGACAATAGGGGAAAAGCCGACAAACTGGTGCTCTTTGAGAAATAGCGATAATATCACACATGCAATTTATGCATACGAAAACCTGGGAATGGTCTGGAGAAATGGAAACTCGGGGGTTCATGCGGAACAAAGTGTCGGAAACCTGGATGATGATACCTGGGGATGGTGGGAAACAGCATCATCGGCCGGGATGACATATCCGGTCTTTACCCACCAGACCGATAAAGATCCCTCTATAAAGTACTCTATAAGTTACTCCAAATTTCAGACATGGGCTGACAACTACGATTCAAATGATGTATCCATAGTGTCGTTTTACGAATATTATATGGTGAATAGCAACACATATGATGCATTTTTCGATTCCCTGGAGTATGGGGAAGATTATTTCACGTTCAAGGCAAACACAAATGGTGCCAGTGCACTCATAAATGTAAATGTAATTGCCGGGAACAATACGCAGGTTTACAACAATACCTCGGGTGAATCTCTAGGTTACAGGGTCGAAGAGGACGGATCAATCACATTCCAGGTTGAAAATAACCACACTTACAACATATATCCGGAGGGCACGGAACAGTGATCACTTTCACTAAAAAGAAATACCAATGGGTGTTTGTTTTTTAAAACGTATTATTATGTTTTATTCCAAACTCATTTACTTTTTTTAATTTTTTGTTACATTTGTTTATCTTACACGGTCGTATGTCGCATATGGTTGTATCTCGCAGACAGATAACCCTTTATTTTACTTCAACTTCGAATTTGCTTCGTTTAATAGATCATTTCGTAGTATCATGAAAGAATCGCAATTACCTTAACGCTTAACCTTTTACATCGCATGCTACTGTACTGGATTTAGCTCTCTGATTTTTAATCTACGAAATCATCTCTGGACCCATCACATTTAGATTTTTATGAAACATTTATATATATTGACCTTTTCTAACGCACGGGGTAAAAGTGCTCTCAGGGCAGAGTGCCAAGTTTTCCAGTCTAAATTACTGAGACCTTTAAAGGTTCAGATTTTTGCTGTGCAGAAAGATTAATCCCCTGGCTCCTATGCTGCTGGAGCATGGATCAATCCTGCAGATTATTCACCTCCTTAATCTCTAAAGTTTTAACTAAAAACGACAGCCCTGAGAGAATTTTTAGCCTTCACAGGGTCGGATTAAAGGATTTGCTTACTAGAAGTTAGCACGTAAGGTCCAAATCTTTCCAGATTTTTTCTACGGAAACTGAATTTCCTTTTTCCTTTTGGTTTCTGGAATCAGCTCTGAGTGAGTTAAACTGGCTGTAATGAATAGATCAGCTTATAGAATTAAAGTCAAGTCTACAATAATTTCAAGCTTATAAAGAAGTGAAACCAATCATGTTCTGGAGCAAAAACAGTATTATCGAAAAAATAAGTAAGATTTCGAACACGCTGGATGATATTTCAGCAGATATTTTTTGCGGGATTAATACTGACAGCGAATACCTGCACAAGTTGATCCTCCCGAAAGACGGATCTCCTGAAACTTCTTATAAATGCATGGGCATGAATAAAGAGATAAACCTTGAAAAAGAACTTGTATATCCGTTTATAGACAGTACCTTTTCTAACGAATATTCAGTCCATCCCTCTCCTTACTGTTTCATGCTGCCTTACGAGATTAAAGCAGATGGCCTGAGAAAAGGATGTCGCCTCCTTGAACCTGAAGAATTGAAGGCAAGGTACCCCCTGGCATATTCCAGGATTACGCAATTCAAAAATAATTTTAAGCATGACTCAACGCCTCTTTCTTCTGCGGATTACAGTATTGGGGGATGCAAACTGCTGCAATATATCAATACCCCGAAAATTGTCGTTTCCGATCATTACAGCTTTCAGGCTTCTTTTGATACAGCAGGAAACCATGTTTTTGAAAAAGGCTGTGGAGTTGTACTTCAAGATTCCTCCAGATCTTTTTATGTACTTGCCGCACTTAACAGTTCAATTTCAAGAGTCTTTTCCGAGATCTGCCAGAGTAGCGGGCTTTACAATGGAAGCCTGACTCCAGGAATTTTAAAGCGTTTTCCTATTGTCTTTCCCGAAGAAAAAAACCTTGAATCTCTGATAAATACCCTTTCCAGCTATTTGACTTATATTCATGGCCAGATTTACTGTAATGTTTCTTCTGATATTTCCGGAAGCGAAAACTATGAGCTTCTAAAGTTTTATGAGAGAATTGTAAATCTCCTTGTGCTGGACACTTATTTCACGAAAGATCTTGACCCCAGGTTCCTGGAGATTCTGGAGGAAAATGTCGTGCCTTTCGGAGAATATGGGCATGAAAGCTCTTCATTTTCCGGTTTTGAAGGTTCAGGATGTTTTATGAATGAGCTGCAGGTTGTAAAGCAGAAAATTCTGGATACTCCAGACTTTGGAAAGTGCAGGTTCAACAGTGAATTTACCAATATCCTTGCAACCCTTAAAAATAATGGTGTCTGGTAAGCACATCAATTGTCGTTAAATCTTTAGATTCGGCGAGCTTTCTGCTTTGCAGATGGCTTTTGGAATTCAACATAATATAAATTGGGCAATTTCCTGCCCTATTTTTTAAATTCACTTTCAGCAGAAACATCCCTGTCACTGTTTGTCCCATTTTTCTCTGCTTTTACATCAATAATTATCAGGTCAATTCCCTTGCAGGCGCATAATATAATAAGAATAAAGGTTATAAAGTATAGAGAATGAATCATATAATATTTAAGAAATGAAGAATTAATTATAATCAATGCCCGAGGGTAATAGAAAGTAAGGCAATTCTGGTAAACTCAAAGGGTCTTCAATATTCAATTGACCTTCCCGCTAATAAATAGTTTGAATACATCCGGATGAGCTGTAAACTAATCTGAACAAATGGTCTGAAAACTCACCATATTATGTGAGTACCAGCTGAGCAAAAATATTATTTGCTTTTTACAGAGAGTATCTTACAGGTCTTTATCAATCATTCTCTGGGCATATTCCTTGAATACTATATCGGAAAGTAATCTGCTTCTCGTGCTTAATACATAAATTTATATAGATAGTCTTTGTGTAACTATTAAAACGTCTGGTGTCTTTTTATTTCTATTTCCTGACTCTCCCAATTCGTCTAAAGTAATTGAAAAAAGGAAGGTCATCTTATCAGCCTGCAAATCCACACCGCTGCGTTTCCCTATATGGGGGCATTAATTTTTTCAGGGCTTATATCCACTTTGCTTGCAATTAGAGCATACAAAGCCTTTAATTACCGCAGTTTGCCTTTTGCAAAGAATTTTATATTAATTATGCTCTGCATGGCTCTCTGGTCAGTGAATTACGCTTTTGAAATCGGGTTCACAGATATTGAGTATAAGTATGTATTTGCCCATCTCCAGTACCTGGGGATTGCCTTTGCTCCTGTAGCGTGGTTTTTATTTGCAGCCGAGTACTCCGGAGTATGCAGGCAGTTTGCACGAAAGTATGAAAAACTACTTTTTCTTTTTCCCTGCCTTACAATTCTGTTAATGCTTACAAACCGAATCCATGGACTGTATTTTGAAGGTTTTTATCTTGATGTCTCTGGAGGCTTTCCTCTCCTTGTACTTAAGCATGGTCCATTTTTCTGGAGTTTTTATACATACTCTTTTGTTTTGATCTTCTTAGGAATCTTTTTCTTTTTCAAGCAGTTTGTCCGCCTTACAGCACCTTACGGAACACAGGCAGCCATCGCACTCACTGCTGCCTGTGTTCCAGTACTTGGAAATTTACTTCATATCGCAAATGTAGGGCCCTTTGAATTTTTTGATCCGACCCCCTTTTCCTTTGCAATAACCGGCCTGATTCTCTTCTGGGGCACAATCGAGCATGAGTTCCTTAACATTATTCCAGTTGCCAGAGAGAGTGTGATAGAATCCATGAATGACGGATATATTGTTGTGGATATTACAAACTCTGTAGTGGACATTAATAAAGCAGCACTTGAACTCGCCGGAAAAGGAAGAAAAGAGGTCATAGGGAAAAACATAAATGATCTTTTCGGAGAAGATGTGGAAGTTTTGGGGGATCCTTCAGAGGGTGATTTCGCCAGGGAAATTTCACTCAAGAGCGGCCTGGAAACAAAATTCTTCACTGTCAGTGTTAGTCCCCTGATGACAAGGGATGATACAGAGGGCAGGCTGGTAATGCTCCACGATATCACTGAGATATACCGGTATCAGGAAGCTTTAAAACAGGCAAACAAAAAAATAAACCTCATGAGCAATATTACCCGGCACGATATTCTCAATCAGGTGAATGTACTTTCAGGGTATACCGAGCTGATCTCAGAAATGCTTCCTCCTGACGTAAAAGGAGATCTCAGGATCTCAAAATATCTCCGAAATCTTAACAAAGGAATTGAAACAATCCATAGCCAGATTATTTTCACAAAGGATTACCAGGAACTCGGGGTTGTTTCTCCTACCTGGCAGTCTATAAGCAGCATTGTAAAAGAGGCCGCTTTTGCCTTTTCCGGGCAGGGATTGAAGTTCTCCATAGAGGATAACGGACTTGAAGTATATGCAGATCCTCTGCTCAAAAAAGCTTTCTACAACCTGTTTGACAATGCAAGAGCTCACGGAGATCACGTTAGCGAGATTGATGTGAGCTCTCATATAGCCGGGGAAAGCGTTGTAATCAAAGTAAAGGACAACGGTATAGGAGTCTCTCCTTTTATGAAAGCACTTATTTTTGAAAAATCCGTAGGTCGAAATACCGGGCTTGGTCTTTTCCTGGTCAGAGGCATACTTTCCATTACAGGCATGGAAATTACTGAAACGGGAATCGAAGGGGAAGGTGCAAGGTTTGAAATTAGCGTACCGCCGGGAAACTGGCGCAAAGCCTCTTCTCAATAACGTTATGAACCTTATATGGGAGCTTTTCAGCCTGAGCCTAAATTAAAAGAAGTTTTGCTTCAAATGTAAATATTTAGAAGGATAAATGTCTCAAAATTAAGCAGTACCCGAATAGGCCATAAATACAGTTGACAGGACCAGAATCAAAGTTGTAGCTACAACAGCGATTAGCAGCTTACTTTCCTTTCTGTTCATTTTTTCGGGTCTTGCCCTAACTTCAAGGAAAGCTCCTAAACTTACTCCAGCTCCAATTCCTATTGCAAGGCCTATAGCTGTCCCTTCCATAATACTATCCAGTGCAGGCCCGAGAATGAAAGCTCCATAAAGGCTTCCAAGGGCGGCACCTATTGCAAAGGCAAGTGCCATCCACTGTTTCTCTTGTTTGTGTTCATTCGGTTTTCCCATTTTTTCTCACCCGTCAATTTCTACCTAACTTCTGTGAGGTTTTTTAATTTATATTTTTTTATATGCGCTTCTTAGTATATGATAAATAACAAATTCCTTAGAGGCTTTGAGTTGACGGTTGATTCTCAACAACCATAATATCTCTACTTATCATCTCTATTATATCTGGTGAAAAAATGAGTGGATTTACCCTGAATAAGAGATTTGAAAAAGCGCTGAAAGGCGAATCCCTTGATATGGTTCCTGTTTGTTCCGTAACCCAGACAGGCATTGTAGAACTTATGGAAATGACAGGAGCTTACTGGCCTCAGGCTAATTACGATGCCAGCAAAATGGCGGCACTTGCCCTGGGAGGATACGAGATCGCAGGATTTGAGAACGTGCGCTGCCCTTTCTGTACTACAGTACTTGCCGAAACTCTGGGCTGTACGGTAGCAGAAGGCAGTGTTGATATACAGCCTTATGTTATCGATTTCCCCTGCAAAAAAAAGAAAGATGTTAAGGATATCACAGTCCCGGATTCTCTGCTTGAAAGCAGGCGGACATCAGTAGTTCTGGACGCAGTTGAAATTCTCAAAGGACACGTAGGGGAAGATGTGCCTGTTGTTGCAGGGCTTGTGGGTCCTGCTGGACTTGCCTCCATGCTTGCGGGTATGAAAAATTATCTTATGTGGTTTGTAACAAATCCTGAAGTTGTTGAGGAACTGATGGGAGTTCTTACAGAAGCCTGTATAGAATACGCGAACGGTTTACTGGAAAGAGGGGCAGATGTCGTAACCCTTATAGACTCCGAAGCCGGGCCTGATATTATTGCCCCCCAGATGTTCGAAACATCTGTTCTTCCATTCCACAGGAAATTCTGCAGGGAGGTTAAAGGACTAAAAATCCTCCATATGTGTGGAGACGCCACATCTGTGCTTGACTCCCTGGCAGACGTCGGATTTGAAGGGATCAGCATTGAAGAAAAGGTAGGTGTCAGTTTTGCAAAAGGAATTGTTGGCAATCGGGTACGCCTGATAGGAAATGTATCTCCCTCCGATACCCTGCTGACAAAAGGACCTGAAGAGGTTATGATTGAAGCCAGGGCATGCCTTGAAGATGGGATTGATATCCTTGCTCCGGGCTGCGGGCTAGCTCCCCATACCCCGCTCGAGAACATAAAAGCACTTTTCAGGGCAAGGGATGAGTACTGCTCACCGTGAATCTCTCGGAGGGGTTGGAGGAGGAACCTGAGGGGGGAATTTTTTTAGAAAATGCCCGGAACCTCCTTCGCCTATTTTTTCTGGAAGCTTTTCGGAATCTTTAAGACTTATAATCAATGCAGAGCCCATAATTAAGGCGCAACCTGCAAGAGTCTCTAAAGACAGCGCAATCCCGAGCACAGCTATATCAAAAAAAACTCCGCTGACAGGTTCTATCAGGGCAAGGAGGCTTCCTGTCTGGGCTTTAAGGTTGGCAAACCCGATAATTGTAAAAATTTCCCCAAAGCCTATGGATACTATCCCGAAAGCAGCGAGCACTTTCAGGTTACTGTACAGGACAGTTCGAGATACTTCAAATGCAAAGGGACTCAGCAGCGAAAGAGCTATCCCCATGGGCCAGAAGACAATTGCGAGTTCCGGATACTCTCCTTTTAAAACTTTTACGTTCAGGATCAAAGCCGCAAAGACAACTCCAGAAAGCAGTCCTGCTACCATGCCCAGCATATAAGTGCCGGTAAACTCAATTTCAGAAAGTCCACCCTCTGGTCTGACTATGAGAAATACTCCTGTAATCGCAATGAAAAGGGCAGCTATACTTTCCTTTCCTATCCTCTCTTTCAGAAGAAAAGGGGAAGCCAGCATTACATAAATCGGGGCTGTATACTGAAGTAAAATTGCTATGGATACGCAGGTAATCTTCAGGCAGGTAAAATAGAGCAGCATGCACGCCACCACGAGCATTCCCTGCAGGAGCAGGCTTCCTTTCTTTTTCTTTAACCTGAGGTCTGAGATTTTTCCTCTTGCAGCTATATATATAAAAAGAAACAGAATTCCGAAAAACAACCTGTAAAAGACTACTGGAGAAACAGCCATATCATGGATACGGGAAATAAAAAGCCCGTTCATGCTGTAAAATACGCAGCCGATAATAACTGCCAGATGTGCCTTTTTGCTCTCCAGAAACATTCTGCATGGATATACTAATAGCACTCATATATTTATTGGATATACCTGTTTAAAGAAATTCGGCAGCAGCTAATACCGGGCAAGGGTGGCTAATTCATGAAATCTTCCACAGAAAACGGTCGCAAAGCGGTCAGGGATAAAATTCCGGAAATTATCCGGAATTCAGGCAGAGGATGTGCAACTAAAGAACTTTCAGATCCCGGATTTCTCGTTGAGCTAGAAAACAAACTTGGAGAAGAACTGGCTGAGTACCTTCAGAGTAAAGAGCTTGAGGAACTTGCCGACCTCCTGGAAGTAATTTACAGGATCGCCGAACTTCGGGGGGCTTCAAAAGAGAGTCTTGAGGTGTTGAGGCTGCAGAAAAAACTGGAAAAGGGAGGGTTTGAAAAGAACATGCTCCTGCTTAACGCACATGATGAAAAATGCCTTTCTCCTGAGTTTCCTGCTGATTCTGAAGAGCTTCCTCGTATAGTTTTCAGGCGCGAAAATGCAGAATTAATTGAGAAACACAGAGTCTGGATGAGGATCTATACCACGAAAGACGAATGCAAGAGTGCCGCTGTCCTGTACCAGGAAACAGAAGCAGGTCATGCAGAAGAGTTTGTCCACGAAAAAAGTGACTTTTTTTATTATATTCTTGAAGGATCCGGCATATGGGTAGTTGAGGACAGAGAATTTGAAGTCAGGGCAGGGGATGTGGTAGTGGTGCCTGCGGGAAAGAGATTCTGGTTCCGCGGAAACCTCAAACAGATCTGCATAACAGCTCCTGCCTGGGAAGAAAAATATGAGCGGCACATACGGGACATTGAACTGTGACCCTTGTCCTGCGTTTTTTTCCCGCCTGTTTTTCTTCTTTGCTTATCCAAGTTCGAAACTCGTAACCCCATAAACCTTATCAAGCTCTATATCAGGTTCTTTTCGGTTGTACATGCGTATAGTCCTGAACATCACATTCATGTGATATTTTTTTACTATTTCCATTGCTTTTTTATTGGGTTCGGGGACATCAAAATAAATAGTTTCCTCAGGAACTGAAGCCCTAAGAGCCCTGAAAATTTTCTCTGCAGTATCCTGGTTATCCGCAAAAAGAGGGCCTATCTTATAACCTATCCTGCACTTCCTTATCACTCCATATCCTTTGAGATTCCCGTCTTCAAGGGTTGCAAAAGCATATGAGTCAGGCTGATCAACCCATTTCTTCAAAAAACCAGGTCTTGGGGCAGGAAACATCCTCCTGTCATACTCAAGCAGTTTTTCAAAAGGAACTTTCGAGATTTTTACTAGTCCATCCGGATTTTCTCCTCCACCTTTACCTTCAAAACGCAGGTTACTATAAGAGGATCTGAATTTCATAACTTTCTGGTATTTCTTTTCGTTTTCCACAACGCCATCAAGCCCGATATTTCTATCCCTCAGGTGTTCCAGGCATTTTTCGGTCAGTTTCATTCCTATGCCTTTTTTCTGGAGTTCGGGTTTGACCACAAAGAGCCCGAGAAAACCGAAATCACTGTCATATGCAACAGCAGACGCACAGCCTACAGGCTTTCCTTCAAGTTCTGCAATAAAAAAGCCTTCCTTGTCAGCTTCGTAAAAAAGTTCTCCGTCATGGATGCCGGGATTCCAGCCTTCGGCAGCTGCCATCTCAATTGCAAATTCGACTTCTTCCCGTTTCATTCTTCGGACTTTCAGGTTTTTAATTTGTTCCGAGTCCTTATCCATGACAGTAAATATTCTAACTTTCTATTTATTTCTTAAGTATATTTGCTTGACCTGTTTTTTGCCTGATGTCAGAGGCACAGAATTAAATTTTCCTTCTTCCGTTTTTCCCTGAAGTTATTATAAGATAAGCCGCTATAACCGCTGCTAATACAGGGTACACTCCAAAGGGTGATTCTTTTGCCCCGTCTCCGGCTTCAGCTCCCATCTCTTCCCCGGCAGCTACACCGGTCTCGGAAATGTCTTCCGTGAACACAAAAACGTCCATGGTGCCTTTGCGTTTGTCCTGCCATACTATCCGATTACCTTCGATTGCAGGGTTGCTTTCATATTCAGATGATGTAGAAACGGTCTTTTCCTGCCCTGTGGCGATGTCGTATATAAATATATTTGTTCCTTTAATTCTCCCGTCAGCCCAGACTATTCTTCCGTCCGAGATTGCAGGGGTTTTTTGTGGGGACGGGTCAATGCAAACAGGTATTTCTTTCCCGCTGGAAATTTCGTACATATAAATGTCAAGGTTTCCGGCGCGCCTGTCTTCCCAGACAATATAGTCGCCTTCCACAACAGGGTTTGTCTGCCCTGCAGAGTCCGTAACTACGGGACTTTCTTTCCCTGTGTCGATGTTATACATGTAAACATCTTCATTCCCGTTGCGCATATCTTTCCAGACTATGATATTCCCCCAGATCGCAGGTTGGCTCTGATCGGCTTTATCGGTTGTTATTCGTATTTCCTGTTTCGAGGTAATATCATACATGTAAATGTCTGTGTTCTGATTTCTGCGGTCCGTCCAGACAATTATGTCCCCTGAGATTGCGGGCTCTTTCTGGTCTGCCCTGTCCGAAGTGATCTGAGTTTTTGCCCCAGAGGCAATATCGTGCATATAAATATCATAGTTGCCTCTTCTGTTGTCTGCGACAACCACACGGCTGCCTGAGATTGCGGGCTCCACTTCATCTTTTGAGTCCTTGAACAGGGCAGATTCGGTCCTTCCGACAGACATATCGTACAGATAAATATCCCAATTTCCGTCCCGTTCGTCCTGCCAGACAATGTAGTCCCCTGAAATTACAGGGCTGATCTGGTTACTAAAAGCAGAATTAATCTCCTGCTCAGTTCCTTTCAAAGCTTCGCTGGCAGCCGAACCTGCACATGCGCCCAGTACAATGAGTAAAACAACTGAAATAAGTATAATTGAAAATTTGTTGTGCCTCAATATTACACTTCCAATATTCCCTCTGGAGCTTTAGTGTAGATTTTTTGAGTATAGATTCTTTCAACTTCAGATTAAATTTCGGTTTAACCTACCGATTTTTTTCCGTTAAATTATTTCCAGCATAGAATATTTCCAATATCTAGGTAACCTCTAAATAATGTATATCTTCCATAGTTTTTAGCGGTTTCCTACAATTTTAGTGTTTTCTTTTTTGAGGGAAAACTTTCGCGGAACTTAA
Source organism: Methanosarcina sp. DH2 (assembly GCF_020804225.1). Lineage (GTDB taxonomy): Archaea > Halobacteriota > Methanosarcinia > Methanosarcinales > Methanosarcinaceae > Methanosarcina. The sequence continues at coordinate 119,515 of NZ_WJBI01000012.1, forward strand.
TGCAAGATCAGGCCAAACTGCTCTAAATTAAGCATTTTCAAGCTCAACTTTATTCCCTGTCAGTTTTGCCAGTTTTTCACGAAACTCCTCTTCAAATTCCTTTTTTATGAAGAAACCAAATTCGACGACATCCGAGTACTTTTCCTGCTCGATTTTTCCGTATTCCTCTATGAGATTCTTTATCTTCTGAATCTCCGAGTATCCGAAGCGTACCGTGAACCTTACCTCTTCAAAGACTTCGATAATGCCTGCATTTTCGACAGCTGAAATTGCTGTTTCCCTGTAAGCCCTGGACAACCCTCCAAAACCCAGCTTTATTCCTCCAAAGTATCGGGTTACAACCACAGCTGAGTTATAGAGCCCCTTTGATTCGAGAACCTTAAAAACTGGTTTTCCGGAACTGCCCGCAGGTTCTCCGTCATCGTCGTATCTGAGGGCAAATGAACTCCTTTCTTTTACAAAATAGGCTGAGACATTATGATCTGCGTCTTTGTGCAGCTCTTTTATTTCTTTGATGAAAGCTTTTGCTTCGGCTTCATTTTTTACATGCCTGGCATATCCTATAAATATAGAATTTTTGAATTCTTTTTGAGCCATGCCAGAGTTTTTCAGGGTTTTATAATTATTCAGTGTTTTACCCTCATCATTTCTTTGTTAATTACTTTTACACTTGAGGCTTTAAAGTTTTACAGTCGCGCGCCAGGAGAACATTATAATATCTTTGAGCAATTTTATGCTGCCCTCTGACTCGCCGCTTCTCAAGCCTTGCTTCTGTATTTCCTATTCAGGTCATTTAAAGACTAAGATTCCACAAAATATACTCACTAGAATTCAAATACAAGTCTATAATTACATAATGATAAAAATGGCTATATGTTGGGGAAATTCGGAGCCCTTCGTCCTCTTATTTTTTTACCAAATCGAAAGGTTTTAATCTAATTGGCTGGTCATGCATAAATATCTCATATAAAGTCTCATGATTCTATATGAGATGGGTGTAAAAAAGGAAGAGAACTTTTAGAGGTAAAATTAATGAAAAAAATGTTAAAGATTATTGCAATGCTCCTCGTAATTACTACTGTCGTCTTTGCAGCCGGCTGTGCAGAAGATGCAGAAGAAGGAGCTACTGAAGAAGCGATCGAAGAAACCCCAATAGCTGACGAAGAAGCTGAGACCGTCGAAGAAGTCGCTGATGTAGAAGCTGGCGACGACGCAGCTCTTGAAGAAATAGCCTTGGAAGAAGTGGAAGTTGTTGAAGACGAAGAAGCTGTCGAAGACGAAGAAGCTGTCGAAGACGAAGAAGCTGTCGACAACGAAACTGTTGAAGAAGACGTAGTCGAAGAAGATGAAGAAGAAGCTGTCGACAACGAAACTGTTGAAGAAGACGTAGTCGAAGAAGAAGAAGAAGAATAAACTGTATAAGCAGTGTATTCTAACTAACAATGCGCGTAGCCTTTTCAGGCTACACATTTCTATTTTTGAAATATCGACTATAATCAGCTTATAGTCCTGTAAAACCTTGCAATGAGGTTTTCTCTAAAATTTCCGGCCATAGCGTTTCTCCTGATTTTCCGTCACAAATCCGGTGAGAAATAAAGTAATCGGATAAAAATTGAAAATACACGAAAATTATTGAGCCAGCTGAAATTTTCCGGAGGTATTAGTTCCAAAATAAATAATTTATTAATATAGAGCCTCGGGATAAAGCCGCAGATACTTCAATATTTTTTTTCGTTATGTTTCAGGAGATCACTGTAAATTTTCTCTGAAGCCATCGAAGTATGCTTTTGGATTTTTTAGCTCGTCCTGAATAAATACTGAATGTTTTTACTTTTCCAGGGATTGTTCCTGAAATCTCCTAGTTTGATTGGGTTTCACGCAGGGCTATTCAGTAACTTCAAAAACAAATATAAATACATGTTCTCAAATTTATTGAATCTGCCTGCCCTGCGAGATGTGCAAGAGAGATGTCAGTTTTTTACAGAGTATCGCATGCTGCCGCAATATTCAGCGGCTTAAGTATTGTACAGTGGTTTTGTATTGGCATGCCGATTAAGTAAGCGATGAAGATTGACCATGAATTTATTTTTCTTATTTACTAATGGTTGATGTGGAGAAATCCGGTTCCTCGGAAACGAGTTTATATCCCTTTTGAAAGATTCGTCCCTTCTTGCAATCATCAGCGTGCATGAGCTTTCCAAAAACGGGATGCTTTATGTCTCAAAGACCTTTGCTGCTTTCCCAATATACATCTCTGTTGCCCTTCTGTACCTGGCCCTGACCATGGGAATTTCCCGCGTGCTTAATTACATTGAGAGGAGGCTTGGCGTAAGTGATCGAAATGAATAACCTCCACAAAAGTTTCGGACGTCTGAAAGTTCTTAAAGGGATAACCGAAAAAGTTGAAGAAAGCGAAGTGGTCTGCGTGATAGGTCCCTCAGGCTCCGGAAAAAATACCTTCCTTCGCTGCCTGAACCTTCTTGAAACCCCTACCTCGGGAGATATCTGGATCGATGGAGAAAAGGTCACCGACCTCTTTTTTGAGTTAGAGTAAAACCAACCAGTGGAATTTCTGTTAGTGTATACAATTGGATGGTACGTGCACATAATTTTGGTAAAGTCGGGCACACTAGATAAAGTATCGTAGAGATAATAATTTTAGTTCTAAATAAGAAATTTGGAGAAGACCTCTGAAAAGAAAGCTTCGGAATAATTTGAAACAAAATTAATCTGTTTTGAATAATATAACTGAAAAGTTTAGAATTCTCTGATCAAATTGAGGGCATCTACAGAGTTTATTTCCCGTAAATCAAGTCACTTCAAATTATAATCAAGTAGAGTAGCCCATAGTGAGTATTTTTTTCAGATTTTTCAAAACTATTTATAATATAGAGATTATATTCTATCAATTTTATATAACTTCCAATTATATTATTTATTACACTCCTAGTAATTAAACTAAATCTGTTATTTTCGAATGGAAGTTACAGTTTTAGAGATTTCTAAAACTAATTGCCAGGGGTGAAAATTGAATCTAGTAATCTGGGGTTGCCAGGGAGGTCATAAGGAGCTTATGGACCTAAACTCAGAATACTTATCTTTATCTTATACTAGTGCTTCGATTCCAAAATAAGTCTCCCGCTTAGGGGGAAATTCAGTGATCCATAGGTCTATTCAAAAGCCAGGATTATAAACATACTTTGGAATCAAAGTACCAGGAAAAGATCTATGAAAATAATCAATAATCGGGAGGGTATATTGATGATGCCATTTTTTGTCAGGCTAAAATTAATTTTTAAATTCCTATTTAGATGAAAAAGAATCACTGGTAACCAGTATAAATATTTACTGGGTATTTTGCATAAAAGAAGTAACTCATAGCCATCCTTTCGAGTACAAGGAAAAATCCCTGGATTTACTTGCTTGAATTGATGGCTACTGATCTTTCTTTTTACGAATGAGGAATTTTGTAGATGTTTTCGTATTTGGTATTTTGATGGTTAATTATTTTGTAATACATTTCAGATATTCGCACTTTATTGTATTTCTTTTTAGGCAGCTATGACCTTTCTTACTTAACCACTTAGTTGCTATAGTTACTATGTTCGTCGAATAGGTATGGATAAAGGATACAAATGCTCAAATTTTTTACGAATTATCCTTTGAATCCAGACTCTTCTTTTCATCAGGTGTTTTATACACGAAAAATGTAGCAAATTTTTAACTTACTGAAGCCGTATGTATTCAGCAATCCCTCTTGAAATTATTGTAAGTGAGCTGATCTAAAACTCTCGTTCAAATTGCTTGCATATGGCAGAATATTAATAAATAAGTGAGCTGACCCTCTTCTAAAAGCGAATGGCAAATTATTCTTATAACTCATTTCGAGTCGCGCCGTATCTTTCTGATACAATAATTTATTCTGCTTTTAATGCTAAATACTGACTGCATGACAGTCAAATCTTAAGCTTCTTTAAGGACTTATGCAAGACTTAAAAAGAATAGTGTACATACAAACGTTAACTGCACTCCTGCCCCTTCAGAATGTCTTATAATTAGCTTGAGATCTTACTTACTTTCTTATCAACATTTAGACATTCAGTAGCATGCGGGCTGGTTGGTGTTGTGTTGCCAAAAGATTCAAATCTATTGTTATTGAGGCCAAAAACATGAAAGAAACCCTGAAAGCCTACATCGACCTCACTCGTGCTCACTTTCTTCCTGCCTGGCCCCTTATTTTCTGCTCCGGGCTGGTGCTTGCTTTTGCAAACTACGGCGGTTTTTCCTGGCTGCTAATTCTCAAAGCTGCCCTGATAGGTCTGTTGGGGTTTGAAGCCGGCTTCGTGCTCAACGATTATGTGGATCGGAAAAGAGACCGGCTTGATGTGGAGAATACCCTCACAAAATACTGGAGACCTTTTAAAGAGAGACCTCTTCCCTCAGGGAAGATTTCTTCAAAAAAGGCTTTCTGGCTGTTTATCCTGCTCGCAGGGATCACTTCTGCTCTGATTTTCACGCTTCCCTACCCAAACTCCATTTACGTTTTCGCAATAATGCTGTACTCTTATGGCATTGAAGTTTTTTATCAGGTGAAAAAAAGAGACCAGAAACTCCCTATCGCCCAGCTTCTCGGAAGGACTGACTTTACGCTCTTTCCGGCAGCAGGCTACCTCTGCTACGGGCAGCCGGACATGACAGTGCTGCTTTATATGGTTTTCTTCTATCCCTGGACAATGGCGCACCTGGGATTGAACGATTTTATCGACCTGGAAAACGACCGGGCAAAAGGCATGAAATCGATAACTGTCCTTTACGGCTCAAAAGGGACCATGTACTGGATTACGGGCTTTACGCTCCTGCATTTCTTTGCAGCGATTTTCTTCCTCAAGGAGCTTGGGATTATTGCTCACTATGGCTTTCTTGCAGGCTTTGTACTCCTGGCAGGGGCAAACCTTTACCTCTGGAAAGAAAAGAACCCGAATGCAGGTTTGAAGATACTGCCTGTTTACCACGGAACCCTGGTAATTTATGCAGTTTCGATTATTCTTGACTTTATATATTGAGCCTGTGTATTGAACCGGATCGGCGGAGTTGGAACAGCTGAAGGCAGGGCTGTTTGAAGACAGCTGCTTCTTTCTTCCTGCCTTTTCTCTCTCCCTTTACTTATGCTCTTTTTTGACTAACTCCCTTTTGAATCAGCAGTTTTTAGTCTCTCACTTTCTTGTTTGCAAAAACTATAAACATATAACTCTCTTTTATATTATCGGGGTTGAGGGAACGAATGTTGAAGGCACGAAAGAGACTATTAAAGCCTTGATAGACCTGACAAGGGCTCATTTTTTTCTTGTCTGGATTTTGCTTTTCTATTCAGGCCTTGCTCTTGCTTTTAGTAATTACGGAGAGTTTTCCTGGGAAATAACCCTCAAGGCGGTTTTGATCGGGCTCTTCGGGTTTGAAGGCGGGCTTGTACTCAACGACTATGTTGATCGGAAAAGGGACAGGCTCGACGTTGAGGAATCCCTCACGGGTTACTGGAGACCTTTCAAAAGCCGTCCGCTTCCTTCAGGCAGGCTCTCTCCTGATTTTGCCCTGGCAGTATTTCTATTACTCTCTGCACTAACAGGAATCCTGATGCTGACTTTACCTTACCCTAACTCTCTGTATGTGTTTCTCACAATGCTTTCATCATGCATTATCGAGTATTTTTATCAGGTAAAAAGAAAAAACCAGAGTTTTCCCATTGCCCAGCTTATAGGAAGAATGGACTTTGCCCTTTTTCCGGTTGCAGGCTACCTGTGTTATGGACGGCCGGATACCTCTCTGTTTCTCTATCTGCTCTTTTTTTATCCCTGGACCCTTGCACACCTTGCGGTCAATGATTTCATTGACACGGAAAATGACAGGGCAAGGGGAATAAAATCAGTCCCTGTGCTTTACGGCACGCAAGGGACATTGTTCTGGATCTCAGGCTTTACGCTTTTGCATTACCTTGCAGCGCTTCTTTTCCTGAAACAGCTTGGATCTATTGCATTTTATGGCTTTTTACTGGGGTTTTTAGTGATCGGATTTGCAAATTACAAACTTTTGAAAGAAAAAAGCCAGAAAGCAGGTCTTTCTGCACTTCTCTTTTATCACGTTTCACTTGTGCTCTATTCTGGCTCAATTATTCTTGACTCCTTCTTCTAGCCGCAAATTTTTCAGTTTTTCAGATTCCAAGTCCTGATTCCGGGCCTTTAGACTTTAGTTTTTCTTCTGCAGAGCCTCAGGGTGTGACAGCGCAGGCTTCCTCCTCCTGCAAGCAGGGCTTCAGGGTGGAAAGGAATAACCTCAACGCCTTCCCCTGCAAGATTTTTCCTGGTTTTCTGATCAAGTGCATTATCATAATGGAAAATAGTCCCGCTTTCAAGAGGGACAAATGAACAGGCTAGGCGGCTCTGCTCGGAGTCCGAAACAGGGATGATCTCCATGCCTTTCTCCTGCATGAATTCTTTAAAATCGATTTTTTCTCCAGAGCCTTCCGTGTACAGGCAGGTCTCTTCAAAGGCTGGTAGATAAGCAAGGGCAAGGTCTTCTCTTATCCTGTTGAAAACGGTATCGGGATGCATATAACGCCTGGCTTTTGGAATGCGGGCGTAAATAACTTCATCAAATTCGCTCAGGATATTCGAAATAAACTCCCGGATAAAAGGATATGTGTGCCTTTCCGTATCAGCAACAAAAACAGTATCTTTTGAGAGCAGAAGACAACCTTCGAAAAACCCTTCGCTTCCATTGAATTCGTTGAGTATCGGAATTCCCAGGTTTTTCAGGGCTTCCTTTACGACGACTTCTTCATTTTCCCTTGCAGGCGGTCGCATTTTTGAAAGAATTGCGCCTTTTCTGGAAATGACCGCGGTATCATGCAGGAAGGTAATGTTTGGCATCCTGCTTATCAGGTCTATACTTTCGTCTACATGGTCTGCAAGCTCATAAACCCTGACCCCGTTCGATTCCAGCAATTCCTGATAACTCGTATGCTCTTTTACGTATCCGGAAATCTCAGGGACCTTATCGTAAAGCCAGTGATTATAATTTGACTCATTGACCAGAAGGAGTTCATCTCCCGGAGTATGCACAAGTACGCTTTTCAGCCTCCCAAGTTCGTCACACCCATAAGCAATACATGATCCGGTTTTTTCTGCCTCATTCATATTTTCTATTTGGCAACCCATGCCTGAATCCCCCCATTTAAAAATCCTGATTCTAACTTGAAAAATCCCTGGTTTAATCTACTGCTGCTATCAGGTACGTTTTTTTGCAAGGATCATTGCATTTTTCCTATCTTCATTCAGGAAACCCTTGAGAATATCAAATCCGCGGATATTCAGGAAAGCGATAACCTGGTCATATGTATATTTGTACGTAAAGCCCATGCGTATGACGTCTCCGTTCCTGAAGCTTACGGTTTCGGGTCCTATCCTGATCTCGGTATCCTTCAGGATATTCAGGCTCTTTCGCGTCCTGTAAAGGGCTCCTATCCTTGAGTCCACATGTGCGAGCAATAATTCAAAATCGAAATCTTCGGGAGCCATTCCGTACTGAAGCAAGGGATACATATTGAAGAGCGCATTCTCTCTTGAGGCATATGTGCCAAGGACAGACTTCCTTGCAGAATGCCCATCTTCCCCTGAGTCCGGGTTAGGGAGAAGGCTGGCATCAAAGAAAAAAAGATCTCCCTGTTCAAGGTTTTCGTAGACAAGCTGAAGAATGAACTCAGGCTCATAATTACAAAAGGTATTTCCCAGAATGCAGAACAGTACAGGAAGCCGCCAGTGCTTTTTAAGGAGCGGCATATCCTCGATAAAGCCAACTATTCCTTTTTTCTCTACAGGCAGGTCTCTTACTTTTTCAAGGGCGATATCTACAAGCTGGCTGCTTATGTCAACAGGGTAATAACGTATTGGCACTTTTCCGGAAGCAGGTTTCTCAGCCAGGTTTTTCTTTATCAGCTCCTCGAGAAGAACTCGCTCCTTCTCTCCGCTCCCTACCCCTACGCTTACAAGGCTCATACCTGCAGGAATGAACCTGACGATTGAAGCAATATTTTCCTCGAGCATGTCTTTGAGCTGCCTGGCTACCGGAAATGTTTCAGACCCATCCAATTTCAGCCAGTTCTTTGCTCCTCCCATGCCTGTGTACAGGAGATAATCAGGCAGCTCATGACTTTTCAGGCTTTCGCAAAGCCTTTCTTCCATACTCTTCTCGCCAGAAACTATTATTTTTTCTTCGTTCTCCGAAGCCCGCCTCCAGCTCGCCTTTTCTGCACTCTCCAACTTTCCACCTTACCCTGAACTATACACAAAATCATATTTACTGCAGTAAGATTGCCTGAATAATTTTTCCACTCATTATTTTTCCTTTTTCATTCCATTTTATTCAATCATCCTTTCTTACTTGAAGCACTGCTGGCACTCCATCCTCAGTGCTTCGAGAGGATCAACCCCATTATTTATCCCTACGCTGTAGGCATATCCTCGGCAGCCGATGCATTCTTCCATGTGCTCACAGTTCCCACACCTGCCTTCAAGCACTTTGTCGATATTCCTGACATATGTAAAGAGCTCGGAGTTGTAGATCTCCTTCAGGCTCGTTTTGTTTATATTATAGGGGTATTCCCCATTAACCCTGAGTGCTGGATGTTCGTCCAGCTTTGTAGGCGCACAGGGCCTTACATCCCCTTCTATGTTGATATACAGGCTGTAAAGGTGCTGAAGGCAACCACTTGCAGTAATCGGGGTATAGGGCAGCCAGTCGTACCCGTAATACTTTCGGTCTATTTCCAGCAGTTTTAATTTGTACTCTTTTATTTCGTCAGCTGTGAGCAGCTTATCCTCCAGTTCGTCATTTGCCCTGCCTGTCGGAGTGAGAATTTCCATATTAGGAAAGATGTTGTTCTGCCTGCAGAAGTGCCAGATATCCTCAATCTCTTCCAGGTTCATTTTATTGCTCACGAAAGAGATTCCCAGGCGGAGGTTTCCGGGCTCTGAAGGTTTTGAAAAGCCCGCTTTTATCAGATTTTCAAGCCCCGTTTTTATATCCTCGAAAGCTCCTTCTCTCCCTGCCAGGTAGTCCTGGACTTCAGGCTTGAGCGAATCGAGTTTTCCCATCACAGAGGCGTTGTGTTCGTACAGGAATTCTGCAAGCTCCTCTGTCATCAAAACGGTATTTGAAAAAATCATCGGGACAATCCCTAGGGAATCAATGTAGGTAATCAGTTCTCTAAAGTTCGGGTACAGAGTCGGCTCCCCTCCCCCTATGACAACTACAGACCTGATCCCGAGATCTTTTGCCTCAGATACTGTGCGCTTAAGGACATCGAAGTCAGCTATTTTTATTGAATCCTCTCCACTCTGCGCATAACAGTAGCGACATCGGAGGTTACATGATGTGTTTGTTTCAAGTCGTATAGCTAAAAGCCTGTTTGAGTCTCTGGCCTCATGGGCTTCCTGTGCTCCATACATGTATCCTCTCAGCACCGGAGGCGGTGAAAACAGAGTTTTTATATCTGGATTAATACCCTCACTCCCTTATATTTGGAAATATTCACAAATTTTTAACTGATTTATTATCTTAAATAACAAATTTTGCCCTTAAAATACTAGAAAATATATATTTATCAATTTGTAAGAAACTAAGTGCTTTTTTGGATCGAATATGCATTTTGATTTGAATATGCGTTTTGAGTCGAATATGCGTTTTCTGAATCAAGTACGAATTTCTTGAAAATGTAGCCTGCCTTTTCCGGTGCCTGACTGAATATAGCACCGGAAAAAATACAATCGAATTTTAGGTCTGCAAGGTTCTTGCTGGGTCAGGTTCAGGTGCAGAATAACTTTTTTGTGGTAAAGGGAGATTTTATGACTCTTTTTCTCCAAACTATGGTCCTTATCTTTCAAACGCTGATCAGAACTGATGAAGACTGATGTATTGCAAGTTAATTCGGTTTCGTTTTTTAATTCCTTTATGGCAATGTAACGAATTCAGGATAATTTTGTCTGGTTAAATTTAGTAAGGTTTAATTATCTCCCTCACATATCTGTTTTCAATCTTTAAGGGAGAAGGCCTGAAAATGAACAGAAAGATAATCATTTTTGGAGGACTTGTCTTATTTGTTCTCCTCTTGCTTATGCTGGGTCTCAGGTACGTGGGAAATCAAAACGATGAAATGTATAATGACAGCCTTATGAGTCATTATGAATACGATATAATTATAGAAAGCAACAGCACCCTGCAAAATGTAATCCTGTATTTGCCTGTTCCGGTTTTTGAAAATGAATCCGGGGTCGGACTGGAAATGGTAAATGGAGATTATTATAATAAGCCTTCGAACTGGAATCTCAGCCTTGAGGATACCGAGTATGGGTTAATGCTCAAAATAGAAGCTGCCGAAATTCAGCCGGTTTATCATTCCCTTCCTGTGGCTGTGCCCGAGCCTGAGCCTGGATCCGGAGATCTCGAAAATGAAGTTCCGGAAGAGGCGCTGGTAGAAGAATCCCACGAATACTCGGAAGAAACCCCGGTCCTGGTCCCAATTGATTTCGGGACTCGCGTAGGAGCTGACCACCTGATCAATACCAGATCACCTGTTGGCAACGAATCCGTGCTTTTGCCCAAATATAATCTTCGAGATTCCGAAGAAGGCCCGATAGTTCCTCTACCTGAGCATATCAATCCCGAATATTTTGATTATGAAAGCCTGGTCTATGCGCATTATGATGCGTCTCCTGAAGCCGAGGTCCAGATTTTTATTCAGCTGGAGGGCCTGAACGAGTGGTGGATCTACGGCTGGAAATATAACGAATATCGTGATGGGATCTCTATCCAACTTACAGGTCCGCAGGAAGGCTGGGTCCAGGCGGAAGGAAAACTTGTCACAGGAGATGGAATTTATAGAGAGTAATTACAAAGGATAATCCGCTCCTCTTCTATTTTTTGAAAATAAATTTCATGTCGCAAAGGCTGTTTTTGTCAAGTTTCTTTTTTTGTCAAGTTTCTTATAGCTTTTAATCTTATCTTATTCCGGATGTTTGAGGAAATTCAGGTCAAAAAAGCTCTCAATAAAATAAAGGAAACAAGCAGGCTCACACTGCCATATCGCTGGGACCTGAACATTTATAGAGGATGCGGGCACGGCTGCAATTATTGTTATGCAATTTATTCTCATAGTTATCTGGACAAAGAAGACAAAAAATGCTCCTCCTCTGAAGGGGAAAAAGGCTCTGATTTTTTTCAGAGGATCTATGTAAAGACAAATATTGCAGAAGCCCTTGAAAAACAGCTTGGAGCCCGGTCATGGAAAAGAGAGGTAATCAACATAGGCGGGGTATGTGATAGTTACCAGCCTGCCGAGGCAAAGTATGGCTTGATGCGTAAAGTCCTGGCGCTGATGATCGAATATAAAAACCCGGTTACTATATCCACGAAATCCGATCTTATCCTCAGAGACTACAACCTGCTTGAAGAACTTGCTGAACTCACGCACGTAAATATTGCGGTCACGGTTACGACCATGGATGAAAAACTAAGTTCTTTGCTGGAGCCCCTGGCTTCTTCTCCCAAAAAACGTTTATCCATCCTTCGGGCTTTCAAAAATACAGCAGCTACCACCGGGCTTCATATGATGCCTGTTCTTCCTTTCCTTACGGACAGCCCTGAGAACCTTGAGCAGGTCCTTTCTCGCGCAGCCGAATGTAAGGTAAATTATGCCCTTCCAGGCCTCCTTTACCTCAGGGGCGAAACCAGAAAGCACTTTTTCAAATTCCTTGCATGCAATTTTCCCGAACTTTTGGATCCTTATCGCAAATTGTACGCAAAGGGTGGGGTTGACAGAGCTTATAAAGCTGAACTTTACGTGACGCTCGGGAATCTTATGGAGAAGTATCATCTCTCAGCCGATTACATGAAACCTATGGAAACAAAGCTGTCCTGTTCAAAACAGCTCAGGCTGACGGATTTTACAGAAGACGATTTCTGAATTGTTTTCATGAATAACCTGAAAAAAGGAAAACAAAATCTGAACTTTCATATTCCATATTTTACTCGATTAATTCAGAATATGCGAACAGAGGATAAGTCTTAAAACTCTAATTTTTGGCTTCCGGTTTAATGTAAATTCGAAAAACCGTATCTATGGATGTTTCTTTTCTATAATTTTTATTTTTCATCGCCTGCACAGCTGCAGGAAATGTTTCCTTTCAGGATTTCTTTCCAGTCTCCAATTACGTCATGAGTCCAGCAGTCATCGGCACCTGCGGCTTCTCTCATGACCAGGGCAAAGATATATGATAGTTCCTTGACTGTAGCTCCTGCTTCGAGGGCACCCTTAAAATGCTTCAGGACGCAGGGCTTTGACCTGCCTTTGATGGAGAGGGCAAAACAGATAAACTGATAGGTCTTTTCATCGATCATCCGTTTTTCGGCATAGAGCTGGTCAATCTCGTCCAGCTTCTGGGTGAATTCAGGGAAAAATTCTTCCAGCATTTTCATTTCGATGGCTCCTTTTTCACCTGCAAATTTACAGGTTCACGGTGTTAAGTAAATACGCATATTATGATATTTTTTATATTTAAGCATTAGTTCAAAATCTTTTGAAACCATTTTCTCTGATCATTTCTCTCTAATTATTTCTCTTTGATCACTCGTTTTAATCACTTTTTTATATTCATTCTCTGATGAGCTTTCTTGCTCTGAGCTATTATTTTGGTATTTTCCATTAATGACACTCGTATAGACCCGACAGGTCTGTTCATAAATCCTGTTCCAATCGTAATCTGGAATCCCTTCAGCAGCCTTTTGAGAAAACTCAGTTCTCAGGGCTGGATTTTCTATCAGGGCCTGAAGACAGGAGGAGAAATCTACGAGGTTGTCTGCAAGATAGCCGTTTACGCCGTGCTCGATGATATCCGAGACCCCGCTGTGGTTCATTGCTACAACAGGGACCCTTTTTGAGATCGCTTCAAGAATTGAAATCCCGAATCCTTCGTCACTGGACGGGTGAGCAAAGATATCTGCCTGTTCCAGATAATCCAGTACTGCCCTGCGGGGAATTTCCCCTGTAAAATAGAAATTTCCGGATAATCCGGATTTTTTTACTTTCTTTTCCAGCTTTTTTGTAAGGGGACCATTCCCGATCATAATAAATATAAGGTTTTCATTTCTTTCTAGCAGGGAAGGAGCAAGCCTTACAAGGTGCTGGACTCCTTTCTTTTTTGTCATGCGGGCTACACTGGCAATTACAAGTTTTCCTTCCCTGTCAACTGGCAGGAGAGTTTTGAAGTCATTTTCTTCACAATCGATGCCGTTCAATATTCTGTAAACGGGCTTTTTTGTCATTAATTTCGAATCCTTTTCAACTGCTGAACTGACAGCGATTACGGCATCTGCGTTTTTGACAAGCAATTTGCCAGCCAGATACAGAAAAGGACTGAGCGGCGTATGACCTACAAGGGAGTGATTGGTAACAACAGAAGGAATCCCGAGCTTTCTGGATGCAATAAGTGCAGCCATGCTGAGCGGAGAGTCCAGCCCATGAGAGTGAATAAGATCATAATTTCCTGATTTCAAGAGGGCATAGAGCTCTTTATAAGCTCCTGGCGCCAGAAAACGTTGCTGTCCGGGCAAGGGGCTGCTTTTGACCCTTATTATTGTTATTCTGTCCCTTATGTTATACTGAGGAACACCCGGATAACTCCTTGTAATAATGTGCACTTTATGACTTTCCTTAATCAGGGTTTTTGCAAGAGAATGCATGCAATATTCAATCCCCCCGACCTTTGGAAAATACCAGTCACTGATCAATGCGATTTTGTGTCTTTCCAGATCTTAAACCCCCCATAATAAAACAAATATAGAAAACCTATCAGACTGCTGAGCCCGTAGGAAACAAACCGCTCGAGAAACACGAAACTGCCTGCTGAAGCAAGGGGTAATCCGAAATACAGGAGCAGGGAGACCAGGCCTCCTTCTACTATCCCCAGCCCTCCAGGAGTGATTGGCAGGCAGCCGAGTATGAGGTAAAGAACTGATAATGTTATTATCAAGTCCAGAGACAGGGGGAGGGAAAGAGCGGAAGCTACAAGTTTGAGACGTATCACATCAAGACCCCAGACTCCGCAGGACAGGAGAAGCACAGGGGCAAAAGATCTGTTTAGCTGCTTACAGTCCTGATACAACTTTTTCACGAAGAAAGAAGATTTACGGAGGAGAAACCACGCTCCTATTCCTGTACCGATCAGGGTTAAAGTTACTAAAAGAGAAGAGTTCAACGACAGAATATCTCTCTGGAGCAGAAACAACTTCTCAAAGGAGGGGGATATATATAAAACATAAAGAAAGAGCAGGGCAACAGGAATTGCTTCAACCAGCCTTTCGAAAAGGATAGTTATGAGAGCATGAGTGTAGCTGATTCCAAAACTTCTGTTAGCCCAGATTATCCGGAGAGACTCTCCTCCTGTCCTGCTTGCAGGAGTGATATTATTTACAAACGCTGCTCCGAACATAATAGGAAGCAGGTTTACGGCTTTAAGATTATAGCCAACAGAAGAGAGTACCTGCTGCCAGCGGACTGCAAAGACATACACACTCAGCAGGTATGCCGAGGAAGCCAGAATGACATAAATAATCCTGGTTTCGCTGAGTATTCTTCGGCTTCCTTCCAGTACAGGTACGATCTCTATCCAGTGCGTACGGACCAGAAATATTGCTATAAGCAGCAAGAGGACCGCAGCGGCTTTCTTTAAGGTTCCCAGGTTCAACAGCACACCTTCACAACCGGGTTCAGAGCAGGATTTTCCGTAAATGTGCTTTTTTCTATAATTGAGCTACTTCGAGTCAGGGTTTTTTCATCAATTAATAATGTTTGCATTATAGGCTGACAGTTCTCCAGCAGTTCTCCAGATCGAAAAAGCATACCCCGGGTTTTAATGCCTTAATTACTCTCTATACCCAGGCTCCATGTTCGCTAAAATATGATTTCGCATTTTTTACCCAATCCCCATTCTAAATTTAGGCTCTTTTTATATAATATCTGTCATCATTGTGTTTTCTTATATTCCAAGTCCACAGGTATGCTTTTCTCAGGCACTTTTCTGATCAGGCATTCCTAGACCTTAAGACAGCTTTCTTGATGCAGGTGCTTTCCTTTCTCCTCGAGTTCTTGTTTGCTCTCATGTGCCTTGCGTCTATACAAAGCGTTATCTGCTGTCTACACAAAGCGTTATCTGCTATCCTGACAAAAGAGTAATAAGGGATTTAGTGTGGATTTTCCTTATTTATATTGGGGGACAAAAATATATGTTATACAGAAGACTTGGCAAGACGGATGAAAAGGTTTCAATACTGGGTTTCGGTACTATGCGGCTTCCTACAATTGGGGGAGATGATACCCGGGTTGATGAGGAAAAAGCCGTACAGATGATCCGTTATGCCATTGATTCCGGCGTTAATTACATTGATACGGCTTATCCTTATCATGGGGGTATGAGCGAATCCGTTCTCGGGAAGGCGCTTGAGGACGGCTACCGGGAAAAGATATATCTTGCAACCAAACTCCCAAGCTGGCTTGTTACGAGCAGAGAGGATATGGACCGACTTTTAAATGAACAGCTTGAAAGGCTTAAAACCGATTACATTGATTTCTATCTTATTCATGCCCTGAACAGGGATTTCTGGGACCTGGTTAAAAAACACGGTATTTTTGATTTTCTTGATTCTGCCCTTAATGAGGAAAAAATAAAATACACAGGTTTCTCTTTCCATGATAATCTCGAAACATTTAAAGAAATAGTTGACTCCTATCCATGGACTCTATGTCAGATCCAGTACAATTTTATGGATGAAAATTTCCAGGCAGGGAAGGAGGGTCTACTGTATGCAGCTTCAAAGGGACTTGGGGTCGTTATTATGGAGCCTATGCGTGGGGGATATCTCGTCTCAAAAGTCCCACCTGAAGTCCAGGAGATCTGGGATTCTGCCGGGACACAACGAAGCCCTGTAGAGTGGAGTCTGCGATATCTATGGGACTATCCCGAAATAAGTGTGGTTCTCAGCGGGATGTCAGATATGAAACATGTAAAAGATAATGTAAAATTGGCATCTGAAGGTTTTCCTGAATCCCTGACAGAAGAAGAAAGAATACTCATTTCCCGGGTAAAGGAAGTATACAGGGCAAAAACAAAGGTAAACTGCACTGGTTGCCAGTACTGCATGCCCTGCCCATCAGGAGTAAATATCCCTGAGAATTTCAAGTACCTCAACAATGCCGAAATGTTTGATAATGCCGAAGGGGAAAAAGCTCTATACAGTGGCCTGGAAGGTCAGGCATCAAATTGTACGGAATGCGGGCAGTGCGAAGAAAAGTGCCCTCAGAAAACTCCTATCAGGGAAATGTTAAAAGAAGTTGTAAAACTATTTGGAAAATGACTTTATTTGGAAAAACGGTTTTACTGGAAAAATAGTTTCGAATTTACCCGGTTTTTCCTTTTCTCGGCTTTTTTCTTTTATATTTATGGAGCTTCATGTTTTACATGAAGATATTTAGAGGACTGGTTATCCGACCCTCTTAAAAACCATAATGTATTAGCTGTAAGGTTTACCTCAGAGCTTCTGGAAGCACATTGATGGCCAGGTTTTTTCATCAATAGTATCTCCTTTGGAGGGAGTATTATTGCTTCTTAACACTCCTGAAGAAAACCACAGCGTATCTACCACATCTTAATATTCACCCAATCGAAACGACAGTAGAATGGTGGTTCTATCTATCGAATTTATATAATCCCTATTCATATATAGCCAAAACGATGAAGATTATTACTTTGCGATTAGAATATTCCAATGGCATTGGATATGGCAACTCCCGTTGGAACCTGTCCATTTTGTTATGAGTTTCGAATAATACGATATTTGCCCTGAATTTCTTGAGAACCTTTCAGTGAACTTATAATCTGTAGTTATAATCTTTTAATTGAGACAAAGACATGAGCCCTGTTTCTGGTACCAGTTCTTCGTTGCTTGACGCAATCTTCCTTTCTGAAAAAAGAAAGAACCTTCTTCTACTGTTAAAAGAGGAGGGCCCTAAAAGCAATGACGAAATCAAAAATGCATTTGATTTCCCCTGGAAGTCAATGATTCCTCAGATCAAAAAACTGGTTGATCTGGGTTTGGTAATCCATGCCGATGGGTTGTATTCTCTCTCTGAAATGGGGATCGTGATAGCTACAAACGTACAGTTTTTGCTAAACACTTTGAAAATATATGAAGAAAATAGAGATTTCTGGTCCGAACATGATTTGAGCTCAATTCCTTTCCATCTTCTTACAAGAATCGGGGAATTGGGCCAGTGTAAGGTACTGAAACCAGATTTGTCTCATATATTTAAAGTTCAGGAAGATGTTGTAAAATGTATGCTGGCTTCTTCCCGCATTATGGTAGTTGTTTCAGCTATCCATCCAGCTTATCATCTGGCCTGTCTGGAGTTTATTGAAAAGAATATTGATGTTACAATTATCCTGACAGAATCGGTTTTTGAGAGTATCCAGGCCGAGTGCCTCCCGAAATCAGATGCAGTTTTCAGTGATAGTTCCGTTCTTAAACTGGATCTTCCTGAGTATAAAAAAGAAGTTCAGCTTTTTTTGAACTGCGAGAACTCACATTTTTTCGTGTCTGATGGTGAGGAGAAAAAACCAATGATGCTGATAGTGACCGACAAGATCTTTGCGCTTTCACTACTTGATAAACATAGCAGGATTGACCGCCATTATATTGTAAGCTTTGATCCTGGGGCTCTAAAATGGGGAGAAGAACTTTTTGCATATTACAAAAAGAATTCCAGACCGATCTTTTCGTTTTAAGTTTCTCACTACTCTAAAACTTCACTACTCTAAAGCTTCATTACTCTAAAATTTCACTGCTCTAAGGCTTCAATCTAAAATTTCTCAATTTGCTTTCTTCAGGTTGGAATTTTTTGAAACTTTATCTTTCTTTTATTCCCCAGCCTTTAAAGAAGGTATAACAGAAAGTCCCTCCGGGTTCGGCAGTCTCATGAAGCTCTTTTATCCCTTTTTTCCACGCCTCTTCTTTTATCATTTGCATTTCCAGAGCCTGCTCTTTTACACCTTCTACCATGGGAATAATGGTTTTCAGGATAAAGCCGTCCACAAGTTCAGGTTTGCTTGAATCTACGTAGACCATTCTGGGATCTACTTTTACTTGCCTGAATCCTGATTCCTGCAGAATAGGGTAAAGCCGTCGCCCGATTAAGGAATCTCCTTTCATGTGCGCCTGCACCCGGATGAGACAGTGCCAGGCTTCAACAGCTTCTTTTCCTTCTGGATAGAAGTAACATGACCCATGGTCACCTTCGATTACAGTAACTGTACCCCTGGGTTTCAGAGCTTTCTTCAGGTTTTTCAGGGCTTCTTCCGGGTTCTGCAGGTGTTCGAGCACGAAACAGACAAAAATGTGGTCAAAACTCCCATCTTCGAATGGAAGGGAAAAAATATTTGCCTGCAGGAATCTAACATTTTTAATTCCATTTTTTTCTACATTTTCCCTGGCTTTATCAAGTGATTCAGGAGATATGTCCACTGAAGTAATTTCTGCATCCGGATTGTTTTTTGCAAGAATCACAGTCTGGGCACCTATCCCGCAGCCAGCTTCAAGCACCTTTGCTCCGGGCGGATATATCGTATCATGATGGAGAAGTTTTTCAAGCGTGTCTGCCTGTTCTGAAAGGCGGAGAGCCTCTCTTTCGGAATAACCATGTACATATTCGGTCATGAGTGCTTTCGCTCCCTGTTTTTTATCTTTCAGTCCTTTATTAACTGTTATCAATCAATATATCTTTATCTTCAAACTGCTGTTATTTTCAGATAACGGCGAAAGTACTGCTGGATACCGTCTGAAACAGCTAGATGAATACTTTTTTACCATATTCTCTTTTACCAGATCTGGGTTACTGCCCTTAATCCTGACTGCAGAATTTATTCTCTTTTCAAAAAAAATCAATTCATTTTATAAAAAAACTCATATAATAACAGAACCTTTTAGAAATGGGGAGTTAGGTATACGGACATACACTCAACTGTAAGTTGTAAACAGAGTTTTAAGTTTGGGTACTCAGGTCTGGAGTTTATGTTCTAATCAGATCCTGAATTCTACCTGCCGGGTCTCAAATCTCATTATCTTGAGACGGCTTCTGCTTACTTTGAGCTCTATGTTATTACTAGCCTGCGCTTCCATCAGAATCTGTGTACCAATGGTACTGGATGGTCCATGCTTATTGGAATTTTTTAACAATAGCACTTATGGGCTTAACAATAGCACTATGGATTTCAGCATTCAAGAATAGACTGAACTTGAAGAATGGGGAAGGTGACTATACTATGGATAAAAAGAGAATGGTTGACGAAAAAAGCAAAGATGAGCAATTAGAAATGGTTCGGGAAGACCCTGAACGTGAATTTCTGACAACGAATCAGGGTGTTAGGGTCAGTAATACCGATATCTCACTCAAGGCAGGGGAAAGAGGACCAACCCTGCTTGAGGATTTTCACTTCAGAGAAAAATTAACTCATTTTGATCATGAAAGAATTCCAGAAAGGGTTGTCCATGCCCGTGGGTCGGGAGCATATGGGTTCTTCCAGGTTTATGAGCCTATGACGGAATACACGAGTGCAAAATTCTTGCAGAACCCAAACAGTAAAACGCCAGTTTTCGTCAGGTTTTCCACCGTAGTAGGGTTCAGAGGCTCGGCAGATACTGTCAGGGACGTCCGGGGTTTTGCAGTAAAATTTTATACCGAAGACGGCAACTACGACCTGGTTGGCAACAACATTCCTGTCTTCTTTATTCAGGACGCAATAAAGTTCCCTGACCTTGTCCATGCAATTAAACCTGAACAGGATGACCAGATGCCTCAGGCTTCAGCAGCACATGATACATTCTGGGACTTTGTAGCGTGCCACCCGGAAAATGCACATATGATTATGTGGGTACTTTCGGACCGTGCACTTCCCAGAAGTTACAGGATGATGCAGGGTTTTGGGGTTAATACTTACCGTTTCGTTAATTCTGAAGGCAAAGGCAGATTTATAAAGTTCCACTGGAAACCTCTGCTAGGAATCCACTCCCTTGTCTGGGATGAAACTCAGAAGATAGCAGGAAAAGATCCAGACTTCAACCGTCGTGACCTCTGGGAAGCAATTGAGATGGGAGACTATCCTGAATATGAGTTCGGAATCCAGATCCTTGAGGAAGAGGACGAGTTTAAATTTGACTTTGATATCCTCGACCCTACAAAGATCTGGCCGGAAGAGGATGTGCCTGTTAAATGGATAGGTAAGATGACCCTCAATCGCAATCCGGACAATTTCTTTGCTGAGACCGAACAGGTTGCATTCTGTCCGGCAAATGTGGTTCCTGGAATTGATTTCTCTAATGATCCGCTCCTTCAGGGACGCCTTTTCTCATACCTCGACACACAGCTAATCCGCCTTGGGGGCCCTAATTTCCAGGAAATCCCAATTAATCGGCCACTTGCGCCAATAGCCAATAATCAGAGGGAAGGTTATCACCGCACTACAATAAACAAAGGCAAAAGCAGCTATTTCCCCAATACCGTAGGGGAAAACCTTCCACGTCCAGCTTCTGTAGAAGAAGGCGGATATGTCCATTATATGGAGAAAGTCGAAGGCAAGAAAATCCGTTCCCGCAGTGAGAAGTTCAAAGACTTTTTCAGCCAGGCGAAATTATTCTGGAACAGCATGTCGAAACCTGAAAAAGAGCACATTATAGAGGCATTCCATTTTGAAATAGGAAAAGTCAAAGACAAACAAATCAGGCAGGCAATTGTCGATATGTTCAACAATGTTGACGGTGACCTTGCAATAGAGATCGCAAAAGGGGTAGGAGTCTCTGCTCCGGCACAGAAAGGAGGGTCTCCGGTAATTAAAGAGTCTCCAAACGTCAGCCAGGAGCGCACTGAACACACGGTGAAAAACACAATCAAATCCAGAAAGATTGCCATTCTTGTTGCGGATGGGTATGATCAAAAGGATCTAAACCAGGTGATGCAGGCTTTAAAGGCTGGAGGAGCAAATGCCCATATTATTTCGAAGTATCAGGGCATGTTAAAGAGCTCAAACGGCGAAGAAATCGAAGTTGATAAAAATTATCGCACTACTGCATCAGTACTGTATGATGCGGTATACATTCCTGGCGGGAAACAGAACATAGACACTCTGAAAATGCATGGCGATGCGATTCACTTCATCAATGAAGCATTCAGGCACTGCAAACCGCTGGGCGCAAGCGGAGAGGGAGTTGAACTACTCAAGGCAGCAAAGCTTCCCGATATAAAACTTGCAGGGCAGGAATCCGCTGACCAGGTAGTATCCGATAAAGGTATTGTTACCACCAGAAAAGAGGGAGGTAACAGCTCTTTTAACGAATCCTTTACTGCTGCAATTGCAAAGCACAGACATTGGGATAGGGAAAAGAAGGAACAGGTTCCAGCCTGAACTTATTTGAGAGGAAAGTACTCCTCTCTTTAATCCCATACTTTCTTTACTTTTATAATTACACTTTTTTATTTTTCTCTTTTTCTTTTTGCCTTCATTTTCTCATGGTCACCATATACAGTTTTCTTGGGAGATCCCCTTCCTCGAATTCTTCCACTTCTAAACGCCCATATCCATTTGCAAGGTGCTCAACTTTTTCTCTGCTGAAGAAGTGCACTATAAAGCCGCCCGTAATTTCATACATATCCTCTCCTCTGTGGACCCCTGTCCCGTAATGGGCATCCCCTGTGTGTCTGGCTGTATAGATATTTAACCCGCCTGGTTTGAGCACTCTTCTAACCTCACTGCAGAGAAATTCCAGTTCATTTGTGGTCAGAGCCATGCAGTAAAGCATGTGAGAATAGCAAGCATCAAATGCTTCATTTTCAAAGGGCAGCGGATTTCTTACATCGTGCCTGAGGGCTTTAACGTGTTTCCCTAATCCTGCTTGTTCGGCTTTTTCTTTTATCGCCTTTGGCCCGCTTTCAGTATAATCGAGCGAATAGACTGAAAAATCCCTGCTGGCAAAATAGCAGGTGTCTCTCCCCTGCCCCCCTCCAAGCTCCAGGATTTTCTTTTTTCCTTCTTTTTGAAAAAGATCTGCGGCTTTTCTGGCAGGATAACTTGGCTCATCCCCGAACCTCGAGCAGGCGTTTGAAAATACTTTTTCCCAGTGAGGCTGCTGCTCATTAAGAATCTCCTTTTCCATGCCGTATTCTACTTTTTCACTACCTGTATCTTCCATATTCATCTCATGCACTTCCTTCCTGTTAGCTTCCCTTTTTAACCCGTATTGGTATTATTTTATCATCAGTGCAATTTTATACTCCTAACTTTAATATAACTGTTTATCTCGATAATGCGAGAGAACTCCTTCCTCGCCAGATCGGATAAATCCGATCTGGCAGGTGGGAGGTGAAAGCCGTCAACTTCTAAACGAAATACATTCCTAAAAAAATTATATAACCTTCTAGAATATACTCTCGATATATGCTAAAAGCCTACAAATTTAGACTAAATCCTACGGTAGATCAGAAAGTTCTGATCGATAAACACATTGGTAGCTGTAGATATGTGTTTAATTGGGCTCTGGCATAAAAAATAAAAACATATGAGGAATCTGCTAAATCAATTCCACAGTTTGATCTGAATAGGCAACTTACTCAGCTTAAAAAAGAGCAGCTTTTCCTTAAAGAAGTGAATGCACAGTCTTTACAGGGAATGACAAAGCAGGTTGAATCGGCATTTACAAGATTCTTCAGGGAAAAGAAAGGTTTTCCAAAATTTAAGTCTAAGAAAAACCCAATACAATCATTTCCAATCTACAATCATATTACATGAATTTTGAAAATGACATTATTAAATTACCGAATAAAGGATAATATGGAGGTTTGCCCGAGAGAATGGCACTCTCGAGCGATTTTTTTATTGGATCTTGAAAACTGGGTTGTTTTTTTTAAGTTTTTTAAGGATGAAAACTTTCACTCCTCATCTATGGCACTCACATACCTGGGAAATAAGAGTATGTAATTTTCCTGGTAAGACTTCCCATCTTTGCTGATATTAAGATTCCACATGATCTCCGGTTCTTTAGCTATTCCTTTAGCCTTGATCATCTTATTCCTCCCTGTTTCACCTCTCGATTTTAATAATTTGTTCTTTTTCTATCCTGCTGGATACTCCCGGGGTTGCACAATTCCCGGGATAAGCGCCAGCTGATTGCATATCTGTTCGCTTTGCAGGATAGAGGACTAATTTCTATCCATTCCAATTAAAACTCGAAAACTACGTAAGGGTAAGGATTTGGGTAACAGGCGTTAGTTATGAGGGTAATAAGCTCAAGCTGCCTTATTTTTAGTGTAGTCGGGAAGAACTGAACTCCTAGTCGAAATCGGATCTGCCCGGAAATAGCTTCTCCCTCTTTTTCTAATGTGCCTTTACTTCTCCTTTTTCAAATTCTCTTTTTTCTTATTTGTTCATATCATGGAACAAATCCATAATTTCCTGTTTCTCATTTTCAAAACTATTTTTTGAAGAATTAATATTTGTTTGTTTATATGTAGCAACTTATAATGCTAAAAATACGAATCCTATTAACAAAATCAAACATAGGCTCACAAGTAAATAGCTAAAAATTCGGAAAAGCTCCTGCCTGCAGAAATCTGAATCGGGATCGGTTATCTATCTTTAATTCCAGCCTGGTTTTCTCTTTGAGTAACAAATATTTAATTTTTTATTATCTTGCGATGATTGGAAAGTAAGCGGCATAAATCAAAAAGCTCCTTTTTATGCTATTTCTTCAAAAAAAGGTTTGATGGGATGCATAATAATTTATTTTTAGAAGATAAATACCTATTTATAAATCTATTGTCAAGTTTAATATTGAGAACTGAATCAAAACGAGGGGAAGCAAAATGTCCAGACAGAATTCCAGCACTCGCCTGCACGACAAAGAGAGCATCAATGAAAAGCCCCATGAGCAAAGTCATAAACACGATGGGTTTTTCAATTCTCGTCTTTCCCCCAATTCCCTCTCTCACAAACTTTCTCACAAGCTTTCTCACAAACTTTCTCGTAAACTCTCCAATACTCACTTGCATGAGCATCCTCACGAGCATTCCCATATACACAACCACACGCATGGGAGGGTGGATCCTTCCATAATTGCGACCAGTAAAGGGCTCTGGGCTGTGAAATGGTCATTTATAGGGCTGATGGTCACAGCGATTCTGCAGATTTTCATTGTTTATATATCAGGTAGTGTTGCCCTTCTTGCCGATACCATTCACAACTTCGGGGACGCATCAACGGCAATACCCCTCGCGATCGCCTTTTCCCTCTCAAGAAAAAAGCCGAGCAAACGCTTTTCCTATGGGTACGGAAGAGCAGAAGACCTTGCAGGTGTAATTATTGTCCTCCTTATTCTTTTCAGCGCGGCAGTTGCGGGCTATGAGTCCGTGGTACGTTTCTTCGACCCTCAGCCTGTAGGTCATTTGCAGGCTGTAGCTGTTGCCGCAATCATAGGTTGTATTGGAAACGAGGTCGTGGCACAGTTTCGCATGAAGGTTGGAAAGGAAATCGGGAGTGCAGCCCTTATTGCTGATGGGTACCATGCGCGGGTAGACGGTTTTACTAGCCTTGCTGTACTTGTAGGGGCAGTTGGAGTCTGGTCCGGGTATCCGATCATTGACCCCCTTATTGGCATGTTAATAACAATTGCTATCCTCAAAATAGTCCTTGACTCAAGCAAACTTGTATTTACCCGCCTTCTTGATGGCATTGAGCCTGAGGTCCTCGATAAGGTCAAAGATATCTCTGAGAGTGTCGAGGGTGTTTGTGAGGTTACGGACATCAGGGTTCGCTGGATCGGGCACAGACTCCATGCTGAGATTAACGCTTCCGTTGATCCTTCCCTTTCTGTTGAAGAGGGGCATGAAATTGCCAACGCTGTAAGAGAGAAGCTTCTGGAGAATTTTTCCTATCTCTCCGGGACCACCATCCATGTAGATCCCCTTACAGCTTCAGGGGAGTGTTGCCATTGTGTGCCTGAAAGCCCTGAAAAGAGAAATGGAAAACAAAAGCGTGTTTCAAACGTTTATCCCGGTTAAATCCTGGAAGATTTTCAGACCTCTTCCTGAACCTTTCAGGAGAGGCAAGGCTATTCTCTATTTACCTTCGCGTGATTATCCGAAGGTGCCGATTTATGGATTTGCCTCGCTATCCTGTCCAAGACAGTATCCCGCAAAAAAGATTCTGAGAAGAAGAGTTCCCGTTATTATTATTATTATTATTATTAATTTCATTCCCTTCTTCCCAGCAATGATTTTACCTTAGAGTCATTCCTTCAAGGGCGACTGTATATTCTTTACTCTTTTCATTATATCTTATAGAATAGCTTGTAGGGTAATAGGCATTTATCGGATAGCTTTCCGGCAGCTTAAGAGGGCTTGTTAATTCAGGCTTCGTTTCAAGGAAATCTATGGTAACCATCGGTTCGACAAACACCATCTCTCCATCATAAAAGCCATAGATGAAGGTTTCTCCGAAAGGCTGTCCGCTGAATTCGGGAGAAGTCGGATCAATCCAGTGTGCTCCCATCCTGGGAACCCCTCCAGGGGTTGAGACATACCCTTCCGGAATAAATTCTGGTTCCGGCTCTTTCTCCAGGTTTGCCATATCCTCTTCAGTTGCCGTTATTCTGTCCCGCTCCTTTTGACCTATCATGTAAAAGTGGACATCAAAGTGCGCACTGTCATAGATTCCCTGAGGTTCATGCCCTTCCGGGTTCCAGTCAATCCCTATATGGTCATAAGCAGTAGCTGAAGCTTCTTCGGGGAGGGGAAGTATATATTCCACAATCTCTCCTTCAGGCAGGCCTGAGAGGGCAAGTTCCGTGAAATTTATCCCTATTGCAGAAGGGTTCCCTTCAGCATCAAGAGTAACCCATGAATAAACTATTCCGTCCCCCAGGGACTTGCTTTCCCCTTTAAATGTTTCAGGCAGGGATTGAGTTTCTTCTGCTTGAGCTTTAACCTCTACCTGAGAATCTTCTTCGGCACATCCTGAAAATACAAGCATTGTTAACATAAGCATACATAAATAAAACACAGTTCTGCTCTTCTTCATATTACCCCCCGTGAAGAATGTATTCAGGCTGTAAATACTACGTCTACTCTTTCCACATCCCACAAAGACCCCAGTTTTTCCATTATATCCTCTTTTATTGAAGGAGCAAATTGGTGGTCTGCAGGCAGGTCAATAACTACCCTGACAACTCCAGCTTCAACACTCGTTTTAAGGATAAGGTTCGTGCGGATAACATCAAGCCCGGTTAATGGGTTCATAACGTGCTTGAGCCTCTGCTGGATAACTTCTTCTGTTGTAGTTTCTTTCTCGGTCACAAGCCCATGTTTTTCTTCGTAATCACGGATAGCAGCACGCAGGCCCTCAACTGCAAGCACGGAGCAGTGGGCTTTGATCGGAGGAAGTCCACCCAGTTCTTCAGAAGCCTGCTTCCAGGTTATTTTCTTTGCTTCATCCAGGGTTTTTCCCCGAGCAAGGTCCGTGATTACGGATCCTGTGGCAATATTAGATGCACAGCCGTAAGATTCGAATTTGACATCCTCAATAACCTTTGTCTCGGGCTCAACCTTAATATATACGGCAACCATATCCCCGCATGCCGGACTTCCTTCCAGGCCTTTTCCGTCAGGATTTTCTATCTTCCCTACATTATGCGGGTTCCTGAAATGCTCTAGCACTTTTTCGCTATAAGGAAACCTCATCTCACTTTTCTTTTCTACTTTCATATTCTGCTCTCTCCTTTCTTTTCTGTTCCTTCTTTGCCCTTTCTCTGTGCTTTCCTTCTTTTTTGGCTCATTTTCTTGCAAGCGGGCTTATTTCCCTGAGTCTTGCCACAATTTCACTCATAGCATCAATTGCCGCATCTGCATCTTCCATGCGGTTATAACGCCCGAAAGTAAAGCGTACTGAGCCGTGGGCTCTTTCATGATCTCCTCCAATTCCCCTTATAACATGACTGGCTTCAAGGGAGCGGCTAAAACAGGCCGAACCCGTGCTCACTGCAAATCCTCTCATGTCCATGTGCAGGGTTACGGATTCTCCTTCCACATAATGGAAAGTCAGGTTTGCGTTCTGAGGCAGACGTTTTTCCCGGCTCCCGTTAAGAGCGACATCCGAAATTTCGGAAAGAGCTCTTTCAATTACTCTATCTCTCATGGCCTCAAGCTGCCGGGTCTCGTCTTCGGTTACAAGTTCTACTGCTGTTGCAAAACCTACGGCTCCCGGAATATTTTCCACTCCTGCTCTCATATTAAATTCCTGAAAGCCTCCGTCCATGAATTTAGTTATGGGCGTATCTTTCCGGACATAGAGTGCACCTATCCCCCTGGGACCGTGAATCGTATGGGCAGCTAATGTCACGAGATCAACAGGTAGTTCCTTCATATTAAGGGGAAGCCGGGTAAAGCTATGGGTAGCATCGGTATGCAGGAGCACATCCTTTTCTTCACAGATCTCAGAAATAGCCTTCAGGTCCTGGGCAGTCCCTATCTCCTGATTGGCGTACTGGATAGAGACGAGGGCGGTTTCTTTTGTAATTGCACTTTTGAGCCCTTCAAGGTCTACAAACCCTTCTGCATCCACATCCAGATAAGTCACTTCAAATCCCTGTTTCTGGAGGGCTTTTGCCGTATTTAATACAGGGAAATCTTCTATCTTTGAGACGATAATATGCCTGCCTTTCTTTTCCTTAAGAGCCCAGGCTGCTCCTTTTAGTGCCATATTGCTTGATTCCGTATCCCCTGAAGTAAAGATTATTTCTTCTGAACTCGCACCAAGCCTTGAGGCTATACTTTCCCTGGAGCTTTCGAGCCCTTCTTTTGCATCGATGCCCATAGAATAGCCAAACTCGGATGTTGCTACCGCATAAGTATCAAAAAAGTAAGGCTTCATTGCCTCGAGCACTCTCTCATCCAGCCGTGTGCATGCAGCATTGTCAAGATAGATCATATTTTCAAATATTTCTTTCCCCTCCTCAGATCATACCATAAAATCAATTCCGGTAGCCAGATTTCTACCAGCTTTAATTAAATTTCTGGCCTCCTTTAGTAAAATTATACTGGTCTTCTATAAAATCTAATGTTTTAATAAAATTTTAAATGCCTCCATCTGAACTTCGGGCTTTTTTAGATTGAATTCTATATTTTCAACTAAATTCTAACACGATGGGTTTATAAACGGAAAAATGTAGTAAGGCTCAGAGTGAAAGCGAAACCCTGAAGGAAATCAGAAACATTGCGACAATTTTAATTTCAAACTCTCGCAGAATTAGATAAAGAGGGTTATGTTCGCGTCCCTTGCTTCATGGATGTACGTACCAACAGCTCCCCATTCATCCACCCATTCCGTTCTAATCTCCTCCTTCGAGATACCCATTATCTCCATGGTCATTTCGCAGGCTATTATCTTTCCTCCAAGTTCTTTGAAATCACTCATCAGCTTTTCAAGTGAGACGACATGGGCTTTGCTCATCCTCTGCTTGACCATATACCTGCCAGCACCCATCATGTTCATTTTGGAAAGCGGCCCCTTTTCCAGCTCTCCTTTTTTAAGCCGCATGAGACCCCAGAAAGTGAAGTATATGGAGGCTTCCATACCCATTGCCAGGGCTCCGTTTGCAATTATAAGCGCACTGTATACCTTGTCCATATCCCCGCTATGCAGGATAATAACTGCCTTTTCCCCCATTTCCCCTCCTCTCCGGTCTTACCTCCGGATCTTTATCTCCCACTCTTTTCCTCCCTCTTTGTCTTTAATCTCCAGCACCTTGAGCCCCATCGACTCACATGCCATGGGAATCTCTTTTTTTGATGCCGGATGCGTACCTTTTACTATCACAAGGTCTCCTGGAGAAGCTCTTTTGAACGCTTTTCTGCACTCTACCAGTGGAACCGGGCAGGTTTGCCCTCTAACATCTACTTCCATTTCTGCCATTATTCTTACCCCCTAAATAAAAGAATGGAAGGTCTTTGAAGATGATTGTGTCTTCTTCACCTAAGTTCACTATATTCCAAAAAATATATTATCGTTTCGTACTTAAAATCTTACCCGGGAGATATCTTTTCCTATCAGGTTATTTGCCCATTTCTTGCCAGGGAATTCACTTGAAGCTTTTAATTTTTTCCTCACAGAGCTTTTCGTATTTTTTCCGCAACTTCCTCCAGATTGGTTCTATCGGGTTCGGTCCATACAATTGATTTTATTCCTCTTCCCCCATCCCCTTTCTTTCTGGGAATTACGTGTACATGTACATGAGGGACTTCCTGTCCTGCTACTTCCCCGTTATTAACGCCGATGTTCGATCCTTCTGCTGAAAACGCTTTCTCAACCGCAGCCGTAACTTTTCTTGCAGCTTCAAAAAGCCGGGCAACATCTTCTGCATCCATTTCCACAAAGCGGCTGAAATGTTTTCTAGGAGCCACAAGCGTATGCCCCTCACTTGCCGGATGTATATCAAGAAATGCGTAAACTGCATCATCTTCATATATCCTGTTTGAAGGGATTTCCCCTGAGATTATCTTGCAAAAAAGGCAGTTTTCTGTCATATGGTATCCCCATAAAGGTTTAGGAGAGTACACTTATATCAGGGTTCTGTTTCTTTAACTTTAAGGGGAAGTCTACTTCCTCGATGCGAATAAGCAGGAATGAGCAGTTTACTAAGTTTTATTACTATCCTGGTATCAACTCTCTCTATACTATTATACTGTAGTTTGAAATTTATTTTTCTTAGCATCGAATAAGAATCCGGGAGAGTACCATTAGTATGATCGGTTACATTGCAGGTGCCCTGACAACTATAGCCTTTGCCCCTCAGCTCATAAAAGCCCTGACTACGAAATCCACAAAGAATGTATCTCTTCTAATGCTGCTTTGCTCGACTTCTGGCATGGCTCTCTGGCTGCTCCATGGAATTCATGTAAACGGTTCCGCAATAATTGCTGCAAACAGCGTTTCCGTTATACTGGCTGCTTCTCTTCTCGGGCTCAAGCTTAAAAATGACTGTGCAGGTTTAATTTTCGAGTTCAGCGAAAAGATGCAGGAATCTGAAAATAAAAGTGCTTCTATCCGGAAGTGAATTATGATGGCTCAACTATATATTAAATCAATCGTTAAATCAAATTTATGTTAGTTTCCGGTTCGACTTGCTTTAACATGGGGGTATAAACAATGGGTAGAACCATAAGTGGTGCCTTAATAGGTATGGTCTGTACTTTAATTTTTTACTTTATTCCTGTCGTAAATGCAATAGCTCCTCTTCTGGGAGGTTTACTGGCTGGTTATTATGCAGACGGAGGCTTTGAAGGAGGACTTAAGTCCGGAGTCCTGATGACGGTTTTCATGATAATCCCTGGCTTTCTTCTTGGGGGAATCCTTGGGACCGTGCTACGTGAATCTCCTGTTCTGGGAGGGTTTGTAGCAGCTTCTGCTTTAATAATCACAATGGTTATTGTAGCTCATACCGCGATAACAGGCATAATTGGCTCTATAATCGGGGCTCTTCTGGCTGGAAGAAAAGTTATCTGAGAGGATT
Organism: Methanosarcina sp. DH2; assembly: GCF_020804225.1. Lineage (GTDB taxonomy): Archaea > Halobacteriota > Methanosarcinia > Methanosarcinales > Methanosarcinaceae > Methanosarcina. The sequence goes on from NZ_WJBI01000012.1 coordinate 150,220, forward strand.
GATCTATCCTAAAGTTAAAAATCTGTATATTGATAAAGCAGGCTATGTGGTAAAAGGATATTTCAACAGGTGAACTACACCTACCTAAAATCTTCGTAAACTCAGATTTTTGAGGAAGGTGCTTCCTGCTTCATACTAGGCGGTTGCCGTTTATTCCTAGTCCACAGGCTCAAACCGTAGTCCCTACGGCGAATTTCTTTATATTGATAGCTGCATTAATGTCCCTATCATGCAAAACATTACAGGAAGGACAAAGCCACTCTCTAATATCTTCTGTCAAATTTGGATGCTTATAACCACAAACGCTACAAGTTTTTGAAGATGATTCCCATTGACCTATCTTCAAAACTGTTTTACCAGACCATTCAGCTTTGTATGTTAATTTTTGCACGAAAGAATACCATGCTGAATCACTAATAGCCTGTGCTAATTTGTGGTTCTTTTTCATTCCTTTAATATTTAAAGTTTCAACTGCTACTGCTTGGTTTTCGCTGATTAGCTTTTTTGAAACTTTATGTTGAAAGTCATGTCTCTGATTAGCAATTTTCTCGTGCAACTTAGCAAGTTTATATGCTGCCTTTCTACGGTTTTTTGAACCTATGACTTTCCTGGAAACTCTTCTTTGCAAGAATTTCAATCTTTCAAGAGAAATTTTCAGGAATTTAGGATTATCTATTTTTTCTCCTGTAGAAAGAGTAGCAAAAGTCAAAAGTCCAACATCAACTCCAATCATTGTAGCATGGGAAAATGATTCAGGTTCAGGACATTTCTCTCCATCATCAGTTAAGATACTGATATAGTATTTTTCTGTAGGGGTTCTCGATACCGCTATTGTTTTTAGAAATTCAGAATTAGAATCACTTTTAATAATATTTCCTTCTAATCCCATTTCCTTAAAAAGTTGCTTATGTATCTTAACTTTTATCCAGCCGATTTTTGGTAAATTAATTTTAGAGGTAGCAAAATTAATAATATAATGTTGTGGAATTTGGAAAGAGAAATGATTATCTCTTTGTAACTATTCAGGGTATCGTTAACGGCGCTCCTTTGAGCGCCGCTATAATACCCTTTAAAACCGGCAAATCGTTCTTTCTGATTGTAGAAATATATGCCCTAATTCTGCAGAAAGCTTGCGCTCCCAGTGTTTTTCTGGAAGTTCCTGATATCTTCTGCTGTAGTTTCATCATCCTGATATCTCTTTCTGCCTGATTATTCTCAAACGGAACTTTCAAATCTGTCAGGAATTTAAGGATTTTTTCTCTATGTTCTATAAACCTATCCAGTAGATTCCTTGCTTTTGTTTTTGGATTCTTACCACGTTTTCCCTGTTTTTCAGGGTTTAGAGAATGTGGATTTTCGTCAACTCCTTTCATGATTACAGCATCAAACCTTTCTTCTAACGCTTTAATTTGTTCAAAATCCAGTTCTTTTACCTGCTCTTTACATTCATCAGTATACTTTTTCATTTCAGTCAGTAGTTCATTCATTTCTTTAGGCCACTGCTGTTTATAATTCTCTTCAATTCCAGTAAGTTCTCTCTGTAAATGAGCGTTACACAGAGCATGATCACAATTATAAACGTTGTAAGGTTTCCATCCATCATGAACTGCTGTTCCCTTAAATTCTGGAAGAATTCCCATAGCATCAATTGCTTCTGATCCTCTTTTTGGGTGAGAGAAATAACAAGTATATTTGTCAGTAGAAGCTACGTGAAGCCAATGTCTTTTTCCTTCAATTTTCATACCAGTTTCATCAAAATTAACTACAGGAGAGATTAATAACTTCTCTCGAATAACGCTTTCAAATTCCTCTAAATTCTGGAAACATTCTCTTTCTGCTCTAATTATCGTGGCAGGACAGATTTTTATCCCCATAATGTCATTAAAAAACTCGGAAATTCTTTCATAGGGGATAAAATGATGATTTTTACAATAAATTGCTGAAGCTAAAATATTTGGACCATACTGAACTGGATATTTTACAGATTCAGGAAAAACAGCTTTATTTAATTTTCTGCAACAAGGACAGGTCTTAATCTGACTTTTATGTTCTGTAACAACTAGATTTACAGAGGGAATATCAAAGACCTGTCTTCTCTCATAAGCTTCAACTTCAACATCCTCAAGAGCACATCCACATTCTTTGCAGCGACTCAAAGAATGTTCAATTACCTACTCAGGTTCATTAACCATATCAAGAGTTGTGCCTGGATGACCTTCCTGACCTCCAGGGTTCATGTCACTCTTTTTACGAAGACTCTTAGGATTAGGTTTCTCTTTGACAAAATAATCAGAAGAAGGAGGTCTACTGCTATTACGACTGGTTTGATTTAAACGAGATTCTAAGGATATCAATCTTTCAGTAAGCTCTTTAATTTGAGTTTCAAGACTCACAATATAAGCAATAACTTCAGGGTTTGAAACACATAAAGCAAGAATCTCTTCACGTTTCACAAGTGAAAAAAGGAATCATTTTATATCCAATTTTTCCTCGAAATGAGGAAAAATTGTAGCCTTCACAAAGCTACCTGAATAGTTACATCTCTTTTTCTGTTCTTTTGTGGATATTTAAACCCATCCTTAAAGAAATGGTTGAATGCAGAATTAAGATTTTTGCTAGTTTGTTGCAGAGATTGAGAATTTACTTCTTTCAAGAAGGGATAAGCTTCTTTAAGAACTTGAATRTGGTTATTAAGTTCAAATYCAGATATACTTATTCTGAATTTTTTATACATTAATGATTTTATTTCAAGAAGTTTATTGTARACAAATCGAGTACTACCGAAGTGTTTTTCCATAAGGGCTTTTTGTTCMTTATTAGGGTAAATTCTGTATCGGATTCCTCTTYTCATCGGCATTATATAYGTTTGGAAACTATATCAATATTAACAGGATAACTATMGGTATGATGTTGGGAAGTTGACGGCTCTCATCCCCTCCCTGTCCCATTCGGGCGAAAGCCCGATGTGCTGAGGAAGGGGTCTTCCCGCCTTATGAGATAAACTTGTAGCTGTGAAACGCTGGACGAAGGAAAGCAGCGTAAAATAAAAAAGGAAGAAGCATACAGAGTTGAGAAGAAAAAAGCAATACAGAGTTGAGAAGAAAAAAGCAATGTGAAATAGAAAGGAAGGCTTCTATGGGCCTTCCTCAGTCTTGAGAGGTTTACTTCATTTTCCTTTTTTTCAGGGTTGCATACGATGCCAGAAGCCCGGCTGCTACAAATGAAACTCCCGCTCCCGGCGAATCTTCATTGTCTTTTTCTTTATCCGAAGCCAGATCTTTTTCATTTTCTCCTTCGGATGTCTCTCCCGCGCTCATTAGATTACTTTCTTCATCTCTGGCAGGATTGATTTCAGTCAATTTAGTATTTTTTTCCGGGCTTGCAATCGCAAAAGGCGAAAATCCCGGGGTTTCTGCTGTAAAGTAGAAGTAATCTTCATCTTCTCCGCTCAGGGTTGTGGGCAGAGCGTTCCAGGTGTTATCGCTATACCTGTAAAGGGTTATCTTGCTTTCACCTATGCCGTTTTCGGAAAGCCAGGTCCGGTTTACCCTGAAGCTTATCCGGGCGTTTTCAAGGTTTTCTGAGCTTGAAAAGCCGCTGTTCCCGACCCAGATATTCAGGTTCCTGTAGACGGTTCCGGGAGCAGGCTCTTTCACTATTGCGGAAGTGTTTTTCAGCATCTCCACAATTGTGGTTGTCTTTCCAAAATTCTTTTTGGGGTCAAACTCAACAGTAACTATTTCGTTTGTCTCTCCTTGGAAGGTGTAACAGGTGTGGACTCCTTTGAAAACCTGCTCATTTGAAACCTCCTTGAGCTCTATGTTTCTGCTTGACTCCGGAGATCCTCCTCCACCTCCTCCTCCGCTACCTCCGCTACCTCCGTTACCTCCGCTACTTCCACTGTTTCCACTGCTTCCTCCGGAATATGAGTTTTTCTCCGTAACTGTAATATAACCTGTTTTTGTCCTTGTATCGTTTCCGTAGGTAGTGTTATCTGCCCTCAAGGTGACAGTATAGGTACCCGGGGTTTCATAGGTCCATATCGGATTTCTCTCTGAAGAATCAATGCTCCCGTTCCCGTCAAAGTCCCATTCCCAGGAATCCGGTCTGCCTGTACACAAATCCGTGAAATTAACTTTCAGAGGCGCAGTGCCGGATAGAGGGCTTGCGGAAAAATTAGCTACAGGAGGCGGGTACGTGACTATTATTTCCGAAGTTCCTGTTACAGGAACAGCGGAGACGGAATATGCGGAAACATTACCTGAGATTGTGAGATTCCCGGGTTTGATTGTTGAAGGCACTGTAACATTATACACAACAGTTTTTTCCCCTCCTGCCTGAAGGCTCTCGACCCAGATCCATTCCAGGGTAGACTCTCTGAAAGTCTCGATATCCTGGAACGCAGCCCCGTCATTTTCAATTCTGCTTATATTCCATTCCTGAGAAAGGTTTTCATCAAGAGTTGGGGCTTCAATATACTGGTCTATCAGTATGTGTACGGTTACTGTGAAAGTTCCGCCTGCATAAACCGTTCCTGCAGAAATCTCCCTGTTCGCCTCGATTCCAGAGGCTGAAACTGGAATTATAGCTACTGCAAAAAATAGAACAAGTATAAGACCGGAGATAAATTTAGAGATTTTGATCCGGTTTTTTACTTTAAGGGTTTCAATAGTTTTCATAAAAAACGAATCCTTTAGTTTTTTCGGGCTTTCTGGCATCTATCTTAAATTCTATATTCTGTCTTGGTGTATATTATTATAACTGTGCCAGGGCCGATTTTTATTCCATCTGAAGGGGTAATTTGATTTTCAGAGTCATAAGGCTTTGAAATTTCGGGAAATCAGAGAAATAACTTCAAGCGAATCCGCAGTTAAAGTCACATATAAATAAAACAGTACTCTATTCTCTGTTATGATAACAAGGAAAAGTTATGTATGGCTTGCTCTGGTTTTTATCGGAATTGCAGCCACGACAGCAATGTTTGCTTACTCTGGCTCTACTGAAAACACGGTACAGACAGATGAGCGCGAAATCGCTTTTAATGGAAAAGAAACAGCTGCCAATGGGATTGAGTCTTCTTCCAGTATAATAACAAAGGTAAAACCTTCAAACCCTCTGGAGTTTCTTACCGCCAGAGCTGCCGGGACTGATTCAAACATCGAGGTTACGGTATACAACGATAACCTTGCTCTTGTGAAAGAACGCAGGGAACTAGACCTGGATACCGGAGTCAACAGGGTCGAGTACACTGATGTTGCTGCACTTATCGATCCTACCTCAGTCATTTTTGAGGACACAAAGAACAAAAATACTGCCGTGCTTGAACAGAACTATGAGTACGATCTGGTAAGCAGTTACAAGCTTCTTGACAAATTTCTGGGCAAGGAAATAACTGCAACTGAAAAGGAGGGGGAAACATATACAGGAACTCTGCTCAGCCACGACGGGGGAGTTGTGCTCAGGCTGAGCGACGGAAAGGTTGTAAGTCTCACAGAAGTCTCTAAATTTGAGTTCCCTGACTCTGCAGGGCTGCTTACAAAACCCACCCTGGTCTGGCAGGTTTATTCTCCTGTAGCAGGCAGCCGGGATGTCCTCACTTCCTATCTTACGGGCGGCATGAGCTGGAGAGCAGACTACATTGTAAAGACGAATGCGGATGATACAAGGGCTGATATCCAGGGCTGGGTCAGTGTAGACAACGGGGCAGGTACCACTTATGAGAATGCCAAACTGAAGCTCGTTGCAGGAGAAGTCCACCGTATAGTTGTACCCCAGCCGAGATATTATGATGAGGTTATAGCAGAAGAAGAAGCAGAGTACGATGGAGCAAAGGGAGGCTTTGCTGAAGAATCCCTTTTTGAATACCATCTCTATACCCTTGAAAGGCCGGCTACCCTGAAAAACAACCAGGTCAAGCAGCTTTCCCTGCTCTCTGCAGACTCCGTGCCCGTGGAAAAGGAGCTTATCTTTGATGTCTCAAAAAGCGATAAGGTACAGGTAGTCCTGAACCTCGAAAATTCAAAGGAAAAAGGCCTTGGAATGCCATTACCTGCCGGAGTTCTGAGGGTATACAAAGCTGATTCCGAAGGACAGCTCCAGTTCCTCGGGGAAGATAGTATAGACCACACCCCAAAAGATGAGAAGGTCGAAGTTGTTGTCGGAAACGCTTTTGATATAACCGGCACCAGAACTCAGACCGATTACAAAAAGGTAAGCACTGATGTCTGGCGGGAAAGTTATGAAATCGAACTGAAGAACCACAAGGCTCAGGCCCAGAAAGTCAGGATTGTAGAACATTTCTATGGAGACTGGGAGATTACCACCAGTTCCGATACCCACAAAAAAGCGGACGCTTACACTGCCGAATGGGAAGTAACAGTGCCTGCGGACGGTTCAAAAAAGGTCTCTTTCACAGTGGAACGCAGATATTAAGTCCTTTGATCTAACAGGTTGCCTCTGGATTATATGACCAGTATATTCAAAGAGGTTTACCTGTTTCAAAAGTTACTCTAATTTTTTACAATTGGGAGTGGTCAATCTCCCTGTTGTTTTTCCTTGAGATTTCCCGTCCGAAATCAAGTTTTAGGGAGCAAAATTTACATTTAAATCTCATTTTCTCTGGCCGGGCTTCTGAATACTCTGGCTTCCACTACAAAGATTTCATTACAGAACTCTGCAGTATACGAGGTTTTCAGTATAAGAGACTTTATACGATTAACTCATATAATTAACTGTTTTGGTTCTTTATTTTCTATTACTTGTTTCTTTAGCTTTTTATTTTAAGCTGGACAGGTCATTGACAGTTTATTGTCTGTGGGTGGTGAAGATGAAAGTAAAGTTGAAGATGAAATGTTTAGATCTATCCGTATTTTGTATCCTTTTGATTGTGATCCTGGGGTCATCTCCTGCCTTTGCCCAGATGGGACAGAGTGGAGGGCCCGCTGGTAGCATGGGACCCGGCGGAAAGCCAGTCGACGGTATAGGTCAGGGAATGGGCCAGGGAATGGGCCAGGGCATGATGAATGGCTACGGGTTTGACCAGTACGACAACAGGTTTGCAGGTTTTGGATCAATGACTTTCGAAGAAGTCTGCAACAATTTCGAAATTCCGGTTGAAACCGCACTTTCCGACATCGGGCTTCCGGAGGATATGGACACGCAGCTTACAATCCTGGAAGTTGAAGAGCAGTACGGGATTTCCGGGCAGGAAATTGCCAGCTATATGGTCACGAACATGCAGCAGATGCCGACCTCTCTCAATGCCAGGCAACAGCTCCTGATGCGCCAGCATGCCATGCAGGCTGTAAGGGGTATGGGCATGGGGAGGGGAATGTATTTCATGCGTCAGGGCCGGTTTGCATACGGGAATTACACTACTTTCGGTTTTGATGCCGATGCAGGAGAAGTCAGCAACTTTGCGGTTGGCGGGGACCTGATTTTTGATTCAGCCACGGTTTCCGATTTTGCTTTTGAGGAAGAGCAGGTTACAGGGGCAATTGCTCTCTATGAGGGTGCTGACAGTCGGATTTTAATTCACGACAACCCGATGGGAACCATGCAGGTCATGTCCTTTGCCGACAAAACCGTTGTTTTTGACCTTGCAGAAGACGTGGAAGCAAAAGTGGATACAGAACTTTCAGATGATCTGGAAGGTACACTTATTGTAAAGATAACTAAAAACAATTTTGAAGGATACCTTATAGTTTTCAAGAATTATCTTGCTTCAGGCGCAGATACCGAGCCTCTCGAAGGGCTTGATGTTGAAGTTTCGGATGACAGGGTAACAGTAACTCTTGTAAATAACAGTGTGGTCATGTTCCGTGCAAGTCCCATGGAGCCTGCTCTCATGCAGACCGGGTACATTTACGGTTCTCATGTTGCATACATGCATCAGGTGCTCAACCGGGAAATTGCCCGCGGCAGGGTTGGAGCCGAACTTTCCCTCCGTGCAGGCGGGGATAATGCTTCCGTTGTGAACTACACTTCCATGGATGTGCATGTCAGGGAAAGGGACAGGGACCGCATAGTTCTCGGGGTAGATTCTGACCTTCCTGAGGGCAGGGTTATCACCGTAAACGTGGACAACGAGACCATTAACCTCTCCAATCCCGACCGCCTCAGGCTCCGCTTTAATGGGAAGGTAATTGAGAAAGCCGAGAACATCGATGAACTCTTTGCCGGTGGAAACCGCCCTCTCTGTTATCTTTTGCAGGAAAATGAAACTGTCACCATAGCCGTGTACATCCCGGAATTTTCGGAACACGAAATCGTAATTGACCTGGAGCCTGAAGCAGGGGAAGAAGAGGCTGGAGAGGAAGCAGGAGAAGAGGGAGCTACTGAAAATGAAGGTGAATCCAAACCCACGCCAGCTTTCGAATTCGGACTCAGTGTTGCTGTACTGGCTTCCGCATATGGGTTGAAGCGCAGGAGGTAAAAGTTCTGCTCAGTTTCTAAATCTACTATCAGTGGAACGATTTGATGCAGAAGTAGCAGAATTCAAAATTCTGCTTTATAATTTTTCTCATTTTCAGGCTTTCTATTTTTTTCTAAAATCGGGAAGCCTATGATTAATCGGTTTATATGTTCTGGTGCCTGGGAAAATTTTTAGTTTTTCTCTCTCTGCACGGCACCGGGCAGATCCGTGCGGCCTGTCAGTCAAATAAATACTTTCTTTTTTCCCTTAGACCTTTTTTTGAGTTCAAGTAAATCTATAAATCCCTGCCAGCTTGTCTGGCGGCCTTTCCCAAAACAAAGAAGGAGAAATTTGAATATTAGCGAGCTCATCCCAAAACAAATTTTATTCCCAAAAATCAGTAAAGTTTCAGAACAATTTTCCATTATCAGAAACTCGATTGATTATTCAGAATAAGGAATTCAGAGAAGCAATTTTGAGTTTTAGGATCAGCTCAGCAAAATAATAAAACAAACGTGAGAAAAAGTATTTTGCAAATATAGTTTGATTGTGTTCCTTTTGGGTCTTTTCAAGTTCTTTGCCGTTTTTAAGTCTAATTTCTAGAGAACTTCGGGTCTATTGTTGTTTACAATTATTGTTTTCCATCTTTGATTTTTGTTTTTAACTTTTTGCACTTTTTTCTCTTCTTTTTGGGACTGGCCGCTCTCCTTCGTCGAGCGGGACAAGAATGACTCGGTAAAGCTAGTACCGTTGTGTGGGTCAGATATATTACAATTTTCTATAAAACTATGTTTATATAAATCCGAACCCCAATAATTATGCTATGGGAGTGAAGAAATACTTTTTATGGATTATTACAGGGCTTATCGGGTTTTCATTACTTTTTTCAGCTTATATGCCTCCGAACCCTGAAGGCGTCGCTCAGGCAAACGTTTCCGGCAGTGAAATGAACCAGGCAGGGTCAGACTCGGGAGTTTCCGCGGAAATTCAAGCTGCAAACCCTCTGGGAATTCTGGCTTCAGGGGCAGTTGAAGCCGGAGGGAATCTGGAACTTACAATTTATGAACAGGGGCTTGCCCTCGTAAAGGAAAGACGGGAGGTCGAGCTTGAAAGCGGGGAAAATCTTGTGGAATACACGGACATTGCTTCCGGAATTATCCCTTCGTCGGTTATGGTAGAAGATCCTGAAAATGACGAGGTAACTATCCTTGAACAGAATTACGAGTATGACCTCCTGAGCAGTTCCAGTTTGCTTGAAAGATACCTTGGCAGGGAGATTACTGTAGTGAGCGTAAATGGTGAGACTTTTACAGGCAGGCTGCTGAGCCATGAAGAGGGAAGGCTTGTCCTCGAGACCGAAACAGGTGAAGCCGTAGTGCTTCAGGAGGTCGCAAAGATAGAGCTGCAGAACGCCTCAGAACTTTCAACAAAGCCGACTATTGTCTGGCAGATTTATTCTCCTGCTTCCGGGACGCGTGAACTCCTCACTTCCTACCTGACAGAAGACATAGGCTGGGAAGCAAATTATGTTCTGAAAAGCAATGAAGACGACACGCAGGCTGATATAAGGGGCTGGGTGAATGTTGACAACAGGGCAGGGATAATCTATGAAAATGCTTCCCTGAAACTCGTTTCCGGGGAGATAAACCGTGCATCTCCGCCGGTGCAGCCTTTGCCCGAACGTGCTGAAGAAGCAGTAGCTGACGAACAGGGTGTATCCTCCTTTACCGAAGAGGCTTTTTCCGAGTACCATCTCTATACCCTTGAGAGGCCTGCAACCCTGAGAAATAATCAGGAAAAGCAGATCTCACTTTTCTCTGCAGACTCGGTGCCTGTAGAAAAGGAACTCATCTATGACAGTTCTCTGAGTGAGAGAGTCAGGAATTTCCTTACTCTTGAGAACTCTAACGAAACAGGGATTGGAATGCCTCTTCCGGCAGGCATTGTAAGAGTTTATAAAACCGACTCTGCAGGAGAACTGCAGTTCTTGGGTGAAGATAGCATAGAACATACCCCTCAGGGTGAAGAACTTAAAGTGGCTGTCGGTTCAGCCTTCGACCTTACAGTCACACGAAACCAGACTGATTATCAGCGTATAAGTGATAATGTAGAAAGGATTAGCTATGAGATCGAAATTAACAACAGCAAATCCGAACCTCAGGATGTGACTGTCGTAGAACATCTCTATGGTGAATGGGAAATTCTGGAAAACTCCGACGAATACGAAAAAACTGATGCGTTTACAATTGAGTTCAGAGTGACAGTTCCCGCAAACGGAACAAAAACTATTACCTACACTGCAGAGAATCGATTTTAACCGGATCCGGCAAAAGGAATTGGAATCGAAAAGTCTAGAGTAAAATATAAAATAAAGTTTAAAGTCTGGAGTAAAATATAGAATAAAGTTTAAAGCGAAGGTAAATTTAAAGTGGAAACTGAGGTTTGAAGGTCTTATGTAAAAACACAGAAGGAAAGACAGAGCAAATTTGCAGAATATCCCGGCGGGCTGAAAATTCCTTCAGCGGGCATCCGCCGGCAATTTCTCAAAAAGTTGATAAGTAAATATTCATGAATAACGAAGTGAAAAGGAATTTGCAAGACCGGGTACAGAAGGTTTCTGTAACCTGGCGCTTTTTGCATTTATCCTTCGAGTACAATCTCGATGTTTATGTCTTTGGGGACCTGGATTCTCATGAGCTGGCGTAGTGCTCTTTCATCGGCTGCTATGTCGATGAGCCTCTTGTGTACGCGCATTTCCCAGTGGTCCCAGGTTGCAGGTCCGTCACCGCTTGGGCTCTTTCTTGTGGGAACGACCAGCTTCTTTGTTGGAAGCGGAACAGGTCCTGAAATGCTTACTCCTGTCCTTTCCGCAATTGACTTTACCTGGTTGCAGACTCCATCCAGATCTTTAGGACTGATGCCTGACAATCTTATTCTAGCTTTTTGCATAACCTTTTTTCTCCTTAAAAAATGAAAAAAGGAGAGTGTTATTTCTGCTTAACACTCATACACATGCCTGCGGCAATGGTCATACCCATATCACGGATAGCAAACCTGCCGAGCTGTGGAATTTCCTTTACGGGTTCGATTACCATCGGCTTTGTCGGTTTGATGGTAACGATTGCTGCGTCTCCTGCCTTAAGGAAAGTCGGGTTTTCTTCCTTAACCTGACCAGTCTTGGGGTCCAGCTTCCTGTTAAGAGCGATCAGCTGGCATGCGGTCTGGGAGGTGTGGGCGTGGAACACAGGAGTGTATCCTGCAGTGATTGCAGAGGGGTGCTGAAGGACCACAATCTGTCCTACAAACTCGTCAGCAACCTTTGGTGGGTTGTCAACAGGGCCACAAACGTCTCCTCTGCGGATGTCGTTCTTGCCGATACCGCGGACGTTCCACCCGATGTTATCTCCAGGGAATGCCTGTGGGATTTCTTCGTGGTGCATCTCAATGGACTTAACTTCACCAGATACTCCTCCGGGCATGAAAACGACCTTGTCACCCTTCTTCATTACACCGGTTTCGACTCTGCCTACAGGCACAGTTCCGATACCTGAGATGGTGTATGCATCTTCTACAGGGATCCTGAGTGGGAGAGTGGATGGTTTTTCAGGCTCTTTGAGGTTGTTGAGGGCTTCCATGATTGCTGGGCCCTTGTACCAGGGGGTCTTGTCACTGAGTTTGACGATATTGTCACCGTAGAATGCAGAAGTTGGAATGAAGGGGATTTCGCTTGGCTTGAATCCGATCATCTTAAGGATACCGGATACCTGCTCAACAACTTCTTTGTACCTGGCTTCGCTGTATTCTACTGCGTCCATCTTGTTGATTGCGACAATCAGCTGGTTGATACCGAGGGTCCTGGAAAGGAAAATGTGTTCCTTGGTCTGGGCCATAACACCATCAGGGGCTGCAACGACAAGGACTGCAGCGTCAGCCTGGGAAGCGCCTGTGATCATGTTCTTTACGAAGTCACGGTGGCCAGGGCAGTCTACAACTGTGAAATAGAACTTGTCTGTGTCGAATCTCTTGTGAGCGATATCAATTGTTATACCTCTTTCGCGCTCTTCCTTAAGAGAGTCCATAACCCATGCGAAGGCGAAGGATTCCTTACCCTTCTGCTTTGCTTCTTCTCTAAACTTATCGATGATGTGTGGAGCTACAGCCCCTGCATCGTACATTAAGCGTCCTACGAATGTTGACTTTCCGTGGTCAATGTGACCAATCACTGCTAAATTCAGGTGCGGTTTGTCTGCTGCCATTTATTATTCTCCTTTAAATTCTGGATGAGTTTCATTGCTATATCTAATTATAGTATATTAATATTAGGGCAAATCTCGTAATGATTAGACCTTCTCTGGTCTTCTTTCAACCATTACATATAATTTCCCGGTTTGAACATTTATCGGGTCAGCGTAATTTGAATTTCCAGCGGCCTGGACTGTTTTCCCCATTATAGGCATATCTTGTTTTAAATCTTTCCCATCGACTTTACTTTCTCAAAATTTCGAGAATCATCTCTTTTAAATTCGCAGGGAGTTTTTTGCCTTAACAGGTTTATACCTTAAATAGGATAAGCGGAAAAAATTCCGCTTACATTGAAAGGTAGTCAGCAGGTTTGGGCAGGTCTTTCTTCAGGCCTTTCCTCTCTCTGATCTGACCTACTACTTCAGTCTGGATACTGGTTGGCACAATATCAAAGCCTCCGAATTCAGTGCTCCACATAGCACGTCCTTCGGTCGCAGACCTGATTTCGCCTGCAAATCCGAACATCTCGGCCACAGGTACTCTTGCTTCAATAATTGCCAGGTCTCCTTCCGTGGTCATGTTAAGGATAACTCCACGGCGGCCCTGAAGTTCTTTTGTTGCACCACCCATTGTGAGCTGGGGAACCTGGACAAAAACCTTCTGATAAGGTTCAAGAAGGCCGTCTTCTGCGAGAAGCATCCCTGCCTGGATTGCCTGTCTTGCTGCGGGAATGACCTGAGCCGGACCCCTGTGGATAGCGTCTTCGTGAAGCTTTGCATCTACAAGTACGCATTTTATGTTTGCCACAGGCTCTCTGGTTAACGGGCCAGCACGCATAACTTCTTCGAACCCATCGAGGACCAGTTCCATTGTCTCATTCAGGTACTGGATACCCTTGGTCATGTCTATGAAAATATTGGAGTTGTGAATGCCCGCAATGCCTTTTGCTTCTTCTTTTCCCATGCCAAGTTCGATGAGTTTTTGCCTGCGCTCAAGCTCAGGCATGTTCATACTGATGTCGCCGGACTTGATCAGATCGACAATTGTAGTGTCAAGAGGTTCTACATAAATATAGAACCTGTTGTGTCTGTTCGGAGACTTTCCTTCTACAGGCTCGATCTTTTTCTTAATGGTTTCCCTGTAAACTACAATTGGCTTGCTTGTGGTGATTTCCACATTCTTATCTCTCTGGATCCTGTGGGCGATAACTTCCAGATGAAGTTCTCCCATACCTGCCATGAGGTGTTCCCCTGTTTCCTCGTCCAGGGTAATCTGAAGTGTCGGGTCTTCCTTTGCGACCTGCCTTAGGACTTCGACGAGTTTGGGTAAGTCTTTGGTGTGCTTGGCTTCTACAGCTACAGTCACCACAGGTTCGCTTACGTGCCTGATGCTTTCGAACGGTGTCATACCATCAAGGGTTGTAACTGTGGACCCTACGATTGCATCTTTTAAGCCAGTAACCGCAGCGATATTTCCTGCAGGGATCTTCTCCACTTCGAGCCTTTCGGGGCCCATGAAAATACCTACCTGCTGAACCCTGCTCTTTTTTGCAGTCCCGGATGTGTAAACTTCCATTCCACGGGTAAGAGATCCGCTGAACAGCCTTCCGGTTGCGACTTCTCCTGCATGAGGGTCTACGGAAATGTCCGTTACCATGAAAGCAAGGTCACCGGCTGCATTTGCTTCGGCCATGGATTTGCCAATTTCAGTGCTAGCATCTCCGTGCCAGATAGCAGGCACCCTTCCCTTCTGGGCTACAAGAGGGTCTGGCAGGTACCTGATGACCATATCAAGGACAGTTGCGTGCAGAGGGCACTTGTCTGCAAGAGACTTCATGTCCTCTGCCTTACAATAATCATATACGTCTTTAAAGGAGATCCCGGTCTTCTGCATCATAGGCACACTGATTGCCCAGTTATAAAGGGCAGAGCCAAATGCTACAGTTCCGGCTGCTGCATCTACTTTCCAGCCTGCCTTAAACTTCTCCGGGTTCATGTTCTTGATGAGCTTGTTCACGTGGTCAATTACTTTGCCAAGGCGAACCTGCATTTCCTGAGAGTCAACCTGCAATTCATTGATCAGCCGGTCTACCTTGTTAACAAAGAGCACAGGCCTGACATGCTCTCTAAGGGCCTGCCTGAGTACGGTCTCGGTCTGGGGCATAGTGCCTTCGACTGCGTCCACGACCACGACTGCACCATCCACTGCCCTCATGGCACGGGTAACGTCTCCGCCAAAGTCAACGTGCCCGGGTGTGTCGATCAGATTGATCAGGTAGTCTTCATTATTGTAAGTGTGAACCATGGAAACGTTAGAGGCATCGATTGTAATACCTCTCGCCTGTTCCTCTTCATCGGAGTCCATGAATAATTGTCTTCCGGCAAGCTCTTTTGAAATCATGCCGGCACCTGCTAGCAGGTTATCCGATAATGTGGTTTTTCCGTGGTCAATGTGCGCAACGATACCGATATTTCGGATTTTCTTTGGTTCATTCATGAGCGTCGTTACGCGCTCGACCATTTTCTTCCTTCGTCCCATGCTGATACCTTTTAAACGAATATAATTTAGTTATAATATCTCTTTTTAAATCGGGCAACCCGCAAATTGATTAACGTGCTGCCTTTGCAACTCTTTCCTTAGCATCCTTTCTGTTAATAGAGAAGGATTTCGTATCGCGGTTTGCAGCGCCTATGAGTTCGGTTGCAAGGCATTCTGCGACAGAGCGCTTGGATTTAAAAGCTGCGGCATTTGTGCCCATACTGATGTAGCGCAGAGCAGTGTCTACACGCCTCTGGGGTGCAGTGTCAACTGCTTTTGGAACAGAGATTCCACCGTATTTCAGCCTGACCACTTCTTCTCTGGGACCTGCATTGGAAATGGCGTCCACGAGAATCTGGATAGGGTTTTGCTGAGTCTTTCTGTTCATAATATCAAAAGCTTCCTCAACTGCGCGGAGGGTTACCTGCTTCTTTCCGCTGTTGACTTCAGTCCTCATCAGGTTGTTTGCAAGGCGTTCAACAATAGAAATTTCGGATTTGTTAAACTGCTGCCTGGCATGCTTTCCGCTGCTGTGAGGAACGATTACAGGAGCAAGACTGACATAACGCTTAATTCCAAGGTCTCTGACTTCAACTTCCGTTGGGTCCCATTTGCCGAAAATTTTGT
This sequence comes from Methanosarcina sp. DH2, assembly GCF_020804225.1. Taxonomy (GTDB): domain Archaea; phylum Halobacteriota; class Methanosarcinia; order Methanosarcinales; family Methanosarcinaceae; genus Methanosarcina. Next base: position 166,040 of record NZ_WJBI01000012.1, read on the forward strand.
ACACAAAAATCATCTCCTCGGCTTTTCCAATCTGCCAATTACCAGCTGGTTCAGTGACACGTTGTTTACGGCAATCACTTTGAAGCGTACACCGGGAATATCACCCATAGCACCACCCATGCGGCCTCCGATCTTCTCCACGGTCACTTCATCGTGTTCGTCAATGAAGTTTACTGCACCGTCTCCTGGACAGAATGCGGTTACCTGACGCCCGTTTTTAATGAGCTGGACTCTTACGCATTTGCGGATTGCGGAGTTTGGCTGCTTGGCTTCAACTCCTACCTTTTCTAATACTATACCCCGACCCTGAGGTGCACCACCAAGTGGGTCGGCTTTCACGTTCAGCCCAAGAACCCGCCTGCCGTAGTATGTATCTTTCCAGCGGGCATCTTTCCTGGTTTGTTTGAGAATATTAGCTGCAAATTTTCCTTTAGCCATAGTAAATTTCTCCAGTTATAATTGATCACAGTTTCCTAATGTGGCATTAATGCCAGAATTATCCTTCAACACCGGATTAATGGATCAAAGTGAATTAAGAGGATATCACTGCAGGATCACGTCTTCTATAGTGTGGTGACGACGGGCAAGCATCTTCACTTTCTCTATATTCTTGCCGTTACGACCGATGGCAAGCCCCTTCTCTTTATTGGGTACCTCTACATAAGCTAATCGCTTGCCATTTTTGCTTGTAAGGTTTACTGAACTTACGGATACCGGTCCGAAGGCATTCTTTATAAAGGTTACAGGATCCTCTGAATACTCCACAAGCTCAATGGGTTTGTCCAGGGCTTTTTTAACACGGTTTATGTTCTCTCCGTTTTTGCCTATTGCAAGCCCCATATCGCCCTGTTTTACAACATACACGAGCCTTTCCTCTTCCGGAATACAGTCAAGAATTTTGGCCCGGGTCATGTTTTCAAACAATGCAATGTACTGGATGCTTTCTGCAGTAAGTCTTATTTCACCCAAGACGTTGCAACTCCTTTTTATCAAGCTGTAGCTGCCAGGATATCCGATTCTCCTGCATCGAGGATTGCCATGGCTGCAATCGTGAAGGGCTTTCCGCATACGGGTCCGAGTTCTACACTTGTACCTTCGTATTCCAGAACCGGGACATTCGTTGCCTGCACTTTCTTTTTAATGTCTTCGGGGCAGTTTGATGCCAGGACCACCATCTTTGCTGAGCCGTTTGCTGCTGCATCCACGGTCCGGTTGGCTCCAACTATTACTTTTCCTGTTTTCACAGCCTTGATAAGAGATTTATCAACATTGATCTTCATTTTCATCAACTCTGTCTCAAATTAACTCGTCTACTCTATCTCTTTATAATTAAAGATTCCAAGCTCGGTGAGTATATGGTACTCTAAATACCTGATGCCTTATATCAATTTTCTGGTTATGAGCCTTCGCGGACTCAAGTTTCTGCAGCAGGATTTGATGAAGTCTGTTAAGGTAATATATACCTGATCTGGACTCGTCCTGTATCAGGTTATACATTTAAATAATTATAGGTTAGGTCCGGGTTTTTTTACACCCGAGCCTTCACTCCTCTTCTGCTTCGATTTCTTCTGCGACGATTTCCGGTGTTACTTCCACTCTCTCTGCTTTTCTGCTTATCAGGTGCACATCTCCTGTGCCCATGCGGATAGGCTGACCGACAATGATATTTTCCGTAACACCCTCCAGCTTGTCCACATATCCGCGCATGCCTGCATCGAGCAAATGGTTAACAGTAACTTCGAAAGCTGCACGGGCAAATACACTGGCTTTTTCGCCTGAAATCCCGTGCCTACCAATCTGTTTTACTTCTCCGTCCGAGGTCATCAGGTCCGCAACAAGCATAATGTGCCTGATATCCACGGTAAGGCCCTGTTCACGCAGGGTATCTGTGGCTTCCTTGATTATTGCATTTCTTGCAGCTTCGACTCCCAGTACTTCATAAATTTCATTAATGTTGTTTGTACTGGTTCTGGACTTATCCACACCTTCGAACTGAAGTACTTCGCGTAGAGCTGACCCTTCTGTATAAAGGGTGTACTCTTCGCCCTCCTTTCGGACCACAACTCTCTTGATCCCTTCTATACCCTTGAGAGTAACATTGTGGATACTTTTTGCAAGCTGGAGCAGCTCCCTGTAGGAAGGCTCTCCAGGGGTGATAATGATCTGGTTATCCATCTCAGGAGAGATGCTGACCATCACGTTCAGCTCTTCATTGAATTTCTCTTTTACCTGATCTATCGTAATGTTCCTGCCTTCCATTGCCTTTTCGTGCAGGTCTATTATAAGCTTCATCTGGGAAAGGTCAGTGGTCACGTCGGCGATATGGTCGATTTTGGTCGCTTCAATCTCCCACGCAAGGGCTCTTGTCTTTTCCCTGTCGTAAGCATAGTCTTCAGGATTATTTTTTGAAAGGGCAATTGTCATCATAGGAGTGCTCGGAATCTTCCTTGCATCCACGATTTCAATAAGGCGAGGAAGACCGAGAGTAACGTTAATCTCAGCCACACCAGCATAGTGGAAGGTACGCATCGTCATCTGAGTGCCCGGCTCCCCTATTGACTGGGCTGCAATAACACCGGCAGCATCACAGGGTTCAATGCATGAGAGGTCATATTCTTCCAGCATCTTTTCTATGATCTCTTCCATTTCCTTCTTGCTCACCCCGGCTTTGAGGACATCTTCCCTCAGGGTGTTTAAAATGTTGGAAGGAAACGGAAGATCCTTTATCATGCTGTCTATAGTAGCTTCGCTAATACTCATCATGCCACCTCCTTGTTTACCACGGAACGGACAATCCTGTGGATGGTATCGGGTTTGCTGAAGTCACTCTTTGTGGGATTAATTCCATCTTCCCCGTACTTGAACTGAACAAGCACACCTCTGGTGTCCCTGACTGTAAGGTCGTACTGGACTTCGAGGTCCTGAAGGGCGTTGACAAGCCTTCTCTGCAGGTACCCTGACTGGGATGTCCTGACTGCAGTGTCCACAAGACCTTCTCTACCACCAATTGCGTGGAAGAAGTATTCAGTCGGGTTTAATCCGCTCTTGTAACTTGCCTTGACGAACCCGTGAGCATCCGACCCCAGGTCTCCTTCCTGGAAGTGGGGCAGGGTTCTGCCTGAGTATCCTCTGCGAATGCGTTCTCCACGCACTGCCTGCTGCCCTACACAGGCTGCCATCTGGGTAAGGTTCAGAATGGAACCTCTTGCTCCGGAACGTGCCATAATAACTGCCGAGTTTTCAAGCCCCATGTGGCTGTCTGCAATTCCACCGGTCTCGTCTCTGGCCTTTCCGAGCTTCTGCATGATGCTCATTTCAATTGTTTCATCAAGAGTTCTTCCGGGGAGGGGTTCAAGCTCTTTATTTATATACGATTTGATCAGGTTCTGCACTGCGTCTTCAGCTTTACCGAGAACCTCATTGATCTGGATCCGCGCTTCTTTCGGAATATCTTCGTCGGCTATTCCGAAACTCAGGCCTGTCCTCATAATTGCCCTGATTGCAAGCTTGGTCATATCATCTATAAACTTGGCCCCGGCTTCGGGACCGATTTCCTTAATAATACGGTCCTGAATTTTTCCTTTGAATGCCCCGATAGCTGCTTCGTCTATCGTGCCCATAAGGAGTACACCATTCCGGATTACCACATAGGCATCGTTAGGGCATTCTCCTTTCTTACAGGTATCACAATGTGCGCAGACCTGAGCTGTGAACTCCGTACTAAGGTCTTCAGGCAGGATCTGGCTGAAGATCTGTTTTCCTGTCCAGTAAGGCTTTCCGTCTTCGTCATGGCCTGCAGGTTCGGGCAGGTTGCGTGCGCGGCTCTTCCTCAGAAGGTCGTAAGCCTCATAACTGGTAATATGGTTCTCAAAACGGGTCAGAAGGAAAAGCCCTGAAATGTGGTCGTGAATCCCTCCGATAATGGGACCTCCGAAACGTGGGGAAAGAATATTTTCCTGAACCTGCATGAGGATCTTTGCCTCAGCCCTTGATTCTTCTGTCTGAAGGGCATGCATGTTCATTTCGTCTCCGTCGAAGTCAGCGTTATATGGAGGGCAGACCGCCGGGTTCAACCTGAAAGTTTTGTTAGGCAGAACCTTTACGGAATGGGCCATGATACTCATTTTGTGCAGGGACGGCTGCCTGTTGAAGAGTACGGTATCGCCATCTTTTAACTGTCGTTCCACAACCCAGCCGAACTCCAGTTTCTCGGCAAGGTCGTCCTTGTTCATATTGGTTACTTTTATGCGCCTGCCGTCGGATCTGAGCACATAGTTTGCTCCGGGATGGATATCTTCGCCATTCCTTACAAAGACCTTGAGCTGTTCGATGTTCCTTGGAGTAACCACGGAAGGCATTGTCAGAATCCGTGCAATGGGCATGGGGACACCGACTTCATTTATGCTAAGGTTCGGGTCAGGAGAGATAACGGTACGGGCAGAGAAGTTAACACGTTTACCTGACAGGCTTCCCCTGAACCTTCCTTCTTTACCTTTTAAGCGCTGAGAAAGGGTCTTAAGAGGTCTGCCTGACCTGTGTCTTGCAGGGGGTATTCCTGAAACAGAGTTGTCAAAGAAGGTAGTAACGTGATACTGGAGAAGCTCCCATAGGTCCTCAATAATAAGCTGGGGAGCTCCTGCTTCCCTGTTTTCCTGGAACCTCTGGTTGATCCTTATGATGTCTACCAGCTTGTGTGTCAGGTCGTCTTCACTGCGCTGCCCGGATTCCAGAGTGATTGAAGGACGCACTGTAACAGGAGGCACGGGCAGGACTGTAAGGATCATCCATTCAGGTCTTGCATTCTTCGGGTCCATCCCTATGACCACGATATCTTCGTCCGGGATGTTTTCGAAGCGATCCCTTATCTCTGTAGGGGTCAGCTTCTCTCCGTTTTCCAGGTATTCACTGGGCTTTTCGAATTTGATGTCGAGCTGTTCTTCATTACAATAAGGACAGCTCTTTACCTTGCTGGCTTCTTTATATACCTCATTAATGAGGTCGTCAGGAAGATGTCCGATTTCTTCAACTGCAAGGAGTTGATCCAAAAATTGTTGTTTCTGGGCCGGTTCCAGCAGAAGCCTGCTGCACTTTCTGCAGGTTGCTCTGAGGAGTTTCCTGATTACCTTGTTAAAACCAACGTGGACAACAGGGGCAACAAGTTCAATGTGCCCGAAGTGTCCCGGACACTCGCCTGCTCTGCCTGAGCAGGTCTTGCAGCGAAGCCCGGGGTCGATAACCCCGAGTTTTGTGTCCATAAGCCCCATATCAATTGGAAATCCGTCGTCATCATAAGTGTCAGCCGTGATAATAGGGGTTGAACTCATCTTACGGATTTCTTTTGGGGACATTAAACCGAATTTGATAGAAGAAATTCTTTTCGGAATTGGAGGTACGTTTGCCATATGTCCACCTCACTTTATACAGCATCTTCAAGGTTAAGTCTGGGGGCAACCCCGAGGGACTTAATCTCGTCCAGTAACAGCTTGAACGCGTAACTCATTTCCACGGGGTATATATCCGTATCAGCACCGCAGGCTGAACAGAAAGAGACGTTCCTCTGCTTATCATACGTTGCGATCATTCCACAGTGCGAGCAGACGAGTTCTACTACTTTGTCAGATTCGTCCAGCAATCTTTCTTTTAAGGACATGGCAGCTCCGTGCCCTACAAGCACGTCACGCTCCATTTCACCGAACCTGAGACCACCCTCCCTTGCTCGACCTTCGGTCGGCTGGCGGGTGAGCACCTGTACAGGCCCGCGGGACCTGGCATGCATCTTGGAGGTGACCATGTGGTGCAGTTTCTGGTAAAGGATCACACCAACAAAGACATCTGCAGGGATCATCCTGCCTGTTGCTCCGTCGTAGAAAACCTCTTTTCCTGTGTGGGCAAAGCCGTGCTTTTTCAGGTCTTCTCTAAGGTCGTCTTCGTTTTCTCCGGAGAAGGCTGTTGCATTTACTCTTCTGCCTTCCATGGAACCCACTTTCCCACCAATCATTTCCAGGACGTGCCCTACAGTCATACGTGAAGGGATTGCATGCGGGTTAATCATCAGGTCAGGAGTCAGGCCTGATTCCGTAAACGGCATGTCGGCAATAGGGACTTTTAAACCAATAACACCTTTTTGCCCGTGTCTGGAAGCGAACTTGTCTCCTATGTCCGGGATCCTTTCATCCCTTACCTTTACCTTTGCAAGGCGGGTTCCGTTAATGGATTCTGTAAGAATGACAGTGTCCACAATTCCTGTTTCGTTCGACCGCATGGTAACAGAGCTTTCTCTCCTCTGTTCAACTGCAATCCCGAAGTCTGAAGGCTCTTCCAGGAATCTCGGAGGACTGGTCTTTCCTATAAGTACATCGTTGGGACCGACGACGGTTTCAGGGTTTACAAGCCCGTCTATGTCAAGATTCGCATACGCATCAGCACTGCGTGCTCCACGGTATTCGGAGTCAGGAATCTCGAACTTGTCTTCCTGCCCACCAGGATATCTCCTTTCTTCCCCTTCAAAAGTCCTGAGGAAATGGCTTCTTCCGAGCCCTCTCTCGATTGAACCCTTATTGAAGATCAGAGCGTCTTCAATGTTATATCCTTCGTATGACAAAATTGCAACCACAAAGTTCTGGCCTGCAGGCCTGTCATCAAAACCAATTGCTTCGGATGTCCTTGTCCTTGTAAGCGCTTTCTGTGGGTAGTGGAGGACATGGGCACGGGTATCAGGTCTTAGTTTCTGGTTTGCTGTGGAGACTCCGATACACTGTTTAATCATAGCTGCACCCATGGTGTTACGCGGAGATGCATTGTGTTCAGGATATGGGACCATCCCGGTACAGATGCCGAGCATAAGTTCGGGGTCTATCTCCATATGGGTGTGCTTGGTGGTAATATCAGCCTCATAGAGTGCAATATAAGCGTTTTCTTCTTCTTCTGCGTCCAGATACTCCACACAGCCTTCTTTCACGAGGTCGTCATAGACGATTTCTTTGTTCTTCAGTTTCTGTATATGCTCTTCAGTTACCTTCAGGGCTCCATTTTCTACAACTACGAGAGGCCTTCTTGCCCTTCCCATATCGGAGTTTATAATTACTTCCCTGGTGTTATCGTTAAGAGCTATGTTGACCTGCCTGGATATGAATCCCTGCCGCCTCATTTTTCGGAGCTCTCCTACAAGTTCCGCAGGGTTGTCATGGGTCCCGACGAGCTCTCCGTTTACGAATACTTTTGCTTTAGTCATCTGACATCAACCCCTCAGTCACCGAACGATCCGGAGTCGTCCATATCTGAATAATCGTAGAAGTCATCATCTTTGTATTTGGTTTCTACTTCCGGAGTTTCTTCAAACTCTTCAACTATCTCTTCACCGAATTCATCGAGCAGGATTTCCTTTATCCTTGCCGGTATCTCGGGCACCTTTACAACTACCTTTTCGACATTAACGTCGTATAGTATTTTCTTTATGCTCTCTATTTCCTCTATCCCGGTTGAGAGTTCTACCATCTCGGCAAAGTTTTTCACGAGACCACAATTGGGACCTTCAGGAGTCTCGGAAGGACAGAGCCGTCCCCATTGAGTTGCGTGCAGGTCACGGGCTTCGAAGTGAGGCTGGGCACGAGAAAGCGGCGAAATTACGCGGCGCAGGTGGGAAAGGGTTGAGATGTAATCGTTCCGGTCAAGAAGCTGGGAAACACCGGTCCTTCCTCCAACCCAGTTTCCTGTTGCCAGAGGGTGCTGAAGGCGGTCAGTCAGGACATCTGCTCTTACGATTGTGGCAACATTAAGTTCTCTGTTTCTCATGTTTGCACGTTCGAGCTGGTACTTTATGTCCCTTGCCAGCCGGTTGAAGGATACCCTGAAGAGGTCTTCCATCAGGTCACCTGCGAGTTTCAGCCTCTTGTTTGCATAGTGGTCTTTGTCGTCCTCGGTACGCTTTCCAAGTGCAAGCTCAAAACAGGATTCAGCCATTCGTGCCAGGAAATGGGCTTTTGAGATTCTGTCTTTAATGTCGTTTCCGAGGTGAGGGAAAAGATACCTGTCAATAACGTAGTTTGCTCTTTTTATCTGGTATTCCTTGGCCTGCCCTGCAGCAACCCTTGCTCCAATCTTCTCGATCGCTTCTTCCTGGGTTTCTACTTCGGCTTCTTCAAGGTTTTCCAGCATGAACTTGATAATTTCGGGATCACTTGAAACTGCGTTTACGATATCTTCGTCAGTTACTATCCCGAGAGCCCTCATAAGTGTAATAAAGAACACTCTACCGGATATTGAAGGGAAAGACACCTCAAGCAGGGACTTTCTTCCTCTTTCTACAATTACAAGTGCCCTGTATCCTCTTTTCTGGGAGAATACCTTTGCAACCTCTATAGAATCACCGTAACGTTCTCCGTACTCAACAAGGATTTTGTTAGGCGCAAGGTCTTCAAGGGTCATGACTACCCTTTCAGTGCCTCCGATAATGAAATATCCCCCGGGATCCAGAGGGTCTTCTCCATAGCGAACTTTCTCGGTCTCGCTAAGCCCTAAAAGGTTACAGATTTTGGATTTGACCATAACCGGAAGCTGCCCGATCTTTGCTTCCATTACTTCGGACTCTATCCCTTCTTTTACGACACTCATCTCCAGGTAGAGGGGGCCTGAGTACGAAAGGTTTCTGAGCCTCCCTTCGTTGGGGTAAAGTTTTTCAATTGCCCCGTCTGCCTCCTTTACCACTGGATGCTCTACCCGGATCTTGCCGAGTTTGAGATAGGTATCCTCAATGTCGGTTTCTATTATCCTCTGTTCGTCTATGATCTTTTGCAGCCCATAATCTATAAACTTGTTAAACGAGTCTATATGGTGCTGCACTATCTTGTCCCGTGTAAAATAAGCCTGCGACAGTATACTGCTTTCTAACGCGATGATAGCACCCTCTTTGCTTTGTTAAAATGAAAATCAATAAACTATGATCCTAAGATCTTTATGCAGTCGTTGAATCTTTCCGTACGATGGTGCATGGGATTCAAAAAGATGTTCAGTGAAAAAAAATGTGATCATGCAAGCGGTTTAATCTCCCCCGCGCTTACTCAATCACAAGTCTGTAATAGTCTGCCTCCCCTGCAGTTTGACTTTTTCTTGTGATTTTCACAACATCTCCGACGACAGCTCCTATTTCTTTACTAACAGGATCCTGTACTTTAATTTTCGGAAGCTGTTCCTTTTCAATTGAATATTTGCTTAAAACAGACTTTAATTCGCCCTCTGCAATTATTTCATGTTTAGGGACTGAATCATGGTCGAGCAGGCTGAACTTTGTCAAATCCTTTCCTCCAAAAATAAAGCATCTCAAAAAACTTGCTGGACATTTCCTGCGGATGGCCTATCCGCCGGTTGTAGTTGTAATAAGAACATGGCGGGCCCGTAGGGATTTGAACCCTAGGCCGACTGGTTAAAAGCCAGTCGCTCTGCCTGACTGAGCTACGGGCCCAGTTTGTTTATCTCTCCACCTCTGTATTTTGCACCACTGAAGGCTAATTTTTTAGCATGCCACCCTGCTGCCCCGCTGCATCAGGGAGCACCTCTTTCACCGGTGCAACCCTCTAATTATAGCTATACTATTTATAACTTATGGTGAGTTTACTTTTTTTGCTCATGCCTCTTAAATACTGATCTAAATTTATTTATTAAGTGTTGAATTAATACAAATATCTTTCTGATTTTGCCAGAAAGTTATATGTACGAGAATTTTCATTTTTTTAAAAGTAAGGCCAAAAACTGAATTATTCCTCCATATATTCGGGTAAACGGAAAATTTTGCCCCGATTTTAAATAACTTGCCGCTTTCCCGACAGTCCCCTCCAGAAAGGAAGCATCAATTAATCAAATGTATTATCCTATTTAAAATCTCTAATCCAATTTAAAATCTTTAATCCAATTTAGATTCTTTAATTCAATTTAGAATCTTTAATTTAGAATTCCTTGGAACCTTAATAACTACTGTGGCGGAGCTCTCCATTTTTTCCAAAAGCTCTATAAAAAGCTCTATAATTATATTTATAATCATCTGATGCTAATTTTCATAAGGCTATCTTAAAGTGAGAGATAGTAGAATTGATACTCTCAAAGGATTAGCTATAACTTCAGTTAACCATGCATACATTATCTCCTTCATGTCTTACTTCAATATATGGAGGTTTCCATATTGATCAGGTAAGCCTCTCTTTATGTTTGTTTCTGGCTATGTATGCCCTGTACATCCTGGGTACAATGCATTCGGACCTGGCTTTTGGAAGCCCCTTACCAGACCCCAGCTTATTTCTGTACAGCTTCTCTATTTGTTGCTGGAATGCCATTTCAGAAAAACCAGGACCTGTGTTATCAAAGTTGCAGAAATGTGAAAGGTTTCATGGAACGTATTTTTAACTCAGATGTTATATTTCTGGATAGTTCATTTTCAGTTAGGCAGTGTTTTTGTAGTTATAATGAATCTGATAATCTGCCTTGTCTTTAGATATTTGTTTTATGCGCTTGAAAAGAATATCCACGGTCGAAGGGCGTTACATGAAAACGCAAAAGTGAATTAATGAATATTATGCAGTGAAACTAAAAACTAATCAATGAAACTGAAAATTAGTCAATAAGCCTAAAATTAATCAATGAGCCTAAAATTAATCAGTAAAACTAAAATTAATACCTAATTTCGGTCAAGTATCAACAGGGTGTTGTTGAGAAGGAACTTACTCCTAAAAAGCAGGAAACTTATTGATCTTAGAACAGTGTAATATGAAAAGACGCAGGTAAACAATTTTTCTTATAATAAATTTTTTACTGCTTTTCTTCGATTGCAAATTTTATACAGAATTCCGTTCCATAATCCCTATTCAGTTCAAGTTTGCCTTCTAACTGGTCTGCGAGGATTGTTACCAGCTGTATCCCAAGAGTGTCAGAGTCTTCTAGATTAACGTTTTCGGGAATACCCACTCCGTTGTCCGAAACGGTTAGAATATAACTGTTACTCTTACACTCTCCATCTTGGCTTCCAATTCTGCAGCTTTCATATTCTCCGTTTCTTTCTCTGCACAGTTTAACCTGAACCTCTCCTGCTTTCTTCTCCGGAAATGCATGTTTGAGGGAATTTGAAACGAGTTCATTAACAATCATTCCTAATGGAACTGCAGTATCCATGTCAAAAAAAGTTTTTTCCTCTATTTCCAGAAGCATGTGGGCTCCAGAGGCTCCAACATTATAGCATCTGAAAAGATCTTCTGTCAGTTTATGCAGGTACACTGCGAAATCAAGAGTACTGGCTTCTCTGGATCCGTACAGCTCTTCATGGATCAAAGCCATAGAAATAACTCGATTCTGGCTGTCTCTGAAGGCTGCGAGGACCTTTGAAGTGTTATAGACTTCGCTGCCAGCGATTTTTTCAGCCTGAAGGTCGAGCAGAGATGAGATTACCTGCAGGTTATTTTTAATTCTGTGGTGAATTTCTTTTTTACGGGCATCTTCAATTTTCTTCAGGACATTTTCGGCTTTTTTTCTCTCTGTTATATCCTTCATTGTCCCAAGGACTTTGTTTACGAGATAATTTCCTTTTTGAAGGCAGACTCCGTGATCTTCGATATAGATATAATTTTCATCTTTCCGTTTAAAACGATACTCTATCTGAAAATCTTTCTTATTTTCAGTATTTGTTATATATCGGGCGCAGTCTGCTATCTTTTGATTCCACACTTTTCTTCGATCATCAGGATGGACATTATTTATCCATAGGTCAACTCCGATGTTCAGTAATTCTTTCTGAGTATATCCTGTAACCTTTTCTATTGCGCCTGCCCAGTAAATTTGATTTTCTTCGATATCGTACTCGTATATGAGCTGACCTGTTTGTTCTGTAACGATTCGGTACCTTTCCTCACTTTTCTGACGTTCTTCTTCTGCTCTTTTACGTTCAATGGAGTACTGGATAGAACGGTTCAATAGTCTGCCATCTACCTGTGCCTTGACTAAATAATCCTGGGCACCTTCCTTTACAGCATCAATTCCAGTTTTTTCATCATTCATGCCAGTTAAAATTATTATGGGAATTCGTGGGTTTACTGCATGAATATCAAGAAAAGTGTCGATACCATCGCTATCTGGCAATCCCAGATCTGATAGTATAACATCAAACGGACGCTCTTTAAGAAGGTTCAGACCCTCATTAAGGGTTTCGATATTTTCAAGTTCAAATGTGAAATCAGCGAAATCCTCGAGTAACTCTTTTATTAGATTGGCATCCCCGGGATTATCCTCGAAAAGCAGTATTTCAACCTTTTTATTCATACCAAACCGTCCTATCCGGGTTGCATCGATCTTATTTCGATGGTAGTTTCACAACTTCAAGCCAGAAGTCTTCTATGGATTTAACTACCTTTATAAATTGATCAAAGTTAACAGGTTTAGTAATATATGCATTGGCATGAAGATTATAAGATCTGAGTATGTCCTCTTCAGCTTTCGAAGTGGTTAAAACCACTATTGGTATATTTTTAAGGTTATCGTCTCCCTTCACTTCCTCAAGAACTTCGCGTCCATCTTTTTTAGGCAAATTCAAATCCAGAAGAATTATATCCGGGCGTGGGGCATCTGAAAACTGTCCTTCATTATTTAAAAATAAAATTGCCTCTTCTCCATCCTCTGCAATGTGAAGATTATTTCTAATTTTTGCCTCTTCGAAGACTTCTTCAATTAATCCAATATCGCCTTTACTGTCTTCTACTAAAAGAATTTCGATTGGTTTAGCTGCTATTTTTGTTCTCATTTGTGAGACTTCCTTAGTTGATTAGTTATAAAATAAAATCTTGAATTTTTTATAAAATCAATCAGAACTTGGATTAAACCTTCTAAACCAGGCTTTTGACCATAAAACTTTACCTTTATTGTTCTTCTTAAGAGCGTTCAATATCAGTTTTTGTTCTGCCTCATAGAGGATTAGGGGGGTTAGTATTTCGATCTGTCACGCTCTTTATTCATCCGTTTTCTTAATTTACCTTTTACAGAATATTAATAATAACACTAATAGTAATAATAGTAATAATACTAATAGTGGTAGTAATAATACTAATAGTGGTACTACTACTACTACTACTACTACTACTACTAMTAMTAATAATAATAATAATAATAATAATAATAATAATAATAATAATAATAATAATAATAATAATAATAATAATAATAATAATAATAATAATAATAATTTTTCTTAAGTATTTAAAGTTAGGTTATGAGATTCTTTAAAGTTGATTGGTAAAGTAAAGTAAAAGGTTGAACCTTTGCCCAATTCAGATTCTACCCATATGTATCCTCCATGTCTTTCTACGATTTTTTTGCAAATTGAAAGCCCTATTCCTGTTCCTGGATACTCTTCCCTTTTATTCAGTCTTTTAAAAACTTCAAAGATTCTCTCCGAGTATTTAGGATCGATTCCAATTCCATTATCCTGCACTGAAAATAACCACTGACTACTTTCTTTCACTGCGGAAACATGGATTTTTGGTGCTTCTTTACTGCAGAATTTTATTGCGTTGCTGATCAGATTCTGAAATACCTGAGTCACCTGAATATAATCTGCCATTATCTCGGGTAAAGGATCATAAGATATAGCAACTCTGCTTTCTTTTATAGGCGCCTCTAAATCAGATAGTACTTGATTTAAAACGAATTCGCAATCAGTAAGCTCGAATTCTCTTGCTTTGGTGGTTACGCGGGAAAATTCCAAAAGATCATTTATCAGGTTCTGCATACGTGAGGCTCCGTCCACAGCAAAATAGATGTATTTATCAGCCTTATCATCCAGTTCTCCCTGATATTTTCTTTGTAAAAGCTGTAGATAACTTGCTATCATTCTCAAGGGCTCTTGTAAATCATGGGATGATACGTAAGCAAATTGTTCCAAATCTGCGTTTGATCGGGCAAGCTCTTCTAATTTCAATTCTAACATTCTTTCTGCCTTTTTTAGCTCAGTAATATCACGTGCAGCTGCAAAAATACCAATAATCTCACCAGACTCATCCCGATAAACAGAAGCGTTATATAAAACAGGTGTTATATGTCCGTCTCTGCACTGGATTTCAAGCGCATAATCCCGCACCAGTCCTTCCTGGAATACGTGTTTATATCCTTCTCTGGCTTTCTCAGGATCTATGAAATAGTCCGTGAAATCGGTACCAATTAGTTCATCCCGTAAATAACCAGTAACGAGTTCTGTAGCTTCGTTTACATCAGTAATTTTTCCATCAGGACCAATGGTTACCAGAGGGTCCAAACTGGCTTCGATCAGACTACGGTTATAAATATTTGATAACCTCAAAGCTTCTTCTGACTTCCTGCTTTCAGTAATATCTCTGGCAATAGCTGAGAGAGCCGCAAGCTTCCCAGATGAATCAAAAACCGAAGAAAGAGTTATTGAGACGTTTATTATCGTGCTGTCCTTTTTTAACCTCAAAGTTTCGTAGTGGCGGATTCCTTCTCCTTGCTTAATCCTTTCAATTAACTGTTTTATTTCTCCTTTGTGATTATTAAGTTCAAGTATTGATATGTTTCTTCCCAGCATTTCTTCAACGGAATACCCATAGACTTGTTCTGCCCCGTTATTCCAGCTAATAATAATGCCGTCTAGAGACATAGTTATAATGGCATCGTCTGATGATTCTACAGCATTCGCAAGTATCTGAATTTTCTCTTCTGCTCTCTTAAGTTCAGTTATATCACGCGCTGCGGCAAAAACACCAATAACTTCTCCAGCTTCATCCCGATAAACAGACGCATTATACAGAACAGGTGTTATATGTCCATCTTTACGTCGAATTTCTAATGGATAATCCCGCACCAATCCTTTTTCAAACACACGTTTATAACCTTCTCTGGCCTTCTCAGGCTTAGTAAAGTAGTCTGAGAAGTCGGTGCCTATTAATTCATCTCGGGAGTAACCGGTGGCTATTTCTGTAGAGTGGTTAACATCGGTTATTTTTCCGTCAGACCCGATTGTAACGAGAGGATCTACGCTGGCTTCGATCAGAGTACGATTATATTTACTTGCAACTTCTAACGCTTTTTCAGTTTTTTTACGCTCAGTAATATCCTGAACTGTCCCTTTCATTTGAATAGGGATATTATCCTCATCAAAAATCACTTCTGCCTGCTCGTGTACTATGCGTTCTTCCCCGTCAGCTAGAATAATCCGATGGTCAACGCTGTAGGTTTTTCCATTTAAAGCTTCTTTTACCGCATTATCCACATACTCTCGATCGTCCGGATGTATATAACTTAAAAATGCATTGTAAGTCGCGTCGAATTCCTGAGGGGTGCGTCCAAAAATACGATAGATTTCATCAGACCAGTATAACCCGTTAGTTACAATATTCCAATCCCAGTTTCCAAGGTGAGCCATTTTTTGAGCTTCAGCAAGACCTTTTTCACTTTCTTTCAATAACCTGTAAGCTTTCCTGAGCTTCATTGTTCTTTTTTCGACTAATTTTTTTAGATTGTCACGTGCTCCTTTCAACTTGGCCTCTGCTGTTTTTATGTCTGTAATGTCACGGGAAATCGCAAGAACAGAGGTAACTTCGCCGTCAACAAATTCGGGTACTATTCGTGTATTGAAATAGTGTTCTTTCCCCTGAGGTGATATGTACCGGAACTCCATTGTTTCGGGTTTTCCGGTGGTAAAAACTTTCTGGTGGTGTTTTTCCCAGAACTTTACCTTTTCAGGGTCCATGCCCAGCTCACTATGAGTTTTCCCAATGATTTCTTCCTGAGGGTGCCCGTAAGGTTCCGCAGCTGCAGGGTTAACATATAAATGATGATTCTGTCTGTCAAAACGGGCAATTACGTCAGGAGAATTTTCAGCCAATGCACGGAATTCATTTTCTCTCCTGATCAATTTCTCTTCAGTCTGCTTGCGCTCGTTGATATCACGGGCAACGTGCACACTCCCGATAAGGTTTCCTTTTGAATCGTGAAGTGGCGAGACGCTTACTAAGAAATAACCCCCCAGGCAGTCCTCGCAGATTTCTGTGCTGTGTTCAAGCCCATCCTTAAGCAACTGTCTTTGCGGGCAAAAAGAAGGGGGCTCGTTGGTTCCATGGACAACACTATAACATGTCAACCCTACACACTCTTCTGGTGTCACTCCCAATCTTGCCGCCATGGCTCTGTTTGCACGAACAACTCTATATTTATCGTCGATTATGGCTATCAGATCTGGCACAGCATCAAAAGTATATTCCCAATCTTTTGCGGCTTGAAGAGCGGCTTCTTCTGCTTTCTTGCGTTTGGAGCTCTCTATCTGCTCCCATTTCCCATCCCTTTTAATCAAAGCAAATTGATGATTGTTGACCACGTCGATTATCTCTGTTGCGTTGCACCTGTCAAGACAATAGGTGCAGAGAGCTATCATCCGGTAGTTACCAAGGACGCTGTCCACTTCTTCTTCATAATCAACGAAATTATTCCAATCCTTTTTTTCCAGCCAGAAAGTGTTCCCGCTCAACCTTAACCCATCATATCCATTGGCACGTGCATTGTTGAGTTTTTCAACCCAGCCGTTTAAAACTCTCTCTGAGTCAAATATACCTTCTTTTACGTACCAGTGAGTGTAGGGAATAATTTCAATCTGCCCTTTCTGTATATAAAAATCAAAATCAGGAATTCCCTTTCTAAGGGCTTCTTTTGCCTCTTCTACACCGAGTGGCTGTGATGTGACCCACATGCAAAATTCGTTATTTTCCAGTCCTGCTCTGAAGTAAGGGACAAGCACGTCCGTTAAATCTTCTTTTGTCTGGTAGAACTGGCAGAAGTGCGTCCCCCAGGGAAGATCCCCAATAATATCAATACCGGATGTTCTCATTTTTCTTTCCCCAGTTTTCCTAATTTTTTCTTCCATTCCACATTTCTCTATACATTAAGAGTGACTTAAAAAATAATATTTAGGAGGCTGCTGCTGATTTCTCTTCTCTAAATCAGAATTTTTTTCAGCTCTTTGCCGTATTATGAATGATATTTATACTTATTTTTTTCAGGAAACACACAACCAGACTGGCAAAAGTTCACAATGTCAGTTCTGTCCGCCACTATGCATATAAATAAAGGTGCAAACCTTGGAGAGCACGGAAAATACGGACGGTACGGAAAACTGCAGCTCTGCGTATCAGTTATCTCGAGTTCGGTTAGAGAGGTAGCGTGCTGTTGTGAATGTGCAGTGAGGCTAAACGAAAAATCTATGATTTTTCTGGTCCCAAGGTGCAATTAGGGCTGCAGAGCCTCAAACCTCTTATTCTCTATGCAAGTTCCACAGCTCTTTATGGCAGGTTCTCAGGAATATATTACGACTTCCTATAATGTATTTCTATAGTTATTTCTATATTTGTTATTTTGAGCAAGTTCACTTTCAAGGAAAGTGAATTTTAATATTTCTAAAAAATAAGAAATCTATTTCTTATTTAAGTGTTTGTAAAAGAAATCATATCTCAGTTATGCTCTTTAGCATGAATAGCTAACATATAAATCACTTATTATAATAATTGGAAGCGTTTAGCTTTCACCCAAAACTATTAAAAATTAGGTGCAGCAAATATTCTTACTTCCTCAAAAATGGAAAGCAATTCCATGTTTACTGCAGTTATATAGGGTCGAGAGTTTCAGCTTACTGAAAAATTGTCATTTTTGTTTCTTTTCTGATCACGTCCTCACTCCCACCGCTCATATAGCATTCCTGTCTGTATGTGAGTTCTGAAGTTTTTTTCTTTCTGGAATCAGCGTATGAAATTATAAAAGAATAAAACCCCTGGAAGGGCTTTTTGCCTGAGAATTTCCCTTATTTTTCCTCTGGTACTGCGAACCTTATGATGAATTCAGCTCCAGAATCTTTTCTTAATTCAAGTTCGCCATCTAGCTGGTCTACAAGAGCGGCTACCAGTTGTATGCCAAGTGTACTTGAGGTTTCCACACTGAAACTCTCAGGTATACCGGCTCCATTGTCCGAAACCGTTAAGATAAAACTCTTATTCTCACGTCTCTTATCTTTGCTTCCATCTCTGCAGCCTACAGTTTCTCTGTTTTTTCCCCTGCTCAGTTTTATTTGAATAACTCCTTTATCTCTACCCCGGAATGCGTACTTGAGGGAGTTTGAAACAAGTTCATTCACAATTAATCCCAGTGGGACGGCAGTATCCATATCAAAGAAAGTATCCTCCTCCAGATCGACTTTTAAACTAATATCAGCATTTCCGATAGTATAAGTCTGGAAAAGGTTTTCAACAAGTCTCTGAAGGTATGGCGAAAAATTCAATGTGTCGGTTCTTCCACCTTCATGCAGCTCTTCATGGATCAGGGCAATGGATATTACTCTGTCCTGACTTTCTCTGAAAGCATTGAAAACTTCCGAATCCCCAACGTATTTCCTACCTCTGAACTTATCAGCCTGGAGGTCAAGCAGGGACGAAATTACTTGCAGATTATTCTTAATCCTGTGATGAATTTCCTTTTTACGGGCAATCTCAAAGTTTTCCAGAGCTTTTTCAGCTTTTTTACGCTCAGTAATATCCTGAACTACCCCCTTTATTCGAACAGGGATATTTTTATTCTCCAGAACAAATTCAGATGTTAAGTGGACTATACGCTCTTCTCCGCTAGCCAGGACAATCCTGTAGTCGACACCAAATGGTTTTCCTTTTACAGCTTTTTTAATGGCATCACAATAGTAGTCTCGATCATCGGGATGTATGTAACATAAATATTCATTGTAAGAGGGTGCTGCTTTTTTAGAATCTCTTCCGAAAATACGATACATTTCCTCAGACCAGTATGTTTTATCAGATGCAATATCCCATTCCCAGTTCCCGATATGAGCCATTTTTTGAGCTTCAGCAAGACCTTTCTCGTTTTCTTTCAATGATTTATATGCTTTCTCAAGTTCTGCTGTGCGCTCTTTAACCAGATCTTCCAGGTTATCCAGAGTATCTTTCAACTGGGATTCTGCTTCTTTTATATCCGTTATATCGTGGGAAATAGCAAGAACAGATGACACTTTACCATCAACAAACTCGGGTACTACCTGTGTATTAAAGTAGTATTTTTTTTCCTTGAGACGATATGTATTCGAATTCCATTGTTTCGAGTTTTCCTGTGGCAAAGACCTTTTCATGGTGATATTCCCAGAACTTTACTTTCTCGGGATCCATTTCCAGTTCGCTATGAGTTTTCCCGATAATTCCTTCTGGAGATCGGCCATAAGGTCCCGCAGCAGCGGGATTAGCATATATGTGGCGGTTTTGTCTATCAAATCGGCTGATTATATCAGGAGAATTTTCAGCCAGTGTGCGGAATTTGTTCTCACTTTCCCTCAATGCATACACCAGGGTGTCTCGTTCCGCCAGCGAATGGGCCAGTTTGATATTGCTATAGCTTAGTTGCGAGAGTATGTTTGCAAACCCCATCAAGAAAGCCATGCTTATATCCACAGTCTCCCTGCTTAGCCTCGGAACTTTCTCAAGCGCTGCTATGTATTTATCCTCATTGAAGCCATATTGTCTTGCCTGTGATCGGAAAATCTCATAGTCCAGAGGCTCGCCCTCAAAAAAAAACTGCCCTGAAAAGATGCTGCCGACTTGCTGACCTGCCACCATAACTGGGGTAGCTATGTCCCACATTTTGTTCCTGCACCTGTACAGCTTAAACTCTCCCGGAGAAATGCCCTTAGATAGCTCTATATCGCTTTCTATACAGTGCCTGCAGGTTTCGGGGTGGACTCTATGAAATCTTGTGCAGATATCCTGCCATCCGACACGTGCCAGAACATTGCCTTTAAGATCGTTCAGACCTACGGGAACTTGAGTAAGCTTATAAAAACCGTCTATGAGAGACTGAATCGCCGGGACATCGACAACCTCAGCAAGCTCGAAGTTATCCGTCTCACTGACAGGTGAGAGAATTTTCTCCAACTTTAGCCTGACGCGCTGTTCACTCTGACGGAGTGCATCCTCAGCCCTTTTCCGCTCAGTGATATCACGGCCAACATGTATACTCCCAATAAGTTGTCCCTTTGAGTCATGGAGCGGTGAGACGCTTACTAAAAAACACCCGTTCAGACTCTCTTCATAAATCTCTGTACTGTGCTCAAGCCCATCCATAAGTAGCTGCCTGTGCGGACAAAAAGAGGGAGTTTCGTCTGTCCCATGGATAACACGATAACAGGTTAAACCTGTACACTTCTCTGGCGTTGTGCCCAATCTTGACGCCATTGCCCTGTTTACGCGGACAATCCGGTATTCAGTATCAATTATGGCTATAAGGTCAGGCACAGCATCAAATGTGTAATCCCAATTTTTTGCGGCTTGAAGAGCTGCCTCTTCTGCCTTTCTGCGTTTGGGGCTTTCTATTTGCTCCCATACCCCTGCTCTCTTAATTAAAGTAAATTGATGGTTGGCAACAACATCGATTATTTCTGTTGCGCTACATTTCTCCAGAAAATAGCTGCACAGGGCTATTATCCTGAAGTTGCCAATGGCACTATCTACTTTTTCTTCGTAGCCAGTGAATTTGTCCCAGTCTATTTTCTTCAGCCAGGAAATATTTCCACTCATCCTTAGTCCATTGTATCCGCACGCTATAGCGTGACTGAGCTTTTCAGCCCCTGCATTTAAGACCCTGTCAGGGTCGAAATTCCCTTCTTCTAAATAAAAATGAGTCTCAGGAATAATTTCGATCTGCCCTCTATCCAGATAAATCTTAAGATCAGGGACAGCTCTTTCGAGGGCCTCTTTTGCCTCATTTGTTTTCAGAGGTTCTGAAGTGACCCACAGACATAACTCGTTATTTTCCAGCCCTGCTTTGAAATAAGGGACGATTATTTCTATCAAATCTTCTTTTGTCTGGTAGAACTGGCAGAAGTGGGTTCCCCATGGCACATCTCCAATAATATCAATCCCAGACTTTCTTAGCTGTCCTTTCATCCCATACCTTCTTCGGGCTTATACCATCCTGTTTTCAAACGCATATTCTATAATAATTTATTACTGAACTTAAAACGTGTACCAGGTTCTTATGTTTATGGTTTTATGCGAATTTCTTTCCCGTAAAAAGAAGCCTGGATATATTAAAAAAAGTAAGGTGACCTTATAAGCTGTTAGGTTTTTGTGAATAAAATAAATTATAACTGTCTATCAAAAGGGATTGTTAGCCTAAATAATTTCTTAATAGGAATTCCCAGCCTGTAAAAAATGATATTATAAGTATTAGTAACTGGTTATTTTTTGTCTTTGGTTATTTTTTGTCTTATTTACAGTTTAAGCGGGTAAATATTTTCACTTTTCCATGAATTGAAATTGAGTTATATTTACCACACTAAAAATCCAGAAGAATGCGGGGTTTAGAAATTACTGAAATTATCCTCTGCTGCTTTTTTTCAAAATTATGTCCCGCGCTCCGGCCTTTCATATATCATTTCCGTTCGGGTGTGGGTTTCGAAATTCTTTTCCTTTCCGGATTCAACATATGAAATATAAGGATAATAAATCCTCTTATAAGGGGAATAAATCCTCTTATAAGGGGAATGAATCCTCTTATAAGGGGAATAAATCCTCTTATAAGGGGAATGAATCCTCTTATAAGGGGAATAAATCCTCTTATAAGGGGAATGAATCCTCTTATAAGGAGAATAAGCCCTCTGGAAAGCTCTTTGTCTGAGGGAGCCCATTACTTCTTTTCAGATGTTGCGAACCTTATATTGAATTCGGCTCCAGAGTCTTTTTTCAATTCAAGTTCGCCTTCTAGCTGGTTTATAAGGGTGGTAACCAGCTGTATGCCCAGAGTATCAGAATTTTCCATGCTGAAGCCTTCAGGCATACCTATCCCATTGTCCGAAACCGTTAAGATAAAACTTCTATTGTCACCTTCTTCTTTACTTCCACGATTGTCACTTATAAGTTCTCTGTTTTTTTCCCTGCTTAGCCTGATCCGGATAATTCCTCTATCTTTACCCCTGAATGCGTATTTGAGGGAGTTTGAAACAAGCTCATTCACAATTAACCCCAGCGGGACAGCAGTATCCATATCAAAGAAAATGTTCTCTTCCAGGTCCATGTTCAAGCTGACATTAACATTTCCAAGATTGTAGGTCTGGAAAAGGTTTTCAACAAGCCTGTAAAGGTATGGTGAAAAATTCAGTGTATCGTTTCCCCTGCCCTCATGGAGCTCTTCATGGATGAACGCAATGGACGCTACTCTATCCTGGCTTTCCCTGAAAGCGTTCAGGACTTCCGAATCCTCAACATGTTCTCTGAATCTGAAACTTTCAGCCTGCAAATCCAGCAGGGAAGAAATTACCTGCAGGTTATTCTTGATCCTATGATGAATTTCTTTTTTGCGGGCAGTTTCGATGTTTGCGAAAGTTACTTCTGCCTTTTTTCTTTCCGTAATATCTTTAATTACCCCAAGAATCCTGTTTACACTGGTTTTTTCGCTTCTGAAGAAAGTCCAGTTATCTTCAAGATAAATATACTCCCCATTCTTTTTTCTAAAACGGTATTCTGTCCTGTAAGAGCCTCCATCTGACCCGAAATATTTTTTATGATTTTCCAGGAATTTATTCAGATCTTCCGGATGAATACGGGAAATCCAGAAATTCAGTTTAATGCTCCCAACTTCATAAGGAGTAAATCCTGTTACCTCTTCGATATTGCCTGCCAGGTCAGCGACATCTTTCTCCACATCATAATCGTATACCAGCTGCCCTGTCTGTTCTGTAACTATCCGGTACTTTTCTTCAGCTTTCTGGAGTTTTTCTTTTGCTTTTTTGCTCTCAGTGATGTCCCTGGTGGTAATAACTACCTGCCCATCTGAAAAAGGTAGAACAGTTGCACTCACATCCGTCCAGATAATACTGCCGTTCTCCTTTACTACCCCTATCTCGCAACTCTGGACTGACCCTTTCTCTTCCAGAGCCCTTTCACTTGGGAACTCTTCAAAAGGCATTTCTGTCCCATCTGATCGGAGATATTTTCGCGCTCTATAATTCCTGTTAAACAGATCCTCCCTGGATAGATCCAGGATTCTTTCTAAGGCAAGGTTTGCATCAAGGAAGTTTCTCTTTTTATCAATAATCGAAACCCCAACAGGCAAGAGCTCGAAAAGAGTTTTCAATTTATCCTCGCTTTCCTTCAGCATCTCCTCTGTTTTTTTCCGTTCTGTTATGTCCTGAACCGTTCCCCTGATCCGAACAGGCTTATGCTTTTCATCAAAAATAGCCTCGCCCTGTCCGTGTACCACCCGTTCTTCCCCGTTAACCCGGATGATCCTGTAATCAATGCTGTAAGCTTCCCCATTTAATGCCTCTGCGATTGCATTCTTCACACACTCCTGGTCTTCCGGATGTATATAACTTAAAAAATTATTGTAGGTAGGGGTAAATTCTTGAGGGCTGTATCCAAAAATTCGATATTTTTCATCAGACCAGTACAGTTCGCCAGTGGTTAAATTCCAGTCCCAGCTTCCAAGGTGAGCCATTTTTTGGGCTTCAGCAAGCCCTTCTTCACTTTCTTTCAATAATTTATAAGCCCTTTCAAGCTCTTTGGTACGTTCTTTAACCATGTTTTCCAGGTTGTCGAGTGTATCTTTTAACTTAGCTTCTGTTTCTTTAATGTCTGTAATATTGTGGGAAATAGCGAGAACGGAGGTTACTTTGCCATCAACAAACTCTGGGACTACCTGTGTATTAAAGTAGTATTTCTTTCCATCAGGTGATGTATAACGGAAGTCCATTGTTTCAGAAACTCCGGTAGTAAAAATATTTTCATAATGTTCTTCCCAGAATTCGACCAGTTCTGGATCCATTCCCAGTTCACCATTGGTTTTTCCAATGATTTCTTCAGGAGGCAGGCCATAAGGTTCTATATTGGCAGGATTAACATACAGGTGGCGCTTTTGTCTGTCAAAACGCGCAATCAGGTCAGGAGAATTTTCAGCCAATGTACGGAACTTATTCTCACTTCGAATCATGGCTTCTTCAGCCTGCGCTCTTTCCTTTTCCGCCTTTTTCCTCTGCAGTACCTGAGTCACTGCAGGCGCAATAGCTTCGAGATCCTCCTTTTGCTCGCAGCTATAGCCGTTTTCACGGTTTGCGACTGCAATCAGGCCCACCATTTTTCCGTCCTGGATAAGGGGCACTCCAAGAAAAGACACTAGCGGTGGATGACCGGGCGGTACGCCTATACTGTCAGGATGTGACTGTGGATCATTGGTAAAGAAGCCTTTCTCATTGTTAATGACACTGCCGTATAAACCATGGACAGCATAACCACTCGAAGGAAGCCTATCCCCTGTCCTGTCATACATAAAGCACTGTTCACATGCCAGTTCGCTTTTTGCGACGTCGTGAAGTAGCCCGTCTGCTCCCATTTCATTAATAATGCCAAACTGGCTGCCTGTCACTTCCAGAGCTACAGACAGACATGCACTTCCCAGTTCCTCTTCTGTTTTTGTCTGCACTACACTGCTGAAGATCCTGTAGATTCCCTCAAGAATATGGTTGTACCTGCGTATACGTTGTTCTTCCTGGTTGCGTCTGGTAATATCGGTGAACATGCCCAGGGAGCCTGTAAACTTGCCGTCTTTGTTTAATAAAGCTTTAGCACATATAAGTGCCCATAAGGGAGAGCCGTCCTTATGTATTAATTTGGATTCATAGACTTCACTGATACCCTGCCGCCTCTTTTCCAGACTCTGTTTGAAGATAGCTTTACCTTCTTCATCGGCAAAGTCCCATAAAGATCTGCCAATCATTTCTTCCTGTCTGTAGCCTAACATTTCCGCCGTTTTTTCATTAACATAAGTAGTCCTGGCTTCAGCGTCAAATATCCATATACCTTCGTTTGCTGTCTCTACTATGTAGCGGTATTTTTCCTCGCTCTCCTGCAATGCTTTTTCAGTTTTTTTATGTTTGGGGCTTTCTATCTGCTCCCATACCCCTGCTCTTTTAATTAAAGTAAATTGATGGTTGGCCACAACATCAATTATTTCGGTTGCGCCACATTTCTCAAGAGAATAATTACACATAGCTATTATCCTGAAGTTGCCAATGGCACTATCTACTTTTTCTTCGTAGCCAGTGAATTTGTCCCAGTCTATTTTCTTCAGCCAGGAAATATTTCCACTCATCCTTAGTCCATTGTATCCGCACGCTATAGCGTGACTGAGCTTTTCAGCCCCTGCATTTAAGACCCTGTCAGGGTCGAAATTCCCTTCTTCTAAATAAAAATGAGTCTCAGGAATAATTTCGATCTGCCCTCTATCCAGATAAATGCCAAGATCAGGGACAGCTCTTTCCAGGGCTTCTTTTGCTTCCTCTGTTTCGAGAGGTTGTGATGCGATCCATACACAAAGCTCGTTATTTTCCAGCCCTGCTTTAAAATAAGGGACGGATATTTCCATCAAATCTTCTTTTGTCTGGTAGAACTGGCAGAAATGAGTTCCCCATGACACATCTCCAATAATACCAATCCCAGACTTTCTCAGCTGTCCTTTCATCCCATACCCTTCTTTGGGCTTATTCCAGCATTATCCCATTTCAGACCCGCAATTCAGCATTCGTGGCTGGACTTAAAAATTTGCACCAGATTCTTATGCATATAGATTTACAAATTCCTTTTCAGTAAAAGAAGTTTATACATTCTCAAAAAATAAGGTAACTTTTATCTTCAATTTGGATATTTTGTGAACTAAAACAGTATTACAAATGTTCTCTCAATTGAATTATCGGTTTAAGTGTTCTCTTAATAAGATTGCAATTTGTAAAAATGATGCTATAGGGTATATTTGTAACTAATTATTTTTTGATTTTATTTTGTAATTTAAGTGGGTAAATATTTTCGCTTTTCCATGAATGGAAATAGAGTCATATTTACCGCACTAAGAGTATCTGAAGCATACAGTGTTTGATCTTGCTGAAAATATTCTCTGCTATTTCTTCTCTAAATTATGTCCCGCACTCCCAGCCGCTCATGTAGCATTCCTGCTTGGAAGTGAGCTCGTCTGTGCTTATTCCCATCGATTCGAGTTTCAGTTTTGCCACGTAGGTATCAAGTTCCCTGGGGACCCCGTGGACTCCGTTCAAAAGTTTGTTTTCAGCAATATAGCGCACACAGAGGGCCTGGTTTGCAAAACTCATATCCATGACCTCGGCAGGGTGCCCGTCACCGGCAGCGAGGTTTACAAGCCTGCCTTCGGCGATTACGTTAATGCGCCTGTTTCCGATATCATATTCTTTGATATTGTGTCTTACAGTTTTGACTGATTTTGCAAGGGAGGCAAGGGCTTCCATGTCGATTTCCACATTGAAATGTCCTGAGTTTGCAAGGATTGCCCCGTCCTGCATGACCTTGAAGTGATCGGCTGTAAGGATATCACGGTTTCCTGTGGCAGTCACGAAGATCTCTCCTATTTTCGCAGCATCTGCCATTTTCATAACCCTGTATCCGTCCATCCTGGCTTCAAGGGCTCGTATGGGGTCTATTTCAGTGACGATTACATTTGCTCCAAGGCCTGCAGCCCGCATTGCAACCCCGCGCCCGCACCAGCCGTAGCCTGCAACAACAACATTTTTGCCTGCCACAAGGAGGTTTGTGGTCCTGTTTATCCCGTCCCAGGCTGACTGGCCTGTCCCGTAGCGGTTGTCAAAAAGGTACTTGGTCATGGCATCATTTACGGCTATCACAGGCATCTTAAGAGCGCCGTCTTTTTCCATGGCATGAAGCCTGTGCACTCCTGTGGTGGTTTCTTCGCAGCCTCCGAGAATCTTCGGAAGCATATGTGGCCTTTCTTTGTGAAGCTTGAATATAAGGTCTGCTCCGTCATCGATTGTGATGTCAGGCTCAATGTCAAGGACTTTATCTATTGCTTCGTAATACTCGCTCGTACAGCACCCGTATCTTGCAAAACAGCTTATATTTTTCCGGGTATCGAGAGCCATTGCCACATCGTCCTGTGTACTCAGGGGGTTGCAGCCTGAAATTGCAACCTGTGCGCCGCCTGCAGCCAGGGTTTCAACAAGAACTGCGGTTTTTGCTTCTACGTGAAGGGCCATCCCTACTTTAAGCCCTTTCAGGGGTTTTTCTTCCTCAAACTTCTCCCTGATGATCGCAAGCACAGGCATGTGGCTTCTTGCCCATTCCATTTTCATGTTTCCGGATTCTATGAGTTCTTTTTCGGTCATGGTGATCCCGTCATATCAGATAAATGATTGAATAAAATAATTTAATGGTTGAGTTGAATGATTGAATGGAATTATTGAATGGAATTATTGAATCTAATAATTGAATGAAAAGATTGAATATTGATGGTACTTTGATTATTTGAAATGTTTCTATGAGTTCACCCAAACTGTAACTCCGGTTGCCGACAGTCAAAGCGGACCGGTGTTAAGTTCGATTTTCAAGTATTTATTATTCCTGTATGATAATATTTCACGCGTTTACTTCATACGCCGCGATGCTTTTCAGGCTTTTACCCTTGCTACAAGCTCTTCTGCGGCCATTTTGGCTTCTTCCATCACTTTTTCCTCATCCAGCACGAGAACTCTGTAATTATCCATCAGGATTTTTCCATCTACAATTGTTGTCCTGACATCGCTTCCTCTTGCAGAGTACACCAGGTGGGATGGAACATCAAAGCATGGGATAAGGTGCGGTTTTTTCATGTCAACTATGATCAGGTCTGCCTTCTTTCCTGCCTTAAGCATGCCGGTTTCCTTGTCAAGAGCTTTCCCCCCATTAACAGTTGCCATCTTCAGTACCTGGCGAGCCTGGAGGGCAGTAGGGCTGAAAGTGTTCACTTTATGCAAAAGGGCAGCGGTTTTCATCTCTTCAAACAGATCGAGGTTATTGTTTGAGGCACAGCCGTCCGTCCCAAGGCTGACATTCACTCCTCTTTCCAGCATTTTGTGCACAGGTGCAATCCCGGATGCAAGTTTCATATTGCTTATGGGATTATGAGATACATTTACTCCCCTTTCCTTTAAAACTTCTATATCGCCATCCGAAAGCCATACACAGTGGGCTGCAAGCACATCAGGTCCGAAAAACCCTATGTCATCGAGCAGATGAACCGAGCACTTCCCGTACCTTTCCTTCATTGCATTCAGTTCGGCTTCGGTTTCCAGGACATGGATATGGATGCCTGCCCCGTCCCTGCGGGCTTCTTCTTTAACCTTTGCAAGGAACTCGTCCGAGCATGTATTCGGGGCATGGGGTCCGTACATGGTTTTTATTCTGCCCCCTGCTGCTCCCTGCCATGCTCTGACAAAGCGCTTTCCTTCCTTAAGGTCAGTTTCTCCTTTTTCTTTATTCCAGAGTTCAATCAGGCCATGGGAGAGTGAGGCCCGGAGCCCTGACGCCTCAACCGCTTTTGCTGTCTCGTCCATAAAGAAATACATATCTGCAAAGGATGTCGTGCCGGATTTGATCATTTCCAGGCATGCAAGCAGGCTTCCTTTGTATACATCTTCTGCCTTCAGCTGGGCTTCGGCAGGCCAGATATGTCCCTGAAGCCACTCCGCAAGCTGAAGGTCATCGGCATAACCCCGGAAAAGGGTCATTGCTGCATGGGTGTGCGTGTTCACAAGCCCTGGCATCACTACCGAACCTTTAGCATCAATCACGATTTCGGCACTTTCTTTTGTTTTTTCCCCAATTTCCGTGATCTTTCCGTCTTCAATAACGACGGTCCCATTTTTAAGGTCTCCAGCATCAGGATCCATCGTTAAAACGTAAGCATTTTTTATGATTATGTCAGCCATATGATCATATCCATCAGTTTAAACTGCAAGTTTATTGACTGCAAATTTATTGAACTGCAACCTGTTAGATGATGAACACGAGTTTACGAGGTTATCCTAAAAAAAGTTGTCCTGAGAATTGTCCTTGATTCTCCTGTAATCCCCATAAAGTACAGGTCTTTATATCATCTTTAAACATGTTTCAGGCTGGTAAATCATGAAGCTTTCAGATTTCTGAAGAAAGTCCGGTTTTTAGAGTGCTGGGATTTTTTTCCCAGATCCTAATCGAGGTTTTTTTGCTCCGAATCCTTAAAATTGAAATTAGCTATCTTCTCGAACCTCTATCCTCTGACTATGGTTTCCAGCTTCGGTTTCCAGCTTCGGTTTCAAGGTTCAAAGCCTCAAGGTAGAGCTGCATTATTTTCAGCCTTTCTTCTGCGATCCTCTTTGCTGCACCGGTATTCAACTTTTCAGGAATTGTAAAAGGCTTGTAGTGCATGTATTCGTTAAAACCTTCAACAGGGTCTTGGACATAGACAGTCTTTTTTGAAGCTCCTTTATCTATCCCTGTCGTGTGCTTCAACATCCTTAGAGCCCCCATTGAAAGGATGGACCTGAAAATTCCAATTGCTCCCAGGGCATCAAGCCTGTCGGCATCCTGAAGGATCCTGGCTTCTATTGTTTCCGGGCTTTTTCCCCCGCTGAACCTGTGGGTCAGGATGCAATATGCAACAGCCTCAACAGTCCTTTTTTCAACACCTGCCTTCCCCAGGAATTCGGAAGCTATCTCCGCACTGTAGAGGGCATGGTCTCCTCCCTCCTCATGTTCTTTGATAATTCCTACGTCATGAAGAAGTGCTGCGAGCCGGAGAGTGAAAAGGTCTCCTCCTTCTTCTTTCTGGATTTCCCTGCAAAGGGCTTCTACGCGGGTTATATGGGACATATCATGGGAACTGGGTTCCCCTTCATGAAAAGTAGCCGCAAATTCCCTCGTTTTTTCTATCAGGTCCATGTAAATATTCTACCTTTAATATTCTACCTTTAATATTCTGCTTCTGCAACCATGGTCTTGAGATGTTCCTGAATTTCGGAAATCGCTCCGGAGAGGGCTTTTTTGTTATCGTAAGTCGTGATCAATGCCACAAGTTCTTCTTTCTTTTCCTTTTTCATTTCTTGTGCAAGTTTTGCCATATTTCCGAGAGCCCTTGTAAGATTGTCTACAATTGATATTGTGGCAGTTCTCGAGGTCCGTGAAAGAGGGTTCAGGTCGATTGTTATGACAGTCTTTCCCATTTCTACAAGTTTTTCACAGCGATCCCCATCTTCAAGGGGAACAAGCACAACATCCGCAGTATAGATCCCTTTACTGCTCACAAGCCTCCTATCGTGAGAGAGCTCAAGGCTTGAGTCCGGATTCTTTCCAAGCACCTCAGAAGCTCCGTTTGCCTTCAAGTGTTCTATAATGAGGTGTACCCGCGTGTCGGTCCTGTGAAAGAGATTTACTTCGATTCTGGCTCCGGTAATATCTGCCAGGGAAACGACTTTTTCAGGAGCCAGGGCTGCGACATTACCGTTTACAGAAATAACCGGGTTTTCTGCTAGAAGTAGTGCAGCAACTGCAGCTCTTTCCGCATACAGGGCAGATTCGGTACTTCGCTCGCCTATAAGGTAATCAAAGCTCTCTCCTCTTCCCTGGGCAATAAGTCCCTGGATACTTGTAATTCCCATTTTTACCCCGGCTGCAACCTTTTCACGGGCGAGCAGGGATTCATACCTCGGGTGGTCTTGGGGTATATCAGTCATAAATGTCGCTTACCTTTTTGCTTGTCAGATTAATCTCGTATTACATTCTGATTTGGAACTCTAAGGCCTCTGCCCTGAGATGCGGGCAATTTGTGCGGCTCAGTACCTTTTTTTATTCCGATACTATTTAAGTTGTGGGTGCTTTCTCCGCGGAGAGCCTCCTTCAGCTCTTTTTGTCTAATAATTGTTTTCGGATGCTTTCTGACCCCAAGCTGCAGAAGACTTTGTAACAGGGTAAGAGCCTGATAAGCATCGGTGCATGACGTAAACGCATGATATATTATCATAAAGGAATTGTACAAAATATTCAAAAATAAAAGCTAAAAAAAGAGCTTCACCTGAAGCTCAGTCATAAAGTAATCTCGGTACGCAGGTACTGATGCCATATTCCAGCACCTGCCCGAATTCCTGAAGTGCTTCATAGAGCGGGAACTCCTGGCTGTAGGGGGCGATTGCAAAAACCGTATCTCCAAGCATTGCCTGAGAAGCAAGTCCTCCGCTTGCATTTGCAGCCTCAATTACATCCCTTGCCGTACTACTCATTAGACCCGTACTGCTGGCAAAGTCTTTTGCCTGCTGCATAAAGTTTTCGAGAGTGGGTTTTTTAAGCAATTCGGACATTGCGGCTTTTCCTGCAGAATTAATTTTTCCTACTGCAGCTCCATCTGTCAGGATAGAATCTGTAGAAATTTCCCCGAGTGCAATGCAGAAAACTCTTGCTTCAGGAGCAGGAATTCGATCTATACTTCCGAATTCGGGCCCTCCGGGCTGCAGCCTGATCACCACTCCGCCATTGGACTGGGCTGCAATGTCCCCAAGCCCGCTGCAGTTAATGACTTCAGCTACATGAGCATATTCAGTCAGGCTTTTTACTGTTTTATTCAAGGAAAGCACTCTGTTAAGAGCGTAAGCTGTACCGAGAGCTCCTGCTCCCGAGGCTCCGAATCCACATCCTACCGGGATTTCTGCCCAGCTTTTTACTCTTACAGGCACATCGGCCATCATATCTACCACCGTACGGGTGGTTTTGCCTTCAACCTTCTTTCCATTGAGGAAAATCTCGGTCTTTTCCACGGATTTTCCAGCCTTTATCTCGGTCGTAACTCCTGCGTTTAGGACAATTCCGCAGCCGGTAGATCCTTTATGGTGAGGGTCGTTATGCTCATGGATCTGAAAAAAACCTGTAATATGACCTGGAGCATATGCTTTTGCTAAAAAGTCTGCCCCTTCACTCTCGTATGTATACATAGAAAACGCCTTTTTTGTTGTTTAAACTATTTTTCAAAGTTCATTTTCGTTTTGTGAAATTCTGTTTGTAGAAATTTCTGTTTTGTAGAAATTGCGCAGGACAATTTGCAGAATCAGCCGATACAGCAGATCAGGTACTGTGCCGGCTCCGGTTAGTTTGTCTTAATTTCCAGAAATCGATCAGGTCTGTCAGAGAACCTGTCGTGAGTTTAAAATCCCGGTTACCTCCTCAAGGATACAGGCTGCAAGTTTGCGCTTGTTTCCGGTGACATGCCTGGTTTCGGCTTTTCTCCGCCCAAGCAGGTAAAGTTCATTTTCTTCAGTGCCCATTCCACCTTTTCCGACGTCGTTTGCTGCGATCATATCGAGTTTTGTCCCTTCGAGGGTTGCAGCTGCTCTTTTAAGGAGCTCTTCCCTTCCAACGCCTGTCTCGGCTTTAAAGCCTATGATCACCAGGTCAGAGTATTTT
Source organism: Methanosarcina sp. DH2 (assembly GCF_020804225.1). Lineage (GTDB taxonomy): Archaea > Halobacteriota > Methanosarcinia > Methanosarcinales > Methanosarcinaceae > Methanosarcina. Next base: position 198,337 of record NZ_WJBI01000012.1, read on the forward strand.
TCCCTGCATTCTTTTATCAATTTTCGAGTGGGCTTCAGTTTGAGTACAAACTCTCCTCCTGATTTGATTTTATCCGGAGAAGGTTCGGCTGTATAGTCTGCAATTGCTGCAGAACTGATCAGGACATCATACCCATTTTGCAGCTCCATGAGCACGGATTCGGTCATTTCTGCGGCGCTTTCGGCAAAGATCTCCCTGATCCCTGTAATCCCGAGCCTGTCCCTGTGCACCAGGGTTACATCAGCTCCGCTGCGGTAAGCTTCAAGGGCAAGTTCCCTGCCCGTCTTTCCGGAAGCCCGGTTTGTGAGGATGCGGATAGGGTCAAGGCTTTCGGCTGTGGAGCCGCCTGTAATAATTACCTTCCGGTTTACCAGGTTCCGATTTCCAAGAACCCTTTCTACCTCGAGCACTATTTCTTCGTTCGAGGCGATTTTTGCAACGCCCTCTTCGAACTTCGGGCCTACCATGGAGATTCCCCAGCTTTTCAATTTCGCTACATTTTCAGTTACAGCCGGATGCCTGTACATGGACTCATGCATTGCCGGGACAATCATTACAGGAATGCCGGAGCCAAGAGCAGTTGTCGCAAAAGAGGTAACCGTGGTATCGTCTATTCCGTACGCGATTTTTCCTATGGTGTTTGCTGTTGCCGGTGCTATCAGGAGAAGGTCTGCTCTGCCTTTAAACCCGCAGAACTCAACATGCTCCACCCTGCCTCCGAGTTCCGTAATAACAGGGTTCCCGGTAGCGTAGTGCAGGGCGTCAGGGTGCAGGATATGCATTGCAGCCTCAGTCATGACTGCATGGACTTCTGCCCCATTCCGTATCAGTTCCCTTGCGAGTTCAACTACCCTGACTGCTCCTATACTCCCTGTAACACCAAGGACAATCGTTTTTCCGGCAAGGGAAGAACTCCTTTGTCCCTGTATCCATAGGGTGGGGTGGATTTTTTCAGCCTTATTCCGAGCGGGGTTTCGCCTGTCCATCCAGTCCTCTAATTTTACTCCATCAGATTCATTTTGACCTGAATTGTTTTGACCTGAGTTGTTTTGACCTGAGTTTTCAGGCTCCAGTGCGGAAGCGTCTGGATTTTTCTGGCAAGGATTCATTTGATCCTCCTGCTTTTGAGACTCTTTCAATGGTTTTTTCATTCAGGCACCGAAGTAATCGATAAGAATTAAGTATGGAAATGAGCTCACTTTTTTGAAAAAAATCCTGAAATCACAGTGACATTAAATATGATATTCTTAAAACTTTCGAAATATAAGAACGGTTAAATTCGATAGAGACTGCATTTTATTGGTAAGTTTTGCAGGAAATATAGCTTTATTATCAGGTATAGCCGGGAGTTTAATATTTATTATGTGTCATAAATACGGTATTAATTATATAATATTTTCAGTACTGTTTCCCGTGGCCTATAACTGGCTTATAGACTGGCTTATAGCGCCGGTACGGTAATTCGCACAATTAATAAGGTATTACTAATATTATACAGTCCAGTTGCTTTTGGGAGTTTCCTGGATTGGATAACATATTATGAGAAAGGGCAGGAAGGCAGATGACAGATAAAAAAACTGCACAGAGAGAAGTTGCCGCAGATGGAAAAAAAGGTTTGGGCACCATTATTGGGAAAATCTCCGGAAAAGGCCGGCTGGAACTTGAGGTTGACCGGCTCAACTCCAGGATAGTTGAACTCGAAATTGACCTTCGGGGTACGAAAAACCAGCTTGAAAAGAGAGAAGCCCTTGCGAGGCAAGCAGTTGCGGACAGGCAGGAAGCCGAATCTCGGTTAAATCAGGAGCTTGTCCGGACCCAGACCCTTTCGCATGAGCTTGAAACAATCAGGGAAAAAGCCCCTGATAAACTGGAGTTTCGCGGAGTTGAAACTCTAAGCCCTTCGGCTATTCGAGCTTACCTTTCCAAAATCAGTTCCTTCCACGCTCCTTCAGACGATCTTCTGACTGCTTACCTGCTTCCAGGCGCACGCCTTTCAAGCGTACTGAGTGAAAAGGTTCTTGATATGGTAAGAGAAGAATCCCTTATTCTCCTTGAGAGGCTTGATCCGGAAACTGGTCTTATACTCTTCTATGATATTCACCGCATGATTTGCGAAGCTATTGTCCCACCTTTTCCAGTCCCTTCTTCATCCTGGCAGCTTGGAAATAATTTTGAAACCTCATTCCTTGAAGATATTTTGAATAAGGACTACCGCATGCTTGTCCTTGTCCTGCATGCAGGCGAGTCTTTCATAGGTTTTGCTCCCGATGCCCGGGTCTTTGATACGGAAGAGTTCATCAAAAGCAGTGTAAAGGAAAAACACAGCAAAGGAGGCTTTTCTCAGCGCCGTTTTGAACGCCTCAGGGAAGAGGACATTGCCCATCATATGGACAAGGTCTTTGAAGCCCTGGATAAAGTACTCGAAGAAAATCCCGGAATAGATTGCGTCATCATGAGCGGAGATTCCCAGCTTATAAGGGAAGCCCAGAAGCGCCTCCCTCTGAACTTTGAGATAATCGAAAAACCGACTGATATTAAGGTTGAGAAAACGGGTGGTGAGGAAATTCTCAGAACGGTTTTGAGCTGTAGAAGATATTTGCTCTGAAGCATCATTTCCTAATCATCCGCGTTGTGTCGCCCGAATTGCGCCTCGGGAGTACGCGGTCCTTTTCGCTGCGCTCAAGAGGACTAAGTTATAAGTGTAGCAATAGGCTGAGCTCAGGAGGACTAATTTATAAGTTATAGCAGTGAACTTTGCTTAAGAAGACTGAATTGAAGATATTTCGGATCTTTTCTAACCCGTGCAACGTTATTCACTGAATTGAACATTTTTTGTCATTCTCGACGAAGGAGAAAGGTATGCCTCAAAAAAAGAAAAAAGGTAAAAATAAAAGCCAGAAAGTAAAGTGATATGAAAAACCTGTTGGAAATGCAATAAATACTGAATTAAATCACGTGAGAACTACTTTTTTCACGTCTATCTTTATCGCTTTTTACTACTTCTTATTGCTTTTTTTTGCTTTTCTATCTTGTTTTTTGCTTTTTAGTCTCTTCTTCTTCCTGCCCTCTATTTCTTTCCTCTTTTTTCGGCTACTCATTAGACAAGCTGGTGGAGACGTCCTTCTGCGAATCTAAAATCAGTTTCCGTTATAAACGTTATGAGAGGGTATTCCTTTGGGTAGATGGCTGTTCTTTCTTACCTGACTGGAGTGCCGGTTTTAGCTATGTAAGGTGGAGTGAAAAATATAAGCAGGAAGGTCCTAAGCAGGAGGGTCCTAAATAGGAAGGTCTCATTTTCAGAGATTCCTGAACAGTATAAATCAGTTAATCGGAGATTACCTGCGTGTTAAAATATCATAAATTATATATTTAATAGAAAATTATATCTTTCTGATCAGGATTATACGTTCCTAAGGTCAATAAAAAGACTTTTACGCAAGCTAAGAGACTTCTGCGCAAGCTATATGAGCTTTCAGTGCAGGGAAGGTAGCAATGGCAAGAGATAGAAGAGATTATTATTATCACCAGGCAAAAGAGGATGGATACCGGTCCAGGGCTTCCTTCAAGCTCAAACAGATCAATGAGAAACATAAAATTATCAATCGAGGGGACTCGGTTGTTGATCTGGGTGCGGCTCCGGGCGGGTGGCTTCAGGTTGCAAAAGAGCTTTCCGGAGGGAAGGTTCTTGGTGTGGACCTGCAGAGGATAGACCCTATTGAAGGAGTCGAGACGATTCAGGGCGACATAAACGCTGATTCGACAATACAGAAGATTATCAAGATTGTCGGGGCTAAAGGCGCTGATGTGGTGCTCTGTGATGCAGCTCCCAACCTGTCAGGTAACTGGTCTTACGACCACGCGCGGTCAATCGAGCTTGCCACCTCAGCACTTGAGTGTGCAAAGAAAATACTCAAGCCAAATGGGAAGTTTGTGGTTAAGGTCTTTCAGGGAGACATGTTCAACGATTACCTGAGCACAGTCAGAGAAAACTTTGTCCACGTCAAGGCTTACTCCCCGCAAGCGTCCAGGTCGCAGAGTGCAGAGATTTACGTTATAGGAAAGAAATTCCTTACAGCTCCCCTCAGGAAAGGAGATAAATTCGTTGTGGATATCGAGAATCTCGGCTCAAGTGGAGACGGGGCAGTGCTTATTGAAGGCTTTGTGGTCTTCGTAAAGGAAGTTGAGGTAGGAGAAAAGGTAAAGATCAGTATAACTGATGTCAAGCCGAATTTTGCTTTTGCAGATGTCATAGAAAGGCTTGGAAAATCCGAGAAGCCAGAGTAATTTTATTAGGGAGTTCGGTTAATAAGTGAACTAAGTGATCTATATAATTCAGCAGTCAAAAAAGTCAAACAATAACATATAAAAACGAGTTTCAAACACGGTGATCCCAGTTGATTGATCTTCACACTCACACTATTTTCAGTGATGGGGAACTACTCCCCAGTGAACTTGTCCGGCGGGCCGTTATCCACGGCTACGAGGCAATCGCAATTACCGACCATGCAGACTATACAAACCTCGAACAGCTTCTTGATGCTGCAAAGAAAGCAAAATACCTGGAAAATGAATGGGATATCCGCGTCCTGCCCGGAGTCGAGCTGACGCACGTCCCTCCGAGAAAAATCGCTCCCCTGGCAAAGAAAGCAAAAGAACTGGGCGCGGAAATTGTGGTCGTTCACGGAGAAACCATCTCCGAGCCTGTTGCCCCCGGAACAAACGCAGCTTCGGTTGCCTGTGAGTATGTAGATATCCTAGCTCACCCAGGCCTGATCTCCGAAGAAGATGTCCAGACTGCGGCAGAAAACAATGTATTTCTTGAAATCACTGCAAGGAACGGACACAACAGGACTAACGGGCATGTTGCAAGGCTTGCCCTCGAAATCGGCGCAACTCTTGTGGTAAACACCGATACCCATGCACCTGAGAACCTGATCACAGATGAGACCGCCCTTAAAATTGCAATGGGAGCCGGCCTTACCGAGTCAAGGGCAAATGAAGCTTTTAAAGCATCTAAAAAGAAAGTAGCAGAGATAGTTTGAACTGCACTTCGTGTGCTTTCTTCTCTGTTCATCTCATGTTTTCTTAATTTTCCTGTTCTAGATTTCTTCCTCTTTTTCGGTTCTTCCTTTTTTATTTACCTTCTTTCCCATGTTTCTAACTTTATTTCAGTCGAATACCCCGCTAGCTTGCTGCGGGGATGGAAAACTTCCCCGGTAACCGTTAATGATAATATGATTTATCAATCCCATTTTTTGGTTGTTAACTTCTGCTCAAACTAAATTGTTTAGGGATATTATCTCCTTTAACGGAATTTGGAGCGGTGGCGCGAACATACCCCGTTGCTTGCAGCGGGGTGCGCCAGCGCAACTTTGATTTTTTTACATTTTTACACATCTCTTTCTTCGACCACTCTAGTTTTGAATCAAAGTTGGTAAGTAGCAAAGGTCAGAAGGAATTTACTTACAGAATTATTATTGAGGACATGTCTGGTTATTTATAGGATGTGTAATTAATCTTATATAATTTACATTTAAAGAAATGTAAATATATTAATTCAAAGTAATTTAATAGTGTGGGTCGAATAATATCGATAGTACAGGATGTACTATTTTAGCTTTGAAAGATAAAATCTATGTGGGGGAGATAAAGTGAAGGGTAAAACTCTATTTATAGTTTTTACTTTGGTGTTCCTGATGGGAGTACCATCCACAGTATCGGCAAGAGATATTATAGTGGGCAGCGGAAGTGGACAAATTTCTACAATACAGGAAGCTATAGATGGTGCAGAAGCTGGAGATGTAATTATAATAAAACCTGGAACTTATGTTGAAAACATAAATGTTTCAAAAGCAAGGCTAACAATTAAACCAGAAACAAATAACGTGTTTATTGAACCATCAGACAGCACTGTGGCAACTATCATTCTAAGCAATGTTGGTATAACCCTAACTGGTTTTAATATAGATGGTCCTGTTACGGTTGTCAATTTAATGTTAGGCAATGATCAATATTACAGGAATAATATGTGCCATATAACAAACAACATTATTGAAAATGGGGGTGTTGTTGTAACATCTGAAAGTTCTGGTATTGTTATATCTGAAAACAGGATTTCAGGTGGTGCTAACAGGATTTCAGGTGGTGCTCCTGGCTATGGTATAGATGTAGCCTGTTGTGGTGATTACAATGAAATAACAAATAATGAAGTTTCTAATTGCTCAACAGGAATCTATGTTTACGATGAAAGAAATGTACCACCCATTAGTGGTAACAAAATAAGCAACTGTGAAGTCGGAATACATGTTTCTGGCTTATCTTATGATATCGAAAACAACGAAATTACAAATTGTGGTGTAGGGGTATTGGCCGGAGAAACTGGCGGTGCAAATTTAATTGGAAATAAAATAACCTACTGCTCAGACTGTGGGCTTAAAGTGACTGGTTCTTTAGAATCTAAAGGAGCCTATAACAATTATTTCAACAACACAGTGAATGTGAAGTTTGGAGACTATGAAGACACATATGTCTGGAACAGCTCACTCACTGAAGGTACAAACATAATTGGTGGACCATATATTGGAGGTAATTACTGGGCAAAGCCGGATGGAACCGGGTTCTCTCAGACTGCTATTGATGCAAATGGAGACGGTATTGCAGATTCAGCTTATGCAATATCTGAAAAGAACTACGACTATCTACCATTAACAGCTAAGTACAACTCGGTATTACCTGTTTCTGACTTCACAGCCAACGTAACTTCCGGAGCTGCACCTCTGGTTGCGTTATTTACCTCTACCGGCACTGGTGGAACTCCTACTTCATGGTTCTGGGACTTCGGGGATGGCATCAATTCCAAACATGCCATGAATGCGACTCATACATTTACGAGTCCGGGAACATATAACGTTACTTTAACGGTAACGAATTCCGCCGGTAACAATTCCGTAACCAGACCCGGGTATATCACAGTCACATCACCCTCTGCAATGGTGTTTTCCGTTGCCGATTTTTATTCTCCGGAAGCTGAGCGAGTGCTGAATGGAATTAATGATCAGGGAATTTTTGAAAATGAAGTTATTTCATTTTTTGACAACAGTACAGGCTTGCCGACTTCTTGGTTCTGGGACTTTGGGGACGGAAACATATCAACACAGAAGAATCCCACTCATGCATACGGAAAAATAGGCGGGTATACTGTTAACTTAACCGTGAAAAATGCTAATGGTAGCCATACGATAAGCAAATACGGTTATGTGCTCATGGGAATAAAGGATGAAGCCGCAACTCCTGCATATTTCTCATCTGATGTAACATCAGGAAAGGCACCATTAACAGTAACATTTCTGGATGATCTGGATGCACAACTTCCAAATTATCCTATATGGCGTGAATGGGATTTTGGTGACGGGACAGTTCAGACTTATGTAGTGGATGCTAACGATTCTGCAACACCGTATGCAACACACACATATGAAAAACCAGGTAAATACACAGTAACATTATCTATGGATAACCGCGGCGGCAAGTCTATAATAACAAAATACAATTATATCACAGTCAAAGATCCGACTATTCCAGATTTTGACATCCTGATTGTAAACTTCAGCATGAATGTTTCCGAAGGTTACGCCCCCCTTTCTGTGCAGTTTAGTGACCTTTCCGAGAATGCAGTATCAAGGGTATGGGACTTTAATAATGACGGGAAGCCTGAGTCCAGCGATCTAAATCCTGTTTATACATATACAGTTCCGGGAACGTATTTCGTTAATCTGACAATAACCAATGCAAATGGCACCTCTTATAAAGTTACTACAATAAATGTACTGAAAGGCAGCTCGAGCGGTGACAGTAACTCAAACAGTGGGGGAAGCAGCAGCAAGAGCAGCGGCAGCAGTGGCGGAAGCGGTGGTGGCGGTGGTTCTCCCGAGCCTGCAAAAAACGTTGAGGTGAAAGAGCTTTGCCAGGTCTTCATTACCAACGGAAAAGAGACGAGATTTGATTTCAAAAAGAATGCAACCTGTGTTGTATATGCAAGCTTTGATGCAAAGAGGACTATGGGTAAAACCACAGCCATTGCCGAGATGCTGAAAGAAAAATCCTCCATAGTTTCAGAATTGCCCTCCGAAGAAGTCTACAAATCATTTAATATATGGGTTGGAAATGGCGGAATTGCAACTTCAAAGAACATTGAAAATTCTGAAGTCTGCTTCAGGGTTGAAAAGTCATGGATGCAGGAAAAAGATATAGATCAGACCTCTATCACTCTGAACCAGTACAGTGATAAAAAATGGGAGCAATTATCAACCGATAAATCAGGAGAAGATGACAAATTCCTGTACTTCACAGCCAAAATCCCGGAATTCTCTTCTTTTGCTATTACAGGAGAGACAAAAAGCCGTTCAGAAGAAACTGAAACTGGAGTAAAGTTTGAATCAGAGACCAGGGCTGTCGATGAAACTGATATGGGAAGCGAAGGACTTGAAGCTGGACAGGAAACCGGTCCGAAAGAAAGTATGAGCGCGCCGGGCTTTGGAACTATTTGCGGATTAACCGGCCTGCTTGTGGTGTTCCTGTATAGAAGAAAGTAAAAAGAAGACTGAATGCTAGATTTGATGTGATAAACAGAGAGGGAATTAACCCTCTCAGCTTACGTTTTTATTTTTTCAGCTACTTCTTGGCTTTTTTACTCCATTTTTCCAGTTATTTTCCAGTTAACTATTCAATCTCACATTAGCCCCTCGAAAATAACCCTTGAAGCGACAGCTGAGAACTTGAAGATGAGAACTGTAATTTGAAACATATAGGCAAGGTCGTACTTCAACTGCATCTAATCTTTTTGCCCACAATAAAACGATAGTCGCAAATTGACATTAATTTCGACATCAGTCGGATACTATCCATCAGGAGTACACTCTTCCTTCTATTATTTTATTTGTGTGAATCTAACAAGAAAATTTGTTGATTCATAGGTGACTATTTATTTACTGAATATTTCATTAATTTAATAAGATGTAACTAAATAAAAAAGTAATATAAATTAATACAAATACATTAAAACCAGTAATTAATTATCATTATTATAGTGGAGCTCAAAATTGTTTGATCTCTATGGATGATATATTGGGGGTAAAATAAATGAAAATTAGATGCTTTTCTATTTCTCTAGCTTTTCTATTTTTGTTATTAATCTCAACTATGGTATCAGCCGGACAGGAGGTTCGGATTACTTCAGACGACGAGAGAGGTTTTTGCCCAGCTATCTATGAAAATAAAATCATATGGTTGGATAGCTACTTCGATGGAAGTATCTACATACGAGATTTACTTACAGGCAAAGAGAAACAGATCGCCATAGATCCAGTTTATTCATCTCCCATTATATATGACGATAAAATAGTATGGGAATCTGGAGGACAAAATATCTATTTGTATAATATCTCTACTGATAACAAAACCTTGCTTTCGATTCCTGACCTAGAAAACCAGGGAGCAAAGTATTCTTTAGCTATCTATTGTGATAAAATATTATGGATAGATTGGAGCGATGGAAATGAGGACATCTATATGTATGATCTATCCACCTGCAATAAAACTAGAATTACAACTAACCGATCAACCAAGAACCCTGCTATCTACGGTGACAAGATAGTATGGCAGGACTATCGCTATGGATGGAAATATGGTGATATTTACATGTATAATCTATCGACTTTCACTGAAACTCAAGTTACAACCAATAGATCAGCATCGAATCCTAAAGTCTACGATGATAGGATTGTATACATGGAAAATAACAACATATACTTGTATAATCTCTCCACATCTATGGAGACTCAGATAACTTTCAATGGATCACATGAGGACCATCATGCTATCTATGCTGGCAGGAATCTTGCTCTCTGTGGTGACAGAATAGTGTGGCAGGACCATCGCAATGGAAACTGGGATATCTACATGTATGATCTCTCCACAAATAAGGAAACTCAGATTACTACCAGCGGATCAGCATCATGTCCTGCTATTTACGGTGACAGGATAGTGTGGGAAGATTATCGTAATGACAGGGAAAATATGTACTATTGCAGCATCTATACGTACGATTTCTCAGCCAAACCTGCAATGCCTTTTGCTTCTTTCTCTACTAATATAACATCTAAATCCGGAAATATGCCGTTAACAGTATTATTCACTTATAATAGCAGTGGTGGAACTCCCACATCCTGGTATTGGGACTTCGGAGACGGTATTAACTCAAAGCATGCTCAAACAGCTACACATACATTCACAAAACCGGGGACATATGACGTTAGTCTTACAGTAACCAATGCCCAAGGCAGTAGTACGCTGAATAAATCAAATTGTATTACTGTCACTCCTCCACAAGCACCAGTAGCAGATTTTTTTTCTCCAGAGGTGTATCAAGCTGGCATCTATGCAAGATCACTTCTCATAAATGAAACCGTGTCATTTATCGATAACAGCACAGGATCGCCTACATCATGGCTTTGGGACTTTGGAGACGGTGTCACTTCGACAGCTCAAAATCCAACATATATATACAATGAATCAGGTGGATATATAGTTACATTGACTGTAGGAAATGAGATAGACAGTGATACACTATCTAAACACGGTTATGTAATTGTCAATGCTGATGATTATCCTATCTACCCTGATAATTTTACCTCAAATGTGACATCCGGAACTGCACCCCTTACAGTACTATTTATTACCGGAGATTATGCGTATGGATGGGAATGGAATTTTGGAGATGGAACATATTCGGGTAACAGGACTCCTGTACATACGTACAGCAAACCGGGAAAATATACTGTTAGACTTCACTCATATGACGTTGGCGGACAGTCTATGATAACAAAACATAATTATATCACGGTAACAGACCCGAGTGTGCCATTGGCAGATTTCTCTGCAAACGTTACTTCGGGTCCGACACCTCTAGTTGTATTATTTACTGATACCAGCACTGGCCCGGCCCCTATTTCCTGGCTCTGGGACTTTGGCGACGACGTCAATTCAAAACACGCCATGAATGCAACGCACACATTACTGGTCCTGGTGTATATGACGTTACTTTAACATTAACAGATAAAGCAAGTAGTAATACGATGAAAAAGTCGAACTACGTCACCGTCGTAGCTTGAAATCTCAAGGACCACCTGTTGGAAACTTTAATTCCATTTCACACCAGCCCACTGAAAACAATCCTTGAAGCAGCAGCTGAGACCGCAAAGATAAGGACTGTAATCGGGAGCATGCAGGCGAGATCGTACTTCAGCTGCTCCCGTTCTCCCCCATATTCTATGGCTCCTGCGAAGCGTGTGAGGATAGCACTGATGAGGATAACGTAAACTCCAATTGCGAGCAGGAACTGGTCCGGAGGAATAGACTGGGAAAAACTTTCGGGACTGATTTCGACAGGCATTCCGGACAGGTCTGCGGGTACCCTGCTTACCCTTTCTGCTACCTGGTTTAAAATTTTTGTAATAACTTCGGAAAGGGCAAGCGTAATTCCTGCAATAAGGGGAGCAAAAATTGCAGCAGTAGAACGCATTGTTGATGTAACGTCATAGAGGGAACGCCTTATGCGCTCTTCTACGGCACTGAGTTCTTTTAAGTGGTCTGCAAGCTTAACAATTGAAGCTCCAGCAGCTTCGTGATTTTTATGGACGCTTTCCGTAAAAAGGAGCATTGTGTTCCTTATCCTCTCCGAATAAACATATCTGAAAGCCCCGAATTCTTCGTCAAAAATAGCATCTTTGAGATTCGTCCTCATGCTGAGCAGGTTCATGGAAATTTCCTCGTAGGCTTCCCCGATTTTCGAGCCTTCCATAGTCCTTGAAGTATGGGCAAAGGCTTCTTCAGGTGCTTTTCCTTCCGAGATCCTCCTGCCGAGCACAAAGAGGGAGTCTGCAAATTCCTGTTCCATCTGTTTTATCCGGTCTCTTATTTTCTTATACGGAATAGATGAGAAGTACAGATAAATTGAGAGCCCTGCAGTGCCGCCTACAACTAAAGGAAGGGCTGGAAGGAGATATCCTCCGAGAGGAGTTGTAGACACTATTCCGCCGGGGTTTCCAGAAGCCAGAAGAAGATATCCCAGAGGAGCGGTCAGAACGCAGACCAGGGCTCCGGATAGTATGGCAAATCGCTTTTTCTGCCTTATGTCTGCAAGGTCAGGATGGGAATCCGGGATCTGCCTGGGGATAAAGGCAGCAGGCCTCTGCATCAGGATATATTCTGAGTAGACTGCTGCAAGGACGGGAAAAACAAGGTCATAGAGGAGGACAAGGTCTATAATCTCGGGTTTCATCCCTACAACCGTGACCGCAGGCAGGAGAGCGACCAGGGCAAGTGGGATCAGGATAAAGATCGAATAAAGTACATAGCTTGGGGTTTTTAGCTTTTCGGCAAAAGACTCCATCAGGCTTTCAGTGCCTTCAAGACTGATATCGAGAGCCCTGTTCAGAGTAATTACCCTCTGGGCTTCATCGGGTTCGGCTGTGGAGCTCTTGATCAGATGCAGGGAACGTTTGAAGTATTCGCTATTTCTGCCCCACAGGTCGGCAAAAGAGAGAAGGGCATCGTCCATGCTGCTGTAGAGCCTCAGATTCAGGTCCCATGTCAGTTTTTTCAAATCAGTTGCAAGCGGCTTCTCCGAGTTTCGGGCTGCAAACAGCACGGCATGCTCGAGGTTTGGGACCAGCTTCATTGACATGATGATATAACTTAAGATTTCAGGGATGTCTCCAAGGGAGGATATTTTCATAAATCCTGCCTTTATTTTCACATATTCGCTCAGGTAGCAGAGAACTGCCAGCGGAATGATCAGAGTCAGGATTCCCATAATGGAAAGAGTCTTTGGATCGAAACTCCTGGAGAGGAGCAGGAAAAGGTCTATCCCGAGCAGCAAAATTAAGGTTACAAATGTCCCCACATAAGAAAATAGCACCGTCTCATAAGCTTCCAGGTCAAAACCTGTAAATCTGAGGGCATCCCTGTACTCAGGACTCACACTTTTTTCACATTTCCTGCTAAAAGCCTGGGGATCGGGAACAGTCCATCCCCACTGCTTTGCTGTAGTTTTGCAGGCTTTTACGTACCAGCTGCTTTCTTCCATTTTCCTGCCCTCACACAGTTGTATTTATTTCTGGCAGCTGTTTTTCCTCTGATAGTTGTTTTTTCTCTGACAGTTGTTTTTCCTTTAATAGCCTTTTTTCTTCCGACGGTTGTCTATCCTCTGATGGTCGTTTTTCTTCCGATGGCCGTTTTCCTTCCGATAGCCGTTTTCCTGTTTCGGTCCGCTCCCTTATAAAATTTCCAAACCAGGTTTCCCACTGCCTGTACAGCTCTTCGAGATTGGCTCCTGAGCTGGGTTCCGGATTATCTGAGTCGATTCCAAAGCCAGACCTGTTGCTTGCTTTAGTCTTATTACTTATTTTATTACTGTTGCCTGCTTTAGTATTGTTCTCTGCCTGAGTCCTTTTATCTGATTTGATGGAATCCGAAAACAGCCAGAACATATTGTTTGCTTCACTTACGGCTTCGGCTTCAAGCAGGAATGGGCTGTGAACTCCTTCAGCTGCAATTTTTTCTTTTATTCTCGTCCTGAGTTCGATATTCTTAAGGGCACTGTCAATGGTAATTCCCCATTTCCGGGCAATTTTTCCTATAAGTTCGGACTGCCCCTGTTCAAGGACTTCTCCTGCAAGCAGGCAGTCCTGAGAGGCATCGTAGTGCATGATATCGGTGAAGATTTCAGAAGGTTCAGGATCTTCCATAACTGCGCTGGTCACTTCTGCAATCCGGCTAACCCGCTTTAACTTTTTCATACTTCCTCCGAGCCTGATGCCTGAACAGATTATTACCGCATCAGTTGCTTTGAAAGAAGCAGGAGGGACCCCAAGGGTGTGTACGACTCTCTCATAAACATTTTCAACGGATGAGCCGTGGATAGTTCCGATTACTGAATTTCCAGCATTTCCTACCTGCATAGCTTCGTAGAGCACTTTTACTTCCGGTCCCCTTACTTCTCCCAGCACCAGAGACGAGCTCCCAAGTCGCAGGGCAGCCCGAAGCGCGGTTTCAGGGCTCATTTCCGCCCCTGACTTCAGGACAGAAGAGTGAGAACTCATTCCCTGCACCTTCCAGCCTAGGTCCTGGAGCTCTTCTGTAGGGAGTTCATGCGTGTCTTCGATTGTAAGGATCCTGTACTTCTGCGGGATTTCAAGCAGCATTGCCGATAGGAGAGATGTTTTTCCGGCTCCCACTTCTCCTGCGACAAGAACCGAAGCCTGCCCGTCCATAAGAAAACTTAAAAATCCGGCTGCAAAAGGAGAAATCGAGCCTGTATTGATCAGTTTCGGCAGGGTCCAGGGCGTTAGGGAGTGTTTTCGGAAGGCATACGCAAGCCCGTTTGCACTGAGAGGGTCTCCTATTACGGATACTCTTACCCCGAAGGCCTCAAGGTTAAGCTCAAGCACAGGGACAGCCTCTCCAAAGGGCCTGCCGCTGATAGTTCTGAACCTTGAGACAAGGGCATCAAGGTCGTCCTGAGAGAGAAAAACATTGCTTGTACATTCCTCTCCCTCCATCACAACGTGCACAGGGTTAGTGTCAGCAGGGGCATTGATGTACACGTCCGTTATCCTGAGATCCGAAAGAAGATCTTCCACGATCCCGAGCCCGTTCGTATACCTTGCAAGAAGGTCGGCATAGCTTTCAAGTTTATCCGGGCTGCAGGCTTTCCCGCTTTCCAGAAGTTCTTCAGCCAGAAGGGCTTTTGCCATGCGTTTGAAATACTCCCTGGCTCCTGTCGGGTCTGCAAAGGCAAGGTCCTTTGGTCTGTGCAGGATCATTCTTCTCCTGACTTTTTCAAGCAATCTCAGTTCTTCCTGACGCATATTGTATTCGGGAGGCCGGATCATGTAAAGCTTTTCAGGCCTGTCGGTATAGCTGTAAATGGAGACTTCAAGATTTCTTCCCTCCCTGCCGTTTATATCATAACATTCGAGAAATTCTGTATTTTCAGGGGCTTCAGTGTAAATCCTCGAACTGGAAAAAGGTGGTCTTACATGGGATTTGATCTCGCTTTCGTAGTCAAAAAAATTATATGTGAAATATGTGGATTTTGAGAGATTATTTGCAAATCTGTCCTTCTTCTCCTTTTTCTTCTTATCTGTAAATGGAGTTATATGCGGAATTAACCAGGATAGAGACGCAGGAGTTGCTTCTCCTGAAACGTTTTCTATCAGGCTTCCTGTTTTCTTTCCCTCTTTCCCTCCTATCTTTCCCTTTGCCTTTTTCCATAATTTTTCTTCAGAGCGTTCTATCTTTTTTTCGGCACGGTTTTCCTTTTCTTCCACACTCTCTAATTCTCCTGACCAGCCCGTTGCCAGACAATAACCGGACTTTTTAAGAACAGAGACTTCGGGAAAGCAGGAAATTTTCTCTTCGATTTCATCCAGGATATGGTAGAAACCTTCAGAGCATGCAAGGCAGACAGGAGTTGCATGAGGAACTCTTCCGGATATTCCCCCCTCAATGACCTCCCTTAATTCCAGCCGGGCTTTTAAAGGGTCAGTTTCCACGGTTTCTGCAAGAGAAGCAATTATTTCTTTTCTCTCCAGCTCACACTTTTTCTTCTCCTGCCGGGCACATGTATCAGGAACAATTTCCGTGCTCCTATATGCTACAATGGTTCCCTTGAATCCTGCAAGAGTATAAAGTAAAGACAGGGATTTCCCTTCATAGTCCCTTTCATAAAGCTTTGAGAGTACAAGACAGTCAGCATGAATTTCCTTTTGCAGGATTTCAAAGATATTCTTTCTGCAGTGTGAATCGTTAAGAGAAGACCCGGCTTCACATTCTCTGCAGTTGACAATTATTGTTTTTCTATTTTTAGTCTGTTTTATCCTGTGCGGGCAGGTTTCCTCTTCCTCTTTCTTTTTGCCCTGAAGCAGGCCTGAATTGAAGTTTTTAACAGTGTCCTGCAAGCTGCTGGCAGCGTCCTGAAGTTTTAGCATTATGTCCAGAATTTGAACCCCCATTTCCCCGAATCACTTTGGAATTTATGTTTAAATGTATTAAATCCTTTCGATTAATAAACTTAAATGTATTTTTAGATTGAACTTTGTTAATAGAGTTAAAACTTGCCTCCAGTTAACCCTGACTCATGTTCTACTGCTGGTATTCAAAAAACGTGAGAAGATAAAAAACAGACATTCAATCCTTTACATGCCTGAGAGGTACTTTCCTTATTCACGGAAACAACATTTTAATCCGCAATTATAGTCTCCATATGAATTATATACATTAAGCTGATCCTAAAACTCAGGATTAAGCCCCTAAATCTCTAATCTGGAATAATCAATCAATCAATCTTTTAATTGGGAAAATAGCTCTGAAAGTCTTATTGATGTAGAAATAAAATTATTTTAGGATGAGCTCATTAAGTAATAAAAAGAGTTTAATTTTCTATAGGATGTTGTCCTGATTAGAAAAAGTCTTTACTTATTGATTATAGCCAGATATCCAGCTGATCCGGGCAGAGCCGGAGGCCAGTTTACAGGACAAAAAGGAAAGAAAAAAGAAATTACTGTTTAATTTTTCACAATTAAACCCTTTTTCCACATCGAACACAAATCAATTCAACTGATTTATCATTTGCAAAACCTTGAAATGTTTTATAGTTATGTCCTATCAGATTACATAGGAACACAAACGGGATGCTACCAGATGTGGTAATTTTCACTTTACGTTTGAATATCTTCTTCATCAGTCAATTCCCTAAATCTTTTATAATAAAGTCACAGGAAGGAGAAGGACAGTAAAGCCCTATCCGCTTCCATAGTATCCCATTTCTCCTGCCTGCAATCTTAAGTACTCTTTTCCGCATTTCGGGTAGATTGCTTTCAGAGTTATTTCTTATTTTTGTCCTTGCCTTCTCTTTTTCAGTTATTTTTTAACACTTCTTATAAAATTCTCCATCTCATAATATCCCAGATAATTATTACTTTCATCATAGATAGGAAAACAAAAATCTGAAATAAATCTCCATTCGGGCCTGGATGGTCCGTTTTTCTCTTCGGATACGGGTATCAGATCATTATCCAACTCCCCGTTTCTAACATCGAACACTTTAATAGATTTATCAATTATAAAAGATTCTTTTCCTTCTCTTGCATCGATTATTTGATTATATTCAGTCGCGTTCTCCGGAAGTCTGTTAATCTTTACTATTCCGTAGTTTCCAATTGTGACACTAAACATTTTCTTTTCACCTTTATCTATCATTCAGGAGCACAACATAATACATTTTCGGAAAAACAAGAATTTAGGATTTTGAGATATAATCGTTTTTGTTATCTCTCTCAAAATTTGCAACCGTCCTGAGGACTGCGCTCCGTCCAATCCATTTGTAGCTAACACATAATTTATACGCTTTTAAACAGTATATCCCTAAAATACAGATGGGTAAGGAAAAATTCAATCAAAACACTATAACCACGGAAACAGGGAAACAGGGAAACACAGAAACATGGAAAGACACGGAAATATGGAAAGACATGGAAATATGGAAAGATATGGAAATATGGAAAACACGGAAGAAAGGAAATACGGGCAGATGTATTTCCGTGTTTTCCATATTTTCAGTGGATTATATTTTCATTTGAACTCTCCAGGGATATTACTTAGGGCTATAGTTTTTGTTTGTGCAAATATTTTCTGTGTTGACTATAATAGGACGGTTCCTCCAGCCTTTCTGAAGATCCTTTTCAAAAAGGTAAAAAGAAAATTTAAAATGTTTGCAGCTAGGAATTTGAAAAGATATTTTGAAACAAAATTCCAGGAAATTGTATCAATAAATCCAGTTCTCATGGCTGACAGGTAACTGATTCAGTTTGTCTCTGCAGAATTGCCATTTTGGCATGAACTGGTCCATTAGCGTGATAAAGCGAGAATTGTGCGTCGGCTCCAGCAGATGTGCCATTTCATGTACGACGGTGTATTCGAGACATTCTTTTGGTTTTTTGGCAAGTTCGGTATTGAGTCTAATATTGCGTGCTTTGTGGTTACAGCTCCCCCATTTCGTTTTCATCCGCTGTACAAAGAACCGCTCTACCTTCACACCCAGCAGCGGTTCCCACCTGGCAATTAACGGTGGCACAGCTTTCTTGAGCTGATCGCGATACCATGCATCAATAATAGCCTGCTTCTTTTTATCATCTGTTCCTGAACGCACCCGCAGGATCATCTTGCTGTGTTTTAATTCGACAGACGGTGCTTCATTGACTTCGATCACTTTGAGCAAATAGCGCTTCCCCCACACGTAATGGCTTTCAAGGTCCAGATACTCACGAGGAGTTTCACGCTCCTGTTCCTGGAATTTTTTCTGCTGCTGCTTGATCCAGCCCAGCCTGGAGATGGCGAAAATGCGAATAGTATCTATATCCATTCGCAAGGGAGCGGATATCCTGACTCTGCCGTTGGGCGGATACACACTCAGGTGAATGTTTTTGATATCCTTGAGCACCACGTCTACTGTGATATCCCCGAGTTCGATCTGCGTGGTCATCAGTATTCCTTTTGTGCCTTGATGATTATGAAGATACGCTCTACCTCGGATACATCATTCAGGATGTCGTACATAGCTTTCTTAATCACCCGTTCGCGAGGTTCAACACCGCGCCAGTCATCGGATCTGACTCTCTTTACGGTTTCATCGAGCCTCAGTGCCAGGTCAAGAACCTGATCGCCGGGGACTATGTATTCGCCGCTTTCTTCTACCTGGCCCTCATACCTTTTCCCGTCGTTTTGCAGGTTGTTGTAAAGCGCCCTCAGTGCAGGGCTTGTCTTCAACACTTCGAGGATATCGTCCTCATGTCCGGCTTCCACCTGCTTTACCAGATCGGCGATCATTTTTAAATACTCTTCATACTCGATGGCTCTGGCCTTCCTGGCAGCTATTATTTCATCCAGCAGGGCTGACATCTTCTCGTAGTAGGCCGGATCGTTCAGGTGCTCCTTGATTATTTTGCTGCGGACATTGTTCTCGATAGTTTCTGCCACGGCGTTTTTGTTGCCCTTCAATCCGCCGAGCTGGGTTGCGATGGCTTTGTCGATTCCTGTTTTTACGATCAGGTCCAGCAGCGGCATATCTTCAAAGGATGAGACTTTCCTGGGCTCGGCTGCCTCGATGTAGGTGTCGATTAGATGGCGCATGTCCGCCTCGTAGGCTTTCAGGTCGAGGCTTTCCCCACTGGCTTTACGGATGATTTCGCGGATGTTCAGATAATGTTCCAGCTGCTGCTTGATACGGGAGATGCCTGAGCTGCTGTATCCGGCGGATTCCAGTTCATCGGCAATGTTGGCGTAGGTGCGAACCAGCGAAGCAGTAGCTTTGTAGAGAGCGGCCCGTTGCGGTTCGTGTTCCTGGAGGTCAGTTGGGATTTCCGTATTGCCACAAAAGTAGTGAATGTGTTCCAGCTCTCCCTTTGGTGGTTCAACAGGTTCACACAGCAGGGCCAGAGTCTCCAGAGCATTGTCAAGGCGTTCCTTGCCTTTTTTCAGGCGGTCCTGCATTAAAACCTCAGGGGTGGCACCGCCAGCACTGTAGTCAAGCTCGGAAGAATAAACCTGAAGTGCTCCGGTACCCTTGTCGTTGACCAGATTTTTAAACAGGTCCTTGTAGTCCACGATATAACCAAAGTCCTTGTCTTCGCCGTCCAGCCGGTTAGTGCGACAGATTGCCTGGAACAGACCGTGGTCCTGCATTGACTTGTCTATATAGAGGTAGGTACAGGGAGGGGCATCAAAGCCGGTAAGCAGTTTGTCCACAACAATGAGCAGCTTCATATTAGCCGGTTCTCTGGTGAAAAGGGTTTTCGCCTGCTCTTCGTAAGCCTCTGTTTTTGTCATGCCTGGATTGGTTTCGATATCTTTGAGCAGTTCTGTGTAGGTGTTGTAAATGAACTCTTTATCTGTCTCGGTGTTTGCGCCTGTGTCCTCTTTTGTTACGTCCTGTGACTGTGGGTTGTAGGAGGTCACCACGGCGCATTTGCTTTTGAAAGGTGTTTTTTGGAACAGAGCGAAGTACTTACAGGCTTCGTGAATGCTGGATGCTACGAGAATGGCGTTACCGCGTTCGTTTGACAGGCGTGGCTTAACACTGAAGTCAAATATGATGTCGCTTACTACCCGTTCCATGCGAGAGCGTGAACTGAGCACTTTCTGCATGGTGCCCCAGTGATTCTTCAGTTCGTCTTTCTGCCAGTCATTGAGTCCCCGGGTCTTAGCATCAAACCACGCATCGATCTTTGCCTCGGAACCGAGATTCTGGTCGATGTCCCGGGCTTCATAAACGAGGTCGAGCACCACGTTGTCCTCTACAGCTTCGCTGAACTTGTAGGTGTGTATGTAGCCGCCGAAGACTTCCAGGCTGGTCTTCTTATCCTTCTTGAGCAGCGGCGTGCCAGTAAAACCGATGAAGACAGCATCTGGCATGATTGCCTCCATCGTCTGGTTCAGTTTGCCGCTCTGGGTGCGGTGGCATTCGTCTACGAAGACGAAAACCTCGCCCACGGTCTTTCCAGGCTGGGATTTCAGGTCCCTGATGAACGCATCGAAGTCGTCCACGCCCTTACGGCCAAACTTGTGGACCAGAGAGCATAGCAGGCGTGGCCTGGCCTGGCTGAGCTGGCTCATAAGGTCGCTGCCGCTGGTGGTTCTTTTGATAGCCTCGCCAGCTTCGGTGAAGACCCCTTCGATCTGTTTGTCCAGCTCATCGCGGTCGGTGACGATAACCACCCGGGCGTTGGGGTTGTTTTCCAGGATCCATTTGGCCAGCAGCACCATGACGATGCTTTTTCCGCTGCCCTGTGTGTGCCAGATAATGCCGCCTTTGTGCTGCCGTACATGCTTCTGCGCTGCCTTGATAGCGAAATACTGGTGCACTCTTGGAAGCTTCTTAATACCGCCGTCGAAGAGCACGAAGTCGTACATCAGCTCGATGAGCCGCTTTTTGTTGCACATCTTGAGCAGGTATTTGTCGAGCTTGAAGCGGCTGTCATCCTTTTCGTCTTCCTTCCACTTGAGGAAATACTTCTCCAGCGTGCCGATGGTGCCATATTTTAAGCCTTCGGAATCGTTGCCTGCGAAGATGAACTGCACGGTGCTGAAGAACCACCTGTTGAACTCAGGCTGCTGGTTGGACAGGTTCTGGCGGATGCCGTCACCGATGCTCACGCGGCTGTTCTTCAATTCCAGCACGCCGATGGCGATGCCGTTCACGTAGAGCACGATATCGGGCCTACGCTCACGGTTACCTATGAGAGTTACTTCCTCGGCAATGGCGAAATCGTTCTTCTCCGGCTCCTGCCAGTTTATGAGGTTGACACTCTCTGTAACCTTGCCTGCCTCGGTCTTTACAGGGACTCCATAACGCAGCAGGCTATAAACGGCTTTATTGTTATTGTAGAGGCTCTGGTTATGGCGGTTCGCTGCGTTTTTCAGCAGGTGGAGTGCCACACTGATCTGTTTTGGGGTATAACCGTTCCCTGTCAGGTAGACAGTCAGTAGTCCTTCCTCAATGTTGCTGTTATTTTCCCGGTCAATCCAGTTGCCAAGGTAGCTATAATTAAGTTCGTCACGAAAAAGAGAGATTATTCGGTCCTGTGTTTCGCGCTCAGACTTGCCGATGTTATGCATGGGCATCACCTTTCAAGTCTCTTTTAAGGTAATTATCTATCAATTTGATCATCTGTTGCTGGTGTTCTTGAGATCTCTTAGGAGTCCATTCTTCGTTTTGATCATATACGAGGAACATCTTCAAGGAATCAATACGATCTTTATTCCTTGTTTGAAAATGAGCTTTCTTTTCGTGGTATGGTTTTCGCCCGTATTCAGAATTAAGACTGCGGGAGACAAGCCCCAAGTTACCGAAACAATCCAATTCTTCTACCCACTGGGGATCTTTTCCAGTTTCTGGATTCCGAGGCCAGATGTGCTCAACCGAATTCTTGGCAGTCATACGGAATGTACCCTTATGAGCGCCGGTGATCTCCGTCAGCTTGCTAAACCAGAGAACGAATTCCAGCTTGTAAAACCAGTAGTGTGGAAAGTTGACCCCAAGAGGCTGCGCCAAAACAGTGCTGGCATCGATAAGTTCATTATGCTTCCAAGGCTGCTTCAGAAAACTCCAACTTTGCACAATTAATGAGTCAGCATCAATGCTACAAAACATGTGATTATCCAGATTCATCAGATAAGCGTAATGCTGATCAATCTCTCCTGGATGGTCATGAATATAGGCGAGCAGGGGCGTTAGCCAGTAATGTGTCGTGATCTGCTGAGAGTGATAGAGCATGCTTTGCAGTAAAGCAAAGCCTTCGTTAGTTGCAGGCTGCTGTCGAACTAAGCTGTAGTATGTTTTTCCTTTTGATGTAGAAGGATTAAGGCGCAGTTTGCAGATCAGATGATATTCTTCTTCTCCATTGCCCACCCATTTGATGATATATTTATCGAAACAGTAACGAATTTCCCACAAGAGCTCAATGAATGATGTTACCGCCTCGATACGCTTGATCCCATCACAGCGGAAATGATCTTCAAAGAGACTTAGCAGTTCCTTGTCCAGAATTTTAGGTAGATCAGGTTGTTCGTGTTTATGTAGCCAGATACGCAAGGTATGCTGTAGCAACATCGGAAAGGTAATGATGCTGCGAACGTCATCGGATTCATAAATTTCCTCATCTTGGCTGGTTTCCTTTGTTTCCTGAACTGCTTGCTTCATGGAAATAATTTCTTCCAGACTCAGCGCTTCTTCCCTTATCATATCTGCCTGTTGCTGTTTGAGCATGTCAAGAACATTGCTGGCACAGGCAAGAGCTTCCATATCCTTGATGCTTTTTTCGTTATCGAAAAGTGTAGAAATCTTGAGATTTGTAATCTCCTTCAAGTTCTTTTCCACATATCTAAGCATGTAAGAACATGCATCCCATAGGAGTGAGTAACGCTCACGTTCAGCGGCATTTTCGAGGGCACTTAGCATTCTGACTTTCAGGATTTCATGATTATGGAGCTGAACACCGCGATTGTTGATCACTTCAAAGAGCTTGTTGAGATCGGTTTCATCCGGAACATTAGTGACAACCATTTGCACTTTCTCGAAAATAAAGCGAGTGAAGTCTTCGAGATCAAGGTCTTTATGTTCCTTTGGGAAAGATTCGATAGTTGCCAGTGTATCCACTATAAGATGATTTCCTGCCAACGGTGTGTCAAGGTCGTCCATCCATTGAGCGAAAAACTTATTGATCTCTGGACGAATCGAAAAGGTAACACGAAATTGCCTGGCATATTTTCCCTGACGATATTGAAACTGTTTGAGTTCTCTCTGCCAGACAAGACTCATCATCCAGAGTGTAGTGAGGCGTTGCTGACCGTCGATCAGCTCAAAGTTCCGCCCATTATCTATCTCATCTCCTTCTACAACCAATATGCTGCCGAGGTAAAAAATATCTTTTTTTTCCTGGTATGCAGTGAGTAAATCTGACAATAAAGTTCTGACCTGATCATCGCCCCAGACATACATACGCTGGTAAATAGGTATGGTAAAAAAAGAGTTAGTCTCGACAATGTCACTTAAAGTTATCAGTTCGGAGCGAATGCTCATACCTGATTCTCCTCTATGAGTTTTTCGTCTATCCAATGGGCTTTACCTTTTAGATTATCCATTTTGTCATAATAGCCATAGTAGACCAGTACATTCTTTTTGTAGCGGCCCTGCACTCCTTTTCCAGTAACTATGTTCTCTTTATCATAGGCCGACACAGCCCTCGGATCTTTCTTCAGATAGGCGATAACTTCTTCGGGGCGAAATGCACTGGTAATGACATCCAGCAGGTTGTATGGTGAATCGCGCAAGAATATGAGTGGTGCCTCCTTGAAGATGTATTGTTTCTCAAGACGAATAGCACCCAGCACATGATCGAGCCAGAGGGCAAAGTGGAAGAGCTGGTGATGGCCGAACTGGTCAATATACATCACACTGGCCAACAGAAACAGTTCACGTAGGTATAACGATATGTCGGCAATCACTTGATCGTAAAGATTACGAAAAGCGTGTACTTCCGGATCTGGTTGCTCGTCTTCGAGCAATTGCTTGATTAAAGCAGTATATTTTTCCGCATAGAGAAAAAATCCAATGCCCATACTGATGGGCTGGCGGATGGCAAACGGTAGCTCTGCTGCATCGTTGCTCAAGCGAATCGATAGTGGTTCCAACCTGTAACCTTTTTGTGGCAGGAGGGTAAGCGTAGATCCAAGCCGATTGCTTCTGGAAGTGTAAAGGGGCACAGAATCTGGAGCTTCAGAACGGATGGCATCATTCTGAAATTCGGCAATAATATCGTTGTAAGATTCGCGTTTGATCTCCTTCTGCCCTGTCCAACGCCTTGCACGCCAGAGAAATTGATGAAACAAAGTGGGCGCAAAATCTGCCCCGTGGCCGAGAATTTGTTTACGACCTTGCAGTCGTTCCCAACGCTCGGCGCAGTTAGTTTGCAAGAGAATGTGGTCTCTTCCGTTAATTGCTCGCAGGTGATAGGCTTTCAGCAAGTCAGTGGGCTGAAGGGGCACTCCGCGATTATTCTGTGTATCAAAAAAGTTAAAGGCCAGATCCTCGGACTGAACCGTGATAACAGTGAAACAAATATGATTGAACAAGTTAGCTCCATGTTGTCGCAGGCTGGACTGCTCAAAGAGTTCCTGAGCTTGTTTAATATTTGCTACCGATATCGGTGAATGGTAGTGTAGCGCCTGATTTTCTGGCAATCCATCCATAATGAAGTGGTACAACAAACAGAGTGAGGTAAGTCGCTGTTGGCCATCGATAATAAAAAGT
This sequence comes from Methanosarcina sp. DH2, assembly GCF_020804225.1. GTDB lineage: Archaea > Halobacteriota > Methanosarcinia > Methanosarcinales > Methanosarcinaceae > Methanosarcina. The sequence goes on from NZ_WJBI01000012.1 coordinate 223,262, forward strand.
CTATTTTTTTCTATATCCTCATGCAGCAGTATCGCACCCATATAGTAATCGAGAGATATCCTCGATGAATTGGTTTTGTGGCAATACTCATCTATATCGGCGACGAGTTGATTCACCTTATCTGTACCCCATACAAAGGGGCGCTGATAAGTATCAATTGCAAGAGGGCGTTTCGCGTCTCTGAACAACGACGCAAAACTTTTTACCGAAACATCGACGTCTCCATTTGCGCTCACCGCCTCGGTCATACCAATCGAATCCTCCCTGTAAGCAGTTCCTGCATCATGCCCTGCTTGAGCTGGCGGGCCTTGGCAAGCCTTTCTTCCAGCGCGGTGATTTCTGAGTCCATGTCGGAGAGGATGGTGGCGATGGAGATTTGTTCTTTGATTGTAGCTGGCGTTTTGTAGGTGAAGTTAACGAAATCCTTCTGATAGAGATGGTTAATTGTCGATCCAGCGCTGAGCTGAACTAGGAATTCCGTGAAGATATTCGAGCAGAGTAGGTAATAGAAAAACTCGGGATGAAAAGCATCCTCAATTGGTCGAATCACGAAAACCCCGCTGTTCAAAGTCGCTGGTTTATGTAGATGATTAATTAATGCCACTTTTCCAATGGTGCCATCTTTAGTCACTAAAACGTCATGTTTTTTCAACTGGATGTTCTTGTCCTGCTTGTAGCGTGATTCAGTAACGTAATGACAATTGCTCCAGTCGATATAACCATCTTTGAACTCAGTTCCTGTGACAAGATAATAATCTCCAGAATCCAGGTATTCATCGGTTGTCAAGCCCTGCCATCCGATTCGAGCTTTGAGAATTGCTGTATTTCTAAGTAACTTTGTTTCCCATTCTCCACTAAATCCCGGCAGCCGCCTCTTCCCAGTAAGCAACTCCTGCATGGCGCCTTGTTTGATCTGGCGTTTCTTGGCGATGAGCTGCTCCAGGGATTCGATGAGGACATCCGCATCGCTCAATCCTTTGGCGATAGCTTCTTGTTCGGCCGGTGGAGGCACCGCTACCGGAATAGGAGCAATAAAATTCCGGTTTAAGGATTGTTGGGCACCCCCTGAATTGTGCCTACTAAAGTCGAGTGACTTGAGAAAATAGAAAACAAAAAGTTGGTCGTTACCGCGAAAATCTGTAACGTATAGTGCGGTGTTGTGCGGCCAGAAGTCTATCTTGCAGTAATGCGCCTGCCCAAATGATGCACCACTGCGACCGAGCACGACTCCTGGCCCTTTTACGAGTGGTGTGTCATGGAATCCATTCTGTCCGGCTGACCCCATTACAGGAACTTCTCCCGGTCTCCGTTCACATTCCGTGAGGTCATGACCACGTTGAAGGGAGATGAATTCGCCCAAGGTTTTTTGTGTCCAATCCTCCGGTATAATCCCAACCTCTGTCTGTTTGTAGCCGGACGGGATGTTCCCGGCGCTGCATTCCGCGCTCATAACCTTTCCTCCTGTTCCGGTTCGAGATTACACAGCTCTGTCTGCATTTTAAACCCGTCGAATTCGACGGGGTTGATAGGGGATTCGGGCAATTGGTCAGTAGACTGCTGACTAAATCGGAACTCAGGACAACTATCAGTGAGTAAAATGCCTGTCTTGCTGCTCATAATTTGAACCCCATACTCTCCAGGTGCCTGTTTACTTTTGCCTCCAGTTCGGCCACGCGGTCGGTCATCTGCGGCATCGGGGTTTCGTAGCGTTCGGCGAGCTCCTTAACGCGCTGGGTAAGAGACTGGCTGATCCGGTCCATCTCACCGTGGATGGCAGAATCCAGCGCAAAGAGCCATTTGTCGTCCACGACCAGCGTCTTGATGTCATCCTCGGTGAGCCTGGGGTAGTAAGCGCATGCTTTTGAATCGAGCGCTGCCTCGGTTTCCTTGAGGCGTTTCTTGAGGTCGGCTTCCTCATTGGCGAGTTTCAGCCAGTCGTTGAGCACAGCGGCTTCTTCCTTTGCTTCCCGGTCACTTTTTATATCCTTCAGGCGGGAGCTGATGTTAGCCCTGTTCACCTTGTCAAGTTCGGAGAAAGCTCCTTCCTCGCCGCCCTGTTCCTCTTCCAGCTCTGTCATGCTGGCAGTGATGCTTTCCAGCTCAGCAGTGAGGTTATCGATAGCTTCCTGTTCTTTGGCAAAGTAGCGAGAAACGATAAGCGGCTTTGGCACAAGGTCGCAGGTCCAGCCCTTGTCCTTTTCTTTTCCCTTCTTGTCCTTCTCGATAATACGATAAGTCTTAGCTTTCCATCCCTCGTCAGCGATGAGGTAGCAGTCGTCCTGCATCATTTCAGCCCAGTAATCCATCAGGTGCTGATAGACATCATATTGGCTGATGAGCGGCTTGTCTGCGTAGTGGGCGAGCAGGTCTTCGGATAGCTCGGCTATGACTTCCTTTGGGTGGCAACCGGTCTGTAACTGCCGAAGCATAGCAGAAGTTGTCGCACGCCAGGTCGCGAAATGTGCATTCATACCGTCGATGAAGTCAGCGAACTCAGGATGTTCGTAAATGGTGGATTTGATGGCTGCCTTGTCCACTGCAAGGTCCAGATAACCAGGGCTTTTCTCTTTAAACAGTGTCTGCTGAAGCTGAGGACAGATAGCCCAGTAACGCTGGAGTGCATCGACATCGACACAGGGAATGCCTCCATGCAGATGGCCTTCGATATCCTGAAGATCCTCTGCCTGCTGGCTGTCAATATAGCGTGGAAGGTTGAGGTTGAACTCGTTCTTCTCGATCTCCTCCAGGCTGACCATCCGCGAGTATTTCGGGACCTCAGCCTGCCGGGTGAAAACGTCTACTATCTTGTGGATGTCCTGGGCACGGAGGCGGTTCTTGGGACCATCCTTCATAAAACCCGCACTAGCATCGATCATAAAAATGCCCTTGCGGTTTTGAGCTTCTTCCTTGTCGATAACAATAATACATGCCGGGATGCCGGTGCCGTAGAAAAGGTTGGCTGGCAAGCCTATGATTCCCTTGATGTAGCCTTTGCGTACGAGAGAACGGCGGATATCAGCCTCTGCATTCCCTCGGAACAGCACACCGTGTGGCAGGATGCATGCCCCTTTGCCCGTACTTTTGAGCGAACGAACAATATGAAGCAGATAAGCATAATCTCCCTGCTTGGAAGGCGGAACACCAAAGGGCTTGAAACGCTCGTAAGAATCGTGAAGTGGATCGAGGCCGGTGCTCCAGCGCTTGTCGCTGAATGGTGGATTGGCAACAACGTAGTCAAAGGTCTTGAGCGTCTCTCCATCCTTAAACTTGGGATCTGTGAGAGTGTTACCCTGCATGATAAGCGCCTCAGGGTTGTTGTGCAAGATCATATTCATGCGGGCAAGGCCGGATGTGGCGGCGTCTTTTTCCTGGCCGTACATGGTTATCTTGGTTTTTGCCTCGTCTGCGACCTTCAAAAGCAGCGAACCGGAACCACATGTTGGATCATAGGCCGTGGTGGCATTTGTGGTATTGGCCTGGCGGATGCCGAGAATCTGTGCTATGATACGGCTGACCTCGGCAGGAGTATAGAACTGACCTTTACTTTTGCCACTCTCCGTTGCAAAGTGACGCATCAGGTATTCGTAAGCATCGCCCAGGATATCGTCACCTTCGGCACGGTTCTTCGAGAAATCAAGGGCAGGATTCTCGAAAATGGCAATGAGGTTGGTAAGCCTGTCCACCTGTTCCTTACCGCTGCCAAGCTTGGTAGCATCGTGGAAGTCCGGCATGTCAGACAGCTTGTTTGCATTGACCAGCGGACCGATTATTTTCTTGTTAATCTGATCGCCGATATCCGGTTTTCCTTTGAGTGCAACCATATCCTGAAAGCTCGCACCTTCAGGGACGGTAATAGGGGCAAATGGCACTCCAGCGTATTTGTCGCTGACGTATTTGATAAACAGCAGGACGAGTACATAGTCCTTGTACTGGCTGGCATCCATTCCACCTCGCAGTTCGTCACAACTGGACCAGAGAGAAGAGTAAAGTTCGGATTTTTTGAGAGCCATTTCATACCACCAATGAATGTTTACTCTGGGATGATCGGCTGAATCTGAAATCGAAATTTTGCAGATTGAAAATGTTGTTAACGAATTCCAAATAGTTCGGGACAACTCTTATGTTATATTCCTCGTCTTCTGAGTCCCATATGCAGGTCGAAATGTGCTTTCCGTTTTGGTTCATGCGTTTTCATCTTCTTATATAGTAACTACCCAACGATGACAGTTAAAAGTAATAAATGTGTTCATTTTAAAGAATGGTTATGATTTACGGGTGGTTTTGTTGCTCATTCGTAACTATTCAGAGTATAGTTAACGGCGCTCCCTTGAGCGCCGCTATAATACCCTCCAAAACAGGTAATCCGTTCTTTCTAATTGTAGAGATGTAAGCTCTAATTCTGCAGAAAGCTTCCGCTCCTTGTGTTGTTCTGAAAGTTCCTGATATCTTCTGCTGTAGTTTCATCATCCTGATATCTCTTTCTGCTTGATTATTCTCAAACGGAACTTTCAARTCTGTCAGGAATCTCAGGATCTTTTCTTTATGTTCTATAAACCTATCCAGCAGATTCCTTGCTTTAGTTTTTGGATTCTTTCCACGTTTTCCTTGCTTTTCAGGATTTAGAGATTGTGGATTTTCTTCAATTCCTTTAATTATGATAGCATCGAACCTTTCTTCCAATGCTTTAATTTGCTCAAAATCCAGTTCTTTGACTTGCTCCTTGCATTCGTCGGTATACTTTTTCATCTCAGTGAGCAGTTCATTCATTTCTTTAGCCCACTGCTGTTTATAGTTCTCTTCAATTCCAGCAAGTTCTCTCTGTAAATGAGCATTACAGAGAGCATGATCACAGTCATAAATGTTGTAAGGTTTCCATCCGTCGTGAACTGCTACTCCCTTAAACTCCAGAAGAATTCCCATAGCATTTATTGCCTCTGCTCCTCTTTTTGAGTGAGGAAAATAACATGTGTATTTATCATTAGAAGCTACATGAAGCCAGTGCCTTTTTCCTTCGATCTTCATACCAGTTTCATCAAAATGGACAACAGGAGAAATCATTAATTTCTCCCGAATAACGCTTTCGAATTCCTCTATATTCTGAAAACATTCTCTTTCTGCTCGAATTATCGTAGCAGGACAGATTTTTATTCCCATAATATCCTCAAAAAATTCAGAAATCCTTTCATAGGGGATAAAATGGTGATTTTTACAGTAAATAGCTGAAGCTAAAATATTTGGACCATACTGAAC
>NZ_WJBI01000013.1:0-26941 GCF_020804225.1 Methanosarcina sp. DH2
GTTGGTATGTTGGTAGAAAAAGATCTGTCAGAAAGAACCCATAATTGTCCTTTCTGTGGCTTATCTATTGACCGTGATCTTAATGCTTCCATTAATATTCTCAGACTGGGATTGCAGTCTGTTCGTAAAACCGATAGATGCCCCTCATTTCAATGAGGGGAGCAGTCACAGAATGATTTCTTAATCTAATCCGGAAAAGCGGTGTTTCTGAATCACCTTGTTATAAAATGAAGCATAATTTCTATTCAGTGACAGAAGCATGACTCTCTCAGTGAATATAAAAGATAACTTCACGCTTCAGAAGGTAAGTGAGGTCATCCGCGAAGCTCTTGCGTATAATGAGCGCGTTGCAAAATACAAAATAAAGAAGTATTCGAATATTTGTGGGAATTTTGAGAACAAATACGGGATGAATTCCGACCTTTTTATGGAGAAATTCGATTCCGGAAAACTCGGAGACGCGAGTGACTTTTTCGATTGGTACGCCACAAAAAGAGGCCTTGATATCTGGAACAAAAGGCTAAAAATTATCTCGGGAATTGATATATGACTCTCAAATCTCATAAACTAAAACCAGCTTCAGTCCCCGCTTTACACGCATTCTCCACATAAGTTATATATACTATCCCGTTCAAATAGTAATATTGTATAAAAGTCTCTAAATTGGAGAGTGTTTTTTCAGGTAATGTTGCACCCAGGTATCAATTCCAGTGAACCTTCAGATGCATCCATTGAAGTTTTCAACTTTTTATCTCGTTTTAAGGGCTTCGTAGTACCTACGTTATACGCTTTAAAACGGGGTTGCTGCTCAATTTGAGCCGGTTGGAAACTGCATATAAATTACCTGAACTGAACCACAAAAAACATAATTCAAATAAAATAAATTAAACTAAATCAAAAACAGAAACACCCCTTAGAGCTTTATCCAAGAGGTTTGAAACAAGATGTCAGAAGAATCAGATGATCCAGACAGTAGTGATAGTAGTGATAGTAGCAGCCGTCAGAAAATGTTCACAGCAGCCGGAATGGTCCTGTGTGCGATACAGTTTGCCTTCTTCGCATACATGATCTTGATGTTCATGGAGATGGACTTTGCCCAGGGCTTCAAGTTCATGCTGCTTGCATACTCTTCAGCGTTCATTTATAAGAACATGGAGAATTCCGGAATAATCCGTTTTGTAACCCGGAACTGATGACGGTGTGGGTTCATTCCCAAATCCACACTTTTCTATATCTCTATCCTTCCGTCCTGTATCTCAACCATTTTTATATTTCTTTTTTATTAGCTTTCTTTGAGTTTATAGCTTGCATAACTATTTTTTACTATATTTTTATAACTATATTTTTACTAAATTTTTATTTCATTTTACTAAATTTCTCTTTCTCTTTCTCTCTCCTGCCTGAACCCTTAATTACTTATGGAAGAAAAGCTTTCTGAACAAATAGAAAAAGAGATATAGGATTAATTTTTAGTAACCGCAACATTTTTAGTATCATCAATAATTCTTCTATGGGATAAACATGGACCTTACATTGCAGATTGATACCGATTACTCGCTGCAGGAAGCAAACGAGGTTATTCGCTCGGCTCTGGAACATGAGAAACATCTTGCAAAATACAAGGTACAACGCTATGCCATGATCTGCGATGAATTTGAAGACCAGTACGACCTGATCTCCACGGAATTCGTGCAAAAATTCGAAGCCGGCGAATATATGGATGACGAAAAATGTTTTGACTGGTATGCCGCAAAAAGAGGGCTTGACCATTGGAAAATAAAGCTAGCTGTCCTTAATGCTGTCAGGTTCTAACTGGCGGAATGCCGCCTGGTGCAAGAATTATGTTCTTTCCGGCAGCCTTTTCTACCTGAAGCTGTAAAAACCTTTTTTTTCCTTTTTCCTTTTTCCTTTCCTTTTCTTTCCTTTTCTTTCCTTTTTTCTTCGTTTACTTTATTTATTATCTCCAAATATGTTTTCTACCATTATTTCTCATTCTCTCTTTTTATTTCTTATTTTTTATTTTTATCTTTATTTTTTTCTTGTCCAGTTTTTATTTATTTTTCTCAATTTTATCTTTTTTTCAGTTCCTATTCCTTTATTTTTGTTCATTTTTTCAGTATATTACACGAGTGTCTAAAGTTAATAAGAATGTATAAATAGTTGTTTTAACATCCTTTCATCAGTAACATTTTTTTAATGGTGTTTTAATGAAGGAGCATGCTAAATTAACAGAACTGGTTTTTCTGTCTGATAAAAGGAAGAAACTTCTTCTTTTTCTTATGAATAAACCCAGGAGTATGGCTGAAATTCAGGAACACCTTTCCGCAGATCCTGTTTCAATCCTCCCACAGATCAAAAAATTAAAAGAAGGTAAGCTTGTTGTACAGAAAGGGCATATTTATGAACTCTCTTTTATGGGAGTTGTAATAGCTGACAAAATGCCGCCTTTCCTGAGAACTCTGGAAGTCCTTGAAGATAATTTTGACTATTGGACAAAAAGGAACCTTGAAGGGATCCCTCCTTTTTTACGCAAAAGGATTTTTGAACTGAAGAATTGCAAGCTCATCCTTCCGGAAATGAGCCATATGTTCGAGCTTAACCCTGAATTTGTAGAGAAACTTCACCTCTCCACGCATATTCTAGGTTTCGCTTCCTATTTTCACCCCTCTTTTACCACATTCTACCCGGAACTTGCTGAAAAAGGAGTTGAAATTTCTCTGATGCTTACAGAGCCAGTGTTCCAGAGGTTCAAAATGGATTACAGAGAAGAATTGTGCTCTTTCCTGAGTTTTAAGAACGTCAGCCTGTTTGTCTTTCCGCAGGACCCTAAAATTGCAGACTTTACAGTAACAGACAGGTTTTTTTTGCTCACTCTTTTACCCAGGGAGAAGTTCTTTGAACACGAAAGCCTGCTCAGTTCAGAACCTGAAGCCCTTAAATGGGGTACCGATCTTTTCTCTCACATGTTAAAAGAAGCAGTTCAGGTAAAAGAGGTTTGAATTTTCATATTCTATCTCACTTATTCTATCTCACTTATTCTATCTCACTTATTCTATCTCACTTATTCTATAGAACATATTTTATAGCAATTTTTGTAAATCCACGTCATTTCAAATTTACTTTTGGCAGTTTTTTATCAGTTCTCTTCTATCTTTTTGCGTCTTTATTTTTTCATAATCTTCCGTTATGTCATCTCACTTTTCGTTTTCTTTAAGCCATAAATTTGCATTAAAAGCAAAAGACTACTTTAAAAAACTTGTAAATTACATTTTTTTCAGCCCTGAATGTGCCAGGTGTTTCATATGATTACCTCCAGGAAATATTGTTAATAATTGGTCCTTAATATAAAAGCGCCTCTATTAAAATATAATATCTGACACCAGGAAAATAAAGCTGCTCCGATAGTCTAAAACCAAAAAGCTTAATATTCCGGATATTAATTCCCATTTAAAGTGTTAGTTTATTTATGTAAAGAAATATTGGTAATATATCTTAAGAGAAGAACACTTCATTCTTCTCAGTAAACCTTAGAGCTTTTCAGACATAGGACCGGCTTAACAGTTTATGAGATTTATTTATCCACAGTAAGTTAAGAAAGTGATACTCTTCAAAAAATAGAAGCAGATCTACTTTAATTTAATGATGGGGTGACTTAGTTTACTGTACAGGTATTAATTTGCCAGAACAAAAGATCCGTCGGGTTCATAGAAAATGAAGAGCAGTGTCATCTGAACGACTATAATTCGGGATCTAAATTGGCTTCTAAAATAGCTTAATATTATCTTTAAACAGCTGGCTGGGTATGCGGAGGGAGTAGTGGGATGTCAGCAGAAAAGCGAAAAGTAGATAGGGTGTGTGAATTGAAACAAATAACGGTATTGATACTCCTGTTTTTAGTATCTTCGGCATTAGCGGTAGTTGTGGGTTCGGATGTGAGCTCTGCCGCGGATGGCGGAAACGAATCAATTAGTGCGGACTTTCTGGCTTCTCAGGTGTCAGGAGAAGCACCACTAACAATACAGTTTACTGATGCCTCTACAGGACCCGTGACTTCCTGGCTCTGGGAATTCGGGGACGGCAGCACATCAAGTGACAAAGACCCTTCCCACACGTACTCTGGAGCAGGGATATATGACGTAGCTCTAACGGTAGATAACGGCACTGTCCCTGTCAGTGTTGTCAAGGACGACTATATTACCGTTACAGAAAAACACGTCGTCCCTGTCGTAGAAGCCAGTTTCAACTCTAACGTAACCTCAGGCAAAGCCCCTCTAACTGTCCGGTTTGAAGACCGCTCGAGCGGTGGTCCTACCTCCTGGAAATGGGACTTTGGAGATGGAACCAGTTCAACCGCACAGAATCCGGTTCATACGTATACGGTTGCAGAAACATATTCAGTCACCCTGATAGCAACTAACGGTACTGTCAGTGATGATATTACAGAATCTAATTATATTACTGTCGGAAGTGGTCCTACAGCCAGTTTTTCCGCATCCCCGCTCGAGGGAGAAGCCCCTCTTACCGTCCAGTTTACTGACACCTCTACAGGGTCCGTTACTTACCGGCTCTGGGAATTCGGAGACGGGAGCACATCAAACGCCAAAAATCCACTTCATATATATTCCCGAGCAGGGACATATACCGTGAAGCTAACTGTAACGAATTCGTTTGATTCCGATACTTTTGAAGCTCCTTCTTTTATCCGTACATACTCAATTGCTGCTCCGGTAGCCAATTTTACATCCGATACTACTTCAGGCGCAGTTCCGCTTACAGTTCGGTTTACGGACCTGAGTTTAAATGGCCCTACATCCTGGGAATGGGACTTTAACAGTGATGGAAAAATTGACTCAAGAGAACAAAATCCTGTTTATGTGTACACTTCTTCGGGGACTTATTCTGTTACCCTGAATGCAGTCAACGGCACTGCCAGGGGCAATACGAAAAAATCTAACTATATTAATGCAGGTGGGGCTCCTGTGGCTTCTTTTAGCGCATCTCCGCAGGAAGGGAATGCCCCGCTTACAGTTCAGTTTACTGATACCTCCACCGGAAACGTGACTTCCTGGCTCTGGGACTTTGGAGACGGCAACAACTCTACATCTCAGAGCCCGTCTCACATATATTCCAGCTCCGGGAAGTATACCGTGGGATTGACAGTAACAAATGCTTTTGGGTCCAATACCTTCAAGGCCCCTTCTTTTGTAAACGTACTCTCTATCGCCGCACCGGCTCCTGACTTTACATCAAACGTAATCTCAGGCAAAGCTCCTCTCATTGTCCGGTTTGAAGACCGCTCGAGCGGCGGCCCGACTGCCTGGGAATGGGACTTTAACTCGGACGGGACCATAGATTCGATTGAACAAAATCCTGTTTACGAGTTTACGGATAATGGGTCCTATACGGTCACTTTGAGGGTAGGTAACGGTACTGCATGGAACAATCTCACCAAGTCTAACTATATTATGGTCGGAGACGGGCTTCATGCTTCTTTTACTGTCTCGGCGCGGAAAGGGGGTGCACCCCTGACCGTCCAGTTTAACGACACTTCCACAGGCAACATTACTACATGGTTCTGGGACTTTGGAGACGGGAATACGTCTGCTTCCCAGAGTCCGAGCCACGAGTACTCTGAGCCCGGGAGTTATTCCGTAACCCTCAACATCAGCAGTGCCTACGGGTACAGCGCTGTTACATGGGCTGATTACATTCAAGTTGGTGAGGAAGAAGATAGCAGTGGGTCAGGAAGCTCCGGCGGAACCTCATCAGGCGGTGGTGGCGGCTCTCCTGAGCCTGCAAGTAATATCGAAGTCAAAGAACTTTCCCAGGAGTTCATTACAAACGGAGACAGCATAAGGTTTGAATTCGCTAAAAATGCCACTTCTATCACTTATGTGAAGTTCGATGCGAAGAAAAACTTCGGGAAGACTACAACCATAGTAGAACAGCTTAAGAACAGGTCTGTCCTGACCCCGAAAGAACCCTCCGGAAAGGTCTACAGGTACATGAATATCTGGGTAGGAAATGAAGGCTTTGCGACTCCAGAGAACATTGCCAATGCCATTATAGGGTTCAGAGTCAACAGGGCCGAAATTACAGAAAACAAGACTGGAGGCCCAACAATATTCATGTACAGGTATTCAGATGGGAAATGGAATGCTCTTCCTACGCGTAAAACTGGAGAAGACAGCCAGTACATGTATTTTGAAGCCAGGACTCCGGGTTTCTCTCCGTTTGCAATTATAACAGGCAAAAAAGCTGTTGAATATAAAGAAGGTGAGTCAGAAGAAACAGCGGAACCTCTCGAGCTTTCCATAGCTACCAGGCAGTCCGAGATGCCTGAAAAAACTTCCTGGTCCGTACCGGCGGCTGATGATAAAGACTGGACAGGAACTTCCATGGCTATCAAAGTAATTGTTGGGGTTATGGTAATACTCCTGATAGGACTTGCTGTAAGGGAGAAAAAGAAACGATAAAAAGAAATAGTAAAATGAATCCATAAAATGAATCCATAAACCGAATCAGTAAAACTAATCAGTAAAACTAATCAATAAAACTAATCAGTAAAAAGAAATTCTGAAATAAGGACGGAATAGAGTAATTATGATAAGTGAACTACCCCTCCCTGAATTCTTCGCCTTTCGGCTCAGTTTCGAGGGATGAGCTTCCTACGAGTGTTTTTCTCACTTGCTTCGATTCCTGAGAATCTCAAACATCAAAAAACCTGTATTGTCGTAGATTTCCAGTACGAATATTGAAAGCCCGTTCACAAGGCATTTTGCAATAAGTTTCACAACTTCTTATTGCTGATACCTTGTCAAGCTCTACTGCTCCCCGTTCAAACTTTTACCTACAGAACTTCTCTGTAGAACCTCATAGTCTAAGTTCAGAAAGTTTGTACCTGACAGTATCCGGCTATCCCCTACTTTGTTACCACAGGGGCGAGGGAGAGCTACGGATAATATATAATCGGGGTTGAAAATATTAATAATATAACGGAATCAACAACGATTAACAGTTTGGAAGTTGACGGCTTTCATCCCCCACCTGCCACCTCGGATAAATCCGACCTGTCGAGGAAGGGGACTTCTCACCTTAACGTTAAATCATAAAATGGAAGGCATGAGGAAAGACTTTCTCAGGTAATAAACCTGTCCAATTGTTTATTTTCATAATTACTTTATATGAAATAGGAGACTATTCTTAATCAGGATAGACATGAGTTTCACGCTTAATATAGAAACTGATTTCTCACCTCAGGAAGTATGTGAGGCTATCCGTTCTGCTCTGGAACATGAAAAGCATGTTGCAAAATACAAGGTCAGGCGGTACTCCGTAATCTGTGAGGATTTCGAGGCAAAGTTCGGGTACAGCTCAGGTGAGCTCAGGGCAAGGTTCGAAGCCGGAAACATGGGAGATGAAATTGATTTCTTCGACTGGTATGCGGCGAAAAGGGGATTTGACCACTGGAGCAAAAGGCTTGAGATCCTTTCAGGGATTTTCCTGTGAGATCAGTCTTAAATTATCGACTTTTCCTGAAGGGCCTGTTTCCTCTGCTTTCTGAAAGTGGGCTTTGAAACCCGGAGCATTCCTCTACGGGATCGTCTTTTATTTTTCCTATTTTTTGCAGTCGACTGCAGCATAAATCTCCAGACTGTCCTGCATCCTTTTAAAGGACTTTCTGTTAAAAAAGGTTAGATTCTTCTGCCAGAGTTGAAAATTGGTAAATTATTTATGTACGTTTTAAAGTATTACACGTTTGTTTATTTTCTATAGATTGAGGTGTTAAATCTGGTAAAAACTGTTTTAAAAAGCATGATTGGAGAAGCCCTTATCGGCTCGGGTCCGGAAATTGCTCACATAGACCTGATTATTGGCCCAAGAGGAGGACCGGTAGAAGCAGCGTTCATGAATTCCCTTGCAATGCCCAGGCAGGGGCATACCCCGCTCCTTGCAGTCCTTGAGCCTAATGTCCAGCCAAAACCTGTGACCCTGCTCGTAAACAAGGTAACGATCAAGAATGTGGCGCAGGCTGCCCTGATGTTCGGGCCGGCTCAGGCTGCGGTTGCAAAAGCGGTTATGGATTCGGTAGCTATTGGAGTGCTTCCTGAAGAGCACGCAGATGACATTTTCATTATCGTCTCTGTCTTTATCGAATGGGATGCAAAAGACAAAGATAAAGTCTACGAATACAACTATGAGGCTACGAAGCTTGCAATAGCCCGTGCAATGGAGAGCAGTCCGACAGTTAAAGAGGCGCTGGCCAAAAAGGATTCAGCAAAACATCCATTCGCATAAAATAAACCTGTTCCGGCTTTTTTTATTTCACGAACCTATCAATGCTGGAATCCATTTAACTTATTCACTGAGTTTAACTGCAGGCGAGCTATTTCAGATATTTCCGGATTTTCCGAGATGTATCTCTATTATCTGAGATATTCTCTGTATATCTTTCTTTTTTCAGGAGTAACTCTCCCTCAGTCTATTTTTTAATATTTTTTTCATCCCGAATTTACAAGGAACTCCACCAGCTAGCCCGGCGGGATCTCCAAAAAAGAAATTAAAAAAGCATTATAATGGCACTTTCAGGTTGGTGTTTAATATGTAGCTAATATGTAGCGTCATGTTTCTCGAAGTTTCTCATAAATCCTGTCTATATGTCCTGAACGTGTGACTATAAGGAGTTCGTCCCCTTCTTCAAGCCTTGGATTTTCCCGTGCAAGGATAAAGTCGTTTTCCCTGTAAAGCCCGATACATTCGGTATTTTCCGGAAACTGGACTTCAGAAATCCTTTTGCCGGAATGATGTTTCTCTGTTGTGAGGCTTATTACGCGTACGTCAGCCCTGACAAGGTTGCTCAGTTCGATTGTATCAACTCCGCGAAGGGCATCAGAAATAATGGTTGAGGAGATATGAGGGGGGTTAATCGGGGAGCTAATTCCCAGCTTTTTTGCAATTTCCATAAACTTTGTGTCGTCAGTTTTGACAATAACCCTTTTTACTCCTGCTTCCTGTGCAATCAGGCCTATCAGAATATTGTCCTGGTCATGGTTGGTGCAGGCTACAACCGCATCCGTGAAATCCAATCCTGCTTTTTCCAGGATGTCAGGGCGGGTGCCCTCTGCATTGATTACGGTGCAGTCAAGTTCTTCAGCAAGCTCCCTGGCAACTTCTTCATCCCTTTCTATAAGGACAACTTCATTTCCCTGCTGGATCATCGTGTGGGTCAGGTGTATCCCTAGGGAACTCGCTCCAATAATAATTACTCTCATTTTTTTCTTTCCTTTATACGGTCTTTTTCTTTTTTCGCAGTCTCTTTACTTTTTCTAATCCCTTTTTTCTAATTTTCCTTTTCTAATTTTCCTTTTCTAATTTTCCTTTTCTAATTTTCCTTTTCTAATCTTTCTTTTCCAATTCTTTTTTTCCAATCCTTCTTTCTTCATTTTTTACTTTTATCATCTCTTCTACTCTCTCCTCTTATTAATTTGTTTCAGGCTGTATCTTTTCGGGCTCTTTTTTCTCCGGTTTTACTTCTTCCAAACCATGTCCTGGGAAGCAGCAGGATAAAGAGCGGAATTATCTCTACTCTTCCAAGCAGCATATCGGCACAGAGCACAAGCTTGAGCAGGGAAGGCATGCTGGAAGAGGTCACGCCTGTGGACAGCCCTGCCGTAGCCAGAGCACTTGAAGTCTCAAAAATAGCATCTGCCGAGTTTATGCCGTAAAGCATGAAAATAAAAGCTGAGAACACAAGCACAACTGAATAAAGCAGCACATAGGTCATGATGTGGTAGACTTCTTCGGGATCAACTACCTGCGATTTTACCTTGAGAGGGGTAATTGCTTCTCTGGGGAGAAAAAAGCGGTAGAAAACCAGCCTTATGAGCTGCACGATACAATCAACCGGAAAAGCTTAATCCCGCCTGTAGTTGAGCCTACGCTGCCTCCGATGCACATAATTGCACTGAGGAAACCTTTTGAAGCATCTGAAAGGGGTGCTATGTCTATCGTGGCAAAACCGGTTCCGGTAAGGGCTGAAACTGTCTGAAAAACAGCATCAGGCAATGTCTGGAGCAATTCAGGTCCACCTTCTCCTCCTGACAGTGTTAAAGCAAAAAGTGCTGTCCCGAGCACGGAAAGCCCGAGCATGTACCTTACCTGCGGGTCCCTTATAAGGCTCCCGGGGTCCTCCAGGACTTCAGGATAGAGCGAGAAACTTATTGCACCCATTATACAGGAAACTGTTATCAGGAAAGGGATCAAGAAGCCCTCGTATGCTCCGATGCTTTCAGCCTGCGTTGAAAATCCGCCTGTAGAAATCGCACTCAGAGCATGACAAACGGCTTCATAAAAAGGCATGCCGCTGAGGAGCAGAAGTGTCAGTGAAAGCAATGTCAGAATAAAATAAACCGTGCCGAGTGTCCTTGCCGTTGCAATTACACTGGGGCGAATTCGGCTTTCCCCGAAGTTCACTCTGTAAAGCCTGAATGCTGTAGTCCCGGGACGGATAAGGATCCCAAGCACAAGCACGATTATGCCTATTCCACCTATCCACTGCAGCCAGGAGCGGGTGAAGAAAAAGAGTCTTGTAGGGGAAGGCGGGGCAAGACTTAGTCCCGTTGTTGTCACGCCAGAGACACACTCGAAATAAGCGTCCAGAAAGGGCATTCCGGTCGAAAGCGCCATTGGCACTGCGGTAACTAAAGAGCAAAGCGGGAAGGTAATGGCTGCAAGGATCAGGGCTTCTTTTAGTTCAAGTTCGAAATCCGGAAGCAGTTTCTGTAGTATAGCACCCGTTCCCGCAGTTAAGAGGGCACTGCTTCCATAGACTAAAGCTGCGTCTGTTTCCCCGAGAACAAATGCAGCAAGCATCGGGACAAGCAGGACTGCTGAAAATACCAGCAGAAGATGTCCAATGTACTTCAGGACGGCAAGGGGATTTACTGGCGAGACAAGCTCATACATAAGAACCAATTATATTTTTTTCTTTAAGTCTGTTTCACTCTGGAAAGATAGTATAGCAATTCTGTGCAACTGCTTATTTTTTTAAAAGAAGGAATAACCAGAAAGGAAAAACTACAAAAAAGCTAAAAAAGAAATGAAAGGAAAAGCTATTAAAAAAGCCAAAAAAAGAAATGAAACGAAAAACTACTAAAAAAGCTAAAAAACGAACGCGGCTAAAAAGGATCTCGCACGGGTATAAATAGTACAATAAATAGTACAATAAATAGTACAATAAATAGTACAATAAATAGTACAATGAATAGTAAAATAAATAGAACAATAAATAGAACAGAATTAAATATTAGGAAACTTGCAGGTATCTTAATCACTGTGATAAAATCGGGTTAACAGAAAAAGATAAGCCTGCGTTTTTCACGGGTTTTGCGATTTTTTTGTTTTTACCTGAGAAGGGCGAATCGAGCCGGACCTGAGCTTTACAACGAGTAATTACTTACAGGTAGGGTGACCCGAGTTTTGTTCCGGGCTTTTTTGTTGTCTTATGAAAAACTTCTAGGAAATTCTCTACTGTGTGTCCTGTAAATTTTGAGGTCAGGGCAGCTGTTAAACTGTATCTCAAGTTAAAGGGCAAGCTCCTGAAAAAGTGGATCATGGGGCATAGATTCTTCCCTGGTGATTTCTATTATTTCTCTCACTTGCGTTTTTTCGTCATTTTTTTCTCCGGGGAGGCTTACTATAGGGCTTGAGGAGTTCTCAAGCCCGAACACTTAAATCTGGTTTTTATTCCTTTTTCGAGATTTTCCGGTCTCTTTTAGAGTTCTGAAAGAGGGCTGAAAATGCAGAATACTGTCTGAAAATTAACGGGCGTGGTAGATAAATATTTATAATAAGTATAAGTAGTTTATAATGAGGTAAAAACATAAAAGAACTTTACAGTGGGGGAAGACATAGTGAAAATTAGAGTAGTTAGTTCCAGGGAAGAAATCTTTACACTTAACCCTAATGAGCGTGTTGTTCACCTGGCCTTCAGGCCTTCGAACAAAGACATCTTTGCGCTGGTAGAAACCTGCCCGAAAATTGAGGTAATCCAGTTACCCAAATCTTACAGGCGCACGGTCTCAAAGTCCATAGAAATGTTCCTTGAGATGCAGAGAATCCAGCTTATCGAAGGAGATGTCTGGGGCCACAGGAAAGACATTAACGAATATTACAGTATCCCTTCCTCAGTGATTGAGAAGATAAGAGAACTGAAGATGGAAGGTACACCTGCTGAGAGAATCGAAGAAAAAGTTGCAAGGGAAAGCAAGCTGAATCCTGAAATGGTAGCCTATATCTTGACCAAGGAAGCTTCTGCCTGAAATCCTGTCAACCGGGATTATCTCTTGAGATTTTCCCTTATATCTCCAATACAGATAAGATAATGCTGAAAGATTCCGAATCTTTCAAGAATCCTTATTTGTTATGTAATCTCCAGCTTGAAACTTTGAGTTTAAGGAAGATACCCTGACTTGAGATAAGAGAGAACAGCTTCTAGCGATAGCTCTCAAGCCAGGGAGATTATATTTGTTTTTCACTGTACTGCACTTATTCGTTGTATTACACTTATTCATTGTATTACACTTATTTTTTCACTGTAAATGTTTAATTTTTTAAGAATTTTCTTTGCCAAAATATTTTATTGGTGCTTTTAGAAGCAATTTTATTAGTTTTCAGGGATTAAGTTTATACTTTTGCCGCCGTTTCATCCAGGTGACTCAGATTTATTAAAGACTTTGCTTTTTTTGAGTAAAAAGGTGAGAGAGTAATAACTTATATATTTCTGGCGGCTGTAATCTTTTAAGTCTTATTTGTAATCTTTTTAGCCTTATAGAACTAATAAGGAGACCGAAGGGTGAAACTGGAACTTATAGAGCTGATTTTTCTTTCCGATAAACGAAAACAGTTACTTCTTTTTCTGAGAAGAGGACCCAAAAATATGGATGAAATTACGGAAGCTCTTCAGGTAACTTCCACTTCCATTCTGCCTCAGATTAAAAAATTAAAAGATATGTCTCTGGTCACGCAGGAGGACAAAACGTATACACTCTCACTCATCGGAAAAGTCCTTGTTGAAAAAATGCAGCCACTTATCAATACTATAGAGCTTTTTGAAGATAATTTTGATTACTGGTCGGAAAAGGACCTGCAGGGGATCCCTTTTTCTTTTCGCAAGAGGCTCGGAGAACTCGGTAAATGTAAACTCATCCAGCCTGATCTCGACCGTATGTTTGAACTCGACCAGGAAGTCGTGGAAAACCTTTCCAGGTCAGGTCATGTTCTTGAAGCCATAGCTTACTTTCATCCACCTATGATTTCTCTTTATCAGGAGCTTGCAAAAAAAGGAGTTGAATTATCCCTTCTGATTTCTGAGTCCGTCTTTCAGCGGTACTATATGGACTATATGGAAGACTTCCGGAGCATGATAGCTCTTGAAAATGTCAGATTTTTCCGGTATTCGGGCGAACTGAAAATTGCAAGTCTTACAGTTACGGACAGGTTTTTCCTGATATCCCTTTTCCCAAAGAACCAGAGGCATTTTGACAGGGAGAGTCTTATATGCTACGACCCCTCTGCCCTGAAACTGGGTACTGAGCTTTTTAACGAGCTATTGCTTGATTCGACTCAGATTACCAGTGTACCTAAGGAATGACTTACGCCCCTGAATACATTATCTGTACAGAAATATTTTGTACGGACTATATGCGGATTGCCTGCAAATGTGTACAGGAATGCCGGCACAGAAAAAAATTATATTCTTCAAAATCAGGAGGAATTTTTATAATAGGTTTTTATGAACAGAAAGCAGCTTACAGTAAACAACTAAAACTGCTTATGTTTGCAGGCTTGCTACTTATCCTGGCATTTTATATCTTTTCTCGTGCAGGGCTTTTCGGCTTTGATACCGATCCTGATGAAAGATATGCTCTGCCTCTTATCCTTCTCATTTACCTTACTGCAATGTGGAGTTTTTTTGGCATGAAATTCCTTATAACTTCCGACAGCGTGGTTGCGTTTTTTCCGCCATTCAGGTACAGCATTCCCTTTTCAGATATCAGTTCGGTAGAGATTATGGAAGAATTCCCGTGGTATATGGGTTGGGGCGTCAGAATATGGGGCCGCAAGCTAATTTTTGTGGGAAAGCATGCAAAAGGTGTGGCAATCAGGAAAAATAAAGGTTTTTTCAGAACTGTTATCCTTGTTTCAGAAAGCCCTGATGAATTCCGAAAACGAGTGGAGATGGCCATGAGATAACGTCAGGCCACCCATTTCTCTAACCGCTCGGGCTGGCTTATGATTCCGCCTTTTTGATTTTATGCTTCAGTTTTTCTGCAATATCGATGCCTAGCCTCTTGCATTCCTGCAGATCCTTGTCGGTTGGCTTGTGAAGGATCCGAAGCACGGGGTCCACCACGCTCATTCCCATCTCCCGCATCTTCTCGGCTATCATTATGGGTGCTTCTCCGCTCCACCCGTAAGACCCAAAAGCAGCTCCTATCTTGCCCTGCGGGTTTGCGGAAATAAGGGTTTCGTTCATGAACTTTTCCATGGGCAGCAGCATTTTGTAATAAAAAGTCGAAGAGCCAACTGCAATTGCTTGTGCTTCATTGAGTTCTTCGGGCTTTACATCATAAAAACTGACAACCTTTACATCCACATTCTTTGACTCAATCCCGTTCCCTATTGCTTCAGCCATAGCCTTTGTATTCCCTGAGGTACTGAGATAAACTACTATTGCTTTCAACCTGTATCCCCTCCGGCGATATAATAAGTCTTATTAATGCAAACCCCGGAAAAAGAGAGCAAAAACCGGCAGTTGCGTATCTAAAGCTCAGAGCTCGAAGGCGTAACCCTGTGGCTTTCCTCGCTCCCCAACCAGCATTAATTATAAAAATTATTTTAAATAAGGGTTTCGTCGTCGATATATTTAGAGCTTCAGACAGCTGTTTTTAAATCAGGTCTGCCTCTATACGGATAGGCGCTATATAGTTCACAACCTGGAGGGCGACACTCTCCAGGAAATTGCGGACGTTTTGCGGAATCCTGTCCACAGTATGGGAAGCAAAGTTCAGGCTGCCTATTATCTCTCCCCTGTGCTTCATAGGGATTACTGCAACTGCAGTTATCTTTTCGTTCCTCAGCATATCTGCCATTTCTTCAGCAAAAAAACTCAGTTTGTAAATGGGTTTCTCGGTCCAGACCTGCTTTGCTTCCGGGGAGTCTATCCTGTATGCAGAAATATTTCTCACAAATTCGGAGGAAAGTCCCCTGTGTGCAACCAGGTTGATCTGGTCCAGAAGCTCATCTTTCAGGTATATGCCCCCTGCATCTATCTCTTTTATTTGCAGGCAGGCATCAAGGATACGGGAAAGCATGGTCTGGAGGTTCCAAGTAGTGCTCAGCGACATCCCGAGTTCCCGCTGGATATCAAGCATTTCCTGTGCTTCTCTTCTTTCGGTAACGTCGACAACTATTCCTTGAAAGTGTGACGGGTTGCCTTTGCTATCCCGCTGGATATACGTCCTCTCCTCAACCCAGCGGATATTGCCGTCTCCTGTGAAAATTCGGTATTCCATCTCAAAAGAGTCGTATCCTTCTCTAATCGAGCGTGCAAGACTTTCCGAAACCGAGTTGACGTCCTCTTTATGAACTATATCTCCGTAAAGGATTTTACCAGTAATGAAATCTTCTGCAGTATATCCAAACTGCGTTACATTTTCTGAAACGAACTCTACAGGCCAGTTCTCCTTATTTTTCCAGAGAAAAGCTACTGCTGAGCTTTTATTGATTATCGTTTTCAGCAGTTTCTGCATTTCGAGGGATTTTCTCAGGGCTTTTTCAACTTTTTTCCTGGGGGTTATATCCAGCACTATTCCCTGAAAGCAGGTCACTTTCCCATCTCCCTCTCTCTGGATAAAGGTTCTTTCGTTTACCCAGCGCAGGTCTCCTGCCTTTGTAAAAATTCTATATTCCGAATTGAAGCTCACTTCCCCTTTCTGGATATGTCTCTCGAGTTCTTCTTCAACTCTTATAAAGTCATCTGGATGTATAATCTTTCCGTACAGGACTCCCCGTGATATAAAATCGTCAACTGTATATCCAAACTGTACTACATTACTCGATACAAAAGCTGCGGGCCAGTACTTTTCATTCCTCCACAGGAAGACAACTGCCGGGCTGTTGTTGATCACTGTGGTGAGCACCTTCTGCATCTTAAGGACTTTTTCCAGTTTTTCTTCGCTTTTCTTCTGTTCGGTGATGTCAAGCACCACTCCCTGAAAGTGGGTTACCTCTCCTTCCGGATTTCTCTGAATAAAGGTCCTTTCATTTACCCAGTGTATTTTCCTGGCTTTTGTAAAAATCCTGTATTCCATATTGAAACCCGGAACCCCGCTTCTTATTCTTTTCTCAAGCCCTTCTTCAACTCTGGCCAGGTCATTAGGGTGTATAATGTCCCCGTACAGTACACTGCCTGATATGAAATCTTCTGCCGTGTATCCAAAGTTTAACACATTTTCGGAAACAAACTCTGCAGGCCTTCTTTTTTCGTTTTTCCAGAGAAATACAACTACCTGACTGTTGTTAATTATGGTCTTCAGGGCCTCTTCTCTTTCCAGAGCTGCATGGAGAGCTTTTCCCCTTTCGCCATCCGCAGCATCTGCTACGCTAGGATAGGTGTTCAGTTCTTCTTTTTCCGAAGTTTCGCTGTCCATTTTCTTCTAACCGCCTGCACAGGATTTTTTTAATAACCGCTTCAGGAATAATACTTTAGGAACTGTATATCTTCAGGATCGCAACCTGACATGTGTGCGAATTTACCGGTCTGTACATTTGCCGCCTGCAGGTTTGCCTGTAATTTTGGTCCGCTTTCTTTTATATAATTGTGTTTTTATCGAATATCAGTTTATTTGATCCGGGGGTTTTCTTTTTCTATTTAGCTGCACCTTATACGACCGAAAACTATTTATTCATATATCTGTGGGTTCGGCTACAAACTTCCTTTATCAGCCGTATTCTTTTTTGCAGCTTTATCGAAATCTATTTATATATGTTTATAGGTAGTAAGATTCCGTGTTCCGCATTCGCAGTACGGACCTGCCAGCCAGAATAACTCCATCACACCACCAAAAATAACCGGCTGGAAAAACTGTAAATCCGCGAGATCCTTCATGAACCCCTTAACGAACTCCAGCAGAAGAATAGCAGCATCCAATCCGGATGTTAACCGACCAGATATGAAGCTAGAGCGGATTCAAAAAATTATGTTGAGTACAGTAAAGGTCATCGAATACGGAATACCGAAAATGGCTAAAACCAAAAATGGCTAAAATCTAAAAAATGGCTAAAATCTAAAAAATGGCAAAAAAGTCCAACAAACATAAAAACCTCCATAAAAGAATCTGCGGTAAGGTTTTGAGGGAAGCCTTACCACAGATTCCTTTGCTTCTAAAACTGTTTTGCCCGTGTTTACTTATTCTCATTTACCTTTGTTTCATCTCTTTACTTTAGCTCTGTTTTCCCTTTGAGTGGATTTTTCGTGAGAAGCTCAATTCCCTGTCTTTTCCGTGCTGAAGAGCTGGAAGCGTAAGCTCGGGATTCCAGTAGTAGATGAAAATATTCTTTTCTGTATCGAAATAACACCTGAATTATTGGTTAGGTCCTAAAAAAGATACAGAAGAGTGCATAAGCAAGAAAAAGAATTTGGTGAACGGATGCAACCCTCTTGTGGTTATATTTTTGTGGTGTGTTGTTTGGGTGTGATCTTGTAGATGTAGTTCAGGGCAGGCCCGTTCACTATGCTTAACTCAAAATCCCTAATTGGCTATATAAATATTTGGATACTATTATATTAAATTGCCTTTTTGTGATATTAGGTACTGGTTTTAAGGGTTCAAACGGATTCTCTTTTCCTAATTTGTCTTCTATTGTCAAAATACAGGCACTATTTATTTTCAAGAACAAACTTTTATCTATTTCTTAGTCCTTTTTTCAAGTTCTATTTTTTTCTTCGGTTCATTTTTCCTTCATATTCTTTTTTTTCAGTTATTTTTCAGGTACTTTTTAGTCAGCCCTGTTATAATTTTTCAGAGTTTCGGTACTTTTTCTACAGCTTCTTTATAGTTTTTTCTTCCCCAATCTGTTTATACTATGAAGTTTTTTCCTATCTATACATTATAACAAGTTACGCTGACAGTTTTCAATATCAAGATCACAAGGAGACTTGCAATGAGAAGCGCCATTATCAAAGAGGGGCCTGAACGTGCCGCCAATCGTTCCCTCCTGAAAGCAACCGGAGTTACGGATGCGGAAATGAAGAGGCCGTTCATCGCGGTTGTCAATTCCTGGAACGATATAGTTCCTGGCCATATTCACCTGAATAAACTTGCTGAGGCTGTAAAAGCCGGGATCAGGAACGCTGGAGGAGTTCCTTTTGAGTTCCATACCATAGGAGTTTGCGACGGGATTGCAATGGGGCATGAGGGTATGAAATATTCTCTTCCAAGCCGGGAAGTTATAGAGGACACAATCGAACTGATGGTCAGAGCCCACCAGTTTGACGGCATGGTCCTTATCCCCACCTGTGACAAGATCGTGCCAGGACACCTTATGGCAGCAGGCAGGCTTGATATCCCGGCTATTGTTGTGACCGGAGGGCCAATGCTTCCCGGATATGTGGATGATAAATATACGGACCTGATCTCAGTCTTTGAAGGAGTCGGGGCCTACAGGGCGGGCAAACTTTCCGAAGCCGACCTTAAAAGGCTTGAGAACCTTTCCTGTGCAGGAGCAGGGTCCTGTGCAGGAATGTTCACCGCAAATACTATGGCATGCATGACCGAAGCTCTCGGGTTGAGCCTTCCTGGATGTGCAACTGCCCATGCGGTGGATGCAAAAAAGACGCGCATTGCCAAGGAATCCGGAGAACGCATTGTAGAGCTTGTAAAAGAGAACATCACTCCAAGACAGATTGTTACTCAAAGATCCTTTGAAAACGCCATAATGGTCGATATGGCAGTCGGAGGAAGTACAAACACTACTCTGCACCTTCCTGCCCTTGCCCATGAATTCGGACTAAAACTTCCTCTTGAAGCCTTTGACGAATTGAGCAGGACAACTCCCCATCTTATTTCCCTCAGGCCTGGCGGCCCTAATTTCATGCTGCACTTTGACAGGGCAGGAGGAGTCGAGGCAGTCATGCAGAGGCTTGCATCAAAACTTCACCTCGACCAGCTTACAGTTAATGGCAAAACTATCGGTGAAAACCTGAATGAGTTTGAAATAATTAACCCGAAACTGAATCAGGAGATTATTGCAACTCTTGATAGTCCAATCCATGCCGAAGGAGGAATCGCAATCCTCAAAGGCAGCCTTGCTCCCGATGGTGCGGTTGTCAAGCAGGCTGCAGTTGACCCGAGAATGCGTGTCCACACAGGCCCTGCAAAAGTATATGATTGTGAAGAAGATGCCATGAAAAGCATTCTTGCAGGGGATATTAAGCCGGGAGACATTATTATTATCCGCTATGAAGGTCCTAAAGGAGGCCCCGGAATGCGCGAAATGCTTGCAGCCACAGCCGCAATCGGAGGTATGGGTCTGCTCGAATCCGTGGCTCTGATCACTGACGGCCGCTTCTCTGGAGGGACTCGCGGGCCGTGCATAGGGCATGTTTCTCCTGAAGCTAGTGAAGGGGGACCGATAGGTCTCGTGAAAGAT
This sequence comes from Methanosarcina sp. DH2, assembly GCF_020804225.1. Lineage (GTDB taxonomy): Archaea > Halobacteriota > Methanosarcinia > Methanosarcinales > Methanosarcinaceae > Methanosarcina. Next base: position 19,714 of record NZ_WJBI01000013.1, read on the forward strand.
GGGGACCTTGTAGAAATCAACATTCCTGAAAGAGTTCTGGACCTTAAGGTTTCTGAAGAAGAGCTCGAAAAGCGTAAAGCTTCCTTTGTGCCTCCTAAAAAGGAGGTCACGGGTTACCTTGCCAGGTACCAGCGTTCCGTCCATTCCGCAAACACTGGCGGGATAGTGGACTGAAACCGTTTTAGACTCTGTTTTTTCCCGGAGGTTTTTCTCTCCGCTTTCCTTTTTTTGGATCAGGGCGTTTTCTTGCAGAGTTTCATTGCTTTTCCTGCCCTTTGCCTGAGCCTACTGGAAAAGAGATCCAAATAAGAGGCATTCAGATACAGTCTCCGGGAAACGTTTATAATTTCCCGAAACTATCTTTTATGCAGTCTTATTATCAAAACGATTTATTCAAACCATTTGTTCAAAATTATTTTTATTGAGAAATTCAGGAGGTCGAAATTCTGGAAGTAGAGGGGTTATGTTCAATCTGCGGGCGCCCGGCTAAACTTCATACCTGCCATTTATGCGGAAAACTTGTGTGCAGCCAGTGCATGGATCGTAGAAAAGGTATCTGTATCAGGTGTGCAGGTGGGAAGGAAGGTAATGTGCCCGGCTCAGGGGGCACCGGGACGTTTAAGTAAATCAGCCAAAAGTAAATCAGCCAAAAGTAAATCAGCCAAAAGTAAATCAGCCAAAAAAGAAACGGAATTTTGAAAGGACTAGCCTGAAATCTTGAAGTCCCTTCTGCCTTATAGCTTACCCTATTAGCTTACCAGCCGTGTATTTCTCCTTCAGGTTCTTCTTCATCATGGTAAAAACGGAATTCTTTTTTATCGACATCCTCTACAAATACGAACTTCTCTTCAATTCCTACTTTTGCAAATGTAAGAGAATCATCCCCATCCCTTACAGCCGGCAGGATATCCACATCCACATGATCCTGAATGCTGCTCTCCGGAAGAAAAGCCGTCACGATAAACCAGTCGATACCTCCTGCATAATCCTTGCTCACATAACGGCTCTGATTTGGCGGAATCTTCGTAGCCTTCTGGTGCATTTCGGTCCCATCAGCCCGATAAGCTACAAACCGGATGGTATGGTTTGTTTTGTTCTTTATTATAGCCATTATCCCACTCCCTTAACTTAGTTTACTGATAATTTTCCATTTTAAGGAATTTTATATTATATTTTTAATTCATGGAAGTAAATACTTTTGGATGCAAAGTTTCTAAAAGGTGTTACATTGCTTAAAAAAACAGCTGGTCCAAAACCCTGTCTCCTGAACTGACCCTTACAACCTTATTCGCTATATTGATCCGTTCTTTCAAGTTCTTCTTCCTTTATTTCTTTCCTCTTTTTTGACCGGCCGTCATACAGGCTGGTGGAGGCATTATATTTGCCTGTAGACTGAAAAATCGATTCGCGAGGCCAAAGGACTATTCTCAGGCAAGGCAGGTCAGACTTTTAAATTTAGAGCAGGCTAAACTGCAGGTCAGATTACCAGTGGTTACATGCCAAAAAATTAGACTAGAAGGTTAATCGGGTGTCTTTCTGCAGGTTCGATACCGAGGTCAGCGACAGCTTCAGCAATCATGATGTCGCTCATTGCAGCCATGGGGAAAACGTACTGTGCATACTCTATCGGACCATAAAGGATGAAATCTCCGGCTGCAGCCTGCTGGAGGCAAATAGAGCCTACGTCGCAGATCTTATACAGAACAGGATCCTTTTCTTTTTGCTGATTTAGCCAGTTCCAGGCTGAGGGAGCGTTATGGATTCCAGAACCTGTAGGGTGCCCCCATTTTGCTTTTGCGGTAATGGTCATTCTGAGGGCTATTCCGGCTCCGTTTCCCATAGGGGTAATGCTCGGATCGATAAGCTTGTTGACTATCCCGCATTTGTCTGCAATTGAGAGGAGACCCTCTTCTAACAGGCCTGCGCCGGTTTCGAGCATTGCCATCCTGCCCTGGAGAGAGGAGTCCATGGCATTAAAGCCCAGAATAATCGAACTGTCAATATCGGACTGAGCAAGAGCTTCTATTTCTGATACATTTATGCTCATATTTATGGAGTTATAGACTGCTCTGTCTGCAAGCCCTATTTCACTAACATATTCGGCTGCATGGGCACGTACAGTTCCTTCGGGGGAATCTATAAGAAAAGGAGAGTCCGAAATCTCTGCAATAAAATCAATATAACGAGTTATACTCTCGAGGGTTGTGCCAAAGATATGGACCATATGGGGATTTCCGGTAGTATCCGAACCCGACTCCTGCAGGTTTACAAGTTTTTCGGCAGCAGTCCTATCAAAAAGTCCTTTTGCAGCATCTTCTACGATTTCGTGTTTATTGTAAAAAATAGTCCCTGCAAGTACTGTAGGTAACTCTCCAGGCTGTCCGCCTACCTTTACCCCTGCAATGTTAGCAATTTCCTGTTCTTTCTGGAACTTAAACATCTTTAGCCCTCAAAATCCATACTTCTCAAAGTTCACTACTTTTTTGAAGCCAGTATTAAAATTGACTCTTTTTTAATTGATTATTTTTTGAATTGATTATTTTTTGAATTGATTATTTTTTGAATTGATTATTTTTTGAATTGATTATTTTCGAATTGATTCTTTTCGAATTAACTTTTTTTGAATTAACTCTTTTTATTACAAAACATCCATATAATTCATATCGATTAAAAATATATTTTCAACTTAATATATCTTCCAAGCTAACATATTTCTCAAGCTAATTCGTTTCTCAAGCTAATTTGTTTCTCAAACTAATTTATCTCTTAAACTAATATCTTTAATTTAGAGGATCAGAGGTTTTCCGCCAGGCAAATAATTCCTGCCATTGAATCCATTACGAATTCTTCTGAGATTATTACATCTCCTGAGGTGGGAACCGCAAAAGAGGACTGCCTCTTTTTAGGGGCACAGGCGACCACAGGCTCTTCAGGGTACACTTCTCCCTTTTCCTTATAATCCTCCACAAGCTTCCGGATCTCTTCAGGGTCGTTCAGCCCTATTCTGTCCAGAAGTGTGACCTGTTGCTGGAATCGTTCGACTGCACCCAGGGAGATATTTTCTATAAAGGGAATTGCACCCTGCGAACCTTTAATTCTGCCCTGTTCATCAATCCCGTTTGCATGGATTGCAAGCAGGGAATGGCCTGCCAGATGGCCCCTTGACTCGGTCCCGCAGACAAGGATATACCGTATATTGGAGTTCGAAATTACGTTTACAATTATTTTTTCGACTCCCAGATTTTCAGTCTTTGAACTTCCCCAGATGGCAGCATCAGGGCAGGCATCAAAGTGGCTTGCAAGGGTTACGACTGCAATCCTTGAATCCGGTTTTCCTGTAACATAATCACCTTTTACGGGAGGCCAGTTTTCAGCAATAAGATTCAGCAAATCACCTTTTTTCTTTCCTTGTGCAGGTAGGATAACGCACTTGCAAGCATAATGGCTTTTGTGAAATGCCCGCCTACCCTTGATGTGTCCACAAACACATAATCGTCCATCAATACCGGAGCTCCTAACCCGTCGCCTCCGCCAAGGAAAGCAATGGTCCGGAAAATGAGGTTGCCTGAGATCCCATCAGGGGCAACGATGAAATTCGATTCCTTTATGGCATCTTCAATAAGAATTGTGTAATGTCTGGCATTAATCCCGAGCTCCCGAGCCCGTCCTGCTACGAATTCTCCATCTGCGAGAGTCCTGTCCACGCGCCTGTCCCTTCCTATATCTCCGATCCTGCCTCCAGAAAGCACTCCAACAACAGGCTCTACTCCTAACCTCCTTATATGCTCTGCACCAAGGGTAATCATACGGAGTTTGTCTGCAATCGTGTTTCCTTCATCTATTCCAACAGGAGCGAGGAAGAAAGGTGTTCCGTCTGCTGTCAGAAGCAGGGCAAGTCTGCAAACCCTCTTCATACCAAGGGCTTCTTTCAGGTTTGAAAGGGTCCCGGATGCTTTTGCAGTGCCCCTTATAGCTGCATCCACTTTCCTTGAAACCAGTAGTTCTGAAAGGACTTTTTCGGGGTCGTCAGTATCCACAACCTCAAGTTTGGTCCCTATTTTGTCTATTTCTTTCTTATTTCCTACAAGGACAACCTGTGCATATCCCATTTCCTGGGCTTTCCATGCACTCTCAAGAGTCTTGGGGTTTGGCTCCCTTATTCCCATAGCCACTCTTGCCCTGTTCGCCCGGGCTCGTGCTTCGATAGCTTCAAGGAGGGCATACATGCCGTTCTTTTCCATATCCATCCAGACTTTTGTTTAAGATTTGAAGTAGTTCAAAGAAAAACAAACACACCCATTAATTAATTTTGCCCTTCCCGAGTTTCGCTTCCCGAGTTTCGCTTCGGGAGCACGAGGTCCTTTTCGCTACGCTTCGCTTCGCTCAAGAGGACTAAGTTATAAGTTAGAGTAGTGAGCCTTTCTCAGGAGGACTAATTTTATGGATCATATAAGCAAGCTTCGCTAAAGAGGGCTAATCTATAGATATTATTACTATATTATCTCAAGCAAAATAACTTATGAATAAGGAGCATTGTTTTTGTTCTAGAAGACTAATTTATAAGTGATGTTTTATTTTAAAAAATCGGCGTTGGAAGATTATAGGAGTGCAGGCGCTTTACTTGATAAAGAAATTAAAACATATAAAGTTAATAATGAGTTCCTTTTTTATTGGTATGGTTTATGATGATGTCGGCAATCGAATGGGCTGAAAAATACCGACCCCGGACACTTGGAGATGTCGTGGGGAACAAGAAGGCAATACAGGATTTCAGGGTATGGGCTGAGGAATGGCAATCCCGGATTCCTGAGAGAAGGGCGGTAATTCTCTATGGGCCTGCAGGGATAGGGAAGACTTCAAGTGCCCATGCCCTGGCCAGGGATATGGACTGGGAGGTTATTGAACTCAATGCAAGTGACCAGAGGACTGCAGGTGTTATTGAGAAGATTGCTGGCTCTGCAGCGTCAATGAATACTTTTTTTGGTGGGAAGCGCCTTATTATCCTTGATGAGGCGGATAATATCCATGGGACTTCAGACAGGGGGGGAATGAGGGCTCTTTCGGGGATCATAAAATCTACGCTTCAGCCGATGGTGCTTATTGCAAATGACATTTACGGGCTAACACCCACAATACGGAATCTATGTCTGGAAATTAAGTTCGGGTCCGTTCAGAGTCGTTCCATGGTCCCTGCTTTGAAAAAAGTTTGTGAGGCTGAAGGGGTTTATTGCAGCCAGGAAGCTGTCCTGCAGATTGCAGAAAATGCAGGGGGAGATTTTAGGAGTGCCATGAATGACCTCCAGGCTGCAGCGAATGGGAAGGAAGCCATCGAAGTTGAGGATATCAGTACTGCAGGCAGGGACGTCAAGGAGAATATCTTCAAGGCGATGCAGAAAATCTTTAAAAGCACTGACTGTAAAAGGGCTCTTGAATCTGCACGCGGGCTTGATGAAAGTCCTGAAGATCTCGTGCACTGGATAGATGAAAACCTGCCTATCCAGTATGCCCGAAAGGATGGGGACCTAGAAGATATAAGGGCGGGTTTTTGCTATCTTTCAAAAGCTGACCTTTACCTCGGGCGTGTAAAAAAGCGCCAGAATTACAGGATGTGGAGGTATGCCAGCATGCTTATGGTCTGCGGGGCCGCCCTTTCAAAGACAAGACCGTACCCTGGCTTTATTAAATATCAGCAGCCTTCACTCTGGAGAAGGCTCGGGCAGACTCGTTCGAAGCGGGATATGAGAGATAATATCGCTTCAAAGATCGGCGAGCATAGCTTTGAATCAATGCATTATTCGAGGAACAACCTTATGGGTTTTTACTCGCGAATGCTAAAGGATGAAGTATCTGCTGTTGAGGTTACTGCAAACCTCGGGCTTGAGCTTGAGGAGCTTATGTATCTTTCAGGAAGTACAAAAGCGAGCAAAAAACTGCAGAAAATCTACGATGAGGCACAGAAACTTCTCGGTGAAATAAAGGATAAAACCGAAGAGCCTGACTTTTTTAAAGCTCCTGTCCCTTCAGTAGATGAGAAACAGAAAACCCTCAGCTGCCCCGTTAATATTCCGGAGAAAAAACAGGAAGCACCTTCCGGGAAACCTGAAATTCCTGAGTCTCAGCCTTCCGAAGGTAAGCAGAAAACACTTAACCTGGGATTTGACACACCACCTGAGGCTTTAGAGAAAAAAGAGACTTTAGAGAAAAAAGCGGCTGTAGAGAAAAAAGAGACTTTTGAGACTAAAAAAACTTCCGGACAGAAACTGCTTGCTGATCCGGAACTTGCAGAAAATAGTTTACTTTCTCTTTCAGAATCACTGCCAGAAAAAGAACAATTTTTTGAATTTTTACAGAAACCCCTCTCCATACCGTCAAAAGAAAAGGATCTGGTTGAGGATCTGGTTGATATAGAGCTTCCAAAACAAAGGATTACTGATAAAGTTTTAGCCTCTGCAGACATGCAGGAAAATACAGGAGAAGGCTTAAAAAAAGCTGAACCTAAAAACCAGAAGACACTTTTCGACTTTTAACTTTTCCAGAGCACGAATCGCTCATTTTTCATATTTTTCTGTCTGGATTATCCAATTCATACAGGTTTTTTCTAGTTTTTTACTATTTCATATCTTTATAATTCTTTATTTTATGATCCCAACCCGTCTTTTTTTCAGGCCTCATACTTTTTATATCTCACACTTATCCTTGTTTCAGATCTGGAAAGGTCAGGTTTCCGTGCTTTCTGATTAGCCTGAAAGTAAAAATTCTTCATTATTGTAACAGGATCTTGCTGCTGTCAAAAACACATGAGCTTTTATGTGAGCGGAATGATAGGGTTGACTTTGAATGAAAGAAGAAGTTGCTAATGTGTTTGGGAAGTTTGGACTGGAATCCGCTCACGGATCATAAGGAAGGAAGCCCTGTTGCTTTAGCGGAGGGAGGAATTCCGTCAACTTAACACAGGCACAGTAGTCATATATATTATTGATTCATATATACTATTGAATCATATACTCAATATAAAAGAGGTGAAATCTATGCTACTAACTGTCAAATCAAAACTTATAACTAATCAAGAGCAACATGACAAACTCTTAAAGACTATGGAGAAATTCAATGAAGCATGTGATTTCATCTCTGAATTTGCATACTAATATTGGATTGTTGGAAAATTAGCTCTGCAAATGCAGATCTACTATGTAATCAGAGAAATGTTTGGACTGTTTGCACAAATGGC
>NZ_WJBI01000013.1:26951-29959 GCF_020804225.1 Methanosarcina sp. DH2
CACAAATCGAGCTATTGCACTTKAAGACCTTTCAGGCATTAGGGAGAGAGTAACGGTTTCAAAGGCTGTTCGTGAATCAATTGGAAAATGGGCTTTTCTTGAATTAAGGAACTTCATTGAGTATAAAGCAAAACTGTTAGGAGTTTCGGTAGTTCCAGTTGATCCTCGAAACACTTCAAGAGAATGTTCTGCTTGTGGCTATATTGATAAAAAGAACAGAAAGAATCAGGCATCTTTCGTCTGCCTTGAATGTGGGAATACGGAAAATGCTGATTATAATGCGGCTAAAAATATAGCTTCTAGGGCAGTCGTCAATCTGCCTATGGTGCTCTGCTTAGGAAACTAAGATGTAGAAGCGTAAGCCCCACAGCTTTAGCGTTGGGGTAATTGACATATAAAAAGGTCTACTATAACTGTAAAAGTAAATAATGAAAAAATATAGTATGTAGGAGGGGTGTTTTGAGATAGCACCAATCAAATAATATAGGACTACCTATTTTTACCCGCCTAATGTGATATCCTGCTCTTGATAGAATTCTAGTGCATTGAATAAGTGTTCTGGCTTAAAGTCCGGCCACATTTCATCGACTACATACATGTCTGAATATACCGTTTGAACTGGAAGCATTCCACTGAGTCTATGTCTTCCTCCCCAGCGAATAAGTAAATCTATTCTTGGAATCTCTGCTGATGCAATGTTTTCTACTATTTTTTTACTATCTGAAGAGTTATCAAATGCATACGTTAAATCCCAATACCAGCCATAATTTACCAAAAAATTTATCCTTATTTTACTTTTCCCAAATTTAGTTCTCTTTGTATATGCAAGTAACTCTTTCGGAAACATATCCGAATTAGTATTGCCTACTACAAGTAGTTCAGCATCACGTTTAGAAATTTCTCGAACTGATTTTATACAAGCATCTACAAATGCTTTTCTTTGAACTTGAGGCCTTTTTGTGTTATCTTGAGTAAATCCAAAAAAAGTAACTTCTTTTATTCCAACTTTTACGCATGTATCATATAATTCCAAGCCTGGAATTATTCCATTGTCATATCCTTCATGTTTTTCTAAGCCTCTAGATAGAGCCCATCTTCTGTTACCATCCGGTATTATAGCAATATGTCCTGGCAATCTTTTAAATTTTGATATCTCCAGAGAATTACCCCCTATATCTTTGCTTAGAATGCTATAAATAATCTTCATTGGACTCAGTTAACGAATTTTATGCACAACTTTGAATCCGTATATAATAATTTTCCAACATTATCTCAGATGTATAACATAAAAAATAACACTTTTTGAAGTTTTGTACCTTAACCAAATCCAAATGGATTTGCCCTGTACTGTAAGAAGAGATTTTTTGATCCTGAAAAGCTAAGCCCACAAAAATTTTAACTTTAAAAGGGGTTCTCCAACTCATCCTCTTCAAGGAATTCCAGACAGGCTTGAATCGCTTATTTAATGTTTTCAATAGTTTCTTTAACGGCATCTCCTGTAAAGTGTCCCTTCTAAAGCTGCAAAAAAATCGGGTTTTTAATTTCTGTTTTTCTTCTGTTTTTCTTCTGTTTTCTTTAACACACCTATTCAGGGAAGATTTCAGCAGACTGCCGGCAGGAAAAATATATTTTTCCTGAAGTTGGTAGGGGTAGATTTTCTTTAGTATTCATCGGTCCAGTTTTGACATTTCACCATAATTCTAAAACTTTCTTCTACAGAAAAAAATCACTCTGGTCTAAAAGATAAGCCCTGCGAAGTGCTCCTTCTAAATCTACAAAGAATCGCAGACTGGGGAAAAATAGCTTATTTCACATGCATTAACCCGGTTTTTGTTTAAAAAAACAGACGGTGTTTCACAGTTGTTGTCAAAACTACCTGGACCTCCAGAATAAAGGTCGCCCAGAAAAGTTATTAAGATTAAGGTTTATCGTTAACCGCATATCAAATTGTAACTTAATATTTTTAGCTTCGAGGAGGAGAAATTTGTTCTGGGATGAAGTATATAAAGGCACGCCGCCGTGGGACGTAGGTCACCCCCAGCCCGCTTTTCAGGCTGTTATACAAAATGGAGAAATCAAGCCTGGACGAGCTCTGGACATAGGGTGTGGTCGGGGTGAGAATGCGATAATGCTGGCGATGAATGGCTGTGACGCCGTGGGTATGGACCTTGCTGAAAATGCCATCTCCGATGCAAAGGCAAAAGCCATAGAGCGTCATGTTAAGGTAAATTTTGCCGTAGGAAATGTACTGCAGATGGACCGACTTTTCAAGGAAGGCGAGTTCGATGTCGTTATTGATTCCGGCTTGTTTCACGTAATGACGGATGAAGAGAGACCGGTTTTTGCACGGCAGGTACACAGGGTGCTCAAGGAAGGAGGCAAATATTTCATGCTGTGTTTCTCTGATAAAGAGCCGGGCGAATACGAGCTGCCCAGAAGAGCCTCAAAGGCTGAAATTGAGAGTACTTTTTCGCCTCTTTTTAATATAATCTATATAAAAGACTCAGTTTTCGATTCGCTGCTCAATCCAAGTAGCAGAAAAGCCTACCTTTTATCGGCTACAAGAAGTTAATTAGATCAAGAAAGTATTTTCTAAAAAATAGATAAATTGTGAAATTGACCGGCTCTTCGAAGTACTCTCCTGAAGCTGCAAAATTTACAAATTTTCGGCTTTTAAGACAGACCGCCGCCAGGAAAAATATATTAAAATAGAAATAGAGAGAATGAAAGAAATTTCAGCATTTTTCTATAGCAATTATAAATGCTAAAATGTGAGATATATCAAATTTGTCGTCTATAGAACCTTGCTCGTAGCAACATAGACGCGCTCCTGCAGAAAAGTAAAATATGGATTTCAGGCGTCTTTTTTAGACACCTTTATTTTAGATACCTTTATCAGGCCTTTATTCTGATACCTTAAATTAGTACTTAATGTAGCCTTTGCGCTCHAGCCATTCGACCTGGGGCCTTGTGTATTTCCAGGCTACTTCGGCTTTGCAGTCCWGGAC